>JAMPBQ010000009.1 GCA_023666615.1 Clostridium sp. | reverse complement strand
GCCGCCAGCACTGACATCGGCACGCCCTGCTCAAGCGCCGTGGGCATCTGCAGGTTGGCCTCGGGGCTGACCGCCCACTCTTGCGGCATCACGTTCAGAAGGAGCGACATGGTGTTGTTGAGCTGTCGTAGGCTTACCTCCACGTCTGTGATGCCGGCGAGGATGCTGTAATAGTTGGCCGTGGACTGCACTACGGCTGCCTCGGTGGTGCGTCCCGCCTCTTTGAGGTTTTTCATCACCTCTACCGATTCTTTCCACAAATCGGCCGTGTGGCGGTAGAGAGCTAGCTGGTCATTGGCTATCGCTATGCCGTAGTAGCAATTGGCCACTCCTGAGATGATCTGCGAACGCACGGCCTGTGCGTATGCCTCGCTTTGGTACACTGCCGCCTGGGCCTTGCGCTTGTTGTTGAGCGTCTTTCCGAAGATGTCGATTTCCCAGCTGGCCGTGGCCTGGATGGAGTAGGTCCAGCTTGGAGCCGAGCCGCCGTACGACGATGCCCCGCCGTTGGGCGCAAGGGTCAGGGACGGAAGGTAGGCAAGGCGCGCTCCCTGCAGGTTGGCTTGAGCTATCTTCACATTGCTTTGCGCGTTGCGCAGCGAGGTGTTGTTCTGCAGCGCCTGGTTGATGTAGTCGGCCAGGAGTGGGTCGGTAAATACGTTTTCCCACAGCATGTTGCCAAAGCCCCCTGCGTCAAGGGTGTCTTGCCTGGCCTGCGCGTACGCTGATGTGATGGCCGTATTGTCGGGGGTCTCGTATTTGCCGTAGATTCCGCAGCTGTCCATGCTTATCGTCATGGCTATCGCGGCTCCTGCCAGCAGTATTTTGTTTGATTTCATTATTGTCGCGGTTGTTATCAATTCAAATTCATTCGGGATGCCGATCCTCCAATCTCTCAATCTGTCAAATCGACATCCCGTCATTGCCCTAATTCATTTCACATACTGCTCGATTTCGTTTTCAATCGTGCCGCCTTCTTCTTCGTCCTTCCACCTGATCGGGCTGATCTTCTCCTGGATAATCTGGAAAGTCACGAACAGGGCCGGCACGATGAACACCTGCAGAATCATGCCTATGAGCATGCCGCCGATTGAGCCTGCGCCAAGCGCGCGGTTGCCGTTGGCGCCTACGCCGTGGGCGAACATCAGCGGCAGAAGGCCGATGATCAGCGCCAGTGAAGTCATAAGGATTGGGCGAAGGCGGGCCGAGGCGCCGTTGATGGCCGCGTTGAGTATCGACATGCCTGTGCGCCTGCGCTCAAGGGCGAACTCAATGATGAGGATCGCGTTCTTGGCCAAAAGTCCGATCAGCATAATCAATGCAATCTGCAGATAGATGTTGTTGTCAAGTCCTTCCATCTTCGCGAAGATGAACGACCCCATCAAGCCGAAGGGTATCGAGAGGATTACCGCGAAGGGCAAGATGTAGCTCTCATATTGCGCCGACAGAAGCAGGTAAACGAAGAGCAGGCAGATGCCGAAGATGACGGCCGTGGCGCTTGAATCCTGTTTTGCCTCCTCGCGCGTCATGCCGGCGTATTCGTAGCCGTAGCCCGTGGGCAGCGTCTCGGCCGCAACGCGCTGGATGGCCGCGATGGCGTCGCCCGACGAATATCCCGGGTTGGGCTGGCCGTTCACGGATATTGACGTGAACATGTTGAAGCGGTTAAGCAAGTCGGGGCCGTATACCCTGCGCAGGCTCACAAAGTTGGAGATAGGCGCCATTTCAGATCCATTGCGCACCTTGATGCCGTTCAGCGTCTCGGGCGATACGCGGTCCTCTGGGTCGGCCTGCATCATCACGCGGTAGATTTTGCCGAAGCGGTTGAAGTTCGATACGTACATAGAGCCGTAGTATCCTTGCAGCGTGGAGAGAAGCGTGCTCGGGCTGATGCCTGCCTGCTTGGCCTTGGCAACGTCGATGTCAACCATGTACATCGGGAAGGTCGGGTTGAACGTCGTGTAGGCCATCTGCACCTCGGGCTGCTTGTTAAGCTCTGCCAGGAATCCCTGCACTATCCCGAAGAATTGGTTGATGTCGCCGCCGGTCTTGTCCTGCATCTTTATCTCAAAGCCGTTGGTGGCCGAGTAGCCGGTGATCATGGGCGGAGCGAAGGCGGCCACGGTGCCGTCCTTTATCTCTTTGGCCGTTAGGGCGTAAACCATATTGATTAGGTTGGTTACGCTCTCGTCTTTGCCGCGCTCTTCCCAGTCCTTCAGCTTCACGATGAATGTGCCGTAGGTCGCTCCCTGGCCCGCTATGAAGCTGTAGCCGTCAATCATCTGCGTCAGCTTCACGCCCGGCAGCTGCATGAGGATTTTGTTGATTTTCTCCAGCTCCTGGCCGGTGCGCTCTTGCGATGTGCCCGGAGGCATGTTTAGCATCACGAAGAACACGCCCGTGTCCTCTGCCGGCACAAGCGACGTAGGTGTGCTCCTCATCAATAGCACAAGCGCCGCGATTGACGCCAGCACTATGCCGCCGCTGGTCAGCTTGTGGTTGCAGAAAAATTTCACTATCTTGTTGTAGTGCTTCAGCATCTTGTTGAATCCGCTGTTGAATCCTTCGTGGAAGCGCTTGTTGAAGATGCCCATCACCGCGATGATGGCCACAACAACAGCCACTATCAGCTTCCAAATTACCTCGGTCTGGAACCAGCCCAGCACCATGAATGTGATTGTGGCCGCCACGAAGAGCATCGTGATTGCGGGGTGGATGTTGAGCGTGAAGTGGCTTGCGTAGCGCTTCTTCATGGCCTCTCCGGCTGCGCTGTAGGCCTCGCCCATTTTTTCTTTCAGATTCTTTTCTTCGCCGTTCTCGTCATGTCCTTTCAGGAACACCGCGCACAATGCCGGTGAAAGCGTCAAGGCGTTTATGGCCGAAAAGCCTACGGCTATCGCGATGGTGAGGCCGAATTGGCGGTAGAACACGCCCGAGGTGCCTCCCATGAACGACACGGGAATGAACACGAGCATCATCACAAGCGTAATCGATATCAGCGCGCCCGCGATCTCGCTCATGGCGTCGATTGACGCCATCCTCGCGCTCTTGTATCCTACGTCCAGCTTGGCGTGTACCGCCTCTACCACCACTATCGCGTCGTCCACCACTATCGCGATGGCGAGCACCAGCGCCGATAGGGTGATCAAGTTCACTGAGAACCCTATCAGGTTAAGCATGAAGAAGGTGCCGATCAATGCCACGGGGATGGCTATCGCCGGAATGATGGTGGACCGCAAGTCCTGCAGGAAGATGTACACCACGAAGAACACCAGCACAAACGCCTCTATAAGGGTCTTGATCACCTCATGGATCGACGCATAGAGGAAGTCGTTGTTGTTGAGCGGGATCGCTACGCCGATGCCGGCCGGCAGGTCCTTCTTCATTTCATCTACGAATGCCAAGCAGTTGTTGATGATGGTGGTGGCGTTCGACCCGGGCGTCTGGAAGATGATGCACATGGTCGAGGTCTTGCCGTTGAGCTGGGAGTGGAAGCCGTAGGTTACGCGGCCAAGCTCGATCTCTGCCACGTCCTTCAACAGCAGCGTCTCGCCGTTGCTGTTGGCCCGCACCACGATGTCCCCAAATTCTTCAGGCGTCGTCAGGCGGCCCTTGTATGTCATGTTGTATTGGAAGGTCTGGTTGCCTTGCTCGCCGAATGCGCCCGGCGCAGCCTCTACGTTTTGCTCCGCCAACGCGGCCGATACGTCTGACGGCTGCAGGTTGTATTGCGCCATCACGTCGGGCTTCAGCCATACGCGCATCGAGTAGTCGGCGCCCATCACCATCACATCGCCTACGCCCGAGATGCGTTGCACCTGGGGCACAATGTTGATTTTCATGTAGTTCTCCAAGAATTCCTCGCTGTATGTCCCATTCTCGTCATAGACGGAAATGCCAAGGAGCATTGAGGTCTGGCGCTTTTGCGTCAGCACGCCCACTTGCGTTACCTCGGCGGGCAAAAGGCTCTGTGCCTTGGCCACGCGGTTCTGCACGTCTACCGCAGCCATGTTCGGGTCAAAGCCCTGCTCAAAGTATACGTTGATGGTCGCCGAGCCGGTGTTCGTGGCCGTCGATTCCATGTAGGTCATGCCTTCGGCGCCGTTGATGGATTCCTCCAATGGCGCGATCACGGAGTTCAGCACGGCCTGCGCGTTGGCGCCATAGTATGTGGTGGTCACCGAGATGGTGGGCGGCGCGATGTCGGGGAACTGCGTTACGGGCAGCGACACCAAGCCGATAAGGCCCAAGAGCACGATGAAGATTGATATCACCGTGGAGAGCACTGGCCTGTTTATAAATGTATCTAGCTTCATTTTTTGACTTTTTGTATCTCAAGTTGAAACATTTTTCTGGAATTCCAAATCATTCCTCTGACTGCGCCACTTCTTCGGCTGTGTTCACCGGGGTGATGTAGCCGCCGTCCCGCACCTTCGTGCCTACGCCTTCTATCACTATGACGTCGCCGGGGGTCAGGCCAGAGGTCACTACATAGTTCTTGCCGTCGTTGACCCCAAGTATGGTGATCGGGGTGGAAACCACCTTGTTGCTGTCGTTCACTACGTACACGAATTTCCTGTCCTGGATTTCCTGCGTCGCCTTCTGTGGTATCACGATGGCTGCGTCAGATGTCTCGGGGATGATGATTTGCCCCGTCGAGCCGCTGCGCAGCATCCCGTTCTCATTGTTGAAGATGGCCCTTACCGACGCCGCGCCGGTCGTGTTGTTGATCACGCCCGACACAGTGGCGATCTTGCCTTCAAGCGGATAGATTGACCCGTCGGCCAGCTGGAGCTTGACGGCCGGCATCGCGTTGATGGCGGCCTCTACGCTCTTCTCTCCGTTGTTGGTGAGCTTAAGGAGCTCTTTCTCGTTGAGCGAGAAGTATGCGTACATCTGCTTGTTCTCGCTCACGGTGGTCAGGGGCTGGGCCGATGAGGGCGATGCCAGTGAGCCTTCGCGGTTGGGAATGGAGCCCACTACGCCGTCGCTCGGAGAGGTGACTACGGTGTATGACAGGTTCTTGCGCGCACTTGCCAGGGCTGCCTCGGCCTGTGCCAGGGAGGCCTTGGCCTGCGACAGCTGGTTGGCGGATGTCACGTATTGCGATTCGCTTATGATGTTCTTGTCATAGAGCCTCTTCTGGTTGTCGGCCTGTATCTGCGCGTTGCTCACTGCCACCTTGGCGGAGTTCACTGCCGCCTGCGCCTGGTCCACGGCTGCTTGGTATTGTACTTGGTCAAGCGTGAAGAGCGTCTGCCCCTTTCGCACGTAGTCGCCTTCGTCCACATGCACCTTGGTGATGAATCCGGTCACCTGCGGACGGATGTCGATATCGGTTTTTCCCTTGATGATGGCGGGATATGTTGACTGCAGCTCTGAGGTGGTGGGCTCGATGGTCATTACTGCGATCTCGGGTGCCTGCTGTTGTGGACCGCCTTGCGTTTTGTCTCCTGAACACGATGCAACGCTCACGGATATGGCCGCGGCGATTGCAAGCGAATTAATTTTCAAAGATGTCATTTGGCTTTTATATAAAAACGTGTTTAATTTTCTAAGCGCAAAATTACAAAAATTTTCGCATTCCAATATTTCCAATTCCGCCAAAAAATTGGACTATTGGCCGAATCTTATCCCCCTTCTTCCTTTTATGCCATTATTCCCTCATATTTCTGAAAAATTTTATTTGTGTTGCAGATTAGAAATACCCCTTGGCATTATTGGCGCTATTGTACAATCAAGACCCTCCGACCACAATCGGCGGGTTTTCTTTTTCATTGTTACTTCCCTGCAATGTTACTCTTACATACTTGCCTTTTCTGCCATTTCCGCCATTTCAAGCCACAAACGGCAGAAACGGCAGGTATGGCAATAAGATTTCAAAAACTCATTTTTCTGACAGGATGCAACTCTGCTATGAGTGGCTATGATGATAAGATTGGAAGCGTAGCGAGTTTAGATTTCTGTGACACTGAAATCGGTCGCTTATCCGCTCCTACTTGCTTTGCACTGGTGTTCTCGGTGTACTGATACGCCAGTATTCCAATTTTACTAACGACTGTTTTCAACATAGTCATCACAATCACTTATGCCAATACAATCATCAATGCGATATAGGCTGATTAAACCGATGAAAAGAAAGTGCCAAAATGTCAATAATCCCAAGGGGTAGATTTCAAATTCTGATTCGACATTATTCTCTCATCGGCTCAAATCTGAGCGTAACAAAGTTGGCAAAGTAACGAAGTTGACCAATGAAAAAAGAATGGGATTTGATTGTAAGTTCAAGATTCCTTCTGAGTTCCTCATAAGGGTAGAATCCTGCCCGATGGTTTGAATTTTTTGTTTTGCCGAACAAATTTATTATGTATTTTGTTTCCATATTTGGAACGGAATTATTAACTTTGCAGAATAATTCTAAAACAATATGGACAAACAAATCTTTCGGTTGATAATGCTGCCCGAGGCAATCGAGTTTCTTGACTCGTTGCCTGACAATGTGAGAGAGAAAGTCCTCTACAACATCCGAAAGGTTCGTGGTGGAGTTAAGGATGTCAGACTATTCAAAAAACTTGAAGGAACTTCCATTTGGGAGTTCCGGACTGAGTGGATGGGGATAGCCTATCGTCTTTTGGCTTTCTGGGATAAGGATGGGGAAACGCTTGTTGTTGCTACACATGGTTTCAAGAAGAAGCAACAGAAAACTCCCCAAAATGAAAAAGACCACGCAAAAGCAATAATGAAAGAATATTTCAACGATAAGAAAAATTAAGGATATGGCAATGAAATACGCAACACTTGAAGAACTTGAAGACAAATATATCGGAAGAGTCGGAACTCCTCGCCGTGACGCTTATGAAGAATCACTTCAAGAAGAAATACACGCCTATCATATTGGAGAGGCCATTAAACAGGCTCGTCTGCAACAGGACCTCACACAGGAGGAATTAGGAGCAAGGATGGGCGTGCAGCGCGCGCAAGTATCAAAGATTGAGAGCGGACGTAATCTGACATTCGGTACTATTGCGCGAGCATTTAAGGCTCTTGGTATCCCTGCCGAACTGTCTGCGGGAGGAATGAAAGTTGCCCTTTGGTAAGGCATGGAATAAATGAGAGGATTTGGAGTGAAGGATATGTTACGGGATTCCTTTTACAAGTAATCTCCACAACTCCGCAGCATCTTACAATGCCACTCTTTGGTGTACTCCCCATAGTCAAGGAATAGAAGAAAACGATGAGAGAAACGGCTACGATGAGCATAGCCGCCATAGCCGTTAATTTAATTTTTCATTAGTTGGTTTTGCCCTATTCAATCAAATTGGCTGTTGATTGTGCGGCGGCTTGTGTTGTGGGCGCCCTGCCGCGAAGAGCCTTTTGATCAAGTCGGGCCGGTGCAGCCCGTTGAGCGAGCGGATTATGTCTTGCCTATATGCCCTGTCGTACCAAAAGAAGTATTGCCTCTGCGCCAATTTTTCCTCCGGCCTTGTGGCGGTAAAAATTTTTTCCCCCGTGTAAGGGTGATAGCCGCTGTAATATATCTCTGTGGCCACGGTCATTGGCGTTGGCGTGAAATCCTGCACCTGCTCCAGGTGGAAATTGAGCTCCTTGGTGTGGCATGCCAGCTCTGCCATGTCAGCTTCACGGCATCCGGGATGGCTGGAGATGAAATAGGGTATCAGTTGTTGCCGCAGCCCGTATTTGCGGTTCACTTCGTCAAAGATGTCCTTAAATTCGTGGAACAGAGCAAAGGAGGGCTTGCGCATTACCTGCAGCACTGCATCCTCTGTATGCTCCGGCGCCACTTTCAGACGCCCCGACACATGCTTGGCTATCAGTTCCTCGTTGTATCTTCGGTTGGTCTTGTCTATTGCCTTGTCGCCGGTGGGATGCATCGAGAGGTCGTACCTTACGCCGGACCCGATGAACGATTTCTTCACCCCTTGGATTGCGTCGGCGCTGTGGTAGATGTCCAGAAGCGGCCCGTGGTCGGTGTTGAGGTTCTTGCATGGCGATGGATGCAGGCATGACGGCCGTAGGCATTTTGCGCACATGTCCTTGTCTTTTCCCCCCATGGCGTACATGTTTGCCGACGGTCCTCCCA
Source organism: Clostridium sp. (assembly GCA_023666615.1). Classification (GTDB taxonomy): domain Bacteria; phylum Bacteroidota; class Bacteroidia; order Bacteroidales; family Muribaculaceae; genus CAG-873. Next base: position 45,309 of record JAMPBQ010000009.1, on the reverse strand, counting down.
AGTCGCTGATGTATCCCTTGAAGTCTGGCATGCGCGTCACTTGCTCCACCTCCTTCATGATGCTTGCTTTTGAGCGAGAGGCTATGAATTTGCCCTGGTGCGCCGAAATGGTGCAGAATGCGCATCCCCCAAAGCAGCCTCGGTGCAGGTTCACGCTGTGCCTTATCATCTCGTAGGCAGGTATGCGCTTGCCTTTGTAGCGGGGATGCGGCAGGCGCGTATATGGCAGGTCAAACGCCATGTCTATTTCGCCCTGTTGCATAGCCGGCCGCATTGGGTTGGCCTTTACGGCCCTGTCGCCGTATCTTTGCCATAGCGTGGCACCGCCGTCCAGGCGGTTGCTTTGCTGTTCTATGTGCTTGAAGTTGGCCGACTGCAGCCGTTTGTCGGCTCGGCATTGTTCCCAGCTGTTCAGCGTAATGTCAGTGGCGGTCAGAGGATTTGCCCTCTCTTCTGCCTTTGGGATCTCTGTGGCCGGCAGCAAAATCACGGATTGGCGCAAATCCTTTATCTCTGATATCTTTTCTCCTGCCGCAAGCCTGTCCGCCAGCTCTACGATTGTCCTTTCTCCCATGCCGTACAGAAGCATGTCGGCCTTCGCGTCAAGGATGATCGAGGGCCGCAGCCTGTCTTGCCAATAGTCGTAGTGCGAGAATCTCCTTAGCGACGCCTCTATCCCGCCTGCCACGATGGGCGTCTCAGGGTAAAGCTCGCGCAGGATCTTGGTGTATTCTATGGTGGGATAGTCGGGCCGCATGCCGTGCCGCCCGTCGGGTGTGTATGCGTCGTCGCTCCTCTTTCGCCGGTTGGCAGTGTAGTGGTTCACCATTGAGTCCATAGCCCCCGCCGATACCGCGAAGAACAAGCGCGGCGTCCCGAATTTCTTGAAGTCGCGAAGGTCGTCGCGCCAGTTGGGTTGCGGCACTATGGCCACTTTGTAGCCCGCCGCCTGCAGAGATCGCCCTATCACGGCCGCCGCGAACGATGGATGGTCCACGTATGCGTCGCCCGAGAAGAGCACAACGTCCACCCATTCCCAGCCCAGGGCCTTCATCTCTTTCACCGATGTCGGCAGCCATTCCATTTTTATGTCCTCACCCATTTTGCAGGCCTTATTTGGATTCAAGCTTTTGCTCTAGCTTTATGATTTCGTCGCGCAGGCGCGCCGCTTCGATAAATTCCATGTTTTTGGCGGCCTTCATCATTTGGCCGCGCAGCTGCTCTATGTGCTTTCGCATTTGGTCGGCGCTCATGTATTCTATCACGGGGTCGGCGGCGATGTCTACGCTCGTTGAAAATTCGTAGTCGTATCCTCGCTGCTTGCCTGCCTGCCGCTTGTCCTTGGTGTTGCGCTGCGGCTTGCCGCTGCGGCGGGTTGATGATGGTTCTGGCTCTGTTTCCTCTAGTCCTATGATGGCGTTGCGGGCCTTTACGATTGCCTGCGGCGTGATGCCGTGCTTTTCGTTGTATTCCAGCTGCAGCTTCCTTCTGCGTTCTGTCTCGTCTATGGTCAGCTGCATGGATTCGGTGATTTTGTCTGCGTACATGATAACCTCGCCGTTGATGTTGCGCGCCGCGCGCCCCACGGTCTGCGTCAGCGAGCGGTGGCTGCGCAGGAAGCCTTCTTTGTCGGCGTCGAGTATGGCCACAAGCGACACCTCGGGCAAGTCAAGCCCCTCTCTCAGCAAGTTCACGCCCACGAGCACGTCGTAGGTGCCGGCCCGCAAATCGTCAAGGATGCGTATGCGGTCCATGGTGTCTACGTCGCTGTGGATATACGCGGTCTTAATGCCCATCTTTATGAAGTAAGCGTTGAGCTCTTCTGCCATGCGTTTGGTCAGGGTGGTCACAAGTGTGCGCTCGCCTCGCTCTATCCTCAGCTGTATTTCTTCCAGAAGGTTGTCGATTTGGTTCACGCTGGGGCGCACTCTGATGATGGGGTCGAGAAGCCCCGTTGGGCGTATCAGCTGCTCCACCACCACGCCTTCGCTGCGGCCCAGCTCGTAGTCGGCCGGCGTGGCGCTCACGTATATCGTCTGCGGCGTGAGGCTTTCGTATTCTTCAAATTTTAGCGGCCTGTTGTCGATGGCCGCCGGAAGGCGGAAGCCGTATTCCACCAAGTTCATCTTGCGCGAGATGTCTCCCCCGTACATGGCCCTGATTTGGGGTATTGTCACGTGGCTCTCGTCTATGATGGTGAGAAAGTCTTTCGGAAAGTAGTCCAAAAGGCAGAAGGGCCGTGATCCCGGGCTGCGTCCGTCAAAGTAGCGGCTATAGTTCTCTATGCCTGAGCAGTAACCCACTTCTTTTATCATCTCCACATCGTACGTGACTCGCTCGTATAGGCGCTTGGCCTCAAGCTCTTTCCCCTCGGCGTTGAATTGCTCCACTCTTTCTCCGAGGTCCAGCTGTATTTGCGCCACTGCCGAAGCCTGCCGCTCGGGGGTGGTCACGAAGATGTTGGCCGGGAAGATGTTGAATGATTCGTGTTTGCCCAGCGATATGTTGTCGTTGGGGTGGAGGGTGGTGATTGATTCTATCTCGTCGCCCCAGAACACAACTCGCAATATTATTTCTTCGTACGCCAGGCGTATGTCTACGGTATCGCCCTTGGCTCGGAAGTTGCCTCGCTGCAGGTCCACTTCGTTGCGGCTGTAGAGGGCGTTGACCAAGTGCCGAAGAAATTCATTCCTCGAGATTTTTTGCCCTACCTTGATGGGCACGATGCTTTGGTGGAAGTCCTCGGGGTTGCCGATGCCGTATAGGCAAGACACTGAAGACACTACGATGACGTCCCTCCTCCCCGACAGAAGTGCCGACGTGGTGGCAAGCCGCAGCTTGTCTATCTCATCGTTGATCATTAAATCCTTTTCAATGTACTTGTCCACTGAGGGGATGTAGGCCTCGGGCTGGTAGTAGTCGTAGTATGATACGAAGTACTGCACTGAATTGTTGGGGAAAAAATTCTTGAACTCGCTGTAGAGCTGTGCGGCCAATGTTTTGTTGTGGCTCAGTATCAATGTGGGCTTCTGCACCTTCTCGATCACATTGGCCATCGTGAAGGTCTTTCCCGAGCCGGTCACGCCCAATAGGGTCTGCGCGGGCAGTCCGCTATTCACCCCTTCCGCCAGCTGCGTTATAGCTTGCGGCTGGTCGCCGGTGGGCTTGTAGTTCGATTCTATCTTGAAATCCATCTTGCCTTTGCCTGTGTGTCGTGGTGGTTTGTTGCAATGTAGTTTTTTACAATAAGGTGATTCCCGCCTTTTTGCATTCTTCGATTTGCTCCTCTGGCCAGATTGATGACTGCACTTCGCCGATGTGCGCCTTTTGCAGAAGGAACATGCATAGGCGGCTCTGTCCGATGCCTCCGCCTATGCTCAGGGGCAGTTCACCGTTGAGGAGGCTCTTGTGGAACGGCAGCTCCAGCCTGTCCTCGCATCCGCATATCTCAAGTTGTCGTAGCAACGCCTCTTTGTCTACGCGTATGCCCATCGACGATAGCTCAAACGGCTCTTCAAGCACGGTGTTCCAGAGTATCAGGTCGCCGTTCAGGCCCGTGTATTCGCTGCCGTTCTCTTGCCTTGGCGTCGTCCAGTCGTCATAGTCGGGCGATCTGTCGTCGTGCCTCCTTCCGTCAGAGAGCTTGTCGCCTATGCCGATGATGAAGACTGCCCCGTATTTCTTTGCCGCGTAGTGTTCCCGCTCTTTGGGCGTCGATTCTTCGCCGCAAATGTCAATCAGGTCTTGCGAGTTTACGAAGGTCACGCTCTCTGGCAGCGTGGGCGTGATGTGCGGATATTTCTTGAATATCTCTCGCTCGGCGTTTTTCACGGCCCTGAATATCTTCTCCACGGTCTGCTTCAGAAAGTCGGTGGTGCGGTCGCCTTCGCTTATGGTCATCTCCCAGTCCCACTGGTCTACGTATAGCGAATGCGTATTGTCCAGCTCTTCAAAGGCGCGGATGGCGTTCATGTCTGTGTAGAGCCCGTAGCCGGCTGGGATGCCGTAGGCCGCCAGCTTTGACCGCTTCCATTTGGCCAGCGAATGCACCACCTCTGCCTTTTTGTCCCCAAGTGCCGATATGGCAAAGGTCACAGGCGTTTCTTTGCCCGTCAGGTTGTCGTTGATGCCCGTGTCGCTCAGTACGAACAGTGGCGCCGTGACGCGCCTCAAGTTCAAGGCCTCCGACAATTCCTTCTGGAATGAATCCTTGATCTCCTTTATGATGAACTCCGTCGTGTCGGGAGTGATCTTCTGCCTATATCTCTTTGGTATCTTGAATGCCATGCCGTCAATTCTAAAAGCTAAAACTAAAAATCCGTGAAATCCGTGGTAAACCTTTCCGTGAAACAAAAAACCGTGAAATCCGTGGTAAACCTTTCCGTGAAACAAAAATCCGTGGTAAACTTCCCCACAAATCAATCCGGGGTAATCTTTATCTTGTTAAGGTTGCCGTCTTTTCCGCCAGCCATGCCGCCTCTTCTGGCATAAGGTGCGGCGTCAGCTGCTCCCTCACAGTCCTATGGTAATCGTTCACCCAGGCGATCTCCTCATCCGTCATGATCTCAGTCTCAAAGAGCCTCAAGTCAAACGGGAAAAGAGTCAAATTCTCAAACTTATAGAACTTGCCGAACTCTGTCTCCATCGCCGGCACGGTCAGCACCAGGTTTTCGCAGCGTATCCCGTGTATCCCTTCGCGGTAAAGCCCCGGCTCGTTCGACGTCACCATGCCGGGTACAAGCGGCGTCGGAATGTAGTTCATGCGGATCGACTGCGGCCCTTCATGCACGTTCAGGAAATGCCCTACCCCGTGTCCCGTGCCGTGCAGGTAGCTCAGCCCCTCTTTCCAAAGGAATTGGCGCGCCAGGCCATCCAGCTGCATGCCCACTGTCCCTGCAGGGAACACTGCCGATCCAAGCGCTATGTGCCCTTTCGCCACAAGGGTGAAGTCATGCTTCTCCATCTGCGTGGGCTCTCCCATGGCTATGGTGCGGGTGATGTCGGTGGTGCCGTCAAGGTACTGGGCGCCTGAATCTATCAAAAGAAGGCCGTGGGGCTCGATTGTGGAGTTGCTCTCTTCATCCGGCTCGTAATGCACTATTGCGCCGTGGGGGCCATACCCGGCTATTGTTCCGAAGCTCTCATCGAAGTAGAGCACCTGTTGGCTGCGGTTTTCCCGTAGGATTCTGTCTACGTCAAGCTCGGTCAGGGGTTTGCCCTCTGCCATCGTCTTTTCAATTTGCATCAGCGATTTCACCAGGGCCACGCCGTCGCGCACCATGGCGTTGCGGATGCCCTTCAGCTGGGTCTCGTTCTTTATGGCCTTTGGCAGCGCCGCCAGCGATTCGCCCTTTACGGCCTTGTCGCCAAGCCAGCTCGCCACGGTGGCCGAGGTCTTTGCCTCTTCAATTAGCGCCTTCTCGTCGCCAAGCCCTTCGATAAATGCCTTTACGCTGTCGTATGGCATCGTCTCCACGCCTTGGCCTTTTAGGTATTCTGCCACCTCGGCGTTCACCTTGTCCGGGTCAGTGAAGAGCACGTTCTTGTCAGCTGATATGTACAGATATGCCGTTGCCACAGGATTGTATTTCACGTCGCGGCTGCGGATGTTGAGCGCCCAGGCTATCTCGTCAAGCGGCGAAATGAATGCCGAATCAGCCTGCTGCTTCTTGGCCGACGCCAGCATATCCGCTATTTTGTCCTTGGCGCTCAGCCCCGCGTATTTCTCTTCGTGGATGATTATGGGGTGCTTGGGCAGAGCCGGGCGCGAGGGCCAAATCTTGTCCACTGCGTCAAAGCCGGCGTCAAGTTTCAGCCCATGCTTGCCGAATGCCTTGGCCATAGCCCCGGCCGCCGAGGCCGAAAAGAGCATCCCGTCAATGCCAACAGTCGATCCTGACGGAAGCGTCTCAATCAGATATTCTTGAATGGACGGTGTCCCGGGCAGACCATCCTTCATCAGCTCGATATCCGTGCCGGCCAGCTCATCGGCCGCCTGAAGGAAATAGCGCGAGTCTGTCCAAAGAAGCGCCTTGTCGCCTGTAACGACAAGCGTTCCGGCCGATCCCGTAAATCCGCTCAAGTATCTTCTCACCTGCCAATGGCTGGCTATGTACTCGCTCTGGTGCGGATCCGTCTGTGGAATTATCGTCGCATCAACCGACGCCGCCTTCATCTCTGCGCGCAGCTCCTCAAGCCGCTCCCTAATCTCTTCTTTCATCTCAATAAAATTTAAAATCCAAAAAATAAAAAACCTCCCAACCTCCACGTGCGGACTATCCAACCAATGTAGGGGCATGCCTTCGGCATCTCAACAACCAGCCAAGGCCAAAAATCCATGACCGCACTGCAAAGATAAGAATAATTCCCAAATCAATAACGTTATCTTGAAAAAACGATAGACTTTAAACAATCTTAATTCAAGTACAAGTTAAGTGTCAATATTCCATTTTTGCAGATGAAGGCAATGCCATGCGGATAATTTCGTCGGCAAGGTAAATGTCGCTGCGACAGATGAGGTCGGCAGTCCCGTCATCGATAATTTCAAACAAAGGGGATGAATACAGCATATCCATAGCCTCTTCAAGCGGAATCTGCTGCTTCTCCGCTATTATGTCAATGATGCGGGAATATTTCATGTCCCTTAATATGCGAGTGGCTTTATCCATGTTCAATGACATTGTGTTCAATGAATTTCAGGCATTTGTCTATCGCCTCCTGTGTGATAAACCACAACTGGTGGTTGGGCATCTCATACATAAGCTTATCCAATGCCTGTTCTTTGTTGTATATCCCGGCCATGTAAAGGTCTACTGTCCGGTAAACTTTATCGTTGGCCACGCCTCCTTCTATGAGATCATATTGTTTATACGCATCATTTCCTTTCCGACAGTTGCATACAAAGTCAAGCCATTCCTCATTGTACGAATCAAAGGTTTTCACCCTCAAATTGGGGTCAGGCGTAAACTCAAAAACATGGAGATAGGCATTGACGCCTACCTTTAAAAATCTGTCTGCGTAACTAACAGCCTGTTCCTTAAGCCTAGTCGCATAGAATCCTTTTCCAAAGTCAAGAGCGTTGCGTGAATGTTCTACATCCGGAGTCTCAAAACATTGGTCTGAAGTGTGATATACTAACATAGAGCGTATCCTCTCTTTTTCATGAGGCTAATGACTTCTTCTGCCACATATTCAAGGCTGAAGGTGTGGAGCACATCATATGCCGCTGCCAAATAATCTTTAATCAACCCCGCGGCGTTAAGTCTATGATATATCCATGAACATGATTTCCCCGTCATAAGAGCCAGCGCGCCAATAACGCATGTCACATAATCTATCTGATTCTTAGTCATATATCCTATCAAATTTTTCTATTGTCATCACTATCTTGTCCAGTCTTTCGTCAAACCCGTAGGGACATGCCTTCGGCATGTAGCCCCGTGCCCAATTCTGACCGCGCCCATAGTAGGGATATGCCTTCGGCATGTCAACCACCAGCCAAGGCCAAAAATCCATGACCACACTGCAAAGATAAGAATAATTCCCAAATCAATAACGTTATCTTGAAAAAATCCTCACCCCCGTCAACTCAAAACCACTGCGGAGCCGCCTCTCCATTGTTAACCACGGATATGCCGCCCCGCCAATGGCCGTCAAGTCGCACTCCAACAGCGCTGTGTCCTGGATGGTCCTTGCTTTAGTCCACAGAGTACATAGGTATGATATTGGTTATGAGGGATAAACGCTTCATGTGATGAATCTTGTTATTGTTTGTTTATATTGTCGAATGATGTCTGAAGAAGTCTTTGGAGCGTAGCGTGCTGCAAGTCCGGATTTTTTAATAAATCCGAGATTATGCTTAATGCCATTTCGCGGTCTTGTTTGCTCAGGTCCGATGGGCATTCCCCGCTCAGTTTGTACAGGGCGGCTATAGTCGGCTGCAATTGTATCACTTGAGCGCCATTGTCCAGTAGGAACTCTATGGAGCCGACGCGGTCAAAGAATTTTTCAATCCAATTTCGCTCAACAATCATGGTGGCGTGCCATTGGTTGTTTTCGGCCTGCGACTGTCGATATTGCAGGGTAGTGGAGTAGGTGATTGTCAGCCTTCCCTTGATTTCATTGAGGTTATCCCCTGTCTTGCAATAGCTCAGGCAATATGCGTATCTATAATTGTTTTCTGGCTTTGTGGGGTCAAGGAATACAGCGTATGTGTAGGTCGACTTATCATAGGGAATGATGTTTGTGCTTTTGTTCCTGCCTGACGATACCTCCACCGCGCCTTCTTTTGCATTGGAGCCGCTGTAGTAGCCGTATGCCTTTTCTGAATCTTGCTTGAACGCCTTTTCGATGTTTGTGATAAGGGTCATTTCTGTGGATGGAATGGTGAAGTCGTAAACATCTGCCATTGTCAGCTGTTCGCCTGTCTGCGGGTCTTTTTCCAGCTCGTGGGTCTCAGTCACTGTGGCATGCTTGTTTTCGATTAGCTTTTCAAACGCCTTTTTTACATTGGCCTGCCCCAGGGCCGTTGCTGGAGCCATTAAGGCCAAGCCAAGGATTGTTAGGATAAAATTTCTCATAAATCATTAATTTTTATCGTGTTGTTTATTGTGCGGTTAAAAAAGTAAGCTTGTCTGATAGCGTAAGCTCATCATCAAGGATATATTTTGGATTTGAATAAAATTCGGCGTAAGATTGAGCGATGTACGCCTGTGCCCTTAGCGTCGCCAATTCGTTCTCTATCCTCGCTTGCTCTATTATGTACGCCTCCTGCAGGTCTATTTCCGCGGGCTGTTGCAATGTAGGGTTGTTAAGGGGCGGTGTGGGGATGTTCGGCGGCGATGTTGTTTTCTTTTTGTTGCTTATCTTCGGCGCTTCCGGCAGCTTAGCTTCGGCCTGCGCAAGCAATTCTGGCTCAACAGAATCTTTAATTTCAGCCTCGGTCACCCCTTGGTTGATGTAAAGCGTATCAGTTTTCGCAATCAAGGTCATCGTGGACTCCTTGTTGTCAGAAGTTTTCAAAAAAGATATTCCCGCAATCAGCAAAGCTGCGACCGCGGCCGCCGCGCTCCATCCTGCGAAAGCAAAGCGTGGCTTTTTCTTGAGCTTGGGCACGAATGCAGCCCATTCGGCGTCCGCGTCGTAGTCCTTCAGGGAAATAGCGGCCTTGGCCTGCATGGCGGCGTCATAGAGCTGGCATAGCTCGTCGTCGGCCAGAATGCGTTCTATTTCGGCGTCGCTTAGCGCCGAAGGCTTTGTGAGCATCTTTTCTATGATTTTGTCTCGTTCGGGCTGTGTCATTTGTCCTTTTTTGTCTTGAAGTGAGTGCGCAGCGTCTTCAGCGCGCTGCAGATGTATTTGTTTATCGCTGAAGTGGAGAGGCTTAGGTTCGCGGCCGCTTCTTTGTAGGAGCTGCCTTTGTCAAAGATTTCATCCACTGCTTGCTTTTCTCTCTCTGAAAGCAGTCGATCCATAGCCTTGCGCAGGTTTTCGAGCTGTGAATCCGGCTCTGGGTCTTCCTCCTTGGCGAGGATGGCGTATTGCTGCCTTATCCTGTCCTTTGCCTTCATTTGCTCCAAGCGCGAAATGCAGAGGTTTCTCACTGACCGCAACGCAAATGCGTCCGGGTTTTCGATTCTCACCTTGCTCTCCCACATGTTCACGAACGCTTGCTGTGCGATGTCGCGCGCTTCATCGCCGTCGCCCAACAGTGAGTAGGCTAGTCCCAAAGCGTGGGGATGGCATCGTCGAAATATGATTTCGTATTCGTCAACAGTGAATTGCATTTAGTTTAAAACATTGAATCTAAAACATTGAGTCCAAGAATCGGATAAAAGAAACAAGTCAAAGAATAATCCAAGAACAATCAAAGAACAATCAAAGAATGATCAAGGAATAATCCAAGAAACATTTTGCTATAATGACACATTAACCCCAAATTTTATCACCAATTTTATCTTAAAAAATGCAAAAACACTAATAATCTTTTTCTCCCCACCCAAATAAAGACAAAAACCATCATCTCCCAAAAAAGAAAGGCGGCCCGTAAGCCGCCATCCCATTGCCCATTATGCATTATGAATTATGCATTATGAATTATGCATTATGAATTAAGCATTATGCATTATGAATTATGCATTATGAATTAAATCTTGTCCACCTCAAGCGGCTCATTGATGATTTCATGCCAGGGCAATCCTTGCTTAGCCAATTCCGCCAAGAATGGATCAGGGTCAAATTCCTCAACGTTATGCACGCCGGGCTTGCGCCATTTTCCGGTTAGGAACATCATCGCGCCGGTCATTGCCGGTACGCCTGTAGTATAGCTTACGGCCTGCATGCCGGTCTCCTTGTACGCCTCCTCATGCGAACAGTTGTTGTAGATGTAGTACGTCATCGGCTTCCCGTCCTTCCCTATGCCGGAAATGCGGCAGCCTATTGAAGTTTCGCCGTGGTAGTTGGCCCCAAGGTCTTGCGGGTTGGGCAGCACGGCCTTCAGGAATTGCAGAGGCACAATCTTTTGGCCGTTATAGTCTATTTCATCAATGCGCGCCATGCCTATGTCCTGAATCACCCTCAGGTGCGTTAGGTATTCTTGGCCGAAAGTCATCCAAAAGCGGGCTCTCTTGATTGTGGGATAGTTCTGCACAAGGCTCTCAAGCTCTTCGTGGTACAGAAGGTACGAATCGCGAGGGCCGATGTTGGGATATGTCAGCTCCGCGTGGATTTCAAGCGGTCCGGTTGTCACCCATTTCCCATCCTGATAGTAGCGTCCGTTTTGGGTGATTTCGCGTATGTTGATTTCCGGATTGAAGTTCGTGGCGAAGGCCTTTCCGTGGTTTCCCGCATTGCAGTCCACAATGTCAAGGTACTCCATTTCCTTGAAGTAATGCTTGGCGGCGTAGGCTGTGAATACGCCCGAAACGCCCGGGTCAAAGCCGCAGCCGAGGATAGCCGTTAGCCCGGCCTCTTCAAAGCGCTTGCGGTAGGCCCATTGCCAGGAATATTCAAAGTGCGCCACGTCCTTGGGCTCATAGTTGGCCGTATCAAGATAGTTCACGCCGCACTCAAGGCAAGCGTCCATGATCGTAAGGTCTTGATAGGGGAGTGCCACATTGATCACAAGCTCTGGCTTGTGCTTGCGGAAGAGCTCCACGAGCTGCGGCACGCTGTCGGCGTCAACCTGGTCCGTGGTGATGTTGGGGCTGCCGATGGCCTTGGCCACGGCGTCGCACTTGGCCTTGTTGCGCGAGGCTATGACGATTTCGCCAAACACATCGGGATTCTGGGCGCACTTGTGCGCCACAACCGTGCCTACGCCTCCGCAGCCAATTATTATTACTTTATGCATTGCTTTGATATTTAGTTTTTTCGTTTTTTTCTTGTCGAGCATTATGCCTATGAATGTGATTATGCCAAGCGCGATCAGCAGGAGCGTCTGCGTGCCGAGCACAAGGTTGGCGAACGCCGCCGCGTCGGTCTGCCCCACGCCGTACAGCCCAAGGCCGAAGATTACGGCCCATTGCCACGGGCCTATGCCCCCATTGCTTGGCACTCCCATGGCTATGCTTGAGAATACCCATGCCACCAAGGGGCAAATCACGCCGTGCTCCGCCACGGCGTCGGACGTGAATGGAAACGCGTACATGGCCACATAGAATTGCAGGAAGTAGCATCCCCATAGACAGATGGTGAGGAATAGCCAGAGGCCCTTTCCCTTCATCGTGGCCAAAACGGAAAATCCCTGCCACAGGCCCTTTACGAATCCCTGCAGCTTGCCCACCAATGAGCCGGATTCCGCCTTGCGGGTGAGGAACCACCATGCGGCTGCGATTGCCGCGGCTATAGCTAGCCACAGCCAGGGCGACGTTGCCGCCGACACGCATTTTTCATATAAGTCGCCGTTCTGCGACAGATAGCTTATCAGCTGATTTGACGCAAGCAGGAAAGTGAGAAGGAGGAGGAGCGCCACAGTCACAGTATCGGCCAGGCGGTCGCCCACCATTGATCCGAAGATTGTGGAGAAGGGTGCTTTTTGCCGCTGGGCCACATAGCCCGTGCGCCACACCTCGCCCAGGCGAGGAAAGACAAGGTTGACTGTGTAGGTGCCGAAGATGCTGTATATCAACACATGCTTGGGAGCATGCACGCCTAAGGCCTTGAGCTGGATGTCCCAGCGGAAAGCCCTGATCACATGGGAAAACACGCTTAGGGCCAACGCCAAGGCTATCCAAATGAAATTGCATTGGCTGCGTATGATCCGCATCATCTCATCAAAGTTGATGTTGCGGAACATTAGCCAGCACAATCCCACCGTCACCACCAGCGGTAGCCCGTATTTCATCAGCGCCCCAAGCGCGGAAGTCTTTTTCTTCTCGCTATCCATAAGGCGTTTATATTATCAAGAATCCGCAGCAGGACATGATCAGGCCGGTGACGATTGATATCGCCAGCCACCATTGCGTAGCGTTTGAAGCGCGCTGAGCCCCTTCAACATCGCCTGAATAGAATTTTGACCTTACGCTGAATCCATAGATGATGGCCACAATGCCCACAGGATTGCAGCACAGCACCGTCAGGAGAATCGACCACACAAGATACGTAGGAGGGCATGGCATCGGCATGCCGTCGGGCCCGATTGGCGCGCGCCATGGCTCTGACCAGTTTTGTGGGCGCGGCTGCTGCCATCCCGGCTGTTGATATCCCGGCTGTTGCCATCCCGGTTGTTGATACCCCGGCTGCGGCCCACCCGGCTGTTGATATCCCGGCTGCGGTCCCCAGCCTTGCATCGGCTGCTGCGGTATCCGTGGCTGTTGCCACCCCGGCTGCGACTGGGGTTGTTGTTGTCCTGGGGCCGCCTGCTGACGCCAGTTTTTTTCTTGGCCCTGGTTCGGCATAGTATTCTCTTGTGCCGGGGCGTCCACGGCGCAATCGCATGCTTCTTCCTGTGTTTGGGGCTCGTCAACGGGATTCGGGCATGATGCGGCGCGCTGGGCCAATATTTGAGCCACTTCCGGCGCTTGGCCCGCGGGCATCCAATCGGGAAGGCCATTGTACCACACGGGCGTGTCGGCGTCCATGCGGTCCAACGGCAATTCTTCAAGCATAAACGGCCCTTCTTGTATGCCGTTTACGTGTATCCAGACTTTCATCCTCCTGAATTAGAAGAATTTGATTTCCTTCCCAAGTATATCTCCAAGTAGGTTGTTGGCCAGGCGGCTTGCCCCGATGCGGAAATATTCATTGCTCAGCCACTCTTCGCCTAGCACTTCCTTGATCACGGTGTAATATTTCACGGCCTCCTCCGTTGTGGATACGCCGCCCGCTGCCTTGAAGCCGACCTTGTTGCCCGTCTCTTGGTAGTACTCTTTGATGCACTGGGCCATCACATATGCGGCCTCAAGCGACGCGCCGGGATATTCCTTGCCTGTGGAGGTCTTCAGGAAGTCGGCGCCGGAGTACAGCGAAAGTATTGAGGCGTTCTTGATGTTTTCCGCGGTCTTGAGCGCGCCGGTCTCAAGTATCACCTTCAGGCGTGCGTCGCGGCATGCGGTTTTTTGCTCTGAAATTTCGTCGCATACCTCTTCCCAGTCGCCGTCAAGGTAGTTGCCTACGTTGAATACGATGTCGATTTCATCCGCTCCGCCGTCTACGGCCAGGTGCGTTTCGGCTATCTTTGTCTCAATGAATGACTGAGCGGTGGGGAATGCGCCTGATACGCAGGCTATGTCTACTTTTGATACGTCAAGCACTGTGCGCACCACTTGGGCGAAGTTGGGGTATACGCAGATTGCGGCCACGTTGGGCAGCTCGGGATATTCCTCGTCGAAAGCGTTCACTCTCTCAACGAAATTGGCCACTGATTGTGGAGAATCGGTGGTTTTCAGCGTGGTGAGGTCGATGGCATTGAAGCAGAAGCGGTAAACGTCCTGGTTCATGTTCTCCTGCAGGTGTTCTGCGAGGATCTTCTCGACTGCAGCCTTGACGGCGGCATCATCTGTCAGCACTTGGCTCTTGGCCACAGTTTCATGATACTTGTCAGACATATCTTTATCTATTAGGTGTTTAATCTTTTTTTTTGAATCTTTCCTTGTCGCGCTCGGTTTTCTTTCTCAGGTTCTCGGCAAAGGCCCTGGTCAGGTCAACGCCCGTTTGGTTGGCTATGGCCATCGTCACCCACAGCACATCGGCGAGCTCGTCGGCAAGGTTCAGGCTGTCGGTTTCCTTTGCCTTTTGGTCGCCGTAGATTCTGGCCATTGCCCTGGCCACTTCGCCGGTCTCTTCGGCGAGAATGGCCATGTTGGTCAGTGGCGAGAAATACTTCACGCCTATCGTGGTGATCCACTCATCTACGGCCTTTTGAGCCTCCTTGATGGTTATTTCCTCTTGGTCTGCCATTTCAGATATAACAATCTTTCATGCCTTGCGGCTGTTAATTCAAGCCGCGGCCATTGCCTTGCGGCTGTTAATTTTCGAGGCGGCTAATTCTTTTCCTTGATTGTTCGCAAGCCTTCCGAGAATATTGGATTCAGCGGGTTGATGCCTTGCAGATACGATGCCTCTTCGTATAGGTCGTTGGCTATGTATCCTTTCAGGATGGCCTCAATCATTGGCTTTGACTTCTCAAATTGTTCTTCATTCCATTCGATTTCGTCAGCGCCGGCCTTGGTCTTCAGCCCGTTGAGGAGTTCATCTGAAATCTCGAATTTCTCGAAGAATTTCTGCGGTGTCTTGTATTTCTTGGTGAGCGCCGACCGGTTTTTGTCAACGTACTGCAGGCAGTACTGTGACATTGTGCCCTTGCTCAGCAAGTTGCGGTAAAGCGGTGAATAGTAAGATGTATCCACAGGCACGAATTTGTCGGGCATGATTCCGCCCCCGCCGTACACGGTGCGCCCTTCTTTGAGGGTCTTGAATGTTTGGCTCTCATCAAAGTGGATGCTGTCGGCGCTCCAAAGCTCGCCGCTGTCGTATCGGTTCAGAAGGTCCAGCTGGTATTCTTCGCCATGGCCCTTGTCATAGTGCTTTTGGATGCATCGGCCCACAGGCGTGTAATATCTTGCTATCGTAAGGCGGATCATCGACCCGTCGGGGAAGGGGAACGGCCTTTGCACCAATCCTTTCCCGAATGTGCGGCGGCCCACCACCGTGGCGCGGTCATTGTCCTGAAGGGCTCCGCTCAGGATTTCTGACGCCGAGGCCGAGAATTGATCCACAAGCACTACGATGGGGCCCGTGAAGAGGGGCTTGCTGTTGTCAGCGACGTATTCTCTGCCGGGAACGGCGCGGCCTTGCATCGATACGATTTTCTCGCCTTTTTGCAGGAAGAGCGAGGAAATGTCAACCGCCGCCTGCAGCAAGCCTCCGCCATTGCCCTGCAGGTCAATGATCAGCTTTTTCATGCCCTGCTTTTGCAGCTTCTTTATCGCGTCCTCCACTTCGTCCGCCGAGGATTCGGCGAACCGGGTAAGGCGAAGATAGCCAATCTCCGGAGCGGCCATGTACACGGCGTCTACGCTGTTGATTGGAATGTCGTCGCGCGTCACCACAAACTCTATGAGCTCGGGATTGCCGGCTCTCATCACTCCAAGGCGAATCTTCGACCCCTTGGGTCCGCGTAGGATTTTCTTGATGTTGTCAGCGGGGATTTTCTTTCCGGCTATTATCGAGTCGTCGGCGGCTATGATGCGGTCGCCGGCCATGATGCCCACTTTCTCCGAAGGGCCGCCGGTCACGGTCTGAATCACGTATACCGTATCGGTGGTCATGTTGAACGACACGCCGATGCCTGAGAATTTGCCCTCAAGCGGCTCGTTAAGCTCTTTGGTCTCTTCGGGCGAGGCGTAGGAGGAGTGCGGGTCAAGGGTCTTTAGCATGGCTATGATCGCCTCCTGCGTTATGGAATCGGAGTTGATGTCCTCCACATAGAAGCTCTCTATGATTTTCTCAGCCGTTGCCAGCTTTTGCGCGCTGGTGTAAAAGTCATTTTCTATGGATTGGCTATTGTCTTTTGCGTATATGGCAATGGCCGCGGCCGCGGCGGCTATGAGCGCTATGGGCCTGATTGTGGGTATTTTCATAATTTTAGCAATTTGTCAATGTATTCTTTTGTGGGTAAATATTCTGAAACGTCTTTTCCGAATGATGCCAGCTCCCGCACCAGTGACGAGGATACGTATGAAAGCGAGGGCGAGGTGAAGAGCGTGACGGTCTCAAGCCCGAACGTGGCGTTGGCGTCCGCCATCCCTAATTCGTATTCGTAATCTTTTGCCGACCTTATGCCCCGCAGATGGAATTTCGCGCCGATGCTCTTGGCGAAGTCTGCCGTAAGTCCGCTCCAAAGGTGTACTGTCACCCTTGGCTCTGAGGCGAATAGGGCTGAAATATGCTCAAAGCGCTCCGCCGCCTTTGCCGCCGCGTCGGGCTTTTGGGCGTTGACGCCAATCATTATGGCTATGCGGTCGAATATTTCCAGCCCGCGCTTCACTATGTGGGCGTGCCCGATGGTGAAGGGGTCGAATGTCCCGGCGAAAACTGCTGTTCTCATTTCTTCTCTGAGTTTAAGACACCTGTGAATCATCGTCCACAATGAGGTTGTCGATAATGAAGTTTTGCCTCTCCATCGTGTTCTTTCCCATATAGAATTCCAAAAGGGCCATCACATGGTCCTCTTTTCGCAGGGTCACCTGGTCGAGCCTCATGTCCGGGCCGATGAACTCGCGGAATTCCGAAGGGGATATCTCGCCAAGCCCCTTGAATCGCGTGATTTCCGCATCCTTTTCCCCGAAATGCTCTATGGCTGCTATGCGCTCTTCCTCGGTGTAGCAATAGAATGTCTCGTCATTGCTCTTCTTCCTCTTGTTCTGCGCTTTTTTGCTGCGCACCCTGAAGAGGGGCGTCTGCAGCACGTAGACATGCCCCATCTTTATCAAGTCGGGGAAGAATTGCAGGAAGAAGGTGGTGAGGAGCATGCGTATGTGCATGCCGTCGACGTCGGCGTCCGTGGCGATTATCACCTTGTTGTACCTCAGCCCTTCGATTCCGTCTTTGAGGTTGAGCGCCGCGCGCAGGAGGCTGAGCTCTTCATTCAGGAGCAATTCCTTCTCGGTGGCGCCGTAGGAGTTGAACGGCTTTCCGCGCAGGGAGAAAACGGCCTGGGTGCGCACATCGCGTATCTTGGTGATGGAGCCCGATGCGGAGTCGCCCTCGGTGATGAAGATTGACGATGCCTCGCGCATGTCTTCCCCGCCCCTGGGGTCGTTGAGGTGTACTGTGCAGTCGAGAAGCTTCTTGTTGTGCAGGCTCACCTTCTTTTCGTTGGCGCGTGTCTGTTTTTGCAGGCCGGCGATCGCCTTGCGAGCTTTCTCGCTTTCCTGCACTTTTTTTAGTATTATGTCCGCAACATCAAGGTTGCGCCTCATATAGTTGTCAAGCTCGGTCTTGATGAAATCGCCTATGAACTTGTCAACTGAAACGCCCCCGGCCTCCATCTCGGTGCTGGTGAATTTCACTTTTGTCTGCGATTCAAACACGGGGTCTTGCGCCCTAATGGCTATTGCCGCCACCATGCCCGAACGCACGTCCTGCGGCTCAAAGTTCTTTCCGAAATAGTCCTTGATTGTCTGCGCCACGTATTTCTTGAATGCCGCCATGTGCGTGCCGCCCTGGGTGGTGTGCTGGCCGTTGACAAACGAATAGAACTCTTCGCCATATTGCTTAACGTGGGTGATTGCCACCTCTATGTCCTCTCCCTGAAGGTGTATTACGGGATACAGCGGGTCTTTGTCGAGGTTCTCGGTAAGGAGGTCGAGCAGGCCGTGGCGCGACAGGTATTTCTTCCCGTTGTACACCATGGACAGTCCTATGTTGAGGAACGAATAGTTCTTCATCATGGCCACTACGAAATCTTCGCGGTAGGCGTAGCCGCGGAATATAGTGGCGTCGGGCGTGAATTTCACCCAGGTGCCGTTGGGCTGGTCGGTGGCTTCGATCTCCGATTCGGATATCAGTTCGCCTTTGCTGAATGTGGCGCGCTTTGTCTGACCATCGCGAGTTGACGTGATTTCAAAGGACGTAGACAAAGCGTTCACGGCCTTTACGCCCACGCCGTTAAGCCCCACCGACTTTTGGAAAGCCTTGGAATCAAACTTTCCCGAAGTGTTCATCGTGGACACGGCCTTGACAAGGCTGCCCAAGGGGATGCCGCGGCCGAAATCGCGGACGCTCACAGTCCCCTCGGCCGTGATGTCAACGATGATTTGCTTTCCGTGGCCCATGGCGTATTCATCAATGGAGTTGTCTATCACCTCCTTCAGCAGGGTGTAGATGCCATTGTCGGCGCTGGAGCCGTCGCCCACCGCGCCGATGTACATGCCGGGCCTCTCCCTCAAGTGCTCGCGCCAATTGAGGGTCTTTATGTCGTTTTCGTCATAGCGCGGCTCCTGGGCCGGGGTGGATTGTATGGTGTCGTCAATGTCTGCCATGGAGGTGAAAAAATCTGATTTTGCCTATGCGCAACACGCGCAAATGCAAAATTACAATTATTTTCCCATTAATCCATCTTTTTTTGGCGAAGAATCCTTAACCGCCACAAAAATTCCCAAACTTTTTTGCGGCTATGGCATAGGCTTGATTTTTGCCTCAATGAAGGCTATCTCTTTTTCGTCAAGCCCGTATTTGCCATAGAGCTGCCTGTCAATATCCTCAACGCTCACGGTCCAGTCAATATCACTCCCCGCCGTAAAATCCTGCAGCGGCACAAATGAATACACGTTTTGGTAAAGATTCTGTGAAACCTTCAATATTCCTACACAGAAGCGCAAAAACTTAGTCGACATGTATTTCTGAAGGTTTTGAGCCTCAATTATAGTTGTGAACCGCCCAAAGGGAATGAGGGAGTCTGTGCATGCCATTCCTGGCTCGCCGATATAGGATTTCCCGATAATGGTTACTGGTTTCCCGTCAGTCAAGAGTCCTGCACCTCCATTGCCTTTAGAAGTGAATACTTTGTATTTATCCAATATATCCGTTCCCTTCTTCACTTCTTCGCGTTTAATATAGCGTATTTGCTCATACGCGCATTGTACGGCAATAGCGTCCTCAAAGGTTTTTGATTGTGAGCGTTTTACGAAATCTTTGCCAACGATTCCAAAGGCATCGCGCCCGGTGGTGATGGTGTTTAGGGACACGAATTTTTTTGTCTTAATTTTTTTTAGGATAGATATGATTTTATTTTGGGGTATGATAATGTCTAATCCTTTCTCAAATAAGGGGCGGTCAAAAAAGTCATTCCTTGCGTTATGATTTTCAACAAATTTCACTTTCCCTCTGTATCCATTTGTCCACAGAAAATAATTGACCATGCTTAATTCTGTATCAGGGAACAAGCATTTGCCATTATCTGTGATGATGGTGGAGAAATTATTGTGTTTGCGTATGTATTCACGCAATCTTGGAAATGAATTGTCTTGTGCGTCGGCGGTAAACCATCGGGCAGGGGTAATCAGTGAGAACCAGCATGGGGTTTGGTCTATGCCAAATTCTATGAAAGCAGGGAATAGCTGTTTCGCCAAGCTTCTGCCGGCTTCAAGATTCTCTTGGTATGGAGGATTTCCGATTATTGTTGAAAAATTCATGTCTTGTATTGCTTGGGGTACTATGAATTTTTTGTCTTTGTTTCTCTTTATGAGGTCGTAGCTTGTGAATGAATCGAATATGTGGTCGATTGGCAGGGACAGGAGCTTATAGATTTTTCGCGTAAACTCATATGCCAATTTTGAAGTGCAGACGGAATAGATTTTGTCGGCGGCGGAATTGCCATACCGCTTGAGCAGGGCTATGGCAAACTCGCCTTGCTTGGAGGCTATGTCAAGAGC
Source organism: Clostridium sp. (assembly GCA_023666615.1). Classification (GTDB taxonomy): domain Bacteria; phylum Bacteroidota; class Bacteroidia; order Bacteroidales; family Muribaculaceae; genus CAG-873. The sequence continues at coordinate 25,435 of JAMPBQ010000009.1, read as the reverse complement.
CGGGCCATGCTCGAACACGTCCTCCGGCAATAACCCCACCATATCATCCGCCACCTTTGCCGGAGTCACAATTTCAGATTCGGACATGCGCCCAAATTTCGTAAGCGCAAGCCTGGCCCGCTCCAATGGATTGCGGCCGTCGTTCTGATTTAGTTCGTTCGTCTTTTTTATGCGATCGTCCAACTTGCTGAGGATAAAGCCATTGCAGTGGGATTGTATGTATTTCAGCATATCCGGGGAAAGCTCAAGGTGGAGGCAAATCCTTTTATTGTCGTCTGAAGCATCCAGGACGCCTATGATTTCCTCAAGGCTTGTCACATTGTCGTCTGTCAAGAATGCGAAGAAAAGAATCAGGGCAAAATATGAAGCGAATTTTTTTGCCAAAGTGTCGTCGTCATTGCGCTGCGGCTGAGCGCCTTCAGCCGGCAGGCCGGCATTTGCGCCAGAAGATTCCCCTTGGGCAGTAGGGTTCACGTCGTCGCCATCGTCATCAGGCTTGCTGTTGGCCGGCGCCATAATCCCTTTCTTTGATTTCAGGGCGTTGAGGGCCAGCACCGCCCGCAGCAGGTCGGCGTTCTTGAGGAGAGACATGTCGATGGGCAAATCCGCGGCTTCGTCAATCACGCTGCGCGTCTCGGAATATCGGCGCACGGCGTCCATCACATTGTTGGCGGTCACTTCCCTGAGCTTATTGTGGTCAAGCACTATGATTGGCGAGATTTCCAGCTCTTTTTCAATGCGGGCGCGAAGTCTTGAATTTCCGTTGTTGTCGGTATTTACGTTATAGATTTGGCTTTTGAATTCTTGCAGGCGGAACACTCTCTCGGGGTCGAAGTCCACAAGAATTGTCTGCGGCTTCATGTCAATTTTCGCATAGGTTCCATCCTTGTCCACATAAGCGTCAATGTATGGATTCTGGAGCCGGAATATGGCTTGGTCATATTCCTCGGGCGATGATGTCGCCTTAAGGTAGAGCATCGTATCCCACTGCGGCACAGTGTTGCCGGTGAGCATGCGATTCACTGTAAGGGTGATTGTCTTAATGCCTTTGGCCTCGCAGTCTTCTATATGCCGCTTGATGCTTGGAGTGTTGTTGAATCTTTTGTCTCGCTTTACCCCCGAGATGTTGATTATCTCATATTCCGACAGGTTCTTGAATTCTTCGGCGTTTTGTTTGATGAGAGCCTCCATGGCGTCGCAGGATGCGCAGTAGGGCAGCGCAAAAACCATGTGCCGGCAGAGCTTGCCGCTTTTTATCCTTTCGTTGTCAAGGAATCCGAGAACGTTCGCGTCTTCTTTCACGCCGTCTATCACCTTCAGAAAATCCAGCACAACGTCTTGGTGCGCGAACCGGCAATAGCCATCGTTCGCCGGCGTTAGGGATTTTGGCCGAAAGAGCTCGGAAAACGACGCTGTCGCCCCCTCCGCCTTTAGCCGGGCTATTCTTTCAAGGGATGATTGGTTCGGATTGAAGGCAAAGCGTATCATCTTGGGGAATCCAAAATATGGGTTCTTCCATTCCGGTGTTTTCTCGTCGAATTTATGCTGTTCTATCCATTTCCGCTGAGCGTCCGCTATGTCAGAGAATTGGAAAAAGGCTATTATGTCCTCCTTCTCAAATTCATCTCCCATCAATATTCGGTACGGGGTGACAGACAGGTGAAGCGTCACTCTCGCATGCAGCTCCTTTATCGCATTGTCAAGGCTATCGAGGACATCGACGTCTTCCAGTTGGCGCTTCAGCTCAGCGGAGGCGCTTTTTTTGTTTTGGAGCACCTTGCCGTAATGCTCAGCCCTGGCGCCAAAATGCGTCTCATCCACTATCGCCAAGTCCCAATCCAAGCCAAACACTTCCCTGTGGACCTCCTTCATGTCCTCGCCCTGCAAATCCTGCAGAGAAAGGAACAGGACTACTTTCTTTTTCTTTGCCAAGGAATCCCGCAAAAAGGATTCACTCTCCAGCAAATTTCGCTTGTCGGCAAAGATGTAGCCATCGAAGCGGACGTGGGATTGAACAGTCTTTCTCCATTCGTCGTTAACGTCCACCTTTGCGGAGAGCACAAGCACCTTCTTTGCCTTCATCCTTTGTGCGCAGCACATGGCCGTGAAGGTTTTGCCGAATCTCATTACAGCGAACATCAGCAAGTTTTTGCGCCCAAGCTTCAGGGCCTTGGCGAAATTCTCTATCGCTTGCTCCTGGTTCTCGCGGGGAGAATAGTTTTGGTCCCTTTTGTATTCAAGGATTTTAGGCAGATGTTCGGAAGAATAGAATGAATATTTGCCGCCTCCTTCCCTGGCGCATTTATGTATGTCGGCTATGGCTTCATCGATGTCGCCGGCGTTGGCGTCCTTAAAAAATTCATTGGAATAATATTGCAATTCCGGCATGTCTTCCTTCTGGAGCCTATGCCTCGATTTGTCCGCTTCAAGGAATTTATGCACGGAATAATCTCTGAAAATAGTGTCGTCGTCAATCCGCGCGCTATGGCTGTACAAGTATTTCAAATCGGGGAATGCAACGCGCCATTCATCCAGCCGCTCCCTTATTGGTCGGTACGTGTCGCCAACTTTCAGATAATTGGGCACAGTCTGCGTAGTAAAGGCATAGATATGCGGATCGACCCTGCCGGTAATGACAGTGTCAAGGATTCGATCGTCGATTCTTATGCCGCGCGCTTTGCCCATTGCAGCCCTTATTTTTTTGCTTTTTTCACTATGGATACGAATTGGATGGGATGCCCGGCCTCCCAGTCCATTATTTTGGCGTACACGCCGTTGTGCAGCCAATAATTTTTTTTCTTGCAGCCCGGGCATGGCTTGGTCTGAACGCTGCCGCCAAACAATGACGCGCTGATCTCCTCATCGTGGCATGAGCAGGGGATCACCATTTTCAGTCCATCCATCTGCCAGATGTTCCACGAAACGATTTCCGCGCATTCGGTGATTGTGTCATCGGGCAGCTTTTCCCCGAACACATCCTCATAATGCTCAAGCATGGTGAAAAGCATGTTCTGGCGGGCTATCACTATGTTGTCGCCTTGCCATTCGTAGCCGTAGGTGGAGCGCAAAGCGGCTTTGGCCTCATTTATCCAGTCGGCGGCTGAATCCGTGTTTTCGCTTACAATGCGCAGCTTGCGGTCAAGCAGGCCTATGCGGTCCTTTACCGGCAAGGCTTCGCCGGAGACTGTGTCGTAGCGGCTGACCAGGAACGGGGCTTCGCCGCAAGTGATTTCAAGGCGGTTCTCAGTCACATAGTCATGCCAGGTCTTCCCTTCAGGAAATTCAATTTTGCTTTCTGTGCGCGCCCAAGAGCGCTTCATGTCTGGGCCCTTTATTTCAGAGCTGAACACATCTTCGCGGCCGAACCAACTGTTGTCAACAAGGTTGTTCATGTTGTTGCAAACCCAAGAGGGCGTGAACACCTCGGCCATTTTGCGGGCGCGCTCTTGCTGAAGCTGGCGCGGCTTTAGGGCGCGAGGGACAATGACATTGTTGTTCGTTCCGCTTATGGCCTCAACCCTTATCTCGTCAGAGAACTGATAGCCTTCTCCGAGATGCGAATAATTGTCCGTGGCCCAAAAGATGTTTTTATCAGTGGTGCGATCTTTTAGGAGGATGCTCAGCAGCTCGGGAGTGAGGTCAATGTGGGTATGTAGGTTAAAGCTTAAATCCATTTCTAATAGCGGCTTTGTATGCAGTCATTGTAATCTTCAAAGGGCGGCAATCCATTTTCCTTTGCAAAGATAAGGCTTTTTTCTTTATATTGGGGTGATGGGGAGGGTATTTTTGGGGATAGGGGCGGTTTGCTTTGTTTTTTTTCGTAATTTTGCGGACTGAAGGATGGCTTTTTGTCGTTCTTTGGCTGTTTCTTTATTTTTGGAATTTATTTTTTTAAACGATGATAGGGTCTACTCATTTCGGACATATTCCGCCGGTTACGAAAAACCTGTTGATAATCAATGTGCTGATTTTTGCGGTTATGGCGATAGCCGGCAAGGAGAATGTGATTTCTCAATATTGCGCGCTGCATTACTTCTCTTCGCCGCTGTTCAATCCGGCGCAGCTGATCACCTACATGTTTATCCATGGAGGGTTTGCCCACTTGTTTTTCAATATGTTCGCCCTCTATATGTTTGGCCCGTCGATAGAATGGGCCTTCGGGTCAAAGCGGTTCTTATTCTATTATATATCAGTGGGAATAGGCGCCGCGCTGGTGCAGGAGGGCGTATTCGCCATTATGCTGCATAAGTATTATGCGATGTTCTCTGATTATGAGATGCAAGAGATTATCGATCAGGGAGCTATATTGCTTAAGACAGGGCGCACTTTCGCTGATCCATATCTTGGCGATATCAACAGCCTTGTGAACGGCGGCACGGTGGGCGCGTCGGGAGCGATCTATGGCATATTGCTGGCTTTTGGCATGCTTTGGCCCAACCGCGAGCTGATGCTTCTTATCCCGCCGATGCCTATAAAGGCTAAGTGGCTTGTGATTGGCTACGGCGTGCTGGAGCTTTTGCTTGGCGTTTCCGGCACGGCGTCGAATGTGGCCCATTTTTGCCACCTCGGCGGCATGCTCTTCGGATTCTTCATCATCCTTTATTGGAAGCATGCTTACACAAAGCGTTTTTGAACGCGTTGTGTAAAGTGTAAAGTATTAAGTATAGAGTATAAAGTATTGAGTGTAGGGCATTAGTTTTGGCTTAGGATTGTTGGTATGCGAGAATATTGGAACACATGGCTTTGGAGCACGATGCCTCGTCGGCTTATTACAGTCAATTTCATTGTTTGGATTGTGATTGCAGCCGGGTTGGCTTTTATTCCGGCCGGCAGCGCCAATTGGTGGATTGGGCTTTTTGGAATGCCTTCATCGATATTTATGCTGCCGGAAAGGATTTGGACGGTGGCGACGTATATGTTTTCGCATTACGATTTCTTACATCTGCTCGTGAACATGCTTTGGCTGATGCTTTTCGGCACGCTTTTGGAGATGCGTTTGGACAGGGGCAAGCTTTTGGCCGTGTATGTAATCTCAGGTCTTGCCGGCGCCGCGGCGTTCTTGATTTCAAATTTGGTGCATTCAAACGGCGGGGCTCCGATGATAGGAGCGTCGTGCGCGGTGATAGGTGTTGTGGGGGCGTGCTTGGCGCTGACGCCGAGTATTGAGGTTAACATGTTGCTTTTTGGCAGAGTAAAGGTTTTGTGGGTGGCATTGGCTGCGATTGTGCTTTTCATAATCTTGGAGCCGGACGCCTATATGAGCATCGCCCACGGCGCAGGCCTTTGCGCGGGTTATTTGTGGGGATTGATTGAGAAGGGCGGAAAGATATCTTTTTCTTTGCCGCAGAAATCTCGATATAAGGCAAATCCTAACTTTGGCGCCGGCATGACAAAGACTCAGGCTGTGGCCAGGCTTGATATTCTTCTCGAAAAGGTGAGCCGCTCAGGCTATGATTCCCTCACGGCGGCCGAGCGCCAGCAATTGTTTGAATTATCGCAGCGTCTCAAATGAAGGGTAGAGAGGAGGAAAACAAGTGGCTAAGGGCTCTGCGCGTTTTTGTCAACGCCGTGGTGCTCATTGTGAACATTGGCGTGTGCCTTGGCCTTTTGGCCTCGGCCTATGCCCACGACATAGCTCCGAGCTCTTGGCCTGCTTCGTCGATTGTGGCCATGACCTTTGGATGGTGGTTTGCCGGCTGCGTGCTGGTATTTGCCATTGACCTGATATGGTGGAGACGCACAGCGTGGATTGCCGGCGTCGCTATGCTGGCATGCCTGGGCCCTATCCGCGATTTTTGCCCGCTGAACATCCCAAATTTCCGCATGGGCGAAGAGGAGAAGGCCCGGTCGTTTACGATAATGACTTACAATGCCTATAAATTTTTGGATTTCAGGGAGAGGGGAGGAAAGGAAAGCCTGCAGATGGAATACATCCTGCGCAAGAGGCCGGATGTGGTGTGCATACAGGAGGCTGACTATCTGGCGCCTAACCCTGAGAACAAAATATCGCAGCGACAGCTTGATTCCCTGCACATAGTCTATCCTTACGTGCTGACGCAGGGAAAGGAATTCGCCATATTTTCCAAATTTGAAGTAAAGCCAATAGCCATCAATTTCCCCAAGGATTCATTTCCCAGCGGCGATATGTCGGGCTGGCGTTTGCGTATCGACGACAGGGTGGTCAATGTATTCAGTGTGCGCTTGAGGTCTTACTCGCTTACCGACGCCGACAAAGGCCATTACCAAGACCTGGTGAAGCTTGACAGCGTTGGGCGCAAGGAGATATACGAGATGCGCGTTGATGTTTTCCCAAAAATCAAGGCCGCGGCCGTGGATAGACAAAAGCAAGTGGAGTATTTGGAGAAGTATTTGGCGAAATATGGGGGAGCCAACGCAATAGTATGCGGCGACTTTAACGACCCTGTGGGCTGCTATGCGCTTTCGTCATTGGAGAAGGTGAGCAAGATGCGGCAGGCATACGCCGAGGCGGGATTCGGCCCGGCCATCACCTACAACGCCAATTATCTTTTCTTCCGCATTGACCATATCCTGTATCGCGGCAATATGCGTCCGTGGGCGATAAAGCGGTGCGGCATTGACGCCAGCGACCATTATCCGCTTCTCGCCACCTTTGTCTTTGACTATTAATCAAAGCGTTGCCTTTGGCCAATAAGTAAAAGCTAAAGGCGGCCACAAAAACTCTACTGCAGCCAGCCTAGGAAGAGACGCGAAATCCACACATAGATGATGATGCCGAAGATGTCGTTGGATATCTGGATGAAGGGGCCAGTGGCCAAGGCGGGGTTGATTTTGAGCTTTTCCAAGGTGAGAGGTACGAGAGTGCCAAGCACAGTGGCGAACATAGACACCAGGAAGAGGCTGACGCTCACCGAGATGGTGACGGCGAAATCATCCGGGATGAATATCAGATTGTAAATGAACATCACCAAGGCTATGACGGAGGAATTGAGAAGGCCTATCATGAATTCCTTCGACAGCTGCTTAAGGGTGTCCTTGGCGTCGATTGTGCCGTTGGCCAGAGATTGCACCACAATGGCCGAAGCCTGCACGCCGATGTTGCCGCCGGTGCCGCCGATGATGGGAATGAACAGCGCCAGCACGGTCACGGCCTGCAGCTCTGCCTCGAAGCCTGCGAGGATGAGGGAGGCGAGAATGCCGGAAGCTACGCCCACGAGAAGCCAAGGTATGCGTGCTTTGGTCTGGGCCAGTATGGAGTCGTCGGCATCAACGTCGCTGGAAATACCCGAAGCCAACTGGTAGTCGCGTTCACTTGATTCGCGCACCTGGTCCATGATGTCGTCGACGGTGATGCGGCCAAGAAGGCGGCCAATGCTGTCGACAACCGGCATTGACACAAGGTCATATTTCTCAAAGTCAAGGGCGACGTCGTCAACCGGGGTATCAGCCTTTACGCTCACCGGGTCGGCCTCCATCACATGCTTGATTTTAGATACCGATGGGTGGGTGATCAACTCTTTCAGCGGAAGTACGCCTTTCAGCTTATTGTCGTCGTCCACAACGTATACGTTGTAGATTTCGTCCATATCCTCAGCCTGGAGGCGCATTTGCTTGATGCATTCGGGCATTGACCAATTCTCATTCACCACGATCATCTCCGTGCCCATAAGGCCGCCGGCAGTGTTCTCGTCGTATTTGAGAAGGTCGATGATGTCGCCTGCCTGCTCCACGTCCTCGATTTGCGAGAGGACCTCGTCGCGGTCCTCTTCGTCGAGCTGCTGAATGAGGTCAACGGCGTCGTCAGTGTCCAGGTGGTCGATCTGCTTGGCGATTTCCTCGGCGGGCATGTGCTCAATGAGTTTGAGGCGGTCGTCCTCGTCGAGCTCCATGAGCACGTCGGCCGCTGTCTCTTCGTCGAGAAGGCGGAAAAGGTACTCGGCTTCGTCGAGGTTCAGATCCTGGTAAAGCTCGGCGATGTCGGCTGGGTGCAGCTCCTCAATTTCCTTTCTGGCTTCGGCCTCGTCATTGCGGCTGATTACGTCGCGCAAGTGCTGCAAATAGTCTTCGTAATTTTCTTTCATGAGCGCAATGAGGAGATAAGGTTGGTGAGTTCGTAAAATTGATCTTGAGCAAGCTGCTCAGGGCGAAGCGCCAGCAATTCAGAATCCGGCAGCGCGGCGCCGGGAGGCAAAAGCGGTCGGATGGAATTGCGCAAAGTCTTGCGGCGCTGGCCAAAAGAGGTTTTCACCACGGTGCGGAACAAAGAGGCGTCGCATGGAAGCTCAGTCACGCCGTTTCGCGTAAGTTTAATCACGCCCGATTTCACTTTTGGGGGCGGATTGAACACGTTCTCGCTCACAGTGAAGAGATATTCTACGTTGTACCAGGCCTGCAGGAGCACGCTGAGTATTCCCCTTGCCTTTGTGCCTGGGCCGGCGGCGAGGCGCTCGGCCACTTCGCGTTGGAGCATGCCGCTGCAGCATGGCACAAGGTCCTTATAGTCGAGGATTTTGAAGAATATCTGTGACGAGATGTTGTAAGGGTAATTGCCAATAACGCAGAATTCTTTGCCGTCCATCAATTTATCCAGGTCAAGCCGTAGGAAATCGCCTTCGATGATGCGGCCTTGGAGGGCCGGGAAATTGCGGTTCAGATATTCCACGCTTTCGGCGTCTATTTCCACCACTTTCAGGTCGTGGCCCTTGTCGAGGAGCCATCGCGTGAGGATGCCCATGCCGGGGCCAATCTCGAGCACCGGCATCCCTTTAAAGTCGTCGAGGGTGGCGGCGATGCGTTCGGCCACATGCTGGTCGGTAAGGAAGTGTTGGCCCAAGGCCTTTTTCGCGCGTACTTCAGGCATATCTCTTCAAAGCGGTTTAAACAATAAAAAACGAAGAAGGGGCGCAATGCCTCTACCAATGCGCAAAAATACCAATTTTTTCTGAAACATTGGCCCCTGGCGCGGCAAAAATCAGAAAAATGGGCGGAGAAGGTCGGAAGGGAGGTAGGAGGCCAGGCGGAAGAGCGGTCGTTGCCAAGGGCTGCAGGAGATTTTGCCGACAATAGCCTTTGCCAGGTCTGGGCGGTTTTCCTTGCGGCAGACGCGTGCCACTTGGGCGCGCTTCAGGTTAGCTATCCATCGCATGCTTTTGGGCAGCTGTAGCTCGATTTTGTCAATCGCTGCGCACAGCTCGGCGGCTTTTCCGCTCCAGGATTCTCCGGTGAGAGACTCATGTGTGAAATGGGTTATTACCCTTGGCACTCCATTCACTTTGAACATGCGCGGAGCCGGGTTGAGGCTCAGAATCCTGGCGCCAAGCTCGATATCATCCCACACTCCGAAGTCGGCATTCCAGCCTTTGGCTTTGCGGAAGAGGGCGGTGCGGGCCATATAGCGCAGAGTGGCGAATCCTCCGTGCAGGATGTTGTTGTACATCATGTCGCTGCTGAAGAATGGGCAGATTTTTTCCTTTCCTGAGGGCAGAATGGCCTTCACGTCCCAGCCTATCAGCTCGGCCTTTGGATGCTTCTTAGCGCAGTTCATGGCTCTATCCACATGGTCGGGAAGCATTTCATCATCAGAGTCGAAGAACATAGTCCATTCTGTCACCACCTTATCGAGACCGGCGTTTCTGGCCCGCGCTGCTCCAGGGATGGGCTCGTCAATGATCGTGACGTTGAAGTCGGGGGAGGAAACTTTGTTCGCCCAGCTCTCGAGCGCGGCGCGCGTGCCATCAGTGGAGCCGTTGTCAACGAGAATTACCGAAAGCGGGCGAAAAGACTGCAACTCAAGGCTGCGAAGCGTGCGCCCCACAATCCCCTCGCGATTCCTCACCGGCATAACAATAGTCACATCCATCTTCATTAAAAATTTAGTCGGAACAATCCAAAGACTGCATCGGTTCTGTTTCAGTCAGAATTTTTTTTTGCGGCGGCGGTGGGAGATTTTCTTTTTTGCCGCGATGATTGATTTCCAGGCGGATTTGATGTGGAGCCAGATTGGGGAGGGAGTGCCTCCAAGGTCAACGGCCATGGGATCGGCGAAGGACATTATTTCGTGGTCGGCCTCGCCGAATTGCTCGGGATAAATGACAAGCAAATTGTTGCGGGAAAAATATTTTTGCAGGAATTGGGGCATTTCGAGCATGGCGTCGCTGTAAGAGACAGAGTTTACCCTCGAGCCAATGACTACGAACAGGTCGTCGTCGAGCACGCGATTGCTCATCAGGATGAAGTCATCCCAGGATTCTATGGTGCGGAATTCACATCGGATGCCGAAATTATCGTGGTAAAGGATGCCCCTTATGAGAGGTTGGATATCTTCGGGACAGCAGAATATGATGCGGCAGCCCACTTGTCGCGTGAGCGAAGCCATAGAGCGTACCCACTGGCTGAAGCCAGTCTCGTACTGCGCATTCTTCGGGGCCCATACCACAATGCGGGTGAGGGTATTTGCCGGGATGAATGTGCGGGTGATGATGATCATCTTGTTGGTGGCCCTTAGGAGCTGGTTTGTGTTAGTGCCGAAGAAAGAGTCGACAACCGTGCTTCGGCGGTGCATGCCGAGAATCACTTCGGTAATGTCCCGCTCATTGATTGTGTTGATCAGGCCGGTGACGACATTGAGGTCGAAGCGTTCGATGGGGGAGATCGTCATATCGGCGGCAGCGGCGGCTTTGCGCGCCTCCTCAATCGTAGCCCGCGAAACGGCCTTTGCGGAATTGGAATTGTCGGTGCGCACGTGGAGGCCGAAGATAGAGTAAGAACCCTGTTCAGACCGCAGGAGGGCGGCGAGGTCCACAAGCTGCTGCGCGATGATGGGATTTCCGAGTGACACGAGGATATTGTGGCGGCGTATTCGGCGCACGTGGTTATCGCCGGAGCCGTCATCGCTTTCCGCCATTTCCACTTTAAGCTTAGCTGCGGAGCCGGATGTGAAAATGGGGGCCAGGGCGCAAGAAACGAGGATAACGACCATAGTGCTGTTAAAGACGCGCGCGTCCATCATGCCCAGGTTCATGCCCAGGGTGACAACGGCGAGGGCCACGGCCGTGTGCGCGGTGGTGAGGCCAAAAATCACGCCACGGCTAGCTGAAGACAGTTTGTTGACCTTTTGCACAATCAGGGCCGGAATCCACTTGCTGAGCAAAGCAACCGCCAGCATTACGCCGGCCACGGAGAGGGTGGAGACGTTGAACACGACGCCGAGGTTGATCATCATGCCCACGCTTATCAGAAAATATGGGATGAAGAGGGCGTTGCCCACAAATTCGATGCTCGACATGAGCGAAGAGCCAGCCGGAACATACCGGTTCAAAACGAGGCCGGCCAAAAAGGCCCCAAGCACAGGCTCAAGGTGGATGGCCTGCGCGCCCCACGAGGCGAGGAACACCAAGGCCAGGATGAACACATATTGGTTCACCTTGTCGCTAACGAGCTTGAAGAAGAAGCGCGTGATGCGCGGATAGGCGTATAGAATCAAAAGGCTATAGCCGACCAGCATGCCCAGCAGCTTGAGGAAGGCGGATAGGTCGAGGGCGCCCTCGCGCCTGACGCTGACCGTGGCAGCCAAGGCCAAAAGGGCTCCAATTACGGCAATTATGGTGCCCACAATTGAAATCAGCACGGCCGGGGAGCGCGTGATGCCGAAGCGAGTGGCAACGGGGTAGGCGATGAGTGTGTGGGAGGCATACATCGTGCCAAGGAGCAGCGACGTGAGCAGGTCGAGGTGAAGAAGGTAGTGGCTTGACGCCACGCCCAAAATAAGCGGCACTATGAGGGTAAGAAATCCGAATAGGAGGCCGCGCTTGAGATTGAGCTTGAGGTGGTACATGTCAATCTCAAGCCCGGCCAGAAACATGAGGTAAAGCAGACCCACCTGCCCAAAAATGGCGAAGGAGGAATCATTCTCCAGAATCTTGAATCCGTAGGGGCCGACAGCCACACCCGCCACAATCATGCCAATGATGTGGGGAATACGCAACCTATTCAGAATCAACGGAGCGGACAAAATGATGATGAGGACGATAAGGAATATCGCCACCGGCTGCGTCACCATCACTAACGTCACCATCGCTGTGTCTATACTTGGGAGTTGTACTTTGAATTCTTGAGAGTTATACTTTGAATAAGTATTGGGCAATCTGCACGGCGTTCAGGGCCGCGCCCTTCTTGATTTGGTCGGATACGGTCCAGAACGCCAGGCCCTTGGGATTAGCGAGGTCTTTGCGCACGCGGCCTACGTAGACGGGGTCAAGGCCGGCTTTGCGCAAAGGCATGGGATAGCCAAGGGGCTCCATCTTGTCCTCAAGCACAATGCCCTTGGCGTTGGCGAAGGCTTGTCGGGCTTGAGGAAGGGAGATTTCCTCTTCGGTTTCCACCCATATGGCCTCGCTGTGGGCCCTGAGGACCGGCACGCGCACACATGTGGCGCTCACCTCAAGATCGGGAGCGTGCATGATTTTCTTTGTCTCGAAGTGCATCTTCATTTCCTCGCGGGTGTAACCGTTGTCCTGAAACGAATCTATGTGTGGAATTACGTTAAAGGCAAGTTGATCCACGAACTTTTTCGGTGTGGGCTGCTGTCCGCAAGCGATTTGCCTGTGCTGCTCCTCAAGCTCGGCCATGGCTTGCGCGCCGGCTCCGCTTGCGGCTTGGTATGTGGCCACATGCACTCGGCGTATGGGGCTTAGGTCGCTTATTGGCTTGAGGGCAACCACCATTTGAATGGTGGTGCAATTGGGGTTCGCGATTATTCGGCGCGGGGCATTGAAAGCGTCATCGCCATTGACCTCCGGCACCACCAAAGGCACGTCCTCGTCCATGCGGAAGGCGCTTGAGTTGTCAATCATTATCGCGCCGTGCTTAGTGATGATATCGGCATATTGCTTGGAAACGCCGGCTCCGGCAGAAACGAAGGCTACATCCACGCTCTTGAAAAGGTCGGAGTCAGCGGTCAGCTCTTCGATGATGTATTTTTTCCCTTTCCATTTGATTTCGCGTCCGGCGCTGCGGATTGACCCAAAAAGACGGAGTTCGTCCACGGGGAAATCGCTCTCATCGAGCACTCGCAGGAATTCCTGCCCCACAGCGCCGCTGGCGCCGACAATAGCCACGTTCATTATATGCAGATTTTTAAGAGATTATATTTGAATGAAGTGATAACGAATTGATAATTAGCGATGAAGTGAATTTAAGGACGCCTACAAGGCGAGACGCGCCAAAATCATTGTGCGAAATTACGAAAAAATGGTGAATTATAGCGAGAAAACTCCTTAAAAGTGAGAGAATTTCTAAAAATTAAAATTGAGAGAGCGGCAAAGAATCGCGATATTACATCCGCAGATTGGCATCGACGACCATGCCCGGCTTAGCGGGGAAGGTGAATGAGGCGAACAGGCCGGTGGAGGCGCTGTTGTACGCCACATGGTATCGGTCGAGCTTGATGAAAGGCAAAACGCATGAGGCGGTGGCCAAAGGAAGGAGCAGGCCTTTCCCCGGAGTCAATCTTTCCTCAATGCGGATGTCGGCGCCCTTTACCTGGATGGCGAGGGAGACGGCTCCATCGCCGCAGAGGTTGGCGAGGCCAAAGCGTGTGATGGCAATGCGGCCGCTGTCCAGGCATTGCATGCGCAATGCCGCCTTCGGATGGTCAACTGGAAGGGTGGCGCTTGTCAGGCTGTCGGCGGCGAGCGAGCGGGTTTGAGGGGAGGAGGCATCCTCTATCAGACAGGAGATGAGGATTTCCTCGACAGGGCCATTTTGGGCTGGCCGAGACGCCAGGGCGACTATCGCGGCGGCCACCACGGCAAGGATAACGTAAAATTCTACTGAATAGAAGAAAGACATCGGGAATAAAAATCTGTTGAATAGAGGAATGAAATGTGTGAATAAAAATCTGTTGAATAGAGGAATGGCATCGGGGAATGTGATTGAGAAAAAAAGAGGCCTCCGGGCTGTCGCCAGGAGGCCTCTTCATTATGGGAGTTGGAGGGGATTATTCTTCGTCCTGAGCGCTGACAACGTTGAGGGTCTGATTTTTGTATTCGCGATTGCCGATTAGCATATTGAGGAGAGTGGTCTGGTCAATCATGCCGGTCTGGCGGCTAACGGGGAATCCGAAGGTATTGATGTAGTCCATAGCGTCGGCTGCGTATGTGTACGGGCGAGCTTCAGAATCAACGGGATTAACCGTGAAAACAACGATTTGGTTCATGCCCTGCACGGGGCCAACCACGGTGTTGGGAGCGGCTGCGGCCATTGAGCCCGCGATGACGGGATCCTGGCGCATTGCCGTAGTGAATACGGCGGCGCTGTCAGAAGCAACGGTGGCGTTCATCAAATTGGCGTATTCAGCCACGGTGGAAGCCTTTCCTGCGTACTGGTCGATCAGTTCCTTAGCGGCCTTGTCGGCGCGCACCATAGCCTCGAGGTCGGCGCGTGTAAGAGATGAGTTGTAGGGAACATAGTTGCCGTCAAGCACATCGGTGAGGGCTGCCACCATGTAGACGTCGCGGGTAGCGACATTGGGCATGTTGGGGTTCTTCAGCGTGCGAACGTCGAAGATGGGAGACACTTGGCCGCTCTTAGCGTCCATAGCCCACTTAACGACCTTGCGGGTATTATCGAAGTAATTGTAGCCCGAGCCAATGTAGGGGGTGCTTGCGCTAACGAAAGCGCGCATGGCAGCGAACTGCGGAGTGGTGTCGGCAGCGGCAACAAAGCTCTTGGCATTGTTGTTGCTTGCAACGAAACTAGCCAGGCCATTGCGGAGCTCAGAGCGAGTCTCGGCGGAAGGATCTACATTGTAGGTGAACACCTGCATTTCCACATAATCCTTGGGGTTGTTGCGGTCATTGACCTTGTAAAGGAGGTTAAGGCCTGTAACGGTATCGGTGTATGCTGTGGTCTTGCCAATGGGATTTGAGTAAACGCCAGAGTTAACCTCATCGATGTTGAGGATTTGCAGTAGGACAGCCTCGTTTTGGCCGGGCTGAAGGTCGGACTGTGGCAGATAGAGGTAATCTTCCACCACCTGGCCGGGATTAGACTGCGCGAGCTCGGCGAAAGAAGCGCCAGCGTTGAGAACGCCAAGCACAGAATCATTCTCGGCGGCGTCTTTTGCGATGAACATAGACACCTTCACGCTGTCGACCTTGGCGTTGACGCCAGTGACCTTAGCGAGGGTGAAAGTATTGTTCATGCTATTGAAGGGCGACATATATGTGCCGTTGACCTTCAGCAGAGAATCGGGCATCGCGGCTACGCCGGCGCGAGCGCGGACATTGGCGCGGGGAGCCGAAACGGCGTTGCGGATGAATCCGGGGGCGTCAACCAGACCGGCGATGCCTTCGTTGTCCTTAAGGTCGGCATAGCCTTGGCTAACGACGTCGCGAGCGGCCTGAATGTCAGAAGAAGAAGGATTCACTACAACCGAGATGTATTCGATGGCGCGAACGGGCTCCTTGACATTAGAGCCGGCGAGGCCGAAAGTGGAGAAATTTTCCTTGTGGCTTTCCCACATGCTTTTTAGCTCAGCGTCAGAAACCGGTGTTTCGGGGTTGCCGAATGGGATGTTAACCGCGGCATACTCGATAGCCATTCGGTCGTTATTGTCGGCGTAACGCGACTTAGCGTCAAGCTCGTTGGCGGTGAAGAGGCCAGAGACGAGGCTGAGGTAAGCCTGTGTCTTCAGCGACTCCTCGGCCTGCTTCTCGAGGTTGGCCCAAATTTGGGTGAGCTGTTCCTGCACCGAAGCGGGGAGGTTGTACTTAGCCGGGTTGCAAACCATATCGTAGATGGCGCGTGGGTCGCTGACGCCGAGGTTGGAGGCGAGGGGCTGCATCATATAAGCCGATGCGGGCGACATCATAATGCGGGATATTTCCTCGTCGGTAACTTGGATTCCGAGCTTGTCGTACTCCTCCTCAAGGAGCTGTTGCATAAGGAGCTGCTGCACGACTTGCTGCTCAACGACAGCATCGTTGTACTGCTGGCCCTGGCTGCGGACGTCCTCATATGTTTTACGGTAGTTGTCGTAATCGACCTTCACAGAGCCGACTTTCGCCATGTCCCTGGCGCCGGCGCTGAAGAAGATCGAGCGCCTGGAGTCCAAAAGGTCTCCGAGGATGAAGGCCAGAAGGGCGAGAGTGATAATGACGAACAGAAGCCAAGATTTGTTTCTGATTTTCTGAAGTGTTGCCATTTCGTGTTTAAAGAGTTATTTTTTTGATTGATTTATTTTCGTTTAGCGTACAAAATCGCGCCGAGACGCCGGGCGGAAGCCGGAGCCAGGGCACAAAATTTCGCACAAAGTTATGAATTTTTTGGCATTGCACCAAAAATGGAGGGTTATTTTTTGAAAAAACTGCGATTTATTTGTTATATATAGAAAATAAGAACACAAAACTATTGATATTATGAAGGGACGCACACTTACATTTTTTGGGATACTGGCGGCGGTAGTGGCTGCCGCGTTGATCATAGCCCGCAACAGCATAACGCCGCTGGGCGTGGTGCTGACCGGGGGAATCCTGTTTATACTGGCCGGCCTGGCCAATTGCATAGCCATATCGCGCAACAAGGAGGCCGGGGCCGGCAAGGTGTTCGGGTATGTGGCCAATGCCGCATCGATAGTGTTCGGCATTTGCATGATAGCTTTTCAGGGCTCGTTTGTGCCATTGGTCACGTTCATCTTTGGGCTTCTTGTGGCGATGCTGGCCATATGGCAGTTTTATGTCTTGGCGGCGGCGGTAAGGCCGCACGTGCTTCCGGGATGGCTCTATGTGTTCCCGATAGCGCTGGCCGTGGCGGCCACATACATATTTGTGGCGAAGGACAGCGTGGCGCAGCTGCCGATAATCCTTGTGACCGGAATCTCGGCGGCCGTGCTGGCTGCGGGGTGCCTTGTTGAGGGCAGCATGCTGGGGGCGGCAAGGCGCATGGACATAAAAGCGGCAAAAAAGGCCCAGGAGGAGGCAAAAGGCGAGGGCGCCAAGGGCAAAGAAGCGGACAAGGGCGAGAGCGATGAGAGCGAAGAGCTGACCAAGGCCCCCGGCATAGAGGGCCCGAAGAATGATAAGGCCGGCGAGGGCGAAACCGCGAAGGCCGCGGAAAAGGGAAACAATATGGAATAAATGCTACAATTCTGTTGCATTTTGTGATTTGTATCATTTGGTTTTTGTTTTGTAACAATTGTACAATGTTGATTAACAGTGTATTAGATGTAAAAATGAAAAAGTTTGCGGCTTTGATGAATTTTTGCGGTCGAAAAATTTGACATGGGCGGAAAAAGGGCCTTATCTTTGCAATGTCAAGAGACAACAACAGCAACCAAAAGAAAGAAAAACGAATTTTAAAAATCTCCAGAATATGAAAACTGAAACATTCCAATCGAATCTGATGAGCCTCCAAAGCAACATGCTCAACTTCGCAATGATGCTGACTTCGAACAGAGATGACGCGTACGACCTGCTTCAGGACACTACCCTGAAGGCGATAGACAATCAGGACAAGTACACCGACAACACGAATTTCAAGGGATGGGTGTTCACGATAATGCGCAATATATTTATCAACAACTATCGGCGCATAGCCCGCACGGCTACGATGGTGGACACGACAGACAATCTGTACCACCTGAACCTTAGCCAGGATTCAGGACTGGCGCAGCCCGAGGATTCGATTTCCGCGTCGGAGATCACAGACGCGATCAACTCGTTCAGCGACGAATACCGCAAGCCGTTTTCGATGCACGTGGCCGGTTATAAGTACGCGGAGATCGCCGAGGAACTCAACCTGCCGATCGGGACTGTGAAGAGCCGCATCTTCGCGGCGAGGAAGCGCCTTCAGGAGCGTTTTGCTGACTACCGCAACTGACCGGGTTCGTGCAAAACGGATGACTTAATTAGTCAACAATGATTTGGGAATGAATGATTTATGGTAAAGATATTGGTTTAGGCATTGCAATTTTTTAGGTAAGAATATAATTGGGTTTTACAGGTTTAGAAAAGAAAAGGAATCCAAAGGGATAATCTTTCAAGGTAAAAAAAGAATTGATTTAGGTATTGCAAAAAGAATTGGTTTAGGTATTGTTATTTAAGGTAAAGAAAACAGGGGAAAAATCAAGCGAGGGCCGCCCAGAAGCGGCCCTCGCTTGATTTTTTTGGTGATGGTGGATTTTGGGGGACTACGGATTTTTTTGCTTGAGGGGGCATGTGGGGGGAATCGTGGGGGATCATGAGGAATCGTGGGGGATCATGAGGGATCTTGTGTAATCTTGAGGGGGCTTGGGGAATCATGGGGTATCTTTTGGAATCTTGAGATGTCTTGAGGGGGGGGAATCTTGGAGGATCTTGTGGAATCATGGGGTATCTTGTGGAATCTTGAGATATTTTGAGGGATTTTTTTGGGGATCTGAAGGGGGAGGGACGTAAGGGGGGCTTGGTGGGCGGAATTTTTCTTTGGATTTCACGGATTTTACGGATTAATTTTGGGGATGGCGAATCATTTTTTCAAGATAACGGTGCGCGTTTCGGAATTTTGATTAATTTTGCGGATGAATCAAAAAACGAACGCTTAAGATAGAAACGGGAGCTTGATTTAGAAACGGATGATTAACTAAAAAAGAATACTGAGATGAAGAAGAGTTATATCGGGATGTTTTATGCAGCGATTTGCGTGGGCTTGGCTGTTTTGGCCAGCGCTTGCGGCGGTAACGACAAGGCAGCGACGGAAGAAGCCTTTGTAAAGCTGGGGTCCAGCGAGGATTTGGTGGTGGCCACCGGCAACCTGGCCGACGTGCTGACAAATGCGGCATGCGCCTATGGCGATCAGGGCATCACGCTCACCCCGCAGCTGGGGCGCATCATAGACAAGGGGGCGTCGCCACGCGAAAAAGCGCAGATAGAGAAGGCTCTTAAGATACGCGGCGTTGACTTCAATGGATGCTTTCTGAAGGTAAACGCAGATGAAGAGAGCATAATCGCTTTAGGCCTTACCGACGCCAAGGCCTTCAGGGAGTGGATCACTGAGGACATGGGCGTAGAGGCTCCGGAGTCAGAGGGCGAATATGAAGTATACGGCCTTGAAAAGAACGTAAAGATTTTCGCCAATGAAAGAGCCGCCTACATTGTATCATCCAACAGCAAAGAATGCACACTGGAGCATTTCAACGAACTGAAAGCCCAGGCCGAGGCATCGCCCCTGGCGGAATGGCAGACCAAGGCGCTGGGCGAAGGCAGGACTTTCACGGCGCTGGTGAGCGGCAAGCATTTCACAAAAATGGTGGGAGAAGAGACCCTCAACCAGGCTGGCACCGAGTACATTGACATAGAGGCAATCAAGAATGGCTATGCGGAAGTCACAGCTGAATTGCGCGGCAAGAAACTGAACGTGACAATCAAGGCGCGTGACCGGGAAGGCAATCAGGTAAAGGCAAAGCAGGCCATTAAGCCCATTGACATGGATATTTTCAAATACATCAACAAGGGCGACAACCTGGCGGCAGCCGTAAGCCTGCCTGAAGGGATGGACTGGAATACCGTGATTGCGGCGATTGACCAGCAAATGGGCGGAAACCTCACTCGCGGCGCCAACAAGATGATCATGAACAAGGTGGCAGAGGTGCTGGGAAATGTAGACGGCACGGTGTTTGTGTCGGCGCATCCGAAGAACTTGCTCATGATGACCTCGGGGCCGCAATACTGGAGCCTCACTCTCGGCGCCAAGATGAAGAAGGGGTCGGCGGCAGGATACATCAATGAAATCAAGACGCTGGCGTCGAGCTATGGCATTGGCTCGAAGGCGGAGGGCGACGCTACTGTGATAGAATTGGCGCCGTTTAAATTCTACCTGAAAGATGTGGCCGGGATGCTTGTGATTTCCACTGAGGCAATAACCGGCGAAGGAGGCTCTATCTTTAGCAAAGAATACTTCAAGGGTCAGATGCTGGCCATTGAGGCGAGCTTGGCTGAGGGCACATCGTTGCCCGGGGTGCCGGCGCTGACGTTCCAGCCTATCGTGGCTTTGTCGACTGACGGATCGCAACTGGCGTTTGACGTAGAAGTGGTTGGAGAAGGCGAGTATTTGCTTGATACCTTGATAAGGTATATCGCCGAGGCGTCTAATTGATATTTGACGACGTGGTTGTTGAAAGGATAGTGAATGCTGTAACCACAACGACGCCTCTACGAGGCTTACCTCTCTGATTATCAGAGCACCCCCCCAGGCTACGCCTGGGGTTTACTCACAAAAAAGCCTCTACGAGGCTATGGTTCTCAGAGCTTTCAGGCTACGCCTGGGGTTTGCTCACAAAAAAGCCTCTACGAGGCTATGGTTCTCAGAGCTTTCAGGCTACGCCTGGGGTTTACTCACAAAAAAGCATCTAGTAGGCTATGGGTGAGTTTTTGAATAGACTCTTTTTCATGTTTGATTGAATGGCGAGGATTGTAATTTATTTGGCGGCGGCGCTGCTGCTTTTGGGGTGCGGACGGAAGGAGGCGCTTAGGGAGAGGGAGCTTTTGGAGACGGTGCCGGCGAAGGCGAAGATTGTGGCTTGCGTCAATTTGGACGCGTTGCTGAAATCTGCGGCATGCCGAAGCAATGGAGGCCGGATAACGCTGACGAAGGACATTGAAAGGCTTGTTGGGATGGCTGACACAATGGCTTTGTCTCTGCTTAGGGCAGTGGCGCAGAGCGGCAATGTGGCCGACTTGAGCCGCGTGGTGATCCTTGGCGACACTATGGGAATCATGGTGACCGCGCCCGTGAGAGAAGAGCTGCGCATGCATCCCGAGGCAGACGTTAGAGCAAAAGACGCCCCGATATACATGAGCCCGCTTTTGGGAGAAATGGAGGTAGTGAACAGCGCCGACGGAGTGAGCCACGCCAGGACGGCGAGTCAGATGTGGTGGGTGGCGGACTGCGGCTTGCCTATGGGGCAGGCTGTGGATTATGTGGTGGGGGCGGCGGACGCCGACCCCATAACCAAGCATGAGGCGGCCTACCTATTTTTGGAGCGGGCAGCGCAATGCAAGGCAATAGTGAATTGCGACATTCCGAACAACCCGCTTGGCGAGCCGATAGAGGCCGTCTATGCGGAATTGAGGCTATCAGACCGCAGCATATCCTTGTCAATGTGGGGGCTGCGGGATGGGCATCCGGCCGCGGCGCTGCGCGACATGCCGGCTGTAGACCCCGCCGCCCTGAGCGAGATGCCACCCGGCATGATAGCTTACGCGGCCGCCGGCGTCAATGAAATCCTGCCAGAAGCCATAAAGCAGATGAGCGAGACATGGCCGCTGGCGTCCCGCATAGGAGTGGGGGCGGTGATAGACGTGATGCACACCGACGGGGGCACTTTGGCGATAGGCGCCGCTCCGGGCGGGAGCGCTGAAACCATTAGGCGGATGGACTTGGAGAGTTGGCTAGTGAAGTGCGCCATACCCGTAGACCCCGACAAAGGATATGACGCCGCTGAGCTTATAGACTTTCTTAGCGGCGGAAAGCTGCACACAAGGGTGGACAGCGTCTATTTGGAAGTAGGGAGCTACGACCTAGACGCATACGAAGTGGTGAGCCAAGGGGAGATTTATGGCGCGCCCAAGGCCGTGGCCTATGCCTCTATCCCCTATAATCACCAGGCAATGAAAGCGTTCCGGCTGAAAAACGGCTATACTTTGGACTTCAGCGCCACCGGAGCAGAGGCGACGGCCGTGCTC
Organism: Clostridium sp.; assembly: GCA_023666615.1. Classification (GTDB taxonomy): domain Bacteria; phylum Bacteroidota; class Bacteroidia; order Bacteroidales; family Muribaculaceae; genus CAG-873. Next base: position 3,737 of record JAMPBQ010000009.1, on the reverse strand, counting down.
ACCGTGCATGGGCCAGCGTCCTACATACTGCCGGCGATGATATCCGACGCTCTCACCCTGTTAAGCCGCAGAAATGGAAAAAATTAGGCCTTCAGACGATAAAAATTGCGCACACATAAACGCAATGTGATTTTTTATTTGTATTTTTGCGCAACGAAAAAGAAGCAAAAAAGATATGGAATTGACTCCACTGACGGCCATCAGCGCCATCGACGGCCGCTACCGCGGCAAATGTGAGAGCCTGGACAGGTATTTCTCAGAATACGCCTTGATAAAATACCGCATCAAGGTAGAGATAGAATATTTCATCGCATTGAGCCACCTAGGCCTGCCGCAGCTGCCCTCGCTGGGTCACATCGACGAAGAAGTGCTTCGCGACATCTACCGCGAATTCACTCCCGAGCAGGCGCAAAGGGTAAAAGACATAGAATCCATCACCAATCACGACGTAAAGGCCGTAGAATATTTCATCAAAGAGCAGTTTGACGCACTGCACCTCACCTATGACATGAACATGTACAAGGAATTTGTGCATTTCGGCCTTACATCGCAGGACATCAACAACACGGCGCTTCCGCTATCCATCCGCGACGCACTGAGCGAAGTGTACCGCCCCGCCATAGCAGAGCTGATAGACATGCTGAAGGCTAGGGCAGAAGAATGGAAAGACGTGTCGATGCTGGCCAAGACCCATGGGCAGCCCGCGTCGCCGACAAGGCTGGGCAAGGAAATCATGGTGTTTGCGTACAGGCTCGAAGAGCAGCTGGCCACGCTCGACGCAGTGAAGATCAGCGGAAAATTCGGAGGGGCGACGGGCAACTTCAACGCCCACCACGCAGCATATCCCGACATCGACTGGAAGAGCTTCGCAAACGAATTTCTGACCAAGACCCTTGGCATAGAGCGCGAGCAATACACCACGCAGATATCCAACTATGACAACCTGGCGGCGCTATATGACGCCATGCGGCGCATCAACACCATAATCCTTGACCTTGACCGCGATATGTGGATGTACATATCCATGGAATACTTCAAGCAAAAGATCAAGGCCGGAGAGGTAGGGTCATCGGCCATGCCGCATAAGGTCAACCCGATCGACTTTGAAAATTCAGAGGGCAACATAGGCATAGCCAACGCCCTCTTGGCGCATTTGGCTCAGAAGCTGCCCGTGAGCAGGCTGCAGCGCGACCTCACAGACAGCACGGTGATAAGGAACACGGGCGTGCCCATGGCGCACGGGCTGATAGCGCTGGCGAGCACGAAAAAGGGTCTGGGCAAGCTCTTGCTGAACCAAGCAGCGATAGACGCCGACTTGGAGAAAATGTGGAGCGTAGTGGCCGAAGGCATCCAGACGATATTGAGGCGGGAGGCCTACCCCAACGCCTACGAGACGCTTAAGGGCCTGACCCGCACCAACGAGGCCATAACCGAGCAGAGCATATCAGACTTCATAGACAGCCTTGAGGTGTCGGACGCAGTGCGCAAAGAGCTGCATGCGCTTAGCCCCAAGAGCTACACAGGAATTTAGGCTGCAAGGCAATGGCAAGGTATGCGCCAGGGCGCATACCCGCATTTGGAGCAAGGCTATTAGAATTGATTTTTTCACCTTAAAAACTATATTAAGAATTGCCAGTAAGGAAATGGCGCGTTGAAGACAGCGCCGAATTGTACAATATCATCGGTTGGGGACGCAACTATTTCTCCATCAACGAAAAAGGACATGTAGTGGTAACACCCCGCCAGGGTTACGCCTCAGTGGACCTAAAAGACGTAATGGACGAGCTGCAGGTGCGTGACATCACGGCGCCCGTGCTATTGCGATTCCCCGACATACTTGACAACCGCATAGAGAAAATCTCGAATTGCTTCAGCGAGGCGGCAAAACAGTACGCCTACAAGGGACAAAACTATCTGATATATCCCATCAAGGTGAATCAGATGCGGCCGATAGTAGAGGAAATCGTGACTTACGGCAAGAAGTACAACATAGGCCTAGAGGCAGGCTCCAAGCCCGAGCTTCACGCCGTGTTGGCTACCAACATCGCTGAAAACGCGTTGATCATCTGCAACGGATACAAGGACGCAAGCTACATAGAGCTTGCGCTATTGGCGCAGAAGATGGGGAGGCGGATCTTCCTTGTTGTGGAGAAGCTGAACGAGCTGCACCTTATAGCGCAGATATCCAAGAGGCTCAACATAAAGCCCAACATAGGAATACGCATCAAGCTGTCCAGCTCCGGATCAGGGAAATGGGCGGAATCGGGCGGCGACCAATCGAAATTCGGCCTTAACTCCTCAGAGCTATTGGAGGCCATAGAAGTGCTTAAGCGCCATGGGCTGAAGGACTGCCTGCGCCTGATACACTTCCACATAGGCAGCCAAATAACGAAGATACGCTTGATAAAGAACGCCCTTAGAGAGGCGGCGCAATTCTACGTGCAGCTGAGCAAGCTGGGATTCAACGTGGACTTTGTGGACATAGGCGGCGGACTTGGCGTGGACTATGACGGCACGCGCAGCAGTTCGAGCGAGAGCTCAATGAACTATTCCATCCAGGAATACGCCAACGACGCGGTGTCGCAGATGGTTGACGCATGCGAAAAGAACGGGCTGAAGCAGCCCAACATCATCAACGAGAGCGGGAGGTCGCTGTCGGCGCACCACACAATCCTGGTGTTTCAGGCGCTTGAGACGACGTCGCTGCCCATTTGGAAGGACAATGAAGAACTTCCCGAGGATGCGCATGAACTGGCGAAAGAGCTGTATGAAATATGGGACAAGCTGAACCAGACGCGAATGTTTGAGGGCTGGCACGACGCCCTGCAGATACGCGAGGAAGCTTTGGACCTGTTCTCGCTGGGGATGCTGGACTTGGGTACCCGGGCGCAGATAGAGAAGCTGTTTTGGAGCATAGCGCGCGAAGTGGGCGAGCTGGCGGCGTCGATGAAGCATGCGCCGGAAGAGCTGCGAAAGATAGCGAAGATGATACCGGACAAGTATTTCTGCAACTTCTCGGTGTTCCAGTCGCTGCCTGATTCATGGGCCATTGACCAGATATTCCCGATTATGCCCATTTACAGGCTGGACGAGAAGCCTACGCACAACTGCACGATACAGGACATAACCTGCGACAGCGACGGCAAGATAGGGAATTTCATTTCGCAGAATGAGATTTCGAACTCACTGGCCGTGCATCAGGTAAGGCCGGGCGAGCCGTACTATTTGGGCGTGTTCCTTGTGGGCGCGTACCAGGAGATACTTGGCGACATGCACAATCTGTTTGGCGACACCAACGCCGTGCATATCCGCGTGCGCAAGGACGGGTATGAGATAGACCAAATAGTAGAGGGCGAGACAGTGGCCGAGGTGCTGGAATACGTGCAGTTTAATCCCAAGAAGCTCGTGCGCAATGTCGAGACATGGGTGACTAAGAGCATGAAGGATGGAAAGATTTCGCCTGAAGAGGGCCGGGATTTCCTGAGCACTTATAGGTCAGGACTGTTTGGTTACACTTATTTGGAGTGAAATTTTGGGCGATTTGAATAACTAAGGCTAATAAATAACCACGGATTACACGGATTTCACTGATTTATTGATTAATAAATAATTTATCAGAGTGAAATTCTTGATTGTGAGTTTTTAAACACCCTTTTTCAATAGGATGCGGTATTTTATGCATTTGGCATATTGCGGCGCGGGGTTCATGGGGTGGCAGGTGCAGCCCCAGGGCGCTA
>JAMPBQ010000091.1 GCA_023666615.1 Clostridium sp. | reverse complement strand
GCCGCCGCCGTGAGCGCCGTGCCCGCCGTAGGTGTCAACGATGATTTTGCGCCCGGTAAGGCCGGTGTCGCCGTGGGGGCCGCCAATCACGAACTTGCCGGTGGGATTTACGTGCAGGATGAGGTTTTCGTCGAAGAGGCGCTTTACGTCATCGGGCAGCTTCGCCATGACGCGTGGCAGAAGGATGTTGCGCACGTCGCGGGCTATCATTTCAATCATGCGGGCGTCGGCCTGCTTCTGGTCCATTCCCTCGCCGGGGCGGATGAATTCGTCATGCTGGGTGGAGATTACTATCGTATGCACCCTGACCGGCTTGTCGCCCTCGCCGTATTCCACAGTGACCTGGCTTTTCGAGTCAGGGCGGAGGTAGGTCATTTCCTTTCCTTCACGGCGAATCGCGCTGAGCTCGTGCAGAAGCATGTGGCTGAGCGAAAGGGTGAGGGGCATGTATTCAGGGGTCTCGTTGGTGGCGTACCCGAACATCATGCCCTGGTCGCCGGCGCCCTGCTCTTCAGGCTCTTCCCTTGACACGCCGCGGCAGATGTCCTCGCTCTGCTCGTGGATGGCAGAGAATACGCCGCATGAATTGCCGTCGAATTGCAGGTCTGGGCGGTTGTAGCCAATCTCGTTTATGACGCCTCGCGCCACTGAGGGGATGTCAACGTAGGCGTCGCTGGTGACCTCGCCGGCCACAACCACCTGGCCGGTGGTGACAAGGGTCTCGCATGCCACGTGGCTGCGCGGATCGTAAGCAAGGAATTCGTCAAGGATGGCGTCGGATATCTGGTCGGCCACTTTGTCGGGATGGCCTTCGGAAACAGATTCGGATGTGAAGAGATAGTTCATATTTAGTCGCTGGTTTATAGTTTGCTTTATATTAGATTTTGTCTTTAGACGCTGGGGTTCGCCGCGCCTTCGCTAAGGCCCGGCCATAAGGAAATTCTTCAATCAGGGGAATAAAAAAATCGCAGATTGCGCGGCTAGTGCGCATCCACGATAAATAAAACCCTAATATCAAAACCGAAATGAAACGGCAATGAGCGGTTTTTAGCATTTTTTTTCGTGGTTGCAAGCAGCCAAATTTATCCACCTGAAAAGCTTTGTCCTTTTCAACTGCAAAATTACAAAATTCCCATGACCCACCCAAGCTAAAACATGCTAAACAAAATCCCGCAGTTCAGCCATGCCTCCTGAAGAATCACAGATCTGTACTATAGCAGCTGTTCTTCATTATGCAGTTATGAGTACCATGCCAGCTATTTAAAATTAATGACAGTTATGTCATTAATTTTAAATAGAAATTTGGACATATGCCCAAAGTCTAACTCGAAAAGCATAATCGCGGTGTGACAAGCGAAAACTTGACATGAAAAACACACCGCGGGGTTTGGGGGCGCGCAGCCCCCCAAAATCCAAGGGCAATACAAAAAAGGAGACCGAAGTCTCCCAAAAATTAACTAATTTTGTATTGCTATGCCAAAACAATTAATTTCAAGACAAAGGCGCCACTTATTTTTGGAACACCAAAACCGCGGCACAGAAAACGCAGGCTGAAATCGCCAAGGAGCTTGGCGTCAGCCAGTCCACTGTCAGCCGGGAGTGCCGGCGCAATGCCCTCCCGAAGGGCGGATATGACGACGCCCGCGCCCAGCTTATGGCGCAGGAGCGCCGCTCCAAGCACGCCCCCCACAACAAGAAGTCCCGGCTGCCGGTATGGCGCCATGCTTGTCCTGATGGAGCGGAGCGCCAACTGCGCAAGCTCCCCCACGGCAAAAACGCCAAGGAGGTGGCCAAGGAGGCGGCTAGGCTGCTCTACGACTTCAGACTTAAGGGCGTCCTGACCATCACTGCCGACAATGGGAGCGAGTTCGCTGAACACAAGTGCATCTGCGAAAAGCTGAAGGGCGTGACGGTGTACTTCACCGACTCATACAGCCCATGGCAGAAGGGCGGGGTGGAGAACACAAACAAGCCCATCCGCCAGTACATTCCCAAAGGCACTGACTTCAACACAGTTACCGATGCCTATGTAATGAAAGTCCAAAAAAAGCTAAATCGGCGGCCTAGAGAAAAGCTGGAATTTTCAACACCGGTGGTGGAGTTTTTCAAACATTTTAAGTAATTTTACAGCGTTATGCAATTGCCCTTGGAATCTTCACTATAAGTAATTGTATGATGTTATAATGATTAAAGTGGTTATTTGCAGTTAATATAAGATTTTATTGCATCAATACTCCATGCGTAGTTTAGATTAGCCTGTGAGCCATCAGCGAAAGAGCCGGAAGTAATACCAACAACTTCTCCGTACTCATTGATGAGCGCACCGCCACTACTACCATGATCTATCAAGGCTGATATTTGCATCAGATTTTTATCTCTCCATTGAGAAACTTCCCCAGATGAGAACGTGTTTTCAAGTCCGCGAGGGCTGCCAATAGCATAGACTTTCTCGCCAACTTGTGGCTTGTATTTTGCAAGAGGAATGAAATTGGTGTTTGACACGTTCACTCGGAAAAGTATGAAGTCTTCATCTTCACTGCTATAGATAACTTCAGCAACTTTATAGGCTTCGTCACTGTTGGAGAGTTTTATTTGCTCTGCTCCGATGTTTGTTCCCTGAAAGACATGATAATTGCTGACAGCTAATCCGTCAGAGTTAATAAAGAATCCGGAACCTTGATAGCCATTATATCCATCTGAAGTGAATACCATAAAAACAGCAGTATTGTACTTTGCAAAGATTTTTGAGCCGTCAAGCTTATTCTTGTCTCCACGATTATTGGAAACAGTAACATTCAGATTCCTTTGCCCTCCGTGTGTAACGTTAGAGGGCTGCGAATTACTCATTTCTGTGTTCCCGGAATGAGATGCAGCTTGTGGCCGGTTATGGCCGGATTTATGAGCGCATGAGGTTATGCACAAGCCAATTAAAGTTGCAAAGAAGATATTACTTATTTTCATTGGTCGTTTCAAAGATGTTTTTAGGCAATATGTGTATTAAAAATCGCT
>JAMPBQ010000090.1 GCA_023666615.1 Clostridium sp. | reverse complement strand
CCGGCTCCCGCTCCTGCCCCGGCGCCCCAACCAACGCGCACCCGCTGCTATTCCCTCGAAGAAATCAACGACCTCATGGCCCGCGGCGAGTCGGTATACGGAAAGACTATTTGCGCCATCGACGACGCCATCACGTTTGAGTTCGACAAGAGCGTGATTGAGCCTCAATCCTATCCCTACCTCGACCTTCTGGCCAAAACGCTCGTCCGCACCAACGCGCGCATTATGGTAAAGGGCCACACCGACAATATAGGCACCGCCGAATACAACCTTAAGCTCTCAAAAGAGCGTGCCAAGGCCGTTGTTGACTATCTCCAGCACCACGGTGTTCCCAAGTCCAAGCTCCTCTACAGCTATTACGGCATGGAGCTCCCCCTCGCCGACAACGACACCGAAGAAGGCCGTGCCCTAAACCGCCGCGTCGAGTTCGAAATCCTCCAAGACAAAACTGAATAGAGCCCCGTATGAATAGAGCCCCGTATGAATAGAGCCCCGTAGGGGCGATATCGTGATTAACCCCAGGCACAGCCTGGGGGCTCGACATCTCCCATCTCAACGAAGCCCCGTAGGGGCGTCTTGTGGCAATAACCTTTGTGGCAATTAATTCTTACAAACAACCATATATGCGATTCCCCCAAATACTCTCCCTCATATCCTCAATCCTCCTCCTGTCCTCATGCCTCGACAGCGGAAACGAAACATTTGTCCTCAACAACGCCGCCGGCTCCGCTGGGGCCGACGACGGCCTTGGCATTCCTTACGACGATGAAGCCGGCGATACCCCCGAAGTCTTCCCCAGCGGCGGAGGCACCGGCGGCGGCGACCAGGCCGACGAAAGCGATGGTTCTGGCGACGCCGACATCCCTAATTGGCCCGTAGTTATCACCCGCCAAGGCTACGGCTACGTCTCCCTCACAGGCATTCGCCACCCGCGCACTCAGCAGTGGCTCGAACTTATCGGCACCGGAAAGGACGGCCAAAACGTTTGGCTCGACATTGACGGCAAGGCAAAGGCCGTCGACGCCTTCAACCTCGCCTCCAAGGCCGAAGTCCGCTATCCCGTCCGCCACGATGTCGTCTTCCTCATAAACAACTCCCATAGCATGGCCGCCGAGGTCGAGCACATCACCCAGCAGATCGCCGCTTGGGGCGAAAGCATGGACCAGGCCGGCATCGACCTCCGTGTGGGCGTCGTCAGCTACGGCGAAGGCGACGTTTCTATCAACGCCGCCCACGACATTGCCTCTGTCGTCGATATTGAGGCATTCCTCTTCGGCTCTTCCGAATCCCTCATCCGCGGCTTTGGCGGCGCAAACGCCGTGCAGATGGAGGCTGCGGCCAAGAGCGAGGATTATTACAGCGGATACAGCAACGAATGCGCCGTCGTGGCCCTGGCCTTCGCAAACGACAATTTCTCGTTCCGCTCCAACTCCAACCGCGTTTACGTCCTCTTCACCGACGAGCCCAACCAGCCCGGCGGAGCCGAAAAGTGGTCTGTCGATTTCCTGCGCCCAGCCTCCACCTCGTGGCTTTCCCAGTGCGGCACCGTCCACTCTGTCTACGGCGGCAAGCTCAATTTCAAGGAGCAGGCCCTTCAGACCGAAAAGCCATGGCGCCTATCCCGATTCACCGGCGGCACCGCACAGTTCTACAGCGGCGAATTCACCGTAGCGCCCCTGTCCGAATTCATCGTAAGCTCCGCCATGCGCCACTCCTACATCCTCCGATTCCGCCTCGATTCCTCCTACAAGACGCCCGGCGCCATGCACACAGTCCGCGTCACCGTCAAGACCCCCGACGGCTACGTCCAACGCCAAAAGACCAAAGCCATGTCCTTCTTCATCGACTAAAAGCAACCACTCAGGTGTTATAAGTTGCATAAATGCCTTATTCTCTATGTAGGGATGCACCCTGGTGCATCCGTTTCCCATCTGAATAGTTGCCCCCCATAAACCTCATCAACAAAAAATTCGTTATAATAATCAAATACCCCAACACAAATGAAATCAACAAAAACAATCCTTGCGGCCGCCCTGGCCATCGCCATGGCCGCATCCGGATGCGTATCCAAAAAGGAATACGTTAAGCTCCAGGACGAATACGCTCGCCAAGGCAAAGAATACCAGGCCACTCTCGTTGAGCTCGCCCAAGCCAAGAGCCGCGTCCAGAGCCTCGACGAGCGCCTCGAAGAGGCCCGCAAAGACAACGCTGACCTTAAGGAGGCATACGCCGCCATCCAAAAAAGCCTCGACCACTCCCTGGCCGCCGGCTCGCAGAGCAGCGTTAACATCGCTAAGCTCGTAGATGAAATCAACGCCTCAAACAAGTACATCCAGCACCTCGTCGAGGCTAAGTCTAAGAGCGATTCCCTCAACATGGTCCTTACAAACAACCTCACCCGCTCCCTCTCGCGCGACGAGCTGCGCGACATCGACATAAAGGTCCTAAAGGGTGTTGTCTACATCTCCCTTTCCGACAACATGCTCTATCGCTCCGGCTCTTACGAAATCTCCGACCGGGCCATGCAGACCCTCTCTAAGATCGCTAAAATCATTAAGGATTACAAGGACTATGACGTACTCGTCGAGGGCAACACCGACGATGTGCCTATCTCGCGCACAAACATCCGCAACAACTGGGACCTCTCAGCCCTGCGCGCCTCATCTGTCGTGCAAGTCCTTCAGGACAAGTTCGGAGTTGACCCTAGCCGCCTCTCAGCTGCCGGCCGCGGCGAATACAACCCCGTCGCTGACAACTCCACCGATGCCGGCCGTGAGCGCAACCGCCGCACCGAAATCATCATCACGCCCAAGCTCGACCAATTCATGGACCTGATCGACCAGGCCCCCGACACAGAAGACCACAACTAATCCCCCTCCAACGCGCCGCCGCGCCTCCCAAACCCCAAAAAAGCGCGGCGGCCTCCGTCGCACAAACCCCAAAAAAGCTCGGGCAGGGCCTTAGGCCCTGCCCGAGTTCATATCATCGCCCCCCAACGCACAGCGCGGCAGCACC
>JAMPBQ010000008.1 GCA_023666615.1 Clostridium sp. | reverse complement strand
AGAGTACGCGTCTGGGGGGCGTGAGGTCGCTAGTTCGAGTCTAGTAACCCCGACAACAAAAGCGAGAGCGATTTGCTCCCGCTTTTGTTCTTTTATGCCCTGCCCCTTTTAGGCCGGTATCTTTTGTATGGCGTCGCCGTAATAGTTCCATATGCGGTCTACGTAATCCACGGTTTCGCGTCCGCGTGAATATCCATGCCTTACCACCGGGTCTCGGTAATATTTTTTATTCATCTTCATCAGCATGGCCTTCTCCACATTGTCGTCCCATACCTGCGGGTCGTAACCGTATTTCTTGGCGAGGCGAATCGCGTCAAGCACATGTCCGGGTCCGGAATTGTAGGACGCTATCACGAATTTCTGTCGCTCAATCGGGTCTTCCACGTATGGCAGTATCAGGTTCTCATAATGGTTAAGGATTTTCACGGCCGTCTCAATCGATCTGGACGGGTCGGTCATTTCTGATTTCTTTAGGCCGAAGTCACGCGCGGTTTTAGGCATAATCTGCATTACGCCGGTTGCACCCGCCCACGATTTTGCCGTAGGGTTGAATCTGCTCTCCGCGTAGCCCTGGGCGGCCAGAAGGCGCCAATCCCAATGGCTGCCGTCGGTATGTTCTTTATAGTAGTGGTCGAATGGAGACGCATAGCCATTGGCGAAATTGCGGTCATACCCGGCGCCTTCCACCGGCTGGTTTTTAAGCGTCTCAAAATATTTGGTGAGGATTTCGCCTTGCCTTTGTAGAGGCAATGAATCAGTCATCCACCTGTCCAGCATCTTGGCCAGCCCTTTGTTGGAGTGCGCCACTGCCCATTGCGCCAGTTCTGGCGCCGTAATGGCCAAAGTGATGTTCATGTCGGGATAATATGTGCGGTTTAGCCTAGCCGTCTTGCTGTCTACTATCGCCAGCCTAATGTCGCCATGCGCCACAGCGGCAAGCATGTCTTCAGTGGCCAGCGAATCAGGGTCGACGGGCCTGATGCCTATCTTGCCGCCAAGGCTCTTGTTTATTTTCTCTAGCTCCTCCTCGCTCTTTGACCCCTTCTCTACATACACGGTATGGCCCGCAAGCTGGTTGACATCGACAATCACCGTATCGCCCGGCGGCTGCACCAGCACATGCTCCACAAAATTCTTTGGGCCGCAAAGCTGCACGCGCCTCTTGTATTCCTCTTTCGAAGGCACGTCGGAGGCCAATATCAGAGCCGAATCTCCGTTCACCATATTGATAGCTTGGTCAAGAGATCCGGCCACAATCCAATCCACGGCAAATCCGTGCTCCTTGGCCAGCTCCTCCATCATCTCATAATCATATCCCATCAAGGTGTCCTTGTATTCAAAATATGATGATGGGCCATATAGGGTCACAACCCTCACGGTGTCGGGAAGCGTCACGTCCGCCGTTTCTCCGCCGGAATTGCATGCTGCCACGCCCGCCGCGCATATGGCTCCGGCGGACAATATCGGCAAAATAGATAGACCTTTGTTCCTATTCATTTTGTAATAAGTTTGTTACATATTATTAACCTGCGAAACAAATATTTGTTCATATTCCATTATAACAAAATTTGTCTGCATTTTAGCAAATATTCGTAAAATCCATTGCCAAATAGGCTTATAATTGACAAATTTTCCGTAATTTTGCCGACTATCGCATTAAATCTTGTTTTTTAAATAGCTTTTAGATGAATAATGACCAGATTAAGGTGATGTTTGCCGAGGATGAGCACGTGAAGTACTCTGAGCGCATCGTCACCCTTATCTATGAATCCGCCCTGCAGCGTGGCACGGGGATCGCCCGCCGTTCTCCCGAATACATCGCTGAGAAGATTCGCAAGGGCAAAGCCGTGGTGGCGCTCTGTGATGAGCGGGTCATCGGCTTCAGCTATATCGAAAGTTGGGGACATGGCGATTTCGTCGCCACATCCGGACTCATTGTCGATCCGGAATTCCGACGATTGGGCCTGGCGTCCCGCATCAAGGCTAAGACATTCGAGCTCGCGCGCCTTAAATTCCCTTTCGCCAAAATCTTCAGCATCACCACCTCTCTCCCGGTGATGAAGATGAACACCGCCCTTGGATACAAGCCCGTCACTTTCAGCGAGCTCACCGACGACGAAGAGTTTTGGGGCGGTTGCCAGGGGTGCGTAAACTTTGACATCCTCCAGCGCAACGGCCGCAGAATGTGCCTCTGCACGGGCATGCTCTACGACCCCAAGGCCAAGCTTGAGCGCAAGTCTAAGTCTGCCCCATACATCATGTGGATTAAGAACAAATTCCACAAGCTATTCAATCTGAAATAATTAAATCACAATCATCCTATGGAAAAGAAAAAAGTTCTCCTCGCCTTCAGCGGCGGCTTAGATACATCCTTCGCCGTTAAATACCTCTCTGAAGACCTCGGATACGAGGTGCATACGGCTATCGCAAACACTGGCGGCTTCTCTGACGAAGACTTGGCCGTTATCGAAAAGAAGGCTTTGGCCCTGGGCGCTGCCTCGCATGCCGCGCTTGACATCACAAAGGACTATTACGAGAAGAGCATCAAGTATATGGTGGCCGGAAACGTACTTCGCAATGGCACCTACCCCATCAGTGTCTCCTCTGAGCGCATATTCCAGGCAATCGCCATTATCGAATACGCAAAGAAAATCGGCGCAGACGCTGTGGCCCATGGCTCCACCGGCGCGGGAAATGACCAAGTGCGCTTTGATCTCACTTTCCAAATCCTAGCCCCTGAAATAGAAATCATCACCCCCACACGCGACCTCACTCTCACCCGCGAATATGAGATTAACTATCTCAAGGAGCACGGCTATGAGGCCGACTTCAAAAAGATGGAATATTCTATCAACAAAGGCCTGTGGGGCACAAGCATCGGCGGCAAGGAGACATTGCATTCCGAGACAACCCTCCCCGAGGAGGCCTATCCCTCCCAGCTCACTGAGCATGGCAAGGAAACCCTTAAAATTGGCTTTGAAAAGGGAGAGATTGCTTCCGTTAACGGAAAGCCATTCTCAGATAAGGTTGCCGCAATCCGCGAGGTGGAGCGCATAGCTTCCCGCTACGCCATCGGCCGTGACATGCACATTGGCGATACCATCATCGGCATAAAGGGCCGCGTCGGGTTTGAGGCCGCTGCGCCAATCCTCATCATCGCCGCCCACAAGATGCTTGAAAAGCATACCCTATCAAAGTGGCAGCAGTATTGGAAGGACCAAATTGGCACATGGTACGGAATGTTCCTGCATGAAAGCCAATACCTGGAGCCGGTGATGCGCGATATGGAAGCGTACCTCGACAAGAGCCAGCGAAACGTCACCGGCATTGTGGAAATTGAGCTCCGCCCCTATTCATACACCCTCGTTGGCGTTGATTCTCCTTACGACCTTATGAAGACCGACTTCGGTGAATACGGCGAGGTGAACAAGGCGTGGACTGCTGACGACATAAAGGGATTCACAAAAATCCTCGGCAATCAAATGAAGATCTATCACAACAATCAGCTCCGCAACGGAGGGGACGAGTAATGGACGCAAAGAAAGTGAAAGTGGGCATCGTGGGCGGCGCCGGCTACACCGCCGGCGAGCTCATACGCCTCCTCATCAACCATCCCTGCGCTGAAATTGCCTGGGTGCAGTCCTCCAGCAACGCCGGCAACCGCATAGCCGAGGTCCACCAAGGCCTTTGGGGCGACACCGACATGCTCTTTTCCGCAGAGGCCGACCTTGCCGGCGTAGATGTGCTTTTCCTTTGCTCCGGCCACGGATTTAGCCATCAGTTCTGGGCTGAAAACGAAATGCCGGAATCCCTGAAGGTGATCGATCTAGCCCAGGATTTCCGCGACGAAAGCGACGGGTACGTTTATGGTTTGCCGGAACTAAACAAATCGCGCATCGCCGCCGCGCGGAAGATTGCCAACCCCGGATGCTTCGCCACCGCTATCCAGCTTTCTCTCCTGCCAATGTCCGCGTCCGGACTATTGCCAAAGGATATTCACGTCACAGCCGTAACCGGAAGCACCGGAGCCGGCGTAAAGCCCGGAGCCACAACACACTTCTCTTGGCGCGACAACAATCTTTCTGTCTACAAGGCTTTTTCCCATCAGCATCTCGCGGAAATAGAGCGCTCGCTCTCCAAGCTTCAGCCCGGGCTTGGCCACAGTGTCAATTTCGTTCCCGTTAGGGGCGATTTTCCCCGCGGCATTTTCTCTATGGCTTATTTCGACACCGATTTAAGCGTCGAAAAGGCGCGAGAGATTTACGAGGATTTCTACTCCGATGCTACCTTCACCCATGTCATTGGCAAGAGCGTGGACCTAAAACAGGCCGTAAACACCAACAAAGCGATCATCTCGCTTGAAAAGCATAATGATAAGCTTTTGGTGCTTTGCGCCATCGACAACTTGCTGAAGGGCGCCTCCGGACAGGCCGTCCAAAATATGAATCTTATGTGTGGGTTTGATGAAGCCGCAGGGCTGCGTCTTAAGCCTTCCGCATTTTAGCCCTATTCAAAATGAATCTTTTCGACGTTTATTCTCTATACGACATCGAGCCTGTTAGAGGCGAAGGCTGCAAAGTGTTCACCGCCGATGGCTCGGAATACCTCGACCTCTATGGCGGCCACGCCGTTATCTCCGTGGGCCATGCGCATCCGCGGTATGTTGAGGCCATATCCGGCCAGGTAGCTAAGCTTGGATTCTATTCCAATTCAGTCCAAAATTCTTTGCAGTCGCAGCTCGCCTCTTTGCTTGGAAAGGCAAGCGGATACGATGATTATTCCCTTTTCCTTTGCAATTCAGGCGCTGAGGCCAACGAAAACGCTATGAAATTGGCCTCTTTCGCCACTGGGCGTCCCCGCATATTGGCCTTCGACAAGGCTTTTCACGGGCGCACCTTTGGCGCGGTCGCGGTCACAGACAACCCTAAAATTCGCGCCCCGTTCAATTCCACCGACCATGTGGCTTTCGTGCCCTTGAATGACATTCAGGCCGTGGAGAGCGAGCTTGCCAAGGGAGATGTAGCCGCTGTAATCATTGAAGGCATTCAGGGCGTGGCGGGCATACGCATGGTTGCCGACGATTTCCTCCACCAGCTGCGCGACGCCTGCGACAAGCACGGCTCGTTGCTCATTCTGGATGAAATTCAGTCAGGCTATGGCCGCACCGGAAAGTTCTTCGCCCATCAGCATGCCGGCGTAAAGGCCGACATAGTCACATGCGCCAAGGGAATTGCCAATGGCTTCCCCATGGGCGCGGTGATAATCTCACCCGCGTTGAAGGCGGAAAAAGGCATGCTCGGCACCACATTCGGCGGAAATCACCTGGCATGCGCCGCCGCAATCGCCGTGCTTCAGATCATGCGGGATGAAGGCCTTGTCGACAACGCCGCCGCTGTAGGCCAGCACCTTATAGATGGATTAAAGGCCCTCACGGCAAAGTATCCGCAAATCAAGGAGGTGCGCGGGCGCGGCCTTATGATAGGCTTTGAGATTGAAGGCAGCGCGGCCGACATGCGCCGCAGCCTCCTTTTCGAAAAGCATGTTTTCACGGGTGGGGCCGGCCTTCACACAGTGCGCCTCCTTCCGGCCCTGTGCATCTCAGAGGCGGAAGCCGATGCCGCGTTGATGGCTATCGAGGCTGTTCTTGCCGATTACTCAAACAACAACTAATTCCCAGCAAATGAAGACATTCCTGAAAGTCTCCGACATAGGCCCGCTTGACATTGCCGTAAAGGAGGCCCTCGACATAAAGAAAGACAGATTCGCCTTTTCAGGCCTTGGCAAAAACAAGACCTTGCTGATGCTTTTTTTCAATTCCAGCCTGCGCACCCGCCTCAGCACCCAAAAGGCCGCCATGAACCTGGGCATGAACGTGATGGTGCTTGACGTCAACCAAGGCGCATGGAAGCTTGAGACCGAGCGCGGCGTCATTATGGATGGCGACAAGGCCGAACATCTGCTTGAGGCGATTCCCGTTATGGCAAGCTATTGCGACATTATCGGCGTTAGGTCTTTCGCCGGCCTCGTCGACAAGGAGGCTGATTATAGCGAGAACATCCTTTCGCAATTCATCCTCCACAGCGGCCGCCCCGTATTCAGCATGGAGTCAGCCACTCGCCACCCTCTCCAAGCCTTTGCCGACCTTATAACAATCGAGGAGCATAAGTCGAAGCCTCGCCCAAAGGTTGTCCTTACTTGGGCTCCCCACCCCAAAGCCCTCCCCCAAGCGGTGCCCAATTCTTTCGCCGAATGGATGAACGCGGCTGACGTCGATTTCGTTATCACACACCCCCATGGCTATGAGCTCGCTCCTGAATTTGTTGGTGATGCGCCCGTTGTATATGACCAGCGCAAAGCCTTGGAGGGCGCCGATTTCGTATACGCTAAGAATTGGTCGGCCTTCGCCGGCGACAATTATGGAAAGGTGCTGAGCAAGGATATGGATTGGACTGTCAATGCCGAAAAAATGAGCCTCACCGACAATGCCTTCTTCATGCACTGCCTTCCCGTCCGCCGCAACATGATTGTCACTGACGATGTCATTGAAAGCGAACGCAGCCTTGTTATTCCTGAAGCCGCCAATCGTGAAATTTCCGCACAGACTGTGCTCAAACGCATGCTGGAATCCCTATGATAAATGTCGTAAAAATCGGGGGCAATGTGGTTGACGACCCTAAAGCCCTCAATGATTTCCTTAAAGAGTTCTCCCGCATAGCCGGCCGCAAGATGCTGGTGCATGGCGGTGGCAAGGAGGCCACTCGTTTGGCGGCCGCTCTCGGCATTGAGACAAAAATGATTGATGGCCGGCGCGTTACAGACGCCGCCACTCTCGATGTCGTCACTATGGTCTATGCCGGCCTGATCAACAAGCGCATTGTCAGTAAGCTGCAGGCCCTTGGCTGCAACGCCATTGGCCTCTCCGGTGCCGATGCCGGCGTTATCGCCGCCGACAGGAGAAAGCCGGTAGTGAAGGATGGCGTGGAGGTTGATTACGGCTTTGTGGGCGACATATGCGACGGTGGCGTCGATGATAGCCAGCTCGCCAATTTCCTTGACATGGGCCTTACGCCCGTCATTTGCGCCATTATGCACGATGGCGAAGGCAATCTCCTGAATTGCAATGCCGATACGGTCGCGGCCGCCACGGCCATCGGCCTATCGAATCAAGGCCTCGTCACCCTCACCTATTGCTTTGAACAGCCCGGCGTCCTCAGCGATGTTTCTGATCCAAGCTCCGTAATAGACTTGATCACTCCCGAAACTTTCGCCGAGTGCAAGGCGGGCGGCATCGTCTCCGGCGGAATGTTGCCAAAAATAGAAAACGCCCTGGCTGCCGTCTCCGCGGGGGTGGATAGCGTTGTCATTAAGCAAGCCTCCGCCCTCACGAAGGCCGAAGGAACGATAATTCGCCTTTAAATGATTTGGCCCGATACCCTCAGCCTCCTTAGGCAAATGATTGCCACGTCGTCCTTCTCAAGATGTGAGGAGGCTGTAGCGCCATTGGTTTTTGCTTATTTGGAAGCCCACGGGGAAAAGCCGTTTTTTGCAAAAAACAACGTATGCGCATATCGTAGCCTCGACCCCCTCAAGCCTACTCTCCTCCTTAATTCCCACCTTGACACTGTAAAGCCCGCAGCATCCTATTCCCGCAATCCTTTTTCTCCCGATATTGAAGGTGACGTCCTCTATGGCCTTGGATCCAACGATGCTGGCGCCTCTGTTGTCTCTCTTTTGCAAACCTACGTTTCATTGAAGTCTCTTGCCCTCCCGATAAATATAGTTATCGCGATTACCGCTGAGGAGGAAGTAGGAGGCGAAAACGGCATCCGCCTGCTTTTGCCGGAGCTCGAAAAGCGTGGTTGCCGCATTGACATGGCCATTGTTGGCGAACCCACAGGCATGAAGGCCGCCGTGGCCGAAAGGGGCTTGGTCGTGCTTGACGCTGTCACGCATGGCGTCACTGGCCATGCCGCGAGGGGCGAAGGGATAAACGCCATTTATCGCGCCATGGAGGACATCGACCGTGTGAGAAATTTCTCATTTCCGCGTGAATCCGCCCTATTGGGCAAAATTGGCGTAAACGTTACGCAGATTGAAGCCGGATGGCAGCACAATGCTATCCCTGACTCCTGCAAATGGGTCGTGGACGTGCGCACTACTGATGCCTACTCCAACTCCGAAACGGCCGCCATGCTGCAGGCCGTCATGAAATATTCTGCGCTCACCCCTCGCTCCACCCGCGTTTGGGCCTCGGCGCTCAGTCCCGATTCTTTGCTTTGGAGGGCTTTCTCCGCCCTAGGCATCCCCCATTTCGTATCTCCAACCACGAGCGACATGTCGCTTCTCCACGGCATCCCATCCCTGAAAATTGGCCCGGGTGAATCCTCCCGCAGCCATCGCGCCGACGAGCATATCCTCCTTTCAGAGATAGAATCGGCCATTTCAATATATCCCCAATTAATCAAACAAATAATCCCCATTTAAATATGAAACTCTGGAGCAAAGGCCAAGAGCCTGACAAACTGATTGAAGATTTCACCGTCGGCAACGATCGCGAGCTTGACCTGCGCCTGGCCAAATATGACGTACAAGGCTCTATGGCACACATCAAAATGCTCCAAAGCATCGGCCTGCTCAGCAAGGATGAGCTCGACTCCCTGCTTCCAGCCCTGCAGGAAATAGCCGATATGATTGAGCGTGGTGAATTTAAGATTGAGCCTGGCGTGGAGGACGTGCATTCCCAAGTGGAGTTCATGCTGACGGCAAAGCTTGGCGACGTAGGCAAGAAGATTCATTCCGGTCGTTCGCGCAACGATCAGGTGCTGGTCGATCTTAAGCTTTTCGCCCGTGACGAGCTTCGCATGCTGGCCTCCGACGTCGAGGCCCTTTTCAAGAGGCTGCAGGCCCTCAGTGAGGAGCACAAGGATAAGCTGATGCCGGGATATACCCATCTGCAAGTGGCCATGCCTTCCTCTTTTGGCCTTTGGTTTGGCGCTTACGCCGAAGCTCTTGCCGATGATATGCAGGTGCTGTTGGCCGCCTATAATATCGCCAATCAAAATCCCCTCGGCTCTGCCGCCGGATATGGCTCGTCCTTTCCCCTTGACAGGGAGCTGACCACTCGCCTGCTTGGCTTCAGGGATTTGCATTACAATGTGGTTGCGGCCCAAATGTCACGCGGCAAGACTGAGCGCGCGGCGGCTATGGCCATTTCTGCGATTGCCTCTACCCTTGGCCATCTCGCAATGGATGCCTGCATGTGGATGTGCCAGAATTTCGGCTTCATTTCTTTCCCCGACGAGTTCACCACGGGTTCGTCCATTATGCCGCATAAGAAGAATCCCGATGTATTTGAGATTATGCGCGGCAAGAGCAACCGCCTTCAGTCAATCCAAAACGAAATAGCCCTCCTCACCGCCAATCTCCCCCTCGGTTACAACCGCGACCTCCAATTGCTGAAGGACATTCTTTTCCCGGCCTTCACCGAAATGCGCCAATGCCTTAAAATGGCTGATTTCATGTTGGGCCACATAATTGTAAAGTCCGATATCCTCGAAAGCCCCGTTTATGACTACCTATTCACTGTCGAAGAGGTAAATCGCCTCACTCTTTCCGGCATGCCCTTCCGCGAAGCCTATCGCAAGGTTGGCCTGGACGTGGCCAATGGCGCATTCAAGCCCGTAAAAATGGTGCGTCACACCCATGCCGGGTCTATCGGAAATCTTTGCAACGACAAGATAGCCGCTAAGTTCTACGGCGTCTACGACCTCCTCCGCCAATAGCGCGGTTGCGCATCGGCACTTACTCAGCCCGTCAAAGGTGGGCCCGCCCACTATTCCCATATGTAATGGCGATGCGAGGTGCGGCTGCCTATGCCCACGATTATGTTCCTGATGGGCCTCATGGCGGCTATGAATGGCAAAAGCGCGGCGGTGGAGGGCGCCTTGAGCGCCTTGAGAGTGCTCTTCCAGCATGCCCCAACTGAAATCAATACTGACAATATAATCGTTGCGGCGGCTATCCACCCCGCGGCATTGTCAATGCCGGTGCTCACCGCCCCGGCCAAGGCCAAGCATGCGCTCAGCCATATTCCCCACTCTCCAGCCGCCATTATGCGCCTCTCGCCCTTGTACAGTCTTTTCCCCGTGAACGCGTGGCTTCTGCGGTCATCCTTGGTGTAGCGCATGTATGGGTCGGCGTCAAGCGCGACCATTGCGTCTGTGCTCAATTGCAATGCCGTATTTCTTTCAGTGGCTATGGCGGAGAGGAAGGCGTCATCGTCGCCGTCCTTCATATTTATCGACCCTGCAAACCCCTTGTTTTCAAAGAATAGCTGCCGCCGATAGGCCAAATTGTACGCGCATCCCCGATACGGGTGCCCGTGCATGGCCGCGGAAATCCACGTCACCGCGTCCGCAGCCATGTCAAACGCTCTGACTTTCATAGCCGCCCCGGCGCCCTCCGACGTCTTCGGATAGCCATAGCCCAGCGTCACTTCTTTGCCCGCATCCTCCGCCAGCGCGCTTGTCATAAGCTTAAGCCATTGGCGTGAGGCCACTTCCGCGCGTGCGTCAGTTATCACGACCACCTCGCCTTTCGCCGCCTTGATGCCTATCGTAAGTCCTAGCTTGCGCCGGCTCAGGTTGCGGGATTCGTCTGGCGTAAACGTAAGATATATGTTTGGATATTTTGCTTTGACCATCGCCACTGCCATGTTCACGTCTGGCGACATGCCTTCATTCACCACTATCACCTCGAAGCTTCCTGGATAATCCTGCTCCATTATCAGAGGTAGGTTCTTGCTTAGGGCTTCGGGCTCGGACCCGGCGTAGACGATTACGCTCACGCTGGGATATTCTCCCTCCTGGCATTCTGCCGAGTCGGCGACGCGTTGCCGCTTGCCTACTGAATATACTCTTGCGCAATACGCCCAGACGTACGCGGCAAAAGCCAGCGCTGCCCCAAACAGGCATATGGTTATGGCGGAAAATTCAAAATCCAAAGTCATATATGTGTGCGTTTTGTGAAAACCGATACAAAATTACAAAATTTCCTCAATAATTCCGAAATTTATTTGCCATCGGCCTGTTTTCTCTGCGGATAGATGCACACTCTGTCTCCGGGCCTTATCATCCGCATTATCTGCAGCATCACATCTTCGTCTACCGCAACGCATCCCCCCGTTGCCGGCTTTGCGCCCTTGCAGTGGAAAAAGATGTTCGACCCGGCTCCATGCTCGCACTCCCGGTTGTAGTCCAGCGCCAGTCCATAATTGTATTCTGGCGAATAGGCATACATTTCTTCGCCGTCCCGCGTCCCGGCTTCATTGGCGTCGACAATCAAATTATAATATTCATTCTCCCCGTCAATTGCGTAAGTATCAGGCGTAACGTCAAGGTATGATATGGCGCATCCAGGATCGGGCTTTATGCCATAGGCCAGGACTATCCCAAAATCGCCAACGGGCGATTTCCCGTCGCCTTCTCTCTTGGTCTCGGTCCATCCATTCCTCCCTATGTATCCGTCGGTCTCTATGGCCCGCGTCCATGTCCCGATGCTGTCGTCCTTATGGTACACTTGCACCAATGCGTCGCTTCCGCCGATGCACTGCACCAGTATCACATTCCGCACCGCCGTATCCCCGCGGTACTTCTCCAGCGCCTGCCCCCCGGCTCCGTTAAGCTCCCCCAAAGCCTGCGCCTCACCTCTATGATTTCCGCCGCAAGCCACCAACGCCAGCCCCGCCAAAAATAAAATTCCAGAATTCTTCATGCTAAATCTATTTAATAATAAATCAATCCAACCAATGCAAAGCTCTTTCCTTCACACTCTCATACCACATATTTTCATCACAGCATTCCCTTGCCGAGCGCTCCGAAAACTCAAATAGCCTCTTCACTTGCTCCGAATCGGGAACATATTCCTTGGAATAGCTGTCCTCCAACATCTTCCTAAATACAGACAATGGCAATGGCAAAATCACAGATTTCCCCCCATAATAAGAGATATTGACCCTGTGCAAAGCATAAAAATGCGCCACGCACGCTTCATTCACCTTTGGGGCTATAAAGAGGCAATAGCAAGTTTTCCCACTTTCGCGCTTGATTTTGCCCAAATGCCTGCTCACCGGCTCTCCTTCCATCTCATATTGCCTTTGGCCGCTCATAAGAGTCACCTCTACTGTCAGTATGTAATCATTATAATTGCACACTATGTCCGGCTTGTTGCCTATTGCCGTTGAAAGTGGATTGCCGGAATCGTCAAAATTCAAATTCGCTTCAATATTGCCGCCGTCAAGCATGGTCATTGCCCGCCATGTGTTCCATTCCAGCATCAATGGGCCATCGTAAATGTCGTTATTCAAAATCATGTCAAATGTCCGCTGGATGTCTCCGTACAATTGTTTATCTTTTATTTCATGTATTTGATGATTTATGCTTGCCTTCTTCTTTTTTTCGATCAATTCATCCAAAAGGTTTTTCATTGATTGCAAATCAATGCTTTCATCAAATCTCTCATCCTTAAATTCTGAACGAATCTTTGCCACAAGCCTTTGCTTGTTGTCAGTCAATAGTTCTGGCAGCGCGTCATTTCCCAAATATGCCGCGTATTCTTCCTCATCTTGTATTTGGATAGGATTTCTGTCTGTCTTTTCCAAAATAAACGCCACATCGTCTTTGCGCTCTGTCCTTATGCTCAGCGACCGTCCGTAATGCGATACTTCCACCATTCCTGTAGCGTGAAGATATCTAAAGCATGCGTCTGCATAATCTCTCATATTGTTGGATTGGGTCTTAAGGAATTTTTCAAGAGACTCATCCTTGCTTTCTCGCGTACGGATTTTCCCTGTCTCGATCCGGCTCTTAAATATCTCTTTCAGTTCATTCCATAGATATTCTGTCTTAAACTTCTTATAATTCCCTCGATTACTCGACTTCGACAATCTGAATTTGTTGATTTTTCCAACTATCTCATCAAATCTATGCCAATCGGTCAATTGCATCCCAAAAATTTGAAGTTCATCAAATGTGAGAGTCCCAAAATGATTCACCAGTCTCAGCATTTCCAAATATGGCTTGACGCAAAAGTCAGCAGCGCTTTCCCCTAGCCTGTGATAGGGAGAAGGCACCTGAAATTTTAACATCTGCCTGAGAAGTATCTCTTCTTTCCTTCTCGTTTCCAATAATGCGTGCCCGGCTCGGGTTAACGATATTGTTGGATGCAGTTTTACAAATCCCAATGATTTGGGCGCCCTATTGATTCTATCTCTGGCGCTCAAGGCCATGTCTGATGATCCACTGCCATTATAGAACTCTTGCTCTTTAAGGATTTCCATAAAGGCCGTCTGTGTTGCGGCATTCCAATGCTGCCCTTCAAATTGCCTTATCAGCAATTCTATCTCCGGTATCATCTTTCCCGGTGTTCTTGGAGAAGTCGTCAAGAACAAAAGTCTGCTATTTACTCTTGCCATAGGGTGTCTCCGCTTCAAATAATCTTATTTGCGCTGTTTCAGGGAAATAGTATGTACGGCTTCTAACAACAGAGTCTTTTTGGTTTTCCCATTTCTTATCGTAATTCGCCACCACTATATGCCTGGCTCCTGACTTAAATCTGTTGCGGATATTTACCGCATATTGTTTGTCATACTCATCGATGACGTACCCATCATACAGCTCTTCTGTAAGCCCCGTAGCGCCAATCACCATCAATGCTTTGCATGGCAAATTTTTGAAGTCCTCGGCCAGCCGCCTATGATTGGCCTCGTTGAAGCCATCTTTATATTCCTCATTGCCATAGTCAGAAAAAACGCAATCATATGGCGGGTCTAAAAAAACAAAATCATCTTCCCGGCACATGTCAAATATCAAGCTGTAATCGCCATTATGGATTTCACTCCTCTTAAGCAGCTCGCTGTGGGATGCGGTCACCAGCTTTGTGTTCAGATTTTGGTATCGTCCAAATGGCACATTGAATTCTCCTTTAGCATTGTATCTTATCATGCCTGAATATGCGGTCTTGTTGATGAAATAATAAAGCAATGCGTCAGAATATTTCTTGTCCGACAATCCATTGTACATATCTCTAAGCCTATAATACAAAGCCTCGTTCTTGTCCTCTACCCTTTCATCTGGCGTCTGTTTCTTAAGTTCATCGAATATTTTTCTGTTCCCAGCGTATTCATGTTCTATTTCATCCAATTCTTTTCTCAAGCTCGCATAATCATCCCTTACGCCAAGATAAAATAGCATAAGCTTGGAATTGATGTCGTTGATTATGGCCTTTCTCGGCTCTAAATAGAAGAACATCGCTCCGCCGCCAATAAATGGCTCAATATATCTTCCGCGAAATCGAGGAACATGGCGCATTATGTTGGGAATTTCCTTCGATTTTCCTCCCCTATATTTTATCATTGGTTTCATTGCAATTTATCTAATTAATCTAATCCGTGTTAATCCGTAAAATCAGTGTAATCCGTGTATTTCTAAAATACATCCTCATTCTGGCAACCCTGCCAAATATTCCCTAAGCCGCCTCCACGAATATAGCCCCGGCGCGGCCTGCTCCACGGGCAATGACGCATCCTTCTCATTCAAAAGTGTTCGAACCAGGACTTCCCCCTTTGCATCTCGGAAAAATATCAGCTGCAGATTGCCGGCCATCGGTGAAAGCTCATAGTCGCGCCAGGCCTCATGAAATTTCTCCATTTCTGTCTCCCGCCCCGTGGCGCCTTCTACGCCCATCAGGGCCAACAGCCGCAGCAAATGTGTGTCATGCCCGAACCGCAAGTCTGCCGAAGGCTGGCCTGAGCTCAAGGCCTCATCGGCCTTCTCTATTATGTCTGCCAGCAAGTGGTCGGCGCAATGCTTCATGGCTCCTTCGGCAATAGGTGTGTCGGCGTTGCAAAGGTACATCCTCGCGTTTATCGTTCGCCATATGGCATTCCTCTCTTCGTAGGTCAGCAATTGTCCAAAATCAGCGTCCGCCTCTACATCCTGCATGTCTGAAACTATCCAATACAGGCCCATCATCAGCGCGAATTGGCTGTCCTCGTCCAAAAATTCAGGATTTTCAAACAATGTCGCTACAAGCCTTTCTGGCCGAACCATTCTGCGGCAAAATTCCGCATGCTCCGCCCTCCAAAAGGCCGTATCGGCCGAAAAGGCCTTCCCCGCCTCCGATGTGTATGCTATATAGTCCATATCCTTGTCGTAGGCCGTGCGCTTCACCTTCAGCTTCGGATTTATCTCCTTAAGCCTTTCGCAAAACGCCGCCATGCTCAATATGCACCGCTGTGATGTCGACGACGCTGCCCTAACATTGGCCGAATCCGCAAACGTCTCTGGATATGCCTCAATCATCCTCTCGGCTATGCCGCGATGCTGCCTCTCCCCCACAGGGGAAAGGCTGCCGCCCTTCCCCAAGGCGTCATACAGCGTCTTTTGCAGCTCAGCCCTGATTTCCAGCCCGTAGGGCGTAAGGTTGCCCTCTGCCAGCGCCCTGTCGAAAACGTCCATCACGTCCGTGTATCGCTTGTCCTCAGTGATCCATCGCGACCCGTGCCTTCCATAATGGCTTATGTAAACTGGGGTGTAGCCTATCGGCGCGGCAAGAGCGGGAACATCCGGCTCAGGATAAGCGTAATATATGCCGGCGGTCTGCTCTAAAGTCTGTGACCATGCGCCGCAAACAGCCGCGAATGCCGTGGCAATTGTCAGTATCGTCCTGCCAATCATTTCTCCACAACAAGATTAGTTGTGTCAATCTTCTTCACCAGCCCTTCCACGGGCCTTGCGTCTCTCGCTACGCTGTAAGTGCAGTTTTTCAGGAAGATGTCTGATGCCCTTTCGATATAGAATGCGTAGGTGCCGTCGTTCACAAATCCTTCGCCAAGGCAGGGGCGCTTGTCATACACGCCGCCTGGATAGGCCGTAGTTTTCATAAAGCGCATGTCAACGTTCTCAAAATGTATGTTGTTGACCTTCCCAGGCTCGTCGCCTCCTACGAATACTCCGTTCTCCGTTGTGCATTTCACGTTCACAAACCATATGTGGCTCACCTCGCCGCATTTCCCCTCGGTCGCCCCTTTCGGGAATCTCCACCCCGCGTCCTTGTGGTTGCCCACCGCGCGCGGATATGATGTCACGTATATAGGCTCGCTCTTGCCCCACCATACGTCTGAATAAAAGCCGCAGTCTACAAGCATGTTGGAAAATATCACGTTTGTCACTATGCCCTCGTCTCTGTTCTGAATGCCGATGCCTCTGTTGCTGTTCTTGATTATGCAATTGTTGAACAGCACATTGGCTATTGTATCCATGTTTTCCGAACCAATCTTTATGGCACATGACCTCGACACCATCGTGCAGTTCTCCACCACTATGTCTTTGCATGCCCCGTATTTTTCGTATTCTCGCCTGTTTTTTAGGCAGATGCAGTCATCCCCGCTCTCAATGTGGCAGTTTGATATGCGCACGTTGGTCGAATGGTCCACGTCTATGCCGTCGCTGTTTCGCACCTTCACGCTGTTCTTTATCGTTGCTCCGGTTATCGTGGCGTCATTGCAGCCCACAAGGTGTATGGTCCAATAGGCGCTGTTGCCTATGGTCACGTCCCGTATCTGCAGCCTCTCCACATTCACGAGCGTCAGCGCATGCGGCCTTGGGTCAAACGTTGTCACGGGCTTGAGCTCATACGAATCCTCAAGCTCAGCCCCCATAAAAGATATTCCGTTGCCGTCTAGCATGCCTTGCCCGGTGATTGACACGTTTTCTATGTCTTTTCCCGATATCCACATCATTCCTTCGCCTTCATTCTCCAAAAAGGCGCTCTCTTTGTAGATGGCCTCGTCCGGATTGGCCAATAGCTTTGAATTGGGCTGCAGGTGCAGGTCTACATTTGATTTCAGATGGATTGGGCCGCACATGTATGTCTTGCCCGCGGGCACGATCACCACTCCGCCTCCCGCATCGGCGCAGGCGTCAATCGCCTTTTGTATGGCCTGGGCGTTGTCTTTTCCCTCCGAAGCCGAAGCTCCGTATTTCTCTATGTCAAATTCTCTGCTGCCTTGTCCGGCGCATCCTGCGAGAATCAGCGCTGATGCGGCGATTATTGTGCTTATATTATTCATATTCATTTTGTTTTTTTGTCTGTCATGTCAAATTCCCATACTCCTCCTTCCATCAGGTCTGCATGGTCTAGCCACGTCTCTTTGTATGGCTTGCCGTCCCTCTTTATGCCTTTTACGTATATGTTTTTGCTCGATGCCTTTGGAGCGAGGAGCGTTAGCGTTTTGCCGTTCTCAAGGTTTATCACCGCCTTCTTGAATGTCGGGCTTCCTATCTCATATCTTGTGGTTGACGGGCATGTCGGATAGAATCCCAATGCCGAGAATGCGTACCATGCCGACATTTGCCCTGCATCGTCGTTGCCCGATAGCCCTCCGGGGCAATTCAGGTATTCGGTATCCATGATATGCCGCACTTCTTCGGCCGTGCGCCATGGCATGCCGGCGTAGTTGAACATATACGCCACTTGATGGCATGGTTCGTTTCCATGCCAATATTGCCCTTCGGTGAACATGGAGTCAAGCTTCTGCGCGAATGCCTTTTTCCCTCCCATGGCCTTCATCAGCCCTTCCGGGTCATGCGGCGCCATCCATGTGTAGTGGCTTGGCGCCCCTTCGGTGATGTGCTTTGAAAAGTCAAACGGATTGTCGTTGCACCATGTGCCGTCGGCATGCCTGCCGTCAGCGTATCCTGTCTTTGGATTTATCACGTTGGCGTAGTTTCCGGCTCGCTGCGTCAATGCTTGGTAATCCGCCTCTCTCCCAAGCCGTTTGGCCAGTTGCGCCAGCGCAAAGTCGTCGAAGGCGTATTCCAGCGTGCGCGAGGTCTGCTCTTCTTTGTGGAATGCCTCGGGCACGCCGTCTTCCACAGGTATGTACCCAAATGCCAAGTAGCTGTGCAGCGCCCTGCGCCCTTTGCCGTCAAGGTATTCTTCCCTTGAAGGATGCTCGAAGGCGTTTTTCCTCAAGCCTTCGTATGCCTTTTCTGTGTCAAAATTGTCGATTCCCTTTGCGTAGGCGTCGGCGATCGCGGCCGCCCCGTGGTCGCCGATCATCGCAGCCGTGTAGCTGTTCCAGCACGGAAATATCGGCATCCAACCTCCCTGTTCGTATTTGTGTACCAGTGATTGCATCATCTCTCCGGCCTGCGTTGGATGCAATAGGCATATCAGTGGATGCTGCGCCCGGTAGGTGTCCCAAAGGCTGAAGCCGTCATAATATGCGCTCTCCCCCTCCGGCAGGTGTTTTATGGGGTATCCTCCCCCGAATGCCGCGTAGGCTCCATCGGCGTCGCTCACGTCATGCGGCAGGAAGGAGCATCTGTACATGGCTCCGTAGAATTTCTCCAATGCCTCAATGTCGTCGCTTTCCGCCTCAATGGCCCCAAGGTGTTTGCGCCATGCGTCGGCCAAGGCCTTCCTCGTTCCCTCAAAGTCCCATCCGGACATCTCTGCCTGGAGGTTTGCGAGTGCTCCTTCATGTCCAGTAAATGACGATGCAGCCTTGGCCTTCACTGTATCGCCCGGCTCAACGTCAAAGGCCACGTAGCACCCTATCTCTGGCTTGTTTGATATCTTGAAGCATCCCGGCATCGTCTCTTCGCCGGCCCAGCATCCGTATTCTTTGATGGGCCGGTCAAGCTGCACGATGAAGTGCCCGCTGAATCCAGCGCTTTCTCCCTTGCCCTGGTATATGCGGTGAACGGGGTTGTACCCATATATCGTGTTGGTCAGCGTATCCACGGCTATGAATCCCAGCCCTTCGTCGCTGTTGGGATTCACTGCCAGATACCCTGTTCCGCCTTTTTCATAAGTGAACCGGAATATCCCGCTGCGGGCCGTCCCCGTCATTTCCGCCTTTATTCCTTCGCTTGGCAGCTCCACAGAGTAATATTCCGGCCTGGCGGTTTCGTTGGCGTGGCTGAATGCAGTGGCCCTGTCTTCGGGGCGCGTACGCAATCTCCCAAAAAGTGGCATTAGGGTCATCGACCCATAGTCCTGTGTGCAGCCCCCCACTATCCAATGCGAATTTCTGAATCCCTGCAGCAATGTGTCGGCATAGTAGTACGGGGCTATGCATTTCAGCTCGGTGTCACGTGTCTGCGGCGTCCAAAAGTTCATGCCGTGCGGTGATAACACAGCTGGAATCACTTGCCCAAATTCTTCTGTCTTTTTGCCGAATTTCCCTGCCGCCTTGGTCTCGCTTGCCGCTGTGCCTACGCGGGTGTCTATATAGTCAAGGGCGTCGGTTGATGCCTCGGCCATTATCGCCGCACAAATTGTCAGCGCCGTCAGTATATGTCTAGCCTTCATATCTTTATATAAATTTTCTTTTTGTAAAGCGGATACCCTGCGCACCACATGGCCATCATCAGCAGCATGGAGTACGCCGCGGAGGATGCGCATGGGTCTGCGATAATTCGATGAATCCCAGCATAAATTATGCCCTTCAATCCGGTTTCCCCCAAGGCTATCGACGCCAATTCGCTTAGTACGTACAGGAAAAGGGGATTAACCCCGAATACGTCAAAAAAACGAAACGCGGCCTTTTCCCCTTTTATGTCTGTAAGATAGCCTATCGTCGAAAGCGCCATGGCGGTCAGAGCGCAGGATGTCAGCACATAGGATGGCGACCAAATCCTCTTGTTTATCGGCAGTCCGGCCGCCACAGCCCAGCCGCATAGGAGCATCCCGAAGGCCACGGCCATAGACAGAAGCAGCCTGTCGTCAAGCCGCTCTCCTTTTCTTATCAGGATGCCGCCAAAGCAGAATCCTATCAGTGTATGCGCTATGCCGGAAATCGAACCCAAAAGCCCTTCGGGGTCTATTGGCCTCTTTGTGTATATGTGTCCTTCGCCCAATATGGCATGGTCTATCTTTGATATGATATTGGTGAAGTCGTTGGCGTATCCATTGCCATAAATCAGGATTATGGAATACGTTGCCAAAAGTCCTATGATTATGGCGTATATGGCTTTCTTGCCGACGCTTATGGCCAACATCGCCGTGAAGAAGTAGCATATCCCTATTCTGGGCAGCACGCCGGTCAGCCTCAAGTGCCCCCATAGTTGCGTTTCGCCGTGGCATAGAATCTCTATAAAGTGAATGCCCCACCCTATCAATAGGATAAGGAGGGTGCGTTTCAATATCTTTTGCACAGCCGCCGATGTGAAGGCGAAGCCGGTCTTGGAGAATGATATGTATGTGGATAGCCCTACGAGGAATAAAAACGATGGAAACACCATGTCGCACAAGGTCAGCCCATTCCAGTCGGAATGCCGCAGGCAAGCGTAGGATTGCTTGCCTCCGGCATTGTTCACCACTATCATCGCCGCCACCGTCAGGCCGCGCAGTGCGTCTATTGCGTATATTCTCGCGCTATTGTTTCTCATCAATCTGCAAATGCCTCTTCGTAAACCTTCTTGGCAATCTCTATGCAGTTGCCCTGGCTTTTCGTTGGGTAAGGATTGTGCGCCAAGGTCCAGGGCTCTTCCATCGCGTAGAAGTCTATTTGTTCTGCCTTTGTTCCGTTCAGTTCGCCGTTCAGCGATTCAAAGTATGCTTTCCAGCGCGGATAGTAGAAGTCGCTCAGCATGCCGCTCCATTCTTTGTGGGCGTAGTCCCTTAGTCCGGCCTCGGCGCAGGTCCTGTTGCCCCAGGTCGTAACCTGCACGCGGGCGTTCCATTCGTATTGGTCCTTTTCTTCGTCTGTCGCGCCGGCTTTCCTTGCGAATTCTATCCAGGGCCCCACCATAAATTCGGGCCTTGTCGACAGAAGTGAATCTTGCAGCAGGATGAGCCTGAGGAATTTTTCGCTGTTTCTCTTGAATCCTCCATGGTTGAAGGTCTTGAAGTCTGCCACCGCGTGGTTGTAGGTCAGTCGGCCGTGGTCTGAAATCGATTGCCTTACTATGTCTACGAGGTCATACTCAAAGTTGTTGTTCCCCTTGTATTTGTCCGCAACTGATAGCATCAGCTCTGCGGCGCGGCGCGTGTCTTCGGGATCGTAGTAGTTCGCCATTTTCGACCAGCTTGACGCCTGGAAGCTCGTAAGGCTCGGGCGTGAGCAGAAGATTGATTCGTGAGGCCCTTGCTGGTTGTTGCTGCGCGGGCAGTTGTAGATTGAGTTTGCCAGTACTTTCCATGCTTCTTCTATCGCAGGGTCGGATGCGCCGTATCTCGCCTTTGCGTATTCTTTCAGCCAGTCTCCTTTTTCCACTCTCTCTGCCCTCCACGGCAATTCGCACATCAGCTCAAACATCACCGGGTTGTTCTGAGCGCCCTCCATCGTCAGGCCTATGCCCTTTATGTTTTTCGCCAAGGGATTGGTGCGGGTTTGGTAGAAGTTTTCTAAAAGCTGGTCCATTCTGCCGTGCAGCCCTACGTTGGCTCCGAAGTTTTCCAGCATGCAGAATAGCCAGTCATGCTGCATGTAGCCTTCTTTGCGCTGCCACATCGACTCCATTCCCCACATTGGCCTGCACTCTGAAAAGAGGTCAAGTATCAGCAAGTCGCCCTGGTTGAGCTCGTTTATCATCTCTTCTCTTGGATTCTCGGTCCACCCTTGCACCACCCACACTGCCTTCGGGTTGGCCTCTTTCATGGCCTTCATCACTGCCTTGCCGGCTGCGGCGAAGTCAAATCCTGCCGCGTTCGACAGTTCGTGGAAGGGGTCCATAGAGTAGTATTCCCCTTTGCCGAAGAGCTTCTCTAATTCTTCATAGTAGATGGCCGCTATCTCGGCGTATCTCGCGTCGGTCGGGTCAAGGAATGCGGGGCGCTGGTAGCCGTTCCATAATTTCGCCGGCTTGGTGATGTTTAGCCCCAGCTTCTCGTCGGCGTTGTGCGGCATCATTCCGGAATAGCCCGGGAATACGGGCTTGATGCCAAATTCTGCCATCCTCTTCACGATTTTCTTCTGCAGCTCTTCTTGCCTTTCGTACCATGAGTCCGGGTTCGGGCCTCCCCATCCTTCAAGGTTGTTCATCGCCCACCATGCGAAGAAGGCCGGCCCTGATATGAACTCGTTCACTTCGTCTGCCGTGTATCCAAGACGAAGAAGCACATTTCGCCATACACATTCCTGGCCCACTGCCGCCAGCGGAAGGTTGATTCCGTGCATCGCCATCCAGTCAATCTCTTCTTCCCAGCGGCTCCAGTCCCAAAAGGGCATCGAGTATGAGAATGTGCAATAGTTGAAATCATATCGCAGCCCCAGGTCAGTTTCGTGGCACTCCTTCTCTGCCACTGCCGGCATAACCGCCGGCAGCGTCGGATGCATGTTGTTCCATCCAAGATGCACGCCTGCATGGTGCTTCAAGTACCAGTTGACGCCGGTGGCCAAGTTCACATAATTGTTGGCCCGAACCACTGGCTTGACGCCTGCCTGGTCAAGCTCAAAAAAGTCCTTGTCCCCCTTCTTCACCTCAAGCTTGATCTTCTTCGACAGCCCCTCGTCAATGCGCTCCAGCATCCCTGCCACAGGATTCCCCGCATAGCAGCAAACTGCCGCCAACAAAGCCGCAACCCCAGTGACAAGACGTCCAAAAAGAAAATCAGCCTTCACTCCAAAACCAAAAACATCCTTCCGTCCGCAGCCAAAGCCCAAAGCAGCCTTCCAGTCACGGCCAAAGCGCAAAGCCGCCTTCAAATCATCATAGCAAAAAAACAATCTATCCATAGCAAAAAAGAATTAACAAAATTTCAGAGCCCGCAAAAAGCCCCGTAAAAAACTTCACAATGCAAAGATAGCCATTAAATCCATCAATCCACCCTTATCTTGAAAAAAACACAAAAAAATCCATCCCCACCCCTCGTCAAATCGTTATCCCGTCAAATCGAAATCCCAGAAATCAAAAAAATCTAAAATCCTTCGTTGAGTTAGCGAGCTCTGCTCGCCCTCGCCCAAAAACAAATGCGAAAACTACAGCCCCACAATCATAATAGCCCCAGCCCCCACATCCCCCAAAAGCAAAGGCGAAACCTACAGCCGGGCAATCGTGACAGCCCCAGCCCCCAAAAAGCAAAGGCGGGGCCGTAGGCCCCGCAATCGTGATTAACCCCAGGCGAAAGCCTGGGGTCTACCCCCATCCAAGCAAAATCGGCCTCGTAGAGGTCGATCGTGGCACAAAAAAAATCGTTATCCCGTCAAATCGAAATCCCGAAAATCCATATTAAAAAAATCCGTGTAATCAGTGAAATCCGTGGTTCTATATCCACGGCAGCTCCTCAATCCCCTCAATCTTGGCATCAAAACATCGCCAAAAATACTAAAATATTGCTAACTCCCACAAACATTAGAAATTTTTTCCCTACATTTGCCCTCAAAATCAATTTGAAATCACAAAACACATACCAATTTACAATGAAAAAAACCATTTTTCTCGCGCTCGTCTTATCCGTAGCCGCTGCGCTTGGCATGCTATCTTCCTGCAATTCAGGCGGAAGCTCTGACTATATCACTCGTCAGACGCTCTCCAATTTCATAAACGTATCATACGACTACAGCACCGACCAAACCGTGCTCAACTCGGGCGTTGGCTACATCATCGACCTAAACCTCACTCAGGGCCTCGCCAACATTTCAATGGAAGGCATCAAGCTCCCCAACGGCACCAGCTTCGGCCAACTAACCCTAGCCAACATCCCCTTCACAATGAAATCCAACGGCTGGATTGAAATCAACCAATCCATGCTTGTGCCCACAACCAGCGCCGGCCTCCAGGCACCCACATTGACAGGGTTCACCTTCCGCATCCTTGATCGAGTTATCGACAACAACCTCTACTTCCCCCTCTTCGATATCAAGTACACGATTGAGGGATACAGCATCGTTAGCACCCCATCAAGCGTAATCAACCAGGGCACAACGATCGTTTCTTCAGAAGGCCAAGACAATTACACGCCTTCATCAGGCGAAGAGCCCATCTATGGCATCAGCTTCGACACTAAAGAAATGAAGGCCACTATCATAATCCAAGGCGCTAAGTTCGCTTCCGCTATGCCCGCCTTGAACATGAGCTTCCAAAACATCCCCTTCACATTCTCTGCCGATGGCACAGCCGTTTTCAGCATCGACCAGCTTGAGCCCGTCCTGATCACTGGCTCCAACTCCACAACCCCGATGCCTAACTACCCAATAACCAATCTCTCCTGCACCACCGATGACCGCAACAACATGAACCTCCAGTTCACTTGCACAATAAAGTCCGAGCGTGGCGACCAGACAACAGAGACCCCCTACCGCGTCAGCGTGACATCAACCACCCCCAATCTCCAAAACTAACCCCCAAAAAACCAACCCATACCAAAAAGGCTGCGCCCCGCGCAGCCTTTCTCATTTCCCCCCAAAGATGTAATCCACTAATTTTGAAAGGTCTTCTCTTTGCCTATTCTCTATGAGTTTATATCTTTCAAGTCCTTTCAGGGAATACTGTTCTCTACAATCTCCATCAGAAAACATCCTCAAAATCCTCCCCTTGATTTCCTTGTAGTCAAACGGATTGAAATATAATGCCGCATCTCCGCAAACTTCGTGTATGCTGCTTATTGGAGATGCCGCCACTGGCACCCCATAGCGCATAGCTTCCAATGGCGGATAGCCAAATCCTTCATTAATCGAGGGGTACAGAAATAAATCAGCATTTCTGTATAGGGAATCAAGCTTCCCCTCGTCAACATATCCAAGAAATTTAAAATTGTCTTTATTCTTAATCCGATAACGGAATTCATTGCCTTTAGCTCCAGTCACAATCACATTGTATCGTCTATATTCTGGCCTCTCGCTAAATATTTCATCAAGCGCCGCTATTGCTCGCAAAGCATTCTTCTCACAACGATTCCCCGACACCAATAATACGTATGCTTCATCCTTGTCTTCTTCCGTCGAACCGAAATTTTCAGTTGTGGTAGAAGGGCTGTAAAAAACTTTTATGTCTTTTTCTTCTAGCTCAGGAATATTGCATAAGCAAGAGTATTTAGTGTGCTCGCTGACAACGACAAATTCCAAATTATCCCTTAACAAATCTTTTCGAAACTGTTTTAGCATCCTTCTTCTCCACCATCCATCAAACAAAAGCTCTACAAGAACTCTGAATTGAAGGTAAGATGTTGATTTATATTTTAGCATCCACCAGTCTCGAGGCATTTCATATCCCCTTAACCCATGCAGCGTTATAATATTTCGAATGCCTTTTGCCAAGTTGGATTTTGAGTTGGCGCTGTAATATGTATCTATTTCATGGTTCTCAACTATTTGGTCAATGGTCTGCTTTGATAAGTCATGGCATGTTATCCCATTTATGTTCAAAGCCTCCTTTATGTCATTTCTCAATGGCAATCTTGAATCATAGACACATTCAAATTCTGCTCCCCTGCGTATTAGCTCATAGAAAACCGCGATGGCATATTTCCCTCCTCCATGGGATGCCCCGCTGTAATTTGGTTGGGCGGCATGTAAATCAAAAAGCAATTTCATTGGGAAATCTTTTGGGTTTTCTTATTTCATCATCATCCTTGCCATTGAGCGCTTGTCCTCGCGCTCTTTGATCGATTGGCGCTTGTCGTACTCCTTCTTGCCTCGGGCTATCCCGATCACTAGCTTGGCGAAGCCGCGCTCGCTTATGAAGAGCCTAAGCGGCACGATGGTGAACCCCGCCTCCTTGCCGCTCTTCTCCAGCTCGCGTATCTCCTTGCGGTTAAGCAAAAGCTTCCGCTCGCGTCGCGCCGCATGGTTGTTGTACGACCCATAAAAATATTCGGCGATGTGCATGTTCTTCACCCACACCTGCCCATTGTCTACATAGCAGAACGTATCCGCCAACGAAGCGCGCCCTTGCCTGATCGACTTTATCTCGGTGCCGGTCAGCACAAGCCCCGCCGTGAACGTATCTACAATCTCATAATCGTATTTAGCCCGCTTGTTTCTTATGTTTACGTCTTTTGCATCCATTTTTGTCATTCATTTTTTCGTTATTGCAGCGCCCAAGAAAAGAACGCCTGAATCAATATAGGCGGCAAGGTTATGGCCAAAAAGGCCAGACCCAAGAAATCATACTCCCTATCCTCCGCCACGGATAGGTATGGCATTGCCTTCCATACAACCAGCGTTATGGCCAGCGGCAGCAGATACCCAAGTCCCAATGTTATGGGCATGAAATTGCATATCATCGTTGTAAGCGCCATAAGCCCAAGCGCATAGTCGGCCACTATCCGGCATCGGCCCTGGTCGGTCCGCGTGTTCCATTTCTTCAGTCTGGCGTAGAACGCCCTATAAGCCAAGGCCAAGGTCACGAAATACGACACGAATATAACAAATGCGCCCACAAAAAGGTCTACCGTGTCCAGCCGCAAATGAAACAGCAGCTGGGCGAAAATTGATCCCGCGGCCAGCAGAAACGACGGAATTACGCCCTGCCGCAGCAGCGTCGAGGCGTCTTGTCCCGATGCGGCAACGTCCTCCCAGCCCCTTGAAGGCGAGAGCATCAGCTGAATCATATTTCGGAAAAATAGAACCATTGAAAATTTAATTATGCAAAGTTAAATATTTTTTTGAGGATATTTGAAATCTATTTGCTAATTTTGTGGCCGAATTCTATTTTTGAAACATATCATAAATCCAATTCTGATGATTAAGAAAATATTGGCCATAGCCGGAAAGCCCGGCCTTTACAGCCTGGTAAGCAACGGCAAAAACATGTTCATCGTGGAATCGCTCCAGACCAAAAAGCGCATGCCGGCATATGCCCACGACAAGGTAATATCCCTGGCCGACATCTCAATCTACACTACTGAGGGCGACGTGCCATTGGCCCAAGTGCTCCAGGCCGTGTGTGATAAGGCCGATGCCAAGCCCGTCGACGTGAAGGCTCTTGGTTCCGATCAGGCCATCCGCGATTTCTTCGCCGAAGTGCTCCCCGCATTCGACCGCGACCGCGTCTACACCACCGACATCAAAAAGCTCCTTTCCTGGTACAACATCCTCATCGCCGCGGGCTGGGACAAATTCGTCGAAGACGCCCCCGCCGAGGCTCCCGAAAAAGAATAAAGGCAATAAACCAATTTCACATTTTCCAACTATTATTATGAAAAAGAAATTCATCTGCGTCGTCTGCGGATACGTACACGAAGGCGACGAAGCTCCCGAAAAGTGCCCCGTATGTGGCGCTCCCAAGAGCAAGTTCAAGGAAGTAGACGAAACAGCCGAGCTCCAGTTCGTGACAGAGCACGAAATCGGAGTGGCCAAGGGCTGTGACGAAGAAATGATAAAGGACCTCAACGCCCATTTCCTCGGTGAATGCGGCGAGGTGGGAATGTACCTGGCCATGAGCCGCCAGGCCGACCGCGAGGGCTATCCCGAAATCGCCGAGGCCTTCAAGCGCTACGCCTTCGAAGAGGCTGAGCACGCCTCAAAGTTCGCCGAGCTCCTTGGCGACGTGGTTTGGGACACCAAGACCAACCTCGAAAAGCGCATGGCCGCTGAGGCCGGCGCCAACGCCGACAAGATGCGCATCGCCAAGAACGCAAAGGAGAAGGGCCTCGACGCCATCCACGACACTGTGCATGAGATGGCTAAGGACGAGGCTCGCCACGGCCAGGGCTTCCAAGGCCTTTACAACCGCTTCTTCAAAAAGTAAGACCCCAACCGCAAAGCGGTTTAACATTGTCGCAGCAAAAGATCCTAAAAGCGGCGCACACCAAATCCGCAAAGCGGATTCATCTATCTAACCCCACGAATGAATTCGTGGGGTTTTTCATGCCATAGCCTCGTAGAGGCTAAATTGTGATTAACCCCAGGCGCAGCCTGGGGTCTTAAAATCATCTAAAAAAAGTAAGCCTCGTAGAGGTGTTATTGTGGTTATAGCATAGTACATCCTTTTAGATGTTTTCCCCACTTCCGCCGCGGATAGCGATGCATTGCACGCCTATCTATCTAAATCATAACCTGCAGATACACAATATATTACCCCCCCCCAAAAAAAACATTTTTCCTTTGGTTTTCACGGGAAATTGCATTAACTTTGTGGCAAATAATGTAATTCCATCCCCCCTATGAAAACAATTCTTAAGCTTGCCCTGGCGACGTCTGTCGCGCTTGCCATGGCATCCTGTGGCTCAAAATCTGAAAAGTCCCGCAACAACGGCGTAACCAATCCTTCAATGCTGGCTCTTGAAGAGGCCCCGGTGGCCGGAGAGCTGGTGGCCGTAGGTGATGACAGCGTCATTGTCATTTCCTTGAAGGCTGAGCCGAAGCCGGTCACGATCAAGGCTTCTGACGCCCTTGACGACCTTCGCCTGATCAAGCTTGAGCCCTCCGACGAGGCGCTTGTGGGCGTGGGCAAAGTCTGGACAAACGGCCGCCGCCTTTTCATTTACGACAACAAGGTGGTGAAGCAATTCGATATGGACGGCAAATTCCTTGGAGCCGTTGGAGCCCGCGGCAATGGCCCCGGCGAGTACACAATAGCGCCTTACGATATTTACGTTGACGAAGAGGCCGGCCGCATTTGCATGCTGCAGTACATGTCGGATAAAATCATGTGTTACGGCATCGACGGAAAATTCGTTGAGGACATCCCATTGGCGCACAAGGCCAACAAAGGGCATCTGAAAGTTGACTTTGGCAAAGGCATAGCCACAATCTCGGCCTTAGTGTTCCAGGAGCAGGACAATGACGACGTAATATGGACGCAGGACCTACAGGGCAACGTCCTTTCTTCCGTTGCGCGCACCGACCTGAAAGTGCCCGCCGACTTCAGCAATGAGATTTATGGAGGCATGACTGCCGGCAATGGAGCATTCACATACTCTCTGATGAACATTATGGCCCCGGCCGACACCCTTTACAGCTATTCCGACGGCAAGCTCTCGCCAAAGTTCACGGTTGACTTCGGCGGTGAAGTGCCAAATCACGAGTACCTGTCTTTCCCGGATTTCTACGTGGTCACATCCTATGGCCTGCCTAATCCCGTGTCCGAAAACACTTACATACTCCCCACCAACAGCCATTTCGTTGTTGACAAGAAGAGCCTTCGAGGCGCTCCGGCCGATATAATGTTTGACAATCTCGGCACGCTCACCCTTGGCTCCGGATGGGCCCACCTGGAATCGCCCGAATATTTCGCCATAGCCTATGATCCCGGCACATTGCTCGATATGCTCGAGGCTTCTCCCACCGAGCATCCGCTGGCCAACGAGGAAGGCCTCAAGAAAATGCGGGAGCTGAAGGAGACAATCGACCCCGACGACAATAGCTACGTACTATTCGGAAAGTGGAAGAACAGCCAAAAGTGAAGAATCTAAACCAAATCATCTGCGTTGCGGCCATGGCCCTGCTTATGGCCGCTTCGTTCATTTCCTGCACAGGCTCCGACCGTGAGGATAATGAAGCCTCCCCCGCCTCTGCGGCCGCCTTGCCTGAAGATAGGATCGCCGAGGTCGAAGTGATGGCCCTGCGCCCTGCGGTCTTCTCCCACGAGATTGTCAGCAATGGCCGTCTGCAGGCCCGAGAAAAGGTCGATGTGAATTTCCCTTCTCCCGGCCTTATTTCTGAAATTTGCGCAAGAAATGGCCAACATGTGGCCAAAGGGCAAAAGATCGCCGTGCTGGATTCTTACAAGCTCCAAAACCAACTGGCAAAGGATCGCAATGCCGTGGCATCTGCCACCTTGGAGATGCAAGATGTAATAATCGGCCAGGGCTTTGACCCTGACCATCTTGAAAATGTCCCCGCCGAGGTAATGCGTCTCGCCAGGCTGCGCAGCGGCCTTCAGCAGGCCGAGCTGGCCTTGGCCGCCACTGAGCGGGATATCCAAGACGCCACCCTTGTCGCCCCAATCTCCGGTACAATAGCCAACCTCAGCGCCAAGCCCCACAATATGTCGTCGGCTTCAACCCCGTTATGTGTGATAATCAACGAATCGGCAATGGATGTGGAGTTTTCTATCCTTGAAAGCGAGCTCCCTATGATTAAGGTGGGCGACGCCGTTGAGGTTACGCCATTCTCGGGCGGCGGCGCAAGGCAAGGCCGCGTCGCTGAAATCAATCCTATGGTAGGCGACGACGGAATGGTGAAGGTGTGGGCTTCAATATCCGGCGGAAATGGACTGATCGATGGCATGAACGTGCGCATCAGCGTTAAGCGCGCTGTGGAGCAGGCCCTGGTCGTGCCCAAAAGCGCCGTTGTGCTCCGCTCGGGCCGCCAAGTAGTCTTTACCCTCGATGGCGACAAAGCCATTTGGAATTACGTTGCCACCGGCCTGGAAAACCTAAATGAGTTTACGATTGTCGAGGGGCTGGCCCCGGGCTCAACCGTTATCGTTTCGGGCAACGTCAATCTTGCCCATGAATCGCCGGTGAAGGTGAAATGACAAAAGCCTCGCTATATGGTACGCTATATCCTTGAGCACCGTATTTCGGTGATAATGGCATTTCTCGCCCTGGCGATCCTTGGATGCGTCACCTTCCGCACTCTCCCCGTCTCGCTCTTGCCCGACATCGACATCCCCCACATCACTGTGCAAGTGTCGGAGGACAACGTTTCCGCCCGCGAACTTGAAAACACCATAGTGGCGCCCCTGCGCCGCCAGCTGATGCAGACCTCCGGCCTTAGCGAACTGAAGAGCGAGACGCGCGACGGCTCCGCCATAATCTCCCTCACTATGGATTATGGCGTGAACACTGACCTCGCGTTCATCGAGGTGAACGAGAAAATAGACGGAGCCATGAATTTCCTGCCCAAAAGCGCCTCGAGGCCAAGGGCGGTGAAGGCTAGCGCCACCGACATCCCCGCGATATACCTGCAGCTCACCTCTAAGGCCAACACCGAGGAGGCGTTCAATGAATTGTCCCGCGTGGCCGAAAACATTGTGCGCCGCCGGCTGGAGCAGCTCCCGGAAGTGGCTATGGTGGACATCACCGGCCTGCCGAGCCCTTTGCTGAAAGTCACACCCGACGCCGACAGAATGGAGCAGGCCGGCATCGCCATCGCCGACATTGAATCCGCCCTTGCCTCAAACAATGTCGAGCCGGGCTCTATGACGGTGCGCGACGGATATTATGAATACAATATCCACGTCACCAACTTGCTCCGCTCCGTCCAGGACGTCAAAAGCATAAAGCTGAGGGTGGGCGGCCGGCTTATGGACCTTGGCGATTTAGCCGCTGTGGAGCTCA
The DNA here is from genome assembly GCA_023666615.1 of Clostridium sp. GTDB lineage: Bacteria > Bacteroidota > Bacteroidia > Bacteroidales > Muribaculaceae > CAG-873. The sequence goes on along the minus strand of JAMPBQ010000008.1, from coordinate 38,671 downwards.
CATCCGCCGCGCCCTCAGGATATTCAATGCACAACGGCAAACGCGCCGTGACACTCGCCGTCATAAAGCACTCTGAGGAAGGAATGGCCGAAATGAAGGATGCCTTGAAGTCTGTTACGAAATATTTTTCTGAGAAATACCCCGACATTGAGTTTTCCGAGACCAGAAGCCAGACGGAACTCCTCGATTTCACTATCTCCAATCTCGAGCAAAACCTTGTCTTGGGCTTGATTCTCGTTTTCATCGTGTGCGTCCTATTTATGAGGAGCGTGCGGTCATCTCTCATCATTGGAATCAGCATCATAACAGGAGTTATCCTCACCTTCTTGCTCTTCTATCTCTTCCACGTGTCAATCAACATCATATCCATGTCCGGCCTCATTCTGGCCGTGGGCATGATGATTGACAATTCCGTTATAGTCACCGAAAACATTGCCCAATGCCGCCAGCGCGGCGACAGCCTGATGCGGGCTTGCGCAAAGGGCGCCTCGGAGATGATTACCCCAATGCTTTCATCTTCGCTTACCACGGTGGCCGTTTTCGTGCCGCTCATCTTCATGAGCGGAATCGCCGGCGCCATTTTCTCCGACCAGGCCTTCTCAATCACCGCCGGCCTGGCCTCAAGCTACGTTGTGGGCATCACCCTCTTGCCGGTCTTGTACTTCATAATAGGAAAATCAAATCGGAAGACCTCTCCACAGGCCTTCCCTTCAGCCAATGCCGAAGATTCCCGCCTCACGCGCCTCTACGACCGTGGCATGGACTTCTGTTTCCGCCACAAGTGGCCGTTCATTATAGCCACTGCGCTGACTGTGCCCCTTTGCGCAATCCTTTTCTGCGCAATGCCTCAGCAAAGGATGCCGGAAATCAAGGCCAGCGAGGGAATAGCGCGGGTCGATTGGAACGAAAACATCAGTCTGGATGAAAACCGCAGGCGAATATCCGCCCTTGATGATTCCGCTATGGAGATGCGTTCCGCCTACATCGGCCCGCAGGACTATCTCCTGTCCTCCGGCATTGACCTCTCTTCCGCGGAGGCGGAGCTGTATTTCAAAGCCGCCTCGCCAAAGGATGTCGATTCCATCCAAAGCCGCATCCGCCGAAAAATCGCGGGCGAATGCCCCGCCGCCTCTGTCAGTTTCTCAAAGCCTGAAAACGTTTTTGAAAAGATCTTCTCAACCAATGAGGCCAATATTGAAGCTCGTCTCCATTCCTCCACAAAGGCCGGCTCCGCTTCCGCCGAGGATATGGCCGAAATTAGGGAACGGCTTGCGCTAGCCACCGGTTGCGAAATTGACCCTATTCCTTTGAGCAGCCAGATTGACATTGCCATCGACCGTGATCTTCTTGCCATCTATAATGTCGATTTCTCGGAAGTGCAGCTCGCCCTGCGCACAGCCTTCAAGGGCAACGAGGTCTCCACCCTCCGCTCTTTCCAGGAATATACCCCAATTGAAATCGCCGGCCGTGAATGCGGCATTTGGGAAACGATCAGTTCCCTCTTCGTCTACAGCCGCCCCGACAAGGATGGCCTCCGCGCGCGCATTCCCCTCCGCAATCTTATCCATGTCTCTGAAGGCCGCGACCTGAAGACAATTGTTGCCGGCAGGGCAGGTGAATACGTGCCCGTTGCCTTCAACGCGCAGGGCGATGAGGAGGAGCTAATGCGAAAAATTTACGCCTCTATCCAGTCTGAATCAGCTTATGATGTGGATTTTGCCGGAAGCTTTTTCAGCAATGCCAAGATGATGAGGGAAATGATAGTCATAATGCTGGTTTCGGTCATGCTGATGTATTTCATCCTGTGCTCACAGTTCGGCAGCTTTGCACAGCCCTTGATTGTGCTCCTTGAAATCCCTGTGGACACGGCATTCGCATTGCTTGCGCTTATGTCCTTTGGGCAGAGCCTCAACCTTATGTCGGCCATCGGCATAATAGTCACATGCGGCATCGTGGTCAACGATTCCATCCTCAAAATCGATGCCATAAACGATTTGCGCAAGGCTGGAATGCCCCTTGTCCAAGCCATAAACACCGCCGGCCGCCGTCGCCTTCGAGCCATAATCATGACCTCGCTGACCACAATATTTGCTATGGCGCCTGTGCTTTTCGCCTCCGACATGGGTTCGGAGCTTCAGCGCCCGTTGGCAATTGCCATGATTGGCTCAATGATTGTGGGCACCGCCGTCAGCGTTTTCATCATCCCCCTCTTTTACTGGTTAATCTACCGCAAGCATGACAAACAATAGACTTCATATCCTCTTCATTGTTTCAATTCTCCTCCTCCCTCTTGGCGCCTCGGCCTTGACGCTCACCCTGGAGAAGACAATTGAGCTGGCCAATGATTCGTCCCTCACGGCTTTCCGCTATCGCAATATGTATCTCGCCAGCTATTGGCAATACGTCAGCTACAAGGCCGACCGTCTCCCCAGCCTCTCTTTGTCGCTCAATCCCGTATCGTACAATCGGTATATGACCCAGCGCTATGATTCTGAGCAGAATATCGACGTATTCCGCCAGCAGCAGATGTACAGCGCATCCGCCGGCCTGCAAGTGCAGCAGAATTTCGACCTGTTGGGCGGCACCTTCTATCTTGACACTGACCTTGAATATATGCGCAATTTCGGTGCGAATACCTACACGCAATTCTCTTCCGTGCCCGTGCGCCTTGGCTATCGCCAAAGCCTCTTGAGCTTCAACGCCTTCAAATGGGAGCGAAAAATCGAGCCCTTGCGCTATGAGAAGGCAAAGAAGGAGCTCATCTACAATATGGAGTCTGTGAGCGAACTGGCCGTGACGCATTTCTTCTCCCTCGCCCTCGCCCAGGCGGAGTATAAGCTCGCCCTTGAAAACGTAGCCTCATGCGATACGCTCTACACCATTGGGAAACGACGATATAAAATCGCCTCAATATCCCAGGCCGACCTCCTCACCCTTGAGCTTGACCGCGTCAATGCCCGAAACACCCTTGAGAATTCCCGCATAGCACTGAAGCGAGCCATGTTCTCCCTCGCCTCTTTCTTGGGCTTGGATAAAAATACGGAAATTGAAGTAAGGATGCCTTCACGCCCTATCTCGGTGAAGATTCCCGCCGACATTGCGCTTGAATACGCCAAGGCAAACAATCCCACCCTCCTCGGCCATCGCCAAGCTATCCTTGAGGGCGAGAGGGACCTTAGCCGCTATGTGACCGAATCTCGGTTCAGCGCCTCGCTCAACGCTTCGGTTGGCTTCAACCAAGTTGCCCCGAATTTCTCCGGCGCCTACCGCCACCTCCTCCGCCAAGATTTGGTGTCCCTCTCAATCACGATTCCGCTTGTTGATTGGGGCGTGAGGAAGGGCAAGGTGAATGTTGCCAAGAACAACCTTGACGTCTCCCGCATCAGCGCGAAGCAGGAGGAATTGTCCATTGAGGAAGACATAATTATGACGATTAGCGACTATGAGGTGCGCCAAAGCCTGATTTCTTCCGCCTCGGAGGCCCTTGACCTCGCCGATATGGCATATGCGCAGACTCAGCAGCGCTTCATCATAGGCAAGGCCGACATCAGCGCAATCACCCTTGCTCTCAGCCGCAAGCAGGAAGCCTCGAAAAATTACATCAACGCCCTGCAAAATTTCTGGCTCAGCCATTACAAGATCCGTCGCCTCACCCTCCACGATTTTGAACTGGACCTCCCCCTCTCTCAAGAATTCGACTTTATTAATTAAATGAAGGCAAGCTCATTCTCAATCATAGTTGCGTTCATAGCGCTGGCCATAGTGGGATGCGCCCTTGTCCCGCTTTTGCCCGTGAAGCTTGCCCCTTCCCAAGCCCTTCCCGCCCTGTCCATATCTTATTCTATGCCCCAATCTTCCGCCCGCGCCGTGGAGCAAGAAGTCACCTCGCGCATTGAATCGGTCGTGGCAAGGGTGGCGGGAGTTAAGGATATTGAATCTAAATCATACAATGGCGGCGGCCGCGTCTCCGTCAGTCTGGACAGGCATGCCGACATTGACAACGTTCGGTTTGAAATATCGGCCTTGATTCGTCAGCTATGGTCAGAGATGCCCGATGGCGCGGCCTACCCTTCCATATCCATGCGCCGTGCCGATGACAGCGGCTCCAGGCCATTTATGGCCCTTATGCTCAACGCTCCTTCCAACCCTTCTGCGATTCAAGCATATGGAGAAGAGAATCTGAAGCCTCGCCTAGCCGCCATCCGCGGGGTGGCGAAGGTGGAGTTCAGCGGCGCGCAGCCTATGGAGTGGAGGCTGCGGTATGATGTGGACCGCCTTTCCGCGCTGAGCCTCTCGCCGGATGATATCGCCCGGGCCATCCAAGAACATTGCTCTTCTGAATTTCTTGGCATTGCCCCGATAGACAGCGTCAGTGGGCAATGGGAGCGTCTGGCCATGAAGTCGAGCACTGATGTTGGATCCTTCTCCCCCTCAAGCATATCCGTGCCAACAAAAAGCGGCTTCATTCCCCTTGACAAAATCGTTGAGGTGGAGCGCGTGGAAGCCGAGCCTACGGGATATTTCCGCATAAACGGCCTAAACTCAATCTTTGTCAGCCTCACCGCCGAAGAGGGCGCCAACCAGCTAAAGCTGGCCAAAAGCGTTAAGGCCGCCCTGCTTGATTTTGAAAAGAATATGCCCCAGGGCTACACTGTGGTGACTGCCTATGACGCCACCGAACAAATCAAGGAAGAGTTGGATAAGATCTATTTCCGCTCCGGCCTCACTGCCATTATTCTTTTGCTTTTCGTTTGGCTCGCCACGCTCAGTTTTCGCTATATGCTGATGATTGCCATAGGGCTTGCCCTCAACTTGGCCGCGGCCGCCGTTTTCTATTTCCTCAGCGGCATAGAGATTCAGCTTTATTCTCTTGCGGGCATCACGATCTCTCTCAACCTTATCATTGACAATATGATAGTGATGGCCGACCATTACTCCCGCCGCCACAATCTTCGGGCATTTCCTTCCATCTTTGCCGCCACGCTCACCACAATTGGCGCCCTCTCCATCGTGTTTTTCCTCGATGAGAGGATGCGCCTCAGCCTCCAGGATTTCGTGATTGTGGTGATAATCAACCTTTCGGTATCGCTGGCCGTAGCTCTGTTCCTTGTGCCGGCCTTGGTGGAAAGGCTCGGCATCCGCCGAGGCGGGTCGAAGGAGGCAGGCAAGGCTTTGCGGCGGAGACGTCGTTTTTCCGTGTCCCTATCCAGAGGCTATGAGAAGGTTGTGGCCTTCATCGTTCGTTTCCGAAAGTCAGTCATTGTCTCAGCCATCTTGGCCTTCGGCATCCCCGTCTATTTTATGTCTGATAAATTCAAGGGCGCAAATTGGAACGCCGCTGTGGGTGAGCCAATGCTGAGCATCAACGCCTCGCTCCCTAACGGCGCAACGCTTGACCAAATGAACGCCCTCATGCGGAAAATGGAGTCTTACCTGAGCGGTTTCTCGGAAATTAGGCAATTCCAGACTTCTATTTCGGGCCCGCGGCGAGCCAACATTTTGGTTCTGTTCAAAAAGGAGCATCAGCAAGGCGGATTCCCCTATAAGCTGAAAAGCGATGTCATTGCCAAGGCGCAAACACTCGGCGGCGGCGCCTGGGGCGTCTTCGGCCTGAAGGATATGGGATTCAACAACGATGTGCGCGAGAGCGCCGGCGATTATCGCATCAGGCTGTCTGGCTATAATTATGATGACTTGTATGATTACGCCTTCCGCGCCAGGGATATTCTCCTTTCCCACCGTCGAATCAAGGAGGTGAACATCTCTTCTGAATTTGCATACTACAAGGATGATTACACTGAGTTTCACCTTGAAATTGACCGTGATAAGCTTGCCCAATCCGGCCTCACAGCCACTGAGCTTTTCTCCGCTATCGCCCCCACCTTTGGACATGGTATTGCCGTGGGCGCCGTCCCCTCCGATGAGGGCATGGAGCGCATACGCCTATACTCCAGGCAAGGCGAGGACTACGACATTTTCGCTTTGATGAATCAGCCTTTCCGCGCAGGCGGACGCCTCTTCAAGCTCTCCGGCTTAGGCGGCATTGAAAAGCGCCAATCTCCGCAGGACATCGTAAAGAAGAACCAAGAGTACATCCTCAGCCTGCAGTTTGAGTACATTGGCTCTGAAAAGCAGGGCGAAAAAGTGCTCAATAAGGATTTGGAGAAAATCAACGCAATGCTGCCGGTGGGCTACAAGGCGGAAAAGGATGATTGGCGGTGGCGCCCCCGTGATGGCATGTCTAAGTATTGGCTGGTGCTTCTCGTTGTCTGCATCATATTTTTCATCGCTTCAATCCTTTTCAATTCCTTGCTGCAGCCCTTGGCGATAATTTTCATCATACCTGTCTCATTCACGGGCGTGTTCCTTGCCTACCATATTTTCAGCCTCAACATCGACCAAGGCGGCTTCGCCTCGTTTATCCTATTGGCGGGCATAACTGTCAATGCCGCAATATATATTTTAGGCGAATACAATTCTCTGCGTCGGCAGTTCCCGCATGCCGCCCCCCTGAAGCTATATTCAAAGGCCTTCCGCATAAAGATTGTGCCCATACTCCTTACGGTCCTCTCCACCGCCCTTGGCTTCATACCCTTCCTGATTGGCGAATCAAAGGAATCGTTTTGGTATCCCCTCGCCATCGGCGTAATTGGCGGCCTCGTTATGTCAATGTTGGCCATACTCATAATATTGCCGGCGTTCATCCTTCCCCGCCGCTCCGGCGGATTGTACTGATAAATCATTTATAATCAATAAATCTGTGTAATCCGTGAAATCCGTGGTTATTTCTTGGCATTAGTTGTCCGACACCTTCAGCATTATGGATTTGATCTTGACAGACAATTGAGCTGTCAAATTTTTGGCGCCTTAGCCATAATAAAGGGCGGGTATTTGCGTTAATCGTATTGGATATGTATGATTTATATGGAAAGACCTGCATTTAAGATAATCTTTTTCGCCCTTGCAATCTGTCTTCTGGCTTCTTGCCGCGGCCCTAAGCTGGCCACGGCCGACGAGCAGATGGCCCGCGGCGAATATTTTGACGCGTCCAAGACCTACCGCAAGATTTATAATAAGCTCACCAAGAAGGAGGAGCGGGCCCTTCGCGGCGAGGTGGCCCTGAAGATGGCTGATTGCCACGCAAAGCTCTCGCAAAACGCCCGCGCCGCCGCCGCATACCAAAATGCCCTCCGATACGGCCAAACCGATTCCACAATTCATCTGCGGCTGGCCCAGGCCCTGCACGCCGATGGAAAATACGCCGCCGCCATAAAGGAGTATGAGGCTTACCTTAGCGTTGACCCCTCCAGCCAGGTGGCCGCCAACGGCCTTGCCGGAGCCAGAATGGGCGCGGCAAAGGAGGGGCGCAATAGGTATGTGGTGAAGAATTTCAAGCTCGTCAACTCCCGCCGCGCCGATTTCGCCCCGATGTTCCTCGACAAGTCGCACGATGTGCTTTATTTCACCACCACCAACGAGAAGGCGATGGGCAATTCAAAAAGTGAAATCACGGGCATGAAGAATGGCGACATTTGGTTCACTCGCAAAAATGAAAAAGGCGAGTGGATGAAGCCCGAGCCCGTGGAGGGCGAGCTTAATTCTGACTTTGACGAGGGCATCATATCCTTCTCCCCTGACGGCGGCACGATGTATCTCACCAAGGCGCGTCGCTCGCCGTCGTCCAACACCGGCGTTGAAATTTACACCTCGCAGCGAAGCGACGCTAAGTGGAGCGCCCCGGTGAAGTTTGACATCACCCGCGACACGCTTTCTTCCTACGGACATCCCGCGGTTTCTCCCGACGGCAATTGGCTGTATTTCACCTCCGATATGCCGGGCGGAAGCGGCGGCAAGGACATTTGGCGAATCAATCTTAAGGAGCGCGCCGGTTCGCTTGAGAATCTTGGCGAGTGGATCAATACCCCGGGTGATGAAATGTTCCCCTACGTCCGCACGGATTCGCTCCTTTATTTCGCCTCTGACGGCCGGCCCGGCTATGGCGGCCTCGACATTTATAAGGCCCAGCTCACAAAGTCGGGCGGCTGGAACGTCACAAACATGGGCCAGCCCCTCAATTCTTCGGCCGATGATTTCGGCATCACTTTTGGGGAGGGCGAAAGCGGATATTTCAGTTCTAACCGCGGCGACGCGCGCGGATATGACCACATCTATAGCTTTGAGCTCCCTGACCTCAACATCCTCATCTCCGGATGGGTGGTGGACCGTGACGATGAGCCTGTGCCAAACGCCGTTATACGCATCGTGGGAAATGACGGCTCCAACCAAAAGCAGGTGGCCAAGCCCGATGGCTCTTTCTCGTTCCCGCTTGACAGGGGCGTCAGCTACGTGATGCTTGCGGGCGCAAAGGGCTATCTCAATTCCAAGCAGGAGTTCACCAGCGATTCCACTGAGGTGGACGCCGAGTACGGCATTGATTTTGTCCTGGCATCCATAAATAAGCCGGTGGTTATCGACAATATTTTCTATGACTATGACAAGGCCACGCTCCGCCCGGAATCGAAAGAGGCCCTTGACGAGCTTGCCCAGGTGCTCCGCGACAATCCCAATGTCACCATAGAAATGGCTTCGCACACCGACCGGCACGGCTCCGACCAATACAATATCGATCTCTCTTCGCGCCGCGCCAAGTCGGTGATTGACTATCTGATTTCCGTGGGCATATCCCCCGACCGCCTGCAGTCGCAGGGCTACGGCGAATCTCGCCCCAAGGCCATCACGAAAAAGCTTGCCAAGGCCTATCCGCAATTCAAGGAGGGCGATGTGCTCACGGAGGATTTTATCCTAACTCTTTCGCCTGAAGACCAGGACGCCGCCGACCAAATCAATAGACGCACGGAGTTTCAGGTGTTGAGCATTGATTATCGCATGTATTGATCCCTATGCAATTCCGCACTGAAATCAGCGTTCCCGCCCGGCCCGGCCTCGTTGCGCACGATTCCCCCATTGTCATGCTCGGTTCTTGTTTCACCGACAATGTCGGCGACCTGCTTGACCGCGACGGCTTTCGCGTCACGCACAATCCCATGGGCACGCTCTATAATCCTGTTTCAATTCTTCAGGCTGTCAGGCGCGCCCTCGGCGACTTGCGCCCATATTCAGCGGCTGATGTCACGCTTGGTCCCGACGGCCTATTCCATTGCCTTGATTTCTCTACGCGATACATTTCTTCCGACCCCGATTCTTTGGTCGATTTGCTTAATTCTGACATAACCGCCCTTGGCGAGAAGCTGCGCCAAGCGCAAACCGTCATCATCACTCTTGGCACTTCATACGTCTATTACAAAGACGGGCTTTCTGTTGGCAATTGCCATAAATTCCCCACCCAATCCTTTGTGCGGAAAAGGATTGAGCCTGAAGAAGCGGCTTATTGCATTGAGCGGATGGCCGGCCTCCTGCCATGGGCGAATATCATATTCACCATTAGCCCCATACGCCACACAGCCGACGGCCTCCACGGCAATCAGCTTGGAAAGGCAGCCCTGCTTTTGGGCCTTGACCGTGCCCAAGCCCGATTTGAATATTTCCCGTCATACGAAATAATGCTCGACGACCTGCGCGACTATAGGTTCTATGCGGCCGATATGAAGCATCCTTCCGACGTTGCCGTTGAGTATATCTACGAGAAATTCTTGCAGGCCTACGTCTCCGGCCCCGACCAACAAAAAGCAGCCGACTGCCGCCGGCTGCGCAAGGCGGCTATGCACCGCCCTATTCGTCAATAATGACTTAGGGAATGTATCTCTCCCCTATCTTCAGCTTGTCGCCGCTGTCGTCCACCTTGAATAAATGAGGCACGCGGATGTAGTGCCCGTTTACGCTCTTGTGGCTATGCACCGACATCAGCAGCTCCCCGTCCAGCGTGCGGAACAGCATCCCATGTCCGAAGTTAGGCGGCGTAATCGGCTTTTCCTCCTGAATCCATGGACCTGCCAGAGTGCCGCTCTCCGAATATGCCACTCCCTGGGTGTACACATCGTCGATCCAGCTTGTCCATATCATTGCCAGCTTGCCCGTGGCCGTGCGGTGCAGATAAGGCCCGTCAGTCACCTTGTTGGGCCGGTCCTTTCCGTCCTCTAGCTCATGGCTCCACGGCGAAGCGCTTGCTCTGAACAGGATCTCTCCTTCTCCCACTGTGCCGCTCATGTCTGGCTTCAGCTGCATCTTCTCGATTGTGCCGTCCCAGTTTTGCAGCCATTCCCAGCAGTACACCATATAGGGCGTCCCGTCAGCCTCCACCCAAAGCGTGCCGTCAAGCGTCAGCTTGTCCGCCGGCAGATATTCCAAATCCGAATTCTCAACCTTTCGGTAGGGCCCCTCGGCCTTGTCGCTCACCAGCACGTGGCAGGCGCGGCGCTCCAGCTTGTTCCCGCGGTATTCCCCCAGTATGTTGTCTCGGTTGGTGAATGTCGCGAAATAATAATACTTCCCTCCATATTTGTGCAGCTCAGCCGCCCAAATCATAGGGCGATCGCCCATCCAGTCGATGCCATCAGTCTCAGCCACGCTGTAAGGCCCTTCCCACATCTTCAAGTCGGGACTCTTCCACAGCATTCCTCCCGTGCCAGTCATATAGTACATCCCCGTGGCCTCGTCAGCCAAAATGCACGGGTCGCTCAGCACAATCGAGTCAAGAGGCGCCTGCCTCACTCCCCTCCGTTGGGCAAAGGCCGCCGCCACAACCGCCAGCCCCAAAACAAAGCAAAAAATCCTCTTCATAAAAAAATTAAACTAAAATTTCATAAAAATTTAAACTAAAATTCATAAAGAATTAAACTGAAAATATCCTATCCAAAAAATTTCCACAAATATAGCCATTCTCCCCCATTCCATCAAATTTCCTCCTTCAAAATACTTTTAAAATAAAAATTTTCTCAAATTGCCCTCTCGAAAATTCGTTAATTCGTTATGCCGTTAAATCGTCCCTCTCGATTAAGAAGAATACCCCCAAAAACAAAGAGGGCAGCGCCAAAATAGCGCTGCCCATCCGTGAAATCTGTTTAATCCGTGAAAATTCGTGCTCTTGCCTGCGGAGTATGCAAGCGAGGGTCAACCCTTCTCAATACACATGCGAATCACGCTCCAGCTCTTGCTCAGTCAGAGGCTTGGAGCTCAGCTTGCGCCATACGCATACGATGTACGCCAACACTATTGGCACCAGTATCGACACCCAGCTCATCACCTTTAGCGTAAACAGCGACGACGAACTGTTGCTAATCGAAAGCGAACTTTGCGCATCCAAAAGCGACGGCAGATAAGCCGTATCATTGTAGCCCGCCAAGAAGAAAAGAGTCAACACTACGAGCGCCACTCCGGCTCCACTGACCCAGAACCCTTTCCTGAATGCGGAAAAAAAGGTAAGCAAAATGCCCCCAAGCGCCAAAACTACGCCAATCAAAAGCATCGCTGCGCACCACCACATTTGCCATAGATTGTGCCAATAGATGTTTTCCTCAAGCGCAAACGCTCCGCCTTCCATCCTATAGCCGGGCTGCAGTAAAAGCATCACGGCGAAGGCTATGAACAACACAGCGAATATCGCCCCGTTCACCAGCGTTTTCTTTCGCATAGCCTTCTCAAAAGCGGCCCCGGCGCTGATGCCGTTGATAAAGTACATGCAGGCCATTGTCCTTGAGAGGAAAAATACCATAAAGCCCAGCAATAGGCATCCCGGCGTGGCCATCGCCTCCAGCCCGTGGGTCGGCGCCCACTGCGATATCACCGGAGCCGCTCCGTCAAGGATGTTCCCCTTGCTAATGGTAAATTTTCCGCCAAAGAAGAACATACCCACGGCCACGCCAAGCATCACGCAGCCAAACAGCCCATTGAACGCCAGGAGGCAATCGTATGTGCCGGTGCCGTAGATATTTCCCCTCTTCCTGCGAAATTCATAGCTGAACGCCTGCGCAACAAAGCTCACCAATATCAGCATCCATAGCCAGTAAGCTCCACCGAAGCTCGTGGAGTAAAACAGCGGAAAAGAGGCGAAGAATGCCCCGCCAAACACGACCAGCGTAGTGAACGTAAACTCCCACTTACGCCCAAGTGCGTTTACCATCAAACTCTTATGCTCTTTGTTAGATGTCCATATAAGCGTCTGGCCACCCTGCACGAAAAGCAGGAACACCAATGCCGCCCCCAGCACCGAAATCAATAGCCACCAATAGGCCTGTAATGTTGCCAGTTCCATATGCGTTATGCGTTTTTGGGTTGTTCAATGTTTGTGTATCTCGAATGGCTGATGAATTTCAGCATTATGCTGATCTCAGCTATCAGCAGCAAAGTGAAGAGCGCGGCGAATATCCAGAATGTCGTCTGCACCGACCCCGCCGAAATGTCGGAAATAGCGGCCTCGCGCGGAAGAACATCCTGAATCACCCATGGCTGGCGGCCTACTTCAGCCACGATCCATCCGGCCTGCGAGCACACCCACACAATGGGAATGGAAATGATGCCCGCCCAATGCAGCCACGGCTTCTCCAGAATCTTCACCTTGCGGTATGACACGAATATCAGTACGATGAACAAAAGCATCAGATATCCGCCCGCTATCACCATCACCCTGAAGGCATAGAATGTCATCGCCACAGGCGGCACGCCCTGCTCAGGGCTCTCGAAATAGCCATAGCCAAAATATTTATAGTTGGCCTTCACCTCAGCTGCGGCCTTGTCCATTCCGGCCTCGTCCCCGGCTTTCTGCGCCTCGCCGTATGCCCTTAGCGCCTCATGCGCCTTGCGGCCGATGGCTATGCGCTCAGCATATGACACGGTGTTGATTGTATCGCCCTCCGGCGTCAGCGCTATGCCCTCGATCAGGTCGTCAATGCCCGGCACGAACGTGTTCGGGTCATGGTTGGCAAGTATCGACAGCCCAAAAGGTATCTCTATGTCAAAAAGCATCGCATCTTGGTCGTCGCCCGGCTTTTTGTCGGGATTGAGCACCCCTATGCCTACAAGCCCTTGGCCTACCTCGCCGCGGTAGAGCCCTTCCATAGCCGCCAGCTTCATGGGCTGCACCCGTGCCACCTCAACGGCCGAACCGTCGCCGGTCCACATTACAAGCAATATGCCGATAAACCCAACCCAAGACGCCACCTTCATCGACGATTTAGCCGCGTCGGTATTGCTCTTCTTCCAGAGCATCCAGCTGCTTACCCCGATCACAAACACCGCGGCAAGCACCCAGCCGCTCGTCACAGCATGGAAGAATTTGTTCATCGAAACGGAGTTGAAGGCAACAGCCCAAAAATCATCCATGACATTGCGCATCTGAGCCGGGTCAAACTCCATTCCCACGGGATTCTGCATCCAGGCATTTGCTATCAAAATCCACAAGGCGGATAGCGATACGCCCAGGGCCACTAGCCAGCTTGACGCCAGGTGGAATCCCTTGCTCACCTTGTTCCAGCCAAAGAACATCACGGCGATGAACGTTGCCTCCATAAAGAACGCCAAAAGTCCCTCAATGGCCAGCGGAGCCCCGAAGATGTCACCCACGAACCAGCTGTAGTTCGACCAATTGGTGCCGAACTCAAACTCAAGTATAATGCCTGTGGCCACGCCGCACGCAAAATTGATGCCAAACAGCGTCATCCAAAACTTGGTGATTCCCTTCCACCTCAGCTCGCCGGTGCGCACATAGATCGTCTCCATGATCGCCACTATCAGCGACAGGCCGATCGTCAGCGGCACAAAAAGCCAATGGTACATCGCCGTCAGCGCAAACTGCGCCCTCGACCAGTCGACCAGACTAACTAAATCATTCATTGCAATCAGTTTTTTTATTTGATTATCATATACTTTAAGGTTATTTCCCTCGCTTCCCTTATCTCATTCTGTTTAATTGATTAACAAATCCCAGGCCTTGCTCTATTTAAATCAGTTTTTGTTTATATTCATTGTTTTAAGGTCGTTTCGATTTCATTCTCCCCTTCCCCGGCCTGCTTCGTCAAAGCCTGGCGCACAGCCTCCGACCGCTCAGCGTCGCTGCCATAGTCTCGCTGCAGCAAATCGGGAAAGAAAAATAGCTTAAGCACCAAAAACAGCACAATGAGCTTGAACAATATCAGCGCCCAAAGCTTCCGACCGACTGTCATCGACCGAAATCCATCCGCGTAAAACCGCCAGACCTTGCCCGGCAACTGCCAGACCCTGCCCGGCATATCCCTCTCTGCTCTCATCTTTGATTCCATAACGTTTGCAAAAGTAAAGCAAATCTAAATTAAAACAACGTTATCTTGAAAAAAAGTTATCCACCCAGCCCCAAACATAGCTAAATAAAGCAAAATTCGTTAAATCCACAAAAACACTCCCCCACAATTTGGTTATTCAAAAAAATATCCTTAACTTTGCATCCAATTCTCACCGGGGCTGACTGGCTTTGACAGCGTGTAGAATCGGTGTGCAAGCGTGCAGAGCAACGATGCCTGATCTCTTTAATCTCTGACATCAAAATTTCAAATGGCGAAAACAACTACGCTCTCGCTGCTTGATCTGAAGTATAGTAGGATCGCTTAATCCGCGCAACAGTTGCGTGGACGAGACATCGCCCGATTGTCATTGTTCCAGGACTAATCGACCAGCGGTGCAGCTAAACTGGAAATAGGGCAAAGATGGCCTCGGTCAATGCCCGAAACTTTAGAGGATAAGGATGCGGTTGGCAGTCCCGGCCTGCCTCATCTCGAAAACCAACCGGATGACTACGCACGTAGAAAACACATTGCTTCCGCGTTTGGACGAGGGTTCGACCCCCTCCAGCTCCACCACCCATATTGATTTTCAACCACTTGTAAATGAGTGGGGCAAAAAGTGGGGCAAAATTAAAGGAAACGTCTTAATTGGGGCGTTTCCTTTTGCTTTTGTAGGCAAATGGCAACCCCGATTCGGTTGACAGCGAGAATCAACATTGCAACGCCGGGCGACGCATAAGTCGCCAATCCCCTTGAAAATCTGCTCAAAATTTTGTAACTTTGCATCTGCAATGGAAATCAAGAATCTCATAGACGCCGCTTCAAGGCAGGAATTTAGGAAATGGCTGTTGGCAAACGCCTCATCGGCCACGGAATGCTGGCTCCGTGTGAAGAAAGGGAAGAGTCCGGTTGACGGCTTGGTGCTGTATCTTGATGCTGTTGAGGAAGCCCTCTGTTTCGGTTGGATTGATTCCACCTGCAAATTATATGAGGGTGTTGTTGTTCAGAGATTTTCGCCGCGAAAAAAAGACTCCAACTGGACGGAACTCAACAAAGAAAGATGCCGGCGGTTAATTAAAATCGGGCTTATGACCGATTTGGGAATGGAAGGTTTGCCTGACCTTAATGAGAGATTCGCATGGTATCCGGAAGTGGAGGAAGCTTTCAAAAAGAATAAGAAAGCCTTGAGGAACTTCAAGTCATTCCACCCACTTTATCAAAGAGTGCGAATTGACAAAATCCACAATGAGAAAAACCGTGGGCGCGAAGGAAATTTCCAAAAGAGATTGCAAAAACTAATCGATGCCTGTGAGAAAGGAATAATGATAGGCGACTGGAACGATTATGGCCGCCTCCTTGAATACTAAAAAACTATGACTTGCGCTAATGACATAGAGGCGGCGCTATTGAGCATGGCGGACGAATGCCAGGCGCGGCAATTGCAGCGTTTTTTCAAAACCGGGCCGGGAGAATATGGCTTCGGCGATAAGTTCATTGGACTGAAAAATCCACAGGTCAGAATGGTTGTAAAAGCGGCATGGAAAGACACGCCATTGCGCGAGACCGCTAAATTGGTGGAATCGCCGTTGCATGAGGTGCGCCTATGCGGTTTGCTGATAATGGTTGAGCAATACCAAAGGGCGAAAAAGAAGAAAGACTCGGCTCAGATGAATCAAATTTTTAATGCCTATGTATCGCAGCATCCACACATCAACAATTGGGATTTGGTGGATTTGTCAGCCATTAAGATAGTCGGAGCCCATGAAGCGCTTTACCCCGAAATAACTCTGATGGATGAATGGATAGAATCGGAAGGGCACACGCTTTGGCAGCAGCGCATAGCGATGGTAAGCGCATGGATGCTTATCCGTAATGGCCGTCCTGACGCATGTTTTCAGCGCGCCTCCAAGCTTGTGGGCAGCCCCTATGGCTTGCTGCATAAGGCCGCTGGCTGGATGCTTCGCGAAGCATGGAAAAAAGGCTGCAAGGCTGAGCTGCGAAAATTCCTTGCGGAAAACATTGGAAGAATGCCATCAATCATGCTTAGCTATGCCTGTGAACAGATGCCAATTGATGAGCGGCGCGAATGGCAGAAAAGAAGGAAAATATCTCGCCAAAATTAAATAGCTGGCTGACGCCAAAGCCAACAAGGCATAACGGGATTCAGCGTTTCAAATCGCCCAGCGAATACCGCCTGTCAATCACAGCAAAATCTTAGAAGTTTACTTTGAATCCGCCCATTGCCGTGAATCCGGGCATATCATATCCTCGGTTTATGACGTATTGGGCGTCGGTAATATTCTCAAGCCTTGTGAATATTGCCGCGTAGCGGCAAATCTCATAGCTCAGCTTCAGATTCAGAAGGGCATAGTTCTGATTCTTTATCCCTTCTGACACATAAAGGCCACCTACTCCCTTTAGGTCGGCCGCTATATTCAGTTTTTTCCAGAGCGTAAGGTCTGCGCCAAGGTAATACTGGTTTTTCGGCGCGCCCACGAGGTCTTCAAGCGATGTGTGTAGGTAGCTGTATGATGCATATAGGCGCAGATTGTCAAGCGGATGGCTGTTCGCCGAAATCTCTATGCCCTTGTTGGTGAACTTGCCGGTGTTGACATTCTTTTGGTCAACGACCTGAATCATGTCAGTGCCACGGCTGTAATAGGCGGTGAGATCCACTGAGAAATATCGTGAGAAGCGCTTGCCCACCGAAAGCTCATAGTTCATCATCTTTTCAGGATTCAAGTCAGGATTGGCCATGCGGTAGAGATAAAGCTCGCGGAAAGATGGATTGCGGTAGCCCATCGCCAAATTTCCCTTGATGTTGAATCCGAGCCCGGGATTGACGGCAAAGCCGAATTGAGGCACCCATTGTGTGTCGAACTTATCGCTGTTGGCCATGCGCAGTCCGGCATTGAGATTGAGAATGTTTCCGGCCAGCGACTGCGACAGCGTGACATAGGGCGAGTATTCCACAATCTTCTTGCGGGTGATAGCCCCTAAGTTGGTGTCAGACACCGGGCGGCCACCTGACATTGGTATCTCGCCGGAATACACATCGAAATCAAATCCTACAGTGGCCGAACTTCCTTTCCATGGAGAAAAATTCTCATAGAGCATCACACCCAGGCGGTCGTCAGTGCTGTGGAAATGGCGGGGGTCATCAATGAAATGGTTGCCGTAGCTGTAATACACGCGCGCCAAGCCGGAGGCGGAGCCGTAGCTGTTGCTGGCACTCACCGACGCTTCCCCGCGAATGATGTTTTGGTGATAGATGTCGGTTGACTCAGGGTCTGACAGTGTGGGATAAATCGGATCGTTGCCCTTGAAATTCATAAAGGTATAATCAGCGTTGGCTTTCCAATTCTCTGAGAAATCATAGCCGATCTTTGCGTAAGCGTCAACCTGTTTGAAATCAAAATTCTTGACGTTGCCGTCTGTGCGGTTGTAAGAAACCGACGCCAATGAAGAGAACTTGCCGATACGCGCTGTATTGGTCAAGGATGAGAGCCAGGTATTGTAAGAGCCGTATTGGGAGGAGATGGTGGTTTTTACCCCATTCTCGCTCGGATTCTTGCTGATTACATTGATTGCGCCGCCCATAGCGTTCGAGCCGTATAAGACAGAACCCGGGCCGCGAAGCACCTCCACACGCTCCACATACTCCTTATCATAGAAATCGGCGATGTGGTGAGAATAGATTCCGGCAAACTGCGGCTGACCGTCAACCATCATCAAGACAGCGCCATTGTTGCCGACACCGCGCAGCTTGATTCCTCCAGAACCTCCATTGCTCACTCCGAATCCGAATATGCTGCGCTCAGTTACAAACAGGCTCGGCACCATGCCGGAGATTGCAGAAAGCACCTGCGTCTCACCGGTGGATTCCAATCGGTCTTGCCCTACTACCGACACGGTGTAAGGCAACAGATTTTTATGTATAGGAGAATTCGTGCCTGTCACCACAACTTCATGCAGCCGCTGCGCAGAATCGATTGTATCGCATCTTCCTCTTCGCTCGGCAGAGCTGTAGCAAGCTACGCTCTGCTCTCGCTCATTCGTCAGGTCCGCAGCCTCCTGCCCATAGGCATTGGCCAAGGAAGCCAATGAAGCTATTATCGTGAAAAAGATTGGTTTTGCGTTCATTTATTATATCTGTAATGATTTTAATTGATTTTACTGCCGATTATAGCTTTTGGTTGAAATGTTTCATAATTCCACGAAATAAACAGCACCCAAATAATATTGCAAAGGTACGTAAAAAATCTCAAAATTTATGTACCTTTGCATAATTGCTTTCAGCTGACAACGCAGATGCGCCTAAAGCGCGCAAACAAATTGCATGGCATGGATACAAAGACATATAAATCAAAGATAGACTGGTGGATACCGGCAATCGTCATTTTCACGACCCTTTTTGCGTGCGCAGGGCCGCTGATTGACGGCGAAATCTTTTGGGTTGGGCTTTTGCTCGGCTCATGGCTCTGCATAATGGAGATTGTGATGTTTGCCAGCGTGAAATATCAGATATGCGATGGAAAATTGGGCGTCCGCAACATATTTTATCGCTGGGAATGGTTTCCAATCAACAAAATATCAGAGGTGAAGAAAACAAGCGGCATTCTCTCCGCCCCAGCGCTTTCCACCCGGCGCGTTTCAATCAAGTTTTCAGAAAGAAAGATTCTGAAAAGCTCCATGCCGCTGGAAATTTCTCCCAAAGACCGCGACGGATTCATCGCCCGGCTCAAAGAGATAAACCCCGACATTGCAGAGAAATAAAATTGCAATATGAGATTATCGTTAATATTCACTTTTTTATGGCATTAATCATGGCAGGATGCAGCGCAAAGGCCGACGGCCCAAAAGCGGAGGTTGTATCGCCGGCGGAATTTCAGGCAAGGCTCAATGAAGACCCCGACGCATATCTTCTCGATGTGCGCAAGCCGGATGAATTTGAGACCGGACATCTCAAAGGAGCGCATCTTCTCAACTGGCTTGACGCTGACAGCTTCAAGCATGGAGCAGAAGGGCTAGACAAGGCGAAAACAATTTACGTATATTGCCGCAGCGGCCGCCGCAGCGATGAAGCAGCCCGCTATCTTGCCGAGAAGGGATACAAGGTAGTGGATATGGATTGCGGAATATTGGCCTGGACAGAAAGTAATCTCCCGGTTGTAACAAACTCAGACCATTAAGATCTTTAATTGAGGCGTTTTTTGGCCTGCGCCTTGGTGAAATCAAAAATAATTATTATTTTTGACAAAAATAATTTTCGCGAAAAATAATTATGGAAAGCCGGTGACAAGAGTGGCCTATCATGGCTTTGATTTGCCTTCGGACGTAATCATTGGCGTCAGCGATAATCTCGGCTTTGCCAATGGCGATAGCCGAATGGGTGTTGAAAAACCAAGTCAATGCCTCGTAGAGGCTATATTGTGATTAACCCCAGGCGCAGCCTGGGGGCCACTGACAATCAAAAAGGTAAGCCTCGCAGAGGCGCCGTTGTGGCAACGGCATTTGTCCATCCTTTTATCGGTTTTCCAACACTTCCCGATTTGACACGCGACAAAAGCACAAATAATCTCCATAACTATCCCCCACAAAAACAAGCCAAACAATGCGCCCGCCCGCCAAAAGACAAATTTTCAAAAAATAAAGCCCCAAAATCGCATAAAATTCAGAACAAATCCTTAACTTTGCCTCAACAAAACTCACGCCGTGCGTCTTTCAAGAGTGAAAGCGAGGCGGGAGGAAAAATAAAAGGCGTTTACTCGCTTTATTCTTGTTTACCGAAAACCTGCCAGTTTTTATTTACAACCAAGAATAATGCAATAGTAGATGCTCACGGGTATGTATTTACCTATCCGGCTCATTCTATGTCATGATGGCATGGAATGGGTTTGGGTAGCCATATATACCGGCGTGAGTTTCTCGAAAAGCATGTTCGGTTGTAATGGTTACTCTGGCAGGTACCATCGGTAAAAGGATATGTGAAGTACAGATTCTCACGTCTTTTTTGTATAAACCTGCCAGAAATTGTCGCGAGGTGAATCCGCGATTCCGAGATTCGCCATGAAAGCGACTGACAAAATAAAACTCGAAGAACGTATCCGCACGTTGGAGGGCTTGAACGATGATGAACGTGCTTCGCTTCTCGGTTTGCTTCGCGAGAACAAGACATATGGTCTTGTGTGGGAGGACAAGCCCGAAGAAGTGGAGGAACGGCTGCGCAATGAGTTACCAGTGCTCGTTGAGGACACCGCAAAGGCACTTACTGACGGAGGCGACGATGCCCCCAATCACATACTGATTGAGGGCGACAACCTCGAAGCCCTCACAACCCTTGCCTACACCCACGTCGGCAAAATCGACGTAATCTACATTGATCCGCCTTACAATACACTTAAAGCTGAAAAAGACGATTTTACATATAATGACAAACGAATAGATGCCACTGATGCCTATCCTCATAGCAAATGGGCATCGTTTATGAATAAACGACTAAAAATTGCCAAGAGGTTACTTTCATATCGAGGGTGTATATTTATTTCAATAAGTGATCATGAATTCGCTAATCTGAAATTAATTTGTGACTCCATTTTTGGTGAAAAAAACTATGTTGGTAATATCATTTGGAACTCTACTAAGTCTGTAACCAATACTGCTCTGATTTCAGTATCACATACATATAATCTTGTTTATTTCAAAGATATTAACTACATTATAGAAAACCGGACTAAGTTTAGAATTCCTGACAGTGAAGAGGGCTTTTCCAATCCCGACAATGACCCTCGAGGTCCTTGGAAAGCTGACCCATTTCAAGTTGGAGGTTGGAGACCAAATCAACAATATATAATAGTTAATCCAAATACAGGGGTTGAGTATCGTCCAAATCCAAATTGTAGTTGGAAAAACGACTATAATAACTTTCTTAAGTTACAAGCCGACAATCGTATTGTTTTTGGACGTACAGGTAATGGCGGACCTCAAAGGAAAAGATTCCTATCGGAGGCACTTGAACGCGGTCGAGTTGCCAAAACAATATGGGACGATATAGAAACTACCACAAATGGTACACAGCTTGTTAAAACAATCTTTGGTGGTGAAACCGCTTTCTCAAATGCCAAGCCGATAAGCCTAATCCATAGAATGTTGCAATTAGGAGGGTACTATGATTCTTGCGTTCTTGACTTTTTCGCCGGGTCGGGCACGACGCTTCATGCGGTGATGCAGTTGAATGCTGAGGATGGGGGCAAGCGTCAGTGCATTCTATGTACCAACAACGAGAACGGCATTTGCGAGAACGTGACCTACGAGCGCAACAAGCGCGTTATCAACGGCTACACAAAACCCAACGGTGAATTTGTCGAGGGCTTGCACAACAACAATCTTCGCTACTACCGCACCGACTTCGTTGGTCGTTCACGCTCCACGAAGAATATGCGCCGATTGGTGGCTCTCTCCACCGATATGCTCTGCATCAAAGAGAACCTATATGACGAGAAAAAGACCTTTGCCGGAATGCCGACATTCAAAAATATCTACCGTTATTTTGAGCATGGCGAACACAAAATGCTTATCATCTACGATGAACGCTATGTTGATGAAATCGTTAAGATGATAGCAACGGTGGAAACCACCGAGCGTATCAAGGTTTATGTTTTCTCGCCGAGTGAAGACCCTTGGGAGGCGAGCTTCGAGCCGGTCAACGAAAAAGTGACCCTCTGCGCTCTGCCTCAGGCAATATACAATACATATAAACGCATCCTCCCCAAACGCAAGCCGCAACCACTCACTGCGAACGTGGAGGGAGATGCACTCGCAATCACTGACGAGGACGAAAATATTGGCGGACTTTTTGGCACTATCGAAGAAGAAGGAGGTGAAGTATGAAAACGCTTAAATATCAACAGGACGCAGTAGGCGAACTCACCGAAAAAGTTGTCAAGCTATTGAATGTAGGCGGCAACCGCCGCAAAGTTGTTTTCGAGGCTCCCACCGGTGCCGGTAAAACCGTCATGGCTTGCCAAACGCTCGCCAACATAGTCGATGAATTGAAATCGCGTGGCGACACACGCCACAAAGAGTGCGCTTTCATTTGGTTTGCACCTCGCAAACTGCATCTGCAAAGCTACATGAGCCTGAAAGGTGCTTTCGCTGAAACCCGGAAACTCCAGCCCGTAATGTTTGATGAACTCGACCAGAGCGAGGGCATCCAACCGGGCGAAATCCTTTTCGTGAACTGGGAGAGCGTCAACAAGGACAAGAACATAATGGTGCGCGACAGCGAAAGCTCCGCATCGCTCTACGAGATAACCCGACGCACACAACAGGAACTCGGACTTCCGATTTTGGCCATCATCGACGAAGAACATATGTTTTGGTCGAACACCGCCGACAAAACAAAGGCCGTGCTTGACCGCATCAATCCGGCAGTGGAACTGCGCATCTCGGCTACGCCCAAGACGACGCACCCCGACGAGCGAGTAAAGGTTAACCGCCGCGACGTGATTGATGCCGAAATGATAAAGAAAGAGGTGGTGCTCAATCCCGATATTGATGTCAACGCCTCTGAGGATGTCCTGGCTATGAACGAGCGACTTATCAAGGTGTCCCTCGAAAAGCGCAATCAGATAGCCCAAGCCTACAAAGATCTCGGCATAAACATCAATCCGCTGCTTCTGATTCAGCTCCCCAACGATAAAAAGGAGAGCATGACCGCCGAGGACGAGGAAGTTGCCGAACAGGTGAAAACCTACCTGAAAGTGATGTGCAACATCACCACCGAAAACGGCAAACTTGCCGTGTGGCTCGCCAATGAAAAGGAGAATCTTGCCGGACTTGAAAAGCCCGACAACCTGGCGCAAGCGCTACTTTTCAAAGAGGCCATCGCCCTCGGTTGGGACTGTCCGCGAGCTGCCGTACTGCTCATCTTCCGCAAACTGTCAAGCGACCAGTTCACCATTCAGACCGTAGGCCGCATCCTGCGCATGCCTGAGCAGAAGCATTATCCCAACGAATTGCTCAATATCGGCTACGTCTATACCGACATCGCCAAAGAGAAAATCAACATCGTCACTGCCGATGCCAATTATATATTGAGCAATACGCTCACCGCCTATCGTCGTGCCGAACTGCACAACGTGTCGCTCAAAGCCGTATATGCCGAGCGACCGAACGTTGACCGTAACGTCTTAAATTCCGACTTCCGCACCGTTCTGTACGACACCGCCACAGATTTTTGGCGGCTCAAACAGGGCGCAGGGCTTTTCTCGATTGCGGAACTCGCAGCCATGCGCGGTGAAGACGATGATTTTGTGCCTCTGCCTGAAACAGATGATGATACAATCAATGAAAATCGTCGCAGAGTGCAAAATCAGTTGCGCCTCGATGTGAAAACCATCAATATCGAAATCCCCAAGGACGTACACTTCCAAAACGAAGTGCAGACCCTGACCGTGGATCGTGCGAAATTCGCCCGAACAACCGGCGAGATTGACGGCGTTTTCATCGCCTATATCGACGGCAAGGGAGGGCAGTTTGAACGCAAAGGTCGCACCGACAAAATCGCTGCCTACCTGACCGAGCTTATCGCAGACTTCTTCGGCATCTATGAAACCGATGCCAAGAAACTTGTGCTGTATCACGAGAACAGACCCAAGTTTGACCGTCTGCTTGAAACAGCCCTCGAAAAGTATGCCCGAAAGCGTCAGGTTGCCGCAGCCAAAGCCGCAGCCTCTCGCGTCTATAAAGAACACGAGTGGGAAGTACCGGCAGAGCGCGTATATGATGCCGACACAAACCGCGTGGCTCCGGGCGAGAACCATGCGCTGCTGCCGTTCATACAGCTCAACTCCGCATCAAATCCCGAGAAAGAGTTTATTGACTTCCTCGAAGCCAACTCTCAATATATCGACTGGTGGTATAAGAACGGCGATAACGGCAAGCAACACTATGCCGTTGAATACTCCAAAGGCGAGGGCGGCGAAAAGGCGCTTTTCTATGTGGACTTCGTTATCCGCATGAAAAACGGTCATATCTATCTCTTTGACACAAAGAGTGCCGGGAGCGATATTTTTGCCGCTGACAAACATAACGCGCTGCTGCAATACATGAAAGAAAACTCCACCGCCGAGCAACCACTCGCCGGAGGCATTATCTTGCATCAAGGCTCAAACTGGCTCTATTCGCCACTGCCTATCGAGAACACAACCGACACGTTAAACTGGAGCAGTTTCTATCCCCAACAAGCATAAACCATGAGCAAAGGTATAGACCAAAAATTCGTGCATTATGGCATACGCAAAGATGACCTCTCGATGATTGAGGCCATTTGCGATGCCGAGGGTATTGACTTTGATTGGCTGAGCGAGGAAATTCTCAAAGTCTACCACGCCAGGAAAGTTGACGTGATAGAAATTGACGATGCCTCCACGGAAGAAATCATCCGTGCAGCCATACAAAAGATTAAACAATAAATTTCCTCACCATGCTTATACAGAGAATCAAAGTCAGCAACTACAAGACTTATCTTGACCTCGACCTCGATTTGAGCGTTGACGAGGAACGCCCGATTATCCTAATCGGAGGTTCAAACGGTGGCGGTAAGACCACCTTGTTTGAAGCCATAAGCGGTGCGCTCTATGGCCTCAAAATCGAGAACCGCGAGCACTTTATGGAACTGCTCAATCAAGGTGCTGTCGGCAAAGTCAAGCCCGAAATCGTGCTTGAAATTAAGTTTGCCGGCAAGGTGCTTGGCCAGGAGCAGGTCTATAAGCTTAGGCGCACCTACGTGCTCAATCCGGCAGGCAAGCCGCTCGAAAGCGTCAACCTGAACATGAACGGCAACGTCTTTGTCTATGGGTCGATGACTCCAGCCAAAGAGCGCATCCGCGCTGAGCAAGAGGTAAACAAAATCATCAAGGCCAATCTCCCTCAGGAGTTGAGCCAGTATTTCCTTTTTGATGCCATGCAGTCGAGCGAACTTCTTAAAAAGAATGTGTTCGCTCAAACCATTCGCGACAACTTCGAGAATGTGCTTGGCTTCAAAAAATATCTGCAACTCCGCCGAGCCGCCGAACGTCTGCAACAGGAGTGGGCGCAACTGCGACTTCAAGCCGAGCAAGAAGCCGCTGAATATAACGAGCTTGTAAGCCAAAAGGAAAAACTTGTGGCTGACCTCAATGCTTGCGTGGCCGAGCAAGACACTCTGTATAAATATCTGACCTCGATGGAAACCGAGTATCAGAAAGCCAAAGATGGCGCACAACAGAGTGCCGCTCTCAACAAGCGTATCACCGACATCGGAGTGCGCATTGATGATATTGTAAGACGTGCCGCCACTTATGCCGATGACATAAAAGGCTTTATGGAAAACATTGAACTCAATGTTTTCTTGCCTAAAATAGCGGCAAACCTATCGGTTGAAATCAACAATATCCTCCGCATCAAGCAAGAGCTTCAGCAGTCGAGCACCGGGGCATATCCACTCGAAACCCTCCGGGATGTCACTGTCAAGATAATCGACTACCTCAAAGAGTTGTCGCTTTGTTCGCCTGACGTTGATGAAGAAAACGTGGTGAAACACATGGTGGCAGTTCAGAACTCCACCAATCGCCAGGACCCGTTTGACTATCTCGACTCCGCTGAGATAGCTGCTTTGAAATCACTTGTCAACCGAGGCTCAAACAATCAGTTTATCGCTCTGTATCGTCAGCGTCAAGACCTCGAAGTGCTGTTGGCAACTATCGAGGAATTGCGCACCGAGCACAAAAATTTGGAGCAGACGCGGGCCGGCGGAAATGAATATATCATCTCTACATTTGAGGAAAGCAAGCACAAGGTCGAAAAGAGCAAGATACAGGAGGGGCAGCTCAAACAGGAAATACAGAAGCTTGAAAACCGCATCCACCGCTACGATGTGCAGATACAGCAAGAGCCGGATTTGAAGTATGACACCCTGGTAAAGCTCAAGCCATTTTTTGAGAAAGTGGCCGACTCGCTTCTCAAAAAGAAGAAAGCGCAGATTGAAAGCGAGATGCAGCAGCAGCTCAACCGTTTGCTTGTGTCCTACAAGGGCCACATCGGGCGTGTAGAGTTGAGCGACAGCATGGAAAACTTCAACATCAAGATTTTCCATGCCAAAGGAAATGAAATTTCACTTAATCAGCTCAATGCCGCCTCGAAGCAAATCTTTATCCAAGTCTTGCTTAAGGTGCTTCGCAACCTCGGTGACTATAACCCGCCGGTGATGATTGACACCGTGATGGGCGTTCTCGACAATGAGAGCCGTGAAATGCTGTTTGAGGAATACTTCCCCAATCTTGCTGAGCAGACCATCCTTCTTTGCACTACATCGGAGGTGCGCCCTGATAGTGACTATAAGAAGCTCGAAGCCTTCATATCAAAGACATTCACGCTTCACCGAGATGTGGAGGAACAGAAAACCACCGTCAGCGACGGCTATTTTGGAATTGAATTAAACGATTAACGCCATGCCACTGCAATTTGGAGATATTTATGTGCCGGAGAATTTCAATGCTGAATTCGCTCCGATTAAGGATAAGCTTGAATCGTTTATCAACCTATCGCGTGCGGCAGGCAATGAACGTAGATACAATATTCAGAATAACAAGCTTATGCGCATCTGTTTGCTTGTCGGGCTTTCTGCTCCAGGCAAGCGCGGAGAGGAATTTGTAGAGTCAATTAAGCTGCATCAGGGGAATCGCTTTGTGCCAAGCTTCTTTACGCATCAAGAACTCGCTCCCCTATATTCCGCCTTGATAAAATTGCGCTATCACGATACATCGCTCGATTTGACAAACAACCGTGTCTTGTCACGCATAATCGGAGCGGAAATGTATCGCGGACGAGATATGCTTCTTGCCGACAACGGACTTGAAAATTATCTTTTTGCATCGGGTGGCAAAGTCGCTCTTGCCAAAGATATTCCCGCGCTCAATCTGCTTATCGGCGACTACGGTGATGCTGAGATGGAGGCCACGCTCGACATCAACAGCCGCGCCATTACCAATTCGCAAATCATCATTGCCGGCGCAACGGGGTCGGGCAAGACTAATCTGCTTGCCGTGCTGATGCAGCAAATTCGCTCGATATCCTCGGAGAGCGCCTACCCGGTCAACTTCCTTTTGTTCGACTACAAAGGGGAGTTCACCGACATTCAGAACAATAACTGGCTGTCGCTGTTTGACGTGGACCGTTCGGCGATACTTAATCCGATTGAGGCTCCGCTGCCTTTCACACCATTCAAGGACTTCACCGGCAGAACCATCAATGAAATAAATCTCTATTCAACTGAGATGGCCTCCGCATTGGAATCGCTTGCGCGCATGTCAACAAGCTCCAATATGGGCAACCGCCTCAGCGAGGCTATTGTTGAATGTTACAAGAAGACAAACGGCGCGCCAATCACGTTCCCCGACCTTCTCAAAGAGTATCAGGCACGAATGAAGGACCCTGAAAAGGACGATTCCGTTTCGTCTATCTTGAAGCAGCTCGTCCGCGCCAATATCTTCGACACCGAGGACAAGGCCGATCTAGTGGGCGAGAGTTTTATCGTAAAGATGGACGGCTATCCCAAAGATGGACCGATAGCTAAAGCTATAGTGTACTTCCTGATGTCGAAACTCAACAACATCTATGAGCAGCTTGACAAGCAAGCCATCAATGACGATGTGGTGCAGATACGTCATTTCTCCATCATCGACGAGGCGCATTATATGCTGAGCTTCGACAACCGTCCGCTCCGCAATCTTATTGCCGTGGGCCGCAACAAGGGTTTGAGCATTATCCTGGCCACCCAAAACATGAGTGACTTCAAGAATAAAGGCTTCGACTTCTACGCCAATGCCCAATATCCGCTAATTATGAAGCAGCAGACCATCGACGATAAGGTCATCAAAGACCTTTTCGGTGTCAGCGGTTCGGAGCTTCAGGAGATCCGCGCCGCCATCGCAGGCCTCCAAAAAGGGGAGCTGATCATCAAGGACCAAATGGCCTTCGCCCTCGGCATTGGCAGCAAGTACAAGAAAATCAACGTAACGCACCTGATATAGCCTTTTGCAAGAACACCGATGCGTTTCATCTCGAAAACATTGCGCAATAATTTTGATTGCCCGATTTGGTTGGGGGGAAAAAAAGGTGTAATTTTGCGGCGGATATGCCGGGCGGCGGGTTGCCGTGGCGGCGGGATTGATAATGGATTTGTTATGAAAGAGTTGATTGCGGTATTTTTGGGCGGAGGGCTCGGCAGCGTTTTGCGCTATGGTGTGCAGATGCTGATGCATGAGAAAATTGCGTTATATAATTTCCCTTGGGCTACGTTCACGGTTAACGTTGTCGGCAGCTTCCTGATAGGGCTGTTTTATGCCCTTTCGGCCAAGATGGGGCTCTCTGCCGAAACTCGCCTGTTTCTGACCGCCGGCCTCTGCGGAGGCTTCACCACTTTCTCCACCTTCAGCAACGACAATGTCGAGATGATCCGCCAAGGCGATATTTTTCTCTGCGCATGCTACATAGCCCTGAGCGTTGCGCTGGGCATCTGCGCATGCTTCGCCGGCGCAGCCCTATGCAATCAATTTTCCAGCCATTGACAGTGCAGGCGTCAAAGCCTTAGGCCAAGGCCCAGCATCAGATTCTGCGGGTCTTTGAAATCGCCAAGCCGATAGCCTACGTTGAGGAAAAGATAGTTGGTGAGGAATGCCTTCAGCGTCAATGATTGGTAGAATCTCTTGTCCCCTTTTGGGCAAACGAAGTCATAGCCAAGGCCGGCGTTCACCGAGAAGATTGGCGTCGTGAGCTCAGCGTGGGCTGAAGCGCCCATGCTGATTTGCTTGCCAAAGGGCGGTCTCGCGAATTTTATGTCTTCGCCGGTAGTGCCCTCCATCCAGTAAGGGTCAAGTCCCGCGCTCTCATCCCATTGCAAGTCAAGGGACGGCCCGACGGCCACCCAGCGGTTGAGCCTGCGCAGCGGAGAGAACTGCAGGCCGGCCACGCCAAACTTTCCGGGGCACATCTGCGGAAAATCCGGGGCCCTGGTGGCGCGCTTGCGCCAAGCTCCGTATACCACAATGTCGCAAATCCAGCCTCCGCGGTCGGCCTCTTCCTCAAGCCATGAGGGTGTCTCTTCGCGCAGCGGCTGTGGATTCAGAGCATAGGCTATGCCTATGGTGGCGCCAATGGCGTTTAAGCCGGCGTTGGGCCATGACGTATTGCCGTTGGAATAGTGCGTTCCGTTAACGCCGAGGGAAAGGCGCCAACGATCGGAAATGTCGTAGTGAAGCTTAAGGCCGATGCCAAGCAATGCCGTGGCTGATGTGCTGATGGCCGCATTGTTGTCGTCGGCCTCCGCATCATGACGCTTCCATCCAAAAGCCGCGCCAAATCGCCATTCATACCCCAGCCAAAGCCTTGAGGAGAGATGCGCGATGGGCGCCCCTTGGTACACGAATGCCGAAACGGGCGTTCCCAAAAGCGAATTGGAGAAGAATGTATTCACCCCCACCCCAACGCCTTGGTAAAGGCCATGGTAAAGCATGCCTTGCTTCGTGGTCGGGGCGAAGCTGAAATCCGCTCGCAGATAGCCTGAAAATCCGGACTTGATTATTTTAGATTCCGGGTTGTCGCCCTTGATGAAGCCGCAAGTGCCGGGAATCAAGGCGGGATTACCCTCTGCGCCAACGCTCCACGACAGCGGGCGGCTGAAGCCGGGCGGAATGCTGTCCAGCGATGAGGCCGATGCGAATGCGCAGGCGCACAGGAGCGAAATGATTGCATATGATAGCCTTTTCATTGTTCGTAAATCTTATATGAGATTGGATGCATCAGCAGGAATTTCCCCTGCATCAAATATTCATCGCCGGACCCGGGCTGCGCAAGGTATGCGTTGCATGGCATCTCAATTGTCGCGTAATTCACTTCAGTGACTGTGCTCACCTTAGACTGCGCCGGCACCACCAAGGAGTATGCCTCTTCTGCATTTACATTTTGCGAGTAAAAATCAACCGGCTCGCCGATGGTGATCTCAACTGTCTCGGTATCCCTGTCACTCCACCCTTCGCCGGTATATGCGGGAAGGCGTATCGAACCCTGCGTTCCTCTCCCCCAGTTATCATATGCATCTGGCAGGAGCTGTATTCTCGATCTCCATTCCTTGTACGGATAGATAGAAACGCGTGCGTCTCGGTCGGAATTGTTGGAATAAGCGCGAGGCATTCCCGTCACTTCGTATCCGCCCATTTTCGAGTCGGAAATAAAATAGGAAAAATTGGTGATTTCCAACGGCCTGCCTGGCGCTATGACAAAGTTGTAGGTCCTCGTGGCATGTTCATAGTCAAACGTAACCCATACCGCTACATCGTTTTGCGTTGTATTGTCCAAAGCCGTAGCCCTTACTTGGCTGCCGTCTATGTCAAAGCTTATATAAAACAATGGAGAAGAATATACTACCTTGTCAACATTTTCAAATGTCGGGCTGTACAATATCTCGCCGTTGCTGTCATAGAATTCCAAGAACGCCAATTCGGGATTTGCGCAGTCGAATCTCAGGCCTGTCACCCCCTTTGTATGGATGTTGAAGGAAGCTTCTTTTCCATCGCAATCAAGATAAAATGTGTCCACCTCCGGGTCAGGCACAGGCTCTACAAAAATGTCGCCGTTGCACGCGCCGAACATCAATCCCAAAACCATTATAATTAAATAAAATATAGCTTTTTGCATAGCATTAATCCTTTTCTTTGGCCCTTAGCCGAGCCCATTGCGCAAATTTACGACAATTTTCCATCCCGCCCCTCAACAAATTTTGAAAATCCATCAATTTAACTGATTTTTATAGTAATTTAACTAAACATCGCGCTGGTATGATTAATTGTACTTTTTATTTGTTTTAATCAAAGTTTTGTTATATCTTTGCATAAAAGTTTATTAAAACAGACTTATGGAGCTGAAAGATTTGATGAAAGCGAGGCGTAAGACATTGTCTTTGACTCAGCGGGACTTGGCAGAAATGGCTCAAGTCGGACTTGCCACAATCAAGGATATTGAACGAGATCAAGGCAATCCTTCCCTCAAGACCGTTTTGAAAATTCTCAGCGTACTAGGTGTCGAGATTAGTTTTACTATACGCAAGCCATTATAAAACAGATTTATAAAACAGATTGATGAATGGAAACATTGGATATATTTTACAATGACATCAAAGCCGGAGCGCTATCCGAGCTCCAGCCCGGACGCCATTATATCTTTAAGTATGAACCTGATTATCTCAAGTCTGAGTTCCCGCCAATTTCAGCGACCCTCCCCAAACAAAAAGAGGAATTTGAGTCAGACTTGTTATTCCCTTTTTTCGCCAACATGATTCCGGAAGGAATCAATCGACGCGTAATTTGCCGCGCTTTAAGAATAGATGAGAAAAATTTGTTTGGCATATTATCGGCAATGTCAGGCAAAGACTTTATCGGCGCCGTAAACATCAGAATATCAAGCCATGATTGAAATAAAGCATTGTCCTTCGTCTCTGAAGGAAGGATTCAGCTCGTATTGTCCGAAAGCTTCCAAAATCTTATTTGGACAAACAATGATTTCTCCCATTTTAGATTTCGGCATTGATGAATTCAGAAATAACAAGGAGATAATAAATGCGATGCATCGGATATCCGTTTCAGGCGTACAGGAAAAATTTCCCGCCGTGATTGAAAATGGAAGAATTAGGCTTTCTCAAGAGGGAGAGCGTTCAACCCACATCTTAAAGCCGATGCCATGGGATAACACCTTGCGCGACAGAAAACAAATTCCCGCAAACGAAAACTTAACCATGCAAATAGCATCGCAGGCCTATGCCATAAATTCCGCCGCCAATGGATTGTGTTTTTCCCATGACGGACAGATGATATATATTACGCGCCGATTTGACTTGCTTCCCAACGGAGAAAAAATGCTGATGGAGGATTTTGCCTCGCTGACAGGAGAAAATGAGCAACAATCAGGAGCAAAATTCAAATACAACGGTTGCTATGAGGATGTCTCAAATGCTATCCGACGAAATGTGGCGGCCTGGATGGTGGATATGGAAAGATTCTTCAATCTTGTGGTGTTCAATTACATCTACGCTAATGGAGACTCTCATCTAAAAAATTTTTCCCTTATTTTTGATGGACAGGACTATCGCCTTGCCCCGGCATATGATTTGATGAACACAAGGCTTCATATTGAAGATGACGATTTTGGCCTTGAAGGCGGACTGTCTCCAAATATTGAAAAAAGCGATGTTTTTGTCCGAACCGGCCATCCATGTAGAGTTGATTTTGAACGATTCGCAAGGCAAATCGGTTTAATTGAAAAGCGAGCCGCCAAAATTTTAGATAAGTATATGGAGATTCCCAATGCTGCCTTCAAGCTTATTGGCAACAGTTTTCTTGCAGAGAAATCAAAGCGCAGCTATCTCCGAATCGTCAAGGAGCGCACAAGCCGCTTTAATCGCACATCCGATTGAAAACAAGCGCATCGCATTAGGCAATGGGTATATTTGAGTGAATTTTAATGATTTTTTTGCGGGGCGGCTAAACTTTGCGAAGATTTTTTTGTCTAATTATATATGCGCTATATTTGCGCTTGGCAACTGTAAATTCGCACGCATGAAACGCTTCAACCTTTTTATCTTTATCCTTGCATTTCTATTTATGAGCATTGATTCCCTCGGACAAGTCAAAGAGCCGGATTTTGCCTTTCCGGCCACAGTGTCCAAATCCGCAAAAGCCGACCTTAAAAAGGCCGAGGCAGAAAATGATTCGCGGTTGGCCATCAGCGCCTTGCTTCGACTTTATGCGGCAGATGGAATGATTGACCCGGCATCCTGCCAACAAAGCATTAAAACAGCCGAGAATGCCGCAAAGAAATTTGAAAAATCCGACCTTTCCGGCCTATTTGATTGTCTAATAGGCAAAATGTACAGCAGAATGTACAACCAGAATAGATGGAAATACAAACAACGCCAACTTCCAGCGACTCCTCTCCCCGACGACCTTACGGAATGGAGCGGCGATCAATTCCAAATCAAAATCAAATTCCTTTTGCTGCAGGCATTGTCGAAGGCCGACACATTGGCAGAGCTCAAAATCGGAGATTTTTCCGACATAATCGCGGCAGACAAGCTCACCCGAATATATTATCCTACCGTGCTCGACTTTGTGTGCTCTGAAGCAATCTCCCTTGACAGCAGCCTTAAAGACAAGGCCATCGCCACGGGGATGTCACACACCGTGGAAGGTTCCCCTGCCAGCATCCTTTGGACATATCGAAATTTCGACTACAATACCGACCCCAAAATCATACTTGAAGCCTACCAAAAACACAAAGATTCAGATGCCGCCTCCCTCCTTCTCGCGGAATACGTCCAAAGGATGATGAACCGTGACGAAGATGAAATCGAGCCCGAAATTGAGGGAGCCGATTCAAATCCAACCACAGGCAGTCGATGGTTTCCGCTTTGGGGAGTGCCGGCCATTGACGAATACTTGAAGCGCTGCCCCGCGGCTTACACCGCCAATTGGCTGAAAAATTTGCGTTCACAAATGCTGCAGCAAAAAGCCAGCTTGACTATGCCGGCATTCTGCATGCCTGGCGACACAATCTCTGTGGATTGTGAAATAGAAAACTCGCCCAGTGTGACGGTTTCCCTCTATTTTATCCCCGAAGCAAGCTTCGGCAAGACGTCATTCAACAAAAACTTTTTTGCATCAGCAAAGCCGGAGGCTCAAAAAACAATTCAAATCGAGGGAAAAGCTCCATTCAAAGAGCATCGAGTGGCAAAATTTCTGATTAAGAAATATGGCTATTATATGGCTCTGCCAAAATTGGAAGAGGGCGAAAATCCCAACTACAGCGGCTCTGGCATGCGTTGCCTCCCGGTGTTTCCGTTCTCCATCAATGGCCTCTCCTATCCCATGGTGGCTGTGACTAGCCCAAGGGATGGCAAGCCAATGGTAGGACTAAACGTGGATATTGCACAAACGAAAAATCCTAAGAAATACACAGCGAAAACTGACTCAAAGGGTGTTGCCGACTTCAAAAAATTTGATATTCCGCAAAACCGCGATCAAATTAAGCTGATTGTGAATTATGACGGCACTCCGTTCAACTTCAGCGAAATTGCGCCATATGTCCGCAGCAAACTGGAAAATGAAACAAGGCGCACAGTCAGCATCCTGACCGACCGAGGCCTATACCACCCCGGCGACAAGGCGCATGCCCTATTTGTGGCCTCAAGCATGGTAGCCAATGCCAACGGCGAAAAATCAGGCAAAGTTCTAGCCGGCCTGCCGCTGACAGCCACGCTCAAAAACGCCAATTGGGAGGCTATCGACACCATCCATCTCACCACCGACGAATTTGGGCGCGCCACAGCCGAATTTACCCTCCCCACAGAAGGCATCACCGGCAATTTCCGAATCGAGGCGCGGGGCGAGAACATCAGCGGCTCCGCATTGTTCACTGTGAGCGACTACAAGATGCCCGATTTTGAAATAAAAGTTACCTCAACGCTGCGCGACGAGCCCTCTGCCGGTTGCGTTACGCTAAAGGGCGTCGCCACTTACTATTCAGGCATGCCCGTGGCTGACGCCAAGATTGACGTCAGCCTTATCCGTTCTTCCTATCTGAGATGGTACTCCTCGTCAGAAAACATCTTTGGCGATGTGATAAACACCAACGGGAGCGGAGAATTTAGCGTCACTTTCGGCAAAGACATCCTCGGCCAAGACGCCGATGGACGCAATATATTCTTGGCTGAATTCAACGCCACCTCCCCTTCAGGCACGGCCGCCTCATGCCAGGCCTCTTTCCTAACAGGGAAAAAATACGCCATCGAAATGGACAACGTGGAGAAAGTCAATGGCGAACTTCCCTTCAGCCCCTCAGCAAAGGTGCTGGACGCCGATGGAAATGAGGCTGACATTGACCTCGTGTGGAGCCTGCTGAAGGACAAAGAGACCGTGGCCAAGGGCCGCATAGGAGCCCCAATCGACTTGAAGAACATACGTCCAGGCGAATATGTGTTCCAAGTTGAGCCTGCGGACACAACCCTGGCTATGCCCGCAAAATGCTCAATGCTCATCTACAACGAAAAATCAGGAATAGCCCCGCAGCCAGGCCTGTGGCTGCGCGACAACCCCATCGATTTCATGCCAGGCGCGACCATAGAGACGCTGATAGCTTGCGGCGAGCAATCCACGGTCTACTGCATCGTCACCTCTCCCGACGGCCTAATCAGCCTGCAGGCAATCGACATGAAGCCGGGCTACAAAACAATCAAAGCGGAGATGCCGGATTCCGCCGCGGAAGGCTGCAAAATGATCCTCGCCACGGTGAAGGACTTCAAATGCGTATCATATTCCGTGCCTCTTGTCCCGAAAAAAGACAATGGGCTAAAGATTATAGCCGAATCCTTTCGTGACAAACTCGTGCCAGGCGGCAACGAGACCTGGAAACTACGCGTCACCGACACCAACGGCCAGCCGGCAACCGGCGCAATGGCCTTGGATATGTTCAACAAGGCGCTTGACGCCATTCGCCCGTACAATCCAAGCCTCGGGCTGGCCAATATCTACATAGGCAATTACATAGCCCTTAACTCGCTTTACGCCTATCCTCCACATGCCTCCGCCTCTAAGCGGGTCAAATACGCCAGCAAAGAGAGCTTGCAGCAACCGAAATTTAAATATCTTGAAGACCAGATATTTATAACCGGATCAGCCAGGACATCAAGCCGGGCACTGTACAAGGCGGCGGCCGTACAGGATAACGCGATGATGATGGCAGTGGATGAATTGGCCGACGAAGAAACAGCCGATGCCGGAGGCCCAATTGTAGAGGAACAGCCAGCCTCCGAGCCTCAGTCCAATGTTGAATTCCGCGACGCCGACGTTCCCCTCGCCATTTGGGCTCCTACCTTATCCACCGACGCCGAGGGCTGGCTGTGCTATTCATTCACAGTGCCCAACGCCAACACCACGTGGAAACTCACCGCCCTTGCCTGGACAAAGGACCTGAATGAGGGCCGCTTGGCGCGCGAATTTGTGGCCTCAAAGCCAATTATGGTCACGCCCAACGCCCCGCGATTCCTGCGCCAGGGCGACCGCTGCGTCATCGTTGCGTCAGTGCTCAACAACACCGACTCCGTGTGCGAGGCGTCCTCCTGCATAGAGATTTTCAATCCGGCCAATGGCTCGGTCATCAGCCGGAAAGAATTTTCAGACACCATCCAGCCCAAAGCCTCGGCGCAAATCTCAATGGAAATCAACGCCGGCTATGACCTCCCCGCAATAGGCCTGCGCGTCAGGGCTGAAAACGGCGACGGATTCGCCGATGGCGAGCAGCAGGCCATCCCCGTCCTCACCTCAATGGCCTCGCTTGTGGAAACATATCCATTCTATCTGAACCCAGGAGAAACAGCATACAGCTCTACCCTGCCAGACTCCCCCGGCGGCCGCCTCTCGCTCACCTTCTGTGAAAATCCCGCATGGACAATAGTAACCGCCCTCCCCGGTCTGCGAGAGCTTTCCCCCGATTACGCCAACAGCGCTGCGGCGTCCATTTTCTCAGCCGCAGTGGCCAAGGGCATAATCGCCGACAATCCTGAAATAGCTAAGGCTCTAAAGGCCTGGAAGGAAAATCCGACGGATTCCGCACTCGTATCAATGCTCGAAAAGAACAGCGACCTGAAGATAGCCATGCTCAGCGCCACCCCGTGGGTGCAAGCCGCCCAGTCACAAACAGAGCGCATGGCCAATTTGGCTATGATCTTCGACAGCCATGACGCCGACAAGGCCATCAAGCGCGCAATAGAATCCCTTTCAAAGCTGCAGCGGCCTGACGGCGGCTGGGCCTGGGGAGAATGGTGCCAAAATTCCTCACTGTGGACAACCCTCAATGTCCTCGATATGCTCGGCCAGCTCAAATCGTCAGGCTGGATCCCAAAGAGCTCCGACCTTGACAAAATGATCGGGCTGGCCGTGAAATATTGCGACCAAAAGGTGAAAGGCGAAGACATCGTCTACGCCATTGTGCGCAGGCATTTCCCCGAAATCGCCATAAGCCTCAACGGCAAAGAATCAATAGCCAAAACCACCGCCACCATCCTCAAAAACTGGAAGAAATACAGCGATCCCGCCTACAAAGCGATGGCCGCTCAGGCCCTGTACCTCAACGACTACCGCTCAAAATCCAAGGATTTGATGCGATCAATCTCAGAGTTCGGCGTTCTCACACCCAGCCAAGGGCTGAAATTTCCTTCAGTCAATGCTCTCAGCTCATACGCCCAAATTCTGAGAGCCTACGCCTTGATTGAGCCCGGCGCCCCTCAGGTCGACGGCCTGCGCCAGCAAATGATAATGCGCAAACAGGGCACCGACTGGGGCTCAGCCGTAGTCACCACCGAAGTAGTGGCTGCCATCCTCTCCTCCGGCGCGAAATGGACTGTTCCCGCCCAAGGCGCCGAGGTATCGGCCGGCGGCGAGGCTATAGTTCCCACATCCATCGAGAACGCCACCGGCTGCCTACGCGCCGACCTCTCAAAATTCGCGGGAAAAGAACTTGAAATCACCACATCCGGAGCCGGCCCCGCCTACGGCGCAGTCTACGCCCAATTCAATAAGAAGATGGGCGAGGTGAAGCCTTCGGCCAGCGAAGACCTTGACATAGAAAAGACTCTCACCGCGCGCGCCGCCGACGGCACCTGGCATTACTCCGATTCCCTGCAAGTGGGCGACCGCGTGAAGGTGCAGCTTACTATCCATTGCAAGCGCAACCTCCAGTACGTAGAGATCATCGACGAGCGCCCCGCCGCCCTTCAGCCCGCCTCGCAGCTTCCCGGATGGATGTGGTCGGAAGGCGTTGGCTTCTACCGTGAAAACCGTGATTCCTACACCTCCCTGCACGTAGAGAGCATGGCCCCCGGCACGTACATCCTTTCCTACGAAATGAATGTGGGCCAAGCCGGAGAATACGCCTCCGGCGTAGCTTCAATTCAAAGCCAATACGCCCCCGAAATCAGCGCCCACTCCTCCGGCTCCACGCTGCGCATCGCGGAAAATTAGCCCCTTATTAAGCTTTGCCCCCAAATTTTCTTACGCATTTGGGAAAAAATCGCTAACTTTGGGCTATGTTTTAATTCAGGTGAAAATTTCGCTATGGCAAAAGGTTATTTTAGTGATTCAGAAAAGGCGCAGCTGCCGGCCCTATGCCGGCAAGCGCTCTCTCTTTGCTCTTCAGCGATTCAGCCGGGCGACTTCAGAAAGGCGCGCATCCTGATTGAGCAATCCATCGAGCAGGGCCAGCTGCAGCGCGACCGCTACGGCATCAACCCCGTCATGCACAACCTGGCCACCGTGGCCCTGCTGGCCGAAAAGGTAAGCCCCGACCGCAGCATGGCCTTGGCCATAATGCTGCACAACATC
>JAMPBQ010000089.1 GCA_023666615.1 Clostridium sp. | reverse complement strand
AACTCGGCTACGCTCTGGCATGGGGTGCCGCATGGATGACCCTCCTCACCGATGCCGGCTTTACCGCCGACCAAGTGGCCGCACGCATCAAGTTCAATATGGGCGTGAGCAGCAATTTCTTCATGGAAATCGCCAAGTTCCGCGCCGCCCGCATGCTGTGGGCACAGATTGTGGAGCAGTACAAGCCCGCAAGCCTGGACAGCGCCAAGATGATGGTATGCGCCACCACAAGCCGTTTCAACCAGACTATCTACGATGCCCACGTGAACCTGCTCCGCAGCCAGACCGAAACATTCTCTGCCTGCGTGGCCGGCGTAGACTCCATAGTCACCACTCCTTTCGACGTTCCCTACCAGACTCCCGATGCTTTCAGCGAGCGCATTGCCCGCAACCAGCAGTTCCTCCTCAAGGAAGAAAGCCATATGGACAAGGTGGTAGACCCCGCCGGCGGTAGCTACTATGTGGAGACGCTCACCGTAAGCATCGCCAACGAGGCCTGGAAACTCTTCCTGGCCGTTGAGGAAGACGGCGGTTTCTTTGCTCAGGCAGGCGACGGCAAGGTGCAGAAGGCTGTGAACGACAGCTGCGCAAAACGCCACACCGACGTTGCTCGCCGCAAGGAAATCCTTCTGGGCACCAACCAGTACCCCAACATCAACGAGAAGGCAGCCTCCAAGATCAAGAACGCCGGTTCCTGCAAGTGCTGCTGCGGCGCTCCCGAAGGCCCCAACGCCCTCACCATGAAGCGTGCCGCCACCGACTTCGAAGATCTGCGCCTCGCCACCGAAGCCGCAGCCAAGCGCCCCAAGGTGTTCATGCTCACCATCGGCAACCTGGCCATGCGCTTGGCACGCGCGCAGTTCTCCACCAACTTCTTCGGATGCGCGGGCTACGAAATTATCGACAACCTTGGCTTCAACACCGTAGAGGAAGGCGTAGACGCAGCCCTGGAGAAGGGCGCCGACGTGGTGGTGCTCTGCTCAAGCGATGACGAATACGCCACCCTCGCACCCGAGGCATACAAATACCTCAACGGCAGGGCAGAATTCGTAGTGGCCGGCAACCCCGCATGCGCCGAAGAGCTCAAGGCCGCAGGCATCAAGGACTTCGTGCATGTGCGCTGCAACGTGCTGGACACCCTCCGCGATTTCAACTCCAGGCTTCTCAAGTAACGCGTAAAAAGAGAAAACAGACATGAAACCAGATTTCAAAAACATCAACATAGCCACCGACGCCTTCGGCGCTCAGCATCAGCCCGTCGCCGCCGCCGGCGAAGAGTGGACCACCCCTGAGCTTATACCCGTTAAGCCCATCTATACAAAAGAAGACCTGCAGGGCCTAGAGCACCTCAACTACGTATCGGGCATCCCCCCATTCCTGCGCGGACCGTACAGCGCCATGTACCCCCTTCGCCCCTGGACCATCCGCCAATACGCGGGCTTCTCCACCGCAGCGGAATCCAACGCATTCTACCGCCGCAACCTGGCATCAGGCCAAAAAGGCCTGTCAGTGGCCTTTGACCTCGCCACTCACCGCGGATACGACGCTGACCACGAGCGCGTAGTGGGCGACGTAGGCAAGGCCGGCGTATCCATCTGCAGCATCGAAGACATGAAGGTGCTCTTCGACGGCATCCCATTGAACAAGATGTCAGTGTCCATGACCATGAACGGCGCCGTTCTCCCCGTCCTGGCCTTCTACATCAACGCCGGCCTCGAGCAGGGCGCCAAGCTGGAAGAGATGGCTGGCACCATCCAGAACGACATTCTGAAGGAATTCATGGTGCGCAACACCTACATCTATCCGCCGGAGTTCTCGATGAAGATCATCGCCGATATCTTCGAGTACACCTCGCAGAACATGCCCAAGTTCAACTCCATCTCCATCTCGGGATACCATATGCAGGAGGCAGGCGCCACATGCGACATCGAGCTCGCCTACACCCTTGCCGACGGCCTGGAGTACTTGCGCGCAGGCGTCAACGCCGGCATGGACATCGACAGCTTCGCCCCGCGCCTCTCATTCTTCTGGGCCATCGGCATGAACTACTTCATGGAAGTGGCAAAAATGCGCGCCGCCCGCATGCTATGGGCGAAGATAGTGAAACAATTCAACCCCAAGAACCCCAAATCGCTGGCTCTGCGCACCCACTCGCAGACATCCGGCTGGTCGCTCACCGAACAAGACCCGTACAACAACGTAGGGCGCACCTGCATCGAGGCCATGGGGGCAGCCCTGGGCCACACGCAGAGCCTCCACACCAACGCGCTTGACGAGGCAATCGCGCTGCCCACCGACTTCTCGGCGCGCATCGCCCGCAACACCCAGATCTACATCCAAGAGGAGACTATGGTCACCAAGCAGGTTGACCCGTGGGGCGGCAGCTACTACGTGGAGGCGCTCACCAACGAAATCGCGCACCGCGCATGGGAGCATATCCAGGAAATCGAAAAGCTTGGCGGCATGGCAAAGGCCATCGAGACCGGCCTGCCCAAAATGCGCATCGAAGAGGCAGCAGCCCGCACCCAGGCGCGCATCGACTCCGGACGCCAGACCATCGTGGGCATCAACAAATACCGCCTTGACCACGAAGACCCCATCGACATCCTGGAAATCGACAATACCGAAGTGCGCAACTCGCAGATAGCCCGCCTTGAGGACCTCCGCGCCCACCGCGACGAGGAAAAGGTAAAGGAAGCCCTGGCCGCCATCACCGAATGCGTGCGCACAAAGAAGGGCAACCTCCTCGACCTCGCCGTAAAGGCCGCAGGCGTAAGGGCCACCCTCGGAGAAATCTCCGACGCATGCGAGGAAGTAGTAGGACGCTATAAGGCAGTAATCAGAACAATTTCAGGAGTGTACTCAAAAGAAACAGCAGGAGACGCCGAATTCAAGAAGGCGCAGGAGATGACTGCAGCATTCGCAAAACGCGAAGGCCGCCAGCCACGCATCATGATCGCAAAAATGGGCCAGGACGGCCACGACCGCGGCGCAAAGGTGGTAGCCACAGGCTACGCCGACTGCGGTTTCGACGTGGACATGGGCCCGCTCTTCCAGACGCCCGCCGAGGCCGCGCGCATGGCCGTGGAGAAC
>JAMPBQ010000088.1 GCA_023666615.1 Clostridium sp. | reverse complement strand
AGCGGGAGAGTAGGTCATCGCCACCCTTTCAGGGGGCATCCATCCGGATGCCCCCCTTTTTTTTTGTGCGCTTTAAGAGATATTGGGAGGGTGTTGTGTTGTTTTATCGTTTTTTCGTTATATCGATATATCGATATGTCGGGAAAGGGGCTTTTGGGGAGGTTGCCTATCAGGGGGCGGGGTTTTTGTGTTGATTTTCAATCGGCTTTGGGCTATTTTTGGCGCTTGGCTTTGGCGCTGAGGAGGCGGTGGCCCCAGCGGCAGAATAGGCATTTGCGGGGCATGCAGTATTCTTTGCGCAGATGGATAAGGGCCTGGCCTTCAAAAGCGTTCTGCGCCTTGAGACCTGATTGCTCGAATATGCGGATTATGGAGTTCTGCTCCGCCGCCAGCTGCTGCAGTATCTCTATTGCCAGCTGCTGCTTTTCCGTATCGCCTACGGATTCGCCGTAG
The DNA here is from genome assembly GCA_023666615.1 of Clostridium sp. Classification (GTDB taxonomy): domain Bacteria; phylum Bacteroidota; class Bacteroidia; order Bacteroidales; family Muribaculaceae; genus CAG-873. The sequence goes on along the minus strand of JAMPBQ010000088.1, from coordinate 2,816 downwards.
GCGTATAGGATTGGCGCAACGCAGTTGATGATGATTATGGACTGCGACGCCTTGCTGAAGGCCTTTACCGTCGGGGCGCCCGGATTGGCGGTGAAATTGTAATGCCGGGCCCAGTATCCGTCAAGATTGAATTCAAATTGTCGGAAAGCCTCCTCCGCGCTTTTGATGTTGAGGATGGCGTGGCAGATGGGGAAGCTGTCGCGAAGCATTATCGCCAAGGCCGCAATGCGTCGGTGCGGCATGTTTTGCGGCCTCATCCTTGACATTTTCCACATTATGTTTTTGCTGGGCTGCAGGGAGTATTTTGCTGACAGGAATCTATAGTGCTCCGAGAGAAAGTCTTGGTATTCGTTTTCACCGTTGGCGGGACCAAGAAGTCCTGCCTGTCCAAAAAGGATGGCCTCTATAAGTTCCCCGGCGTCGGAATGCCGCAGGATATATCTTATGGGCGTGGTCTTAGCCAAAAGCTCAAATGGCTCAGAGTTTGTGCCAAACCCCAAAGACCTCGCCAGGGCGATATAGATTGCGTCCAGCCAGCTTCCGCTGCTTTGCTTGACGTATTCCATAACCCTGTCGGCTTTTTGCTGCAGGCGCTGAAATCCGAGCGAAGTTATCCAGTCGCTGATGTTGAGCAGAGGAATAGTTGGCAGCTCCGGGCCGCATGCCAGTTGGCGCAGAGGGTCATTGACAAGAGCATGGTATTTTTGTGAGAAATTGGCTGCGCATTCCATCACCATTTGCGGAATTTCCATGCCGTTTTTCCTTGTAATCCTTGCGTCGTCCTTCTCTACGACGTGGAGGATTATGGTATCGTAGGCGGGGTCGTCGCTGTGGCGATGCCTGTGCCAATCGGAGGCGCGCACGTGAATCTCCACGTTTCCGCTCCACATTTGGCCTCCGATTGATATCTTGGCGTTGAAGAAGTCTGGGCCGGCGTCGCGGTTGAGCGAGCCGGGGTCAATCACCTCGACTCTTTTGCCATCGACTGTGACCATGTCCTTGGTTGGCCACAAGCGGAATTGCCATACGTATTGCATCAATTCCTCCATGATTGACAAAGGTATGGATTATTGTTTGTAAATCCAAAAAAAAGCCGTATATTTGCTAAGCGCAAGATTAAAAAAATCTTTGGGCGGATATATTTAAAAGCAATCGTTTTTTCTGAAATAGATGGGCAAAATAGTAGATACGGTGCGCCAATTCTTGGATGAGGCGAAATTTTCATATGATTACGACGATGAAAAGCCCTGCTTTGACTTTGGCTTGAATGTGGAGAACGGCACAGTGCAGGTGCGCATCATAGCCAAGGACGACGAGGATTTCATGCTTATATACGTGATATGGGACGGCAAGGTGCCCATCAGGTCGGTGCCGATGGTGGTGCCCCTGCTCAACGACATCAACCTCTCCACGCGGTTCACAGTGCTGTGCGTCGACCCCAAGGACGGCGAGCTCAGTTGCCATTGCGGCATCAACACAGATGAGTCCGACATTTCAGTGCAGCAAGTGGGCGTGACGCTGCAGGTGACCGTGCGCACGCTTGACGACAACATAGACAAGATAATGCGCCTGGCTTGGAGCGCCCCGGCCAACAGCGACGGAAAGTACAATTGAATTTTATGGACCACTATATAGTATCAGCGCGCAAATACAGGCCTTCGACGTTTGCCAGCGTCGTGGGCCAGAAGCCATTGGCGTCCGCTCTGAAGCACGCCATAGCCTCCGACAAGCTTGCGCACGCCTATCTCTTCTGCGGCTCCAGGGGAGTGGGAAAGACCTCCTGCGCGCGAATATTCGCCAAGACCATCAACTGCGAGCACCGCACCGAGCAGGGCGAGGCATGCAATGAATGCGAGTCGTGCAGGGCGTTCAACGCCGGCACGTCGCTCAACATCATAGAGCTTGACGCCGCTTCGCACAACGGCATCGACGATATGAAGGCGCTGATTGAGCAGGTGCAGATGCCCCCGGTCGACGGCCGCTACAGAGTGTTCATCATCGACGAGGTGCATATGCTCAGCTCGGCGGCCTTCAACGCTTTCCTCAAGACGCTGGAAGAGCCTCCGCAATATGTGATCTTCATCCTTGCCACGACCGAAAAGCACAAGATCATCCCCACAATCCTTTCGCGCTGCCAGATTTACGACTTCAGCCGCATCACCATAGCCGACATGGTGAGCCACCTGTCAATGGTGGCCGAGCAGGAAGGCATAAAGGCCGAGCCATCGGCACTTGGCGTCATAGCCCGCAAGGCCGACGGCGCGATGCGCGACGCCCTGTCGATATTCGACCAGGTGGCCGCGGCCTCCATGGGCGACATCACATACCAAAGCGCCATTGACAACCTCAATATCCTCGATTCGGCTTATTACGGCCGCATCGTGGAGGCTATGCTCTCCGGCAACGTGCCGGCGGCCTTGGTAATCTACAAGGAGGTGCGCGACAAGGGATTTGACTCCCAATTCTTCATCAACGGACTTGGCCTCTACATGCGCGACCTTATGCTGGCCATGCACCCCGCCACGGTCGGCCTTCTTGAGACTGACGAAGAGGACAAGGCTCAAATGGAGCAGATCGCCAAGAAATGCCCGCCGCAGATGATATACCGGGCCATGGACCTCTGCAATGAGGCGGACCTCAATTATCGAGCTGCGGCCAACAAGCAGTTCTTGATAGAGCTAACGCTCGTTAAGCTATGCCAATTATGCAGCCCCTCCCCCGGAAATAGCGGCGGCGGGGAGGGGCAGTTAAAGCCAATCGCCGCGCCCGCCCAGGCTTATACGGCCTCGGCGCCATCGACGGCGTCAGTTTCCGCC
>JAMPBQ010000087.1 GCA_023666615.1 Clostridium sp. | reverse complement strand
CACGCCGCGAGGGCGCACACGGCCACCGCTCTCATCGCTTGTCTCATGATTTTTCTTGCTTTTTCGGTTTATTGTTTGTAATTTTGCGTAGTTCAATAATTAATCAGTCCCATGCAGCACCTACAGCCCAACGAAACGGCCTTGCTTGTCAAATTCGATTATGAGCAGCCCATCGAGATAACGGATTTCGTGATGACGCTTGCCGCCGTCAACAAACTGTACCATAGCTACACGCTTGAAAAAGGCCAGTTCATAGAAAAACGCGATTGCAAGCTCTATGTCGAAAAGATAGAGAAAAACAGCATAGATGTAGTCATGGTCGCTGCCGCATGCTTGCAACAAGCGTTGGAAAACGCCAACCTTGTTTTCGACTTTGCCGGGCATCTGAAAAAATCCATCGAGCATTTCACGCTTGGCAAAGGGGAATGCCCAAAGCTCGACATTGAGCAGATGAGGGCGTTAAAAGACGTGTTCTCGGTGTCGGCCCACAATCCCACGGCTGTCACATCGATAGGGGCTGTCAACGTGAAACACATCGAAAACCTTTACAGCAATTGCGTTTTCAACTTCCCGGAAAGCAATTCGTCGCAAAACCAAATTTCCGACATCGTCAGGGAGATGCGCAGGAGCAGCGAGGAAGAGGGCTTGCACAGGGGCGTTTCCATGGTGGTCGAGCAGATGCGCGGCAACCAAGAGACCAACACCGGCAACAAGGCCGTCATCGACGAGATATTCCCGTCAAGGCCGCTTCCGCTTCTGTTCGCCGACCCCGACACCAAGGCGCACGTGTTGCATTCCGAGGCCAATCCCACAAAGCGCGTGTACGTCGTCGATGTCAAGGTGGAGCATGTCGGAGGGCATGTTGTCTACAAGGTGCTTCGGCTCATAGACACGGCAGACCTTTGATGCCGCATTGAAGCTCACTTAAAATTACCTCCAGTCTTGGGGCTTCGGAGGGGAGGCGCGTCGGCGCTTCCCCTTTTTTCACATCGGCTTCTTCCGCTCGCGCCCTGGCACGTGGCTCAGGTGCAGCCAGCCCTCCCATCACCGCTCCGGCCATCCACGCCGCGAGGGCGCACACGGCCACCGCTCTCATCGCTTGTCTCATTTTCGTTTGTTTTGTTCGGTTAAAGTTAGTATATTTGCGGTGTCGTTTGGTGGTGCTTACGACTCTCCAGTTCATTCAGGCAAGAATTACGCATTTCAGCCTCGGTCAGAGATTGCCAAGCACCACAACATGCAATTGATGGCCGGGGCTGATTTTTATTTATTATGACTAAGCATAACAAGATACAGATTTTCGGAAGCCAAAGAGTCCGTACTGTCTGGGATAGCGAGCAAGAGAAGTGGTATTTCTCTGTAGTGGATGTTATCGGCGTGCTTACTGATAGTTCCGACCCTGCTACATATTGGAAAGTCCTTAAATCTCGAATAAAAAAGGAAGGGAATGAAACCGTTACAAATTGTAACCGTTTGAAGATGCCTGCAGCAGACGGAAAAATGAGGCTCACCGATGTCGCTGACCAACAACAGCTTTTTCGCATCATCCAATCCGTGCCATCTCCAAAAGCAGAGCCTTTCAAGCAATGGATGGCGCAGGTCGCGTCAGATCGCATAGACCAAATCCAAGACCCAGAGTTGTCTATTCAGCAAGCGGTGAATGATTATCGCCGCCTTGGCTATTCCGAGGAATGGATAAACCAGCGCATCAAAAGCATCGAGGTGCGCAAGCAGCTCACAGACGAATGGAAACGCTGCGGAGTCGTCGATTGGCAATACGCCACCCTTACGGACGTGATAACAAAGGAGTGGAGCGGTCTTACCACAAAGGAATACAAGGCCTACAAAGGACTGCGCAAGGAAAATCTGCGCGACAACATGACCAATGTAGAGATTGCTCTGAATATGCTCGCCGAAGCATCCACCACTGAAATATCAAAGCAGCAAAATCCACGCACGCTCAACCAAAATGTCAAGGTAGCTAAGAGCGGCGGATCTGTCGCTAAAGCCGCTCGCAACCAACTGGAGTCGAAACTCGGGCATTCGGTCATTTCCTCGGCTAAAGCGTCGGATTACCTGCCTCCGTCTGATGACGAGCCTAAGGAATTGCAATAGCGTCGAATCCGATGCTGTTAAACCCACCGAATTCGGTAGGGTTGGAAGTTTTCACATTTTCAGCACCTGCCGCTTCACGTTGCTTGGGTCGTGGGATATGTGCACCCACGAGAATCCGCTCTCGTCGATGAGCTGCGTGAAAGGCAGATTGAGGTCGATGGCCAATTGATAGAGCCGCTTGTTGTCGGCCTTGCTGCCCACTGTGATGTCGGCTGCCATGCCGCTTAGGTGGTGGCTTCCCTTGGCGCCGCCCACGGCCTTGTTCAGCTCCGGGCATCGGTATCCGCTGTTGACGTATATGGGCTTGCCCCATGCCCGGCGCAGGGGGTCGAGCACGTTGTCGACGAGCGCGGCGATGCTCTTCTTCGCCGCCTCGGGGATTGCGTTGTCTATGCCGAGCCGGTACGCAGTGTCGCTCCGCTCGAATTCTTGGAATGTGAAGTACTGCATTGGAATTAGGAATTAGGTTATTGGAATTATGAATTGTGGTGGAATATCACTAACTTTGCGGCATGCAAGCCGTTGGTGACGCTCCGGCTTGACGCATGAACTTATTGTATTCCCGGCATGCGCTTGGTAGCAGAGCGTCACTTTATTGCTATCAGCCGTGTGCCGGGATTGCTTATGCCCTATGAAATCTACGTTCTCTCTTGTTATCAGCGTTGTGTCTCTGATTCTTTCTGTCGCCTTGTGCGTGACGGTTTACCCATCGCCGGCCACTCTCGATTTCGATTACCTCGGCATGATTGTCGGGGTGATTTCATTCCTGGTGGCCATTCTTCTCGGCTGGCAGATTTACAATAGCCTTGTCATTGACAGCAGGCTTGCCCGCTTAAATAGACTCTATTCGGACGTAAGTGGGAAACATCAAGCGCTTGAAGAATTATCCCATCAAACAGCGCATCTGTCGAAAGCTTATGCGAAACTGACTGAGAACATTGTTTTTCATGCCCTCGAAATAAGGAAAGAGGAGATGAACTTTCACGAGGTGGTGAACACGTATTTTCGGTATCTCGAATGCCTCGGGCTTTTCCTGCGAGCCAGCGACAAGGAGGCTCCGGCACTGTGTATGTTGAACGCCGATAGGGTATTGGACTGATTTGCTTCATAACATCCATTCAGTTTTTAGGGGTTAGGTGTTTCGGCTCTCTTGGCCAGCGCTTCGGCCACGTAGCTGCTC
>JAMPBQ010000086.1 GCA_023666615.1 Clostridium sp. | reverse complement strand
TTTTCACTCCAGAGGCGTGTGCCTCACCCACCCCAAAAGCCCCCCCCAAAAAAAACGCCATTTTCTCTCTTCGGATGGGTCAGAGCCTCGGCTCTGACCCCCCCTAAAAGCCTCCCTTTTTACCTCAAAGGTTTTTTTAGTACTTTTTAGTACCTTTTTCCCCCCTCGTAACATGCTGATTGACAGCGTCCCCAGAAAGAAAACTCCGACTTTTTCGTGACCAAACTCCGACTTTTTCGTGACAAACTCCGACTTTTTCGTGACTTTTTGGGGCGTTTTTTGCGTTTTCGGAAAATGTTTTTCCGACCTTCCTGTATTTTTATCGGTTTTTTCTTACCTTTGCAGAAACTTAAACCATTTCAACTATGACCGAAGAGTTATTAGCGCAAAGCAATGCCATCACCGAGGGACGCCGAGACTGGAGCCGGCTTGAGATGAACTCCGTCTACACGATAATACGGCAAGTCCGCAAAACGTACGTTGACGTGCCAGAGGACGAGAAGAAGCATGCTGTATACTCGAACATGATCATCTCGATGGACGAAAGCGTGTTGGCAGAGATAGCTGACGAGAAGCACAGAAAGGACGCGAAGTCGGCGTTGATTAATCTCCGCCATCGAGACATCACGATGGAGGACAAGGAAGGCAAGTGGTTCAATTGCGGATTCATCAATTGGGCGCAATACTCACCTCAATCAAAGCAGTTCGAGGTGGAAGTGTCTGCCCTGATCATGCCGCACTTGGTCAACCTCGCATCGCAGTTCACCTCCTACTCGCTCACCGTGGCCATCGCCCTTAAATCCAAGTGGGCGCAGAGGTTTTACGAGCTATGTTGCCAATACCGCAACCATCTAGAGAACGGCACTCCCGTGTTCCACAAATCGGTCGAGCAAATTCGCAAGATGTTCGCCATCGAGGACAAATACAGGGATTTGCATGACTTGAAAACGAAGATCATTGATCGGGCCCATGACGATTTAAAATCGGCCTACAATAACGGGAAATGCGACCTATGGTTCGACTTCGCCCAAAGGGGCAAGGGCGAGAATGCCGAGTTCGACTTCCGCATACACACCAAAGAGGCCACCAAGGCGCAGATCGAGCAGGAGAGGGCAAGGGCCGACATGGCCTATGGCATCTACAAAGACTTGCTTACAATCCTCAAGCGAGACCCCAATTTCTGCAAGAAGTGCTGGGCGCACCTCGACATGCACCCAAGCAAGGTGGTACCGATCCGAGAAAAGCTCGACCGAATAAAAAGCAAGTACAAGGGAGGCGACCTCTCCAAGGTCGTGCGCTTCATGCTTGACGAGGATTTCAACATGAACAAAAACACACTCTGACATGCCCAGATCAAGCCGCCGAATTTGGCAAAGTCTGAAATAGTTTCTACCTTTGCGGAGGGCTCGCGTGGGAAAAATACAACCAGGGTTATACCGAATTATAACCCTACCGCTCCGCGCTCGCTTCGCTCGGAGTTATACTTCGCTCTCCGAGGGCTTAGGCTTCGCGCCTAAGAACCGCGCTGGAGTGACCCTCTCCAGACCTCCGCAAGGGGAGTGACCCTCTCCCCTTGACCCTACCGCAAGGAGGCGCTTCGCCCTCCTTGACCACCCGACCAGGGCGAACCCTGGACCCTCTAACCAAAATCCGCATTATGCCCAAAAAAGGTGCCACCTCGGCAAACATGAAACCATGCAATTGCGCCAACGCTGAGCGCCATTGCAACCCCAAGCAAAGAGCCAAGCTAGACTACGTCAACCACGACCTCACGCCCTTGAATGTGGTGTGGCATCGATACACCGACAAGAAACTCACGGAGTGTTTTGACGAGGCGTGCCAGCTGTTCACAGCCTCGACCGGACAAAAGCCGCAGCTCGGCAAGGTGTACCGACTCGACAAGAAAACAAATCGAAAACGCCTAATCGATGGGTTCGCACCAATCCGAGAAATGGTCGTTGTAACCAAGGCAACGACCACCGAGGAGGACATCGACCGACTTCTGAAGGAGATGCAAAAGAAGTTCGGAATCACGCCCCTCGCATTCTCCATCCACAACGACGAGGGGCATTACGAGCGGTGGATTGATCCTTATTCCGGCAAGGTGAATGCTTATTGGCAACCGAACCGCCATGCCCATCTGTACTTTGATGTGATGGAGCGCAGGGAAGTCGACCACGCCGGCAAGCCAATCCCTGAAAAGAAGCGAGGACGCACCATCAAGTTCACGGAGGTACAAACACGCATGATGCAGGACTTAACCGCCGAGGCACTGGGGATGGAGCGAGGAGAAATCGGGTCGAGGCGCACCCATGAAGACCAAATCGAGTACAAGCGCGATGCGCAAGCGAAAGAGCTCTCAGATGGAATCGTCAAGATCAACACCCAAAAAGCCGAGATTTTGCGCCTGGAGGGCATTGAGCGCGATTTGAGCAAGCGCATCAATGGCAAGTCAGAAACGGCTGAGAAAATCAAGAACGCGGCCGATTGGCTCGTTGGAAAGTCGAAGCGGAGGGCCGATAAGGCTGAGAGGGAGCTTGAGAAGTTAAGGGAGCAGTCGGAGAAGGCTTTGGAAAAGGCCGAGGCGGCAAATGCCAGCGAGTACAGACGAGGGCATAACGCTGGCAGGGCGTTCTGGAAGAGTCAGCTCGATCAAGCCAATCGAAAGACCGCCGAGGCAGAGGAAGAGCGAGACAACGCTTACAAGCGTGGCGTGGTGGACGGCAAAGCAACGGCTAACGCCATAGTCGCGCAATACAAGGCCAAGGCGGAAAGATGCGACATCGCCGAGAAAAAAGCCCGTGAGGCGCAAGACAGAATGGAGGCGATGTCTGCGGCATCCGCAGACAAGGAACGCCAAATAAACGCCCTAAAATGCGATTTAAAGGCGAAAGACGGCTTGGCGATGAGTCTGCTCGATTTGCTGTGGAAAGGAGCGAGAGGGGCAATTGAGGCGATTGTGGACTACATCCACGACCGACACGCCGAGGAGTTCTCCCTTGAGCAAGCCGAGGACATCGATAGGGCGCTTGGCATAGCGAGGACAATGGAGCATAGATTAGGCTTAGGACGGCGCCTCATCGAAATCACGAAGATGATCATCTGCGGCGTCTCTGAGGCACTGTGGAAAGACGCGACCGACAAGGTTGACGAGGTGGCAAAGTCGATGGGCGACTTGTCGCAGCTAGATGGGCTGCGGCGCGGATGGCGATTTTAACATTTTTTAACGCGCCCTAAAAATTTTTCACTCCAGAGGCGTGTGCCTCACCCACCCCAAAAGCCCCCCCCAAAAAAAA
>JAMPBQ010000085.1 GCA_023666615.1 Clostridium sp. | reverse complement strand
GAGAAAAAGAATGTCACAATCACTTATTCAGTCAAATCCACCAACAAGGAAAATCTAAAGAAGGCCCTCAAAAAAATAGGCTACACCGCCACTGAGGCAACAGCTTCCACAACCCCTGCAACCCCGAAGGCAAAAACTGCCTGCAGCGCCTGCGAGCTGGGGAAATGATGTAAAACATTATCACAAAGAGGAGGGTGTATCAAACCAGTCAGTTTGATACACCCTCTTTGTTATAGTAGATCGGAGAAATCGATTACTTCTTCAACGCCTTGCGGCTGAAAGTGCCTTTGGCTGAAGTTATCGTCACAACGTACACTCCCGTCGGCAGGTGGCTCACATCCATCTGCTGCCTGGTGTGCACACCTTCATATCTGAGCCTGAGGTGTCCGGCTATGTCGTAGAAGTCTACTGTCATTGCACCAAGCCCTTCGGCCATTATGCTGACATAGCGCGTCATTGGCATCGGCAGAAGTTTAAGCTCCTTGTCTATTTCTATGTAGGCTATAGCCGTAGGGTCTGACAGCGCGAATGACGCCGATACTGTTCGCGGCGCCTCCAGGGCGAAATCGAGCGAGGATTCGCCGTCCACCCTTTCGCCATCAATTATCCAGTGGACGAATTCCCAGCCCTCCTGCGGGTCGGCGCTGAGCGAGTGCTTGGAGCCATGCGGATAAATGCCGGAGCCTGCACCGCTGATGGAGCCCCCTTCTATGTCGGAGTCGATCTCCAGGCGATAGTTCTTCAGCGAAAGATTGGCCGTATATGCGCAATCTTCGTTGGGAGTGACGGTGACGGTGGTTTCGTATGAAATAATGTTTCCATCGCCATCAGTCCAGTTGGCGAACTCATATCCTGCAGCCGGCACGGCGTTGAGTGTGATGGGTTCCATGATGGAGTATTGCCCTGAGGCCGGCGTCAGCTGGGCACTGCCCGCCGGATTGGCCGAGATGTCCACATGTACTTTCCCGTCAATCACCTGCACCCATGAGGCCGATGCACCGTTCTCCCCGCTGAAGCCTTCAGCATCAGTGATGCCGATGGTGTTCACGGTGAGTACGTAATAGCCTGTCTCTTCAGTTAACCCGGTTAAGTCAAGAGTGAAAGATTGATTGTTGGCCGTAGATATTGCTATCTTCGACGCATCTCTCTTCTGCCCTTGGCAGGATAGCGACAAATCTTCGCTTGTGAAAGTGGCCGGGTCGATGGCTTTGTTGAAATTCACCGTAAGGTTTACTACCGGCGAGGCCGCGGCCACGCCTTCCTCTGGCGCTCCGGCGAACGATTCTACCGCCAGGGTCTTTTCGGGCCTTTCCTCGAATGTGATCAGGAATTCATGGATGCCGCTGCCATATGCCACGAAATGCAGCTTATCTTCGTAAGTGGGCTCATGCGCATCGTTGAGGGTGGCGTAGGTCGTCCAGATGTTGTCTGCGTTCAGCTCTTTGCCGTCGCTCTGGCGCACTACCTTGGCCACTTTACGTTTGCCCAGGCCCTTGGCCTGCGTATTGCCGTAATTCCAGCCGTCGGAAGGGGCAGAGACGGTGAGCTTCCATACGTTGTCCGATACGTTCGTCAGGATTGCCGTTGCCTCGGCGTTGACGCTCTCGGCATCTTTGCCGTCGGATGTATACACCATATCGGGTGCGTCGTATGAATCGGTTATATCATTTACGAGGAACGCGCGCACGCCATCCGTTTCGGGAGTGAAGCCGTGTATAAGCTCGTGGATGTCAACCTTATCCAGCAGCGAAAGGTCTTCATTGCCATAGCTGGTAAGATGCGTGGCCTGCACGTCGTACGACACGAAATGGCCCATAAGCGAGGCCTCCAGCCACCATTGCGCGTATGTGGCGCTGTTGGCGGCGATGTCGCCAAATTCCGTCGGTATCTTTTCGCTCAGTACCGGCATTACAGCTCTGCCGGCCAGCGATGATCCTACGAAGGTGAAGTCAATAAGCAGCCCCTTGGCGTTCTCCACTATTTCCGGCTGCTTGGTGACGAAGCGAACATTTGTGGCCGTGCCGTAGCCTTTGTTGTTGACCACAACGGCGAATTCGCCGGGCACCCTGGGCTCAACCACATCTGCGGTGAGCGGATCGTCGCCCATGATGTCGCGTTGCATAAAGTAGTGAAGGTCAATTATGGGTGAGGGGTTCACTGTGAGGGTGGCCGGGGAGAACTTGCGTGTAACCTCCAGGCCTGAGAACGGGTCAAGATAGCTGAGCAATCCGTTGAAGGTGTAGTTCAGCGGCGTAGTGGGCGCGGCGTTCTTTGTGGGAATGAAGAGGATTGTAGCCATACCATCGGCGCCGGCCTCAAGCTCCCAGCCGCTGTCGAGTGAAAGCGCGCCTTTGAAGCCCTTCAGGCTCTCGGGAGATATCTGCATGATGTCGCTGCCCACCAGCACTCCGTCGGGATTGGTTACGGAGAAGCTTACCTTGGCGTCGCGGATCGGGTCGGTCTCATGCCCGTTGCCCACCTCCAGTGTGGCGCGTATGGCCTGACGCGTCATGGTCATGGTCTGCGATATCTTCAGCGTCACCGATGCGCATACGCTTGAGCTCTCACCCTCGTAGCCGTCGATGAAGTCGTCTACGGCTTCTTCCATCATCTTGTCGAATGATTCGTAGCCAAGTTCCTTCACGGAGTTCACGGCATGGCCCATAAGGCCAAGGGCCGCATCCATCCGCTCGATGTCGGGAAGCTCGCCTTCCACGTTCTGCCCGTCAATGTGGCGCAGATAATTGTTGTAGCGGTCAATGAACGCTGCGAAATTCTCCACGGGTACATTGTCGGGACGCACTGCTTCGAGGGTTTCCGCGTCGGCCGGGGCAGCCACTGAGCAAAGCGACAGGGCCTCGAACAAATCCACAAGCTGCCCTTTGTCGCTGTGGAACAGAACCTCATCGCCGACAAAGGCCTTCATGTATTCATTGGCGCCATGCACCAGATCAGTCCACATCGCCAATCGAGTTTGGAGTTGAACTATGTAGCCGGGATAGTTGCCTGACTGGGGCTCCATAGGCTCAAGGTCTGCATTTGGCTTGTCATCAGCCGCACGCAGAGCGGGAGCCTTGTTGCCTCCTCCTCCATTAGCGCTGGTGCACCCCTCGCGGAATGGTTTCCAGCAATCGTAATAGAAGGAATCTCCATTTTCCATAAATTCACAGATAGCCCTTGCGGCGCCGCCAATGACTGCGCCTGTGCCACCCGTAGCGGGAGCTGTTCCTACCAACACTCCTCCAATAGCTTTACATGCTTCAAGAGCACAGTGCCAGATATTCCTGCCTAAGCCATCGCCCTGGCCCATAAGGTTATCATAAGCGTCGGTGATGCAAGAACCGCCGGGGATATCTATTAACGATTGGAAAGGATGCTCGGGATCAAATCCCAAGCACTTTGAGAGCTTCATAACCCATTCCTT
>JAMPBQ010000084.1 GCA_023666615.1 Clostridium sp. | reverse complement strand
CCGTTGAGGAAATCGAAAACCTGCGCATGCGAAAGGTCAGGGACTATGAGGCCCAAATCAGCCAGGAGCCCCTCTGGCGCCTGCTTGCCAATGAGCGATTCGACCTGGACGAGTTCAAGAGATTCCTGGGCGAGGACGCGGCCAACGCCCTTGCCAAGAGCCACCCCAATCTATTCGCGCCTGGCGGCAAAAGCGCTACCGAGGCCAATATCCTTGCCGGCTCCATCTGGACCGACGGCGAGGCGCTAATCCGCGAGATCCATGAGCGCCTCGGCCTGGGCGAAAGCCCGAATTCCCTTGCGACAGCCCGCGCCGAGGCCGATATAACCACCCTGCAGGCGGCCATGGCCCAAACCCAGGCCGCTGTCGAGGCCGAGCTCTATGATAAATACCTCCAGCGCGCGCAGCAGGTTATCTGGAAGAATATAGCTATCCAGCAGGGCCTTGACCCTGCCCAGGCTCAAAAACGCGCCGAGAAGCTCACCGCCAGCGCCCAGGAAATCAACCAGCTTGCCCGCGAGCGCGTCGCCCAAATGCCCATACACAAGCTCAATGTGGAAACCTTCCGCCACGCCCTGGACCAGGCCCTGCGCGAGCGCGTCTCCGCCATGGGCTCAGCCAATCCCATTCAGGCCGCGCTCTCTGTGCATAAGGCGCGAATGGCATCCGCCATGCTCTGCGAGGTCCTAAAGGCCCAAAAATTTGTCGAAACCTTTACAAAAGCCGTCCGCGAGCGCTGCAAAATGAAGCCCGGCGCCCTGCCCATGGACCACACGGCGGCCCTGCGCGCCCTTTACGGCGCCTTCGAGCTGGGCATTGTCCAAGGCCCCCTGGACGGCGCCCGCTGTGAGCGCTCGTTTAGCGAGCATATGCAAGTCTGCCTGGATTTGAGCCTGGACGATCCCACATACCTGCCGGCAATCCCGGACTGGATCATGAATATCGATTGGCGCCCAAATCCCAATTCAGAAACCCCGGAGGGCCGCTATCCCAATCCCTACACGTCCTATAACTTATTAACCATAAGCCAGCTCACAGACATCAAGAACGCGGCCCAATGCATCCTCAACTCGGCGCATAAAAAAATGAGCAATGACGAGGCAGCCGACCGCCAACGCCTGGAGCGCTTCGTAAATGGCGCGGTTGAGGCCATGAGCAAATTGTCCAGGCTTAAGCTTCCCCCGCCTAAAACCCTGCGCGCCTCCATGCAAAAAACCATGTCCGGCATCTGGAGCGCCATTGACGCCCTGCGCTGGCAAATGATGCGCGCCGACGGCCTTGTCCATATTCCCGGCGTGGCCCACGTTCTCGGCCAATTGGAGCAGCTCTTCAACGGCACGGTCATTCAGGGCGAAAACCGCATGAAAGCCCGCAAGGACGCCCTAATCAAAGCCCTGGCGCCCCATGTGGACCACCTGGCCCGCTCAATGGCGCGGCTTGCCAAACAGCATGGCAAATACTTGAAGGACGCCAATGGCAATCTCATCGCCCTGCCCGAATCAATCCGCGAGGCCTATCAAATCGAGGGCTGGACTGTGGAGCGCCTGATCGCCCTGGCTCTCAACTGCGGCTCACAATCCAATATGGACCGCGTGGTCAACGGCTACCCCGACCTCAGCATGGAAGCCATCTCCGAGCTGGTGGGCGAGGATATGGCCCTGCGCATATTCAAAAATCAAAAGCAGAAATTCCAGGAATTGGGACTTGCCGGCGCCCCCCGCCCCGGCGCCGTCGGCCTGCTCAGCGCGGAGGACTGGACAGCCATTCAGGGCATCTGGGACGCCCTGGAAACCCAGTGGGAGGATACCGCCAAAACACATGAGCGCGAATGGGGTTTTAAGCCGCAGCGCCTGGCCATACAGCCCATCACCAAAATGACGGCGAGCGGCGGCATCAAACTGCGCGGCGGCTATTACCCTGCCCGCTATGATAAATTAATCAGCGAGCGCGTTGGCCGCTGGGATGAAAATGAGGACCTGCTCTCCCGCAACGATTCCCTCTTCAACTCGGTGACCCCGCGCAAAAGCTTCACCAACCAGCGCGCGGACTGGTCCCCGGAACTGCCTGTGCTATTTGACCCTGGCGTGCTCCTGGAGCATGTCCACGAGGTCTCCACCTTCATCGAGCTCTCCGAGGCCGCCCGCTTCATCGACAAAATCACGCGCCATCCCGCCTTTGAGCAAGAATACAAGCGCGTTTTCGGCCAGGACGAATATCACGCCATCCGCCCCAACCTGCGCGGCCTTTTACGCGCCGAGCCGCAAGTGAACAACAGCGACGTCCTGGTCTGGATGGCCAATAAGGTCCGCCCCTACCTCACCTACTACGGGCTTGGCCTCAACCTCAAAGTGGCCCTCATCCAACACACAGCCATCTATCCGGCCATGGGCGACCTGGGTTTCAAGCCCATGCTCCGCGCCATGGCCCACATGGCCAGACACCCAAGCACGCTCCCGCGCATCTGGGAGGTCTCCCCCTATCTCAAATCCCGCCTCAAATCCATTGACCAGGACCTGCGCTATGCTGTGAATGAGTTGTCCTTCAAGAAAAAGCGCAAGCTCAAAATCGGCAGGTATGAGCTCACCTACGACAAGCTCCTGGACTGGATGCTGGCCCCCATCGTCGGCATCGACTGCGCCGCCACCGCCGCCGTCTGGACAGCGGCCTACAACGAGCGCCTGGCCGAAATCTGGAATGACAAAAACCACACCTTCTATAAGCGCGACGTAAAAAACCTGTTCGACCCCTCGGATATGGGCCATAGCCTTGCCGTGGAATACGCGGACTCAATGGTCAAAGCCTCCAACCCCGACTACGACGCATCCTCCCGCTCCGCCTTCCTGCGCGCCAATAACGCCAGCCGCCTGGTCAATAGCTTCGCCTCCGCCATAACCCTGTTCGCCCAGCGCGGCCATTACATGAAACAAGCCCGCAAACAAGGGCTCGTATCCCTTCCCCAATACAGCCGCTTCTGGTTCTATGAGTACATCCTCCCAGGCTGCATGATGGCCCTGCTGCTCGGCGCCATTCGCGGCGTCTGGCCGGGCGACGAGCCGGAAGAGACCGCGAGCCTTTTGACATCCAGCATAGGCGAAATGATCTCCATGCGCCTGCCTATCTTCGGCGGGATCGCCAACGACGCCATCCTCTACGCCCTGGATATGAAACCCCAGTCCTACCGGCCCTCCGGCTTGCGCATGACCCTGGGCACACCCATCGAAATCGGCCAGAACTTCGTCAACGCCTCCCGCGCCTTCATAAAAGGCGATAACGAGGAGGCCGGCCATAAACTGACCCTAGCAACCCTGGATATGCTCTCCTTCATATCCAGACTGCCCATCGCCCAAAACGTCAAACGCTTCGAGCGCGGCATGGAGCAGTATGAGGAAGGCTACGGCACCCCTCTGTCCGTGATCTCGCCCAGGCCAGGCAAACAAAGCGATAAGCAAAAGACAATATTATACGGGGTGTTCGAGTAAAGACAAAAGGCAAAAAGGCAATTTAACGCTTTTTT
>JAMPBQ010000083.1 GCA_023666615.1 Clostridium sp. | reverse complement strand
GGGCGCTCCGGCGGCGCGGGCGGCGTCGATGGCGTAGGCCACAAGGGTCTTGCCTGCGATGCGGGCGATATTCTTGTAAGGGATGCCCTTGCTGCCTCCGCGGGCGGGAATAATGAAAATCGGATTCATGTCTTAATCATTTGCAAATGCAAAGATAAACAACTTTTGCCAAACTTTTGCCCATCTGCACACTAAAAAAATTCCGCCAACATCTTAAATGACGCAGGCGGAATGAATATTGCGGGAATAGAGGGAGCGTTATCTTATTACAACTTTGCGGGCGGATTTGCCTTTAACTTCAATGTAGGCGCCTGATGCGGGAGATTCCACTTTGATGCCCTGCAGATTGTAGTAGACGCATGAATCCGATTCCGGCTCGGCGATTGCATCATTGATGCCGAGATGGGGCACCGTAAAGTAGGCTGGCTCCGACTCTTCGCCTCTTTGGGTCACATCGAAGCTTTCATCAATTATGTATGGCGTTATGATGACGGAATAAGTATCTCCCTCAATAGGCGATTCAATCACAAATTCTGTTTCCTCGCCTTCAGTGCTCATCAAGGGCAAGGCTATCTGGTTGGCGTTGTCGGCGATTGTGACATCAGCCTTGATTGAGCGGAAGAAGAGATTGCCGGTGTAATCATAATCATCGCCGCCAGAGGGGAAGAACGCGAAGAAAGAGCGTTCAGAGCCTCCAGCGAGGGTAAATTCCACATTGGAAAATTCTGATGGCACCAAAGCTTTCACGAAGCTGTCTGCGAGAGTCCACGTTTGCTTTGCGTCATCCCAATTGTACAGCACAGCGGTGAGGTCGGCGGCGTTGGCTGAGCACATGTTCAGTGAGAATCGGATTTCACTATCCTTAACCGCGGACAAATCATAGACGCCGCTCTCCAGTTTGGGGGCGTAGCCCATGAAATAATTGTAGAAATAATCGTCCTGAAGGCCTACGGCTCCATTGATGAAAGCGGGCAGAATGAAAAGGGCGCCCGGAAGAGCGTCATATTGCTCGATGAGGTTTTGGCTGTTAACGGGGCTATCAAGAGTGCCATCGCTCTCCATTGAGGAGAAATCGGCATTGATTAGATTGAAGTCTGCGGACGCGGCTACCGGATGTATGCGGCCAACCTCGGCAGTATAATAATTTGCGCGATCTACGGCAGACCATTTCACTGCAATGTCGCCATCGGCATTGAGGCTCATGTTGATGTCAGATACAACATCGAGAGGGGCTAGAGGCACATGCCGCACATTGAGGTTGCGAACAAGGATGTCGTGCTCGTCGCCCTCGCGCTCGGCATATGGCCACAGCTGGCAGTACATGCCATCGGACGCATCGTATTCCGATGTGTTGATGATGTAGCGCATGGTTTGCCACTGGTCAGAAACATCGTAAGATGTAAAAAAGTCTAGGGCGCCGCTATAGCTGCAAAGCACAAAATCCACCTCATAATCGGTGATTCCTTCTTCTGCGGTGCGGACATCATATTCGACGCAGAGAATGTCGCCCGGGGTAACATCTGGAGTCCACAGCATGCCTTCTTCACCGGCTTCATCGAAATATTTGATCATCAGGACGCCCTCGCCCGCCTCGTAGAGCAGACCGCCGCCGAAGCCGTAGTTGTCGGCCCCTATTACATCCTCGGGGATATTGAATTCGTCATCAAGCTCAATTTCCACAGGGGATGATACCGATCCCTGATGGATAAACGACAGCACGTTGGGCCAAAGAGGCTGCCAATCGTATTCTTCCTCGGCGCGAGAAGCGGCTTTGGCTTTAGTTGAAGGCTTTGCAGCCTTCAGCG
Organism: Clostridium sp.; assembly: GCA_023666615.1. GTDB lineage: Bacteria > Bacteroidota > Bacteroidia > Bacteroidales > Muribaculaceae > CAG-873. The sequence goes on along the minus strand of JAMPBQ010000083.1, from coordinate 1,768 downwards.
TCTTTTCGGTCTTGTGCGCGGAAGCGCCAGGCCACATGGAGCGCCCAGCCTTTTGGATTGGCTTGTGGGCGTTGGCAAGAGCCGCCATTGAGGTTACCGCAATGGCCAGCATCATGATGTAAAATTTTTTCATAGGCGTGAAATTATTTTGATAAGTGGTTGATTGCTATTTTAAGACGCTTTGTGCTAAAATACAAATGGTTTTGAGTTTCAGGCCAGTTGGCAGATTAGGGTGGCGGAAGATGCGTCGGCGACCTTTACCTTTACGGTGTCACCGGGGCGGAAATCGCCGCGGGGGAACACGCAAGTCTTGTTTTGCTGATTGCGGCCAACCCACTGGTCGACGCTGCGCTTGGAGACGCTTTCCACCAGCACGTCGAAAGTCTTTCCAATGTCACGGCGGTTGCTTTCAAGGGAAAGCTCGTTCTGCAGGGCGATCATGCGGTTGAGGCGCTCAATCTTCACGTCTTCAGGCACGTTGTCGGGCATTTTGCGCGAGGCCAGAGTGCCGGGGCGTTCAGAGTACTTGAACATGAACGCGGAGTCGAAGCCCACGGCTCGCATCAGATCAAGCGTCTGCTGAAAATCCTCCTCCGACTCGTCGTGGAATCCAGTGAAAAGGTCGGTGGTGATGGCGCAGTCGGGCATGGCTTCGCGTATGGCGGCAATGCGGCCAAGGTACCACTCGCGGGTGTATTTCCTGTTCATATCGCCCAGCACCTTGTCGCTGCCGGATTGCACGGGCAGATGCACATGATTGCAAATGTTTGGGCGCGAGGCCATGGCGGCGATGATCTCATCGCTCATGTCCTTTGGGTGGGAGGTGGTGAAACGCACCCGCATATCCGGGGCGGCGTCGGCCACCATTGTCAGGAGCTTGGCGAAATCAGTGTCGCCATCGCAATAAGAGTTCACGTTTTGGCCCAGGAGTGTGACTTCCTTATAGCCCTTTGCGCGCAGGTCGGCGAGCTCCTTTAGGATGCTGTCGGCGGGACGGCTGCGCTCGCGGCCGCGAGTGTACGGCACGATGCAATAGCTGCAGAAATTATTGCAGCCGCGCATGATGCTTATGAATCCGCTGATTTTTCCTTGGCCGATGCGGCGGGGTATTATGTCGCGGTATGTTTCGGTGGCGCTGAGGTCAACATTGATGGCCTTTTGCCCGGCCTCGGCGGCGGCGAAAAGGGCCGGGAGGTCGAGATAAGAATCCGGGCCGGCCACAAGGTCGACGCCATGCTCGCTGATCAGCGATTCGCGCACCCTTTCGGCCATGCAGCCAATCACGCCAATGATCAACTTGCCCTTCTTTTTTCGGCGTAAAGAAGCCAGGAACTGCAAGCGGCCAACTATCTTTTGCTCGGCGTTATCACGTATGGAGCAAGTGTTTAGCAAAATGGCGTCGGCGTCTTCAATGTTATCGGCGAGCTCGTATCCGGCCATTCCTGCGATTGAGGCCACAACCTCGCTGTCGGCCACATTCATCTGGCAGCCGTAAGTCTCTATATATAATTTTTTGTCTGTGGATTCCATGCAAAAATTCATTTCTCCGCAAAATTACGGAAATTATTTGTGTATTTGCTCAAAATACGCTAATTTTGTGGAAAAATTAGGATATAACGCGTATGGATGGCGGAGAACTGATTAAGATTCTTATCGGAATAGGGTTTGTTGCGATATCGATTTTTTCCGGACTGAAGGGAAAATCGAAGGATGTCGGCGACGCCCCTATGCGTCCGTCCGCTCCCTCGCCGTTGCAGCGCCGCGGCCC
>JAMPBQ010000082.1 GCA_023666615.1 Clostridium sp. | reverse complement strand
GCTGAAGGAGGCGCTGCGGGCATTGGCCGAGCTAGACGACGGCTGCCCCGACTACGTACGCCTTCTGGTGGACGAAGAAGGCGTCCTGGACGCCGACGCCGAGGCGCGGGCCTTCGCCTTGGCCGAGGGGAAGAAATGCAGGCTGTGCGAAATCAAAAAGGCGGAAAGGGAGGGGCCGGCGGGCATGGCCGACGGCGAAGAGGCGCATGAGATAGACGAAATCCGCCGCATGGCGCCGATCGGCATAGCCCTTGAGGCATACCGGCGGCGCAATGGCGGCCAGGACATGCCCGAGCGGCTTAGGGAGATGCTGGAGCGGGCGATAGGCGAGGCCGCCGACTAGCGAGACAACCACGGATTATACGGATTTAACCATAAATCTGCATTTTTAGGGATGAAGCTTCTGAAGATAAACATACACAACATCGCATCAATCGAGGATGCGGAAATCGACTTTGCCCGCGGGCCATTGGCCGACGACGGCCTTTTCCTCATAAGCGGCGACACCGGATCGGGAAAAACAACTATACTCAACGCGATATGCCTGGCGCTCTACAACGACACGCCGGCCCTTGACGCTTACGGAAACTCTGACCGCGACGCCAACGGAGTGACCACGCAAAGCCCGTCGCAAATGCTAAGGCGCGGGGCCAAAAGCGGCAGCGTAAGCCTGGATTTTGAGGGCAACGACGGCATTGGATACAGGGCAATATGGAGCGCAAGGAAAAAGAACACGCGCGACGGCCGGCTGAGCGTGGATGTGAGCCGGCGCATCGAGCTCATCTCTGACGGAGCCGACGCCGAATTGCCGATTGAAGAGCTCACTGGCCTTACATTCAGGCAATTCACCCAAACGACGATACTGGCGCAGGGGCAATTCACGAAATTCCTCCTGGCCGACAAGAAAGAGAAGGCCGACATCCTGGAGAAGCTCACCGGCACAGAAATATACACCTCCATCGGCAAGCGCGTATACGAGAGCCTGAAGGAAAGGGAAACCCGATTGAAGAGCCTGAAGGACCAAATAGCCGGCGCAAAGCTGCTAAGCGAGGAGGAAAAGAAGGGCTATGCCGAACAATTGCCGGCAATAATAGGCTCGATCGTGAAATGCGAGAAGGAAGCCAGGACAATCGAAGGCAAAATCAAATGGCTGGCGGACGACGCCAAGCTGGCCGAGGCGCTTGGCGCAAAGGCGGCAAGCCTTGAGGCGGCTGAGGCCCGCATGCGCAGCGACGACCACCTGCGCCGACAGGAGCAAATCAGGATGTATGAGGGCACGGCTGACGCGCGAGCGATTATCAGCTCAGTGGCCAAGGCTGAAGCCCAGCTGAACGAACAGCAATCCGCCCTACCTCAGCTAGAGGACAGGCATGCCCTGGCGCTGGGCGCAATCGAAGCGATGGAGCTAGACCTTGCGAGGAAAGGCGACGAACTTAAATCAATTGCCCTGCGCATTGAAGAGCGCCTCCCGTTCGCGGGGATGCTTGAGGCGGCCGACACAATCGCGGTGCTGGCCAAGAAGACCGCCTCCAGCGCCAAGAACGCTGAAAGCCATGGCAAGGCCATCGGCGGTCTGGCCGGCCAAATAGCCATGCAAAAGGCCGCGTTGGCCGACGCGCATGAAAAAAGCGAAATAGCGCAGCAAAAGCTTGACGCCTCCATCAAGGCCGCCAAGGACTTAGCTGAAAAGTCAAAGCAATACGACCTCGGAAAGCTCACCGGCAAGGCGGAACGCCTGCGCATTGCCATCGCCCAGCTAAAGGATGCGTCGGCGGCAATTGGCGCCTACCATAGCGCCATAGCGCGACTTGGCTTGTCGCAAAACGCCGAACAAGACACAAGCGCCGCCCTTGCCGGCAAACTCGCCGAAATAGAGGAAATCGCGGGCAAATTGCCCCGCCTGCAGGCTATAAGCCGGGAGAAGCAATCATTTCTTGATGGCATGATGGAGCTTAGCGACCATATACAGTCGCTCCGAACGCAATTCGCGCACACTCATGAATGCCCCCTCTGCGGTTCAAAGAACGCGGATTTGGCCTCCGACGCGGCCATAGCCGATAAACTAAAAGCGGCCAAGGAAGAGGCCGACAAGGCCAAAGACGAGCTGGACAAGGCTGTCACCGCCCAAGCCGCAGCCAAGGCGCAGGCCGACGCCCTAACGAAGGATTTGAAGGCAAAGCGAAGGCTGGCGCAGGCCGACGCCGCAGAGGCCGACAAGGCTCTTGCCGCTGCCACAAAGGCATCGGAAAAAGCCGACATCGACCTTATGGACAAGGAAGGATATGCCCAAGAGATTGAGAAGAGGCTGGCGGCGGCGGATGAAGAGCTCTTGGCGTCAAGCGCCTCGCTGGCAGCGGCGCTTGACGCCAAAAAGGAATATGATGAGGCGCGAGCCGCCCTCGACAATGACCGCATAGCAAAGGAATACGCGGAGAAGAGGGAGCGCGAGGCTGCCGACAGGCTGAAGGACCTTGAAGCCGATCGCAGCAGCAAGCTGGCTCTGCGCGATGAGGCCATAAAGGACGCCGAGGCAAGCCTTGGGGAAATAAGGCGCAGCCTGGCCGGGGAATACAAAGAAAGCTTAAGCGAAGACAATGCTCTGATGATTAGCCTAAAGGTGAGCGCGTTGGCGAAAAAGCACCAGGCTGACATCAAGCTGCGGGACGAGCTCCTGGGCGAAATATCCGGCCTTGAGCTTGTAATCAGCCAGGCGCGAACATCAATCGCGCCCCTTTCAGCATTCTTCCCGCAGACCAAGCCAAGGCCCGGGGCGAAGATCGAGAACATCTCCGCCGAGATTTCCTCGATAATCAGCGACATCTCGGCAGCCAACCAGCGAATCTCCACCCTATCCGCATCCATCGCAGAAGGAAAGCAGGCCCTTTCCGACTATCTGGCAAAGCCGGGCGCCTTCACTATTGAGCAAATCAAGGAGGCCTCCAAGCTCACAGAGGAGCAAATTGCGGAGGCAAGGGAGAAAATCAAGGAGGCGGAGAGCGCATTGGCATCCGCCAAGGGCGAATATTCGGCCATGGCCGAGCATAAGGCCAAGCACCAAGAGGGAAGGCCACAGATGGAGGAAAGCGAAACCCTACAGAGCCTCACCGAGCTCAGGGAGGAATGCGCGGCGATGGCCGACGGCCTGAAGAGCCAAAAATCACAAATCGAGACTCTTCTTGCCGAGGACAAAAGGCGATCGGCCGAACTGGCCGACAAATGCAGACTGCGGGATGAGCTTGAAGCTGAATGCGCGGATTGGCGCATTCTCGACGACCTTTACGGCGGCGCTGACGGAAAGAAATTTCGCACCATTGCGCAGTGCTATGTGCTGCGCACGCTTCTGCACAAGGCAAATTTCTACCTGAAGATGCTCTCGCCGCGCTATGAGCTGTACTGCGCCGACAATTCGTTTGTCATCAATGTAATAGACCATGACCAAAACTCGGCAATGCGGGCTGTCGCCCTCCTATCCGGCGGCGAAAGCTTCATCGTCTCCCTAGCCCTGGCCCTTGGCCTGTCCTCAATCAGCAAGGAAAGAATCAACGTTGACACCCTGTTCATCGACGAGGGATTCGGCACGCTCGACAACAACACTCTGGAAATTGTGATCACCACCCTCGACCGCCTGCACGCCATCGGCGGCCGCCGCGTGGGCATCATCAGCCACGTGGCCAGC
>JAMPBQ010000081.1 GCA_023666615.1 Clostridium sp. | reverse complement strand
CGGCCCGGCGAAGGCGGCCGCCAAGGGCGGCGCGCCCAAACTCGTCTACACCGACATCCACGAAGGGCTGCCTTCGACATATATTTTCGACAAGGCCGGATCTGAGGGCTACCTGGTGCTTTCGGCCGACGACGCGGCCGCGCCCGTGCTGGGATACGCCGACGAAGGAACGTTCGATAAGGACAATATACCCGACAACATGCGCTATTGGCTGGACATGTACGCCGAGGAAATCGCCTGGGCTCGAGCCAATGGCGTCACTTACCAGGCTCCGGCGCAGGCCGCCACGTACGCCGCCATCGCCCCGCTGTGCAGCACAAAGTGGAACCAGGATGCACCGTACAACAATATGTGCCCTGTGGCTACCTCTGACGGGGAGAACATTAAAAAAGGCGAACGCGCTGTTACGGGCTGTGTGGCCACCGCGATGGCGCAGCTTATGAAATACCACAACTATCCGCCCGTAGGAGAAGGATCCAAAACCAACTCCACACAACATTTCCCATCAACAACAGTCAATTTCGCCAACACCCCATTTGATTGGGACAATATGCTGGACACCTACAGCTCAAGCGCAAACGCGACAGAAGCGCAAAAACAGGCTGTGGCACAGTTGATGCTTGCATGCGGCGTATCAGTGGAAATGGACTATGGCACAGTAGCAAGCGGCACACAATCAGGATATGTGGCAAACGCCTTGCTTACATATTTCAAATACGACAAGGCTGTGAAGTTCATCTTTCGCGATTATTACTCAATGACCGACTGGAAGGAGATGGCCTATAATGAGCTGAAGACTGTAGGCCCAGTCCTTTACTCCGGCTCAACTGTCAACCAGGAAGGGCACTGCTTCATAGTTGACGGATATGACGGGCAGGACTATTTCCACCTCAATTGGGGCTGGGGCGGCGTGAGCGACGGCTATTTCCTCCTCTCATCGCTTAACTCCGATTATCAAGGCATTGGCGGAGCATCTTCAGGCGGAGGCTTTATTAAGCGCCAAGGCATGCTGCTTGGCGCCAAAAAGGCCCAAGCCAACTCCAAAAGATACTATCAGATGCTGGCAGGCGACAATCCGTTTGTAATTCAGGAGTCATCCGCCACAGTTGGCAGCTTTATTTATGTGGATATGACAAGCTACAACTACACATACGGGACATCTGTCAGCGGCACTTTAGGACTTTTCGTAACATCCTCTGGCGGAAATCGCCAATTTGTGGGGCAATCCTCATTTTCCGTAAGCGCCCCCAGCGGCAACAGCGTATGGGGAACCGGCAAATATGCCGTAAAAGTGCCATCACTGGCCAACGGAACATACACTGTCACACCGGCATGGAAATCATCGGACGGCACTGAATATGAAATTGGCGTCAAAGTCAACTTATGCCGCTCGTATACAATGACTGTGAACGGAAACAACGTCACTTTTAAGGCCAACAATGAGGCGCCGCAGATTCAGGCCACAAAACTTCAGGTCACATCCAAGACGCTTTACGCCGGGGCTCCGGGCAATTATCGCGTTACATTCACCAACAAATCTTCAAACGAATATTATGGAGATGTATCGGTTGGGCTCTATCGCACAACTCCCACCTCCGGGTCGAGGCCTACATACACGGGCTCAACATTTATAGTTGACGTAGCGCCAGGAGAGACTGTGGAAATGCCATTCAGCGCCACATTTAAGAACGCGCCCGCTGGAAATTACAAGCTGGCGTTCTACAATCCGAATGACAACTACAAATTGCTGGGCTCTTCATTCGATGTTTCGTTTGAGACGATGCCCAGCGATGCGGAAACGAAAATAACTGTTACTGATTTTGGCTTTATCGATGGATATACCACGAATATTGACCAAAATAACATGGGCATTCAATTCACAATAGAATGCAATGAAGGATACTTCAACAAACCGCTATATGTGCTTATCGCCCAATCACCTAACAATCTAGTGCGACAATATTTTACTATATCAGACGTTGAGCTGTTTCCTGGCGAAAAGATTACTAAACAATTTTATGGATCGGCCTCTTCTCTAGTCAAAGCATTCAATTACGCGCTTTACTTGAGCACTAAATCGACATATTCAGCTGCCGATATTCTAGCAGGACCCGTAGCGTTTAAGCTTGCCAGCCAATCGGGCATTGATGACGTTGCCGCCGATGAGGAGCCAGCTGAGGTTAATTATTTCAATCTGCAGGGCATGTCTGTGGACTTTGAGCAGGCTGCGCCGGGCGTGTATGTGCGCGTGAGCGTGTTTGCGGACGGATCATCCAAGAGCGAGAAGGTGCGCAAGTGATTGAATAGCATAGACTGATAAGAGGCACGGCTTCGCCGTGCGGTCGAGATTGGGATATATGCCGAGGGTGTGGCGCGTGGCGCCGCACCCTCGGTTAACTATGGAGGCACGGCTTCGCCGTGGGCATAAGAAAGGATAGGGCGGCGCTTCGCGCCGCCCTATCCTTTCTTCAATATAACGATATATCGGCATATCGATTTATCGTTATTTCGTTATATCGTTATATCGTTATATCGATTTTTCGGGATGGCGATTTTTCAGGATGGCGCCTTTGACGGGATGGCGCGGCATGAGGCTCTTGCCTCTATGGGGGAGGGTTATCCTTGGATGATTTTTTTGATGCTGTGGAGGCGGTTGAGGGCTTCGAGGGGGGTGAGGGTGTTGATGTCGAGGGTGGCTATCTCGTCGCGTACGGCGCTGAGGATCGGGTCATCGAGGGAGAAGAGGCTTAGCTGGTAGCCGTCGGCTGCGGCTGAGGCGCTGATTTCAATATCACCCCTGGAGTTGGCCTTTTCCAGCTGCGCCAGCACCTCTCCGGCGCGCTTCACGATCGACGCGGGCATGCCGGCCAGCTTGGCTACGTGTATGCCAAAGCTGTGCTCGCTTCCGCCTTCGGCCAGCTTGCGCAGGAATACGACCTTGCCGTCAATCTCCTTCACCGACACATTGCAGTTCTTCACCCGCGGGAAGCTTTTGGCCATTTCGTTGAGCTCGTGGTAGTGGGTGGCGAAGAGCGTCTTGGGGTGGATGCCGCACCACTCGTGGATATGCTCCACGATGGCCCAGGCAATTGAGATGCCGTCGTAGGTGGAGGTGCCGCGGCCGAGCTCGTCGAAGAGGATCAGCGAGCGGCGGCTGAGGTTGTTGAGAATCGACGCAGCCTCGTTCATTTCCACCATAAAGGTGGATTCGCCGAGCGAAATGTTGTCGCTGGCGCCCACGCGGGTGAATATCTTGTCCACGACGCCAATTTTGGCGCTCTCTGCGGCCACGTAGCATCCTATCTGGGCCAGAAGCACGTTAAGGGCCGTTTGGCGCAACAGGGCCGATTTTCCGCTCATATTAGGGCCTGTTATCATCAGCACCTGCGTGCCTTCGTTGCTCAGGTCAACCGAATTGGATATGTAGGGCTCGCCGGCGGGCAGCTGGCGCTCTATCACGGGATGGCGCGCCTCAACAAGGCGCAGGTCCAGCGAATCGTCCACCACGGGGCGGTTGTACTTGTTCTCAATCGAAATCCTTGTGAAAGAATTGAGGCAGTCAAGGCGCGCGGCCAGGGAGGCGTCGAGCTGCATGGCGAGGATGTACTTGCTGAGCTCGGCCACGAGGTCGGCGAAGATGCGGGTCTCCATGGCCAGAATCTTCTCCTCGGCGCCAAGGATTTTCTCTTCGTAATCCTTGAGTTCCTGCGTGATGTAGCGCTCGGCGTTCACCAGAGTCTGCTTGCGTATCCAATCGGGGGGGACCTTGCTCTTGTGGGTGTTCGTAACCTCGATGTAGTATCCAAACACATTGTTGAAGCCAATCTTCAGCGAGGGTATTCCCGTGCGCTCGCTCTCGCGCTGCTGCATGCCTATCAGGTATTCCTTGCCTCCGCTGGCGAGGCTGCGCAGCTCGTCAAGCTCGGCGCTGCATCCGGGCCTTACCACCTGGCTCTTGC
>JAMPBQ010000080.1 GCA_023666615.1 Clostridium sp. | reverse complement strand
AGCGGCGAGGGTTTGCCCCAGCCGTTCGGCGTCGCGGGCGGCGCAAATTATCCTAGCGCCAAGGCCGGCTGAGGCTATAGCGATGGCCCGTCCTATGCCCGACGAGGCGCCGGTGACGAGCACGGTCTTGCCCTCAAGGCTGAAGGGATTGTAAGTTACTGCCATTATAGTTCCACTAATGGTGAGACGAATAGATTTTCTGCCTCAAACGCGACAGTGCCCCACGACAGGCCCACGCCGAACGCGCAGCCTATGATTTTCTTTGTCCCGGCAAGCTTCCCCTGCAGCTGGGTGACGATTGTGACAGGGATTGACGCCGATGAGGTGTTGCCGAAATGCGTCATGCTGTAGGGCACCTTGTCCTCAGGCAGCTTCAGCTTCTTGCGGATGGTTTCATTCATCATGCGGTTGGCCTGGTGAAACACGAAATAGTCATAGTCCAAGTAGTCGAAACCGTATTCCTTGGCCAGCTTCTTTATCGACTTTGGCGCCGTGGTGATTCCGAAGGCGAAAACGTCCATGCCCTTCATGCGGGTCTGCAGGGAATGGCGCTTGCGCCCGTCCTCGCAGTCCTCAAGGTCGAGCGAATGCTCATTGAAGGGATTGCGCGTGCCTCCGCCCGGGCGGATTATGGCGTCGTATCCGGCGCCGTCGCTGCCAAGGTCCATCATTATTGGCTTGGCCTTTTCGGGGCAGTGCTCAATGGCTGTGGCCGTGCCGGCATATCCGAATAGTTGGTCGGGCTCCTCGGCGGCGTGCTTGCGGGCGTCGCCGGCAAGAAGGATTGCCTTCTTCAGGCACCCGGTTTCCAAAAGGGAGAGGGCAACTGAAAGACCATAGACCCAGCCCGAGCAGCCCAGGGATATGTCCATGCACATGCAGCTTTTCTTCAGCCCCAGCTTGCCGTGGAGCACGCACGAAGTGGCCGGCAGGATATAGTCGGGCGTCTGGCTCACGAAGATGAGGGCGTCGACGTCATCTTTATCCCAGCCAAGGTCGGCCATCAGCCTTTCGGCCGCGCCAAGGCATAGGTCGGAGGTGGTGAAATCGTTGGAAAACCGCTTTTCCAGGATTCCGGTGGTCTCCATGTATTCCTTGGCGTCATAGGCCTGGGTGGTGGATATGGTGGGCTCTATATGCCTGGGCACGCCTACCGATATGCCCGCGATGCGCGAGTTGTTGAATTTCAGAAAAGCCATTATGCCTTGGCCTTGACTGCGTTGAACAGGTCCTCTACGGTGTTGGCGTTTCTGATGTCATCACCCTTGAGGGTAACGTCGTATTCTTCGTCAACCATAGCTATGATGCTCAGGGCCAGAAGCGACGACCACTCTTCAAGGTCGCGGAATCGGGTTGCGGCCGTGATTTCCGCAGGGTCAGTGTCGTCGAACTGATTTGCGAAATTTTCTACGAATTCTTTGATTTCCATAATTTCTTCGCGAATTTGTTTGGTTTTAGAATTTGAATATCTTTGCTGGGTTGCCTATGTAGGTCATGCCGTCCTTGGGCCTGGTGAGGAGGGCTGAGAGAGGCGATACGGTGACGCCGTCGCCTATCCTTATCTGCTGCTTTATGAAGCAGTCGGCCCCGAATAGATTGAGATTTCCGATGGTGACTTCACCCGAAATACGCGTGCCAGGCATCATCACGTTGTAATCTCCGATTTTCACGTCGTGGCCGATATTGACGAAGCCATTGAAGGCATTGAAGTTGCCAATCTCCACGTCCACAGTGGCTGAGCAATGGCCTTTGATGATATTTCCCTGGCCTATGAAGAAAGTCGGCGCATCGGCTACTGAAAAGTTGGGGTCAATGAGATTCGGGAAAGAGACTTTGGTGTTGCGAATCTTCTCTCGCACGATTTTCATCGTATGTGGCGAACCCATGCAAAGAGCCACGGATATTTCCGAGGGCCAATTGTTCAATGCATCTATGCCACCCAAGGTTATTCCGAAATGAGAAATTTCCTCGCCTATACCTTTGCAGTCGTCGAAAAATCCAACGAGATTCCACTCCGGCGAAACGCTATTTATTTTCTCAATCATGCAAGCCACCTCGCGACCGAATCCCCCAGCCCCGTAAATCGCAATATCTTTCATCATTAAATTTTGATTCTATTAAGCATATTGCGTACTGCAATAATTGTCAAATAAATATTTTTGTTCCTTGACATCAACCATAGAGAGTTCAGAAGTCTTGAATGTTTCATATTGATGTGTCCATCCATTGGTTTTCCTATTGGATAAGCGCCTGTCATTGATAGTTTTTCTAGACATTCTTTTGCTTTTTTGAATGAAATGGCATCGCGAACCATAGGCCAAAGGCAATATGTAAAAGCGTTATAATCGCACGTCCTTTCCAAATTATAGAGTATCCTTTTGTCAATTGAATGGATGCTAAGAGTATATGAAAGTTTTTTGTTTGCCAACACGTTGTTTATTCCAATCTGGAATGTTTCGTCGAAATTTCGCCGACGATGACATGCTGAATTAGGATAAAAAACGTAAGCATACGTTAAAATGGGAGATTCTGCTATTCGTTTTGAGAACGAAATGGCATTGATGTTGAAAAGTAAATCTTCTTCTATGGCTACATTTGGAGGGAAAAGAACATTATTGGATTGCAATATTTCTGTGCGATGTATGTAGAACCATGGCGCACGAGTAAAGTTTCTATCAGCGATAAGCCATTCTTCCCCTGATTTTACCGTCAGATTTTCAGTCAGTTCATCTAAAGAAAATGGGGGGGGGTAATTTGTTGTATATCAGTATTATGTGAAAATTTTACACTCCTATGACCTACTTTTAGTGTATCAAGATCGAGCTTTTCCATTAAATCTATTTGATTTTGAATGGAATCTTGAAATAAATAGTCGTCAGCATCAACAAAATACGTATATTTTCCTTTTGCCGCTGCAATGCCTATATTTCTAGCTGAAGATACGCCACTGTTTTCTTTGTCAATAGGCTTTATGTTGTTATTTTTAGATGCCAGTGTGGCAATTACATCGTAGGAGTTGTCTGTAGAACCATCATTGACAATGATTATCTCATAATCGTTTTGTGATAGTTTGAATTGACTTTCGATTGACTCAATGCACCGTACCAATGTGTCGCCATGATTGTAAGTGGGGATTATAAAGGAGATTCTAATCATTGTCAAATAGTTAGTTGTGTCCGTTGAAGGCCTCCATCGTGGCGGCTGTTTCTGAATTAATGTCTGCTCGTTTAAGGACTTTCATTATTGTAGTCCAAATGACCTTGCAATCTGTAGCAAACGAAATGTGGTCAACATACCAAACATCAAGATCAAATTTCTTTCCCCATGAGATAGCATTACGCCCGTGGCACTGTGCCCAGCCGGTGATTCCGGGACGGACTTCGTGGCGTCGGGCCTGCTCGGGAGAGTACAGCGGCAGATATTTTACTAATAATGGCCGCGGGCCGATAAGCGACATGTCGCCCTTTAGCACGTTCCACAGCTGGGGGAGCTCGTCAATGGATGTGGAGCGCACGAATTTACCGACCTTTGTGAGCCTTTTTTCATCAGCGAGGAGCTTGCCATCAGCATCCCGCTCATCCGTCATAGTCTTAAATTTAACAACTTTGAAAATCTTGCCATCTTTGCCGGGCCGTTCTTGAAAGAAGAAAGCCCCAGCGCCTTTGTTGGCAAAGTGCAGCCAAGCTGTTACTGCCGCGAGAGGCAGAGATAACACAAGCATTGCACCACCCGAAGCTAACACGTCAATAGCACGCTTGAAGAATGATTTATACAGATTCATGATTTCAAAACTTCGTCATAAAAATTGTATAGGCATTGGCGAACATATGATTGTTCGTAGCGGGAGGCGATGAGGGCACGGGCATTGGATGCGAGTGATTTACGCCAGTCGGTGTCGGTTGTCATACGCTTCATTGCTTCATATAGTGCGTCTGAGCTTTTTGATGGAACTATTGTTCCGTTCTTTCCCTCAATGATTATTTCGTTGGCTCCGTTGATGTCGGTGACGATTTGCGGCAGGCCCATCGCGCCGGCCTCTATCACGACGTTGGGGAAGCCTTCGCGGTAGCTGGCCAGGACGTGGCAGTCGGCGGCGGCGAGCCATGGGCGCACGTTTTTTTGGGAGCCGACTGCCTCGATGCTTGGGTTTTCTTCTATGGCCCTTGCCGTT
>JAMPBQ010000007.1 GCA_023666615.1 Clostridium sp. | reverse complement strand
ATCCGGAGACTCAACGGATATGTACGACGAATGATAGACTTCCATATCAAAGCACTCCTTCTTCTCGCATATAATCGGTTATATCCTCCATCAGATAGCGAGACCCGAAAGTGTAGAGAACATCATATGATGGTACGATATAATCGTAGAGTATTCCCGACTTATAAAGTCGGCTGAACACTTCACTCTGCGGCATCTTCAGATACTCCGAAAGCTTGCTGATTAGCCACGTCACAAATTTCAATGTCTTGCTGTCCATATCTGTATTGTCTTTATTTTATAACGAAGCATGTCATCATATTGTTATTGCTTAGAAACCATCATATGAAAATCCCCAAGGCAATTGCATAACGCCACAAAATTTATGGAGATTGCGGTATTCTTTTGTATCACCTTTGAATTTTTTGGATATTTTGCCTTTTCCCAAAAAAGGTTGACTCTGTTTAACTCGTTTTAGAACTTAGCTTTTTCAGTATGATACAGACAATCATTAGCACCACAAGGAGCTTAAAAAAACAGACGTGAAAGTTAAGATATTCACGTTTGGTCGGAATTTTATCGAAGGGTTATTAGAATTTAACTATGTAGGCTTTGCCGCTTTGGACACGAATCACAACGTCACCTTCTACTGGGTTGTTTATTCGGATACCGTTCAGATTATAATAAATTACAGGTTCATTTAAATCAGTTTCAAGGACTTCGATACCATTGATATTTTTCTCGGTAAACGAGATTGGGTAGAATCTTATCTTAGATGTGTCCGTGCAAATAAAGTTGTTGTTGGAGTCATTAACAGACATAAAGCATAAAATATCGTAGGTGCCGACTTTGTGAGCGGCAAGATTAAAGATATTGTAGAAAAATACAGAGTTTTCACCTAGTATACCGGGGAATGCTGACCTAGCATCAGGAGATGTTTCGTTTAAGGTTACATTTTTGAGTAGGCAATATTTATTGATATTTTCAGGAACAAGGGTTGCGGTATAATTGTCTGCATTAATCTCCATTGGATTTGGTAATTCTGTCGTTCCGTGTACGGTAGGATTGATAGAAGGCACTACTTCAAAAAGACCATTATAAATGACAACCTCACCTTTCCATCCTCCTGTCAGGACGTCGCCGCTTTTCCATCCGGTATTGTATGCATTTATTAAGGTATAATTTTTACCATCGAATACATAATTATAAGGTTCATTTATGTACACTGTAGTCAATTCACCATCATAAAAGAATCTCGTATTTTTTTAAGTTTCAGTAGATTATCGATAGAAGAAATCTCAGTAAGCACAGTGTATGTCGCTACAGCTATAAAACTCTTATCGGTGCCATTATACGCGATAGCCTTAATTGTCGTAGTTTTGTTGATAGTAATTGCGCCATCGTAAAGTTGAGATGCGGTTGTGGGAGTTTCGCCATCGGTAGTATAAAAAATCGATGCGTCAGAAGTGGGGCAGTCAATCTCAATTTTCGTGCCTTTCCTTACATCGCAACTTTGCATAGAGAATACTGGGGTTTTAGAAGAAGTATCTTCCTCTCCAAAAGTTATGATTACATAGTCAAAATCGAATTGACCTGGACCTTCCTGAGTGCCATATTGTGCTTTTTTTTCATTTGGGTCCACTGTAAATTTAACTTCTTTATTATTCCCTGTCCAAATAAGTTCGACATCATCTTTGCTTTGTGTGGTGATAGCTCCTATATAGGATACAACTTCACAATACCTCTTCTTGCCTTGCCTAGAAATATGGAATGACATTTTTTTTATTAATCTGTCGCTTTTGATTGTAATAGTATTCTTTGGGTAAAGGCGAACATCACCATCCTTGTTATATGTAGGGGTAGTGGTTCCAGAGTTTTTTTGTATATTTACTTTAATAGTTCCAGTACCGTATTCAGCTGTCCATACTTTATCTATGGTCTCAATGTTCCCTATTGTTGATGGACCATAGATGTCATGCATTACAAATTTAAGATCAACAGCTTTTGCATTGAAACTTAGGATTAATAGTATCGTTGTCGCGAGAGTAAGATTTTTTATAAACTTTATAAACATTTTGTGTTTTGTTTGGTGATTGGTCGATTTTGTATATTAAATTGTTCTAAAACAAATATGACATATATGAACATCTTTGTTAGAGATGTCGCAAAATTAATGATTTTTCCCAACAGTTACAATTCTCACCTATATTTTTTAGGTCTTGAGCATAAAATTTATATAAAGTTTAGTTGATTTTTCTGTAAAATTGTAAAGAAAGGTTTATATGAGTGAAAAGTATTAAATTAGCCATATGAAAACAGAAATTTTCACAAGATTTAAAAGACACATAAGTTGGCCAAAATAAAGTTTTATTTTGAAGATGTGCTGAGAATTGTCTAATAATGGTGCTAACTTCGTGTGAAGATTTTGTCGAGATATCCGATTTTATATAAGAACGACAGATTGTCCTTAAAAAGATGGGATTTTTAGAAGACAACGATTCCATATTGTGATATCAAATCTCGTCTGTATTATCTTCGGTAATTTCAATATCTAGTCGGGCTTCAATGTTATGATGAACAAAGTTATTCTGATTTAACAAACGGATACCCTCGTCATAAGTAACCTTCTTTCCCAACGGATCTTTTATTGAGATTATAACCGTGACGGGTACAGAGATAACTTCGCCTGTATCATTGAGTTTAGCGGTCAATTCGTCTTTTGCGGCATCCCTTGTGTAGTTCCTAATCCGGAGAACCCATTCGGTTTTTCCTTTCATTTTGGCCTTTACTGCAGGCTGAAGTGTGGACAAATCTACCTGATATTTCTTTACAGGTTGATATTTGTTTTGTGTAATTATGAGATTCCTCTCATTTAAAAAGAGGGAGGCTCGCCTTTTAGAATAAACGCTTGGAATCAATATATTTTTTGTGGTGTGTACCCGAGTATCATTTTTGTATGTAGGACGCACACCGGGTGCACCTGGTGTTACATATTCTATTGAGTCAATAGGCTCAATACTAACATCTATATCAGTTTGACAATACTCATTACCTTCACTCCCCATTAAATATGGGCTTGATACAATAGTTACGGTGACTATTCCATAAAAGTTTCCATCATCGTCAACCAAAGACTGCGGATATGGGAATCCAATAATCTGATAATCTGAACTGTCAGTAGGAACAATTTCAGGTTGCCATATCATGGTAAATTCATCGTCATTATTATATAGCATATCCTCGATATTGGACGGAATGCCAAACCCATACGCATAGTGAATGCTTTTGTCTGTATCTTTGAGTATAGAGGGATAATGCGAATTATGAACGATCAAGGCTTTAATCAATGTTGGATTGAACTCGCCGCCAATACGGTGAGCAAGATGAGCTGCAATTGCAGCCACACGAGGGGTGGCAAAACTGGTCCCTTTCTGATGGCATGTATATCCTGGAGCTGTAACTACGTTAACACCAGTAATCATATTACCTCCATAGTGAACGACATCAGGCTTTTGCAGATACTCAGGACCAGGACCTTTTCTTGAGAAAGGGGAAAGAGAGTCTTTTTCTATATCTTTTTCATGGTGACCTTGTTGACATACGGAACCAACTGTAATGCTACATACGGATTCTGCACCTTGACTGATTCGATGTCCTGAGGCATCGGCATTTCCAGCAGACTTACAAAAAAGCACTTTGTGTTTCTGTTGTATTTCGTCTAGAGCAATTGCAAACTCAGAAAACACATCATCAGACACTTCTACTTTTGAACCTTGAGATATATTCCATACTTTTATTTCCGGATAAGTTGCAACTGAATCCTGAATAAACAGAATCAACTGATCTTCAGAGATTATCGTTTTTTGTGAAGGGGTATTTACAATACAGTTGACAAACCACGAAGGACCACAACCTGTAAGAGATTCACCTTCTAGTTGGTCACCATATAGAGCTATGCTTGCAACCATAGTTCCATAGTTGCGATCTATGTCATGCTCTACTAGACCGGCAGCATTATATTCTTCTCCTATTTGCCAAGGTGACAATTGAGAGAGGTCCGACACTCCTGAATCTAGAATACCTATTTTCGGATACGACACATTTGGTAACGGGGTTGCAACATCTATATCAACGTTCCATGGTTCAGGAGCTGTGGTAATCTCATAATAAGGCATTTCTTTCACTGAAATGACACTATCCATAGTCGCGATGTGGCGCAATTGGTAAGAGAGTACTTTATCTATTTTGTATAAGTGTAACCCAGACGCATAATTTAATTTTATAACATCTATATTATGCTTAGAACATTCCTCAATAAAATGACTTTCTGCCAACTGATTAAGCTCATCTGACTTGTAATCTATCAGACGAACTTTAATCGTTTTTTCTGATAAATTCTCGGTTTCAATTTTCGGATGAAAGACGGCAAGTCTCTTAATAGCTGCAACTCCAATCTTTCGTTCTTTTGAGCCACGATTACCTTTTACATCAGAAATAATTCCTTGTATGGTTCGCAAATCGTCTTGATTGTCAATTTTAACAAACAATTCAGCTAACCCGGCCACGCCAATAACATTAGATTGTTTATTAATTCGAAAAACTGATTTTACATTAGGACGATGAGATTTGGCTGTTGCATCTTCATTAAGAGTAGCAACTAACAGCACTGGCAGATTGTTTCCTTCGGCATGTTTTTTTTGAAATATTTCTCCTAGAGTTTGTAAAGTATTCCCGATAGATTGAGCATTGTCGTGGATTGCTTGAGGTGTAGCCCATTTAGGCAATTCGGAAGATCCAGCACCTTCTTTTTTGAACTGGTCAACTGCTCCGCGAGTATTTACTATTTGTATTGGATGCCGTTCATTCATCTTCGCTGATTTTTAAATAGTTTTTAATTTTTCGTAGGCTAATACCTGTTAATTTATTGATGTTTCGTTGGGCAACTCCGTTTCTATTTAGAAATCTTACAAAATCCCGTTCGGACTTATCTTCATCTGACAATTCATATGTACTCAATAATAAGTGAAACATATCCAGTTGATTTTGTCCTTCCAGAACACATTTTACTTTTGCTCTCTCAAAAAGACATTTGAGATCTGAAGGAGAAAGACCGGAGAACAGATTTAAAAGAGTATCCGGCTTTATCAAATTCTTTCCATTATCAAGGGAATATGGCTTGGAAAGATTATCAATTAATTCTTCAAGAGCTTCTCTTGATGGCAAAGAGACTTCTATCTTTTGCATGAATCTGCGCCAGACCGCCCTATCTAGTAATTCATGGTGATTCGTCGCGGCTATCAGAATACAATGTCTTGGCATAAAATCTATATTTTGTAGCAGACTATTGATCACTCGCTTCAATTCCCCAATCTCACGTTGGTCATCTCTTGCTTTTGCGATAGCATCAAATTCATCAAGAAACAGTATACATGGAAAGTCACTAGCGTATTCAAAAACTTTGCGAATGTTTTTTGCGGTACTGCCAAGCAACGAAGAAACAAGACTGTCAAGTTTCGCAACAATCAAAGGAAGTCCTGTTTGAATACTTATATAATGTGCTAATGTGGTTTTTCCACATCCTGGCTTTCCATAAAGAAGGAGTGTCTTAACGACATCAAGACCGTTAAGCTCTAACTGTTGACTATTAACTACAATCTTAACAAACTCATCTATTTGCGCTTTAACAAAAGGGTCAAGTACAAGAGTATGCGAAAGTGGCAACGGGGGAAATATTTCAACCATTTGCAAACGACTGTCGGTATCCAAAGGGACGGAGCGAACGACATCCGCAACTGCACCATTAGATGCGTTTTCAAGGCTACGCCTAATAGCTTTTGCTATTGTACGTTCCCCTTCTTGGTCGAGTCGATCGGCCAATCTATTAGAGTAGCTAACTACCTTTCTTTTGTCGTTAGTTAATCCTCCCTCTATTATCCGGAGTATTTCAGTGTTCACCATAACGAGTGCAAAATTAGGGATAAAATAGTAAATTTACAAATTAATCGTTCTCAAAATCGCACACATTGGTAAAAAACGACGTATTTGGCGTTCTCAAACACGTGAAATGCGTTCACAAATATGTTGTAATTTTTACATTAAGTATCTCTTAGAAATAAATTGATGTATTGATATGTTAAGTCGCTGGTCTACAGAAATGAATCCTATTCTGATTGCCTATGTTGGAGAGGATATTTTCAACAGCGGAGAACAGACCATGTTTATCTCCGTAGTGATGTGGCTTTATCCATTTTCCTTTCAATATTCGTCAGAGAGTTTCAGCAATATTGAGGTGCGGGGAAAAAGGAGATAGATATAAGAGGTAATATGTGAAGCCCTCTATCTTTCCAACGTTCAAGACAATCCTTGACCTTACGACTTTTGTGGATGCTGGAGTTATCCAATGCCACAACTGTCTCTTTGGTGATACCAAGAGAGAAGCTCTCCATAAATTCTATAAATCTGTCGGAATTGATGCTTTCCTGAGTGGTGAATCCGTGGTAAACACAGTTGCGGTCTATCATGCCGAAGATATTGAGTCGTCAGCATTTTGTATACAGGAATGCAAAAATCCTCGTTTTTAAATTTCCACGCATACGGCACGAATCCTTCTGTGCAAACGTGGCTTTCGTCACCAAAGTAGAGGTCAATACGACCGGATTACCATTGTTGTTCAAGCTATTGCAGAAGTCCCTTCTTGTAAGCGTGCTTCTGCGGCGAGGGTGTCCATTTGGACGTTTTCTTATGTGTCCAAATTTTGCACCAGAGAGGAAAAAAAATCTTGAAGACTCCTTCCTTGATTTGCCGGTTGCTTCCATCCAATCTTGCTTTGAATATGCTATGGCGGTGTTGTTTGATGGTTTCCATTACGGCTTCTTTGTCCGCTTTGGTGCTGATTATGCGCTTCCGGTTCGTGCCTGGCTTGTTCTTCAAGTTATAAGACTTATAGGATTTATAATTCTTATAAGAATTATGTTGTTTATCAGCGTTTTCTGCTAATAGCCGCGCGCTTCTCTGCGCGATTTGCTCATGGCTTCTTTGATGCCGCCATTCGCCAAAAACTCAGCCTCTATCTTTTTCATCAGCTTAGCCAGCATTGTGTCTATTTGCCTGATTTGGGTAATCATTATATTGGCCACGGTCTCATTGCTGCGATCTTCGCACTTGCTCAAAAATGCTTTCGGATCGTCGTGATGTTTACAATATGACCGCGCCTGAATAGTGCGGACATCGGATGCATCCCATATTTCAAGCTTGTTTTGCCTAAGATAATCCTGATAATCTTCAAGCAGTTCCCTGACGGAGCCACGCGCCACCCCTACTAACTTTATGCACATTTCGACTGATACCGTGCCATCGCTGCAGCCTTCGACAATATTTTGTTTGCATGAGCGCGCCGCCTGGCGCATTTGGTCGATGGTTCTGTTAGGTGGCGTGAATGCTCGCCTTATAAACATTTCTGTGACATCGCATATTATTACCGATTTGCGATACACATTCCAATCGCTATAATCCCCTGCAATCCTCAGAAATCCAGTCATCTCTTATTTGATTTATAACACTTTGCGATATTATTGGGTTATAGGGAGTTGAGCTTTTGGATGGCGAAGTCGATCATGGTGTCGCGGCCCAGGAGGGCTTGCTGGGGGTCGAGGGCCACTTCGCAGCCTTCGGTGGGGTCGATGCCGCTTTCTGTGACGAGGCCCTTGGCGTCGAGGATTGAGAGGGCAGACATGCGCATGTTCCATCCGCATGGGAGCTCCATGTTGATGGGCATGCCGCTGCCGCCGCCTGTGCGGGCGCCGACAATTATGACTTGCGGGAGATAGCGCATCACCGCCACGAAATTGTTGGCCGCCGAGAAGGTGCTGCGGTTGGTGAGCACGGCCACGGGCTTTGCCCAAAGCAGGTGGGGCTCGGCCGGCGGGGCGTAATAGAATGGGTCGGGTTTTGAGAAGTCGGCGTGGCCCGGGCCTGTTTTCGTCACGAAATATCCGGCCAGCGTGCGCTCTGACATGAATCTGCGCGTCAGGTCTTCGCTGTACGTAAGGTTGCCGCCGCCATTGTCTCGCACGTCAATGATTATGCCGGTGCATGTGCGGAATGCGGAGAGGATGGCGTCGAGGTTGCTTTCGCCGAGGCCGTACTGGAACGAGGGATAGCTGATGTAGCCGATGTTTTGCGGCAGGATTGCGTACTTTACGCCGCCGAGCCTATAGCAGTCAAAGCCCAGGTAGTATTGCTCCACCAGGCGCGAATCATAGTTTTGGGGGTAGTCGCTCCACCAATTGGTGTAATAGTAAGTGTCAAACCAAGCCGAAAGGTTGACGTGGCCGTCGCGCAGCTCGCCGAGCATGTCGCTGCACACCTGAAAGAGCACTTTTGAGGTCATGCCGTCGTAGAGGCGCTGGCTGTAGCGGTCATGCACCTCGTCCCAGTCGACGTCCTTTTCGCTGAAAAAGCAGTAATGCTCATCCACCAGTCGCCAGCAGGCCTCGAAATTGCCTTTGGCGTCATTGTCCCATTCCTCAATGCTGTGGCACGCCTGCAAAAGCGGCGGCAGCATAAGGGCTATGATTATGCTTTTGGTTATTTTCATCTGTTGTCAGTAGCTGGTTGAGAATTTGCGGGCGCCCTTGCCTTTCCGTGCCTTGTAGGGCAGGGAAAGCCATTCCGTGGCGACGCCCAGCACGAAAGAGTGCGAGATGTCGCGCGTCACCAGGTGGTTCACCTTCGATGTGAAAATGTCGCACCGGTAGCCAAGGCGCAGGGTGGTGGAGCCGAAGTGCAGGTCGGCGGTCAGAAGATTGTCGAGCCTGAAATAATTTCCCCACCACGATGCGTGGGCCAGGCCAGAGCGGTCGCCCATGTAGATTTGGTAATACAGCTCGCCATAGTCTGGCGAGAAGAAGCATCCCAAGGCGGGGAGATAAGCCTGATAGCGCAAAGTCACCGGCACTTTCCACACCGTGCGGCTCCAGCTGGCGTATCCGAGCGCGCCGACGTTGGCGGCGGCCTTGGCCGAAGCCGGATTGTTGCCGTTTCGGTTCAGGTAGAGGCATCCGCCATTCACGGCAATGGCCGGGCCGATGCCTGCGGTTATGCCCCAAGGGAGGGCCCATCGTCGCATCATGCCCCAGCGGGCGCTTACGTCGAGGCTCACCATCTTAGCGTTCTTCGCCGGATTTTGGTCAATGTTCCCGCCGATGCCCACGCTAAGCTGCATAATCCAATCTTTCGGATTGAACTTCATGGCTTGCGTGCGCTCATAGGCGAAACCGAGGTGAGCGCCGCGGTAGTGCAGGGGCGTAAGGTAAGTGTCGGCAAGGTGGCTGCTGCCGGCCTCAAGCATATAGGCCGAGAGCACAGGGTGCACCACGGCCGAATCCCCGCCAGCCAAGGCCTTGGCGCAGGCTATGGCCACAACCAATGCCAAAAATAGAAGCCTTTTCATTGCTCAGGGCTGTCTTCATCCGGCAGCTGCATGCGCTGCTGGCCGTTGATTTCATCGCGCAAAGCCTCGTCGCTGCGCTCTTCAAAAGCCTCGTCGCCCTCCTCCGGCTCGATTTCCGCCTCGGGCGTTTCCTCCGGCATCTCGATTTCGCGCGGCTCAATCTCCACGACTTCGCCCAGTTCAAAGGTTGTGAGTCGCTTTCCGCGGGCCTTTGATGACTTCACGCCTATGAATTCCTCGGCGTCGATGACTACTGGCGGCCTTGAAGCGTCGTGGCCGCCGAATGTCATTTGGAATCGGGCCCCGGGAGTGTCGGTCAGAAGAATCAATGTGGACTTTTCGTTGTCGCCCAGATAGCGCTGCGGCTTAGCCGATGGCTCGAATGCGAACCTCTTGATGTAGGGATATCCCTGGTCGGCGTCGTTGAGGATGGCTGTCCATATATGCCCCGGGCGGAATTTCTCTATGCGCAGGATATTGTCATCGTAATGGTTCGTGGCATCAAAATTGGTGGTGTAGTACTCTCCATTGTTGAGGATTACCAGCACCTTGTCCTCGCCCTGGAACTCGCCGAGGTAATCGCCTCGGCCGTCGTAGTTGATGCGAAGCACGTCAGGATCGAACCATACCTGGCGACCGCCAAGCGTGGAAGTGCCCTTCTCCTTCAGTGAGAACCGGTAGACCTCATGCTTGGTGACGAGATTGCCCAGGGCTTGCTTGCCCTTTATGGCCAGGGAGGCGAAGTCAATGTCAATCTGCAGATTCTTGATTTTTTGCTTTGGCTTGAGCGTCACGCGCACCACCTCAGCCTCGCCGTTGGGGTTGGCGGTGAACCACACTACTTTAGATCCCGGCTCGCCCTGCGTGAGGTTATACTCGCGGTCGCGGGTGATTCCGGTGACCGCGAAACGCTTCATGTAATAGAAGCCGCCCTTACCGTTCTGGTAAATGGCATTGTAGATAGTGCGCGAGTCATTGCGCTTGAACACGTTGACGTACATCACGTTTTTGCCCACGAACAGCTTCTCCTGCACCTTCACCACCTTGTAGCGGCCATCCTTGTAGAAGATTATTATGTCGTCCAGGCTAGAGCAGTTGCAAACGAACTCATCCTTCTTCAAGGCGGTGCCGATGAATCCCTCCTCGCGGTCGAAATACAGCTTCTCGTTCATTTCGGCCACGTTGGCGGCCTCTATGCTGTCGAATCCGCGAATGGCGGTCTGCCTCTCATGCCCTTGGCCGTACTTCTTCTTCAGGCCTTCGTACCAATCGATTGTGTACTCCACTATATGGTTGAGCTTATCGAGCGTATCGGCGATGTCGGCATTGATGCGTGCAATCAGGGCCTCGTTTTCATCGGCGCTGTATCGGATGATTCGCTTCATCTTAATTTCCAGGAGGCGCAGCTCGTCGTCGCGCGTAATCTCCCTGATGAAAGAATCCTTGTAGGGCTCCAGGCGGCGGTCGATGTGGTCGAGGGCGGCGTCTACGTTGCGCGCTTCCTCGTATTCCTTATCCTTGTAGATGCGCTCTTCGATGAAGATTTTTTCCAAAGAGGCGAAGAAAAGCTGCTCCCTGAGTTCAGAAAGCTTAATCTCAAGCTCGCTGCGGAGGATGTGCTCGGTGGTGGCCACGCTGTGGCGGAGCACGTCGCTCACGCCGAGGAACCAGGGCTTGTCGTCCTTAATGACGCAGCAGTTGGGGGAGATTGACACCTCGCAGGCGGTGAAGGCGTAGAGGGCGTCGATGGTCTTGTCGCTCGACGTTCCGGCGTTGAGGTTCACCACCACGCGTGCCTTTTCGGCAGTAAGGTTAGTGACGCTGCGTATCTTAATCTTTCCCTTTTCCTGGGCTTTAAGGATTGAGTCGATGAGGGTGACGGTGGTTTGGCCGAATGGAATCTCGGTGATGGCCAGCGTCTTGCTGTCCACCTTTTCGATTTTGGCCCGCACCTTCACGGTGCCGCCGCGCTGGCCGTCGTTGTATCGGCTCACGTCGATGAATCCGCCTGTGACGAAGTCGGGGTATAGCGAGAAGGGCTCGCCCCGCAGAAAGGCGATGGCCGCGTCGAGGATTTCGTTGAAGTTGTGCGGGAGAATCTTCGACGAAAGGCCCACGGCAATGCCCTCGGCGCCCTGGGCAAGGAGCAGCGGGTATTTGGCCGGGAGCGTCACCGGCTCCTTGCTGCGGCCGTCGTAGCTGGGGGTCCACTGCGTCACCTTTGGGTTGAAGAGCACGTCGAGGGCGAAATGCGAGAGCTTCGCCTCGATGTATCGGCCGGCGGCCGCCGATGCTCCGGTGAGCACGTTGCCCCAGTTGCCCTGCGTATCCACGAGCAATTCCTTTTGGCCCAGCTGCACCAGGGCATCGTTGATGGAGGCGTCGCCGTGGGGGTGGTACTGCATGGTATGGCCCACGATGTTGGCCACCTTGTTGAAGCGGCCGTCGTCCAGCACCTTCATAGAGTGCAGGATGCGTCGCTGCACGGGCTTAAGGCCGTCGTCGATGTGGGGGACGGCGCGCTCGAGAATGACGTAAGAGGCGTACTCGAGGAACCAGCTTTGGTACATGCCGCGGAGCTGATTGCGCACGGCGTCAAGGTTGTCGGTGTACGGCTTGAATCCCAAGCCATCTTGCCGGGCGGGCGGCATGCTGTCTTCTATCATGTCGCCATCGGGGATTGCATCATCGGGGATGTCATCTGGGAAGTCGTCATCGGGGATTGCATCTTCGGGGATGGCGTCATCGGGAGTGGGGTCTTCTGGGATAATATCTTCGGGGAAATCGCTCATCTGGATTAGAATAAAGTTTTTCAATCAACAAAGTTACGAAAAAAAATTGACAAAACAGCGGTTGGCGAAAAAAATAGCCAAAAATTCAAATGAGGATTTAACGCTTGCTTACGTAAAAAATCTTAAAAAATCATTTGGAATCGGAAGAAAAATGCGCTATCTTTGCAGTAGAAATCTATACCCCGCATCATCAAAGACCTGTTAAAGCTTTCAATCAAAGACCTGCTTAAAACTAAACAAAAGAGAATCAAACTTAAACACTCATTTTTTTATCTAACTAAAACCATTTAAGTGAACGTGCAACTCAGAAAAGCGAACGTAGGAAAGTATCTTTTCCTCCTCGCGTTCTTGTTCACCAGCGCATTCGCTTACGCTCAGACAAGAATCAGCGGCACCGTCACTGACTCGCAGGGCGAGCCTCTGGTGGGTGCGTCTGTCCGCGCCAACGATGCCGCGGCAAGGCGTTGTTACCGATATCGACGGCAAATACCTGATTCAGGTGAGCGGCGCCGCAAAAACATTGATGTTCAGCTATATCGGATATCAAACGCTAAATGAGCCCATCAATGGGCGCAAGGAAATCAATGTGACTCTCCGCGACGACAACAAGGTGCTCGACGAGGTAGTGGTGGTTGGCTACGGCACAATGCAGCGCAAAGACGTGACCAGCTCAATCACGACCGTCAAGGCCGAAGACCTCAACGTAGGCTCATTCACCGATCCGGGGCAATTGCTGCAGGGCAAGGTGCCCGGCCTGGTTGTGGTGCAGAACTCCGACCCCAACGGCGGCGTAAACTCCATTTCGCTGCGCGGCGCATCGACCCTGCGCACCGGCGAGGCCGCAGAGCCCCTTTACGTAGTGGATGGCATCCCCGGGGTTAACCTCAACCTGATTCCCCCAAGCGAGATCGAGAGCATTGACGTGCTGCGCGACGCGTCGGCCACCGCCATCTACGGCTCCAAGGCCGCCAACGGCGTAATCATGATCACCACGAAGAAGGGCGCAGAGGGCGAGGCCCGCGTCAGCTATTCGGGCTACGCCTCTTGGGAAAAGATCGTCAACGACCATGACATGATGACGGCTGACGAGCTGCGGGCATACATCAAGGCCAACAACATCGTTGTTCCCAATGATCTGGGCGCCAGCACCAACTGGATGGACCAGGTGGAGCGCACAGGCTTCGCCCACAACCACACCCTTTCGCTGAGCGGCGGCAACAAGAAGACCACCTATTCGGCAAGCGTCAACTTGATGCAGCGCGACGGCGCCATCCGCGGCGTGGGCAACAACCTCTTCACAGCCCGCGCCTATGTTGAGACAAAGACGCTGAAGGACCGCCTCACCATCGGCGTAGGCGTCAACGGCAACGTGCGCGGCGAATGGGGCCTGATGGACCGCGCCACCGAGGGACGCTCGGCCTACGCGGCCCAGTATTCGTACTCGCCGCTCGTGCCCATTTACAACGAAGACGGGTCGTATTACCAGGACATGTCCATTTCTCAGAACTACAACCCTCTGTCGCTCATCAACACGCGTGAGAGCCGCGCTGACTTCAAGCGCATCCAGGTGAACGGCAAGGCAAGCCTCATGATCATAGACGGCCTCTTCCTGAACGCCAACTTCAACTATGAGAATTATAACTATGCCTATAAGCATTTCATAAAGACGGATTCGCCCATCGACCCGGGCCGCCACGGCGAGGCTCAGCGCAACACCACGAGCGACGTGAAGAAGCTGATGGAAATATACGCCAACTATGACAAGACCTTTGCCGAAATCCACAAGATCGCGCTCATGGCGGGCTATTCTTGGGAGGAGACTGAGATAGGCGACGGCTTCGGAGCCAAGGGCTATAACTTCTATGACGACGCAATCGGCTGGAACAACCTTGGCCTTGCCAACTCTTGGGATACCGATCCCGCCTGGGGCAACACCAAGTCGACGACCCGCATGATTTCATTCTACGGACGCGCCAACTATTCGTTCAACAGCAAGTACATGCTCAATGTGGCTGTGCGCCGCGACGGTTCGTCGGCGTTCGGCTCCAACAACAAGTGGGCTACCTTCCCGTCAGTGTCGGCGGCATGGCGCATCAATGAAGAAGGCTTCCTGAAGGATACCGGCATCTTCGACGACTTGAAGGTGCGCGTAGGCTGGGGCAAGAGCGGCAACGCAAAGGGATTTGACATCTACACCTCCCGCTTCTATTACCAAGCCGGCGGCCGCTTCCTTTACACCGATCCCCTGACCGGCCTGACCTCGAGCTACAAGAGCATCAACGCGGCGCGCAACGTTAACCCCGACCTGAAGTGGGAGACAACGACCATGCTCAACATAGGCTTGGACTTCGCATTCCTCAATGGCCGCATCAACGGTACTATTGAATACTACAACAAGACCACCGACGATATGATTTGGGACTATCCCGTATCGACAGTGGCTTACCCCGTAGGCACCCTTACGGCGAATGTGGGCAAGATGCGCAACCGCGGCATCGAGCTGACCATCAACGCCACGCCGATACAGCTGCGCAACTTCTCATGGAATACGTCGCTCAACCTCTCGCACAACAGCAATAAGGTGGTGAGCGTATCCAACTCGAAGTTCAACGCCGGCGTGCTCAACCGCTACAACCCGAACCTCCCCGGCGCGTCTTTGGCCACTATCCAGCGCATCATCGAAGGGCAGCCGATAGGCACCTTCTACATGTGGGAATGGGCAGGATATGACGAGAACGGCTCATCGCTCTTCGTAGAGCGCGACGAGAACGGCAACGTGACCGGCACCACCACGGCTCCCGGCGAAAAGGACCGCACGATAGTGGGCGACGCTCAGCCAGACCTGACACTGGGATGGAACAACAACCTCACCTACAGGAATTGGGACCTGAACCTCTTCTTCACCGGCGTGTTCGGCCAGAAGATCTTCAACGAACCCAAGGCATTCTACAGCGACCCCGCCAACGTGGCGCTTGGCCGCAACGTGATGAAGTCGGTGTACGAGCAAAATCCCAATGACACGCGCGCAGCGATGCCGTCAGACCGCTACCTTGAGGACGGCAGCTACTTCAAGCTCTCGACCTTGACGCTGGGCTACACCTTCCGCAACTGCTTCAATGGCTGGCTCAACAACATACGCCTGTACGGATCGATCAACAACGTGTTCACGATCACCGGCTACAGCGGCCGCGACCCCGAAATCAACCTCGGCGGACTTGAGCCCGGCATCGATTCGCGCCATGACCACTTCCCGCGTACTCGCCAATTCCTCGTGGGCGCTCAAATTAACTTCTAATTCCAAATAGAAACATGAAAGCATATATAAAACTTCTGTTCTTGTCGGGCGTGTGCGCCGGAATGGGCTCATGCACTGACCTTGACACAGACATCAACACACAATACACCCAGCTGCCCGACAGCGACATCATTGTCAGCAGCCAGCTAGAAGGCTGCTACTATTACATGCGCAATGAGGCAGGCCTTGGGCGCAACTATTGGGAGGGCGTGATGCTGCAGGGCGACGAGCTGATGGGCATCAGCTTCGGCGGCGGATGGTTCGACAATGGCCGCGCGGTGTATCCCTCGCAGCACAAGCTTAATCCTGACATACCCGGCGTGGGCATGATGGGCGACTTGATGTCGGGCATGACCTACTGCAACACGGTCATCGCCAATCTTGGCGGCCCTGACTTGGATGATCCAATCGTAGCCCCTGTGCGCGCGGCGCGTGCGTTCTATCAATTTATGCTGATGGACCTCTATGGCGACGTGCCCATGCTTGGATCCACAGAATGCCTTGACGCTGACGGCGCAACAATCCGCAACAAGCGCGCCGACGTGGCCCGCTGGCTTGAAGAGGAGCTTTTGGCCATCATCCCGGACCTCACCGAGGCCAACAATGTAGACACCTACGGACGCCCCAACAAGTGGATGGCCGAGGCGCTTTTGGCCAAGCTTTACATCAACTGGCCCGTCTACACGGCAGAAGACATCGAGACCTACAATGCGCAGGCCGCCAATGAGAAGCTCAATGACTGCATCGCAATCTGCGACGACATCATCAAGTCGGGCATTTTCTCGGTTGGCAAGGGCTACCGCAAGAAGTTCTTGTCAGACAATGGCGTGCATATCACTGACTTTATTTACGCAATGCCGTTTGACCCGGCCACTCTTGGCGCAAATTACGGCGGCGGCAATGAGATGGACCGCTTCATGGCGTTCTGCAAGGCCAACGGCACAGAGCCTACCGGCCCTCTAGGATTTGTTTACAGCAAATCGACCGGCGGCAACTGGATATTGGTGCCAGAGGCTATCGACCGCTTCAATCTGAATGGAGACGAGCGCAACAAGATGATACTTGTAGGCCCGCAGAATTTGCGCGACGGCAACTGCGACGAGGTGACGCCCGCAACGCCTCTTATGTATAAGGGCGAGCAGATTAACTACTCAAAGACCATCAAGGATGAAGAATGGCTTAACAAGGACCTCTTTGACGTAGGCGCCAATGGCACCACCGCAAACTGCATGAAGGGGGCGCACTTGCTCAAGTATCCCGCAGTGCAGGATGATTATGACAAGTGGAGCCGCAAGCAGGGCAACGACCTTCCGATCTTCCGCTATGCCGACATCCTTTTGACGAAGGCTGAGGCCATAGCCCGTGGCGGAAGCGCCACGAACGGCGCGACAGTGGCCGCCCTCATCAACGAGGTGCGCGACTGCTCGGGCGCAGAGCACATCAGCGGCAATCCCACTCTTCAGGATATTCTTGACGAGCGCGGCCGCGAATTTATCTGCGAGATGTGGCGCCGCAATGACCTGATTCGCTTTGGCCAGTTTGAGAATGACTGGGGCTACAAGCATGATGTGAATCCATCGGCTAAGACAGAGCTTTGGCGCCGCCTTCTGCCGATTCCTACTGGCGTGCTTGACACCAACACGAACTGGACGCAGAACAAGGGGTATTGATCCTGGCCCTTTCATGAAATAAACTCAGGCGTCGCAATCTCCTGTGATTGCGGCGCCTGATTGATAATAAATTACTTGGAATTTCGTTATGTCGTTATGTCGTTATCTCGTTATGTCGTTATATCGTTATATCGAAATGTCGTTATATCGAATTAATTAAATTAAATTAAATCAGAGATTTTGCCATGGTGAAAATTGGGTCTGTTAAGGGTTATTTTTTTCTTGACGCTTGGGTTCTGGCAAATATTATACAGCTTGCCACTACGGATTTTTGCCGTAGATTTTTGAATAAGGATAATGATCCTTGCGGACGGATGCATGATCAAATGACACAGGCGGCCCGGTCTGTCACCGCCAATATTGCCGAGGGGGTGTCTCGGCATCAAACATCAGCTGAAACCGAAATGAAGCTTTGCGATGTGGCCCGAGCGAGCGCCTCTGAATTGGCGGGGGATTATTTCTTTCTTCTTATGAGCCAACAAGAGCATATTTGGAAAAAATCTGAAAACGCGCACAAGTTCATCTCTGAAATTAAATTGGACAAGCCTTCCTACTCCGATGATTGGCAAAGCGAGGCCGCAGACCATATACTTCGGCAGAAAGAGAAATTTTCGAGGGCAATAGACAATCAATCATTGGGAATTGCGGCGAATGCCATTTTGATATTGTGCAATCGTGAAATTCGCTTGATTGAAAAGCTGCTGTTGTCTCTGCTTAATCAATTCAAGGCGTCAGGGGGATTCACTGAAAACCTTACTAAAGAAAGAGTTTCCGCCCTCAAGCTAAATGCGCAATCGCCTGAGTGTCCGAGATGTGGCGGCAAAATGCGATTGAACACGATAAAGCGCGGCGTTCGGCAAGGGCAACAGTTTTGGGGCTGCCTCGATTATCCGAAATGCGACGGGACGCTCAACTATTCGGGAACTAAATGATTTAAAATTGGTGTGACGGTTTATCGTTATGTCGGTTTATCGATTTATCGTTATATCGTTATATCGAAATATCGTTATATCGAGATATCGTTATATCGAAATATCGTTTTATCGAAATTATTAGATGGGAAAAATGAAATTTGCAGCGATAATATCATCATTGGCCATTGTTGTTGCGGCCGTTGCTCAAGGGCCGGCGGAGTTTGTGGATCCGCGGATTGGGTCGGAGGGGCTTGGGCGCACTTATGTCGGGCCTACTGTGCCTTTTGGCATGATCAAGCCTTCGGTTGACGCGGCATCTATGCCAAACAGCGGCTGGGCGCCTATGCCTGCACCGATTATCGGCTTTGCCCAAACTCATGTCAGCGGCACCGGAGGCGGGCAAAAGTATGGCAATATACTTCTTATGCCGTTTGTCAGCGATATTGGGGAGAGGGAAAATAGCGCGGGAGTGCGCGGGGTTAAGATTAAGGAAGGAGAAAATGGCGCGGGAGTGCGCGGGGTTAAGATTGAGGAGGGGGAAAATGGCGCGGGAGTGCGCGGGGGTAAGATTGGGGAGGGGAGAGATTCCTACTTGGGGGAGAGCGGGCTTAGGATTGGGAAGAGCGGGAGGATTAGCGATGTTAGGGAAAGCGAGGAGATTGAGCTTGGGAGGTATGGCTGCGAGTTGGCTTCGGGGATAGTGGTGGAGCTTACCAGCGCCCATGCGGCGGCTATATACCAGTTTGATTATCCGAAGGGGAAGGAGGCCGGGCTGGCCGTTGACGCGGGGTTCTTTCTTGGCGTGAGCCCTGTTCCTGACCAAAGGGAGACTCAGCAGCTTGTTGGCTCACAGATAGAGGTGCTCTCTGACACCGAGGTGCAGGGTTATTCGCGCGTCAGGGGAGGCTGGAACGATGGACGAGCCTACACGGTGTATTTTTATGCCGTGTGCGACAAGCCCTTCACCGGCTTCAGCACATGGAAAGACGACAGCATAAGCGCAAAGGCGTGGCAGGCCGATACGGGCCGGCCTACGGGAGCATATCTTGATTTCGGGGAGAATGCGGGGGTTGTGAAGGTGAAGATAGCGATATCCTACCTCAGCGAGCTCAAGGCGCGCGAAAACCTTGTGCGGGATATTCCGCACTGGGATTTTGCCAAGACGCGCAATGAACTTGTGGGGAAATGGGAAGAAGCGCTGTCAAAGATTGAAGTCGGCGAATCCACGCCCGATAGGCTAAAGACTATGCTTTACACGGGCCTTTACCATACGATGCTGATGCCGACGGACCGCACGGGCGAAAATCCGCTTTGGAACGACCCCGTGCCATATTATGATGATTACTACGCTATTTGGGATACATACCGCACATCGATGCCGATGCTGACGCTCATAGCTCCACAAAGGCAGGCGGATATGGTGAACTCATTGATAAACATATACAAACGTGACGGATACATGCCGGACGCGCGCAGCGGCAACAGCAACGGGCGCACACAGGGAGGCTCAAACGCGGAGATAGCCATAGCCGACGCATTCGTGAAGGGCATGGAAGGCATTGACTGGAACTTGGCACTTGAGGCGATGCTGCGCGACGCCAACGACGCCCCCGGCGGCAAGCAGGAGTCGGAAGGCCGCGGCGGACTGGCGGATTACAACTCGCTTGGATACATACCCTTTGGCGTGCCTCGCGCGGGCAACCGCACCATAGAATATTCATACTGCGACTATGCCATAGCCGAGGTGGCCGACGGGCTTGGGCGCGGAGACCTCAAGGACAGATTCATGAGGCAATCGGGCAATTGGCGCAACCTTTGGCGCGCGGATTACGAGCATGCCGGCACAAAGGGATTCATCATGCCGCGCGACCGGGACGGCAATTGGCTCGACAGCCTGCCGCAGGGCCATTCCGCGCTGATAAAGCCAAAATACGAATATACGCCGGTGACGTTTGAAGGGCCGTGGTATACGCCGTGGTGGGATATGTTCTTCTACGAAGCATCATCCTGGGAGTACTCTCTGAGCGTACCCCACGATGTGCCGGGACTCATTGAAATATGCGGAGGCCCGGAAGCGTTCGAGCGGAGGCTGGACACATTCTTTGACAAAGGATTCTACAACGTAAACAACGAGCCATCCTTCCTGACGCCCTGCCTTTACCATTGGATAGGCAAGCCCTGGCGCAGCGGCGAGCGCGTGAGGGAAATCGTAGGCGAAAATTTCAATGAAACGCCGATGGGGCTGCCGGGGAACGACGATTCCGGGGCCATGTCGTCTTGGCTCGCCTTCCACCTGATAGGGCTTTACCCCAACGCCGGGCAGGACTATTACCTAATAAATCCGCCCATGATAGAGTCCACCACCTTCCGCCTTGCCAACGGAAAGGATTTCACCATAGAGGCCAAAGGGCTTTCCGATAAAAACAGATATATAGCCAAGGCCACGCTAAATGGAAAGGATTATCCGCACTCCTACATCCGGCATGCCGACATCATGGCGGGCGGCCGCCTTGAGCTGAGCATGGCATCCAAGCCGGGAGAGTGGGGGAAGGACAGCAGGCCCGAGGGGAGGGTAAGCGTTCCGAAGAATATTGCGAAGGCTGAAATCGCGGACATTACGCTGCCCGACCCTAATGCGGATTTCAGCAGGCTGCGGTTCGTGTTCAAGCTGCACGGCCAGACGCGCCGCTACGACACAAACTTTGAATGGCTGGGCGACACCCTCGCATTCAATTGGGGAATAGAGCGCAACCTGAAATGGCAAAGCGGGCGATTCCGCATGCTGCCGCAGGCGGTAGAGGGCGGCAATGTCCTGAGCATGCAGATGCCGGTGGACGGCGACGACGCGCTTCTGGCCGCCAACACCACCGCCTTTGTGCTATCGAAGAAAGGCTACGAAGAGCTAAAGAACACGGGGGCGACCGAAATTAACGGCGCCACGTACCGCGCAGTCTCTGCGGAAAATGGATACATTCACGCAAAAGACGGAAGCGAAGGCGCGCAAATATGGGTGCTTGACAATGCCTCAATGCCGATAGTTTGCCGCATGGCCGGCAATCCGCTGGAGGTGGACTGGAGCGTAGAATTGCTGGATCATTGAGCCTCGCTGAGGTTGATTGACTCCATCAGCTTCACGGCGTCGACGTACTTTGCGATGCCCTCGGCCACCTTCTTGGCGTCCTGCATTGCATGCACTACGGTGGCGGGGCGGTTTGTGACGTCGCCGCCGGCGAATACGCCCTTGCGCGTGGTCATGCCATAGGGGAGCTCACGAGTAAGCACGTATCCCTTTTCGTCAACCTCGATGCCCTCGGTGGTGGAAACGATGCGCGATGCGGGCACCGATCCCACGGCCATCATAAGGCGGTCGGCTTTCATTACCCTTGTCTCGGACGCATCGCCATCCTTGATCTCAATAGTTACCGACTGCAGGCGATTGCCCTCGCCGCCTTCAATGTTGGTGACAGAAGAATTCCAAAGGAACTTGACGCCTTCCTTCACGGCGTCGTCATATTCAGAGCGCAGGGCCGACATATGGTCAACATCGCGGTGGTAAACCACGAACACCTCATCGGCGCCCATGCGCAGGGCAGTGCGGGCGGCGTCCATAGCTGTATTTCCGCAGCCAATCACAAAGATTGAGTCGCCCGGGGAAACAACCACCTCGTCGCGGCTGACGCTGCCGCTTTGGTATAGGCTCACCCTACGCAAGAACCAGATGGCTTGCCTAACGCCCAGATGGTTGATGCCGGGAATCGAGAGGCGTTTTGGCTTTCCGGCGCCGGTGCCCATGAAAATGGCGTCGAAACCGCGCGCGAAAAGGTCGTCGATCGTAAGGTCCAGGCCAATGGCCGTGTTGAGGTGGAAGGCCACGCCAAGATGCTCAATCTTCTCAATCTCGCGGCTCACCACCTCTTTGGGCAGGCGGTATTCGGGAATGCCGTATTTCAGGACGCCGCCGGCTTCAGAGCCCATTTCAAAAATCTCCACGGCGAATCCTTGCCGGGATAAGTCGCCGGCGATGGTAAGGCCGGCCGGGCCGCTGCCAATCACCGCGACTCGGCCGCGCGACTTTTCGGGGATAGCCTCATGGCTGAGGCCGGCGTCGCAGTCAAAGTCGGCCACGAACCGCTCAAGCTTGCCAATGTTGATGGGCTGCCCCTTCTTTCCGAGCACGCAATTTCCCTCGCATTGGCGCTCGTGGGCGCAAACGCGGCCGCAGACGGCCGGAAGGTTGCTTCGGTTGTTGATGATGCGCATGGCATTGCCGAAATTACCCTTCGCCACTTCCCCGATCCAGTCGGGTATGTCATTGCTGATGGGGCAACCTTTACGGCATGAAGGCACTTTGCAGTGGAGGCACCGCTGCGCTTCACGCACAGCCTGCGCCAGAGTATAGTTTTCGGATACTTCCTTAAAGCTTTCCATTTGCGATAATCATAAAAATTCACCGCAAAATTAGCGATAATGTGAAATTCCCGCTAAGAATATGGCTAGAAAAAAGTGTCAGATGATTATGCGGTATCAAAAATCAGCCCTGGCCTTGAGAGCGTGGGCGCGTTCCCGGCTTTGCGGCAGGCACATTCAGGCGCCGGCAGTAGCCGTCAACGCAAATGCGGCCGTCAGAGATTTCCAGTCCGCTATTGGATGCGTCAAGGCCGGCGGGCAAGGACAAGATGCCTCGCACACGGCCGTTTTGGTCGCAAATCTGCAGGCCGGCATCGGTGAGCACCCAAAGATTGCCGTTGCCGTCGAAGGCCATTGCGCCGACGGCGAGCAGGCGGTTGTCGGGGCTATGCAGCCAATAAAAGCGCTGCGCCAGGCATTCGTTTCCGTCGACGTCAATTATGGCCTGCGAGAGCCAATTGGAAGATGGCATTGGCTTAGCCAAAAGCGAACTGTCGGGGTAAACGGCCACGGGGGCTCCAGCGCGTTTCAGCTCCGCGCCCCTTTCCCAATCCGATGCATTTGCAAGCATGGGGCTAAGCAAATCATTAGAAGTTTGCCCTTTGGCAATCGGCTCGGGATAATCTCGCCACATCCATATCATGACATCCTTGAATATGCGGTTGGCTCCCGCCACGCTGTGTCCTCCCTCATGCCAATGCGTCATGCAGTCATATCCGGCAAACTCCAGGGCGCTTGCCAAAAGGGTGTTTGCCTCAAACCAACTGCCAAAAAGAGGATTCCAAGCGTCGGAAAAGCCGTCTTCAAGGAAAATGCGCAGCGGCTTTGGTTCGGTTTTGCGCACGAGGGCTTGCAGTTCGTTACCGCCGCGCATAGGCACAAACGTGCCGCATCCGCTGAAGACACGGCGGAATAGGTCGGGCCTATTCCATGCGACAGCAAACGCGGCGATGCCACCGCTGCTAAGGCCAAAAATCATGCGGTCGTTGGGGTCGGGAGATATGCAGAGGCCGCGGGCCTGTAGGAGCGAATCCACAGCCGGGAGCGCCTCCTCCTCAAGAAATCGGGCGAAATCGCCGTTGATGGCGTCAAACTCGTTGCTGCGGTTATATCGCACGACCTCCCCCTTGGCATCCTTTATCACCCCGGGCTGAATGAAAACGCCGATTGTTGGGGGCATATCCCCCGAGGCGACAAGGGTGTCGATAACCGCCGGGGCATTGCATAGAATGCCGTCAAGGCCTATGTATGCGGCCATCGGCCCCGATGCTGGCATGCTGTCGGGGAGCGTGACTATGATGTCGCGCTCCGTGCCGGGGTAAATCTTTGAATCGGCAAGGCGGAGGTCAAAAGTCACATAAGCGTATGCGCCGTAGGCCGTGAGCAAGGCGAAAAAGAAGGATAGAGCTCGAGTATTCATTTAATAAGAAGGGATTAAACGGCGCGGATGGCACGCTTTTGCGTGGATTTCCATCCGAGGGCGAGGAAGAGTCCGCGGCAGAAAAGATATGCTATGAAGGCCGCCCAAAGGCGATTGTTGGTTGGCACGGCTATAAGTCCTGAGGATGAAGGGTTAAGCAGGGCTATGGCGAAAAATACGGCGGTGGCGGCCATCGTTGCGCGCAGCATCCTGCCGGTGGCCGTAAGGCCGATGTAGAAGCCATCGAAGATGAAGGCTCCGACCGTAAGCGGGGGCATCAGCATGATCCAGACGGCCATGCTTTGGGCGTAGGCCACCACTTCGGGCACATCGGTGATAAGGCCGATGATCTGCTTGTGCGCCATGGCATACACCGCCAGGAAGGCAAAGGCCAGGACGGCTGACCAAAGAAGAAGGCGGTCAGTGCTTTTGCGCAGCATAGCGGCGTTTCCCTCGCCGGCATAGCGGCCTGAAAGGGCCTCGCCGGTGAAAGCCAAGCCGTCCATAAAATAAGAGAAAAGCATGAAAAATTGCATCAGCACGGCGTTTGCGGCCAAGGCCAGGTCGCCGATGCGGGCGCCGATAGCCGTGACGGACATAGTCACGCCCATGATGCAGGCGGAGCGGAAGAATATGTTGGCATTGACTGTGAAAAACCTGCGCAGGTGGCTGAAATCCAACAGGCCGCGGATTGGCGGACGACGCATTTTGCGCACGCCGAAGCCGAAAAGAAGGACAATGGCGAGGACCAGGGCGCACCAATTGGCAATGAGCGTGCCGAAGGCCACTCCGCGGAAGCCCATGCCGCACAGGAGAACGAAGCAGAGGCTAAGCGCGATGTTGAGCACGTTTAGGCTGATGGAGATGATCATAGGTCTTACGGTGTCCTGCATGCCGAGAAACCAGCCAAGGACGCACATTACGCACAGCTGGGCGGGGGCGGCCCAGATGCAGATGCGGAAATATTCCGACGCCAGGGTCTCCACGCCTTGAGAGGCGCCCATCACCTTGCACAGAAACGCCGACAGCGGCGACTGCAGGAGGATGAAGGCCAAGCCGGCCAATAAGGCCACGATTACGGACTGGCCCAGGGTGAGGAGGCTGCTTTGGTGGTCGCCCGCGCCGTAGGCCTGGGCGGTGAGGCCGGTGGTGCCCATGCGCAGGAATCCGAATAGCCAAAAGGTAGTGTTAATCATCATCGACCCCACGGCGATGGCTCCGATGTAGGATTCATCGCCGAGGTGGCCGGTGATAATGGTGTCGCTTAGGCCGAGCAGCGGCACCGTGATGTTGCTCACGATTGCCGGGACGCTCAGCCTCAATATTTCCTTATTTAGATTCATTGTCAACAATTACGGGCCAGCCGTTTTCCCACTTTATTTCGCGGAGATAGAGCTTGCTGGCTCCGCGGCGGCCCTTGTCGTAGGCGTGGGCCACCACGTACCATTTCCCGTCAAACTCATACACGCCACAGTGGCCGACTCCGGCATATCTGCCGCTTTCTCCCACGAGGATTGTGCCGCCGGTCTGGGCCATGTCCTTTCCTTGCATATCGAGGTATGGACCATCCACGCTCTTGCTGCGGCCCACGGCAATCTTATAGTTGCTGCTCAGGCCCTTGCAGCAAAAATCGTAGCTGACGAAGAGATAGTAGTAGCCATCGTGATATGCAATGAAGGGCGCCTCAATGGCGTTGTTGTTGGCAGTGCCCTGCATGTGGGCCACCTTGTTGGCCGGGCGGCGGCGCGCGATGGTCTTAGGCTTGCCAATGGGCGTTTTCATGTCCTTCTTTAGCTGCACAAGCTGTATGCCGTCCCAGAACGAGCCGAAAGTGAGCCAAGGATTTCCCTTCTTGTCAAGAATAACGTTGGGGTCGATGGCGTTGAAGTCGGTCACGCCGGGCTCCGACATGATTACCATGCCGAGGTCCTCCCACTTGTAGTCGGGCGATTCGGGGTTGAGCGTCTTGTTGGTGGCCACGCCGATTGCGGAGATGTTCTTATAGAATGTGGAGCAGCTATAATATAGATACCACTTGTCGCCAACCTTGATAATGTCCGGCGCCCAGGTGTGTCCGCCATAGGCGGGCACCGGCCCCTTCGGCCATTCGGGAATGGGGTCAAGCGGAGCCTTTTCGGGCTTCCAGTTTACGAGATCGGGGGAGGACATCATGCCGATGCCAAATCCGGTGGTGAACATATAGTACTTTCCGTCCTCGTATGCCAGCACGGGGTCATGCACGTCGGGGTAGGCGGCCTCAAACTCGAAATGGGGGCGCGGGCCGCGAGGCTTGGCCAGGGTGCGGGTCACAAAATCCGCGATTCCGGCCGTGGCCAGCTCATGGTTGGCGTAGTCTGGGAATCCATGCTTGCCGCCGGGAATCACCAGCACAGTCTCCTTCTCATAGGCGTCCTTGGCGTCGTCGATTGCGGATGCCACCATAAAGTCCTCGTCGCCGTAGACGATGAACACATCGCCCTTGTAGGCGCCGATTGTGCCCATCACGTCAAGGCCGTTAATGGCCTCGTAGAATTGGCGGCCGAGCTTCATGCCCATCAAATCCTGGGGCTTGTCGCCGTCGGCGTCAAACTTCTTTAGCATCATCGGGGCTGTAGCGGGAATGCCCAGGGCGGGGTAGACGAGAATCAGCGACTTGTAGGCCTCGGGGTTGGCTGCGGCGGCGAGGGCCGCCACAAGGCCGCCTTGGCTGCAGCCCAGCAGGGCTACGCGGTCGGGGTCAACGAAGTCCCACTCCTTCACTTGCTTGGTTACGTCCTCAACGTTTTCCTTTTCCGTGAGGATTGTCATATCGGTGGTGGCGCCTTCGCTGCGGCTGTGGTTTCCGCCGCCGCAGAAGTCGAACACGAAGCTTGCCACGCCTTGCATTGCGAGGGTCTCGGCATAGGCCTGCGGCTCTTGGAAGGTGCCGTTATAGCCGTGGGCCATTATCACCATCGGCATCTTTCCTTCCACTCCATTGGGAATGAATGCTTTGCCCCAGAGGTTTTTGCCGTCGCGCATCTTCAGGCTATATTCTTTTACGGTGAACGGGTCGTTGGAGTCGGGGAAATTTTTGGCCTTCATAGTGTAATCGGGGAAATCCTTCAGCCTGTTGCGCAGGAAAACGTCGATGTCGGAGCGTTTGTCCTTGAATTGCCAGCCGAGCCAAGCTCGCACCATTGGGGAGAACGATCCGCCGAAGGGCTTGTGGAAAGTGCCGCCGTGGCCGACGCGCACCTGGTTGGCGAACGCGACGGGCACATTGTCGATACGGTCATAGTCAAGCACGGCATTGCCGTAGGCTATGTCGCCCTCGCCGCCGATGAGGTATAGGATTGGGCCGTGGAGGTTCTTGAGCGATTCCTTGCTGGCGTCGGCCATTTGGATGTCGCCCATGCCGGAGTTTAGCATTAGGTATGTCTTCACCCTTGGGTCGGCGGCGTTGGCCAGCACCTGGGCGCCGCCGCAGCTTTGGCCGCCCAGGGCCACGTATTCAGTGTCGATGTATCCATAATAAGGGCTGCCTTTCTTCGCGTTCTGCTCTTCGGCCCAGTCGATGGCCTTCGCCATGTCGGAATTTGGCGATTTATGCAGCTCGCGGTCGGTGATGCTGTCCTGCATTTCTCCGAGGGCTACGACGATGTATCCGTAGGAGGCTACGTCGTTGAGCATGCGCTCGTGGGGGAGGGATGTGTCGTTGCATCCGCCATTGGCGAACACGAATAGGGGCAGGGCGCCTTCGTGTGTTACGGCCTGAGGGATGTCGGCCGGGCGGTAGACTACGAATCCGGGAAGGGTGGGGTCGGTGATAGCTTCGGCCTTGTAAGGGCCGCTGCCGCCATCATCGATGATTTTTTTCGATGGGCCGGCCCAGGAGAGGGTTCCCGCGAGGGCGGCCATGGCAAGAATTAAGGCTTTTCTCATAGAAACGTGAAATTTGGTAAAAATGATATTCTAACGCAAATTTAACGCCTTTTGATAGGATTTATGGTGGAGATTTGATTTTTATTGGTGAAAAACAAGCCCGCACCGCGACTTCTTTGGCGGGGCGGGCTGCATTCATCCGATGCGGATGGGCGCGGAATGGCGTTAACCGAAAATGCCTCCGATTTTGCCCTTTATTTCATCGATGATGCCTTCCTGCACGCCGTCGCCGTCGAGGTCGCCGACGAGGCCGGAAAGCTTAGACGTAATTTCGCTCATGTTCATGTTTTTGAGGTCAAAGCCCTTGAGCTTTTCCGTAACCTGCGCTACGTCAAACGTATCGCCAAACTTATCTTTAAGCTGGCCAATGATTTCGGTGATTTCCATAATAAAAAATTTCTTGTTAGAGAGTGTTTGCTTTACATTTGTTTAATCATTTGCTTAACAAAACAACGCATTTGGCGGGGCAAAGTTCACGCGCCAAGCTGAAGGTTTGGCCAAATTTAGCTGTGGATTCGGCGTAATTGAAATATTTTTCGTAACTTTGGGGTCGAAATGAAAAAATGGCTGAAAATATTGCTGTTGTCCGTGGCTATGGGGATTAGCTCCCCGGCCATCGCGGCCGCGCCCCAATGGGAGGCGGTGCAACTGGCTTCGGCCGGCGCCCCGGCCTTCGACAAGGACAAGGTGGAGGTGACGGTGCGCGACGGCTACATCTATGTCTACGCCCCAAAGGCGGTAGAGGTCAGGGTGATGTCGATTGTGGGGCAGCTGATTTCGCAAAAGAATCTGCCGGCCGGCATCTCGCGCCTGCGCATGTCGGCGCGTGGCATTTATATCCTCAAGGCCGGTGATGTCACCCTAAGGGTCACGGTATAAATCTTTTCGGCTATCGGGCCTTCGGCACGAACACTTTTCGCCCCGGCCGTGTTTATTCTCTATATGATGGCCCGCGGGCCGGCGTTTGTTTATGAGAAATACCTTTTGTATTGTATGGAAAGAATCAAAGTAAAGATTATCAATAATTCGGGCTTTGAGCTGCCCGCGTATGAGACCTTCTCTTCGGCGGGGATGGACGTGCGCGCCGCAGTGACAGAGCCGGTGACCCTTATGCCTATGGAGCGCAAGCTGATACCCACCGGGCTGAGGGTGCAGCTGCCCCACGGCTACGAAATGCAGATGCGCCCGCGCAGCGGCCTGGCGCTGAAGCATGGCATATCGCTGGTGAACACTCCCGGCACGGTCGACGCCGATTACCGCGGCGAGATAGGCATAATCTTGATTAATTTCGGGAATGAGCCGTTTGTGATAAATCCCGGCGAGAGGATTTGCCAAATGGTGATTGGGCCGTACACGCATGTGGAGTGGGAGCCCGTGGACCGAATCGACGAGACCGAGCGCGGCGAGGGCGCCTTTGGCCACACCGGGCTGAATTGATTGACTTATTTTATTTTGAATCGGTAGCTTTGAATAGGAGGATTTTATTCATATTGGCCGGATTGGCCATAGGCATAGCGTGCTGGGCCAAGATGGACTGGGACGCGCAGGCCGCCAAGAGAAAGGCAGAACTGGCCTTTCTTGAGGGGCAGAATCAATATGGCCAACAAAATTATGACAATTATGCCCTTTTGGCGCTCCGCGCGCATGGGCTGGACAGCGCCGACCTGGACATAGCCGGCGAGTGGGGGCAGGTTACGCTCTTGCTCCGGCCTCAGGATTCATTGGCGTGCGAGAACGCGTATTCGGCCATCGTAAACCTTTTCGACGCGAACAAGGACAACTACCTAACAGGCATCACATTGGCCCGCATAGCCAGGAACTCAAGCCGATTCTCTGACGAGGCGCATGTGTGGGCGACGCTTGATTCGGTGTTCCCGTCCTACGCCCAGCCGCTGCAGGAGCTCGGCCAGGCCTATCTCCTGTCTTACGCCATGGGGGATTCCACCGGCTACGGCAAAGCGCTCAATGCCTTCGACCGCCTTGAGGCAGCCAACGGAAAGAGCGTGGCGCTT
This sequence comes from Clostridium sp., assembly GCA_023666615.1. GTDB lineage: Bacteria > Bacteroidota > Bacteroidia > Bacteroidales > Muribaculaceae > CAG-873. Next base: position 42,119 of record JAMPBQ010000007.1, on the reverse strand, counting down.
TCGGCGCAGAAGGTGAGGGCATACATGTTTAAGAGCGATACGGCCGCCACGGTCAATGAGATTGAATCGCTGGCGAAGAGCGCACCAAATGATTGCTATACGGCCTTCTATGTAGGCACGATTTATAACTACCTGCACCGCAACGACAAGGCGCTGGAGTACCTTGACCGCGCCGCTGAGCTTGACTCTACGATTGGCGCCATCTATCTGACGCGGGCCGACGTGTATATGGAGCAGGGCGATTCCGCGGCCTATGACCGGGAGATGAACATGGCCCTTCTGAGCCCCAACCTCGAAGTGGAGCAAAAGATGGACATTATGCGAAAGTACGTCACCGGCATGATCGACGACCCCGCGCAGTATGGCCAGCTGCGGTCGCTTTTTGAGAGATTGGAGCTTCTGCATCCGGGCGAGGCGCAGGTGCATGACCTGTACAGCTCGTTCCTATACACCATTAAGGATTATTCCGGGGCGGCTGAGCAGGCGGGCTATTCTGTGGCGCTTGACGGCGACGTTGAGGATTCGTGGACTATGATGGTGCAGAGCAGCATGATGGCTGACGAAATGGCCAATGCGATGGAGGGCGCCAAGGAGGCTATGGAGAGATTCCCGCAAAACTTGTATTTTCCGATGGCTGTGGCCCAAGCGCTCAATGCCGACGGAAAAATCAAGGAGGCGATAGCGGTGGTGGATTCCGTGAAGATTGACCAAGTCAACAATCCCAAGGGCGTGTCGCGCTTTTTGTCCTTCCGCGGTGACATGTACACGATTGACGCCGATACGGCCAGCGCGCTAAAGCTTTATGACCAGGCTGTGGAGCTAGACCCTGACAATTATATGGCCATGAACAATGCAGCATACTTTATGTCGCTGCAGGGCATTGACCTTGACAAGGCGGAGAAGTACGCCTCGGCGGCTGTACGCGGCGAGCCTGAAAATCCTACTTATATGGATACGTACGCATGGGTGTTCTTCCGCAAGAAGGATTACAGCATGGCCAAGAATTATATCGACATAACGCTCAACCTCTATGGCCTGGGCGAGGCGAAGGGCGAGGAGGAGGACGCGCCGAATCCCACTGACGACGAGGAGCTGGAAGAGGAAGTGATATCTGAAGTGGAGGAGGATGTGAACCTTATCCCGTCGTCAGATGTGTTTGAGCATGCCGGCGACATTTACTTCATGAGCGGAGAGCCGGCCAAGGCGCTTGATTTTTGGAAAAAGGCGCTTGAGCTCGAGCCTGACCGGGAGATTCTGCAGCGAAAGGTTAAGCACAAGACTTATTTCTACGAATGAAGCGTACACTGAATCCGCAGGCGATTATTGCCATCCTGTGCGCAATGGCCATTGCTTTTGCGTCATGCGGCAGGAAAAAGCCTGTTCAGGCTGTGGATTTTTCCGTGGCTATGGTTGGGGCCTTGCCTATGGATTCGGTCAACGGCATGATCGGCGGCGCCTATCAGCCTTGGCGTGACGTGCAGATGCCGGTGACTGTGACTATGATTGACGATGACGACAAGGGCCAATCTATGTCGGGGCGACTGGCGATGGTGCGTGATTCCGCCATTGAGATATCGCTGCGCGCTATGGGCGTGGAGGCTGCCTTGGCCTATATTGACCCTGATACGGTGGTGGTTGTCGACAAGTACCATAAGCAATATTTGGCTGAGCCTTATCCCTCGGTGTTTGGGGCGTCGGGCCTCTCGCTCGGCAATTTGCAGGATGCCCTATTGGGGGCGCCGTTTTCTCCTCAATCGATGCCGGAGGCCTGGAGCGGGCGGGCACAGGATGAAATTCTGCAGTCTGTTGTCTTTCAGGATGAAGATGCGCTGGTGGTTGGCCTTTATGGCGACAAAGACATTGACGTGCTGGTGCAAATCGCCGACAAGCGGGCGCGCATGGCGATAAAATTCAATTACGACCAGGCAAAATGGGACACCGGCCGCAAGATTCGGCTGCGGGCGCCGAAAGGCGGAAGCCGCATCTACGGCGTTGACATAATGCAATCAATCTATTCCGAACAGCAATGAAAAAACTCACCATACTTCTAATCTCTTTCCTTGCAATGGCCCTTGCCTTCGCAGCGCAGCCGCGCAGAAGCAAGAGCCAGGTGCGCACCGATAGGCAACGCACCTCCCAGCAGGTGAAGCAGACCAAGCAGAGAATCACCCTCAATGAGAGGCAATTGCGCACTTGCCTGAACAATCTTGACGAGCTTAACGCTGAGATTGCTCTGCAAAACAAGAAGATTAAGGCTACAGAGCGAAGCATTGACTCCATCAAGGCCGCCGCAAAGGCCGTAAACGATACAATAGCTAAGATTTCTTCTGACGTGGACAAGCTCACGGAAAGCGCGAAGCTCTCGCTCAGGGAGGCGCGCAAGCGCCGCCAGTCGATGAGTTCGGCGGGAATGATTCTGTCCTCTAAAAATTTCACCCAAGCGGCAAAACGCCTGCATTATCTGAAGGAGCTTGACCGCAGCCTTGCCAGAAAGACGCTTGAGCTGAAGGAGAAGAAGGAGTTGCTTGCCAAGAAGCAAGAGGATTTGGAGGGGCTAAGGCATAAGCGGAGCGCAGCATTGGCTTCGCTTGACAAGCAAAGGAAAAAGCTCATCTCTGACCAGGACGAGGCAAAGGAGCTTGTGGCGGATTTGCGCGCGCAAGGCAAGGCTCTTGAGCGCGAACTGGCCTCGCGCCAAAAGAAGGCTGAGGAGCTTGACAATGAGCTTGACCGCATAATCGAGGCGGAGGCTGAGGAGGCGCGCATTGCCGCAGAGGCCGAAGCAAAGCGCCTAGCGGAGGAGGCTGAGGCCGCGCGCCTGGCAGCGGAGGCGAAAGCTAAGGCGGAAGCGGAAGCCAAGGCGAAAGCTGAGGCGGAGGCCAAAGCCAAGAATGAATCTAAAAAGCAAGACAAGAAAAAGCAAGATAAGAAGAAAAAGGAGGACAAGAAAAAGCAGGAAAGCAAGCCCGCAAGCCCGGTGCCTTCGCCCGAAAAGGCACAGGCCCATGCCGTAGAGCCCAAGCCTGACGCGCCTGACAAGGCGAAAGCGTCATCGCAGGGCGCTGCCGCCCTTTCCGGCACTTTTGCGCAAAACAAGGGACGCCTTCTTTTCCCTGCCTCGGGCGACTGTCGGGTGGTGAGCCAATTCGGACGCTCCCGCCATAACGATTTCACCAAGGTGGAGGTGCAAAATTCGGGCATAGACATTCAGACGCCCTCCGGAGCCAACGCCCGCGCGGTGTTTGATGGCACCGTGTCATCTATCTTCTACCTAAAGGGATTCCACAATATCGTGATGGTGCGCCACGGCGAGTACATCACCGTTTACGCCAATGTCGACAAGCTTTCGGTGCGCAAGGGCGATGCCGTAAAGGCTGGCCAGACATTGGGCAAAATCTACGCCGATCCTGATGATGGTGGCAGGTCTATCCTGCATTTTGAGGTCAGGAAGGAAAGAGAAAAACTTGATCCTATGCTTTGGGTGAAACAATGAATGCGCTGAAGAATAAAGGTCTCACCGGCAGGGCTGTAAAGGCATTGAGCGTCTTTGGCGGCACTCAAGCCGTGGGGATTCTTTGTTCTGTGGTACGCGCTAAGCTGATAGCCATATGGATTGGCCCGATTGGCGTAGGGTTGTTTGCCATCTATAACTCTGTGATTGAGATGGTGGGAGGCTTGACGCAGCTGAGCATGCGGCAGACCGCCGTGCGCGATGTGGCGCAGTCCTCTCCGTCGGAGTTGGGAGGCGTTGTATCTTCTGTGCGATGGTGGGGCAGATGGCTAGGGCTCTTAGGCCTGGCCGTAATGCTGGCTGCATCTCCCTTGCTGTCTTGGATAAGCTTTGGCGATTGGTCGCATTGGTGGACCTTTGCAATGCTGGCTCCATGCATGCTGTTTCTGTCCTCCGCGGGCGCCGAGCAGACCATTATGCAAGGCGTGGGGCGGCTTGGCGTTTTGGCCAAGGCGTTGATTTATTCGGCGTTGTTTGGCACCGCCCTGTCGTTGCCTCTTCTCTTCTTTTTTAGGGAGAGGGGAGTGGTGCCGGCGGTGATAGTCTCTTCATTGGCCTTGTTGATTTTTTCCGTGAAGCTGGGCGATGTCAAGGGCGCAAGCCAGTCCTCGCGCCGCAATAGGGAGATGGGAAAGGGATTCCTTCGACTTGGCGCATCTATGACTATTTCCACATTCGCGGCCACGGCAGCTTCGTATGCATTTTTGTCCTATCTTACGCAGAGAGCAGGAGAGGGCGTCACAGGTGTCTACCAGGCCGGATATACCCTGACGGTAAAGTATGTTGGGCTGATATTCACCGCAATGGCCATGGATTATTATCCGCGGTTGGCCGCAATGTGCCATCATAGGTGGCTCACGTCAATGTTTGTTTCCCACCAGGCCTCGCTTTTGATGTGCGTAATGGCTCCTATGGCTGTGGTTTTCGTCTGCGCCGACCGTTTAGTTTTGGAGCTGCTGTATTCAGACAGCTTTATGGCCGCTCTGCCAATGATGGCCGTGGCGATAGGCGGCGTGGTGTTCCGGGCATTGTCCTACTGCTATTCATATCTTATCGTGGCGAAGGGAGATGGCAAGGTCTATATTTTCACGGAGCTTGCTAGCTCGGCCATTGGATTGGCCCTTAATATTGTGGGATATGAGTGGAAAGGATTGGCGGGAGTTGGCGTTTCGTATGCCGTGTGGTATGGGGTCTACGCCGTAATGTGCCGCGAGGTGTGCCGGCGCAGATATGGAGTGGATATCAGCCGCAAGGCGTGGATGGTATTCTTCGCCGCGGCCGCGATTGCTTTCGGGGCAATATTCCTGCGCTGGCTGGGATGGTGGCCTCCGCTTCTGTCCATGCCGCTGGCGGCTCTGTTGGCCAAATGGGCGGCTCGGCGTGGGAGGTTAGCATGATTTATGTTTTTGAGGCGAACAAAGGCCCGTGTCCGGCGGTTTAATGAATAAAAACTTGGCAATGCAATGTTGCCCTAAAATCAGATATTATGGAAGATTTTAATAAAGTTATCTCCAGCGAAAAGCCGACTTTGGTCGATTTCTTCGCCACATGGTGCGGCCCTTGCAAGGTGCAGTCGCCAATACTTGAAACTGTGAAATCAAAGGTTGGCGACGCCGCCACTATAATAAAAGTCGACATTGACTCCAACCAAGAGACAGCGGCGCGCTACAACGTGCGCTCAGTGCCTACCTTGATTGTGTTCAAGGCCGGCGAGCCCGTGTGGAGAGGCGTTGGCGTCCATGACGCCGAGACTCTGGAGGCAAAGCTAAGAGAGCATATGTAAAAAACGGCGTGAAAGTCAGGCGCCCCTGGGCATCACTCAAAAAGTGAGGTCCCAGGGGCGTATTTTGTTATGTACTATGTTCCCTCTCTCATAACGATAAATTCAGAATAAATTCGTAATTTTGCATTATGTTAACGGTTTCTCAAATACTTGACCTAGTGAAGGGAGGTGAAGGCTACAATGTAGACTTCAAACGCAGTGTACCCTCAAAGGTTAAGGAAATCTCTGACGAGGTTGTAGGGTTTGCCAACGCATCCGGAGGCTATGTGCTTATTGGTGTGGATAATAACAATCAAATTATAGGCGCAGAGATTGACAACAATAAACGTTCCGCCATTCAAGATACTATTGGCGAAATATCCCCGCCGATAAAGTGTAATCTGTATTCTGTTGAAGTCGAGGGAAAGAATGTTTGGGTTATAGATGTTCCGAGCGGAAAAGATAAGCCCTATATCACCGGCGGACTAATCTATGTCCGTGAAGGAGCCAATTGTCAAAAGTTGAGGACAGCAGAAGAAATCCGCGCATTCTTTGCTGAATGCTCAAAGATTTTCTTCGATGCCATTCCTTGTCGTTGGTTTGACATAGATGAAGACATAGAGCGGCATAATTTCAAGTCCTTTCTTGAAAAAGCTCACCTTTCGGAAGACTTGCCCATACGGCAATTGTTTGACAATCTGGAATTGATGACAGATGATGGCCGAGTCAAGAATGCAGCGGCGTTATTCTTTGGTAAAGAGCCGGAGCGCAAATTCCATCATGCGGTTGTAAGATGTCTGCGTTTCAAAGGGCTTGACAAGGTTCATATTATTGATGACAAGACTTTCGGAGGTCCTTTGTATCAACAGTATCTCAATGCTATTTCATGGATTGAGAGCAAGTTGGAGGTAGAATATATTATTGAGGGAATAGGTCCTCGAAAGGAAATATGGGAGATTCCCATTGACGCATTCAAGGAGGCCTTATGCAACGCCATTTGTCATCGCGACCTATACGAAGAGGGCGCAACTGTCATGGTGGAGGTGTACGATGACCGAGTGGAAATTTCTAATCCGGGTGGACTTCTTCCGTTGGTGGCCGAAAATTTCGGAGCTAAAAGCATGAGCCGCAATCCACTTATATTTGGGCTATTCACCCGAATGCACATTGTCGAGAAAGTTGGCTCTGGTGTTCCCCGAATGCGAAGGCTGATGAAAGAAGCCGGACTCCCCGAGCCTGCATTTGAGAACAAAGGGTTCTTTACCGTAACTTTCATGAAGCGAGTTAAAACAAAAAACACCCCCAATGATAGATTAAATGATAGATTAAATGATAGATTAAACTATCGTGATAAGCAGGTGCTTCAAATCTTGACTGAAACCCCCGGTTTAAGAACTAATGAGTTGTCATCGTTGATAGGAGTAAGCGTCCCTACAATATCTCGCGCATTAAAAAATTTAATCAATCTTGGCCTGATAGAATATCGTGGCGCAAAAAAGACTGGAGGATATTATAATCGATAACGGTTAACTATAGATGCCTTTATGCTAACCTTAAAGCAATTCATTAAGTATGTTTTTTGGGCTTTGCGAAGGTCATTGGCTGCATCATCGGGGTGGAGAGCCTGTACCTGCCTTTGCGCATAGCTATGGCCTCGTTGGGGCAAACCGCCGAGCAGTCAAAGCACCTTACGCACCGTGAATTGTCGACAGTGCATAGGTTCAGGTCAATGCACGACGCCTTGCATACATCCTCGCATTTCCCGCAGTGGATGCATTTGTCCGTGTCAATGTCTATGCGGTAAATCGGATTTAGGCTCATAAAGGCCAAGACGCCTCCCACGGGGCACAGCGAATTGCACAGAATGCGTCCGCGCATCCACGCAGCCGCAGAGATGGCCAGTGCGCAAATGGCCGCCATGGCCAAGGACCCTGACGTGATGGCCATGGGTTTGAAGATTGCAAGCGCGATGTTGCGGTAGATATAGGTGGGGTCGGTGCGCTCGGCTACGTAAGCGAGCCCCAACAGCAGGCATCCGCACACGATGGCCGTCACCGGCAGCCAAATCGCTGTCATGGGCGGCATGTACTTATATCTGTGTTTTTTTTTGGAAGGAATCTTCCTGCGGCAGAAGCTTGCGGTATCCATGGCCGCGCCAAGCGGGCACGCCGTGGAGCAGTATATGCGGCCAAAGGAGAGCGTGATCAGAAACCATGCGGCAAGCCAAATTGCTGAGCCGGCCAATGCCGCCGGCACTATTTGTGTGTGGAGAACCCACGCGCCAAGGCGCGTGATTCCAAGCCCCGCGTCCACGGTAATCCAGGCTATCGCCACGGCGAAGGCCAAGGATATCGCTATGCGCGCTCGACGCAGCTGTCGGTATCTGTTCACTCCCTTTATGCTGATTTGGCGATTAGGCCTTGCGCATCGTGAATTGGTCCTTGATCGTGTCTACGACATTGATGATGTAGTCGCCTGTCTTTTCAAGATCGCCCACGAGGTCCATATAATAGATGCCGGCTTGATATTCGTAGTGGTGGTTGTTTATGTTCGGAACGTTGGCGTTGCGGTACTGATTTCGCAGGTTGTTGATCTCACGCTCCTTATTGTAGCTCTTCACTATGTCATGCTCGTCCACGTTCTCCACGTCCTTGAGCATCTGCACCATCATGTCCATCGCCTGCTGCACATATTTGAACAGCACGTCCACGTTGGCTATGATTTCGTCGTTGAATGTCACATTGCTCTGGATCTTCCGCAGGGTGATTTTTCCTACGCCGTAGCAGCAATCGGCTATGCTCTCGATTTCGCTGATGATGTTGAGCATGGCGGCCACGCGCATCTTGCCGTCGTCCGACAGGCGTCCCTGCGCCGTGCGGTTGAGGTAGTTGGCGATTTCTATTTCCATGCGGTCGGAAATGTCCTCGTATTTCTCTATGCGCGACAGAAGCTGGTTGAATTCCTCGCTGTTCTCCTTGGTGTGTACCAATTCTTGGGCCATGGAGATCATGCGCCCAACCCTCTCAGCGTATACGGCCATTTCCTTTTCAGCCTGCGCGATGTTGAGCTCCGATGAGCTCACGATGCCTGAAGAAATGTATTTGAGGCTGAATTCCTCCTCGGTTTGCTTGTGCTTTGCCGGCACCAGCTTCTTCACCAGCTTTACGTAGAAATTAGTGAACCATATCATCACGCACACATTCACGAGATTGAACGTCGTGTGGAACATCGTCAGGCCCAGCGAGACGCTCGACTGCAGAGCGCCAAGCTGCTGAGCCATGTCGCCGTTCGGCTCGGAATTTTTGAAAAGCGAATTGTAGAGGTCGGGCGAGGTTTGCTCAAGGTTGGTGACAAAGCGGTACAGCTCGTTGGGGTCGCCCATGCCCAGGGCGTTGGTGAGCCAAGCGTTGAAATTGGCGAAGGGGATGAAGATGCACACGCACCACAGAGTGCCGAGCACATTGAAAAGGAGGTGGCCCATGGCTGTGCGCTTTGCCGCTATGTTTCCGCTCATTGACGCCAGGAGGGGAGTGACGGTGGTGCCGATGTTGGAGCCGAGCACCACGGCGCAGGCCAGATCGTAGGTAATCCATCCTTTCGTACACATAATGAGCACGATGGCGAACGTGGCCGCCGACGACTGGATGATCATCGTAAGCACCAGGCCTACCAATAGGAATATGACGATGGACCAAATGCCCATGGAGGCGTATTGCTTGAGCTGGGCGAATACTTCGGGATTGCTTTGCAGGTCAGGCACATAGTCGCTGATCATATTCAGGCCCATGAAGAGGAAGGCAAAGCCTACGATGAATTCCCCGACATTCCGCCATTTGCCCTTGTTGATGAATATCAAAAGCACAGCGCCAAGAGCCAGAAGCGGAAGCACCACGGCCGAGACGTTTACCTTGAATCCGAACAGGGCGATTACCCACGTTGTGAACGTTGTGCCCACATTGGCGCCCATGATCACAGCCATTGACTGCGCCAGGGTCATCAAGCCGGCGTTCACAAAGCTGACGACCATCACGGTGGAGGCGGATGAGCTCTGGATTAGGGCGGTGATGCCGAAGCCGGTCATCAGGCCGGAGAAGCGGTTGCGGGTCATCGCGCCCAGAATGTTGCGCAGGCGGTCGCCGGCGGCTTTCTGCAGGCCTTCGCTCATCACCTTCATGCCGTAGAGGAAGAGGCCGACCGCGCCCAGCAGGCTTAGCAAGTCAAGGATGCTATAGTCCATCGTGTATGCGTATTTGTTTAAAATTCAATTTTGTAAGTATCTTTGTCGTTTCGGAGTGCGGCTTGTGGGCCTTTCTCTATGCAAAGATAATGATATTCTGATTAAATTATTGATACAGCTTGGAATTTTTTTATCGTGTATTGCCAAAAAAATTGCCGGCCATCGGGCATTGGCCTGTTTGGGCGAAAAGCGCGCCCTAAGCCGATTATTCGTCGCAGTCGGTGCGCACGAAATGCCGCGAGGCGCCGCATTGGTGTATTGTCTGGTCCACAATGAGGTGTCGGTTGGCCATGTCGGCTATCGTAGTCATTTCGTGGGATACAAGCAGCACGGTGGCCTTTCGGGCCACTTCGGCTATTATCCCGTAGAGGCTTTCCTCAAATCTCTTGTCGATATAGCTTAGCGGCTCGTCCAGCACCAGCAGGTCGGGGCCGCTGATGATGGCGCGGCCCAGCAGGGCTCTTTGCAGCTGGCCGCCGGAAAGCTGGCCGATGGGGCGGCCGGCGTGGCCGCCCATGCCTATCAATTCAATTGTTTTTTCGCACAGCGCATTCTTCTCTTCCTTGGAAAGGCCCTTGACGGTGAGCAGGCCCGATTTCACCACTTCCCGCACAGAGATTGGAAAGTGGGAGTCAATCATGTTTTTTTGCGGCAGATATCCAATGCGCAGCCCCGGGCTCAGCTCCACCGTGCCGGATGAAGGCTTGAGAAGGCCCAGGATAATGCGCAGCAGCGACGTCTTGCCCCCGCCGTTTGGACCGGTGATAGCCACGAAATCGCCCTTATTGACGCGTATGTCCACATCCCGCAAGATTATTCTGTGCTCGCGCTTGAGGCTCACGCCCCGCAGCTCTATCGCCACGGAGCCGCCGACGCCGTATTTAAGCTTTTCCGGGGCGAGGGGCGCTTGGGCGAATATCTTATTTTGAAAGTTCATCGGCTACGCGCATTAGTTCCTCCTCCCAGTCATATGAGAGAGGGTTTATGTTCACCAATCTTGACCCTATCTCGCGGTTCAGGCTCTCGGCCTGGCGCGAATCGTATTCCTTTTGAAAGAAAAACACCTCCACAGAGTCGGCCCTGGCAAGGTCTATGATTTCTTTTAGGCGCCCGGCCGGCATCTCCTTGCTCTCTTGCCCAACCGATATTTGCTTTAGGCCGTAGTCGCGGGCGAAATAGCTGAGTGAAGGATGCCATACGGCAAACGAGTGCCTTGCGCCCTGGAGCCGGCGTGATATGGCGGCGTCGAGCGAATCGTAGCGGGCTATCATCTTGGCGAAGTTTGCCCGGTAAGCGTCGGCGTTGGCCGTGTCCGCGGCCACAAGCTGCGCAAGCATCGCATAGGCCATGGCCTTGGCGTTGCGCACCGAAGTCCACATATGCGGATCTGCTTCGCCATGGTCGTGATGATGGTGTTCGCCTTCGCCGTGGCCGTGATGCTCACTGTCGTGATTATGTTCGTCGTGCCCTTGCTCTTCCTCGGCCTTCTCATGCGCGTCGTGGCCGTGTGTGCCGGTCACGGGGATAATTCCCACGGATGTGTCTATTGTTGGCGTAGATCCGGCCACAGCCTCCTCAAATGCCAAATGCCCCGTAGTGAAATATGCTTTGGCTTGAGCCATTCTGGCCCTGGCCGACATGGGAGGGTCGTAGGTCTCGGGATTGGCGCCGGCGGGCATAACGGTGAACACCTCAAAGTTGCCGCCGCTCAGCTCTTCAAGTATTTTTCGCTGAGGTTCGATGCTCACGGCCAAAAGGGTCTTTTCGCCCTTGGGCTGGCTTTTCCCCGATGAACAAGAAAAAGCCATTGAAATGCAGGCGGCTGCGATTGCTGTATATATGATTTTTTTCATTGCGCGTATGTTGCAAACGTGTTAAGGCTAGGGCTCTCCGGCCATACTCGGCTACAAAATTACGAAAAAATTCCCTATGCATATAACGTAATTCGGAGTAAAGTGGCTAACTTTGCAGAAAATTTAAAATGCCATGAAGGTAAGCAAGACGCAATTATGGATATCTGCCAAGGATTATGTGTTCATCACCCTGGGCATCGCTTTGTACGCATTCGGCTTCTGCGGATTCATTCTGCCGGAGAAGGTCGTGATCGGCGGTTTGGCGGGCATCGGCACCATAATATATTTTCTGACGGGCGTGCCCGTCGCCATCACGCAATTGGTAATCAACCTCCTTCTTCTGGCCGCCGCATATAAGGTGGTGGGCCGGTCGTTCGTTTTGGGCACGATTTACGGCGCCGTGATGATATCAGTGTTCATAGGCCTGTTCCAGCCTCTATTCCCGCATGCCCTGACTGACGAGCCCTTCCTCAACATCGTGATTGGAGGCACCCTCTGCGGCATCGGCATCGGCACGGCGTTCATCCACAACGGCTCCACCGGCGGCACCGACATCGTCGCGGCCATGGTGTCAAAGCACACCAACGTCACCCTCGGGCGCACCATCCTCTACACTGACTTTGTCATCATATCTTCATCCTATTTCATCACCCACAGCATTGAGAAAATCGTGTTTGGCTTCGTGGTGCTCTTCCTCGTGTCGTTCACGATTGACATGGTGGTCAACACCAACCGACAGGCCGTGCAGTTCACGATATTCTCGCGGAAATGGGAAGAAATCGCCACGGCCATCAACAATGACGCCCACCGCGGATGCACCGTCCTGACGGGCGAAGGATGGTTCAGCAAGCAGCCCGTGAAAGTGCTCCTTGTCATGTGCCGCAAGATTGAGGCCGTCACCATATCAAGGATCGTAAAGTCAATCGACCCCGAGGCATTCCTTACGCAGGCCAACGTCAACGGCGTCTATGGCAAGGGCTTTGATGAACTGAAAGTGAAGATGAAGGCCCCCGCGCACAGCAAAGAGGTCTCGAACAAATCCCCACGCACAAATGAAGCTACAGCATAAGCTCGCCATCCTTTTGTTGGCCTTGGCGGCCGTGTTTCGTTGCGCCGCCCAGCCGGGCAATTCCGAAGAGTTGCCATTCTATGATTCAGCCCACGCCTCCAAATTCCTGGAGATTGACCTGCATGCCGGAATAGGAATATCTTCAGTCGCCCAGAATTACGGAAGCGTGGTAGAGGGCATCACCGACTTCTTCTATTCCCCCGGCGTGCTCATGCGAGCCGGCGTGCAGATGCGGTTCAATATCCGCAATTCCTTCGGCATTGGCACAGGCCTTGACTTCGGCATCAACAATTCCCGCTACGCTATGAGCATGGTGTCGAATGGAGGCGCGTCAATCAACTCCATCTATGTGTCAAACCACTTCTACGACGTCTCAATCCCCCTGTTCATATCTTTCAGATTCAACGCCGGACGCTCCATGTGCTGGAGCGTGGATCCGGGATGGTACTTCTCCAACGGCCTTGGAGGCCACAGCTCCCTTAGCGGGTACACCTCCGGCGAAAACGCACTGGGCCAGCCCCTGGTGACGCACGCCTCCTACGAGCATGGGTATTTCAACAGCGACCGCCCATTCATAAACACCGTAAAATCATTTGACAACGGCCCCCGTCTGGCCCTCTCGATGCTCTTCAAGCGCCGCGTCTCCTTTTCAGTCGTAGGCCAGCTCAGCGCCTTCAACCAGGCCATCCGCTGCGAAACTCTCCCCGTAAAATACCGCCACGTCTCAGTCTGCTTCCTCTTCGGCTACACATTCTGAAAAAAAATTCAAAAAAATCGGCGGAGTGTGAACATTTCCCGCTTCCCGGGCGTTTCAATAACGTAAATGGTATTAGATTTAAGGTAAAAAAAGAACTGCGGCTGTCGTGAAGACAGCTGTTTTTCTTTTATGTCCCTTCCTCTTGCGAGATTTAGAGGATGTAAAGAACAACCAGATATAAAGGGGGGTCAATCGCTGAGGGATTGCATGTCAACCAGCTTTTTGTAGTAGCCGCCCAGGGCCAGGAGGTCGTCGTGGCGGCCGCGCTCGACCACCTTGCCTTCGTGCATCACGCATATTATGTCGGCGTTGCGGATGGTGGATAGGCGGTGGGCAATGACTATGGTGGTGCGGTTTTCCATCAGCCGGTCCAAAGCCTCCTGCACGAGGTGCTCGCTTTCGCTGTCGAGGGCCGATGTGGCCTCGTCGAGGATTAGCACGGGGGGATTCTTCAGGATGGCGCGCGCTATTGAGAGGCGCTGCCTCTGTCCGCCGGAAAGCCGGCATCCGCGGTCGCCGATTTGGGTTTGGTATCCTTCTTCCGAGGCCATGATGAAATCGTGGGCGTTGGCTATCTTCGCCGCGGCCACCACTTCGTCCATAGTGGCGTTTTGCACCCCGAAAGTGATGTTGTTATAGATAGTGTCGTTGAAGAGGATTGCCTCCTGGTTGACGTTGCCCATCAGCGAGCGCAAGTCGTGTACCCTGAGGTCGCGTATGTCCACGCCGTCTATCGTGATTTTTCCCTTGTCTACGTCATAGAATCTTGGCAGCAGATCGGCCAAGGTGGTTTTTCCTGAGCCTGATTGGCCCACAAGCGCCAAGGTGGCGCCTGCCGGAATGTCGATGCACACATCGTTGACCACGGGTTTTTCGTTATAGGCGAAAGACACGTGCTCATAGCGGATGGGGCCGGATACGAGGGGAAGCTCGCGCGGATGCTCGGGGTCCTTGATTGGATTGTCGGCGTTGAGGATGCGGTCCACCCTCTCCATCGAAGCCAAGCCTTTTTGTATGGCGTACATGGCCTTCGAAAGGTCCTTCGCGGGATTGATTATGCTGTAGAAAATCACCATATAGTAGATGAACGACGCGGCGTTCATCGAGGATGTGCCGGAGAGGATGAGAGAGCCGCCAAACCACAGCACAATGGCTATGGCTGTGGTGCCGAGGAACTCGCTCATGGGGTGGGCCAGCTGCTGGCGGCGAGCCACGGAGTTGGACTGGCGGTAAAACACTTGATTCTCGGCATGAAATCTTTCTTTCACCTTTCCTTCGGCATTGAAGGCCTTGATGATGCGCAGGCCGCCAAGCGTCTCCTCGATGTTCGACATAAGACGCCCCCACTGGTTCTGCAGCTCAAGGGATTTTCGCTTAAGCCTTTTCCCCACTCGGCCCATAACTATGCCGGCAATCGGCAAAAGAAGGAGCACGAAAAGGGTAAGCTGCCAGGATATGGCTATCATCATGCCCAGGCACACGACAATCATAACGGGATTTTTGAAAATCATGTCGAGCGAGGCCATGACGGAGTTTTCAATTTCGGCCACGTCGCCGCTCATTCGCGCCATTACGTCGCCTTTCCGCTCAACGGTGAAGAAGCCTATCGGGAGGGCGGCGATTTTGTCATACACAAAATTGCGAATGTCCCGGACGATGCCCGAGCGAAGCGGAATTATGAAATACGCGGCAAGGTAGGCGGTGCCGGTCTTTAGGGCGGTCATCACCACAAGCACAGCCGCAAGCAGCGCCAGCGTCTTCGACTGGCCAAACATGGCTATGGATTCTTGCGTGTAATAATAGAAATTATTGATGAGGACATCCTTGACCGAGGCCGAACCCCAAGGCACAAAGGCGTAGGAGGCATCCTTGATTTTGAAAAGCATCTCCAGGATGGGGATGATTACGGCAAAGGAGAAGAGTGTAAGGATTGACGTAAGTATGTTGAATATTATGTTGAGCGCCAAATACTTCTTGTACGGGGGAACAAATCGGCGCAGCACTGATATTAGGCTGTTGGTCATTTCTTGAGCTTGATTTTGTGCAAATTTAGCACTTTTTGCCGAATAATTCATCGTTTTGCCTTTGTGTTTCACATAGTTTTTGTATTTTTGCAAAACAAAGCTCCGCGGCCGCGCGTTCTACATCTGTGTTTGAGAACGCCCCGCGCAGGGCGGAGCGTCGGTTCAACACGTTTTAAATGAATTTGATAATGAGATTTACGACAAAAGCCATCTTGATGGCCGCATTGATTTCCGCTATGTCGGTCGCATCTTGTGGAACGAAGAATGCGGCAGCCGCCGAGGACGCCGCGCCGGCAAGCGCCGAAGCCGCAGAGGCCGTGGCGGATACAGTGGCGATCCTCGCCGACGACGCCCTTTTGCGCCCGGGCATGAAAGCGGATATTCTCACCGTGGTTGATTTCAACGCCCCATGGTGCGGGCCGTGCAAAAAGCTTGACGAGCCAATGAAGAAGGCCGCGGCAATGTATGGCGGAAGGGTGAAATTCTACAGCGCCAACGTGGATGAGCTGACGGCCACTGACGAGGCGTTTGGCATAAACAAGAATGTGCCGGTTGTGGCCTTGATCTTGCCTGACGGGTCGGTGAAAAAGTACGAAACACTTTCCCCCTTCATATCATCTGATGAACTCAAAAATTCCGACAAGGATCAGGCGGAGAAAATAATATTCGACAATCTCGTCGTGATAATTGATGAAAACCTATAAAACGGAAAGATTATGAAAAAGATACGCGCGATAATGTGCCTGGCTTTCGCAAGCGTGATGATGGCTTGCGGCGCAGGCAACACCTCCGCAAAGGCAGATGCGGAGGCCTCGGTTGAAACTCAAGACACAAAGAGCCAGGCCGGAAAGGCCGAAGATTCAAGCATACTGAAGCCCAAGAGCGATGCGCAGATACGCCCCGGCATGAAGGTGCTCAGGCCCACCGTGATTGATTTCAACGCCACATGGTGCGGGCCGTGCCGTCTTTTCACCCCGGCTTTTGACAAGGCCGCGGAAAAATACAGCTCAAAGGTGGATTTCTATTCCATCGACACCGACCAGTATCCGCAGACTGCCACGGCGTTCAGCATCCGTGCCATACCCACCATCGTGTTTATGATGCCAGACGGCACAGTGCAGACCCACGTCGGCCTCAATGACTTCCTTACCACCCTCACCAACGAGAACGCCTCGCAGCAGGAGGTGGAGGCCGCGATGTCCGCTGAGCTGGAGCGGATGGTGGCAGACATGCTTAAGTAGGCATGGCCTGAAAACGGCACAAAGGCCATTGTCTGCCGCAATGGCCTTGTTTCTATGTTCATTAAATCCCAAATTTGAAAGATGACTCTCAAAGACATACTCAAGCGAATAGGCGAGCGCCACGGCGTAGAAGAACTAAACCCAATGCAGAAAAAGGCCGTTTCCGCCAAGTCAGAAAGGGTGATACTTTTGGCGCCCACGGGCAGCGGAAAGACGCTGGCCTTCACGATTCCGCTCGTGGAGAGGCTGCAGCCCTCCGACGGCAAAGTCCAGGCGGTGATTGTGGCGCCTTCGCGCGAGCTTGTCATACAGATTGCCAATATAGTGCGGCCCGTGGCTAACGGAGAGGGCAACGGCGCCCATAAGACAGTGGCGCTCTATGGCGGCCACTCAATGCAGGAGGAAATCAATAGCCTGCAGCCTGTTCCCGACATAGTCGTCGCCACCCCCGGCAGGCTTCTTGACCACGCGCTGAGGGGCACGATTGATTTGGCGCCCGTGCGTTCGCTCGTGCTTGATGAGTACGACAAGGCATTGGAGCTCGGCTTTCATGACCAGATGCGCAGGATAGTGAAGAGGATGAAATCGCTGAAATATGTGATGCTTACCTCCGCCACGCGCCTATATGAAATGCCCGACTTTATCGACCTTTCGCAAGCAAAGGTGATAGATTACGCCGACAAAAACTCCTCACCAAGGGAGCGAATGGACGTGCATCTGGTGCGCAGCGACAGCCGCGACAAGCTTCAGGCGCTGCATCAGCTGCTGGAATCCCTGCCCAACGGCAAAACCATAGTATTCGTGAACCATCGCGAGAGCGCCGAGCGCGTCTATGACTTCCTCAACCGCAAGAAAATGCCCGTTGGGCTATACCACGGCGGCCTCGACCAGCTGCAGCGCGAGGTGGCCATCGACATGCTCAACAACGGCACTACGCCCATCCTTGCCTCCACTGACCTTGGATCGCGCGGACTGGACATAGAGGGCGTACGCAGCGTGGTGCATTACCACTTGCCGCCAACGCAAGAGAATTGGACGCACCGCAACGGGCGCACCGCGCGCGTCGACGCCACGGGCGATGTTTACGTTCTGGCCTCCGAGGGAGAAAAAATCCCCGACTATATCGATTTTGATGATGAATACGTTCCGGCTGAGCATATGCCCAACGGAGACCCGATACGCAGCGATGTGTCTACGCTCTACCTCAATGTAGGCAAGAAGGAAAAAGTGTCAAAGGGAGATGTGCTGGGATTCCTCACCAAGCAGTGCGGCCTGCGCGGCGACCAGGTGGGCAAGATAGTGGTGAAGGACCATTGCGTGGTGGCCGCCATCCCCTCCGACAAGGCCCAAGAAGTAATCAGCATAGCCTCCGCCGCAAAAATCAAAGGCCAGCGCGCCAAAGCCTCCCTCTTCTAAGCCCCTCTTTACCTTATGACATATCTATCATTGGATTCATCCACGGCGAATTCAATGTTCAAGGTATTCTCCAAAATATAGGCCGCCTGTTTTATATCGTTAGTAGGCAATGAGCCGGTGAATGAAATGCCGCCCTTGTCGCCTTCCACCATTACATCGCGCCCATAATACAATTCAATTTTATCGGCCACTTGGCTTAAGGGCGTTGAGGAAAAATAAATAATATCTTGCCCTGCGGTCCTTTTTACATTGCTGTCCGCTCCGAACATTTGAATTCCTCCGGTAAGATTATTGATTATGGCCGTTTCGCCCGGCTTCATCAATTTGCATATATTTGAGGTCAATGCCGTCAGCTGGATGGAACCCTTGTCAAGGTAGACTTCGGAATTGGGGCTGCCGCTTCTGGAATATACAGAGAATTCAGTGCCCAACACTTGTATTTTAAGATTTTTGGACAATAGGACAAATGACGAATTGGGCACCTTTGCGATTTTGAAATCGCCCTCGCCTGAAAAATCAATGGCGCGCTCCTCGCCGCAGAACGTTCCCACTTTATAGGACAATGTAGACTCAGGGCCGATATTGGCCCTTGAGCCATCCGGAAGGACTGCGGATATGTATTCTCCTCTGCCCGTGCATATCTCAACTTGCTTGGCAAGGAGCTCCCTACATTCGTAGATCTCTCTGCTCTTTAGGAATATAATAAAGCCAAGCGCCAAGATTATGGGAATTAAGGCGGCTGCGCAGCTGGCATAAATGCGTTTAACCGCATTTTTCTTTTGCTTATGGCCAATTTCGCCCATTATCTTCGCCTGCAATTTTTTGACGTCGGCCTGCGAGAAGGAGGCATCGTGTCCGCATTCGTCAATATAATTGCTTAATTCATTGTCAGAGAGATGATCGACGTCCCGCCGCAGGATTTCCAGATCTTCAATATTAATATTTCCCTCTATATATCGCTTAAACCTTTCCTCCATTGCTAAGATTTATTATTCTTCATTATTGCCACCAAACGATTTCTCAAGGCCTTCAATCCTTCCGACAAGCCATTGCTGACGGTTTTGGGCGAAACATTCAGCTTTTGGGCAATCTCTTCAACCTCAAGCCCTTTTATTCTAGAAAGGACGATGAAGGACTGCAAACGGGGCGGCAATGTGCGCAAAGCCCGCTCAAACATATTGTAAAAATCGTCATATTCAAGATTCGCGCTGTCTTCTGCCACGAGTTCGTTGTGAAAATTCATGTAGTCCTCATAAATGGGGGCGTTCAGAGCCCTTCGGAAGTAATCTACCCTCCGCTTGTAGGCGATTGAAAAAAGAAGCGCCGCCAGGTTTGTCCCCGGCTTTATGCCTTTGCGCAAATTCCACAATCCAATAAAGATGTCATGGACTATTTCCTCGGCGTCCTCCTTGTTTCTTGTCGCTTTTGCGATGTAAATCAACAGCCTGCGCGAATACAGCCCATAAATGGCGTTGAATGCCTCAATGGAACCTTCCCTCAAGGATTCTATCATCCAGTTCTGTATTTCGTTTTCGCTTGACAAAGTCTCTTCCACCATATAATGCGGCAAAGGTACAAAAAAAATTTATCGAAGCCTGGAATTTCCGAGCATGAAAATTATATGTTTTAAAACATATAAATTTCGCGGGAAAATCAGACGCATTTTGCGATTATCTAATTATAGACACTTTAAATCATATCATTCACATGAATTGCAATTTCATTAAAACGCTGTTCTTATGCGTGCTATGCATGCTTTTGGGCGCGAATGCCTTTGCGGCAGGCGGCCAAAAGGCAACGGTAGACATTGAGAACGGCAAGCTGAAAAGCTTGTTTGAAGCCATTGAAAAACAGACAAGCTACGTGTTCTCGTACCGAGACGACGCATTGGAGAATAAAGGGGCGGTTTCAATAAAGGCGAACAACGCTCCCGTATCCCAAATCCTGGACAAGGCCCTTAAAGGCACGGGGCTGTCTTATCAAATTGTATCCGATAAATCAATCATCATCTCGGATAAGGACAATTCTTTGCAGGAGTCCGCAAAGACCGGAAACAAAATAAAGATTTCAGGCACTGTCGTTGACCAATCGGGGGAGCCAATTATCGGCGGCTCGGTTATGGTAAAGGGCAGCCAGCAAGGCGTGAACACCGACATTGACGGAAATTATTCCCTGCCCAATGTGCCGGCCGACGCCACTATCGTTTTTTCATACGTGGGATACACTCCTCGTGAGATAAAGGCGACCAACACGGCCGCTCTGTCGATGGTTGAGCTGAAAGAGGATTCGCAGGTGCTTTCCGAAGTGGTAGTCGTGGGCTACGGCACGCAAAAGAGGGCGAATCTGACCGGCGCCGTGGCTACGATAGGGGCTGATGACGTAAACAATCGCCCGGTGGCCTCTGCGGCAGGAGCTCTCCAGGGCGCCGACCCCTCGGTGAACCTGACGTTCAACACCGGCTCTCTGGACTCGGATTATTCAGTCGACATACGCGGCGTGGCGTCAATCAACGGCGGCAGCCCGCTGATTCTGTGCGACGGAATGGAGGTAAGCCTCAATCAGATCAACCCTAACGATATTGAATCCATCTCAGTGCTTAAAGATGCTTCGGCATCAGCCATTTATGGAGCGAAGGCCTCGTCAGGCGTGATTCTCATCACCACCAAAAGCGGAAAAGATTCAGACGGGAAAGTGAACGTGAGCTATTCCGGCCGCGTTGGCTGGCGCCAAAACACCACATCCACCGATTTCATAAACACCGGTTATGACCATGTGAGCATCGTCAATCAATTCTATGAGATATACCAGGGAAAGAAGATGTGGGGATATTCCGATGAAGAAATGGATATGCTCTATGAACGCCGAAACGACTCAACCGAAGATCCCAGCAGGCCATGGGCCATTCGCGACGACAAGGGCAAGCTCAGGTTCTACGCCAATTATGACTGGTACGATTTTTTGTACAGGAAGACTCGCCCGGAGACTGAGCATAACGTTTCAATCACTGGAGGCAACAAAAAGACAAACTACTTTGTGAGCGGTCGCTTCCTTTCACAAGACGGCATTTTCAATATCTACAAGGACAATTATAAAAACTATTCGTTTAGGACAAAGCTGAATGCGCAGCTGTACTCATTCGTTAGATATACGGGCAATGTCAATTTCAACGCCACTGAGTACAAATATGCGGGCTACTATAATGAGCAAATGACCATAAGCAGCCTGCAGTCCAACATCAACTCGGCCGTAATGCCATACACACCGGAAGGCAATGTGGTGCAATACGTCAACACTATGACCGGCGCCAACTCCCCTCTGGGCGCAGGGCATGCAGGATTTTTGGTGGCGAATGAGGCGCGAAACTCCAGGGGCAATAAGGATTTTGTGATCACCAATCAACTGGACTTTGATATCACAAGCGACCTCGTAATCACGGCATCATACGCCTACCGCTACCGCAATCGCCAGGTAAAGCGACGCAGCATGCCTTTTGATTACGAAGACAAGAATGGCGCTATGAAGACTTTCACTTCGGGCTCAATCACCGACTACTATCAAGAGCTGCACAGCAACATAAACCGCCATAGCGTAAACGCATACGCCACGTACAATCATACGTGGAAGGACAAGCACAACTTCACCGCTGTGGCCGGCGTGCAATATGAAGACCATCGCAATACGCAGACATCAGTCAAAAAGAGCGATTTGCTGAGCAAGGACTTGAGCTCGTTCAGCGTTGCCACGGGCGAAGCCACCGTCACTGAGGATATCTCCGCATACAGGACACTTGGCTATTTCGCCCGCGTCAATTATGACTACGAAGGCAAGTATCTTTTTGAGGCCAGCGGGCGATTTGACGGCACATCGCGCTTTTCGTCAAAGGACCGCTGGGGCTTCTTCCCATCGGCCAGCATCGGATGGAGATTCAGCCAGGAAGGCTTCTTTGAGCCTCTCAACAGCTTTTGGAACAATGGCAAGTTCAGATTTTCAGTCGGCAGCCTAGGCAACCAGCAAGTGGCAACGTACGCCTATTTTGACCAAATCTATACCGACAAGATAATGAGCAGCTACACGTTCGATGGATTGAGCAAGGCAAACTATGCGTCAGTTTCTGATCCTATCTCTTCGGCCCTGACGTGGGAGACTGTGACAACCTACAACTTTGGCCTGGATCTGGGATTCTTCAACAACCGGCTCAACGCCACGGCCGACGTGTTCATCCGCGATACAAAGAATATGCTCACGCAATCTCTGACATTGCCATCGGTGTACGGCGCTAACACGCCAAAGGAAAATTGCGCCGACCTTCGCACCAACGGATGGGAGCTGTATGTAAGATGGAACGACAGCTTTAACCTCGCCGGGCGCAAATTCGCCTACGGATTGTCAGCGTCTATCGGCGACTACAAATCAAAGATTACGAAGTACAACAATCCCGACCGCTTGATTTCCAGCTACTACGAAGGCATGACCCTTGGAGAAATATGGGGATACAAGGTGGCCGGCCTATTCGCCACCGACGCCGACGCCGCGGCCTATCAGGCAAAAATCAATGACAAGGCTGTGAACCAGCGAGTATACAACTGCAAGCAGGAGGCATATCTTCGCGCAGGCGACGTAGAGTTCATCGACCTTGATGGCGACAATGTGATATCCGAGGGCTCCGGCACAGTGAGCGATCCGGGCGACAAGAGAGTAATTGGCAACACACTTCCCCGCTATTCATATTCGTTCAGAGTTGACGCCAACTATGCGGGATTCGACGTCTCGGCATTCTTTCAGGGCGTAGGCAAGCAGGATTGGTATCCCACCACATACGCTTACGACTTCTGGGGCCCGTACTCCTTTCCGTCGCTTTCTTTCATACACAGCGATTTCATGGATAACGTCTGGAGCGAGGAAAATCCCAACGCTTATTTCCCGCGCCCGCGCGGTTACGCGTCCTATTCCGGCGGCGCCCTTGGCGTGATCAACGACCGCTACCTCCAGGACGCGTCGTACCTGCGCCTAAAGAACTTGACAATAGGCTACACCCTGCCATTGAAGAGCAAGAAGGTGTTCCAAAGCATAAGGCTGTATTTTACGGGCGAAAACTTGTTCTACTGGTCGCCATTGAAGAAATACTGCAAGACTGTCGATCCGGAGCTGACCAATACATCGTCTACCTACAATTCGGGCTCAGGCGTTGGCTATGGCTATTCCAAATCGTTCTCAGTTGGCATCGACGTGAAATTTTAATAAAAGACAAGAAGAGACATGAAAACCAAATACATAAAGCTTTTGACCCTGCTTCTGCTGGGAGCCGGCACAGCCAGCTGCGATCTGACAAAAATCCCAGAAGACACCATTTCCCCTGAATCGTATTTCCAGAATGCGAGCCAGCTTGAACTTTGGACCAACAATTTTTATGCGCAGCTTGACAACGCCGAGACAGTGGCGGGCACGAATGCCGATGACAATATTGACAATTCCCTGGGGGATGTGCTGATGGGCCAGAGATCTGCCGCAGACGAGAGCGGATGGACATGGACACGCCTGCGCAACATCAATTATTTCCTGCAGAATTCTTACCGCTGTTCCGATGAATCCGCTCGCACAAAATACGAAGGCGTGGCGTATTTCCACCGCGCATATTTCTACTACGTGAAGGTAAGGAGATATGGCGATGTGCCATGGTATGACCAGGTGCTCGGATCCTCCGACGCGGAATTGCTCTACAAGCCTAGAGACAGCCGCGAAGAGGTGATGCAGCATGTAATGGAGGATTTGGACCGCGCCATAGATATGCTGCCTACCGGCAAGGATGCAGTGCATGTGACTAAGTGGACGGCCCTTGCCCTTAAGACGAGGATAGCGCTGTTTGAAGGCACATTCAGAAAGTACCACGGCCTGTCAAATGCGGAAAAATATCTTCAGGCCGCGGCTGACGCAGGCGAAGCATTCATATCAGAGAGCCCTTATAAGCTTTACACTGCAGGGAGCGAGCCATACCGCGATTTGTTCAACAGCCTATCAGCAAAGACTGACGAAGTGATCTTGGCGCGCACCTACAGCTCTACGGCTAATGTGCTGCATGGCGTGCAGTTCAACATCACAAACGACCGTCTGGGCTTCACCAAGCGCTTTATGAACCACTATCTGATGGCCGATGGCACCTACTATTCCTCCCAACCGGGATATGAGACAAAAGAATATGCGGAGGAGGTTGCCGGCCGCGATCCGCGGTTGGCCCAGACGGTGCTTTGCCCTGGGTATATCCAAAAAGGCGCTTCCGCCGTCACTCCCAACTCGCTCAATGCCCTCACCGGCTACCAGCCCATTAAATTTGTGGGCGAATCAACTTATGATGGCGCAAACAAGGCTTATACGGACTTTCCTTTATTCAGGACAGCCGAGGTCTATCTCAACTTTGCCGAGGCAAAGGCTGAGCTTGGCGCGCTTACGCAAGCCGATCTCGACAAGTCTGTCAACAAGATTAGGGCGAGGGCAAAAATGCCGGATCTCAATCTTGCGGACGCCAACAGCAATCCCGATCCGCTGATGATCGAGTATTACCCTAACTGCTCAACGAGCAACAAGGGGATTATCCTTGAAATCAGGAGGGAACGCACCATTGAGCTTTGCATGGAGGGATTCCGCCTGTACGACATAATCCGCTGGAAAGAAGGCCAGCAATTGACCAAGCCTTTCCTTGGATGCTATTTCCATGGCCCGGGAGAATATGACATGGACGGCGATGGAGCAAACGACCTTCTCCTCTACACTGACGCCAAGGGAGATTTCAAAGGCACAGCCAAGAAAATCGGCGTGGACGTAACGCTAACCGGCGGAACTAGCGGCAACATACATGCGCTCAGCACCATTCCCGTCAGCTGGAATGAGGAGCGCGACTATTTGTGGCCAATACCCGCAAGTGAGCGTGTACTGTCCGGCGGCGCCCTGACACAAAACCCGGGCTGGACCGACAGCACCAATTTCTAAAATCAAGGATTCAAAGGGGAGGCTCTCCTTCCCTTTGAATCCAAATTAGATTAAAGGCATGAAGAAATTCCCTTTTGCGATAATATTCTGGCTTATTTCATGCATCGCCGGACTGTCGGCGAGCCCTCGGCAATGCAGGGTTGACACTCTGCTGCGCATACTAAATGATGGCGGACAGTCAAATCACGTGATGATTATTGCCCATAGGGGAGACTGGCGCTCAACAGCCGAAAATTCTCTTCAGGCATATCAGCGATGCATCGACGCCGGCATTGATGGCATCGAAATAGATTTGAAGATGACCAAGGACTCGGTGCTGATCATAATGCACGACGAGACCCTGGACCGCACCACAACCGCCAAAGGGAAGGTTTCGGACTACACATGGGATGAGCTGAAGGAGTGCAATTTGGTAAGCCCCATTAGGGTCAAGACTAGACAGACCATACCCACATTTGAGGATGTGCTGCTCTTGGCCAAAGGCAAATGCCTGATTCAGGTGGACAAATGGAAGCCTTACAAGGAAAAAATCATTGAATTGGCCAGAAAGCATGATTGTGAGCGGCAGATAATCATACGCGCCACCACCGCCAGCGACTACAACGCCAAGCATTACGGACATCTTTTTGACAATGTGATTTTCATGCCCGTGCTGGTGTGCAATGGCAAAAACGATGATGAAAAGCTTGATGACTTTCTGCAAAATTCATCATCGCCATGCATTGCGCTTTCGTTCACCAAGGATGATTTTCCCGTGCTGCAAAGAAGCGCGGAAATCAGCCAAAAGGGATGCAGGCTATGGCTGAATTCCCTGTGGGGCACATTCAATGCGGGCCATGATGATGAACTGGCGCTGACTGAGCCGGAGGGCTCATACGGCTGGCTTCTAGATTTTGGAGCCAATGTCATATTCAGCGACAACCCTATGCTTCTGAAAGATTATCTTTCCAAAATAGGTCGCCGCGAATTTTAATCCTATAAGACAACAATTTAATACAATGCATAAAATGAAGAGAATACTATTCTCGTGCCTGCTCCTTCTAGCGGCAGCGAGCATGCATGCGCAAAATCGCTCAGATCTTATCCGCGAAAAGCTGCTGAAGGGGGATGATTCGTCAGTGATAGTGGCTTCCCATCGCGGAGACTGGAGAAATTTTCCTGAAAACTCACTTGAGGCAATCGACAACGCCATTGCCATGGGAGTGGACATCGTGGAGCTGGACGTAACAAGGACTAAGGACAGCGTTCTTATCCTGATGCATGACCCCAAGCTCGACCGCACCACCACCGGCAAAGGCCCCATTGCGGAAGCCACAATGGATTACATCCGCACTCTTAACCTTAAGAACGGGTGCAATATCCGCACGATACACAAGGTGCCCACGCTGGAGGAGGCACTACTGCACGCGAAAGGCAAAATCATGATAAATCTTGACAAGGCCGACCGCTATTTTGACCAGGTGTATGACCTTCTGCAGAAGACAGGCACCACCAAGCAAATAATCATGAAGGGCAACGGCAGCGCCGAGCAGGTCAAGGAAAAATATGGCGACTATCTAAAGGATGTGATCTATATGCCCATAGTCAACCTTGACAAGGACAATGCAGAGGAGCAAATCGAGATGTTCATAGCCGACATGCAGCCCGTGGCCTTCGAGCTCCTTTACAAGCTTGACACTAATCCTCTTCCCATAAAGCTGAAAGACAGCATAAAAGGGCGTTCGCTGATTTGGTACAACACTCTTTGGGACACAATGGCCGGCGGTCATGACGATGACGCTTCCCTTAAGGATTTTTCCAACGGATATGGCTATTTGATTGACAATCTCGGGGCGAGGATAATCCAGACTGACCGTCCGCAATTCCTGCTGGATTATTTGCGGAGCCGAAACATGCACGATTAAATTAAGGTAGATTATTTTGGTGAAAGTTCCCTATTTGTCCCTTGATAGGGAACTTTTTTTTTCATAAAACAATTAAATTGCTAAAAATCCAAAATACGAGCGATGGAATCAACATTAACAAGCGCATGGCGGCAAAAGGAAAGCCTCATATCCCGCTTGGCGAAATTTTACAAAATTTCCAGTCCTAATTTCAACAGCAAGAACAAACCGGAGGATTTCAATAAAATACGCCTCGCCACATTCATTTCCGCCACTTGTGGCTATGCTCTATATTACGTATGCCGATTGAGCATGAACATCATACGCAAGCCTATAGTGGACGACGGCGTATTCAGCGAGACCCAATTGGGCATCATAGGCTCGTGCCTGTTTTTTGTATACGCCGTGGGCAAAATGGCCAACGGATTCCTTGCAGACCGATGCAACGCGCGGCGATTCATGGCCACCGGCCTTTTGCTTACGGCGCTCGTCAACTTGGTGCTTGGCATGACCGGCATGTTCATTGTCTTCGCTGTGCTTTGGGGTCTGAATGGCTGGTTTCAGTCAATGGGATCCCCTGCCGGGGTTGTATCGCTCAACCGTTGGTATGATTCCAAAGACCGAGGCACATTCTATGGCTTTTGGAGCGCAAGCCATAATCTTGGAGAGGCCATAACCTTTATCACGATAGCCCTATTGGTCAGCTGGGCAGGTTGGCGTTATGGAATGATAGGAGCCGGCATTATAGGATTGCTTGGCTTTGGCATGCTTCTTTTGTTCATGAGGGATACCCCTCAAAGCCAAGGTTACTTGCTAAGCCAAAATGTGGTGAAAGATACGGGTGACGCAAAAAAAGAGAATAATGATTTCAACATTGCGCAAAAAGCCGTGCTCAAGAACCCCGCAATTTGGATTCTTGCGGTGGCGTCGGCGTTTATGTACATAAGCCGCTACGCTGTCAATTCTTGGGGCGTGTTCTATTTGGAGGCACAAAAGGGCTATAACACCCTTGACGCCAGCTTAATCATATCAATCAGCTCAGTGTGCGGAATAGTCGGCACGGTGGCCTCCGGCCTAATATCGGATAAGCTGTTCAATGGTTCGCGCAATGTCCCCGCCTTGGTTTTCGGACTTATGAATGTAGTGGCCCTGTGCCTATTCTTGTTGGTGCCGGGAGAGAACTTTTGGCTGGATGTAACGGCCATGGTGCTTTTTGGCCTTGGCATAGGCGTGCTCATTTGCTTCCTGGGAGGGCTGATGGCCGTAGACATAGCGCCGCGTGCCGCCGCGGGGGCGGCATTGGGCGTAGTGGGCATAGCCAGCTATATCGGGGCGGGTCTTCAGGATGTCATGAATGGCGTGCTTATAGAGGGCAATAAGACAGTCGTCAACGGCATAGAAGCTTATGATTTCACCTACGTCAATTGGTTTTGGATTGGCGCCGCAATGCTTTCGGTTGTCCTAACGCTGCTGGTGTGGAATGCAAAGCGTAACGACGATTGACGCTTGTTTATGCTTGGGTGTCTATCTTTTAGTCACCGGTCCCAAGAAAACAACCTGAAAAAGTTTAGGGTATAAGTAGAAACTTTTTGTGCTTTTAGGAAAAACTTTAGAGTATAAGCAGAAGCTTTTGTGTGGGAAAAGGGCGCATTGCGGATTGCCGCGATGCGCCCTTGCGATTATTGAGTATGAGTATAGATTACTTTACCTCGGGATCCACGCCCCACTGCTGCTGGGCAAGGCGGCGATAGTTGTTGTAGCGCCACATGGCGTTGGCCTTTGCGGCAGCGAAGAGCTCGTCGGCCTCAGCGGGGAATTGCTTGTAGACAGATGCGTAGCGCACTTCGCCCTTGAGGAAGTCGGCGAACTTGTCCCAATCCGGAGCCTTTGAGTCGAGGCTGAACGGATTCTTGCCTTCGAGCTCGAGAGCGGGGTTGTAGCGCCAGAGGTGCCAGTAGCCGCATTCTACGGCGCGCTTCTCTTCCTGCTGCGAGTGGCCCATGCCGGCCTTCAGGCCGTGGTTGATGCAGGGAGAGTAAGCGATGATGAGCGACGGGCCGTCGTAAGCCTCTGCCTCGCGGATGGCCTTGAGGGTTTGGGCCATGTCGGCGCCCATAGCCACTTGGGCAACGTAAACGTAGCCGTAGGTGGAAGCGATGAGGCCAAGGTCCTTCTTGCGGATGCGCTTGCCTGAAGCGGCGAACTTAGCGATAGCGCCCACGGGAGTGGCCTTTGATGACTGGCCGCCGGTGTTGGAGTAAACTTCGGTATCGAGGACGAGAACGTTAACGTTCTTGTCAGAAGCAAGCACGTGGTCAAGGCCGCCGAAACCGATGTCGTATGCGGCGCCGTCGCCGGCGATGATCCACTGCGAGCGCTTGGCGATGAAGTGCTCGAGAGCAACGATGCCCTTGCAGATGTCGCAGTCGCAAGCCTTGCACAGGGGCACGATCTTGTCATGCACCTCGCGGGTAGCGGCATAGTCGTTGCGGTTCTCAAGCCACTTTGCGGCGAGAGCCTTGATTTCGTCGCTGCAGCAGTCACACGCCTGAGCCTTTGTGAAGAGGTCGGCCAGGCGGGCCTGCATCTTTTCGGTAGCTATCTTCATGCCAAGGCCGAATTCAGCGAAGTCCTCGAAGAGGGAGTTGGCCCAAGCCGGACCGCGGCCGTTCTCGTCCTTGCAGTAAGGAGTTGAGGGCACTGAGCCGGAGTAGATTGATGAGCAGCCGGTGGCGTTGGCTACCATCTGGTGGTCGCCGAAGAGCTGGCTGACGAGCTTGACGTAGGGAGTCTCGCCGCAGCCGGAGCATGCGCCGGAGAACTCGAAGAGAGGCTGGGCGAACTGGCTGTTCTTCACATTGACCATCTTGTCAACGAGGTGAGCCTTCGACTTAACCTCCTTGCTGCAGTAATCCCAGTTGGCCTGGTATTTGAGCTCGGTCTCGAGGGGCTTCATAGCCAATGCCTTGTTGCCCTTCTTGCCCGGGCAAACGTCAACGCAGTTGCCGCAGCCGAGGCAGTCGAGAACGTCGACAGCCTGGATGAAGCGCATGCCAGCCATGGTCTTGCCAATTGCGGGCAGAGAGTAGTCGTCGCCGAAGGGAGCGTTTGCCATTTCCTGAGCGTCGAGAACGAACGGACGGATTGAAGCGTGGGGGCAAACGTATGCGCACATGTTGCACTGGATGCAATTTGTCGGGTCCCATTCGGGAACGAAAGCGGCAACGCCGCGCTTTTCGTAGGCGGCTGTGCCCTGCTCCCATGTGCCGTCGGGGTTAGCCTCGAAGGCGCTCACCTTCAGGAGGTCGCCGTCCTGTGCGTTGATGGGGCGCACCACTTCCTTGATGAAAGCGGGATCGTTGTTCTCCTTTTCGGGCTCGTCGGCCAGGCTGGCCCAAGCGGGATCCACAGTGAGCTGGTGGTATTCGCCGCCGCGGTCAACGGCTGCATAGTTCTTGTCCACAACGTCCTGTCCCTTCTTGCCGTAGCTCTTCACGATGAACTTCTTCATCTGCTCGATGGCGAGGTCAACGGGGATTACGCCGGTGATGCGGAAGAATGCGCTTTGGAGGATGGTGTTTGTGCGGTTGCCAAGGCCAATCTCCTGGGCGATCTTCGTAGCGTTGATGTAGTAAACGGTGATATTGTGCTCAGCGAAATAGCGCTTTACCTTGTTGGGGAGGTTCTTTGCGAGCTCCTCGCCTTCCCAGATTGTGTTGAGAAGGAATGTGCCGTTGTCGCGCAGGCCGCGTGTCACGTCGTACATGCGCAGGTAAGCCTGCACGTGGCATGCCACGAAGTTGGGGGTGTTCACCAGGTAAGTTGAGCGGATGGGCTCGTCGCCGAAGCGGAGGTGCGAGCAGGTGAAGCCGCCTGACTTCTTGGAGTCATATGCGAAATAAGCTTGGCAATACTTATTTGTGTTGTCGCCGATGATCTTCACCGAGTTCTTGTTGGCGCCCACGGTGCCGTCAGCGCCCAGGCCATAGAACTTAGCCTCGTATGTGGAAGCGTGGCCAAGGGCCATTTCCGTGGGGAGGGGCAGCGATGTGAACGTAACGTCGTCGACGATGCTGATGGTGAAATTGTTCTTGGGCATCGGGAGGGCGAGGTTCTCATATACGCCGATGATTTGCGAGGGGGTGGTGTCCTTCGAGGCCAAGCCATAGCGGCCGCCCACGATGATGGGGGCGTTCTCCTGGCCATAGAAGCAATCCTTAACGTCGAGGTAGAGGGGCTCGCCGTTTGCGCCGGGCTCCTTTGTGCGGTCAAGCACGGCGATGCGCTTTGCTGTCTTGGGCACGGCTGCGAGGAAATGCTTTG
The DNA here is from genome assembly GCA_023666615.1 of Clostridium sp. Taxonomy (GTDB): domain Bacteria; phylum Bacteroidota; class Bacteroidia; order Bacteroidales; family Muribaculaceae; genus CAG-873. The sequence goes on along the minus strand of JAMPBQ010000007.1, from coordinate 11,062 downwards.
CGGAGAAGGGACGATAGAGGTGTACGGATACGAGGCCTACCTTTTCGCCCTTGGCCATCAGATAGTCGATAGCCTCCTGGGCGGCCTGGGTGATGGAGCCCATGGCTATGATCACGCGCTCAGCCTCGGGATCGCCGTAGTAGTTGAAGAGGTGGTATTCGCGGCCGGTGATCTTAGAGATTTCAGCCATGTACTGCTCCACGATTTCAGGAACGGCTTCGTAATATTTGTTGCTTGCTTCGCGGTGCTGGAAGAAAACGTCGCCGTTCTCGGCCATGCCGCGCGCCACGGGCTTCTCGGGATTGAGAGCGCGGTTGCGGAAGTTGGCCAGGGCGTCCTTGTCGATTAGAGCCGCAAGGTCGTCCTGCGAGATTTCCTCAATCTTCTGGATTTCATGCGATGTGCGGAAACCGTCGAAGAAATTAACGAAGGGAACGCTGCTCTTGAGGGTGGAAAGGTGAGCCACGCCGGCGAGGTCCATAACCTCCTGCACTGAGCCTTCAGCCAGCATTGCGAAGCCGGTCTGGCGCACCGACATTACGTCCTGATGGTCGCCAAAGATAGAAAGGGCGTGGGATGCGAGGGTGCGGGCCGATACATGGAATACGCAGGGAAGGAGCTCGCCCGCGATCTTGTACATGTTGGGAATCATCAGCAGAAGACCCTGCGAAGCGGTATAGGTAGAAGTTAAGGCGCCGGCCTGAAGAGAACCGTGAACCGCGCCGGCAGCGCCGCCTTCCGATTGCATTTCCTGGACAGTGACTGTCTCGCCGAAAATGTTCTTGCGGCCGGCAGCCGACCACTCGTCCACGTACTCGGCCATAGTAGAGGACGGGGTGATGGGGTAGATGCAGGCCACCTCAGAGAACATGTAGCTCACATGGGCAGCGGCCTGATTTCCATCACAAGTAAGAAATTTTTTTTCTTTACTCATACTAATATTGTTTTTGTAATCTTTGGATTCGCGATTGGAATCAATTATTCGGCAAAATTACAATTTTTCCGCCAAATACACAATACAATCCCCGCAAAATTCCCATCTTGACGGAATCCACACAAAGCCTTTGCGCTTTACGGGAAATGGGCTGTTCAAAACTTATAGCCTATGCCTACCGCAAAGAGGTTTTGGTGAAAAGATTCACCTGAAGCATATCGGTTTTTCAGGGCAAAATCCATCGAAGCATTCGCATAATAATGTTGCAAAAGGTTGAACTGCACTCCCAATTTCCAATATGGCTGCAGACGAGACAAAGATTTCGCATCCCATTCTCGTTTTATACCACCAAGCTTTTCCTCCACATGAAACGCATATGAATACTTGTAGCCAGTGAACACGCTTAAAGAATTGGATGAGGCGATTGGGAAAGAATATCCCACCATTAAGCTCAAGCCATAGCAGTACTCCTTATGGCTATAACTTCTTGGTTCGGCTCCAAGCAGGCGGTAATGATCAGTGTATCGCTTTTTTAAAAACAAGTGCGCAGAGGGTTGCAAGTATAGTCCCTTAACTAAATACCACTGATAGCCTCCCGACAAGCCAGCGCCATATGGATGGCAACGCTCTTTATCTTCATTTATTGCAGTAAGGCCATAAACCTCAACGGAAAAGCCATTGTCCAAAACATCTGTGTGCTTTTGGGCATATGAGCATAGAGCCGCAAAAGCTCCAGCCGCAATCAACAAAAATTGCTTAATCGATATTTTCATTTGACAGGTTCAATATTATAAAACATTTCTCGGTTCTCTGAATATTCTTTTCCCGCACCGGATGTGCAATGGGACAATTTATAAAAACCATCATAGCCATCGTTGTATCCCCAATTGTAATAGACATATTGAGCCCCGACAAAACTATCCTCATCGAAAGTCAACACACTATCATATTTGTTGGGCCAGGCAATAACGAAAAGCTGTTTTTTAGAGTAATACAGGCCCTTTTTATAACCCGAGGCTATCCACGCATGCCCATTATCATAGGCATATCCACTCAAAAATACAGGTTTCTTTTCCTTCATATTTTCATAAACCTTAGATTCTGAAAGTTTGGCATGCTCCGATTTGTACCCAAATTCTTTAAAGGCTTTTTTTATTCCTGAAGGCTGGGTTCCACAATCACCATAAATTATGTATGGATTAGCTGAATAGGCCACATCGTACAGAAATTTAGAGGTCGTTGCCGTAGCTCTGTCCAAAGGCATATCTCCCCAATTGTATTTTGATGGATGTTCATAATACCTCATAATTTGCCCAACGGCAAGCGCTCCACATCCAACCGGAACAAGGTTGCCATTCCAGTAAGGAAACTCTGAATTGAACCCATTCTGTTGTTCCCAAGCAGTCCTTACAAAATTATCTATGAACGTTGATTTATCCTCGGTCTTTGATGCCACAATGCATATTTGATAACGTATATCTTCATAGTCGGGATATGTAATGCCGTCTACATATTCCTTAATCATTGAATTCTCCTGTTCAGAAAGATCTCCCATCTCCAATATCTCATAACCTTGATTACGAAGATCCCTACACATATTTACGTAAGCATTCATTACGTCTCCCAATTCATAAGACTCTAAAGTTCTAGATTTCAGACTGTCAATCGAATCCTTAAAATAATTCTTTTGTTCAGATCCAAGATAAAACTTCCATATCTTTGAAACATTCAGCAAAGAATCTTCAGGCATTTCATCTACATATTCAATAGCCTCACACATTTCCTTTTCAAAAGCCCTAAGACCAGCGTGTTTATTTGTCCCAACAGTGTAGTGACCCTTATATGAAAAGGCAAGCACAGGGTCATACTTTTTTGTCGCGCTTATTAGAACATATCCTTCTGATGATCCAAAATTGACCACATAGACACATGGTTTCCCTTTAGAATCACAAATAGATGAAATGGAATAGTCTTGAGCTCTAGACTTTCTGTCCAAGCCAATCTTTTCAACGACACTAAGGATGTCGCCCTCTGATACAGACCATTCATCTGCAACGGCCCTAACTGTAGCTTCTTCAACATTATTGAGCATTGGAATGTTTTCACTGGTGCAGGATGTTGCAATCATAATGGCAAACAACAATGGGAAAATAAACAATTTGTCTGTCATATATCTCGTTTTTTTGCTTATTAGATTGAATATTATTTTTTGCAATGTTTTTGTCTTATATTCAAACCCAATATGATTCATTGCCACAAAATTACATTTTTTTTCGCAAAAAACAAATATATTGCAACAATTCAGACATCATAATTAAAATCGCTTATCCCTACTTTGACAGCGGATTTTTCTGTCTGAAAGATTTTTAGTAAGTAGTTTGACAAATTAAAATATACTTTAGGTGGCATGAGAAAAGTTGATCATATATTTTTTCCCGATTCCATCCAAGATTTCTCGGGTGGCTTCGTGAAGTTTGCTCTTGCTGCAATAATGATGGTGTTTGAGCCACATTCCCTTGAGGAATCTCCACACAGTCTCCGCAATGTTGAGGCGAGGGGAATAGTCGTCCAGCCATACCGCAAGCATTTGTCCGGTTATGGAATCCGTGGAGTCAACCCCATCGTATATTTACAGTCGGGCGACACCATTCCGAAAATATTGAGTCGTTCCTTATTATTGGAAGGCACATAGGCATCTTCATCGTTGAATTGCCATCCATAAGGAACATAGCCACTGGTGCAGACATGGCTATCATCTCCGAAAAAGAGATTGATCGCTCCTGCACGTCAAAGATTTGCAAGTTATTGCAGCTGATAGCGTTTGAGCTCAACAAGCTGCGGCGAGGGATTCCAATCTCTTCGACTTTCATCCCGTCCACCTTGAGAATAACCCCTTGCAACGTATGCGGTATCTGTAGTAAGAACCGAAATTCAGGACTCTTTCCAATTCCTCGCGCTGCGAGGTGGCCAAATTTAATTTTTTTGTTTTCCCATAGTGTGTGTTTCCTATCGTAATAATAGCATTATAACGCTTGGATATGCTCAAATAGTATATCATTAATTTGAATAATTGTTTAGTATTTGTAAATAAAAAAATGACGCAAAGACTAAAGAAACAATCTCGATTTAATATCTTTAAATAAAACAAATAATATGAAAAAATATACAGATTCAGATAAGTTAGAACGACTTCAAAAAGATTTCAATTCCCTAAAAGAGAAATCAAACAAAGAGATAAGTGAACTTAAAAAGGAACGCCGAGAGTTAAGGGCTAAAATGGACGTCCTTTCCAAGAAGCAAGTCCCTACTATAAATGTCAGCTCAGAAGAAATCAAAATGCTGAAATCAGAAAACCATAACTTATCTGAAAGCATATCCCAATTAAAGAAACAATTGGGAAAAAAGCGAAAAGGATGAATATATGGAGTATAAAGAAAATCAAGGTTAAAATCACATAATATCAGCGAATTTCATGCGTTATATGTCACAATGAGAGAAAGGACAAATATGAAGAACGAAGTTATTGCTTTTTTGGAGCGTTTCGACATAGAACACGCAACACCCGATAGCCAAATGGGGTTCATCCTTGCTGAAATGGATGATGATGAAGCCGCATCCAATTTTGGCAAATGTATGGTCAGAATGAATATTTTGAACACGACCAAAAAGAAGTAATCAAAAACATCATAAAAGCCGACCGCCCCAAATAGATTATTGCGGTAACCAACTCCGCGACAATCGTTCTGAAAAAACGCCATCAACGCAAAATCCTAATCAATCCGACAGTAACTTATAACGACCTTAATAACGTGTCGGAATTTGACCGACAATATACCTATGGCTTCTTCGATAAGAACCATGAAAGGGATTATGAACTGTTTCAAAAGGTATATCCAAAATCGGCGTGGTATGGCAACACCTCAGGATTACGGCTGTCACAAATAGAGGGCATAATCGAAGAGATACTAAAAGAAAACGGATAAGCCCTTTGTGAGTTTATCCGTTTTTATTAGAGTGCAGAAGATTATCTAAACATTAGCATCTCCTATTCCTTTTATATTGTCTGCCCTTTTGGGGTATGCATTCTTAAATGCTGCATCTTCAATCTTCTCTACTGAATCAGGTATGTCCCTGATTAGCATTAGTCCGTCTTCGGTAGCATGCGCGCCCTCAACTTTCTTCAAATTTGATTTGCCATCGGGACTGAAAGCCCAACGTCCGATATGCTTCACATTGTGTTTAATCACAATTTTTTCAGCTCGGCTACATTTACTCAATGATGTAAAGTTAGCGAAAGTTTTCCAAATTATCAAATTTGATAATCATAAGGGGCATTGATAGTTGAAATCTTATGGTGTGAGGATAAAATAGCGCCTATGCATGTTTTTTTATGAGGTTTTTTTTCGTAACTTTGTGCTGTATGTCAATACGCCTATCTAATATAACAATAATATGAAGCTTAAATCTATTTGCGCCGCGGCGGTATTTGGCCTTATGGTGTGCGCAGCTACAGCACCGGCCATGGCTCAGCGTCCGGCCCCTGAAAACACGTTCGTGTCGGAGACAGCCCTTTTCCAAAGGGAATACCCCCGCTACGATGCGCAGAATTGCGGATATTTCCGCCTTTACGCCCCTGCCGCCCAGGAGGTAATCGTAAACTGCGGGAAGAAATTCGCCATGGAAAAGGACGAGGATGGATGGTGGCATGGCAAAACCGAGCCGTTGGCGCCGGGGTTCCACTTCTATCATTTCACAGTTGACGGGATGACGGTGGCGGACACTGAAAGCAATACGTATTGCGGGAGCTTTGGCCGCTCGTCGGCCATTGAAATCCCCGAGGGACCTGAAGGCGACTATTACCGGCCGGCCAATGTGCCCCACGGCACTGTGCGCTCATTGCCGTACTATTCGGAGGTGGAGAAGGCATATCGGCGCTGCAACGTGTACATTCCGGCTGAATATGACAGTAACCCTGAAAAGCGATACCCTGTTTTATACCTTCAGCACGGCATGTGCGAAGACGAGACCGGATGGCCCAGCCAGGGCAAGGTGAATTTCATTCTTGACAATATGATCGCCTCCGGCGAGTGCCGGCCGATGATTGTGGTGATGGACCATGGAAATTGCGGCATACCATTCCGCCCGAAGCCGGGGCAAGACCCGGGCAAGGCGCGCAGCGAGTTCGGCGGCACTTTCCCAAAAATCCTCATTGAGGATATAATACCTACGATTGACGGGCAATTCCGCACTCTTGCCGACAAGGAGCACCGCGCAATGGCCGGACTATCTTGGGGTGGACACCAGACCTTTGAGACTGTGCTGCCCAATCTGGACAAGTTCGCCTACCTGGGGTCGTTCAGCGGCGCGATATTCATGGGTGAAGACCAGATGGATGCGGCCTACAATGGGGTGTTCGCCGACGCGGACCGCTTCAATTCGAACATTAAGGGATTCTTTTTGGGCATCGGCAGCGAGGAGAATTTCGGCACAGAGAAGCTAAGCGCCTCCCTGACAAAGCGCGGCATAAAGAATACCTTCTACCTCTCTGAAGGCACGGCCCATGAATGGCTCACCTGGCGCCGCTGCCTCCGCCAATTCCTCCCAATGCTGTTTTAGGGGGTCAGTTTGGCATTATTGTGGAGTCGTCGAGGACGGGGGAGACTTCTTTGAAGTTGAATGTGCGGAACGAGCCGGTGACGGTTGATAGCGTGAGCTGGCCGCCGGGGGCCACGGCCGCGATGCGTGCGTTGAACGTATCGCCGCTGATGTTGTCGCGGTATGGCCAGAAGCCTTCGCTGCGCCAGAGCAGGAATCGATAGCGCGCGGAAAGGGCGGCGCTGTCAGGGTTGTCCTCGTAGGCGTCAAAATCGTTAACAATCTGCGTCACAAGATATTCAATCACCATGTCCCGGTCGAATTCATGGCCGGCGATCTGAGCCATGGATACGGGATTAGGCGCTCCGCTGCGGAATTCGGTCTGGTTCACGTTGATGCCAATGCCCACAATCGACCTGTCGATTCTCACCCCCGCGAGGGAGTTTTCAATGAGTATTCCTCCGAGCTTTTTGTCGCGATAATAAATGTCGTTTGGCCATTTGATGCACACATCGTCGGTGTTGAGGAGGCTGCGGAGCACTTTCACTACAGAAATGGACACCGCCTGGGAAATCTCGAATTGCCTTGCTGCCACAATGCCCCTTGGGTAAAGGAGGATTGAAAAAGTAAGGTTTTTTCTTGGCTCCGATTCCCAATGGTTTCCCCTTTGCCCCTTTCCGGCCGTCTGTACATGCGCGGCCAAAGCTGTGCCATGCTCGAACCGTGAGGCAACAGTGGCGAGCATATTGTTGGTGGAGCCAGCTTCTTCGACATAAACGATAGTACACATAATGATTCAACATTTAAGGTGATGGCGTGACAAATCACGGAGAAAAAACAATACATGGATACAATGCGACACGGCGCAAAGGCCGCGCCGGGCAAAATACGAAATAGAATCCGCGCCGAGCCAAACATGGACTACCGGCGCATCGGAGCGCATCCCCGCGTGCGGGGCTTGTAGCGCGGGCTTGATCAAGCGCCGCGCATAGTCAAATCACGGCTACCGTCGGGATTGACATCAATGTCCACCCAAACGGTGTCGTCAGGAAGAATGTCGGCCACGCGTTCGGGCCACTCGATTAGGCAAAGCGCGCCAGAATCGAAATAGTCTTCGACCCCAATGTCGAAAGCCTCGTCGAGGCTTTCCAGGCGATAAAGGTCGAAGTGGTAGATCAGTTCGGCAGTTTCCTCTGACCGGTATTCATTAATAATCGAGAAAGAAGGGGAGTTGGCCACATCGTCCTCGACTCCTAATGCATGGCATAATTGCGCGATGAATGTAGTTTTGCCTGCGCCCATCTCACCCCGGAAAGCATAAACAGTGGCGTCATCCATGGCCTGGACAAACTCGCGGGCGGCGGATGGCAGATCCTGCAATGAGCCGATGTGGATGGTCTTTTCAGTCATTTTTGAATCAATGGATACTATCAGTTAAAAACATACTGATGCAAAATTACTCACATTTTCCATAAAACGCGCCTTTTGCGCGCCACTTTTAACGCTAAAATATATTAAATCGCCTTTTCGGGCCGAAAACATCAAGCAAAAACGGGCAATCTTAGCGCAAAATCCGCACAATATAGGGGCGGCCGCAGGCGTTAGTTTGACGTGAATTCTTTTGCCAGCCGACATATCGCATGGTTGGCCGCCGCCATATTGTGCATGGCGGCGGCCTGCGGCTTGTCGGGCTGCAACGCGCAGAAGAAGAACACGGCCGCGGCGCGCCAATACACGGCCTTCATCACCCGATACAACATCCATTACAACGGCGAGACGCATTTTAAGGAGACGCTGGCCGACATGGAGCAGAAATATGAGGACGACTATTCGCAAATGGTGTACATGCACCCCATTGAATCGAAGGCTGACCCCAAGGCTCCGCAGGCGTCGGGCAATTTCGACCGCAGCATAGAGAAGGCGCAGAAGGCGATCCAAATCAGGTCGATCAAGAAGAAGCCGCAGCGAAAGCCCGGGCGAGGGTCCGACCCGGCCTACAAGGCATGGCTAAAGCGCGACGAATACAATCCCTTCCTGCACAATTCGTGGATGCTGATGGGGCGCAGCCAATATTTCAACGGGGACTTTCTCGGAGCAGCATCGACATTTTTCTACGTTTCAAAGCATTTCTCCTGGCTGCCCAATACCGTGCTTGAGGCCAAGCTGTGGCAGGCGCGGTCCTATCTGGCCATGGATTGGCTCTACGAGGCCGAGGTGATAATCACCCGCATAAAGCCGGACGAGCTGGCCACGTCGGGTCTGCGTCAGCTTTACAACTTCTGCTACGCCGACTTCCTTGTGCGCAGCAAGGAATACGCGTCGGCCGTGCCCTACCTGCAAAAGGCGATTGACGGGGCCGGTGGAGCGCAAAAGACGCGGCTTCGATTCCTTTTGGGGCAAATCTACTCTTTTCTGGGCGAAAAGAGGCTGGCATACGAGGCCTTCAAGAAGGCGGGGGCGTCATCGTCGGCGTCCTACCGCACGAAATTCAATGCCCGCATCAAGCAAAGCGAGGTTTTCGAGGGCGCGGACATAAGCGGCGAGGTCAAGGCCCTGCGGAGGATGGCGAAATATGACCGCAACAAGGATTTCCTGGACCAGATATATTACGCCATAGGCAACCTGTATCTTTCACGGGGGGATACGGCCAGCGCCATAGAGAATTACGCGCAGGCTGTGGCGAAAAGTACGCGCGGAGGCATCGAGAAGGCCATAGCGCAGATTACCCTTGGCAATCTTTACTTTGATCGGCGCGAATACGCCAAGGCGCAGCCATGCTATTCAGAGGCGGTGCCCTTGCTGCCGGAGAATTACCCTGACTACAAGCTACTGAAGCGCCGCTCGGACGTGCTTGACGAGCTGGCCGTGTACTCGCAGAACGTCAGCATGCAGGATTCCCTCCTGCGGGTGGCTGCCCTGCCGGAGGCTGAGCAGCTGGCCATAATCGACCGCCAAATCAAGGAGCTGAAGGAGCGCGAGAAGAAGGAGGCCGAGGAGCGCGACCGAGAAGAATACCTGGCCCAGCAGGAGGCGTCGTCGAATATGCTGAGCGACCAAGGGCAGAGGGAATACCAAATCAATACGGACGACAGCTGGTACTTCTACAACTCTACGACGCGCAATTCAGGAAAGACGGAATTTCAGCGCAGATGGGGCAGCCGCAAGCTGGAGGACGACTGGCGGCGCCGCAACAAATCGACATTCAACACTTCAGACTTTGACGCGACGGACGAATCGGAGGGCGACGATGATGAAAACTCTGAAGCAAGCGAAGAGCCGCAAGACCAGGCAGACGCTGAAGAGCAGGCCGCCAAGACCGAAGCTGCCTCCGACCCGCATAACCGCGAATACTATTTGGCCCAGCTGCCCGTGACCGAGGAGCAAAAGGCCTTGGCCCACGAGGTGATCCAGGATGGACTATACAACATGGGCATAATCCTTAAGGACAAGCTGGACGATTACCCGGCAGCATTGGCGGAATTTGACAGGCTTCTGCGCGAATACCCCGACAACATATATCGCCTGGATATATATTACAACCTCTACCTTATGTACATGCGGAAAGGAGAGGAGGCTATGGCGGAGAAATACCGCCAACTGATACTCAGCGATTTCCCTGAATCGCCGTACGCCTTGGCCCTTGCCAATCCGAACTACATAGAGGACTTGCGGCAGATGGACACTCGTCAGCAGGAGCTGTACGATGCCACATACGAGGCGTACCTTGACAACCGCAATGGCGAGGTACACCGGGCCTACGCCGAGATGATGGACAAATACCCGCTGAGCCCGATAATGCCCAAGTTCATGTTCCTGGACGCCCTTAGCTACGCCACAGAAAGGGACACTGAGAAATTCAACGCCGTGCTGCGTGACCTTCTGGACCGCTACCCCGACACCGACATCACCCCGATCGCGTCGGCTTGGTTGACGGGGATGGCGCAGGGGAGGCAGATACAATCGCAGTCGGAAGGTAACCTGCGGGGCATGCTATGGGACATCAGGCTATCAGCCGATTCGGCCAGCATGGCCGCCGACAGCATCGCTGCGGCTTTTGAGCTGAATGAGGACGCGCCGCAGCTGCTGGTGATGGTTTATCCGACCGACAGCGTTTCGGCCAACGCATTGCTCTACGAGGTGGCAAGATTCAACTTCAATTCGTTCGTGGTGAAGGATTTTGACCTTGAGACCATGAACTTTGGGCGTCTCGGAATGTTAATCATAAGGGGATTTGACAACCAGCGGGAGCTCAACCATTACCGCAGCGTGATGGCGGCGAGCCCCTTGTTCAAGCTCCCGCCTGGGGTGCGCCCCATAGCCATATCGGCTAAGAATTTTGACACATTGCTGCAGCATGGCCGCACGTTTGAGGACTATTTCCGCTTCCTGGAAGAGCAAAACTATGTGGATGCGCAAGCCGACCTTCTGAAGGCTGAAGAAATCGAGACGCTGCAAGAGGCGGAAGAGGCTGAGGCCGTAAGGCAGGCGGAGGGCGTTGGGCCGGAAGCCGCCGAAGGCCCGCAAGCCCCTAAT
>JAMPBQ010000079.1 GCA_023666615.1 Clostridium sp. | reverse complement strand
CGCAAAAGCAACCGCGGCCAACCCAGGCCACGGTGCCAGCTCCGGCAGAGCCGCCCTTTGTGGAGACGGCGGAGGGAGAAAAGCTGAACGTGGTGCTGGCATACGAGGCCGCGGACTTGAAGACCATTTCACGCACCACATACGACGCTTATTTGGTGAATGATTCCAATTATAGCCTTTATTTCACCTACCTTACGCGCTCAGATGACGAAAAGGAGTGGACAGCGCGCTACGCCGGTATGGTGGAGCCCGCCACGCAAGTGTGGCTTGGCGAGGTGCAGCCGGAGGATTTGGCGGAGATGGACCGTGTGGCTGTGCAGTATATTCCTTTCAAGGCCGACAAGCCTTTTGCGCTGAAGGCCGCGGCATGCGTGGAACAAAGGCTCGACGCCACCAAATTCTTCAAGCTGCATTGCTTTAGGCCCAATCCATATTTCGACGCCCCGGTGATAGCCATTGACATTGTGCGCAACGACTTGCCGCAGCGGCCGATGGATATAGACTATGCGGCATTGGAGAAATCAATGAAGCAAAAGGCGAATGCCGATAAGCGATTGGCCGCCCCGATGCGCAAGGCCAAGCCGCAGAGGCATCCTGATGAGATTGTGGTGGACTTGCATATCGATGAGCTCCTCGACAACAAGGCCGGGCTGAGCGAGGCCGACATGCTCAACCTCCAGGTGGACAAATTCCGCGAGGTGATGGACGCCAACCTGCGCCGGCACGGGCAGAAGATAATCTTCATCCATGGCAAGGGGGAAGGAGTGCTGCGCAAGGCCATACTCAAGGAATTGGCTTACAGGTATAAGGGGCACCAGGCGCAGGATGCGTCATTCCGCGAGTACGGGTTTGGCGCCACACAAGTCACCATAAAGTAAAAAAAGCTGAAATAAGTAGATGATACTCTGTTTTTCAGGCACCGGCAATACGCGAAGCATGGCCGACCAGCTTTCGAAGGCATTGGGCGACCATGTGGTGCGCCTGGCGCCCGGACATATGCGAGAGCCGTCAAAGATAAGGCTCAGGGTGCCCGACAAGCGATTGATTTGGTCATTTCCCATTCATGGCTGGGGGCTGCCCTACACCGTGGCTAAGGTAATAAGGGAGATGCAGATTTTGGGGCATCGCGACGTTGTGCATCATTTTGTATGCACATGCGGCGATGACCTGGGCTATGCTGACAAGATATGGCGCGCTGAGCTTGCCGCCAGGGGATGGCGAGCGGGCTCGGCCTTCAGCGTGCAGATGCCCAACAACTATGTGGCTCTTCCCGGCTTTGACATAGACAGCCCCGAGCTTCAAAAGGAGAAGCTTGCAAAGATGCCGGAGAGGGTGGAGGCAATAGTCGATAAGCTCCTGTCGGGGGAGAAGGCCACTGAGGTGGAGCGGGGGAGCTTCCCATGGATAAAGAGCTATGTGTTGGGATGGTGGTTTAGGCGTTTCTTGACGAGTATCAAGCGATTTCGCGCCAACTCCGCCTGTGTGGGCTGCGGCATTTGTGCCCGCAGCTGCCCGCTGGGGAGCATAGAGATCGCAGATGGCAGGCCTCGGTGGGAGGGGCAATGCACTATGTGCCTGCGGTGCTACCACATTTGTCCGAAGCACGCTGTAGAATACGGCAATGCCACCAAGGGCAAGGGGCAATACTTGCATCCGGGCTATTTTGACAATGAGATGAAAAATATCCGAACTAACATAAATAAAAAAATAAAGAGATGAAGAGATATATGCTGCGCATAGGCGCCATGATGGCGATTGTTTTCGCATTGGCATGCGGCGGGCAAAAGTGCATGGCGCAAAGAGGAGAAGCCACATTTGGCGTGCAGACAGGATACACGTCCACCAACTCATCGGCTGTGGCCGGGCTCTTTTTTCAGTACAACCTCAGCAACAGGCTGCGCATAGCTCCGCAGGCGGGCTGCGTATTCCGCAATGAGGGGCTTGACGCGTTCCAGGCTGACGTGAACCTGCATTTTCCGCTGAAGTTTACGCCGGACAGGGCTCAGCTATATCCGATAGTCGGCTTGGACTTTTCGTCATGGACCCGACATAACACGGTGGAGGAGAGCGAGGCCACTAACCGATACTCCCGGCTTGGCGGCAACGCGGGCATTGGATTTCAGTTCAAGCCTACATCCTCTCTCAAACTGAAGGCCGAGGGCGTATACACCGTGATGAAGCAATACTCCACCTTCGCCATTACCGTGGGCATTGGCTATGTATTTTGATATAGGCGTCTTATGGTCACAATATTAGGAATTGAGTCGTCATGCGACGACACCAGCGCGGCCGTAATCCGCGATGGTCTGCTGCTTTCCAACGCCATTGCCTCGCAAAAGGTGCATGAAGAATATGGGGGCGTGGTGCCTGAGCTTGCGTCCCGCGCGCATCAGCAAAACATCGTGCCTGTGGTGGACGCCGCCATAAAGCGCGCAGGCATAGACAAAAGCGAAATATCCGCGATAGCCTTTACGCGCGGCCCGGGGCTCATTGGCTCGCTCCTCGTGGGCACAAGCTTCGCCAAGGGGCTTTCGCTGGGGTTGAGGGTGCCTATGGTTGAAGTCAACCATCTCCATGGGCATGTGCTTTCGCATTTCGTGCGCGTCAAGCCCGAGGACGAAGTGCCAAGCTTTCCATATCTTTGCCTATTGATTTCAGGCGGCAATTCGCAGATTATCATGGTGCGGGGCTACAACGACATGGAGATACTCGGACAGACTATCGACGACGCGGCCGGCGAGGCCTTCGACAAGTGCGCCAAGGTGATGGGGCTTCCCTATCCCGGCGGCCCGCACATCGACCGCTTGGCGGCCCAGGGCGACCCGCTTCGCTTTAAGTTCGCCAAGCCCCATATCCCCGGGCTCGATTATAGCTTCAGCGGGCTTAAGACATCGTTTCTTTACACGCTGCGCGACGCCCTGAAGGAGAATCCCAATTTTGTGGAGGAGAACAAGGCTGATTTGGCGGCCTCGCTGCAGCATACCATCATAGAGATCCTTCTCGACAAGCTGAAGAAGGCCGTGAAGGAGACCGGCGCCACGCAATTGGCCATTGGAGGCGGCGTTTCTGCCAACTCCGGCGTAAGAAAGGCCGTAGCGGACTTTTGCGGGAAAAGGGGCATCAAGGCTTTCATCCCGGAGCGGGCCTTCACCACTGACAATGCCGCGATGGTGGCCATGGCGGGCTATTTCAAATATCTCGACAAGGAATTTTGCCCATACGACGCCGTGCCCTACGCCCGCGTCTCAATCTGACATCTTATGGATAAAGGGCAAATCATACTGTACCAGACGCAAGATGGCGCTTCAAAAATTGAGGTGCGCTTATCCAACGAGACTGTTTGGCTTAGCGCAGATCAAATGGCGGAATTGTTTCAGCGCAGCAAATCCACAATTTCCAGGCACATAAAGAATATTTTTGAGATTGAGGAATTGACACAAGAGCGAACTGTTGCATTTTTTGCAACAGTTCAATCCGAAGGGAATAGGCAAGTAGAGAGAAAAATAGCCTACTACAATCTTGATATGATCATTAGCGTGGGCTATCGCGTCAACTCATACCGAGGCGTCCAATTCGAATCAGCTCTCGCCGGTTGAGATTCATTTTATTGAGGCCTTTGAGGCGGAGCGGAAGAAATTAAAACATTGAGTATGAAAGCATCGATAGTGATTGTGGGGGATGAGATTCTGATAGGGCAGGTGGTGGACACCAACTCTGGAGAGATTGCGCGCAGGCTTGGCCCGCTGGGGTGGGAGATTGCGCGCACAACTGTGGTTGGCGACAATGCCCCCGACATTCTCGCGGCCGTGGAGCAGTCCTTGGGGCTTGGCGACTTGGTGATAGTCACAGGCGGCCTGGGCCCAACAAAGGATGACATTACGAAAAAGACCTTGGCAGGATATTTTGGCGATGGCTCGATGAGGCTGGATGCCGATGTGCTTGCAAACGTGGAGGCGGTATTCGCCAAGCGGGGGCTGCAGCTCAACGAGCTCACCCGCTCTCAGGCAATGGTGCCAACATGTTGCCGCGTGGTGCAGAACGGGCTTGGCACGGCCCCCATAATGTGGTTTGACGCCCAAGGCGGAAAGGCGCTTGTGTCCATGCCGGGAGTGCCGTTTGAGTGCATCGGCATGCTGGACAGGGCGATAATCCCTATGTTGAAGTCACGATTCACCCCGGATGTTGACTTTCTGCACCATACGATTATGGCCACCGGCATCACCGAGAGCGATTTGGCCGAAAGGCTGGCTCCGTTTGAGGAGAGCCTTCCATCGTGCATACACTTGGCCTATCTGCCTACCCCGGGCTATATCAGGCTGCGGCTTGATTGCCAAACTGCCCGCGATGGGCGGGCGGCTGACGTTTTCAGCGGCAAAATAGAGGAGCTGAAGCACATGGTTGGAGGCAATTTGCTGTATGACGGCGACGCAAGCCCCGCGCAAATACTATTGGAAATACTTAAGGAAAAAGGACTTACGCTTGCCACGGCTGAAAGCTGCACCGGCGGGAACATCGGCCATTTGATTACGTCGATCCCCGGCAGCAGCGAATGCTACATGGGCGGAGTGATATGCTACAGCAATGATGTGAAGGCAGAGGTGCTTGGTGTAAATCCCAAGGATATTTCAGAGCAAGGGGCGGTGAGCGAGACAGTGGCGCTGCAGATGACCGCTGGCGCATGCAGAGTGGCCCAGGCTGACTGTTCGGTGGGCACCACCGGCATTGCGGGCCCGGG
>JAMPBQ010000078.1 GCA_023666615.1 Clostridium sp. | reverse complement strand
CGGGTCGCTGCCGGCTGCGGCCCTGGTGAAGCTCAGCTTCAGCGGAAGATACACCGAGGAACAGCTCCTGAAGCGCATCGCCGGCCACGCCGGCCTTGAAGCCCACCTCGGAACCACTGACGTGAAGGAGATACTGCGCCGCATCGAGGGCGGTGACAAGAAGGCCGAGCTTGTGCTCAACGCCATGATTTTCCACACGGCAAAGGCCATCGCCTCCGAGGGCGCGGTGCTCTTCGGCCACGTCGACGCCATTCTCCTCACTGGCGGCATGGCATATTCGGATTATATCGTTGACAGGCTGAAGGAGCGCGTATCCTATCTGGCGCCGGTGCATGTCTTCCCCGGCGAAAACGAAATGGAGGCCCTGGCCTACAACGCCATGATGGCTCTCCGCGGCGAAATAATCCCCAAATAGCGATTCTTCCTTGTCTTCGGATTATTTGTATAGGAAGCGCTTGATGGAGCGCTTCGGGGTCTTGGCGAATTCCTGGGGCACAACCTGTATGCGCTTGATTTGCTCGTAGGGCGCCAGCTGCTTGTTGAGAGCGGCCAGGATCTGCTCATTCATTATGCGCTCGGCATGCTCGAAGGTAAGCTCTTCGGCGTCAAGCTGCTCGGGGTCGGGATAGACCAGGGCAGTGAGCACTCCGTTGCGGTCCACCACCAGGCTTTCGGCCACGTATGGCATGTTGTTGAGCTTGGCCTCGATTTCCTCCGGATAGATGTTCTGGCCATTGGCGCTCAGAATCATAGTCTTGTATCGGCCGCGTATGAAGATTGTCTGCCCGTCGGGGCCGCCCAGGTATCCCATGTCGCCGGTGTGCATCCAGCCGTCGGGCTCAAGCACTGCCTTTGTGGCCTCGGGGTTCTTGTAGTATCCCTTCATCACGTTTTGCCCCTTTACCATGATTTCGCCCAGGCCTTCCGCGTTGACGTCCTCCACCTTTTCGATTTTGGCCTCCATGATGCCGGGGAGCACATGGCCCGAGGAGGTGGGGATATAGTCCATCCACGGCGTGTAGCTGATGAGCGGGCCGCATTCGGTCATGCCGTAGCCCACGGTGTAGGGGAAGTGTATCTTGTGCAGGAATTCCTCCACCTCGCGGTTGAGTGGCGCGCCGCCCACCACTATCTCCTTAAATTCTCCGCCGAAGGCCTCTACCAGCTTTGCGCGGATGCGGCTGTACACAGCCTTGTCGAGCAAAGGCACCGCCAGCACCCAGCTCAATGGCGGCTTGCTGATCATGGGCACAATCTGCTTGCGGTAGATTTTCTCAAGGATCAGGGGCACGCACAGCACCAGCGAGGGCTTTACCTTGGCGAAGGCCTTCAGAAGCACGGTCGGGGTGGGGGTGCGCCCCAGAAGTATGATGTGGCTGCCGGCCGCAAGGGGCAGGAGCATGTCGAAGGCGCAGCCGTAGGCGTGCGCCAGGGGCAGGAACGACAGCACGCGTGATTCGCGCTCGTGCAGCTTGCGGCTTAGGCCGAAGCTGACGTTGCCCAGCATGTTGTCGTGCGTCAGCATCACGCCCTTTGAGAATCCCGTGGTGCCCGAAGTATAGTTGATGATGCAAAGCGTGTCCGGCTCCAGCTTGGGATAGGAAATGCTCTCGGCGGTGAATCCCTGTGGATACGCTATGTCGAATTTCTTCTTTACGCTCTTCAAGGCGGATGCGAATCCCGAGCGGCCCGACTTGCGCTCGCCAAGGACGCTGCGGCGGTCGAGGCTTACCACGGCGCGCAGCTTGGGCATGCCTTCGAGGTCCATGTGCTCATAGATTGATTCGTCCACAAAGAGGAGTATGGCGTCGCTGTGGTTCACGATATGCTGCGCGTCAGTGGGGTTGAAGTCGTTGAGGATTGGCACCGCCACGGCTCCGTAGGTGATTGTGGCCATGAACACGGCCACCCATTCTGCGGTGTTCTTTCCCAGCAGGGCCACTTTGTCGCCATGCTTTATGCCGCATGACTTGTACAATATATGGATGCGCGCTATTTTCTTGGCGAAGTCGCCATAGCTCACGGTGTTGTTATGGCCGTATTCCGCTATGCAGGGTAGGTCAAAATTTTCCCTGAATGATGTCTCGAAAAGTTTCAGCAATGTTGTCGACATAGGCTATTATAGTTGAAAGGGGTTGGTTAGAGAGTTCTATGCCGGGCCCATGCGCGCGCCGCGGCATAATATATAACAAAATGGATGCTGCGTTTTGTTTGCCGGCTTCGTGATTTGCCCTATAAAATCAAAAGAGGGCTCTTCGCAGAGCCCTTTTTTAAGGTTTCCAATAGGTACAATTTCTAAGGTAAAAAAAGATTATTTTAGGTTTGCGGTACAAAGTTCGCGGTTTTTGTCCACCTCACAAAATTATTTTTTATGTTATTCAACATATTTTTTCGGCAAGATTCTCGCCATTTCCTGTTTGATTTTATTCAAACGATTGTTTGTTAATGTTTTGTGATGTTTACAAATTGAAAGTGCTTCAGCCGAACAATAAGTTAAAATTTGCAAACACCCTAATTCTTGCTCTCATATTGCAATAATTTTAGGTCATTTCCGTCAAAAATCGCATATGAAAAGTGCATGATCCAGTCTCCGAGGATTATGAGACGGCAAGTCTGCGACAATTTTTCATCGACCATTACATGCCGATGTCCGAACACGAAGAAATTCACGTCGGGGTGATCGCGCAGGTATTCCATGGCGAATATGGCCTGCGGCTCCTCGCCAAGCGAGCGGAAGGGATCGACGCGGGGTATGCCTCGCGAGGCGCTGCTCAGCTGGTGGCCAAGCGGCACGGTCCAGCGCGGATGCACTGCCGCGAAGAGCTTCTGGCAAAGGCGATTGCGGAAAAGGGCGCTGATGAAGCGCACTCCCGGCTTGCGCGGGCCCAGGAGGTCGCCGTGCGCCAGGTAGAACTTCCTCCCGCAGATTTCCTCCACCCTTGAGCCGCGCGCGATTTCAATGCCCAGTTCGTCGCGCAGGTAGTCAAAAAGCCATATGTCGTGGTTGCCCGTGAACCATACGATCCTTATGCCGTCGTCGGCCATTTGCGCCAGCTGGCCGAAGAACCGCGCATAGCCGCGCGGCGCCACTGTGGAGAACTCAAACCAAAAATCGAGGATGTCGCCAAGGAGATACAGTGTCTTGCATCGCGGGGCTATGCCGCGAAGGAATCGCACCAGTCGCCTCTCCGCCCCTATGCGGTCGGGGATGTAGGCAGCGCCCAGGTGAGTATCGCTTAGAAAATATGTTAAATTTCTCTCCGCCAACTCCTAACTCCTAACTTCTAACTCCTAACTAAAGAAATCCCAGCTCTAGCTTGGCCTCCTCGCTCATCATGTCCTGCGTCCACTCGGGCTCATAGACAAGATTCACGTTCACTGACCTCAGCTCGTCGATTGACCTCAGCTTGTCGTAGGCGTCATTCACTATGAAATCGGCCATGGGGCAGTTGGGCGCAGTCAGGGTCATGTCCACGTTAAGGTTTGCCTCATCGTCGATGTCTATTTTGTAGATAAGGCCCAGGCTATAGATGTTCACCGGTATTTCGGGGTCATAGACGGTGCTGAGCATCTCTATCACCTTTTCCTCCAGCTCTAATTTTTTTTCTTGTGTCATTTTCGTTATGCTGCGATTCAATTATCGGCCGCGATCGGCCGCAGATTGTGCAAATTTAAACATTTTATTTTGATTCGTCCACCGATTTTATGAACAAAAAGCATTATATTTGCACATTGATACATGTTTCTTTTTACCTATAAGCTATTATTTATGAAAAGAGCCTATCGGGCCATCGCTCTCTTTGCCGTAGTTTTGTGGTGCGCTTTTGCGGCCAACGCCCAATTCCGCCTGGGTGTTACGGCCGGCGTTAACGTCAATTCGCTCCACCTAAGCGGCAGCATCCTCAACGACATATCCTCACGAGGCAACCGCGCCGGATTCACTGGCGGCCTCACCTCCGAATTCCGCATGCCGCTCTTCGGATGGTGCGTCGACGCCTCGCTAATATACACCCACAGGGTTGACAGGCTGCGCAGCGACAACGGCGGCGTGAATACCTTCAACACCGATTATCTGGAAATACCAGTGAACATAAAGAAGAAATTCGACTTCCCCTTGGTGGGCAACTTCATTGTGCCCTACGTCTACACTGGCCCCAGCTTCGCCTTCCTGATGTCGGGAAAGGCCGTATCAGACGCCTGGCGCAACAGGAGCACTGACATTGCCTGGAACCTGGGCTTTGGCGTCGAGCTTTTCAGCCGCATGCAGGTGAGCGCGCGCTACGGATGGGGGCTCAACCGCGTGGCTGAATATTCGGTCTCGGCCAACCAGACCATCAACGTCGGCCGCCACAACTGCTGGACCATAACCACTTCCTACTTCTTCTGAGTGGGGCCGCGGGCTCGCCTCTTTTGGCAAGAGCGCCCCTTTGCGTTTAAGAAATTCCTATTTACCTAAAATACCAAAATGAATACAGATCTCATGAACCGCGCCGCCAATAACGTTCGCGTCCTGGCGGCCTCGATGGTTGAGAAAGCTAAATCAGGCCACCCGGGCGGAGCCATGGGCGGAGCTGACTTTGTCAACGTCCTTTTCTCTAAATTCCTCGTTGTAGACCCCGACGACGCGCATTGGATCGCGCGTGACCGCTTCTTCCTCGATCCCGGCCACATGTCGCCCATGCTCTACAGCGTCCTCGCCCTGCAGGGCCATTTCACCCTCGACGAACTCAAGCAATTCCGCCAGTGGGAGAGCCCCACTCCCGGACACCCGGAGCTTGACGTGGAGCGCGGCATCGAAAACACCTCCGGCCCGCTGGGCCAAGGCCACGCGATGGCCGTTGGCGCAGCCATAGCCGAGCGCTT
>JAMPBQ010000077.1 GCA_023666615.1 Clostridium sp. | reverse complement strand
CAAGTCCGCTCATCTCGGCGTTGCCGCCGGCGTTGTCCGCAATCGGGCCGTAAGCGTCGGTGGCTAGCGTGATGCCCAGCGTGGACAGCATGCCCACAGCGGCGATGCCTATGCCATAAAGGCCCATGCCCACATTGCTGAAGTCATAGCCTGACGCAAACCAATACGATAGGATGATGCCGACCACCACAGCTATAACGGGAATCGCGGTTGAAATCATGCCAAGGCCTATGCCGGAGATGATCACCGTTGCCGGGCCCGTCTTGCCGCTCTCCGAAAGCTTCTTGGTCGGGGTGTAGGATTGCGATGTGTAGTATTCTGTGCTTCGGCCAATCACTATGCCTACGAGAAGGCCCACCACTACAGCTAGCGAGATGTTAACCCAACCCTCTATTCCCAGCATGTAGAGTATGCCGAAGGTGGCAACTACTATCAGCGCTGAGCTTAGGTTTGTTCCCAGCGATAGCGAACCGAGCAGGTCCTTCATCGTGGCGTTTTCCTTCGTCCGCACCGAGAAGATGCCCAATATCGAAAGGATGATGCCCACTGCCGCGATAAGCATCGGCGCTATCACCACCTTGTATTGCAGGGCCACGTCCTGGCTCGTCATCATTGCCGCAGCGCCAAGGGCCGAGGTGGCCAAGATCGATCCGCAGTATGATTCATAAAGGTCGGCGCCCATGCCTGCCACGTCGCCTACGTTGTCGCCTACGTTGTCGGCGATGGTGGCGGGGTTACGGGGGTCATCTTCAGGGATGCCCGCCTCTACCTTGCCCACAAGGTCGGCGCCTACGTCCGCGGCCTTGGTGTAGATGCCGCCGCCAACGCGGGCGAACAGGGCCTGCGTGCTGGCGCCCATGCCGAACGTAAGCATCGTTGTGGTGATCATGCAAAGCTTGGCGGTTCCTGGAAGGTCAACCACTGTGTCAAGCAAAAGATACCAGAACGATATGTCAAGAAGTCCCAGGCCTACCACTACCAGTCCCATCACAGCGCCGCTGCGGAATGCTATCCGAAGGCCTCCGTTCAACGAATTGCGGGCCGCATTGGCAGTGCGCGCCGATGCGTTGGTGGCGGTCTTCATGCCTAGATAGCCGGCAAGGCCCGAGAAAAAGCCGCCGGTCAAAAAGGCCACGGGCACCCAGCTGTTCTGCAGCTGGAATCCATAGGCCATGATCGCGAAGAGGATTGCTAGGCATAAGAATACTATCCCTACAATCTTGTACTGCTGCTTCAGGTACGACATTGCCCCCTGCCTTACGAAGCGAGCGATTTTTGCCATCTGCTCAGTTCCCTCGCTCTCCTTCATCGTTTGCCTGTAAAAATACCAGGCCAAGAGCAATGCAACAACAGACGCAATGGGCACGAACCAAAATAGATTCTGTTCCATGGTGATGATAATGGTTTATTGTTTATGGTTTATAATTGAGTTTTATCGACAAAAAAAGTTGATACAAGAAATAGTTGAAAATTGTGCTGAAAAAGAAATCACGGCCAAAAAAGCATCCCTAAAATCCTTCCGCAAATTTATGCGCAAAGTTACGGATTTTTGCCGAATATTCCCTTATCCATCCCATCCATTTTCCCCTATTTTTAAAGTTTTTTCACATCGAGATTTTTTATTCTTCCGCAAAGTTAAGCGCTGTTGCCACCGCCGCACCGTTATCTTGAAAAAAAGCGCGCTTTTCCCTTAAAATTCTTCATGAATTTCTTCTGCGTCGCTTCCATTCCAGATTTATTGGCTATATTTGCGCATTCTAAAATCTCATTGTTATGCCGGCAAAAAAGTTATATCGATCCAACGCCTACAAAATGATAGGCGGAGTTTGCGGCGGCCTCGCCGAATATTTCGACATAGACCCCACCATCATTAGGCTCGCATGGGTTTTCCTCACCCTATGGGCCGGATTCGGCGTCCTCGCCTACATCATCGCTTGGATCGTAATCCCCCTAAATCCCAACTGCTACAGATGAAAAAAGGGCCGCAGTTTTTTTCCTGCGGCCCTTTTCAATATCACCGTAAAGTGACTAATAAATCACAAACAAGAATCACACTTCAAATGGATTATGCCAATTAAATTATTTATGCTCAATAAAATCCGTGTAATCCGTGAAATCCGTGGTTATTTCTTCACCTTCGTTTTTCAACAGCTAGCGGCTCTCACTTCATCAAGTCAACAGACCGTGAAATGAACGCGTTGAGCTCAGCCCCCTTCAACAAGCCATTGCCAAGGAGCGCAAGGTCAATCAGCTGCTTCACCTGCGGGCATGTCGCCGCATAGTCCTTCACTATCTGCTCCTGCTTTTCCCTGAGTTCGCCCACTGACTTCTCAAGGTCGGCAACTTGCTTTTCTTCCTCGGCCGACAACTTGCCGTCCTTGGCTGCCGAGCGTATGTCCGATGCCTGCTTGTTCTTCTCATCGATCTCATTCGCCAGCGGCTCCACCTGCGCTCCTACAGCCTGCTGCGCGTCGTCGCGGATCTTCACAATCAGCGGATGCTCAGTGTTAACCACGAGGTTGTATGAATCAGGCAGCTCGCCATAGAAGCTCATGCCCGGCTGCATTGCAGCCATGTCCTTCATGCGCCTCATGTACTCGTTTTGGGTGATTACGATAGGCATCGCCGTGGCCGAAAGCGCGTCAAACTCCACAAGGAAGTTTGCCTTCTCCACCGTCGGCACCTGAGAGCGGAACTCCGTAGTGAGGATATTGCGCTGCAGCGGCGTCAAGTCCACATTCCTGCTCACATCCTTGCGGATCAGGTTGTCAACAACATCACTGTCTACGCGCACAAACTGCGTCTTCTCCAGCTTCTGCTCCAACAGGCCGATAAAGTGGCTGTCAAGCTGCCCGTCCATCAAGAGCACATTGTAGCCCCGGCTGTTGGCCGCGTTGATGTATGTGTACTGCTCCACAGCATTAGTGGCGTACAGATAAATCACATTGCCGTCCTTGTCTGTCTGCTCCGGCTCCACCAGTGCCTTGTACTCCTCAAGCGTATAGTACTTGCCCTCGGTATCCTTCACGAGCACAAACTTCATAGCCGCCTCGCAGAATTTTTCATCCGTGAGCATGCCGTACTCAATGAAAATCTTTATGTCATCCCACTTGCTCTCATAGTCGGCGCGGTCTGTCTTGAAAAGCTCCTCAAGCCTTGACGCCACCTTCTTGGTGATGTAGGTAGAAATCTTCTTAACGGCCGTGTCGCTTTGCAGATAAGAGCGCGATACGTTAAGCGGAATGTCCGGCGAGTCAATCACGCCCTGCAAGAGCATCATGAACTCAGGCACAACACCCTCCACCGAATCAGTCACATACACCTGGTTGCAGTAAAGCTGGATGCGGTTCTTCGTCAGCTCAAAGTTGTTGTGGATTTTCGGGAAGAACAAAATGCCGGTCAGCGTGAACGGATAGTCCACGTTAAGGTGTATCCAGAACATCGGATCATCCTGCCCGGGATAAAGCTCATGGTAGAACTTCAAGTAGTCCTCCTTCGTCAAATCCGAAGGCTTCTTCATCCACTGCGGCTCCGAGCTGTTGATCACATTGTCCTTGTCAGTGTCCGCCATCTTGCCGTCCTTCCACTCCTGCACCTTGCCCGAAATAACCGGCACCGGCAAAAAGCGGCAATACTTCTTCAGCAAACCGTCAATCGTCCCCTGCTCAAGAAATTGCTTGTCATCATCATCGATGTATAGCACAATGTCTGTGCCGCGCTCTGCGCGGTCGCCATCCTCCATCGTATACTCCGGCGAGCCATCGCACGCCCACTTCACGGCCTTTGCGCCTTCCTTGTACGAAAGCGTATTGATCTCCACCTTCTTCGCAACCATAAAGGCCGAATAGAATCCAAGGCCAAAATGGCCGATAATCGAATTGGCCGTGTCCTTGTACTTCTCCAGGAACTCCTCAGCCCCGGAAAAAGCAATTTGGTTGATGTACTTGTCAAGATCCTCAGCCGTCATGCCGATGCCGCGGTCGCTCACAGTCAGAGTGCCAGCCTCCTTGTCAACCTTCACCCTCACGTCAAGCTCGCCCAGCTCGCCCTTGAAATCCCCAAAGGCCGCAAGAGTCTTCAGCTTCTGCGTAGCGTCGACAGCGTTCGAAACCAGCTCGCGCAGAAAAATCTCGTGGTCGCTGTAGAGAAACTTCTTGATGACCGGAAAAATATTCTCCGTTGTCACCCCAATCTTTCCTTGTTGCATATTGATAAACAGTTTTAGATATTTCTTTTAACAGAGGCAATGGCGAACGACCGTCCACCAAAATCTCACCTCCATTATAACAATCTACAAACCTCGCGCCAAACTACATCCGCGACATAAAAACATAAAAAATGCAAAAACATGCAACCCCATACCACCCCACAGCAAACAGCCAACAAAACACTCCTCATGCACCCTACCATAAACTTCCCCACTCCAATAAAAAAATTCACCCTCCCAAATTATTTAAAAATTTCCCTCCCACCAAAAAAATGAAAAAACATTTGGTAAATTAAAAAAAAGTCCCTAACTTTGCACCATCAAAAAAAACGAGGTCCTATAGCTCAGTTGGTTAGAGCACCTGACTCATAATCAGGGAGTCCTAGGTTCAAGCCCTAGTGGGACCACCTTTAAATCATTCAGAATGCAACAAAGCCTTGATTTTCAACAAAATCGAGGCTTTGTTGCGTTTTGGCGTTTCCAAGAGCGGTGAAGAACGATGAATGATGACGGTGTGCCATCGGTGGCCGACCCCACCAAGGGACTTCTCCTCGGTAGCCGTGGTGTAAAATAAATCTCAATTCACTATTCTTCAGCATTTTGAGTATCGACCCATCATTTACAATGCCCTATCTTTGCAGTTAACAATAGTATGGTCATTGAAATTTTTGCGCCCGAAATTTGGCTCTTGGAAATTTTAGCTCATAAAACAAAATGTGTCTAATTTGTGTCTAAAACGAGATAGACACTTTTAGACACTGGATGACGAGATTTTATAGACACTGAAAGCGTTTTAAACATCTAAACATCAAATGAGTACATAAGCAATCTCCAGCTAAAAATCAGGCACAAAAACCAAATGGCTTAACCCTCTAAAAAATTGCATAATGAGGAAAGACAATCTCGCTACACTCTTTTTTCTGAAAAGAGCGCAGCAAAAGAAAAATGGTGAGATGCCTGTCTATTGCAGAATATCTGCAAATGGCACTCGCGTTGACTACAGTA
>JAMPBQ010000076.1 GCA_023666615.1 Clostridium sp. | reverse complement strand
GGCTATCGGCGCGGGCGTTGGCGCCGGCGCGGGCGCGTTGATTGGCAACAGGATGGACAAGCAGCAAAAGGAGTTGCAGCAAGAGCTTGCCGACCAGGCTAAGGTGGAGCAAACCACTGACCAAAACGGCTTGCGAGCCATCAAGGTGACATTCGACGGAGGCATCCTCTTCCCAACCAACGGCACCACCCTTAGCGAATCCGCCAAGGCAGACCTGGCCAAGTTCGCCGCTTCTGTAAATGAAAATCCCGGCACAAATGTGCAAATCTACGGCTTTACCGACAATACAGGCACGTTGCAGGTCAACCAAAAAGTGGCCGATGGACGCGCCAACGCCGTGCTGCGTGACCTCGTTAACGATGGCGTTTCTCCCGTAAGGCTTACCGCCGAAGGAATTCCTATGGCCGACTATGTAGCCAGCAATGACACGCCCCAGGGCCGCGCGCAGAATCGCCGAGTGGAAATCTACGTCACCGCAGGACCGGAAATGATTCAGCAGGCTGAGGCCGGCATTCTTGCTGATTCTGGCACGCTGAAATAACCTTTATCTCAACATATATTTCAAGAATCCGCGGAGACAGTGCTGGCATGGCGTCGACTGATTCCGCGGATTCTTTTTCAAGAGGGAATTTTTATATGGAAAAGAAACAGAAGCTTGTGGTGATCGGCGCCGGCTTCGGCGGCCTAAATCTCATTAAGGGCATCGACAAGGACAAATACGATGTTTGCCTTATCGATCGCAATAATTATCATAGCTTTCCTCCGCTGTTTTATCAAGTGGCCTCTTCTGGGCTGGAACCGTCAAATATAGTCTTTGCCTTGAGGCGCGAGATGCAGAGGCGCAGCATTCGCGGATGCGAATTTCATATGGGAAGGGCGAAATCCATTGATGTAAAGGCCCATACAGTAACTACGGATAGGGAATCCATTTCTTATGACAAGGTGGTGATTGCCATGGGCACGACCAATAATTTCTTTGGCATCGACGGGCTTAGCGATAAGGTGTACACCCTTAAATCAGCAGCGGAGTCGATCCGTTGCCGCAACCGTATTATCGAGCGTTTGGAGAGGGCGGCCGTTTGCCGCGATGACGCTGAAAGGCGCAGGATGCTCACTTTCGCCGTAATCGGCGGCGGTCCCACAGGTGTGGAAATAGCCGGCGCCTTGGGCGAAATGAAGCGTTTCTCCCTTCCGAAGGAATATCCGCAGATCAAGCAGTCAGAAGTCTCAGTGCGCTTGATCGAGGGCAGCGACAAGCTCCTGCGCACGATGACGCCCAAATCAAGTGCCGACGCCTATACGCAGCTTCAGTCGCTGATGGTTGATATTGACCTTGGTAAGACTATGAAGTCGTATGACGACGGCGTAATCACATTCACTGATGGCTCCACGATGGAGGCTGACACCGTGATATGGACGGCCGGCGTCACCGGTTGCCCCATTGATATCATTGGCGCGGACATAAAGCTGGAGAGAGGAAACCGTTTTCCGGTGGATGAATGCAATAGGGTGGCCGGCCTTGATGATGTGTACGCCATTGGCGATATAAGCTGCCATATCGATGAGCGCTTCCCAGGGGGCTGCCCCCAATTGGCCCAGCCCGCCATCCAGCAGGGCCGCGTCTTGGCCAAGAATCTGAATAGCGGGCGCTTCGACAAGCCTTTCTCCTACAATGACAAGGGCGCCATGGCCACGGTGGGCAGGAACCGCGCCGTGGTTGACATGGGCAAGGTGCATTTCAGCGGATATTTCGCATGGCTCACTTGGATGGTGGTCCATCTTATGTCCCTGTTGGGCATGCGCAACAAGATTGTGGTGCTAATCAATTGGATATGGAATTATTGCACATACTCCAGCTCTATGCGGGTCATATTGCGTCCGTCAGATAAGCCTTTGCTTAGCAAGGTGAAAGACGCCGTAAGGGATTAGAGTTGCTGTCCCAATATCGAATACAGGTGGCACACCGGCCCGTGCCCTTTGCCTATCTCATAACGCGCGCCGGCCTTCAGGGCGTTGTGAAGGTATTCTTTGCCGAGGCGCACGGCGTCGTCAAGCTCCGCTCCCTTCGCTAAGTAGGCGGCTATGGCCGACGATAGGGTGCAGCCTGTGCCGTGCGTATTGGCTGTGTCAACCTTTGGAGAGCCCAGCCTGATGGCTTTGCCGGTCTCATTGTTGTAGAATACATCCACGAGCATATCCTCCTCAAAATGTCCGGCTTTCAGCATTACCGATACGCCGCATTCGTTTGCCAGGGCGTGTGCGGCGTCCTCTAGCTGGTCTTGATGGTCGATGTTCCGGCCAAGCAATATCGAAGCCTCGGGCAAGTTGGGCGTAATGACTCTGCTGTATGGAATCAGTTCGCTTTTGAGGGTGGATACAGCCTCAGGCTGCAGGAGCGGGTCGCCGGATGTAGCCACCATCACCGGGTCAAGCACTATGTCGCGCACGTCGGGGTACTCCATAAGGGTGTCTTTCACAGCCATAATCAATTCCGAACTGTGGAGCATCCCTATTTTCACTGCGTCGGCGCCCACATCGGAGAGCACCGAGCGGATTTGCCCTACCACGAAGTGTACTGGCACAGGGTGAACGCCATATACGCCCTGGGTGTTTTCATCCACAATGGCCACAATGGCCGTTGACCCGTACACGCCAAGGGCGGAAAATGTCTTGAGGTCAGCCTGCATGCCGGCGCCCCCCGAGGGGTCGCTGCCGGCAATGGTAAGAGCCCTATAATATTTCATCAATGAATCTAAACAAATGAATTATGAATTAAGCATTAAGCATTGTGCATTAAGCATTGTGCATTATGAATTGCATCTCCTTTTTGTAGGCCGAATCCCAAAATAGCCATTCCATGCGTGAGCACATTACGAATGCCTTGGTCATAAGTTGGCGCACTTCCGGGGTGGAAGCTTGGGCCAGTTTGTCGCAGATGTCTATGCACTTTTGATTGCTTTCCTCGAATGCCGGGTCGGAGTACGCAGCTATCCAATCGCGGTAGGGGTTGCCGTCCATGTCTGCGATTTTTAGCACATGTTTCCCCACTTCAAGGTATATCCAGAAGCAAGGCAATATGGCAGCCGCCTCCACTGCCACGTCCTGGTCGGCCTGCGACTTTAGATAAGAGGTGTAAAATTCGCATGCCATGGATTTTCCCATGCTTGTATCAGGGGAAAATGTCTGGTGCAGCCCTTTCTCCACGGCCACGCCGTCCTTGGCGAATCCAAGGAATGTATCCACGTCGTCCATCGACGGCAGGCGCGACGCTATGTGGGCCAGCACCCGTGAATACACGTCAATGTATTGATTGTCTTGGCTTATGTAGAATCTGAATTTCTCCATGGGCAGTGTTCCTGCCGCCAGTTCTTTCAGAAAGGGTAATTCAAGGATGGATTCATAGATCCCCTTGGCGGCCTGCCAGGCCTCTTCGCTCCATTTCATTTGCTTAAAATTCTATTGTGTTAAATTCTGAATTGAGTAAATCTATCAGCAGGAGGCGGCCGTCAAGCGGCTCGCCAATCCCAAGTAAAACCTTTAGAGCCTCCATTGCTTGAATGGACCCTGTTACCGCGGGGGTTGGGCCGACTACTCCAAACGTCCTTTTAGGCTGTTTGGCCAGGGCTTCGGCCTCGGGATATAGGTCCTTATAGCGTTTTCCTGTCTTGTGGTTGAAGACAGTCGCTTGCCCGGCGAATCCCTCGATGCTGCCGTATACCCAAGGCTTGCCGGCCCGGGCGCAAGCCTCGTCTATCAGCAGGCGCGTGGCGTAATTGTCTGTGCAGTCAATCACCACGTCGTATCCGTTGATGATTTCATCGGCGTTTTCTGGGCTCAAGCCCTCGGGGTGGCATATAAGTTGGCATGATGTCGATGCCAACCCGGATAGGCGCTCTTTGGCGCATTCCACCTTGCTT
Source organism: Clostridium sp. (assembly GCA_023666615.1). Classification (GTDB taxonomy): domain Bacteria; phylum Bacteroidota; class Bacteroidia; order Bacteroidales; family Muribaculaceae; genus CAG-873. Next base: position 1,477 of record JAMPBQ010000076.1, on the reverse strand, counting down.
CGCCCGATTTGTGGAGTCCCGTACAGCACCTGCCTGTGCAGGTTGCTTTCGCTCACGGTGTCGATGTCGGCAAGGCCGATTGTTCCCAGCCCTGCGCCGGCCAGGTACATGGCTGCGGGCGAGCCCAGCCCGCCAAGCCCCACTATAAGAACTTTTGACGCAGCCAATTTCTTCTGCCCATCTTCGCCCACTTCGGGCAGCATTGTCTGTCTTGCGTATCTTTCCATCAGTCAAATGCTTTGTCCCAGTCTTTCCATACGGGTTCGCGCCCAAGCGCCTTCAAGTCCGCTACCACTCTTTCAGGCGAGGTGTCGTCGCTGATTGTAAATTGCTCCTGTGAATCAGTGTAGGTGGCATAGCCGCCCGGATCCACCTTTGATCCGGCGCTCATCGTGGTCACGCCCAGTGTGGCCATGTTGTTGCGGAATGCATGGTTCTCTCGTGTTGAATACGATATGTCTACGTCCGGGTCAAATATGCGGAATGCGAATGTGAGCTGCGCCAGCTCTTTGTCGCTCATGACTACGTTGGGCTGGAATCCTGATTCGGAAGGACGCATGCGCGGGAAGTTCACGGAATATTTTGTGCGCCAATAGTTTTTGCGCAGGTAGGCCAGATGGCGTGCCATCATGGTCACGTCGGTGCGCCAGTCCTCAAGGCCTATCAGCACACCCATGCCGATTTTATGCACTCCGGCCATGCCCATGCGGTCAAAGCCGTCACAGCGCCATTCAAAGTTGGATTTCATCCCTGCGGGATGATACTTCTTGTAGTTGGCCCTATTGTAGGTCTCCTGGAAGCAAATTACGCCGTTCAGGCCTGAATGCGTTAGCCTTTCGTAATCTTCCGCGCTCAATGGCATCACCTCAATGGTGAGGTTTGAGAAATACGGGCGGCACACTTTCAGCGCCTGCTCCAGATAGTCTGTGCCTGCCTTCACGGGGTTTTCGCCCGTGACTATCAATAGATTCTCAAACGGCCCCATCTTCTTTATCGCCTCGCACTCTGCCTTGATTTGCTCCATGGTGAGAATCACGCGGTTGAACTTGTTGTGGCAGTTGAATCCGCAGTACACGCAAGAATTAGTGCAAGAATTGGTGATGTACATTGGAATGAATATCGACATTGTCTTGCCGAATCGCTGCTCTGTGAGTTGGCGGCTCTTCCAGGCCATTTGCTCTAAGTATGGCGCGGCCGCGGGAGATACGAGCGCCATGAAGTCGCGGTCTGTTGCCTTCTCGGCTCGCAGCGCCCGCTCCACATCGTAGGCGGTCATCGCCATTATCTGGCGTGTGGTCTCGTCCCAGTCGTATTTTTTCAGTTCGTCGGAAAACATCTCGCCCATCAATCAAGAAACGACGTTAGCGGGCTCGATGCCTGCGCATAGTCTGACACTCCGCCAAGGCCTGCCTCATACGCCTCGCGCCCCGCAATGGTGGCTCGGGCGAAGGCTCTTGCCATCCGCGCGGGGTCGCCC
>JAMPBQ010000075.1 GCA_023666615.1 Clostridium sp. | reverse complement strand
CCCTGGCCCAAATCGACGCCAAGGGCTACCTCCTCCCCTTCGCCGCCGACGGCCGCAAACTGATTAAAATAGGCGCCAACTTCTCATCCCAGACCCGCACCCTCGACTCATGGCTAATCGCCGAAAAATAGCGGGCATTTCAGATAGGCATGAAAAAAGCAAGCGATATCGACATATCCACAATTGACACAGACAGCCCGGAATTTCAAGACGCGCTGAAGTTAGTCACGCACACCCAGCAGAGCGTTTTCCTCACTGGGAAAGCTGGCACGGGAAAGTCCACATTCCTGAAATACCTTACGGCCACGACTAAAAAGAAATTCGTGGTGCTCGCCCCCACGGGAATAGCCTCGGTGAACGCCGGCGGCCAAACCCTTCACTCCTTCTTCAAGCTGCCCTTCAAGCCCATACTCCCCAACGACCCCATCATGCACAGCAACAGCATGCTCAGGGACCGCATGAAATATTCTAAACAGCACATAAAGCTGATAAAAGAGCTGGATCTCATCATAATCGATGAGGTATCGATGTTAAGGGCAGACATTGTTGACTTCATTGACAGGATATTGAGAGTATACAGCGGCAAGCAGCATGCGCCATTCGGAGGCAAGCAGCTTTTGCTTGTAGGCGACGTATTCCAGCTTGAGCCGGTGATAACCGGAGATGTGCGCGACGTGCTTTGCCATTTTTATGCCGACGGTTTTTTTTTCTTCAACGCAAGGGCCTTTTCCACGCTCGGAATAGCGGCAATCGAGCTCACAAAAGTGTACAGGCAGAAAGACTCTGATTTCATCAGAATGCTTGACCGCGTGCGCGTAGGCTCACCTTTCCAAGAGGACATTGACAGGCTTAACGCCAAGGTGACGCCACAAGCATCCCTCTTCGACGACCAAGACTTCACGATGACCATTGCCACTCGGCGCGACATTGTGGACAATATAAACCAGACCCATATCGACAGGCTTAAGACGCCAGAGCGGGTGTTTGTTGGCATAATAGAGGGCGATTTCCCCGAGAGCTCTTTGCCCACGGAAAAAGAATTGACGCTAAAGGAAGGCGCGCAAGTGGTGTTTGTTAAGAACGATCCCGAACGCAGGTGGGTCAACGGCACCATAGGCCGCGTGGCGGGATTTGGCGAGGAGGACATAATCGTTGAGCTAGAAGACGGCAAAAAGCATGCCGTGAAGATTGACACCTGGGACAACGTAAAATATGAATATGACGAGCAAAAGCACAAAGTGACGGAAAAGGTGCTTGGCTCATACATGCAATATCCGCTAAAGTTGGCATGGGCGCTCACCATCCACAAGAGCCAAGGTTTGACCTTCGACCGCGTGATAGTGGACGTGGGCCAAGGGGCGTTCTCCGGAGGCCAAACCTACGTTGCTCTGAGCCGCTGCCGCTCGCTGCAGGGAATACGGCTGCGCTCAACAATCAATCCACGCGACGTCTTTGTCAATCCAAAGGTGGTGGCTTTCAGCCGCACATTCAATAACAACGCCCTTATTCAGCGTGCCCTTGAAATGGCCAAGGCTGATGACCTATACTCAAAGTCGGCCGCCCTATTCAGCAAAGGGCAGTATCGAGATGCCATAAACGCCTTTTCGGAGGCCCTTGCCACTCGAAATGAAATGGGGCGGCCCGCTGCCCGTCGTCTTCTCACCGAAAAGGTGCTTTCGCTTGCGAAGGCGCAGTCCGAGGTCAAAGAGCTGAAGGATAAGATTGAGGAATACGAGAAAAAATTTCTACAGCTTGCCACAGAATATGTGGAGCTGGCGGAAACCTGCCGGGAAGAAGGGTGGGAGCTCGATTCGGCCATATCCAACTATGACAAGGCTATCTCCCTGGCTCCGCAATACGCCAACGCATGGATAGGCAGAGGAAAGGCCCTGGCGCAAATGGGCGAGGCCGACAAGGCCGTAGAGGCCTTCAGGCGCGCCATCGAATTGGCCCCCGGCGACTATCGTCCGCTTTATGAATGCGGAGTGGCGCAAATCAACGCCGGAGATGTTGCAATGGGCATGGACTCGTTGCTGCATGCTCTACAAAAAAATGATAAAATAGCGGCTGTGCATCTTGCCCTCGCAGATGGATACGAAATGGCGGGAGAAATGGACGAGGCCGAGAAACATCGCCGCGCCGCAAAAAAGCTTAATTCAAAACGAAAACATTAATCAACTTATAATCTTGAATCTATGAAGATTTTTAAACTAATGGCCGCAGCCATTCTCGCAGGCGCCTTTTCCGCCAACGCCGCGGAGAAGCCCGACACGATCAAATTGTGGCCCGAAGGGGCCCCCAACGCCTTCGCTTCGGGATACTCAGCCGAAGACCTGAAGAAAAACAATCTCGTGACTGACCCAATATTGATTGTGTACCCGGCCGAAAAGCCCAACGGCAAGGCAGTGGTGGCGTGCCCCGGCGGCGGCTACGGCTATCTGGCAAAATATCATGAAGGACAGGACATGGCACCGTGGTTCAACGACAGGGGCATAACATATGCCGTGCTGCTCTACCGAATGCCGGAGCGCCACAATGACGCCCCGCTGAGCGACGCCCAGCAAGCCATAAGGCTTATGCGTGAAAACGCAGGCAAATACGGTATCAAGAAAGTGGGAATTATGGGGGCATCGGCCGGCGGCCACTTGGCGTCAACGGCGGCGACACATTTTGACAATGACGCAGTTCGTCCCGATTTCCAAATTCTTTTTTATCCCGTAATCAGTCTTGACCCAGAGATAACGCATTCTGGCACACGCAAAAACCTTCTTGGCAATAAGCCGGATCCGGCATTGAATTGGCTTTATTCCAACGAAACTCAGGTTACGCCTCAAACACCTCCGGCATTCCTAATGCTCAGCGCAGACGATGCCACTGTCCATCCTGACAACAGCATTCGATATTTTCAGGCATTGAAGAGCGCCGGCGTCCCCGTGGAAATGAACATCTATCCTACCGGGGGGCATGGATGGGGATTCAAGGACGATTTCCCCTACAAGCCCGCATGGACGGCATCCCTGGCCAATTGGCTGAAGGAGTTAAACAAATGATTTTATGGTAGGATTCAGCTGCTGCAAGATAAACATAGGCCTTGACATTGTGGCCAAGCGCCCGGATGGGTACCATGACGTGGTGACGGCAATGGTGCCGGTGCCATTGCATGACGTTATTGAAATCGTTCCTTCTGACGCTGTGCAGTTGACATGCTTGGGAAGACCGGTGGACTGCCCGCCAGAAAAGAACCTGGTGATGAAGGCCTATCAAGCCATGGCAAGCCGCTTTAGCATTCACCCTTATAAAATAATTCTGCAGAAAATTGTGCCTGACGGCGCGGGCCTTGGTGGCGGTTCTGCCGACGCCACCGCTACTCTTCAGCTGATAAATGAAGCTGAAGGCCTGGAGCTTGATTCCGATAAAATAGCTGAAATTGCGTCGACAATAGGAGCCGATTGCCCATTCTTCGCCTATAATCGCCCAATGCTGGCAACGGGCATCGGCACCACTCTTCGTTCTATCGATATTAATCTTTCGGGCCTTTATCTGCAGATAGCCAAGCCGGAGGGCGTGTCGATATCCACAAAGCAGGCATACGCCGGGGTCAAGCCGGCTTTGCCAAAAGAGCCCTTGGAAAAATTGCTCGCCCTTCCCATCGAAGAATGGCAAGGGCGAGTAAAAAATGATTTTGAACCGTCTATTTTCGCCATCGCGCCGCAGGTGCGCAGGCTAAAGGAGGAGATGCTGAATCACGGAGCTGTGTATTCATCCATGTCCGGATCCGGAGCTTCGGTGTATGGCATCTTCCGAGAAGAGCCCGTCCCGCTGATCAAGGGAGCGAAGGTGGTCAGGCTATAATCTAACGGACTAATTTGGCCACTTCCTTCCCCCTGTCATTGTAGAGGCATAGGGTATTGCCGTCGATGGCATATGTGGCCGCCTCTTCAAGCGCCACGAGCATTTGGCGCTCTACGTCAGAATTTTCGCACATCCTCATTGTCACTGCCATTTCCGAAAAGGATATGGCATTGATTTTTTGCGGGTCAATGGATATGCCGCCATTGAAATAGTTGCATCCGGTGTTGCCATGCACAGTGAGCTCGGCCACGTCAAAGAAAATATCTATGCCATCCACATTCACCTTTTGACCGTCTATTGCGGAGAATTTCCACAGTCCGTTGATTGCTTCAAGATTGTGTTTCTTCAGCGTCATTGTCACAGCGCCACCCTTGTTTGTGAGGTATAGGAACTCTACATTCTCCTTTCGCTCCAATCTGGCCGTTGCCGAAATCCCGTCCTTAAGCATAGAGTTGATGACCATGTCATACTTGATGTCAGGGCAGTACATCTGTGTGCTTATCACATTCGAAAATACAATTTGGTCTTGGCCTTCAAACAGGAAATTGCCGTTAAGCACATTGCAGCCATTGTTGGCATAGAATTTTCCGTCCGTCTCGGAAAAATTCACATACGGCATCTCATCGTCGCGTGAAATTTTGAATTTGCCGGCCTCGACAATGTACCACTCGCCATTAAGCATGCCGGCAAGCACGCTTGATGGCGAAAGGCTTGCCGCAGCGCGGCTTACTGGCGTCCCGGCAATATTTTCAGACTGCTGTGAAGAGTTGGCTGAGGAAGAAGACGGCTTTGGGGCGGGAGTCTCCGTTCTAGCCTCCGCTGTTTGCGTAGAGTTGGCCTTGCCCGCATTCTTGGATGTGGAGCAAGCCGCTATTGCGCAGGCCATCAATACGCACAACAGCCAGGAAAATATGTTGGTCTTATTCATTGTTGCTCTGTTCGAATATGTGTTTCAGCTTTGAGAACAATCTGTTCTTCTCGGATTCGGTAGGCTGGATGTTGGGCGAATTCCTGAGCGATTCGATTGAGCTCTTTTCAGCCTCTGACAGCCTCTCCGGCATATAGACCATGACGTTGATGAGCTCATCGCCTTTTCCGTATCCCTCGGAATTCGGAAGGCCCTTTCCGCGTAGGCGGAGCACTTTGCCGGGCTGTGTGCCGGGAGCAATCTTCAGCCTTGCGCGGCCGCCGATGGTGGGCACCTCTACCGAGCCGCCAAGCACGGCCGTGGGGATATCAAGCATTAGGTTGTATATCACATCATTGCCATCGCGGATGAGTTCGGGATGCTTGACTTCCTCAACCACTACAAGCAAATCGCCGGGCTGGCTGTTTTCTCCGCCGCGGCGCGGGAAGTTGCCTTTTCCGCGCAGGGTGAGGGTCATGCCGTCGGCCACGCCGGCCGGAATGTTGAAGGCCACTTGCTCCTCTCTTCTTTCCACCCCTTCGCCGTGGCAGTAGGAACATGTCTGCGAGATGGTCTTGCCGGTGCCCTCGCATTCAGGGCATTCAGCCTGCGACTGCATTGCGCCAAGGATGGTTTGCTGCACGCGCGAGATTGTGCCCGTGCCGTGGCAGGTGTGGCAAGTTACAAACGCCGTGCCGTCCTTTGCTCCGGTGCCGTGACAGTGCTGGCATTCCACGAATGTCGGTATCTTGAGGGTTTTGCTGGTGCCGTTGGCTATCTCATCAAGGGTCAGCTTCACGCGTATGCGCAGGTCGCTGCCCTTGCGCATCCTGCGCCGG
>JAMPBQ010000074.1 GCA_023666615.1 Clostridium sp. | reverse complement strand
ACCGCCACTCGGTGCCCCTTGCGCACCGGCGTAGCGTAGCCCGGCCTTCCGGCCCCCATCAAGTTCACGCGCGTCAGGTACTCGTTGCTCGACATCACCCCTATCAGGTTCTCCCCCGGGATGCCCATGAACCGCGGCAGCCCGGCCCCCGAGGCCACGAATACCCCCTTGAAGCCCAAGGCCACCAGCTGGTCGTAAGTCAGCGTCTTGCCTATCACAATGTCGCTCACAAACTCCACGCCAAGCGCCCTTAAATTGTCAATCTCAAAATCCACGATCGAGTTGGGCAGGCGGAACTCCGGTATGCCGTACTTCAGCACCCCGCCTATCTCGTGCAGAGCCTCAAACACCGTCACCGCGTACCCCCGCTTGGCCATGTCGCCCGCGAAGCTAAGGCCCGCCGGGCCAGAACCCACGACGGCTATCTTCAGCCCGTTGGACGCCGGCCTCTCAGCCCGCGCCTCCTCGCCGCTCGTGCGCGCATAGTCCGCCGCGAACCGCTCCAGGTAGCCTATCGCCACCGGCTCCTTCTTCATCTTATGGTATATGCACTTGCTCTCGCACTGCTTCTCCTGCGGGCAAACGCGGCCGCACACAGCCGGCAGCGCCGACGTCTCCTTCAGCACGGCTGCCGCCTCAAGGTAATGCCCCCGCTGGATATTCTTGATGAACCCCGGTATGTTGATTCCCACCGGGCATCCCGTCATGCACTGCGGGTCCGGGCAGTCCAGGCAGCGGGTGGCCTCCAGCGCGGCCTGCTCCTGGCTTATCCCCTGGTTCACCTCATCATTGCACGTAATGCGGTAGGCCGGGTCAAGCTCATTCATCTTCACGCGCGGTATGCCCGTCCGCTCCTTAGCCGGCATTGCCTTGCGCAGCTCTTCGCGCCACTGCGCATCGCGCGGCGCCATAGTATTCTCTTGCATAATCTTTTTCTTGAAATCTACAATCAATCGCCAATAGCCGAATAGCTCCTTAGCCGCATCATCATCTCGTCAAAATCCACCTCGTGCGCGTCAAACTCCGGCCCGTCGACGCACACAAACTTAGTCTTGCCCCCCACCGTCACGCGGCAGGCCCCGCACATGCCCGTGCCGTCCACCATAATAGTGTTAAGCGACGCCACCGTCGGCACCCCGTATTTCTTCGTAAGCAGCGACACGAACTTCATCATCACAGCCGGGCCTATCGTCACCGCAAGGTCCACCTTCTCATTCTTTATCACATCCTCGACGCCGTTCGTCACCAGGCCCTTGCGCCCGTAGCTCCCGTCATCCGTCATGATGATCACCTCGTCGCTGTGCTCGCGCACTTGCTCCTCAAGGATTATCAAGTCCTTCGTGCGCGCCGCCAGCACCGACACCACCCTGTTGCCGGCCTCCTTCATGCCCTTGATGATCGGCAGAAGCGGGGCCACGCCCACGCCGCCTCCGCAGCAAACCACAGTCCCGAACTTCTCAATGTGCGTGGCCTTCCCCAGCGGGCCCACCACGTCGGTCAGGCTATCGCCGGCCTCAAGCGAGCAAATCGCCTTCGTGGAATCGCCTATCGCCTGGACCACGAGCGTAATCGTTCCCCGCGCCACGTCCGCGTCGGCTATCGTCAGGGGAATCCGCTCCCCCTTCTCCCCGTCGCGCACTATCACGAAATGCCCCGGCCGCCGCGACGCCGCTATCAGCGGCGCCTCCACAACCAGCTTCGCCACATTCGCCGAAAACCACTCCTTTTCTACTATCTTGTTCATCGCAATCTATTGGAATTTATCTATTATAATCTATTATAATCTATTATAATCTATTGTAATCTATTGTAATCTAATCAATAAAATTTATCTCTCATTAAAATCCGTGTAATCCGTGAAATCCGTGGTGAACATAGCCGCGTCCGCCACAAATAAACAAATCCGATCTACAGGAATTAAAATCCGTGTAATCCGTGAAATCCGTGGTAAACTATTATCCACGCGCGCCAGCCCGAATAAAACAGTAGTCCGTCAGCCGCTGGCCCTACAAAAAAGGATGCACCGGGGTGCATCCCTTTATCGTAAACCATGCGGCCTGGCGTGCTCAAAGCCCCTTGGCTATAGACACGCATTCGGCGCACTTGTCCGACACGTACTGCCAATCCTCGGCCGCCACCTTATCCTTCGGGAACAGCTTCGAGCCCATGCCCACGCAGAACGCCCCGGCCTTGAACCATCCCTCCAGATTCTCCTTCGTCGGCTCAACGCCGCCGGTCACCATGATTTTGGTCCACGGCATCGGTGCCATCAGCCCCTTCACCATCTTCGGGCTAAGCACATCGCCGGGGAAAAGCTTCGTAAGCTCGCACCCCACCTCCTGCGCCTTGCCTATCTCGCTCACCGTGCAGCACCCCGGAGTATAGGGCACCTGGCGCCGGTTGCAAACCACAGCCACGTCAGGGTTGAACAGCGGGCCCACCACGAAGCACGCCCCAAGCTGCATATACAGCGACGCCGTCGGCGCGTCCACCACCGAACCTACGCCCATCGCCATCTCAGGGCACTCCTTAGCCGCGAACTTCACCACCTCGGCAAACACCTCGTGGGCGAAATCTCCGCGGTTCGTAAATTCAAAGCAGCGGATGCCGCCGTCATAGCACGCCTTCACCACCTTCTTGGCGATCTCAGCGTCGCCATTATAAAATACCGGCACAATCCTCGTCTGCGCCATCTTGCTCATTACAGAGAGCTTGTCAAATCTTGCCATTGCCTTTAGTCCAATAAAGTCCTATTAGTTAAAACGCTAAATCGATATAACGATATAACGATAAAACGATATAACGATAAATCGATAAAACCGCCATAGCGACATAGCTTAAAAAATCGGTTTGTTGATAATTCCCGGCAAATCAGCGCATCTCAAGGTAAGTCACCTTGTCCATGTCGCCATAGTCAAGGTTCTCGCCGCCCATGCCCCAGATAAACATATAGTTGCTCGTTCCCGCTGCGGCGTGGATGCTCCATTCCGGCGACATCACCGCCTGCTCATTGTGCAGCCAGATCAGGCGGTTCTCCTGCGGCTCGCCCATAAGATGGCAGATGGCGTTCCCCTCGGGCACGTTGAAATAGAAATAAGCCTCAACGCGGCGGTCATGCACGTGCGCCGGCATCGTGTTCCACACGCTGCCCGGCATCAGCTCAGTCAGGCCCATCTGCAGCTGGCAAGGGCCCTCCTCCAGCACATTGGCCACAATCAGTTGGTTGATCCAGCGGTCATTGCTCTCCTCCATCGTGCCGGCGTGGAAGCGGTTGGCCTTGATTGACCCCTTGCGGCCGTCGATCGTGATCAGTTGCGTCTTGTATGCCTTGTGCGCCGGCGTGGAATTGATGTAGAACTTAGCCGGATTGGCCTTATCCTTGCTGCGGAATTTCACATCCTTGTTCCCGCGGCCCACATAGAGCGCGTCCTTGAAATGCAGCTCATAATCCTTCCCGTCCACGCTCACTATGCCGTCGCCGCCAACGTTGATCACGCCAAGCTCCCTGCGCTCCAGGAAATACTCAGCCTTCAGCGGGTCGATCGTCTCAAGCGTCATCACCTTCTCCACAGGAATAACGCCCCCGTAGATCAGGCGGTCATAAAGAGAATAAGTGAAATTGAACTTATCCTGCTCCATCACCTTCGGCATCATGAAATGCTTGCGCAGCTGGTCCGTGTCATACCCCTTCACATCGTCAGGGTGGCAGGCGCGCAGTATGGTATAGTCAGTCTGGGCCCAGCCCATAATGGCCGCCACAGCCAAAGCCGCGGCCATAAAAAATCTCTTCATAAATCCAATCAAATTTTTAATTAAATTCCTGATAAGCCTTATAAATCTTATCACTAAAAAACTAACAACTAAAAACTAACAACTAACAACTCACTTCAGATGCAGCTCCTTCTTGTCGTGCGCTAGCTCCTTCGGCACCAGCTTGATCATCCTCCGGCGGTTCCAGACCAAAAGCCCGAACGTAAACACGCTCAGCGCGGCGGCCCCAACATACTTAAACACATGCGTACACCAGAAAATAACCCATGCCAATGGGCTGCCCGCGAAGTCAAGGCTGCCCGCAAGGAAGTTAGCCGGCACCTGCACCGTCTTGTCATCCGGCTTCGCCGACGCCACGTCATGCGCCGCCTCCGTGAAGAACGGAGCCATGTAAGTCACCAGATAAAGCGCCAGCACTAGCACCACCAGGCCCACGATCAGCGTCTTCAGCACGCTGCCCTTCGTGTAGGGCAGAACCAGCGGAAACACATAGAACATGCCCGCCAGCGACGCCAGCGGCAAGAACTGATTGCCGGGAAGCGCCACGGCTATGATCAGAGCTACCGGAATCAAAATGATTGAGCACACCAAAGTGGTGGGGTGCCCGATCACAAGCGCCGGGCTCATGCCAATCGACAGACCCTCGGCCCCTTGGTATTTGCGCGCGATCAGGCCGCGGGTGGCGTCCGAAATCGGCTTCAGGCCCTCGATGAACAGCACTGTCACCCTCGGTATCAGCTCCATCACGGCGCCCATCTTCACACCAAGCATCAGTATCTTCGGGATATTGTCCACGATCTCAGCCCAGCTGCCGAATTGAAGGCAGCCAATCAGGATGCCCACTACAACGCCAAGGAACAGCGGCTCGCCCGCTATGCCGAATTTCTTCTTCAGCCCCTCGGCGTCAATCTCAACCTTGTTGATGCCGGGCACCTTGTCTAGCACCGTGTTGATGCCCCAGGCGAATGGCACGAATCCCGCGCAGAATGGCTGCGGGATGCTGATGCCCTCCATGTCCTTGTAGAATTTCTGGAATTTGGGCGCCGTCACGTCCGCGATCACAAGCGTGATGATGTAGCAGATGATCGCCGCGAAGAAGCCCCACGCAAGCGGAGCCGTCCATCCAAGCCCCAGGGCCGTGAAGTACGCCACAGCCCCTATGAACGCGAAATGCCAATAGTTCCAAAGGTCGATGTTGACCGTCCGCGTGCATTTGAACGCCAAAAGCAGAAGGTTAACGCCAAGGCAAACCGGGATGATAAACGCCCCCACTAGCGTATTGTACGCCACGGAGGCCGCTGCCGGCCAGCCCATGTCAAACACCTCAAGCTGCAGGTGGTAAAGATTCTTGATCGTGTCCAACGGCCCGCCCATTGAATCTGTCAGCAGGGCCGTCACAATCGACAGCCCAATGAAGCCGACGCCAACCTTCAGGCCGCTCATCAGCGACTTGTTGAAGCCAAGCCCGATGCAGAGGCCCAGCACCAAAAAGATGATGGGCATCATCACCGCGGCCCCGAGCCCAATGATATAGGCAAAAAATTGTTCCAAATTATTGCTTTTATTTTCAGTTTATTATTCAATTCAACTTTCGCAAGCTCAAGTTGAAGGTTATAAAGGCCATAAAGGCAATTGGGCTTCGCCCGTGGCAAGATAACAGTATAGCCAATCGCTATCGTCGACATTTATCTTGCCTCGTCAAGGGCATACGCCCTTGACACTTACCTTTCTTTGCCTTTTCTCCCAACCTAAGTGAGCTTGCGAAACTTAAGTAATTCAATCAAAAAATGTCCTTCGACCGCTTTATTTAGGCTGCTTGCCGATGTAGGCCAGGATGCCGCCGTCAACATACAGGATATGCCCGTTCACCGCGTCTGATGCGCTCGATGCCAGGAACACTGCCGGGCCGCCGAGCTCGCTCGGCTCCAGCCAGCGCCCTGCCGGCGTCTTGGCGCAGATGAATGAATCAAACGGGTGCCGGCT
>JAMPBQ010000073.1 GCA_023666615.1 Clostridium sp. | reverse complement strand
TGTCCTTGAACTGGTTCATGCCGGCGTTGGTGAACATCAGCGTCGGGTCATCCTTGATCACCATCGGCGCCGAAGGCACGATGTGGTGTCCCTTCCCGCGGAAAAACTCCTTGTACGACTCTCGTATTTCCTTTGCAGATAGCATATTCTGTATGAATTTTTATTGTTTTCCTCAATTATGTCTTTTAGGCTGCAAAGTTACTAATTTTTAAGGAAATTACCAACCCTCCATCAATATTCAGCAGGTTAATCCATTGAATTGTAGGGATGCACCCTGGTGCATCCGTTGTCACAGCCTCGTTAAAATGATGGCGAAAGTTTATGTTAAAGATATTTTTATTTTGATAATCAAAATGTTGTGATTAAATGACGATGAAGTCCAGTTGCAAAATAATGTCATTTGTGATTTAACAGGCATTTCCAGTCCACAAAAGTTTTCATTATATTCAAAACTTATGACAAAATCCGCAAAAGTTTTCATTATATTCAAAACTTCCCACAGGCTATCTAATTCACGCAAAAAAGGGGCAAACTTTCGTTTGCCCCTTTCGTATCAAGGTTGTGGGTGTTTTCTTACTTTGTCAAGTAGATCTTAACGCCGTTGATGATGTAGAGGCCGGCGGGGAGCTGCTTCAGCTCGGCGGCGGTGCCTTCTGTCATTATCACGCGGCCGTCAATCGTTACAACGGTGAAGCTGTCTGTCTCATCGCCAAGAATAGAGCCGATGCCGTCAGTTTCGCCTACCACATTCCATTCTGCATGGATAGCGGGCGAGTTTACGCCTGACACTTTTATCCAGCCTTCGCCAAGGTCCATGATTAGCTTGCCGTTCTGATCCTTGTAGACGTTGCGGTCGATTGAGAAACTTATAATGCTCATATAGCCGTCTGCAGTGTAATCAGTGCCAGCCTCAAGGTCAGTATTTCCGAACTTGAGTGAAATTTTATCCATGTCGGTGGACTCCATGTCCACGCTTAGGCCGTCGGCGTACTTGATGGCAAGGTCTGCGCTGTACAGATTGTCGATATTCGTTCCATCTTCGGGATAAAGCGTGTAGGTGATGTCCTCAGGCTTGATTTCCTTGTATACGGTATATTGAGCTATGATTTCATCATTCTTCTCAGTGCCGTTGATAAGGAATTGCTCAGCGCTTATCACGAAATTGTATTGGCCATTAGTCTTGGCGGGAGCGTTGGGGGTCAAGAGGAAGGTGGGAACTTCTGCGCCTGCAACCTTGCCGATGGTGAACCATTCTGACCAATAGGTAGAGTTGGTGTTCATCAACATGATCTCGCTTGTCTCGCCCTCTTCGCTGCCGTCGGCCAGGGTCACTGTCTTGGCCTTCGGGAAGGAAATCATGATCTCTGTGATGCCCTCCACGGTATCGCCGCTTGCCGGTGTCAGCACATACTCTGTGGGATCAACGGGGTTGATGGCGTACACTTCTTCAAATGCGGGCGATTCCTGGGCGCCATCAAGGGTGAATGCGCCCTGTATTATCTTCAGAGTGAAGTTTGCGTTCTCCACTTCCTTGCCGGTTGCGGGGAAGGTGATGGTGAAGGTGGGGTGATCTGCATCGGCCACTGCCTCCACTGTAGCGGGGGTGCTTGAGTAGCTGTCCGACTGGTAGCCTTCCCTAAGCTCAATGAAGTATTTGTTGAAGAGTTCGGCCTTATCCGCCTCGGGGAATGTGGCGGTGAACACCAGCTTGGTGTCTGCTGCCACGGCTTCGGGGTTGAATCCAGGCGTCATGTTCAGGGTGTACTCTTTGGGCATGATCACGTTCCATGTGTGTGCCATGGCGTGCGATTCCTTGCCATTCACCTTGAATGCCCCAGCGGGGAAGCTTACTTCCAGTGTGCCGGCCATGTTCTTGTATTCGTCGCCAAGGCCGATCATGATGTAGCCGCCTTCAAGGTTCAGTTGATAGTCGGTGTAGTATTCCAGCGTCTCATTGTTGAATTTGATGCTCAGCAGTGTCGGGTCTTCGATGTTGAATTCCACGCTGGCGTCCTCTCCGAAGGAGAAGGCCACTTGCGGGCCATAGTACTCGCTTGCCACTACGTCGCCCTCGGGTGTGACTGTCCAGCCGTCAAGGTCAACTGTGCGGTTCAGATTGAACTTCACTGTCCTTTCGCTGTTCTTGAGCGCGTCGTTGATTGTGAAGAATCCTTCGTACATCTTGAATGTAAGGTTGCCATTCGGCGCGGTCATGTTCGGAGTCAGTTTGAAGGTGGGGTAGTCTGTCTCTACTTTCTCGATAGTCCAGCCCCAGTTGGCCCAGTATGTTGACTGAAGCGTGAAGTATTCATTGAAGTCCGCTGCCTCGTCGTATGTAGCTGTGGTGGCGTTGGGGAAGGAAATGGTGAATCCGTCGAACGATTCTGCGGTCTCGCCATTGGCCGGAGAAATCACAGATGTGCTCGGGTCTACGATTTCAATATCGTGTGTATTAAAGGCGCCATCGGGCACGGTGGCGGTGAATACGCCGTCGCTGGAAGGTGCCACTTCGTCGTCAATCTTCACCAGGTACCCTGCTGCGGGCTTTACGCTGATTTCTGAGCCTACATAGGCTGAGAATTTTTCGCCCGTGGCCTTGAGCACGCGGTCGTAGGTCACTTCTGCCTGCTTGATGGTCTTGTTGGCGATGGTATAGGTGTGCTTCTTCGATTCGGGCACGCCGGCGAAGATGTGCAGCACTGCGTCTGAGTTAACGGCTATGCCGCTGTAGACGTCATTTTCGTCTACGGCCTGTGCCGTGTAGTTGTTGTACACTGAGAAGCTGCTGCCTTCTGCAACATCGAATTTCGCCACAGTGAAGGTGCCGCTGTATACCGGGTCGATCATAAACTCGTTGTAGCCCAGCTGCAGCGGGAAATCATTGGAGTTGTTGTGCTGGTCCTTCAGCGCCGCCTTGCTTGCGTCGCCCTTCAGCACTACCACCAGCTTGGTGTCCTTTACAATCTTGTGTGTCCATACGTGCAGCGCGCCTTTGTAGTCATCGCCTTGCATTGCCATTTGTGTGGATATGAACCCTGACGTTTCTGATGTGCTGGCAGGATTATTGTAGCCGCTCTGGTAGATGTACCAGCCCGGTGCCTCAGCTACGTAGATCTTCGGACTCTTTAGGCTCACCTCTATGCTGTATACGTTGAATTCTGTTCCATAGATTGTCTCTGGGCTGGGGGTCAGTTCCGATAGGTCAATCACCGGGCCGTCTACTCCGCCCTTGTGCAGAACTACACCTTCGGGATCCACTATGCCCACACTTAGGTAGGTGTTGCCGTACTGGCGCTCTTCTGCGGAGATGTTGATGGTGGTGTTGGCTGTGATGGCCTCTGATTTCCAAAGGGTAGTGGTGCTGATGCCGGAGGCGGGCTCTAACGCGTCATCATTGATGGTAACGTTGTAGTCTGCCGTATTGCATGCTATGGACACTACGTCGCCCTCTTCCACCTCAAATGAATCATAGGAGCTGATGGTCTGCATCTTCGTGAAGTTGCGCACCATCACGATTGATTCCTTTGCCATGTCGTCAAGGTAGTTCAGGCTTACGGTGTAAGTGGCCTTCGCTGCCTCTGCGGGCTCGTTGTTGTATTTTACCTCGAACCAGTCGCCATCCTCAAACGGAATGCTGCTCTGGAGTCTCATACCATAGAAGTTGGTCCAGGTCTGCACCTCGTCATTCTTCTTGATGTAATAGTCCTCAGCCAAATCAGGGGTGCCATTACCGAAGTTGAGGGTCTTCTCATACCTTGCGTCGAACTTCATTGTCTGCTTGCCGCCCTTCAGCTTAAAGCTCTGCAGCTCAGTAGTGGCAGTTACGTCGCCGCCGCTGATGAAATTAATCTCAATGCTGCTGTCATAATTGAGCTTCTCAACATTAACATGCACGGTGTGCGTGCCATGTGCATAAGAGGCTGTGCCCATATTGATGATAGCCTGGCGGGGAGAGCCTGAGGGGGTGATCGTCTTGCTGTCGTCAGAGCAAACAGCGTTAACGAGATAGTACCCGTCTGTGGCGCGTACGTAGGTGCTGGGTGCGTATGACTGCTCATATTGCGCAGTGTAGGAGGTGGCGCCTTCGGGAAGATTTACCTTGCTCTCTGCCGCAGTGCTGGCAACGTAAATCTCGACAGACCCCGGCGTGTCCCATGTCAGATTCACCGTGTACACATCAGCCTTTGCCGAGAACGATACCCCTAGCATGGCTATCGCCATAAGCATAATGGAATAAAGTTTCTTCATAAGTTGTGAAATGTTTGGTTAATAAATATTGATATTTTGGTGTTTTTGAAGTCCAATTTAAATCTTTGCATATGATAATCAAAAATCCGTGTAATCTGTGAAATCCGTGGTTATTTCTTCTACGGGTTTTTCGTCACACGAGCATGATTCCTACAGCCTTTTTGCTATCTTCTTCCCGCCGCGGACGTACAATCCGGCCGGAAGCGCATCCCAGTCCGTGCCCATGCATATGCCCTGCAGGTTGTAGATGGGCTGGTTCTCCGCTTCTTCAGTGTCAATTATCGCCGATTCAATCCCGCTTGTGCTGCTGTCAAGCCTGAACACTATCGGGTTGGCGTTGATCTGGTTGAAGTAGCCATCTTGCAGGTAGGCCAGCATAATGCTGTAATATGTGTTGGGCTGGGCCTGGGGATAGGTAATTGTGGCCTTGTACTCCGTCTCCTGCAATGGCTTCTCTATCATCAGCGGTGCCATCCCGTAGGTCAAAATCTCAAGCTGCTGGTTGCCGGTGGAGGTGAAGTCGGGCTGAAGCACGCACGCAGCCACATTCAGCGCAAATGGATATCGGCCGCTCTTGCTGAAGCTGCACGTGACGGGGATGTTGTAGCGGTCCTTGACAAGCGCAACGCTCATGTCCGCGCCGCCCACGTTTTCAGTCACAATTTCCGCTCCCTCGATTTTGAACTCGCTGCGCACAAACAAGTTTGGCACCGCGTAGGGCTGCATTGTGATGGGTTTCTGAATGTCGTCGGTGTAGAATCCATAGGTTGATTCGTCGAAGAACGACAGCACAAAGTCCATCGGCTCCTCAAATCCCTGGAGGTTCTGCAGTAGGGTGAAGTCAGTCACCCATTCCTTGGTCACTTCTCCATGCGGGGGCACGGAGATGAATACGCTCTGTCCGAGGAAGAATGCGTAGTACTGATTGTCCTGGAGATAGAACAGCACTGGGGCGAACCCCTTTGCCAGCTCCAAGTCTGAATCGTTCTTCACCGTCACGTTCACCCTGCACATTGTGCCGTAGTATAGCGTCCCCACGATGTTGCCGTCTGTGATGTGCAGCTGCGGCATGTCAAGGTTCTGCACGGTGTACCTCGATCCGCTCTTCGTCAAAAGCACGTATTCGTTGTATCCGTTCAGCGCTCGCACCGGCACCCACTCTGAATCATCCTTCGTGTAGTCGCGAGTGGCGATTCTCACCTTGTAGGTGCCGTCTGCCAGCTCTGCCGCGGCAAGGTCGAGGGTGGGGGTGAAGTACATCGGCCCGGTGCCGTAGCCCGGCTCGATGGTAATGTCGGCTCCGCCTATCGGGAACCCGGCCTTTTCGCCCGCGGTGCCGTCGATGGGCTCCACTATCGCGCCGAATTTTGCGTAGATGTTCTCGGGATTGTAGTTCACCCACATTGCGTCGCTCTCCCCTTCAAGGGCGAAGACGAGCGATGTCCTTGACACCTGGCCCACCAGCGACCCCATCTGCGTCAGGTAAAGCGCCTCTTCCACAACGGGCTTGCCCGTAGGCGGCTGGATGCCCAGCACGGCGTCCTGCGTGAAGTTGTAGCCGCCGCCAAGGCCGCCGCCTGTTCC
>JAMPBQ010000072.1 GCA_023666615.1 Clostridium sp. | reverse complement strand
GAAGTCGAAGGCCTTGGCGACGGCGCTGGCCGAGGAGGCTGAGAGGCGGGGGCTGAGCGTAAGGCGGCCGAAGCCCGGGACTGACTACTGGACGCAGAACTTGGCGATATGCAGGGACACGAAATGCCCGGCGGCGCTGACAGAGAACTTGTTCATGGACAACCGAGAGGACTTGGAGATAATGCTGAGCGACGAGGGAATTGAGACGATAGCGGATATTCACGTCGAGGGAATTTTGAAATACATAAAGAACGAACTATGAAAAGACCGGGATTTTACATTATGGCCACGGCGATAGGGGTGATGATTGGCCTATTGCTGGGGAGCAGGCCGGAGAGGACGGCGCAGAGGGTAAGGATAGACACCGTAAGGATAGCGATGCCGGCGGCTATAGACAGCGCGCCGGCGAGGACTGTGAAGGCGATTGTGGCGAAGGCGAGGGCGCCTTCGCCTTCCATTTCGCCCTCCGTTTCGCTTGATGAGGGCCCACGGGATACGATAAGGATTATGGAGAGGGACAGCGTGGAGGTGGAGCTGCCGATAGTGAGCAAGGAATACGGGGACAGCACTTACAGGGCATGGGTGAGCGGCTGGATGCCGAGCCTTGACAGCATTGAGGTCTATCCGCGGACTGTGGCGCTTGCGGCGCCCAAGGGGAGGCCTAAGCGGTGGCACCTTGGGGCTACGGCGGGCTGGGCCTGGACCGGGAAGGGGTCGGGGCCTTATGTGGGAATAGGAGTGACATATTCATTTATTAGCTTTTGAATGGAAATGGAAACAAGGGTGACAATAAACAAGACGGATGTGTATGAGGAGGTACACATCACCACGGCATACATCGGAGGGAAGAACGGGAAATATGACAAGATACCAACGCTGGATGCCGACGGGCCGATGCTGGATGCGCTATGGCGGCATGCGAAGGGGTGGGCCGTGGCGCGGCTTGGGCAGCGGGTGGCGCAGGATGATTCGACGGATGGATGCGTCTCGCTTCTGATACGGTCGGACCGGCCTGCGGCCACGCTGGCGCCGCTTTTGCAGAGCGCCTTGGCTAGGCATATTACTGGGCTGTGGCTGGAGATCTGCGGGATGGATGCTGGGGGAATGGGGGCCGATGAGCTGATTGAGTGCCTTAAGGGGCATACGCATGGTGATTATCCTATGCGGAGGCGAGTGCCGGCGCTGTAGGGGCTGTGGGGGCGCGAGCAGAGCTCGCTCACACAACGAAACAGGGCTGGATTTTTTTGGGGGGCGCGGGCTGGCTGGATTTTTTGGGGGCGAGCAGAGCTCGCAAACTCAACGAAATATGGGAGGGAGGAGATTTTTTTGATTTTGTGGATTGGGGGAAAATGCTTAAATTTGCAGTTTGAAAGCAGAATTACAACATTTCTTGAAAGTGGAAACGAAATACATCTTTGTGACAGGAGGCGTGGTGTCGTCGTTAGGGAAGGGCATCATCTCCGCATCCTTGGCGTGCTTGCTGAAGGCGAGGGGCTACAGGGTGACCATACAGAAATTCGACCCATACATCAACGTTGACCCGGGGACACTTAATCCTTACGAGCACGGCGAGTGCTACGTAACCGCCGACGGGACTGAGACGGACCTTGACCTGGGGCATTACGAGAGATTCACGAACATGCGGACTTCGAGGGCGAACAACGTTACGACGGGCCGCATCTTCAAGACGGTGATAGAGAAGGAGCGCCGAGGCGACTACCTCGGAAAGACGGTGCAGATCGTGCCGCACATCACCGATGAAATCAGGCGGAATGTGAAGGCCCTTGGCAACACTGGGGAATATGACTTCGTAATCACCGAAATCGGCGGCACGGTGGGCGACATAGAGTCGCAGCCGTTCATAGAGAGCGTGCGCCAGCTGAGGTGGGAACTCGGGGGCAACAGCCTATGCATCCACCTGACTTACGTGCCTTACCTGCACGCGGCGAAGGAGCTGAAGACTAAGCCGACTCAGCACAGCGTGAAGGTGCTGCAGGAGGTAGGCATCCAGCCTGACGTGCTGGTGCTGAGGACTGAGAAGGACATACCGGCGGACATGAGGAGGAAGATCGCGCAATTCTGCAACGTATCGCCCGAGGCCGTGATCCAATCGAAGGATTTGCCTTCAATCTACAAGGTGCCTATAGCGATGCATGAGCAGAAGCTGGACGAAATCGTGCTGAAGAAGATGGGCGTGGCCATAGAAGGCGAGCCCGACATGCACGCATGGAATGAATTTTTGCACAAGATGGACCACGCGGAAAAGACAGTGAAGATTGGCCTTGTGGGCAAATACGTTGAGCTGCAGGACGCGTACAAATCGATCAACGAATCGCTGTTCCAGGCGGCCACATACTGCGACCGCAAGCTGGACCTGGTGAGCATCCACTCAGAGAAGATTACACCAGAGAACGCGGGCGAACTGCTAGAGGGCCTTGACGGCGTGATCGTGGCGCCGGGATTTGGGCAGCGCGGCATAGAGGGAAAGTTCACGGCGCTGAAATGGTGCCGCGAGCATGACAAGCCGACCTTTGGCATCTGCCTTGGAATGCAATGCATGGTGATAGAATTCGCGCGGAACGTGCTCGGGATGGCTGAGGCGAACTCCACAGAGATGAACGTGACCACTCCCTACCCCGTAATCGACCTGATGGAGGAGCAGAAGAGCATATCGAACATGGGCGGGACTATGCGCCTTGGGGAATATGACTGCGAGCTGCGGCCGGGATCGAAGGCCGCCGAGGCGTACGGGACGACGCATGTGCGCGAGAGGCACCGCCACCGGTTTGAATTCAACGACCAATACCGCGAGGCTTTTGAGCGAGGCGGGATGCAATGCATCGGAGAGAACCCCAAGACCGGCCTTGTCGAGGCCGTGGAGATTCCGGGAAAACGCTGGTACATCGGCACACAGTACCACCCCGAATATTCCAGCACAGTGCTGAAGCCACATCCGCTGTTCCTGAGCTTCATGCGCGCGGCGGTGTGGGACAGTTTTTAGTTTTTAGTCTTTAGTTTTTAGAGATTTTTTGGAAAGGAATAGAATTTAACAATTAAAAGCCTACGAATCAGTGGACAACAAGAATAATACGACAAGCACCTTCTTGATGATGGCCCTCATGCTCCTCGTCTTTATGTGGTGTACGCGCCCCCAGCAGAAGACATCGGACAACAATGGGGGATCAGAAACAAAGACCGAACAGGCGTTGCCCTCGGCCCCCTCGCAGCAATTCTACAGCGAGGCAGACGTGCCGGCCATAGCCAACATAGTAATGGCCAAAGGGCGCCTGCATGAGGACGGGACTTACACGCTGACCGACCCCGGAATGACGCTAACGTACTCGCCGAAAGACTCTACGCTGAGCGGCATAGTGAAGGTGGATACCACTGAGGCGATTGTGGGCAACATGCTGAGAGCCGAAATGGCCGGCTTGACGCAAAAGCAATTCAACGCCGCGCACTCGAAGCTGCGCGCGAATCTTGACAAGCACCTTCGCTACAGCGAGTTTGCGCCCTTCTTCTACGGCGAAGAGGAGAAGACGGTGATAGAGAACGAGAACATGCGCCTGACGCTGTCGAACAAGGGCGGCATCATCGAAGAGGCCGTGCTGAAGAAATACAACAACGAGAGGTTTGAGCCGATAAAGCCGGTGACGCTGTTCACGGCGCAGACCGGGTCGTACGGTTTTTCGTTTGTGACGGCAGAGCAGCATATCCATACTGATTCGCTGTACTTTACGCCGATGGAGGCGACCGACTCGGGCGTGGTGATGGCGCTAAACCTCGGGCCTGACCAATACTGGAGGATCCGCTACAGCGTGACGCCTGAGGATTACATGGTGAAGATGACGATAGAGCAAAAGGGGATGGACGCCGTGATACCGCCGAGCACGTCGACCTTGGCATTCAACTGGAGGCAGAAGATGGAGCGCAACGAAAAGAGCAACACCTTTGAGGAAAGGAACAGCTCGGTGATGTACAAGCTGACGAAGGGGTCGCCCGACGAGCTGAGCAGCACCGACGCCGAGGTTGAAAACATCAGCGGCCAGGTGAAATGGGTGGCCTTCAAGAACCAGTTCTTCTCGTCGGTGGCGATACCGTCGACGCCTTTCAGCTCGGCAGAAATGACCTCGACGCCTCTGAAGGACAATCCGGTGTACGTTAAGGACATGGGGCTCAAGGCCATCGTGCCCTACTCCACGACCGATGCCAATCCGGCCAGCTTTGACCTCTATCTTGGACCAAACGACTATCCGCTTCTGAACAGCATAGACGACAAGATTTCGCCGGAGGGAGACGACCTTGAGCTGAACAGGCTAGTGCCGCTGGGCTGGAGCCTCTTCCGCTGGATCAACCAGCTGATAGTGATACCGGTGTTCAGCTTCCTGAGCAAATTCATATCGAACTACGGCATAATCATCCTGCTGTTGACGCTCTTCATCAAGCTGATACTTTTCCCGTTTACGTACAAGAGCTACATGTCGCAGGCGAAGATGCGCGCGTTGGCTCCAGAGATAAAGGAAATCAACGACAAATATCCGGGCCAGGAGAACGCGATGAAGCGCCAACAGGAGACGATGTCGCTTTACAGCCGCGTCGGGGCGTCGCCTTTCTCGGGTTGCCTTCCGATGCTTCTGCAGATGCCGATATTGATAGCTATGTTCGCCTTCTTCCCGTCGGCGATCGAGCTGAGGGGGCAGTCGTTCCTCTGGGCGCATGACTTGGCGGCTCCGGATTCAATATTGACGCTTCCGTTCACCATACCATGGTACGGCAACCACGTGAGCCTGTTCTGCCTTCTTATGACCGTTACAAACATCATCTACAGCAAGATCAATATGCAGAACCAGCCGGGGTCATCGTCGATGCCTGGGATGAAGTGGATGATGTACCTGATGCCTGTGATGTTCCTGTTCATCTTCAATGACTATGCGTCGGGCCTAAGCTACTATTATTTCCTGTCGCTATTGATAACGATCATCCAGACGTGGATATTCCGCAAGTGCATCAATGAGAAGAAGGTGCGGGCGGAGCTTTTGGCGAACGCTAAGAACCCGAAAAAGAAGAAGGGCGGCTTCATGGCAAGGCTTGAGGCCATGCAGAAGCAGCAGGAGGCCATGATGCGCGAGCAGGCAAAGCAGAGAGGGAAGCGGAAATGAAGCTATACGTTCTTGGGTGCGGGTCGGCCACTCCGTCGCTGAAGCACATGCCGTCGAGCCAAGCGATAGAGCACAACGGGAGGCTCTATATGATAGACTGCGGCGAGGGCGCGCAGCTGGGGATGCGCAAGGCGGGGCTGAAGTTTACGCGCCTGAAGAGCATATTCATTTCGCACCTGCACGGCGACCACGCGCTGGGGATGCCGGGGCTATTGTCGACGCTGACGCTGCATGACTTCAACGGCGAGCTGCACGTGTACATGATGCAAAAGGGGATTGACACGGTCAAGATGTGCCTTGACACGTTTGCCCATGCTCCGCAATATACCCTTGTGTTCCATCCGATAGAGATGGAACACAAGGTGATTTATGAGGATGAGGCCTTGACAGTGGAGACTTTTCCCATGCCGCACACGACGCCGGCGGTGGGGTTCATATTCAGGGAGAAGGCCAGGCCGCGGACTCTTCGGGCAGAGATGCTGGAGTTTTACAATGTGCCCATACGCGAGCGGCAGGCGCTGAAGGATGGGGCTGATTTCGTGGACGCCGCCGGGAATGTGATAGAGAACAAATGGCTGACGCTGGATCCGCCGCCGGCACGGAGCTATGCGTATGCGTCGGATACGATGAAGTCGCAGGCCGTGGCGCGGGCCGTGGCGCGGGTGGATACGCTTTACCATGAGGCTACTTATGGCGACGACAAGGCCAGCGTGGCGCGCGAGCGGGGGCATTCAACGGCCCGGCAGG
>JAMPBQ010000071.1 GCA_023666615.1 Clostridium sp. | reverse complement strand
AAGGAGCAGTTCCGCCTGGCGGTGTTCTCCGCCGCAGCCCAGACCGGCCGCCGGGTGCGCATCCTCCACCAGCTCACCCAGCCCGCCGACCACCCCGTCAACATCTACCATCCCGAGGGCGAATACCTCAAGGGCCTCGTGCTCTACATAGAATAAAAATCGCCCCCAATTCGATATAACGATAAAACGATATAACGATATAACGATATAACGATATAACGAAAAACCAAAGCATCGAATTATCAGAAACATCCAAATCCTTTGCCAAACAGCTAATTCCCAATAAATGAAAAAATCATCATTCATCGCGGGCGCGGCCCTGGCCTTGGCCGCCTGCGCCTGCAATTCCCAAAAAGAAAAAATGGACAGCAGCGCTGATTTCGACTATACAGCCGACCGCTTTGCCGACATCGAAGTGCTCAACTATCAGGTGCCCGGCTTCGAGAGCCTTTCGCTCGACCAAAAATTGCTTGTGTATTATCTGCAGGAAGCCGCCCTTTGGGGCCGCGACATCCTTTGGGACCAAAACTGCGCCGTGAACCTGCAGCTGCGCCCCGTGCTGGAAGAAATATACACATCTTACGATGGCGACAGGCAGAGCCCCGACTTCAAGGCTTTTGAGACCTACATGAAGCAAGTGTGGTTTGGCAACGGCATCCACCACCACTATTCCACCGACAAGTTCGTCCCCGCTTTCTCGCAGGAGTTCTTCAAGGAGCAGCTTGCCCGCGTTGAAGCCGAGAACGCCGACGCCCTCGCCGACATCGTGTTCAACCCCCAGGCCTACGCCAAGCGCGTCAACCAGGCCGACGGAGTTGACCTCATCACCACCTCCGCATGCAATTTCTACGCCCCCGGCGTTACGCAGGCCGAAGTGGAGGCCTTCTACGGCGCAATGAAGGACACCACCGACCTTACCCCCATTTCATACGGCCTTAACAGCCGCATCGACCGCGGCGCCGACGGAAAGCTGTATGAGCAGACCTACAAAATCGGCGGCCTATATTCCCCTTACATTGAGAAGATTGTAGAAAACCTCAATAAGGCAAAGCAATACGCCGAGAATGACGCCCAGCGCAAGACCATTGAGGAGCTCGTTGAGTTCTACACCGGCGGAGACCTGAAGATGTTCGACCAGTACTCTATCACCTGGGCCGACGACACAGCGTCGCGCGTCGACTTCATCAACGGATTCATCGAAAGCTACGGCGACCCCCTGGGCATGAAGGGCTCGTGGGAAAGCATCGTCAACTTCAAGAACAATGAGGCAAGCCACCGCACCGAAGTGCTGGCCGGCAACGCGCAGTGGTTCGAGAACAACTCCCCGATCGACGACCGTTTCCGCAAGCCCAAGGTGAAGGGCGTGAGCGCGAAGGTAATCACCGCGGCCATCCTCGCCGGCGATTCGTATCCTTCCACCCCCATCGGAATCAACCTCCCCAACAGCAACTGGATACGCGCCGCCCACGGCTCCAAGTCCGTAACCATCGAGAATATCACCCAAGCCTACGATGAGGCCAGCCACGGCAACGGCTTCAACGAGGAATTTGTAATCGACGAGCCCACGCGCAAGCTCCTCGACGATTACCTGTTCATAACCGACAACCTCCACACCGACCTGCACGAATGCCTCGGCCACGGCTCCGGCCAGCTCCTCCCGGGAGTTGACCCCGACGCCCTCCGCGCCCACGGCAGCACCCTCGAGGAAACGCGCGCCGACCTCTTCGCCCTCTACTACCTGGCCGACCCCAAGCTCATCGAGCTTGGCCTCCTCGACAACCCCGAGGCTTACAAGGCCGAGTATTACAAATACATCCTCAACGGCATGATGACCCAGCTCATGCGCATCGAGCCCGGAAAGGATGTGGAGGAAGCCCACATGCGCAACCGCAAGCTAATCTCGGAATGGGCATATGAGCACGGCAAGGCCGACAACGTGATTGAGCTCGTGAAGGTTGACGGGAAGACATTCGTAAAAATCAACGATTACGAGAAGCTGCGCGGTCTATTCGGGCAGCTCCTGGCCGAAATCCAGCGCATCAAGAGCGAAGGCGACTACGAAGCCGGGCGCCAGCTGGTGGAGACCTACGCCGTGAAGGTGGACCCCGCCCTCCACAAGGAGGTGCTTGACCGCTACGCCACCCTCGACATCGCCCCCTACCGCGGCTTCGTCAACCCGGTTTACACTCTCGTCACCGACAAAGACGGAAATCCCACTGACGTAACCATCAGCTACGGCGAGCCATACGCCGACCAAATGCTCCGCTACAGCCAACAATATTCCGCAAAATAATCCCTAAAAGCCCTTAAGGACTTTAATGTCCTTAAAGCCCTTAAGGGCCTTATACCGCAAAATCATGAGCGAAAGATACGATCTGCGCGGCGTCTCCGCCTCGAAGGAAGACGTCCACAACGCCATCAAGAACGTTGACAAGGGCCTTTACCCCAAGGCGTTCTGCAAAATAATCCCTGATTACCTGGGCGGCGACCCTGAATACTGCAACATAATGCACGCCGACGGCGCCGGCACGAAATCCTCGCTGGCCTACGCCTATTGGCGGCAGACCGGCGACCTCAGCGTATGGAAAGGCATTGCCCAAGACTCGCTGATCATGAACATCGACGACCTCCTGTGCGTGGGCGCCACCGACAATATCCTTGTCTCCTCGACGATAGGCCGCAACAAGCGCCTTGTGCCCGGCGAGGTCATTTCAGCAATAATCAATGGCAACGAGGAGCTTTTGGCCCAGCTGCGCGATGCCGGAATCTCAGCCTACAGCACCGGCGGCGAGACGGCCGACGTAGGCGACCTCGTGCGCACAATCATCGTGGACTCCACAGTCACTTGCCGCATGCGCAGGGCCGATGTCATCGACAACGCCAATATAACCGCGGGCGACGCAATTGTGGGCCTGGCTTCCTACGGCCAAGCCGCATACGAGGCGGAATACAACGGCGGAATGGGCAGCAACGGCCTTACCTCGGCGCGCCACGATGTGTTCTGCAAGGACGTGGCTAAGGCATTCCCCGAAACATACGACGCCGGCATCCCCGAGGAAGTGGTCTACTCCGGCTCAAAGCGCCTCACCGACCCAGTTGAAGGCTCGCCCCTCAACGCCGGCAAGCTGGTGCTATCGCCCACACGCACCTACGCCCCTGTGGTTAAGGCCATCCTCGACAAGATGCGCCCAGCCATCCACGGCATGGTCCACTGCTCGGGCGGCGCGCAGACAAAGGTGATGCACTTCGTGGAGAACAAGCATGTGATAAAGGACAACCTCTTCCCCATCCCGCCCCTCTTCCGCCTGATTCAGGAGGAATCAGGCACCACATGGCAAGAGATGTACAAGGTCTTCAACATGGGCCACCGCATGGAGCTCTACGTCAAGCCCGCCGACGCCCAGGCCATCATCGACATCGCCGCAGGCTTCGGCATCGAGGCCCGCATAGTAGGCCGCGTCGAGTCCGCCCCCTCCAACCGCCTCACCATCATCTCCCCCCAAGGCACCTTCGAATACTAATCAAGACCCTTCATGATGAATCATGCATAATCATGGTTCATCATGATTTTTCATGGCTCATCATGATTCATCGGTTCTATATCCTGTTTATTGCCATGGTTTTGCTGTGGCCTGGATGCAAGCCGGCCTCCGGCGGGGGCGAAGCCGGGCATGCCCTGCCTGACACCCTGCGGGTCGCCACCCTCTACAGCCCCGCGTCATACTTCATCTACCGCGACCAGCAGATGGGCTACGACTATTCCCTCGTCCATGCGATGGCCAAGGAAAAAGGATTGCAGGTTGACCTAAGCGTCGCTGCCTCCCTGGGCGACGCCATCGAAATGCTCGACTCTGGCCTTGTCGACCTCGTGGCCTACGAGGTGCCCCTCACATCCCACTTCAAGCAGCGCGTAATCCACTGCGGCCCGGTAAACGAGACCTCGCAGGTGCTGGTGCAGCCCAACGTGAAGGGCCGCATCACCGACGTCACGCAGCTCGTGGGCCGCGACGTCTACGTCGAGGCCGGCTCAAAATACGAGCAGCGCATCGAAAACCTCAACGAGGAGCTCGGCGGAGGCATCAACATCCACCTCGTGGACCGCGACACCCTCATCACCGAGGACCTTATCGCCATGGTTTCCGCCGGAGAAATACCGCTTACCCTCGTCGACAGCGACATAGCCCGCATCAACAAGACGTACTATCCCGACCTCGACATTACCATGCCGGTGAGCTTCCCACAGCGCTCAGCCTGGGCTGTGAGCCGCGGCAGCCAATGGCTTGCCGACTCCATCGACGCCTGGATCAGCCAAGACCTCCCGCGCCGCGAAAACGCAATGCTCCTAAAGCAATACTTCGAGCAAAGCCGCAGCCTGCCCGAGGGATACAAGCTTGACGCCGCCAACGGCCGCATCTCGCGCTACGACGAAATATTCAAGCGCTACGCCCCCGATTGCGGCTGGGACTGGCGCATGCTGGCCGCAATGGCCTTCACCGAAAGCCGATTCGACCCCAACGTCCGCTCCTGGGCAGGGGCAAGAGGCCTGATGCAGGTGATTCCGCAGACCGCCGGCCAATTCCAAGTGACGCCCGAGCAGCTCGACGATCCCGCCACCTCCGTCAGCGTGGCCACGCGCGTCATCAAAAAGCTTGACAAAATCTTCGCCGAACGAGTACCCAACCCGCAGGAAAGGATCAAATTCATCCTCGCCGCCTACAACGCCGGCCCGGGCCACGTCCTCGACGCCATCGCCATAGCCAAAAAGACCGGCCGAGACCCGCAAATCTGGAACGGAAATGTGGCCGAAGGCATGCTCCTGAAGTCAAACCCCGAATATTACCGCGACCCCGACGTAAAATTCGGATACTACCGCGGACGCGAGACCTTCGCCTACGTCAGCGAAATTATGGACTTTTACTCCAAAACCATACAAAAAATCAAGTTATAGCCAAAATTATTTTTTATCTATGAAGAAGTTGATATGCATGGCCTGCGCCGCATCCCTACTCCTCAGCAGCTGCATCGGCAGCTTCGGCCTAACAAACAAGCTCTTGGCATGGAACAAGACCATCGACAACAAGTTTGTCAACGAACTCGTGTTCTTCGCGTTCTGGATTGTGCCGGTCTACGAAGTATCCGCCCTCTCCGACCTTATCGTGCTCAACAGCATCGAGTTCTGGAGCGGAAGATCGCCCGTGGCTAAAGGCAAGTCTATCATCGAAGGCGAAGATTCGCGCTACCTCGTGGACTGCGACGGCCGCGGATACACAATCACACGCCTGGCCGACGGCACCATCACACGCCTGAATTTCGACGCCGACGAGCGCCTTTGGAGCCTCGAAGGATACGATGGCGAAAGCT
This sequence comes from Clostridium sp., assembly GCA_023666615.1. Lineage (GTDB taxonomy): Bacteria > Bacteroidota > Bacteroidia > Bacteroidales > Muribaculaceae > CAG-873. Next base: position 623 of record JAMPBQ010000071.1, on the reverse strand, counting down.
ATCCTCTAATCTGCTTCTCCGATGACACTCATGCCAAAGTCCCCGCCGCCGATGGCCAGTGGATTGAGGTTGAGCTCTCCAGCCAAGGCATCCTCGCCTACGAATCCGCATCCTTAGACTACTAAACGACATTGACCAAGCTCGAACTCCTCGCCCCGGCGCGCGACCTCGAAGTGGCCCGCATGGCCATCCTCCACGGCGCCGACGCAATATATATGGGCGGCCCCTCGCACGGCGCGCGCGCCTCAGCCGCCAACTCTCTTGACGACCTGCGCGCCGCCGCGGAGCTGGCCCATATCTACGGCGCGCGCCTCTACGTCACGCTCAACACCATCATATACGACAGCGAGCTCCAATCCGTGGAGGCCCTGGTGTGGGACCTCTGGCGCGCCGGAGTTGACGCCCTCATCGTCCAGGACATGGCCCTGCTGCGCATGCGCATCCCACCAATCGAGCTTCACGCCAGCACGCAGTGCGACATACGCACGTCCGAAAAGGCCCGCTTCCTGGCCCAGCATGGATTCTCCCAGCTCGTCCTGCCCCGCGAATTTACCCTCGAGGAAATCCGCGCCGCAAGGCGAGCCATTCCCGCCGGCGCCAGGCTCGAGGCATTCGCGCATGGC
>JAMPBQ010000070.1 GCA_023666615.1 Clostridium sp. | reverse complement strand
CGTCAGTGCCTGCCGCCGAGGCGGACACCGCCGCCACAAAGCCGTGGACCGTGCAGCTGGCCAAGCTTAAATTCACGGATTCACAAGCCTTATACACCACCCATGGCCTGCAGCCCCAGCCCGGGCTCGACTTCGCCTACATCCAGGCCGAGGACATGGCCCTTGAGGTGGACAGCTTCTACAATCAAGCCACAACCATTGTCCTCCCCTTCAGCCTAAAGGCAACTGAAAGATGCGGCGTCACCCTTGACGCCAGCGGCACATTCGCGATGAAGGACAATAGAATGACATTCAACGGCATAAGGCTAATCACTGACTATACCGAACTGAACGCCGACGGCTACATGGGCATGGGCGACTTGATGGGCGACCCGAGCGTGCCTTTGGCGCTTGACGCCAGCGGATTCATAGGCGTCCCCGACATAAGGCTGATGTTCCCCGCCTTTAAGGCCTACCTTGCGGCTATGCCCGACGCCACGCCCGTGCGCATCGACGCAGACCTGAGCGGCACCAGCGGAGACATAGCCATAAAGGAGCTGGGCGTATCCATCAACCGCATGGCCCGTCTTAACGCAAGCGGGAGGCTGCAAAACGCCTTTTCAAAGTCAGGTCCGGAAGGCGACCTCACGCTTTCCGGCAACATAATTGACGTGGCCTCAATCACCAAGGATTTCCTGAAAGGCAGCGGGCTGAGCGTGCCGCCAATGACTTTGGACGGTAACCTGGCCATGCACCGCGGCCTAATGAAAGGAAATCTGCAGGCCACAACCCTCGGCGGACGCATAGCGCTTGACGCAAGCCTTGACCAAAACAGCGAAGGATACAGCCTGAGCCTTGGCGCCGACGAATTCCCCATTAAGGCATTCATGCCTGACCTCGGCGTGGGCAACGTCACAGCCACAATTGAGGCAAAAGGGCGCGGATTCGACCCATTCAGCGAAAAGACAACCCTTGACGCCACGGCCGACATAGCATCCTTGGATTATATGGGATACGCCTACAAGGACATAGAGGCATCGGCCAGCCTTGCTAACGGGCATGCCGAGATTGAGGCCTCAACGCATGAGCACGACATAGATTTTGACCTCGAGGCGCAGGGCAACCTCACCGGCGAGACATACAACTGGACAGCCAGCATAGACGCCGACGAGGTGAACCTTTACGCGCTGAAATTTATGCAAGAGCCGTCGGAGCTGACGCTTAACGCCACGGCCGAAGCCTCGTATTCGCCATCAACCGGCGCCATCGCCGCCAACCTGAGCATGCACAACGCCGAATTCACGATGGGCGTGGCCGACTACAAGCTTTCTGACGTCAAGGCACGATTTGAAAGCGACGACTCGCTGACATCGGTCAAGGTGACCAACCGCGACTTCATGCTCAACGCCGAATCTCCATGCCCGCTTGACACAATAATGGGCCGCATGGACAAATTTATGGCGGAATTTGACAAGGAGCTCGCGCAAAGACAGCTGTACGCCGATTCTCTGCAGAGATGCCTCCCTGAATTCACTGTTTACGCCATTGGCGGCGAGAACAACCTCGTGAACGACGTGCTCTCGCAAAGCGACATGCGCCTGCGCAACCTCATGTTCTCCGCCCGCAACGACAGCAGCCTGGCGATGAAGGGGTACGTAGCCGGCGTAAAGACAAAGTCGGTGGCGCTGGATTCAATAGGCATCAGCCTCACGCAGCACGGCAACCGCGTGCTCTTCTCCACAAACCTCGACAATCTGCCGGGCACGATGGACCAGTTCGCGCACGTGAGCCTTGACGGCATCCTCGACGACGGAGTGATTTCCCTCCATGCCATGCAGCGCAACATCGACAGCATTGTGGGCTACGACCTAGGCCTGCAGGCAAGCTTCGCCGACTCCACCCTAACGGCGAAAATCAAGCCATATTCCCCTGTGATTGGATACAAGGACTGGACCGTGAATGAAGACAACTTCATAAAATACAATTTCCCGCACAAGCATATCGACGCCAACCTGCACATGAAGGGCGAAAAATCAGCCATCGCCATATACACGGAGCATGACAATGACCACGCCCACGGCGACGACATAAATGAAAATGACGACATTGTGCTCAAGCTCACCGACGTGCATATCCAGGACTGGATGTCGATCAATCCGTGGGCGCCGCCAATGGAAGGCAATCTCTCGGCCGACCTCAAGCTGGCCTGGGATGGCGGAGCAAGCATCAACGGCAGCGGAAGCGTGGACCTGGATGATTTCTACTACAACAAGCAAAAGGTGGGAGACTTCGACACTGAACTGAAGGTGAGCACCAACGCGTCGGGAATGATACGCGCCGACGTGGACCTGATGGTGAACGGCGCCAAGGCCGTGACAATCAGCGGCGCGCTGAACGACTCCACCTCTACCTCACCCTTCAACCTTGACTTCGGCGTAATCCATTTCCCGCTGGCTGTGGCCAACCCCTTCCTGCCTGATAACATGGCCACGCTCAGCGGCACCCTAAGCGGCACGATGGACATAAAGGGCGACGCGGCGAATCCGGTCGTGAACGGCAACATACGATTCGACGATTCGGCAATTAAGCTCACAATGACCAACACGCAGTACACGATTTCGCCAGTAGACATCCCCGTGGTGGACAATGTGGTGACATTCACCGACTTTGGAGTCAAGGGGACGAACGATAATCCGCTGCTGGTGAATGGCAAAGTGGACTTATCAAAGATATCCGATCCGCGCATAAACCTTAAGATGAAGGCCGACAACATGATGATTGTCAACTCCAACCGCGCGTTGCACGGCGCCAACATCTACGGGCGCGGATATATCGACCTCGACGCGTCGGTTGAGGGCAACATGCGCTTCATGAGCGTAAAGGCCAACCTTTCCGTGCTCACGGGCACAAACATCACTTACCTCATGACATCGTCCGCCTCCTCGCTGCAGAATCCGCAGGAGACCGACATGGTGAAATTCGTAAACTTCAACGACACGGCGGCAGTCGCCCAGGCTGACACCATCGCCGACACATCAATGATGCTGGCCCTTGACGCCACGCTGAACTTGCAGAACGGGAACACCATCACCGTGGACTTGGGCACAGCGCGCGACAAGGTGGAGGTGCAGGCCACCGGCTCGGTGAACTATCTGATGATGCCCACCGCCAGCGACGGGCGCATCACCGGCCGCATCAACATCAACAGCGGCGTGGCGCGATACGCCATACCGGTTGTAGGCGAAAAAGTGTTCGACTTCAACCAAGGCTCTTACATATCCTTCAACGGCGACATGATGAACCCCGTGCTGAACGTGCATGCCACCGACAAGGTGAAGACAAACGTCACCCTCGAAGGGCAGAACTCCCGCATAGTGAACTTTGACGTAATCCTCGGCGTCACCGGCACGCTGGAGCAGATGGACGTGAAATTCGACCTTGAAACAAACGACGACATAACCATAGCCAACCAGCTGCAGGGCATGACGGCCGAACAGCGCGCCAACCAGGCCATGAACCTCCTGCTCTACGGCATGTACACCGGGCCCGGCTCCACTTCCAATTCGTCAGGGCTTTCCTACGGGCCGCTGTATTCGTTCCTGGAATCGCAAATCAACAATTGGGCGGCCAACAACATCAAGGGCGTAGACCTTAATTTCGGCATCGACCAGTACAACCAGACCACCAACGGCATGACCCAGTCGACCATGACCTACAGCTACCAGGTGTCGAAGTCGCTCTTCAACGACCGATTTAAGATCGTGGTGGGCGGAAACTACAGCACCGATGACGGATCGAACCAAAACCTGGAGCAAAACCTGGTCAACGACATATCGATTGAGTATTACCTCAACGCCAACCAGACGATGCTCGTGCGCATATTCCGCCACACCGGCTACGAGAGCATCCTTGAGGGCGAAATCACCCAGACCGGCGTTGGATTCGTATACAAGCGCAGAGTGAACCGCCTGGTGCAAATCCTGCCACGATTCATGCGTCCGGCCAAATGGAAGAAAATACGATGAAAATGAAAGAGCGTCGACATATAATCATTTTGGCGGCAGCCATTTTGCTGATGGCCTTGGGCGCCTGCTCCACCACCAAGCGCATCCCGGAGGGAGAGACTCTCTACACAGGGCTGAAGGGCGTGGACGTAACCGAGCCCGGCGTGCCTGAGCCTGTTGAAGAGGCCTTGCATTCGGCCGTGGACGTCGCCACCACGAAGAAGACCTTTTGGGTGCTCCCGCTTGGCCTTTGGGCATGGAACTGCTACAATCCCGCCGACTCAACAGGCGGCCTGAAGAAGTGGATATACAATAAATTCGCCAAGGAGCCCGTTCTGGTTAGCGACGTGCGCCCAGCGCTGCGCGTGCAGATGCTCGACAAGATTTTGGACAACAACGGCTTCTTCCGCGGCCATGCCTCCTATGAGCTTGTGCAGCCCAAGGGCAACGACAAGAAGGCTGGCATTCGCTACACCGTGAATCCCGGCCCGGCCTACAACATTGACTCCCTGATTTTCCTGCCTGACACCACGGCCCTGTCCGCGATGATCGATTCCTTGGCGCATAAGGACCCCTACCTGAAGCCCGGCGTAAGATTCAGCATGGACTCGCTCAGCACGGCCCGCACCCGCATCACTGAATCGCTCCGCAACCGCGGCTATTACTTCTTCCGCCCCGAATACATTGAATATCTGGCCGACAGCACCATCAACCGCGGGAACATAGCGCTGAAGATGACCCTTGCGGCCAACGCACCGAAATTCGGGCTGCAAAGATACAAGGTCGGAAAGGTGACCATGAGGGTATTCCGCCACGAAGGCGACGGATACCCCGACACCATACAGCTGCCCGGCGTGGAACTGGTGAAGATGATGCCATCGCGCCTGCGCCCTTCCGTAGTCACAAACAACGTATTGCTCCACCCCGGCCGATACGTATCGACCTTTGCCGTCAACAATACGCAGACACGACTCTCGCGCCTTGGCATATTCAACGGCATAAACGTCGAGGCCATCCCCGACACGGCAGCGGCCACACCCACCGTCGACATGCTGATCGACGCCACTTATGACATGCCCCTTGAGGTGCAGCTGGAGGTGAACGCCTCTTCGAAATCCAACAGCTACATCGGGCCCGGCGCGTCCGTCACGGTGACAAACCACAACGTCTTCGGCGGCGGCGAGCAGCTGAGCGTCGGCCTCACCGGCGCCTACGAATGGCAGACAGGGCATGACGCGCGCTCAGTGTTCAACTCCTACGAATTTGGCCTCAACAGCACCCTGGCCTTCCCGCGCCTTCTCGCGCCTAAATTCATACCCCGCAGGCAAAGGCAGCTCAACTGGACGCGCCTCAACCTTGGGGCCGAGCTCCTCAACCGCCCGCACTATTTCAAGCTGGCGCAGTTCAATGTGGGCATCGCCTACGATTGGCAGTCGGGCCGCTACGCCCACAATACGCTGAATCTCTTCAAGCTGTCATACAACAAGCTGATGAAGACCACCCCCGACTTTGACTCAATCATGGTGGCCAATCCGGCCGTGGCGCTCAGCTTCCAGAGCCAGTTTGTGCCCCAGCTCTCCTATACGTTCAGCTATGACCGCAACCTCGATCGAGACAATTACATATCCTGGACTACGACCTTGACCGAGGCCGGAAACGTGTTCTGGGGCATCTACGAATTGTGCGGAAAGAAAGGGGAAAAGACCCTTTTTGGCACTCCCTTCTCGCAATTCGTAAAGGGGCAGACGCAGATTGTGTGGGGCCACCGCCTTGGCGTGGGCGACCAGTGGCTGGTGAGCCGCGTGGCCGTCGGGGCCGAGCACGCCTACGGCAATTCGTCGCAGGTGCCTTACTCCGAGCAGTTCTATTGCGGCGGCGCAAACTCGGTGCGTGCCTTCACGGTGCGCAGCATCGGCCCTGGCAGCTACCACATGCCCACGAAGCAGGGCGATTATTTCGACCAAACCGGCACGTTCAAGTTTGAGGCCAACGTAGAGTACCGCTTCCCGATTTTCGGCCCGCTCCACGGCGCCCTGTTCCTCGACGCCGGCAACGTATGGCTTCTCAAGGAGGACCCGATGCGCCCCGGCGGCAAGCTGCGCG
>JAMPBQ010000006.1 GCA_023666615.1 Clostridium sp. | reverse complement strand
GAGACCAGCGCCGAGGGCTGTGCCGCCGCCGCCGCCCACAAGAGCACCCTTGCCTGTATTGTTCATCGACGAACATGATGTCTCACCAATCAGCATTGCCCCGCATAGGAGAGCGATGCCCGCAAAATGCAATAGCTTCATAGTTCAATAGTTTAAAATGTTATACTCTATAAACATTGCGAATGCGGGGAAAGTTGACGCGCAAATGCTAAATAAAGAAAATTAATTTTGCAAAAAGTTGAAGAAAATCGTAAATTTGCCATGCCTTTGCGAACAATTCCGACATCGGGATTGTTATATGTCGTTAGGGAAAGACTAAGCGCGAGATATGCGCGGCTTAATCATATATATTTCCATTGATAAACATTGACATTAATTCAAATACCAAATTGCATAAACCCAAATGAAATTCAGACATTTCGCATTTGCGGCCGCAGCCCTGGGCTTGGCGGCCTGCAGCCACAAGGCCGCTGACACCGCGGCGGATGAAATCGTCCCCACAGAAGATGATGTGATCCTGCACGCATGGTCGTGGTCATTCGACACCATCGCCTCCAACATGAAGCAGATAGCCGAAGCCGGATACGATTATGTGCAGACCTCCCCCGCCAATATGTGCTTCGTAGGCGAAGACGGCGGGATGGCCCTTTTCGGCACAGAAGAGAATGGGCTGAAGGGGAAATGGTACTACCACTATCAGCCCATTGACTGGAAGGTGGGGAATTACCAGCTGGGCAACCGCGACCAATTCAAGGCAATGGCCGACAGCGCATCAAAATATGGCGTGCGTATCATAGTGGACGTGCTGCCCAACCATACGGCTTTTGACCGCTCGGCCGTCACAGCCGACTTCATCGCGGCAGTGGGAGGAAAGGACAGCCTTTACCACGCCAATGGCCTTACCGACATCACTGAATGGAACGACCGCCTGCAATGCACCACAGGGGCCATGGGCGGGCTTCCCGACGTAAACACAGAGAATCCGGCATTCCAGAAATACTATATGGAATACGTCAACGACCTCCTGGCGCTTGGCGCGAGGGGATTCAGGTACGATACGGCAAAACACATCGGCCTGCCGTCAGACCCGCTTGACCCCAAATCGCGCCGCAACAACTTCTGGGATGTAGCCACGGGGCGCGAGGCGGTTGACGGCGTAAAGCTGGCATTACCGATGGACAGCCTCTTCGTATACGGCGAAGTGCTCCAGGACAAGAACGTTAAGGAGAATGAATACGCGGAATATGTCGACCTCACCGCCAGCAATTATGGCCATGTCCTCCGCCACGCCCTTGAAGGCGGAAAGGCTGATGCCGACAGCATGGCCCTCCTTGATTGGCAGGCACCCGTAGATCCCTCCAAATTGGTGACATGGGTAGAGAGCCATGACACGTACGCCAACGCGCACGAATCAGCCGACCTTTCAGACGACCAAATCCGCGCGGGCTGGGTATTCCTCGCAGCGCGCCAGCACGGCACTCCCCTATTCTTCAGCCGCCCGGCCGGACGCACTCCTGAAAACTACTGGGGCAACAACCTGATTGGGGCCCGCGGCAACGACGAGTTCTTCCATCCTGAAGTTGTGGCAGCCAACAAATTCCGCAAAGACATGAGCGGAATAGCGGAGACCGTCACCTTCAGCGAGGATGGCGCCGTGGCGGAAGTGGCCCGCGGACATAAGGGCGCTGCGGTGATCAATTTCTCCGACAATCAGGAGACCATCGCGATGCCAACGTCGCTCCCTGACGGCGAGTACACCGATGCAGTGCATAATGCCACCTTCAAGGTTGACGGCGGAATGCTGAGCGGCACGCTGGCCCCGCTTGCAAGCTACGTCCTTTATTCAAAATAACTTCGGAAACATACAAAAAAGCGGCGGAGAGCCAATAGGCGCCTCCGCCGCTTTTCGATTTATCGCCGTCGGTCAAAGCGCGGCAACAATCGTATTTGGAGTGATGTTTATGTCAAAATTCTCCACCTCGTTAAGCAAAATTCCATCATAGCTGTAGAATAGGCTCACATCAGGCGAGACCGCCGATTCAACCTCAATCACGCAGAAAGAATCAAAGGTCCTTTGGTAGGTGTCTACATCATCCACAATCCACTGTGAATACTGGCTGTCGGCAAACGCCTGCTGCACCGCAGCGGGAAGATAGGATATGTTTGAGTTATAGTCGGTCTCTGTCATAGCCCAAGTGCCATCGGCGCTGAACCACGCCTCGGTGTCAAAGCCTGTGTTCATGAAATCGGCCACATAGTAGGGATATATTTGTTCCCACTCCGGGGCATACACGCCCGGAAACATTTGGCTCATAGTTTCGCGCACGCTCACCGGCACTTGGTCAACATTGAGGTCATCGTTGTCGTCGGAGCAGCTTGAGAACATCAATCCCGCAGCCAGCGCAAAGACATTGAGGAGTAAAAATTTCGTTTTCATCTTCTTTAAGTTGTGTGTTAATTCTTCATATTGATGTAACAAGATACACCGCCCAATTGTTATAATTATCGCAATTATTAGCCATAAACACAATATATCTTAAAAATTAGAGTTTATAAAATATCAACTAACTATTTATGAGAATGAACAGAATTTTACTCTCCCTTGCGGCCGCAGCGTCGGTAATGACAGCCGCGGCCGAAGGCTACCAGGTAAATACGCTCAGCGCCAAACAGGGCGGCATGGCCCATACGGGGGTCGCACTGAAGCTTGGGGCGGAAAGCATGTACTTCAACCCCGCGGGCATGGCGTTTATGGACAAGACATTTGACGCCTCGGCGGCAATCAATGGCGTAGCCGCCACGGCAAAGGCCACGCACAACGGCCACACATATGAGACTGACAACAAGGTATCCACACCGATGTTCCTCTCCGCAGGATTCAGCATATACGACAATCTCAAGGCCGGCGTTTCGTTCTATACGCCTTATGGCAGCGGCATCAACTGGGGCGAAAATTGGCCCGGTGCGATACTTAACCAAAAGGTAAACCTTGCCGCCTACACCATCCAGCCTACAGTATCGTGGAAAATCACTCCCAAACTTTCGGTAGGCGGCGGCCTATGCATTTCGTGGGGCACGGTAGACCTGAGCAAGGGATTGGTGAGCCCCTCCACATTGGATGTCATGCTGAAAGGGCTTGGATTAGATTACGCCTTCGGCAGCACAATGCCGGCGTCAATCAATCTCAAAGGCACCAGCCAGCTGGCGTGGGGATTCAATATCGGCGCCATGTACGACATTTCCAAGAAGGTGACTGTAGGGGCATCTTTCCGATCGAAGATGAACCTCAAGGTGAAGAAAGGGGAAGCTGCATTGAGCTATGCCAACGAGATAGCGCGCCAAGTACTTCAGTCGGAGCTAGACGTGATCAACCAAGCCAACTTCGCGGCGGAGATGCCCATGCCGGCTGTGCTTACCTTTGGTGTTGGCTACAAGCCCACAGACAAACTGACGCTGGCCTTCGACGCGCAATTGAGCTTCTGGAGCGCATACAAGACGCTTAACATTGAATTTCTAGACCCGAAGATTCCGTCATCCTACAGCCCGCCGATTACGAAGGACTACAAAAACGCATGGGCTTTCCGCCTGGGCGGCCAGTATGGACTGACCAATCGCCTCGACCTGCGCGCCGGCCTGATACTTGACCTTACTCCCGTAAACAAAAACCACTACAATCCCGAGACTCCCGGCATGACAAAGATTGAGCCATCGGTGGGCTTGTCGTTCCGCCCCACAAAGGGCCTATCGATTGACCTTTCAGTGCTATACGTGGCTGGGCTGGGAGAAGACGACGCCAAGTGCGAATACAATGACCTTTTGGCGGGCAAGCTGCAAAATCCTGCATTTCCGACAGTGTGCTCATTCGACGCCAACTATCGGGTGCATGCTTGGGTGCCCTCGCTTGGCATCAGCTATTCTTTCTGACGCTGGGCATAATTGTTGTCAGATTCCAAAATTTTGGCTATCTTTGCAAAGTTTTAGAAACAAACATACTTAATCATACAACACCAATCTGTTTCAGCTATGAAAGTTGATGTGCTTTTAGGCTTGCAATGGGGAGACGAGGGCAAAGGCAAGGTTGTCGACGTCCTTACTCCCGACTACGACATTGTGGCGCGCTTCCAGGGCGGACCCAATGCCGGCCATACCCTTGAGTTTGACGACAAGAAATATGTGCTTCGCTCCATTCCTTCGGGAATTTTCCAGGAAAACACCGTAAATGTCATTGGCAATGGCGTGGTGCTTGACCCCGTGCTCTTCCAAGAAGAGGCGCAAGCGCTTGAGGCATCCGGCGTAGACATAAAGAAGAATCTGAAGATTTCCAAGAAGGCGCATCTCATCATGCCCACCCACCGGCTTCTCGACGCCGCCAACGAAAAGGCAAAGGGCGGAAAGAAAATCGGCACCACAGGCAAGGGAATCGGCCCGACATATACCGACAAGATTTCCCGCAACGGCCTTCGCCTGGGCGATACGCTGAAGGATTTCCCCACCAAATACGCCGCCGCGCGCGACCGCCATATGGCGATGCTTGCCTCAATGGGCGAGACTCCCGACATCAACGAGCTTGAGGCAAAATGGATGAAGGCGATAGACTACATCAAGGAATTTGAGATAATCGACAGCGAGCATGCCATCAACCGCGCCTTGGCGCAGGGCAAGAAAGTGCTGTGTGAAGGCGCACAAGGCACAATGCTCGACATTGACTTTGGTTCATATCCTTTTGTGACATCCAGCAACACCATCACCGCCGGAGCATGCACCGGACTAGGAGTTGCGCCCAACAAAATTGGAGACGTCTATGGCATATTCAAGGCCTATTGCACACGCGTAGGCAGCGGCCCCTTCCCCACTGAGCTCTTTGACGAGACCGGCAAAAAGATTCGCGACATCGGCCATGAATATGGCGCCGTGACCGGACGCGAACGCCGCTGCGGCTGGATCGACCTCGTAGCTCTTAAATACGCAATCATGCTAAATGGCGTCACAAAGCTTATTATGATGAAGAGCGACGTGCTTGACGGATTCGACAAGGTTAAGGCTTGCACCGCCTACGAAATAGACGGACAAATCACTGACGAATTCCCGTTCTCAATCGAAGACGGCACCGTCAAGCCCGTTTACGAGGAGATGCCCGGATGGCAGGAAGACCTTTCAGCGTACACCGACTACGAATCCATGCCCGAAACATTCAAGAATTACGTAAAATTCCTTGAGGAAAAGCTTGGCGTACCCATCGTAATATTGTCTGTTGGCCCTGACCGCAAGCAGACAATACACCGATAAAATCGACAATCATCCACAGTTATCCATAACTTTTGCAGCCTCGCACCCTTCAGGGCTGCGGGGCTGTTTTCAAAACAAACCAAAATCTGAACTACCATGGCAATTGTAAAACCCTTCAAAGGGCTGCGCCCTCCAAAAGAGATGGTCACGGAAGTGGCCTCGCGCCCTTACGACGTGCTCAACAGCGAAGAAGCCAGGCAGGAGGCTGAAGGCAATCCCAAATCGCTGTACCACATCATAAAGCCGGAAATAGACTTCGAGGTCGGCGTGGACGAGCACGACCCAAAAGTGTACGGAAAAGCGGTTGAGAATTTCCACTCGTTCCAAGACAACGGCTGGCTAGTGCAGGATGACAAGGATCATTACTACATTTACGCCCAGACAATGGATGGCCGCACCCAATACGGCATCGTAATCGCCGCATATGTTGACGATTACATGACGGGCAAAATCAAGAAGCATGAGCTAACGCGCAAGGACAAGGAAGAGGACCGCATGAAACACGTGCGCGTCAACAACGCCAACGTTGAGCCGGTCTTTTTCGCCTTCCCCGACGATGCCGAGCTTGAAGGCATAATAAAGGAAACGATCGCAAAGGAACCTGAATACGACTTCGTTGCGCCCGATAGTTTCGGCCACACATTTTGGATTGTGGACGAAGACAAAAACGAGCTTATAACAAAGGCTTTCGCAAAACTTCCGGCCCTATATATAGCAGACGGGCACCACCGCACGGCTGCCGCAGCGCTCGTGGGCAATGAAAAGGCTCTTGCTAATCCTGAGCACAAAGGCGATGAAGAGTACAATTATTTCCTTGCCGTGGCCTTCCCCGCCTCGCACCTGAAGATAATTGACTACAACCGACTTGTGAAAGACCTCAACGGCCTGTCGGCGGCCGAGTTCCTTGAAAAGCTTGAGTTTAAGTTTGTCGTAAAGGAGATGGGCGAAATTCCCTATCGCCCGCAAGAGCTCCACAACTTCTCGCTTTATCTTGAAGGGCGGTGGTATTCGCTGACGGCCCGTCCCGGCACATATGACGACAGCGACCCGATAGGCGTACTTGATGTTACGATTTCCTCAGACTTGATCCTTCGCGACATCTTGGGCATAACCGACTTGCGCACATCAAAACGCATCGATTTCGTAGGCGGCATCCGCGGCCTTGAAGAGCTGAAACGCAGAGTTGATTCGGGAGAGATGGCTGCCGCATTGGCGCTGTATCCCGTATCGATGAAGCAACTGATGGACATAGCCGACACCGGCAACATCATGCCGCCGAAAACCACTTGGTTTGAGCCCAAGCTGCGCTCAGGCCTGGTGATCCATAAACTTGACTAAGATTTATCATCTCAAAAAAAATTCGACATAACGACATATCGATATAACGATATTACGATATAACGAAAATAAAGAGATATCAAGAACGCAAACCTATATCCCAAAATCACAAAAAAGGCGCGGTTTTAAGCATGCCGCGCCTTTTTTGTGATTTTTTAAGTTCCTTAATCAAAATAAATTTCGTAAATTTGCAGATTGAAAAAAGATTATGGAGCATAAGCAACTTACTCTCGATAAGCGCTATCTGCGCATGACTGCGATTTGGGCTGAAAACTCATATTGCCAAAGGCGCAAAGTGGGGGCGATTCTCGTTAAGGACCAAATGATTATTTCAGACGGGTACAATGGGACGCCTGCAGGCTTTGAGAACGTCTGCGAAGACGAAGACGGGATGACCAAGCCGTATGTGCTGCACGCAGAGGCCAATGCCATAACCAAAGTGGCCCGCAGCAACAATTCGAGCGAAGGCGCCACGCTATATGTTTCAGCGTCGCCATGCATGGAATGTGCAAAACTTATTATTCAGGCCGGCATCAAGCGCGTGGTGTTCAATGAATTGTATCGCATAACCATTGGCATTGACTTGCTTAGGCGCGCTGGAGTAGAGTGCGTGCATATATCCGATCTTGATTAAATGACTAAAAAGGGATATTATCTATGAAACAAAAATATTGGCTGCCATTGGTATTCGCAGCCGTCTTTGCCGGGGGAATTTGGGTTGGCTCACTGCTTGACTCCCGCCATGCCACAGATACCCCGGCCCGCCAAAAGCTAGCCGAGGTGTTCGACATAATTGAGGAAAACTATGTGGACTATGTGGACCTTGACAGCCTGGTGGAAATGACGATTCCCGTCATGCTCAACAATCTTGACCCGCACTCCTCCTACATTCCGGCATCAGATTTGCAGGAGGTCAACACAGAGCTTGAGGGCAAATTCAGCGGCATAGGCATTTCATTCCAAGTGCTCAATGACACTCTCAATGTGCTTGAAGTGCTATCGGACGGCCCGTCAGAGAAAGGCGGCGTAATGCCCGGCGACCGCATCATAGAAGTCGATGACACCATCGTGGCAGGCCGAAACATACCGCAAAACGACATTGTGCATATGCTGCGCGGCGAGAAAGGCACCCACGTAAAAATCAAGGTGAAAAGAGGCAATCAAAAAGAATTGATTACATTCGAGCTAATCCGCGACGACATACCCGTAGAGAGCGTTGACGCAAGCTATATGATTGACCCTGAGGTAGGATACATCAGGATTTCAAAGTTTGCCCGCAATACCTTTGACGAATTTTTCCAAGCGCTGAGCAAGCTCAAGCTTCAAGGCGCGCAAAAATACATAATCGACCTTCGCTTCAACGGCGGCGGCTTTATGGAGCCCGCCGTGCTGATGGCGAATGAATTCCTGAACGTAGGGGATGTGATTGTCAGCACAAGAGGCCGCAATCGGGAGGACAACAAGATAATCCCCGCCGATGGCACGGGAGCCTTCCGCGACGCCGACCTTGCGGTGCTCGTAAATGAGTTCACCGCCAGCGCCAGCGAAATTTTCTCAGGGGCCATCCAGGACAATGACCGCGGATGGATCATTGGGCGCCGCTCATTCGGCAAAGGCCTTGTGCAACGCCCAATTTCACTGCCCGACTCAAGCGAGGTGCGACTAACCATACAACGCTACTACACACCTTCCGGACGTTCAATACAGAAGGATTACACTCGCGGGCATATCACCGACTATGACCTTGACATCGTAAACCGCTACGTCAACGGCGAAATACTGAACGAGGACTCAATAAAGCTCAACAAGGATTTGGAATTCAGCACCGCAGGCGGCCGCAAAGTGTATGGCGGGGGCGGCATCATGCCCGACCTTTTCGTGCCCGAAGATACGGCGCATGTCACAGCGTACTTCAACGTCGTGCGTGACCAAAATCTGCTTATGAAATTCGCCTACGAATATTGCGACCTCAATCGCCAACAGCTGCAGAAGGCCACAAACGTAGACGAACTTCTGAAGATGTTGCCATCCAACTCAGTGCTTCTCAACTCATTCGTGAATTTTGCGCAAATAAATGGCGTGAATCCGCGCTACAATCAAATAAACATTTCAGCCCCCTTAATAGTTAATCAATTGAAGGCGCTTATCGCAAGGAACATTATGGGGCTCTCAGGCTACTATGAAGTCTACAACAAGTACGATTCCACAGTGCAGAAAGCGCTTGAAAAGATTAAGTCGCCCGTGATTGAAGAAGAATAAAAATCGCTGAAATGAAAAAAGAAGACATTCGCATACGCATAAAGGCGCAAAAGGCCCTGCTCTCCGACCAGGAGAAGGCAGAGGCCGCCGCCGCCGCATTTGCGCTGCTGGAGACCACCGCATCATTTATGATGGCCGAAAAGATTTTGATGTACCATTCCCTTCCAGATGAGATTTCCACTTTGGATTTTCTCGACCGTTGGGGACGAACAAAAAAATTCTTTCTGCCAAGAGTGAACGGCGTAAATCTAGACATACTGCCTTTTGACCGAAGCGCTTTGAGGCTTGGAGCGTTCCAAATTGAAGAACCGGCCGGCGACGACACAGTGGACATTGACGAGATTGAAATGATCATTGTGCCCGGCATCGCCTACGATAAGAGGGGCAACCGCGTGGGCAGAGGAAAAGGATATTATGACCGCTTGCTGGCTGAAGCCAAAGCGCTCAAGGTGGGCCTGGCCTACGATTTCCAGCTTGTGGACGAAATAGAAGCTGAGCCGCATGACGTAAAAGTGGACATAATAATCACAGACAAAGGAATCTACCGTGTGCGCTAAAGCTCCGCTTTAGCCCACACGGTAGATACAAAGGATAAAGGATAAAGTGTCAACCTTAATGCATTTCGTATAAAGGGATTAGGACTTGATCCCAACAACTGACAATCAATAACTAAAAGCAGATCTTCACCCTTGCTCTCGATAAACAATCTTTCTGTTGAATTTAGCGTAAAGGCGCTATTTGATGACATAAGCTATGTAATAAATCCGCGCGACAAGATAGCCCTTGTGGGCAAGAATGGCGCGGGAAAATCGACTATGCTCAAAATCATAGCCGGGCTGCAGGCGCCAACATCAGGCTCTGTTTCAAAGCCGGAGGACGTAACAATTGGCTATCTCCCGCAGCAAATGGAAGTGAACGATACACTCACCGTGGCCGAGGAGACGCGCAAAGCGTTTTCGCATGTGCAACGCATGCAGGAAAAGGTGGACGACATAAACCACCAGCTGGCGCTTCGCGACGACTATGAATCACCCCAATACCAAGCGCTGATTGATCGGCTCACCGCCCTCAACGACCAACTGGCGATGGAGCAGGCCGAAAACTGCGAGGCCGAAATGGAGAAAACCCTCATTGGCCTTGGCTTCCTACGCTCCGACTTCAACCGCCTCACTTCTGAATTTTCCGGCGGCTGGCGTATGCGCATCGAGTTGGCGAAGATTCTTCTCACCCGCCCCGACGTACTTCTTCTTGACGAGCCCACCAACCATCTTGACATTGAATCAATACAATGGCTGGAATCATTTCTGCAGACAAAGGCCAAGGCAGTGGTGCTTGTGAGCCACGACCGCGCTTTCATCGACAATGTAACGAACCGCACCATTGAAATTTCGCTTGGCAAGATTTATGACTATGCGGTGAATTACTCTCATTTCGTTGAGCTGCGCAAGGAAAGGATTGAACAGCAGATGCGAGCCTTCCAAAACCAACAGAAGCAAATCAAGGACACCGAGGAGTTTATCGAGCGATTCAGATACAAGGCCACCAAAGCCGTGCAGGTGCAAAGCCGCATGAAGCAGCTGGCTAAAATAGAACGGATTGAGGTGGATGAGGTGGACAATTCCCACCTTTCGCTGAAATTCCCTCCCGCTCCACGCTCGGGTGACTATCCCATAATCGCCGAAAACGTTGGCAAGGCCTATGGCGACCATCAGGTGTTTGACCACGCCGAATTTATCATAAAGAGAGGCGAAAAAGTGGCCTTCGTGGGCAAGAACGGCGAGGGCAAATCCACGCTTGTCAAATGCATTATGGGCGAGATTCCTTTCACAGGCAACCTTAAAATCGGCCATAACGTAAAGATTGGATATTTCGCCCAAAACCAAGCCCAGCTTCTCGACCAGGACATAACAGTTTTCGACACAATTGACCATGTGGCGGTGGGCGACATACGCACAAAAATCCGCGACATCCTCGGAGCTTTCATGTTTGGCGGAGAGGCTTCAGACAAGAAGGTGAAAGTGCTTTCAGGCGGTGAAAAAACGCGCCTGGCCATGATACGCCTGCTTCTTGAGCCCGTCAACCTGCTGATTTTGGATGAGCCAACCAACCACCTCGACATGCGCACGAAGGACATACTGAAACAGGCAATCAAGGATTTTGACGGCACGGCCATAATCGTGAGCCACGACAGGCAATTCCTTGACGGGCTCGTTGACAAGGTGTATGAATTTGGGGGGGGGCAAGTGAAGGAATGCCTTGGTGGCATCTACGAATTTCTTGAAAAGAAAAAAATAGCATCGCTGCAGGAGCTTGAGCGCAAGGACATCGGAAAAGAGAAGCCGGTTGAGGCCCAGCCATCAGCCTCCAAGCTTTCCTACGCCGAAAAAAAAGAAAGGGAACGCGTATTGCGCCAAGCTAAGAAAAAAGTGGAGGAAGCCGAATCGAAAATAGAGAAGCTTGAGACGCAAAAGGCCGACATTGAAGCCAAATTCGCCCAAGGCGAGACATCCGATGCTCTCTTCAAGGAGCATGCCCAAATACAGCAAGACCTTGAGACGGCAATGGCGCAATGGGAAGAGGCATCCATGGAGCTTGAGGCCATGGAATCATAACAAAATCGCCAAACCAATGCAAATCAACGTGAAAGATATTCACAATATACATAAGCCACAATAAAAAAGACATTTATTCAAATATACATTTATGTTAAAATTTTCTTCATTATTCATTTCAGCATCAGTTATTGCAATGACAATGGCAAATTGCTCCTCTGAAAAATCGCCCAAGGGCATCGACAAGGCCAACCTTGACGAGACGACAGCACCCGGCGAGGACTTCTACCAGTACGCCTGCGGCGGATGGATGGAGGCAAATCCCCTCACCGACGAATATTCACGCTTCGGCACATTCGACCAGCTGGGCGAGAACAATCGCGTACAGCTCCAAGAGCTGATCCTCGGGCTGGGCGAGCAGGAGAACGCACCCGGATCCAACGCTCAGAAAATCGCCGACCTCTATGCGCAGGGCATGGACAGCGTAACCCTTAACGAACAGGGCGCAGCCCCCCTCAAAGCCGACCTTGAGAAAATCAATTCGCTCAACAAAGAAGACCTCCCCGCAGTCATGGCCACAATGCCGGGCGTGGGCGTATTCTTCGGCACCGGCGTTTCGGCCGACCTTCTCAATTCAGACATGAATGTGATGTACCTTGGACAGGGCGGCCTGGGCTTGGGCGACCGCGACTACTACCTAAAGGATACACCCCGCGAAAAGGGTGTGCTCGACGCCTATCGCACTTACCTTACCACAATCACCAAGCTGGCAGGATACAGCGAGGCTGAGGCAGAGCGCATAGCCGCCAACAGCATCGATATTGAGACCCGCCTGGCAAAGGCATCAATGTCGCGCGAGGAGATGCGCGATCCCGCCAAGCAGTACAATCCAACATCTATAGCCGAGCTTCAGAAATCGGCTCCAAATGTCAACCTCAAGGCTTACTTCGCAGCCGAGGGCATCAACGAAATCGACACTGTGATAGTGGAGAATCCCGGATTCGTGGCAGAGGTGGAGAAAATATTCGTGGATACTCCCATTGAGAAAATCCGCGACTACATGACCGCCGATTACATCTCTTCTGCGGCATCCTACCTGAGCGATGACTTTGTTGCCGCCAATTTCGAGCTGTCTAAGGTAATCTCCGGCGTGCAGCAGCAGCGTCCCCGATGGAAGCGCGCCATGAGCGTGCCCAACGGCATCCTCGGCGAAGCAATCGGCCAGCTTTACGTAGAGAAATATTTCCCCCAAAGCTCGAAGGATAAGATGCTCACACTTG
Source organism: Clostridium sp. (assembly GCA_023666615.1). Classification (GTDB taxonomy): domain Bacteria; phylum Bacteroidota; class Bacteroidia; order Bacteroidales; family Muribaculaceae; genus CAG-873. The sequence continues at coordinate 60,585 of JAMPBQ010000006.1, read as the reverse complement.
TAGGCAATCTCCAAACAGCCCTTGGCGAGCACATCGACAGCCTCACATGGATGAGCGACGCCACAAAGGCCAAAGCCCACGAGAAGCTCGACGCCTTCACTGTGAAGATCGGATACCCCGACAAATGGCGCGACTATTCAGCCCTCACCATCGATCCCGAGAAGCCCTACTGGGAGAACATCAAGTCGGCAATCGTATTCAACAATGAATATAACCTCGCTGACTTCGGAAAGCCCGTGGACCGCGACCGCTGGCACATGTCGCCCCAGACCGTCAACGCATATTACAACCCCACAACCAACGAAATCTGCTTCCCCGCTGGCATTCTCCAGCCTCCATTCTTCGATCCCGAAGCTGACGACGCAATCAACTACGGCGCCATCGGCGTTGTAATCGGCCACGAAATGACTCACGGATTCGACGATCAGGGCCGTCAGTTCGACAAGGACGGGAACATGGCAGACTGGTGGACGCCTGAAGACGCACAGGCTTTCGTTCAGCTTGCAGACTCTCTGGCGGCTCAGTTTGACCGCATCATAGTGCTTGGCGACACGCACGCCAATGGTAAGCTCACTCTTGGAGAGAACATAGCCGACCAGGGCGGCCTGCGCGTTGCGCACACAGCCTACCACAATTCCATTGGCGGAAAGCCAGGCAAGGATATCGACGGGCTCACTCCCGACCAGCGCTTCTACCTGGCATACGCCAATGTTTGGGCCGGAAACATTCGCGACGAGGAAATCCTCAGCCGCACAGTCACCGACCCCCACTCGCTGGGACGCTGGCGCGTGAACGCTACATTGCGCAACATTGAGCCCTTCTTCACAGCATTCGACATCAAAGAGGGCGACGCAATGTTCCGCCCCACTGAAGAGCGAGTTGTCATCTGGTAAGAAAATTTCCCATAAATAAAGAAGGCTGCGTCCGGACGCAGCCTTCTTTTTATTGCATGCCAAGCAACTCGGGATATGAGGGAATGTCTCGGAGAAAATGATATGAGGAAGCCAAGCTGTCAACTCTGCAACAATAGTGGGCGAGGCCATTGCTCACCATAATGCAGCCCACCCGCATCTCCATATTGTAGCGCACGGCCTGGTCGAATACGCTCGGGGTGATCTGCACCTCCGGCGCCTTATACTCAATTATGGCCACGGGCTGGGCCTGTCGCCCATACACCACGGTATCGCATCGCCTCACGCAGCCATTCTGCCTAAGACCAACTTCATTTGCGGTCAATGCCTGCGGATATGACCGGTTGGATATAAGGAAATGCACAAAATGCTGGCGCACCCATTCCTCGGGGGTGAGCACGATCCACTTTGCGCGCAGCGGGTCGTAGACCACAGTCCGGCCTTTACGGTCGATGGCAAGCCTTATGTCAAATCTTGGCAAATTAAGCTGCGTCATATCCTTTTTCTGAAAATTTTAGGCTATTCTCGGAAATAATGCGTAAATTTACGAAAATTTTTTCATTCAAGCCTTATCCCACATATTCTTTACTCCATGGCAGCTTCTTCAGCACCCACATTTCAAAGCATTACCAACGAAATTAAATCGGGAAAGCTCTCCCCGGTATATATCCTGCACGGAGAAGAGGGCTACTACGTGGATGAACTTGTAAAGAAATTTGAGAGCTTTTTGCCGGAAGCCGACCGTGAATTTAACCAATATGTGCTTTACGCTCCGGAGGTGCAGGCCGGCCAAGTTATGGACTTGTGCTACCGCTATCCTATGATGGCGGAGAGACAGATGGTGATACTTAAAGAGGCCCAGGCTGTAGGCGCTAATGAAATCAACAGGCTGCATAAGTACGTGCAAAATCCATCTCCCACCACTGTGCTGGTGATTTGCTTCCGCGGGGACAAGGCCAAGGGGAAAGATCTTTTGGCGGCCGCAAAAGCCAAGGCCACGGTATTTGAGTCAAAAAAGGTGGCGGACTACAATCTCGCACCGCTCATTTCAAACTACATAAAGCAAAAAGGGTTGACGGCCGACCAAAAGGCCGTGGAAATGCTGCGCGACTATATCGGCACCAACCTCAGCGCGCTGTTCAATGAAATAGACAAGGTGGCGGAAATCCTCGGCAAGGGGGCGTCAATCACGCCAGAGGCCATTGAGCGCCACGTAGGCATAAGCAAGGAGTACAACAATTTTGAGCTTGTCGACGCCCTTGCGGTGCGCGACTACGGAAAGGCCATGCGCATAGCAAAGTACTTTGCCTCAAATCCGAAATCCAATCCCCTTGTGATGACAACGGCCGCGCTCTACAACTTCTTTTCCGACCTGCTTGTGGCCCTTTACACTAAGGACAAGAGCGATGCCGGCCTTATGGCCGCCCTAAAGATGAAATCCAGCTATCCGCTAAGGAAATACAAGGCAGCTATGCGGCAATACAATGCCTTTCAGCTGATTGAAATAATTTGGGCGCTGCGCCAGTTTGACGCCCGCAGCAAAGGGCAGGGCTCACGTCAGGACCAATACAGCCTATTTCAAGAACTTATATTCCACATTGCCACCGCGCCGGGCAATCTCGGCGTGTAATCAAAACAGGAGGGCCACGCGATACACCGCGAAGGCGGCCACCCATGCCACCAGCGTATTGTAGACAACGCTGAAGGCGCCATAGCGCCAATCTCCAGTCTCCCTGACGATGGCGGTGACCGTGGCAATGCAGGGGCAATAAAGGAGAATGAACACCAAAAAGCTGAGGGCGTTGGCCTTCCCAAAATCGGGAACGCCGGTGGCGGGGTTGACCGCTTCAAGCTTTTGGCCGAGCCTTGCTTCATCTTCGGCTTCATCCCCCGCATAGAGCACTCCCAGGGTGGAAACGACAATTTCCTTCGCCGGCACTCCGGCCAAAGCGGCAACCGACCCCCTCCAATGGAATCCAAGGGGCTTCATTACAGGATTAATGGCTTTGCCGGCCATCTCCAAATAAGAGTCATGCTCTGATATCTCCTCAGTCTGCGCCTCAACATCGCCGCGGCTCTCCAGCGGGAAATAGTTAAGCGCCCACACAGTCACGCTGGCCACCAAAATCACGCCCCCCATCTTTTTCAGGTATTGCTCCCCCTTTGCCCACGTGTGGCGAAGAGAGGCCTTGAGCGTGGGTATGCGGTAAGGCGGAAGTTCCATCACAAAAGGCGTCTCATCAGCCTTGAAATAGAATTTGCGAAGCATTCTGGCCGTAAGCACAGCCACAAGGATGCCGGCAATGTACAGGCTCATGAACACCAGCGTAGGATGCTCGGGGAAGAATGTGCCAATCAGCAAAACGTAGATGGGCATTCGCGCCGAGCAGGACATGAATGGGTTGATGAGAATGGTGATCAAGCGGCTTGACCGGCTTTCAATTGAGCGCGAAGCCATTATCGCAGGCACGTTGCATCCAAAGCCCATAATCAAGGGGATGAATGATTTCCCGTGCAGCCCAATGCGGTGCATCACCTTGTCCATTATGAAGGCGGCCCTGGCCATATAGCCGGAATCCTCCATAAACGATATGCAGAAATATAGGATGAGTATATTGGGCAGGAACACAATTACTCCGCCCACGCCGCCTATAATGCCATCGGCAATCAAATCCTTAAGCATGCCGTCGGGCATAGCCTTGTTCAGAAAGGCGCTGAGCCTAGACACTCCCCATTCAATCCAATCCATCGGATATTGGCCAATGGAGAATGTGGCCCAAAATATGAAGAACATTATGAGGAAAAATAGCGGGAAGCCAAAGAGCTTGTTGGTGACAAAAGCGTCTATTATGCGGGCGGTGGATAGATTTGTCTCATCGCCCGACTTGAACGTCTCGGCCAAGGCGCCGCTGATGAATCCATATTTTTCAGCGGCTATCTGCGCCTGAATGTCCTGATCGGGATGATCCAGCCCGTAATCGGCAAGAAGCATATCGCGCTTAGCGATTATTTCTTTGCCGTGGGGCGACTTTGCCACCAAGGCCTCGGATAGCCCGTCGCCTTCCAGCAATTTTATGGCCAAGAAGCGAGGGGAGAAATGCAGATCCACTCCGCCATCGGCCTTAATGTCGTCGATCAGCACCCTCACCATCTTCTCAATGTCAGGGCCAAGATTCACGTGGATATGCCGCACGTCCTTGTTTTGGTCCTCATATACTGAAATCACAGTATCAAACAGGGCAGTTATCCCCTCGCCCGTGCGAGCCACAATCGGCACCATAGGCACGCCTATCATGCCGCCAAGCACGTCATACTGCAGCGAGGCGTGGCTCTTGCGCAATTCATCGTACATGTTAAGCGCTATCACCATTTTGCTGTCCATATCGATCAGCTCGGTTGCAAGATACAGGTTGCGTTCAAGATTGGAGGAATCAACAACGTTGATTATGACATCGGGGGATTTATCCGCCAGATATCGACGCACGTACATTTCCTCCGGGGAATATGACGTTAGGGAATAAGTGCCGGGGAGGTCGACTATGTTGAACCTGAATCCGCAATACTCAAAATACCCTTTTTTTGCGTCAACCGTAACGCCGCTGTAGTTGCCCACATGCTCCTTTGCGCCCGAGGCGACATTGAAAAGCGAGGTTTTGCCGCAATTGGGATTGCCTATAAGGGCTACATTTATCACCTGGCCGTGGCCGGGATCCATCATGCACTTGCTTGAGATGGGCTGGTCAATGCTGTTGGATATTGGCTCCACCTCTATCAGGCTGGCCTCGCTGCGCCGCAGCGACACCTCATAGCCCATGATAAAATACTTAATGGGATCGCGCAAAGGAGCCGACAAAAGCACCTTCACTTCTCGGCCTTTTACGAATCCCATCTCCATCACCCTCTTGCGGAAGGCGCCGTGGCCCAATATTTTTACCACAACGGCCTTTGCTCCGGTGGGCATTTCAGACAACCTCATTATGCTTGCACATTACGATTAAATCAGTCTGCAAAATTAGCCAAAAACGACGATTGGCGCCATACTCACTATTGGGTAAATTCACGCCTTCCGCAGGGAGAGCCTTAACCGCTAATGGCTAACGGTCTTTGTACATTTCCTCGTAATATTTGAGGTAATCGCCAGACGTCACATTGTCCATCCACTGCTGGTTGTCGAGGTACCAGTGCACGGTGCGCTCGATGCCTTCTTCAAATTGCAGGCTGGGTTCCCATCCGAGCTCGCGCTGCAGCTTTCGGCTGTCGATGGCATAGCGCAGGTCGTGCCCGGCGCGGTCAGTGACGTAGGTAATCAGATTCAGGTCTTCGCCTTCGGTTCTTCCCAAAAGGCGGTCGACGGTGTTTATGATTGTGCGCACGATGTCAATGTTTTTCCACTCGTTGAAGCCTCCAATGTTATATGTCTCAGCCACTTTCCCTTTATGGAATATCAAGTCAATGGCGCGCGCATGGTCCTCAACATACAGCCAATCGCGCACGTTCTCGCCCTTGCCGTAAACTGGAAGCGGCTTGCGGTGACGGATATTATTGATGAACAGTGGAATAAGCTTTTCCGGGAATTGGTACGGGCCATAATTGTTAGAGCAATTGGTCACAATGGTGGGCATACCGTATGTATCATGGTAGGCCCGCACGAAATGGTCGCTCGACGCCTTGCTGGCGCTGTATGGCGAATGCGGATTGTAGGCCGTCGTTTCCACAAAGAACTCGTCGCCGTAAGCTTCGTGGTTTTTCCCCGAGGACGCCTTGGTTGAGAACGGCGCGTCGATGCCCTGCGGATGTGTAAGCTCAAGGGCGCCGTACACTTCATCAGTGCTTATGTGGTAGAATAGCTTGTCTTCATACCTTTCAGGCCTTTCCTCCCAAGCAATCTTTGCCGCCTGGAGCAAGCTGAGCGTGCCCATAACGTTAGTGCGGGCGAAGGTGAAGGGGTCTTTGATTGAACGGTCAACGTGGCTCTCTGCGGCAAGATGAATTATGCCATCTACGCTGTATTTGCGCATCAGCTCAAGCATCTTATCAAAGTCGCATATGTCGGCCTTTTCAAAGACATAATTGGGCGCCTGCTCCACATCGGCCAGATTGGCCAAATTGCCCGCATACGTAAGCTTGTCTACGCAAATGATCCGATAATCAGGGTATTTGTTTACGAACAGCCTAACAACGTGGCTGCCTATGAATCCGGCGCCGCCGGTGATAACAATATTCTTTTTACAATTCATAATTCACAATTCATTAAATTACAAATACATACATAGAGTGAGTCTCGCCAATAGGGCACGTCCGCGCCTAGGCGCTCTTTGATTTTTGTCTTGTCAAGCACGGAATAAGGCGGCCTTTTCACCGGGCTGGGAAATTCGCCGCTGTGGCATGGGCTGATGGCGCATTGGCGATGCCCCGCCATCTCGGCTATCGCCTTGGCGAAGTCATACCATGAAATAACGCCTTCATTGCTGAAATGGTATATTTCCTTGCACTCGCCTTCGCCTTCCCTCTTCCAGCCCTCTACAACCTTCGCTATCGCCTTTGCGAGGTCAAGCGCGTAAGTGGGAGTACCCACTTGGTCAAACACCACCTTCAGCTCAGGCTTCGTTGCCGTAAGTTGAAGCATCGTCTTTACGAAGTTTTTCCCATATTCGCTGTAAAGCCATGCCGTGCGGATAATGGCATAGTTGCATCCTGACGCCTCAATGGCCTTTTCTCCATCAAGCTTGGTCTGGCCGTAGACGCCTGTGGGGATGCCGGTAATTTCTTCTGTCAACGGCTCATTATGCCCATCGGCGCCAAAAACATAGTCCGTGCTGATCTGCACCAACAGGCCGCCCACGCCCTTCATAGCCTCGGCCAAAATCGCCGGGGCTTCAGCATTGAGCTTGTGGCATAGCTGTTGGTCCGACTCCGCCTTGTCGACATTTGTATATGCCGCGCAGTTGACTATGCAATTAACGCCAAGCTCCTCCACAGCCTTCTCCACAGCCTCGCGGTCAGTGATGTCCAGCTCCATGGTCTCCAGCCCGTCAACCTGAGTGACGTCAGAGAACGTGCAATTCCAATCTCCGTGCTCGCCGACGATTGCACGCATCTCCATGCCCAGCTGGCCGTTCGCTCCTGTTATAAGAATATTCATCTCAATTGAGTCTAAAGAATTTCAATTTGCAAAAATAATCAATAATTCCCAACCCACAAAGCCTTGCACTGACTAATTCCGCCAAATCTTGACTTAATTGCGATAATAAAAAAGGGAGCCCGCAGGCTCCCTTTTTCTTGATGGCCAAATATTAGTATTTGTAATATTGGAGTTGGTCGGGTGTAAAATGGGCTATGAAATCGGCATGCTTGTCGATTTCAGCCTGGATAAGCTTAACGTACACGTTGAGGCTCTTTGTAAACGCTTCGTTGCGGTTGGCGTCGCTGAGCATTAGATAGCCCATGATTGTGAAACCGGCCATTTCTACGAGGCGGCGGGCCATGAAGTCGGTGTATTCCTGGAGGTTGACTTCTTTCACGGCTGCCACGGCTGCGAGGAATTTCTCCACCATATTGGCCAATGTCTCCTTGATTTCCTGAAGTTCAGGCTTAACTTCTTGGGCGGCATATGCCTCGAAGAGAGATGCGTATGTGCCGGAGAGGACGTGGCGGATGGCTGCTACCACCTGGAGCTGCGTGGTGCCTTCGTAGATTGATGTGATGCGGGCGTCGCGGTAGATGCGCTCGCAAGTGTAGTCCTTCATGAAGCCGGAGCCGCCGTGAATCTGGATGCAGTCATAGGCGTTCTGGTTGCAATATTCACTGCCAAGGCCCTTTGCCAGGGGCGTGAGGCCGTCGGCGATCTTATTGTATTTCTTCATTTCTTGACGCTCTTCAGCTGTGAGGGCGCGCTCACGGGCTATGTCTTCGTATGCCTTGTAGAGGTCAACATAGCGCGCGCATTCATAGAGGAGCGAGCGGCTGGCGTCGAGCTTGGCCTTCATTATGGAGAGCATTTCGGCTACGGCCGGGAACTCGATGATGGCTTTGCCGAATTGCTTGCGGTCCTTGGCGTAGCCAAGGGCTTCGCGGTATGCGATTTCGCTTACGCCTACTGACTGCGCGGCGATGCCAAGGCGAGCGCCGTTCATAAGAGCCATCACGTATTTGATGAGGCCACGGCGCGTTTCGCCCACCAGCTCAGCGGGAGCGTTTTTGTATACAAGCTCGCATGTGGGGGAGCCCTTGATGCCCATCTTGTTCTCAATGCGGCGAACGTTTACTCCGCCATTGCGCTTGTCGTAGATGAACATTGAGAGGCCGCGGCCGTCCTTTGTGCCTTCCTCCGAGCGGGCGAGCACCAAGTGGATATCGCTGTCGCCATTGGTGATGAAGCGCTTTACGCCGTTGAGCACCCATGTGCCGTCCTCCTTCTTTGTAGCCTTGAGCATTACCGACTGAAGGTCAGACCCTGCGTCAGGCTCGGTGAGGTCCATCGACATTGTTTCGCCCTGGCATACGCGGGGTATGTAGCGAGCGTGCTGGTCGTCGTCGCCGAATTCGTATAGGGTCTCAGCGCAGTCCTGAAGGCCCCAAAGGTTTTCAAATCCGGTGTCGGCGCGGCTCACGATGTCGGCGGCCATGATGTAGGGGGTGATCGGGAAGTTTAGTCCGCCGTATCTGCGGGGCATCGCCATGCCCATAAGGCCTGCTTTGCGGCATGCCTCAAGGTTGGCCTGAGTGCCTGAAGCGTATGTCACGCGGCCGTCCTTCACGGTCGGGCCTTCGTGGTCAACGCCTTCAGCATTTGGGGCTATGATGTCGCCGCAGAGCTCACCTACGATTTGGAGAACGCGGTCATAGCTGTCGATGGCATCCTCATAGTTGAGGGGAGCGTAGTCAAATTCTTTGGCTTGGCTGTAGTCGCGCTCTTTGAGGGCGACAATCTTCTTCATCATCGGGTGGGTCAGATGATGCTTCAGATCTGGGTTGTCTGTATAGAAATTAGCCATAGTTGGTTTGTGTATTATTGTCTTGCATTCAGCCAGCCTTCAATCTAAAATCTAAAGATTAAAGACTAAAAACTAAAGACTTATTTAGAGTTCTTTTTATAGTATTTGATGAGCTTCGGCACGATATCCTCTACGTCGCCTGTTATTACATAGTCGGCGATGGCATTAATGGGCGCGTTCTCATCGTTGTTTATTGAGATGATGATTGAGCTTTCCTGCATGCCGGCCACGTGCTGGATTTGGCCGGAGATGCCGCAAGCGATGTAAAGCTTGGGGCGAACTGTCACTCCGGTCTGGCCAATCTGGCGCTCATGCTCGCAGAATCCAGCGTCAACGGCCGCGCGGCTTGCCCCAACCTCAGCGCCAAGCACATTGGCCAAGTCGTAGAGGAGCTGGAAGCCTTCCTTGCTGCTCATGCCGTAGCCGCCGGCCACGATGATGGGGCTGTTCTTGATATTGATTTTCGACTTTTCAATGTGGCGGTCGATGATTTCCACTACGAAGTCGGCGTCGCTGACGTATTTCTTGGGGTCAAGATTCACCACCTCGCCCTTATAATTGGGGTCGCGCACTTCCTTCTTCATCACGCCTTCGCGCACGGTTGCCATCTGCGGGCGGCACTCAGGGTTGACGATCGTGGCCACGATGTTGCCGCCGAATGCGGGGCGGATTTGATAGAGAAGGTTCTCATATTCCTTGCCGGTCTTTGGGTCTTTGTGCCCGCCAATCTCAAGGGCTGTGCAGTCGGCTGTAAGGCCGCTGTGCAGGCATGAGGATACGCGCGGGCCCAGATCGCGGCCGATGCATGTGGCGCCCATCAGGGCCACTTGGGGCTTGATTTCCTTGAAAAGGTTGATGAGCACTGCCGCGTGCGGATTGGAGGTGTAAGGATAGAGGCGCTTGTCCTCAACCTTGTACACGACATCCACGCCATAGGGGAAAATCTGCTCCTCGATGCCGTCGAGCTTATCGCCAATCACGATGGCCTCAAGCTTTACGCCAAGCTTGTCGGCGAGCACGCGGCCTTTTGTAAGGAGCTCCAGGCTGACGTCGGCCACTTTGCCTTCGTCATATTCGCAATATACTATGAGATTATTGTTGTCTGCCATGATGTTTTCTGTTTTATCGTTAGCCAATGGTGTGGTTGGCTATGAGTTCCTTGATAAGATTTTCAATCTGCTCGTCATCGTTCTGCAGGCAAAGGTTCTCCTTGGCTGTGAAAACGACGTTCTCCACGGCCTTCACCTTGGTGGGCGAGCCGGGCAGTCCGATTTGCTCGGGGTCAGCCTCTACGAAAGCGGCGCCCCACTCTTTGATATTGAGCTCGGGGCGAGCCTCAACCAAGGCCTTAACCTCGTCAGTGAGGCCGGCCATTTCGCTGGGCGAGCTTGCAAACTTGTATTTCATCAGGCGCATGGCATTGCGCGGGCGGCACTCGGCTGCACTGCCGTTGACTGTAACTACGCAGGGCAGAGGAGCCTTCACTGTCTCCACGCCGTGCTCAAGGCGGCGCCTTACGGTGACGCTCTTGCCGTCGATATCGAGAATTTCTTCAGCGTATGTTACCTGTGGAATGCCAAGCTTTTCGGCGATTTGCGGGCCCACCTGGGCAGTATCGCCATCAATTGCCTGGCGGCCGCCGAGGATGATGTCGTAGTTTCCGAATTTTTTCACGGCTTGAGCCAAGGAGTAGGAAGTGGCCAGGGTGTCAGCGCCGCCAAATGGGCGGTCGGTGAGGACGATGCCGCCGTCGGCTCCGCGGAAGATGGCTTCGCGCACCACCTCTGCGGCGCGGGGAAGGCCCATGGTGAGCACAGTGACGGTGCTGCCGGGGTTGGCGTCCTTAATGCGCAGGGCCTGCTCCAGGGCATTGAGATCTTCAGGGTTAAAGATAGCGGGCAGAGCGGCGCGGTTGATGGTGCCGTCGGCCTTCATGGCATCTTTGCCTACGTTGCGGGTGTCGGGCACCTGCTTGGCAAGCACAATGATGTTCAGACTCATATTAAAAACATTTTACGTTTATAGATTTCTTGTCCATTGCGAAGAGCGCGATGAGCACTCCTTTTCATTCTGCAAAATTAAGAAAAATGGCCGATACGACAAAATTTAAAACTAAAAACTTGAAATATATAGACAAATGCCGCATTGTTTGCATTTTTTATGAAAAAGCGAAAACCTTTTGGCCATATAATGCGTTTTATGATTAATTTTAACTAAAAAAAGACTGTTTGTTTATGAGAAAGTATCTAGCTGAGGGAATCGGTACGATGTTCCTGGTGATTTTGGCCTGCGGCAGCGCTGTGCTGGCCGGCCCGGTGATTGGCGGCTACGGCGTGGGCGTATGCTTCGGCCTTGTGCTCCTGTGCCTTTGCTATTGCATCGGCAATATTTCGGGGTGCCACGTCAATCCCGCGGTGTCTTTTGGCATGCTTCTGGCCGGCAGGCTCAGCGGCAAGGATTTTGTGGGCTACGTTGTGGCTCAGCTCATCGGCGCGGCTATCGGCGCCGCCTTCCTATATGCCTTTACCCTTTTGGCTCCCGATTTCCATTTCGGAGGCATCACTGAGATTGACGGCGTCGTGACCGGTTCAATCGCGTCCAACGCCCTTCAGCCCGGCGCCAGCGCAGGCCAGGCCCTTTTGGCTGAATGCCTGCTGACCTTCTTCTTTGTCCTGGTTATCCTCGGCGTCACCGATTCGCAAAAAGGTTTCGGCAAGTTTGCCGGCCTGGCCATTGGCCTTGCTCTCGGCCTTGTCAACATTGTGGGCATCCCCGTTGACAATTGCTCAGTGAATCCCGCCCGCTCATTCGGCCCGGCTCTCTTCAGCGAGGGCGCAGGCGCATGGTCGGCATTCTGGATCATGGTGGTGGGCCCGCTTGTGGGCGCGGCGATTGCCGTGCTTTGCTGGAAGGCAATGGCCAATACCGACAAAGGCTCCATCGAATGATTGATTCTTAATCTAATTAGCGATATGTTAAAAGGGCAGGCGCGTGGCGTCCTGCCTTTTTTTATTAAAAATGCCCAGGATGTTTACGCTTATTTGTTTTTATTTTCGTAATTTTGCGCTCATAGATTCCAAGCGTATATCTCCACAAAATATCGCCATACATATATGAAAACAGGTTTTGACAATGATAAGTATCTGAAGATTCAGTCAGAGCATATCAAAGAGCGCATCGCCAAATTTGGAAACAAACTTTACCTTGAATTTGGAGGAAAGCTTTTCGACGATTACCATGCCAGCCGTGTGCTCCCGGGATTCCAGCCCGACAGCAAGCTGCGGATGCTGATGCAGCTGAAGGACGACGCGGAAATTGTGATGGTGATCAGCGCCAACGACATTGAGCAGAACAAGATGCGCGCCGACCTGGGCATTACTTACGACAAGGATCTCTTGCGCCTGCGCGATGAGTTCACCAAGCGAGGCCTTTACGTGAGCTCTGTGGTGGTTACTCACTTCAACGGCCAGAAAAGCACTGAAAAATTCCGCCAACGCCTGGAGAACCTTGGCGTAAAGGTGTATTACCATTATCTGATTGAAGGCTATCCCCATAACGTGGAGCTTATAGACAGCGACGAAGGATTCGGAAAGAATGACTATGTGGAGACTACCCGCCCGCTGGTGGTGGTCACTGCCCCTGGCCCCGGCAGCGGCAAGATGGCGGTGTGCCTCTCGCAGCTATACAATGAAAACCGCCGCGGCGTCAAGGCCGGATACGCCAAGTTTGAGACCTTCCCCATTTGGAACATTCCGCTGAAGCATCCCGTGAACATTGCCTATGAGGCTGCCACGGCCGACCTCAACGATGTGAATATGATTGATCCCTTCCATCTCGAGGCTTACGGGAAAACTACCGTAAATTACAACCGCGACATTGAGATTTTCCCCGTGCTAAACGCGATTTTTGAGGGAATCTACGGCGAGAGTCCTTATAAGTCGCCTACGGACATGGGCGTAAACATGGCCGGATATTGCATCTCTGACGACGACGCTTGCCGACAGGCCTCGCTGCAGGAGATAATCCGCCGATACTACGCCGCAATCGGATATATGGCCGAGGGGCGCAGCAACGAGGCGGAGGTGAATAAAATCAAGCTTCTGATGAGCCAGATGAAAATCACCACCGATGATAGGCGCACCACGGTGGCCGCCCGCAAGGTGGCGGAAGAGCGTGGCACAAACGCCGCCGCGATAGAGCTGGCCGATGGCACAATCATAACTTCGCATTCATCCCACCTCCTCGGCGTTAGCGCCGCGCTGATCCTGAATGCCACCAAGCACCTGGCCGGCATTCCGCATGACCTGAAGCTTATCCCGCAGCTTATGATTGAGCCCATACAGCTTATGAAGACCTCAATGCTCCACGGTCACAATCCACGCCTGCACACTGATGAGGTGCTTGTGGCCCTGGCCGTGCTAAGCCGCACAAGCGAGGTATGCCAGCGCGCGCTCGACACTCTCCCCCAGCTTGACGGATGCCAAGTGCATGCCACATGTCTGCTTAGCGAAGTGGACCGCAAGATCTTCAAGAAACTTGGATGCGATGTCACCTGCGATCCCATCCGCAAAGTAGAAAACTGATTAGCCCATAAAAAAAAGTCCCGCGCGGGTTTGCAACACACACGCACCAAACAAACCAAGCCCCTCCCCAAAATCGTAACCCCATAAAAAAATAAAGCCCGGAAGAAAATCCGAGCTTTATTTTTTCCGTGCCTTTATTTCGATGTGAAGGGAGGAGGAGTATCAGAAATATCCTTACCCTTCCCACTATCAATAGTTTTGTCTTCAGTATGCGAATCATCGGCGTCGCTTGCCGAGGAGCCGTCACCGACCTTTTTTTCAATCTTCGCTTCGTGTTCTCCAATAGCCTCCGAAGGGAGGAGGCCCTTATTGTCCTGCTCTTTTTGGGCAAGAATCTCATCAGTGCGCGATGCCCAATGGCGCTTTCCGAATATGCTTTCCACATCCGCGGTGAAGATAACCTCGCGCACATACAGCAGATCAGCCAGCTTTACCAGGCCTTCGTGGTGCTGGCTCAGTATCTCCTTGGCTCGCAGGTACTGCCTCTCAAGGATGTTGGAAACCTCCTCGTCTATAAGCTTAGCCCTCTCCTCGCTGTAGGGCTTGGAGAATCCATACTGTTGGCCCGATGAATCGTAATAGCTTATGTTGGGCATGCGTTCGCTCATGCCGTAGTACACCACCAAGGCGTATGCTATCTTTGTGGCGCGCTCCAAGTCATTAAGGGCGCCGGTGGCCACGCTGCCAATCAGCAGGTCTTCAGCCGCGCGTCCCGCCATCAGACCGCAAATTTGGTCGAGAAGAGCCTGCGCGGGTATGCGTTGGCGCTCTTCCGGCAGATACCATGCCGCGCCAAGGGCTTTTCCGCGCGGCACGATTGTCACCTTTACAAGCGGATCGCCGTACTCAAGATGCCACGACACAGTGGCGTGCCCGGCCTCGTGGATAGCCACGCTGCGCTTCTCTTCATTTGTCGTAAGCTTGTTCTTCTTTTCAAGGCCGCCTATGATGCGGTCAACAGCGGCGTTGAAATCGTCAAGCCCCACCATCTTCTTGTCGTGGCGGGCGGCAATCAGCGCCGCCTCATTGCATACGTTGGCTATGTCGGCGCCGGAGAACCCTGCCGTCTGCCTTGCCAGAAGGTCAATATCCAAATTGGGGTCAACCTTAATATTGCGCAAATGCACCTTGAAGATGGCCACACGGTCGTTGACGTCGGGCAGCTCCACATAAATCTGGCGGTCAAATCGTCCGGCGCGCATCAAGGCCTTGTCAAGTATGTCTGCGCGGTTTGTTGCCGCCAAAATAATGACCCCGCTGTTGCTTCCAAAGCCGTCCATTTCCGTGAGGAGCTGGTTGAGCGTATTCTCGCGCTCATCGTTCGAACCCATGTTCGGATTCTTTCCTCGGGCGCGACCTACGGCGTCAATTTCGTCAATGAACACTATGCACGGCGCCTTCTCCTTGGCTTGACGGAAGAGGTCGCGAACGCGTGATGCGCCCACGCCCACAAACATCTCCACAAAGTCTGAGCCCGACATGGAGAAGAATGGTACATTCGCCTCGCCTGCCACAGCCTTGGCCAATAACGTCTTGCCGGTGCCGGGAGGGCCAACAAGCAGAGCGCCCTTGGGTATCTTGCCGCCAAGGTCGGTGTAGCGCTTTGGATTCTTCAGAAATTCCACAATTTCCTCTATCTCAGTCTTTGCCTCGGAAAGCCCGGCCACGTCCTTGAACGTCACCTTGTCAGGGCTGTCCTTGTCGAAAACCTGCGCTTTCGACTTGCCTACGCTGAATACTCCGCCGCCTCCGGCTCCGCCGTTTGACATGCGCCGCATCATCCATATCCAAAACACCACAAGAAGAAGGATGGGGCCGAATGACCACAGCACAGTGGAGAGTCCGCTGCTGCGTTCGTATACGACCTCAGCGTCCTTAGGCAGGGCACCGGTCTGCTGCCACATTTCAATTTTGTCCGAAATCTTGTCGGCGGAAGGGATTTTCGTTTCAACCTTTGCCAGCATGCCGGTGTCCCCTTTGTACTGAGGGAACAGAACTTTAGCCAATGAATCGGTGAGATGGCCCTCCACCACCTTGTTGTCGGTGTTTACGGTAATCTTGTTTATGCCATGGTCACGCTCCACGTATGTGCAGAATTCATTATATGGCACCTCCTTCGATATAGAGTTGTCGTCAAGGTAGAAAAGACCGGCCAGCACAAGGAGGATTATGGCATACATCCAAAAAAGGCTTACGCCGAAAGGCCTCTTTTGCTTGCCGCCGGGCTTTTGTTGGTTATTGTTGAAGAAAATGGGCATTTGCGGGGGGAGGAATTGGTTGGGAATTTTTGGATTTTAGTCTAAATCAGGAATTTCGCGTATCTGTGCGTCACTCCATAGGTCTTCAAGATTGTATCTTTCCCTGACGGGAGGGAGGAAGATGTGTACCATTATTTCGCCGTAGTCGATCGCAATCCATTCTGAATTGGCGTACCCGTCATAGTTGAAAGGTTTTACGCCCGATTTCTCTTGCACATATTCGCGCACGCTGTCTGCGATTGACGCCACTTGCATTGATGAAGATCCTTGCGCGATTATGAACATTTCTGTGGGCGCGGACTCGATTGCCGTCATGTCCACCACTGATATGCGCTTGCCTTTGCGCTCCTGTATCCCTTCAATTATTAGTTGCTTGATATTCGATGTTTCGTCCATTTAGTTGATAACGATAAAAATTTGCACAAAGTTAAGGAAAAATTCTTAATTGAAACGCCGCCTTTAGCAAATTTGCGTAAAGCTTATTGTTTTTAATGTAACAATCTTGCCTCGTGAAAGGTTTTTCATTCATATCGCATGGTCTGCGACGGGGAGATGCCGGCCGCAAGCGCCGAGGGAATAACCAGTATGCACCACCCCGCGGCCACAACGGCAAGGTTGAGCCATAGCATCCACCACCAGTTTATCTCCACCGGCACGCTCGGGAGGTAATACATGTCAGGGTCGAGCTTTAGCAATTTGAAATGGCTTTGCAGGGAAAGAAGCACAAGTCCTATGATATTGCCGATGATGATGCCGCGCGCAATAATTTTCATAGCCAGGTTTACGAATACCATCCGCACCTGACTCTTCGTGGCGCCGAGCGAACGAAAAAGCCCTATAGCCGGGATGCGGTCCAATATGAGTATAAACATGCTGGATATCAGCGTGAATCCCGCCACGCAGGCCATAAGGATAAAGATGACCACAACATTGGTGTCCAGCAAATCCAACCAGCTGAAAAACATTGACCCCGTATGGATTACGTTGTCCACGGGATATAGCCCTTCTATTTGTTCTGATGTGTACATATCTATCAATTCCCTCTGCAGCGCCTCGGCTCCATCCTCAATGCCATTGAACGGCAAGCCATTCACAGCTATTGCAGTGCCGCTTATGCTGTCTGTGCCCGCTATTTTCTGCAAGGCGGAAATTGGGGCGAACGCAATCGTCTTGTCATAGTCCGAAAAACCTGTTTCATATATCGCCCCCACTTCTAGTCGTCGCTGCTTCACAGCTTCGTTCTCAAAGAAATATGCATAAGGCTGATCGCCTACCTTTAGCCCAAGGCTGTTGGCCATAGCCTTTGAAATCACGATTTTGTTGGCGTCGGCAGCCGAAAAGAAATCGGGAAAGGACCCTTCTGTGATGGCGCCGCGTTCAAACTCAAAGCCATGCGATTGCCCATATCCCACGAAATACGCTCCGGCGAAATCATCTTCTGTTTTTAGTATTCCAGGCAAATTGAATTTCAATGAATATGAAGCGGATGGCAGGGCTCTCCCTATGGCGCCGGACAGAGCTGAGTCAAGCCGCAAGCAAGCCTTCGGCTGGCCTGATTCAACATCCAAAATCGGGCTGACTGTGACCTGTGAATCAAATCCCACAATGCGTTCTGTTATTTGATTCTTGAATCCGAGCACTACCGCCAGAGCGCATTCCATAATGATTATTGCCAAAGATACGCCCGCCACTGCGATGGCAACGCCCGTGGCGTTGGCTCCGCTGGATTGCGCCAGCTTGAGTTTTCTCGATGCCCAAAGACTAAAATTCATGGCTAGGCGGGCTATTCAGCTATTGACCGGAAAAATGAAAAGAATGCCTGCCGCGGGCCCATGCATACGATAACGTCGCCTGCCAATGCCACAAGGTCGGGGTCGGAAAGATTTGCCATCTTCACCGAATCGCGCGCAACTCCTATGGCATTCTTGGTCTTAATTGTCCTTGCCACTGAGATCAGCCGCAGGCGATATGATTTTTGAAAGTCAATGTCGGCATATTTCAACCCTTGCAGCGACGCGGGGAGAGTAGACCTCAACACGAAATTATCATCGTCAATCTTCATGGTTATCGCTTTTGACCCCAAGGCCATCTCATACGATAGGTCCTGCGCCGCCCTTTGCTCGGGCGTGATTATGCGGTCGATGTTGAAGCCCTGGAGTATGGATTCATGCAGGGTGTCAATGGCCCGCGCGTATATATGCTTCACTTGCATGCGCTTTAGCATGGCCACTACCTTTATGCTGGCGCCAAAGTTCTCGCCAATGGTCACTATCACCAGGTCTACATTGTTTATGGGCAGCATCGACAGGGCTGTCTCGTCTGTGACGTCTATGCGGTAGACCGAGCTTATCTTGTCGCGCAAGAAATCGACATTGCCCTGACGATTGTCTACGCCAATCACCTCGTGGCCCATTTCTGTTAGGTCCACCGCCAGATTCGAGCCGTATATGCCAAGGCCTAATATTAAATAACGCATTGTGCTATAATAGATTTATATATTGTCAGTTGATTATTACGCTGTCTTGCGGCAAGTACGGGCTGATGTCGCGATGCCGAGCCATTACTCCGCACATTACGGAAATAAGGCCTACCCTCCCGAGGAACATTGCTGAACTCAAAAGCACCTTGGACGTATCGCATAGGTCGGCCGTTATCCCTAAGGATGAACCTACAGTGAATACGGCGGAGATGGATTCAAACACAAGCGCTTTCATAGATTTATCCGGCTCAAGAAGCATCAAGGCCACGGTGTAGCACAGGAATGTTGCCGCGGCCAAGGCCAATACCGCGCTGGCCCTTCGCGCCGACGCGCGGTTTATCACCCTGTTGAAGGCCACCGTATCCTGATTGCCCCGAACCACTGACCGCAGGCTGAAAAAGATCGTGCCCAGCGTGTTCACCTTTATTCCTCCGGCCATGGATTGCGACGCACCGCCAATCACCATCTGCGCCATCACCAACAGAAGGGTGACATTGAGGAAGTCGGCCGGATTGACCGATGCGAAGCCCGCGCTGCGCGGCGTCAAGGCATTGAATATGGACTGCACCGCCTTGTCGCTCAGCGACATGCCGGCGAGCGTGTTGTCGTATTCCAAAATAAAGAATGAGACGGCGCCAAGGGCGAATACTATCATCGTGGTTGAGAACACGATGCGCGTATTTATGTCGTAGATGTGGGTGAGCTTCGGCATCTTCCTTTTACCAATCAGCCGTCCCCAAAGCTTTTTTATGTGGTAGGCCATCCATTCGCGTATGTTCACCAAGATCGGAAACCCAATGGCGCCGGCGAATATCAGCACAGATGTCACTATGTACATGTTCTGCCCCGACGCCATAAGGGTGGGATTGCCCATCCCTTGCGGCAGGCATGAAAATCCAGCGTTGCAGAACGATGACATTGAGTGGAACCCCGAAAAAAGTATCTTCTCCCTTACCCCCATCGGCAATGCCTCGGGAATGGCAAAGTACACGGCCGCCGCGCCAATCAGCTCAATCGTAAGCGTAAACCCCAGCACGTATAGCAAAGTGGGAACAAGCGAGTTCATGCTCTTTGAATACACCACGTCGCGCAGAAGAATCTGATTGTACACTGAATCACTGCCTGTGAAGAACAGCGCGAAAAAGCTTGTGAACGTTAGGATGCCGAGGCTGCCCAGCTGCACCAGCAGTGACAGCACCAAAATGCCCAGCGGGGTGAACGTCGTTGCTATGTCTACGGGGCTGAGGCCGGTGATGCACACGGCGCTAGCCGAAACGAACAGGGAGTCAAAATAGGATATGCCGTGATATGTGCAGCGCGGCAGCGTGAGCAAAAATGACCCGATGATGATGAAGCAAATGAAGCTTCCGGCCATAATGAGCGAGGGGTTTGTGCGCCGCCCGGGAATGCGGCTTAATGCATAGCTCAGCGAGACAACGGAAAAGGTAGTCAGCGTGCCTACGATGAAACCGCGGCTATACAGAAAGTCCTCCAGCCATGGAATCCACGGGTGCTCAGGCCGCGGATAAATCCAGGACATGAACGTAAGGATAATGGCTACGTAGATTATCCACTTGATGACGCGTATGCGCTTTTTCTCCTTCCTTAAATAAAGGAAGATGTCAAACACGGCCGTTACCCCGAATATCGCTTGCGACGCGCGCAAGGCTATTTTTATGAGGCTTACCTCGGAAGGGGATAGGTTGTAGCCGGCGTATGCGAATAGCGCCACAAGGCAAGCTATGGACGCAATGGCCGAGGCCACCTCTGTGCAGTCGGAGATGGCCTCTAGCGTGCGCCGGAAAGTGGAAAGAAATAGATTGTAGGAGTATTTCCACTTTATCATTCTTGCCCGCACGCGCAATATCAACGCATGCCAATTCAATTTTGGTCAGTTGCAGTTGGCGTTGCCGCATCGGAGGCGGGGTTTGGCTCATCCGCTCTCGACAGCTTGAATCCGGCGTAGACGCCCTGGTAGGATGACAGCATGGAGGATAGCTGTTTGAAGGTGTCGTTCTTGGCGATTTCCGCCACCTTTGACACCACGCCCTGAAGCTTCGATATGTCGAAGGTCAATGAAAGCTCATTGTTCCCAAGCTTGCTTGCCTGCGCCTTCACCTTCCCGAGATTCATCGATTGGAATGCCTGAAAATTGAAAATCAGCCCTTCTTCTGGCGTGTAGGTGATTGTGCCGTGCGCCTTGTATAGCCCCGCGTTCATCGTGAATGTGCTGTCCTCGCTGAAGGTGATTTCAAGATTGGTCAGCTTGGCCTTCTCGTAATAAGGCGCCAGCTTGTTCTCTATGACTGAAGTTGCCGCGGCGCCTCCAAGATTCTGCAGGGCGTTGGTGCCTTCAAGGCTTACCGCCGGAGCTGCGTATTTCCATGTGCCCACGATGTCCTGGATCTCGAAATCGGAAGTGCTGAGGAGTTCGCCTGCCAGCCCGTTTAGGAGCGACCCGAGCCCGTCGGCGCTTGCCGATCCGCTGCCCGAGGTTTTGCCTCCGCCAAGTATCTTCGTAAAGTCAAATGCGTTGGCCGGAGCCACGCAAAGGATAGCCAAAAGGGTGAATATCGACAGAATTTTTTTCATAATCAGCTAATTTTTATTGCTTAATTCAATGTTTTTCTACTTTATCACGGCCAGGCCGCCGCGAGATGTCTCTTTGTAGAGCGATGGGATGTCGTGGCCGGTCTGCTTCATCACCTGCACCACGCGGTCAAAGTCCACGGCATGCCTTCCGTCGCTGAAGGCGGCGTATAGGTTGGCGTCAAGAGCGCGGGCCGCGGCGTAGGCGTTGCGCTCTATGCAGGGTATCTGCACCAGTCCGCACACCGGGTCGCAAGTGAGGCCAAGGTGGTGCTCAAGACCCATTTCAGCGGAGTACTCTATTTGGGCCGTCGTGCCGCCGAACATCTGCGAGGCCGCCGCCGCGGCCATGGCGCACGCTACCCCCACCTCGCCTTGGCATCCTACCTCGGCGCCGGAAACGGATGCGTTGAATTTCACCACGTTCCCGAATAGTCCGGCCGTGGCCAAAGCCCTGAGCACTCGGTCCTCTGAGAATCCCTTTGAAGTGTATAGATGGTAGAGCACGGCCGGAAGCACGCCGCATGATCCGCAGGTGGGGGCGGTGACGATTTCGCCGCCGCCGGCATTCTCTTCGCTCACGGCCAAGGCGTATGCGTAGACCAGGCCGCGGCTTTGCAGCGACCCATTGTATCCTTTCGCGTGCATATGGTAGCTGTAGGCCTTGCGCCTTACGCCCAGGCCTCCCGGCAGAAGGCCTTCTGCTTCGACGCCTCTCTCCACCGCCGCCTTCATCACGCTCCACACATGGCGCAGATAATCCCAGATTTCCGACCCTTCGGCCATGTCTACATACTCCCAAAAGCTGTTGCCGGTCTCGGTGCACCAGCGCAGAATCTCTCTGATGGTGGTCATATGGTATACGGTCTCGCCCTGTGTGCGGCTTTGGCCCTCTTCCACTATGTCGCCGCCGCCAACGCTGTAGGCCACATATGAATCTGTGGCCTTCCCTTCGGTGTCCAGCGCCTCGAATTTCATGCCGTTTGTGTGGAACGGGAGCACCACGTCGGGCTGCCACACTATTTCCGCGGGAGCGGCCTTTTCCAGCACGTCAAGGATGGCCTTGTCGGTGAGGTGGCCTTTGCCGGTGGCGGCGAGCGACCCATATAAAGTCACCCTGTATGCCGGAGCCCCGGGATTCTTCTCCAAAAATCTTTCGGCCGCCTTTCGAGGCCCCATTGTGTGGGAGCTCGAAGGGCCAAGGCCTATTTTGTACAATTGCTTGATTGATTCCAATTGGGAATATATTTAAAGGTAAGGTATTAAGCGTCTTAAGGATTTTTTGCCGGTCCGGCCTATACCGTTTCGGTTTGGCTGCCATATGTCTCTTTTATGTTCCACACGGCGCAGGCCCCGATAATCAGCAGCGCGCCCGATACTACAAGCATCCACACGGTGTTGGTGACTCCAATCTCGCTGAGCGGGAAGATCGAAAGGATGGCTCCGCCGCATATGGCCGCTATGATCTGCGGCAAGCAGATTGTGCAGTTGAATAGGCCGAGGTACGTGCCGATATGGTTGCCTGACAGGGCATTGGTCAATATCGTGAACGGCATCGCCAGCATCGCCGCCCAGGCGCATCCTATCAGCGCGTAGCTTGCGAAGAGCGCGTATTGGTTAGTCACGAAATATACTGATATGAAGCCTATCGCGCCAAGGATGAGGCTGAAGCTGTACGCCGCCTTGCGGTTGCGGAATTGTGACAGAACCAAAGCCCAGATCACGGCGGCGATTGCCTGGATGGCGAAGATGATGCCGTTCCAGTTGCCTGCCTCCTGGTATTGCGGCGAGGCCGTGTTCAGCACTGTTGAGGTCAGCACAGTTACGCTTTGCAGGTCCTTCAGCGGTTCGAGTGTGGTGGTCTGTTCAAACTCCCATTTTCCATCTTGCTTTGCCGCTATGTGGGCCAGGGTGAGCACTGCGTTTTCGGAAAGAAGATTGAGGTTGGGCACCACCAAGGCGTCTGACAGAAGCTTTACTTCTTTGCCATCCACGCTGATTGTAGCGCCCGCCGGGGCTACGACGCCGTTCTTGGCCATTGGCATTCCATACTTGTATGCGAGCGAGCCGTCGCGGTATATGGTGTCTTTGCCTGCCACTACGGTATTGACCTTTGAAACATTGCCGTTTGCCTCTATATAGTTTGATACGAGGACCCCATCCATAAGTATGGGCGTCTGCCCTTCGAATATGTATTTGTCGGTGTAGTCCCAGCCGTCCACGCTAAGGCCGTCCACTTTCTCCACGGCCGGAGCCTTGAACACGCCGCCGGCGATGGCGTCGGTGCTGTAAGTCCAGAGATACAGGAACGCCGCCCAGCAGAAGAACTGCACCAGACCAACTGTCCAAAACACCTTCGGAGCCTTTTTGAGGATGGTAACAATGCCTTCCTTCACCTCTTTCTGCACATTTTCCTTCGGCTTGATGCCGTGGTATTCTGCGTATTCCTTAGGCGGCATCTCCTTAACCTTTGCGAAGGTGTAGATCACGCAAAGCAGCATGATGCCCGCGCCAAGGTAGAATGACCATGTCACTGTGGGAGGCACCTGCCCCTCGGGCGCGGTGTTGCTGATGAACCAGGCCAAAACGAATGGAGCCGCGTAGCCAACCACTGACCCTGCATTGCAGATGAAGCTTTGGATGGAGTAGGCCAATCCTTTTTGCTTCTCATTCACGAAATCGCCCACCAGCATCTTGAACGGCTGCATGGCCATGTTGATCGACGTGTCAAGCAGCATAAGCATGATCAAGCCAAAGATAATGGCGGAGGAAATCGAAAGGCCAAGCGACCCCGAGTTGGGCAGGAAGCACATCACAACGATGGCCACCAACGCGCCAATTAGAAGGTAAGGAAGACGCCGGCCAAGACGAGTCCACGTGTTGTCGCTGCATGCGCCTACGATCGGCTGCACTATCATCCCCATCAAAGGCGGCAGAATCCAAAAGTAGCTGAGGTCATGCGGGTCAGCGCCGATGGTGGAGAAGATGCGGCTCACCTGCGCGCTTTGAAGCGCATAGGCTATCTGCACTCCGAAAAATCCGAAGCTGAGATTCCACAGCTTCCAAAACCCTAAGTCTTTTTTCTCTTTCATATTCACGCGGCCATATTTTGGCTTTTATTAAGGTTATAAAGTTTGCTTATATTTTACGAAACGCTATTTAAGGATTATTGTTTTCCTTATTTCTTACAAAATTACAACAATTTGTCGGCATCGTAACGTTATCTTGAAAAAAATTGCACAAAAAATATTAAAAACAGCCCAAATGGCTTTTATTCCCGAAAAAAATTTGTTAATGTTAAATTTAAATGCTAATTTTGCACATGTTTGTTAATGCAAAAAACACCCGTTATATAATTTCTGCAGAAATTCACATATTCGCATAATTTTTTTAAACTTTAGCGCCATATAATTGTTTAGATTTTAAGGGTTGTTATTCAACTTGTGTTTAATTAAGGAATGAAAAAATCTACTATTTGGATATTAACCATATTGATGGCCGTCGCGTTCGTCGGGCTCTTGTCGATGCAGGTGTTCTACCTGCGCGGAATGACCAACATGCGATATGAGCAGTTCACCGAGGCCGTCCGCCAAAGCCTCTACTCTGTGTCGCAGAAGCTCACCCAGATGGAGACGCGCCATTTCATTGAGGAAAACTCCACCAATATTTCCTCCTCCTATCTCGGAGGCGCGAATATGGGCGGCATAAAGTATTCGTTCACTACTCCTCTCGGCATTGAGGGAAACATCACAATCGACGCCGCGCAGCCACTGGCCGGCATGGGGCAACGCAAAGCCAACGACCGCTACAGCACCGCTCGCGAGGAGATACGCGACCGCTACCAAAGGCAGAAAAGCGTAATCGACGAAGTAATCGTCAGCATCATCAGCTCGGCCAGCGGAAGGCCCCTGTCTGAAAGGGCCGATTCTTCCTTAGTGCGCTCTTTGCTCGGACAAGAGCTCCAGGCTATGGGCCTGAAGATTCCCTTTGAGTTCGCAGTTGTCAACCAGTCAGGCACCGTCCAGTACAAATCCGCCGGATACGAACCCTCGGCCGTGGACAAGGACAATATGTTCATTCAAGTGCTCTTCCCCCAGGACCCCCGTGACAGGCAAGTCTTCTTGAAGGTCTATTTCCCCACGAAGAACGACTACATCTTCTCCTCCATAGCCTTCATGTACCCCACCATCGCCTTCACGCTGATCCTATTGGTGGTCTTCGTGGTCACAATTGTGCTGGCCTTCAGGCAAAAGAAGCTCTCGGAGATGAAGAACGACTTCATCAACAACATGACCCACGAATTCAAGACCCCCATTTCATCCATATCTTTGGCCGCACAAATGCTAAACGACCAGAGCGTCCGCAAATCGCCAACCATGCTGCAGCAAATCTCCACCGTTATCAATGACGAGACAAAGCGCCTGCGTTTCCAAGTGGAGAAAGTCCTGCAAATGTCGATGTTTGAAAAACAAAAGGCATCCCTTAAGCTCGAGGAGGTGGACGCAAACGTGGCCATATTCAATATCGTAAACACGTTCAAGCTCAAGGTGGAAAAATACGGCGGCAAGATTCAGGCCAACCTCGACGCAATGGACGCCATAATAGAAGTCGATGAAATGCACTTCACAAACGTGATATTCAACCTCCTCGACAACGCGGTGAAATACCGAAAGGACGACGAGCCCTTGCTGCTGAAGGTCGGCACACGCGACATTGACGAAGACCGCCTTGAAATCACCGTGGCCGACAACGGCATCGGCATTCGCCGCGAAGACCTGAAAAGGATCTTCGAGAAATTCTTCCGCGTAAACACCGGCAACCGCCACGACGTGAAGGGATTCGGCCTCGGCCTGGCTTATGTGCAAAAAATGGTGCGCGACCTGGGCGGAACAATTACAGTCGACAGCGACTTCGGAATTGGAACAAAATTTACAATAATCATACCACTCTCTAAAAACTAAGAAATTATGGAAGACAGAATGCAAATCCTCCTCTGCGAGGATGACGAAAACCTTGGGATGCTCCTGCGCGAGTACCTGCAGGCAAAGGGGTTCCACGCCGACCTCTATGCCGATGGCGAGAGCGGATACAAAGCCTTCTTGAAAGGAAAATATGACATCTGCGTCCTCGACGTGATGATGCCCAAAAAGGACGGCTTCACTTTGGCGCAGGAAATACGCACCGTAAATCCTGAAGTGCCCATTATTTTCCTAACCGCCAAATCTCTGAAAGAAGACATTCTCGAAGGATTCAAGATCGGAGCCGACGACTATATCATCAAGCCCTTCTCCATGGAAGAGCTCGTATTCCGCATTGAAGCAATCCTACGCCGCGTAAAAGGAAAGAAAGGTAAGGAAATCACAATGTACCGCATAGGCAAGTTCACTTTCGATACCCAAAAGCAAGTCCTGATGTGCGGCGACAAAATCACAAAGCTCACCACAAAAGAATCAGAGCTCCTGAGCCTCCTTTGCGCCCATGTCAACGAAATCCTCGAGCGCAACTTCGCCCTGAAGACCATCTGGATTGACGACAACTACTTCAACGCCCGTTCGATGGACGTCTACATCACCAAGCTGCGCAAGCACCTGAAGGACGACCCCTCAATCGAAATCATAAACATCCACGGAAAGGGATACAAGCTAATCGCCCCCGACATGGAAGCGACGAAATAGCCCCATCCCCTCAATTCGTCAACCCGTCAATACGATATCCCGATAAATCGATATTACGATATCACGATATTACGATAAATCGATATTACGATATCACGATATTACGATAAATCGATATTTCGATATTACGATATAACGATAAATCGATATAACGATATCCCGATAAATCAATATCCCGATAAATCGATATATCCTTAACCCCACCAAAATCAAGCAAAAAAGCGGAGCCGGCAATCACCCGGGCTCCGCTTTTTGCTTTAAATCTAGCAGACATGTTCTCCCTGCGGAAAACAGCCATGCGCATCACTCGTTAGTGGTCCACTGCCCCACCGTCTGGTCAGTCAGCACTTGGTTTGTCACTGACACCTTGTAGTTGGCTGAGAAAAACACCGTGTTGTACATTACGCCGCCCATATAGTATTCTGTAGCGCCAATGGGAATGTCAACATTCACCTTATCCTTAGGCTTTAGCGTGCCTTTCGATTCACGAGTGATTATTTCCATCTTGTCATTCACAAAAATGACCTGAAAATTATTCACCGTAAAGGTAGAACTGTTGAGGATTGACACCTTGCCCACCGATGCGGAGGGCTCATCGTCGTCGCCGCCGCATGATGATGTGGCGAACCCCATTGTGAGGACAACGGCAAAAAGCAGCAAGAACTTGTAAAATTGCTTTTCCATTTTGTTCATAGGAGTGAAATTTTCCCCTAAAAAGCTCCACTCCATGAAGAGCCCTTTAGGTTTTCCTTCGCTCCCAGAAAGAATATTAAAAAACAGAAAGAAAAAAAGCGGAGAGCCTTACGGTTGCTCGTTCCACCACCTGAGGCTCTGGTATTGCCCATCTCTGTTGAACGAGCAAACATGCAGAACCTCCGCCGAATATGCGAGGCCATTCCATAAGGCGCGCCCCATCCGGGACACGCCAATCAAACGGCCAAATGTACATATCCAAACAGAGCATCTACCGTTTGCTTCAATCCTGACAGAGATAGAAATTTACCAGATTTCAAGTGGTCAAGAAAGAGCGTCGAGTAAACGCCTTTTATTATATGTCGATTGTCAGGCCCTCTCTTGAACCCTTATGCAATCTTCACGCAAAATTACAACTTATATGCGAAACACACAAATTTTTCTTCAAATTAGCAATGTTAATCCCAAAATCCCTATTCTTCAGAGAAAATGACTGAAACATTGTCAGAGTTTAGAACGTTTTTCAACATAGCATCAATTTGTCCAAAGCGGTATTTGACATTAGACAGTTTACCGGTACCGCTGCTAAGCCGGTATCCAAACTCCTCGTTTTGAAATAATTTCTGCAATGCTTGTTGAACTTTATCTTTTTTACATATAAGTTCAGACCTTTGGTCATCAGTTAGCCATGCGATATTAACGCTTAGTGAGTCGAATAAAGATTTTGATATTTTACTATATTTCCCATTTTTATTGATCTTTCTAAATGACCAATCTCCAAAAATTTCATAACACGTATCCATAGCCTTTTCAAAAGCTACCGCGATAAAATTGAGTTTTCTATCTGAATAGCCTTTAAGGGCTCCCATTTGGTCATTTAAGAAAATATCTAAATTGCCATCGTAGTGTTCATATCCACAGAAAAAGGCTATGAATCGATTGACAAAGTCCCGATCCAACATTCTCCTGCTATTGATTTTTCGCGATGTGGCGCGAATAAAAGCTTCACTTTCTGACAGCTTTTTTATAAAATTTGCCGGCAAGCCTTGATTAAGGGCATGACGCATTTCCTGATCTGTTAACGGTTCGCCTGCGCTATTTACACGTTGAAAGATGACAAGCTTAACTTCACTTGGTGTTTGATACCCAAGAGTGTTTGTTGTGATTTTTAAGCTATGTATGCGTCGAATATCCGGCCGTGACAAATCCCCAAATGTCATGCCTTCATATTGCTTCAAAAACTGTAAATTTTTTAGTTTCAAAAAAACACGTTTGCCATCGACATCCTTCCCTAACACAAAGTCTCGAATCGCACAAAGCCTTTGAACACCATCTATTACTGATCGTGTATTGCCTCCCTCATCCTCATTAAAATAAAAAGAAGGAAGGGGGAGGCCCAAGAGAATTGATTCTATCAATCTGCTTTTCTTTGTAGAGTCCCACACGTCAGTGGCTCGTTGGAAATCAGGGCTTAGATTTATCTCTTCATTTTCCAATTCATTTATCAACGACAATAAATTGACTGTAGAAATATCCAGCTTGATTTTTGACGGGTCAAAGGGTTTTGTGATAGATGGTTCAAATCCATCCTCATATATTACTTCATCGTCTATTTCTGACATATTTTTCATCTATCTAATATTTTTTTGATTTTTAAGATTTTCCTATCACCTTCTTCAAGGTGATAGGAATGAAATTTGTTTGAATGCTTTGATTCTCTCTTAAATTCCATATACCGATTGCACTCCTCATCCCATGCGTATAGAGGCCCTACCTCATTATCTTCACCCAATGCCCTGTGGAGAAGCTTTGTTGCATGCTCTATTGTGCAATACAATTTGGCTACAGAATCATTTTTATGCTCCTTGAATGCCCCCTTGCCGCTCTCTCCATGTTTTTTATTCCAATTATACTCTCTAGCCGGTCGACGATTATTCTGCAACCAGATTTCAATGTCTTCTATAGCCGCCTCTAAAATTAATATGTCAATTGAATAGGCGCCCCTATTCATTACTGCTTTTGATTGTTTATCTAATGCATTATAATTAATAATAGCATAGGTTGAATCACATGATGCGATTTCTGCTTGATACTGCCTCTCACATATTTCACAAAAGCTATCATCTTCTACAGGAATCTGATATAACTTATATTCAACACTGTCATCTTGAATAGCCTCTACCCTCCAATCATCCGCAAAATAATGAATCGAATTAAGCAAAGCGGTTTCCATGTTAGGATAATTCTCCCTTAATTCACGCATAGGAAAAAGGAAATTCTCAATGTTTTTTGAATCATAGTACAACAAGTAATGTTCAGCGCGCCCACGTTCCCTCATACGGTCCAAAAATTCAATATAATCCCTAACCTCATCAGGATAAAGGAGGGTGAACTCCTTTATGCAAGGCGATGTTTTATCCAAATCTTTATGTTCGGGAAAAACAATGAATAACTGGCAGGTCTCTTTATTCATCATCCCTTATTTATCAATTCCTGTGAGTACACGCAAATCAATCTGCATTTGATCAAAGAAATCTTTTGGGGGCCGTTTTATCTGGCCCGATGCCGTTACTTCCAACCGGTGTGGTTGAGCAATATGACGCTCCTCGTCACGATTAAAGAAATACACACTAACCAGTGTGTCTGGCAAAAATCCTCTTTTAACATTAACCAAAGCGCCATTGATAATATGATCGCTATGTGTTTCAATAACGATTTGAATCCCCGCTTTAACGGCTTTTGTGACTAACTCCATCAAGACAGACTGTCCTTTTGGATGCACATGAGCTTCCGGATTCTCAATAAGTATCATTGCCCCTGGCCTTGCGCTCAAAATACCTACAAGTATAGGAAGCAGATAAGATATGCCAAATCCAGTGTTAACAGCTGACATCTCTTCTGTGGCGAAATTATTCTCCCTGTCAAATTTATAGTTCAGTTTGAAGTCTTCTCCCGATGGCTCAATGTTTAGATGAATCTTAGGGGAAATAGCTTGAAGCCAAAGCTCAACTTGATTACCAAGCTGATAATTATAATTACCATTGGAATCTGGCAAAGACAACTCTTTCAATATCTTCATATTTTTGAATTGATATAGGAAATGTACTGTATATTCACATTTCCCCTGGGATTTTGAAATCTGTTTGTCCTGACCGACAACTGCGGAATCCCTGCCATATGTTTTCATTGGCCCAAATCTGAAAGCGCTGATATATTGAAAGTCTGTGCTAAATAAATTTTGTTTAGCCAACTCATACAGGAACTCCTCCTCATCAATATCAAGTTCATGCGATGTTTCCTCTTCATAAGCCAATGGAAGGTACGTTTCCATACCATCTTCAGGGTATAAAAAAGAAAAATACCTACTAATTGTCTCAAAATTTAAATCCAATTTTAGCTCATCAGAATCCACCATCTGACAAGCTAATTTGCCGGAGACTCCTAAATCCGCAAGTTCTCCCCTTAAATTAAGGCCCTTTTTCAATCTGTGAGCTAGAAAGGACTGCCTTAATAAAAGCAAGGATTGGAGTATAGTAGACTTTCCCATACCGTTAATACCCGTAAGTATGGTTAAACCTCCGAATTCAATCGTTGTATCTTCGTGAAGTTTAAAGTTTTGAATTCTTAGAGTTTGAAGCATATGAAATATGAATTATCCAATTGAACACAAAAGTAGTAAAAATATTTTATACTACAATATTTTATCCCCCATATGATATGCCCGTCCACTTTGATGCAATAGATGCAACCTATCGCATTATGATTTTATTTTTAGTCAGTTGTTAACCTTTACACCTACCCTTGCAAGCCCATTTCTTTTCAAGGCACTCCCCAAGCCATAGGCCGAACAGCACTAGCACCAGCCCAAGCACGCCAAAGAAGGAAATCGGGTCATGCAGGATGATGGCCGCGCCAATAAGCGTCACTATCGGCTGCAGGTACATGTAATTGTTGGCCTTTATCGCCCCCAATTCCGCGACTGTGCGAGCCCAAAGGTAAAAGCCCAATATAGATGCGCCAAGCGCCAAGAACAGCAGATTGCCAAGTACATAAGGATTGGAGAATGCCACCAATGGATTTGCCAAAGTTGGCTCCAGTGCCAAGAACGGAATAGCCGTAATCAAGCCATAGAAAAACGTCTTGCGGGTAATGAACATCGCGTCATACACCACATTCACCCTCTTCAAAAGCAGAGAGTACACCGCCCAGCAGAAGGCCGTGGAAAGCGCCAACAAATCTCCCAGCGGGCTTATCTTAAACTCCACCCCCTCCGTTTCGAACGCAAAACTGTTGAATATCACGCACACCACGCCTATAAAGGCCACAATCGAGCCTATAATCATGCCCAGCCCCGGCCGCTCGCTCTTGTAAAGTAGCCCCACAAGCAGCACAGTCACCAGCGGCGAAGTGGACGAAAGCAGAGATACGTTGGCCGGAAGCGTCAGCTCAAGAGCCGTATTTTCCGCTATGAAATAAATCGACGACCCGCTTAGCCCAATCAAGAGCATCATCGCCTCGTCATGAAGATTGTTGCACCATAATCGTTTGTGGGATATGGCGAATATCACGGCATAAGCCACTAAAAAGCGATAGACGAAAGCCTCCGTAGGCGACAGATGGCCTTCGGTCATTATATAGCTTGTGGAGACAAATGACAATCCCCAAAACAGGATGGCTGTCAACGCACCGAGGTGGGTGAGAATTGCCGAGGCATGTTTGCTTCCGGCGTTTCTCTTATTTTCCATAGCGAAAATATCTAAGGAATATCTAAATGCAAAGTTTAAACCTAATGAATTAGGCCTATAAGAATTAGCCTATGACTAAAAGCCGACAGCTACAAACTAAAAGAAATAAGCCACTCGCACAGTCCATTGGTTTGCCTTGGCGCTGTAGTCCGAAAGGATCTTGGCCTTTATCACATAGGTCATGCCCCTTGTGTATGACGCCGATACTTGCCAGCGCTTGAAGAGCTCAACGCCGCCGCCAAAGCCTAGCGAGAGGTCGCCGCCGGGGTATTGCATGGCTTTGCACTTGCTGTGTCCCAAAAGAATTGAAAATTCCGGGCCGGCAAACACAAAAGGCGCGACTATGTCCTCCAAGCCCGCCAATCGCGTGTATTTAAAGCGAAGATGGAAAGGAATGTTAAGCTCATGCAGCATCAAATGCTCATTGCCATATCCCTGGCTTGACCACATAGGCTTCTCGCCAAGATTCACCTTCGCCCCGGTCAAATTGTAAGTCAGGCCAAGGTCGATGCCAAAGCCTATGCCGGGAAAGATTATCTCCCCCAGTACGCCCGCTTGCAGCCCGACAGCCTTATCTACAGTTACAATGTCTTGCTTAAAGTTAAGCGTCGTCTGACCGCTGCCTATCAAGCCGGCAAACCGGAATTGCGCATTGGCCGCTGTAGCCGCGGACACTATCGCAAGAAGTATAATAATTAATTTTTTCATCAGTCTGGATTTTATAGGGCTAATGCGTCGTCGTCGCTCTCCCCGATTATTGTTTGGTTATTTTGGCTATCGCCTCTTCCGCGTTCACCAAGCACTGTTCGCCGCTTTGCATATGCTTTAGCGTGAATTTTCCCTGGGCTAGCTCATCCTCTCCTACTATAGCCACATAAGGAATTGTCATGTCATTGGCGTAGGCCATCTGCTTTTTCATCTTGGAGGCGTCGGGATACACAATTGTTGCGATACCATGCCCCCTCATCTGCTTGGCGTAGGCCATAGAGGCCGCCGCTTCCCTCTCGCCAAGATTCAAGAACATCACCTGAGGCCCACTCGACACGTCCTCGGGATAAAGCCCCAACTGATTCAGCACATCATAGATGCGGTCAGCCCCAAACGATATGCCAACGCCCGAAACGCCCGGCATCCCGAACACACCGGTCAGATTGTCATAGCGTCCGCCGCCCGTGATGCTGCCAATGGCCACATCCTTCGCCTTAACCTCGATGATAGTGCCGGTGTAATAGTTGAGCCCGCGTGCCAGCGAGACATCAAGGTCCAGCTCTGCGCGAAGCCCCATCTCCGTGGCGGCATTAGCCACAAACTGCAGCTCCTCCACACCCTTCATGCCGATTTCCGAGTTCGCCAATAGCTCCATGAGTTTTGCCAGCCTATCCACCATTGATCCGTCAATCCTCAAAATGGGCTCCAGCTTGGCTATTGCCTCGGCGCTAAGTCCACGCTCTGCCAGCTCAGCGTTAACCTTCTCAATCCCTATCTTGTCTATCTTGTCGATAGCCACTGTAATGTCAACCAGTTTGTCGGGCTCACCGATGATTTCGGCTATGCCGGCCAACACCTTGCGGTTGTTCAGCTTAATTGAAATGTTGATCTTCAGCTTGTCAAACACCTCGTCAATCAGCTGCAGCAAGTCCACTTCATTCAACAGTGAATCTGACCCTACCACATCGGCGTCGCACTGGTAAAACTCCCTGTAGCGCCCCTTCTGCGGACGGTCGGCCCTCCACACCGGCTGCATCTGGAATCTGCGGAACGGGAATTTTATGTCGTTGCGGTGCTGCGTGACATAGCGCGCGAAAGGCACCGTCAGGTCATACCTCAGCCCCTTTTCGCACAGCTGGGCTGCCAGGCGGCCCAGCTCGCCCTTGTCGGCTAGCGAGGTGTCCGCTCCGCGCATAAAATCGCCGGAATTCAATATCTTGTAAAGAAGTTTGTCGCCCTCCTCGCCGTATTTGCCCATTAGTGTGGACAGCAGCTCCATTGCCGGCGTTTCAATCTCCTGAAAGCCGAATTTATGGAATGCAGACCGAATGGTGCTGAATATATAGTTGCGTTTCGCCATTTCAGCAGGTGAGAAGTCTCTCGTCCCTGCAGGTATGGATGGTTTCTGTGCCATTTAGGTAAATATTTTTTCAATTTGCAAATCTACAAAAAAAAGCGATACGCTCCCGCATTTTGCAACAAAAATATGCTGCCTCCCGCGTCAGAGAGGTATGATTTGCCGAAGGATTGACGCGCTTTCAGCTGCGTCGGTTATCAAATTGAGTATGGCAGGCCGCTGATTCTCCCCTTCAAATCCCGTCCATGCTTCCTCAAGCTCCCGCTCTCCTCTGGCTTCAAAATATGCGAATCCGTATGCCTGCGCCAGTTCACGAAGAGGCAGATTCGTGCGGCAGGCGAAGTATTGGTCAAGCTCTGGCAAATCGCGGGTCGAAGCCACGCATCTGAATATGCCCCCTCCCCCATTGTTGAGCACCGCGATTTTCACCCTTGGCGTTGCCAACGGGCTAGAAAGCGCGCTTATGTCATATTGCATGCTCATGTCACCTGTCACGAGCAGAGTCGTGCCGCTGTAGGCATGTGCCGCGCCTATGGCGGTAGACGCGCATCCATCGATGCCGCTTACCCCCCGGTTGCAGTCAATGCGGTGTATCCTGCGATAGTCAAACATTTGCGCATATCTTACCGCAGTCCCGTTGCTTAGCTGCAGGTTCCACCGTGACGGCATCCGATTCATGATAAATCTCATAGCTATCAGATCGCTCCATGGAGCCCCCTCAATCTTCTTCGCGGCCGCCTCCTGAGCCTCCCTCTTTGCGCGCCTCCATGCCGCCGCATATCCATCCGCGGCCTCTCTCCCTCGGATTTGTCGGCGCATGGCGCTGGCAAGCGCCGGCATCAAATCTTTGGCCTGCATGGCTATGCGCAAGTCAAGATGAATAAAACAGTCCACGCTGTAGGGCTGCATGCCAATATGCCAATGCTTTGCCTCCGACTCCCTAAGCCATCCCTTAACAATCCTCGATACCAACGACCCTCCAATGGTGATGACAACATCCGGCCTCAGCTCCTCTCTTTGCCCTTTTGTCATTCCCGCAAGCGTAAGGTCGATATTGCCAATGAAATCCGCCCCGCCATGCACATTGGCCTGGGCCTCTGTCATTACGGCCACGTTGGGCATAGACGCAAGCGTTGTCAGGGCCCGACTCACCTTCTCATCTGGCGGCATAAAGCCGGCTATGACTAATGCCTTTTGTGGCCATGCGAGCTTTTCCGCCAATTCGCGCACCCGCGCGGTCGGCAACATGCCTGACGGACGCTCTACGCATATCACCCTGGCGAAATCCGATTCCGGGCATGCTTCATTCATTTTCCCAAGCGGCGCGTCCAGCTGCACGTTGATATGCACCGGCCCGGCGGGTGCGGCCACGGCCTCTATCAAGCAATCGTTGACAATCCTGTTCACGTGCCACGCCTGCGCCCTTGCACGCCAAGAATCGCCGCTCAGTTCTACATGTGTGTCAACGCTTTTCTTCACTATGTTGCCCAGTATCCCATTCTGCCTTATGGTCTGGCTGTCATCCTGGTCTATCCATTCTTCTGGCCTGTCTGCCGAAATTACGATAAGGGGCGCCTGCCTATAATACGCCTCAGCGACAGCCGGGGAAAAATTGAGCACCGCCGAACCGGATGTGCACACCAAGGCCACCGGCCTCCCGCTGATTGTGGCCAACCCTAGCGCCGCAAACGCCGCGCTGCGCTCATCGATTATCGATATGCATTTAAGCTTGGGATGCCGGTGCATCGCCACTATCAATGGCGCGTTGCGCGACCCCGGGCACACAACGCAATGCCTCACTCCATGTCCGGCCAGCAAATCCGCTATCTCTCGGCAATATGCCTTGTCCGTATTCTCCATAAAATTTCAAAAAAGAAAGGGCCGGCCCCACAAAGGCCGACCCCTGCAAGCTGAGAGTTATTGAGTATATTTATTACAATTCAAAGCACAGTTTTGTTCATTCCCGCCAAATCACTTGTCAAGGTGCTCGTACTTGAGCGTCATCGAAGGCTGGTCGCAGACTTCTGTGGGACCCCAGTATTGGATCGGGCCGGGATAAACATAGCTTGTCTCTACGGCCCACTGCGCGCGCTTGGCGGCGAATTTCTTGAAGGGAGTGCCGTTAAGGTCCACAAGAGCCTTTTGGATTACGGGCTTGAGCTCGCCGTTGCGCTGCTCCATGTTCATCATCATGGTGATGGGAATGCCGCCTGCCAGCCACTGCACTGCGGGCTTCACGAGGTTGCGCACGCTCGACATGTATCCGGTCACGCCCGCGTTGATCAAGCACGTGGCGTTGTAGCCAAGCGCATAGCAATAGTCCGCGTCAAAGTTCGACGGAGCCGCGCAGCGCCCTTCATATCCAAAGAAGTGGTGCATTGCAGAGAACTTGCCCTTGTATTTGCCCTCCGCTTTCATCTCAGCAAGGCGCTTGCCCACCATTTCGCTAAGAAGCTTGTCTGTCTCAATCAGCGATACCTGCACGTTGCCGTGGGGATCGCGGTCGAGTGTCAGCTGGCGAGCCACACCCTCAGGCAGGGACTCAAAGATGGCCGCGTTGGCCGCGCAAAGATTCTTCTTCACAAATTCACGCTGCTCTGCGCGGTTCAGCGCCGCAAACTGAGCGCCGTTGGCGGCCAAAAGGTCGTTCAGCTCTGCGATAAGGCGCTTCATCGCGGGTATGAACTCTATCAGGCCTTCGGGTATCAGGATCGTGCCATAGTTGTTGCCGTCCTCTGCGCGGCGGGCAACTACTCCTGCGATATAGTCTACTATCTCAGCCAGCGTCTGGTTGTTCTCCTCTACCTCCTCCGAGATGATGCAGATGTTGGGCTGTGTCTGAAGGGCGCACTCCAGCGCGATGTGGCTGGCCGAACGGCCCATCAATTTTATGAAATGCCAATATTTCTTGGCCGAATTGCAGTCGCGCTGTATGTTGCCGATCACCTCGCTGTAGGTCTTCGTTGCGGTGTCAAAGCCGAAAGAGGTCTCGATAAGGCTGTTCTTAAGGTCGCCGTCGATTGTCTTGGGCACGCCAATCACCTGCACGCCGGCGCCGATGGCCTTGTAGTATTCAGCCAGCACTGCGGCATTGGTGTTGGAGTCGTCGCCTCCGATAATCACAAGAGCGCCGATGTTTAGCTCCTTGAGTATCTCAAGGCCCTTGTCGAACTGCTCCTTCTTCTCAAGCTTAGTGCGGCCAGAACCGATGATGTCAAAACCGCCGGTGTTGCGGTATTCATCAATGATGGGCGCCGTAAGCTCAATATAATTGTGGTCAACAAGACCGCCGGGGCCCATCAAGAAGCCGTACAGGCGGCTGTCGCGGTGAATCTTCTTCACGCCGTCAAACAGGCCGGAGATCACATTGTGCCCGCCGGGAGCCTGCCCGCCGGAAAGGATTACGCCCACGTTGATGGGCTTGCCCACTGTAGGATTCGGATTTTTTTCAAATGTGATTTCAGGCAGGCCGTATGTATTCGGGAAGAGCTTCTGGATTTCTTCCTGGTCAGCTACTGACTGTGTGGGTTTTCCCTCAAGAGCCACTACCGGGCCTTTTAGCGCGTACGGAAGCTTGGGCTGATAAGCGGCGCGCGCCTTTTGCAATTCACTCTTTTTCATTAAAAATATAAGTGTTTTGATCGTGATTCATTCAATAGCGCAAAGATAATCATTTTTTTTCAAAAATTAACCCCCTTCCCTCAGAAAAAAAGCCGCCTTTTTATTCACCCTCCCAAAATCATATTTTTATTTTGATATATCGCAAATAATTAGTAACTTAGCCCAAAATACTATCCTTATGGAGAATTTGGGCACTTTCATAAACTTAATGACTGACTTCGGCTTCAAAAGATTATTTGGCACCGAACAATATAAGTCTATTCTAATAAGATTCCTTAATGTGCTTTTTGGCAAAGAAGGCATCGTTGTGGATGATGTGGCTTTTAAAGACAAGGAAGTGCTTCCATCCGATAATGACGGAAAGCGCATTATTTATGACGTATATTGTACTACACCTAAACAAAAGGAACATTTCATTTTGGAAATGCAGCAAGTGTATCATGTCCATTTTGAAAAGAGGGTCATGTATTACATTGCCAAGGGAGTGGCAAATCAAGGCCAAAAAGGTTCGCAACACGACTACAGCCCGGTATACGGTATATTTTTCGTTGACTTTAATTTTGAACATCTCTCAAAGCGGCTGCTCCATGATTTCCAAATGATGGAAGCTGAAACACACATTGTGTTTTCAAACCTTATGAGGCTTATTCTTGTTTGTCTTAAAGAGACCAAATCCCGTTGGGAGGATTGTGTTACAGAATTGGAAAAGACTACATTTTTGATTAAAAATATGCATCTTATGGATAAAGACTCAAAAGCATACAAGTGCGGTGAATATCAAGATATGTTTGACGCCGCTGAGGTTAACAGCCTTGCAAAAGAAGATATAGTCGTTTACAGCAAATCAAAGCGCAGTTACGACGACAGGGTGTTGTACTATAATGCCGCATTCTCAGAAGGCTTAGACGCTGGCATCGAAAAAGGCATCGAAAAAGGCAAGCGGATTGAGCGCTTGGAAAACGCCAAGAAAATGTTGGAGGCCGGCATCGATCCCGCGCTTATAGAACAGATCATGGGCATATCCCCCTTTGAATGCTAAATAAGCGCCTCCATAACAAAAAATCTCGAATCCAAAAGATTCGAGATTTTTTTATCGCGTAATTTCCAAGCCTCTGTGCTTAAAACATCTTCTCGGGATAATCTCCCTTGGCGTGCAGCTCCGCCAGCTTGGCCACTACGTCCGGGCGATCCTTAGCATAGGTCACGCCAAACCACTTCGACGTGGTGTCAAGCACCTTCACAGTCGCCTCTCCCGCGCGTATCAACGCGTCAATCGACGGCGGAATAGTCATCTCTGCCTTGGGGGTCTCCAGGTTTGCGTCAAGGAATTTCTTGAACTCCCTCTCTGCGTAATCGAAATAGTCTGGAGTAAAGCCCCACATGTTCATCGACACAGGAGTCTTCGGATCCAGTATCTGCTCCTTGCCCTCTTCGTCTATGAATGAAATCTCGTGCTTGTCGTTGTAGGCGATTGCCGTGCGCTCAACCACCGACGTCAGCAGCCCGTTCTCGTTCTCGCATACGCCGCGAGCCACTGAACCGTTCTCACTCATTGTGTTGCCAACGCGAAATCCCACCATGCAGTAGTCGCCCTTGCGGTCATGCGGCTTGCTTAGCTCCTCGGCTATCACCCGGAATGCGTCCTGCCCATAGAAATCGTCTGCGTTTATCACGGCAAACGGCTCCTTTATCACATCCTTGGCCATCAGCACTGCGTGGTTGGTGCCCCATGGCTTGGTGCGGTCCTCCGGGCATTTGTATCCCTCCGGCAGCTTGTCCACTGCCTGGAACACAACCTCCACAGGTATCGCATCCTTATATTTCACGAGTATCTTCTCGTTGAAGTCCTTCTCAAAGTCTTTGCGGATTACGAACACCACCTTGCCAAATCCCGAACGGATCGCGTCATAGATGGAATAGTCCATAATGGTCTGCCCCTGGGGGCCTACGCCGTCCAACTGCTTCAGGCCGCCATAACGGCTGCCCATGCCGGCTGCCAGCACATAAAGTGTAGGTTTCATAATTTGTAGGGACGTGCCTTTGGCACGTTAATTTATTATAAATTTCTAAAACTAAACTCTAAAATCTAGAATCTAAAATCTAGACTCTAAAAACTAAAAACTCACTGTATCCCTCTCTCGCGAAGCTTCAGCTGCCAGTTCCAGGCCGACTTCAGCGCATCCTCAAGGCTGGTCTCCGCCTTCCAGCCAAGCACATTGTTGGCCTTGTCGGGATTTGCCCATACCTTCTCGATGTCGCCCGAGCGCCGCGGAGCGTATGCCCAGTTGAGCTTTACGCCTGTTCCCTTCTCAAACGCGTCGATCACCTCCTTCGTGCTCACGCCGTGGCCCGTGCCTACGTTGAACACTTCAAGCTGCGGCGTATCCATGTCCAGCACGCGCTCCATGGCCTTCACATGCGCCTTTGCCAAGTCCACTACATAGATGTAGTCGCGGATGCATGTGCCGTCGGGCGTATTGTAGTCGTTGCCAAACACCTTCAGCTGCTCGCGAATGCCGATAGCCGTCTGTGTCACAAACGGTATCAGGTTCATGGGCACGCCCGTGGGAAGCTCGCCTATGATTGCGCTCGGGTGGCTGCCGATGGGATTGAAGTAGCGCAGAAGTATCGCCTTGATCGGAGCGCCGCTGTTTATGTCATCACGGATGATTTCCTCGTTTATCTGCTTTGTGTTGCCGTAGGGGCTCTCTGCCGGCTTGATGGGAGCGGATTCTGTCACGGGCAGATTCTCGGGGTCGGGCTGGCCGTACACCGTGCAGCTCGACGAGAAGATGATGCCCTTCACATCGTGCTTGGGCATCAGCTCCAGAAGGTTCACCAGCGACAGAATGTTGTTCTTGTAGTATAGAAGGGGCTTCTGCACGCTCTCGCCCACAGCCTTGCTGGCCGCAAAGTGGATGATGCCCTTGATGGGATATTGCGTGAATACCTTCTCCATGGCCTCTTTGTCGCAGCAGTCCGCCTTGATGAAGGCCGGCCTTACGCCTGTGATTTGCTCGATGCCGTCGATTACGTTCTCCTGCGAGTTGGATAGATTGTCAACGATTACAACGTCATACCCGGCATTGATCAGCTCCACAGTGGTGTGCGATCCAATGAACCCGGTGCCGCCGGTGACAAGAATAGTTTGTTTCATGATTGGATTATGTTAGGCTTTTATTTCCGCAAATATACAACTTTTTTTTGCGATATTAGCATTCACCCTAAAAAAAATGATAAAACGGCCT
This sequence comes from Clostridium sp., assembly GCA_023666615.1. Classification (GTDB taxonomy): domain Bacteria; phylum Bacteroidota; class Bacteroidia; order Bacteroidales; family Muribaculaceae; genus CAG-873. Next base: position 19,724 of record JAMPBQ010000006.1, on the reverse strand, counting down.
GGTTTCTCTCGAATCCAAGCCGCCTTGTCTAACTTAAACCAAATATAGCTTAAAGCTCTGTGGCTTCTACCACCTTGCCGTCAAATAGGTTGATGATGCGGTCCGTAAACGCCGCGTCGTGCTTGCTGTGCGTAACCATCACTATCGTTGCCCCTTCGTTGTGCAGCTCGCTCAGAAGATTCATCACCTCTTCGCCGTTCTTTGAGTCGAGGTTGCCCGTGGGCTCGTCGGCGAGGATCAGCTCGGGGCGCGACACTACTGCGCGGGCTATCGCGGCGCGCTGCTGCTGGCCGCCGCTCAGCTGTTGCGGAAAGTGCTTCGCCCTGTGGCTGATGCCCATTCTCTTCAGTGCTTCCTGCACGCGCTGTTTGCGCTCCGACGCCTTCATCCCCAGGTAGTGCAGCGGCAGCTCCACGTTTTCCTCGATGTTGAGTTCGTCTATCAGGTTGAAATTCTGGAAAACGAACCCAATCTTGCCCTTGCGCAGCCCTGTGCGGTCTTTCTCCTTAAGCCCGCTCACCTCCGTCTCGCCGAGGTAGTATTTCCCCGATGTCGGATTGTCCAGAAGCCCAAGTATGTTGAGCAGGGTCGACTTGCCGCAGCCCGACGGACCCATGATGGCGACAAACTCGCCCTTGTTTACGTTCAGTGACACATCTCGCAGCGCGAGGGTCTGCACGTCCTCCGTGCTGAAGGTCTTGCACAAATTTTCAATCTTTATCATAGCTTTATTTTTAGTTTTTGAATTTTTATTTTTATAACTCTAATTTTTTGAGGGTTAGTCGTTTTGCTTGAGGGTGGCTACCGGGTTGGCGTTGGCTGCGCGGTAGCTTTGCGCCACTACGGCCAAGAAGCAGACTATCAGCGCCTGTGCTATCGCCAATGCGTATATCCACCAGTATAGGTCTATCCTATACGAGTACTCCGAAAGCCAATCATTCATCACATAATAGATCACCGGAATGGCTATGACAGCCGCCACGCACACATAGAGCATGAACGACCTCACCAGCCTCCCCAGCACATCCATGCTGGTTCCGCCCATCACCTTCCTCACTGCGATCTCCTTGCTCCGCTGCTGCACGTAGAATGTGCTCATAGCCACAAGCCCAAGCATCGAAATCACCACGGCTATGCCGGCGAATATAGCTATGATTGTCGACAGCTTGCTCTGCTTGTCGTAAATCATAGCCAAGTTGTCGTCAAGCATAATGTTCTCCAGCACCTCATCCGACATTCCCGGAAAATGTTCATGGTACAGTGCTTTCATCTGCTCTATCGCCTCTCTTTCATCGCCCTTTATCTTCACCATCACATTCCACGGATAGAAGTCCTCATAGGCCTTCCCTATCTCCACAATCACAGGATGCTGTTCAGAAAGAATATCCCTTATCTTGAAGTCTTCCATTATGCCGGCTATCTTGATGCGCCGCTCGTAGAATTGGAAATCCGGGGTGTCCTCGCTTATCCCAAGCTCTGCTATGGCTTGGTCGTTGACGTAGCTCTTCATGCTTGAGGTCAAGTGGTTGTCCTTCCTCACCTTCAGCCCTAATATGTCCATATAGCATGAATCCCCCTGGAAGGTCTGGAACGATATGGTCTTCCCTTCATGTTCCATCGTGTTGTTGTTGCCTCCGTTCAGCGGGGCCTGCCAGCATAGGCTCACCTTGTCTACGCATGCCAGCCCCTTCAAGTCCGACAAGAATGCCTGGTCATTGTCCCCGTCGTAGGGCAAAACCATCTGCGCTATCCCATGCGTGTTGTATCCCAGCGGCGCGTTAATCAGATGGCGCACTTGCAGATACATCGTTATCGCCGAAGCCACCATCACTATCGTGCATACGTTCTGCAAAACTATGAAGATCTTCCCGAACACCATGTTCGATCTCCTCTTCACCGCGCCCTTCACCGCGTCTATAGGCTTAACCGAGGATATCAGCACCGCCGGCGTGATGCCCGAGGCCAGGCCCATTATCAGTATGACGCATACCGCAAACGATATCGTTATTGCGTTCACACAGGCCCCGAAATGTATGGGCGTCCCCAATAGGCTCTCAGCGTAAGGCTTGGCCAGAATAGCCAGGACTATGCCGATGCCGAAGGCCACGGCGCACATCAGCGTGCTCTCCTTCACTAGCCTCCACATGATCGCTCCGCGGCTCTCGCCCATCAGCCTGCGGGTGGCCATCTCCTTGGCCCGCTTGCCGGCCAAGGCCACGGTGAGGTTGATGTAGTTCATTATCGCAAACAGAAGGATCACAACGCCTGTCATGAACAGAAGCTTGGTCAGGTCCGGGCTGCCTACGTTGATATTCCCTGACCCGATTCCTGAGAAATACACATCCTTGAACGGGAATAGCTTCAGCTTTGTCTCATAGCCCGGCATGTGCAATATCCAATAGTCGTCCTTTAGCGCTTCGTGGTATTTTTCCGACAGCTCTTCCGCGTCGTATTTTCCATTGGTCAATATCACAATCTCAGCGCCCGTGGCATTGTTCATGCCCTCGCTGGTCATCGACGAGTTCACGTATTTCACCATGCTGAAGTTCAGCAGCATGTCCACCGGCCTGTGCTTGTCGGTCATCAGCATGGTGTTCGTCATTGGCTCCATCACGCCGGTCACCACAAACGGCTCTTCGTTGGTGTTGAATATTATGGTCTTACCCATAGGGTCGCCGTCGCCCCACACTCTGCGCGCGTATTCTTCCGTCACTATCGCCGAACGCGGATCGTCTAGCGCCGTATGCTTGTCGCCGCTGATCAGCTCAAAGTCAAATACGTCATAAAACGTTGAGTCCACAAATATCACGTCTGTCTCTATCCTGTTGTCATCAAGCGACAGCCAGCGGTGGTTGCGGAAAATGGCGGTCGACGCCTCTATCTCTGGAAATTTGCCCTTCAGTATGGGCTGTATTCTCCAGTTGCTGCCCAAGGTCTCACCGCGACCTTGGCCGCCACCCCAATCCAGGCCTACCATATACATTCTGTCAGCCTTGCTGTGCTGGCTGTCTATGTGCGTCTCCTGCCACCAGTAGCAGCCTATCAGCACCACAAACATCATGCTCAGCGCCAGGCCCAACGCGTCAATCAGTGCATACGCCTTGTTCCGCTTTAGAAAATTAAAGTAGCTTTTCATATCATAAAGTTTAAAACATATAATCAATCCCTTAAATATATTGCAAATCAAAAATTCTAAAAACTAAAAACTAAAGACTAGAATTTATTATTTCTGTTGGATTCACGTTCGCCGCCTTGGCTGCCCTGAACGCCACGCAGCCCACTATGATTAGGAAGAGAGCGGCCCCTATCCCTAATATTTCCCATATGCTCAAGGGCGAGGTGCGCGTGAAGTTCTCAAGCCACCGCATGCCGGTGATGTATCCCATAGCGGCCCCTATCGCTATCGCCGGCGCTGAAAGGATGGCCACATCCTTGCATATCACGCGCACAACGTCGGTGGATTCCGCCCCGTTCACCTTGCGGATGGCTATTTCGCGCTTGCGGCGGTTGATTTCGTCGATGGAGTATCCCACAAGGCCGGCCAGAGCGATCACCAAGGCCACTGCGCAGCATATCATCAGCGAATCCCTCATGTTCTTGTCCTTTTCAAATTGTCGCTCCATCACTTGGTGCAAGGTCTGCACTTTGTCGCCTACCGCTTGCTCTACTTGCTTTAGTGTCTCAGTGTCTATGTCCTTTAGCTTCACCAGCATATTGTATGGCCGCAAGTATCCGTTTCCGTTCAAGTCATAGAACACTACTGAGGGCCGATACTCGCAACGGTCCATGCTGCCGATGCGGAAGTCTTCGTACACGCCCACAATCTCGAAGTAGTCGTCTCCCGTATTGCTGTGCTCTGTGAGTATCACTCTTTTTCCAACAGCGCCGTCTCTCCATCCCGCTGCGTTGCCTACCTTCTCCGCAAATGATCTGCTCACCATTATTTTATTTTCATTGAGCTCGCCTGGAGTAAAAACCTCTCCTGCAATTATTGGTATCTCCAGCACGTCAAAGTAGTTGTCGGTGATTGTGTAAAGGTCGGCGTAGTTCAACACTTCGTCCCCGCTGCCGCTTAGCTTTACATTGTTGCCGCTGCTCCCTGTCCATATTGTCTGAAAACAAAACGTTACGTTTTCAACGCCTGGCACTTTCTTCACTTCTTGCTCCACTGCCTGCCTGTGGCTGTAATCGGTGCCTACGTTGGCATAGGCCAGGTTTTCGTAGGAATAGCCGGCATCTGCATGGAAGAGGTAGTTGTATTGCTTTGCCATATAGGCCATCGTCACCGCCAAAAATGTTACGCCTACGAATTGCATAAACAGCAGGGCGAGTTTCCACCAGCGGTTGGTCGATATGCTCCCGCGGAACGCAACCGCCACTGGCACGCGGGAGTAAAGCACCGAAGGCCCGAACACCGACAGCACCAGCACCAATATTACGACGCCTATCAACACGCCAATCGTGGCCGGGGCCATCAGCGAGGCCAGGTTCACCTCCAAAAGCCTCATTGCAGTCCCCTTGAATATCCATATCAGCGCCGCGGCTAGCGCTAAGGCCAGCGTTAGGTGGGTGGCCACTTCAGCGAATGTCCTTTTGGCTATCTCCGATGTCCCCGCTCCATAGCATTTTTCTATGGCCGTGGCCCGTGTCCTGCTCGCCATCGTAGATATCACCAAGAGCATATAGTTGAATATTGTCATTGATATCAACATTATGCCCAGCGTTAGCATAAAGTTGGTGGAGGCCTTCACTTCCGGATCCGCAACATGTATGTCAAGGAGCGGCTTCAGCGAGTACCTTAAGTGCCCATTGCGGTCCACTTCGTCCATGTCCATGTGATTTGCCTGCACCTTCAGCATTTCTCCTTCCAGCTTGTCGGCTTCCGCCCCGGGAACCGCCTTTATGTAGGATTCATATCTTTCATTGCCGCCCCAGTTGTTCAGGCTCCATTCGCTCATGTGTACTATGGATATCAGCGCCTCAAACGATAGGTGAGTATTGTCCGGCAGATCCTCAAACACTCCTGTCACCGTCAGCGTTGCTTCTCCTTCTGCCAGCCGCAATGATTGCCCCATGGTCTCTTCTATGCCGCCCAGCATCTTAGCCGTTGACTCGTTTATCATCACGCTGTATGGATTCTCGAAGGCTTTAAGTGGATTGCCGGCCTTCATTGGCAGCGACAGCGTTTGCATTAGCGTGCTGTCCGCCAAGAATGACCTAAGGTTGAGTGTATCATTCTTTGCGCTGATCAATGCGCTGTACCCGAAGTCTACCAGGCGCGCCCCGGTCTCTATTTGCGCTATCCCTTCGACCATTGCGGGCAATACCCCGCCGCTCACGCGCGGAAATGTGTAGCTCCCTTGGTCGCCGCCCCTATCAAACGTCTCCTCTATCACATAGATGCGTTCGGCGTCGGCTATAAAGTCATTGTAGCTCCTCTCATAGCACACCTTGGCCACAAGCAGCAGACCCAAGGCCAACCCCGCCGCAAGGCAAAGCACCTTTATGATATTGCTGTTGCCTCGCCGAAAAAGCCCTCTCAATGCCAATCTCAAATATTGCATAATCAAAAATTAAAAAAGATTTATAAAAAATAAATTTTGAAGCCAATAAAGGCAAAAAGGCAATTGGGCTTCACACGAGGCAAGATAACAGTATAGTCAATCATAATTTTCAGGCATTTATCTTACCTTGTCAAGGGCTTATGCCCTTGACGCTTGACTTTCTTTGCCTTTTTTTCCAGACTTTAGTCGATTACAAGCGTCTCCTTATCCTTATAAGCCTCATATCCATTGAGTATAACCCTCTCCCCGGGATCAAGCCCCTCCAGCACCTCATAGTACTGCGGATTCTGCCGCCCAAGCCTTATGTTCCGCCTATAAGCCTTCTTCCCGTCCTTGTCAACCACAAATATCCATTTCCCCCCGGTGCTCTGGAAGAATGTCCCGCGCGGTATCAGCACAGCCTTCGACGATTGTCCAAGCTGCAGATTCAGGTAGTAAGTCTGTCCGGCCCTTATCTTCTCGGGGTATTCCCCGTCAAACACAAATTCCACCCTGAACTTCCCTTCCCTCACCTCGGGAAAAACCTTCCGCAAAAGCATGTGGTAAGCCTTGCCCTCTCTCTCAAAAGTGGCCTCCAGCCCCTGATGCACGCGGTCTATGTAATGCTCGTCAATCTTCGCCTCTACCTTGTAGTTGCTCAAGTCATTTATCTGCCCCACCTTCTGCCCGGCGGCCACGTTCTGCCCAAGCTCTACGTCAAGAAGGCCGAGCTCTCCGTCTATCGGGCTCACTATGTTAAGGTGCTCTTTCCTCTCGCGTATCAGCACCACGTTGCGCTGCATGTTGGCCAGGTTGTCCTCCATCTGCTCCACCTGGCTCAAGCGGAATATGCTGTCCTTCTCCAGCCTTTGGTTGATTAGCTGACTCCTCCGCAATGCCAATTCGTAATCCTCCTTGGCCTTCAGGTAATCCTCCTTGCTGTTCAGCATCTCCTTCTGCAGGCGCTCCTGCTGGCGGAAAGCCCTTTCCTTCTGCACAACGTCAAGGTCAATCTGCAGCTTTTCGTTGCGGTTGTTAAGCCTATCCTGCTCCATGCTGATTTGCGTGTTGCGCAGTATGTTCTGCTTTTCAGCCAACTCTGCCTCGGCGTTGAGTATTTGCAGGTCGAGGTTCGAGTTGCTCAGGCGTATGATCACATCGCCCTTATGCACAGTGGCGCCTTCCTCCACCACTCTCTCCCTCACTATGCCGCCCTCTTCCGGGCTGATCTGCACCGTGCTGATGGGCAGCACATTGCCGTCAACGCGGGCGAAGTCGTCAAATTGCCCATCCTTCACCTCGGCTATGTTCAGCCCGCGGCTGTCTATCTTCAGCGTATGCGCCACGTCGCTCGTGGCGATCCAGACTATAAGCCCCGCCAGCGCGGCCCCTCCCAATATATAAGGCAAATGCTTCTTCCGAATGCCCTTCTTCTTCTCAACCTGTATATCCATAATATTCAATTTAATCCTTAATAAAAAAAATCCGTGTTTAAAATCCCAGTGAAATAAAAATCCGTGAAATCCGTGGTTAATATATCTCCGTGAAATAAAAATCCGTGTAATCCGTGAAATCCGTGGTAAATTCACCCCGGATTCTAAAATCCGTCTCCCTTATAATACTCCACCAGCCGATTCTTCAGATAGTACAGCATCCTCCGCTGCAGCATATCCACCCGGCTCTGATAGTAAGTATTAGCCGTCGTCAAAAGGTCAATCACCGAGAGCATCCCCTCGTCGCACTTCCTCTTCGCCAGGGCGTAGGCCAGGCTGTCTGCCTCCATCTTCTTTTCAAGGCTTATCAGCTCCTTAAAGTATCCGTCCCTGTCATTCACCGCCGACGTGATGTCGTTGTAAAGCTTCATCCTCGCCTCGTCGCGCTCCAGCTGCGCTATGCGGTAATTGTTCCCCGCGCGCTTCACCGACGAATGCCTCCCAAAGCCGTCAAATAGCGGTATGCTTATGCTAGCCCCCACATATTTGCCGAGGTTGTTGCGGAATTGCTCCCCAAAGCTCGCCGCCTGGTATTCGCCGTTCAGTGCCTTGAAGTAGTTGGTGCTCAGTCCCGCCTGCGCGCTTATGGTGGGCAGGTAGTTGCCCTTCGCCATCCTGTAGCTGTATTTCTGCATGTTCACGTTCATGTCAGCCATCTGCGCCTTGGGGTTGTTCCCCAGCGCGTATTGGTAGATCTGCTCCGGGTCGTCCAGCTCATAGGCCGGCTCGGGCAGCGCCTCGGCGTTTCCGCCGAATTCTTCATAATCCCTCAGCTCTGGCGCCAAGTTCATTGCGTCCCAAAGGCTCAGGCATGCCATCTGATATGCGTTCTGCCTCTGCGTCAATGTGTATTCGTCGTTGGCCTGCTGCGCCCTGCGCTGCGCCAAGTCCGGCATGCTCAGCGTCCCAAGCTCGTATTCCAGCTCCGCCTTTTCTAGCGCCCGCTTGCTTTCGTCAAGCTTGTCCTGCGCCACTTCTATCGTGCCCTTGCAGTATTCCATCTCCACATAGGCCATCATCACCTCTATCGCCTTTTCGTCGCGGGCGTTCTGTATGGCGCTCATCCCGTATTTCTTGCTTTCCCGCGCCTGCTTGAAGTTGTTCAGCGTCTTCATCCCGTCAAATAGGGTGAGCGATGCGTATAGCCCGTATCCATTGTTGAAGGTCGTCACGGTGTTGTACGTGTTGGTCTCCGGGTCGATGTTGCGTCCCCAGTTCCATTGCACGCTCGACGACGCCGAGATCCCCGGCAGGAAGCTGCCTATCGCCTCCAAGTATTCAGCCTTGCGTGTGCTTTGGCTAAGCTGCGTCTTCTTCACGCCAGTGCTGTTGGCTATGGCATAGTCGATGCACCGGTCTATGCTCCACGCTTCTTGCGCCCGGGCGCCCATGAAGGCGCCCGCCGCAAGCGTCATAATAAATATTTGTTTAATTTTCATCTTATAATCAACTAAAAACTAAAGACTAAAGGCTCAATTCATCTTCAGGCTGTCTACCGGATTGGCGTTGGCAGCCCGGCGCGTCTGCGTGTAAACGGTAAGCGCCGTCACTCCTATCGTAAACGCGAGCGCTATCGCGAAGAGCCACCAGTAAACCGGTATCCTATAGCTGTATTTCGAAAGCCAGTCGCCCAACAAGTGGTAGGACACGGGCACCGCTATCACAAAGGCAATCAAAACATATGTCACGAATGATTTTGTCACATTCCTTATGATTCCGGCCGCCGTGGACCCAAACACTTTCCTCACGGCTATCTCATTCTCTCTCTGCTGCACGTAGTAGGTGCTCATCGCCAATAGCCCCAATAGCGAAATCACTATGGCCACGCAGGCGAAGATAATCATGATGGCCGCCACATTCCTCTGGTCGCTGTAATAGTCCTTGATGAAGTCTTCCACAAAGTAGAAGTCCTGATCCAGCGGTATGGGGCTCACCTTGTCATATTCTTCCCGCACCTTCTGCAGAGCCGTCGCAGCGTCGCCTGTGTATTCCAGGAACATCACCCACGGGCTGTCGATCTCGCGTATGTATACCATCTTGCACTTGTTCTGCGGCTCAAGTATGCCCCCAATGTGGAAGTCGCTTATTACGCCGGCTATCGCAGTCCTATCGTCCCATTGCGGAAAGTCTGCCGCCGTTTCGTCTAGCCCAAGCGTCTCAAGAAGGCCCGGCGTTACCCATTCGCCGTCTATCACGTGGTTGTCGCGCAGCTTTTCTATTCCCCAGAAGTCGAAGAAGGTCGAATCCGCAGTGATCGTGTTGGCGTAGATCTCTCCGCTTTCTGTCCTCCAATAGTTGAGGCTTGACCCGGTCAAGGGATTGCCCCACGTGTTGTTGATTCTGGTGATTTCCGGCAGCTTGGCGCACTCGTCGTGGATGATTTTCATGCGCCATGACCCGATGCCTATGTTGTAAATCATTATTTTGTTGGAGGTGTCATACCCCAGCGGCGCGTTGATCAGGTGCCGCACCTGCAGAAACATTCCCAGCGAGCAAACTATCATGGCTATCGTGATGGCGTTCTGCGCCACTATTATCACCTTGCTGAAGTACATCTTCGTATGCCTGCGGAAGCTGCCCCTCACCACGTCGATCGGCTTGTTGGCCGATATCAGAAGAGCCGGTATTATGCCCGCGGCAACGCTCATCAGCGCCCATATCCCCGCCGTTATGCATATTGTCTCTGCGTTGACGCATGCCTTCAGGTTGATGTATATGCCCAGCGAGGTGTATGTGTAGGGCTCCAAAAGGAATGCTAGCCCGATGCCTATTGCCAGCGACAGCATGCACAGCAGGGCGCTCTCTCCTATCAGTCTGCCCACGATTCCGGCCCTGCGGCTGCCCAGTAGCCTTCTGGTCGCCATCTCTTTCGCTCTCTTGCCGGCTAGCGCCACGGTGAGGTTTACATAGTTCAGAAGCGCGAAGAGAAGCACTATGCCGCCCACTGCCCCCAGCATGTTCACCAAGTCCTTGTCCCCGCTCAGCCTGTTGCCACCCGACGAGCTTATGCCTTCATAGTACATGGATTTCAGCGGGAAGATGTTCAGTTTCCACCGGCCCTCGTCGCCTATCTCTTTCAGGTTTTCAAAATGCTCGCGGAGAAAGTTTTGGTATTCCCCCACTTTCTTCGTCAAGTCTTCCCCGGGAGTGGCCAGAAGGTAAACGTCAACGCCGCCAAGCTGCGATATTGTCTCGTCGAATATCCACTGGGATCCTCCCGTGTATTCTTGCATCTCTATTCTGCAAATTACGTCAATGTTCTCGTATTCCGATGTCTTGAATGTCGACTGCTCTGGCATCCTCATCACCCCCGTCACGATGAAATAAACAGTATCCGCCTGCCAGCTGAAGCGCTGCCCTATCGCCTCGCCATCCCCAAAGTTGGCCTGCGCGAATTTTTCGCTAACGATGGCCGAATGCTTGTCGGCAAGCGCCGTGCGTGGATCCCCCTCCAATAGCTCTATGTCGAAAATGTTCAGGAAAGTCGAGTCCACAAACATCGTCTGCGTCAACACATCGTTCTCCCCGATATGGAATCCTGAATTGCCCCTCAGCACGGCCGTCGTGCTCTCTATCTCTGGATAGGCCCCGCGCAGCGCCCGCTGCATCGCCCAGTGCCCCGTGGCGAAGTCCTTCCCGTTTTCATTGGTAAAGCCCAGCGCGAAGATGCGATCTGCTTTGGCGTAGCAATGGTCCATGTGCGTCTCCTGCCATGCATATCCCCCAATAAGGATCACAAACATAAAGCTGAGCGATAGCCCAAACACATCAATGGCCGTATAAGCCTTATTATTCTTCAAGAAGTTGAAAAACGATTTCATCTTTTGGCAATTAAAAAAATTTATATTCACAAACAATAACATGCCAAAACCGTGCCAAACTCCCAACAAATTGATAACCACCCTCCTCCCAAAATCAAAAACAAAGCGGGTGTCAAAAAATTAGACACCCGCCGCCAATAAATTTTACACAAATGGGCGCCGTAGGCGCGACCTCGTGAGAAACCCCAGGCGAAGCGCAGCGAAGCCTGGGGTCATATCATATTCTCTCCAAGGGCGGCCTCGTAGAGGCGCCTTGTGGTAAAATCAAAGCTCCGTAGCCTCAATCCTAAAGGCCACGGTATCAGCCTCCCCGCAGAACAGCATCTGCAGCGCCGCTCCCTCCTCCTTGATCAAGGCCACAGTCTTGCCTATGTCAGTGCTGTCAGGCTGCTCGCGCATATACCTCGCAAAGTCATCATTGAGCCTATCATAATGCATGCGCAGCGTATTGAGCCGGATTTCCGACCCCTCAACGTCAATGTAGGCCTTCACCGCAGAATCAGCGTATTCCAGCTTCTGAAGCGTCATCCCGTACTCCATCGGCTCGGGCAGACGGCTGTTCGATTCCTCCACCTGTCTCTCCAAAGGGTTCTGCCCCCCGCAGGACACAAAGAGGATGGCTGCCGCCGCAAGCGGCGCCAACTTCCACGTCGGCCTCATTTCTTCGATGCCTTGTTGATTGTCTCAAGCACCTTGTTCAGGCCTGCCTTGTACTCGTCAAGAGCCTTCCCGTAGGCCTGGCGGAAATAAGCCCTCTTAGCCTTCTTGAATGCAGCCTCCGTCTCAAAGGCCTCTTCTTTCTTGTCAAACGATATGTTGATGCGCTTCACTGCCTCGCTGTGCAGCTCTGCCATCTGGCAAAGTATCTCGTCCGCCTGCTCGTTTGTAATGATCTCCGCGAGCACTGCCGACGGCAGCACGTATTGAACCACCGCGTCGTTCAGCTCGCCTATATAGCCTTTTAGGCCCCTCTTGCTTGTTATCATAATTCTTAATTTTTGTTTTTGCTATCGCAAAGATAAAACATTTAATTTGATATTTTTGATTTTGCGGCATCATTTTTTGCCCTCCATATGATTTTTTTCGTAATTTTGCGGCATGAAGATTGATGGCGCACTCTTAGTTATCGACGACAACAAGGCTATCCTCCAAGCGGTGGAGACCCTCGCCCGGAAGGCTTTCGCAAAGGTTGTCTCCGCTTCGCGGCCCGACGACATCCCCGCCCTCCTGCGGGCACATCGTCCCGCCGTGCTCTTGCTCGACATGAATTTCCGTGCCGATATAAACAGTGGAAATGAAGGCCTTTACTGGCTGCGTCAAGCCCGAAAAATCTCTCCTTCTACAAGCGTGGTGCTCTTCACAGCATACGCCGATGTGCAGCTGGCCGTCACCGGCATGAAGGAGGGAGCCGTCGACTTCGTCACTAAGCCGTTCGATAACGACGCCTTGCTCCTCGCCCTCACCAGGGCGGCCAAGGGCGGCAGCCAAAAGAGTGCCACTGCTCAGGCCGATTCCCAAATGCTGTGGGGGGCCTCCCCTTCTATGCTAAGGCTGCGCGAGGTGGTCCGAAAAATCGCCGCCACCGAGGCCAACGTCCTAATCACCGGCGAAAATGGCACCGGCAAGGAGCTGCTGGCCAAAGAAATTCATCGCCTCTCAGCAAGGGCGGCCGCCCCGATTGTCACCGTAGACATGGGCGCCGTCGTCGAGACGCTGTTTGAAAGCGAGCTGTTTGGCCACGCCAAAGGCGCCTTCACCGATGCCCGAGCCGACCGTCCGGGCAAGTTTGAGGCTGCCTCCCGAGGCACTCTGTTTCTTGATGAAATTGGCAATCTCCCCTATCACCTCCAGGCCAAGCTGCTTTCGGCCCTGCAGCAAAGGCGCATCACCCGCGTTGGCTCTAACTCGCCAATCCCTATCGACATCCGCCTCGTTTGCGCCACCAACCGCGACCTCCCCGCTATGGTCTCGGCCGGCGAGTTCCGCCAGGACCTCTTTTATCGCATCAACACAATCAAGCTTGAGCTCCCGCCCCTCCGCGAGCGCCGCGACGACATCCCCGTTTTCGCAAGGCATTTCCTCGATAAGTACGCAAAGGCGTATGGTAAGGAGCCGTTCACGCTTCTCCCCGATGCCGCTATGGCTATGATGGAGCGCCCTTGGGCCGGAAATATCCGCGAGCTAGAGCACGTGGTGGAAAAGGCCGTCATTATGGCCGACAAGCCTGAGCTGGACGCGGCCGACTTCGACCTATTGCCCGACGCCTCGCCGATTTCAGCCTCCGACGCGCAAACTCTCGAGAGCATGGAGCGCGCCATGATATCCCGAGCCGTCAATGGCTGCGAAGGAAATATGAGCCTCGCCGCAAAGCAGCTGGGAATCACTCGCCAGACCCTCTACAACAAAATGAAGAAATATGGACTTTAAGCGCCGCTGGACCGCCTGGGCTCACCTGGCCCTGGCCTCAATTCTGGCCGCGGCCTTCTCGGCCATGGCGGCCGTTTTCTTCGGAAATTGGTTCATGTTCGTTGTCTCGTGCTTTGGCGTCCTCTGCAGCTTTGCCTACATTTTCTCGCTCTACCGCAAGGTTAGGCGCAATGTCGCGTTCGTGCTCGACGCCGTTGAGAACAACGATTTCGCCTTTAGGTATTCCACCGGCAAGAGAGCCACTGACCCTAACGTAAATTCTTATCTCAACAATCTGATCGACCTCCTCGAGCGGCTTGTCGACGATGCCCGCGAAAAGGACCGCATCTTTGAGGTCATCCTTAACAGCGTCGACAATGGCATCATAGTGATTGACAATGCCGGGGCCGTACTCCATTGCAACCACGCGGCCCGAAAGCTTCTCCACGCTGAGGTCATAACCAACATAAAGCATCTGGCCCGAGTGCATCCTTCTTTGCCTGGCATCTTCCTTTCAGAGACGCCTCCCCCGTCTATCGAGCTTTCCCTCCCCGACGGCCAAATATCCCTGTCTTTGTCACGGTCCACCGCGCCCCTGTTTGGCAAGCAAGTCCACATTATAGCCCTATCCGACATCAGCCGAAGCCTCGACTCGAAGGAAATGGAATCCTGGGAAAACCTCACTCGCGTGCTCACCCACGAGATTATGAACTCTCTCACCCCGGTGATTTCCATCTGCGATTCGCTAATCAACGATGCCCAAGCTTCCGCCGAGGATTACCACCGCGGCCTTTCCACGGTTTCCTCCACCGGCAAGAGCCTGAAGCGATTCGTCGAGAATTTCCGCAGCATCTCAAAGATTCCGGAGCCAAAGCCGGCTCCATTCTATGCTGCCCCGTTCCTGCAGATGATGCGCGACATTTCTCTACACCAATTCCCCGACACAAAGGCCAAGGTGATAGTGAAATGTCACCCAGTCGACCTGATGATTTACGCCGACGCCCAGCTGATAGGCCTCGCCGTCACCAACATCCTGAAGAACGCCATGCAGGCCATGGCGGATGTGCCCGACCCCGAAATAAAGGTCGTCGCACGCCTGCTGCCCGGCGAGGCGGTGGAGATTGCCATTTCTAACAATGGCCCGATAATCCCTCCCGAGGCGGCCGCCAAAATATTCATGCCTTTCTTCACCACCAAGCCCGGCGGAAGCGGCATCGGCCTGAGCATCGCTAAGCGCATTATGGCCCTCAGCAACGCCTCCATCTCCCTATCCACCCGCCCCCGCACCACCTTCACCCTCACCTTCCCCTAACGATCCCTGACAAAAACTCCACATCAATTTTATTGCAACAATCAAACCCTTTATAATCAATTTAATCCGTGTAATCCGTGAAATCCGTGCTTCTTTCACTCTATCAGTTTTTCAACATCCGCGTGGGGCCGTCGCCGTCCACCAACCGAAGCCCCGCATAGGCGTTTTTGTGGATTATTATGATATTTTTCTGTTGAAATCCATTTTTTTCGGGATTTTTGTTGTAATTTTGTATTCCAACAAGTTTGCATTTCATTTATCGCATCTTATGAAAAAATTGTACGGTCTAATAGGTTATCCACTCGGGCATTCCTTCTCTCAAGACTTTTTCAATCAAAAGTTTGAGTCTGAAGGCATCGACGCAAGGTATGTCAATTTCGAAATTCCGTCAATCACCGATTTCCCTTCAATCTTGGCCTGCAATCCTATGCTGCGCGGCCTTAACGTTACGATCCCTTACAAGGAAAAGGTAATTGAATACCTCGATGAGCTCGACCCGCAGGCCAGCGCCATTGGAGCGGTCAACGTCATTAAGCCCATGTTAAACTCCAAGGGCGAAATTGTGGGCCTAAAGGGTTATAATTCTGATTTCATTGGCTTCGTGGATTCAATAAAGGCCTACATCAAGCCTTGCCACACCCATGCCCTGATTCTTGGCACGGGCGGAGCCGCAAAGGCCGTGGAGCAAGGCCTGCTATCACTCGGCATTAAGCCCACGAAGGTGTCGCGCACCCCGGGAAAAGATAAAATCACATACGCCGACCTATCGCCCGAGGTGATGGAGACCCACAAAATCATCGTGAACACTACGCCTTTGGGCATGTACCCGCACGTTGACGAGTGCCCGGATATCCCCTATTCCCTCCTCACCCCCGACCACCTTTGTTTCGACCTGCTCTATAACCCTGATGTGACGCTGTTTATGCAAAAAAGCGCCGAATATGGCGCAGTCACGAAGAATGGCCTCGAAATGCTGCTGATGCAAGCTTTCGCCGCCTGGAATATTTGGAATTCAATCGGTTAATTCTCACCATAACATTCATCACATTTGCGCCCGCCCTTCTCCCGCCTCCCCGCCCTGCCCATTGCCGCCGGCATGTCCCTCGGCATCCTGGCCGCGGAATGGGGATGCGGATGGGCATTCGCCTCCATCGCGTCTTTGGCCTTTGTCGTCCTGTATGCCATGCGGCGCAATTATCCGGCCTTCGTCGTCATGGCCGGCGCGGCCGGCGCATTGCTGGCCATCGCAAAGTTTCCGGCCCCATTTCCTGAAGATGCCGCAGGCAAATTCAGCGACTGCTCCGGCTCGCTTATTAGCGCGTCACTTGGCGATAATTCCCAAAGATGTGTAGTGAAAATCGACTCTATCGATGGACGCCCTTGCAATCATCCATTCAAATGCTTGGTTGTCAACCGCCATATCGTCCTTGGCCTGTGCCCGGGGGCAAGGGTAAGCTTCTATTCCGAGCTGTTCCCCCTCGAGGATAAGGCGCTCCTCCCGAATGAAGCCAATTACGGCAAGTATCTGAAATATGAGGGGATTTCAGCCCGGACTGCGGTTTTCAATGAGTCTATGGCCGTTACCGCCCCTCCAGGCCGTCTGCGCCAAATGCTCAATTCTGTGCATGAGGCCATGGCCAGGGGCATAAGCGGCTCTTCTGTTTCTCCGGTGGTATCCGCGTTCTTCCTCACAACTATCCTTGGCGAAGACGATTTCCTGTCTGAAGACACTCGCTCCAATTTTCAGGACGCCGGCCTTAGCCACATTCTTGCCCTGAGCGGCCTGCACGTGGGCATTATCGCTTCTTTTTTAGCTATCCTCTTTTCGCCTCTCCGCCTTTTTCCTAATGGCCGCAAGCTCCAGTCGGGTCTGATTGTTTTCTTCGTTTGGCTGTACGCTGTCGCCACAGGGCTCGGCCCTTCGGTGACAAGAGCCGCGGTGATGCTCTCGGCAATGATGCTGGCTCGAATGCTCGAGCGGGGAAATTACCCTTTCAATTCCCTTTGCGTCGCCCTCATCGTGGTGCTCGCAATCAATCCCTATTCTCTCTTCACCCCCGGCCTGCAAATGTCGTTTGCTGCAGTAACCGCAATCTTGCTTGCGGCGCGCGCCATTCCCCCGGCCATCTCCAGCCGCCCCATCCTCGCATTCCTGCTCGGCCTTATTGTCGTACCAATCGCTGCCATGCTCGGCACGGGCATTGTCGGCGCCTACTATTTCCACTCTTTCCCAATGCTTTTCCTCCCGGCCAACATCGCCATCGCGCTTGTGTTCCCCCTATTGTTGGTTGATGGAATAGCTCTGATGTTGACCACCCTTGCCGGTTGCCATTTCGCTTGGCTCGCCTCTTCGGCCAATTTCCTGCACCAGCTCACAATCTCCACCGCCTCAGTGTTTTCCGGCGCAAGCTCCCTGAAAGGATTATTTTTCACAGCCTGGGCGATCCTGCCGTTTTGGAATGGCCTCTTCCTCTTTTCTGAGTTTGCCAAGCGCAGAATCATTGACAAGGATGAATTTGACAAGCGCCGCCGCTTGTTCTTGATATGGGGCTCAGCCTCCTTTCTGCTCTCCGCGGTCCTAATCTTCGCCTTGCGCAACCCCGCGCCAAAGGCCGAACTGTATTTGCCTTCAAGCCTCCATCCACAAAGCTTCATTATGGTCACCACGGAGCATGCCTATCTTTGGCCAATAGGCAAAAACGTTGACCGTGCCGAAGCTCTGGAAAAATACAATTCGCGTTATGCAAATTTCCTTTCCAGCCGTGGCCACTCATCATTTGAGATTATGCCCGACAGCCTATCCGCCTGCCCTTTCATGCGGCGCGGCCCCTTCCTCATATCCGGCGACAGGTTCTTCTTCGTAGCCGATTCCGACACTCTCCCCCGCGGAGAGCTAAGGCTGAAGAATGAAACATCCGCAGCCCCCGCCACGCCTCTCCGCCCTTCCCGCATCATAATCGGCTCCGGATTTTCCGGCCCCATCTCAAAGATAGCGCAAAAGGGCGACACAATCATCCTTTGCCGAGGCATAAACGGCAACCGACTCTCCTCCCTCCGCCGCCAATGCGCCGACACCATCCACATCCTCTCCACCCCCCTCCCCCTCTCCATCACCTTCCCCTAAAAAAAAGTTGCACGGACAAAAATCCGTGCAACCAAAAATTCAGTATAATAAAAAATCCGTGTAATCCGTGAAATCCGTGGTTTATACCACCCACGCTTTCAAAGACTCCAACCTGATCCTTTATGCGAAATTGGCGTTGCGCATATCCCCGGTCTCATTGAACGCATTGTGGAACGCAAACGCCTTGTCGAGCGATACAGGCGTCTGGCCGCCCTTGCCCATCTTCAGGTAATCCCAAAGAAGCTCCTTGTACATCGGGTTGGCGCAGTTGGCGATTATCTCCTCGGCGCGCTGCACGGGATCCTTGCCGCGAAGGTCGGCGATGCCCTGGTCCGTAACGAGGATATCCACGGAATGCTCCGAATGGTCGGGGTGAGCCGTCATGGGCACGATGTTGCTTATCAAGCCGCCCTTCGTGATTGACGGGCATGAGAAGATCGAGATATAGGCGTTGCGCGTGAAGTCGCCCGATCCGCCGATGCCGTTCATCATCTTTGTGCCAAGCACATGGGTGGAGTTGACACAGCCCCAGATATCGGCCTCAAGAGCCGTATTCATGGCGATGACGCCCAGGCGGCGTATCACCTCGGGATTGTTCGAAAGCTCTGCCGGACGCATCAGAATCTTGTCGCGGTAGAAGTCCATGTCCTGGAACAGCTTGATTTCCGTTGAGTCCGCGAAGGTCATTGAGCATGTGCTCGCGAATGTGCATTTGCCCTTCTGCATCAGCTGCAGCACCGCGTCCTGGATCACCTCGGTGTACATCATGAAGGGAGGTATCTCCTTGCTTTCGCCAAGGTCGTAGAGCACTGCGTTGGCCACGTTGCCCACGCCGCTCTGCAGCGGCAGGAATTCCTTGGGGATGCCGCCGCGCTTGTATTCGCGCAGAAGGAAAGACACAACGTTTGAGCCAATCTGCTTCGAAACCTCGTCGGGCGCCGTGAACTCCTTCACGCCGTCGAGGAAGTTTGTCTTTACGATGCCCACCACCTTTGCCGGGTCAACTTTCAGCACAGGGCTGCCGATGCGGTCCTTGGGCGAGAAGATGGGTATTTCGCGGCGGTAAGGTGGATCCTGCAGCAATATCACGTCGTGCATGCCGTGCAGCTGGGCCGGAAGAGCCTCGTTGAGCTCTACGAAAATCTTCTTGGCCATGGCGGCGTATGTGGGGATGTTGCCCACGCCGGTGCCAAGCACTATCTCCCCGTCGGGGGTGATGTCGGCCGCCTCGATGATGGCGAAGTCAATGTCGCCATAGAACCCGTAGCGCACCTCCTGCGCCATTTCCGATAGGTGGCGGTCAAAATAATGCACGTCATGGCAATTGATGCGCTTGCGAAGGTCGGGCACGTTCTGATAGGGCGCGCGGCGGTTGATGGCGTTGGCGCGTGATAGCACGCCGTCAACGTGGTCGCTCGTCGATGCGCCGGTATAGATGTTCACTTTGAAAGGGCGTCCCTCGGCGTGTTCGGCCTCAGCCTTCTTGGCCAATGCCTCGGTGATTGCCTTGGGCGTGCCGGGGGCGGTGAAGCCTGATAGGCCAAGGGTGTCCCCGTTATTGATCATGCTGGCGGCTTCTTCCGCCGTAATGAAATTGAAAGCCATAAAAATACGATTGGTTTTTTATAGTTGCGATGGTATTGTTTCGGTATGCTGTTTGTCTGTTGAAATCGTGATGTCGTTCTTTGGGGGCATTGCGCATGGGCCGTCAGAATTTTGGGGCCAGCACTTCGCCAAGTATTATGGCGCGGCGCAATTCATCCTTGCTTTTGAATATCTGATTTTTTTCTTTTCCCGGGTTTGGCGCCATAGGGCTTTTGGTAACCCGCACGCCCTCTTCAGGCAGCTTGGCCGCCTGCTTCACGGGTGTATAGCCCTTAGCCTTCTGCATAGTTTGCCGCTGTGGCGTCTGCTGTGGCATAGCCTGTGCCTGATGCATCCATTTGGGCTGTGGTTGCTGCCGAGCCGGCTGCGCCGCCTGGGAGGGCATAGCCTGCTGCCGCATTGGCTGTTGAGCCATTGCCC
>JAMPBQ010000069.1 GCA_023666615.1 Clostridium sp. | reverse complement strand
CTCTACGGCCTCGTCGCCATTGCCGGCCTGGGCTTGCTCCCGCGCCTCGCGCGCCGCTATTATTTCTTCGCGGTCGGGCACCCATAGGCGGTCCTCAAATGTGTCAAGGTGCTTTTGTATGCTGTCCTGCGCCTGCGCCAAGTCCTCGGGGTCGGGGAATTGCTGCATCAGAGAGCGGTTGCGCAGATTGCGCGTCTTGTATATGTCGCCCTTGTACATCGTGAGGTTAAAGAAATCATCGTAAGTGCATGTCGGGAGGTTGTTTTCATCGCTCACGAATATCTGCTGCTGCGCCAAATACGGGCGGATGTCGTTGAATTTCACCCAAAACATTGGATATTTCAGCGGCTCGCCGCCGAAATCGCCGGCGCGGTGAAGCACAGGGCAGATGGCCTCAACGTATGTCTTCAGGCGGTTGTTGCGATTATCATATTTCCAATTCTCAATCACGTAGTATGATAGCACTTCCGTAGTGGGCACGTCGCTTTCGTCTATCTCAAATTTCGGATTCTTCTCAGTCGAGCCTTTGGCCGTGGCATATGGGATATAGTACCTGTCAAGCATGTCCTTGACATTGATTTTGTATTTGTCGGTGAATATCTCTCGCCCGTCAAGGTACTCGTACGCCGATATTTGCCCGCTGGCAAGAAGGCGCATGAGTATGCGTATGAAGTTTTCCTGCCCATCGATGAGGTCTTCGGGGAAGTACAGAGCCGCGTTCTCGTCCTTGTTGAGGTCAAGCTGCCTGTAGATCACGCGCATCCATTGCACATCGCCTTCACTTAGGCTCTCGCCGGGCTCGGCGTAGAGGGTGCGCATGCGGTCGGTGACTCCCGGAGTGGCGGCCGCCTCTTGCCCCGGGCGTGTGCCGGACGCGCGGCGGCTTACGCCGGAATTGGTGCTTTCCTGCGCCATCATCGAGGCCGCGCCCATCAATGCTATGGCTATAAGAAATATCTTTTTCATATATAAAGCTAAAAACTAAAGCTTAATAAAATTTTTCATTTCGTCATTTCGTCAATTTGTCAATTTGTCATTTTGTCAAATTGACGATTTGAGGATTCGGCCCGGGGCCTAATTGACAATCACCTCCATCGGCGATAGCTCGCGGGTGGTGCCGTCGGGGCCCTTGGCCCTGATGCGGGAAATGTAGAACCGCTTGCCGCGCTGCAGCCTTTGGAATTGCTGCTTCTGCCTTTGCGAGAAAGCCGCGCCGTCGCTTCGCTCGGTAATGGCATTGCCCATGGAGTCGAAGAAGACTGTCTCAAACCCCGTAACGCTGAATTTCGTGTCGAGCAATCCATCGTCGATGGCGGCCTGAAGGCCTTGCGCGCCCATCAGCTGCGATTTCGGAATGGGCTTGTTGCCCTTATAGTGGTCGGTGCCGCCTCCCTGGGCCGGAATCTCAATGTAGGCCGTAGGGTCGGGAAGCTTTCGTACGCGGAATGTCGAGTTGGCCACGTTGGTGCTTCGCCCGTCTATGTTGGCCGTTACGGCCAGCACGGCGTCTTGCCCCACGCTGGCGGGGCGTGCTATCCAGAGGTCACCGCTGCGAGTGAGCGAGCCGTTGCTCATTGTGGCCGAAATGCCCGACATGGGCACCCCCGGCACCGATATGCTTATGGGGTTGTCAATGCCGGCGTAGAGCACATTCATCATCGTTGCCGATACGGTGGCCATGGGCTCTATCACGGTGTAGGACGATTGGAAATCGTGGCGCGTGACTGTGCCGTCGCCATGCTGCAGCTGCAGATAGCCGCTGTAGTCGTAAGTGCCGGGTGAGCCAGCCGTGAGGGTGTAGCGCCCGCGGTTGCTCTGCGGCAGCTCCGCGCCGTTGATGAATATTTCGGGGCGCTGCGTGGTGTCCACCGCGGCGAGCACGATGTTGGCCTCATAGGCGCCTCCGCGCATCACTATTCTCGATTGGGGAATCACAAAGGCGTTGAGCTCGTTCACGCGCACATCACCGGCGTCAATTTGCGAATATAGCGCTGAAAGAGCCTCGCCTTCAGCGTATTGTATGTCGTTTTGCAGCTTGGTGAGCAGCGTTATGGCCGCCACTACGGGCTTTTGGTCAAACTGCGCCTCTTCCCACGGAAGGGGAGTGAGCATGCCCTTGGTGGCGATTGGCTCGGTTGAGAGGGCCTCGCTGATCGTGGCTATCTTGGCCGAGTCGGGCATGAGCGAGGATATGTATCCTCGGTATGTGTCGATGCGATGGCGCAGGTCTTCGCCGCGCTTATCGGCGGGATTGAGCATCACCACCGACGCCGCTTCCAGGTCATCGCGGTTGGTTATGTTGTCGGGGTCGCCATCCTTTCCGTCGGCCTTGCGCACAATGTCTAGCTTGAGCGAATCGATGTAGCCATACAGTCCGGAGGTAACAACGCGCACCTCAGAGGCCTTGTCGTACCAGGCGCTGCCCTTGTCAGGGTTGAGCTGAGCGAAGGCCTCAAGCTGCGAATATATGGCGTCGTTGCGCATGCCCACGTTGGAGTTGGAGCGCTTTAGGCCGTCATGCACCTGCGTGAAGCCGTCAAGCACGTCGCTCGATACGTTGAGCGCGAGCATGGCCGTCAGCACGATGTACATGAGGTTTATCATCTTCTGGCGGGGCGACAGTCGAGTATTGTTTGCTCCCATTTATGGAAATATGATAGTGGTTAAATGGCTTTTTCAGTTTTTGCCTTCAAGGGTTTCAGGCTCAGGCATGGGCGCGCCGGGCATTGGGCGGTACATGTTGATGGTCATGGCGGTGATCATCTTTTCGTATACGCTGTTGAGCTGCTGCATGTAGCGCGCCATCTTCTCGGTCTCTTCGCAATAGCGCACGCTTTGCGAGGCCGATTTCTCGTACATGTCGCGAATGTCCTTGATGCCGCGGTTTACGCGGTCGATTGCGTCGAGCTGGCTCGATACGCTCTTTAGCTGTATTTCGTAGATGGTGTTCAGCCCCTTGATGTTGTGGTTGAGGCTTTGCATCTGTTCCACGTATCCGTTGGCGCTTTGGTCTATGTCCTCTGAGTGCTGGGTGATGGCCTGGAACGACTTCAGCAAGGTTTCAGACACCTTGTTGAGGGCCATGGTGGATTCCTGCAGCTTCTCAAGCTCGGAGGCGATGGAGTTCATGCGGCCAACGTATTGCTCAGTGGCTCCGGCCGCGTCCGTGGGCGGGGGAGTGGTGATTGTGGCAGATGCGGCATTGCATGCGGCAGCGATTCCTGGCGTCGCCGGGATTGCGCCGCCGTTTCCTATCACAACGACGCCTCCGCCCGCATTTCCCGCCGCATGTTTCCCATAGGCGGCTTTTCCGCGCTCAGCGGGAGCCTCGCCGGCCTGTGCCTCTTCTTCATCGGCGTCGTCAAGGCCGGGATACACCCTTTCCCACTTGTAATCCTTTGGCGGGCGGTCGAAGGCCGTAAGGATAAACATCAGCACCTCGGTGCCCATGCCTATGCAGAGGAGGGTGTTGCCGCCGCGAAGGTGCAGAATCTTGAATAGGGCGCCCCAAATAACGATGGCCGCGCCTATTGAGTAGGCGAAATTGAAGAAGCGCTGGCCTTTTTCGCTTGTGATGAAGGCCGATATGGCGTTTTTATAATAGTCTGCTTTTTTCATTTTTGTTGCTCTATCTTAATCTTTGCCGTTTTGGCATATTGTCATGTTGTCAATTTGTCATGTTGTCAATTTGTCATTTTGTCAAATTGTCAAATTGTCAGTCTGTCGAATTGCATTGTTGTCAAGATGCCAAATTGGCAAAGCCTCAATTACTTCTTTTTCTGTCCCTTTGCGAATCCTATTTGGGTGCGCACGCAGCGGAATCCGATGTAGGAGCGCTGCTCGTTCTGGTACTCCCACATGCGCAGGTCGGAGCGGATGTTGTGCGCCACGTCCTTCCATGAGCCGCCGCGCACGATTTTGCGCTTCATCTTGTAGGGGTCCTCCTGCGCCGCGCTGTAGGCGTATTCGGGGTTTATGTCGGAGGTGAGCTTGCCCACGCTTTCGGTGTAGGCGGTTGATGTCCATTCGCTCACGTTGCCGGCCATATCGTAAAGGCCGAAGTCATTTGGCGCGAAGGTGCCCACGCGGGATGTAATCAGATGGCCGTCCTTCGTATAGTTGCCTTCCTGGGGCTTGAAGTTGGCGTAGAAGCATCCGCGGTCTTCGCTCATGGTGAGGTCGCCTTCCCAGGGATACTGGTTCTCGCTGACCCCGGCGCGGGCCGCGTATTCCCACTCGGCCTCGGTGGGCAGGCGGTACGGCTCAATGTATACGCCATCCTTCCCTAGGGCGCGGCGGAGGAATAGTGTGCGCCAGGCGGCGAATGCCGAGGCCTGCTCCCAGCTCACGCCCACAACGGGGTATTCGTTGTATCCGGCGTTTGAGAAGTACATTCGCACGTAGGGCTCATTGTACGCGTTCTCAAAGTCGTTGACCCACGCGGTGGTGTCAGGGTAAATGTTCACGATGTAAGTGTTCAGGAAATCGAAGTCGCTCTCCCTTGCGCGGGTGATTGTGCGCCTTACGATTGCGCCGTCCTCGTCAATGTATGCCGTATCCTTCGAGATTACGGGCAGAGCTTCGGAGGGGCGCTTGTCGGTGTTGTACTCGCGGCGCTTGGGGTCAATGCGGTTCTGGCGCTTGGCCGCAGCCGTGTGGTTGAACACCTCGTAGCGGAAATTCATCTGCGCGTCGTCGAGCTCGCGCACCCCGGTGATGGGGTTGGTGCGGTAGACGCTCTCGATGGCGCGGGCCTCATCCTCGTTGGCGTTGCGCCATGGTATGGGCTTGTTCCAGTTGAGGTGGGGCTTAATCGGGTTGCCGTCGCGGTCTTCCTCGATTTTGTATTCTTCATTGCCGCCATATTGCGGGTCGGCCAGGCGCTCGCGGATGATGGAATCGCGCACCCAGAACACGAATTGCTTGTATTTCGAGTTTGTGATTTCAGTCTCGTCCATCCAAAAAGCGTCGACCGAAACGCCGCGAGCGTCGGCTTCGAGGTTCCACGCGCTGTCGGGCTTGGATACGCCGGCCTTTACTGAGCCCCTGTCCACAAGGACCATGCCATAGGGTGTGGGCTCGGAGAAATACGTGCCCCCGACACCGGTGACTTCGCCTCCGGCGGCGCTGCGTGAGCCTGAGGCGCAGGAGGCCATAAGGGCCGCTGCGGCAAAAATGAGGAGTATGTATTTTATCGTCTTCATATTTATTCTAAATCCTTAATCCTTTATGCTTAATCCTTTGAGCAAGCGCGAGCGCTCACATTATGCGTATGCTTTTATGTTTGTTTTTGTTTTTGTCAGAAAGGTCGAGCTTCAGCGAGTATCCGAGGAACACTTCGTGGCTGCCCGAGGAGGCCTTGGCGATCGCCGAGGTGGAATAGTCATAGGAATAGCCTATGTAAAAGTTTTTTAGCTCTGCGCTTAGGGTTATCAGCACCGCGTCGTTGTAGCGGTAGCCCAGGCCTAATGAGAACATTTTCTTGAAGCGCCCCCTCAGCATCGCTTCGCCTGTGGTGAATGTGAAGTCTGACTTCAGCAATATGGAGGGCATCACTTCTATTAACGTATTATTAATCGGAATATTGCATCCGGCCATGAAATAAAGTGTACGGTTAGCCTTAAATTCGTATTCCGTGACTGCGGCGGAGGCGCCTTCCGAGCCTTCGCTCTTCAGGGTTATTGCCGGCGAAGTGGCGTGCGTCAGGCCTATGCCGGCCCAAATGTTTTTGCGGGTGTACCATGCGCCGATGGCGATGTCCAGGGCCGTGCCGTGGATGTCGCTGGTGGGGATGGCATCGTCGCCGGGCTCGTGGTAATCGTTGTCGTCGGGTATGAACACCTCGCTGCCGCGGAATTTCTGGTCGTACATTCCCAGCTGCAGGCCCAGGCTCATCGTTCCGCCGAAAAGTTTTATCTTGTATGACCCCTGCGCCGAAAGCTGCATTGAGCTGAAAAGGCCTTGCGATTCGTTTTCGGCCACAATGCCCACTCCGATGCGCTTCTTGCCAAGCTTCAGCGGCATGTCGGCCGTGATCAGGTAGCTTTTGGGAGCGTTGTCGATACCCACCCACTGCATGCGGCCGCCACCCCGCAGGCGCAGCAAGTCGCCGACGCCGGTGGCCGCCGGATTGTAGTACGCGGGCACCTCATAGTATTGGGTAAACTGCGCGTCGGTCTGCGCCGCCG
>JAMPBQ010000068.1 GCA_023666615.1 Clostridium sp. | reverse complement strand
TCATAGAATTTAGTCGCTGAATTAAGTGCATCTACCGTAAGGAATCGACATCCCAGTCGTTTGACAGATGTGAATGTGTACTTGATACTATCGAGAACAAAAGTGCCGACACCGGCTCCTGCATATTTTTCATTTACTGCAAGTCTGCCTATCTTTAATGCCGGATAATTACGTCTGCGTTTGGAATTTGGTATATTTCGGTTGAGTTTGTTCCACACCGATTTTTCCTCAGGGTTGAATGTGATTTTATCAGCCAACAAACTGAAATAGGCCACGGTCAAATCTTTCTCCCTATCTTCAATCAGATAGGTCACAGCCATCAGTTCTTTTTGGAAATGCTTTGCATCGTCAAAAAGAAAGCCATTCAAATCATCTTCTGCACATTTGAACGGCTTTATTATGGTCTCGGAAGAGAGTTGTATCTGAGATAGTTTTGAAAAGTCCATATCACCATTGGAAATTGCTGATGGATTTCATTACCTCATAGGCTTTTCTTGCCCTCTCTTTCTCTTCCTTGGAGACGGGTTTCGGCTGCGAAATCAGCTTTTCAAAGCGCTCCGCATCCTTGCCATATAGTTCCGGGGTTTCTTTAATCGGTCTTGCCATAACTGAGGTTTTTGTTTTAGATTACAAAGTTACAACAATTTTTCGACATAATTAGATTTTAAGACCTTAAATTTTCAGCGGTTTATGCATAATTGTTGAGAAAATCACAGGAATCCCTCCCGGCCGCGCCGCTAAAATCCTCGCCAAGAATGAAACAAAAGACATGCTTTATCAATGGGGATTAGCATGGCTTGTCGGCGGATGGGAGATGAATTATTTGGTGGGGTCGGGATAAGGCGCTATTTTTGCGCTATAAAATCTATCAAATGAAAGTAATGAATCCTATGGCAGCGGCTTTGGCCCTGTCAATCTTGCCTCTGATTTCCTTTTCAGAATCCCTTACGCCCGACCAGGCCCTGCAACGCCTGGCATCCTCCAAGCATAATCGCGTGGCCGCCTTGGCATCGGCGTCTTTGACTCTGGCGGCAAGCCCCGAGATGCTGTATGTATTTTCTTCGGAGGACGGGGAATATGTAATTGCTTCCGCCGACGATTGCGGCCCGGCCATGCTGGGATTTGGCGCTGACTTTGACGCGGACAATGTGCCTGCAGCCATGGCTGAGCTTTTCGAGCGCTACGCTCGGGAAATTGAGTGGCTGTCCCAAAACCCACAAAAAGCCACAGCCCTGGCGAATGACTATGCCACGGTGGACCCTCTGGTGACCACCAAGTGGAATCAGAGCTCACCCTACAATGACCTATGCCCAATGGACGGCGCATCACGCTCCGTAACGGGCTGCGTGGCTACGGCCATGGCGCAGGTTGTGAACTACCACAAATGGCCCGCATCCACGGGGCAAGGCACACACTCCTACACATGGAATGGGAGCACACTGGCGTTCGACTATTCGAGCACGGCGTTTGACTGGGCCAATATGAGCGACAGCTATGGCGCATCATCCACCCAAAAATCCAAGACAGCGGTGGCCACGCTGATGAAGGCATGCGGATATGGAGTCAATATGGAGTATTCTTCAAAGGAATCAGGCGCTCCCAGCCATAGGATTCCGGCCGCCCTCGTTGACAATTTCGGCTACGACAAGGGAGCCGCATACTTGATGCGCGAATATTTTTCGACATCCGAATGGAATGACCTCATACATGCGGAGCTTGAAGCGGGGCGCCCTGTGCTTTATGCGGGATCAAACTCAGGAGGCGGACATCAATTTGTATGCGACGGCTATCGAGGCAATGGCTATTTCCACATAAATTGGGGCTGGGGCGGCACCTCAGACGGTTATTTCCTTTTGTCGGCTTTGGACCCCTACAGCCAGGGCATAGGCGGATCAAGCTCCGGCTACAACAATGGCCAGGACATGGTGATTGGCGTGCGTCCGCCGGTGGCGGATTCGGAAGTGTTCTTGCCATTCTATTCAAACGGATACTTTGAATGGGACACCTACTACAATGGCTTTTGCTTTGGGAAAAACCCCAATGGCGGATACTACGGATATTTCAATTATTCTCCCAATGCCTTTTCATATCAAGCTGCCATAAAGCTGGAAGATGAGGCGGGAAATGCATATTATTCCTATCCGTCAACAGAAACATTGGCGGGATGCAATGAAGATGGCAGCGTCAATGGATCAGTGCTGATACGTCCGATTTATCCCGACTTCCCGGCCGGGCAATACAAGGCGTCTCCCGTAGCAAGGCTTGTTGGCGACAAAAGGTGGCAGCCAATCAGGATTCCCGCCTCTGAAGTCCAATACGCGTTGGTGCGAAAGGGACAAAACGGCGCTATCACTTATGATGGCTCTGACCCTGAATTGACGCACTTGCCGCTAAACATAAGCAACATACAGCAGCTGAGCGATTGGTTTACGGGACAAGAAGCAAGGTTCAGCCTGCAAGTCAAAAACTCATCATCAACGGCAGAAACCGTTAAGACCGACTTCTTGTTTAAAGATGCGGCATCTGACCAGGTGTATACAATGGGCACTTGGACTATA
The DNA here is from genome assembly GCA_023666615.1 of Clostridium sp. GTDB lineage: Bacteria > Bacteroidota > Bacteroidia > Bacteroidales > Muribaculaceae > CAG-873. The sequence goes on along the minus strand of JAMPBQ010000068.1, from coordinate 3,994 downwards.
GAATATGCGGCAAACGAATCAAGGACGCGAACATTCAGGACATCCTCTCTCAATATCCCTGAAGGAGAATATATTGTAAGAGCCATAGACAAGAGCTGCATGGCATACATTTCAGACAGTTATCGGATATTTGTTGGCGTGCGTCCAACCTTGATACAGATTCAGCAAAGCGCGGCCAACATAGAGGTTGGGGAATCCACGACGCTCAGCGCCGCTGTCTTGCCGGCTGACACACCCTTTAAGACAGTGAGATGGACATCATCGGATGAAAGCATCGCCACAGTGGACGCCCAAGGCAATGTGACAGGTGTAGGCCAAGGCACCGCCCAAATCACGGCTATTTCCCAAAATGACCTTGAGGCAACCTTAGCCGTCAACGTCGCTGCCAGCTCCGGAATTGAGGACGTCACACTCGACCACAATTCTCCTGTTGACGTTTACTCAATAAACGGACTGAAATTGCAAGAAAACGTCGCCATCCAAGAATCAACAACCGGCTTGGCCCCCGGCGTCTACATCCTCCGCCAAAACGGCCGCGCCGTCAAAATCCTCATCCAATAGCGCCCCCCCAAACAACAATTGCCACCTCCCGGAAGCCACTGATTATCTGCGAAGATTATATGTGAGGCTTTCGGGAAAGAGCAGTGGCATGCCCTTTTTCTTGATTTTGAAGCTATAGGTGTCTCCATGCCCACTTGGTCTGCTGAGCAATAAATCCACTGTAATCATTCCCGTGTCTAACAATATGTCGAACTGGGGCATAATGGGATTTCGGGTATGTTCGATACTGCTATACCTAAAATATTCTTTTCCATCGCTAATTTCATTCTCTACCTCAATCCAGAACGTTTCACGGTGCTTCTCTCTGAGCCTTCCATGCAACCGCTGAAGCGCCCAAACGGCGACATCATCGATTTTCTGTCCATAATGTTTAAGCTCAAGCCATTCTTTCGCGAATTCCAAATTTAGCCCAAGACCTTGGGAATTAGGCTTATTGCATTGAACTGTATTTTGGTAGGTGAGGCGGCCATTGCCAGAATCATATCCATAAAGCGCCACAATCTCCTTGCCGGATTTCAGATTGCTCAATTCCCAATTTGGTGTTTGAGTAAACAAGACATTCTTCTTTGTAGAGCGTTTTTCTCTATGGCTTTTTAACTCAATGCCTTTATAGTCTGGCGCCTTATTAGAATTTTGACTAATGCCAAGCATTGTCTCAATGCTGCGTCCAATGCCTGTGTCCGCAAGCACCTCCGACTCAAACCACCTGCCAGAATTCCTTTTGAAGAAATTTAGAAGTTCATCGCTTATGGAGTTTGAGACGCGATTTAATTCCAATATAACATCTTTCAGATATGACTGCCTGACGGAAGAAAATACGCCCTCTACATCATGGGCGCTTATATTGATTACGAAGAACAGACCATTCAGAACACAGATCGCATGAATATCGTCAACTTCAGTAAAGTCTTTTAGACCATATATCCATAAACGAGGGTCTCCTTTCTTTGTGACGGGACGATATAAGGATGTAAATGTTTCTTTAGCCTCATATCCATTAAGAATAATGGTCTTAATCAATCGCTTGTGCTCTTGTCCCTGCAATTGTTCTTCGTAGTTGTGAATGCCTTTTTCAAGAAAGAAGGCACGCATTGGGGCAGTAGCGTCCATAATCCCTTTCTTCAACCCGGTGGCTGTGATTTGGACAAGAGCAAAATCGACATTATGGTTTACCATAAAGACCATATTTTTTTCCTCAAAGGAGGTAAATGGTCGCATATGCATCATAATAGGCTTATTTTATATTTTTAAGTATCGTGTTGGCGATTGCTCTTGCCATAAGCGGGGGCACAGCATTCCCAACAAGGGTGAATTGCGGTATTTCAGATTTGCGCTTTGCCCCCCCGGTCTGCCTTTTCCCTTGAAACACAAAAGAATCATCAAAAGATTGGAGGCGCGCCATTTCCCTAACAGTCATAGCCCTATGAGCGGAGTAGTGAATAAAATCATCAGGCATGGTCACCACAGTAGGGCTTTGCCCCACGGGATTAAGCACAGTATAGTTCCTTTTATTTGATTCAAGGCCGAGTCTCGACAGCTCCGCTTTGCATTCAGAATCATAGACACCATATTCTGCTATAATCTCAAGGCGTTTTTTAACGTCTGCATTCTGTGAACTAGTTTGATGATTGTACAGAACGGCCTCTTCACAGAAAAGGTTGTTTTCCAACTCTTCAACGGAGCGCACATAAAATGGATCAGCGTCAAAGTCAAACCGATGAGATAGGCGGCCAATCTTTGACCATTCGGCATAAGTATGGGACTCCTTGCCGTCAGAGATATGGCCTTCAACTTCTCTGTGACGTATCAACGGCTCATATTCCTCAATAACCCTACGCTTGCCATAGTTTGTTTCCAAAGATCCATTTCCTATAAAATCCAAATCATGCAGTGCCTCATATACAGTAACTTTTTCCCCACCTGCCACTGTCGCAGGAATTTCATCAATAATTGGCTGGTCTTTTCTGCATCCAATGAATATGACACGCTCACGATTCTGGGGCACTCCGTAGTCAGCCGAATGCACCACAATTGGTCTGGCTACACGATACAATATTAGTTCGTCCAAAAGCTTATTCAGTTCATCGGTTGAACCATTGATTTTGGCGTATTGCTTGACAATATCCAATGTTTCGTCAAGAGAAAAAGAGTAGAGACGAATCATATCGCGGAATTCCTTGACATCCGAGGAATCCGACTCAAAACAGTCAAACGCATCCAGAGAGGAAAGAATTGTGTTGATAATTGTCGAATCATCAATCAACGATAAGAAACTATTGAACCCGTCAACATAATTATCGTTATCAACATCCGTGATGGTTTTCAGGTTAATGACGCTATTTGAAATCGCATTCCTTTCCTCTGTTTGGCGCAACAGATTAAGTCCGTGGCGGATTGTGACGATATTAATATCAGATTTGCTAAGACGATATTCAATTTTGCGCGTTATGTTGCGGAATTGCGCGCCTAAATAAGAGAAATAATCTGTCCGCGCTTGCTCTGCATTTTCTTCAGATCCGATTTCCATTTGGACTTTCTTGAGAATACAGCTTTTCACAAATTGCGATGCGTTTTCAGAAAGCATTCTGTCAACGTACCTCAGGAACTGAGGTATATTTTTGTCGTCTATTATTGAACGAATTTCACGCAGTATGGCATCCTTGAAATGGCCTTTGTCTTTTGTAAGCAAACCCTTTACATTCTCCATTACAAAATATTTCGGACGGAGAAGCCTGATAACATTGAGATAATGCATAAAAAGATTATCTCGTTTATCAAATCGCTTTCTGCGACCGGATAGACTAAAGCTCTGACAGCTAGGGCCTCCTGTCACAACATCTATTTCTTGGCCTTCTAATTGCTCAATCAAACGAGATGCAAAATCAGGCGCCATAATGTCACCAGTCAGGAATTTTGTGTTTAGACCTAATTGATAGTTATATCTCACCCTATGGGTTAGCTCACAATTTTCATTTATATCACTGGCAAGGACAAATTTAAAGTATTTATCCTTTGTAAACGCCTGAAGAAATCCCTCACTGATGCCACCAGCGCCAGCAAATAAGTCCAAAAACGTCACAGCTTTCTTCCCTTTGAGAAATTCTTTCCTTTCAGCCATTGTGATTATAAATTTCCTTAATCTGTTGAATATTAGTTTTAACTTACGTTTACGCTGTTTTTCCTTTAAGCGTATTACAAAGCAAATTTACACATTTTTTTTGGAAATGCCGCTATCCACTAAGCGTATAAAGGCGACTGGTCGGGGATGCCGCGCCAATCGCCTTGCTAACAAACCATTAATAGCCTTTTTCTGTGTGGCGGATAAGCCACCGTTTTTGGCGGCTTTTATGAGTCCGCTTTTTTCCTGCGCTTTTAAAATCTGTGACCGCCTCCCGGGCGTCCGCCTCCGGGCCGGCCTCCTCCCGGGCCACCC
>JAMPBQ010000067.1 GCA_023666615.1 Clostridium sp. | reverse complement strand
GGGCTTTACAGGGTCTGTGGGGTTGGAGCCGGGAGCTCCGGGGCCGGATGGGCCTCCCCAGGACCCGCCCCAAGGGAATCCCCAGCCGCCGCCACCGCCACCGCCCCCAGGGCTGCTTGGCGGGTTGCAGACTTGATATTGCACTGTGTGGGGCACCGTTACCGGCACATTGTCGGGGCCGCAGACATAATCGTAGTAGGTGAAGCTCTCCATGTGGCAGCCTCCGGAGCCGGCACGAGCCGCGCGGGCGGGGGCATTGTCCGGCGAGCCCACTTTGGTGAGGCGCACGGGAATCGTCACTGTCTGCTGCGGTGCCAACTCAAAGCCTACATCGGTCAGGAGTTCTATTTCATAGCCATCCGACAAGTTGCCAAATTCAAGGCTGGTATGCTGCGCTGTAATCAGGCCCTTGTTGGTGAGAATGGCATTGAACATCAGCGACTGACCCACTGCCAGGTCCTCACCGTTGACGCGGTTGGGCATAATCACCTCAACCACGGGCATTGGCACGTTGGTTTCGTATTTTACAGTTGTCACGATTTCGTACTCGTCCTCGATTTCCGTCTGCTCGTATTTCACATTTACCTTGATGGCATCGGTTGGCAGGTTTACCACTTTGCGGGTATCCACACCGGGATTAACCACAATCACAGATGAGTGGCTGTTGTGCCTGGGCTCTGTCACCGTCAGGCCATAATAGCCTTCGGGAAGGGTGAAGGAGCAGATGCCGGCATCGTCGGTGGTGCCCGAAGCAATCACAGCCTTGGTCGTGGGATGAGTTACGCTTACAGTTGCGCCCTGCAGGTGTGGAGCCTCAGCCGTATAGTAGGTGTATTCATCGCATACGTCTACTGTGAGCACGCCGTTTACCTCGCCAACCGGCTCCATGCTGAAGCTAATCAGCAGTCCATCTGCGTTTTCGCAATTGATGGCAACCTTTGCGGATACGGGGTTGTTGAGCTGCATGCCTTCGTTGGCTGTGAGCGAGAAAACCAATGTGGCTTCTTCACCGTGGGATAGCGATGGTATCGTGGTAGGTGTCACACACTTAAGCCATGAGGCTGAGCCGGTGTCAATGGTGATTTGGCCGGTGGCGCCATTGCCTTGGTTGAGTATGTTGACAGACACTTCGCGGGTAGATCCCTTGGTAACAGTGTTCTTGAATGACGTCTGCGAGGCTGCCAGCTTGCCGTTGGGGCTCGTGGCGTAGGCGTAAAGCAGGAAGTTCGACACTGTGCCTTGCGCTGACGTGATTTTCACAGGGATTTGCTGCCAGTCTGCCCCGTCGGTGGCCTCCAGGGCTTTTACCGTGAATGTGGCATCCCGGCTCTGTCCTGCTGCAAGGGATGATGGCATGTCAAGGGTGATGTTGAAATTTTCCGGTGCCGCAAATTCTGCCTTGATGCCATTGATGTCAAGCTCGCCGGGGTTGGTGAGGCCCAGGGTTACTGTGTGGGTCTGGCCTGCGTCGAGCTTGGCAGTCTGATAGGCGTTGGAGAGGTTGATGCCATAGACGTCGAATGAAACCATGGCGTCCGTCAATCTTTCGCCGGGGAAGCATGCGCCCACGTAGAATCGTCCGTTCTGCTTGGAGTAGGGCGTGAATTCTATCCGGAAATCAAGATTTTCGTCCACTTGCACTTGTTCCGTCTGCCGCAGTCCGTTGTTGATTACGTACACCTCCACTGTGCCCCCTTTGGCTATGTTGCCGGAGGCATGGCCCTTGATCACGACCGTCTCACCCGGCTTGTATATGTCTTTATCTACATTCACGCTCAGGTTGTATCCGGAGAGTAGAGAAAGCTCTACGGGGGTGGCCGTATTGTTGTTGTAAACCTGTTCGGCTACGCGGCGGTCATCGTTGACCGATGCGCTCAGGGTGAGGATTCCGGTCACCATAGGCAATTCAAAATCTTGGGTGAGGGTCACTTCCTGTCCGGGCTCCAACGGATTTCTTGTATAGAGGCGCACTGCCTCGGACAGGGATGAGAGTTTTACACTCACCGCCGTTTGGGCAGGCAGGGTGGCGGCACCTCGGTTGACCAAGGTTATAGTAGCCCTTACCACTGAGCCGGCCTCGGGGGTGGCATTGTCCACCGTTAATGACGTAATCACGGCATCGGGAAGCGTGGTGTCGGTAATCTGCACCCAGCATGATCCCGTGGAGTAGCCTTCTGCGGAGGCCGTGAAGGAGTATACGCCTGAGTCGTCGGCTGAATGGTTCTCGGGAACGTCTACGGTGAATGTGGCCGCAGTTTCTCCTTCGGGGATCACCACCTCTGACGGGAACGTGAAGCGTCCGGAGGCGTTGGATGAGATTGCCACTGTCAAAGCCTTGTCTGCAGATGTGTTGCGGCTAACGGTGAACACATTCCCCTTGCTTCCCTCCACAAGCGACGGGCTATGGCTGGTCAGCGTCAGGGCCGCGCCGTCATTGTCGGTGATGGTGAAGGTCTGGGACACCGATCCCTCGCTTCCCTGGCTTACTGCGCAGTTGCAACTGGTGGCGTACACGGAGGCCGTTACGGTCACGTCGCGGTCACCTTCAACTATGGCATTGTCCACCACGCCGATTGTGAATTCGGCCAATTCCACTCCGGGATTCATAGTGAACTTGGGCTTTGAGACGTAGACGCCATCCGAAGGCTCAAGGTTTATAAGGATTGTGGCTGAATTGTCGATCTTATCCAGACGGCGCACTCGGCCCACCACAGCGTTTGGTCCCGCGCCTTCGCTCACGATGGCCGGGGATATTTCCAAGGAGATTGAGGGTACGTCGTTGTCGTAAAGGAGCGCGTATGTCTCAGCTGGCGAATACCCTGCAGCCGAGACTTTGAATGTTACGCCGGCCACGGTCTCTATCTCCGCATTGTCTATGGTCTGCGCGGTTATTTCCACTGTTTTATGGCCTGCCGGGAGCACCACTGACGAGGGCATCGAGAAGCGCCCGGGATGGTCGTTGGTGATATTCACCGTAAGGTCGGAAGCCGGTGCGCGGCTGGCAGAGATCGTAAGCCTTAGCGATTCCCCTTCGGTAACCTCATCGGGAGTGGCTGTCACCTCAAGCTCCGGCAGCTCGTCATCCTCTACCGTCACAGTGCCTCTCACTGCGTCATAGCCGCTGCCCGACACCTCTACGGTAAATTCCGAATTGTCATCATTGATGTCGTTATTGGCAAGCGTGAGGTAGAAGTAAGCCGCACTCTGGTTCTTGGGTATCAGCACGCTTGTTGGCGCCGATAGGCGCCCGTCGCCATCGACGGCTATGGCGAATTCCTGCGATTCGCTCCAGTCGCCGCTTCTGGCCAACTGGCACCGCGCTGTAGCGGTGGTGCCCTCAACAAGCAGATTCTCCGGCAGCGCCAAAATCAGCTTCTTGGAGAGGGTGAGTGGCGAGCCTGTGGTCATGGCCACGTTGTTGGTCAGCCTGTCGTCGGGCTCCTCGGCCATAGACGAGGCTACCAAAGTTACCCGCACATTGAGCTTGCCGTCAAGGCCGGGCAGTTTGGGCACGGTCACTGTGGCCATGCGCTGGGCTATGTCGCCTGGGGCCATGTTGTCGGTGTCGTATGCAGTTGTGGCTATGGTCAGGCTATGCCCATTGCCATCAACCAGCGCTATGCGCTCGGTCCATCCGCCATTGGCAGCCAACTGGCCGATGTTGCTCACAGTCCAGCTCGCGTCGAAGCTGTCACCGGGATTGATATCGGTTTGCTCTACGCTCACTGCGGTCACTGCCAAATCAACTGCCTCAACCGGTACGTCGGGTTCGGGGGCGATGACAATGGCACCGTCGCGAAGGCTGATTATTTCATTTGTACCGTCTGCTTTGTATACTACACCCTTGCTTACGCCCACTGAATGCACGCTTCCCACCTCGGCGTCGGCTGCGGTGGTGATGGGAAGGGTGAAGAGCGATCCATTCACACCCTTGAGCGGTTCGGTGCCGCGGATGCTGAAGCGATATGTGCGTCCGGTCTCTATTTCATCGACGCTTAGGGTGTGGGCAGCGGCCCTTTCGGAAAGCTGCGCTCCCGCAATGTCGGCGGTGAAGCCCTCGGGCACGGTCACATCCACCGATACGCTCACCACCTCCTGATAGTTCTCAAGGTAGATGGGCCAGGCCACGGTCTGTCCCGGCGATATTGACACGCGCCGGCCATAAAGTGTGTTGGAGCCACCGTCGGGCACGGCAGGTTCGACCGGATTGGATGGATCATAGTTGAACGAATAGTTGGCCGTGAGTGTCACACTGTGGTCCGGCATTACGAAATAGAAGCTCCGCAAGGAGGGATCCTCCAACTCTGTGTCTTCGCTGGCCCACCCTTTAAAGGTATAATATCTATTGGAATATGCGTTGAGGTATAACCTCTCCCCGGCCTTCACCTTCATCGGAGTGGATTGGTTGAAGTATCCTCCTTCGGCTGGATTGGACTTGAGTGTCAGTGTATGTTCAAGCTGCGGTGAGGATGGCTCGGAGGGGTTGTTGGGTGAATACTCATAGAGCGCCGTGAACGTGTGGTCGGAATCGTCAGTGGTGAAGTATATTGACTGAGCGGCCTGATACGGCTCGCCGTCGAGAAGCCACCCCTTGAACACAAAATTTGAATTTGTGTAGGCTCTGATATATACATTTTGCCCGGCTTCGTAACGTGTGCCGCTGCTTATGTTGAACCAGCCCGCACCTTCGGGATCCCCTTTTATGAAAATCCTCGAATAAGACGATGGCGAGGAGGGTTCTGCCGGTGCCTGGGGGTCATAAACGAATTTGGCGGTAAGTTTCACCGGCTCAGCGGGCATCGTGAAGCGATATCGTCGCGAGGTCGATGCTATATTGCCCTGTGTGTCTACCCAGCCCTGGAACACGAAGCCGCTGTTGGCCGATGCCGTGGCAGTGACGCTGGCACCGGGCAGCTGCATGGTATAGGCCCCGGGTGAAACGCTGCCGGCTCCTTCGGGCGTAACTCCCAGGCTTAGGGCCACGCCGCCCGGTTCGGCCGGATCGGCGGGGTTGTATGTTTGGCCTTTGGCAATGCCTGCCACAAGCAGGCATATCGCCGTCAGCAAGATTTTAATTTCTTTCATAGTTTATTTGCCTTCGGCTGATTTCACGATGAATTTGGCCACGCCTGCATCTGTGCACTTGGCTACGTATGCGCCGGCGGGTAGAATGGCCGTTGAGCCTGCTGCTATGTGGGCGGCAAGGCGGCCGTCAATTGTATACACCATCGTTTCCGTCTCTGCACTCACGGTGTTGCCTTTCACTGTCAGGCCGGTTGCGTCGGAGGTCGTGTCGGTTATGCCGGAGGTGATTTGGTCCACATCAAGCACGAAGCGGTCGTCTATGAGGCCTTCGCCCGAGAAGCTGTGGCTGCGAGCTTTCTTAGAGGTGAGTCGATCGAGAATTGTCACGCGCGGATCAGTGCAGTCAAGGCTGATTTCATATTCGGCGGCTGCGGGCAGCATGGCTGCCAGGTCAACGTAACCCTCCTCTTTGGGGCGCTCGTTGATTGCCATCGGTATATTCTGTGCGCCGATTGACCACAGCTGCACTGTCTCGGACTCGGTGCTCATCATCTTTGCGGCGTCGCAGCTGGTCTCGTAGGCCATCGATGCCTGGGGGTTGATGACCACGCGGGTGGCATCAGAGAGGCCAAGGCCGTTGATCTTGATATTGCAGACTATGCGCGAATAGGAGGTCTGCCGGGCAGGTGCGTTGTAGGCACCGGTGTTGGGAGTAGATGAAAGTTGGCGGCCTTCCTTGAGGAATGTCACTTCGTCCACACCGTCGGGCTTCTGCACGAAGAATGGCTGCAGGGGCTGCAGCACGAAATTGTCGTCTGCCAACGAGTAGGCTTTGTAATTGTTGTTATATGGGTCGTAGACGGTGAGTGGTGCCGGGAAGTCGAGGAAATGTGCGTCGAAATAGCTCGGATAGGGATTGCCCAGGAAGTTCCATCCGGCATTAGCGGTAATTTCCGCCGGCCACTCCTCGAGTGCCAAAGCCACGTCGCCTATTGGCATGATTTCTGTGAGATTCTGAGGCGAAGCCAAAGCTACGGGGAAGTTGATCCAGCCACTGCTGTTTGTCTGAATGATATATCCTTTGCCTTTTTGCAATGTTTCGTCATCGGCCAAATTGGTCCAGCCGCCTGATCCATTTTCGGCGCGCGTTTGTCCGTCGTAGCGGCGGATTGCCATAGCCCCGGAATTGGAGTGCGTTATTTCAGAGCGTCGGATGTCTGCCATCGGGCTGATGAAGTACCAGTTGTTTGAGTTTACGTGTATACTGTTAGTCAGAGTATTGGCGCTGGCAGAAGGGCAGTTGTTGATAAACTGTGAATATGCAAAGCCATATGAGTTGGAGAAATTCTGCTGGAAAGCCAGAGAGCTGAACTCCTGTGGTGCCTGGCCTCCGAGGGTTATCGAGCCACCGGTGAATAATGTCACGTCTGGGGCGCCATCGATACGGCGGTCGTTGGTGAGCGATAGAGGGCCGGCCACGTTGCATAGGCTTACTTCCGCACCGCCTCTGATTGTGCCGAACCGCATCCAATAGCTGTCGAGCTTGTATGAGGCCACCGCGAAGTCGGGTACAGTGAGCGTAACACCTGAAAGCGATACGCCATTGAAAGGCTCGCTTGAATAAGCCGGTGGCGTTGCAGCAGGGCAAATCACCTCCGTCAGGCTGGTGCATGAACTGAATCCATTATTATAAGATTCTATATAGGAGGGGAGCTGCACCTTCGTCAAGTAATAGCAATCGCTAAAGGCCCCTGATTTCAAGGTGCTAAGCCCGGCAGGAAGGATAGCGCTTGTCAATCCGCTACGATAGAATGCGTATACTCCAATGCTCGACAGATTTTCAGGGAATATAAGTTCAGCAAGTTTAGTGGTATAATAGAAAGCATAGTCTTCAATCGTTGTCAAAGTGGAGGGAAGTGTAAGTTCAGCCAAGCTGGTGCAATAATTAAATGCATAGTACTGAATTGTGGTGCACCCTTCGGGAATTTGGATTCTTTCCAAGCCTGTATTATTGGTGAATGCCGACTGCGATATGGTTGTCAGTTTGGAGCCCTCCTCAAAATCAACGCTCTTGAGGGTGCTGACATCCTGAAAGGCGTTTGCACCAATTGATGTCACGCTTGCCGGAATCGTAATGTCGGTAATTGTTGTCCTATAGAAGGCTTGTTCCCCGATTGAGCCCGCATTGTATGGAAGTTTCACGCTGCTGAGGAAGCTTTTGCCATAAAAAGCTTTTTTGGGCACAGAAGCGGAAGATACGCCGCTGAGGTCCAGCTCCTGGATGGAATTGAGATTTGAGACGGTGGTCCAATCA
>JAMPBQ010000066.1 GCA_023666615.1 Clostridium sp. | reverse complement strand
ATGTGGGCGCATACCCAATCCGCGGCAACGGCCTCGACCGGCGCGGGCGCCCCCAGCTCTCAATCGAGGCCCCGGCCCTTTGGAACTACGAGGATGGCCAGCTGGTGCGCGTGGTGTGCTACACCAACGCCCCCTATGCCAAGCTCATGCTTAATGGCGCCGAAGTGGGCGAACTAAAGCCTTACGATGACGGCGCCGGCATGATATATTGGGACATTCCCTTTGCCGCGGGCCGCCTGCAGGCCATTGGCTGCGACGAGCATGGCAATCCCCTATCCTCCTCGGAAATAGCCACAACAGGCCGCCCTTACGCCCTTAGGGCCAAGGTGGACGGAGAGCTCAACCAGGAGCCCGGCGGCCTCAACCACGTGATTATTGAAGTGGTAGACGAGGAAGGCCGCCTCGTCAGCCTGGCCGACAACAATATTTCATGCCGCATGGAGGCCGGCGAGCTCATAGCCCTGGAATCGGCCGACAACGCCGATATGGGCCGGGCCTTCTCTCACTCACGCCGAGCCCACGGCGGCCGCCTGCTGGCCTACGTCCGCAACGACGACCAAGGCCGCCTCTCCCTCACTTTCTCATCCCCCCTCCTCCAACCCACAGCAATCAACTGAAAATCAACCCCATTTGCGCAGGCGATAGATGTATTTTCTGTCGCCTGCGTCATATTCCAGCACCAGCCGGCTTGAGCTCAGTTCCTTGATAGCAAGCTCATTCACGGCCTTTGCCTCCATGCCCAAGATTGCCGGCGGGGCGTACATGCTTTCATCTCCCTCTCCTCCGTTTGTGTGGCGGAAGTCTATGAACAGCTTGTCGCCATCCTGCTTCCATGTGGCATAGTGCATGCCATAGCTCAGGCCATCGTCCCATACCACCTGAAATTGCACTACATCGTTTTGGAAAGCCCAAAACTGATTGCCGGTATAGTCCGGCGATTCCGCGCCGTCTATTTCAAGCGCCTCAAGCTTCCATTGCCCGAACCAATGCCCTATGTGGCCATTGTTTTGGGTGCATCCGCACGCCAACACGCCCAAAAGCGCGAACAGCATTGTCTTTATCAAGGTTTTCATTTCTTTTTCAAGCTAAAGTTTCCGGAATATGATACGCTCACGAGGGCGCCGAAGTTGTCTCCGCAAAGGCTGCCGGCGTCAAAGGCCAGCTGGCCCTTCACCATCAGGCGCGGAATCGACGGCACCGCCCAACGGCACTCCACCATCATCGACACATCGGTGCGCGGGCTGAGGAAGGGCACCGCATAATTGCCCCATCCCTTGCGCCACGACAGAAGCGCGCGCCAACCGAGCGACGCCGATATTTTGCCCTCGGCCCCGGCATGCATGCCTCTGAACCGAGTGCATACGAAGCTGTTCTGCCCCATAAGGTTATAGAACGGCGACATACACATTGGAGTGCCTATGCTGCGTCCGTAATAGGCATACCCATTTGTAAAATTGTTATTGTAATAATGGTCGTTTCCAGTGGCCTTCGTCAGCATGTTTGTGCCGGGTATGTCGCTGTGGCTCCAATGTATAGGGCCCGATTGATTGGTGAAGTCGATGTATTCCAGCACGGCGCCGGCCAGCGCGGCCTCTTTGTTAGGACTCCTGTATTCCAGCCCCCAAAGGCCATCGAAGCCGTTGAGCTTGCCTATGCCCGACCCATCTTCCCAGGGCGATTGGTAGTAGGCCCTGATTTCATGCCCCGACTGCAAGCGATAGCGCCCCATGATGTCCCATGATCCGGTATGGCTGCCCGACATGTAATCCTCGCCTCCGCTAGGATAGAACATTTTGAAGAAATACTTAAGCGTCAGCGGATAGCGCACCACATTCCTCTTGTCGCCATTGCCATAATTCTGCGTGCTGCCGCCGAATTGCCCCGCGGCCTGCATGCCTATGGTCAGCGAAAAAGGCTGCGAAGGATTGGTGCGGAAATAACAGCGCTTGTAGTTGTACCATTGTCCCCAGGTGTAATGCCCGGCGTAGAGGTTGAAGTGGTCCTCAGCCCAATCGGCGTCCATCATCTTGGCGTATCCAAATTCGCCCTGAATTTGCACCCAGCCATTAGTGAATGGGATATTTTGGAAGTCAATGAATCCCACCCTGAAGCCAGGCATAGGCCTGACGTTGCCGCTGTAGGTAAGGTCACCGCTCGACAGCCTTTGGTCCAGAAGCCCGGAATCATACTCTTTCATTCCCAGGGTGAGGAACACTCCCCTGTACTTTGCCTCGGCGTAGAGCTGCTGCGCCCATGCGCTTGGCGCCGAGAGCTTGTTGCCCGCCCACGCCTTTGCCTGCGCGTCGTAGCGCTCATAGCGGGTGCCTTTGCCGCCGCCGGCTATGAAATCCGCCCCAAAGCCCCACGAAAAGCGCTGCCCAAGGTCTATTTCCTTTATCACCTTGCCGCGCTCGTAGGCGCCTACCGGAGTGTTGACCACCCCATGCACATTGTTCGAGATATAGAAAGGAGCGTACCTGCCGCTGCCGGCGTTCACTGACGTCTCCGCAGTCCACGAGGCCGTCTGCCCAAAGGCCTCAGCCGCCATCGCGGCAAGGCCCGCAAATCCTATTGCAATTCTTTTTATCATGCCGCAAAGTTAGCGATAATTTCCTCCGCATCAAACCGATTGCGCCGCAAAAACATACCAGCTGCCATCCTTTTCCCTTCTTTGGATGTAGCCTTTCTGCGCCAATTGCCTCAGCTGCTTTTTCACGGCGCGAGCCCCTATCCCCGACTTCTCCGCTATTTGCTCAATAGAAATGGTCGGATTTTCATTGATGGCCTTAAGCATCAATTGCGTGCTCTTGCTTCGGAACACAATCTTCCCGCCATCGTACCACCAAACATTTTCAGACGCTTCTGTGGCAAATCCAATATTATATTTCAGTTCAGCGGCTACAAGCGCCTTGAAATAATTCAAGAAATGCTTTATTTGAGCCAATGACGCGTGCGCGCCGGCTGACGGTGTTTCTCCCGTTTCTATGTCTGATTGGTGCAAGGCTTCAAGATACTCTTGCTTATTTCGGCTTCTCACCACAATCATTGGCCAATTATGCCGAGCCAAAATATAGTTGACCATCAGCCGCGCGATGCGTCCATTGCCGTCTTCAAACGGATGAATTCGTATATAGCGGTAATGAAACAGAGCGGCAAGCTCCACCGGCGTATATTTCCCGCTCGCCTCAGCCTCATTGTACCAATCAACAAGATCGGTCATCAATGCCGGTGTCTCTTCAGGAGACGCGTATTCAAAACGGTCGCCATAGCGAGTGATGACACTGTTAGGACGAGACTTATACTGTCCCGCATGTATCACATAGCTTGTCTGAATGCCGCCCGGAAGACTGCGATACACGGCATAATCCTCTCGAAGAAGAACCTTATGCAGCTGGCGAATAAATGTTTGTGTCATTGCTTTGCCTTGAAGCTTGGCTTCCTCGCTCATAATCTTCATGCCAACCTGACTCGCTTTCATATCCGCGAAATCCTTAAGGTCGCCCTCTCCGCTAACCTTGCCAAAAAGCAGCAGAAGCTCTGTCTGTCCGTAAGTAAGCGTATTGCCCTCAATATGATTGCTGTTGAAATTGTAATCAATAGAGAATCTCTGGCTCATCAAATATTGCTTGCGCTCAGTCAGCGGCTGCAGGCTTTGCCATTTGGCGTACAATGCTTCTAGCTTATCCATCGTCTTTTTGTATATTTGCGCGTCTGAACGTTCCCTTGGGGAACGTTCAGACGCGCAAATATACAATTTTTTTTATTATTGGGGAATTTTTCCCATTCAAATCCCTATTGACGGGTTTCGCGAGGGATATTTGCTTGGCTTGAGCGTTATAAAATTAAATTAACGATCAACTTTGTTTATGGAATGGTTCGTAGACATCTTGCGCGGCAATCCCGTAATTCCGATTTTCCTCACCATCGGCGTGGGCTTTTGGCTGGGCGGGCTCAGGATAAAATCATTTTCGCTTGGCCCGGTCACCGCCACGCTCATTGTAGGCGTCATAATAGGCCAGCTCGACATCCCCATGTCCGATGAATTGAAGAGCGTCTCGTTCATGCTCTTCCTCTTCGCCATAGGCTATAGCGTGGGGCCGCAGTTTTTCCGCTCGCTTAAGGGTGACGGCCTCAAGCAGATAGGCTTTGCCCTTATGGAAGTGGCCCTCTGCATAGCCACCGTAGTCCTGGCAAGCGTCATCATGGGATACAACAAAGGCATGGCCGTGGGCCTATTCTCGGGCTCGCAGGCGTTTTCTGCCGTAATAGGTGTGGGCTCCAGCACAATAAAGTCGCTCGGGCTGCCGCCGGGCGAGGAGAAAGCCTATCTCGACATAATTCCGGCCTGCTACGCCGTGTGCTATGTGTTCGGCACCATAGGATCAGCCTGGGTGATAGCCAACCTCGGCCCCATGCTTATGGGAGGCCTAAAAAAGGTGAAGAAGCAAACCGCGGAGCTCGAAGAGGAAATGGACTCCGGCGACATCACCCCCGACCCCGGCACATTCGTCGTGAACCGCCCAATTTCATTCCGCGCTTATCGCGCCGAATCTCCATATTTCAATCATCCTCGCTCGGTGGAAGAGATTGAAGGCCACATCAAGGCCCTGGGCCTGCGCCATTTCATAGAGAGATTGCGCGTAAGGGGCGAAATCACCGATCCCGACCCAGGCCTGAAAGTAAGGAAGGGCGACATAATAGTGCTGAGCGGCCGCCGCGAAACCATTGTCGACGACGCCGGATGGATCGGACCCGAGGTGGCTGACCATGAGCTCCTCAACTTCGCCGCGGAGTACCTCCCCGTCACCGTATCAAAGTCCGGGGCGGCTGGCGCAAGCATCGGCCAGCTTAGGCAGCAGGACTATATGCGCGGCGTGATGGTGCATAAGATTATGCGCGACGACGTGCGCATTCCGCTGAAGAGCCGCACTGTGCTCGAGAGCGGCGACATAGTCACCCTCGTGGGCTTACCGCAGGATGTCTCCGCCGCCGTTTCGCAGATAGGATACTCCGACCGCCCCACCGAAAGCACCGACATGACCTTCACCGGACTGGGAATAGCCATCGGCTGCTTCTTAGGGGCGCTGACGGTGCATCTCAAGGGCATACCCGTATCGCTGAGCACAAGCGGCGGCGCCATCCTTGCGGGCCTCATCTTGGGCTGGCTCAGGAACAAGCGCCCCACCTTTGGCCGCATCCCCGCTCCGGTGCTGTGGTTCATGAACAATTTCGGCCTTAACATGTTCATCGCCGTCGTTGGCCTGGCCGCCGGCCCCACATTCATATCCGGCCTTAGGCAAGTCGGATTTGAAATGTTTCTTGTGGGCGCGGCATGCACAACGATTCCGCTCGTGCTTTCTATAATAATCGGCGCGAAAGTGTTCAAATTCCCCCCGGCGGTGGTGCTCGGATGCGCCGCCGGAAGCCGCAACGCCGTGGCCGCGCTCGGCGCCATACAGGACAATCTCGAAAGCACGCTGCCCGCCATGAGCTACACCGTCACCTACGCCGTAGGCAGCATCACCCTAATCCTTGCGGGGATGCTGGTGCCCTTGCTGGTGTAGAGCAATCAGTCACAATTTTGCCGATTGTTATTGTTAAGTGGCGGATTTTTGCTACCTTTGCGCCGAAGTTGTATATGCTTCCCCAATATTTCCAAAAACAAACCATACCAACATACATAGCCACATGGAAAGAGAAGTTCGCGTGCGCTTCGCCCCCTCGCCCACCGGCCCGTTGCACATCGGCGGCGTGCGCACAGCCCTCTATAATTACCTCTTCGCCCGCAAGCACGGCGGCAAGATGATTCTCCGCATTGAAGACACTGACTCCAACCGCTTTGTGCCAGGCGCGGAGGATTACATCAACGAGGCCTTGGCGTGGCTTGGCATCGGCATTGACGAAGGCGTCCGCCAGGGCGGCCCGTTCGGCCCTTACAAGCAGAGCGAGCGACGCGACATTTACCGCAAATACGTGAAGCAGCTCCTCGACGGAGGAAAGGCGTACATTGCATTCGACACCCCCGCCGAGCTGGAAGCGGCGCGCGCCGCCACCCCGAATTTCCAATATGACGCATCAACGCGCATGAGCATGCGCAACTCCCTCACGCTTGGCGCCGAAGAGACCAAGCGCCTCATAGACGAGGGCAACCAATACGTGGTGCGCTTCCTCATCGAGCCCGGCCGCGACGTGGAGGTCAACGACCTCATACGCGGAAAGGTGGTGATAAAGAGCGACATTCTTGACGACAAGGTGCTCTACAAGAGCGCCGACGACCTCCCCACATACCACTTGGCCAACATTGTCGACGACCATTTGATGGAGGTTTCCCACGTAATACGCGGCGAGGAGTGGCTGCCATCAGCTCCGCTTCACGTGCTCCTTTACGAGGCGTTCGGCTGGAGCGACACCATGCCCCAATTCGTGCATCTGCCCCTGCTGCTCAAGCCCGACGGCAAGGGAAAGCTTTCGAAGCGCGACGGCGACCGCCTGGGATTTCCCGTGTTCCCGCTCGAGTGGCATGACCCCAAGAGCGGCGACGTATCCTCTGGCTACCGCGAGAGCGGCTATCTGCCTCAAGCCGTGGTCAACTTCCTAGCCCTGCTGGGCTGGAATCCCGGCGACGACACCGAGGTGATGGACATGGCCCGGCTCATAGACAAATTCTCATTTGACCACTGCTCAAAGTCTGGCGCAAAGTTCGCCTACGAAAAGGGCAAGTGGTTCAACCACACATATCTCCAGGCCCTGCCCGACGCAGAGCTGGCCGAGCTGTTCAAGCCGGTGCTCAAGGACGCCGGCATCGACCCTGCCAATTTCTCGGATGAATACATAGCGCAGGCTGTGGGCATGGTGAAGGGGCGCATCAACTTCGTAAAAGATCTCCTTGACCAGGCCGGATTCTTCTTCAAGGCCCCCGAGGAATACGACCCCAAGGCGGTGAAGAAGCGCTGGAGCGAGGATACGCCCCGCATGCTGCGCGAGATTATGGAAATCATGGATTCGCGCCCCGAATACTGCGACGCCGAGACCGAGCCCCAGGTGATGGCCTACATCGCCGAAAAGGGATACCACCTCGGCAACCTGATGAACGCCCTGCGCCTCACCGTGGTGGGCGAGTGCAAGGGCCCGCACATGTTTGACATAGCGCGCCTGCTTGGCAAGGAAGAAATGGGCCGCCGCGTGGAGAAAGGCATTGAGCGCATAAAAATCTGACCCCCTGATGGACCACATATACACAGCCGGCATCAGGCTTTACGTGCTCGCCGCGCGAGCCGCCTCGCTGCGCTCCCAGAAGGTGCGCAAGATGATCCAGGGCCAAAAGCAAACCGTGGCCCTGCTCA
>JAMPBQ010000065.1 GCA_023666615.1 Clostridium sp. | reverse complement strand
GCCGTGGCTGCCGCCGCCGCGCCGGTGGCCGCTACTGTGCCCACTACCGGTGGTTTGCTTGTGTGAGCCTCAAGGAGCTTTTCCTTTTCGTGCTCGGGGAGCTCTTTCTGCTCCATTGCCGTCTTCACCTTGTCAAACGGCTTGCGGATGTCTTTATCATTTGTTCCCATAATACATAAGGTTAAGATGTTGCGTATAGATAAAAAACACCCGTTCGGCCCGCATTGTGTGGCCGCGCGGCCGAATTTTAGCGTTGTTTACACTCCCTAAAGGTTTGTTGCGCTAAATTGCGCAAGGGGCAATAGCCGCCCCCTAAAGCTTTGTTGCGCTGAATTGCGCAAGGCCGATCGCCTCCCTTATCTCCGATATTGGCTTTTCGCTGCAGTCGGTCTCGGCGAAGAGCCGCCCCGCCGGCACAATGCCGGGCACATCGGGGTTGAACCGCTCCCCAAGCGATATGTCACATCCGGCGTCGAGAAGCTGCCGAGCCAGCTGCGGCTTCCCGCGGAATCCATGCACTATCCATCTCTGCCTCGGCTTGAGCGCGCGCCGCAGCTGCGCTATGCGGCCATGGGTGCGCACCGCGTGTATTATCAGCGGCTTGCCCACCTCTTCGCTCAGCGCCGCCTGTCGCAGGAAAATCTCCTCCTGCCTCTCCAGGGGCCCCCCGCGCAGCGCGTCGAGGCCGCATTCGCCTATGGCTGCGATGCGGCTGTCGCGCGCCCTTTCGGCCAGTGTTTCAAAGTCTTTTTCAGTAGCCCCCTCTGTATCCCAAGGATGAATGCCCATGCTGAACGCCCCCTCGCTCGGAATCTCCGCGCCGAAGGGAAGGTTGATTATGGCCAGCGGCCCCGCCATAAGATTGTGCGTATGTACATCAAGATACGTCATCTCATTATTCCCTAATTTCAGCATTTATAATCATCCTAATCCGTGTAATCCGTGGTAATCTATGTAATTCTATGGCAATCCGTGTAATCCGTGGCTTTTTTTAGTTTAAGCCCCCATTCAGGGCACGGGGTCGTACCCGCTTCCGCCCCAAGGGTGGCAACGGCATATGCGCTTGATGGCCAGCCACATCCCTTTCACCGGTCCATGCTTGCGTATCGCCTCAATGGCATACTGGCTGCATGTCGGGCTGTAGCGGCATGATGGCGGAAGCATCGGCGAAATGCTTGCTTGATAGAAATATATCGGCAGGCAAAGCAGTCGTGAAAGGACTTCTTTCAGTGATGCCTTCATTTGTCGTGGCTTGTCGCTAAGTTCGTGAGGATGCGCTCCATGGCGGCTGCCACCTTCGCGTAAGGTTGAAGGCGCGAATCCACATAGACGAACGCCAAGTCGATGCGAACCCCTTCGGGCATCGGATGGCTGTCGCGCAAAAGCCTATAAGCCTCGCGGATTCGCCTGCGCATCGTCACGCGGTCCACTGCGTGGCGAAGGCGCTTTTTCGGCACGGAAATCAGGAATTGCACGGGGCTGTCGCTGCGCCTGCCGGGATTTTCGCGCCACACCGCCCTCAGCGGGAAGACAAGCATACCGTGTGAATCAGCGCTCCGGCCAAAGAGTGCGTCAATAGCCAAAGCGCTGCATAGCTTTTCTTTTTTGTAAAGTCGGGGCACGATGTGATCCGCAATTGTAATTTCTAATAATCCAAAGCCTAAAGCAAAGTATATAGCCTTATAGCCTAAACTCTATAGTCAATAGCCAAAATCCTAAAGGCTGAGTCCAAAACTCTAAAAACTAAAGACTAAAAACTCACCCCTCCTTCTCTGTCAGGAAGAGGTCCAGCGCGGCGGTCATGGACGGAGCCTTGGGATTGGGGGCTTCAAGGTCAAGGCGAAGCCCGGCGTCCTTCACAGCCTGCGCCGTTGTCGCGCCAAGCGTGGCGATGGCTATATCGCCCTGCTGGAAATCTGGGAAATTCTTCAGTAGCGATTCAATGCCTTGCGGGCTGAAGAATACGAGCATATCGTAGTCAAACGGCTCATCCGCAGTGAAATCGTTGCTCACTGTGCGGTACATCACTGCGCGTGTGTACTTGATGCCATTCTTGTCCAGCACATTGAGCGCCTCGGCGTTATGCACGTCGCTCACTGCGTAGAGGTATTTTTCATCCTTGTGCTTCAGAAGCGATGGCACCAGGTCGTCAAGCTTGCCGGTGGCTGTATGGAATATCTTGCGCTTGCGGTAGATGATGTATTTCTGCAGATACAGGGCGATCGCCTCCGTGGTGCAGAAGTATTTCATTGTGTCCGGGATATTGACGCGCATCTCCTCGCATAGCTTGAAGAAATGGTCAATCGCGGTCTTCGCGGTGAAAATCACTGCGGTATAATCCTGTAAAGACACTTTTTGCTGGCGGAATTCCTTTACGGAAAGGCCCTCCACCTTGATAAAGGGGCGGAACACGATTTCTACGCCGTGCTTTTCCGCAATGTCATAGTAGGGTGACTTGTCTGACTTTGGCTTAGGTTGGGAAACCAGAATCTTCTTAATGTCCATTATTCGCAATGGTTGGTCGTTAAAATGAATGGGCCGGACTGATTTTGCCGGCGTCTACACAGTAGGGGTTATGCACATGGAAAACGCAACCCATAGGATGAAGAGCACAGGCGCGATTTCCAGACTGCAAAGGTACAAAATAAAATAAAGCAATGAGCCAAAATTTTGGTAAAAAATTCTAAATCCCTTAGAAATAAACACAATTCTGGCCAAAATATACAGCCCCGCCCCCACAAAGGCCATCGCCATAGCCATCGCCGGATAGAAGATTCCCACAAGGGCCGGAATGATCAGCGCGAAGCCCAAAAGGCATTGTGAGGAGGTGAAGCCCTGCATCAGGAGCTTGCGTCCGTCTGGCGTGGTGAAGGTGTAGCCCAAAAGCCAATAGATTCCCGTTTGCGCCAGGATGTATCCCGCGGCAAGGGCCATCAGCCGCCCGGTGTCCTCAAACGCGTTTTCGGGCAGCGGAGCCTCGCAAAGGCCAAGCTGCGGGCCCAGCGACGATATTGCGCAATAAAGCAGAAGCCCTATGCACACGCAGCATTGCAGCGTCATCAAGGCTATCGCCCCGCGCTCGTTGCCGGTGCTCTCGTCAAAAGCGTTCTCACGGCTGCGCATCCCCAGCATCTCTTGCCAAAGGGCGTAGAAGAGGCGGCGGCATTTCCTGTAGCTGAGCATCATGGCCAGGAATATCCCCGTCAGCAACGCCAGGACGCCGGAGTTGTCGCCCACGTTCACGGGGCGGGTGTCCCCGGCGATGCCGTCATGCCAATCCGCCGGCTTGGCCACAACGACGATGGGGGTGTATTCTACCGCCGGCGCCAGGGTGTCGAGCTTCGCGCCCTGCCCTTCGTTGAGCCATGCCTTGGCTCTCGACGCGGGTATGTAGGCCTGCGATGCCTTTGCCACGGAGTCGGCATGCTGCTTTGCCGCCCATGCGCGATAGGCCGTGGCTAGGGAGTCTGATGTCGATGTTGTGGGCATATATGGTTAATTGTAATGTATTTATGCTTGTTCTTAAATAGTTGAAAGGGCGTATGTCGAAGGCCGAAAAGGCTTTTCGGCCGGGGCTCATTCTTTGTCGCCGATGCCGCGCATCACCATGTCTACGGCCTCTTCCGGGGTGGTGGCCACCACCCACGGCGCGCCGTGCGGGTCGGTGAACCCCTCACGCACGGAATGTTCCAGCCATGCTATGAGCCCGTCATAGAACCCGTTGATGTTCAGAATCACCACCGCCCCCTGGTAAAGGCCAAGCTTGCGGCGAGTGATCATCTCCGCCAGTTCGTCCAGCGTGCCCACTCCGCCCGGAAGGGCTATGACGCCGATGGCCATCGATGCGAGGGTGGCCTTGCGCTCCCGCATGGATTCGGTCACGATTGTTTCTGTCAGCATGGGGTGGTTGCGCCCGGCGTCAACCATGAATTGCGGTATTACGCCTATGGCCTTTCCTCCGGCAGCCAAGGCGCCGTCGGTCACTGCGGCCATTAGCCCCATCTTTCCGGCTCCGGTTATCGCGGGCAGCCCGCGGCGCGCTATTTCCGCGCCAAGATTTCGCGCGGCCTCAAAGTAGACGGGTGCTATGCAATCGCTCGAAGAGCAGTAAACTGTGATTCCTTGCATGTTATCTTTTGCTTATGAATAGTTTTGTGGTGAGGGAGGCCGCAAAGGCCACGGCGGCCACTGCCGCCAGGACGATGGCCAAGTCCAGTGGTTCAACCTTCACGGGATATGAATCGATGGTGAGCATCGACGGGTCGCCGTTGAGCTTGATGAAACGCCCGTATTGCTGCGTGAGCGACAAGGCCGCGCCGAGGATGACGCCCGCCGCGCCGCCAGCCATGGTGATTAGCCAGCCCTGGCGCATGAAGATGCCCCTGATCATGGAGCTGGTGGCGCCAAGGGCGCGAAGGGTGGCCATGTTTTCCCGCTTTTCAATCACCAGGAGCGAGAGGGTGCTGATGATGTTGAACGACGCTATCGCCAGGATGAAAGCCAGCATGAGGAACGTAACCCATTTTTCTATCGAAATCATGCGGAATGCCACCTCTTCCTGTTGGCCGCGTGATAGCGCCTTATAGTCCGGGCCCAGCCTCTCGGCGATTATGGCGGCGGCTTTTTCCGAGTCGCCATCCTTGGCCGACACTTCTATGGCGGTGCATTCCGTGGTATATTCAAGCAATTCGCGCGCCTCGTCAATGGGAATTATCACATATTCGTTGTCGTATTCGGGCTGATTAACCTGAAAAACGCCGGTCACCATGAATTGCCGCTGCCTGAACGACGCTTGCGGATTGGCCGGATTGATGCGCCCTTGCCTGCGCGGAGCGTAAAGGTCAACGGTGGTGGAGATGCCGGGCCTAGCGTCAAGCCCAAGGGCCACTCCCACGCTCTCCTGCATTCCCGGCATCCCATAGGGATAGGCCAGTCTTTGCCCGTCGATCATCAGCGAGTCTATGTGCGACACATCGCCATATGTCACGCTCACGCCCTTGAAGATTACCGGCATTTGCTTGCCTTCGGCTATCGCCAGGGCTCGCTCCTCAATCACCGGCTCGGCGGCCGCGGCCTCTTCCATCTCCAGGATTGCCGCCGCCACGCTATCGGCGTTGGCTATGGTCTTGCCCTTTGCCGGGACAACCTTCACGTCGGCGTCCATTTCCGAGAGGTGTTGAGCGGCCAAAAGGCTGAAGCCGTTGAATACTGACATGACAATCACTATCGCCGCCGTGGCCACTGCCACGCCGGCGACTGATATGATTGATATGACATTGACTGCGTTGTGGCTCTTCCGCGACAGCAGATAGCGGCACGCAATCCTCCAGCTCAGCACGAGATTAGTCTTTTTAAGTTAAAAAATCGTTATGCCATTATGCCGATATGCCGTCATATTCGGATAAGGCGTGCCCTTTATTCATCCTTATGCAGAAGGTGGTCGATATTGTCTATATAATCCAGGCTGTCATCGATATAGAAGGTCAGCGCCGGCGTCTTGCGCAACTGGAATCTCACGCGCTGCGCAAGCTCGTAGCGTATCGTCTGGGCGTTGGCGTTGATGTTCTTGAGTATTTCCTGGGCCTTGTCCGAGGGGAAAACCGAAAGGTATGCCTTGGCTATGGAGAGGTCGGGGGAGACGCGCACGGCGCTCACCGACACCAGAGTGCCGCGGGTCTGCGCGGTCTGCAGGCGGAATATCTCGCTCAGCTCCTTTTGCAGGAGCCGCGCTATTTTTGCTTGGCGGGTGGTTTCCATATGTGAATTTTGAATTTATGGGTTAGTGTTGATTGCGGCGCTTTTTCGTGCCGGTCCTTACATATAACAACAATCTTCGGCGAAAAAGCGCAAAGAAATCTTCGTGTTTTTGCGCCGCCCGATTAAAGAAATGGCGCTTCTTCAGCGCAAAGTTACGAAAAATATAAAAATAGAGCCGTGTCGGCGGCCGACACGGCTCTATCTTTTTATCGGCGGTGATTTATTAGCCGTTTACCTGCTTCATGTGAGCGATGAGGTCAAGCACCTTGTTTGAGTAGCCGATCTCATTGTCATACCAGGAGATAACCTTCACGAACTTGTCGGTCAAGTATACGCCTGCGTTTGCGTCGAAGATTGAGGTCAGGGGGCAGCCGAGGAAGTCGCTTGATACGACTGCGTCCTCAGTGTAGCCAAGCACGCCCTTGAGCTCGCCTTCTGCGGCTTCCTTCATGGCTGCGCAGATGGCTTCCTTGGTGGCGGGCTTTGCCAGGTTGGCGGTCAGGTCAACTACAGACACGTCAAGAGTGGGGACGCGCATGGAGATGCCGGTAAGCTTGCCGTTGAGCTCGGGGATCACCTTGCCTACAGCCTTGGCAGCGCCGGTGCTTGAGGGGATGATGTTGCCGCTAGCTGCGCGGCCGCCGCGCCAGTCCTTCATTGAGGGGCCGTCTACGGTCTTCTGGGTTGCGGTGGTTGAGTGAACGGTGGTCATAAGGCCTTCTACGATGCCGAACTTGTCGTTCAGAACCTTAGCGATGGGTGCCAAGCAGTTGGTGGTGCATGATGCGTTGGATACGAACTGTGTGCCCTTTACATAGGTCTTCTCGTTTACGCCGCATACGAACATGGGGGTGTCGTCCTTTGAGGGAGCTGACATAACCACGTACTTTGCGCCTGCCTCGATGTGAGCGGCTGCCTTCTCCTTGGTCAGGAACAGGCCGGTGGATTCTACTACGTATTCTGCCTCTACAGCTGCCCAGTTGATTTCTGCGGGGTTCTTGCATGCTGTTACGCGGATTTCCTTGCCGTTGACGATGAGAAGGCTCTTCTCCATGTCATAGCTTACTTCGCCTTCGAAGCGGCCATGCATTGTGTCATACTTCAGCATGTAGGCCATGTAGTCTACGGGAAGAAGGTCGTTGATCGCTACGACCTCAATGTCGTTGCGCTTGGTAGAAGCACGGAACACGAAGCGTCCGATGCGGCCGAAGCCATTGATACCGATTTTTGTCATAACTTCTTAATATAAGGTTATATGTAAGTTTTTTATGCGGATTGGGCACTGCCCATTTATGTTTCCACCGCAAAATTACAAATTATTTTTGTTAAAAACATAGTTTTCAGCAAAAAAAAACTGACAAAAATCCTCAAGCGCCGCATCCCTCCAGAGGGATGCGGCGCTTGAGGCGTCATTTTGCCCGCCGGATTTATTTGCGGGGGCCTGAATTTTTTTGCCTGCCGGATTTATTTGTGGCGGCCTGATATTTTGCTTGCCGGAATTATTTGCGGCGGCGCACTGAGCGGGTGGCGTTGGAGGAGGTGGCCTTGGGCTGCTTGGGTTTCTTCACCTTCGCGGGCTTGCGGTCGCTGCCGCGGGTGGT
>JAMPBQ010000064.1 GCA_023666615.1 Clostridium sp. | reverse complement strand
ATGATCATCGACAAGGACTTCATCCGCGCCCTTGAATATGGCATGCCCCCCACATCGGGCATGGGCATAGGCATGGACCGCCTGGTGATGCTCATGACGGGGCAGACCGCCATCCAAGAGGTGCTCCTGTTCCCGCAGATGCGCCCCGAAAAGAAAGGATAAAGGATATCGCAATAGATGTCAGATTGACATTTTGCCAATTCTACATTTTGTCAATTTGGCGCTTTGCCGAAATCAAAAAAAGAATCTAAAGACTAAACCATGGACTTTCCAGGCAAAATAGCTGTGATGGGCGGAGGCAGCTGGGCCACCGCCCTGGCCAAGCTCCTGCTGCGCAATTGCGAAACGATCAATTGGTACATGCGCCGCGATGACCGCATTGAGGAATTCAAGCGCATTGGACATAACCCGGCATATCTCACCGACGCTGAATTTGACGTGCGCCGCATCTTCTTTACCTCAGACATTAATGAGGCATGCGAGCAATGCGACACAATCCTCCTGGCTACGCCTTCGCCTTATTTCAAGGACCACGTGAGCAAAATCACGGTTGACCTCAGCCAAAAGGCCGTGGTCTCGGCCATCAAGGGCATCGTGCCGGGGGAGAATATGCTGATCACTGACTATATGGTGAGCACGTTTGGAGTGGAGCGCGACAAAATGCTGGTGATATCGGGCCCCTGCCATGCCGAGGAGGTGGCCCTTGACCGCACTTCTTACCTCACTATCGGCTGCCAGGACATCACGCGGGCCGACATTTTCGCAAAGTGCATAGCGTCAAAGAATTGCCATACGATCATCTCGACCGACGTCAACGGCATCGAGTACGCCGCGGTGCTGAAGAATGTCTACGCCATCGCCGCGGGCATCGCCCACGGCCTCAAGCGGGGCGACAACTTCCTGGCCATGCTTGTCAGCAACGCCATCCGCGAAATGGCGCGGTTCATCGACGCCGTCGACGCCCGCCCACGGCAAATCTGCGATTCCGTGTACCTTGGCGACTTGCTGGTGACCTCTTATTCGCGCTTCTCGCGCAACCACAATTTCGGCGCCATGATAGGCAACGGCTATAGCGTAAAGGCGGCCAAGATGGAGATGGAGCAGACGGCCGAGGGATACTACGGCACGAAGTGCGTCCACGACATCAACGCGCGCCACGGCGTGGATATGCCCATACTCGACACCGTGTATGATATCCTGTACAACTCCGCCACCGCCGCAAAAGCCTTCGCCGCCCTCAGCAACCGCCTAAACTAAGCCCACACAAAAAACAGGATGCCCCCGGGGCATCCGTTGGCTAACCTACAGCAAAAAGCAGGGATGCACCCAAGGCGCATCCGATGCGTAACCCCAAAACGCAAATAGACACGGCGGTTACGGTAACCGCAGTGTCTATTTGCGTCTTGTTCCTTCAATCAGAAGTACGTTGCCTGTTTCTCTGGCCAACAATCTGAATTATGGAGTATATTCAATA
Organism: Clostridium sp.; assembly: GCA_023666615.1. Lineage (GTDB taxonomy): Bacteria > Bacteroidota > Bacteroidia > Bacteroidales > Muribaculaceae > CAG-873. Next base: position 5,918 of record JAMPBQ010000064.1, on the reverse strand, counting down.
TTTAACGGCTACGGCAGCTAGACGCATAGACATATCTCGCAATGCGGCGTTGAATGTGTTGAGCTCTGACGGAGTGAAGCGGCATGGTCTGCCATTTACTATATTGCCGTTGACCCGCTGCGATAGCCAAGCGCGGCTTTTATTGAAATATCTTTTTGCTATATAGCTAAGGTTGATCATATCGCTTATCTCTCCAAGTTGGAACTTTGTAACTTCGTTATGCAATTGGTCAATATCCGATGATAGTTTTGGAAGTCGCGACCCGACAAACTCCTCTATAAGCTTCTCTTCTTCATGCGTAGCGCAAGCATTCTTTATCTCCGCGGCAAGAACAAGCAATTGCGGTGATGTCGGATTTTGCTTAATGAGTTTGTCAAGCTCATTCAATTTTTCTTGTATCATAGCTTTAATTTATTAAGATTCCAGCCACTGGTGATAGGCGCGGAAGGCTATTAATCCTTGTTGTTTAACTCTTCAAGCAACTTATCAATCTCGTTTATTCTATCAAGGAGTTTGTCAAGCTCTCGTTCATACCTTTTGGGATCAAGGATTTTGAACGCTTCTAACAATGCCCTTGCTTCCATTTTCTTATGGATGAGTTGTTGGATAAGTTCTTTTTTGTCCATGACTTATACTGTTAATATAACAACAAAGCAAAAATAATAAACATTCCGTTATTTCCAAAATGTTTATGAATTTTTAACGAATGCTTATTATTTTAGCTAAGTCATTGAATGGTAGGGCGCACCCTGGTGCGTCCGATATTTAATCCTTAATAATCGGGGAGGGGGGACGGATGCACCAGGGTGCATCCCTACATTGAGGGTCAGGCTTTTATGTGATTTATAGTGATTTTTTTTCGATTGACGTGGATTTTTCTGCCTGAAATGATTTTTTTCGATTGACGTGGATTTTTCTGCCTGAAATGATTTTTTCGATTGACGTGGATTTTTTCGTTACATCGCGAAGGGTTGTGCCTACACAAAAAGCCGGGCGTGAGGGATGCTCACGCCCGGCCAAAGTTGTATCAAGGGGTAGGATTAGAAGCGGATTTTGGTGGCTTTGCCGCCCTGCACGCGAATCACTACGTCGCCCTCTGCGGGGTTGCTGATGCGGATGCCGCTAAGGTTGTAGTAGATTACAGGAGCGTTTGCGTCAACCTCAACGCCTTCGATGCCATCGGTCTTCACCTCGGTGTAGGAGATGGGGTAGAATTGCATCTTGGATGTGTCAGTGCATATTGAGTTATTGTCCTTGTCATTTACTGACATAAAGCACAACACATCGTAAGTTCCTGCATCCTGAGCTGCAACAGTGAAATTGTTGAAGAATGATACAGAATTATCACCAAGCTTGCCTGTGAATGCAGTCTTAGTAGCGGGTGAGGCTTCGTCAAGAACAAGTCCTTTTAACAGGCAATATTTATTGAAATTATCAGAAACAAGTGATGCAGTATAGTTTCCTGCTGTAATTTCCATAGGAGCGGGCAATTCCGCAGTTCCGTCGACGGTTGGGGTGGTTGAAGGCTTCACCTCAAAAAGGCCATTGTAAATATCAACGCTACCAGTCCATTCACCCTTGAGAACATCTTTGGCGTTCCAACCCGAGTTGAAGAGATATACGAGAAGGTAATTAGTTCCGTCGTAAACATAATTGCTTGCGCCATTTACATAGACTACAGTCAAATCACCATCATAGAAGAACTTTGCGTTATCCCCAAGGGTCATAAGACTTTCAATGCTGTTGTAAACTGAAAGAATCGTGTAAGTGGCAACAGACATGGCACTCTTGTCAGCGCCCTTGTATGCTACGGCCTTAATAGTTGTAGTTTCGGTAAGGGTGATTGCACCATCATATAGCGTAGAAGCATTCGTGGGTTCATCTCCATTGGTGGTGTAGTAAATTGATACACCTTCGGTAGGGCATGTTATCTCCACTTCAACACTTTTCTTGTATTCACCACTAGACATAGAGAATTCGGGAGACTTAACAGCAGCAGCAGCCTCAGAGAATGTAACGTATAGGTTGTCAAAGTCCAATTGTCCTTGTTTACTAGCTCCATCTGTTCCAAGAGAAGCTTGATCTCCCACGGTAAATGTCACTTCTTGAGCGGCTCCAGTCCATGTAAGATAATGAGTTTCAGTCTTATTTGTAGTGGTGATTGGAGTTTGAGTTTCGATGGTGCCAACAGACGCAGTCACAGGACAATATCTCTTTTTTCCCTGTGCAGAAATCAGAAACTCAATTTTTGTCATTAGTGTTGTCGTACTTTTGATGGTTATGGTGTTCTTGGCATAAAGACGCACATCACCATCTTTGTTATAGGCAGGCCCATTGGAGGCTCCGGTCTGTTTTACAAGAGTTACTAATACTTTTCCCTCACCATATTCAGAAGACCATTCTTTGTCTGTGACTGCGATATCGGAGATTGTAGACCCACCGTAGATGTCTTTCATTACGAACTTTAAGGTTTCGGCGTTAGCCGATAGGCCGAGGGCCAGGAGCAGGGTCGCCAGGAGTAAAAGTTTCTTCATACGCGATTTGTGTTTTGTTTGGTTGTTGATTTGTGGTTGATTTATTGGTATTTTTGAAGCATTCTTAAGGCAAATTTCGCATGCGCGGACGCCCCCGCAAGCGACACCGCAAAATTAGTGATTCCCCCCGAAAAATCCAATTCCCCGCCCGCCTTTTTTTGAAAAAAAATTTGTCATCTGAAAAATCTCTAAAGCAACGCCGATTTTCAATCACCGCAACGCCATTGACTATTTTGCATCTGGCCATTGGTGTCAAAAACCAGCGTTTCTAATGCTGCACAGCGAAGCCGTGATTCTTTAGTTAACCGCGGGTGCAGGCCTGCACCCGCGGTTTGCATAACTCCATCCAAGCTGCACTGCGAAGCTGTGCCTCTGACTTAGGAGTCACTGCTTCGCAGTGATTTGACGGGGGCTGTAAAAGTCCGAGGGTATGCCGCGCGGCATACCCTCGGTTAACCATATATTCACGGCTTCGCCGTGACCCTAAATACGAACTGCAGCAAGCCTCAATGACAATCACAGATCTTGATTTTCCGCAATTAATTCTTGGACTTTGTTGATGAAATCAATCGTTTTTGGACGCAACAAGTCAAATAATTCTTTGTCACAATAAACAAAATCTTCATAATCCCCAGCTTGTCTATTTGCATATTGCGTAAAGAACACCCTTCCATGCTCTATGCTCATTTTCCCGGTGCGGACAAAATGAAGCCCAAGCATCGATTTTAGACCAGCATGAGAAGAAGGATAAATTTGAGCTTGCACCAACAATGCTGAAACGGCATAATAGGCTTCATAACGGGATTGCATCATAGTTGACATTTAGGGTGAATGGGGTGCGCAGCTTTTCCCTCATGCTCCTCAATACGACCAAAGGCGAAATCTCAACACCATTTTCCAGCTCTATGTCATAAAGGCATTCTGAAATCCTGATTTCGTTTATCGCAAACTCTTTCCCCTCTTTGTCATCATCGAGTATAACAATAACATCAAAGTCCGAGCCGTCCTTAGCCTCGCCCCTGGCCTCTGAACCATATAAAAAAGACGGAACCCCGGGCAATATCTGATGGATCGCCTTTGATATTTGCTTAACTATCTCTTTCCTTTCCATACACAAAGTTACCATTTGTTTTTTAAACAACAAAACACAACACAAAATCTCTTTGAGAGATTGAATTGACAATACTTAACATACCGAAAGCATGCCCCTACAAAACTTAATAATACATTAAGGGGTATGGTTCAGAAATAATGGTATACAGACGGGGTTGAGGCAACATCAATAATTATGACAGCATAAGCAAATCAAAATAGTATATTCTTGTTCTAAGATCACCGTCTTTTATTTGATAAAAATCTTTTTCATCCTCAACTCTTGGGAACAAAGGCTTAAAGCCGTTGCGTTCATAATATTTCAAGGTCTTGTCACAATTCATAGCATCCACAAGGACGTAACGGCATCCCGTCTTATTGTCATCTGTTACAAACCATTTCTTTATGAAGTTCATAATCTGATAACCAACGCGGAAATCCTTTCCTTGAAATTCCTTAGCCACGGCAATCCTGCCAATTAAAACCGCTGGATATGTGCGACCCTGTTTGTTGTAGGCAATAGCTTTATTAATACGGCGTTTGGGATTGTTTTGGAGATGTGTAGTCTGAATGCTCGCATTAGCAAGCGTAACAAATCCAACAACATGAGTAACATCATCAGACAAAACCCAACAATATGTCTTGCCCATTAGGTCTTTTTCATAGGCAAGCGCATCATTGTAAAGGAAATCGTCTAAATCATTCTCTCCACACGAAAATCTTTTGCAATTCTCCAATAATGATTTGTTGACCTTCGTGAAATGACACTTCAAATCAATGGGAAATAACAGTTCCATCATTTTTTATCCCAAGGGAATTTGAATTCATAAAGTTGCCTAGCTATTCTTTTAACCCATTCCTCGTCTTCTGAGGATATCTGATAACGAGGCAATTTTTCATTTTGCTCCGCTTCTCTAACAAAAGCTTCAGCCAACTCCCCAGTAAGAATCGGCACTTGTTTTATCGGTGTTGCCATAATAATAAATGTTTATAATACAAAGATACTACCTTTCAATGAATAAAACAAATTTCAAAGCATATTTTTCAAAAAACCGAGGGTATGCCGTGCGGCATACTCTCGGTTAACCATAGATTCACGGCTTCGCCGTGACCAAATTTGTATATGGAGTCAAAAAAATCCCATGCTCACTTGGCTTTGCCGTGTACGAATTTGCATATACGCCTTTGGGGCTGTGGGGATTATTTGCCCAGCATTTTCTTTACTTCGAGGAGGATGTTGGGGGCGGTGAAGCCGAACTTCTCGTCGAGCACCTTGTAGGGGGCAGAGGCGCCGAAGCGCTGCATGCCGTAGACCTTGCCGTTGAATCCGTCGATCATCTTCAGCGTGGTGGGCAGGCCGGCGGTTAGGCCAAACATGGGGACGCCAGCGGGGAGCACTTCCTGGCGGTAGGCCTCGGGCTGCTCGTTGAAGATGCCGATTGAAGGCATGGAAACGACGCGCGCGGGGATGTTCTCGGCGTCGAGGAGGACTGCCACCTCGCAGAGGAGAGACACCTCAGAGCCGTTGGCCACGAGCGTAACCTGCGGATTCGCGGGGTTCATCACCACGTAGCCGCCCTTGTAAGCGCCAAGAGCCTCGGCATAGCGGTCGCCGCTTGCGGCGGGGAGGTCGGGGATGTTCTGGCGGCTGAGGATCAGGGCCGAGGGAGTGCTGTTGTTCTCCATGGCCATCTTCCAGCATACGGTGGTCTCCACGGCGTCGGCGGGGCGCAGAGCCAGGAGAGAAGGCTTGCCCGAGAAATTATGCACGGCCTCGAGAAGGCGGATTTGCGCCTCCTGCTCGATGGGCTCGTGTGTGGGGCCGTCCTCGCCCACGCGGAACGCGTCGTGGGTGAAGATGTACTTCACGGGCAGTTCCATCAGGGCGGCGATGCGCATTGCGGGCTTCATATAGTCAGAGAACACGAAGAATGTGCCGCAGGCGGCAATCATGCCTCCGTGGAGGACGATGCCGTTCATGAGGCAAGCCATCGTGAGCTCAGCCACGCCGGCCTGCAGGAAGGCGCCGGTGAAGTCGCCGTGGGTCAGGGCGTGGGTCTTCTTCAGGAATCCGTCGGTCTTGTCGCTGTTAGCGAGGTCGGCCGAAGAACAAATCATATTGCCCACCTTCTCGGCCAGGACGCTGAGCACGGCGGCGGATGCGGCGCGGGTGGCGCTGTTTGGCTTTTGGGTGATGCCCTTCCAATCGATGTCGGGCAGCTTGCCGGCGAGGTAATCGTTGAGGAGAGCCACCTGCTCGGGGTTGGCCTTCGCCCAAGCCTCGTAGGCCGC
>JAMPBQ010000063.1 GCA_023666615.1 Clostridium sp. | reverse complement strand
GCGTCGGCCAGCGCGTGCAGCGCCACGTCCGCGTCGCTGTGCCCCAAAAGCCCCTTGCCAAAGGGAATGTCCACCCCGCAAATCACGCACCGCCGCCCCTCCACGAGCCGATGCACGTCAAATCCGTTTCCAATCCTAATCTCCTCCATAATATCAATTAATTAAAAAGTTATGTTAAACAATTTTTAAGCAAAGTTATGCTCGTCGAGGGGCCGTAGGCCTCTCAATCGTGATGTAACCCCAGGCGCAAGCCTGGGGCCATCCCGGTCATGCCCGTCGAGGGGCCGTAGGCCCCTCAATCGTGATGTAACCCCAGGCGCAAGCCTGTGGCCATGCCGGCCATGCCCGTCGAGGGGCCGTAGGCCCCTCAATCGTGATGTAACCCCAGGCGCAAGCCTGGGGCCATCCCCAACTCTTTAAGGTCGGCCTCGTAGAGGTCGATTGTGGTCACTGCATATTGCCATCATAATAATCTAAATTGGCATACGAATGCATACTCTTAAGCTCAGAGGAAAAATCTGTGCCCTTGTGATGCATTTCCTGCCCTTTTATGTATTCCACAACGGCGTCCTGTTGTTCTGGAGAGATAGTGCAGGCATAATATTCAGAAGCCCAACCCCAAAACTTTGGAAATTTTTCAGAAGATTTCATCCAAGTGCTAGAAAGCGACTTGATTTTCATTACAAAATCAGAAAGGGAGATTGATGGGTGTAAATCCACCAATAGATGCACGTGATTTTCGATGCCGCCAATCCTTATGAGCCTTGAATTATTGTCAACAACGATTTTCCATACAAACCGATATAGGTCTTCTTTGTATCCAGAGGTGATGGTGCCCTGTCTCTTTTTTGTGCAAAAGACTATATGGAATAGTGCCTTTACTTTGCTCATGATGGATAGTGTTGTCTTATGCCACAACCGACCTCTGCGAGGCCGACCTTATTTTGTATTTATTATCCCCAGGCTGCGATCGCGATGCTCTCTCCGCCTGGGGTTTCATCACAATCCCGAGGCCTACGACCCCCACTATTTTCCGCCGAAGAGGTCCTTGAGTCCGTCCATGTCGAAGGTGAGGGTGAAGCGCAGGGTCTGGTCCAGCGGCGAGCTTTGGGCCGTGGCCATCATGTAGCTGGCGTCAAGCCGAAGCACGTTCATCGCGAAGCCCGCCCCCATGGCAAAGTACTTGCGGTTGCCCTTAAACTCATTCTCGTAGTAGTAGCCCGCGCGCAAGAAGAACTGCTGATTGTAGTTGTATTCGGCGCCCAGCGAAAAGTTGATTTCGCGCAGCTCCTCCTTAAATCCGCCCGGGGCGTCGGAGAACGACTTGAAGATTCCCGTGATGGGCGACATGTCCTTCCATTCCTGTAGCTTCTTCTCATACTGTATCTGCCCCTCGGCCGTATTCATGTCAAAGTCGGCCTCACGCGGGCGAGTGGGCACCAGAAGCTTGTTGAGGTCAAGGCCTATCGCCAGGTTGTGGTAATCGGCAAGTGGAAAGGTGAACGTCGTGCCCAGCTTGAGGTTCGTCGGCAGGAAGGCCGGGTCATTGCCGTCGTTGAACGACACCTTCGTGCCTATGTTCGATATGTTCCAGCCAAAGGCCCATTGGCACTCGTTGCGCCCTACAATCGGGTAAGTCACGTAATAGCCCGAAATGTCGGCCGAGAATGCCGATGCTCCCGTCTGCTGGTCGCCCGCATACGAATCCGAAAAGCCCAAGGCCGAATAAATGTATCTGAACACCACGCCCATGGAGTACTTCTCCGACAGCTTGCGCGAATATCCCACGTCGAACGACATTTCATATGGATTATAGCTCATTATGTCTGAGCCGGTGCTTCCCGTGACCTCTCCAAGGGAGAAATAGCGCAGCGACGCGCTCACAGCCTGGTTGTCGTCACCCCCGATTTTCCAGTAGCCCGAAAGATCGGCGAGGAAGATGTCGTTCACCAGTTTGCGCAGCCAGGGAGTATAATTGAGCGATACTGCCGCCTTGCTGTAGGCGAAGGCGTATTTCGATGGATTCCAGAATTGCGAATTGGCGTCGGGGTCGGTGGCCGCTCCAAGGTCGCCCATCGAGGCGCCGCGCGCGTCGGGGGCTATCCCCAGCGAGGTCACGCCCGTCTCCACGGGATTGAACTCGCTTTTCTGTGCCGTGGCGGGCAAGGCGGCGCAGAGGAGCGCCAGCGCCGGGAGGATGTATTTCATTTTCGTCAAAATTTTCATGCCTTTCATCTTATTGCTTAAGTTATTTCACCTTTATGCGCAGCGCCTGGCGTCCGCCAAGCGTCGCTGTGATTAAAATATCAGGTTTTAGTATGTGTTCGGGGGCCTCCCCCAAGGCGGGTATTATCACGTCGCCCGTCTTGAGGGTGGAAAATTCCGAGGCGATGGCCACCGCGCGGGCCGCCCCGGCGGGCAAGTCGGTCTCGTCCCACTCTTCCATCCATGCGCCGGTGGTGACGGCGCTGTCCATCAGCGAGAGCCATCCCGGCACCTGGCCGGGGATCAGGCTGACGCTGCCCGGATGCATCAGCCCGACAATGCCTATGGCGTCGATGTAGCGCAGGGCGAATTTCTCCGGTATGCACTTCCCCAGGCGCCCCACCCTTATGGCAGGCGCCAGCGTGAGGCGCCAATCCTCCCGTTCATCGGGGATGAACAGGGGCTGTACGTCCCTGCCCACGGCCGAATCGGCGTAGAGCGAAAGTTCTCGCGGGGAGCTGCCTGTAAGGATTGTCTTCATTTATGCTGGAATTTTTCTCCCGTCACTGTGCGGTGACGGCAAGTTTGCGGTTTTGGGTTGTGTATGACTGGCCGTCGGCCGAAATCGCCGCGCGGTAGAGGTAGATGCCCCTGGGCACCCTGCGGCCGGCCATGTCGGTGAGGTCCCACGTTATCGGCTGGGTCTCAAACATGTCCGCTTTCGACTTTACGGTCTTTGACCATACTGGCCTGCCCATCAGCGAGTACACCGTTAGCGTTACGGTGAGCTCGGCGTCGGGCCGGTCGTGGCTCAGGTAGAAATTCGTGTATTCGCTGGCCGGGTTGGGCGTGCAGTAGGTCTCGTACACGTTCGGCTTGAGCCCCGCGATTGACGAAAACCCGATTTCGCGGCTCGCTGAATTGCCGGAGGTGTCAAAGATGCGCAGCTTCAGGCTGTGGGCTCCGTCATCAAGGGAGGATAGCGGATAGGCTATTGTGCCCGAGGGCGACCCGTCGGCGGAGGGCGTGTAGTAATTTGCCACGTCAGTGTAGGTGCGCCTTCCGTCCACAGTGATTGTCATTTGGTGGCCTATGCCGGCTGTGGATAGGTTTATGCCCACGTCGTCGCTCACGTCGGCTATCAGCATCGGCGTATCGTTGACGGTCCCTCCATCGGCGAATGAGTCATGGTTCAGCACCAGGCGGTCAATCGACGGCGGAGTATTGTCGGCCGGCGCGCTCTCGTCAAATCCGTACACATAGCAGTCGCGGTTAACGCCAGCCGCGTCGGCCGACATGTCGTCGGCGTAAGCGTACATGTTGATGGTGGCGGGGCGGAAATTGTCGGATATTTCCGCCGGCATGGCCACATTTATCTTAAATCTGCCGTTCTCCACCTTGGCCGAGCCCGCAAAGAGCTTCTCGCCGCGCTGGTCAAAGGCTATCTCCTTGTTGTGCTCGCGCTTGCCCTTCGTCAGCATGCTCCGCTCGGCGTCATATATCGATACCGTCACGCTGCCGTTGAAGTCCTCCAGCACTCGGCCGTCGGGCGTCGTTACGCTGCCCTCGAGGTCAACCCTCTGCAGGGCCGCGATTATCACCTGGTCCTCGCCGCCCACGGCTGTGTTGCCCACCTTGTCGAGGTGCACAATGTTGGACGGCAGAGCCAGCTGCAGGGCCGGGTCGCCCATCAGCACGTAGCGCAGGCGGTTGGTGCTCGTTTCGGGCTTTCCCTCCCTGTCGAGTATGTTGTTCTTTGCCCTTCGGTATATTTCCCCTATGGGCAATATGTTTCCGTTTTCATCCCGCTGGTTGATGGCTCGCCCCACGGCGCGGGTGAAGTGGCCGTTGAGGCTGATGTACACCGGGCGAGTGGCGCTGATCATGGCTATGCAGCCCCCGTTGGGCTCGCTGTATAGGATTTCGCCGCCGCTCAGCGTGTTGCTGTCCCAGCGCAGAAAATCGCATGTGGCCGCCAATATCACAGGCACGTTCTTTAGGTACATTGAGTTGATGTCGGTGAAGTTCAGCATGTTTTCCCCTGTCCATGAGTGGTTGTTGGCATGGCCTGAAAAATTCCACCATACAGCCCCTTCGTTCAGCGCGCGGTACATTTCCGCGCGGCCGCCGTCGCAGCTGCCCGCCACTATGTCGTAGGCGTCTACGTACACCTTTGTGAAAAGGTTCTGCGCCTTTGGTGTCTCGAGCATGTTGGCGATCATCATCTCTGTCTCCTCAGCGTGGATGCCTTCGTCGCCGTCGTCGGCGAGGAATACGAATGAGTTGCGCCATGTGCCCGGCTTGCCTTTCTGCATGTATTTCGCCAGTTTCTCTGCGGCTTGGTCAGCTTCCTGCTGATTCCTGGCTGGGATGCGGCCCACAGCCACCAAAAGCTCGTCGCTTCCCTTTTTGTCGCCTGACCCGTCGGCCAGCATCGCAATGAAGTCGTCGGTGCCGTAGCCGGTGTTGTCGCTTAGCTGCTCCTTCCTGGTGCCGCCCATCCAGCAAGGTATGGTGCCGTATGATGATTTTGAATCGAAGGCTGAGCTCAGCCTGCGGTTGTCGTAAGTGGAGCGGCCCATCAGCAGGGCGTATTCAAGCTTGTGGCCGTTCTGGCCGCCGCGGTCATATAGCATCTTCAGGCATTTGCGCAGGGCGGATACGTCAGGCGTCCCGGATGAAAATTCGTTGTAAACCTGGTTCACGTCAATCACTTCCGCCTTCAGCGGGCGCGCGGCCGAAGCGTGCATCTCGGCTATGCGCCGGCTGGCGGCGGCATATTCGGGCAGGGTGAAGATCACCATGTCGGGAGTGTCGATGCCGTGGAGGTTCTGGTTGGCCACGGTGCCCTCGAATGAAGGGCTGGGAAATGCCGCGCCGGGGAGGAAGGCCGCGTATTTGCGGTTGGTCCCGTATTCGCTTTCCCATGATAGCTTGCCGTCAATCTCCACCGCGTTGGCCTGGGATATGCGCAGCGGGTCGGTCACGTCCCATATGATGGCGTCGGCCTGTGCGCTTATGGCCGTCTTGGAGCGGCTTGTCGTCTCGAATGCAAGCTGACCCGACGAAGGCAAGGCCAGCGCCTGTTCGCTGTTGAGCGATACGTAGTCAAGCCAGCAGTCAGTCATCGACGCAGACTTGTCCACGGTGATTGTAATCTCCATGCGGCCGCCTTCAAACGCGAATTCATGCTTTGAGCTAGTGTGCGTGCCGTGTACGTACGCCTCCTTTGACGAAGCGGGTATGTTGTCTGAGCTTGCCGTCTCCAGTTTGGCGCCGTTCACGGCAAAGTTCATTTTCGACGCGAATGAAGATTGGGATACAATGCCGCACTCCATCGTGTATTTTCCTGCCGGCATGTTGTCAAACGTCACCTTCCTTGTGGGCTGGGCCTTTAAGCTCTCGCCCACCAGAAGCCATCCGGCTTCGCCGGGCGACGTGCGGTCGTATTCATAATGCCAGCGTGCAACGTATGTATTGGCGAAGGCGGACCCTTGCGCCGGGCTTGTCGCCTGCTTTTCAATGGCTGTTTCCTCTTCGTCGCTTTCGCTTATAAAGTAGTAACCCTTAGTGGAATAAATATTGCTTTCGTTTATATATGCGTTTTTTGAGCTGCGCTGCCAGCCTTCCGGCCCCACGGCGTAAAAGACAATGCCGCGGTCGGTGCGAAAAGTCTGCTGCATGGGCAGGTCGTCGATGTAGGTCGAGGCTTCCAGCTTGTCGGGGATGCGGGCGCCGCCGTAGCCGTACACCCTCACCTTGGTGATGTCGGAGAATCCCCATTGGCGCAGTTGGGCGGCGGTGATGGCGTACATGCCGGTGCTCGGCACGCTCACCTTCACCCATTTCCCCTCTGCAAGGCGCGAAGCGCCCGCGTAGGTGTCTGGGCTGAAGGCCGCCGCCGAAATAAAGGCGCATGCCATCAACAGTAGGGCCGACAATGCTCGCGGTAGATGTATGTTCATTTGTGAGGCAATTCTAATTATTGGTTTACATCATAGTATAACGCCTTTGGCATGCGTTTTATTGTGCGGCGCAATGGTTAATTTGAATTATCAACGGACAACAGATCGCGCATTATAAAATCGAGTAAGAAAATGGGGGCCGCCTTGTCGGCGGCCCCCATTCGGGTATTAAGTGGGTAGGGATTAGTCTACGTTCAGGTTCACGCGCTTGAAAGCGACTGCCACCAGGCCCTTCTGCGATTTCTCCAGGTACTGGGCGATGGTAAGCTTGGGATCGTTGATGAATTCCTGCTCCATCAGCGTAAAGTCCTTGTAGAACTTGTTCACGCGGCCATTGGCGATGTTTTGGATCATCTGCTCGGGGAGGTTGGCTGCCTTTGCGGCTGCGGCCTCTGCCATCACCTTCTTGCCCTTCTCAGCCTCTTCCTCGGTGATCCAGCCCTTGGCGGTGTTGGATGCGATGTGGTCTTCGCTGTCGAAGTGGTTGGGGTTCAGGCCGGCCTTCTTCAGGGCCACCTCAACGGCCTTCTGAATCTGTTCTGCCTTGGTCTTCTCCACGGCGATGTTGTATTCAGAATCAATCACTGACTGGGGAACGCTTGCGCGGTCTACAGCCACGGGGTTCATTGAAGCCACCTGCATAGCCACATAGTGCGCTGCCTCGGCGTCTACGTTCTCAAGGTTGAAGCCTACGATGGCGGCGAGCTTCTTGTTGAAGTGGGTGTATGCTGCGGCGGTGGGAGCCTCGATGTATTCGAAAGCGCCGATTTCAGTCTTTTCGCCTGTCTGGCCGCCCTTCTCCACTACGAGGTCTGCCAGCTTGCGGCCGTCTACCTCGATGGCGTTGAGCTCGTCCACGCTCTTGGGCTGGTTGGCCAGCGCAAGGTCGAGGATCTGCTGGGTGAGAGCCACGAAGCCCTCGTTCTTTGCCACGAAGTCGGTCTCGCAATTGAGGGCTACGATGGCGGCGTACTTGCCGTTGGTGCCCGCGAGCACGCAGCCTTCAGCCGCTTGGCGATCTGCGCGCTTGGCGGCTACGGCCTGGCCCTTCTTGCGGAGGAACTCTACGGCTGCCTGCATGTCGCCGTTGCTCTCCTCAAGTGCCTTTTTGCAATCAGTCAAGCCGGCTGCGGTCATGTCGCGCAGCTTCTTGATGTCTGCCATTGAAATTGCCATATCTTGGGTAATTTTTTTGTTTTTAATTTAAATTTCAGAAAGCCCCGAAAGCAGTCGCCCCGAGGCCTTTGTTTTCAATCCGCAAATAATTATGAATTGCGAATTATGAATTGCGAATCAATAATTATGAATTATGAATTGCGAATTATGAATTAAATCAAGCTTCTTCCTCAGCGGCGGTGGCCTCTGCCTCAGCTACTTCTGTGGCTGTGGGGGCGTTGTCGTTGCGGCGTACGCGGCGACGCTCGCGCTTGG
>JAMPBQ010000062.1 GCA_023666615.1 Clostridium sp. | reverse complement strand
GCTGCGCTGCCTTGCGGACGCGGCCCTGGGCTGCGCATGCGCATTGGCATTCCACGGGTGCAACACCAACGGATGCCTTGAGAACCGCAACAGCGTGCCGCTGGCTGGATTTTACAGCGACGCCACCCATAGGCTAATCACCGTTGACTCCCTGCAAATCACAGGCGAAGGCATGCCGGAGGACGACCCTCTGCTTGACGCAGGCAGCCGGGTCAACCAGGTGTACCTGCCGATGCGCTCCACCCATCAATCCACCACTTGGGTGTTTTCATACAAACAAAAAGAGCTGGACTTTCCGGAGCTAAACGATACTCTGAGCTTTGACTATGAATCCACTCCCTACTTTGCGGGGAACGAATGCGGCGTGGTGTATTATTATGACATCACGCATATGGAATACACGACGCATCTGATTGACTCGGTGGCCATCATAGATTCACTTGTCACCAACACCGACCTTGAGAGAATCCAAATCTATTTCCGCACCGGAGAGCCTGAGCCATGAACAAGCCATACGCATACATAAAGATAGCCATTTCCGCAGCCATCCTTGCCGCCACAGCGTGCATACAAGGGCACGCGCAGCGCAGGATTACGCCGGTGAATACTCCGGCCACGGCCACTCAGCCCATCAACGAAACGAAAAACGACACGGCTCGCATACACGCACGCATGAGGGCCACGATGCCGCATTACCATGAGGACAACGGCGTGGTGGTGTACATCGACACCATCACCAGCACAGAATTTAGGGACTCGACGTTTCTGAACATGAAGAAGCCGATGCAATATCCGCTATGGCACTCGGTATCTGTGGGAGTGGACATATGGAACCCTATCATGCGGGCATTCGGGCAACATTATGGCTTGATTGACTTCAGCGCCCAGCTCAGCCTGCACAATCGATACATGCCTGTGATAGAGGCCGGAATCGGAGCGGCGAAAAACACTCCTTCCGACTTGAACTTCACTTACAAGACGCCCATCAGCCCATATTTCCGCATTGGCATGGACTATAATTTCCTGTACAACTCCAGCCCGGATTACCAGTTTGTGGCCGGGGTGCGGTTTGGCGTATCTCCATTCAAGTACTCAATAGAGGACATCACCATAAGCAATTCCTACTGGGGCGAGCCGGCTCATCCAAAAATCCCCGAGCAAAGCACCACCGCCACCTGGGCTGAGCTTGGCCTGGGACTAAAAGTGAAGATATGGGGGCCGATTTCAGCAGGATGGTACTTCCGCATACGCAAAATGCTGGGCCAAGGGGCGTGCCAATACGGCAAGCCCTGGTACGTGCCGGGCTATGGCGTAAGGGGCGGGGCAATAAACGGCTCGTTCACTATATCCTACACATTTGACCTTTCAGGGAAAAACAAAACAGAAACGCCAAGCTCATTGCCAGGGGAGGCGCCTGACACAATTTATCTGCCAGAAGGCACGGGAGAGCCATCACCCGCCGACATCAACCAAGGCATTGACGCGGAAACGCCCGGAGATTGACTATTCAAGCGAGCGCGGATTAAACAGAAACAGGCATCCGATTGTTGTATAATTGAACGCGCCATAGGCCTAATGCGATTTATAGGCCCCGGCGCCACATAAAAACATTAACGCTTCAGCTATGCAAGAGAAAGAAATAAACGAGAACCCGCTAAGGGTGTTCTACGCGGCCCGCCAGGCACTGCGCCGCCATGCCACGGGCGGCAACATATTGATATTCGCCACCGTGCTGGCGCTGGCCGTGGCCAATATCCCGCAAATTAATGGTTACTATTTCGATTTTTGGGAACAGGAGGTAAGGCTGCAGCTTGGAGGATTCAACTTCTTCAGCCACCACGGCGAGCCGATGAGCCTTCTGTCGTTCATCAACGACGCCATGATGGCGATATTCTTCTTTTCCATAGGCTTGGAAATAAAGAGAGAAATCCTTGTAGGCGAGCTTTCATCCTTCAGGCAGGCGCTTCTGCCAATCATCGGCGCCGTGGGCGGCATGGCAGTGCCCGTGCTGATATTCTTCCTATTTGCGTCAGGCACTGACTACATGAGCGGCGCGGCCATCCCCATGGCCACCGACATCGCCTTCTCCCTTGGCGTTCTGGCCATGCTTGGGCGCAGGGTGCCGCTGTCGATAAAGATTTTCCTCACCACCCTTGCGGTGGTCGACGACATAGGCGGCATCGTGGTGATAGCCACCTGCTATTCGCATGGCATCGACTATATGCTCCTGGTCTACGCCGCCGCCCTGCTTGGCGTACTGCTTTTAGGGTCGTGGATGAAATTCCAAAGCAAAGTGTTCTACCTAACCATCGGAGGCATCGTTTGGTTCCTGTTCCTCAATTCGGGCATACATCCGACCATAGCCGGCGTGCTTGTGGCCTTTTGCGTACCCGCCACCCCGGTGTACGCCCCAAAGAAATATGTTCAGGCCATACGCCGCTCCATAGGCCATTTCCGCGGCGAGGATGACGAGCTGCTCAACAGAAAGTCCATTCTCACGCGTGAGCAAATGGACTGGCTGAAGGAGGTGGAATCCGCATCTGACAAAGTGATTTCGCCCCTTCAGGAACTTGAGGACTCGCTGCACCCCATAGTCAACTATTTCATACTGCCGCTATTCGCGTTCGCCAACGCCGGCATCCTGCTTCTTGGCACCGACCCGGCCTCCATATTCGAAGGAATCTCTTTGGCTATAATCTGCGCGCTTGTGCTGGGCAAATTCTTGGGCATATTCATATTCTCGTGGGCGACGGTCAAGCTCAAGCTGGCGCCCATGCCCGCCCACAGCAATTGGAAGATGATGGCATCCGTGGCCCTTTTGGGCGGCATCGGCTTCACTGTGTCGCTCTTCATCGCCACCCTCTCCTTCGGCAATGATCCCACGCAGGCCGAACTGCTGAACCACGCCAAACTGGGCATCGTGGCAGGCTCCCTCATAGCGGGTATAGCAGGCTTCATAATCCTCCATTACACCCTCCCCCACGGCATAGCCCCCGGCGCCGTAGAAGAAGAATCGTAGAAGGATAAATGGGCAAGAGGGCATTAATCTTATTGGCATTCGTCATATGCTTGTGCGTATTAGCGCACAGCGAAAAAAGCCGAGTAATCGTCACCACAGACATCGGAGGCACCGATTCAGACGATGAACAGTCGATGGTGCATTTGCTTATGTGCTCAAATGATCTAGACATAGAAGGCATCGTGTGCCAAATGGCATTTGTAAAGACTCCAATCGGAATAGGCGCGCTTAACAAAATCATAGACGCTTACGCCATTGTGGAAGAAAACCTCAGGCTGCACGACCCCGAATACCCCACCGCCAATTACCTCAGAGCCATAGCGAAAACCGGACAGACGGAAGTGGGCATGGCGGGAGTAGGCGATGGATTTGACTCGCCCGGTTCGGATTTAATCATTTCTTCAGTCAAGCGCGAGGACGACACTCGCCCAATTTGGCTATTGGCCTGGGGCGGCACAAATACGATAGCGCAGGCCCTATGGAGACTTAGAGCCACAGAAGATGAAACAACGTTAAACAAAATCTTGGGCAGAATCCGCATTTATGACGTGCTGGGGCAATGCGACGCCGGAGCCTGGATCGCCCATGATTTCCCTGAAATTACATATATTCGGGCCCGAGACGTTTATGGCTGGGCGCCAGATGATGAGTGGACCAAAATCAATATCCAAGACGTTGGGCCCTTAGGCCGCGCATATCCCAATCGCAAGTGGGCCACTGAAGGCGATTCGCCATCCTTTATGCATCTTATAGACAATGGCCTCAATCTTCCCGACGACGTCTCGGCCGGCGGCTGGGGCGGTCGATTTTCCAAAGACAAGGCAGAAAATATAGAGGGCATGAGCTGGGTGAAGCGCAACAATCTTGATGAGATGCGATTCGCCCCATACCTTATGCATTGCAATCCGGAAGGCGAACAAAGCGTTGGAAAGTGGTCAGAGGACATTCGCAATGATTTTGCCGCCCGCATGCAATGGACCATAAATGATTATGGGCATGCAAACCATCACCCGCGAATACGCATAAACAACGAATCCAGGCCTTCCACAGACCCCATACGCCTGAAGATTGCCCCGGGCGAGACATTCGTCGTGGACGCGTCGGAATCTTTTGACCCTGACGGAGACAAGCTTTATTACAGCATGCATTTATACAAGGAGGTTTCAGGCGAAGATTCCGAGGCCGCAATTTCCGACAATGGAGAAGGCAGGTTTACAGTGCGCCTTGCAGACAAGAAATTGCCGGATAGGTTGCACTTCATTGTTGAGGTGACAGACAATGCCACCCCTCCATTAAAATCATATAGGCGCATAATCGTTGAAAATCCATTCGATCCAAAAGAATAGCCGCTGCGACTACCCTGCCCGCGCTGGTTTGCCTCCCACTCTTATGCGTTTATTTATTGAGGCGCCGCGGGGAGAGGATTTCTTTTTTGGGGGAGAGGAGCGGCTGTTTGGGGATTTTTGGCTATATTTGCGGATTGAATGAGTAAAACAGCGTTTTCAGCAATCGACAATGTCAGCCAACAAACAAAATAAAGGGTCATTCGGCCTGCGCCTCAAGGATTTCTACTTTAGGCATCCAATTTTATCCAACCTCGTGTTCATAGCCTTGGCGGGGCTTTTGGTCGTGTGGGGCGGATTGATTTTTCTTGATTCATGGACGCGCCATGGCGATACGGCTGTGGTGCCATCGGTAAAGAACATGAGATATGACGACGCAGTGGCCAAACTGCAGTCACAAGGATTCATCGCTGAGATTTCAGATTCAGTGTATGACCCAAGCGCCGCCCCCGGCACCGTGCTGGAATCGTGGCCTCGCAGCAGCGCCACAGTAAAGCCGGGCCGCGAGGTGTTCCTGACCATTACATCTTTCCAGCCCAGAAAGGTAAGGATTTCGATGCCGCTGCGCGACGTCTCAAGCCGACAGGCCATGTCGTATCTTGAATCCATAGGCATAAAGAACATACGGCTTGTCGACGTGCCCTCAGAATACCCCGACCTTGTGCTTGGCGCGAAATATGACGGCAAAAGCCTCGAGCCGGGAACGCTTGTGCCCATAACGGCGCTCGTAACCCTTGAGGTGGGAGTTGTGCCCACGGTCACATCTGTTGATGTCGACAGCCTTGACGCAGCCATTGACGCGGCCATTATGGAGCTTGAACCGACAGAAGACGCATCCGCAGACGCAAATTCCGATTTCTATGATTGACGAGGAATTCGACATAGAAGACGGCTTTGACCCCGAAGATTATTCCGCCGAAGAGGCCGCGCAGGCAAAGCCAACGATCATCACCCCCGACGGACGGGAAATGTACGAGCATTTCCGCTTTGTGGCCGACAAGGGGCAAGAAATGCTCAGGGTGGACAAATTCCTTACCCTAAGGATGCAAAAGGCATCGCGCAACAGGATACAGCAGGCGGCCGACGCCGGGTGCATCCTTGTCAACGGCAAACCCGTGAAGAGCAACTACAAGGTGAAGCCCCTTGACACCGTAACGATTGTTATGGACCGCCCTCGCTATGAATTTGAAATCATAGCCGAGGACATTCCGCTGGATATCGCATATGAAGATGACACGGTGCTGGTGGTTAACAAGCCGGCGGGCCTTGTGGTGCATCCGGGCCACGGCAACTGGACCGGCACGCTGGTAAACGCCCTGGCGTGGCACTTCAAGGACAATCCCAATTACGACGTCACCGACCCGCGCCTTGGCCTTGTACACCGAATAGACAAAGACACCTCCGGCCTTCTGGTGGTGGCAAAAACACCCGACGCCAAAACCAATCTTGGCAAGCAATTCTTCAATAAGACCACCAAGCGGGAATACGTGGCCGTGGTGTGGGGCGTGCCTTCTCCCGCGCAAGGCAGGATTGAGGGAAACATCGGCCGGTCGATGCGCGACCGCCTGCAGATGGCCGTATACCCGGCGGGGGGAGACCAAGGCAAGCATGCGGTGACCCACTACAGCTTGCTCGAAAACTATGCGCATCTTTCGGCCGTAAAATGCGTGCTCGAGACAGGACGCACACATCAGATACGCGTGCATATGAAGCATATCGGGCATCCGCTTTTCAACGACGCGCGATATGGCGGTGACCAAATACTGCGGGGCGTAAAGACGGCGCGCTACAGCCAATTCATCCACAACTGCATGGAGATTTGCCCAAGGCAAGCACTCCACGCGCGCACCCTGGGATTCACCCACCCCGCCACCGGCGAAGAAATGTTCTTCACAGCCCCCATCCCCCCTGACATGCAAGCATTGATGGAGAAGTTGAGGGGAGTTTTTTAGTTTTTAGATTTTGATTATTGCCACTTCTGAACAAACATACGTCTGAAAATCCGAACATCTAAACGTCTGTAAGCACATATGTCTGAGCATTTGAAAGTATGAGGGTATGTGCATCTGAATGTGTTGCAATCTAAATATAGGAACATTCGCACACCTTAATTCTTGATTATATGATTTGTATAGGCAATTATATTTTACGATGTGAAATATTTTCATTAAATTTGCAGACAAATAATTTATATTATGAATGAACGAATTAATCACATCAAATTTGTATTGGCAGAAAAACGACGAACAAATTAATGGTTGACTAATGAGCTAGACATCAATCCTTCTACTGTTTCTAAATGGTGCATTAATTCATCTCAACCAGATTTGGTGACATTAACAAGGATTAGCGAGTTATTAAAAATAGATCGTCGAGATCTCCTTATCTCTAACAAAAAAAGAGGCTATGGCACATAATTCATTGAGAGCCGCAAAAGCGGCGAAGAACGATGAGTTTTATATTCAATTTAACGATATACAAACGGAAATAAATGTTCAGCATTATTAGGGAAACTCCGCAACACAGATATCAAATATTGACAAAAAGAGCAGAACGGATGGCAGAGTATTTTGCTACACGTTCTATTCCCAATAATGTTTGGCTTGGTGTTACTGTTGAGGCGCAGTCTTCTCGTTTTAGAATTGACTGTCTGCGAAATTTGTCTGCATCGGTAAAATTTCTATCTTGCGAGCCATTAGTTGAAGATCTTGGTGAACTGGACTTGACTGGAATAGACTGGGTAATAGTTGGAGGCGAGAGCGGTCCTAAAGCACGACCCATGCAAGAGTCTTGGGCTCTAAATATACGTAGGCAAGTTGAAGAACAAGGCGCACGTTTCTTTTTCAAACAATGGGGAACGTGGGGTGCGGATGGCATCAAACGCAATAAACATGCGAACGGGAAGCTTCTCAAAGGAGAAATAATCCAAGAAATGCCTATTTAAAATATATGATTAAGTCGCCATATTGACGATGTTTTTATATTGTGAATACACGATTTAACTTAAATGATTGACAACAACCAATATATAGACCTGTTTCACTCACTGATTCAGCATAAGGAGAGTGAGGTGGTGGAGTTCAAAAAGGCGGAGAGGAACTTCGATTTTGATGACCTCGGCGAATATTTCTCGGCGTTGAGCAATGAGGCGAATTTGCGCGGACTTGATTTCGCGTGGCTTATTCTTGGTTATGACGAGAAGAAAAACACGATTGCCGGCACATCCTATAAGGATGGCGAACAGGCACTGAATAATCTGAAACATGATTTCTCTCAGCATACAGCCGATAGGTTGACATTCCGCGAGATTGTTCCGATTAACGTTGATGGTAAACGGATTCTTATGTTCAAGATTCCGGCTTCGCCGCGCAATATCGTCATGACTTGGAAAGGTATTGCCTATTGCCGAGATGGAGAGAGTATCAAACCGATGAA
>JAMPBQ010000061.1 GCA_023666615.1 Clostridium sp. | reverse complement strand
GCATCTGCCTCCCCGCCGGCCCCTGGGTCACCGACGACGACGTCCGCTACATCGTAGAAACAATCAAGGCCTCAATCGAGCAATAAAAAGCGACTTTGACAACGTCAAAAACACCTAAAGTATAGGCTAGGCGCGGCGGAAATAATCCCCCCCACCAAAATATCGGCCTCCGCCATGCGCTCATGCATGGCGGAGGCCTTTTGTTTCAGAGGCTCAAGCCTATATGGGAAAATGGATGGTTTATTTCTTCTTTGGCGCCTTGTGGAACTTCCACTGGAGGTGGAACATCACATAGCGGGGAAGCACATTGGTGTATGTTTCGGTTCTCGCTTGGGCGTTAACGCTGTAGAATACGTTGCTTAGGCTGTGGAGAATGTCGAATCCATCCACCATGAATGTCAGCTGGCCGCTGAGGATTGTGTATCTTGCTTGGGCGTTCCATACAAAATTTGTCTTGTTCAGCGCATTGTCCGAATAGCCTTTGCGCGAGTATATTGTGAAGTCTGTTGAGATTCCAAAGCCTGCGGGCAGCGCAAAATTCCCATTTATCCCATATTTAAAGTCGCAGGCCGTGAAATCCTTGAAATTCTTTTGTTTGCTATCGAATCCGCTCACCCTAGCCTCGCCTAGGATTGAAACCTGGCTGTTGCCAAACTTGTATGATAAGTCCACTGCTTCGCTCAGCATTGCGTTATAGACCTTATTTTTGCTTGGAGCGACTGCATCCTCCCCAATTAAATCAACGCTTCTGCGATATTCAATAGCGGTGCTGTTGCTGAAGTTAAACCTATCCAAATGGCCAAACCCCACGGAGAAATACTGTGACAGCCCCATCATGCAATTTCCGTTGACATTGTGCATGCGCCCGGTCTTAACGCCCGTGGACGAATCATACTCATAGCCATATGCCAGCGCGTTTCTCAAAATAGTGGCATAAGCGCTGTAAGTTTGGTATTTATCTGAGTCTTTTCTGTATCTCAAGCTGAAGCTGTGCGATTCCGATTCCTTCAAATTGGGATTTCCAAGCCGAACATTAAGCGGATCAAGGTCATCCGTGAAATCAACCATGTCGACGAGGTCGGGAGATGATGTCTTTCTCTTATAATCGAAATAGATGAAGTGAGGCCTCCCGTAATAGCTTATGTTAACTGCAGCATCGCCCAGCAGTGTTTCGTTTCTGGAAAAAGAAGTGTTGACGCTGCCCCTGACATAGTGGAGATGGCGATTTTTATATGTAAGGGGGATGTTGGTCGCAACGGACAATTTGCTGTTAACATTCCATTTCCAATTGAAATTCAGCGAATGTATATTGTCTTCCTTTCGGCTGTTGAAACTGTTGCGGGGATCAAAGGCATACTCGTATTCAGATCTTGACGGAAGCCATCCGAACGCCTGGCCATTAGCCGCATCATCATGCGCATTCTCTATCTGATACAGCTTGGATGATTCTTGCAGAGTGGCATGGTCAAACTGATACCATGCATCCAAATACATCCCCGGCATAATTGCCCAAATGTATCCAATCGCGCCCCGGCCAGTCCATTTATAGTTTGGCGTGTTGTCGAAGTGTCGGTCTGCAAAATCCGCTGGCGTTGGATCGCCGCCAAAATTCAATACGTACCTTTGGTAACGGTCGAAATGTCGCCTTGCATAGTTGCCTGAAACAAGATAAGTGACGGCATCGGCGTCATTTGGCATCTTGACCTTTCCGTTGGCAAAAACAGCGGCATCCATTGAATGTCCTAAATTTTTATTTTCATCCGTGTTTCGGTTGAGGATGGAGGCCAACACTTCAGCAGATGCGCCCTCGTAAAGTTTGTCGATAAAATCTTTGTTTATATTGCCCTGTTCCTCTGAAAAAGCGGCTGATGAAAGGCTTGAATAATCATTGTTTTTCGAATATTTAAAGTTCGGGTTTATCTTGAGATTCCACTTCGGGTTTTGTATCTCCAGCGAATGGGATGTTGAAAGGGACAATGATTTATTGCGGGATGAGGCGAAGGAATACTCATAAGTGTCGCCTCCAGGCAGAAAATTGGTTGTATTCACGCTGCGATAATCATCGGCAGTCTGGCGAGTGATAAATGCATCCCCATAAAACTGAACATTTTTGTACGGAATCTTTGCCCAATAGTCAAAGCCTCCTTGATATGTCTTGAAGTCTCCCGATTGCATCGACCCGGGAGTGAAATCAGTGTTTTGCCCCGGCTTTCTGTTGTCGCTTAGATTATTTGCGTTGCCATATAATGACAAGCGGGCATTGTCGGAATACCACAGTCCGAATAGGCGGCCAAGATGCCTGTCGCTTGATCCATAACCGGCTTCCGCGTTGACCAGCAATCCCTGGTTATATTCCTTTTTCAGCCTTACATCCATCGAAAGACGCTTTTCTCCGTAATCATCTCCCATAAGCTTGTCCATTTCATCCTGGCGCTCGTATACTGCGATATCCTTCACCGTGTATGCGCCAAGATTGTTGAGCATCATCTGCCTGTTGCCCTTGAAAAAGTCCTTGCCGTTCAGCAGAAGGTTTTCAACGTAGCGTCCGTTTACGTAAATTTCCCCGCCATCCTTAAGCTCGACGCCGGGCATTTGCCGTATCAATGCGTCCAGCATGCTGCCCTCGGCGAGCACGAAAGCATCCGCATTGTAAACGACTGTATCGCCCTTGTTGTAGAACATTACCTTTGACGCTTTCACCACCACCTCATTTAGCGTCTTTGGCATCCTTTTCATATAAAGCTTGCCAAGGTTCATATTGTCAAGGCGATTTGAAAGCGTTGACGGGTCAATCTCCATATGCGCAGGCTCATAATTATCGCGGGTGAGTTCCAAAATGTAGTTCTTTGACCTGTCAACATCAAAAAAGAAGAATATTGGCTTTCGCACAAACTGACCCTTTATCGGCCCATCGAATTCTCCCTCAGCAATAGTCTCCGCCAAAATTGCGCTGTCCGAGGCGTTCAACAAGCGTGCCGTTGCCCCAAGCAGCTGCGTGTCAGTGGCCCGGTCATAAACAATGCCCTGAATAGTGAACTTGTCAACGGCATATGCTGAGAAATGGGCGCAGAAAGTCAGCGCCATCAGAAATATGGCGAACGCGTATTTCATAAACTGGGGTTATTGATTGGGTTATTTTGAGAATGAGCATAGGTAGGTTCTATTAATAATTTTCCAACACCTGATGCGGAACCAAAAACGCACCTAAGTGTAGGTCTGGGTAATATTTCTCAGGCACAAAGTTAATCACTAATTTTGATATGACAAAGTATCAGAATCTTTTTTTGGAGGGGGGGGTAATATGTTGGTTGTCAATATTATAAAAATTATGTTTTTAACGGGCGCAGCTATGCTTTCAGGGGGACTGAATCGCATGAAGCGGGCAATGTTGTAGGTGGAATTTGTCAATGCCACGCAAGCCTTGGCTCGGTCCATGCCGACGGCGCGGAACACCATGCCGCCCATGCTTCTAATTTATGGAAGTCACCACAATAAAATTTCCGTTTTTTGTGAAAAATCGCGGCGGCATTGCTGATAAGTTAAGGGAATTTTCTAAATTTGCGATAAAAATATAATTAACAGGCAAAATGAAATTCATCTTATCGCGAAACGAAGATTACAGGAGCAGGTCAAAGAAATGGATGGTGGGCTACGCGTTGCTGTTTTGGCTTATCTCACGCATCATCGTAGTGGCGCTGATGGGCGTATGCATGTTTGCGTATGAGAAGCACGGCATCAACCCGCGAGAACTGACAAGCTTCGGAGGAGATCCTGCGGTTGCGCTGTCATCAAGGGGCTTGCTGCGCGCCTTGCTAATGACGGCGCTGATTGCCCCGCTGTTTGAAGAATTGCTGTTCCGATTCGGGCTGTCGTTCCGCAGAGTCTCGGTCGGTGTCAGCCTCGCCTGCCTGGCATTGTTTCCTGCATTCTCACACAGCAAGACGGACACCCCGATGTTTTGGATAATCTCATGCTGCATTGCCGCCGCTGTGTTCTGCTGCATATTTTTTGCGACAAAGGATGAGTTTTGGCGGAAAATGAAAGCCAGGTGGCAGATTCCGGCCATATGGGTCAGCTCAATAGCTTTCGGCCTGGCCCACCTTTGCGCCTTCAGCGCCTTAAGCTGGACGCTGCTGCCCTACGCCCTTGTAACGTCGCTGGCCCCCTTCTTCGCCGGATGCTCATGCGCATACCTTAGGGTCAACTTGGGATTCGGATGGGGCCTGGCGATGCACATCTTCAATAACCTCCCCGGAATAGTCCTTATGCTCTGCGTATGAATTTTTATCAAAAATTCCACTATTATGTGCCCATAAATACATAAAATTTGTATCTTTGCAATTATAAAGTCACGCTTTAGAATTGCAAAGATATGATAGAAAGAGACATAGCGCCCAAAATTAAGCATCTGAGCGGAAAATTCCCTGTGGTGACCATTACCGGGCCTCGCCAGTCCGGGAAGTCAACCCTGCTCAAACATTTGTTTCCTGAATACAAATATGTATCTCTAGAAAATCCTGATATGCGAGCGTTCGCCGCCGAGGATCCCAATGGCTTTATAAAGACATTTGACAATCATGCAATCATAGACGAGGCCGAGAGAGTCCCCTCTCTATTCTCATATCTGCAAACCCATATTGACGATGTGAACGAAACGGGAATGTACATGCTTGCCGGTTCGCGCAATTTCCACTTGATGGCCGCTATTGACCAATCTTTGGCCGGACGCACGGCCATAATGAAATTGCTGCCATTTTCGCGGCACGAGCTGCATGTGGCCGGAGCCTTGCCATCTGCTGTCAACGAACAGATTTTCAAGGGATATTATCCCCGCATCTATGATAAGGACATAGCGCCTGCCGACTATTACCCCTCATACATAGCCACCTATGTGGAGCGTGACGTTAGGGCAATGCTGAACATTGGCGATTTGGGACGGTTCACTCGTTTTGTGCGCCTATGCGCCGGTCGCATCGGGCAGCTTCTCAACAAGGCAAACCTGGCTACCGAAGCCGGAGTATCAATTCCTACGGTTGAATCATGGCTGTCTGTCCTTGAAGCCAGTTATATCCTGTACAGGCTGGAGCCAAATTTCAACAATTACAATAAGCGAATAGTAAAGACCCCCAAGCTTTACTTCTATGACACCGGCTTGGCATGCAGCTTGCTTGGGATAAGTTCCGTCGAACAGCTCGACACGCACTTCTTGCGAGGCGGATTGTTTGAAAATATGGTGATAAACCAATTTGTAAAAAATGGGTTGAACAACGGCGTTAACCCCGACTTGACATTCTGGCGCGACAGCACAGGCCTTGAAGTGGATTTGGTGGAAACCAAGGGGTTGGAGCAATACGGCTACGAAATTAAGTCAGGAAGCACATTTGCCCCCGCTTTTTTCGACGGCCTCAAAAAATGGGGCGAACTGTCCCAAACACCCGAAAGCAGAAGGTCCGTTATATATGCCGGAGACGTCTCCCTCCAGACCTCCAACGGCACCGTCACAGCATTCAGCTCAGACTACTAGCCCCTGTCACGGGATGCCCCTGAACCTCCCTCAATGGCTACACAGCATTTGGCTGAACCACGGATAATCCCCTCCTTAATAACCGAGAACAAAACCTCGCTGCCGCCGGAAATGCCAAAAAAACATTTCCGGCGGCATTATTTTTCCCCCGCCAATCCAAATGTTCTCCAGCATATCCCTTGGTCATATGCGAGATTTTTTGTAACTTTGCAATAAGACTTCCACGCTGTGGGTGCTTGGCTCAGAGGAGCGTCTAGCCTCGGTAAGTGGGAAGTCAAAGACATATTTAGGAAAAGCGTATATTGACGCTTTGTTCTTGGCGGTTCAGAACTTTCCACACTCTAAACTTCCTGTTCGAGAACATAGCAACGATAGACGACACGGGTATGTATTTACCTATCCGGGCTCATTTCAGGCTTATGCTTGGAATGAGTTTGGGGTATTTGCATAATACAGCGTGGAGTTCTCGTTGCTCAATCTCAATAGGATAGGCAAGTGGAAAGGCCATGAACAGCGAGGGCGAGCAACAATTGAGGCTCCCGCTTTTCTTTTGCCCATAATCTTATCCTTACAGCCATTGTCGGAGCCGGTGGTATGCTTCTTGCAATGGATAATCTCAATCAATATAGGGAGCTTGAAAAGCTCCTGCGCATGGAGAGCCGGTACTGCGCTGAAGATGGTGTTCTTTTGAAGAATGCCATAGTGGAGGCTGCTCTAGAAATGCGTCCAGACTTGATAAAGATGTTGCTGACGCACGATGCGTTAAAACGCAACTTCTTTATCGAAATAGACGGTATCCTCGTCTTCGATAAGGTGAAGTTTCAGAAATTCGTGATGAACAAGCGATTTCTGCCGGACAGCTACACATCGTTCAAAAACAAAATCGGTCTAACCGATGATAATGGAAATTTCGTGTCTGAGAGTCGCGAGATTGTTTTGTCTTGGCCGTACAAGGACTGTATGCTTGAAGGAGGGCAAACAAAAGAGGATGCAAAACGCAATGAAGTGTTTTGGAATGAAATCCTCGCGCCGGACGAAATCAATCGTCTTACCGAGCCAAAGGTGCTGACCGGGTTTGTTCGTTACGACAAGGACGGAGAAAGCTTACCTACCGAGGTTTCCATGAATGATAATTATATCCTTAAGGGGAACAATCTGCTTACACTATACTCCTTAAGGAAGAAATATAAAGGGAAGATAAACCTAATTTATATTGACCCGCCATTCAACACAGAAAACGACAGCTTCAGTTATAACGATAGTTTTACGCGTTCTACATGGCTCACGTTTATGCGCAATCGTCTTGAAATAGCAAAAGATTTGCTTCGAGAGGATGGAAACATCTTTATTCACATAGACATCAATCAATCGCACTACTTAAAAGTGCTATGTGATGATGTGTTTGGCAAAGATAATTTTGTAGAAGAAATTATTTGGGCATATGGTTCACCATCAGGAGGACGAGCCGCAACGCCTAAGCCAGTCAACATACACGATTACATTTTACATTATGCAAAAGTGTATGGACAACGCAAACAAAATCGTGTTCATATACCATACTCCGAGAAATACATTAACGATTGGTTCAAATTTACGGATGAGAATGGTCGTGTTTATCGTCGTAGAATGAGAGGATATGATGATAATGGTGAGGCAATTTGGGTGCGTCAATATTTAGATGAAAGTCCAGGCATTCCATTGTCAACTGTATGGTCTGATATACAACAAGTATATGCAGACCCGCGAGCATATAAGGCAGGCAATAAATCATATGTGGAAGTAATCAAAGAGTTCAAAGGAGGACAAAAGCCTGAGGCTCTAATAGCTCGAATAATTGAAATGTGTACCGACGAGAATGACATTGTGCTTGACTTCCATCTTGGGACAGGCACTACTGCAGTGACCGCAATGAAGATGAACCGTAGATTTATTGGCGCAGAACAAATGGATTCTCAAATTGAGATAATGCTTCGTAGGCTGCCGAAAGTTATCGGGGGCGATACTGCCGGAATATCAAAGAAATACAATTGGCGCGGCGGAGGTTCGTTTGTATATTGCGAGTTGGCAACTGCCAATCAGCGATTCGTTGACCAGCTTGAAGCGGCAAATACTGATGATGAACTGACCAAGATTTGGGCTGATATGCAACAAAGCGGTTTCCTCTCATGGAAAATCGAGCCGAAACAGATAGAGGAAAATGCGACTGACTTTATGGCACTTTCCCTTGATGATAAGAAGCGGTTTCTGATAGAGTGTCTTGACAAGAACCTGCTCTATATTCCCCTCTCGGAAATCAACAATGCCGAATTCGGCATTTCCGATGAAGTGAAGAAACTTAACGCTGAATTCTATACAGGAATATAATATGGCGAAGAAGCAAGCGTTTGACATGGAATCCTATCTGCGGAATAACTTGCAAAGCAAGT
>JAMPBQ010000060.1 GCA_023666615.1 Clostridium sp. | reverse complement strand
GCGAAGAAGAGGCGCAGCGCCGCGCGGCATCCGCTCCGCAGCGCCCGCAGCCCAAGATGCCCTTTGTGGCCTCGCCGAAGGTGGGACGCAACGACCCATGCCCATGCGGCAGCGGCAAGAAGTACAAGAACTGCCACGGAAAAGGCCTGTAAGCCATGTCCGCAGGGCAAAGAAATGCGCCACTGAACACGCTATGCGAAAGACAGCGACAATAACGGCAATGCTCCTTGGGGCTATTGCGGCAACGGCTCAAGAGCTCACCTTTAGCGGCCTCGGCGACGAGGCCATAAAGGTGAGCGTCGAGGCCAGCGCCGGCCTCAACGGCGTGTATGTGCTGCAAAGCACGGCGGGAGTTGAGGCGAGCGTAGCCGGAGCAGGCGCGGCGCGGTGGTACAAATTCGGCTCATACGGAGCGGCATACGCAGAAGAGATAGGGACATCAACGTCCATAAGCCTCTCGGCGGACGACAGCGGCTATGTGGCGGAGGCCGGCGACAAGAGATATTACTTTTGGATTGTCAACTATTCCGCCCACGAGCTCGACCTGCGCGGGCTGTCATTCGACCCCGAGCAGGATTGTGACCGCGCCCGCCTCATCCTTGACGGCGAGGCCTCGGCCATCCACTACTACACCATCAACGGGCAAAGGCGAGAGATAAGCCGCGAGCTGAAGCTGACCTACTCCACATTGGAATATTCCGCTGAAATGGAGGCCTACGCGCAGAAAGAGGCGACCGCGGAGTATGCCTCGATTGACGGGGCCTTCAGCGTAGACGCGCCGCTTTGCGACACCTATTTCAGGCTGCAGGGCGACAGATTCACGCAGCGGTGGGGCCGCGCGCAGGAGGCAGAATCCGACAATTACCATGCAATGGCCGTAGAGAGCCACACCACGGCAGTGCAAGACGAGACCACGGCCGACAACGAGCAAAACGCCGGAGTGGACGGCCTGGGCGGATCAGCGCCATGCACAATCACATTCAAGGCCGCCGCCACCGATGCTGCCGCATTCATAGAATGGCAGCTGGGCAAAGACCCTGAATTTGAAGAAATCGATGACCGCTACCGCCAACTGGAATTTGACTACACCTTCCGCGACAACGGCACGTCATACGCGCGATTTGTCTGCAACAACGCCGAGGGCACATGCGAATACATAGGAGAGACCTATGAAATATTCATCGGCGAATCCTCCCTGCTGTGCCCCAACGCCTTCTCGCCCGGCGCCTCCGAGGGCGTAAACGACGAATGGAAAGTAAGCTACAAATCCATAGTGAAATATGAATGCCATATCTTTAACCGCTGGGGCACGCAGCTCTTCTCCGCCACCGACCCCTCAATCGGGTGGGACGGGAAATACAAAGGCAAGCTAGTGCCGAGCGGGGCATATTACTATGTGATCAAGGCCGAGGGCAGCGACGGGCGCAAATACAACCTGAGCGGCGACATCAATATCCTGCGCAGCAAATCCAGCGGCACGCCCTCCACGGCTCCGGAAGAGTGACAAGCTAAAAACAATTAAACGCCGGCACAGGGCTAAGCCTTTGCTTTAGATTTCAGTCAAAACTAATGCTTAATCAATCACAAAGCCACACATTACCACAGATGAAAATCAAGGACCACATACTTGCGGCGGCCGTCAGCATTTCGGCCGCAGCCATCATAGCGGCAATCCTCATATCCGGCACCAGCGGCGTTTCCGCCCAAGAGGCGCCAGCCCCGCAGAGCGCATCAAAGGCAGAGGCCGCGCACGCCGCGGTGATAAACCCCGAAGTGCCCGAGGCCATTGAATTTTGCGGAAAAGAGGTGAGCCTTGACCGCGCCGACATGTACGAAAGATTCGATCGCGAATTGGCGTCGCTGATATACACCCACGGCAACACATTGCTCACCATCAAGCGCGCCAACAAATATTTCCCCACAATGGCTCCGATCCTCAAAGAGCATGGCGTGCCCGCCGACGTGCTCTATCTGGCCTGCGTGGAAAGCTACCTCAGCCCCAGGGCCTATTCCCCGGCCAAGGCGGCGGGCATATGGCAGTTCATCCCTACCACCGCCAAGGAATATGGCCTGGAGGTGAGCGACGAGGTGGACGAGCGCTATAACCTGGAAAAGGCCACCGCGGCGGCATGCCGATACCTAAAGAAGGCCTACCGAAAATATGGCAACTGGGAATCGGTGATGGCGGCCTACAACGGCGGCACCGGCAGAATATCGCGCGAACTTGAAAAGCAGAGCCAAGATTCGTCGTTTGACCTCTACCTTACGGAAGAGACTTCGCGATACGTGTTTCGCATCATGGCCATGAAGCAAGTGATGGAGAACCCGTCAGACTACGGCTTCAGCATAAAGGCGCACCAGCTTTACATGCCGGCCGAGTGCGAGATAGAGGAGGTGAGCGGCCCCGTGGCCGACTGGGCTGCCTGGGCCGGAAAGCGCGGCATAAGCTACGCCCAGCTGCGCGAGGAAAACCCGTGGATACGCTCAAAGGCGCTAACGAACAAGGCCGGGAAGAGCTATAAGGTGCGCGTGCCGAAGGCGGAATCGCTTTCGCGCAAGACCCAGCGTCAGGCAGTTTATAATCCGGACTGGGCGCAATAATCGATTTGACTAAAACTTGAAAAAAGATCCATAAAGAATTGGAAAACATAGAGCAAGATGCCCTGAGCGTCATTGGCGCTCGGGTGCATAACCTAAAAAATATAGATGTCACAATTCCGCACAACAAGCTCGTGGTGATCACCGGGCTCAGCGGAAGCGGAAAATCATCTTTGGCCTTCGACACGATATTCGCCGAAGGCCAACGTCGCTATATCGAGACGTTTTCCTCCTACGCCCGCAATATGCTGGGCAACCTGGAGCGGCCCGACGTAGACAAGATTTCAGGCCTGAGCCCGGTCATAGCCATCGAGCAAAAGACCGTAAACCGCAACCCTCGAAGCACTATCGGCACCACCACCGAAGTGTACGACTTCTTCCGCCTTCTCTATTCACGCATAGGCAAGGCCGTCAGCTACCTCTCCGGCGAGCCCATGATAAAATATTCAGAGGACAAGATCTTCGACCTCGTCAACGATAAATTCGCCGAAAAGAAAATCTACATCATGGCTCCGCTTGTGAAGAACCGCAAAGGCCATTACAAAGAGCTCTTTGAGACTTTGATGAAGAAGGGCTTCCTGCACGTGAGGGTCGACGGCAAGCTGCGCCAGCTTGAGCCCGGCATGAAGCTGGACCGATACAAGAACCACGACGTGGAGATAGTCGTGGACCGATTCAAGGCCACCGGCGCCGGTCAGGAGCGCCTTCGCGATTCCATCCACAAGGCCTTCGAGATGGGCGACAAGGAGCTTTTCATCCTTGACGCCGACGACGGCGACAAGCTGTACCGCTACAGCCTGCAGCTGATGGACCCCCTCACCGGCCTATCCTACCGCGAGCCCGCGCCCCACAACTTCTCCTTCAACTCCCCGCAGGGCGCATGCCCATGCTGCAAGGGCCTGGGCTACGTCAACGACGTGGACCGCGAGAAGGTGATCCCCGACCCGTCCGTCTCCATCGGCGCAGGCGGCATAGCTCCGCTGGGCAAGCAGAAGGACACGATGATATTCTGGCAGATAGAGGCCATCCTCGAAAAGCATGGCCACACCATGCGCACGCCCATCTCCAAGCTTTCGGCCGAATGCCTTGACGAAATCCTCAACGGCACCGCCGAAAGGCTCGTGCTGAAAAATTCGCAATACTCGGCGAAGTCCTATCTCTCCAGCTACGAAGGCATCGTGAAATACGTGGAGATGCAGCAGGCTGACGACGCAGGCCACGCCGCCAACAAATGGAGCGGACAATTCTATTCGCGAAAGACATGCCCGCAGTGCAATGGCGACCGCCTTGGGCGCGAGGCTCTGCATTTCTTCATCGACGGCTACAACATAGCGCAGATATCGCGCATGGACATCGGCCAGCTTCTGGCATGGTCGAAGGCCCTTGTGCAAAAGCTCAATCCCAAGGACAAGGCTATCGCCTCGGAGATAATGAAGGAAATTGTGCATAGGCTGACGTTCCTCGTGGACGTGGGCCTTGAATACCTGCAGCTCAACCGCGCCTCGGCCACTCTCTCCGGCGGCGAAAGCCAGCGCATACGCCTGGCCACGCAGCTTGGCAGCGAGCTGGTGAACGTGCTCTACATACTCGACGAGCCCAGCATAGGCCTGCACCAGCGCGACAACAAGCGCCTTATAGACTCACTCAAGCGCTTGCGCGACGCGCAGAACAGCATCATTGTCGTAGAGCATGACAAGGACGTGATGCTGGAGGCCGACCATGTGGTTGACATTGGCCCCGGGGCCGGGCGCAAGGGCGGCGAGGTGGTATTCTCCGGCACGCCCAAGGCAATGCTGAAGACCGACACCCTCACGGCGCAATACCTGAGCGGCAAGAAGAGCATAGCCGTGCCGGCCGAGCGCCGCAAGGGCAACGGCAAGGAAATATCCATCCTTGGGGCCACCGGCAACAACCTGAAGAACGTAGACCTCACCATACCGCTGGGCACGCTCACCTGCGTGGCCGGAGTATCGGGCAGCGGCAAGTCGTCGCTGATCAATTCCACCCTGCAGCCAATCCTCAGCCAGAAGTTCTACCGTTCCAGCCAGGAGCCGCTGCCCTATGCGCAGGCCCTCGGCCTTGACAATGTTGACAAGGTGATAACCGTGGACCAATCCCCGCTTGGCCGCTCGCCGCGCTCAAATCCGGCCACATACACGGGAGTCTTCACCGACATCCGTAATCTATTCGTCAACCTCCCCGAGGCGAAGATACGCGGCTACAAGCCGGGGCGGTTCTCCTTCAACATAGCGGGCGGCCGCTGCCCGGCCTGCAACGGCAACGGCTACCGCACCATTGAGATGAACTTCCTGCCCGACGTGCTTGTGCCCTGCCAGGAATGCGGGGGCAAGCGCTACAACCGCGAGACGCTGGAGGTGCGCTTCAAGGGCAAATCCATAGCCGACGTGCTTGACATGACCATCAACCAGGCCGTGGAATTTTTCGCCGGCATTCCGTCGATTCTGAAGAAGATACAGGTGCTGCAGGACATTGGCCTGGGCTACATCAAGCTCGGCCAGCCGTCGTCCACCCTGTCAGGCGGAGAAAACCAGCGCGTGAAGCTTGCCACCGAGCTTGCGAAGAAGGACACCGGACGCACCCTCTTCATCCTCGACGAGCCCACAACGGGCCTGCACTTTGAGGACATAAACACCCTTCTGCGCATACTCAACCGCCTGGTCGACAAAGGCAACACCGTGCTCGTGATTGAGCACAACCTCGATGTGCTGAAGTGCGCCGACTATATAATAGACATGGGCCCCGGCGGAGGGCGCGATGGCGGCCAAATCATAGCCAAAGGCACTCCCGAACAGATAGCCAAGGGCAGCTCGCCCACTGCGGCTTACATCCGCGAAGAGCTGAGGCTGTCTTAGCCGCAGCGTGTCTGTGCGATTTTGTGGTAAATTTTCTTTGTGGATTTTGGAAGGAGCAGAATTTTTTTGTAATTTAGCGAAAAATAAGAGATATGGAGAATTTAGGTACATTTATCAATCTGATGACCGATTTCGGTTTTAAGCGGTTGTTCGGAACTGAGGAGTTTAAGGCAATCTTAATCCGATTCTTGAATGTCCTCTTCTCAAAAGAAGGCCTAAATATCATAGATGTAACCTTCCACGATAAAGAGATTCTTCCCGCCGACGCCGGAGGCAAAAGAATTGTATACGACGTTTATTGTACTAATCACGGGCAAAATGAGCACTTTATATTGGAAATGCAGCAAGTGTATCATTCTCATTTCGAAAAGCGAGTGATGTACTACTTAGCCAAGGCGTTATCCAATCAAGGCCATAAGGGGTCCGTCTATGACTTTAGCCCTGTCTATGGAATATTCTTTGTAAACTTTCAATTGAGGCATCTTGAAAAAAGGTTTCTCCATGATTTCCAAATGAGAGAGGCGCAGACCCAGGAAATATTTTCAAACCTTCTGCGTCTTCAGATTGTTTGTCTTGAAGAGGTTAAGGACAAATGGGAGGATTGCGAATCTGAACTTGAAAAGACAGTTTATCTGATTAAAAACATGCATCTTATGGATAAGAATTCAAAGGCGTACAAGAGCGGGGAATATGCTGAAATGTTCAATGCGGCGGAAATCACCAGCCTCGCTAAAGAAGAGGTTGTGGCTTACAGGCAGTCAAAGCGCTATTTTGATGATCAAGTCTTGTATCGTGAGGCGGCATTGGCTGAGGGCGAAGAAGAAGGTCGGCGTAAAGGTCTTCTTGAAGGGCGTCTTGAGGGTCGGCGTAAGGGTCTTCTTGAGGGGCGTCTTGAAGGTCGTCTTGAGGAGAGGAAAGATATTGAAAAAAAGATGCTCGATGCTGGAATTGACCCAACTCTGATAAGGCGGATTTTGGATGCGCCTTCTTTTGACAGTTGAGCTTTAGGTGCATATTCTATTGACGGATTCATTTTCAAAAAAAGAAGTGGCTTCTTTCATACAAATAGAAAATCTCACCAAGAGCGTGGGCGACCGCATGCTGTTTGCCGACATGACCTTGGGCGTGAACGAGGGAGACAAGATAGGCGTTATAGCGAAGAACGGCGCCGGAAAAAGCACCATGCTGCGCATAATAGCCGGCCTTGAGGACTGCGACAGCGGCAAAATTTCGTTCAGAAATGGCCTGCGCGTGGAGCTCCTTGACCAAGACAGCCGATTTCCGGCCGACAAGACAGTGATAGAGGCTTGCCTTGAGGCGGCGCCGCCTTCCGAGGCCGAGCTGCACCGCGACAGCTCAGGCTGGAGCTACGAGCAGCGCATGCGTCAAATGCTTTCGCAGCTTGGAGTAGGTGATTTTGACACCTTGGCCGGCGCCTGCAGTGGCGGCCAGCTGAAACGCATGGCCATCGTCTGCGCCCTGATGAAGGAGCCCGACGTGCTCCTTCTTGACGAGCCCACCAACCACCTTGACGTAGAAGCCATTGAGTGGATTGAAAATTACCTGAGTCGCTCGCGCTCCACGATAATGATGGTGACGCATGACCGCTATTTCCTCGACCGCGTGTGCAACAAAATAATAGAGATTGACCGCGAGGCCGTGTACGCCTACGATGGAAATTACGACTATTACCTGCGCAAGCGGCAGGAGCGCATCGACGCTATGGGCGCAGAGCTGGCGCGCGTGAAGAACATCCTGCGCAAGGAGCAGGATTGGATGAACCGCCAGCCGCAGGCCCGCGCCGGAAAGGCGAAATACCGCATCGACAGATTCTATGAGCTCAAGGACCAGTCGCGGGTGAGCCTCTGGGAGAAGAATGTAAACCTCGCCGTGAGCAATGCGTCATACATAGGCAAGAAGATTTTTGAGGCCAAGGGCATTTGCAAGAAATACGGCGACAAGACCATCCTTGACGATTTCACTTACACCTTCGCCCGCGGAGAAAAGGTGGGCATAATCGGGCCCAACGGCATCGGCAAGTCCACGTTCATAAAGATGCTGCAGGGTCTGGAGCCTGCAGACAGCGGGGAGTGGAACGTGGGCGAGACCGTGCGGTTTGGCTATTACAGCCAGGAGGGCATCAGCTTTGATGAAAGCAAGAAGGTGATTGACGCCGTGAGCGAGATTGCCGACGACATCACCCTTGGCGACGGCAGCCACGCCACGCCCATGCAATTCCTGCAGAATTTCCTTTTCTCCGTGCCTGACCAGCAGAAGTACATCTACAAGCTGAGCGGGGGAGAGAGGCGCAGGCTGCACCTGGCCACCGTGCTCATGCGCAACCCCAATTTCCTGATTCTTGACGAGCCCACCAACGACCTTGACATCGTGACGCTTGGCCTCCTTGAGGACTATCTGGCCAATTTCAAGGGCTGTGTGATAGTGGTGAGCCACGACCGATATTTCCTCGACAACATAGCCGACCACCTCTTCGTTATGGAGGGCGGCGGCAAGGTGAAGGATTTCCCCGGCACTTACACCGAATACCGTCAATGGGCCGAAGCGCGCAGGCAGGAGCGGGAGGCCGCCAAGCCCGCCGCTGCCAAGGGTCAGTACATCAAGAGCTGCGTAACCGCCTCTACCATGGGCCCGGGCGTGAAGATCAACGCCGCCAAGCAGCTTGCCTAAGCTTTTTTAAGCTC
>JAMPBQ010000005.1 GCA_023666615.1 Clostridium sp. | reverse complement strand
CGGGCTCATCGGTCAAGCGCCTGCGGCCCCCGGCCTGCGGCCGAGGGCGAGCCGGAGGCTTTGTCCACGATTCTGATAGTTGAGGACAATCCCGACATGAGGGCATACCTGCGAGGCATGCTCAGCGGAAAGTACAGGGTGCTTGAGGCCGCCGACGGCGAAGAGGCCCTTGAGGCGCTGAAGGACCCCGACATCGACTTCGTGATTTCTGACATAATGATGCCGCGGATGGACGGCCTCACATTCGTAGGCAAGATGAAGGAAAACTTCGAGACGTCGCACATCCCCGTGCTTATGCTCACGGCCAAGACCGCGCAGGCCTCCCAGCTGGAAAGCTTCCGCCTGGGCGTGGACGGGTACATCACCAAGCCCTTCAGCGAGGAGATGCTCCTGGCCCGCATCGACGCCATCATGGCCAACCGCATGCGCCGCACCAACAGAATATTGAGTTCAATCGGCTCCGCGGCCGCCTCCGCGCAGGGTGAGCCGGAGGCCTGCGAGGACACCCCTGACACACGGTTCATCAAGCAGGTGATGGAGACTATCGAGGCCAACTACAAGAACTCCTATTACGAGGTGGGCGACTTCGCCGAGGACCTTGGCGTGAGCCGCACTGTGCTCAACAAGAAGCTTCAGAGCCTCCTGGGCAAGTCGGCCAACAAGCTCATCAGGGACTATCGCCTAAATATTGCGCTGCAGCTGATTAAGGACAACCGCAAAGGCCACGGCTTGAACATTTCTGAAATAGCCTATGAGGTTGGATTTAATGACTCCAAGTATTTTACGCGTTGCTTCACAAAGCGTTATGGCGTTCCGCCAAACGCTGTGATGCAGGGTGCCGACCCCGAAATTCAGGAGGGGTAAACAAAAAATCCACCTAAAAAAAACAATCTTCCACCTCCGCGCGTGCAAAAAAATGTATTTTTGCGTATTCTATTGTTGCGCTTGCCGGCATGGAATCCGATTCCGCCGATAAAAGCCTGCCGCCCAGTCAGGGCCTGATGCCATAGAGAACTTAAAGAATAATACCTAAAAACAAAAATACCTTAATTAAAACCATTTATGAAACTGAGACTTTATGCTACAAATGCGGCCCTGGCCGCATTGCTGCTGGCTGGGACTTCGTGCGTCGATGAGTGGGGAAAGGCCGATCCACCGGCTGGCAACCAAGTGTACCCCACCCTGCAGAAGGCTGGCGAGACCAATTTCGATGAAGGGCTAGATCCAGACGTGTTCGCCGTGGTGAGCTCCACCGCTGGCGTCCAGCCCGAAGTTGTAGAGGATGCCATAGCCAAGAGCCCCGTGCTCCAGCTCAACCAAGGCACCGTATCTTTCGCCAACCCGCTCACCGGGCTGACATGCCAAAAGGCTGCGTCATTCACCCTTTGGATGCAGCAGCCCATGGACCAGGATGAAGAGGGCAACTTCATCGGTGAGCAAGACACCGAGAATCCTGTCATTTCATTTGTGAACGAGGCCTCAGCTGCCGCTCAGGCCGCAGTTCGTTCCCGCATTGAGGCAGAGCCTTACACCAACTATGGCTCGCTTACATTCAATTCCGCGGGCAAGATCGATTACAGCACCACTGATGGCACCTACTCAATGTATGTTCCGGTGGACAGCCTCATCCCCGGCGGCGAATGGCACTATGTGGCAGTCACCATCAGCGACGAAGGCTATGCGATCGCGGTAGACGGTGAAGAGAAGGTGAAAGAAGCCGTTGCCGACTTCGACTGCATGAGCATCGTAGAATTCCTCAACAACGCGTCCACCGTCACCATCGGCTCGCTCACCACCGAGCAGCAGCTCCTGGTCGATGACGTTAACATCTACCGCAACGCGCTCACCGCCAAGGAGACAAAGAAGCCCAAGAAGGGCAATATCGGCAGCGGCGCGGAAGATGACGACTCGTTCTACGATCCGCTTTTTGACGGCATATTCGGACCCGACGACTGCAACCAGGGATTCTGGACAATTTGGTCGCCTTCAGTCAACCTGACAGGCAACGGCCAGATTCACTATGAATTCACCAACTACACCCTTGGCAACAACAACTGGGAGAACTGGGTGCTCGTGCTGACCAGCTCAGGCCTTACCCCCAATGACGAAGACTATGCAGGCGCCGACCAGGAACTGATCGTGCTCCGCGCCGACGCTTACGGATGGGGAACATACTATGATGGCGCCACCAAGGAGAGCAACTACAATTGGGACACATACAAGAGTGATATGGATGGCGCAAACGTTAAAATTGACGTCTACCACAATGGCGACGCAGTGACCATCAAGAGCACTACCACCACCACAGGCGGAACCGAGTATTACTGGAATGTTGAATTCAAGGGATACAAGGGTGAAACACTTGGCTCATTCTTCACTATTGAGAACGCACAACTGAAGTTCAACGTAGACGAGACATTCGTTGGCCGCTACTTCGAGTCTGGCTCCAACATTCTTGGCAATGAAGACTTTTCAAACGGCTTCTGGAGCTGCTGGTCAGAGCAAGAGCGCTTTACCGAGAAATTCCGCAACTTCGGATTTGAGTTCATCAACCACAGTGCTGGAAATGGCAACTATCAATTCTGGAATCTTGTTGTCACAAATGGCTATCAGTCAGGCCTTGGCGAAGACGGATATGCAGAGTACCTATATATCCGCGATGACGCATATGGATGGGCCTCCAGATGGGACGCCGAAAAGGTGACAAGCTCTTTCAATTGGGACACATTCATCGCTGACATGCAAGGAGCGCGCAGCCGCGTGATGTTCCGCTGTGACGGCGACGAGCTGCTGATGGTGGCTCGCCAATGGAAAGCCGACGGCACCGAGATGCCCATCTACAAATTCCAAAACGATGGTTTCGCTCTGCCTTTGAGCTTGATTTTCACTTGCGAAGGCTGCTGGCTCGACTTTGTTCGCATTGGATACTATCCATGGTGCGACCTTACAACAAAATAATAACTTAAATCCAATACACAGTAATGAACAACTCAAGCAAAACAGCAGGCTTCGCCTCGTCGCTCAAGCGACTTGGCATGCTGACAGTGGCAATAATGCTGCTGGCCGTGCTTGGAGGCTATGCCCAAACGAAGATCACCGGCACAGTCCTTGACAATACGGGCGAGCCCCTGATCGGCGCGTCTGTTATAGAGAAGGGAAAGTCCGCGGGCACTATCACCGATATTGACGGCAACTTCGTCATCATCGTTGAGAATCCGCAGACCGCAGTCCTCACCGTTAGCTATATCGGCTATAATACAAAAGAAGTCCCCGTCAGTGGCAAGACATCTCTGACCATCACCCTTGACGACTCGTCCACAGCTCTTGAAGAGGTGGTTGTGGTAGGCTACGGCCAGCAGAAGAAGGAATCCGTGATCGGCGCCATCTCGCAAGTTGGCTCTAGCGACCTCCTTGAGACTCCGGCCGCCAACATCTCTCAGGCCCTTACCG
Source organism: Clostridium sp. (assembly GCA_023666615.1). GTDB lineage: Bacteria > Bacteroidota > Bacteroidia > Bacteroidales > Muribaculaceae > CAG-873. The sequence goes on along the minus strand of JAMPBQ010000005.1, from coordinate 77,737 downwards.
GCAAAGTGACAGGCGTGATCACCTCGCAGACTTCAGGCATGCCCGGCGCCGACGACGCCGACATCTACATCCGCGGCCGCGCCACCTTCGCGGGCGACGCGCAGCCCCTGGTGCTCGTCGACGGCATCGAGCGCTCGTTCTCCCAGATCGCGCCCGACGACATTGAGACAATCTCAATCCTCAAGGACGCATCCGCAACTGCGGTTTATGGTGTGCGCGGCGCCAACGGCGTAATGCTTATCACCACCAAGCGCGGCAAGGAGCAGAAGCCCGTTGTCAACCTCACGGCCAACTGGCAGTTCCAGACTCCCACCCGCAAGGACACCTACCTTGACTCTTACAATTCTGTAGTCCTCTTGGAAGAAGCCCTCGCCAACGACGGCCTGCCTTCGCAGTTTGATGCCAACAAGATTGAAATGTACCGCAAGAGCAGCCTTGGCCAGCTCAGCGGCCTCGACGCAATGCTTTACCCCAACGTAGACTGGTACGATGAGGTGATCAAGTCGTCAGCTCCCGCCCAGCGCTACAACGCCAGCATCCGCGGCGGCACAAAGCGCATGCGCTACTACGCATCTCTTGAGTACTACGACCAAGGCTCTCTGTTCAAGGAAATGTCAAATGACCAGTACGGCAACAAGTCGTCAATTGGCTATAAGCGCTATGGCTTCCGCGCCAACGCTGACCTTCTTCTGACCAAAGACCTGACTGTATCAGTTAACTTCGGCACACGCTTCGAGGAGCGCCGGGGACCGAACTCAGACGAGAGCGCAAGCTACAGCAACATCTATTATCAGATCAACCATATGCCCGGTTGGCTCTTCCCGGTATCTTATAGAGTGAAGAACGGCGATAGCATGAAGACTCTCTATTCCGGTTCTTCACAGTACCAGAAGAATCCTGTTGCCACGCTTTCAGAAGGCGGCTACCACAAGGCCATCAACACAATCAACGAAACTAACCTTATAGCCGACTATAAGCTTGATTTCATCACCAAAGGCCTTTCGGCAAGGGCTATGGCATCGTTTGACTACGAGAACTACCACAACAACAGGTATACAAAGGATTTTGCGGTTTACGAACCTCTATATCGCGAAGATTCATCTCTCGATCCCGAGTCAATCGATTCATACAACCGCATCAATAAGGACGGCATCATGGGCTCCGGCTACGACAACTACACTGTGTACAAGCTCTATATGGAGGCTCAGCTCAACTATGCGCGCACCTTCAATGACATCCACGACGTGACCGCGATGGTGCTTTACATGCAGAACGACTACCGCTACAACTCTGAGCTGGCCCAGCGCTACCAAGGCGTCGTTGGCCGCATCACCTACGGATATGCAGGCAAATACCTCGCTGAGTTCAACGCTGGCTACAATGGTTCTGAAAACTTTATGAAGGGCAAGCGCTTCGGCTTCTTCCCCGCATTCTCCCTCGGTTGGCGAATCACCGAAGAGAGCTTCATGGAGGGCACACAGTCATGGCTCAATAACCTCAAGGTCCGCGCCAGCTACGGCGAAGTCGGCAACGACAACTACAGCGGCCAGCGCTTCCTCTTCGAGCAGAAATGGAGCCAGATCAGCAACGATTACTACTTTGGAGCTAATGGCGGCCAGACCGGCATTTATGAGCAGCAGTACCCCAACTACGGTGTAACCTGGGAGCGCGCTCACAAGTACAACGCAGGTCTCGAGTTCGCGATGTTCAACAATCGTTTTACCGGTGTTCTCGACTACTTCTATGAAAGCCGCGACAACATCCTTTGCGAATACGGCACGCGTCCTCTATGGTTCGGCGTTACTTCAGCCGTAGGCAACCTTGGCAAGACCACCAACAAGGGATACGAAATAGAGCTCAAGTGGAACGACAAAATTGGCAACGTCAGCTATAGCATCGGCGGCAACTTCTCTCATGCCAAGAACGTGATCAAGGACATGAACGAGCCCGCCCTGAAGACTGACTACCGCAAGCGCACCGGCCACGGCATCAACCAGTACTTCGGCCTGCAGTGCGACGGATTCGTCACCGCGGCCGACCTGGCCGACCCCAACTTCCCGAAGTCTACATTTGGTGACGTGCAGGTGGGCGACCTCAAGTACCGCGACATGAACAACGACGGCTTCATCGATGACCGCGACGAAACATTCATCGGATACACCAACATCCCCGAAAACACCTACGCCATCACCCTTGGCGCCCAGTGGAAGGGATTCGGTTTCTCCGTGATGTTCCAGGGAGTTGACCATGTTAGCCGCTACTACGACGCCGAGGCGATGTACGCCTTCGTTGGCGGCGGCAAGGTTAAGGAGCACCACCTCGACCGCTGGAATCCCGCTCTCACGGAGGCGGAAAACCTCTCAAGCGCCAAGTATCCTCTGCTGCACTACGACAGCTACGGCGATCACAACCAGCGTCAGAATTCATTCTTCCTGAAGAATGGCGCATTCTGCCGCCTGAAGAACGTGGAGGTAAGCTACACCCTGCCCAAATCGCTCATCAGCCATATCGGAATGAGCGAATGCCGATTCTACGTCAACGGCAACAACCTTATCACTTGGGACCACCTCGACGGCCTTGTTGACCCCGAGAGCAACGGCTCTAACCGCTATCCCATCTGCAAGACTGTAAACTTTGGCGTAAACATCCAATTCTAATGCCGAAACAATCATGAAAAAGTATATTCTGAATCTCACCGGTGCGGCTTTGGTAGCCATGGGCGGGCTGGCGCTGTCATCTTGCAGCGACTTCCTTGACAAGCAGCCATCGTCCGACCTCACGGAAGAGAAGACGCTTTCCAGCTGGAACAACTTCTACTACTTCCACACCGATACATACAACTTCCTGCGCCACGGAGCGGCCTGCATGAACGACTCATGGGTTGACGCCGCCACCGACCTTGCCGAGACTTCGTTCGCCACCGGCGGCGCTCGCCTGTCGTTCAACATCGGCAACTACTACGCCAGCGCCGGCAATCGCGAATTGTACGACACATGGGAATCCCGTTACCGCGGCATCCGCAAGTGCAACCGCGTGATCAAGCAAATCGACCAGGTGCCCCTCGACATCACTAAAACCGATGCGGAGAACGCATCAGAGCGCGCCAATACAATCGCTGAGGCCCGCACTTTCCGCGCATTCTTCTATTGGGAGATGTTCCTTCGCTTTGGCCCGGTGCCCATCATTGAGGACGTGCTTGATCCAGAGAAAGACATGATCACTCCCTATCTCAACCGCCCCTCAGTGAAGGAATATGTGGTTGACTTCATCATCAACGAGCTTGAAGAAGCTTATCCTGACCTGTTGAGCTATGATGATGCCTGGAATTCCAATCGCATCGGCCGTCTGTCGCAGCCTATGGCATTGGCGATGCTCTCTCGCATCAAGCTTTATATGGCCTCTCCCCGCTACGCTTCCGAGTCTGGCATCACATGGCAAGACGCGGCCGACGCAGCCAAGAAGTTCATCGATACATTTGGCGGCAACTTCGAGCTTTTTGCCGAGGAGAACCATTCAGGCATGGAGAACTACACCAACGCAATCCTCCGCGAACCCTACGATGGCGCCAACCACGAGACCATCTTCTTCCGCAATGACCTGAACATCGGATGGAGCGGTATCTCAGTTGACAGCCCTGTTGGCGAAGGCGGACGCGGCGGCAACTGCCCCTCGCAGAACCTCGTGGACATGTACGACATGGCCGATGGCTCAGCGCCCTTCTTGCAGTATGACGCCACCGGCGCCCCCGTTTACGTGAACGGCAAGCCTGCCATCAATACAACTAGCGGATATCAGGAAGGCAGCTCGGCAATGTGGGCCAACCGCGACCCGCGCCTTGCGGCCACCGTGCTCTACCAAGGAGTAGAGTGGGGAACAATGCGCCCCAGCCCCTACATCAATGTAATCGCGGGCCAGGCCGATAATCCCACCGGCAACGCAGACGCCACTCCCACCGGCTACTACATGCGCAAGTACATTCCTTCGCTCATCCTCGCCAGCAACCATGGCGGCGCCGCGCGCCGCTTGTGGATCATCATCCGCTACGCTGAAATCCTCATGAACTACGCTGAGGCCCTCAATGAGGTGAACTATAATGTAAATAAAGCTGAAGTTTGCGACCTTCTCGACCAAGTGCGCCACCGCGCCGGCATCACCGGCGACGTAGCCGACCGCGCTGACCTGGCCACGCAGGATGCCATGCGCAATTTCATCCACAAGGAGCGCACAGTAGAGTTTGCATATGAGGAGCACCGCCCATGGGACGTGCGCCGCTGGAATGTGGCTAAGGAAGCTCTTGGCCGCGACCTCTACGGAGTGGAAGTTAAGGCTGATGGCAGCGTGACGCGCAAAGTTGCCCAGAAGCGCGTATTCGAAGACAGGATGTACCTCTATCCTATCCCCGAAAGCGAAACTTGGAAGACTAACATTCAGAATAATCCCGGTTGGGAATAACAGCGAATCTAAAACCAAATGAAAAATATATCTAACAATACCACCCGACAGGGCATGCGTCCGATAGCGGCGCTGCTCATCGCAAGCACCCTGTCAATGTCTGTGGCCACAGCCGCCGACATCAAGGGACGCGTCACTGACCCGGACGGCAACCCAATCGCCGGGGCCGTGGTGAACGTGGCCGAGCAGAGCCGAATCGCCCTCACGGACATGGATGGAAAGTTTGTCCTGAAGGATGCAAACAACGGCGACGAAATCAACACCTCTTCGGTGGGTTATTTCACCTCAGTCGACACTGTGGCAAACGCCGCCGATGAAATCACAGTAATCCTTATCCCCGACGATGACCCTTACTCGCATCTGCGCGACGTGGCCTTCGACAAGAAGCCCGCGAAGTACATGACCGAGGCAACGTCAATCGTCAGCGGCAAGGAGCTGCAGCGCTATCCTATCACCGTGCTTCAGAACGCCTTCAACTCCACCCTTACCGGCACCCAGACCTATGAAGTGGCCTCTGAGCCCGGCTGGTCGGAGACCAAGCTCTACATTCGCGGCGTGCGCACGATGAACTCCAGCGCCCGCAACCCGATCATCATCGTTGACAACGTGGAGCGTGACATTTCATTCCTCGACGCATTCCCAATCGACAACGTCACAATTCTTAAGGACGCAGCCGCCACCGCACTCTACGGCATGCGCGGCGCCAACGGCGTGGTGCTCGTCACCACAAAGCGCGGCGCGGCAGGCAAGACCAATATCGAGTTTACCCAGGAAATCGGTTTCCAGACCCTGACAGGCAAGGTTGAGAACCAAAATTCATACAACCACGCCTTGACAATGAACCAGGTGGCCTATCTCGAAGGGCGCGACCCGGTGTGGACTGCCGACCAGCTTGAAAAATACCGCCGCGTATCGAATGGTGAGACTCTTGAAGGCATTGACCAATACAAATACTTCAACACCAACTGGTTCGACGTTCTTTATCGTGAAACTGCCCCGGTCTACAAGACAAACTTGCAGATTTCTGGTGGTAACAGCCGCGCAAAGTACTACATCTCATTCTCTTATCTGCGTCAAGAGGGCATGTGGAGCAACGAAGGCACCACCTACAATAAGGCCTTCAACACTCAGCACGTGCTCAACCGCTGGAACCTCCGCTCCAACCTTGACGTGCAGGTCAACAAATACCTCAAGGTGGGCCTTGACCTCGGCGGCCGCATCGACAACATCATGCAGCCCACCGCGGCTGTGTTCAACCTGACGACCTTCGGCGCCGTTGAGGCCGACCCCATGCGCCCTGTATACTGCCCCAACGGTGAAATTTACTACGACGGCTCGGCCAACAACCCGATCTCTCAGCTCGCGGCATCAGGCCAGGAGAAGAACCGCCGCCGCCAGCTCTATTCAACCCTCACCGTTGAGGGCGACCTGAGCGCCATCACCAAAGGCCTCGCTGTTGAAGCCGTTGCTTCATTCGACGCATATGACGGTTTTGAGTCCACACAAACCAACGCCATCAACACCTACAGCTACGACTACTCCAACGCAGCCGTGCAGAATGTTGAGGATTTCACCTACACTCAGACCAATACTTACAAGGAGCTTACAAACCCCAACGCCAACGAGCGCGACAACTCTTGGACGCTCAACCTCCGTGGAGGCCTGAAGTACAACCGCCAGTTTGGCAAGCATAACGTCGGCATCAATGCTTTTGTGCGCAGCTACATGCGCAGGAAGAACCGCGGCCCGCACTCGGCAAACTGGTATCACCTCTCATCTGACCGTTACTTGTCGTACAATGGCGCTATCACCTATGTTTACAATGACAAGTACATCCTCAACGGCAGCATCTCACGCATGGGTTCGGACAACTTCGACCCCAACAACCGCTGGGGTACATTCTGGGGCGCGGGCGCAGGTTGGATCCTTTCAAACGAATCATTCCTCCGCGCAGATTGGCTTGACCTCCTGAAGATTCGCGGCAGCTACGGCAAGACCGGCATGAATGACACCGGCGCCGATCGCTATCCTTATCAATCAACATACGCGCAGAGCAGCGGCTATTCTTTCGGTACTTCTGCCGTTTGGGTAGACGGCTACAAGGAAGATCGCGCCGGTGCGACCAACAGCCGCTGGGAAGTCTCTGAGATGGCCAACATAGGCCTTGACTGGGACATCGCGGGCAAGAAGTTCTATGGTAACTTCGATATTTGGAAAGAATGGCGCTCCGACATCCTCGTTAGTCGTTCCACCATTCCCTCTGTTCTTGGCATAAGCTTCTCTAAGGACTCTTATGGCAAGGTGCAGAGCAAAGGCTTCGAGCTCTTGGTTGGCCACGCCAATAAGATTGGAAAGTTTGAGTACTCAATCGAAGGCATGCTCTCCTACAACACCAATAAAATCATCGAGATGGACGAGGTAGAGCCCCAAGTGCCCTGGCAGGCAAAGACCGGCGACCGCATCCGCGACTATTCAGAGGTTGCTGCAATCTACGAGAGCGGCAATGCCGACGTAATCGGTGGCTGGAATATGTACCAGTTCGACTTCTGGGCATCTGATCCTGACAAGATTTCCACTTCGCAGCAGGACGCTATCGACAATCCCGAGAAATATCCCTACAACTCATTCTCAGGTGGCGGACAGAAGCTGGGCACCGCAGTATTCAAGGATATCAACGGCGACCGCGTGATTGACTCAAAGGACATGAAGCCCCTTGGCTACACGCTCCTTCCCGACCTTACCCCCTCTGTTGCCATCAATATGGCCTTTGCGGGATTTGACCTCCGCGTAGTGGGCACTGCCTATCTGCACCGCACAGTGTTCCTCTCGCCCTCAATGACCTATTCAGAGTGGGGAGCAAAGAACTCGACGCACGCAGTCACCGACGCATGGGGCTACTACACCGACGATCCCACCGACCCGCGCAACATCAACGCCAAGTGGCCTCGCCTGGGCAGTTCTTTCAATGCTGAGGATTCAGCTCGCGGCAGCACGACTTCAAGCTACAACAACAATATTTGGCTGCAGAACGGCGACTACTTCGCTCTGCGCAACATCGAGGTTGGCTATTCTCTCCCCGCCAAGCTCATTGCCAAGGCTTATATGACAAAGTGCCGCGTGTACTTCAACGCATACAACGTAGCTACTTGGAGCCACATGCCCAAAGGCATGGACCCCGAAAAGCCTATGTCTTACTGCTGGTGGTATCCGAAGACCCGCATCTTCTCGTTCGGCATCAACCTGGCATTCTAATAAACCAATCGAAAACATGAAATACAATAATATATTCACATACGCGGCAGCGATGCTCACCCTCGCGGGGGCATCGTCCTGCTCCGATTTCCTCGACAAGGAAGTCGACCTCACCCTGCAGGCGGACCTCGTATTCTCAGACTTCGACCAAACACGCGGTCACCTGGCCTACGCTTACACCTACCTTCCCGATGCATTCGAGGGCTACAGCGATCAGCAATATCGCGGCAGCAACGATTGTATGACCGACAATGCCGTAGACTACTGGGGCGTAGCGCGCTACCACGCCATCAACGCTGACTCCTACGATGCAACCAACCACTGGTTCGCCGACCACTATTGGGACTTGCGCGTGAAAGGCATCCGCCACTGCAATCAGTTCATCAAGAACGCGCGTCCTGACGTTATCGGAAACTCCGAGAAGTCCGGTGACGACAACAAACTCTATGACCGCTTTATCGCTGAAGCGAGCGTCATTCGCGCTCTTCTTGAATTTGACCTGTGCACATGGTTTGGCGACGTGCCCCTGCTTGGCGACGACGCCGAAGGCAATCCTCTGATTCTCGAACCGGCAATGGAGCTTCCCCCGCGCACACCCGCAGCCGAAGTGCTTCAGTGGATTGCTGACGAATGCGACAAATACAAGGACGCGCTTCCTTTCCGCTACAGCAACGAGGCTGAAAACTGGGGCCGTGTCAACGGCGCTGCAGCCTACGCTCTGAAGAGCCGCGCTCTCCTCTATCTGGCTTCTCCTCTCCACAATCCCAGTGGAGACAAGACGCTTTGGACAGCTGCGGCCAAAGCCGCCACTGACTTTATCGTTGCAAACCAAAAGTGCTCGAATCCCTATCGCCTGTATGTATACAATGACGGTGACGTCAACGAGAACTACTATCGTTGCTTCGCATCTAACCCTGTGTACAACAACGAATATATCCTCAGCCGTTCGGTTTGGACTACAGATAGCCCTGAAGCATTTAATGCCCCTTGCGGTTTCACCGGCAGCAAATTCAGCAACACTGGCTATAATAATCCTACCCAGAACCTTGTTGACGCTTATGAAACAATCAATGGACTGCCTATCGACCAGGATCCCACTTACGACGAACAGAATCCTTATGTCAATCGCGATCCCCGTCTGGCACAGACCATATTCTATCACGGCATGACATGGGGAGATACCGACGAAGCGCGCCTCCTCAATATGAACTACGATGACAACTACACCGGAGCTGACTATGCTCGCGGCAATGGCGGTACGGCCACTGGCTATTATTGCAAAAAATATTGCTATAATATGCGCTATGATGAGAAACATGCGACTATGCCCCACGCATGCCCCATCTTCCGCTATGCTGAGATTCTGCTCAATGCCGCTGAGGCCCTTAACGAGGCTGGCAGTTCATCTGACGCTCTTCCTTATGTCAACCAAGTTCGCGCCCGAGTAGGCATGCCTGGCTTGACCACTACCAACCAAGAGGCGCTGCGTGAGCGCATCCAGAACGAGCGCCGCATCGAGTTCTGCTTCGAGGATCATCGTTGGTTCGACGTTCGCCGCTGGAAGCTCCATGAGAAGAACGGCAGCGCGGCCGCTGAGGTAGGAAAGCCATACTACCAGCAGGTATACAATCTCTACGGCGTATCGATCTCCGGCTACGACGACAGCCTTGATGATCCCAACGAGAACATCGTATACACCTATGGCCCCAGCCGAGTAGACCAAAAAGTCACCTTCAACGCGCCGAAGAACTACTTCTTCCCCATCATGCACAGCGAGCGCATGAAGACGGGTTATGATCAAACTCCGGGTTGGTAATAATCAACTAAAATAGAAAAATCGGTATATCGATATAGCGTTATATCGATATGCCGATTTTCTTTCATTTAACGCAATCCTTTATGAAAATCGCTAATTTTAAGCTGGGGATTATAGCGGGTGTATTGGCATCCTTCACATTCACAGCATGCTCAAGCAGCGACAACGACCCAGGGGCAGACCCTGCGGACGCAAAAGTGACTTTCAGCGCCATTTCGGCCTCGAACATCTCTGAAACCTCATTCGACGCCTCTGTGAACGTAACAATCACAGGAGCCTCGGCTACAGCTTCGGGCTTCTGCTACTCACAGCAGCAAAACCCAACGACCTCTGACCCGAAAGCGACCGCATCGGCATCAACCGGCACGATGTCGGCCACAATTTCATCGCTCACATCGGGCACCCAATATTATGTGCGGGCCTACGTCGTGGTAGGCGGTCAAGTGTCCTATTCTGTGCAGGCCACAGTCACCACTAAAGCCCAGGCCACCACAAGCGTCACCCCCAAGGAGATAGAAAATTATCGCGGGCCAAGCTACCCCGATGATTACCGCAGCATCGCTGACTGGGCCAAGCGCAGCCAGTGGAACCTCGCCAATGTGCATGACCCCACGGTGATGCTGGCCGACGATGGATATTACTATATGTATCAGACCGACGCCTCCTTTGGCAACGCCCACGAGCAGGGTGGCCATTTCCACGGTCGCCGCTCAAAGGACCTCGTGAATTGGGAATATCTCGGAGGCACCATGATGTCCTCGCCCTCATGGATTCTCGAGAAGGTGAACGAATACCGCGAAAAGCTGGGGCTTGCCAAGCTCTCGAAGCTTGAAGGCCAGGGCTTCTGGGCTCCTTGCGCCCGCAATATTGGCGGCGGCAAGTACCGTATGTATTATTCCGTGGTGAATGACGGCACGCTCATCGACGGCGACGGCACATGGCCCGAGCGTTCCTTTATCGGCATGATGGAGACCACCGACCCGGCCTCAAACGTTTGGGAGGACAAGGGATTCGTGCTCTGCGCCGCCTCTGACCGCGGCACTGACTGGAGCCGCCCCGCCAATAAGGAGTGGTACGCCTATAATAAGTGGAACGCCATCGACCCCTCTCTCATCATCACGCCCGAGGGTGAGCACTGGCTCATCTACGGCTCTTGGCATTGCGGCATCGCGGCCGTGCAGCTTGACCCCGCCACCGGCAAGACCCTCGAGGAGCTTCCCGATCCGTGGGGAACCGCCTCGGAGATCGCCCCTTACGGCAAGCTAATAGCCACGCGCAGGATGAACGACCGCTGGCAGGCCTCGGAAGGCCCGGAAGTGATTTACCGCGATGGATTCTATTATCTCTTCCTTGCTTATGACGGTCTTGACGTCCCCTACAACACTCGCGTGGTGCGCTCCGCGAAGATAACCGGCCCCTACGTGGGTATTGACGGCACTGACGTTACAAACTTCGGCGGCGACGCGTTCCCAATCGTCACGCATCCTTACAAGTTTGGAGACGACCACGGATGGGTGGGCATTTCGCACTGCGGCGTATTCTCTGACAATGCCGGCAATTGGTATTTCTCTTCGCAGGCCCGATTCCCCAACGGCTATGACGACTGGGCGCCCAACGCCATCATGCTGGGCCATGTGCGCGCCATAAAGTGGACCTCAACGGGCTGGCCCGTGGTGATGCCCGAGCGATACGGCGCCGTGCCCAACATCCCAGTCACCGAGGCTGAGCTTGTGGGCTCCTGGCAGCATATCGACCTCGGCTATAAGTACGCTGAGCAAAAGGGATCGACAACGATGACCTTCGCCGAAAACCACAGCATCACCGCCGGCCCGTGGAAGGGCGGAAAGTGGAGCTTCGACGAGGCCACGCAGACCCTAACAGCCAACGGCGTAGAGCTCATTGTGGCGCGCGAGTGCGACTGGGAATCGCCCACGCGCAAGGCCTGCATCGTCTATGCCGGCGTCAACAACCAAAAGACCTACTGGGGCAAAAAATAAGCCCCAAAAATCCAAAGGTTATTGAAAAATCCTTCAAAGCCTCGTAGAGGCTATATTGTGAAAAACCCCAGGCTTAGCCTGGGGTTTTGATTATCATCAATGTAAGCCTCGTAGAGGCGCCGTTGTGGTTACGGCTTTTGTCCATTCTTTTGGCTGTTTTCAATAACCTCTGATTAATTATCCCCCCCCTCCAAAAAGCCCTCAATCTAAATTATCTCCAAATCGGAATTCAGCCGCTGGCGCACGACCTCGTACATCATCACCCCGGCCGCCACCGATACATTCAGCGACCCTATCTTCCCAAACATCGGTATCGATACGCGCGTATCCGCCAGCTTCATGATGCCCTCGGATATGCCCGTGTCCTCCGCCCCCATCACAAGGGCCACCGGTGTGGAAAAGTCAGCCTCCGTATAGTTCATGTCCGCCTTTTCGGATACGGCCACAATCTGGTATCCATTGTCCTTCAGGTATTTCACGCCTGCCTCAAGATTGCGCTCGCGGCACACTTGGATATAGTTCAGCGCGCCGGCCGACGTCTTCATGGCGTCGCCCCCAGCGCTGGCGCTCCCCTTCTCGGGGATGACAAGCGCGTCGGCTCCGCAGCACTCGGCCGTGCGCGCTATAGCCCCGAAATTCCTTACGTCGGTCACCCCGTCAAGCACCACCACGAACGGCAGCACGCCGGCGTCGTAAAGCTCCGGCACAAGAAGCCCCACTCGCGTGTAGGTCACCGATGCCAGGAAGGCCACGACGCCCTGGTGGTTGCCGCGAGTGATGCGGTTTATCTTCTCCACCGGCACCTTCTGCGCATAAAGCCTATGGCGGCGGATGAGGTCCCACAGCTCATTGGCTAGCTCGCCCTGCAAGTCCTTTTTTATCAGTATTTTGTCAATGCTTTTCCCTGATTCTATGGCCTCAATCACGGCCCTCAATCCATAAATATAGTCACTGCTCTCCATAAATATCTAAAAATCATTTCAATTGAAACATTTCAATTCCCCAGCATCCTCGCCGCTGTGGCCCGCGCGGCCTCGTCATTGGCGTTGCCGCTGAGCATCAGCGCGATCTCGCCCACGCGCTCTTCAGGCGCAAGCCTCCTGATGCAAGTGTTGGTCGACGTCTCGTCATCCTCCTTGTAAACCTTGAAGTGGGTCGTGCCCATCGACGCCATCTGCGGTAGGTGGGTTATCACTATCACCTGCGATTTCTCGGATATTTGCGACATAAGCGCCGCCATGCGCATGGCCACGTCGCCTGACACCCCCGTGTCCACCTCGTCAAAGATTATGGTGGGCAGCTGCATCTTCTCCGCCACCACAAACTTGATTGAGAGGATTAGTCGCGAAATCTCGCCTCCCGATGCCGTATTCCCAACCGACATAAGCGGCTGGTTCTTGTTGAAGGCGAATTTGAAGTCCACATTGTCAATGCCCGTGGGCGAAAGCTTGCCCTGCACAAAGGTGATTTCGCAGCGCAGATTCTTCATCCCCAGGGGCATTGCCCGCTGGCGCAGCTCTTCGGCGAAGTCTGCCGCCTTGGCTAGGCGCCGCTCTGACAGCTGCTTGGCCGCGATTGACGCCTGCCTCTTTGCCGCCTTGGCCGTTTCTTGCAGGGCCATGAGCGATTCGTCGGCATTGCCTATGGCCTTTAGCTGCTCGGCCATCTTGTCGCGAAGGGCTATGAGGTCGTCCGAAGTCTCCACGTGGTGTTTCGTCTCCAGAGAATAGATTTTCCCAAGGCGCTCGTCTATGGCGTCAAGGGCCGCGGGGTCGGCGTTCATCCCGCTGTCGTAGTCCGACAGGGTCTCCGCAATGTCCTTTATCTCTAGCCTTGCGCTCTCCAGACGCTCGGCCAGCGAATCGGCGTCGTCCAGCACGTCGCTGAGCCGGTGCAGGCTGCCCGCCGCGCTGTCCAGCGCCGAAAGGGCGTTGCCGTCCCTTAGCGAAAGGGCGTCAAGCGCGTCAGACAGATGTTCCTTTATTTGCGTCATGTTGGCCAGCACGCCGCGCTCGCGCTCCAGGTCTTCCTGTTCCCCGGGCTGAAGCTTCATCTCATTCAGCTGGTCTAGCTGGAAGGATATGAATTCAGCCTCCGAGCGGTTGCGGTTGATCATGTCGCGCGTGTCGGTGTATCGCTTCAGCGCGCGTCTGTATTCGGCGTACGCCTGGGCGTATTTCTCCAGGAGCTTGCCGTTGTCGGCCAGGCTGTCAATGATTGAGAGCTGATAGTCGTGGTCGGCCAATAGCAGATTCTGGTGCTGCGAGTGGATGTCCACCAGCCGCATCGCCACGTCGTGCAGAAGCTGCAGCGTCACGGGCGTGTCGTTTATGAACGCGCGCGAGCGGCCCGTCGGCGATAGCTCGCGCCTCAGTATGCATTGCTCATCGTCCCAGTCGATGTCGTTTTCTTCAAACGGCCGGCGCAGGCTGTCGAAGCCGCTTGTGTCGAATATAGCCTCAATGATGGTCTTTTTCGACGCGTCGCGTATCGCCTTCATGTCGGCGCGGCCCCCAAGCAGGAGCGACAGAGCGCCGAGGATTATTGATTTTCCGGCGCCGGTCTCGCCGGTGATGATGTTAAGCCCATTCTCAAAGCTGATGTCTATCAGCGGAATCAGGGCGTAGTTGGATATATGCAGTTTGCGTAGCATCTTCTATCGTTTGGATTCGTCGCCTTTTCGTATTTTCTCCAGCCTCTGCGTCTCAGCAGGGTAAATCCCCTGCAAAAGTTCGTACGCGTCCTTCCGCTCCGTGGGCGTGGCCTTGGAGTAGATGTTTACGAGCTCGTCGAACTTCGCGTCGCTGAACATCGATAGCCCTACCGACATGGAATTGGCCTGGTACACGGTCTCCAATGCGTTGAGCGCCTTGTGGATGGCTCCGCGCCCGCGGTCGGGCGACACCGACATTTGGTCCAAGCCCTGGCGGTGGTATTCGTATATCAAGTCGCGCAGCGCGGAGGTGCTGTTGTCGGTGAAGGCTGCCAGCACGGCGCTGCGGTTCTTTGTGTCCTCAAAGGCCTTCCAGCCCACCTCGCCCGACGATTGCCCTTGCTGCACTATCTGCTTCAGCCTATCCCAGTATGGCTCGCCCCCCTTGGGAGAGAACGAATCGAAGTCTATGGCGAGGATGAGGTAGGCGTAAAAGTTGAGTATCTGCGTCAGCTGGTCCTCCATTTGGTTGACGGAGAAAGTCAGCGGCACGCCTTCCTCGTAGGTGAAATCTATCTTTGTGTCCTTGAAATTCAGTAGGGTAGTGGTGTAGGCGCTGTTGTAGACGGGACGGGTAGATTGCACCTGCAGATCGCCCTTCATCACGTGGTTCTCGTCATATTCCTTTATGGTGAAGAAGAGGTTGCACTCTATCTTCTCGTTCGGCGAGAATTGCGCGTTGGTGAAGATGGTGGTGTTCATGTATTCCTGTATGGCATTCTGCAGCGTCTCAAACACCGATTTGTTGGTGCCCGAGATCTGCGAGGCGTTCACCTCAACGCGGCAATTAAGCTCCTGCGCCGCGCCAACCAGCGCAGCCAGCCACATCAGGAATATCAGCGTGTATTTCATCAAACCATTAGCCAAAAGATTTACAAAAAAATTATGAATTATGAATTGTGCATTATGAATTGTGCATTATGAATTGCAAAATATCCCCGGCAGCCTCATCCTTCGTCTTCAATTCATACGGATGCTCCGAGCCGTCGGCATCGATGATGGTAATCTTGTTGGTGTCAGTGCCGAATCCCGCCCCCTTGTCCCTCAGCGAGTTGAGCACAATGAAATCAAGATTCTTCTTGCGTATCTTCTCCTGAGCGTTCTCTATCTCGTGGTCGGTCTCCAAGGCAAAGCCAATCAGCCTCTGCCCTTCGCGCTTCATCTTGCCCAGGGTGACGGCTATGTCGGGATTCTTCACAAGGCGCAGCACAGGCGCCTCGCCCTTCTCCCTCTTGATTTTTGTCTCTTCCATGTGGTCGGGGGCATAGTCGGCCACGGCCGCGCACATTATGGCTATGTCAGCCTTGGGGAAAGCCTCTTCGCATGCCGCAAGCATTTCCCTTGCCGACTCCACGTGGGCTATTTTCACGCGCGGATGCTCAAGTGTCAATGCCACGGGGCCGCTCACCAGCGTCACCTCAGCGCCCATCTCCGCCGCCCTTCTTGCCAAGGCATAGCCCATCTTGCCCGAAGAGTAGTTGCCGATGAACCGCACCGGGTCGATTTTTTCGTGCGTAGGCCCGGCCGTTATCAGCACATTCTTGCCCTCCAGCGGTTTGGGCGCCTCCTCCTCCTCAAAGTAGCGCTCAAGCGCCTTGAGGATGTTCTCGGGCTCCTCCATGCGGCCCTTGCCCACGAGGTGGCTTGCCAGCTCTCCGCTGGCCGGCTCTATTATGTGGTTGCCGTAGGCCCGCAGCTTCGCTATGTTGGCCTGCGTGCTTGGGTGCGCCATCATGTCCAAGTCCATGGCCGGCGCCACAAACACCGGCGCCTTAGCCGACAGGTAGGTGGTGACTAGCATGTTGTCGGCTATGCCGTTGGCCATCTTCCCTATGGTCGAGGCGGTGGCCGGCGCTATCACCATTGCGTCGGCCCATAGGCCGATGTCTACGTGCGAATGCCATTCTCCGGTGTTCGCGCTGAAGAAATCGCAGATCACCGGCTTGCCGCTCAGGGCCGAAAGGGTCACGGGGGTGATGAATTCCTTCCCGTTGGGGGTGATCACCACCTGCGCCTCAGCCCCGGCCTTAACCAGAAGGCGCAGCAGCGTCACCGACTTATAGGCGGCGATGCCTCCGGTGATGCCCAAAACTATATGCTTGCCTTTTAACATGATACAAACAAAAATCAATTGTCTAAACCGCGCCGGCGGCCCTGTTTCGTTGAGTGAGGGAGCTCCGCTCCCAAAGCGAAAGCCAAAAAACGAAGCCGAAAGCGAAAAACGAAGCCGAAAGCGAAAAGCCTAAAACCTAAAGTCTAAAGCCTAAAAACTAAAAACTAAATCCCCCTCTTCATTCGCAGCCTTATCCGTGTGAAGCAGTCCTTCGTATTCTTCGTGAAATCGCCCTTCATTATCCAGTCGTAGTAGCCTGAATCCCGGCGAAGCACCTCTTCGGCCACTTGGCCCTTATATTTCCCGAAATTTATCACCTCCCGATTCTTGTCATCGTAAATCAGGCGGCCCATAAAGTCCACGTTGCGGTTCTGGCTTGAAAAGTCAGCCAGCTTCTCTATCTCCCTGGGCAGGTCGGGATAATGGTCCAGCTGCGCCTTGAGCACCTCGTAGGTGGCCTCGGTGTCGCCGTTGGCGCTGTGGGCCACTTCGCCAAGCTCCTTCCCGCAATAGAATCGGTAGGCCGCCGTGAGGTTGCGGGGCTCCTTCTTGTGGAATATCGTCTGCACGTCCACGAATCTCGCCTTGGAAAAGTCAAAGTCAACGTCGGCGCGCTGAAATTCCTGGTCCAGCATCGGGATGTCAAACCGGTTGGAGTTGAAGCCCGCGATGTCCGCCCCGGTGAATATCTGCGCCAGCGATTTGGCCACCTGCCTGAAGGTCGGCTCCTCCTTCACCATCTCGTCGGTGATGTGGTGTACGGCCGTGGCCTCCTCGGGAATGTGCATCTCGGGATTGATGCGCCGAGTGCGGCGTATCTCCTCCCCGTTGGGCATTACCTTTATCAGCGAAATCTCCACGATGCGGTCATGCGTGATGTTGATGCCCGTGGTCTCCAGGTCAAAAAATATGATGGGCTTTTTTAGTGTCAGGTTCATCTTTTGCTCTGTGCTTGGTGGGCTGTGGCTTAGAATTCCGTTACGTTCATTGGCATGAGCAGCATCAGCAGGTCGGTGTTCTCATCGTTCTCCGTCGGGCAGAACACGCCGGGGCGGCTCGGGTCGCTAAGGCGCACGATGATGTCCTGCGTGGTCAGCACGTTGCATATCTCAATCAGGAACGGCGCGCTGAAGCCAATCACCAGCTCTGCGCCCTCATATTCGCAGTCCAGCCTCTCGCTGCCCGCCGTGCATAGGCTCGGGTCGTTAGATTTCAGCAGGATGCAATCGTTGGTGATGCGGAATTTCTCCATCCCGTAGCCGGGGTCAACGAATACGCCCACGCGCCTTACGGCGTTGAGGAACCGCATGCGGTCCACCCTCAGCGTGTAAGGATTGTTCTTGGGGATGACGCGCTCATAGTCTGGGTACGGGCCCTTGATGAATCGGCAGTTGAACGTAAACGTCTCGCTCTCTATCGTCGCGCTCTTCGACGTCAGCGTCACCTTCAGCTCATCATCCTTCGAGAAGATGTTCTTCATCACCACAGCCGGCTTGAAAGGCACGATGCAGCGCATCGTAAAGCCCGGCTTTACGTTGCCGTTCGTGTATTTCACCAGCTTGCGAGTGTCGGTGGCCACGAAGGTGATGTCCTGTGGATGGATGTCGAAAAGTATGCCCATCAGCCGCTTCTGGAAATCGTCGGTGCATACCGCGAAGATGGTCTTGTCTATCCCCTTCAGCAGAGGCTCGGCCTTGGTGGTGAAGGTCTGCGGCTCTTCGTCCGAAGCCTCCTTCTTGTATTCCGGATATTGGTCGCCCGAGATGGCCATCATCTTGTACTGGCCGTTGTCGTACGATATCTCAATCTCAAGCGTCGAATCGTCGATGGCGAACGTCAGCGGCTGGTCCGGCAGCTCCTTCAGAAGGTCCACGATGCGACGGGCGTCTACCAGGAATTTTCCCTCGCCCTCCGATTCCAGGGCGTTAAGCGTCGCCGTTAAGGCGTTCTCAGCGTCTGAGCCGGTGATGCTCAGGGTATCGTCCTTGAGCTCAAACAAAAAATTGTTGAGCGCCGAAATGGTGTTTTTCGCGTTGATCACTTTGCTCACTGACGAAGCGACCGAATAAAGCGTCTTGCTGGGTACGACGAATTTCATTGTATATTTCTTTATTTTGTTTCTTATCATTTACCCTCCCGCAAAGGAAGGCATTAATCGCGCAAATCTACAAAAAATTTCCCTTTCCCCCAAATTTGCCCCGCAAAAATCCCAAAAATTGATTTTAATCCGTGGAATCCGCGAAATCCGTGGTTCCCCCGTCTTTCCAAAGCCGCCTCATTCCTCGGGGCTGAGCAGCCCGCGCAGCACCGGCCCTATCTTGTCGGCGTAGTGGCGGAAGCCCAGGTCGGTCAGGTGGATGCCGTCTACTGTGCCGTCGTCCTCGGGGCCGTCAAGCCCCTCGCTCGTCACGTAGTAGAGGTTGCGTGGGTCTTCGGCTATCAGACGCTCATAGTTGCGCCTGTAGGCCGCGTTCTTCTTTGGCAGGTAGTTGCCGAAGAAGGAATCATAGCGGCTGTAGGGGTACATCGGCCCCTCCACCATCACTATTTTCGCCTCGGGGCGAAGTGTCCGCAGCGTCTTGATGAATCCATAGGTGAGCGTATCGCACTGCATCTCTGTGCAGTTGGGCACGGGGTCAATCAGGAAAATGTCTACGTCGGGTATCTGCGCCATCACCCGCGCCACGCATTCGTCCTGTTTTCCCTCGCCTGAAAATCCAAGGTTGATTATCTCGCGGTTGAGCTCGCGGCTCATAATGGCCGTGGGGCTCATGCCCGTGCGGGATGCGCATCCTCCCTGCATGATGGATGTACCGTAGGCCACGATGCGGTTTTTCGGCGGTATCAGGTCGAGGCGGCCCGCCGTTATTGTGGCCCCGGAATCAATCTTAATCTTCAGATTGTCGATCCCGTCATAAAGCGGCAGGTACACCATGTATTCGTGCGTCTTCCCGTCAAGGTTTTCCACGTATGTCGCCTCGCACAGCTTCGTGTCCTTGTCCTTGAGGTAGGGGCGGTTGGTGTTCACGTGCCTCCACGCCGAGTCCCCCTCGAATATGTAGAGGTCAGTGCCCTTTATGCCGGTGTCGGCCATGTGCGCCATGTGCGCGTTGGTGAAGAGGTTGTATTTCACGCCAATGCGCTTTGAGTCAGTGGCGAACCTCACTGCTATGCCCGCCGAGCATTCTTGGCGATCCCAAAGGGTGGGGCGCACGCTGTCTTTCAGCCATTTGGGCAGGCGCGCATAGGGGCGCTCAGTGTCCTTGAATCCTTGGTTGACGATGCGCAGGTCCATGGCGTCTATTTCCGCCCACGGCGTCTCTTCTTTGGCTCCGTTCGCTAGCGCCCCCATTGGGAAGATGGCCAGCCAAGCTATCAGCGCGCATAATGTTTTTGTTTTCATGGTCTTTTGTATTTTATTGTTGGTTTGTTGCATTCTTTCTTCACAGGGCACCCTTCGCATCCGCATCCGCATCCTTCGTCTTTGCGCCGCGCGCGTCGTATCATCCACGCTATGGCCAAGATCAATATCAGGCCCACGCCTGCCGCTTGGAGTATGTCGTTGAGGCTCATCTCGCTTGTATTTTGTCGTAAAGTTCTTGCGGGCTCAGGCTGGCGGGGTGCGTGGCGAAGTCCAGGCGGAAGTCGCATCCCTCGGCATAGCGGCTGCACCCGTATGCCGTGCGCCCGCGCAGCAGGTGCCCTTTCTTGCATTTTGGGCATTTTATCGCCTCCAGCGTCTCCACCTTCTTGCGTCTCGTCCGCTTGGGCTTTTCTTTTGCCGCTGCGGCGCCGCCCGCGGTGGGCGTTTTGGGTGTGGGCTTCTTGCTCTTTTCTGTCGCTGCCGTCCCTTTCCCGCCTTGTGGCCCCACGTCTATTTTGAAGTTTGAGTTGTCCGACATCACGTTCACCACAATCTCCGACACCATCGCCTTAAGTTCGGATATGAATTCTGACGCCTGGTAGCTGCCCCTCTCTATGCGGCGAAGCTTGTTTTCCCATATGCCGGTCAGCTTGGCGCTCTTTAGAAGCTCTTCTCTTATCGTGTTTATCAGCGCTATGCCGGCTTGGGAGGCCATGATGTTCTTCCTCTCGCGGTAGATGTATCTGCGCTTGAATAGGGTCTCGATTATTGCCGCCCGGGTTGATGGCCGGCCTATGCCGTTCTCTTTCATTGCCTCGCGCAGCTCTTCGTCATCCACGGTCTTTCCCGCGGTCTCCATGGCGCGCAGCAGCGTGCCTTCGTTGTAATATTTCGGCGGCTGCGTGGTCTTCTTCAATGCCGACGGCTTGTGCGGCCCTGATTCCCCCTTGGTGAAGGGAGGCAGGATGCGGTCGTCGTCGCCGGTCTTTTCTTCGGCCTGCGTTTTGTCGTTGGCGTATAGGGCTCGCCAGCCCGGATCGTTTATCACCTTGCCTGATGCCTTGAAGGCTATGTCTTCGGCTTTGGCCATAACGGTGGTGGTGGTGAAGGCGCAGTCGGGATAGAACGCGGCTATGAACCGCAGGGCTATCAGGTGGTAAAGCTGCCGTTCATTGCCCACGAGCGATTGTGGCGGCTGCCCCGTGGGGATGATGGCATGGTGGTCGGTCACCTTCGAGCTGTCAAACACCTTTTTGCTCTTCGGCAGCTTGGACATGGCCAATAGCGGCGCCGTGGCGTTGGCGTAGGGCGTCATGTCCTTCAGTATCTTTGGCACCTTGGCATAGATGTCGTCCGATAGGTAAGTGGTGTCCACGCGCGGATAGGTTGTGACCTTCTTCTCATATAGGCTCTGAATCAGCCGCAGCGTCTCATCGGCCGTCCAGCCCCACCTCTTGTTGCATTCCACCTGCAGCGACGTCAGGTCAAATAGCCGAGGAGGCGCCTCCTTTCCCTTTTTCTCGGCCACGTCGGTCACTGTCAGCGGCGAGTTGGCTATGCGGTCCACCACTGCCTGCGCCTCTTCAATCTTTGAGTATTTTTTCCCCGGCGCCGTAAATGTCACATCGCGGTATAGGGTGCGCAGCTCCCAATAGTCCTCCGGCGTGAAGTTCTCTATTTCATGGTGCCGCTGCACTATCAGCGCCAGTGTCGGCGTCTGCACTCTCCCTATCGACAGCACGTTTCCAGGCGAGGAGTACTTCAGCGAGTAAAGCCTGGTGGCATTCATCCCCAGGAGCCAGTCGCCTATGGCGCGGCTCAGGCCGGCCATGTATAGGTTTTGGTATTCTGATTCGGGCTTGAGGTCGGCGAAGCTTGCGCGTATGGATTCTTCTGTCAGCGAAGATGTCCAGAATCTAAGCACGGGGCATTTCACCCCCGCCTTTTGCATCACCCATCTTTGTATCAGCTCGCCCTCTTGGCCGGCGTCGCCGCAGTTGATGATTTTCTCCGCACCTTTGCTCAGCGTCTCTATTACCTTGAATTGCTTCTCGATGTATTCCTCAGGTATCACCTTGATGCCGAATTTCGGAGGTATCATCGGCAGCTGCCCCAGGCTCCACCTTTTCCAATATTCGCTGTAGTCCCCGGGCTCCTTCAGGCAGCACAGGTGCCCAAACGTCCACGTGACCACGTACGGGCACGCCTCAGGCCCTTGGAAATACCCATCCCTCTTGATGGTCGCTCCAAGTATCTCAGCTATGTCGCGCGCCACGCTCGGCTTCTCAGTGATGCAAAGAATCATCCGGTTATATAAATTTAAATTCGCTTTCCCTCTTGCCAGAGCTCTTCAAGCTCCTCAAGGCTCAAGTCCGACGGCTTTTGCCTGCGCTCCTTGGCCTTGGCCTCGATGTAGTTGAAGCGCTTGATGAATTTCCGGTTGCACCTCTCCAGCGCGTTCTCCGGGTTCACCTTGTAAAGCCTCGCCGCATTGATCACAGAGAACAGCAAATCGCCAAACTCTTCTTCAAGGGCCTCTCCATTCACGGTCTTGGCCTCAATCTCTGCCTGCACTTCGCCCACTTCTTCCTTCACCTTCGCCCATACGTCCTCTGGCTTCTCCCAGTCAAATCCCGCGTTGGCCGCCTTCTCCTGGATGCGGAAGGCCTTTATAAGCGCCGGAAGTGCCCCGGGCACGCCGTCGAGCACCGACTTGTTCCCATCCTTCTCCTTAAGCTTGATCTGCTCCCAGTTCATCTCCACCTGGTGCGCGTCGTCGGCCTTCACGCTCCCAAACACGTGTGGATGCCGGAATATCAGCTTGTTGTTCAGGGCGTCCGCCACATCGGCTATGTCGAATTGCCCGTTCTCTTGCCCTATCTTGGCGTAGAAGAATATGTGCAGAAGCACGTCACCGAGCTCTTTGCGTATGTTCTGCGCGTCATTGTCGGTCAAGGCCTGCGTCAGCTCGTACACTTCTTCGATGGTGTTCGGGCGCAGGCTCTCGTTTGTCTGCTTGGCGTCCCAAGGGCATTTCACCCTCAGGATGTCCAGCGTGTCCAGCACTCGCCCCAAGGCCTCTAATTTCTCTTCTCTGTTATGCACAACTAAAAAATTTAAAATTCAAAAATTCTCCAATCCCCAAAAAATCCCTTAACCCCAAATACTAAACCCTAAACGTATTAACACTTAACACTTAACACTTAATACTTAATACTTAATACTTAATACTTAATACTTTAATGCTTTAACGCTGGCTTAAGCCAGCGTTAAGCCATTTCTCAAATTCCGCCACATTCTCGTTATATTCCCGCGATGGCGCCAGGGGCCTCCCCTGATTGTCGAGTATCACGTAGTACGGCTGCGAGGCGATGCCGAACTTATGCCGCTGCAGGTAGCTCCACTTTTCGCCCACCGTAGTGATTTCCACCTCTTTCCCGTTTTCCTCAACAGTATAGGGATTCTTCAGCTTCTTCGTATCGTCAACGTATAGCTGGATCATCACATAATTGTCCTCTATCAGCTGGCGCACCCCGGGAGTGTCAAACACCGCCGCCTCCATTTTGCGGCAGTTGACGCAGCCGTAGCCGGTAAAGTCCATCAGCACGGGCTTGCCTTCCGCCTTGGCGTAGGCCATGCCTTCGTCATAGTCGTCGAATACGTGGTACTCTCCGCCGTAGAGATTGAAGTCCTGTGTCTTCATCGGCGGCACGAACGCGCTGGTCGCCTTCAGCGGAGCGCCCCAAAGGCCGGGAAGGAGGTAGACGGCGAAGGAGAAGGAGATGATGGCCAGAAAGAATCCCGGCACTGTTGTATGCTTGCTCTCATCGTCGTGCGAGAACCGCAGCTTGCCCAGGAGGTACATCCCCAGCAGCGCGAAGAGCACAATCCATATGGAGAGGAAGACCTCGCGGTCAAGTATGCGCCATCCGTTGGTCATGTCAGCCACCGACAGGAATTTAAGCGCCAGGATCAGCTCAATGAATCCGAGCACTACCTTCACCGAGTTCAGCCATCCGCCGCTCTTCGGCATGCTCTTCAGCATCGACGGGAAGAAGGCGAAGAGCCCGAAGGGAATCGCAAGCCCCAGAGCGAACCCGCCCATGCCTATGGCCGGCCCAAGCTTGCTCCCGTCTGACGCCGCCTCCACAAGGAGGGTGCCGATGATGGGGCCTGTGCAGGAGAACGATACCAGCACCAGTGTGAATGCCATGAAGAAGATGCTTAGCAGCCCCGTGGTGTTGTCGGCCTTGGCGTCTACCGCGTTGGTCCATTTTGACGGCAGCTTGATGTCGAAGGCTCCGAAGAAGGAGATGGCGAATATCACCAGGATGATGAAGAAAGCCACGTTGAATCCCGCGCTCGTGGCCATCGCGTTTAGTTTGCTTGCACCGAAGATGATTGTGACGGCGATGCCCAGCACCATGAAGATCACTATGATGCTCAGCGCGTAAAGCAGGGCGTTCACTGTGCCCCTGCGCTTGTTCTTGTTGCTCTTCAAGAAGAAGCTTATCGTCATGGGTATCATTGGCCAAACGCAGGGAGTAAGAAGCGCCAGGAATCCGCCCGCAAGGCTCATGAGGAATATCGCCAGCCATGAATTTTGCGCCCCGTTCGCTTCGCTGTTGATGTCGCCGTTCACCGGCTCCCACCATGCTTGCTCTTCTTCAGTCATTTCCGCCGCTGGAGCTTTCGAGGCATTGGCGCTCTCTGTCTTTTCCGCCGGCGCCGAGGGGACTATGTCAGTGCCGAATCGCAGCGAAAATTTCTCCTTTGCCGGAGGCGTGCAGGACGCGTCGTTGCACACCATGTAGCTCACCTCGCTGTTGATCTCCGCGCCGGTGGCCCCGCCGGTCAATTCAAATTCTTGCTCAAATTCCACCTTGCCTTCCCACCAGGGGATTTCAGCGTTGAGTATATCGTCGACATGCGTTGTCGCGGGCTTTGAAGGCATCACTTCTCCAAGCTTCAGCCCTTCGGCGGGCTCCACCGTGAATGTCGTCAGCGTTAGGGGAAAGTCAAGATGCTTCGGAGCTTCCATCCCGTAGATGTGCCAGCCGGCGTCGATGTCGGCGCTCCAAACAATCTTGCCCGATGTGGGGGAGAGGGAGTCAATCGCCGAAGTCCACCTCACATGTTGTGGCGCGTCAGCCTTAGCCAGGCTCATCCCCGCCAGCATGCTCAGCGCCATCGCTATGGCCACCCGTATATTAAAAATCTTCATCATAATCAGCCTGCGTGTAATCCGTGGTTTCTAATTCAAATCAGTAAAAATCCGTGTAATCCGTAGTCCTTTCCAGATTCAGCTTCGTCAAACCTAAAAATCCACCGTTAGCGTCTCTGTCCGGGGCGGCTGGCAGTTGGTGTCATTGCAGCTCATGAAAGTCACCTTCACCGTCACCTGCTTGGCATCCTTCTTCACCCGCCTTACCTTTTGGACGAACGAAACCTTGCCGCCCCAATAAGTAAGCTCGCACCCAAACATTTCATCCTGCACCCTCTTGGGCGCAACCGACGCCTTAGGCTCCCCGACAAACTCAAAACCCTCGCCCGTCATCTTGATCGATGTGGCCACAGGGCCCCCGTCCGCCGGCTCAGTGCCATAAATATGCCATCCGTCAGCCATAGTGGCCGTAAGCGTCACAGTGCCATTGCCATTCGCGTCAAGCTGCCCGTTGGCCTTCCATTTCACCGCATTCTGCCCCATAGCCGCAGCGCAGCAAATCGCCGTGGCAAAGAAAAATATCATTAATCTCCTCATATCCATAATCTTAATTCAAAACATTCAAAAAATCTCCAAAAGTAGGGATGCACCCCGGTGCATCCGCTTCCACAGCCCATGCCGCATTGCGAAAATTCAAGTCTCCAAAAGTAGGGATGCACCCAGGTGCATCCGCTCTCACAGCCTATGCCGCAAACAATCTGCCAGAGCAAAAAATCGCGAGGCCGTTCAAATTTCTATTCGCAAAGTTACAAATTTTTCCCCACACCCCACCGTTATCTTAAAAAAAACCTCCCAAAAAAAATCGGCGCCAAGCCCCCTGGAGGACCCAGCGCCGAAATCGCAGAGGCTCAGTATAGCTATTTTATCACTTCAAGCTTTTTCCCTACCTTGATGAACGCGGCTATCGCCCTGTCCAGCTGCTCGCGGTTATGCCCCGCGCTGAGCTGAACGCGGATGCGCGCCTGTCCCTTCGGCACCACTGGATAATAGAACCCGGTCACATAGATGCCCTCTTTCTGCATCTCAGCCGCAAACTCCTGCGACAGCTTGGCGTCGTAAAGCATCACCGCGCAAATCGCCGACTGCGTCGGCTTGATGTCAAACCCCGCCGCAAGCATCTTCTCGCGGAAATAGCTTACGTTCTCCATAAGCCTGTCATGCAGCTCGTTGCTCTCCTTCAGCATCTTGAACATCTCAATGCTCGCGGCCACGATCGACGGAGCTATCGAGTTCGAGAACAGGTAGGGGCGCGACCGCTGGCGCAGCATGTCTATCACCTCCTTCGGGCCGGTCGTGAACCCGCCCATCGCGCCGCCGAAAGCCTTGCCAAGCGTCCCCGTGAAAATGTCAATCTTCCCGTAAGCCCCGAATTGCTCAGCCACGCCGTGGCCCGTCGGGCCAACCACGCCAGCCGAATGGCTCTCGTCAACCATCACCAGCGCCCCGTGCTTCTCTGCCAGCTCGCAGATCTTGTCCATCGGAGCCACATTCCCGTCCATCGAGAACACACCGTCCGTGGCGATAATCTTGAATCGGCAATCCTTCGCCTCCTCCAGCTTCGCCTCAAGGTCGGCCATGTCCGCGTTGGCGTAGCGCAGGCGCTTTGCTTTGCATAGGCGCACACCGTCTATGATCGACGCATGGTTAAGCGCGTCGCTGATGATCGCGTCCTCCTCCGTGAACAGCGGCTCAAACAAGCCCCCGTTGGCGTCAAAGCATGCCGCGTAAAGTATCGTATCCTCAGTATGGAAATAGTCGCTGATGGCCCGCTCCAGCTCCTTGTGCAGGTCCTGCGTGCCGCAGATGAAGCGCACCGACGACATGCCATAGCCTCTCTCGTCCATGCCCTTCTTAGCCGCTTCGATCAGGCGCTTGTTGTCAGAAAGCCCCAGGTAATTGTTGGCGCAGAAATTCAGTACCTCGCCCTGCGTGCCCTCTACTCCGATGGCAGCCGCCTGCGGCGTATCTATCACTCGCTCAGCCTTATAAAGGCCGGCCTCCTTAATCTCATTGAGCTCCTTCTCCAGATGCTCCTTAAATTTCGAGTACATGGTATAATCCAAAAAAAATTATGATCGAAAAAATCTATGATCGTTAAAAAATAATTTCCGCCCCAAAAGTACGCAAAATTTCCCAATCTCAGCCCCCTCCCTCAAAAAATTTCAACAAAAAGCCCCCCTATAGCATATTCAATGCCTCCTATTGCCTACTTTGTGATAGGCAATAGGAGGCATTGAAAAAAACAGAAAAAGTCCCCTATAGCCTATATTGTGAAAAGACCCCAGGCGAACGCCTGGGGTCATAGATAATAAGGATGCAAAGCCTCGCAGAGACTTGATTGTGAGTGCCTCCAGGCGAAAGCCTGGGGCGGGGGCGCATGTCAATTCACTGCCACTTTTGCTCGCAGGTTGCCTGCGGTCACTACATAAATGCCTGCGGGAACCTCAATTGTCGCTTCTCCGCCTTCCGCCCTGGCCGCAAGGCGTCCATCAATTGAGTAAACGTTGATATTGCCTTGGGCTCCATTCACATAGATATGCCCTTTTTCGCCCTTGACAATGATTCCGCCTTCTGCGCTGACGCCATTTATCCCGCTGATTGTGGTCGTGAACTCGTTTCCGGGCATCGATTCTCCGGCGTCATAGACTGCCGTTACGGTGTAAGCGTGTGTGCCCTCGGGCGCCTCAGCGTCTATGAACCGCGGCTCGCTTACGAGCTCCTTGTTGATTCTTTCGCCATTGCGGTACACGTTATAGCCCATAAGCTCAAGCGCCTTTCCCTGTGTGGTGTATGTAACGTCATCTACCATAAGCATATAGCAGTCATTCGACGTGCATCGTATTGCAAAGCGGCGTGCCCCTTCGGGAAGCTCCACTTCATAGCGCGTCCACGCGTTGGGCACGTTGCTGTCCTTCTTCACCGACACAAAATCCGACGGTTCCATGCTTCCTGTTGAATAAAGCACTTCCATCTCTTCGCCAAAAAATGTAGAATAGCTCTTGGCGTAGAATGTCACTGTCTGCGCCTTCCCAAACAGCTCGGGCGAAATGGCCCAGTCGTCGCACTTCTTTGGTTCGCCGGCATTGTACATCTGTGCGAGATATTTGCTGCCGGAATACGCCCCAAATAGGCTGTTGAGGCCTTCAAGGTTGGCGTCCATCACCCAGAACGCCGCCCCCTGGTTGGCAACGGTAATCCCCGGGAATGTTATATTTTCGAATTTGCCGATGGCTCCGCCATCAAGGTCTAGCATCGTCCATCCATTCACTTCGCCGGTAGCGAAGGATTCGAATTCTTCAAAATCCTCTGTCTTCACTGTGGCTGTCGGCGCGTCATAGGCGGGCTCTTGCCATTGCAGCTGCATCCCTTGCTCTACGGCTGTGCCCGATAGGCTCGATGGGGAAGGATGCGAGGGCGATATGATTTCTACCGCGGCGCTTTCCGCGGTGTTGTCATCCTGGCTTGCGTCGCCCTCTGCCTCGATTGTGGCTGAATAGACGGTTGATTGCGCATCTTCATGCACGCCGATGGATACCGTGAACTCTACCTCGGCTATCGCGTCTGGGGCGATGGATATGCCTTCTGCCGTGCCTATCAAGGCGCCGTCGCGGCTGAGCTTCACTGTGTATGTGTTTTGCGTTTCCGAGCCGCGATTCTCAACTGCGGCCTTCACGCTGAATGGCTTGCCGGCGGTGACTTGTGCGGGAACGGTGATTCCGACTGCGGCAAGCGACACCTTCGGATAATCGCCGATCGCTATCGCGTCCACCAAGGTCGAAACATAGTTGACAGCTTCCGTTTCAAAGGCGAATTGGATCGTCTTGCCCTTGTATTCATCCAGTGGCACCGACACTCTGTTCCATCCATATGCCCCAAGCGAGGAGATCGTAAATTCCTTGGCGAGCGCAAAGCCGGTGCCGCCGTTCACGTATACGCCAAACGTATTGTTTGATTTGGCGTTTAATCCATTGTGCGGATTGTAGGCGTAGAATGTCAGCGCGGGGGATTCAAGGCCTGAAAGGTCAATCTTGCCGCTGTAGAAGCGGGCGCAATCGGTCAGGTCGGCGCTCATCATCGCCAGGTATCCTCCATCGCCGTCCGCCGCCTTTGTGTCTGTGCTGGCGTCAGCCACCGGATCCCACGAAGGGGTCACCTGGGTGTAGCGCACTGTCTCGGAGCGGAACAGGCTTGCAGCCTTTCCCTGCGCGAATGATTCCGAATAAGGGGCCGCATATGCCGTGCCTACGGGGAAGAGTGGAGTCTTGGCTGCCTTCGATGACCCCGCCGCGGTCTTGGCGTACACGCCATAGGCCGTGTACATCTGCCCGGCATTGGGCTCAATGGCCTTATGCACATATTCTGTGCCCGCTATATTGTCGGCGCCTTCAATGTCCTCTTCATAGAAAAGGCTCCCTTCCATCACCTCGTAGCGCACCACCTTGTACGTCACCAGTTCCGGATTCAAAGGATTTCCGTCTACATCCATCGTGGGGCACTGCCAGCGCACAGTCACTTCGCCGGGCGTGAACTCGCCAACTCCCAAATATGGGATGGCGCCGGGGATGTTGGGGCCAACGAACACTTCCGCCGAGGCTTCCCTTCCGCGTTCTCCGCCGGAGTACACGGCAACCGTGAATTTGTGCCGTCCGCCGGGCGCGTCGATTGTTTGCTCAAATGCCGCGCCGATAGCGCCGTTGAAGCTCGCTATGACATCCCCGTCGCATGCCACCTCCGCCTTTTCAATAGAGGCGAGGTCTTTGCCCGATACATCTTTGGTCGGGAATGTGCCGCTTATGGTAATCTTATCCAGTCCGTTGGCGTCAGGCTTGATTTTCAGGCCTGTCACCGCTTCCGGTGAGTTTGCGCTCACTCCGCGCGTAAGCTTCATGTTGTCGACATAGAGATAAAGCTGGTCTGCTTTGCTGCACCCATGCACGCCAATGTGCCAATTGCCGTCTGAAGGCACGCTGAATTCTCCTTCGTAAGTGACAAATGAGGATTTCTTTACATCAGTCTTCTCGATCACGGAGATTGTCATCGCCTCCGCCGCGGGGGCGTTTCCCGCGAATGCCTCAAAGGCTTCGGTGCCCATGCTGTTTTTGGCGTCTATCGAGAATTTATACACAGCGCCGGCCTCAAGCGTTATGGCGGGGGAGATCAGCCAATCGTCCATATCCAAACTCCCGTTGTAGGTGATTCGGGCGCTATGCTGATAGTTGTATTCCCAAGTCTTGCCGTCATTATTCGCGTCAATTATAGTGAATTGACTTAATGAGGCTTCATCATCGAATGTCTCGCTCCACACCTGCCCCTCAGCGCTAAGCGCCGATGCGGCTAACAGCGGCAAAACGAAAATTTGAGTAAATTTTCCCATTGGTAAATGTCTTGGTTTAAATTTCGCCACACGATAACAAGGTTCTGTTAAATTCCATTATCGCTGCGGCTATGCCTCCGAAGAATCCCTGTTCGGATGATTGGTTTTTAGATATGGCATATATAAACAGATACGTGGGATTCTCTTTCCTTGCTCGTCCCACATGCATAGGCCTTGGCGTTGCCTTTGGGTCGGAACGAGCAACGCAGAAGCCCACGTAAAGGCATATAGCTATGCCATGCGGCCGTTGAGGCGCGTGGCAGACTATTACCATCCGTGAGCGACTTCGCTGTCTCTGTCCTTTGACCCTTTGTAAACCGCCAAGTTTATGCATGTCAAGAACAAAGCGCATAAAGACGCTCTATTTTATATGTCGACATTACCCTCCCGCTGGCCCCTGGCCTTTATGGATTTCTCCACATGGCCGCTTTGTCGGGCTTCTGCGGGCAAATACTGCCATGCAAATGTACACATTTTTTTTGACTTATTGGGCGAATGGGCAAACTATTGCGCGCAAATTTTTGTTTCTTTATAAATTAACGTATTCCACCTCAACTAAAAAATTACAGCTGACATGAAACGATTACTTACAATAGCGCTTGGCTTGCTGGTGGCTTGCTTTGCCGGAAATTTTAAGTCTCAGGCTTGCACTCGAGTTGTGTACACAGGCGATACCACTGCCGTGGAGGGAAGCGGCGCTCAGGCCCTGCGCATCGTGGGCCGCTCGCTCGACTGGTCCACGCCAATCCCCACCAATATTTTCGTATATCCCCGCGGAATGGAGAAGGTGAGCAATAACAAAGGCAAGATTATCAAGTGGAAATCAAAATACGGCGCCGTTTATGCCGTGGGCTATAACGCCGGCGTCACCGAAGGCATGAACGAGAAGGGCCTTTCGGTCAACGGCCTTTTCTGTCGCGGCACCATCTACAACACCCCCGAGGTGGAAAACAACGCCGATATCCCCGCCATGTCGCTCGCCGTGATTGTGGAGTGGATGCTCGACAATTGCGCCACAACCCGCGAGGTGGTCGACTTGGTAAAGTCCACAGAGTTTAAAATCGTGGGCGCCACATTCGACGGCGGCACGGTATCCACTCTCCACTGGGGCATTACCGACGACGAAGGCAAGACTGCGATCCTGGAATTTCAGCAGGGGCAAATGAACATTTATGAGACCGAAGTGCCAGTGCTCACCAATGACCCCGCTTGGCCCGACATGCTCGCCATCAACCATTATTGGGAAGGCGTAGGCGGAGCCAATTTCCTCCCCGGCTCGGTGAAGAGCCCGGACCGCTTTGTCCGCGGATATTTCTTTGAAAACAGCGTGGAGCGCACCAATGATTCCAATACGGGCCTTGCCGTGATCCGCAGCATCCTCAATAATTGCTCGGTGCCTTTCAAGTACTCCCTTGGCGACAAGAACCTTAGCCAGACCCAGTGGCGCAGCTTCTCCAACCTCCGAGACAGAAAGTACTATTTCGAAAACGTGACAGACCTGGGCCTGTACTACGTCGACCTGATGGAATGCAACCTCCAGCCCGGCGCCTCAGTCCTCTACTTTGACACTCAGGACGCCCGCAATGCCATAGGCAACATCACCGGCCAAATGGTTGAATCCCAGCCATTCACCCCAATGTTCTAACTCTCTTCCCGGCCAAAGGCTGAAAGCCATCCAAAATACAGCGCGGCGGACACCCGGTGCCCGCCGCGCTTCCATGTTTTAATACATAAACCCAATATGAATCCTTTGAAGAAACAATAATCAAAAATCGCATTATATCAGAAAATTATTATAACTTTGCAGATAGGAAAATTTAAGATATAAGAATCCAACAATACAATTAATCGCCTTCATCTCTCAATACCGACTGTTGAAGAATATATTATCTATGGTTTTATAAATAATATTCTAATATAGACCTATTTATGATTAAACGTTTATTGATTAGCGCTTTGATTTTAACGGGGCTTTTTGCGTCCTATTTTGTGTCCTTCGCACAAAGCGTGTCTCTAAATATGATTTCTGGGGAAGTCATAAAATTTAAGTATTCCGAAAAACCGGTGATTAAATTTTCCGAAAGTGAGCTTATTGTTGATGCTGGCCTGCAATCTATGAGTTTTCCTGTTGACATTGTGAGGTCCATAGTAAATGATAAAGAAAATAGTGGTCATAATGATGTGGGCATAGAATCATCAGTCTTTAAGCAAGAAAAGGATTGCTTGATTTTTCAAGCTCAATCCTCAGACTTGAATATTAGCATATACACGGCAGACGCCGTTTTGGTAGAGTATTTTAACGTCTCTCACGGTGAGACATTGAATTTAGGCACTGGAAACCTATCTCCTGGAGTTTACATAGTATCAATTAACGGCATATCCTTCAAAATCTCTATCCGATGAAACGTACGTTCATTTTAGGCATATTGTTATTTCAAATTTTAGCAATGTTTTCACAAAAAAACATAATGCTATATCAAAAAGAAGGAGTGACAACGTTATTCCTTAATGAAATAGACAGTATAAGCTATACAAGTGTAAATAATGTAATTAAACAAGAAATATTCACTACGGATTCCATATATGAATTTGACATAGAATCAGTGGATTCAATATGTTTTGTTGCCCCCTCCATAATCGAACGTGATAATGTTTTCAACCTGTCAAACAATTTGATCCAATATGTTGATGGTGTTGAATACGGAGCCGAATCTCACCTCGTATTATTAAATTCCTCCACGCCTAAAGATTTGGTTCCCAAAATGTCCGATTATTTATATCAGCTTGAGCCGACAAAAAATCTGCCTTACGGATTTTGCGGAAGAGTTTGTGATATAAAGGAGTCTGATTTGGGATATTCCATTTTATGCGATCATGCCGAACTCTCGGATATGTTTGAACGGTTTGTGTGGAGCAGGGAAATAGAAATGACTTCTCAAGATGAGGATTATGTTTCGTCAAAGTTTGGCGCTAGTGATGATAACCAATTTAAATTTTATAGCTTGCCCTATTTGTCCACTACAGTAAAATATCCTGATGTTATTGCGGGCGGTATCTCAATGACAGATGAGCTTAGAGACATCCCTCTTGGTCCGGAAGAACCACAAATCACCGGAAAAATAGCGGTAAAGCCGACTATTCGTTGTGCGACAAATTATACCATAATGACTTATAATGGCGTTCCTATAAACCAAAGGAGGCTATATATACAAGCTGAGGCTAAAATTAAAGGATCTATATCTGGACGTGGAAAAGCTCCTATTGATAGAGTCTCTACTGTTTCATCACATGAGCCGATAAAAGTTAATTTTCCGATTGGATTGGGAGAGCGTTTGCAATTGAGCTATTCAGGCTCTATGTCTGTTTCAGGCGATACTGGCATAGACTATTCATTTGAATCAGATAGGGCATCAAGTATTTCATCAAAAATATTTTATGATGAAAATAACTTTCCACATATGAATGTTGACTTAAAAATGGATGATGCAAAGTCTCAATTTAGACGGGATGTAGACGTGTCAACACAGCGTTCAATTTCCATAAATAGCACGTTGTCATTTAGTGTTGGACAAGAGGGGGAGCCATTGAAGTCTATTGGAGCATCCTTCTCTTATGGAGAAAATCTCACAGGATATAGCGATTATAAGAAATCACAGTTGACCGCTGAATTGTCAGATGATGGCCTTTATGGAAAATTAGTTGAAACAGGGGTTCAAGCCGTTTCTCCTCATGCCATTTCAGGGAGTTTCAAATATGGGGACAACACTTTTTCAAAGAGAGCCAGCAGTGATAATGTGAATGCAGAGACGTATTATATTGTACCGAAATTATCAAATGTAAATTACAATAAATCAGAAAAGACAATATCATACGATGTTGAAGGATTGCCGATGAAATCCTGTCAATCAAGACTTGGTATTGCTATAGCAAAAGATAATGGTTATGTTCCCTATTCAGGAAGTGCCGTTTGGACACCAAATCTTTCAAAGTTTGTGTTTTCTATTCCAAAAGAATACAATAAGCGAGATTTGATATACCCTACTGTTTCTTTGCCTGCGCCAGTTTCTCATTCCATTCTAGCCCATCCAAGTTACAAGTATCAAATTGCAGAAGAAGATTTGATTGGTTATTGGGAACGTGTAATGGGAGCTGGTGATTTTACTAATTTAAGGATAAATAGTAATTATACAGGCGCATGCATATGGAATTCTGGTGAATCTCATTCATTTAATTGGAGTCTTTTAGGAAATCGACTCGTGCTGGATTTTTACAGTGGAGGTATGATATACGAACAACAGGATGGAACAGTTGAACTTGACGGAGATTATGTGAATTATGATTTTATTAGCCATAGTGTGGCAGGAACTGGAGGGGGTAGTGTTCGCTTGAAATTTATTAGTCGATAAAAACATGTTTTTATATAACTAAAGTATGTGTCAAAAATTTGGTTGTCATTTGGTCAATTCTCAAATATTTGTTTGCGGTTTAGTTAAAAATGTGAAATTTTTTGGATTGTATTGCTGTAATTTTTAACTTCGCGCAAAATTCATACGAAAAATCATACGCAATTTCTCTGATACCAAAATCAATGGAAGATATCGAACAGTTTTTTATCGACTTATTGAATCAAAACAGAAGCATCGACATAGCGGAATCGGAATTTAAGAAATTCGTGGCCGAGGATCATCAGCTGAAGGCCGCCTACAGCGAATGGTGCCACGAAAATGGCAGCTCAGAGCGCTGCGGATTCCGCGATTTCTGCGAGGAATATCGAGACAATCAAGAGCTTGTGTGGAACACTCTTTCTGATTATGATGAGGAGTGAGAGGCGTTGGCCCGCCGAATGGGAACCTTGCCGAGCCGTGATTCTCGCTTGGCCGCACGCCGGCACGGATTGGGCATACATGCTTGATGAGGCGCAGGACTGCATTGCGCGCATCGCCATGGCCATTTCCCGGCGCGCGGCGGTGGTGATGCTGGCGCCGGAGCCAAACGAACCCTGCGAATTCCTTATGCGCAGGGGCGCAAACCTGCGCCGCATAATATTCGTGGAGATGCCCACAAACGACACGTGGGCGCGGGATTTTGGGCCAATCAGCACCGTTTCTCCCGACGGAAGGGTGACAATCAACGACTTCCAGTTCAATGGATGGGGCTTGAAATTCGCCGCCAACCTTGACAATATGATTACGGGCCGCATGCTGAAGATGGGGCTTTTCCCAAAAGCGGATTATCGCAATGAGCTGAGTTTCACCCTTGAAGGAGGCTCTATCGATATTGATGAGGACGGCACGCTACTCACCACGGCCGAGTGCCTGCTCTCGCCCAACCGCAACGGCGCTCTCTCCCGCAAGGAAATTGAACTTAAGCTGCGGCAGACGCTCGGCGCTGTGGGCCAAATTTGGCTCGAGCACGGGCATTTGACCGGCGATGACACTGACAGCCATGTAGATACCCTGGCCCGCTTCCTTCCCGGCGGCAAGATCGCATATGCCGCATGCGACAGGGCGGATGATGAACATTTCATTGATTTGCAGCATATGGAGTGTGAGCTATTATTGGCTAAAAACTCAAAGGGCGACCCTTACGACCTCGTTCCGCTCTATATCCCCGACGCCATTTATGATGAGGACGGCCAGCGGCTCCCCGCCACCTACGCCAATTTCCTCTTGCTCAACGGCGCAATCCTTCTCCCCACCTACGGACAGCCAAAATATGACCAAATGGCCATCGGCGCTCTGGCAAAGGCCGCGCCGCAGATGGAGATTGTGCCAATCGACTGCCGCGCCCTAATCAGGCAGCATGGCAGCCTCCACTGCGCCACAATGCAGCTGCTATAGCGCCTCGGCCACAACGAAATTGCTGCCGCCCACAAATATGGCGTCGGCCGGCGAGGCATCCGCCTTGGCAGCCGCCAAGGCCTCGGCCACTGTCGCGTACGCCTTGGCTTGCAGGGAATTTGCCCTAGCTATTTCCAGCAATTCCGTCGAAGGCCTGGCTCTGCGGCAATCGGGCTGCGCCAAATAGTAGATGGCCTCTTTCGGAAGCGAAGCGAATATCGAATCCACATCCTTGTCGTTGGCGAATCCTATCACCACCCGCAGAGTTTTCTCACGCGCCATCTTCGCGAGCCTGGGAGCGAGGCAGGCCCACGCTCCGGGGTTGTGCCCCGTATCGCATATTATTTCCGGATTTTCGCCCATGCGCATCCATCTGCCCTGCAGGCCGGTGCGCCCTTGCACGTCGGCCAGGCCTTCGGCTATGGCCGTGTCGGGGATGCATAGCCCGCAGTCCTCGCGTAGAAGGCGCAGGGCCGTTATTGCGGTCAGAGCGTTTTTCTTCTGCCATTCTCCCTCAAGGTCGCAGGCCATCGCGGGCGCCCCGAATGGGTAGAGGCTGAAGGCATAGCGGCCGTCGGCCAGCTCCGCGCAATTTATTCTATGGTCCTCGGCGAAGGTTATGGGCGCGTAGGCCTCGGCGGCGGCCTCGGCAAAGACCGGCCTCACAAGCTCGTCGGCCTCGCCTATCACCACCGGCACGCTTGGCTTCATGATTCCGGCCTTTTCCCGGGCTATCTGTTCGATAGTGTCGCCAAGGAGGGCGGTGTGCTCCAGCGATACGTTGGTGATTATAGACAATATGGGCGTGATGATGTTGGTGGTGTCAAGGCGTCCGCCCAGTCCCGTCTCAATCACGGCTATGTCCGCGTTTTGTCGCGCGAAGAAGTCGAAGGCCATAATGGTGGTGAGCTCGAAGAATGACGGGCTGCAACCCAGATTCATCCTGCGGTAGCGCTCAGTGAAGTCCACCACCTCCCCCTCTGAAATCATCTCGCCGTTAATGCGCATCCTCTCGCGGAAATCCACAAGGTGTGGCGATGTGTAAAGCCCAGTCTTATAGCCCGCCGCGGCCAGGCATGAGGCCAGCATATGCGACGTGCTTCCCTTGCCGTTGGTGCCCGCTATGTGTATCGTTTTGAATTTCCTATGCTTGTCTCCAAATGCCTTTGAAAGCGCCTTGGCCGTATCCAGGCCGGGCTTGTAGGCTCCGGCTCCGATTTTAGAGAACATTGGCAGCTGCCCAAAAAGCCATTCGGTGGTTTTCCTGTATGCTTCGTCCATAATCAAAATATAAACAGGCCGGCCACTCCGGCGGCGATTATCGCGAAAATAGGGTGCATCTTGGTGAAATACACGGCGCAAAATGCCGCGACGCATATCGTTATGCTCCAAATCTGGCTATAGGCGTCAGCCCCGAAGTTATCGCTGTTCATCAGAAGAAGCGCCGCCGAGGCAATGAGCCCCACCACCACCGGCCGAAGGCCCGCAAATATGCCCTTGACGGCTCCGCTCTCGTGGTGCTTGCGTATGAAATGGCTGGCGAAGAGCACGAGCAGCGACGACGGGAGTACCACCACAAGCGTGCAGAGCATCGACCCGAGTATTCCCCAGAAGGGCGAGGCGAAGGCCTCCGACGCCCCCTGGGGCACGACATAGCCTATGTACGTGGCGGAATTGATGCCGATGGGGCCTGGCGTCATCTGCGAGATGGCCACTATGTCGGTGAACACCTTTTCGGTGATCCACCCTTGGCCCACTATTTCGCGCTCTATCAGCGCCAGCATGGCGTAGCCGCCGCCAAAGCCGAATATGCCTATCTTGAAATAGCTCCAAAGCAGCTTTAGGTAGATCATGCCTTGCCCTCCTTTCCGCCTTTCATGGCATGCCTGAACACAAGCCAGCCGCCCAGGCCTCCAAGCACAATCCAAAGTATGGGGTTGGACACCACGGGCAATTTCGACCATATGGTCAGAGCCACAACAACGGGGATTGCGGCCGTTTTCCAGTTGAGCTTGGCGGCCTTAGCCGTGGTGAGCACGGGAGCTATGATCAGTGCCACCACCGCCGGGCGGATGCCCTTGAATATGGCCGACACCGTGGGGTTTTGGCTGATCATTTCCGGCGTAAGGAAGATGGCGATTGCCAGAATCATCAGGAACGACGGCAGGATGGTGCCCAGTGCGGCGCAGGCGCTCCCGCGCTTGCCCATCACGTTGTCGCCCACCGACACTGATATGTTCACGGCCAGAATGCCAGGCATGGACTGGGCCACGGCCAGCAGGTCGAGAAATTCATCCTTTGGTATCCACTTGCGCTTGTCCACAATCTCCCTCTCGATTATTGAGATCATGGCCCATCCGCCTCCAAAGGTGAACGCCCCGATTTTGAAGAATGTGGCGAATAACTGCCAATACAGTTTGCTCATAGGCGAAGTCGGTGCCGTTTATTTTGACAGGGCGGCGATCGTCGCCTTTATGGCCTCGATTTTTTGGGTGGCGTCGGCCAGTTTGTTGCGCTCATTGTCAACCACTGCCGCCGGGGCGTTGTTGACAAACCGCTCGTTGCTAAGCTTCTTCTCAACTGATTTTTTGAATCCTTCGAGGTAATCAAGGTCTTTGTTTAGCTTTTCGAGCTCCGCCTCTACGTCGATTTGGTCAGCCAAGGGCACGTTGAATTCCGTGGTGCCCACCATGAATGTGGCGGCAGCGGCGTCCTTTTCGGCCTCGGCGTTGATTGCCGACAGGTTGGCCAGCTTCTTGATTACGCTTTCAAAGGCGGGGGAGGGGGCACCCACGATGTTGAGCGCTAAAGCTTCCTTCGAAGGGATATTTTTCTGCGCCCTTACGCCACGCACGCCGGCCACGATGTCCTTGGCGGTCTCCATTTGCGCTATTGTTTCGGCGTTGAATGGAGCCGCCTTGGCCACGGGAGCGTACATTATCGATTCTCCTTCTGCGCGCTGGGCCAGATGCTGCCACAGCTCTTCGGTGATGAAGGGCATGAAGGGGTGCAGGAGGCGCAGGAGTTCGTCGAAATAGCGCATGGTGGCGTCGTAGGTGGCGCGGTCGATTGGCTGCTGGTAGGCAGGCTTTACCATCTCAAGGTACCAGGATGAAAATTCGTCCCAGAAGAGGCGGTAAATGGCCATCAGAGCCTCGTTAAGGCGGAATTTTGAAAGCGAATCTTCAACTTCGGCCACAGTTTTGTTGAGCTGGGCCTCAAACCATGCGATCGCGGCCTTCGAGCTTTCCGGCTGTGGGATGTTGCCGCTCACTTCCCAGCCCTTTACCAGGCGGAAGGCGTTCCATATCTTGTTGCAGAAGTTTCGCCCTTGCTCCACTAGCTTGTCATCGTACATTATGTCGTTGCCGGCCGGAGCGGCGAGCATCAGGCCCATGCGCACTCCGTCGGCGCCGTATTTGGCTATGAGCTCAAGCGGGTCGGGCGAGTTGCCGAGCATCTTCGACATCTTGCGGCCTATCGAGTCGCGCACGATGCCGGTGAAGTATACGTTGGAGAAAGGCTTGTCGCCCGCGTATTCGTATCCGGCCATGATCATGCGCGCCACCCAGAAGAAGATAATGTCGGGCCCGGTGACCAAGGTGGACGTCGGATAGTAATATTTCATCTCCTCGTTGCCCGGGTCAAGGATGCCGTTGAAGAGGGAGATTGGCCATAGCCAGCTTGAGAACCACGTGTCAAGCGCGTCGGGGTCTTGGCGCAGGTCTTCGGCCTTGAGCTCTGGCATGCCGCTGTCCTTGCGCGCCTTTTCGAGGGCCAGCTCGGCGGTCTCGGCCACGGCGATGCATGTCTTTCCGTCCTTATCCTCGTAGTAGTAGGCCGGAATGCGGTGGCCCCACCACAGCTGGCGGCTGATGCACCAGTCCTGGATGTTCTCCAGCCAAATGCGGTAGGTGGTCTTGTATTTCTCGGGCACAAATTTGATGTAGTCGTCCATTACCGGGCCAAGCGAAATCTCGGCGAAATGCTTCATCGATATGAACCACTGCTCAGAGAGCTTGGGCTCGATGGGCACCTTGGTGCGCTCGCTGCATCCCACCTTGTTCTCATAATCCTCGATTTTTTCCATCAGGCCGGCCTCTGCGAGGTCCTTTGCAATCTGCTCGCGCACGGCGAAGCGGTCCATGCCGAGGAATTTCTTTGTGGGCTCGGAGCAAGCTCCGGCCTCATTGACCGTGGCATCGTCATTGAATATGTCGATGGTCTCAAGGTTGTGCGCCTTGCCCAGCATTTGGTCATT
Organism: Clostridium sp.; assembly: GCA_023666615.1. Taxonomy (GTDB): domain Bacteria; phylum Bacteroidota; class Bacteroidia; order Bacteroidales; family Muribaculaceae; genus CAG-873. Next base: position 37,331 of record JAMPBQ010000005.1, on the reverse strand, counting down.
CTTGTCGTGGGCGGGGGTCACCTTCAGGCAGCCGGTGCCGAAGTCAACCTCCACGTAGCGGTCCTCGATGACGGGGATAACGCGCCCCACCAGCGGCACAATCACCTTCTTGCCCTTAAGCCATGCGTTCTTTGGGTCCTTGGGGTTGATGCACATGGCCGTATCGCCCATGATTGTCTCAGGGCGGGTAGTGGCAACCACGGCGTAGCGGCGGCCCTGGGCGTCGCGATGCACCACTTCGGCTTCGTCGCCGGTCTCGCCGCTCATATCGTCGTCGGCAATGTAATATTTCAGATAATAAAGCTTTGAATGCTCATCAACATAGAATACCTCATCGTCGCTGATGGCCGTGCGGTTTTCGGGGTCCCAGTTCACCATGCGCAGGCCGCGGTAGATAAGGCCCTTGTCATATAGGTCGCAGAACACCTTTATCACGCTCTTCGAGCGGATGTCGTCCATGGTGAAAGCCGTGCGGCTCCAGTCACACGAGGCGCCCAGCTTGCGCAGCTGCTGCAGAATTATGCCGCCGTGCTTGTTGGTCCACTCCCAAGCGTGCTCCAGGAATTGCTCGCGTGTGAGGTCGGTCTTCTTGATGCCTTCCTTCGCCAGTTTCTGTATCACCTTCGTCTCGGTTGAAATTGAGGCATGGTCAGTGCCCGGCACCCAAAGGGCGTTCTTGCCCTCCTGGCGGGCCCTGCGCACGAGGATGTCCTGAATGGTGTTGTTGAGCATATGGCCCATGTGCAGGATTCCCGTTACGTTTGGCGGCGGAATGACTATCGTGTACGGTTCGCGTGCGTCGGGCACGGAACGGAACAGGCCGTTCTCATCCCAATATTTATACCATTTGTCCTCGACCTCAGCCGGAGAATATTTAGGGGCAAGTTCTTCCATTGTGAAACTCTTATAAAATAATTAATCAGGGCACAAAATTACGAAAAAAATCGCACATTCCCAAAGAATCCTGTACGTTATCCCCCCTAATCTGCGGTGATTCCAATATTCCTTTAAAATTTTTGAAGAATAACCAAAATGCCTCTGTGTTCGATGTTTATAATAACAAAACCGAAAGAATTGGCATGGAGTAATCGAATTTACGGGCGTCCGCCTGATGAGCCGTACTGTGCGGCGCGGGCGGTCGACGTAGATGTGCCGTTGGTAATGGTGTAGGATGTGCCGGAAACGAGGCCAGGGCAGCTGATTATCAAGCTTGAGCCGCTTCCGCTAAATCCGCCGGGGCCGAATCCGCCGGGGCCGCCGCCCTGCGAGCTTGAGCCCGCGTAGGTGTCGGGCACCTCAAACGACGCAAGCACAGTCGAACCTGACTTTACGCTGATGGTCTGGCCCTTCGATACGCTCATTGAGCAAGTCACGTAAGGCTGGGTAGAGGATGAGTTGGTAGGCTTGGAGTTGGAGCCGCCGACGCCCAGGATTATGCCGCCCGTGAAGTAAAGCTTGTAATTTTCCTCTTCATTCACGTCAATGCCGCACTCAGGCGATGAAGAGCCAAAGGCGCGCACAGTGCCTCCGCTTATGTACATATTGCCATTGGAGTCCAGGCCGTCGTTTTTCGACGCCACGGCCGTGATGTCTCCGCCGGTGATGTACATGTGGCTAGAGCTGTTGAGGCAATCATCGGTTGAAGCTACATTTATTGTGCCTCCGTTGATGGTCATGATGGCCTTGCTTTCCAGTCCCTCGCCTCCGTTGCCGGTGCAAGTGACGTTGATTATGCCATCGTTCACGGTGATATTCCCGTCGGCCTTGATGCCCTTCGGCGAGGACTTGTAGTCGCTATTCAGTTTATCAGTGTTTCCTGTGTAATTGTCATACGTCTTGTTGTTTACGTATGCGAATACGCCGCCGGAGGTCTTTATTCTGATTTCCCCATTGTCGATGGTGAGATTGCCGTCGCAGCTCATGCCTTTGCCGCCTCCGCCAGTGGCTGTGAGCGAAAGCTTTCCGCCGGTGATGATGATGTCTTCGTCAGAGCTGATGCACGCCGCAGCCTTGGTCTTGAGCTTGGCGGAATCCCATTTGCCAGTGCCGGAAGTGGATAGCTCAAGCGTGCCTCCGCTGATTGTGGCGCGGCCTTCAGCCTTCACGCCCTTGGCTGCGGCAGCCGTGGTGGAAATCGTGAGAGTGCCTCCGGCCATAGAGAATGAGCCAGTGTCCTCGGTCTCACGGTTCTCAGCGTCCTTGTAGTCTATCTGGATGCCATCATCGCCGGTGCCGCTTATATTCACTTTGCCGCTTTCCATGGCGAAATATTGCGTGCAGTTGATGCCGTCCTTCTCCGCCTTAGTGATGGTGAGGGCGCAATTCTTCACCTCCACGTATTCCTTGGCGTAGATTGCATGCGAGGCGTTGCCTTCCACCGAGAGAGAGCCTTTTCCCTTAAATTCGAGATGACCCTTGCACACGATGCATCCTTTTTGGCTGCCCGAAGCGCAGTCGGAAAGCGTGTTGGACGTCCCGTTCTTCGAACTGATGGATATGCGCTTGCCATTTTGGATGTCAAGCGCGGCGCCGCGGCTGCTGGCCAGGCTGAGATCCAGCAATTCCAGCGAAGCCTTGTAAGAGCCAGTGAGGGAAAATGAGCCGTCTGAAGAAGACCCCGAAAGCTGGTATGTGATTTCTCCGCATGTGTTGTCTCCCACAGCCTGCGATTGCGTTATAGCCACGTGGGCGCCGTCCACTGAAGCCGTTACATACGGGGCGATGTTTCCGGGGATACTCACGCTAGCTGTCGAGCCGGCATAGCTGATGGCCACAGCGTTGTCCTCAACGGCGTTGTCTCCCACCCAAATGCGTGAGGATTCGTCTATGGAAAAGGTGAACGCATCGCCTATTGAAATCGATGTCCCTCCTTCGCCAAAATGCATCACGCCTGTCTTGGATGCTTCAAAGCTGTATGTTACGCCGCCCTTTTCCAGATTGAGGGTCTGCGTCCAGGCTTGTGGGCAGAGCGCCAAAATGGCGGTGAGGAATATGCAAGGGCGCTTCATTTTGAGGTAATTTTAATTGTTTGTGATTTTGTCTTTAGCAAGAACACTCCATGCAGGGCCGACAAGGCTTCGCGCGCTTGCTGCAGAGAGGGGTACACGCCAACCAGGACGCCATTGGCTGAGTAGGCTTCTGTTGTGCCTTCGGCCTGGCCAAGGATGGCATCGGCCACGCCGGCGTTGCGGCTTGTAAATTCCATCGATGCCAGGTTGTCGAGGGGCAGTGATATTTCTTCCGCGGGGCTTGAGCACAACAGCATTCCGTTGGCCTTTGTGATGACGAGGCCGCTAGATTTCAAGAATGTCTCATCTCCGCTTTTTGATGTGAATTTCAGCCATTCCGCCTCGGCGGCTGAGACTTGCCATATTGCGCATGCGGCAGCCATGGCCAGTGTGATATTCCTTTTCATAATTTTCCCGCATTAGGTTTTTCATCTTTGTCCATGCGGTGAGGGGGCTGGGGAAAAATGCGTTTCAGCTGTTCGTCCCTTAGCTCAAGCCATAGGCCGTATTTTTCAGGCGATTTCTTGAAAAGCTTTTTCATAGCCTTGTCAAGATCCTTTTCGGCCTTGGCTTTTGCCTTTTCCATCTTTTCGGGATCAAAGTTTGCGCTGGGGCGTACTTGCCCTTCCGGATTGCCAGGCCTCATTCCGCCAGGGCCTCCGGGACCTCCATGTCCGCCGGGATGCATTCCGCCCGGGCCGGGGCCTCCGAAGCCACCGGGGCCGCCCATTGGCGGACGTCCGCCTTCGGGTCTGCCTTGCTGAGCGGGTTCATCACCGAAAACATTTTTGTTGTATTTCTCGTAGGCTGAGAGCGTTTTTTCAAATTGCTTCGTGTCCAGGGACAGGGCTTTGCGCGTTTCATCGGCCAGGTCGTAGGCGGAAGGGCGTTGTGGCGGACGCTGCATCTGCTGTCCGCTATGTCTTTGCGGGGGTTCGGGCGATTGTGCGTGCAGGCTCAGGCCAAAAGCTAGACTCAGTGCCAACATCGCGATAATTGCAAGATTTCTAATCATGATGTAAATTGGTCTTTATTTTAAATGTTTGGCAAATTTATTAGATTTATTTTTTAAATCATTAGACAAATCGGCAAACCGCGGCAATTTATCTTTTATTAGCGCTTACTTAATCCCATAGTCGAAATCCAGTGTTCATTCTTAAAAAAATTCTTATCTTTGCAAAAAAATAAGCATTTGATATGAAAAGACTGGTATTGGCGATTATGGCGATGGCTATAGCGATGGTTGGCTCGGCTGAGCAGCTGCAGGGCGTTGTAGTGAATCAAAAGGGGAAGCCCCAAAAAAATGTAAAGGTGTACAGCCGCGCCACAAAGATTAGCGCATTCACCAACGATGAAGGCATGTTCATTCTTGTTAACTTAAGCCCTGACGACACTGTGGCAGTGTGCAACGGGAAAACTAAGGAGGCCAGATTCCCGGCGGCCGGCCTGTCGGAAATAACCGTAACCTTCGACAAGAAAAATTTCCTTTTGAGCGACGGGCAATCCGAGACGGCATGCGAATACACAAAGATAAAGGCGCCGCACCGCCAGCCCAATGTAATCACCCGCGAGCAAGTGGAGGAATCTAACGCCGAGACGCTCTATGACCTTTTGCGCGGGCGTTTGTCGGGCGTGATGGTGTCGGGCACGAGCGTGGTGGTGCGCGGGGCCAACTCCATAAACATGAACAATGAGCCAATATTCGTAGTCGACGGCATGGTATATGGCGGCGCAGAGGATGTGAACCGGGCCATCAACGTTCGCGACATACAGAAAGTGGAGGTTGTGACCGAAGGGCTCGACTACGGCACCAGGGGGTCCAACGGCGCCATCGTCATCACGACCATGCGAAGCGTAAAATAGTGGCGGCCCAAGAAAAGCTCTAGCAAAAAAAACCTATTCCTGTATAAATCAGGCTTGTTTGTTTATGTCATATGGATTTACTGAGACATCAATCAAAAATGGCTATAATGACTTTTGCTCTATAGAACCTTGTGATTCCTCAATTTTGGCATTAAGCAGTTGATTCTTGATTGTCTCGTTTATCCTCTCAGCCTGAGGGTTATCCTTGGGATTCCCGATGTCAGTCATGCTTATGGACATTCCATAAAGGCGCAGCTGTTCCACATAGTCATAACTGGCGTATTGCACACCACGGTCGGCATGATGGATTGTGTGATGTGTATCTACGCCGTGGCCAACCAAAAACGTATAAGCCTTTTGAAGCGCCATCAGTGAGTATTCTTTGCTCCTCCCATACCGGGAGCTTGCCCGCGAGTTTCGCTTATGTATTGTCGAGCAAACTCTTCCTGTGCAAGCCGTCTCATCGCTGCGTTATCAACATGCTTATAACAAGCTTGTTTTGATGCACCAAGCGGTTTGCAGACCTCCTTGACCGCATAGTCGGTACCGAACTTCTGCTTACGCAGTCTTCCTGCTGCTTGGCGCCAGCTTTTTTCTTTTTTGGATGTGAAACATCTCTTCAGTCACGTCTTCCATTGCCTTCCGGCGTGATGAAGAAGTCTGCTGCGGTTGCCATGCAGGGGAGGATGCAGGCGGCTAGCGAAAGTAATTGTTTGATCATTGGCTATTATATTTAAGATGTGATTATTTTTGGCCCGTATATGGGGCCTACACATATAAAGCCGCAGATTTTTCAGAAATGTATAGTCGAATTTTTATGTTTTAAAACATATTTTTGTATAAAACGCCATAAAAAGAGAAAAGGAGATACTCTCACGAGCGTCTCCCATTCCATTCATCACATTATGCTTAATATTTGTCGAAAGTTTTCGATTTAGTACCTGCTCTCGACCACGTCCCAGTCCACGATGTCCCAAAGCTTTTTGAGATAATCGGCTCGCAGGTTCTTGTAGTCGATGTAGTAGGCGTGTTCCCAGACATCAAATGTAAGAAGCGGGTTGAGGCCCTTTGTCAGAGGGTTTTCGGCGTTTGAGCCCTGCGTAATGAAGAGCTTGCCGTTCTCGTCGCTGCTTAGCCACACCCATCCTGAGCCGAAAAGCCCGACGCCGGCCTCAACGAAGGCCTCTTTGAATTTGTCGAACGATCCGAAATCTCGGTCGATGGCTTTTCTTAGTTCACCCGAAGGCTCTCCTCCGCTGTTGGGGGCGAAGGTGAAGAAATAGAAGATGTGGTTCCACGCCTGGGATGCGTTGTTGAACAATGCGCCTTTTGAGTTTTGGATTATCTCCTCAAGCTCCATGTCTTCGTACTCTGTGCCTTTTATAAGGCGGTTGAGATTGTCGATGTACGCTTTCTCGTGCTTGCCATAGTGGTATTCTATGGTCTCTCTGCTTATGACGGGCTCTAGCGCGTCATTGGCATAGGGAAGGGTAGGCTGCTGGTATGTCATATCGCAAAATTATTTTGGTTTTCTACGATTGTACAACAACGCTTGATATGTGTATGTTCGTTTGACGTTGCAAATTTAACAATTTAATTCAGGTGATTCCAAATATTTTTCTCAAAAAAAATGAAATGTTACAATTTGCAACAAAAATGCGGCACAATTTTTCCTTAATTTTAAAAATATAATCTATTGTGATGAAATTCGCTCTAAATTGAAGCCTCATTAGCATTGTTTTCGCACATTTTCTAAAATTTTGAATGTTGCGGCTGTCATTTTTTTGGTTTTCTCCGGCTTTGTGATGCCGATTTTTATGCCTACCTTTGTGGCTGAAATCAGATTTTTCCAGTTATGGCCGGACTTTACGTGCATGTGCCTTTTTGCCACAGCAAATGCGCCTATTGCGATTTCTATTCTATGCCGGGGCGTGAAAATTTGCGCCTGCGCTATGCCAAAGCCGTAGGGCGTGAGTTTGGCATGCGGTGCAATGGCTATGGCGATTTTTCCACGATATATCTTGGCGGCGGCACCCCGTCCATTCTTTCCGAGGCTGAGCTTGTGGCCATTGTGGAGGCGCTGCCCGCCGGCGCGGAGGAATTCACCATTGAGGTCAATCCAGAGGATGTCGCCCCCGGCAAGGTGGATATGTGGCGGCGAATGGGCGTCAACAGGGTGAGCATGGGCGTGCAAAGCCTTTGCGACGTCGAGCTGCGAACTGTGGGCCGCAGGCATACCGCCGCACAAGCCGCAGACGCGTTTAGAATCCTTCGCGAGGGCGGCATTGAGAACATTAGCCTTGACCTTATTTATGGGCTTCCGGGCCAGGATCTGCAGTCGTGGGAGCGGTCGCTCAATGGCGTCATTTCGCTCGGCCCTGAACACCTTTCTGCCTATTCCCTCACTTTTGAGCCGCGCACCAGGCTTGCGGCAATGTTGGGGAAGGGGCAAATTAAGGAGGTGGACGAGGATGTGGCGGCTTGCATGTACGAGATGCTCATTTCAGCCACCGCCGCTGCGGGATATGAGCATTACGAAATTTCAAATTTCGGAAAGCCGGGATTCCATTCGCGCCACAACAGCTCATATTGGGATTCTACGCCATATCTCGGCCTTGGCCCTGGAGCCCACAGCTTCGACGGCATAAACCGCCAGGCCAATCCGCCTATGCTGAAAAGCTACTTGCAAGCCATCGAGGGAGGCATGCTTGCGTGTGAATTGGAGGAAGAATCAGACGCCGATAGGTTTAACGATATGGTGATCACATCGCTGCGCACCAGCGCCGGCATGGATTTGGCGAAAGTTTCCTCCCATCGCCTCAAGCGTCTGCACATCGACGCCGCTCCTTACATAAAAATGGGATCCCTCATAGAAAAATCCAACCGCCTAATCATCCCAGAAAAGAAATGGCTCCTGGCCGACGCCGTCATGCGCGACCTCCTCCAAGACTGAATAATAAATATTTACATGCAAATTCAGTAATTTGGCGCAAATTCATTCAGTAATTTGGCGCAAATTTATTCAGTAATTTGGCGTTAAATCATTCAGTAATTTGGCGCGAAATCATTCAGTAATTTGGCGCAAAAGGGTTCAGTCGGCGCTGGAGATGCGGCCACACATGGGCGCGAATGCGCAGTAGCGGCAGGTGGCCTTCTCTTTGGTTTGATAGAAAGGCATGTCCTCATCGAAGATTTCGTGGATGATTCCGGCGAATTTCTCCCTGAACGCCTTCCGCAGCGGCATCTCCTCCTCATTGTCATCGGCCTTTATCGTGGCCGTGCGGTAGTCAAATATCTCCCGGCCTTCAATTTTGATAAGAGGGATGCCCTTGGATATATTCTTGAAGAGGTAGATCATCGGCACGATGCCGCAATCCTCTTCCAGCTCGGAATAGGCAAGGGAATACAGCAACAGCTGAAATATGGCGTGGCACTTGTGGTTGGCGAATATTTCCTCAAAATTTTCGGCCTCAAGGAAATCCGAGCCGGTCTTATAGTCAATGAACCGCAGCGTCTTGTCAGGGGCTCGCAGCTCATCTATTCGGTCGATCGACATGGTGAAGTTGATTGTATGCTCATCGTCAATCTTCCACCTATAGGTGTGCCCCTTCTGCTTGCCCGCGTATTCGGCCTCTAAAAACCTAAACTCTCGCCCCTTGCTTTCGCTGCGCAGCATGGCCTTGACATAGCGGGCTATAACCTTCGCCAGCACTCGCCCTTCACCGGGAATTTCCTGTAGGCGCCCAGTGTACTTTTCGCAATAGTACAGCTCATTCATGGCCTCAAGCGCCATATGGTTAAGGAAATCGTCAAGGCGGTCGTCCTCAAGTCTGGCGCTTATTTCGCTGGGCGAAATCCATCCGCCGGGGTCTTCCCCCTGTATGCTGAGGAGCTTATAGAACCGTTCGGCCACCTTATGCACGATGCTGCCGTAGGAGGCCGCGTCCATGTATTCGGGATCCGTATCTTCAATCTTCAGCTTCTTCACCTCGCGCAGATAGAATTGCAGCGGGCATTTGAGGTAAGTCTTAAGCGACGAAGCGGAAAACCGTATGCCGCTGCCCTCGGTTAGGAATTGCTCAAGCTCTTTCATCACTTCGGGCTCCTTTAGGAGGGTAATAGTGCGGTCTTCCTCCACCTCCATCCCCAGTCTTGTGTCGTGGATTTGAACAAGCCCCTTGTCAGCATAAGCGTCTATCAGCTGCAGCAGGTAACGTGAAATTTCTCCTCCCGACATGTCAGGCGTGCGGCTGTCATAGGTCAGCGCCAGCCGCTTAGCTCTGGATATCAAGCGGAAAAACAGGTAGGAATTGTTCACCTCCTCATTGTCGGCTGTGGGCAACCCATATCCATGCCGCAGTGAGTCAGGTATGAGCGAAATGGCCGGCCCTCTTCGCGGGAAGATGCGCTCGTTGAGTGAAAGCACGATAAGGTTGTCGTAGTCAAGGACGCGCGCGTCGGGAATGCCCATCACCTGCAGCCCCCACACCGGCGAGCCGCTGAGCTGAAGGTCAAGTGCGAACAGAAGTTTTTTTATCAGGAAGAAGTAAGTGTGCTCGGTCATCTTCACCCTGTACTCCTCGGCCAGGTCGAAAGTCTGGTCCACAGCGTCGCTGTACGCCCGCAATAAGTTTCCGTCCGCCTCCGGCATTGCGCTTAGGGCGTCTATTAGCCGCAAAAGATAGGCACGGGTATCTGAGGCGTTTGATTTTCCCGATGTCGAGGAAAAGATTGGCGCAAGGGTGGGGTAAGCCTTGGATATTTCCGCGGAATCAATATGATAAAGCCGCTCTTTCCTTATCTTGTCGGAAAGGGAGGACACTGCATCCTTGTCAATCAGCAGGGCGTAAGGGTTGAAAATAACGTCAAGCACATCCTTATAAAAGTAATGCACAGTGCCGCGCAAGGTGTGGGCGCGCTCCTGCATGGCAAGAATTGACAGGAACAGCCCCGCAAAAGACGTGGACGAATACGGCACCTTCATGGCCACATTGATCGGGAAGTATTTCGGCGGAATGGATTGAAGCACCGGAGCGAGCAGCTTCTCCGACGGCAGCACTATGCCGGTATTGGGGAGCGGCTTGATTGCACCCATGTCCAATTCTTGTGGCGCGGCCTGCGAATCCTCTTTAGCCCATTTGTCCAGAACATACGCCGCGGCCTTTGCTTGCCCGGCGTTCGACGCCATCGGGTATATGTGTGCCGTGGGCATTGTCTCGATTGGTTCCAGATCAAAGTCTGAAGGCATCTCCAGCTTTCGCGAAAGGGGAATTATGAAGTCGCCGGCGCGGCATCCCTCTTGTCTCAGCATCGGCGAAGCTATGTCCCAAAAGAAATCCGCCACCCCCAGGGCGCGCAGCCTTTCCAGCATCAGGGCGCGCGCCGTGGAGAGCACGTAGAATCCGATGAAGGCAAATCGCTGTCCGCAAAAATCCTCAGCGTTCATGCTCTTTATTTCCGCCAGAGCCTCCCGGGCCTGAGCGCCGCTGTAGGTGAGGCTCTTTTGCTTGAGCTCCTTGTTGAATTCATTGTAGAGCTCGCCCATCATCTCCCATAGCTTCAGGAATTTGCCTGCGGCATGGCCTTCGGATTCGCCTTCGGGCATATGGCTCCAGAAATTCTCCAGGTATTTGCGGTAATCCCTTTTGTCACCCAGGATTTTAGCCACCTCTATTTGTTCGGGGGTGAGGTAGGACGATTCTATCTCCTTTAGGCCTTTGAGGTTGCGGAAAAGTTCGATGGGGTTCGCCATATAGGCGTCAACGTCCGAGAAATCCTGCAGCGCTATGTTGCCCCAAAAAATGAATGTGTCGAAATCCCTGGCCTGGTCGGCCCGTCCCTTTCTGCCCAGCACGCGGCGGTAGCAGTCATATAGGATGAAAAGCAGTTCTGAAGGCGAGGCAAGCGGCCGTGATGAAAATTCTTGGGTGAACGCGGTGATAGTCACCATCTTTGGCATAAAGCCAAGCGTGTCAACGGAATCTTTCAGATATTTGCGCATGTGCATGGCGCTGCGCTTGTTTGGGAAGACAAAGGTGTAGGAGCCAAGCTCGGCTCGGCGCTTGGGGTCGCGCGTATAGTAGTCGGCTACTTGCTTTAGGAATTTCATTGCTTTAGCAAAAGTATGGTCTTGATGGCCACGTCAAAGTTCACGAGCTTTGCGTTTGCGTTGGCCGCTATGTCGGCCTTGGCGTCGCCAAGCGTCTTAAATATTTTCAGCACATTGCGCTCGTTGATGAAGGGCGAGAAGCGCGCGCTGAAGGACATCTCGGCATTGTTCAGGCAGTTGAGATCGGGCTGATGTATATTCAATATGAAATTCTCGCGCACCATGCGAGCGCAGTATTCAAGGAATTTTATTTCCCGCTCCCGCCCCAAGGCGGCCACATCCGCCGCCCAGGCCTTCAAGGCGGCCACATCGCGCGTGTAGGCCTTGCGCATCAGCTCCATGAACAGCTGCAGGTATTCGTCGCTCTCTTTCGAAAGCGATATCAGTTTGATGGCCTCGGTGGCGTTGCCGGCGGAAAGCTTTGATATCTGCGCGGCGGCGCTGTCCTCCAGGCCGTATTTGTTGGCCAGCAGGCCGGCTATTTCCTCATCGCTGTATCTCTTTGCGGCTATGCGCTGTGTGCGCGAATAGATTGTGGGCAGTATGCCGCGTGAATTGTCGCTCGACATTATGAACAGAGTGTCGGGGTAAGGCTCTTCCACAAGCTTCAGCAGCTTGTTGGCGGCGTCTTCCTTAAGCCTTTCCGGCAGCCACATCAGCACGATTTTGTAGCGAGATGAATGAGCCGTCAGGCTTAGCTTGCGCAGAAGCTCGTTGGCCTCGCTCACATATATTTGTGGCTGCGCGTTGATGTTGTCGAGCTTTAACAGCCATGATTCAAAGTCCATATATGGGCTTTCTGTCAGCAATTCCTGAAATTCAGGAAGATAGTCGTCGCTAATGGCTGCCGACGATGAGGATTTCTTTACGATTGGAAAAGAATAGTACGTGTCTATTTGGTTGAAGGCTTCATGTTGCAGGCATGCCGGGCATCTGCCGCAGCTGTCGCCATTGGCGGTGCGATTTTCGCAATGTATGTATTGGGCGAAGGCTCGCGCCAAGGCGAATTTTCCGGCGCCAGCCGGTCCTTCCAACAGCAATGCGTGCGGGATGCGGCCCTTGTCGGCCATGTCCCGCAGACGCCGTTTCACGTCATCATGCCCGGGTATGTCGCTAAATCTCATCTCTTTTCAATTATTTAAGCCAAAGCCCTTAAAGTCAATCAGAAGCCTTGGATGTGGGAATTTCAGTCGCCTCGGCGAGCGGCGCCCTTGGCGGTGAATCCGTGTTTTAGGATGTATTCCTTCACTTCCTGGAACAGATCTGTGGCGAACACGAAGTCATTGAGAGCCTTGCTTTCGGTGGCGAAGATTTTCTTCATGTCGCCCACCCATTCGCGGCGTCCCTTGTAGATGAACACTATGTTCTCGCCGATGCCTAGCACTGAGTTCATGTCGTGCGTGTTTATCACGGTGGTCATATTGTATTCATGGGTAATGTCAATCAGCAGCTCGTCAATCAAGATCGACGTGCGCGGGTCCAGGCCGGAATTGGGCTCGTCGCAGAAAAGGTACTTGGGGTTAAGCGATATGGCCCTGGCTATGGCCGCGCGCTTCTGCATGCCGCCCGATATTTCGGAGGGGTACTTGTTTTCCGCGCCAAGCAGGTTGACGCGTTCTATGCAGAACATTGCCCTGTCCTTCATTTCGGCCGGTGACATGTCGGTGAACATCACCAGCGGAAACATCACGTTGCCCAGCACCGTCTCGCTGTCGAAAAGCGCCGAGCCCTGAAAGAGCATGCCTATCTCCTTGCGCAGGTTCTTAATTTCCTTGGCGTCCATAGTGATGATGTCCCTGCCGTCAAAAAGGATTTTGCCCTTTTCCGGCCGCAGAAGCCCCACCAGCGATTTCATCAGCACGGTCTTGCCTGAGCCGCTCTGCCCGATTATAAGGTTCACTTTCCCCGTGTAGAAATCTGTGCTGATGTCATGCAGCACGGTGCGCCCGTCGAATGACTTTGTCACATTTTTTACCTCAATCATTGCAGCAGAAGTTTGGTGAGTAAGACGTCGAATAGCAATATCAGGATGGAGCTTGTCACGACTCCCTTGGTGCTGGCTGAGCCAACTTCAAGCGCGCCGCCCTTTACGTAATAGCCGAAGAAGGACGCCACCGATGCGATGATGAACGCGAAGAAGAGCGATTTGATCAGCGCGTACCAAATGTACCATTCCTGGAACAGCGCCTGGAGGCCATAGACATACTTCGACACCGTAATCAAGTCCGTGACCAATGCCACCAAGTAGCCGCCCAAAATAGACGTGCCCATGCAAAGAATCACAAGCACGGGCATGAACAGCACCAGCGCCACCACCTTCGGAAGCACAAGATAGTTGGCGGAGTTTACGCCCATTATCTCTAGGGCGTCAATCTGCTCGGTCACCCGCATAGTGCCTATCTCCGAGGCTATGTTCGACCCCACCTTGCCCGCGAGAATCAAGCACAGGATGGAGTTGGAAAATTCCAAGAGCACAATGTCGCGCGTGGCCAAGCCCACGGAGTAGGCCGGGATGAGGGGAGACGCTATGTTGAGCTGCATCTGTATGGCAATCACCGCGCCTATGAATATCGATATGATGATTACAAGGGGGATGGAGTCGATGCCAAGCTTCGACACTTCGGCCACGGTCCTGCGCCCAAACACGCGCCAGCGGTCGGGCACAGCGAAGACCCTCGTCATGAATATGCAATATCTGCCAAAATTGGCTATGGATTCCATTGGTGTCATTTCTTTTTCGCCATTTGGGGGTTATGTCTGCAAAGATACGATTTTTTTGCGACTATCCAATAAGAATAGCGAGAATGGCATGCCGCCGCTGCGCTCAATCGTTTATTCTGGCCGGTAAAATTCCCCGCCGGAGATGTCGAAGAAGCGGTCGAAGAATTCTTTGAGTTTGGCGGTCACCGTTTTCTTCTTTTCCGAGCGTTTGACGCCCGCTCCGCCAAAGAGCCCCATCGGTGGCAGAATCTCGGCTATGGCTGTGCCATTCTCCTTCACTTCGCCTTCGCGGAACGATTGGCCAATAAAATCGAACGTCGGTTCGCGTTTCAGGTTCTCGCAGGCTATGATTTCCTCAATCTGCTCTCGCTGACTCTGGCGCACAAATTCATGCCACTGGTCATGCACGTCTTTCTCCGGCGTGTGCTTTTCGATGAATTCCTGTATTAGCTCCTTCTTATTGCGGAGGTCGGGCGATGCCTCCACGCTCTTAATGGTCTTAATCACGATTTCACGGTCATGGTCGGCATGGCCGTCCATCTGGCCAATGAGGAAGAGGATGTAGTCGATGTTGATTTCAATCGACTTCATCAGCTCCATCTCGAACACGAGGTCATCGTTGATGTTGGCGGCCTGGCCTCTGTTTGGGCGGTATTTGTCGTGAAGCTCGTTGTAGAATCCGCGGTAGTCGCGGAAATCATCATCCGATATTATGTGGTTGGCTGCGAATTCGTCGAAGGTTGACAGCACGTTGTAGGCGCGCAGTATCGTGCCGAATAGGCGTATAAATTCCTTTTCCGCGGCCTCTCCCAGCGGGGGAGCGCCAAGGGGGAATTTGGTCATCAGCTCTTCCATCAGCTCTTTCCATCCGGGGTGGTGCTTGCCCAGCTCATCGTCGTAGCCCTGGAAATAGTCGTCGAAGGTGCGCAGCAGGATCAGGCCGCAGGAGTTGGGGTCGCCGAACATGCGCAAGGCGTCGTTGGTGGCATTTTCGAGATTGCGGAAGCACACGATGTTGCCATGGTCCTTGATGGAGTTGAGGATGCGGTTGGTGCGCGAGTAGGCCTGCAGAAGGCCGTGGTGGCGCAGATTCTTGTCCACCCACAGGGTATTCAGCGTGGTAGCGTCGAAGCCGGTGAGGAACATGTTCACCACAATCAACAAGTCCACTTCGCGGTTCTTCATGCGCAGGGACAGGTCCTTGTAGTAGTTCTGGAATCTGTCTGCCGACGTGTCGTAGCTTGTGCCGAACATGGCGTTGTAGTCGGCGATGCACATTTCCAGGAATTGGCGGCTGGGCTGGTCCAGGCCTGCGGTATCCTCGGGCGATTCATCCTCAGTGTCGGCGTTGGGGGCATAGCTGAATATGGCGGCTATCTTCAGCCGCTTGTCAGGCGTCCGCAGCTCGTTTTGCTTCTTCAGCTCGGTGTAGTACAGTTTCAGGAATGGGATTGAGGCCACGGCCAATATGGAGTTGAATCCAGTAAGGCGAGTCTTGGCCTTAAGGTCTTTAAGGTCTTTAAAGTCCTTAAGGTCTTTGGGGATTATGGTGCGGGAAAATTCGTAGCTGCGGGCGTCGCGGCGGGTCTTTTGGTCGAAGTGCTCCATTATGTACTTCGACACCAGGGTTATGCGCTTGGGGGCCATCAGGGCGCGCTCTCGGTCGATGTTGCTCACCTGCTCATCGAGGATTTCCTCCTCTTCATGCATTGTGCGGATGTAGTCCACCTTGAAGGGCAGCACGTTCTGGTCGCGGATGGCGTTGACTATGGTGTAGGAGTGCAGCTGATCACCGAAGGTGCCTTCGGTGGTGGTGAATTCCACATTGCGGATGCCGGGGGAGTTCTCCGGGAATATGGGGGTGCCGGTGAAGCCGAACATGTGGTACTTCTTGAATTTCTTTACGATGGCCTTGTGCATGTCGCCGAATTGCGAGCGGTGGCATTCGTCGAATATCAGCACGCAGTGCTGGCCGTAGACCTTGTGCTGGGAGTTGCGCCCTATGAAATTGGAGAGCTTCTGAATGGTGGTGATGATGATGCGAGCGTTGGGGTCGTCGAGCTGCCGCTTCAGCACGGCGGTGGAGCCGTTGGAGTTGGCTGCTCCCTTCTCGAAGCGGTCGTATTCGCGCATCGTCTGGTAGTCGAGGTCCTTGCGGTCCACGACGAAGAGCACCTTGTCGATTTCGTCCATTCGCGAGGCCAGGCGCGCTGTCTTGAATGAGGTGAGCGTCTTGCCCGAGCCAGTGGTGTGCCATATGTATCCGCCGCCTTCGCGCTTGCCGTAGGTGCGGGCGTTGGTGGAGGTCTTTATGCGCAGGAGTATCTCTTCGGTGGCGGCTATCTGGTAGGGGCGCATGGCCAGAAGAAGGTTCTCGGAGGTGAATACGCAGTACTTCGTGAGGACGCTGAGCAGGGTGTGCTTGGAGAAGAACGTCTGGGTGAAGTCCATCAGGTCGTACACCGGGGTATTGTCCTTCGTGGCCCAGTACGATGTGAATTCGTAGGAGTTCGACGTCTGCTTTTTTCCTGCCCCTCGGCCGGCCTTCTGATTGGCCTTGCTCACGGCGTCGCGGGTGGTGTTGCTGTAATATTTTGTGAGCGTGCCGTTGGATATTACGAATATCTGTACGAACTCATACAGTCCGCTTCCGGCCCAGAAGGAATCACGCTGGTAGCGGTCGATTTGGTTGAAGGCGTCCTTCAGGCTCACGCCCCTCTTCTTCAGCTCCACATGCACCAAGGGCAGGCCGTTGACGAGGATGGTCACGTCGTAGCGGTTCTCGTAGGCGCCGCCCTGCGGCGTGTACTGATTGATGACCTGCAGGTGGTTGTTGTGGATTTGGACCTTGTCGATGAGGGAGATGTTGGCCAGCGAGCCGTCGGGGCGCGTCCATGCCTTCGCATTGTCCTCCTGGATGGTCTTCGTCTTCTCCACGATGCCCATGTTGGGGTTGCCGATGTGCTCGGTGAAGAAGTCGAGCCATTCCTTTTCCTCGAAAGCGATGCCGTTGAGGTGCTCCAGCTGTCGCCGCAGATTGGCTATCAGCTCCTTTTCGGAGTTAATGGGCAGATACTCATAGGCCTGGCGCTTTAGCCTGTCGATGAAATCCATTTCCAGCTCAGCCTCGCTCTGGTACTGCGCGGCGCTGTAGTATCCCGGCTCGAACTCCGCAGCCACCGTTGATTGCGGATTCTCGCTGACTAAATCATATTTGCTCATAGAAAATCTTTTAAGGACATTAAGGACATTAAAGACATTAAGGACATTAAAGACTTTAAGGACATTAAGGACTTTAAAGACATTAGTAGCCTCTCTTGTCTTTTCTTAGTTTTGACATCCTTTCTGAAAAGCCGCCATTTTCAAGGAAATCCTTTTCAAGGCGCTCAAGCTGTCTGAAGAGCAGATAATCTGCCTGATTAATGAGAATTATTGCCATGTTGGCTATCGTCTCGGCGGGGCGAGTGGCGGTGAGTTTCATGAAAAATTCGGCGTCATTGTGGGTACATCCCAGGCTGCGCATGGCTTCGTATTCCACACTGTCCTTCTCCCACTGTGTGTGTCCGCGTGTTTTGAGGTAATCTTCGTAATCTTCAAGTAGTTCCTTAAGGCTGGCTTTGGCAACATTCACAAGCTTAATTTCAGTTTTTGCGGAAGTGGCGGCAGCTGCACAGCCCTCGATAATGTTTTGTTTGCCGCTGCGCGCGGCTTGTACCATCTGGTCGATGGTGCGGTCGCCTTTCTGTAGGAAGCGTGAGCAAAAATCGAATGTGATTTGATAAATGGCATCAGCTTTTTGATAGCTTAGCAGCTTTTTGTAATCGCCAGAGCGCTTGATAAGTTCACCCATAATCAAGGATGTTTTAGTGTGATGGAATAAATCAGCTCTTGTTGAGGATTAAGGACTTTAAGGACTTTAAAGACCCTAAAGACCCTAAAGACCTTAAAGACTTTAAAGGCCTTAAAAGTGCCTTAGTTTGCCACAAAGTTAGCTAATTTTTTTGAATGTTAAAAGTTTGTTGCGATAATACTCGTACTGCTCGCGGACGGCCGCAATCTCCGCCGGCAAACCCTCTGCCAAGTCATTCACCAACGCCTCAAACCTATCCAATATCCCCACTATCCGCTCCTGCTCCTCAATCGGAGGGATGGGGATAGGCATCTTTTTCAATTTTCCCATATCCACAGAGGCAAAGCCTGAGACATTCGTATTGTTCTTGCAAAATTCATCCACAACAAACATGTAATAATAGATAAATTTCGTCAGAAATTTATCACTCAGCGATTTACGAACCTTTAGGTTCGTAAATTGCTGATTCGCAAGCGAATCAGCAATTATAAGTGCATGCTCACCGATGGTGGCCGTGGTGGCTAGAATAAACGTATTCGCTTCAAAAAGTCCCTTGCCTTTAACGGCTTGTGGTGTAATATGCTGAATTGAATCCGATAATATGCGACCATTTTCCCTAATATCCTCCATGCGGAACCAGGGAATAGTGCCCCCTTCCCAAAAGTCGGGGTTGTTTTTGGAAGGTGTATAACCATTACGCATTTCAAAAATCTCTTCAAATGGTTTCCAAACAATTTTGTAACTACCTGGGGGGGGTGTAGTTACGTCAATCTTTTGCTCACCATCGGTCCCGCAGCCGCAGGCGGAGGGACTGAAGGTGAGTAAAAGATTGCGATAATATTCATATTGCTCTTTACGTGCTTGCAGCTCCGCTTGCAGCTCCGCTTGCAGCTCCGCTGCGTAGTCCGAAAACTTGTCAAGTATCCTAACTATCTCCTCCTGCGCCTCTATCGGCGGAACTGGAATCCTGATTTTTGCAAGATCATCAGGCTTAATATCTATAACCTTTGCGCCATATGCATACTTTTTCTTTTGGAGGAAGAAACATTCTGTCTGGAAAAAATATGCTGCATATTTTGGATTTAGAGAGTGTTTGAAAACAACACTATGTCCACCAGTAACAATATTCGAATTTCCAATCCAAGCGACGGCTTTTCCTACATCCTCAACATTTTCACTTGTGCATGCTATAATAAGATTACCTGGCTCAACGACCAAAAGTTTCTTGGCTAATTCAGATGATACAAAAGATTTTGTTTCTGACGTATATGTGCCATAGTAGGTATAAATTTGGCCATAATGTATACATCCTACTCCTCTTTCTGTAAAATCCTTCTTTTGAAGACCATTTCCTCTCGTAAGAGTTCCAACTTCTCCTAAAGCTTTATATGGTACCCCATCAGGGCATAGGCGGGTGATTAGTTCTTGCAATTTACTCATCGGTATTCTCCTTTTTGTTTTGGGCAACGAGTTGGCGTACTTTGTTGACTTCATCGATAAGTTGTTGTTCTGTCGGCAAGTACAGTTGATATTTTGATGCTAAGATTGTTTTGTTATCCTTGGGTAGAGCGAGTTCTACGAGGGTATCGTTCTTTTCGGTGCACAACAAAATCCCTATGGAAGGATTCTCATCGTTGGTTTTTACATAGCGGTCATAATAGTTGACGTAGGTTTGCAATTGGCCCAAATCATCATAACTGGCTTTGTGTGTTTTAAGCTCAATGACTACGAAACAGCGCATAAGGCGGTTATAAAACACGAGGTCAGCAAAAAGTTCGTCATCTTCTATGAGCAGACGTTTTTGCCGGGCCACGAACGTAAAGCCGTTGCCGAGTTCAAGAAGGAATTCCTGAAGATGTTCAATAAGGGCTGTTTCCAGATTTGTTTCGTAATAGGCTGTATCACGTTTCAGCCCAAGGAATTCGAGCACCATTGGGTCCTTGATAATCTCGGTTGGCAATTGAGGTCGTCGTTCGCGTCGGGCCACAGCAAGGACTGACTCTTTATCATTGCTAAGCAACAGACGCTCGTAGAGAAGTGAATTTATCTGTCGCTGAAGTTCTCGTGCCGTCCAATTATTGTTGGCGGTTTCTAGCTCGTAGTACTCGCGCTTATCCTTATCATCTATTTGAATAAGTGAGCGATATTGTGTCCAGTTGAATTGTGAACGCAGTGCGTTCACTTTTGGATATTCCAAGTAAAATTGACGGCTGAAATTTAGTTGGCGGTATGAAAATCCTGTTCCATATTCGGGTTCTAACTCCTTTGCAAGGTTCTGCAATAGTTTTGTCCCATATTCAGCTCTGGCGTTTCCGCCTTGTTCTTCTTCCACTATCCGTCGCCCGATTTGCCAATACATTTGCACTCGGCAGAAATCTACCGATCGGATGGCATTTGCTCGTGATAGGTCAATTATGTGTTTTATTTCAGAAATAAAATCTTTCATATTGTTTCGGCTTCGAGTTGGCGGATGATGGCGTCGATTTCGGCGCGCAGGGCGTTTTCGCGCTCTACGATGCGCGCTATGCGCGCGTTGAGCTCGGCGATGTCGGTCTGCGGGCGGGTGTCCTCGGCTTCTACGTAGGAGCTTACTGAAAGGTTGTAGCCGTTGGCGGCGATGGTGGTGTTGTCCACCAGGGCGGAGAAGTGCTTCACCTCCTTGCGCTCCGCGTATTCGGATACGATGGCCTCGATATTCTCGGTCGATAGCTTGTTCTTATTGCCTTCATGCACGAACTGCTGCGAGGCGTCGATGAAAAGGGTCTTGTTGTCGCGTTTCGACTTTTTGAGCACGATGACGCACGTGGCTATGCTCACGCCGAAGAATAGGTTGGGCGGGAGCTGGATTACGGTGTCGACGTAGTTGTTGTCGATAAGGTATTGGCGAATCTTTTGCTCCTTGCCGCCGCGGTAGAGGACGCCGGGGAATTCTACGATGGCGGCGGTGCCTTCGGTGGATAGCCACGACAGCATATGCATGGTGAATGCCAGGTCGCTCTTGCTCTTGGGGGCGAGGACGCCAGCCGGGGCGAATCGAGGGTCGTTGATGAGCAGAGGGTTGTCGTCGCCTATCCATTTTGTTGAGTATGGCGGATTGCTGACTATTGCATCAAATGGTTCTTCATCCCAATGGTATGGCTCCAAGAGGGTGTCGCCATTGTGGATGTCAAACTTATTATAGTTTATGTTATGGAGAAACATATTGATGCGGCAGAGGTTATAGGTGGTGATGTTAAGCTCCTGACCGAAAAATCCACGCTTCACATTGTCAGCCCCAAGAATCTTGGCGAATTTCAGCAACAGTGAGCCTGAGCCGCAAGCCGGGTCATAGACTTTATTGACCCATTGGCGGTTGTGGCTGACAATGCGGGCCAAAAGCTCGCTGACCTCCTGTGGTGTGTAGTACTCACCACCGCTCTTGCCGGCATTGGAGGCATACATTGCCATGAGATATTCGTATGCATCGCCGAAAAGATCTATTTGGTTATCCTCATAATCACCTTTGAGGTCGATGCCGCCAATATTGTTGAGTATCTTGGTGAGCTGCTCGTTGCGCTTCTCAATGGTGCCTCCTAGTTTGTTGGAGTTGACATCAATATCGGCAAATAGTCCTTTAAGGTCATCTTCGCTTTCAGTGCCGACAGCCGATGCTTCAATCGCCTTAAAGATTTCGGAAAGCGTAACATTGAGATTGGGGTCGCTTTTGGCGCGTTTACGGACGTTGCAAAACAGTTGCGATGGTAGAATGAAGAATCCTTTTTCGCGTACAAGGTCATCCTTGGCGCCGATGGCCTCCTCATCAGAGAATGAGACATAGTCGAAATCAGCGTCTCCGGCCTCGCGTTGCATCTTATTGATATAGTTGGTGATGTTCTCTGAAATAAAGCGGTAGAACAGTATCCCGAGCACGTATGATTTGAAATCCCAACCGTCAACTGAGTTGCGTAGGTCTTCGGCTATAGCCCATATGGCTTTAAAAAGTTCCTGTTTTTGTTGAGTGCTTGTCGCCATTGTTAATCCTTATGTTTTGCGGTAATTTTAACCGTTGTTACGCAAAAGTACAAAAAAATCTCTGATTTTTCCCTCCGCATAATAAAAAGTAAGGGTTGCCGTTCCTTTTTCTGACCGATTTTTATTAATTTCGCAGTCGGGAACGCTTTTCCCGCCCATAAAAAGTGTTATATTATTTCAAACCATAAGCCACAGAAATGCTAATAATCGGTATCGCGGGCGGTACAGGATCTGGAAAGACCACCGTCGTCAATAAAATCATTAATAGGTTCGCCCCGGGAGAGGTCGCCGTTATGCCGCAGGATTCTTATTACAAGGATTCAAGCCACGTGCCCCCGGAGCTTAGACAAAAGATTAATTTTGACGAGCCCGCCGCCATTGAGTGGACTCTCCTTGTCCAGCATCTCAAGGAGCTCAAGGCCGGAAACGTAATACAAATGCCCACTTACTCCTACCTCACCTGCACGCGCCAGCCCGAAACAGTGGCCGTAGCCCCCACCGATGTGGTGATTGTTGAGGGCATCCTTGTGCTCACCGACCCCGTGCTCCGTGAAATGCTTGACGTGAAGGTATTTGTGGACGCCGACGCCGACGACCGCCTCATCCGCGTCATTGCCCGCGACTGCATCGAGCGCGGCCGCACGCCGCAAATGGTCATCGACCGCTACGAAGGCGTCCTTAAGCCCATGCATTGCCAATACATTGAGCCGTCAAAACGCTTCGCCGACCTTATCATTCCTCAGGGCGGAAGCAACATTGTGGCCATCAACCTTCTCACCGACTATATCGACAGCCGCCTCAACAAGGGCGGTCGATGCCGTTAGTCTATTTTCCCGCAGTCATAACATGGAAGAGGAAAGAATTGAAATCGAGAAAATAGTGGAGACGCCGGAAGAAACCAAGATGGAGCTCCGCACCGACAATCTCGTGAAGAAATATGGCAAGCGCACGGTCGTAAACCATGTGTCAATCAACGTAAAGCAAGGCGAAATTGTTGGCCTTCTCGGACCTAACGGCGCCGGAAAGACCACCACCTTCTATATGACCGTAGGCCTTGTGCAGGCGAATGAGGGCCGCATCTTCCTCAATGATGGGGAGAAAGATCTAGACATAACCAAATATCCGGTGTACAAGCGCGCCAAGGAGGGCATCGGTTATTTGGCCCAGGAGCCTAGCGTATTCCGAAAAATGACCGTCGAGGACAATATCCGGGCCGTCCTGGAAATGACTGACAAGCCTAAGGAATACCAGCGCGAAAAACTGGAAAGCCTCATCAGCGAATTTAATCTCCACAAAGTGCGCAAGAATCTTGGCGACCAGCTTTCAGGCGGCGAGCGCCGACGCACGGAGATAGCCCGATGCTTGGCCATCGACCCAAAATTCATCATGCTCGACGAGCCTTTCGCCGGCGTCGACCCCATTGCCGTGGAGGATATCCAGCAAGTGGTCTACAAGCTGAAGGAGAAAAACATCGGCATCCTCATCACCGACCACAACGCCCCGGAGACCCTCTCAATCACTGACCGCGCCTACCTCCTCTTCGAGGGAAAAATCCTCTTCCAAGGCACCAGCGAAGAACTAGCCGAAAACCCCATCGTCCGCGAAAAATACCTCGGCCGAAACTTCATCTTCCGCCGCAAGCAATTCGACTAACCCTTTTCAAGTAAAAAAATTTTTGCTAATATACAAGGCGCCCAACATATGGTTTAGGCGCCTAGTTTTTTATTGGATAAGTTGTAAGCCGAACTTAACGCAATGCAAAAGGAATGCTCTGATTGAATCATCGATAATCTACAAAATCTGTGTAATCGGTGAAATCCGTGGTTCTTTGCTCTCCTTAGTTTTTCAGCGCCCTCATTTTGTCTTATGACGCTATTGTATTGTGTCGGCGGGGGCCAGAAGGAGGGAATCGACCTTTTGCAGGAGGGTGTCGGGGGCGGAAATTAGGCTGTCGGGCGGGGAAAGGATTATTTCCGGCGTCCGCTTGCGGCGTCGGAAGAATCCCCTGAACAAGCCGCCGAACGTGTCGAAATCGCGCTTCACCACGATGCCTATGCCCTGTGTGGTCTGCGCGGTGCGCAGGTAATAGTTTTGGTCATTGTATCGGTTGTAAGCCCTCAGGCGCAGCGTGCCTGAGGGATTCAGTAGGTACTCAATATCGAAATCTCCCACGAATTGGTTGGTGTTCAGCGATTTGTCGCGGTATCCGAAATTGCCGTTGAAGAGCAGCTTGTTGTCAAGCAGGGCCGAAGACAGCTGCAAGTCCACCTCCACGTCGGAAAAGTCTCCACGGTCGCTCCGCACGTTGGGCGATATCGTCCAGTTGTCGCTAAGCTTCCCAAGGGCGTTGGAAAGCTGCGCCGAAATGGTGGAGGACGCCACCGAGAATAGCTCGTTGCCCTTGGTCGCCGCCATGTATTCCGGCGTGTAGAACCTGTTGAGCGTCATAAGGTAAACTATCTGCTGGCTCATCATTTCCTTTGTGGAGATGATGGAGCGCACCTTGCGGTATATGTCTTGGTTGAGGTGCGGAAACGCCAAGTCAAAGTCTATGTTGAGGTCATTGATTTTGCCCGTCACCAAAAGTATGGCTGCCACGTCTACCTTCGTGCTGTTCAAATCTTTATCCGTCAAGAACGATTCGTCAAGGTCTGATAGGTTGGCCTTAAGCGTATATTGCGCCTGGATGTCGAGCTGGCATTCATACGGGTCGCCGTCAAATGTGATCGTGCTCCCTTGGTCAATCTTGAAGTTGCGGATGATAAGGTCCTGCAGGGTGAACTGGTACGATCCCTTGTCGAGAGTGTATTTGCCGCGCATCTCCAGGCTTTCGTCCGATGAATCATAGATCAGCGATAGCGTGCCTGAGCCGTAGGCCTCGATTGCGTCTCGCCCCACGGGGTCCATCACGATTATGGCCTTCGCTTGCGGCGTGACTGCCGCCGTAATGTCTATCCTGTATTCTGTTGGCATGTCGCCATCGTCCTTGTCGCTGTGCTCGGCTGCCCATTTCTCCGATTTGGATATCGAGGGCGTCTCCAGGTATTGGTCCACAATCTTGTGCGGCGTAACATCGTGGAACGACAGGAACGTATAGTCCTGTGCCACCATCAGGTCTGAAAGCTCGAATGTGAACACGGATTTTGCCGCCGTGGTGGCGGAAATTTTTATGTCGACATGCCCGGGTGTGCGTTCATCCCCTGGAATGCCATGCACATTCACGCTGCTCGGAGCCTGCCCATATATTTCGCCGTACCATCGTTGGTCGGGATTCTCCGGCGTATGCGGTATGTTGTAGCAAAGCATGGGCTTGCCCGGGTTTACGCTTATGTCAAAGTCAAACCCCGCGCGCTTGAAATAGTGGTGGGTTACGCGGCCGTTGAGAGTGGCCGATCCTCCCTGCCCGTCATGCAGCGTGATGTTGTCAAGCTTTATAAGGCCGGGGGTGAGGTGCAGACTGTCGGTGGCGGAGTACCAGGTGTTGGTGTATTCTATCTTCATCCTCAAGTCCTGGGCCAGGAGGTCGCCCCGCATGTTGATGTACTTGAATGTGCCAAAGAGCTCGGCCTTCCCCGAAGCATAGCCCTCTATGTCTGAACAGAATGCCGAAACGAATGGCTTCATGAATCCCACCTTCACCCTGTCGGCGTCAAATTTCAGCGATATGCCTTCATTGGCCGGCGTGATCCAGCCGTCGATCACCGACTTTCTCCCTTCTTCGGAGGTGATGTCCGCAAGGAAGTCAAACGACCCCCTCTCCATGTTGAATCCAAGCTTCACGTCGGCGTCGCCCAGCACGCATCCGTTGTAGCCAATGCCCGTCACATTGAATCGAGTGCTCTTTATCTGCGGCGTCTTTGAGAATAGCGCGCTGACGTCTACCGTGCCCGTGGCGCTTCCGCATATCAGCGCCTTGTCTATGTCCAGGGTCTCAAATATGTGCAGCATCTGTATGTTGTCCATCTCCACCACGAGGTGGTCTTCGGCGCTGGAGCTGGCCTTTCCGTTGATCTTTATCGACTGCGGGCCCTGCGGCGTCTGCATCACAAAATCGCTCACCTGCAAGGCCTCCCCGTCATATTCTATCACGGATTCCACCTTTCCGGCCACGATTGATTCTTGCCGCCCCTTCTCCTCGGCGCCCAAGTCGTCGGCGTATGGCATTATAGTCCACAGTGCGTCGCCAAAGTTGATGGTGCTGTGGCGGAGGGCCACGCGCGTACACACCTTCCCGGCTTCATTTCTTGCGAATGATGTATTGAAGTTGAGCTGCCCGTTGATGGGCTTTTCCCTGAGTATCTCCCAGTCCGCCTTTGTCGACAGAGCGCCGTCTATCCCGTCAATGTACGCGTCAATTTGCATATCGCCCTTCTTGGTGGGGAAAAGGCTCGTGAGGTAAGTGTTGATGCGTCCGCTCGCGCCGTTGATTTCCGCATGAGCCAATGTGTTGCGCACCAATTTGTTGCCATTAATGAATATCGGCGCGTCCAAATCCAGGTTTATCATTGAGGCGCCGCTGTCATAGTCGCCCGATATGGTCACGGGATCGTCAAGGTACACCGGCAGGCGGAAAAATTCCCCGGCCTGGCGGGCATTGTCCACGGTAAACTCAAAATGAAAGTCATTGTCTGGCGCCCCAATGGCGAATGCCTTTGGCTCCTCATCCTCCTTTGCGGCCTTGCCGGCGAGGATGGGCATTGCCCCGCCCAGGGTGCGCGTCAAGTCCTTCGCAAGCGTCCGCAAGTCATATCTGCCCTGCAGCGAGCCGTTCAGTATCTCGCTTTCTATGTCTATGCTGTTGATTCCGGCCGAAAGGTTGTCGGCGTGGATATAGATGTCGCCCAGGCGCAGCTGCCTGCCCGTGGTGTCGGCGAAGGCTATGTCGCCTAGTTCCAATGTGGCGTCTATCCCTTCCATGTCCTTCCATATGGCTTCAGCGTCAATCTGCGCCGAGGCCCTGCGGCTCCCCAGCTTGTCGGCCAGCCCCAGCATAGTCGGTGAGAAGTCATAAATATTGCCGTGCAGGTTTGCCGCGGTCAGCCCTTCGCCGGCCTCGCCGGCCTCGGCGAATATGCCCAGTCGCGCTCCGGGCGTGGCCGATGTGATTGACGCCTGCGCCTGTCCGCGGTCCGCTTGCGCGGTGAGGCGAATGTCTGAATATTCATGTCCGCGATATTCAATTCTTTCTATGTTCACCAACGCCTCGGCCTCATGCAGCATTCCTTGGATTGCGGATCTGTCCTTGCGCTTCAGCCGCTGCATGTCCAGCTTTGCCGAGGACGCCGCCATGGCCGCAGCCTCTCCAAATTCCTCATTCCCAAGCAGCGCGCCCAGCTTGGCTGATGGAATGTCGATCTCCGCGTCGTAGGTCAATGTCTCTCCTATGTATGAGCAGAATCCTTTGGCATGCGCCTCGGCGATGTCCGAAAGCAGGCTTAGGTCAAATTCCAGTCCCTCCAGCCCTCCATCCAATGAGCCCCAAACGCTGGCCACGCCGCCCTCCTTAAGCATTTGCGCCGCCCGGGGCGATATCCTGGCTCTGGCCTTATTCAGGTTTGACAGCATGCGCATGCAGTCCGCTTCCGCCTCCACCTCAAAGCCTGACAGCCTGGCCTCCTTTGGCCGCTCCAGCCCTTTCACGCATCCCCGGGCGCTGATGTCTATTCCGGCTCCGGGGTCGTAAACTCGCAAGGTCTCTACGCACAGAGAGTCGGCCACGCCGCTGGCCTGCAGCTCTATGCTGGCGTCAACATCCAGCTCCGCCAAGGCCGGGCTGAAGGCTTGAAAGTCTGACAGCGATATGTGCGACCCTTCTTTGATGCCTAGCCGCACCGGGTAGCGCCTCCCTATCTGCGGCACATCGGCTATGGTGTCTATTTCCGCTGTAATGTCTTCAAATTCAAGTGAGGTGTGCGGCAAAATGAATGTCAAGTCGCTAATCGCCAAGCTGTCGTTCGATAGGTAAAAGTCCCCCGATATGTCGTCTACCCTGAATCCTGACCTCTCTGCGAAGCTGAGCCTGCGAAGCCTTACGCCGTAGGCGTCGGTGGATACTATCGGAGCATGCACCACTGCGTTCACCTCGCTCAGCGCCAGATGGTTGGGGTCGAACCTCATCGGCCTCAGCTCTGTGCCGTACACGTCGTAGGCCACGGCGCTGTTGAGTATCTCCGCGGTGTTGAGCCTCATCTTGAAATGCTTGGCTTCGCCCTTGGGCTTGTCGGCCGCGAGGGTGCGGATTATCCCGTCGATGTTCAGCGGGCTCTCCGGCGAGGGCCGGTATATGCGGGCGTCAAGTCCGTTGATGGTGGCATAGTCTATGATTAGCCCGCGCTGCATCAGGAAGTCCCCAAGCTCTATGCGCGCCTCCACCTGCCTTACCGACAGCGCCTGCCTGCCGTAGTCGTCCTTTATCGTCACGTCGTAGAGCGACAGCCGGCTGAAGGGGCGCAGCCGCACGTCGCCTATCTCTACATCTACGCCCAGAAGCTTCTCCAGGATTATCTCGCCGTTGTCGCGCAGCTGCCGCTGCGCCCAGTCGGTGGAGAGCATCACGTACAGCGTCGCCGGCACGCCAAGGCATATCACAAGCAGCGCAACAAGGATGCTGCGCGCCGACTTGATGATCCAGCGGCAGATGTTGATCAGAGTTTTCACCCGTATAAGCGCTTGTGTGATAGCCTATCCTCAGCCTTTAGGCCTGTTCCTGGTAGAGGTACCGTTTGATCGACCGCTTCGGCGTCTTTTCAAATTCTTTGTCCATCAGCTCTATGCGATGCACTCGGGCATAGGCCGGAATGTCGGCGTTGAGCTGTTTGAGGTTCTGCGCCATCACTTCTTCCAAGGCCTTGGCGCTCAGCTTATCCTCTTCTATGGCGTCGGCGTCGGCATGCACAAGGCCCACCAGCTGCCCGCCGTCCCTGGCCACAATGAGCGATTCGCTCACGTAGGGCAAGGAGTTGAGCACCTGCTCTATTTCCTCGGGATAGATGTTTTGCCCCGACGGGCCAAGTATCATGTTCTTGTTGCGGCCCTTTATGTATAGGTGGCCGTCGGCGTCCATTGTGCATATGTCGCCGGTGTCGAGCCATCCGTCCTGCATGCACGCTGCCGTGGCTTCTTTGTTCTTGTAGTATCCTAGCATCACGTTGGCCCCCCTTACTTTCAGCACGCCGGGCACCCTCGCAGGGTCGGGGCTTTCTATGCGGGCCTCCATGCGGTCCACTATCTTGCCGCATGAGCCCACTCGGTGCTGGGAGGTGTTGGAGTATGATATCAGCGGCGCGCACTCAGTCATGCCGTAGCCCACGGTCACCGGGAATTTTATCTTCGTCAGGAATGCCTCTACGTCCTTGTTCAGCGCCGCCCCGCCTATGATCAGCTCTTGCAGCTGGCCGCCAAAGGCTTGTAAGATGTTTTCGTTGATGCGCGCGTAAAGCTTTGCGTCGAGGAAGGGCACCCTCATCAGCAGCTTCATCATGGGCTTCTCCAGCATGGGGAATATGCGGTTGCGCACGATTTTCTCCAATATCAGCGGCACGGCCACAATCAGCTTGGGCCTCACCTCGGCAAAAGCCTTCAATATAATGGAAGGGGAGGGGAGGCGGGTGAGGAAGTAGAGGTGGCATCCGCGCCCAAGGCATTGAAAGAGGTCTATCGACATGCCATATGTATGCGCCAGCGGCAGCATGCACACCACCCCGTCGCCAGCCTTAAGGTAGGGGATGTTGTCAAAGCAGAATTGCAGGTTGCTCCAAATGGCGCGGAAGGGTATCATCACGCCCTTCGAGAATCCCGTCGACCCTGACGTATAGTTGATGATCGCAAGCTCATCGGGCTGGTCTACGTGGAACACGACGTCCTCCCTTGAGAACCGTTCCGGATATTTCTTGCCAAAGAGCTCATTCAGGTGGGTGCGTGTGCGGTCTATTTCCTTGTCGCGCGACACTATGGGCGAAAAGTCATGTATCAGGAAGGCCGCATGCAGCTCGTTCATCTTCGCCTCGTTCAGGCGGTCCCATATTTCGCCGTCGCAGAACAGAAGCTTGGCGTTGCTGTGGTTCACCAGGTGGTGGATGCTGTCTGAGTGGAAGTCGGGCAGGATCGGCACGGCCACCGCCCCGTAGGCCATGATGGAGATGAAGGCCACGCACCATTGCGCGCTGTTCTTCCCGCATAGGGCTATGCGGTCGCCCTTCTTTACGCCTGCGTGCTCATATAGTATGTGCAGCTTCGCCACCTTGCGCGCTATATCTCTATATTGCAGCGATATGCCGTTGAAGTCTGTCAAGGCCAGGAGCTCCCAGTTGTCCCTGATGGCGTCCTGCATGTATATGTTGAATGAGTCTCTCTTCTGCATGGGAAATAGATTTTGTCTGCAAATTTAGTCAAAAATTTTGGTAAATAAAACATATTGTCTTATCTTTGCGTTATAATTACGGAAATCGCAAGAGAGCGTTTCTGATTTGTCGCTTTGGCAATTTTCATTTAATGATACACCACATCAAAGTGGATCGGGAAACTCTTCAATTTTTACATCGAATTCCGAGACATGCTCTAAATCTAATGGCGGGCCCCAACCCTATCGATCGAAAGGGTTCCTTCTTAGGACAGGCGGATTACAAAGGATGGTGAGCGCTCAAATCCTGTCTTTTCGGAGTTTCATCACATCCTTTGGTGTGGCCCCACAGAATCGGAGAAGGGCCAAGCCCTCTCCGATTTTTTTATGTTTTTGTTTTCAGCTATTTGTTTATGGCATCTGACAACGCCCCTCTGATTGAATACCGCGGCGTGGAGCTCCGCAGAAAGGAGCTTACGGTCCTCCGCGACGTTTCCTTTGCCTTGCGCAAGGGCGAATTCGCATATCTCATAGGCCGCGTGGGCTCGGGCAAGAGCACCCTCCTGAAGTCAATTTACGCCGATGTGCCAATCGCAAAGGGCTCGGCAATGGTCCTCGGCTATCAGCTCGACGGCATCCGTCGGGCAGATATCCCATTCTTGCGCAGAAACATCGGCTTCGTTTTCCAGGACTATCAGCTCTTGGCCGACCGCAACGTGTTCTCCAACCTCGATTTCGTCCTTTCCGCCACGGGATGGAAAGGGCGAGCCGAAAAGTCCGACCGCATCGATGAGGTGCTTTCTGCCGTGGGCATGGCGAAAAAAGCATACAAGATGCCCCACGAGCTCTCAGGCGGCGAACAGCAGCGCATTGCCATAGCAAGGGCCCTCCTCAACAAGCCTTCGCTAATCCTCGCCGACGAGCCCACCGGAAA
Organism: Clostridium sp.; assembly: GCA_023666615.1. Lineage (GTDB taxonomy): Bacteria > Bacteroidota > Bacteroidia > Bacteroidales > Muribaculaceae > CAG-873. The sequence goes on along the minus strand of JAMPBQ010000005.1, from coordinate 6,497 downwards.
TCTCGACCCCGAGACGGGCGACATCATCATGGAAGGCCTTATCGACATCGCCTCCGCAGGCACGGCAGTCCTGATCGCCACCCACAACTGGTCCTACCTCGACCGCTTCCCCGGCCGTGTCCTAAAATGCGAAGGCAAAAAGCTCATAAAATAAATAATCCGTGGTATCCCCCCACATTCACAATGCAAACCCATGCTAAAATGATGCGAATATATTCTGCCATATTATTGATGTTTGTGGCCATCGCCTCCTTCGCCCAGGCCCGACTCGGCTTCGAAGGCGAGAGCCATGCCCTCGTTGGAATCTATGTTAAGGACTTGTCCTCCGATAAGGTCATTGCCTCCAACAACCCCGAAGTGGCCATGGCCCCCGCAAGCGTGATGAAGTCTATTACGGCCGCCTCCGCCCTCTCCGTGCTTGGCCCCGAATACACATTCTCCACCCCCGTTTACCTTTACGGCAAGCCTGACGCCGACGATCCATCCACTTGGCGCGGCAATCTCGTTGTGGAGAGCTGCGGCGACCCCACTATCGACAGCAAGTCCTTCAAATCCCAGCCCACCCTCTGGCGTGAAATCTCCCGCGGCCTCGACCGCCTCGGCATCCGCAGAATCACCGGCAAGGTGATAGTTGAGCAATCCCTCCCCGATGCGGGATGCATTCCCTCTTGGGAAGTGGAGGACGTGGCTTGGCCCTACGGCGCAGGCCTCTATGGATTCAATTTCCGCGACAACGTTTTCAACCTTTGGCCCGCCACTTTGCGCACTGAGCCCTTCCAGCCCGGCCTTGAGGTGGTGGTCTGCGAGAGCGAGGATGGCACTGACCTTATCAGGGGCGTCGATTCCAACAAGCTTTCTGTCTGGGGGCGCGACCCTCGCAATGAAAAGTGGAGTGTTGAATGTTCTATGCCCGACCCCGCCGCGGCATACCAATACCTATTGAATGAAAACCTCAAAAGCAAGGGCATTGAGGTGATGGGCCGGGATATTGACGACGATTCCGCTCGCTCCCTCGTATGCCTGCACAGTTCGCCCCTTTGCGCCGACATCCTTCGCGAGACGCTGGTGGTAAGCCACAATCTTTTCGCCGAGGCAATGCTCAGGGCCATTGCCGACGGAGCATCGCGCTCCGAGGCCTTGAAGGCCGAATCCGACGCACTGCAGGCTATGGGCGTTTCCGTGCGCTATAATCAGATTCTTGACGGCAGCGGCCTTTCAAGGGCCGACCGCCTCCAGCCCAAGTTCATATCCGATGTGCTTCAGGCCATGTCCAAAACCAAATATGCCTCGCAGTACGTTTCCCTCTTCCCTAAAGCCGGCGTAGAGGGCACGGTGGCGGGCCTTTTGTCAAAGACACGGCTAAAAGGGCAATTGGCCTTCAAGAGCGGAAGCATGGGCGCAGTGCAATGCTTTGCCGGATACAAGCTCGACGCAAATGGAAAGCCTACCCACACGGTAGTAATCCTCGTCAACGCCTTCTACTGCCCCCGCTCCAGCGTAAGGGCCTCAATCGAAAAATTCCTCCTCGACACATTCAAATAAAACAAAGCCAAATAAAACAAAGCCCGTTAATTCGTTATCTCGTTAATTCGTTATCCCGCCAAAAAAATCAAGATTAAACAAGATTCCCCAAGATTTCTCATGAATCCCAAAGAATAAAAAAATCCCCTCCACAAAAAAGATGCAAACATCCCCAAATCTCCTAAGCGAGGTCCTCGAAATCGAAGGCCTGATAAGAATCCTAATGGAAAGAGACGACGCAGACGTCCTATCCCTATTGCGCCAAAAATCCGCAGCCTTCGCCGCTCAAATCCTAGCCATCCAATCCCCTGTTGTAGGCTCGCGCCCTGGAGCGTCCGCCGCCCCGGAGACCGCCCCTCAAATCGAAGCCTCCTCCCCCGTTGTAGGGACGCACCCTGGTGCGTCCCCCGTCCCGGAGCCGGCCGTAGAAGCCCCCGAATCAGCCTACGCCGCCCCCCCACAAATCGACATAGACTCCGACATTTCAGTCAACATAGTCGAATTTGAAGAAGAAAAAGCCCCCGAGCCAGCCCCCGCCCCCGAACCAACCCCAGCCCCCGCCCCCGCGCCGAAGTCCTTCATCACCTTCAACGAAAAATATAGGTTCGCGCGTGAGCTCTTCAACAATGAGCACGCCCTGATGTCCGACGTCCTCGCAAAGGTATCCTCTATGCAAAGCCTGGCGCAGGCCCACGACTATGTCCTTAACGATCTCAACCTCGACGAAGACAACCCCGTTGTCATTGAGTTCCTCGAGGTGATTGCAAGATACTTCAACAGTCGGACATGAGCGGGAAGCTTTTCATAGTGCCAACCCCGGTTGGCAACATGTCCGATATGGCGCCGCGAGCCATTGATGTGCTTTCGCAGGCGGCGCTGATTCTCGCCGAGGATACGCGCACATCAAGCGTCCTTATGAAGAAGTTCGGCATATCCGCCCCTATGGCCAGCTTCCATAAATTCAACGAGCATGAAATCACCGACCGTGTGATTGAGCGTATTGCCGCCGGCGAGACCATCGCATTGGTCTCCGACGCAGGCACGCCGGGCATCTCCGATCCCGGATTTATGCTATCCCGTGAATGCCGCCGCCGCGACATCGACGTGGTCACCCTCCCTGGCCCTACGGCCTTCGTCCCCGCATTGGTCAGCTCCGGCCTCCCGTGCGACAGATTCGTCTTCGAAGGCTTCCTCCCGCAAAAGAAGGGGAGGGCAACCCGCATAAAGGCTTTGGCCGAAGATGAGCGCACGTTCATAATCTACGAGTCGCCCTTGCGACTGGTCAAGACCCTTGAGCAGCTCATCGAGGCGTGCGGCCCGGAAAGGCCTGCATCCGTTTCAAGGGAAATTTCAAAGCTCCACGAATCCACCATCCGGGGCTCCCTCGCTATGCTCGTTGAGCATTTTTCCCTGAACCAACCCAAGGGCGAAATTGTTATTGTTGTGGGCGGAAAGGAACAAGATGCTCCGCGCCAGCACCAAAACAAATACAAATCAACTATTTAATTATGAAAAAGACTTTTGCGTTTTCACTCATTCTGGCCGTCGCCGCTTTGGCCGGCTGCTCCAACCAAAAGGAAAAGGAGGAATTGGCTCAAGCCCGCGCCCTAAATGAATCCACCAAGGAGGAACTCGTCCAGGCTGTGCAGGAGCGCGACCAGCTCCTCGACCTAATCAACGAAATCGCCTCCACTACCGATGAAATCAAAAACGTTGAGAATATCGTATCTATAAATGCCTCCCAGGGCGAGACTGAGGCCAACAATACCGTTGCCTCCGACATCGCCGTTATTAAGGCCACCCTCCAGGAACGCCGCAAGAAAATCGAAGACCTCGAGGAGACGCTCCGAAAGTCTAAAACATCAAATTCTAAGCTCCTCGGCACCATCGAAACGCTTAAGCAGCAAGTGGCCGACCAAACAGCTCAGATCGAAACGCTCACCGCCAGCCTCTCGGAGGCACAGCAGAAGATCGCCTCTCTTGACGTTCAGGTTGATTCCCTCAGCACCCACATCGCCTCTGTCACCGAGCAGCGCGACAGTGTCGAGGCCGTTGCCGCCGAGCAGACCCTTCTCGCCAACCAATGCTTCTACGCCATCGGCACTAACAAGGAGCTAAAGGAGCACGACATTATCGAAGGCGGAGGTTTCTTGCGCAAGTCTAAGATTATGCAGGGCGATTTCGACAAGTCGTTCTTCGTTGCCGCCGATAAGCGCACCCTCAGCGTTATTCCCCTCCACGCAAAGAAGGCTAAGGTCATTACCTCCTACCAGCCCAAAGAGTCATACCAGATTCTCGACAACAACGGCCAGGCTGAGCTCCACATTACCGACCCCGCTCAGTTCTGGAGCGTCTCCAACTACCTAGTAATCCAAGTTGACTGACCCCAACCCCCTTCCTGAAGCCCCCGCTTCATGAAGGCATCCAAATTCAGCTGGCAAATATTTTTTCCTGAAATATTTGTTAATTTGAAAAAATAAGCGTAACTTTGCATCGCAAAAAGGCAAAGTAGAATCGTTAGCTCAGCTGGTAGAGCACAACACTTTTAATGTTGGGGTCCTGGGTTCGAGCCCCAGACGGTTCACAATTATTTTGCATTTTCATATTTGTTCTCTGAAAATCCCTTATTTTCAGAGAACTTTTTTTGTCCGCCCCGCCTCAAAACAGCGGCCTTGTCTCTGCGCGGCGCCCTCTGGCCCCCGGCTTGCTTGGCATGTGCATTTCGCTGCCGCTGATGAATAACCCTATCGCCCGCGTCATCAGCATGTCGTCATGCGCCCCTGCGATGGCCCCGTAGCTCCCGTTCTGCCTCCTCTCATATGTCAAAAGCTCGTCAAGGCATCTCTCGTCGCGTTCCGTGTACAGCCCCTCCCGCACGGCCTCTACAAGCGTCGACACCACAGTGTTCTTCGTGGCCACATTGGTGTGGAATCCATATCTCACCGGCATCCCGTCCCTCAGGCTTTGCGCGCTGGGCCTGCGGGCATACAGGTTGCGGTAGACGCTCTTCACTCTGTTCAGGATAAAGTCGCTTTGGTCACCGTCCACGTCCCGCAGCGCGTCATGCGTCTCCAGCGTGTTGCTCTCAATCGCCAAAAGCGAATTGCCGTAATATGCCGCGATCCTAACCGCCTTCCACGCCAAAAGGTCCATGTCGATGTGCCCTCTCCATTGCGCCGCCACCTCCGGCCCTTCGCCTCTCAGCATTGGCTCGCGGTCAAATACTGTCACCACCGACCAGTCTGCTTTCTCCGAGCGGCCGCCTATGTCAACCACGGTCAAATAGCGGTTTCTCCATTCGTAGGCGTCGGCCGCCGGTGACATCCATATCCGCAGTCCGCCCTGCGCATCCTCCACAAAGCGCAGCTCACGCGTCGGGTTCTTGTCGCTTGACGCCACTTCCCCTGTCAGCTCTGGCTTGCGGCACGTGCTCCGCATCCGCTCAACGCAGTATTTGTCAAACACCGCCGCCCCGGAATTAACGAACGCCTCTATGTCGTCAGTCGGGCACTCCGCAGCCATCGACCCGTGGCTCGTGTGCTTGCCCCTCTCTGCCACATACCAGTTTATCCCTTCCAGCGTGGCCCCGCGTTCCCACAGCATCCATAGGTAGCTGCCGCTTTCCTCCCTGTCTGTCGCCGCCTCGGCGCATCCCCGTCGGGTGAGTAGCCCTTTGGCGAATTCCTCCCTTTCCTCTTCCGTCCGGAATGGCAGCTCATTGTGCTCAATCTCATGCCAAGGGACGAATATCGACGCAAACTGCGCCTTGGCGTTGTCGCGAGAACAAGTGTATTCCCTGTGGAAGAAATTACCGACCCCGTTCGCCGTCGATTCGTACACTATCATAGTCCCCGGCCTGTAAAGTATGCCGCTGCAGGCCGCCCTTACTATATCCTCAGGCTTTTTCCCAAGCGTGGCCCGCCACAGCCCCACCTCCGACAGATGCACCAGGTTGTAGTCTCCTCCGCGGCAGGAGTTGGGACGCTCGGCCGTTCCCACCTTCACCTTGCAGTTCCGCTGCGGCACCCTGAATATCGACCTTGATTTCCCCACGGCCTTTATCTTCGGCTCATCTTCCTTGTATTCCTCCCCGGCCACATGCAGAAGTCCCGTGGGGTACGACCGTATCATCCTGTCAAACATATCCATGATCTCATCAGTGCAGGAGCTCTGGTGCGCTATGATCAGAGAGTTCAGGCCCGTCTCATGCGTCAGCTGCAGCCACGCCATGTACATCTGCGTCACCGTGCTCCCTCCCCACTGCCTGGCCTTCAATAGCACTAGCCTGATTGGCTTCTCCGCAAGCCTCATATCCTCCAGTGCCTCCACCAGCCTTCGCTGCGGATGGCTCAGCAGCAGACTGCAGTCGTCCCCTCCGCCCTTGCGCTTAACCATCACATACCTGTACGCCCAGTAAGCGAAGTCATGCTTGATGCGCAGGCGCTCCAGCCGCCCCTCGGTTACAACAATCTTTGCCTTCTTCCTCCTTGCCAGCGCCTTCACGCTGCCCCACTTTATCAAATCCTTTACCAGCGCCTCCTCCATAAGCGCCTTCGGAAGCCACACTTTCTTGGCCTTCCCGTCTCGGGTCCATCCCTCCGGCATCGGCGCCGCGTCGGCCTCAACCCGCTCCCCCGTGGAATTTTCCCCCGTCACCGGGTCAAAGCTGGCATGCAGCCTCGCAAGCCGCCTATCATTCTCTCTCAATAATTCATACACGTTCTTTTCCATAATTCCCGTTTTTATGCAAATTTCTAACATAGCTGTAGTACATGTTCATCGCCGAAATAGGGGAGACATAATGCTCCGGCGCCGGCCCGTACACCACCTCCCTCACCAGGTTGATCAGCGGTTCATCCTCCCGCCCCTGGCGCCGGGCCATCACCCTGTGCCGAATCTCATCGTACATCCGCCGCTTCAGCTCGCACCTCACGCGTCCCGGCTCCTTCCCGCGCTCCATCGCCGACAGCACCTGT
>JAMPBQ010000059.1 GCA_023666615.1 Clostridium sp. | reverse complement strand
AAGCCCGCCGCTGCCAAGCCTGAGCCGGCGCAGCGCGCACATGCCAGAAAGGCCAAGCTGTCATTTAAGGAGCAGCGCGAGAAGGAACAGATAGAGAAGGACCTTGAGGCCCTGTCGGCTGAAAAGAAGGAACTTGAGGCCCTGTTCAATTCCGGCGCGGAGATTCCCGGCATAGTGGAGAAATCGCAGCGCTTCACGCGGATTTCGGAGGAAATCGACGAGATGGAGATGCGGTGGCTTGAGCTTGAGGAAAAGGCTCAGGGATAGGCCCGGGCCGCGGCGTGAAATTTTTTTGCTTTTGCCTTAAACTTTAGGGCGCATAAGGTTGTTGTTATTTTGAAAGCGGATGAAGCATCCGCCCAAAACAACGTTTCAACCTCTTTTACGCCTACTATTATGAGCGACACTACTAAGCAAAAAACCGCATCAGAGCAATCACAGCCCAATGCCTATTCTGAATGGAAAACCCTGAAGCAGAACCGCAATCTGATCGAAGTGGCCAAATTCAGAACTGAATGCCCTGAAGACTTGAAGGGTGAAGTTGAAGATATTTTCGGACGCCTTAGAGACGAAGAGCTGCAGAACATGCTCACCAGTCCGGCTAAATATGGTAGGCAGCATGTGCAAGACCTCGTGGCCTGCGGAGCCTTCAGCTACGATGAGCTCCTGAAGTTCGGCCTTATCACCGAGGACAGCTGGAAGCGCATGCAGATCAACCGCGATTTCCTCCCCGACCTGCCGGAATTCCAAAAGAGCATGGTGGAGCTGCAGCAGCCGCCGCAAGGCACCGACATTTACTTTTTCGGCATGCCCACGTCGGGCAAGACCTCAATCCTGATGGGCATCTCCGCGGCCAACGGCCAGGGCTATACCATTGATATGCGCACCAACGGCGGCCCATACGCCGCGGCTCTGCGCCAGTTCACGCAGGCGGGTCTGATGGTGGGGCGCACCAACGGGAAATTCGTCACCACCATCATCGGGCGCGTCAACCGCGATTTCGATTCCGACAAGGTGAAGAGCTATCCCATCAATTTCGTGGAAATGTCGGGAGAGGAGTTTGCCCTGCGCATCGCAGAGGCGAAGGAGACGTCGATGGCCAATATGGGCACGGGCGTGACGAATCTTCTGAAGAACGACAACCGCAAGGTGTTCTTCATCCTCGTAGACGCCTCAAAGCCAATGGTGAAGGTGAGCTATCTCGACCACGAAATCGACGAGGACGGGGAAATGTCGAAGCATGTGCGCAGCCGCTACATCTCGCAGCTGGATATACTCGACAAGTTCGCCGTGCTCATCAGCCTGCCCGAGAACCGCGAGATAATGAACAAGGTGGACGCCATCCACTTCATCGTCACAAAGAGCGACGCTCTGGGCGCCGGCGATGACCGCGACGAAAAGGCCCACGAAATGGTGCAGAAGCATTATCTGAGCGTGGTGGAGCAGCTGAGGTATTTCTGCCAGCACACCAAGCGCATCAATCGCGCCTCTGACTATGAGCCGCAGATTTATACCTTCTCGCTGGGCAAGTTCTATCTTGGCGATGTGTTTGACTTCGACAGCGCCGATTCGCTTAAGATTGTCGACGCCATTCGCGAGGTGTCGGCCGGCGGCATCAAGCAGTCGTGGCGCAAGTTCTGTTCATCGTTCCGCCCGGAATAAAGCATCATCAGAAGCCATAGTAAAAATAAATAATCAAACGCAGCCTTGGCCATCGGCGTCCATGCCGATGGCCAAGGCTTTCAAATGTGAAAAATTTGGCGTATCTTTGCGCCATAAAGTAGGGACGCACCCTGGCGCGTCCGAAATCCTAAAGCAGGTACGCACACTCCGGCGCGTCCGAAATCCCCAAAGGTAGGGACGCACCCTGGTGCGTCCGAAATACAAGCATAATGCACTCATATGAAAAAAGCATTGTTCTTCGACATAGACGGCACATTGGTGAGCTTCGACACCCACCGCATCCCGGATTCGGCGGTGGAGGCTATCGCCCGCGCCCGCGCAGCCGGGCATAAGATTGTGATTTCCACCGGGCGTCCGCGCATCATCATCAACAATCTTTCGCAGCTGCAAAGCCGCGGGCTGATTGACGCGTACATTACGATGAATGGCGCCTACGTGTTCTGCGGGGATGACGTGCTCAGCAAGTCGCCGATTCCGAAGGCCGACGCCAGGGCAATAGCCGAAATGTGCGCGAAGGAGGGCATTCCGTGCATCTTCGTGCGTGAGAACAGCATATCCATCGCCGGATCCAATCAGCTGGCTGTGGATGTTTTTGCAAAGCAGCTGATGGCGCCGCCGATTCCCCCCTCCGACTATCAGTCGCCTCTGCAGGGCGAGCTTTTCCAAATAACCCCGTTCCTCTCCGAGGATCAGGAGGGGAAGGCTCATCGGCTTATGCCGGGCTGCCAGTTTGGGCGTTGGCATCCGGCCTTTGTGGATGTGACGGCCAAGGGCGCCACAAAGGCGCACGGGCTGGAGGTGGTTTGCAAGCATTTCGGCATGTCTTTGGCCGACGCCATCGCCTTTGGCGACGGCGGCAACGATGTGCCAATGCTAAAGGCCGCCGGCATTGGCGTGGCCATGGGCAATGCCAATGACAATGTGAAGCGTCAGGCGGATTTCGTCACTGACACCGTCGACAACGGAGGCATAGCCAAGGTCATCTGTCAAATTCTTGATCTGTAAAATCTATAATCCTAAAGAAATATGAAATGCGGCATTATTCAGCTTGCTAAGTCAAGTGATGTGCAGGCCAACCGCCAAAGGCTTGGCGAAAAAATAGTCGAGTTGGCGGCCAAGGGCGCGGAGCTGATCGTGAACCAAGAGCTCCATGATACCCTGTATTTTTGCCAGACGGAGAATGTTGATCTTTGCTCGCTTGCCGAGCCCATTCCAGGCCCGGCCACGGATTTTTATTCAGTTCTGGCTCGTGAGAACAAAGTGGTGATTGTGGCCTCCCTATTTGAGCGCCGCGCGCCGGGCCTGTACCACAATACGGCTGTTGTTTTCGACAAGGATGGCTCGATTGCCGGGAAATACCGCAAGATGCACATTCCAGATGATCCGGCGTATTATGAGAAATTCTATTTCACGCCCGGCGACCTTGGCTTCCGGCCTGTGCAGACGTCAATCGGCAAAATAGGCGTCCTTGTATGCTGGGACCAGTGGTATCCCGAGGCCGCGAGGCTTATGGCCCTGACCGGGGCTGAGCTGCTGGTTTATCCCACGGCGATAGGGTGGGAGAGCAGCGACGCCGATGATGAAAAGGAGCGGCAGCGGCAGGCGTGGATTACCATCCAGCGCGGCCATGCCATCGCCAATGGGTTGCCCGTAGTGGCTGTGAATCGCGTCGGGCATGAACCTGACCCTTCGGGCCAGACCAATGGCATACAGTTTTGGGGGTCGTCTTTCGTGGCCGGCCCGCAGGGCGAATTTCTCTATCAGGCGCCCAGCGGCGCCGAGGCATCAGCTATAATCGACATAGACATGAAGCGGTGCGAAAACGTGCGCCGTTGGTGGCCCTTCCTCCGCGACCGCCGCATCGACGCTTACTCCGGCCTCACCCGTCGCTACCTCGACCAGTAGGGACATGCCTCCGGCATGTAAAACTTTAGGGAAATGTCACCATAAAATTGTGCGGACATGCCTTCGGCATGTTAAATTCACTTCACATCCAGCGTCTCATATTTTGAGTGCTGGCTGTGAAATTCTGGCACCATTTCCTTCATCAGCTTCACGATGGCCATGTCGTCCAGGTTGGTGCTGGCGTGCAGAAGGCTGTCTATGGCGCTGTTGGCCTCAGTGTAGTCATATTCCCTCACCTTCGCAATCTTGATTTTCGGATGGAAAGTCGGCAGGGTTATCTCCTTGTCGTTCAGCACCTCTTCGTACAGCTTTTCGCCGTCACGCAGACCGGTGAATTTTATCTCTATGTTGGCGCCGCTCAGAAGGATCATGCGCTTGGCCAGGTCTACAATCTTCACCGGCTGGCCCATGTCGAAGATGAATATTTCGCCGCCGTTGCCCATCGTGCCCGCCTCAAGCACAAGCTTGCATGCCTCGGGAATGAGCATGAAATAGCGTATGATTTCAGGATGCGTCACGGTAATCGGGCCTCCTTTGCGTATCTGCTCCTTGAAGATTGGGATTACTGACCCGTTGCTGCCGAGCACGTTGCCGAATCGCGTTGTCACAAACTGTGTCGCCCCCTCCACTTGTCCCTGCTTTATGGCGGCGTCGAGGCTCTGCACGTAGATTTCGCAGATGCGCTTGCTGCAGCCCATTACGTTGGTGGGGTTTACGGCTTTGTCGGTGGAGATCATCACGAACTTCTTGGTGCCGTGCTTCACCGCCAGGTTCGCTATCACGCGTGTGCCCTCCACATTGTTTTGGATGCTCTCCGCCGGGTTGTCCTCCATCATGGGCACATGCTTGTAGGCCGCGGCATGGAATACATATTCCGGCTTGTAGGTATCAAAGATGTCCGACATGCGCTTGCTGTTGGCAATGTCGCTTACGATTGTGGGCGCTTTGATGTCCGGAAATTCGCGCGCCATCAATAGGCGTATGTCGTGCAGCGGAGTTTCTGCCTGGTCTATCAGCACCATCAGCGCCGGCTCGAAAATGGCTGTCTGCCTTACGATTTCGCTGCCGATGCTGCCGGCCGCGCCGGTGATGAGGATGCGCTTCCCTCGCAGGAGGTCTCCTATCTGCTCCATGTCCACCTCGATCTTCTCCCTCGGCAGAAGGTCTTCAATCGCCACTTCGCGAAGGGCGAGGTTGCTGATGTCGCTCTTTCCGTCCCATTCCTGCTCAGCCGGCACCATAAAGATCTTGATGCGCGCCTCAATGAGCTGCGACACAAGGTCTTGGTTGTTGCGCAACGCCTCGCTGCGCAAGGGGGAGACGAAGAGGGCCTCTACGCCTTGCTTCTTCATTATTCCCACCACATCCTCATCGATATGGTACACCCTCACGCCCATTAGGATGCTCCCTTTCGATTCTGGCAGGTCGGAAATGAATCCGCATATGGCGTACTTTGCTGGGTCTTGGTTGCGGATGCTTTTGGCCAGGCCCACTCCGCCTTGGCGTATGCCGTAGATAAATGCCTTTTTGGCCGATTGCTGCTTGTAGAGCGTATCGTAGAGGTATTTCACCGCCACTCTCACAGCCCACATCAGGAAGGCCGACACCGCGGTCCACACTACTATTTCGCGTATGCGCGTGAACAGAAGCAGGCCGGATGACGCATGGGCGGATATGGACCTCGCCGCGATGCTCATGACCATGCCAAAGGCGCAGGCGTAGCCCACTTTCTGCAAGTCTACAAACGATGAAAAGCGTATAATGGATGAATATGTGTGGAATAGCCTGAAGCCTATTATATAGAATATCAGGTAGAAGGCCAATGTGCCGCATAGGTGCATGAAATGGTTCGCGGTGTACACGACGCCGTTCTCCACGGTGAACACCACAAATGATGTGATATATACTATCAAACAGTCAATTATGAAGATGTACCAATGGGGCAATGCCTTTCTTGAAAAATACCAATGTGTAAGGTCTGATAAAATGCGCATTTCTTAAACGTTTTCCTATGCGCAAAGATACAAATTTTCCGTGAAACGCACAAGCATTTGCGCCCCAAATCCACCCTAATCTACCAATTGGGGGGGGTAAATGATTATAAACCAATATTATATAATAACGGGAAGACTGTTTTCAATAATTGCAGCCCTCAAGCCGATAGTCAATCCTCGGGGGTAGTTGGGTCGTTCCAGTCCCACGACATCGCATAGTGATACCCATCCGGCACGGTGATTCCCGGATTCCGGTTCACAAACCTCCCGCCAACGCCCTGTTGCAGAAGAGTGAGGTGGAAGTGGCAAAGCGCGATGCCCATGTCAAGGTATTTCATCTTGCGGTCTTGCCCGGTGATTCCGTCATTGAAGTCAGCATAAAAATGAAAATGCCTGCCGATTCGAAGCGCTCGCCATGGCTGCCCGTTTAATGATGAGGGAGCAAGTCGCATATTTTCCAATGCTTGGGCATACGGGCCTGCAGCATCCTTGGTCAAAGAGTAGCCTATGCGGTTGTCGAAAAACAGTTCTTCCCAAGGCTTGCGGGTGTTGCTCTTGGCCAGGGATTTCATCATGCGCTCCAGAAGCCGTGTGCCTGCTGGATAGCCCAGCGCCACGATGGCAGGGAGCGCCAGCCTGCGCTTGAATCCAAAGGCGGCGCTGAAGGCGTTGCGGGTGAAGGTGCCCCCGAGCCATACGGTGCCAATGCCAAGCGAGGTTGCGTACAGCACGGTTGCTTCCATCTGGTATGCGCCGGCTATGTAGGCCTCTTCCCGGTCGGGAACGCCAAGGCCAAGAAATGTTGCGGCTCCGCGCGTCACGCCGTATGTGCCCAGCTTCTGTCCCGACAGCCCGGCCTTTCTCACCAGGCCTATGCGCGCGTCCTTTATGCCAAATGGATTCCCGGCCGAATGGGCGAATGCCGTCAAAGCTTGGCATGTCTCGTCGCTTGGGGGATTCTTGCGGTCGAAGGTGCGTACGCTGTGCCTTGCGGCCACGGCCCGGGTGATGTCGAAGTCTATGCGCATTGTGCTTAAGTTTGTAGGTGATTGAGAGGCGACCTTCGGGTCTATGGTCTATTGGTTGAGGGTCGACAGCACTTTTGCTATCTTTTTGCCCAGGCCTGGCGTGTATCCGCGCTTTATCCAAAGGGCCCTGTTGAATGTGTCCGCCAGAACGAAGGTGGGCATTGAGGGAGACTCTGCCGACAGGTTCATCTCAATCTCAAGGTTGTATATGTTGCCGTTGGGGTCGATGCCGAATGTAACGCATTTTGGCAATGACGGGTATGTGGCGGGATTGAATGTCTCCGCCGCCTCTTCGGGCATCAAAAGGAGAATCTTGAATCCTGCCTTATCAAGCGCCTCCGCCGACGAGGATAAGTCTGCCAATGCGCGCATCGATGGCTCTGTGCGGGGGTCGATGAATCCAGCGATGTAGCATCCGCTCCCCACGTGCGACGATATGGTCACGATGTTTTTTGTGCCAAGGGGGATAAAGGAGTTGTTCGAGTCAAATGATCCGAAGGCCTGTATGCCCAGGGGGTCAAGACGGATTACAAAAGGCACGTCGGTTGTTTCGCCCGGCTTTACGTGGAAGAGTGTGGCATGAGCCTTTACGCCGCCTTTCAGAAGGCGTTCGCCTGTCACCAGGAGGTATTGGCCGTTTTCAAGCTCAACGCCGTTGGCGAATGATTCGGCTGTGTAGTCCTCGGGATAGCTAAGGAGGCGGGGGATGCCGTCCTCAATCCTGCTTAAGGTGAAATACGTGTAATAGTTCGCGTTGGATACGGTGTTCTGCGCATTTGGCACAAGCCTGAGCTTGCCGGCCGGGTTTAGGCGGTGTATTTCCCTCGTGAACTTTACGTTGACCCAGCGGGTGGAATCGTGGTATTGCACATTGCCGGTAACGGGGTCTATGCGGGCCGGGATGCCAAGGCTTCTCGCGGCGGCCACGAAGAAGATTTCTTTCGCGTGCCACCCGGCCTTTTTGCGCTTTAGCACGCCCGCCGGCAGCATTGGCAGCTGCTCCATGTTGTATATGGAATCGGTCTCTATGTTTTCGCGCACCCAATTCGCCAGCGTCTTCCCATCGGGGCATATGTCCTTCAGCGCGCTTGACAGGGCATGCTTGTAGGGCGAAATGCGCTCGTTGGCCACGCGAGGGTTGAGTATGTATTTTTGGTAGAGCTCCGTATCGACGTATGGAGTGTCGAAATGGTCGTCTAGCGATTCCAATGTTATGTCGTTGAGGTCTTTCTCGGTCAAGCTCTCCAGAAGGGCCACGGCCTTGTCTGAATCGTCCTGGTGCTTAAGGAGAAATTCCTCAATCACGGGCCAATTTCCGCGGGCGTCGCCCATTATGTTCGCTATCTTCGATGGGTAGGCGTTGATTTTTATGGCTAGGGATGTGGCCTTGCGCAAATCATAAAATGTCGCCACGTAGGCCTCCCTTATTGAATCCTCCTGCGCTAAGCGGCGATTGTTCTCTTCCCGCATCTCGTCTGACACTACGGGGGTGGACGAGTAGGCGAGGGGAGGCACTATGTCAAAGTTCCTCTCCACCTCGCTCGTGTTGTCGAGGTCGAGGGTCATCTCGCACAGTGTGCCGGACTTTACTTTGGCAAACTGGAATTTGTCGTCTTTCTTTGCCCAGGCCACCATGTCGCCGATGCCCGTCTGCACCGACGCTATGCCGTCCTCATTGGTCTCCAAGTCATTGAAGGCGTAAAATTCTCCATTGCTGTAGATGCAGTATCGCACCCTGGCCCCTTTTATCGGATTTCCCTTCTTGTCAACCACCCTCACCCTCTGCCTGGCGGTGGCGGTATAGTTGGCCGTGACGTTGATGGCGGTGAACATGGCCGCCGTGTCAAGCGTTTCTTCAACGCCTCGGTAATATCCGAATACGCGGGTCTTCATCATCATGCCCCGGGCCGCCGCCTGGTTGAACCATCCCAAATCCAGCAGCGGCTCGGGTTCGCACGCCCCGATGAAATGCCAGCGCCCGTTGGCCCATGCCTCTACCCATGCGTGCCGGCCGTTGACGTGCGCCCACCTCGACACAAACACCTGGCGG
>JAMPBQ010000058.1 GCA_023666615.1 Clostridium sp. | reverse complement strand
GACTTCCACCTCAGGCCCCGGCCTGGCTCTCAAGAGCGAGGGCATTGGCCTGGCCGTCATAGCCGAGCTGCCTTTGGTCATAATCGACGTGCAGCGCGGCGGCCCGTCCACGGGCCTGCCCACAAAGACCGAGCAGACCGACCTGATGCAGGCCCTCTACGGCCGAAACGGCGAATCGCCAATTGTGGTTGTCGCCCCGGCTTCCCCCACCGATTGCTTCAAGATGGCATTCGAGGCTTGCCGCATAGCCATTGAGCATATGACCCCTGTGATTCTTCTCAGCGACGCCTTCATCGGCAACGGTTCGTCGGCTTGGCGCATACCCGAGGAGAACGAGTATCCCGAAATAAAGGTGAAATATGTGCCAGAGGCGCTCAAGGAGACATGGCAGCCTTATCTGCGCGACGAAAAGGATTTGGCCCGCTACTGGGCCATCCCCGGCACCGAGAATATGATGCACCGGCTGGGCGGCCTGGAGAAGGATTCGCAGACAGGAGCCATCAGCATCGACCCGGCCAACCATGAGCGCATGGTGGGCCTGCGCCGCGAGAAGGTGGAGCGCATAGCCAACGACATTCCCGAGCTTGAGGTCCTTTGCGAGGCCGACGCCGACACTCTCCTCATTGGCTGGGGCGGCACTTATGGCCACCTGTATTCAGCCGCCGAGGAGTTTTCAAAGAGCGGCTCGCCCGTAGCGTTCGCGCATTTCCGATACATCAATCCCCTTCCCGCCAACACGGCTGAAGTGATTTCAAAATACAAGAGAGTGATTGTGGCCGAGCTGAACACCGGCATGTTCGCCGATTTCCTCCAGTCGAAATTCCCGATGAAGGACATCCGCCGCATCAATAAAATCCAGGGCCAGCCGTTCCTCGTCAAGGAGATTGTAGACGGCGTCCGCAACATCATCAGCGAATAATCATGGAACAGACTGCATATACCCCCGCCGACTTCAAGAGCGGGCAGAGCGTGCGCTGGTGCCCGGGTTGTGGCGACCACGCTATCCTCAATACCCTGCACAAGGCGATGGCCACGCTGGGCGTCCCCCCGCACATGACGGCCGTGATTTCCGGCATCGGCTGCAGCAGCCGCTTGCCGTATTATATGAACACCTACGGATTCCACACGATCCACGGCCGCGCCGCCGCTATCGCCACTGGATTCAAGGTGGCCAACCCGCAAATGACCGTATGGCAAATCTCCGGCGACGGCGATGGCCTGGCCATCGGTGGCAACCATTTCATCCACGCTGTGCGCCGCAATGTGGACATCAACATCATTCTGTTCAACAATAAGATCTACGGCCTGACCAAGGGCCAGTACTCGCCCACAAGCGCCCGCGGATTCGTCTCCAAATCATCTCCTTACGGCACCACCGAAGACCCCTTCATCCCTGCTGAGCTCGTGTTTGGCGCTAGGGGCCAGTTCTTCGCCCGCTCCATCGACGTTGAGCTCGCCACAAGCCAGGAAGTGCTCGTGGCCGCCGCCAAGCACAAGGGCGCGTCAGTGGTGGAAATCCTGCAGAACTGCGTGATATTCAATAACGGCATCCACAATCCAATCACTGACAAGGAAGTGCGCGCTGACCGCACCATTCACCTCCGCCACGGCGAAAAAATGCTCTTTGGCAAGGACATGGACCATGGCCTGGTGCAAGACGGCTTCCTTCTAAAGGCCGTAAAGCTAGGCGAAGACGGATACACAATCGACGACGTGCTCGTGCATGACGCACACTGCCAAAGCAACTTCCTGCACCAGCAGCTTGCCATGATGGACGGCTTGAGCCTGCCGTTGGCCGTAGGCGTGATCCGCGACGTAGAGGCCGTCACCTACAACGACGCCATCGACGCCCAAGTGGCCGACATCCGCGCCAAGAAAGGCTTCAGCAGCCTGCGCGACATGATCCTCTCCGGCGAAACCTGGGAAGTGAAATAAATTCCCAACCGTTATAGCAAATTAATGCCGAAAGGGCGGATTCTTTTGAATTCGCCCTTTCGGTTATATTTCCTCTAAAGTCCACCCAAATTCTTGGATTACATGCCTGCGGAAGCCAGTGAAATTTGTTCCCCACTGATTTGATACAGCAAATTGCACACCATCTCCTGCAGTTAGAATTTTATGTGGTTCAAGAAACCATCTCCTGGCTTCAGTGCCATGTTTGCGAATGCGTTCCCTGACATCTTCGATAGTCCGTACAACACCATAGCTTCCTTGCAGATTTCGAGGGAAAAATTCTAATATTTCCCCAAATGTCGCATTCGGCATCTCATCGAGCATATTGTTGACTGCTTGCCAAACCGCCGTGCTTTTGTTTACTGGAGCCCCTCCATTGAGAGAGTACAGGCGGTGGGATGAGTTTTGTCTTTCTCTCGTTTGTTCAATTTGAGCAGATGAATGGCTGTTCCCTTCATCTCGCATTACTTGCAAGGGAACATTAAGCGAGGCCGCAACTTTCTTGATGCAGTCTATTGCCGTATCATTGGACATATTAACGTATATCCACCAACCCTCAACGCGTTTCTGCCAACATCCTGTTGTCGCCGTATTCCTTTTTTCTTTCCCGACCAATGGATATCCGGCAAAGGTTCTTCCCCTAAATTTGGATACTCGTTCCAGTCCGATATATTTCAATGTCTCTATAAGCGTTTTCTGAGCGGTTGGAAACTTTATGATTTTACCATCGGCAAACTTTACTGAAAATCCTATGCTTCTTGATCGCCCCTGGTTTGCATCAGGGATTTCATATTCATGCTCTTGTTCATGCATTGCATGTGTTGAGGTGTTGGGAGCAGCATCAGCAACCAGCGACTGGGTTTCATCTATTGTCTTGGATGTAATGCCTATGCGTGAGAGTGTTCCGTTTGTGTATTCGACTCTGACCACAACGCGCTCTATCGCATCTGCATTTATTTCATGCGGGAGAAGGCCAAAAATGTCATCGCGTATATTCTCCAACAATTTATTTTCTTCAGACTCAATTTCTTTGAGCAATTCTGATGGCACCGCAGCATTGTATTCGATAAATACCTTGCGTCTGGCGTATAATTCTTCAAGTTTAGTCATAATTCGATTTATGATTCAAAAAATTGATTTTCCTCATCAATCTCCGTAGATTTATTTGACGGAGCTGCAACCTCTATGATTTGATCTTTGAGGTTCAATAATTCATTGTAAAAATATTCACGAGGCAATGCGCTTAAAAGGCGTGAGCCGCCTAATTTATTGAAATATTTTGTGATAAATATATGCCTTTCTCTAAAATAGACTTTGAATATTTCAGGGAAGTCAATCATGAATTGAAGATAACCGAAAACGGCTTCTCTATGCCTAACGAATCTGTATTTTGCGAAGTTTGATCGCATATTATAACTACGAAAGATTTGCTTGGTGTATTTATATTTGTCCTCGCCATCTTCGTCAACCGACAAATATGTCAGCCACCAGATGCCAGACAAAGAATGCAGCATTGGACCTTGTTCAAAAAACCAATGGTCAAGGATGTATTGCTTATTGTCAAAGCCATTTTCCTTTACTTTAGGAAATCTCTTTTGCACATAGGGGAACAGATCAACATGCGCAAGGTAAATCCAAAAGCTTTTGTCAGACGCTTGAAGGGGCGTTAAGTCAGGATATGCTTCATAAAGCGCGACAGCAGATTGAAAATCACCTTGCGTATTAGGGACAAGTTTTTCTAAGAGCCTTTCGGGATAAGCAAGATTTGGAATCATTGCAGTCTGATTTGCATCGAAATCGAAAGAATCCTTGGCGTACAATTCAAGATTCAGTCCATTTTTGACCGCATCTTTCAATGATTCTGCGTAATTTTTATAAAAGGTTCGTTGCAGCAGCATGATATTTAATCTTCATCAGTTGAATTAAAGGAAATTAGAGAATCAAACAGCCTCTTGTATGGATTCATCAGAAGCATTTGAGCGAGTTTCATCAATTCCTCGGGATCTTGTTGTTCAAGCGTATCTTTGAATTCTTCAAGTTCAGGGGAATTGTCAATTCTATATTTTAGGGTTCTGGCCCAAAGTGTATGCTTATTGTTCTCGTAATAAAGCAGGCCATTTACCAATGCATTGAATACCAAAGAGGAATGTATGACATTAGAGAATTGTCGATTGCCTAAAATAGATTCTTTATATTGCCGGTACATTTCTGTAGGCAACTTAATGTTGATTTTATCTGCGCCGAGGTCAAATTTAGGCAAATTCTCCATCTTGCCTTCAGTGATTTGCATAAAAGAGCCCAAGGAACGGAGCTTGTCATATTTTATATCGGCATCATAATAGAATTGTCCAATAAACGCCAACAAATCGCCCGGCTCCAAGTCAAAGCGCAATCCCTTATAGTCCTCGTGCGCATTAGTGTTGCAGTACCCCTTTATTGTTTTAATGACAACTACAGAACATTGAAACGTAATGCGGCCGCCCAATATCTTTTTGAGTATTTCCAGATGAAAATGAGGACTTTTAGAGAAGAAGCACTTCCGGTAGAACGTGCTGGCGCATTCTATTTCGCAAGCATATTGCGCATAGCCAGATTTTATGAGGGTGGAAATGTCGTTGTTGCGCATTTCAAGGCCAATGTCAAATATAAATTGGCTTTTTGTCTTTTTAATGTCGACATTGGTCACATTTGGGCGAGGCATAATGTCATCACCCATGCCTAAAACAGGGTACGGAAATGAGAGATTACTGATTTTCATATGCTTTCAGTTTTAAAGTATGACGCATATTGTCTTTAAACAAAATCTTAATAGTGTTTCGTTTGTCTTTCTCCAATACCACTCCAGTAAGAAAATTATCGTGAATGTCACCATTGTTTGAAAAAACGATTTCAACAGCGTCATCAGATTGTTCTCCAATCGTGATTAGTTCAAGTTCGCCTTCTATTACATCATAGTTGGAATGAATAATTAGAATATGATAATTTTTACCGTCTTCATTTTGGACGGCAACACGAAATTTGATAGGCAGATACACCTTGTGCGTACCATCTGGATTTGTTATTTTTATTTCTTGCACATTGTCTCCAGCCGTAGGTTTTCCCCCTTTGGTTCTAGACTTCTTGGACCGATGTCCGCCAATTCCTGCAGGTTTTGCGTCGAAGTCATCGATTGAGACCGCATCATCCGGATCGCTTTGCGACCCAGCCTCAATGATTTTTACAGAACCAACATTTGCAGTATCATTGTCCTCGGATTGTTTATGATTCTTCTCTTGTATGTCTGTAGTAATGGACATCCCCTCGTCTTTTACATTTCCTGATGGATTTCCAATCCCTTGATCTTTATCTTCATCATCAAGCAAGTCTTCCGGCACATAAAGCAACTCATTCAAGTCTGTGATTTCTAATGCCGTATCCCTTGTGTCTGAAAATAGGGAGGCATAGCAGCGTTGCACAAAATCCTGAATTTCTTTCATTGCTTCATCGCCTTTAGCTACAATTCTGCGGTTGCCATCACGCCAATTTGAAGACTTCCACTCGTCATGGGCAGGATTTTCAAGTGATTGAAGTATTTTATCTCCATTTTTGTTTGTGCAAACAAATAGGCCATGTACGCCATAGCTGGTTTGGGTGCGCTTGCCGTACACAAGCATTAGCGGACGGCGCATATAGATTATTTTATCCTTATTCACTGGGGATTTTATCAGGTACAAAGTGCATTCCCCGAGAATAGGAAGAATTTCTGTAAAGGATTTTGCCTTAGAGGTCTTATTGGCGTCACGCACGGCCATGTAATAAGGGTACGGCTTCAAGTGGCTGCTTTTGGCGGAATCATCAACCTCAGATGGAAAATGTCTGCGCATCAATTGCTCAAGATTGTTCGCGGTTATTTCTGTTTCATTGATTTTAACGATTAGGTGCTTTTTTAGGACTGCAAACCAAAAGCTTCTGAGCACTTCTTCAATCATCTCTTCGGCGGCGTCATATTTTTCGTGTTCCTTGAATCCTAAAATATAGAAATTGGTGCCTGGCTGGGTGCGCTGAAACCTAGATGGAATATTATCGAATACAGTAACAGGCTTGCCTCCATTGTTGTCATAATATCCAACAGAACTTACCTTTTGTCCGTTAAAATTGTGTGAGCAGAGCCAAGATACTCCCTCAAAAGCGCATTTGCCATTATGGGTCTGTGAGGATATGAAAACTGTGCCGATAGGGGAAAGTTGAAAATAAGCGGATTTGCCAAAGCCAAAAGACCCTCCGCTTTCTTGCCCAATCTTAGAGCTAACGCCTGCGGCTCTAGCAAAGGCGTAAAACGGCGATTGAGATGAGTTTGGATCATAATCCATCCCCTTCGTGTTATAGTCTGAAACACGAATATATCCTATTTGGCTGCCACGCCGGTCTTCAGCGAAGCATTCTGACATAGCTGAATAAAGCTCTACCGCGCGTTCTTGCCAACTGAAATATAAAAGGCAGGCGTCGATATGGTCCTTCAAATCGAAGAAATTTTGAAAATTTCGAGCTGATATATGCGAAAACTCAAACTCTACAACTACCGGTTCTGATGGATTCAATATGGCGTCAAGTGAATTTTGTACAGCTTCACGCACAAGGGCCGAATACGGTTTTGAACGAAAATTTTGCATCATTGCATCGTTGGGGCCGTCCTCTCTGCCACCCGCTTGTGGGGCAAAATGCCATTTGCAACCTTTCTCTGGATTAGATGGATTGATAGTCATATTGTCTTTTTATATAAGGCCTGTCTTTAGCCAGTGTAATTTCTGCAACGGGCTCAATGCTGCTATATTACCTTTAATAAAAGAAAGGCGGGGAGCCACACCTTGCTCATCCCGCTTCTTGAGGCCTACCACAGCCCGATATAGTAGAACGAACAATGGTAGAGTCACCCCGCAAAGTATGAATATGTAGGCATTCCCATTCAGAAATTGAGAATGGAATTGTACATAAACGTACCCAAGGGACATCTACTATTGCTTCATTTCTGACTATATCCTTAGAAAGTGGTAGTTTCAAGAAGCCAAAAATAAAGCGTTGGTAAACGCCTTTCGTATATTTTAGACCATTTAACGCCCAACATGTTTCTCCTCTGAGACGTTAAGCTTAAAGGTGTCAATTGCAAAAGTACAAATATTTTTTGAATATGACAATTATGTTTCGACTATTTTATTATTTCCGCCATTAGTGGGTATCATCAAGGCATTTGTAAAAACAGTCTTCATTGCGCTTGAGCATAATGCCACCTTTCATAATAGGGATTTTTATTCAAGATGGGAAAAATTTGGAGAATTGGGGAATTGTGGCTAAATTTGTGGAATCAAATTGATTTGCATGGAAAAGAATGCTTGGCTGTCCGCAGGCGCGACGCTGCAGGGCGGATAATACCGCCATGGCAGCCTAAACAATCTTGCCGGACTGATTCTAAATTCAGACAAAGAATTTTTATGGAATTGACATTCAATCTATCTCAAGACAATAAATACCGCGTTTGGGTAAAAGAACTTAAAGAGAGATACCTTGCCGCGCGATTAAGGGCTTCTGTGGACGCCAATCGCACTTTGCTTGGGTATTATTGGAGTCTTGGACGAGACATAGCCAACAAGCAATACGCCAATACATACGGGTCGGCTTTCTACAAAACCCTTAGCCATGATTTGAGATTGGAAATGCCCGGTGAAAAGGGATTTTCAGAGACAAATCTCAAATACATGTACTATTTTTATCAGCTTTATTCACAAATGATTGAAAATCGTCTACAGGATGTAGAAGATTTGAGTTGCGGAAATCGTCCGCGCCTTGCGGACGATTTGTCAAAGGAGGAGATTTGCTCTATTCCTTGGGATCATCAACGTCGAATCATAGACAAGTGCAAGGGCAACCCCAATAAGGCGTTATTCTTTGTGCGCAAGGTTATCCAAAATGGTTGGGGGCGTGATGTGCTCCTCAATTTTCTTGATACAGGCCTGTATGAGCGCGAAGGGAAAGCCATAACTAATTTTGACAGGACTTTGCCCGCATTGCAAAGCGACCTGGCCCAGCAAGTGACTAAAGACCCATACATCTTCAACTTCTTTACGATGACAGAGGCCTACAATGAGCGTGAATTGGAAGATGCTCTAGTCGGCAATGAATCTCCCTCTTGGAATATCGCAATATGAACTATCCAAATTGTATCCCAAGGAGATAGAAAGCTCTCTGCCCTCGATAGAACAAATAGAATCATCTTTGGAGCAATTGTCAGAGGACGCACAGCAACTGCACACTTAAATTGATTTGCATGGAAAAGAACGCTTGTTTGCCCGCAGGCGCGACGCTGCAGGGCGGGAAATACCGCATCGTTAGGTTTATCGGCGCGGGCGGGTTTGGCTGCACCTACGAGGCGGTGTTCGAGCTCCTTGGGGAGAGGGTGGCCATAAAGGAGTTTTTTCCGCATGAGCTTTGCAACCGCGAGGCCTCCGGGCGCATGTCGGTGGGTACCGACAGCCAGGCGGATTTCGTGGCCAAGATGCGGAAGAAATTTGTCGACGAGGCGCGCACCCTTTTCCGCTACAGCGGCATGGAGGGAGTGGTGAAGGTGACAGACGTGTTTGAGGAGAACGCCACATCCTACTTTGTGATGGACTATATCGACGGGCAAAGTTTGCATAGCATTATCAAGGCCAATGGTCCGCTGCGCGAGGGTGAGGCGCTGCGCATAATCCGCGAGGTCGGCCAGGCTCTGCAGAGGGTGCATGACCACGGTTGTCTCCATCTCGACATCAAGCCCGACAACATAATGCTGGCGAAGAATGGCCATCCCGTGCTCATAGACTTTGGCGTTTCGAAGCAGTACAGCCTTGAGGACGGCTGCAACACTTCCACCCTGATGGGCTGCACGCCGGGCTATGCGCCACTGGAGCAGATGAGGGGCAATGTGCGCACATTCCTGGCGGCCACCGACGTTTATGCCCTCGCCGCCACGCTCTATACCCTGCTCAGCGGCAAGACGCCGCCCGGTGCCAGCGACCTCCTTAACGACGACGAGGCTCTTGACTTTCCGCCCGCGGTAAGCGAGGCCACACGCCGC
>JAMPBQ010000057.1 GCA_023666615.1 Clostridium sp. | reverse complement strand
GCCCCAGCCCAAGCGCCCGGCACACGTCGCACGTCCCGCACGGCCCGGCAGGCTCTTCACCGAAGTATTCCAGCATGCTCTCAACCCTGCAGCGGGCGCTGTCAAACACAAACCTCTTCATCGATTCTATCCTCCGCGCCATGTCCTCTCGCCGGTCTTCGTACACGGACCGCGGCAGCTGCACGTAACGCGGCTCTTCCCTCGACGTGGCATAGTAAAGGTACGGCGAAACCCGCTTGGGTATGTAAGATATCACATGCATCCTCGACAGCAGCAGAAGCGATTCGTGGGCCTGCGCCTGGCTCACCTCCGCCTTCAGCGCCAGCGCTGTCTCTTCAATCGGAGTGTAGTCGGCAAAAAGCCCTGTGTATGTCCGCAACAGCGCCGTCAGCACCCGATCGGTCGCATCGTCTAGCCGCAGCCCGTAAAATTCATGCTTGTCCGCTATCACCATCACCCTGGCCCTCGACTGCGTCTCATCTGAAAATTCTATGTATTGGGCCCGCGTCAAGAGCACGAGCGACGACCTGGCCATAGCCGGCTGCAGCTTGAAGGCGTTGCAGAATGCCGAAAAGTTGAATTCATATATGCGGTTGTACCCATCCCCCACAGCCACCTCTAGAAAGTCGCCGGCCGCCTCGTACACGCGGCTAACGTATTCTTTGGGCGGAAAGCTCTCTGTCAGGTGGCGCGTCAACCGCCCCTTGTCCTGCCCGTTGGCTATCACCACAGCGTACGCCGGCTTCCCGTCGCGCCCCGCCCTGCCTGCCTCCTGGTAGTACTCTTCCAGCGACGCCGGCAGGTCGTAATGCGCCACCACCCTCACATCGGCCTTGTCTATGCCCATGCCGAAGGCGTTGGTGGCCACCATCACCCGCGCCTTCCCTTCTTTCCACAGGTTTTGCCTCTCGTTCTTTTCGTCTGAATCAAGCCCGGCGTGGTAAAACGACACGGAGATTCCCTGTGACGATATCATCCCCGCAAGCTCGCTGCATCTCTTCCTCGACCTCACATACACGATGGCCGACCCCGACGTGTTCCCCAGAACACGCATCAGCGTGCGGTCCTTGTTGTCGTCATACCTCACTATGTAGCTGAGGTTAGCCCTGCTGAAGCTCTTCACGAATTTCTTCCAGCCCGGCCTGAACCCAAGGCGCGCCGTGATGTCGTCGGCCACCCGCGGCGTGGCCGACGCGGTAAGCGCCAAAGTGGCGGCATCGGGAAATGTATTCCTTAGCTCGCTGATTCGCAGGTATGAAGGCCGAAAGTCATAGCCCCATTGCGATATGCAGTGCGCCTCGTCTACCACGATCAAGCTTACGTTCCAAGTCTGTATCGATGCAAGGAACGATGGCGACTGCAGCTTCTCGGGCGAAAGGTAAAGGAGCTTGGCCTTGCCAAGGCGGCAGCGGTCCAGCGCCAGCCTGGCCTCTTGCCTCGAAAGGCCCGAATGCAGGCAGTACGCCCTGATGCCCCGCTGCATCAAGTTGTCCACCTGGTCCTTCATCAGCGATATCAGCGGCGTCACCACGATCGTCAGCCCCTCCAGCATCATGGCCGGCACCTGAAAAGTGATTGACTTGCCGCCGCCGGTGGGCAAAAGCCCCAATGTATCGCGCCCCTGCAGCACTGACTCGATTATGTCTAGCTGCAGGGGGCGGAATTTGTCATATCCCCAGTATCTTTTCAGTACGCCAAGGGCATCCATTCGCTTTGCTATCTACCCGCTTTGATCTTGCGAAACTCTGGATAAACGGATTGCACTGATAAATTATTTATAGCCAACAAATCCGTGTAATCCGTGAAATCCGTGGTTATTTCTTATCCATAGTTTTCATCCGCCGGCGTTTCCCATGTCTTAGCGATGTCCTCACATGCCTATTTTCGGGCCGGACGATCGCTGGCGAAGTGAATCTGCTTCACCATCAGCTGGATAGAGTCTGCCGAATTCCGGTGCTTGCTCTCCTCAATCGTATAGCAAATGTCGAATTTCTCCCCGGAATGGATGCGGTCGAAATGCTCCGCCATGTTGAAGGCTATGGCGCTGTGTACTTTCCCCGAGGTATCGTCAACAAGGTCTAGCTTGATGTGCTCGTTCTGCCTGCCCACCAGCCGGCTAGTCCCAAAGTCAGATACCCCCTTGGTGCAGAACACCGGCACCTGGTTGCCCGGCCCGTAAGGATTGAATAGCCTCAAGGTCGACGCGAACTCCGGTGCTATCTGCGAGAAAGTTATCACCGAATCAATGTTGATTTGCGGCGTCATCTGCTCCGGCAGTATGTTTGCCGCGACGTACTCCTCAAATCTCCTCTTAAATTCGGGGATGTTCTCCTCCTTTAGCGAAAGGCCCACAGCGTAGGTGTGACCGCCAAAGTTTTCCAAAAGGTCGCGGGTGGAATCAACGGCCTTGTACACGTCAAATCCCTGCACCGAACGGCTCGACCCCGTGGCCAGCCCGTCGTTGAGAGTCAGCACCACCGACGGCTTATAGTATAGCTCGGTCAGCCTGGATGCCACGATGCCTATGATGCCCTTGTGCCAATCCTTGTTGTAGATGACGATGGCCTTCTTGGGCGAATTCATTTCCCCGCGTTTCTCCAATATGGCGTTGGCCTCCTCGGTGATCTGCTTGTCCAGCTGCTTGCGGTCCTTATTGTACTGGTCGATGGCCATGCTCAGCTTGGCCGCGTCCTTGCTGTCGCGCGCCGTCAAGAGCTCCACGGCCTCGCGCCCGCTCTGCATGCGACCCGACGCGTTGATGCGAGGCCCTATCTTGAAGATTACGTCGCTGATGGTGATCTCCTTCCCCGTAAGCCCGCACGTGCGGATGATAGCACGCAGGCCCATGTTCGGGTTCGAGTTAAGACGCTTCAGCCCATGGTAGGCCATCACGCGGTTCTCGTCAACCATCGGCACGATGTCCGCCGCTATGCTCACAGCCACAAGGTCCAGCATCCCCTCTAGCTCAGCCGTGCCTATGCCGTTGCTTATCGAGAAGGCCTGCATCAACTTGTAGCCGACGCCACAGCCCGACAGGTGCGGGCACGGATACGTGCTCCCCTCCAGCTTGGGGTTGAGGATGGCCGCTGCCGGCGGCAGTTCGTCGTCCGGCACATGGTGGTCGCATATTATGAAGTCTATGCCAAGGCTCTTGGCATATTTTATCTCCTCGATCGCCTTTATGCCGCAATCAAGGATTATGATAAGCTTGACGCCGGCCTCTGCGGCCTCGTCTATCACCTTCTCGGTGATGCCGTACCCCTCATCGTAGCGGGTAGGTATGTAAAAGTCAATTTCTGAGTAGAAGTTCTGCAGGTACCTGTACACTAATGCCACCGCCGTGGTTCCGTCCACGTCGTAGTCGCCGTACACCATGATCCTCTCCTTCGACCCCATGGCCTGGTTCAGGCGGTCAACCGCCTTGTCCATGTCGGGCATCAGGAACGGGTCATGCAAGTCGCGCAGGGAGGGATGAAAAAATCTCTCAGCCTCCTCGATCGTACGGATGCCACGCTGCAGCAGAAGTTCCGCCACCGCAGGGCATTTGGCAAAGCGCTTGGCCAGCTGGTTCTCTAAGTCTTGACTTTCGGTAGATAGGGGTACGTATTTCCATCTACTTGTCATTTATATTGTTTTTTATTTTTTTCAAAGCAAGCGCCGAGTGCGCCCAAAGGATTCCGCATCCTCTGCCATATATGCACACTACGGCAATATTTCCCACAAAATTAATAAAAAACACCCTAAATTCCCACCACTTAAGCATTTTTAGCGCTTCCCGCCCCAAAAAAAGGCCGCGGCTTTGCAATGCCGCGGCCTTTAGAGCTATATGCCCAATTTCATTTCGACACCCTGCGCACCAGGAAAATCTCAGTCGGGAAGTGGTCGCTGTATCCATTCAGGTAAGACCCGGAGGCATACGTGCGCAAAGGATACCCCTGCCTGTTCCCTTCAGTGTCGCGCAGAAATTCCTTGTTGAGCACATCGGCGCGGTAGAAATGCCACTTATTCTCAGGGGCATTCGCCAAATTGCCCGAAAGAATGATCTGGTCAAACAAATTCCACTGGCTCTTGTACGCCAGCGTGCCGATGCCGTCGTCAAGCTTCTTCCACCAGGGATTGTAGAACCCGTGCGGCTCAGCCTTCTTTTGGTCGCGCTTGGCGCCAATCACCTTCGCCACCGACTTATCCATCGGGTCATCGTTTAGGTCGCCCATGATCACGATGCGCATCTCGGGGTCAACCTTCCACAGAGAATCGCAAATCTCCATAGTGATCGCCGCGGCGGCCTCGCGGTTTGGCGATGATTGTTCTTGGCCGCCAAGCCTTGACGGCCAGTGGTTTACTATTACAGCAAGCCTCTCGCCCATCAACGATCCTACCACGCACATTTGGTCGCGGGTGCGGAATGGTATGTTGTGCGCGCGGTGGTTCGTCACATTCTCAAGCTTGAAATACCTCGGATTGTAGAGGCAGCCCACATCAACGCCGCGAGCGTCGGGCGAATCATGATGCACCACCTGCAGATTCCACTTCGAAATCTGAGGGTCGGCCACCAGGTCGTCAAGCACCGACTTGTTCTCAATCTCCGAAACGCCGATGATGGCCGGGCCAATCGGAGTAGTTGTCGTGGCCATCTGAGAGATGCAGTATGCCAGATTATGGATTTTGCTCCAATATTTTGCCCCGTTCCACTGCCGTTGCCCGCCGGGCGTAAACTCCAAATCGCGCCCCTCCGGATTGTTGGGAATGGTATCAAATAGATTTTCAAGATTGTAGAATGCGATGCCCGCCACCTGCAGGCTGCCCGGCTTTTGGGCTGCGGCCAACAGGGCCGTCAGCAAGGCAAGAAGCGCGATATGGATTTTCTTCATGGAAAAAGTTGTTACGGTTTGTTTTATCGTCCAAAGTTAAGAATTATTTTCTGAATCCACAAAAAAATATTTCCCGACGCCAAAAAGAAAGCCCGCGGGCCTTGCGGCCTGCGGGCTTGGTGGTTTGCTGCAAGCTTTTCGCCTGCGCTATGCCTTATTCAGCCACTGAGAACACTACGATGCGGTTCCAGTTGTTGACGTTGTAGAGCTGTGTTGCGCTGCCCTCTGCCTTCTGAGTCAGGCGGTTGGGGTTGATGCCGTACTCGTTTACGAGCATGTCGTAAACAGCCTTTGCGCGACGCTCTGAAAGTGCCTGGTTGTACTTGGCTGTGCCGGTGTCCTTGTCTGCATAGCCGGTGATGATCAGGTTCTGGTCGTCGTTGGCCTTGAGCCATTCTGCCACGTTGTAAACGTTAACCTGCTCCATGTCGCTGATCTTCGAAGAGTCGATCTTGAAGCGTACGGTTGACAGAAGGGGAGCCTGCTCGATAACGACTGCCTCTGCCTCTTTAACCTCGGGGCAAGGAAGCTGTGCCTCAGCTGCTGCGAGAGCTGCAGCGGTGGTCAGGAGCTCGCCGCGCAGGGCGTTGATCTGAGCGTTGGCGTCTGCCAGGCGGCTGGTGTAGTCGCAAGGATCGATGCTGTTGAACGAGCTTCCGCCGATGTTGAAGGTGAAGCCGCCCAGGCCGCTGAGGTTTACGTCGATAGGACGTCCGCATACCTCATTGTTGTAGTTGTCGCCGTAGAACTGAGCGCGTGCCTGCAGGAAGAAGTCCACGTGGCTGCTCAGGCGGAAGCGGAATTGGATGCCGGCCGATACGGGAAGGGTCCATTCGTTGCTCTTAACGTGGCCATGGCGATCCATGGGGTATACTGAAGCGTCTGCTACGCCGATGTTGCGGAAGTCCCAGTTGTATGTGCCGCCGAGGCCAATGAAGGGAACGATTGAGAACACGCGCTTGGTGTTGACGCCGCCAAGTGAGTTGAACATATCCCACATCACGTCGAGGTTGCCGCTGATGCTCTTGGCATGCGCCATGCCGGTCTTGCCCATCGGATTCCAGTGGAGCGAGCCGCCGGCGAATTCCATTCTCCATCCAAAGTAGGGGGAGAACCACTTGCCGAAGCCTACGCCATAGTTGGCCGTGAAGTGACGGTCGGCGTCTGTTGCGTTTTCTACGAAGGGAATGTTGAAGCCTGCGCCTACCTCAACGAACCAGTTCTGATTCCAGGTAGAGTAGTAACGAGTGCCGCAGGGAACTGCTGACAGGTCGTCTACAACGGCGTCCTGCGCGGATGCCTGGCCTACTGCGAACAGAGAAGCTGCAGCCGCCAAAAGTAACATTTTTTTCATATGACCTTGATTAAAATTGTTTTGTTGATTTTTTGGTCTAAATAGTCGTCGCGTTAGTAGTTGACGTGTATAGTTGTAACAAACGTGTTCCTGATAATGTTTGCAAAAAACTTATTTTTTTTCGCTTTTTCAGATTTTTAAGTCTCAAGAGCCTTTATTATGCTCTGAAATTCTCGCAAAGTTAACAAGTTTTAGATAATTAAACAAATTTTGTGATATTTTTTTTGCATTTGCCAAGCCTCGCCTTTTCCACATTTGGGAGATTCGCGGGATTTTTCGTATATTTGCGCTTCAGATTTTTCTATTACGCATTCCACACTCTTGTGAACAACACTAAAAATATTGCCGTGCTCGGCGCCACCGGCTCGATTGGCGGCCAAGCAATAGATATTATTGAACGCGCACAAGGCCGATACCGAGCCACAGTGCTTGCCGCAGGGCGAAATGTCGACGCCTTGGCGCGAGCTGCCGCAAGGCTGCGCCCTCGCGTGGCCATTATCGCCGACGAAACCCTCCTGCCTTCTCTGCGTTCAGCCCTCTCCCCGCTGGGCATTGAGTGCCGAGCCGGAGCGCGCGCCCTGGCCGAAGAGGCCGCGGCACCCGACGTAGACACTGTGCTCACCGCCACCGTCGGATACAGCGGGCTGGAGCCTACAATAGCCGCCATAAAGGCCGGAAAGGACATCGCCCTGGCCAACAAAGAGACGCTCGTTGTGGCCGGCGACCTAATAACCCGCCTGCTAAAGGACAGCCCCTCAAAGGTCTACCCCGTTGATTCCGAGCATTCAGCCATATACCAATGTCTGCAAGGCGAAAGCCCCGACAGCGTTAGGCGCCTCATTATCACAGCTTCCGGCGGCCCGTTCCGCTCTTGGGCGCGCGCCGACATGGCAAATGCCACTGCCGCCGACGCCCTGAAGCATCCCAACTGGAGCATGGGGGCGAAAATCACCATCGACAGCGCCACAATGCTAAACAAAGCCTTTGAAATCATAGAGGCGCGCTGGCTTTTCGGCATTGCCCCGGACAAAATAGACGCTGTGGTGCATCCGCAGTCTATCGTGCATTCAATGGTGGAGTTCACCGACGGAGCCATAAAGGCGCAGCTCGGCGTCCCCGACATGCGACTGCCCATTGCCTACGCCCTGGGCGAAACGCGCCGCGCCGACTATGGCCTGCCGCGCCTATCGCTTGAGCAAATGCAGACCTTGACTTTTGAAAAGCCCGATCCCGAGAAATTTCCCTGCATCACCCTGGCCCGCTACGCAATGGAGTGCGGCGGAAATACGGCATGCGTCATCAATGCCGCCAACGAGGTGGCCGTCGACGCCTTCCTCCACGGCCGCATCGGGTATTTCGGCATATACGATACGATTTGCCGTGCCCTGGAGGCTGCCCCCTTTGTGGCCGCGCCTTCATACGACGACTACGTGGCGTCCAACGCCGAGGCGCGAAAAATCGCCCTCTCTATCACCAATCATAAAAACCCCGCAAAATAAATGGAAACATTCTGGATGAAAGCCCTGCAGCTCATCGTGGCCCTGTTGATTCTGGTCACTGTGCATGAGTTCGGGCATTATATCTTCGCCCGGATTTTCGGCATCCGCGTAAATAGATTCTACCTTTTCTTCAATCCCTGGTTCTCCCTGCTGAAATATTACCCCTCAAAAGGCGAGCTGCAGATTATCGGTTGGACAAAGAAGGTTGCCGACAACAAGGGCAATGAAATAGAGGAGCCCCACGCTTTGGCCACAATCAAAGTGGGCAAGCCGCGGCCGGAGGAAAAGAACGGCCGTCCCACGTGGGCGGCAACCCTCTACGGCCTCGGCTGGGTGCCCCTGGGCGGATACTGCGACATCGCCGGCATGGTCGACGAGACTAAAAGCGCCAAGGACCTGGCCAGTGAGCCCCAGCATTGGGAATTCCGCTCAAAGGCCGCGTGGAAGAGATTCTTCGTGATGTTTGCCGGCGTCCTCTTCAATTTCATTCTCGCCATAATAATCTACGCCGGCATAGCCTGGCATTGGGGTGAGCGCACTGTGCCCCTTAACGCCGCATA
Organism: Clostridium sp.; assembly: GCA_023666615.1. Lineage (GTDB taxonomy): Bacteria > Bacteroidota > Bacteroidia > Bacteroidales > Muribaculaceae > CAG-873. The sequence goes on along the minus strand of JAMPBQ010000057.1, from coordinate 1,253 downwards.
CGAAGGCATGGATTTCTGCGAAATGCTCAACGGCGCCGGCCTGCAGGACGGAGACATCATCCTGCAAGTCAACGGCGAAGTACCCGATATCCGCAACAGCAATACGGCCTGGGACATTTCCCAGCCCGGGGCCGCCGTGACCGTGCTCCGCAATCACGCCGATACCCTTACGGTGACCATGCCGGCCGACATGCTCGAGCGCATGGCGCAAATCACGCCTGAGCAATCCAAGTCCGACCCGCTGATGGCCATACGCATACCCGTATTCGTTGAAGGTCTCCAGGGAGGAATGGCGGCGAAGGAGGCCGGCGTCTTGGAGGGCGACCGCATCCTCAAGGTCGGCTCCGACACCACCCCATCGCTCTCCGAATTCTTCCCCGCGCTCGAGCAATACAAGAATGAGGAGACTACTCTACTCGTTGACCGCGTCGGCGAGCTCATTACCCTCCCGATAACGCCCAACAGCGACGCAAAAATCGGCATACTCCTGCGCCCGGCCGACAAAATCTATCCGTTTGAAGAAATAAAGTACAGCGCCATCGAGGCCCTGCCGCGCGGATGGCAGCTGGGCGTGGACCAGCTCGCCACCTACGTTTCTTCCCTGAAGATTCTCTTCACAAAGAGCGGAGCCCAGCAGATCGGCGGCTTCGGCACCCTGGGCGGCCTGTTCCCGGAAAAATGGAATTGGTACTATTTCTGGCAAATAACCGCCTTCCTTTCCGTGATTCTGGCTTTCATGAACATCATTCCCATCCCCGGTCTCGACGGCGGCCACATCCTTTTCCTCCTTTGGGAAATAGCCACCGGCCGCAAAGCCAGCGACCGCGTACTTGAAATCGCCAACACCGTGGGATTCTGCTTCTTGATCGCGCTGCTGCTCTACGCCAATGGCGCCGACCTTTTCCGCGCCCTACAATAATTAGCCATTAAGATTATGCTCAAGACTATCAAGCTCAGCCGAGGAAAGGAGGAATCGCTCGACCGATTCCACCCCTGGGTGTTTTCAGGCGCCGTGGCGTCCCTGCCGGAGGGCCTGGAGGAAGGCGACACCGTCTCCGTTGTGGCCCACGACGGCCGCCTAATCGGCATAGGCCACTTCCAAATTGGCAGCATCGCCGTGCGCATGCTCTCTTTCGGGCAAGAGGATATAACTTACGACTTTTACCTTAAGCGCATTCAGCAAGCGCTCATGCTGCGGCAGGCCTTGGGCCTGGCCCGCCCCGACAACGAGGCCTTCCGCCTTGTGCATGGCG
>JAMPBQ010000056.1 GCA_023666615.1 Clostridium sp. | reverse complement strand
TTCATAAAGATGCGCAACGGGCTGGATTGCAGGGATGTGCCGCGCTGATATTTTTGGGGCCGCGGTTCGGAAAGCCACGGATTGCACGGATTCCACGGATTATTTCGCAGAGCCGGTGGTTTTTCTCCGGTTTTAATTTTGGGTTGGAGAGGTGACGGATTTTTATTATTTTTGCAAATCTAATTTTTGATTTATGAAGAGAATACTTGTGGCCATATTCGCTTTTTGCTTTGCAGGGATTGCCATTTTTGCTGAATCCCCTATATATAATAATGTGGAATATCCCCTCCCATCAGTGCCCGATAGCATAAGGATGCCGGTGGAACGGGCCAAATACGCCACTTCACGCTTTTGGGACAACTACGATGCCAATGCTCCATACGCGACAGACCTAATGGCCATGCAGCAGGCTCTCGCCAATTTTTCTGCGATAGCGCAAGCCGGAGGCAACGAAGGAGCGGATGAGGCAGCAATGGCCCTGGTTAAGAAAGCCGCACACAATGCAAAAGCCGCCGGGATTTTGTCGTCGGCGGCTGACATATGCCTTGAGGACAGAGAATCGCCTGTGCATAACAGCCAATTGTACGCCGCCTTCGTACGCGTATTCACGCAAACAAACGGCCTCCCGGAATGGATTCACGAAAAATACGCCACGCTCTGGCGGCTTATGAACCTAAACAATGTGGGTGAAAAGGCCGCAAATATCGACTTCCGTCTCAGAAGCGGAGAGAGTTCTACGCTATGGAATGAAATCGGAAAGGAATACACCGCGCTAATTCTTTACGACCCCGAGTGTGAGCATTGCGACGCAATAATCAGTCGGTTTGCCGCAGAGCCTATTGTTGAGAAATGGATTGACGCGGGGATGGCTAAAGTGGTGGCTGTGGACATTAGGCCGTCAGAAAGCTCAACGCAAAAAGCCAACTCAATGCCCAAAACGTGGATCGTAGGCGCCGACACTCAGGGAATAGAAGAGGAAGAAGCATACTATATCCCCTCCACTCCGGCATTCTATCTCTTAGACGCCTCCGGCACGGTGATTTTGAAAGACGCCGACGCCACAGACGTGCTCGAAACCATTTGGATGAGCAAAAAATAACCCGGCCAATTGCTTGGCCGGGCAACAATGCGGGGTCTTATAAGTTTAGTTGTCGCACTATATTTTTAGCGGGCCGTATTTCAAAAGTTTAGAGAATACGGTCCTCAGAGGTTTAGAGGAACATATTTCATTCCAAAGGCATCGGCTACGGCCTTGAAGGTGATTTCTCCGTCGACGATGTTTACGCCCTCTGCCAATCCCTTGTCGGCCTTGCAGGCGTCAACCCAACCCATGTCAGCGATGCGCAGGGCATACGGCAGAGTGGCGTTGGTGAGCGCCAACGTGGAGGTGTAGGGCACGGCGCCGGGTATGTTGGCCACGGCATAGTGGACTATTCCGTCAACGGTGTAGACCGGATCCGAATGCGTGGTGGGGTGAGAGGTCTCGAAGCTTCCGCCCTGGTCGATGGCGACATCCACCAACACTGTGCCGGGCTGCATCAGCTTAAGCATCTCAGCCGTAACCAGATGCGGAGCCTTTGCGCCGGGAATCAGCACAGAGCCCACCACGAGGTCAGCGTCAGCGATTTCCGTCTCAATATTGTGGGCGGAGGAGAACACTGTGGATACATTCTTTGGCATTACCTCAGCCACATGCCTCAGCACCGGCAGGGAAATATCCATCACCACCACCCTGGCGCCCAAGCCGGCAGCCATCAGCGCGGCATTCCTTCCCACTACTCCGGCGCCAAGCACCACCACTTTTGCGGGCTTCACTCCAGGCACGCCGCCCAGCAGCTTGCCCTTGCCGCCTTGCGGCTTTTCAAGGAAGCGGGCGCCTTCCTGAATCGACATTCGCCCGGCCACCTCGCTCATAGGAGTCAGCAGCGGAAGCGCACCTTGCCTGTCGCGAACTGTCTCATAGGCGATGCACACGGCGCCCGATCGCAGCATAGCTTGCGTAAGCTCCTCATCGCAAGCGAAGTGGAAATACGTGAAGAGCACCTGACCCTTGCGCACCAGCGGATATTCGGGCTTGATGGGCTCCTTCACCTTGATGATCATGTCGGCTGTAGCGTACACGTCCTCAATTGTGGGCAGCAGCTGCGCGCCGGCCTTCACATAATCTTCATCCGGAAAGCCCGAGCCAAGTCCAGCGGATGCTTGCACATACACCTTGTGGCCGTGCTTTACAAGTTCCTTCACTCCGGCGGGCGTAGCGCCAACGCGGTTCTCGTTGTTCTTAATCTCTTTGGGAATGCCTATTACCATATCGAACTGAATTTTGAATTATTAGGGGTTTTATTTCATGGCATTGAGAAAAATTTTTTCTTCCTCCCAAAGTTATAAAATCAGCGAGCCGAAATCAATAGCGTTAAATATTTTTAGCTAAATTTTCCACAAATAGTCCATCCTCACGCAATGATTATATGTGAAATAATAGCTAAAATCAACGATGGCGTTGTGCAAACGACCTTTTTTTCTTAATTTTGCGGTTAATTCTGACGCGGACGCCGCATGCGTGCGTGAACCCGCCACAAAGCCAACCGCAACTTAAAAACTAAAACCCAAGATAAATGGCACAGCAAGAAGACGCATTCAAGAAAATCGTATCACACGCCAAGGAGTACGGTTTCGTCTTTCCCTCAAGCGAAATATATGACGGCCTATCGGCTGTTTATGACTATGGGCAAAACGGCGTAGAGCTGAAGAACAACATCAAGCGCTACTGGTGGGAGGCCATGACCCTCCTGCATGAGAACATTGTCGGCATCGACTCGGCCATATTCATGCACCCCACTATTTGGAAGGCCTCTGGCCATGTTGACGCCTTCAACGACCCCCTGATCGACAACCGCGACTCGAAGAAGCGCTACCGCGCCGACGTGCTCATCGAAGAGCAAATCGCAAAAATCGACGACAAGATAGAAAAGGAAGTGGCCAAGGCCGCCAAGAAATTCGGCGAAAGCTTTGACGAAGCCCTTTTCCGCCAGACAAATCCGCGAGTGCTCGAGCACAAGCAGAAGCGCGACGCCCTGCATGAGCGATTCAGCGAGGCCATGAACGCGAACGACCTCAACGAACTGCGCCAAATCATACTCGACGAGGGCATCGTATGCCCCATCTCCGGCACAAAGAACTGGACCGAGGTGCGCCAATTCAACCTCATGTTCAAGACCGAAATGGGATCGACCGCCGACGGCGCAATGACCGTGTACCTCCGACCGGAGACAGCGCAGGGCATCTTCGTAAACTACCTTAACGTGCAGAAGACCGGGCGCATGCGCCTGCCATTCGGCATCGCCCAGATAGGCAAGGCCTTCCGCAACGAAATCGTGGCCCGCCAATTCATCTTCCGCATGCGCGAATTCGAGCAGATGGAGATGCAATTCTTCGTGCGCCCCGGCCAAGAGATGGAATGGTTTAAATATTGGAAAGAATGGCGCCTGCGCTGGCACAAGGCCCTGGGCCTGGGCGACGAGAAATACCGCTACCACGACCACGAGAAGCTGGCCCACTACGCCAACGCCGCCACCGACATCGAATTCCAGATGCCTTTCGGATTCAAGGAAGTGGAAGGCATCCACTCCCGCACCAACTTCGACCTCTCGCAGCATGAGAAATACAGCGGAAAGAAGATACAATACTTCGACCCCGAGCTAGGCGAAAGCTACACTCCATACGTGATTGAGACGTCGATCGGCGTTGACCGCATGTTCCTCTCAGTGCTTTGCTCATCTTACGAAGAGCAGTCGCTTGGCAACGGCGACAACCGCGTGGTCCTGCACCTGCCGGCGCCGCTGGCCCCGGTGAAGTGCGCTGTGCTTCCGCTGGTCAAGAAGGACGGCCTTCCCGAAAAGGCAGAGGAAATAGTGGCCGACCTGAAATTCGACTTCGCCACCAGATATGACGAAAAAGACTCAATCGGCAAGCGCTACCGCCGCCAAGACGCAATCGGCACCCCCTACTGCATCACTGTGGACCACCAGACCCTTGAGGACAACACAGTCACCCTGCGCGAGCGCGACAGCATGCAGCAGCAGCGCGTGGCCATCGCCGATCTCCACAAGCTCATACACGACAAAGTCAGCCTCAATTCGCTTCTGCGCAAGCTGGGCTGATCAAAAACAGAAAAGAAATGAAAAAATTACCATTTTGCATACTCCTGTCAATAATATGCCTTTGGTTCGCCCCATCGTGCTCTGACGACGACTCGACCACGATTGACGAGGCATACAAGGATTGGGCTGAGACTAACGCCCAATGGCTCAACGAGCAACAGGCTCGCACCAACCCTGACGGGACCGCCTATTTCAAATCAATCATCCCGGCGTGGGACCCGTCCGGCTATGTGCTGATACACTATTTCAACGACCGCGCGGAAACCGAGGGCAACCTATCGCCAATGTACACGTCCACGGTAGACACCCGCTATCACCTTGCCTACTGCGAAGGGACTCCAATCGATTCATCCACCAACATCACCACTTACGGCCCGGGCATATTCCGCACACAGCTAACCGCTGTTATTCCCGGGTGGGTAATTGCCATGGAGGACATGAGGGTTGGCGACACAGCCGAAGTGCTGATTCCCTACCAGCAAGGCTATGGCACCAACACCGCCAGCGGCATCCTTCCGTATTCGGCCCTAAAATTCAATATCCGTCTGGTGGATATTGTTGATTACGAGAAGAATCCTAAATAAATATTGGCATTTTGCCTTTGAAAGATTTTTTCAACACCCTCTTTCCTTAAAGCGCTTAGCTGATGAATATCGGAAAGATTGATCTTGGAGCCAGGCCGGTGATGCTCGCCCCGATGGAGGATGTCACCGACATGTCGTTCCGCCTCATCTGCAAAGAGATGGGCGCGGATTTGACATACACTGAATTTGTATCGTCGGAGGCTCTGGTGAGAGATATTCCGTCAACCCTGCGAAAGCTCCAAATCAACGAAGCCGAAAGGCCAACAGCCATTCAGATTTACGGCCGCGAGCCCGAGCCTATGGCCCAAGCGGCCAGAATAGCCGAGGCCGCCGGGCCGGATTTCATTGACATCAACTTTGGCTGCCCCGTGAAAAAGGTGGCGGGCAAGGGCGCAGGCGCAGGATTGCTGCGCGACATCCCCAAAATGCTGGAAATCACCCGCGCGGTGGTGAAAGCCGTAAATCTCCCCGTCACAGTAAAGACGCGCCTTGGCTGGGACTGCAACAACAAAATCATAGTAGAGCTGGCCGAGCGGCTGCAGGATTGCGGCATAGCCGCGCTTACCGTGCATGGGCGCACTCGCTCGCAAATGTACACCGGAGAGGCCGATTGGGAGATGATAGGCAAGGTCAAGGCCAACCCGGCCCTGAAGATTCCCGTGATCGGCAATGGCGACATACGCGATGGCGAAGGGCTGAAGCGGGCCTTCGAGGACTACGGCGTAGACGGCGTGATGGTGGGGCGGGCATCCATAGGCGCCCCGTGGATTTTCCGCGAGCTGAAGCGCGCCCTTGTGGGCGATGCGGCCGGCCCCGAAATCACAATGCGCGAAAAATTCAGCTGCGTGCGGCGTCAAATAGAGGAGAGCATCGGCCGAATTGACGAATACCGCGGCATACTGCACATACGCAGGCACTTGGCCGCCAGCCCGCTGTTCAAGGGGATTCCCAATTTCCGCGAAACGCGCATCGCAATGCTGCGCGCCGACACCAGACAAAGCCTCCTGGAAATATTAGGACAAATAGAAACGCAGCTTTCTTCGGGGCAGGCCTCCCAAGATGCCGCACTAATACAATAAAAGCCGACATCAGCCTTATGCGCATACTCACAACAATAATCGCGGCAGCCATTGCGCTTGCATCGAACGTGGCTTCGGCGCAAACAGACCTTTACGTCACCAACGTTAAGGACTTCACAGAACTTACAGTGGCGGGAAGCCTGAATGTGGTGTACAGCAACAGCCTCGATTCGGCCGGCATAGCCGTGTACCGCTGCGAAAAGAACGTGGCATCCGCGCTGACCTTTTCAAACAACAAGAACAAGCTGAAGGTGCAGGTGATTTCCGACACGCCCCTGCCCTCCACCCCTACCCTTCACATCTACTCAACCTCGCTCAACAAGGCGGAAAACTGGGGAGACTCTGCGGTAACCGTGTTGAAAAACGCGCCAACGGCTGAATTTCAGGCAAAAATCATAGGGAACGGAATCATTGACGCACGCGACATCCACGCCACTGATGTTAAGGCCTCGGTAAAGGCCGGCTCAGGGCGCATCTGCCTTCAGGGCAAGGCGCAGAACGCAAGCTATACCATAATGAGCTCCGGAACGATTGAGGGCGCCGAGCTGTCCACAAGCAATGTAAAATGCATGATGTGGGGCACGGGCTCTGTGGAATGCTCCGCAACCAATGAATTGAAAATTTATGGCATGGGCTCGGGCGACGTATTCTACAAGGGAACGCCCGGCCACATCAAAAACCGCGCCGTGGGAGTATCGGCGATTGAGATGCTGAGCGGCGGAGAAGGGCAAGAAGCCGACGAGGAAAACGCTGACGGGCAAGACGGAGACGAGGAAAACGACCTTGGCGATGATTGACCAGGGCACAAAATCAAAAGTTGCCCGCACGCTGAAATGGAACACCATTGACAAGGCGCTGAGCCAGGCGCTCTACGCGGTGACCGGCGTCATCCTGGCCAATGTGCTTCCGCGCGAAGCCTTTGGACTGGTGGCCGCGGCTATGGTTTTCCAGGCCTTCGCCGCGCTTTTCGTAGACAGCGGATTCTCCAACGCCTTGGTGCAAAAGAAAAATCCAACCTCCGTTGATTACAGCACAGTATTTTGGTTCAACCTTGGGATGGCCGTGCTGCTCTACGCCGCGCTTTTCGCCGGCGCGCCGCTCATAGCCGACTGGTTTGACGGCGACCGGCGGCTAATTCCGATATCCAGAGTGATATTCATATCATTCATCCTCAACGCCCTGGCCATAGTGCAGACCAACAAGCTGATAAAAAGGATGGATGTGCGCATGGTGGCTATTTCCAACTCGGCCGGCCTAGTGGCCAGCGCGGCGGTTGGCATAAGCATGGCCCTTACGGGATGGGGGGCGTGGTCAATCGTATGGCAGACCATAACCTTGGCCGCGGTAAAGACCGGCATACTTTGGGGCACTAGCGCATGGCGGCCTGAGCCAATTTTCTCATTTGCCGCCCTAAAATCGATTTTCAAAGTTGGCGCCGGTGTGATGGGCGCCTCCACGCTCAACGTAATTTTCCAAAACATATTTTCGGCCGTTATAGGCCGATGGAACGGCATGCTTTCCCTAGCCTACTACTCGCAGGCGGAGAAATGGAGCAAGATGGGAGTAGCGTCGATGTCTAACATTTTCAACACCACCTTCCTGCCCGTCCTGTCACAATACCAGGACTCCCCCCGCGAATTTGCCGCTGCCACGTCAAAGATGAACCGGCTTGAGGCCTACATCCTCTTCCCCTGCATGCTCTTCCTGGCTGTGATGGCCGAGCCCCTCTTCCATGCCCTTTTCCGAGAGAAATGGGATGAGGCGGTGCCGCTGTTCCAGCTATTGCTCATTCGGGGCATCTTCGTGGTGCTCGCGTCGCAGTACAGCAACTTCATCCTGGCGCGCGGGCGGGCAAAGCTGTTGATAGTCACCGAGGCCCTGCGCGACGGCCTTTCCTTGCTTGCCATATTCCTGTGCTTGCCATGGCTGAGCCTTGGCGCACAGGAAGGACTCACTACGGGGCTGAAGATATTCCTATGGTGGCAGCTAGCGGCCACGGCCGTGGCCTGGGCCGCGACATTGGCGCTGACCGCGCCTCTGAGCTGGCGCACCCCGTGGCAATTCATCGCCGACCTCGTTCCCTACGCCGCTCTTTCGGCGGCGGCATGCGCGCCAATGATCCTTATGCCTAGGCTAATTTCCTCTCCTTGGCTCCTTTTGGCCGCCGAAAGCCTATGCGGGGCCGCAGTGTATATCTGCGCCAATGCCGCGCTGGGGTCAAAAATCCAGGCCGACGCATGGCAGCATGTGCGGCAAACGCTGATGAAAAAAAGTACGAAAACAAAAAATATCGAGGAAAAACAAAAAAATTAAGGGGCAAAGCCTTTGAAAGTTAAGGAAAAAGCAGTACCTTTGCACACCGATTCGCAATCTCTGGCGGGACAAGCGGCCCGCTACATTGCGCTTAATGTTAACAACCAAACAATTACACGAAATGGATTTGATCAAAGTAGCCGAAGAAGCTTTCGCCACAGGCAAAAAGCATGAAGACTATTCATTCGGCCCCGGCGACACAGTGACAGTCGCTTATCGCATCAAAGAGGGCAACAAGGAGCGTATCCAGCAGTACCGCGGCGTGGTAATCCGCATATCCGGGCATGGCGACAAGAAGCGCTTCACAGTGCGCAAAATCAGCGACAACATCGGCGTTGAGCGCATATTCCCCATTGAGTCACCCTTCATTGACTCAATCACAGTGAACAAGTACGGCAAGGTGCGCCGCGCCAAGCTGTATTACCTCCGCGGCCTCACCGGCAAGAAAGCCCGCATCAAGGAGCGCCGCGTAGTAGCAAAGCCCCAGGCATAAGGCTCTCAGCCACCCATATCGTAGAATCAGATTAAAAGAATTGCAATGAAAAGGACATACCAACCCCACAATCGCAAGAGAGTCAACAAGCACGGCTTCCGTGAGAGAATGGCCACCAAGAACGGCCGCAAAGTGTTGGCGCGCCGCCGCGCCAAGGGCCGCAAGCGCCTGACCGTATCCTCAGAAATCGGCAGCAAGTAATCAACTTGCCCCAAAGCATACCACACAGGGCCGCCCCCTTTTCAGGGAGCGGCCCTTGTGATTTTTTTGCCAGCGCGAAAAAGTTTTGGGAAAAATGGGGTAAAAGATTTGGAAATAGCGGTTTAAATTTGTAACTTTGCAGTCCGATTATGTCCAAATAATGCTTCGACTTTTGCGCCGGCATGCTTTTGGCCGAAGGGCCGGTGCGATGTCAACAAATGTACTAATCTTTAAATCAACAAATTAAAAGTGGATACTTTAAGCTACAAGACCCTCAGCCCCAACGCATCGCAGTGCAACCGCGAGTGGGTTGTCCTCGACGCCACCGACCAGGTGCTCGGACGCCTGTGCTCGCAGGCGGCAAAGATTCTGCTGGGCAAGAACAAGCCGTGCTATTCCCCGTTCGTGGAGTGCGGCGACAATGTGATCATCGTCAACGCCGACAAGGTTAAGCTTACAGGCAAGAAATGGACAGACCGCGTGTACCTGTCATTCACGGGCTATCCCGGCGGGCAGCGCGAGACAACTCCCGCCCGCCTGATGGAGAAGAGCTACAACAAGCACATTAAGGCCGGCAAGCACCCCCTCTTCCTGCACGTGCTCAAGGGCATGCTGCCTAAGAACCGCCTTGGCCGCAAGCTCATCAACAACCTCTACGTGTACAACGGACCGAACCATCCGCACGAGGCACAGAATCCTAAGACCATCACCCTGAAATAACAATTCGAAGCATGGAACAAGTAAACGCAGTCGGCCGCCGCAAGGCCGCAGTTGCCCGCGTCATCATCCGCGAAGGCAACGGTAACATCACCATCAACCACCGCCCCATTTCGGTGTACTTCCCTTCTTCGATTCTCCAATTCATCGTGAAGCAGCCCCTGACCGTGCTGGACGCCGTTGAGAAATACGACATCCTGGTCAACCTGGACGGCGGCGGCTTCAAGGGCCAGGCAGAGGCGCTGCGCCTTGGCATCGCCCGCGCTTTGGTGAAGATCAATCCCGACGACAAGTCGCTGCTGCGCAAGCATGGCTTCATGACCCGC
>JAMPBQ010000055.1 GCA_023666615.1 Clostridium sp. | reverse complement strand
GGCGCCGGCCGGCGGCTACGACCTTTGGGTGCATGCCGCCTCGCTGGGCGAATTCGAGCAGGCAAGGCCTTTGATCGAAAGGCTCAAGCGCGAGCGCCCGCAGATGTCGATACTCCTCACCTTCTACTCCCCCTCGGGCTACGAGGTAAGGAAGAACTACGCCATGGCCGACACCGTGGCCTACCTCCCCTTTGACACCCCCGGCCGAGTCCGGGCCTTCCTCAACGCCGCCAAGCCCAAAAAAGCCATATTCGTGAAATACGAATTTTGGGGCAATTTCCTAGGGCAGCTCCACAAGAGGGGCGTCCCCACATACATCATCGACGCCATTTTCCGCCCGGGACAGATTTTCTTCAGGCCCTGGGGAGGACCGATGAGGGGCATCCTGCACAAGTTCACCCACCTTTTCGTGCAGGATGAAACGAGCAAGAAGCTCCTGGGCTCGATAGGGCTCGACAATGTGACGGTGGCCGGCGACACGCGATTCGACCGCGTCACCGACATCATGCGCAGCACTGTGGAATTTCCGCTCATAGAAAATTGGAAAAAAGGGAAGAAAATGCTGATTGTGGGCAGCTCCTGGGGGCCTGACGAGGCCTTCTACGTGCCTTACATCAACTCCCACCCCGACTTGCTCACGGTGATCGCCCCGCACGAATTCAACGAGCACCGCCTCACCAAGCTGCAGGCCTCGCTCACAGCCCCGAGCATCCTCTTTTCGCAGGCCGAAAAGGAGGGACGCATTCCCGAGGGAACGCGCTCGGTCATTATCGACAGCTTCGGAAAGCTTTCGAGCCTCTACCGCTACGGCGACATGGCCCTGATAGGCGGCGGATTCGGCACCGGCATCCACAACATCAACGAGGCGGCCGTCTACGGCATGCCTGTGATTTTCGGCCCAAAGCACTACAAATTCAAGGAAGCCGCCGACCTCATAGCGTGCGGAGGAGGATACGAATACACCGACCTTGAATCCCTCTCCGCCATCCTCGACAAGTTCACTTCCGACCACGACGCCCTTGAAAAAGCGGGCCGCGCGGCCGGGGCCTACATCAAGAAGAGCCTCGGAAGCACCGACTTGATCTATTCGCGCCTCTTCGCCCAAGAATAGAGGATTCCATTTCGAAGCGAAAAACCGCTCCCTTAATGGCCAATATCGCCGCCTTTGGCAATAAATGTGGGGGTTGTGTTTGTCTATTCGGCAATAATTCGCTATATTTGCGGATTATTACTGAATTGAATACAAACGCAAGCCCCACAAGCACCAATCTATGATAAAAGCAGGAATCATCGGCGGCAGCAACCCGATGGCGGGCGAACTGATTCGCCTGCTCATCTATCATCCCGATGTGGAAATCATATGGGTGGATTCCGCCCGCTTCACCGGACGCCTTGTCTCTGATGTTCACCACGGCCTGCTCGGCGAGACGCAGCTGCGCATCACGCCCTCCAGCGCCAACCTCCTATCCGACATTTCCGTGCTGTTCGTTTTCCGCCACAAGGGCCAGACCCTGGAATGGATGAGCGAGCGCGAGCTTCCCGACGGCCTGCGCATAGTTGACCTCAGCGTCGACATGCGAGACCCCGAAAACGCCCGCGAGCACGATTTTGTCTACGGCCTGCCCGAACTCAACCGCAAAGCCATGGTAAGGGGCGCCAAAAGAGCCGTGCTTCCGCATCCGGCCGCAAACATAGCCGAGCTTTCGCTCCTGCCCCTGGCCAAGGGCGGCGCGCTGAAATCGGACATAAGCGTGGAAATCTCCAGCCCCGCCATTTCAGAAAAAATCGAAGACACGGCCGAGCTGGCCGAGGAGATAGCCCGCGCTCTTCGCGAGCTCGCCCCGGATTTTGGCCAACGGATAGGCGTTTCGTCCCAAGAGGCCGCTCAAGGCCGAGTGATGACTGCGGTGACGGAGCTGGAATCCGACCTCGACATTGGCGAGATAATCATGATGTTTGAGGATTTTTACGATGACCACAATTTCACTCTGATATCACAATCCCCCGTTTCTGAAAAAGAGGTGGAGGGCACCAACCGCTGCCTGATAAACGTGGAAAAATTCGGCGACCGGCTGAAAATCACGGCCATGATGGACGCCGCAATCAAGGGCGCGGCCGGCACTGCCGTGCATGACATGAACCTACTCTTCGGCCTCCACGAGAAAGTGGGGCTGGCACTCAAGGCATCTGTATTTTAGACCATTTACCATGGCGCAGGCACCTAGCCAAAGCCACACGCAATAAACCTCAGCACCTATGGCACAAGATACCAATCAAAAGCAATTGCCCGCCGGCACAGTGATTCGTGACGGCATGCGCGAATACGAAGTCATAAAAGTCCTTGGCGAAGGCTCGTTCGGAATCACGTACCTTGCATGGTTCCGCGACAAGTCAGCGCCTGGCCAGCAGCCCGTGCAGGTGGCCGTGAAGGAATTCTTCATGTCTGACATCAACGGACGCCAGAACGGATTCGTAACCAGCAGCGTCACCGATGGAATGTACGACAAGTACATGCGCAAGTTCAAGAATGAGGCAAGCGCCCTCAACCGCCTGCATCACGAGAACATCGTGCGGGTACACAGCTGCTTTGAGGCAAACAACACCGTCTACTATGCGATGGAATTCCTAAATGGCGGAAGCATCGACGACGAGCTGGCCAACCGCGGCCCGCTGCCGCAGGCCCAGGTGCTGAAATTGGCCGCGCAGGTGGCCTCGGCGCTTTCTTACCTGCACAGCTCCAACATGCTGCACCTCGACCTGAAGCCTTCCAACATCATGCTGCGCGATCCCAACCACGTGGCCCTCATCGACTTCGGCCTGGCAAAGCAGTTCGACGACAGCGGAAATCCCGAATCCAGCACCACCATCGGCGGCGGCACCCCCGGATACGCGCCCATAGAGCAGCAAAACTCAATCGAGCTCGCCAACTTCTATGGGGGAAAGTCGTCGGTGCTCCCCGTGACAATGGACATCTACGCCCTGGGCGCCACCCTCTACAAGATGCTTGTGGGCAAAATGCCGCCCATGCCCGACGAAATCCTTGACAATGACGTGCTTCCGCCCGAATGCCTTTACGAGCAGCGCGTAAGCACCGATCTAATCAAGGTGATTACCAAGGCCATGCGCCCCAGCAAGAAGAACCGCTACCAGTCGGTGGCTGAAATGTATGCCGCGCTTGAGCCTATGCTCCAGCCGGAGGACAGGGTGAAGATTTGGACGCCGGCCGACCTCAAGGCGCAGGCTTGCGAGCCAGAGCCCTCCGTGCAGGAGCCCAAGCTGGAGGCGGCGCCAAAGCCATTCGAGGTCGAGCGCGACGCCGGCACCATCATCGCCGGCGCGGAAAAGCCCAAAGCGAATAAGCCGGCCGCGAAGCCGGCTGAAAAGCCAGCCAATTCCAAGCCTTGGGAGACGCCCGCAGCCTCAACCGGACCGAGCGTATTCAATACAGGCGGATCAAACACCATAATGGCCAACAGCGGCAATGTCAAGGCAAAAAAGAAATCTGAAAAGAGCGGAGGCGCAAAGCTTGGCCTGATTATCGGCCTGTCGGCCTTGGCGCTGATCGCCGCCGGCGTAATAGCATACTTGCTCATTCCCAAGGATTCGGAGGCTGAGGAGTTTGAAGCCGTTGAGGAAACCACGGTAACTGTAGAAGGGCCCACCACTACGGACACAACACAAGCCGAACCTCAAAAACAAGAGGATCCTACCACTGAGACCGAACCGCAAAACACTGAAGATGTTGTGGATAAGCCACACACAGAGGAAGAGGATACCCATGAACCGCCTGTCGTGTACCCAAGGCCCGAAACACCCGCCAAAGTGTTGGGAGGAACAGCCACGTATGACAAGAAAAACCGCACCATCACCTTTTCCCAGCCTTATAGCCTGCGCCTAGGCGATGAAAATATCAACGTTCCCGCCGGAGCTCAAATCATAAAGGTGGCCCTCCACCAGAATGGACGCCTGCGCAGCGGAACACTGGTGATAAACGGCGAAACAAGACGCCTCGATGGCCTGAACGTTGCCCTCTAATCCACATTGTCAACCATAATCAAACAGTTGAAATTGAAACGAAAACTTATATCGACAATCTTTTTGGCGGCATTCTGCGCCCTTTCGGCGCAGAACCGCTACGCCACTGAGCGCCTGCGCGGCATCGCCGATGCCCTGGGCATGTCACAGCGCATTGAGAGCCTGGATGATGGCGACTACCGCGAGGGATTGGCATATAAGTCGTTTCCAATACATGTGATAGTGGAGGACGGCGAGGTGCGCCACATAGGCTGGTCGCTGCCGCCCACCCACGAATCGTCGCCGATATTCCTGTTCGCCGAGCGCGCCTCATTGGAAAAGGACCTTTACAAGGCCGACGCGCTGCCGCCGGAGTGGGACACGCCCGACCAGGCATTCTTTGCCGAAGGCGCGATAGAAAATGTACTGAAGGCCGACCGCACAAACATAGCCTACACATGCTCGAATGCGCAAGGCCGGCAATACCAGACAAAATGGTCCACGCCTGCCGGCAAGGCCCTTTGCTCATTGGCGTTTCCGATCAGCTATGAGCTGATAAGCGGCGCCACCCTGCGCGAATCTGAGCAGGCGCTCCGCTCGCGGCTGCAGGCTCTGCAGCCGTCCGATGAAGCTTTGATTGGCTTTGGCTCGCCCTCTGAAAGGGAGGAGACCGAGGCCTACACAGCCGTCAGCGGCCCCGACCGGCCCGGCAGCGTCCTCAAAAACGTAGTCTATCTCCGCCCCGCCCCCACCGCCGGAGAGAGCGGCTATGAGGAGGCCTATGCCGACGGCGATGAGGAGCCAAATGTAGACGGCGGCGCAGACGAGGCCTATGCGGAGAATGCTGAAGACCAAGGAGATTTGACCATTGGCGAATTGATTTTTGACCCCATGCTGCCGGCGGAAAGCCTGGCAAACGCCTTGTCTTCGACCACGGCGTCGCGCGGCATCGCGGCAAACGTGAAGATGATGATGTACGGCGCCAGCGGGCGCAGCGTCAAATTCAGCCTGCCCCTGTCCTCGCTCGTGGGATATTTCCTACAGCAAGGCTGCACGCCATATTTCGGCGTTATGGAGGGCGACCCAGCAGCCGGCGGCGAGTTCGCCGCGGCGGTGAAGATGGTAAACCCCGACTTGGGCTACGCCCACCTCCTGAAAGTGACGGCTGACACGGAAAACCTGTTCGGGCCCGAGCCAGCCGTCGAGATAACGCTCGCCGCTTACGTAAATGACAAACCTATACAAGATTATATACCATATGAATAAATTCGCCAGCATATTGATGTCTATGTGCCTTCTTTTGGGAGCCGCCATGTGCGGATCGGCCCAAGAGGCTGTGAGGTTCCGCCTCCTTCCGGGCACGGTCGGCGCCGGCGCGCTTCGCAATTCGATTGAATCCAATACTTCGGCGCTGATTACGGCAATCAACAACGCCCAGGCCGCAAACAGCGATAAAATAGATTATGCGGGGATTAGAATCACCGAATACGCAAAGACTAACCTCAATGACCTTTGGGAATACAAGCATGCGAAGATGACCGGCAACTCGCAGAATGGCAAGCTGTTCATCGAAAACCCATGCTTGAAGATACCCGGCGGCTACCAGGTGAGCCCCTTGGCATGCATAATTTACAAGACGGAGGGCGGGGCGCCCGAGGAAAGCGCTTTGGCCTTCAATTTCGACGGCACAGGCGCCATTTCCGACGTCTCTATCACCCTATCCACCGAACAGCTGGGCACGCTGATGAAGGCCGGCCTTAGCGACGTGAAGGACGAATACGCAAAGTCAATGATTGCTTATTGGATGGGCCAGCTCAAAAACGCATACGAAGAGCGCGACCTGAGCTTCTTTGAGGACATGCTCTCTGACGACGCCATCATCATCACCGGCGTGCGCAAGCCGCAGCGAGTCAGCACCGACGTGTCGGCCAAAATGACGAGCGACCAATACACCTACTATAAGAAGACTAAGGAAGAATACATTGACAATCTGCGCGACAACGTGTTCAAGAACTTCAACAGCATCAAGGTAGTGTTTGAGGAAGAAGGGCAGAGGGTTAAGCAAAGCGTGAGCAAGCCGCGGTACTACATCGTGGACGTAACGCAGCTTTGGAAGGCCGCAAACACCCATACCGGACGCAAATACGAAGACACGGGGCGCCTTTTCGTGCTTTGGGACATGGCCGACCCCGAAAAGCCCACGATTTTGGCGCGCGTATGGCAGGCCATCGACGACAAAAAGCGCTGGGATTTCATTGATTTCGACAATCTTGAATAAAAACCAATATAAATCATGATTCCGCAAGATAAATCATGATTAATCATGATAAATCATGGTAGATCATGATGATTCATGATGAATCAAGATTGCACATGATTCCCCCATGATTCCCCAAGAAAAAAATCAAAACAAAAATCAAAAATAAAAATGAAAAAATTCCTATTTGCATTTGCCATGCTTTTCGGCTTCCTTTTCAGCTACGCCGACGGCGAGCTCGAAGCCACAACTCCCGAACTGCAGCCCTCCGACATGTCTTTCGTGCAGGAAAAGCAGAAGGACGGCCGCCTCAGCGGAGGCACGCTCATAAAGGTTCGCTCAGGCCTGAGCGACCTTCAATTCTACGGTTGGGTGGTCAAGGCCGAGCAGCGCCGCCCCGGCGAATATTGGGTATTCCTTGAGACCGCCGGCGGAAAGCTGCAGGTGGCAGCCGAGGGATATGCTCCCGTTGACATTGAAATCGCTGACGAAACGCCCGAAATGGTTTACCTCGTGACCGTGAAGGGCGGGGCCGACGCCGACGCTCCGTCGTTTGACTACGTGCATATCGACCTGCCCAACATCGGCAACCAGTCACACCCGGGCTTCGACATGGCCTTGGTGAAGAGCGGACGCTTCATGATGGGCGCCACGCCCGAGCAGAACAGCGGCGAGAAGGACGAAAAGCCTGCCCACCGCGTGCTGATCTCGCATGACTATTACATCGGCGAGACCGAGGTTACGCAGTCGCTTTGGGAATACGTTATGGGCAACAACCCCTCCACCATCAAGGACAAGAGCCTTGAGCTCCCGGTCGAGAACATTTCTTGGGAGCAGGCCCACGACTTCTGCAACATGCTCAGCCGCCTCACCGGCAAGAAATTCCGCCTCCCCACCGAAGCTGAATGGGAATACGCGGCCCGCGGCGGACATGCGGCAAAGGACACCAAATACAGCGGCAGCAACGACCCCAAGGCCGTGGGCTGGCACGCCGACAACAGCAATATGCGCCCGCACGCCGTTAAGACCCTGGCGCCCAACGAGCTGGGCATCTACGACATGAGCGGAAACGTATATGAGCTCTGCGAGGATTCAAAGGACAACTACACCGGCCAAAAGGATGTGCGCGACCCCTACGTGGAGAAAGGCCTCAACTCTGAGCGCGTGCGCCGCGGAGGCTCCTGGGACGCAAGCTCTGACTGCATGCGCTGCGCATTCCGCCGCCGCGTGCCGGTAAGGAACGGCGAACACCCCGGCGAAGGCGACACCGGCATGCGCCTCGTGATGGAAGTTACTGAATAACGCATCCCAAAAACATTCTTATAAATAACCTATGCGCAAGATATTTATGCTGCTCGTGGCCACGCTGTGCGTGGCTACGGCTTGCGCTGCGGGCCGCGTGAAATTCAAGAGCGACGGCACCCTGCGCATCGTGCAATTCACTGACAACCACCTGATCCACGGCAACAAGCAATACCAGGACATCCTCAATGGCGTCCAGTCGGTGATCGACGTTGAGAAGCCTGACCTCGTAATCTTCACCGGCGACCAGGTGTATTCCGACCACGTGCGCGAATCGATGGTGGACCTCATCAACGTCATTAAGAGCCGCAACATCCCCTTCGCCGTTATTTTCGGCAACCACGACCATCAGTTCGACATGAGCCTTGATGACATCTACGACCTCTGCCAGTCCGCCCCCCGCAGCCTCATGCCCAAGCGCGAAGAGAGCGGAAAGTACGACTTCGTGATTGAGGTGGAATCGGCCTACAACCCGCGCACAAAGTACCTGCTGTATTGCATGGACACCCACGACCACAATCCCCTGGGCAAAGGCTACGACTGGCTGAAGGTAGACCAAATCAACTGGTACAAGGACCAGGGCGACGCCCACGCCGACAAGAACGGCCTTCTCCCCTCCATGCTGTTCATCCACATCCCCCTCCCCGAATATGCGCTGGCAGTGCATGAGAAATACGCCGACAAGGTGAAGAAGCCCATGCTGGGCACAAAGGGCGAGGGCATAGCCCACAGCACATTCAATTCAGGCATGTTCCTTACGATGCTAAACAGAGGCGACGTGCGCGCGGTGTTCTGCGGCCATGACCACGACAACGACTTCACGGTCGAGCTCCTCGGCATGCTTTTGGGCTACGGCCGATTCGGCGGCATCAAGGAGCCTTACGGCAAGCTGCAGAATGGCGCCCGCGTGATTGAGCTCAGCGAGCAGACCCCCGACACATTCGAGACATGGGTGCGTCTGGCCGACGGCTCGGAAATCAACCGCCAGACCTTCCACTACCGCAATATCCCCGACACAAAGGAGGCCCCCGAGCTGGCAAAATGAGCCTTTGCCGGCAAAAGAGCCGAAAACTGAATTTTTTTCGCTAATTTTGCGGAGAAAAAATTAAAACAAGACTTTTAGACAAGAATGAGCGTATCCGAACTTAGCGAGCAGGAAGCGATTCGCCGCTCCAGCCTCGAGAAAATACGCCAGATGGGCATTGAGCCCTATCCGGCAGCTTTATATCCCGTTGACGCATACACAGCCGAAATCAAAGAGAATTTCAGCGATGAGCAGCAGCCCCCGCGCCAGGTGGCGATAGCCGGAAGGCTTATGAGCCGCCGCATCATGGGCAAGGCTTCCTTCATAGAGCTGATGGACGGCCAGGGCCGCATCCAGGTGTACGTGCAGCGCGACGAAATCTGCCCCGGTGAGGATAAGGAATTCTACAACACCGTATTCAAGAAGCTACTCGACATCGGCGACTTCATCGGCGTGAAAGGCTACGTGTTCCGCACGCAGACGGGAGAAATCACCGTGCATGCCCAGGAGCTAACGCTCCTGAGCAAGTCGCTGCGCCCCCTGCCGATCGTGAAGGTGAAGGACGGCGTGGCCTACGACGCCTTTGAGGACCCCGAGATGCGATACCGCATGCGCTACGTCGACCTTGTGGTCAACCCCGGCGTCAAGGACATCTTCGTGAAGCGCACGAAGGTGTACAATTCTATGCGCGAATACTTCAACCAGGCCGGCTACATGGAGGTGGAGACCCCAATCCTGCAGTCGATTCCCGGCGGAGCCAGCGCGCGCCCATTCATCACCCACCACAACGCCCTTGACATCCCCCTCTATCTGCGCATAGCCGACGAGCTCTATCTGAAGCGCCTTATAGTGGGCGGATTTGAAGGCGTGTATGAGTTCTCAAAGAATTTCCGCAACGAGGGCATGGACCGCACCCACAACCCGGAATTCACCTGCATGGAGATTTACGTGGCCTATAAGGACTACAACTGGATGATGGACTTCACCGAGCGAATGCTCGAGAAGATTTGCCTCGACGTCAACGGCACCACCGAGGTGAAAATGGGAGACAACGTCATCAGCTTCAAGGCCCCATTCAAGCGCGTCACGATGATTGACTCCATCAAGGAATTCACCGGCGTGGACATAACCGGCATGGACGAGGACCAGCTGCGCCAGGCGTGCAAGGACCTGGGCATGCAGGTGGACCCCAAGCTGGGCAAGGGCAAGCTTATCGATGAGATTTTCGGCGAGTTCTGCGAAGGAAAGTACATCCAGCCCACATTTATCATCGACTATCCGATAGAGATGTCGCCGCTCACAAAGCGCCACCGCCACAATCCCGAGCTCACCGAGCGCTTCGAGCTTATGGTGAACGGCAAGGAGCTGGCCAACGCCTACTCCGAGCTGAACGACCCCATCGACCAATACGAGCGATTCGTAGAGCAGATGCGCCTGGGCGCAAAGGGCGACGACGAGGCAATGATCATCGACAAGGACTTCATCCGCGCCCTTGAATATGGCATGCCCCCCACAT
>JAMPBQ010000054.1 GCA_023666615.1 Clostridium sp. | reverse complement strand
CGAGCGCATCCCCACCCAAATCCGCGTCGCCCGCACCGGCCCCGGCGCCTCCACCCTCCGCCTCACCACCCTCTAGCCCACACAGGCAACCATCAAAAGAATCACGATTCCACAAGGTTATACACGTTCAAACTGTGGATTTGGCATATAATGAAGCGATGGCATTTGGCTGGCCAAATACCATCGCTTTTATTTGTGGGCGGCGATTGGGAATCGCCGGTCCTTTAGGGGATTATTCTACGATTGCGGTGTAGGGGCGGGCGCTGAGGTTGAGGATCACGGTCTTCTTGCCTCCCTGGGCCTGCACGAGGTTGTCACCGCCTGTCACGAGGTCGTCAAGGCTGCCGCCGAGGTTGATGTCCCAATTGTCGTTGGCGCGGAACTTCCATTCATCTCCGGCGTTGAATGTGACTTCGCCGGTCCAGATCAGGAAGTCAGCGGAGGGCTCGAGGTTGGCTTGGCCGCCCCATCCGTTGAATCCGCCGATGCAGCCGATGCTTGTGATTTCCGTGAGGCTGTAGGTCATCTCCACAAGGTTAACCTGCACCCAGTAGAGAGCGTCCTTGGCCACCGTCAGGTTGCCGGCTCCGCCGTCGTTGGTGAGCTCGCCCTCAACGCCGGTCGAACCGTAGTTGACGCCATCCCAGTTGGGCTGGGAGGTAAACTTGAATTCACCGTTGAGATGCACATATCCGGTATAGTTAACATAGTCGGTGGTGGTGAGGGTCTGCGAAGCGCCCTGATTCCATCCATTGCTGTTGCCGGGAGTGTATAGCTGGTCAATGGCTATGGCGAACTTATACGTAAGGTCGCGCATATTTATCTCGATGCTGTAGGGGCCCGAAACCGCAAGCTTGCCTTCGGCATCCGCCACAAGCGCGCCCTCAAGCTCTTCAGCTTCACCTTCGGCCGGGCCAAACAGCTTGCCGGAAGCGGACTTGATTTGCCATGAGTTGCCGTCAACGGCGTCAAAAGTCACCTTAAACACCGGGTCATCGTACGCGTCAAGCTCGCTGTGCTGGAATGCCATTTCCTCGCCGCCGCATACGAATGAATATGTGTTCTCAATCACAACTTCTTCGTTGACGGGAGTAACCTGCATTGCGCCCACGCCATAATAGCGCGACGGTCCGCCGATGAGGACGCTCTCCGTGCCGTTTACGGCCATGGCGATGAAGCGCACATAGGCTGTGCCTGTAGCCGGATTGCGGGTCACCGCGCTCTTGTAGGCGGCGTTCACGTCAGAGCCCAGGGCCATGATGGCGCATGTGGCTGTGTCAACTGAGCATTCCACGGTGGCAGCCTTTGCGAAATCCTCGGTCTTGCTGATCTGCATCTTGAAAGCGGGGGTGCTCTGCGCAGGGAAATCTTTCACTTCATAAGTGCCCACCTGCACCTCGCCGAGCGTTTCAGAGACATTGACGGCGCTGGCGTCGGTGACGGTGAGGTTGTCGGCATTGAAAATGGCCTCCTGCGGGTAGGCCTGCGGCGGGATGCCTGATTCATCCACCTTGTCGCAAGCGAAGAAGGCGATGCCCATGGCAGCCAATGCCATTATTTTGGATATCTTTTTCATTTTTTTCAAAATCTAAGGTTTTTATCCGACGCGCTTTGGGCCTGGCGGCCTTGGGCGCGCCGGACAAATACTTCATTAAATTTACATAGCGTTTCCTTCCACAACCGTAATCCTGTTGTTGACCATGTCAACGATCAGGGTCATCTGTCCGCCTTCGAACTTCGGGAAGTTGAACGAGCCCTTGCCCTTGACGATGGAGCCTTCCCATGAGCCGTTGGCGAGCTCATAGTCGATGGCGCTGTCGTCGGCCTGCGAACCCCACGAATCAGCGTCCCAACCGGTCAGGGCCGTATAGAAGCGGAACATCGGAGCCGCCGGCATGTCAAATACTCCATAGTAAACCTTGGAGTCGATGGCGTCGTCCTTCTCGAAGAGGCGCCAATCCGCGTAATGGTCTGCGTTTGCGGCATCCGGGCCCTTCCAGCCTTCGGGGCTGCCCACGAGATAGATGTATCCCGGCACGGGCACAGCGAAGTATTCCTTAACGGCGTCGAGCTTCACCCAATTGCTGGTGATGAGCGTGTTGGGATGCTCGGCAAGCTGAGCCGTGGCGCGCATGTAGACGGCGCGCGCGGGCTCCTCGGTCCAGTCATCTTCTGTCTTGATGCCTCGCAGCACGCAGATGGCCGTGGCCAGGTCGGAGGCCTTGATGCGGATTTGGGCGCTGGTGGGCACCTCAGGGGCAATATTATAGGTCTCGCCGTCCTCGCTCAGGGCCACCTCCACTCCGTAGGTGGTGGAGGCCGTGAAGCCATAGTCGGGCTGAGTGCATGTGAGCACTATTGTGCCGTCGGGCGTAAGCTCGTAATATTGGCTGGCCAAGGCCGGGGTGTTGAGGACGAACTTGGTGGGGTCCTTGTACACCGGGTCGGTATCATCGCTGCAAGCCGTAAAGCCGAGCATCACCGCAACGAGGGCCATGAATATGGATAATTTTTTCATTGTCGTTTCTGTTTTTAGGATGAGAAAATTCCTAACTCAAGCATTATTTGTAGCCATCGTTCTGGCCCACAGTGGATACGTACTGGTAAGGGATGGCGAATACTTTGCGGTACTCGGGCACGCTTGCGCCTTCATAAACGCCGCCCTTATAGCTCCACACATAATTGGTGCCCGCGTACTTGCCAAAGCGGATAAGGTCGCTGCGGCGCCAGCCCTCAAAGTAGAGCTCGCACATGCGCTCCTTCAGGAGGTCGTCGCTGGTGATGGCGGCAGCCGCGGGCAGCCCTGCGCGCTGGCGCACCAGGTTAAGGTACTTCAGGCCGTCGCACTGCACGCCCTTGAGCTGGCACTCGGCAAGCATCAGGTAGGTGTCGGCAAGGCGGAACAGGGGATAGTCGGCGTCGCACACTTGCGATGCTCGACCCACATTTGCTGTATTCGTGTAGTCATCCTCGGTGGTGTACGTGTACTTGATGCACATATAGCCGTCGGAATCAGCGCCATAATTGTCAAGGTCCACTACGCTCTCATTGTATGTGCCTTCGTAGATGAGGCGGCGGGCGTCGTTGGAGGCCAATGTTCTTGAAAGCTCGGGGCGCACGCGCAGGCCTGACCAAGGAGCCGGGCCGTCGAACTGCCCATCATCGGTGAGCCTGCCGGCGCCAAGGCTGGCGAGCACCGCCGGCTCGGCTGATTCGATGTAAGCTCCGGCGGTCATGTAGGTGGTGCCGCCCCATGTCTCATAGGCGCCCACCTGCTGTGGAAGGCCCCAAATGATTTCGCCATTGCCTACGTACTTGTCATTGCTTGCGCAGAACAGGTACTTATACTCCGGGGCAAGGCTCAGGCCGCTTTCCGCCACTTTCTTGCACTGCTCGGCGCATTCGGCGTACATGGCCGTGCCGGTGTAGACCTCAGAGT
This sequence comes from Clostridium sp., assembly GCA_023666615.1. Taxonomy (GTDB): domain Bacteria; phylum Bacteroidota; class Bacteroidia; order Bacteroidales; family Muribaculaceae; genus CAG-873. The sequence continues at coordinate 6,725 of JAMPBQ010000054.1, read as the reverse complement.
TGAGGTATAGCTTGGCCAGCACCATGCGAGCGGCCTGCTCTGAGAGGCGGCCGTAGATTTGGCTGGCGCCCGGGCGCAGATGGCCTTCGTTGATCACGGCTACGAGGTCGGCCGTAACGGCGTCGAAGAGCTCCTTGCGGCTGTAGGTGGGAGGAGTGGCGCCGGTGACTGAATTTTCGTCAATCCACGGGCCGCGTCCAAAGAGGTCAATCATATGATAGTAGGCGTATCCGCGGATTACGCGGGCCTCAGCCTTCATGGCCTCCACCTCCTCTTCGCCAAGGTATGCCACGGCGTCGCCGCTGCGGGCTATGAATTCAGACGCCTGCTTGGCGGTGTAGAATTCGCGAGAGAACGCTGCGTACACCCATTCGTTGTCGTTGAGCCATGTGTTGAAGTTCAGGGCTGTATACCCGGGGTCCTTCCACTTGTTTGAGATTATGGCCTCGTCGGCGGTGATTTCGTTCAGATTCCAGTGGCAGCGGGTGAACGATCCGGCGCCGTCGTCGCTGGTGGACAGGTTTCCCTTGTAGAGGAACCCGGCGTAAAGGGAGCTGAAGTATCCAAGCCATTCTTCCTTGCTTGTGAGCTCAGTCTTTGTTTGGGGGTCATCGGGATGCTGGTTGAGGTCGTCAGTGCATGATACAGCGCCGCCGCCCACAGTCAAGGCCATGACTCCAATGGTGATGTATTTTGATAATTTCATATTGGTAATTTTTACAATTGCCTTTTTAGAATTTAAAATTCAGAATCGAAACGTGAAAATTCCTAATTCCCAATTCCTAATTCCTAATTGATTAGAACGTTGCGATTACGCCAAGGGTGAAGGTGACGGGGCGCGGGTAGATGTTGGAGTCAATTCCGCTGAACACTTCGGGATCAAGGCCCTTGTACTTCGTGATCACGAACGGATTCTGCACTGCCCCGTACAGGCGCAGGCGCAGCTGCTTGTCAAGAAGCTCGGGCCAGGTGTAGCCAACGGTGATGTTGTCGCAGCGCAGGAATCCCGCATTCCTTACGAAATAGTCCGATGAAATGTTTGTGGTGGTCTGGTCCTGCTCAAAGAGGTAGACGCCATTCATGATATTGCTCAGCGGGGCAGTCCTGGTGCCGGATATGAAGCAATAGTCGGCCTCATTCTTGGCATACACGTAGTTGCCCAGGTTGGCGCGCAGCGAGATGCCGAAGTCCCAGTTCTTCCAGTTAACTGTATTGTTGAAGCTCATCGTCACCTTGGGGTCGCGGCTGTGGTAGAGGTACTTGTCGGCGTCAGTGATTTCGCCGTCGCCATTGCGGTCAACGAATACGCCCTCCATCGGAGTGCCGTCCTCATTGTACACCTGCTCATACACGTAGAAGCTGTAGGCCGAGTATCCTTCCTGGTGCTTCTGGATGTTCACGCCATTGCCGATATTTCCGGTAGTGGAGTTGCCGCTGTCATTCAGGCGGGTGATCTTATTCTTGTTCCATGCCACGTTCACGGCGCTGGTCCAGGTCAGTTCCTTTGTTACGATGGGGCGGGTGGTGATGTTGAATTCAAGGCCGTAGTTCTCAAGGTCGCCCAGATTGACGTTGCCCATGTTGCTCAGGTTTGAGCCGGCCGGATAGTTGCCCCAAGTCAGAAGGTCCTTTGTCTTGCGCAGGTAATAGTCGATGCTGCCGGCGATGCGGTTGTTCAGGAACGCGAAGTCAACGCCTACGTTCCATGTGTGCGTCTCCTCCCACTTCAGGTCGCCGTTGTAGGCGCCGGGGGTAACGATCATTGCGGGATCGCCAGTGCCAAGCGGATTGGGGTAGCGGTTGTTGAGGTCAGTGTTTACGCCGTACACTGGCAGATAGGGGAAGTAGTCGTCGCCAAGGTCCTGCTGGCCCGTCACGCCGTAGCCTGCGCGGATCTTGAGTTCGTTCATGAAGGCGCGGGCGGGCTCCATGAATGATTCGTCAAGAATCTTCCAGCCGAGGGCCACTGACGGGAATGTGCCCCAGCGGTGGTCCTTGCCGAAGCGGCTTGTGCCGTCGCGGCGCACCGTGGCTGTGAGGAGGTACTTGTCAAGGAACACGAAGTTGGCGCGGCCGAAGAATGACACGAGCTGATGAGGCACGCGGTTGTACACTGTGGGGGTGCGCTGGTAGCCGTCGAAGTTCCATTCATGCAGATTGCCGTCGGCGTCATAGAAAGCGGGAGCGTTGACAAACCCGTAGCCATGGCCCTTCTTGCGGAATTTCTGCCAAGAGTAGCCGGCCGTAAGGTCCATGTTCACCCAATCGAAGGTGTGGTTGTAGTTGAGGTAGAAGTCAAGAAGAAGGTTGTACTTCGTCTGCTTGTCGATTCCAATGTTGGTGTATCCGTCCTGCTCGGGCTTGTCGCTGCCGGGCACGTAGTGTCCGTTCTTCCAAGCCATGGGCGAGAAGGGGTGGTTCCAGTTCTTTTCGCAGCCCTCGGCGTAGTCGTAGCCAAGGTTGAGGTTGGCGCGCAGGTCGGGGAGGAAGGGCATCTTCAGGTCAAGCTGCAGGTTGCCCACGCTCTGCCATACGTTGGATTTCTTTGTGTAGTCGTCAACCATTGACACGGGGTTGATGGCCTCCACGGTATTGATTGCGCCGCCGGGGGTGGTGGGGCCGGCAACGGTGTTGCCTACAGTGTAGGTGGTCCAGTTGTTGAACACGTTGTCCATATGCACGGGCAGCGTTGGGTTGAAGCCGATGGCATTGCCCAGGACGCCGTCCTGCATGAAGCGGTTGCCGATGTAGGCGCCCTTCACGTTCACCTGCACGCTCAGGAGGTCGTCGAAGAATTTCGGAGTGAGGTTGATGCCGGCTGTCACGCGGTCCATCTTGGTGCCGCGGACGATGCCGTTGTTGTTGGTGTAAGTCACCGATACGCGGTAAGGCAGGAATCCCACCGTGCCGCCGACGCTCAGGTTGTAGTCGCTGCTCACCGTTGTGCGCAGCACTTCGTCTTGCCAGTTGGTGTTGTAGTACTTCCCGTTGACGCCCATGGCGTTGTATTGCGGGGTATCCTTTCCGTAATAGTGGTAGATAAAGTCCTTGTACTCATTGCCGCTCATCATGTCCATGGTCTTGCGGGCGGTGTTGACGTAGACATTTGCCGTGAAGTTGACCTGAGGCTTGCCGCTCTGGCCCTTCTTTGTGGTGATGATGATGACGCCGTTTGACGCGCGGCTGCCGTAGATGGCCGTCGCGGAGGCGTCCTTCAGGATGGTCATTGACTCGATGTTGTCGGGAGCCACGAGCGAGAGGGGGTTGCCCGATCCCTTTACGGCCGTGCGGTCCATGGGCACGCCGTCGATTACGATAAGGGGCTCGTTGGAGGCCGCCAGGGAGGCGCCGCCGCGGATCACGATGTTGGCGCTGCCGTAGGGGCCGCCTTCAGGGGTGACGACAACGCCGGGGCTCGCGCCCACAAGCATATCCTGGGCCGAAGATGCCAGGCCCGCCTCGATTTCGTCGGGCTTTACGACTGCCACAGAGCCCGTGGCGTCTTCTTTCTTCACTGCGCCGTAGCCGATCACCACCAGCTCGTCAAGAGCCTTTGACTGGGTGGTGAGATGGATGTCGATGTGCGTGCGGCCGTCGACGCTGACATGCTGCGTCTCATAGCCCACGTAAGATACATCCAAAATGGCGTTAGGCTCCACCTGGATGGAATAGTGCCCGTCAACGTCTGTGTTGACGCCAACGCCTTGCTGGCCTTGCACCATGATGCCAACGCCGATGGCCGGGAATCCGTCAGGCTCGTACACCGTGCCCGATACGGTAATCTTCTGCGCCAATGCAGGGCAAACTAACAGCATTGCCATAAACACGGCAAGCCAGGCTCTGCGGTTCATTCGGTAACAAATGTCCTTCATGCAACAGTTTTTAGTTTGTTAGTAATTATTGTATTTCCAGAAATTTCTATTGGAAGCTGAAACAAGACAACATTTAAAAGTTGAAAACATTATATAAACGCTCCAAAGCGTCTGTTTGCTTAAATGTTTTTGAAAAATTTATATTTTAGCAAAATTAGTGAATATTTGCGAAAACACCAAACGCTTTTTAGCTTTCGCGCCTTGCCGCGGCCTATTCCGGGCAAGACGAAATCCCACGCCAAATGGCCGCTTTCGAAAGGCCAATTGCAAATTTTTCACATTTTAATATTTGAAATTACAATTATTTGATTTAACTTTGCGTGATATATCATGATTTGTGATGAAAAGAATGCGCGTAAAAATACATCGCGAGGGCACAAATCTGCTGATTGTCTTGCTTTTGGCAATCGCAATTATAAATACGCCCCTTTGGCTTTGGGTTGAGCCCAAGGCCATCGCCATCGTGTCTACGTCTGTTTTCGCCGCATTCTACCTTCTGGTGGTCAATTTCTTCCGCTCGCCAAAGCGCAAATTCACGGGCGACCGCGAAAACGTGGTGGTTTCCAGCGCCGACGGCAAGGTCGTGGCCCTGGAGGAAGTGTACGAGCCGGAGTACCTGAAATGCCGCTGCCTGCAGCTTTCGGTGTTCATGTCAGTGCTCAACGTCCACGCCAACTGGTTCCCGGTCGATGGCGAGGTGATCTACGCCGTCCACCATCCCGGGCGTTTCATGGCCGCGTACCTCCCCAAGTCCAGCACCGAAAACGAGCGAAGCACCGTGGTGATTCAGGCCGACGACGGCCAGCTCGTGCTGATGAGGCAGGTGGCGGGAGCAATGGCCAGGCGCATCGTCACATACGCCGAGCCCGGCGTTGAGGCCTCGATTGAGGACCATATGGGATTCATTAAATTCGGCTCGCGCATCGACCTCTACCTTCCACTCGGCACTGAAATCTATGTGAAGATTGGCGACAAGGTGCAAGGCGGAGTCACCACCGTAGGCCGCCTGCGCCCGCAAGCTGAGCCTAAGAGCTAACCGGCCCTTTCGCAGCCGAGAAAAACCCTCTTTCCAAAAATGATCAAAAGAATAGTATCAAGCATACCAAACACCATCACCTGCTGCAACCTCCTTTGCGGCTGCCTGGCGGTGATCTTCTCCTTCCACCTCAACGATGAAATCGCATCCATCTCCGGCAGGCAGTGGGTGTACATAGCAATATTCGCATCGGCCGTGTTCGACTTTTGCGACGGCCTGGCCGCCCGGGCCCTGCGCGCCTACAGCGACATAGGCAAGGAGCTCGATTCGCTAAGCGATTTGGTGAGCTTCGGCCTGGCGCCCGGATTGCTGATATTCAATACTATGTTGGCTTTCGGCGCGCACCCCTGCGTCGCCGCCATCGCCCTGCTGGTGCCGATATTCGGCGCGCTAAGGCTGGCAAAGTTCAATGTCGACACTGAGCAAAGCCACACGTTCAAGGGCCTGCCCATTCCGGCCAACGCCCTCTTCTGGATCGGCGTTTCGGCCTGGATTGCCGAGCATGGCTATCCCTCCACGGCGGCAATGATTGTCATGATTTTGGCCATGGCATTCTGCATGGTGGCCAATTTCAAAATGTTCTCCCTGAAATTCAAGAATTTGGCGTTCATGCCGAATATCAAGAGATACGCCATCATCCTTGCGGCGATAGCCTTTTTCCTGCTGTATGGCGTTAGCGGATTCGCTTGGACGATAATGCTTTATCTCTTGCTGTCGCTGCTTTCGCGCCGCAACGGCGAAGACGAGGACTAAATGCCAATTGCGGTTAGTCCTTTAAATCAATCCCTTACATTAATCTTACTGAAATGCAATTCTTAGGCACACTATTCATTATATTCTTCATAGTATGGCTATTAGGCCAAATTCTTTCTCGCTTTTGGCCGCAGATTGCGATGTGGCTCCTGAAAAGGCACGTGAAAAGCCAAATGAATCAAGCGTTTGGCCCAGGGGCATACCAGCGCGCGCAAAGGGAATATGATCCCTTCGGCAATTTCCGCCGCCAATCCGAGAAGGGGCGCAAGCGCCGCCGCTCTAGCAAAATCATTGACCCGGAAGTGGGAGAATACGTTGAATTTGAGGAAGTAAAGGTTACGGCCTCGCAGCAGGCCGCAGAGCCCGCATCATTTCGCCCAGAGCCTCAAATCGAGGACGCCGATTGGGAAGACATAAAATGAATGGCCAAAAAGGCCATTCATTTTATGTCTTCCCAAAGTATAAAGGACAAAATTTAAGTATAAAGTATTAAGTATTAAGGATAAAGTGGGGGGGGGGCTAATCCAGCTGGAAGCCGAAGTCGTTGATGATGCCGGCTATGGCCGGATGCTCCTTCACCATGTGCTGAAGCACCTCGCGGTTGGTCCATGTCACGGGCGAAGCGTCGCGCTGGGATATGCGCACGTCAAATTCAATGTTGTCGTTGCTCAGCTTGTCGCGCAAGTGCATGAGGATGTCGTACTTGAATTCATTTATCTTTTCCACTTGGATGGTGTCGTCCACCGCCACGAAGTATCGGTCGGCGTCAACGCGCGTCGGCCTGCATGCGAGCATAGTGTTCACCAGAATGCGCTCTGTGGGGCGCGCGTCGGCGAATGCCGCCCATTCTCCCAGCAAAGCTTCTTCTGTATAGGCGTTCGCCCTGGCTTGTCCGGCCGGGGCTGCCGGGGCGGTCTGATGCGCCTGCTCTGGCGCTTCAGCCTTGCCCTTACCCTTTATTGACAATGAAATAGTAGGCCTCTTAATCGATGGAGTGGCCGTATGCGATGCAGCGCGAGGCTGCGCAGCCGCGGGTTGTGCAGGAGCCGGGGCGTAAGGGGCGG
>JAMPBQ010000053.1 GCA_023666615.1 Clostridium sp. | reverse complement strand
GGCGGCGGTCGCGCTGGCGGCGGCGGAGGAGGCCGTGGCAGGCGTTGATGAACTAAGGTTTCCGCAAGGAAATTCCATTAAGTTTGGGGGCGGCCGCCTCCGAACTAACATTAAAAAGCTAACAACTAACAACTAAAAATATGAGCATGGGAAAACTCTATACAGCCCTATTGGCCGCCGCTATTCCGGCCGCCGCTATGGCGCAAAGCGCTATCGACGCGCAGCAAATCTCTCAGTCCGATTTTAAGGGCACGGCGCGATTTATGTCTATGGGCGGCGCCTTCACGGCCCTTGGCGGCGACCTTTCCACTCTTGGGCAGAACCCCGCGGGCATCGGCGTTTACCGCAGCAGCGAAGTAGGGGCTACGCTTGGCCTGGATTTCCAAAGCACGTCTACATCTCCCTCCTATTCCGGCTTTCCGTCAAAGTATTCGCAGACGAAGGCCTCGTGCAACAATGTGGGTTACATCGGCGTCTCTCTTCTTGACGGGCCCATGCGTTCCTTCAACTGGGGAGTAAGCTACGGCCGCGCGGTTTCGTTTGACCGCGTCTACCGCGGATATGTGGGCCAGACCAACACCTCGCTCACCAACTACATTGCCTCGTACATGCAGAGTAATCTTGCTGATAATAACCTTACCTATTCCGATCTTGAATTCTCCGGCGGATACAATCCTTATTATGACACAAATGCGGATTGGCTCGGCATCCTCGCCTATAATTCATATATGATTAATCCCACCGGCTCCACCACTGCCGACGGCCTTTTCCAGCAGGGCACAGTGGGCGACGCCATGTATAATGTGCGCGAGCAGGGATATGTCGATGAATACAATATTTCATTCGGCGGAAATTTCGAGAATATCGTATATTGGGGCGTAAGCGTGGGCATTACCGACCTCAACTACACCCGCACAATCGGCTACAGCGAGAGCATGGAGAACGCCCGCATTCACAATGTCTCTGACGGCGACCCTACGGTTACGGGCAATGCATATTATGACCTCCAGAGCCGCAAGTACATCAACGGCACGGGATGGAATCTCAAGTTTGGCCTCATCCTAAAGCCTATCAATGAATTCCGAATTGGCCTTGCCGTGCATACGCCTACCTGGTACAACCTCAACCAGGGCTATGACGGCGTTATCCCTGAATATCGCTATTTCAATCCCGCCCTTGAGGAGGGCCAGTACAATCCCCTGACCCCCAGCGAGCCTGAGTACACTGAAAACGCCAACTTCGATTGGCATTACCGTTCGCCCTGGCGCATTATGGCTGGCGTGGCCGGCGTTATCGGCGGAAAGGCCATCGTCAGCTTGGACTATCAATATGATGGCTACAACAACATGTCGATTTCCACGCCAAATTATTACAACGGATACGCTACTGACTATCAGCCCAACGAGTATCTTAATCAGGACATAAAGTCATATTTCACGGGCACAAGCACTATTCGCCTTGGCCTCGAATATAGGGTGACTCCCCAATTCAGCGTGCGCGCGGGCTACAACGTGCAGACCTCAAATGTAAAGGGCGAAGCCAAGGACGGCTCAATCGAAATTCTCACATCAGGCACCGATCCTTCATACAGCTTCGACAAGAATATTTACAACATCACCTGTGGCCTGGGCTACAAGTATAAGAATTGGTACATCGACGCGGCCTATATCTATCGCACCCGCGAAAGCGTATACCACGCCTACACAAACTTCAACGGATTCGTGGCTCCGCAGTCAAAAATCACCGACCACAACTCCCAGCTCATCCTCTCCACAGGCTTTAAATTCTGACCCCAACCCATCCCCCAACTCAAGGCGGCTCCGGACCCTCCGAAGCCGCCTTAATAATTTCTCTCCCCCTCAAAAATCAAATATACCCCATATCTTTGCAAAAATCCACCCCCATCTCCCACGCCCCTCTATCAAAATCCCTTATGTTTTTCAGCATATTGCTTTGCTAAACCAATACAAATAACTAACTTTGCAAATAACATCAAGAAATTGTACCATGTCAACGTGCGATATAGATACAGAAACATTAAGAACAAACCGATTGAAGATTGTATTGGCAGAGCAAAACTGTAAAGGTAAATCGATACTCGATACCGTTGTTGAACGCTTCAAGGAAAATCTTACTGACGAAGATAAAATCAAGGTCAAAAGTGCAATAAAAGCATTATATGAAATCAATGTCGGAGTTTGATGAATACATAGTTCACGGAGAACTGGGGCTGAAGGAGAAGGCAGATGCTTGGCAAACGGCTATCAGACTTCAGGAAGTGGATAATCTGAAGTTAAGGAGGTATCAGCTTGCTAATAACCACAAATGAAGCCAATTGGCAAATCAGTAATGGATAAGAATTTGGACATACGGATTGAGGAGGCTCTGAGGGCTTATTTGGCTTCGGGGGTCGAGGACCAGGTGGACTATCAGAGGTTCTACCTCTACTCTATCGTGACTCATTCTACAGCTATTGAGGGCAGTACCGTAACGGAGATTGAGAATCAGCTCCTTTTTGATGAGGGTATTGCCGCGAAGAATCGCACTCTGACTGAGCAGATGATGAACGTTGACTTAAAGGACGCTTATCTTTATGCCTTCAGAATGGCGTCGGAAGATCTGATATATACGTCCCAGCTGCTGCAACAACTCTCTTCACGTGTGATGCGCCGAACCGGTAGCGAATATTCTACAATTGCAGGTCAGTTTGATTCTTCCAAAGGAGATTTTCGTTTGTGCAATGTCAGTGCCGGCATTGGTGGCAGAAGTTATCTGAGTTATAATAAGGTTCCGGTCGCTGTTGCTGATTTTTGCAAATGGCTTAATGATGAGATTGCCACAGTTGACAGGAAGGATATTGCCGCTTGTTACCGTCTTAGTTTTGAAGCTCATTTTCGATTGGTTACCATTCACCCGTGGGTTGATGGCAACGGACGCACCACACGCCTTGTGATGAATATGATTCAACGGCAATTGGGACTTGTTCCGTCCATCGTCAGAAAAGAGGATAAAGGGGAATACATACAATCATTGGTTGACAGTAGGGAAAACGAAGACTCTACTATTGCCCAGGATACGATGCTGCGGCATCACATCGCTAACCTCAACCGCCGAATTTCAGAGTATAACCATAATGAAGGTAACTCCAAAGTTCCGACAACCCAAAGTGCAATATCAAACGATTCAAAGGGCAAAATTTGCACTTTGAATTGCACTTTGGAAGAAACTGCCGTATTACGTTGTATTGAGACGAATCCGAGGATGACGCAGAAAGATATGGCAAAAGCCATCGGTAAATCAGAAAGAACTATTAAAACAATAACCTCATCCCTCGTTGAGAAAGGCATCCTAACGCGCCGCAACGGTCGCCGCAACGGCTGGTGGGAGATAAATAGCTTGCCCTCCCCATCCGCAACACCAAAGAACAGAACCTACGTATGTTAGGAAATATCCTATCAGAGATGGATAATGAAGGTGAAGTTGCGACTAAAATCGGCTATTGTATCCAAATTACGACTAGTTGTTCTAAATTACGACTACTACACGATTACTATGGGTAAAATACGGCTAAAACATATAACGATGTACTACTCCCCAAATACGTAAAACAATATTTCTTAATAATTGAGGCCAAATTGCCATAGGGGCACAAATTGGCCATGCCCCCATTCGATGTCGTCTCTGACGACTATTCCTTTGGGATTCCCTTCAAGCTGTTTTTTTCCCTTTTTTGCTCCTCCGACTTCAAAGATGTTTTCTCCAATTCTGAAATCAGTCGTTTTGGAGGATACAATATCATTGTTGACACGCATTTGATTGTAAAAGAATGTTTCACGTGTGTTTCCTATATTTGCGTTGTCACCCTCCAAGGCATACATAAGATTTGTATTATCTATGTACACTTTCTCCACTTTTCCAAGTCCTCTCAGTCCGCCGGTCTCATCGCGCAGCTGTCCGATCATCCCGGCCATTTCAAGATAGGCCAAATAATTGGGAAGATCATTTTTGCTTACGTTCAACTCCACGCTTAGGTTAGTGATGTTAGGCTTGCAAGGGGATAATTGAGACAGCACAGAAAGTAATCTTCGCAATTTGCGGGAGGTGGATACATTCATGCCCGCATATTGCGGAATATCAACCTCAATAGTCTGGTTCATCACTTGTTGCAGTCGTATGTCATAGCCTGGTTGGTCGCTAAAAGGATAGTATCCATTGCGCAGATAATTCCTAAAAAGGGGCAATGGGTGAAAGTCAATCGGTGCTTCAACTTTGTGATTGAGAATGTCACCAAGAGAATAAACCGGGAAGTCAATTCCGTGGAACATAGACAAATACTCCCTGAAAGACATTCCTTGCATACTGAAGATTAGAGCTCTTCGGCTTAAGTCCGCCGCGCCCTGATGGATATCCAGCACCGAGCTTCCAGTGAATATTATTTGCAGCGATGGCATTGAGTCGTATATTTGTTTCAATTCTCTCGACCATCCTGGATATTTGTGTATTTCATCTATTATCAGATGCCTTCCGCCTTCCATAATCCATTGTTTTGCCGCCTCAAGGATGGAATTGTTATTGAAATAAGAATGGTCGGCAGAGACATAGAGCCATTTGTCTTTGTCGGCTTGCTGCAGCATATGCTGCTTCACCATAGTAGATTTTCCGACACCGCGAGGCCCTACAAGCCCAATCATCCTGTCTTGCCACAAAATGCGTGAATACATGTAGCGATAGAATTTCCTGGGCGTGCGGCTCAGTTCATCATTCATATAGGTTGCCAAGTTCAAATCAATCATAGTAACACAAAATTTTTCGCAAATATAGTGAAAAATCCCCTTTAGGGTGACGGTTTTTGGAAAAAATGTCACCTTGAAGGGGATACTTTTTTCAAAAACTGGCCTCTTGAGGGGGATTTTTCTAGTTATGCCGCGAATTAAATTTCACAGAGGCATTTAATGGGGGAGGAGGCGAACTTTTTCGGGGCATGGGTTGTTTCTTTGGTAAGATTGTTTTAGACGTTCAACTATTTTGGCAGACAAAACTTATTCCTATGATGAAGAAAAACAACGCTAAAAAAGCGGCATATCCCCTGAAGAAATTATATAAGCCATTGATAGGCATAGCGGTTATTGTGGCCATTGGCGCTGCGCTTTGGATTTTGCTTTCCCGCAAGGGCGCACAGGAGCCGGATATGCCCGTGGTGAAGGTTGAGCCCGTTGAGGCTCAATCGGTTAACATCTATGGCGACTACGTGGGTCGAATCCGCGCCCAGCAGTTTGTTGAAATCAGGGCCCGCGTTGAAGGCTACTTGGAGAAAATGCTCTTTGAAGAGGGCACATACGTCGACAAGGGCCAGACGCTCTTCGTGATCGACCCCAAGCTTTATCAGGCATACGCCAACAAGGCCCTCGCCCAGCTCAAGAAGGCTGAGGCGCAGGCCGTGAAGGCCGAGCGCGACCTCAACCGCATCCGTCCCCTATATGAGCAGAACGCCGCAAGCCGCCTCGACCTTGACAACGCCATCGCCGCCTATGAAGGCGCCATGGCCGATGTGGCCATCTGCCGCGCCGACCTCACGCAGGCACAAATGACCCTTGGATACACCAAAGTATCTTCCCCAATCTCAGGCTATATCTCCGACTGCAGCGTCGACCTCGGCACCCTCGTGGGCCCTGGCAACAATTCCCTCCTTGCCACGGTGGTGAAGACCGACACTGTACGCGTCGATTTCAGCATGACCGCCCTCGACTATCTAAAGGGAAAGGAGCGAAACGTCACTCTCGGCTCCGCCGACGGCAAAAGCCATTTTGATTCCTACATTACGGTAAAGCTCGCCGACGGCAGGGAATACCCGTATAAGGGCCTCGTCGATTTCGCCGACCCGCAAGTCGACCCCAAGACCGGCACATTCTCTGTCCGGGCCGAGATGCCAAATCCTGAGCGCCAGCTTCTGCCCGGGGAATACACCCAAGTGCGGGTGCTTCTTGACGTCCGCGACAGTGCCGTTGTGGCCCCCAACAAGGCTTTGGAAATCGAAAAGGGCGGGGCATACATCTTCGTAGTCCGCCCCGACAGCGTAGTGGAGAAGAGGATGGTGGAGCTTGGCCCGCAGGTGGACCAAAACCTTACCGTGGTGGAGCGCGGCCTCGGCAGCGGCGAGCGCATCATCTCTGAGGGATTCCACAAAGTGAAGCATGGCCAAAAAGTAAACGCCCAATTATGAAATCAGACTTCTTCATAGACAGGCCGGTTTTCTCAATCGTAATGTCGATTGTGATTCTCGTCATTGGCGGCATCGGCCTCGTCATGCTGCCCGTAGACCAGTATCCGCAAATTGTGCCTCCGGTGGTGAAAATCGCCGCATCTTACCCCGGCGCCGACGCCATGACCGTCACGCAGGCCGTGGCCACGCCCATCGAGCAGCAGCTCAATGGCTCGCCGGGAATGGTGTATATGGAATCCACCAGCACAAACAACGGCGGATTCTCCGCCTTGGTGACATATGACATAAGCACCGACCCCGACCTGGCGGCCGTTGACATACAGAACCGCCTGAAAAAAGCCGAATCCAGCCTCCCCGCAGAGGTGGTGAAGAATGGCATCTCTGTGGAAAAGCAGGCATCCGGCAAGCTTATGACCATCACGCTCCTCTCCGACGATCCGAAATTTGATGAAATCTACCTCAGCAACTACGCCACGCTGAATGTCGTCGACATGATTCGCCGAGTGCCGGGCGTAAGCCACGTCTCTAATGTCGGCAGCCGATATTACGCCATGCAGATTTGGGTGCAGCCCGACAAACTGGCCAATCTTGGACTCACCGTGCAGGACATTCAGAGCGCCCTGCAGGACCAAAACCGCGAGTCCGCCGCCGGCGTCCTTGGCCAGGCTCCCGTCGAGGGGGTGGACGTAACCATCCCCATCACTGCGCGCGGCCGCCTGTCTTCGGTGAGCGAATTTGAGGAAATCGTGGTGAAGGCCTTCCCCGACGGCTCAATCATTCGCCTCAAGGATTTGGCCCGAATCTCTCTCGAAGCTTCCTCGTATTCCACCGAGAGCGGCATCAACGGCGGCAACGCCGCCGTGCTGGAAGTCACCATGCTTCCCGGCGCCAACGCCCTTGAAGTGGCTGGCAGCATCAAGGAGCAGATGAAGGAAATATCCAAGAATTTCCCCGAAGGCATCTCCTACAATATCCCCTTCGACATGACCGAGTACATATCCGAATCCATCCACCACGTCTACCGCAGCCTTTTCGAGGCGATGATTCTGGTGATCATCGTGGTGTACCTATCCCTCCAAAGTTGGCGCGCCACCCTCATCCCGGTCATAGCCGTGCCCATCTCCCTGATAGGCACCTTCGGCGTGATGCTCATTTTCGGATTCTCCCTCAATATGCTCACCCTCCTTGGCCTCATCCTCGCCATCGGCATTGTGGTGGACGACGCCATAGTGGTGGTGGAGAATGTGGACCGCCTCATCAACGCCGAAGGCCTTTCTCCATACGATGCCACGAAAAAGGCCATGGCATCGCTGGGCGGCGCCCTAGTGGCTATGTCGCTCGTGCTTTGCGCCGTGTTCGTGCCGGTCAGCTTCCTTTCGGGCATCTCCGGCCAGCTTTATCGCCAATTCAGCGTCACCATCGCTGTGTCGGTGATTATCTCCACCATCGTAGCCCTCACCCTCAGCCCTGTAATGTGCGTCCTCCTCATGCGCCCCGACGACGGCAAGCCGAAGAACCGCCTCTTCCGCGCCATCAACCGCTGGCTCGAAAAAGGGAATTCAGCCTATAGCCGCGCAGTGAGCTCTACATTCCGCCACAGCCGCCGCATGATAGTGGCCTTCGGCGTGATTCTCGCCGGCATTTGGCTGATGCACCGCGTGGTGCCGCAAAGCTTCATGCCCCACGAGGACCAGGGTTATTTCACCGTAGAGCTTGAGCTCCCCGAAGGAGCTACCATCGAGCGCACCCGCCAGGTCACCGACCGCGCCATCGAATATCTTATGGAGCACCCCGACGTGGAGTATGTGCTAAACGTCACCGGCAGCAGCCCGCGCATGGGCACCAGCTCTGCCCGCAGCCAAATGACCGTGATACTCAAGCCCGCTGGCAAGAGGCGGACATCCGACATCTCCGGCGTTATGGCTCAGGTTCGCTCGCATTTTGAGGCCTATCCCGAAAGCAAGGTTTACCTCTCTACGCCTCCCGTTATTCCCGGCCTGGGCAATTCCGGCGGTTTTGAAATGGTGCTGGAGGCAAGGGGCAACACCTCCTACGACGAATTGCGCGAAGCCGTGGACTCGGTGTTGGCCATAGCGTCGCGTTCCAACGAGTTCGGCAGCCTTACTTCGTCGATGCAGCCCGACATCCCTCAGCTGTACTTTGACGTCGACCGTGACCGCGCGAAATTCGCCGGCGTGCCGGTCAGCGACATTTTCTCCACAATGAAGGCCTATACCGGCTCGGTTTACGTGAATGACTTCAATATGTACAATCGCATCTATCGCGTCTACCTCCAGGCTGAATCCCCATACCGAAGCACCCGTGACAACCTGAATATGTTCTACGTCCGGGGCAACGGCGGAGTTATGATTCCCATTATGGCCTTGGGCGACACTCGGTTTACTACCGGCCCGGGCACGATGAAGAGGTTCAACATGTTCCAAAGCGCCACCATCTCCGGCGAGGCGGCCCACGGATACAGTTCTGGCCAGGCTATGGCCAAGCTCGAAAGCATCGTGCGCGACAATCTCCCCCCGACTATCGGAGTGGAGTGGAGCGGCCTTGCCTACCAGGAGAAGCATGAGGGCGGCAAGACGGGCATAGTACTCGCCCTGGCCTTTGCCTTCGTGTTCCTCTTCTTGGCCGCCCTGTATGAGAGCTGGCTTGTGCCCGTGGCCGTGCTCCTTTCCCTCCCCGTGGCCGGCCTGGGCGCCTACCTCGGCATTTGGATTTGCGGGCTGGAAAACAACATCTATTATCAGATCGGCCTGGTAATGCTCATCGGCCTTGTGGCCAAAAACGCCATCCTAATCGTTGAGTTCGCCAAGGATGGCGTGGACCGCGGCGCCTCGCCGCTTATGGCCGCAAAGCAGGCCGCCAAGCTGCGCTTCCGCCCCATCATCATGACCTCCCTCGCCTTCATCCTTGGCCTCATCCCGCTGGTCATGGCCTCCGGCCCAGGCAGCGAAAGTCGCCGCGGCATCGGCACCGGCGTGTTCTTCGGCATGATCGTGGCCATCATTTTTGGCATCATCTTCGTCCCGTTCTTCTTTGTTTGGATATATAAATTGAAATCTATGGCTAAATCCTATCATATCAAGCGCCATGCAAAGGCCGTCGCATTCGGCGCCATCGCCATCGCAGCCTCCCTCTCTTCTTGCTCCGGCACGAAGAATCTCCGAAACGTGCAGGTCGACCTCCCGCCCGAATCCTATTTCTCACAGGCGGATTCCGCCTCGATCGCCGACATGCGCTGGTGGGAGTTTTATGGCGATTCCGTGCTGTGTGAAATGATCCGCTGCACGCTCTCCAACAATAAGTCGCTCCTCATCCAGGGTGCTCGCGCCGCCGAGCTTGAGCATTACTATCAAGTGGACCGCGCGGCCCTCCTTCCCCAGCTCTCCGCCGGCGTCTACGGCCAGGACGAGCACACCGACTATAGCGGAAATTCCCCTTCCCACGATTATGAGTACGGCCTCAAGGCCACGATTTCCTGGGAGGCCGACATTTGGGGGCGCCTAAGCAATGCCAAGCGGCAAGGCTACGCCACCTTTCTCTCCGCCGTAGAGCTTTACCGCGCTCGGCAAATTTCCCTCATAGCCGAGGTGGCATCGACCTATTACCGCCTCGTCGCCCTCGACGGCGAGCTGGGCATCGTCCGAAGCACCCTCAAAACCCGCGAGGAGGCCCTGAAGATGGCCAAGCTCAGGTTTGAAGGCGGCCTCACCTCCGAGACCGTGTATCGCCAGGCCGAAGTGGAGTACGCCTCCGCCGCAGCCCTGATTCCCGACCTTGAAAACCGCATCTCCCAAGCCGAAAATACCATGGCCTTCCTCATGGGCCAATACCCCGACTCGCTGATGATGAGATATGATTCCGACGTAGCGCCAAAGATGGGTAAGCTCTCGGGCGGCCTTTCGTCTGAACTGCTGATGCGCCGCCCCGACGTCCGGGCCGACGAGCAGAAGTTGCGCGCCGCAATGGCC
>JAMPBQ010000052.1 GCA_023666615.1 Clostridium sp. | reverse complement strand
GTCGCAAGACACCAGATCCTAAGTCTGGCGCGGCTACCAATTACGCCACGTGCGCTTTTGCTCTGCAAAGTTAATGCTTTTCCCGCAATTTTCCAAATTTTTTTTGCGGACCACACTCTCGGTGGGCCACGGCATGTGAGGCGTCGCGCTGACTGCGGCGTTTGCCGGCGAGGAATCTGCAGCTGCCTCCCCCTTATGCATAGCTTTGGGTTAAATACGAAAAAAGCCCCGAATGCGCATTCGGGGCTTTGGGGTCAAGCGATGGCTTGATTACTTTTTGCGGTTGCCGTAGCGGCTCATGAACTTGTCTACGCGGCCTGCCGTATCGACGAGCTTCTGCTTGCCGGTGAAGAAGGGGTGAGACGCGCTGGTGATTTCAAGCTTCACCAGGGGATAAGTTTTGCCGTCAACATCGATGGTTTCGCGCGACGCTACGGTAGAGCGGGTGATGAAGATTTCGTCGTTCGACATGTCTTTGAACACCACCTCGCGGTAATTTTCGGGATGAATACCTTGTTTCATTTTTTTATAGAGCTCTAATGTTTTTATCAAAGTTACGCAGCGGCGTTGGCAAGACGCCATAACTCGCAATGGCGTGCAAAATTACGCAATTTTTCCGTCTTGACAAAATCTTTTGGCCTATTTTTGCCGAATTATTTTCCTTCTACGTCCTTAAAGTATTTATATGTAGACACTTTCAGGTCGTCGCAAGCGGCTTCGTCGCATGCAATCAATGCGTCGGGGTGCATTTGCAGGGCCGATATGGTCCACATCTGGCTGATGCCTCCCTCTACGCCGTGGTGGAGCGCCCTTGACTTGGCGTGGCCATTGACTAGCAGCATCACCGTGCGGGCGTCCATCACGGTACCTACGCCCACGGTCAGCGCCGTCTTTGGCACTGAGTCGTAGTCGCCGCCAAAGAAGCGGGAGTTGGCTATGATCGTATCGGTGGTGAGCGCCATCTGGCGGGTGCGCGATGTGAGGGATGAGCCGGGTTCGTTGAAGGCTATGTGGCCGTCCTGGCCCACGCCGCCCATGAAGAGATCAACTCCGCCATAGCTCTTGATTTTTTCCTCATACCTGCGGCATTCGGCCTCAGGGTCGGGGGCGTTGCCGTTAAGGAAATTTACGTTGTCGGGGTTGATGTCGATATGTGAGAAGAAATTGGTCCACATAAACGAATGGTAGCTCTCGGGGTGCGATTCAGGCAGATTGCAGTATTCATCCATGTTGAAGGTGACTACGTTGGCAAACGACACCTTGCCCTCATTGTTAAGGCGGATGAGCTCCTTGTACATTCCAAGGGGCGAGCTGCCCGTGGGGCAGCCGAGCACGAAGGGCTTTTCGGCTGTGGGGGAGAAAGCGTTGATGCGGGAGGCGACGAACTCAGCCGCCCAGCGCGACATGGCTGCGTAGTCTTTTTCGATTATGAGTCTCATGGTCTAATGTTTTTTGTTTTGCAAAGACTATGGTTTTGTTTTGCGAAGACTAATGTTTTTTGTTTTTGCAAAGTTAATGTATTGTCGGCAGAATACCTAATTTTTAGCTTAAAATTCCCCCTCTCCCGCAAATTTATCCACCTTTTCATCTTGAAAATTCACCCTCCAAAAATCCTAAAAATATATTTGCAAAACATAAAATGTGCAAATTTTAGTTGTTATCTCAAAAAAAACAACTAACTTTGTCTCGGATTCAATAAGTGAATCATAGGTTACGGAATGCGGCGGCCCGTGAGGGTATCCGCATTTCATTTTTTATCTCATTGGGTTATTTTTTGCATTTTGGCTTACTCCTCAAGGAAGCATTTTACGCTCCCCACGGGCAATTTTCCTTCAAGCTTTACGGGCAGCCGCTTAGGGTCTGTTGTTATCCACGCGAACATGTCATCGCTTGATTTTTTCTTTCCGTCGCTGGTGAATATGAAGGCCACCTTGAAGCAAGGATAGGTCTTGCCGTCGGTCTTTACGTCTTCCTTTCCAAGGTATTTTATTGTTAGCAATTCTTTGCGTTTGCCGGAGAATATGTTCACGGTTTCAACGTGCCCTTGGCTAAGGGTCTCGTAGGGGAGGGTGCGCATGAAGTAGAAGGCCGTGAGCATGTCGATGGTGGTGCCTTGGGCCACAAGCGTGGTGTCTTGCTGCCGCTTGAGCTTCCCTTCGCGGAACCATTTGTGCGTGCATTCGCCGTACACATCGGCGCCCTGGCGCAAGTACACCACCTTATCCTGATTATAATCCTTGCTTTCGTGCGCCAGTTTTTCGTATACAAGCGGCTTAAGCCCCTCCTTTACGATTTCGGAGCGCAGGGTGTCCCTCACCTTATAAAATTTGTCGGCCCACGATGCGGTCTTTGCCGTGAGCTCGGCATCGTATATGTCATTTCTTGAGGCGAGAGTGATGGTGACATCCCCCGCCTTCTTGTTGATCAGGCCCCATTTGTACATCACTTTGTATTTCAGCGTTTCTGGGCTGAACTCGGCAGCATGCGCCCATGCAAGGGCTGCGATGCAGGCCAGGAGTATTGCAATTGTCTTCTTCATATTGTTTTAGATGCTTTGGTGGGGCGGAAGTTTAGTCGCATTCCTGAATTTTATGGACGCAAGCTATTTAAGGATATCGAAGCTTTCAACGTAAATTTCAGTTATATAACGCTTTATCGTGTTTCTGTCCTCCCATACTCTTGTTCGGATTTTTCCTTCAATCAGCAGGCGAGTGCCCTTGCGGATGTACTTTTCGGCTATTTCGGCCGCTGAGTCGTACATCACAATGTTGTGCCACTCTGTGCGCTCGGGCACCTCGGCGCCGTTGGCCAGCTTGCGCTTTGGCTCAGTGGTGGCGAGCGAAAACGACGCCAGGGGGCGAGTGTCAATATACCGTATTTCCGGGTCGCGCCCCACATATCCCATAAGAATCGCTTTATTCATATCAAATCATTTAATCCATCCTTAATCCTTAATCCTTAATCCTTAATACTTTCTTATTTGCGATTCATCGCAAATAAGAAGGCGCTGGCAGGAACACGCCAAAAGATACGCCCACGTTCCATTTCGTGCCGGACGACGACGTGTAATTGCAATATGCGCATACAGTGGCGAACGGCAGCTTATAGCAGATGTCAAACTCGCAAAAGGCTTGCGGATTGCCCAGCCATTTGCGGCTCAGCGCGGCCATGCCCGCGTCACTGGTGATTTTGCGGATCGGCGCGAAGGCGTACGCTGCCAGGCGCGCCGATAGGTTGTCGCTGTATTTGTATATCGGCGCCAGGCCGGCCGCTATAAATGAATATGCGCGAAGGCCCGGATTGAAGGTGTTGTAGCTCGAGGGAGTTGGGTGGAACGCAGGCGCGCCGGCCATTGCCGAACTATAGTCGCCGTAGGCCTTGCGGGTGGAAAGCAGCGCATCGGTCTCCACGCCGAGGGCGAATTTGCGCGAGAGCGTGAAGTAATTGCGTGTCTGCGCCTCAATCTGCAGCCATTTCGGGTCGCTTTCCATGTCGCGAAGCGCCGGATTGGCGTAGTCGAGCGTGTAGCGCCCAATCACGCCCATGGCCGTGATTTTGCAATATCCGCCTTGGGTGGGGAAATTTATGTCGTCGAGCGTGCTGCTGTTATAGTTCACAAATGCCTGGCCAAGCCGATATTTGCTGTGGTCGCGTCCGTATTCGGCCTCGTCAAAGGCTATGGGGCGGAAGAATCCGTCGTTGAGCGTACCGTAGCCCGCGCCGGCGTCGATCGACCCGTGCGTCCCCGCGGCGCACGCCCATTTCAGTCTCCCGTATAGCTCGTGGCTCACAAGATAGGATGGCTCTTTGCGCTCGTAGAATAGATAATCCTTGTCATAGTACCTTTGGCGGAACACCACGGCCTGCAGCTCTATGGCCGACGGCAGCTGCGTGCGCAGGAAGAGGCGGCTCGTCAGCATGGCGCCAAGGTAGCTTTGTCCCAGCCAGGCCCCGGCGTTGGCCGATACCGACCGGAAAGATAAGGTGGAATAGCCGCCCGATACGTAGACATAGCTGGATGTAGACGATGATATGTAGCCGCCTATGCCCAAGCTATACTGGTCTTTCACCGCCGTCTTTAGTCTGAGGAGGAACAGGCCGGTGGTGTCGTTGTATTCCGACCGCGGCGCCAGGTCGCGGAATTTCCCCGTCGATATTGCGCGGTAATAGTCGCGGCGGGCTTGGTCGATGGTGAGCGTGTCAGTGGCGGCATCGTCGCCTCCGAACATATATTTTATGTAAGTGTTTTGCTTCGGAGTGCCTCCGAAGGCAACCACTTCGCCGAAGTTGATGTAGGGCGTCTGCGATTTGAACACTTGCCTTTTCAGTTGGCGCGCCTCTGCCGGCACGCGCGAATACACGCGGCTTTTGATGGAGTCTATCATCTCCATTCCGCGCGCATAGCCAATGTCATAAATCTGTTTTGCCTTGGGGAAGTCAAGCAGGCTGAACTCGTTGAGGTCGATTCGCAGCTTTATTCCGTCGGCCGGGTCGAGGTAATAGTCATTGTTCTGAATCACCAGGTTCTCAAGCTGGTCCATTAAGGATGTTTGCGGGCCGGTGTCTTCGGTCGAAACGTCTACGCCAAGGATAAAGTCGGGCGCGAAATCCTCTTTCATTACGTCCACGGGGAAATTGTCGTAGATGCCCCCGTCATACAGCAGCATCGAGTCCACCTCAGTGGCCTGGAATACGAGCGGGAAGCTCATCGAGGCGCGTATGGATTGCCCCAGGTCGCCGCGGCTGAGCACCACCTTATGCTTTGCCGCCGCGTCGGAGGCCACGCATCTGAAGGGCACGAATAGGCGGTTGAAGTCGCCGCCGCACTGCGCGGTGTGGCCTGAAAATAGCTCCATGAAGGCGAAGCTCATGGGCATGGGGTTGATCAGCGACGCTGGCACGGCGGTCTTGGCCTGCTGCAGCGAGTCCTTCTTGGGCCCCATATTGATGCTGAACATCACCGGCGAGGCCTGATCAGCGGCGAAATAATATGCGTATTGCGGATCGATTTGCCCAGTGGACCAATATGAAAATTCTTTCGACATGAGCAGGGCCATCATCTCGTCGGGGGTGTAGCCCGACGCGTATAGTCCGCCCACAATGGCGCCCATCGAGGTGCCGGCCACGAAGTCGATGGGTATGCCGTTCTCCTCCAGCGCCTGAATCACGCCCACGTGCGCTATCCCTTTGGCTCCGCCTCCGCTCAGCACCAGCCCCACCGACTGCCCCTGAGGATAAGCCTCGTCGCGCGCAAAGCCTGCATCCTGGCCCATAGCAGGTCCGGCGGCCGCCAGCGCCGCCACGGCAAATAAGATATGTCTTTTGATCCTAACTCTCATCTAGCAAATAAATAGTTGACAATATAACGGCCAAGCGCGCACAAAAGTTGTATCCCCGGCAAAGATAATGTTTGTTGTCATCAACCATTAAACGCTAAATTCCCTTAATTATTTTGTCGGAATCACAAAAAGCATTAAATTCGCCGATGTTCGTTGTCCGCAGAGGCCCAATGGGTTTTGCGGGCGGGAATGGCAGGCCGGCCCTTGCCGGCCACAGACATAAATAAAAGGCGTTTATCGACGCTCTTTCTTGGTGGTTAGAAACCTGGAAAATTTCAAAGAATCAGCCAAGAATGCAGCAACGGTAGATGGCTTGTGTGGATATGTATATGACCCATCGTCCCGACAGTGCGTGAGCTCTGCGGGGTTGATGATATGCATATTTGCGTGAGGCCTCTGCATCGTTGCTCGTTCTGTTGATTCGGGCAATTCCAGGGCCTCTAACTGCGGGAGCGGGCAACAGGTAATGGCGCTCACGCTTTTTGTTTTATTTCCACGGGCTTAGGGCGCAAGCTCGCACAAAAACCAATCTATGAAACAAAAGTTTTTTTTAATGGCTCTTTTGGGTCTGTTCTGCGCGCTGGCGTCCGGCGCGCAAACCCTCCCGCTTAAATTGGAGCGGAGTGTAAGTCTAAATGGTTCTGATTCGTATTACGCTTTAGATAAGGATGGCAATATTCTCCCTGTTGATGTCACTCTTGGGGATAATGGAACAGAGTTTACCATATATTCTGACTATGCTTATTCTTCCATAAAGAAACAATTTACGCTTAATGATATATACATAGGAGAAAAGTATTCATCACGAAAAGGAGACCTTTTAGGCGGGATATTTTCCTATTTCGGTATTGGTGCTCACAAATTTGGAGGTAGTGAGTTGAATTTAACCCAAAATGTCTTCAACAAAGATGATAATTGGGAAATAGTGATAACCACTTATCAAGAAGAATATTCCTATGGAGTCGCGAATGTTTACAATGATGAAGGCAAGCATTTAGGCACACTTCCTTTTGAAGTGAGAAGTATTTACGGGTATGTGGATTTTGAATATGTTAACAATGAATTCTACTTGATAGAATTTGTTTATTACGATAATGGTGATGGTTCTATGAATTTCTACACCTGCGACACCAATGTGGCTGGAGCGCCGATGGTGCTGAAGGAGGCCGGGTCAAGGGCATATCCCAATCCGCTCCCGGCCGGGCATGCGCTGACCGTTGAGCTTGATGCTCCGGCCGACGAGGCCACAGTGGTGGAAGTCTACGACATGGCAGGCCGCATGGTAACGGCAGTCAATGCCAAGGAGGGCGAAACAAAGATCTATGTTCCCGCCCACAGGCTGCGCAATGGCAATTTCGTCTACGTAGTAAAATCAGCCGGCGAAAAAATCGAACAAGGAAAGATCATCGCAAAATAACCATTATCATCCCCCCAAAGCGCGCATGGCCCCACCCATGCGCGTTTTTTACGCCAAATTCCGTGCGATTGTCTTATTCGCAAGGCTTCTCAAAAACTTATTTTAGGGTAAAAATTTGTCGTTTTCATTTTTGAGTGAAATATTTATTGTATCTTTGCGTTATATTATAAAACAAATGCAGATATGAGCGAAGTCGAATTATATTTGATTCAAGAAGGAGATAACTGCACTATCTACACTTTGCAATTTCTTCGAGATATGAAACGGACAGCTAAGACACTTGATGAAATGTTGGGGCCGATACCGGAATCGGTAAAAAATGAAGTTGATCTTTCATTTCAAATCTCTGACCGCATTGATGAACTAATGCATCAGCGTGGATTGACAAAAAAACAGTTTGCCGATGCCCTCGGACGCAGGCCAAGCGAGATAACAAAGTGGCTCAGTGGGCAGCACAACTTTACTATCGCGACAATTGGAATGTTATCTGCTTTTTTCGGACAGCCCATAGTGACTGTCGGATAATAAAAATTACACCAAGAGACAAAACCGCGCATGGCTCCACCCATGCGCGATTTTTGTTTTATGGGCAAAAGTGTTTCGGCATTTGTGGATTCGGAGATATTTGCGTAAATTTGCCGCGCAAATGTCTTTGCGCTTGCTTATGCGAATCCCTTTCACCACGCTTCAATAATCATGTCAAATATGTATCGTCAATTAACGGCCGCCGAAGCGCGGCAGCTGGAAAGCCAAGGCTGTTCGTCGGCCGATTGGTCAAGCGTCATTGTGGCTGACGGCGCAGACTTGCGCTATGTCCGCAACTCCAGGTTCTCCGGTGCGGTAAAGCTCGGCCTGTTTGAGAAATCTTTCACGATGCCCGGCGGCGTTGAAAAGCACAGCGGCATCAACATGGCCACGCTCCACAACGTAGAGGTGGGCCACAACTGCTGCATTGAGAATATCAAGAATTACATAGCCAATTACCGCATCGGCTCCGACACCTTCATTGAAAATGTTGACATAATCCTCGTAGACAAGCCGTCGTCGTTCGGCAACGGCGTTGAGGCCTCGGTGCTGATTGAGACCGGCGGCCGAGAGGTGGTGATGCACGAGCGACTTTCAGCCCATGAGGCCTATATTGAGGCTATGTACAGGCATCGCCCAAAGCTGGTGAAGAGGCTGCAGGACATGGCGCGCGATTATGCCGAAAGCCGACGTTCCGCCGTGGGCTGCATCGCCGACCACGTAACCATAGCCGACGCGGGCTATATAAAGAACGTAAACATTGGCCCTTATTGCAAAATCGAAGGCGCCGGCCGCCTCAAGAACGGCACGATTGTGAGCAAGGAGGAGGCCCCCGTGCATATTGGCTACGGCGTGGTTCTCGACGACTTCATTGTGCAGAGCGGAAGCAGCATTGAGGACGGCACGATGTTGACGCGGTGCTTCGTGGGCCAGAGCTGCAAGATGGGCCATACGTATTCAGCCTCCGATTCGCTCTTCTTCAGCAATTGCCAGGGCGAAAACGGCGAGGCATGCGCCATATTCGCTGGGCCGTTCACCGTCACCCACCACAAGAGCACCCTCCTCATCGCCGGCATGTTCTCATTCATGAACGCCGGCTCAGGCTCCAACCAGAGCAACCACATGTACAAGCTTGGCCCCATCCACCAGGGCCACATGGAAAGGGGCTCCAAGACCTCCAGCGACTCCTACATCCTCTGGCCGGCAAGGGTGGGCGCCTTCTCCCTGGTGATGGGGCGTTTTGTAGGCAATATCGACACGTCCGACCTGCCCTTCTCTTACCTGATTGAGAACAAGGGCGAGGCTTTCCTCGTGCCGGGCATAAACCTAAAGTCGGTGGGCACCATCCGCGACGCCCAAAAATGGCCAAAGCGCGACGGCCGCGCCGACCCTGAAAAGCTTGACCAGATCAACTTCAACCTTCTTTCGCCCTTCACCATGCAGAAGGCCATGCGAGGGCAGAAGCTTCTGCGCCAGCTCAGGGACATGAGCGGCCCGGCATCCTCCTCATATTCATATCACAGCGCCAAAATCACAAACAGCGCCCTGCAGCGCGGCATTGGCCTATATGATTTGGCCATAACCAAGTTCCTTGGCAACAGCCTGATCCAGCGGATAAAGGATGCTTCGTTCGCCAGCGACGCCGAGTTGCGCAAAGTGCTGGTGCCTGATTTCCCCAGCGGCCACGGCGAGTGGGTGGACCTCTCCGGCCTCATCGTGCCCAAGCTGGAGGTGGACGCATTGATTTCTGATGTGCAGAAGGGAAAAATCAACAGTGTTGATGGCCTTAATTCACGGTTTGCCAAGCTCCATGCCTCATATTATGATATGGAATGGACATGGGCTTACCGCGCCTTCCACGAGTATTTTAAGCTTGACCCGGAGGATGTCACGGCCAAGGATCTTATCCGCATCGTGGAGAAATGGATAGATGCCGTCACCACTATTGACAACGCCGTATATGCCGACGCCAAGAAGGAGTTTTCGCTCTCGGCCAAGACCGGATTCGGCGCCGACGGCTCAAGCTTTGACGCCGAAAAGGATTTTGAGCAGGTGCGCGGCATCTTTGAATCCAATTCCTTCGTGAAATCCGTATGCGAGCACATTGAAAAGAAGACCGCCCTTGGGCAGAGGGTTATTTCCAAGCTCAAGCCGCTATTGGCATAAGTACACAAGACATAGACAAAAAAGAGCGCCGTCGGCGCTCTTTTTTGTATTTAGATCGAAATTCAACGTGCCGAAGGCACGTCCCTACAAAGGTGTGTACCAACAAATTTGTTT
The DNA here is from genome assembly GCA_023666615.1 of Clostridium sp. GTDB lineage: Bacteria > Bacteroidota > Bacteroidia > Bacteroidales > Muribaculaceae > CAG-873. The sequence goes on along the minus strand of JAMPBQ010000052.1, from coordinate 880 downwards.
CACAACAACGGCGCGTCCCCGCATGGAACCGCATTATTTCTTGTTTTCTACGGCGGCCACCTCTACGGGAAGGCAGGCGTTGTAGGTGGCGATGAAGCGGTCGAAGCCTTCCACGGCTTCGGGCTTGGGCGCGATTGTGGTGCCCTCGTAGTTGTTGAACACCTTCTTCTCCAGGTATTCAGGCAGGCTGTAGCCTTCGGTGTTCAGAACGGCGAATCCGGCCAGAAGGGCTATGCCCCATGCTCCGCCTTCGCCGGCTGTCTCCATCACGGTGATGGGGGAGTTGATGGCGGCGGCGAGGATGCTTTGGCCCACGCCGGGCGTCTTGAACAGGCCGCCGTGGCCGGTGATGCGGTCCACGTGGATTTTCTCTTCATTGAAGAGCACGTCATTGCCAATCTTAAGCACAGCCAGTGACGACATTATCTGCGCTCGCATGAAGTTGGCGAGGTTGAATTTGTCGGTGGCCGAGCGTATCACCATGGGGCGGCCTTCTGAAAGGCCAATCACGGGCTCGCCTGATATGAAGTTGTAAGCCATGATTCCGCCGCAGTCGGGGTCGGCTGCAAGGGCTGCGTTGAAGAGCTTGCCGTAGAGCTGGTCCATGTCCACGGGCACGCCCAATAGCTGCTGGTATTCCTTGAAGAGGCCTACCCAGGCGTTGATGTCCGAGGTGCAGTTGTTGCAATGCACCATAGCCACGGGGTTGCCGTCGGGAGTCGTCACTATGTCGATTGCCTCGTAGGGCTTGCTAAGGTCATGCTCAAGCACAATCATTGAGAATGACGATGTGCCGGCGGATACGTTGCCTGTGCGGGGGCGAACGGCGTTTGTGGCCACCATGCCGGTGCCGGCGTCGCCTTCGGGCGGACAGAATACC
>JAMPBQ010000051.1 GCA_023666615.1 Clostridium sp. | reverse complement strand
GACGCGGGCTGATCGGGCGGGGGATGGCGCGGGGTGATCGGGCGCGGGTTACAAACCCGCGCCGGCTGACACTGACCTGTCGGACGGGGTTAGGAGAGATTAGGCGCGGCATTGGCCGCGCTTTTTTTTGGGGATGCAAAAATTTTTATGCTAAAAAATTTTGATTTTCTGCGTTTAGATATTAACTTTGTGCAACAACTGCAAAGATTTCATAACTGACTTACCCTAAATTAGCGCATAAATGCCATATAAGCTATTACAAATCAAATCAATTATAATGATTTCAACTATAAAAGCGAACGATTTTTAACCAAAATACAGGATTTTACCAAACCGTTTTCAACGCATTCAAAATTACACAACCATGCCCAAAGGCCGGGCATCCGGCACCAGGGCGCATAAAAACCAATTTTTATGAGAAAACAACTTTTAGTGACCTTGGCCCTGCTCGCAGGCGCTCCTATGTGCGGTTACTTCTCAGCCTACGCTGAGGCAGCCCCGATGCAACAGAGCCCGGCAGAACAGACAATTACCGGCACTGTTTTCGACGAGAACAATGACCCGGTGATCGGCGCAACTGTTTCCGTTAAAGGAAATCCGGCAAAAGCTGTCAACACGAATTTTGACGGACAATTCACTCTTCGCGTGCAGAACGGAGCTGTTCTCAACATCAGCTACGTAGGCTATGCGCCGGTATCTGTAGCGGCAACCCCCAACATGCAGGTTTACCTGAAGCCTTCGGTCGATGAGCTTGACCAGCTCGTAGTGGTGGGCTACGGCACACAGAAGAAGGCCAACCTCACCGGCGCGGTCACAACAGTTGACGTAGCCCAGGCGCTTGAGAGCCGTCCGCAGCAGGACGTGATGAAGGCGCTGCAGGGCGCCGTGCCCGGTCTTACCATCACTCAAGGCACCGGCAACATCAACGGCACACCGTCAATCCGCATCCGCGGCACAGGCTCGCTGAACGGCACACCCGAGCCCCTCATCGTAGTGGACGGCGTTCCAATGGACGACATCTCATATCTTGACCCGAACGACATCAAGGATATTTCCGTAATGAAGGATGCCTCTTCGTCCTCAATTTATGGCACACGCGCGGCATTCGGCGTAATTTTGATCACCACCAAGACCGGCACAAAGCGCGACAAGGTGCAGATCCGCTACAGCAACAACTTCGCATGGAGCCAGGCCACCATCCTGCCCGAGTTCTCCAGCACAGTTGACCAGCTCTACGCCTCAAACGAATCGGCAAAGATGACCGGCGCGTCGAAGGGCGAGTTCTTCGGACAGTATTACACCACCGCCATTCCCTACGCAGAGAAGTGGGCTCAGCAGAACAAGCCTATCGACAGCTACCGCCAGCTGCACCTTTACCAAGATGAAAACAATATTGGCGATTTCTATGTGAACGAGAATGGCAACGGCTGGATTCAGTACGCCGATTTCGACATAAACAAGATTATGATCAACAACGCCGCGCCGAGCAACTCGCACAACGTAACCATCGACGGCTCATCGGGCAAGGCAGTGTTCAATGTATCATTCGGCTACGCAAAGCGCCAGAGCCTTATCAACTTCAATCCGGACAAGGTGACCCGCTACAACGCAAAGGCAGACTTGCAGCTGAACCTCTATGACTGGCTGCAGACCGGCGTGCGCTTCAGCTACGCGCAGCGCAACGTAGAGACCACCAACGTAGGCCAAAACATTTGGGGCCACGTATGGCGCTTCCCGGCCTACCTGCAGATGCCAGGCTACGTAGATGTTGACGGCACGGAATGGGACTTCAAGAACAACATAGCCTACCTGAAGAACTCGGCAATAATACCTGAGCACTACATCCAAAACCGCATGCAGGCATGGGCCCGCGCCACAGTTCTCCCGGGCCTGACCATCAACGCCGACTTCACTTACGCACGCAACACCTACGATACATCATACGCATACCTTCCCTTCCAGTTCATCAACAACTGGAATGGCAACCTATACTCTCCTACGTACGCTGTGACGCAAGCGGCGAGCACGTCTACAAAGAGCAACAGCCACAATGAACGCTGGACAATGAACATCTACGGCACCTATGACCTTACGATCGCCAATGACCACAACATCAAGGTGATGCTTGGAACAAACGTGGAAGAGAACCGCTATTCATCTTTCTTGGCCCGCACAAAGGTGCTCCTTGACAATAGCCTTCCCGCCCTCAACCTTTATACGGGCGACCTCGTTGCTCCTACAAGCAGCGACTCCCACTGGGCAACCGCAGGCTTCTTCGGCCGCATCAACTACGACTACAAAGGCATCTACCTCTTTGAGATCAATGGCCGCTATGACGGATCGAGCCGCTTCCCGGCCAATGACCAATGGGCATTCTTCACATCGGGATCAATCGGCTACCGCTTCTCAGAGGAGAAATACTTTGAGCCGCTGAAGAGCTGGTGGAGCAATGGCAAGATTCGCGCTTCTTACGGCGAAGTGGGCAACCAGGGCGTAGGCACCAACCGATTCATTTCGACCATCGGCACATACAACTACAATTGGGTTACCTCAGCAGGCATCCTGCAACGCGGCGCAAGCACACCCGCTGTTGTTTCAAACTCTCTTACATGGGAACGCATTTGCACCACAGACATAGGCATTGACCTTGGCTTCCTGAAGAACGAGATTACAGCATCGTTTGACTGGTTCCAGCGCGACAACAAAGACATGCTCGCGCCTGGCGTGACACTTCCCGCGGTGCTTGGCGCAGACGCCCCCTACCAAAACGCAGGCGGCCTCCGCAACCGCGGCTGGGAACTCTCTCTGGGATGGAACCACCGCTTCCATGACGTGGGCGTATACGCCAGCTTCAACATCAGCGATGTGAAAACTGTGGTGACAAAATGGAACAACCCGTCAAGGACCATCGGCTCGAACTACAGCGGCAAGGAATACGGCACAATCTGGGGCTTTGAGACCGACAGGTACTATACCGAGGACGACTTCGTGAAAAATGAAGATGGCACATTCCAAAAGGACGCATCCGGCAACTTCATCCCCAAGCCGGGCATAGTTGACCAGCGCGGCCTGCAGCAAGGCAGCTTCAAGTTCGGCCCCGGCGACATCATGTACAAGGACCAAAACGGCGACGGCGTAATCAACGGCGGAGAAGGCACCGCAGAGAACAAGGGCGACATCATCAAGATAGGCAACCAGCTGCCCCGCTATGAGTATTCATTCCACCTTGGAGCAGACTGGAAAGGCATAGACGTGGACATGTTCTTCCAGGGAGTAGGCAAGTGCGACATGTGGACGGTATCATCAATGGTCATTCCTTTCACACAAGCGCCTAATGATATTTACTACAAGCATATGGCATCGCACAACAGCGTGATATACGACGACGCATGGAACATCACAGGCTATGTGGTGGACCAGAGCAACACTTATCCGCGCCTATGGCCAGGATGCTATGCCAGCAACAATGTATCAGGCCTTGGCAACGGCCAAAACAACTATATCCCGCAGACAAAATATCTGCAGGATTTGAGCTACCTCCGCGTAAAGAACGTAACGGTAGGCTACACCTTCCCTCGCGAATGGACCAGCAAGGCCTACATACAGCGCCTTCGCGTTTACTTCAGCGGCGACAACCTCTTCTTCCTGCACCGCGGCAATAAGAACACATCGCCTATCGACCCCGAAATCAATACAACTGAATGGAGCGGCGTCAATACAGTTGGACGCACCAACCCTATCCAGCGCAGCTATTCTTTCGGTCTGCAAGTCACTTTCTAACAAGAACACAAAAACCACGCATATAATATGAAAAAAATATTATTTGGCGCATCGATTTTGGCCGTAGCGGCAAGCATGTCATCCTGCGACGACTTCCTGAATGACAACCGCTACCCACTCGATCAGCAAACCAACAATCCTGCATATTGGAGCAATCCGTCAAACGTGCAGATGCAGTGCGACAGAATGTATAGCAACTATAGCACGTCACAACCCGGGCCATCATGCTTCACCGGCTTTTCAACCGGCACAGGCGGCTGGTTCTATTTCCAGACACTTACCGACGACCAGGGCGGCGGCATAGGCAATGATTTCCAAGATTGGAAATATACGACTATACCCTCAAGCTCTACAGCTTGGGCCAACCCATATAAGCTCATTCGACACACCAATTCTATCATCGAGGGCGTGAACAGCTCCTCCCTCACAGAAGCGGAAAAGAATAAGTATATCGGCATCGCGCGGTTGATACGAGGATGGTGCTACTACGATTTGGTGCGCAGCTATGGCGACGTGCCATACTATGACCATGTGGTTGACGCAGGCAACCCCGAAGACCTCTACAAGGCCCGCGACGACCGCAACACCGTAATGGACGCCGTGCTTGAAGACCTGAAGTTCGCAGCAGCGAACATAGGCAACGGCACCAAGATTACCTGGAGCAGCGACCTGGCCTATGCCATGCTGGCCGACGTGGCTCTTTGGGAGGGCACATTCTGCAAGTATTGCACCGAGGCGGACAACAACCTCGCCCCCAACGCAGAGCGCTCGACAAAATGGCTGAACGAGTGCGTTGCCGCTTGCGAGGCGCTGATGGCTAAGGGCTACTCGCTCAACCCTGACTATCAGGCCAACTATAACACGATAGAAGCGGGCCTTAACAACAATCCCGAAATAATCTTCTACCGCCAATACAAGCTGAGCGTGCTTACGCACCAAACCATCAACTACATCATAGAGACAACATCAATCGCCGGCCTATCGAAGGACGCTTTCGACGCTTATCTCTTCAAGGATGGCAAGCCTAAGGCTTTGACATCATGCGATACCAACGACGCTGGCGTAGTAAAGGCAGGCTATACTCAGGGCATCGAGTCAGGCGCGCTTGGAAAGGTTGTCTCCATAAAGGATTTGCTTGATGTGCGCGACGACCGCTTGGCACAGACAATTGACTCTGTGGTTTGCTTCGTAGCCGGCGACGTAGAATATACCTACAGCCGCGCAGGGTCTTCACAGATTCGCGCCAATACGGGCTACACCATTAAGAAATACGACAACATCACCATTCCTATCGACTATAGGCACCAGAGCAATTATACGAGCGCTCCGCTCTACTGGCTGTCAGTGATCTACTGCAACTATGCGGAGGCAAAGGCTGAGCTCGGCAATCTTACTGACACAGACCTTGACAATACGATCAACAAGCTGTACACCCGCGCAGGCCTTCCCACCCAGACTGTGCAATCGCTTAAGGATATGAATGACCCCGCGAACAACATGGGCGTATCAAGCCTTATTTGGGAAGTGCGCCGCTGCCGCCGCTGCGAGCTGATCATGGACAACAACTTCCGCTACTGGGACCTTATCCGCTGGCACCAGCTGGACAAGCTTGACACCCAGAAATATCCCAACATCAAGCTTGGCGCGAACATCAAGAATCTGCCGGATGACGAGAAGGCGCTAATAACCGCGCGTGAAGGAGACTACCTCAATGCGATCCCTGGCAACAACCGCCTCTTTGAGAACAAGCATTACGTTTATCCGATTCCTTCGGCACAGATTACGCTCAATCCTCAGCTGAAGCAGCAGCCCCAATGGGCATCAAGCAATTAAGCTGAATAACCGTGGAATATAAAAAGCGCGCCTTTCGGCGCGCTTTTTTCGTGTTTGAGAGCGGGATGGCCGCTGGGCTAGATGGGCGGAAGCTTCTCGGAACTACAAGGAAGGCGCTGCTGACGCCGTGCGGGGGGATATAACATATGCACGGGGCAAGTGGGATGCCCAGAAGTGGGGGCGTTAGTCGCGCAGGCAGCCGATGGGGATGACTTTTACGCCGTCTTCTCTTGTGTAGGCCATTTCTCCGCCAGTCAGGACTATGAGGAGGTCGGGCACGCGGAGCTTTATTTGGCCTTCTTCTTGGTTTTTCTTTTCTATCAGGGCTTTGATTTCATTTAGGTGCTTTGCGCCGTAATCGATGTCGCGGCTGCCAAGCTTGCATTCTATCAGGGCGTATTTTCCATTGTCGAGGTGGAGCACGATGTCTGCCTCGAGGCCAAACCTGTCGTGATAGTATGAAATGCTTCCGCCCAAGGCCTGGGAGTAGGCCTTGAGGTCCCTGACGCAAAGGGATTCGAAAATGAATCCGAAGGTCTTTAGGTCCAGCTCCAATTCTGCGGGGGAAGCCCCCAGGGCGGCCACTGCCAGGGAGGGGTCAACAAGGCAACGCTTGCTGCCGGTGCGGATTGATGACTTGGAGCGTATGGCGGGGGACCAGGCGTCGATATCCTGGATTATGAATAGCTTGTTGAGGGCATTGACGTAGTCGTCGAATGTGGGCATTGACACCCCTTCCATTTCTTCGGATATGTCGGCGAGCATTGATGATTTTTTCGCGAGGGTGCAGATGTTTCTGGCGTAGGTCTGCAGAATCAGCCTTGTAAGCCGGGGGCTGCGCTTTACGCCGTCGACCCTGGAAATGTCGTCTTCACAGACGATGTTAAGGTAGTCCTTGGCGATAAGGAGCTTGGCGTCGTGGCCCACAGTGTCGAGCGAGGCGGGCCAGCCGCCTCTGCATGCGGCGAATATCAATTCTTCGATCGAAAAGGATGATTCGCAGCCGTCGATGTCATAGGCGGGCTCGTCAAAAAGGGCGCGCAGAGATACTGATCCCGTGGATTCCCGCGATTCAAAGAGGCTCATGGGGAGCATTGACATTTTTGAGATTCGGCCTGTGCCAGTGTGCATGATTTCGCCGCCGGCGTTTTCGATGACGGTGGAGCCGGTGAGGATGAACTGGCCTTTTGCCCGCCTTTCGTCAACGGCATGGCGCACGGCGTCCCAAATTACGGGGGCCACTTGCCATTCGTCGATCAATCTTGGCGTTTCGCCCCTAAGCAGGAGGGATGGCTTGGCCTTGGCTGTGGCCAGGTATCCTTCGCGCTTGTCTGGGTCCTGCAATTTTATGACGCTTTTGGCGCGCTGTTCGGCAGTGGTGGTTTTTCCACACCACTTTGGCCCCGTGATCTGCACGGCGCCAAATGCCTGAAGACGCAATTCAAGCATCTTGTCGGCGATTCTAGGCAAATATTCATGGCTGTCCATAACGCAGGCAAAGTTAGTAATATTCTGCGGAATATACAAGTCGTTTTGTGTTTTTGGAGGATTTTGTTTTGTGTTTTTGGAGGGTTTTGCTTTGTTAAATTGCTTTTGCATTTGGCGGGGACGGGCAGTGTGGCATGGAGAAGCGGCTATTTGTCGCCGTAGTGGCTTTTGAGGGAAAGCACACTTACGATTACCTTATCGTCTTCTATAGAGTAAATCATGCGCTCGCCCTTCGCAATTCGCCGGCTCCAAAAGCCAGATAAATCACCTTTGAGCTGTTCAACCTTTCCTGTACCCGTCCTTGGGTGGAATCTAAGTTCATCGAAAAAATCGGCGATCTTCTTTAAAGTTTTCTTTTGACCTGATTTTCGCCATTCATCAAGATGGAGCTCGGCCTGAGGCAGGAGTATGATTTCGTAAATCATACCCCTAGCTTGGCTCTAATTTCTTCCATTGTATATGCTTTTCCCTTTCCGGCCTTAAATTCGGAGATGCCGCGATGGATTGATGCCATATTTTGAGGATCGTTAAACCACGAATCGCCGGACGGAGAGGGATTTTCGCTAACTTCAACAACTATAGAATCGGCCTTAGCTATGAGAAGCGTCTCAATGAAGTTTTTTAGGCTCTTGCCTTGGGAAACGGCCATAAGGGAGAGCTTTTGCAATGTCTCGATTGGAAGGTCAATGTTTTTTCGCTTGATGTTTAACGCTGTAGCCATAATGTAATTAATTTATCGCAAAGATATAAAATGTATATTATATATACAAGGATTCGGCGATATTTGTTCAGAGTCGGTTGAGAGAGGGGCGGGGTTTAGCGAAAAAGCGCAAAAATTGACGTTTCATGTGCTAAATGGGCTGTTTTGGGGGTGTTTTTGCGCTGCCAAAGCGCAAAAATTGACGTTTAGTTTGATTTTCAGAAAAAATGGCGTAACTTTGTAGCATACAAAATCCCACTTTTATGTTATTATGCCTTAGATTGAAGAATTTTTATTCACTTCGTGATGAAGTAGCGTTAGATTTTACCGCAGACTCCCGCGGCAAGGGAAACGGCACGCATCTTCCACAGAATTTGATAGAATTTGGGGGAGATAAATTCGTAAATATTATAGGCCTTTTCGGCAGCAATGCGGCAGGAAAATCTAACCTTATAAAGGCAGTGGATTTTTGCCGCCAGTTCATACTTTATTCGGATTTGGCCAATGATGAAAAACGGCCCAAGCATGAGACATTCAAATTCGGAGAAGACCAGGAGTCTGAGTTTTATATTGACTTTGTGACAGGAGGCATAGAATATGAGTATTCCTTTATTTTGTCGAATGGAAAAGTATTGTCGGAAGAGCTGTATCATTATGCGAATAAGCGAAAGTCTAGAGTCTTTGTTAGGCGTGACGCAAATTCATATTCATTTGGCAAGGGTGTGCAGCGTCCGAGGGAAATTTCAGAGTCTACAGGAACCACCACTCTATTTTTGACGCGCGCCTTTTCCATGAACCGAGAATTCGCCCGCCCCGCATATGAATTTTTCCTTAATGACATCGTCATAGGGCTCGAATCCGTGAATATCCATAATTTAAGGCCGGAAGATTTTGACAGAAACAAGAGCATGCTTTTGAAGGGGCTGGAGGTTGGCGACAGCGACATTGTAGACATAAGGCTAATAGAGATAACTCCAGGACAACAACAGCTGCAGAGCTTTCACCGAGAGAATCCTTCAATCGCCTTTGATTTCTACAAGGAGGAGTCAGAGGGCACAAAACGGCTGTTGAACATATTGATTTTGTTGCTAACTAAAGCACTGCAAGGCACTGCCTTCTTTATTGATGAGTTTGATTTGAAACTGCATTTGCGCTTGGCGGAGTTTATCCTTGATATAATACGCGCATCAAAAAAGTCGCAGATGGTGTTTACAAGCCACAACCCATTGCTTATGAACAAGGAGAACCTGCGCAAAGAGCAAATTGTCATTGTCAACAAACAGATGGATGGCAATTCGGAATTCATGCCTTTGTGTGATTTTGTGGACCTTGACAAAAAAGCAGATTATATGAAGGACTACATCTTGGGGCGCTTTGACGGCGTCCCGTACATAGGCAATGCCCGAGACATTATAAAGCATATAGATAACTTGAGATGAGGAGAAGGACGGTTGTACAAAAGAGGATGACACGTGAAATATGCCTTGTCATATGCGAGGGGGAAACAGAGAAAGAGTATGTAGAACTGTTAAAGCGCCATTATCGCCTTCCTATCCTAATCAAGACTAAAATTACGAGGCAGGACATATGCCAACGACTGGTATCGCAATATATTAATGACCTTGGACTAGCAAAGGGCGACAAGCTTAAGGTTTTTTTCATCTATGACGGGGATGTAGAGAGCACGGTAAAAAAGCTAATGAAATTAGACGGGACTCTAATTCTGTCGAATCCATGCATTGAACTTTGGTTCCTGCTTCATATAAAGGATTATCACAAGGCATCTGAGTCTAATGATATAATTGTGTCGCTTAGGTCTTCACATGCGATATGGAAGAACTATGTAAAGGGGACTTTTGTCGCAGACCAAACAAAATGCCTAATAGAGAATAAAAATATAGCCATGGAACGGGCAAAAAAACTGGAGTGGCATAAGAATCCCTCGACCAATATGCATCTTTTCATCGCGGAGTTGGAGAGGGGCGGGGTTTAGCGAAAAAGCGCAAAAATTGACGTTTCATGCGCTAAATGCGCTATTTTTGGGGTGTTTTTGCGCTGCCAAAGCGCAAAAATTGACGTTTCACTGTTTTTTCGGATTTATTCATTCGCCTTAATTCGAAAAAAGACTAATATGGTTGAATAGCCAAAACCTTTTTGCAATTAGGCCTAAATTTAACCGGTGTGATTCGCTGGCATCTTCCCGGCCTTATAATCCAATAATCTTTTCTTGGCTGGGGAAAAACGAAAGTGCGCTGCTTCACAGCAACGCACCTCCCTCATAACCAAAATTCAAGTATATAATGTCTAACTGTGTTGGCAGCTCCAGGGAAAAAGGGGTACACAAACGGGATACATAATCAATGCCTTTAGGCGGCAAAGTCGTGCATCAGTGTTGAGAGTCGCATTATTTGTGTCAGATGTCGCTAAATAATTGTGATAAAATTTTCAATAAGCACGCCAATGGCGATTCAGTCTGTGATGGTCTTTTTCAGTGGCAAAGTTAGCGCTTTTTTTGTGCGCTGTCAACAATGGTTAGCGAGTTTTTACGTTAAAATCGGTAAAAAACCGCTAAAATCCACTTAAAAAAATTTAATTAGCGGATTTAGCGCTGGGAATGCGAGGGCCTGCGGGGGGATTTTTTCTTTTTTGTGTGGGGGAAATTGCGTAATTTTGGGCATGAAATTTGTGCATACTTCCGACTGGCACATTGGCCAGCGATTTTATAGGTACGACAGGGACGAGGAGCATCTGCATTTCTTCGCTCAGCTGGCCCGGATCTTGGCCGAGGAGAGACCTGACGCGCTTTTGGTGAGCGGGGACATTTACGATACGGCGGCGCCCTCGGCGCAATCGCAGCGCCTTTTGGCGCATGCGCTGATGGACCTTCGCGCGGCGTGCCC
>JAMPBQ010000050.1 GCA_023666615.1 Clostridium sp. | reverse complement strand
GAACCGGTAGGTTTTTTTTTCCGCCGCGGCCGCAGGGCGCTCGGAGGAGGCCTGCGAGGGCTTTGCGCACGCGCAGGCGCACAATATCAATAATGTAAGCGAAAAAATCTTTAATGCGTATTTCATGCTGCAGATGCGATTGACGGCATGGGGCCATGCCGATTGGGGATAAGCGAAAATAAAAAAGGGTAAGCTGACTACATCGCGCCGCTCAACCCCCTACCCTTGCTTCTTACGGGACCTGGGGGAATTTAGGGGGAGCTGGCCGTGTAGGACTTACCCGACCGCAAAGTTACGCCTTTTTTTTGAAATACCAAAAAATATTTTTCAGAACTCTACCGCTGTTTTAATTCAGATTCATACTCTGCGATAATTCGTTCGATATCAGTCTTTAGTTCAGGGATGTATCGAATTGCAAGCGCCCATAAGAATTCAGGTAGTACGCTATCATATGAATGCATTATTCGGTTGCGAGTATCAATTACGCCTCTGGCGTTTGGAATTGATAATGTTGGTTCTATCTTTTTTATTCTATTGATAGCTTCACAGACCATGAAATCAGGGTGGGAAAATGCAAAATCGCAGAGCATTGTGCGATATTTGCACAAAAAGATGAGATATTCGTCAAATGTTACGCCAAAAAGCGTTTGTTTTTAAAAAAATGCATTATATTTGCATTTCAAAACATTTTCACTTTTAATCCCTACATTTATGAACAAGACTGAATTAGTCAACGCAGTGGCAGAGAAGGCCGGCATCAGCAAGGCCAACGCCAAGGCCGCCGTTGAGGCCGCGATCGAGGCCGTGGCAGGCGCTCTGGCCCAGGGCGACAAGATTTCACTTATTGGATTCGGCACATTCTCAGTGGCAGAAAAGGCCGCTCGCACCGGCTTCAACCCCCGCACAAAGGAGGCCATCGAGATTCCCGCACGCAAAACCATCAAATTCAAGGCCGGCGCCGACCTCGCCGACAAGGTGAAGTAATTCCCCCCGCCGCTTAGCAAAGCAAATCATTTGCTTTCTAATAAAGACAGTGGATTCCGCCATGGGATTCACTGTCTTTATTTTTTGCAATGCAAAAGCGATTTTTATTTTGGAAAAATAGACGTAAATTATAAAAAAATTAAGTATATTTGCAATGTCAATTTGTAGTCGCGTCCCACGGGCCGATTGCGATTGGCAAGACATAGTTATCACAAGCGTTTTCACGGCGTTTGATTCTTGGCAGATAGAAACTTCGCAACTTTCTCAAAACGATCAAGAATAAGGCAACCGGTTGACGCGCATGGATATGTAATGCCCGGCAAGCAGCATCTGCGACAGATGCCGCGTGTCTTGATATATAGCGTTGCATATACAAGCGTGGGCTTCTGCGTTGCTCGTTCTATCGTTTCGGGCAATGCGAAGGCCTCTATCTGCAAGAACGGGCAAAGTGGTCAGACTCTCACGCTTTTCTTGTATTCAAACGGCTGATCCGGAGAGTGGTAGGTCACCAACACCAATCAAAAAATGGGAAAGAAACTACTTCTTCTCTTCGCGGTATTTCTCACAATGGTGAGAATGAACGCCCAATCCAGCCTGGTTGCCACGCTCAGCCACGAAGGGCAAATCACAACATTCAACGGCTCAAACGCCTTTGTTGAGGCGGTGGGCGCAGCCGTCGATGGTGACATCATCACCCTCTCCGAAGGCCAGTTCAACAAACTAAATATCAACAAAAGCATTACTGTGAGAGGAGCTGGAATGATGCCAGGCGAAAATCCTTCGATTTTGGCCGGTGAGTTCGCTATAAATGCCCCAAATATTACCTTCGAGGGGATCCTTGTGAATGCAACAAATGCGGTGAATGTATACGGAGGGCATGTTGTATTCAACAAATGTTGTATGGAAGATCTCACCTTAGCCAAAGAAGGATGTTCTGTCCAACTTATAAATACAATAATCACAGAACAACTTCACGTTAATGGAGAAGCAGAGGCCATTAATTCTGTTATTGGACAGTTATACTTGGCAAACTACGAATCAAAATTTAATGGAACAAATTGTATTATTGGCAATCCAAAGAGGGAATATTCGAGCAATCTTTATGATGCCAGGGCATCTAATTTCAATAATTGCATCTTTTATCAAGTTAACAATATTGGCAGTACAAATTTCTCTCAAGATCAAATCTTAAATAACTGCTTTTTTATAGGTGATAATAAGACTCCCTTCTATGTTTTAACAATGTCAAGCACAAACAATAAAGTTTTCCCTGCGGATACGCCGGTGTTTAAGGAGGGAACGACTGCATACGAATTGCTTGACGAACTGCAGGCAACATGGCTTGGCGATGATGGCACGCAAGCAGGAATCCATGGCGGGCAAATGCCGTTTGACCCCACCCCCAGCAACCCTCAAATCACCAAATTCAATGTTGCCTCTAAAACGACAGTTGACGGAAAGCTTGCAATCGACATTGAGGTAAAGGTTCAGTAACAGCTAATCTTAAGGATTATGTTGCGAAAAATTGCATTATTGCCCATCCTTATGCTATCCATAACGGCGGGATGGGCGCAATCCGGAAAGCCAAAATACACCTATTGGTTCAATTCTGAAATTGACAAGGCCGTGGTTGGAACGATTGAAAGCGGACAGCCGCTGCACCTTGATATCGACGCTTCTGAGTTGCCCATAGGAATAAATACAATCTACCTTAGGGCTGAAGGCGCTAATGGCGTTTTGTCGTCAACAAAGGCAAGACAATTCATAAGCGCCAAGACCATTGCCGGTAGACAAGACTTGGTCTTATTTCTGAATGTAGACAAAGAGTCACCGATGAGCATCCCTGTAAAAGCGGATGCAGAAGGACGCATCACGCATGAATTCGACGCTTCGCAGCTGCCAGTCGGATTCCATATTGTCAATGCCGTTTTAGGCACTCCAGAGGGAGAGGCTTCATTGACGACTACCGATATGTTCATGCGCGTGCCTACGACGGCTGAATACTCTACGCTGCGGGGATATTACACCATCGATGGCGAAAGGAAGGGTGAAATCGACATATCTTGGGGCAAAACGATCCATTTGGACCTTGACGTGGCGGATTTGCCGTCGGGCCTTCACTCCATTGTGGCTTATCTCGCGGGAAGCGCAGGATTTGCAAGCAACACGATTCATTCGTTCTTTTACAAAATTCCCCTTGGAGGCGAAGGAGTAAAGGACTATGAGTATTGGATTAATGATGAGTACTCCTCCCGCGTGAAGGTTGGATTGGACAGAGCCACCAATCCCTTGCAGATAATTGATATGATAGAGGTGGAGGAGCAGCCAATTCGTTCGGCGTTGTTCGCCTTTGCGATTAAGGATGGAGAACCTGTGGTTTATGCCAAGAATCAATTTAACGTTCGCTTCTACGATCCGGATGGAGTGGTTACATACAGCGGCGTCGATTTCATTGATGAGCGCGTGAGCCAGTCTTTGGAAGAAAGCGATTGCGCTATTTTGACAGAAAGCGGCCAGATGCTTATTCCTGAAATTCCTGACAATGAGATTAAATGGTATGTCGCCGATTGCGAAACAGGGGATTCTATCTCCCTAAAGGCGGACAAAGTATGCACTATTCAGGTGTTCTCTCCTACGGGGAAGGAAATTTTGGCAACGAATGAGGATGCGCCCCTTGACGCCATTGGAGCGAACCTCTACGAGACCGGCCGCTACTATATTGCCGTGCATGATATAAGAGGATATGACCGCAGAAATTTGAATATCGACTTTTTGCACCTAAACAAATACGATGTTCTGACATATACCCCTCAACGCACTGCGCATAGCCCGATAATCTTCGGAACGCTGTTTGGCAACGGCTATGACAAGCTGACGTCCGTAAGCATCAAGAATGAGACAGCTCAAATCCCGGGCACATTCTATTTGCGGGATAAGCACAATGCTGCGTTCAGAATTGATTCAAATCAAGACGAATTGACGGCAGGCGCCTACGATTTAGTATTGACATTCAAGGATGAGGATAACATTGAGGAAATCCTGACAAAGACAATAATCATAGAAGAGGCCAAACTTGGCGATATCAGGGTAGACGTAGAGTCTCGGCAAGTGCCGGGAGAGATGCCGCATCCAGTAGCTGTAAGAGTTACAAATGAAGGCAACGTTCCATTCCTGGACATTCCATTGGCTATAGCTTATGACACTCCAGAAAATGTAACTGATATTTATTTTATGGACTTCAATGTGCTAGTCAGTGAAGAGACGGCCAAGGTGATGCCTTTTGTGGTGGAAACGGATAATCTTTTAGGCCTTGGGGTTCAAGGCAAATACATGTCTTTGATTTTACCCTATCTTGGAGCTGGAGAATCACTTACTCTTACGCTGGGTGTTGATGCGGGGGCTAATGCAAGGTTTAATTTGTACGCCTTCGCCGGGCAGCCGTGGAGCGAAGAATACAAAGAATTGGTTAGTCAGCAAAATATGCCACGGAGGGCGTCTGAATATAAAGAGCCTGCAGCGGCGAGGGTTAATACCCCGAGATTGAGAGATATGCAAAGTTATGCCGGCGAAGCGGTTGGCGTGGGCATAGGCATAGGCCAGGCTATCGGTGGCATTGCAAATATGTCAAGCAAGCAGCGGGTTTCCAGATACGCGAGCATGGGCGCATATCCTATGGGCATGAACCCAAGTGAAATTGATCCATACAGGAATCTTCCGGTGCCCACTCCGGGAGAGATAGCGTCTAACCTTCCCGGCGCGGCGGGCGAAATCGCCGGTTTGGCCAACGATATCTCCGGCTTGTTGAATCAATGCAGCCAATGCCCCACTCCTACTCAAACCCCGCATCCAATAGAGACGCTTACGCCAAATGACCCGAATGACATTAGGGGTTATCTTTCCCCTGCCGGCACTGAGCACATTGGCATAGGAGTAAAGCGCGTGGCCTACACAATTGAGTTTGAAAACGAGCCCGAGACGGCTACTGCGCCCGCGCATACCATTGTAATCAAAGACAATCTTGACCCGCAGGCATTTGATTTGGAAACATTTGCTATGCGAGAGTTTAGCATTGGACCTAAATCATTGAAGTTTAATGGCGAATCGTCATTCGCAAAAACTTTGGACTTGAGGCCGGATGTGAACGTGATTGCGCAGATTGACTTCTCTCTGGATGCCAACACAGGCGATGCTGAATGGCGAATAACATCGCTGGACCCTTACACCTTAAACCCGGCTGAGGCCATCATGCAAGGAGCATTGCCCGTGAACACCGATGGACTTGGAATCGGCGAATTGATGTTTGATATTGAACTGCGGCCCAATTTAGCCGATGCGACCAAAATATCAAACAAGGCCACGATCATCTTTGACGCGGAATCCCCAATAGACACGCCTATTTGGATGAATGCCACTGACTATGAACTGCCAACATCGCGAATAACAGAAATTTATGCCGATGATAATATGGAATATGAAATATCTGTTGAAGGAAGCGACAAGGGCGCAGGCATTTGGTACTACAATCTGTTTATGAAGGAAGATGAGGGCGATGATTGGATCCAGGTGAAATCGTTCATAGAAGAGGAGACGATTCTGTATCAGTCGAACGAATCAAATCCTAACAGAACGTTCAAGGTTACGGCTGTGGATCGCGCCAACAATATGCAAGATGTCAACTCGGATTCGCAGATGCTTGGCGATGCGGACATGAATGGAGTGGTGGACGCATCGGATATTCTGATAGTTTCTCGCCATTATTTAGGCAAAGATGCCGCTATAGACAAGATTGCTGCAGACGTGAATAAAGATGGCGTGATAGATGCGCAGGATATATCCGGCATCCAGCACCTATATCTCAACTCTTCTAAAAATAAAATCAGAAAAAGAATAAGCAGATGAAAAAAAATCTATTGGCGGTTTTAATTGCCATGCTCAGCGCTCTTAGTTGCGCTGCCTATGAGACTGTAAAGTCGGAGACCCTAAAGGTTTGGTTGGATGATGTCACGCTCACGGCAGACGGCAAGACTGTAACACACATGACCCTGTACATGAACGACCCTGCGCACACGTATTCGGCCTTCAATATGGAGTTCACAATACCCAAGGGCGTGACGGTTGCCACAGTGAAAAAAGGCAGGGAGACAGTGGATGACATCTTCTACACCGACCGAGGTACGTCCAGCCACATGATTGCCTGTAATATACTTCCCGATGGAGTAACGCTGAAAGTGATAGGCTACTCAATGACGGCAGAAGATTTGTTCAACGACGATATCGATGGCAATCCATTGGACGCGCTGTTCACAATCGGACTGATAGCTTCTCCCGAAACAGAGAACGGCGAGCATAAGATTCCTATGGAAGGCGTAAAATTTGTATATAACCCGGGCGACGCATGTCTTCCTATGGAAGAGCCCATATTCAGCACTATGACAATTCAAGGAGGCACATCGGGGATAGACGAAATCCATGAAGACGTGAATGGCGAGGATGCCGATTGCTATGATATGCTTGGTAGAAATATGGGGAAAAATCCCGAGCCGGGCCTATATATCCGCAAAGGTAAGAAAATCATTGTAAAGTAAAAGTAGATGTGATTTTATTTAGATTATAGAGGCTGCGCCAAAAATTTCGATTCTTCGGAATTTTGGCACAGCCTCTAAATTTTTTTAGGAACTTTGGTTGTCAGAGCACGCGGATGAGGGTTAGGCCGTCGCGGATGGGGATGATGGCTTTTTCCAGGCGCGGGTCGGAGGCCACCATATCGTTGAAGGCGGCGATGCCTTTGGTCTGCGGGTCGCGGCAGGCGGCGGGGTCAAGGATTTTGTCGTCCCAAAGGGTGTTGTCGGCGAGGATGAACGCGCCTGGGGCCATGCGGGGGATGAGGAGCTGCAGGTATTCGCAATAGTGACGCTTGTTGGCGTCGATGAATGCCATGTTCCAAGGGCCTGGTAGGGCGGGGATGACTTCAAGGGCGTCGCCTATGTGAAGGTGGATGTCGGCCGCGCGCGGGGAGGCGTCGAAGGTGGCGCGCAGCTCGTCGGACATTTCGTCGTCTATTTCTATCGTGTGCAGTTCGGCGCCCACGGGCATTCCCTCGGCCATGCAAAGGGCTGAGTATCCGGTGAATGTGCCGAGCTCGATGATTCGCTGTGGGCGTATCATCTCGGTGAGCATCTTCAGGAGCCGCCCTTGAGCGTGGCCTGAGCACATGCGCGGATAGAGATGGCGCAGGTGGGTATCACGATAGAGCCGGCGCAGCTGCGCCGGCTCTTCGCTTATGTGTGAACATATATAGTCGTCGATATCCATGGGGGAGTTTTTAGTTTTTAGGCTTTTCGCCTATATAACTAACAACTAAATCACTGCATTCCGCTGACGGTCACGCTGCGGTCGATCTTGCTTACCAGGCCTTGGAGCACCTTGCCGGGGCCGATTTCGATGAACTCGGTGGCGCCGTCGGCGATCATGTTGCGCACGGTCTGCGTCCAGCGCACGGGGGCTGTGAGCTGAGCGATGAGGTTGGCCTTGATTTCCACGGGGTCTGTGTGGGGCAGGGCGTCAACGTTCTGGTAAACGGGGCAAATGGGTGTCTTGAACTCAGTGGCGTCGATGGCGTGGGCCAGTTCGGCACGAGCCGGCTCCATGCAGGGAGAGTGGAAGGCACCGCTGACGTTGAGCTTAAGGGCTCGCTTTGCGCCTGCGGCCTTGGCTGCCTCGCAAGCCTTGTCGATGGCCTCGATTTCGCCGGAGATCACCAGCTGGCCGGGGCAGTTGTAGTTTGCGCAAACCACCACGCCGTCAACGGAGGCGCATATCTCCTCAACCTTTTCGTCGGGGAGGGCGATGATTGCGGCCATGGTGCTGGGCTTGAGCTCGCAGGCCTTCTGCATGGCCTGGGCGCGGGCGGCTACCAGGCGCAGGCCGTCCTCGAAGCTGAGGGCTCCGGCTGTGACCAAGGCGGAGAATTCGCCCAGCGAATGGCCGGCGGTCATGTCGGGCTTGAAGTCCTCGCCAAGGCTCTTGGCCAGAATCACTGAATGCAGGAATATGGCGGGCTGGGTGACGCGCGTCTGCTTGAGCTCCTCGTCGGTGCCGGCGAACATGATGTCGGTGATGCGGAATCCGAGGATTTCGTTGGCCTTCTCAAAAAGGTCCTTTGCCATGGCGTTGTTGTCGTAGAGGTCCTTGCCCATGCCTACGAATTGGGCGCCTTGCCCGGGAAATACGTATGCTTTCATCTTTGTTAATGATTGTGCTTTTTTCCTTAAATGACTTATTGATTGCTAAATCAGAGCGCAAAGTTACGAATTTTTGAGAAAAATTTCGTAACTTTACCGCAAAATAATGGCCTTGCGGTCATAAAAGCATGGCTTTGCGCCTGATTGATAACATAAACCAAACAAAACCACAAGTATGACTCTTCTCTTCATATTGGGCCTAAAGGGGCCTCAGCTAATATTTATAGCGCTCATAATCCTGCTCGTCTTCGGCGCCGGGCGCATACCCAACATCATGCGCAGCCTCGGAAAGGGCATACACAGCTTCCGCCAGGGCATCGAGGACGCCAAGGAGGAAATAAACAAGGACGTTGTGAAGCACGACGCGCCAAAAGATGGCGAAGGGCGGAGCCTCTGAGAATTAACGGCTGGCGGGGATGTCGGGCGAGATGAGCTTTTGGGAGCACTTGGGCGCTTTGCGCGACGTGCTCTTGCGCATATCCGCGGTGGTGCTGGGCGTGGGCATTGCGGCGTTTTGCTTCATGCCATGGATATTCGACCACATTATCCTCGCCCCGTGCGACGGCGACTTTATCCTCTACCGCGCCTTGGGCTGCATTCGCGGCGATGGCGCGTGGATACCGGACATGAGCGCCGAGAGGCCCTTCCATGTGGAGATAATCAACATAGAGCTGGCTTCGCAATTCTTCATCCACATGTCGGCGTCGGTGTGGCTAGCCTTCATCATATCCTTCCCTTTTGTGCTCTATCAGCTGTGGGGATTCGTATCGCCGGCCCTGTACGCGCACGAGAAGAGGAATGCTCGCGGAGCATTCTTGTTTGGCAATTTGATGTTCTATTTGGGCATGGCTGTGGGCTATTTCATAGTTTTCCCTTTGGCGCTTAGGTTCTTGGCCGATTACCAGCTGAGCGACCGCATAGCCAATACTGTAAGCCTAACATCCTATATGGACGCCTTCTTCATGCTTGTGCTGATGATGGGGCTGATGTTTGAGCTGCCGCTCCTGGCGTGGCTCTTGGGCAAGATGGGGCTGCTGAAGAGGCCATTTTTCAAGCGTTACCGTAAATACGCGGCTGTGGGCATCCTTGTGATTTCAGGCATAATTACCCCCACGAGCGACCTCTTCACCTTATTCGTAGTATTCATTCCTATCTACGCGCTTTGGGAGGCCAGCGCCCTGCTGGTGCCGAAAGGGAAAGACGAGCAAAGACCAACGACTAAAGACTAAAAACTAAAGACTCCCCTCCACCATGAAGAAGATTAAATTTGGGCTGTTGCCCCGCATCATATTAGGCATGGCCCTAGGCATTGGCGCCGGCTATGTGGCGCCGGAATGGGCCGCAAGGATTATGGCCACGTTCAACGCCATTTTCTCGGCCTACCTAGGGTTCATCGTGCCTTTGCTCATCATCGGATTTGTGTCCGCGGCCATCGCCGACCTTGGGCAAAAGGCGGGCAAGATGCTGCTTGTGACGGCTGCCTTGGCCTACGGATTCACATTTATGGCCGGAGCGATGTCATATTTCACGGGAGCGTCGATTTTCCCAAGCCTAATAAAGACGGGAACGACTGTTTCCGCTGAAGCCGGCGCTTCGGGGCCGGCCCCGTATTTCACAATGGATATCCAGCCGGTGATGGGTGTGCTCACGGCCTTGGTGCTGGCATTTGTGGTCGGCCTTGGTACGGCTAAGGTAAATTCTGAGCCACTGCGGCGAGGGTTGAATGGATTCCGTGACGTAATCAGCTGGACCATCAACGCCTCCATCATACCTGTGCTTCCCGTCTACATTTTCGGCATATTCATGGATATGACCATCTCCGGGCAGGTGGGCGCTATCCTTATGACATTCATCAAGATAATAGCGGTGATTTTCGCCCTGCACGTGGCGGTGCTGGTGGTGCAGTACTGCATATCCGGCCTTGTGGCGCATGCGAATCCCTTCAAGTCGCTGTGGACTATGATGCCGGCCTACTTCACCGCCTTGGGCACAGCCTCATCGGCCGCTACAATACCCGTGACCCTCAAGCGCGCCATAGCCCTTGGAGTGGATAAGGACGTGGCGGGATTCACTGTGCCTCTGTGCGCCACGATACACATGTCCGGCTCTACGCTGAAGATTGTGGCTTGCGCCCTGGCGCTCATGATTTTGCACGGGCAGCACTATGATTTCGGCATGTTCGCCGCCTTCATCGGCATGCTTGGCGTGAGCATCATAGCCGCCCCCGGCATCCCCGGCGGTTCGATTATGGCTTCGCTCGGCGTGCTCAGCTCCATGCTTGGCTTCACGCCGGAGGACAACGCCTTGATGATAGCCCTCTACATATCAATGGATTCCTTCGGCACGGCCTGCAACGTGACAGGCGACGGCGCCATTGCCCAAATCGTAAACAGAATATTCACCAAAAAGACTCCCGCCAATGCTTCTGCAGCTTGAAAAGGAAATAGCCGCCAAGCTGCCCCTCTGCGGCATTGAGCCCGGAGGCAGGCCGGTGCTCGTGGCCCTCAGCGGCGGCGCC
>JAMPBQ010000004.1 GCA_023666615.1 Clostridium sp. | reverse complement strand
CGACTGTTCAAGCCGCACGGCCGAGGACTGCGAGCTCTTCATCGTCGAGGGCGATTCCGCAGGCGGCACCGCAAAGCAGGCGCGCGACCGAGAGCATCAGGCCGTGCTGCCGCTGCGAGGCAAAATCCTCAACGTAGAGAAGGCTATGGAGCACAAGATTCTTGACAACGAAGAAATCTCCAACCTCTTCCGCGCGTTGCGAGTAACCATTGGCACAGAGGATGACCCCAAGGAGGCGAACCTCAGCCGCCTGGCATATCACAAGATCATCATCATGACCGATGCCGATGTCGATGGAGCGCACATCGCCACCCTGCTTATGACTTTCTTCTTCCGCCGCATACGCCCGGTGATAGAGCAAGGCTACCTTTACCTTGCCACTCCGCCGCTGTACAAATGCAAGAAGGGAAAGAACGAGGAATATTGCTGGACAGATCAGCAAGTGCAGCAGTTTATGATGCGTTTTGGCCAGCAAGGCACGACGGTGCAGCGCTACAAGGGTCTTGGCGAGATGAGCTTCCAGGAGCTTCGCGACACCACCATGGACAAAGACCAGCGCATGCTGAAGCAAGTGACCATCAGCGATGCCGCCGAGGCAGACCGCATCTTCTCAATGCTAATGGGTGAGGACGTGGGCCCGCGCCGTGACTTTATTGAAGAAAACGCCAACTACGCGAACATCGACGCATAAGAAAAATCGCATAAAGCGCTTGCCCGAATAAACAAAATCAGCGGGCAAGCGTTTTAGTTTTTAAGGGGAAAAGAAGCAAGGAACGCCCCGACAACGTTTTCAACTTATAAGCAGAACACATGGCAAAGCAATCAAGGAAATCAGTGCCCGGCAAGGTAATGCGAGCTCAGGTGCTGGACTATGTAGAGAGCCAAAAAGATAAGGTGCTGAATTACCACCAAGTGGCCGCCGCGCTGCAATACACGTCGGCCGCGCATCAAAAGGCTGTGGCGATGGCCTTGGCCGAACTGGCGTTTGATGGAGAAATCAATGAAGTGCAGCCGGGACGGTACAAGCCAATAATGCGCAGTGTCGTTGCAACGGGCGTATTCTCAAGGCGAAGCAATGGGAAGAACAGCGTCACCACCGAAGAGGATGGCGAAGTTATATCAGTGGCCGAGCGCAACTCCATGCACGCGCTTAACGGCGACCGGGTAAGGGTATCAATAGCCGCAAGGCGGCGAGGCGCCGAGCCAGAGGCGGAAGTTATAGAAATCATAGAGAAAAACGAACAAGTGTTCATCGGCACGCTGCAGGTGGACAAGCACTTCGCATATCTCCTTACCGACTCGAAATTCCTCGCGTCAGACATTTTTATCCCGAAGGCAAAGCTGAAGGGAGGGCAGACCGGCGACAAGGCCATAGTGCAAATCACCGAATGGCCCGACGACCAAAAGAATCCCAAGGGCGAGGTGATTGACATTTTGGGCAAGACGGGCGAGAATACGGCTGAAATCCATGCCATATTGGCTGAATTTGGCTTGCCATACCGCTATCCCGAGGCAGTGGAGAAGGCCGCTGACAAGATAGGCGCCGGGATAACAAGCCAAGAAGTGGAAAAGAGGCTTGACATGCGCAACGTTACCACCTTTACCATCGACCCGAAAGACGCCAAGGACTTTGACGACGCACTTTCGTTTGAGAAGATGCCAAACGGCAACTACCGCATAGGCGTGCATATAGCCGACGTAACGCATTATGTAAAGCCCAACACCATCATCGACCACGAAGCGCAGAAAAGGGCTACATCGGTGTACTTGGTAGACCGAGTGGTGCCCATGCTGCCCGAACACTTGAGCAATGGTATATGCTCGCTGCGCCCCGACGAGGACAAGCTGACATTCTCCGCCATCTTTGAAATGACGCCCGGAGGGAAAGTCGTGTCTTCGGAGATAGCCCGCACGGTGATCCGCAGCAATCGCAGATTCACCTATGAGGAGGCTCAGGAAATAATAGAAAAAGGAGAAGGAGACTACGCTGAAGAGCTTTCAATTCTCAACAAATTGGCCCAAGTCCTGCGCAAAGAGAGATACGACAACGGTTCGGTGGAATTTGACCGAGTAGAAGTAAGATTTGACATAGACGAGACCGGCAAGCCCGTATCTGTTTATTTCAAGGAATCAAAAGAGGCCAACAAGCTTATCGAAGAATTCATGCTTTTGGCCAACCGCACAGTGGCCTCCTACATAGGCAACGTAAAGGGCACAAAGAAAAAGGCCAAAAGCTTTGTGTATCGGATTCATGACATGCCAGACCCGGGCAAGCTGTCAGACCTGGCAGCCCTTTCAAGCACGTTCGGATACAAAATAAAGCCGGCGGGCCCGGCAAAGGAAGTGAACAAGTCCATCAACCGCATGCTGGCCGACGTAAAGGGCAAAGGCGAGGAAAACTTCCTGTCAACCTTGGCGATACGCTCAATGGCCAAGGCCGAGTATTCCACGGAGAATATAGGCCACTATGGACTTGGATTTGACTTTTACACACATTTTACTTCGCCAATACGCAGGTATCCAGATATGATGGTTCACCGTTTGCTAGATCGTTACCTGAAGGGAGGACGGAGCGTAGACCGCGAGAAGCTTGAGGAAGAATGCAAGCACTCCTCCCAAATGGAGCAGCTTGCCGCCAACGCAGAAAGGGCGTCCATCAAGTTTAAGCAAGTGGAATTCATGTCAGAGAGGCTAGGGCAAGTGTATTCAGGCATTATCTCCGGCGTGACAGAATGGGGGCTTTACGTAGAACTTGAAGAGAACAAATGCGAAGGCCTCGTGCCGGTAAGGGATTTGGCCGATGACTATTATGAATTCGATGAAAAGAACTATAGCCTTGTAGGGCGCCGGCACAACAACCGCTATAGGCTAGGCGACCGCGTGCATGTGAAAGTGGCTAGGGCAAACCTTGACAAGAAGCAGCTTGACTTCGCCCTTTTGGACGACCAAGGCCGCGATCCGCAGCAGCGCGCCAACGCCAAGCAGAGAGAAGCCGCGTCGCATCCGCAGAAGAAAAGCCGCGGGCGCGGGCCAAAGCAAAAAGCCAGAAGAGGACATTGAATATGGGAGAAATAACCATTAAGGGCCTGCGGATGACGGGCCATCACGGAGTCCTTGACCAAGAAAGGCGAGTGGGAAACGTGTTTGAAATAGACATACATATATCCGTGCCGCAGGCCGACGAGGCCGCGGCCGGAGATAATTTGGACATGACAGTAAACTATGCGGAAGTGATTGAGCTAGTGAAGCGGGAGATGCGGCAGCCATCAAAGCTTATTGAGGCCGTGGCCTTTCGCATAGCCCGCGCCATCAAGGAGCGATATGCCGACAAGGTGGCTTCAGGCTCGGTGACTGTGGCCAAGCTGGCTCCGCCCGTACCGGCGGAACTTGAGTTGGTATCTTACACATATTCATTCTGATTCACACTGAAAGCTGATCCATTGAAAATTCTTAAAATCACACTTGCTGCTCTTCTTTTGCAGGCTGCCTCATTGGCAATGGGGCAGCAAGACACAGTTGTCACCACTATGCTCAATGAGGTGGCGATAGTGGGAGAAAAGCAAAACGCCAGCAGTGAAATGTCGGCGGTGACCACTATCAGCCAGTCGATGCTGCAAAGGGAGAATGTGCGGTCGATGCGCGGGATAGGGGAGATTGCTCCCAATTTTTTCCTTCCGGCTTATGGGTCGCGCATGACCTCATCAATATATGTGCGAGGCTTGGGCGCCAGAATAGACCAGCCGGCAGTGGGCCTAAGCGTCGATGGTGTTCCGTTCCTCAATAAGAACAATTACGATTTCGACATATTAGATATAGGGAAAATTGAGGTTTTTCGCGGCGCGCAGTCCATCCTCAATGGGCGCAACACAATGTGCGGGCAAGTCAACATCAGCACTCTTTCGCCTTGGGCATACCAGGGGCTGAAGCTGATGGCTGAGTACGGGCGCGCCAATAGCGCAAAGGCGGCCATTAGCTACTACGCAAGGGTCAATGACAAGCTTGCGACCTCCATAACCGGCTATTACGCAATGACAGACGGATATTTCCGCAATGAATACAACCACGGCCGGCTTGACACTGACAAATCCGGATCACTCAGGTGGAAACTTTCGTGGCATCCGTCGAGCCGTCTATCCGTGACTAATGCCGCATCGGCCGGAATAACGCGGCAGGGCGGGTATCCTTATGAGGATTATGCCACAGGCAAGCTGGCGTACAACGACACATGCTTTTATCGCCGATTCTCATTCGCCGACGGGCTTACGGTGGGATGGTCGAGCAAACGCGTGGTTGTCACCTCTGTTACTTCCGTGCAGTACATTGACGACAATATGACGCTCGACCAAGACTTCACGCCAGAGCCATACTTTACCCTAACGCAGAAGAGCAAAGAATGGGCGCTGACCGAGGACTTGTACGCAAGAGGCCGAAGGGGCAAATACAACTGGCTGGCCGGCGTATTCGGATTCTATAAGCATAATGACATGAACGCGCCTGTAACCTTTAAGGATACCGGCATCAGCAAGCTTATAGAGGCTCATCCAAATCAGATGAATCCGTCATATCCGATTTCATGGGACACAAGGCAATTCGTGCTCGGGAGCGCTTTTCTCAATATCGCGAAAGGCGTGGCCTTGTATCAGCAAAGCAAGTATCAGCTTGGAGCATGGGATTTCGAATTTGGCCTTCGTTGGGATTTGGAGTGGGCATCACTGATGTATAACAGCGATTGCAGCACTGGCTACACTACATGGCATGTTCTGCCTGACGGCACCAAAGAAGTGTACGGACATTCGCCGGTGGATATCCACGACCATGGGCATCTATCGCAGAACTTTGGCGAATTGCTGCCAAAGCTGGCCGTAGGCTATGATTTTGGAAATGCACGCGTCTACGCCAATGTGTCGAAGGCATATAAGGCCGGCGGGTATAATTCGCAAATGTTCAGTGATGTGCTTCAGCAGCGCATAATGGAGCTTATGGGCTTGACGATGAAATACGATGTGGACGAGATAGTCAGTTACAAGCCGGAGAAGAGCTGGAACTACGAACTGGGAGTCAAAGGCACAGCGGGCAGGTTAGACTATTCAGGCACCTTATTCTATATTTCATGCACAGACCAGCAGCTCACTACATTTCCCGATGGCATGACCACGGGCCGCATTATGACAAATGCGGGCCGCACGCGATCCTACGGTGCAGAGGCTACCGTGACATGGTCGCCCACTGATCAATTGCAGCTATACGGCAGCTATGGATACACCAATGCCACATTCCGCAGATATTTCAACGGCAAAGAGGATTTCAGGGGCAAGCGATTGCCCTATGCTCCAAGCAATACGCTTTTTGCTTCGGTCAATTATTCCTTGCCGCGGACTATCCTTGGAGTGGTGCCATCGGTGTGCGCAAGCGTGCGCGGCGTCGGAGATATATATTGGGATGAGGCCAACACTGTGCGCCAGCCATTTTATGCGACATTGTCCGCGTCGCTGGCGCTCGACCACGAAAAATGGAGCGTAAGGCTTTGGGCGGAAAATATTACAAACACGAAGTACAATACTTTTTATTTCGTATCAATAGGGCATGCCTTCGTGCAAAGGGCAGCGCCATGGAGCGCGGGCGCCACTTTGAGAATAAACATTTGAATAATCAAAATTAATCAAGGAAATATGATGAAAAAAATTCTAACAATGGCTTTGGCCCTTTCCGCGCTATTCGCGGCATATGCACAGGACGAGGCGTCAACGGAAATGGTGGACAAACTGTATCCGCAAATCATGCAGGCTAGCCAATCAGGCGACCAAGCCTTGGCTAAGGCCCTAATTCAAAGACTTGTTGACGCGGGAGAGGACATATCCGAGCTTGAAGTCACATACGCTTATTCCCTTGCCGGCACAGGCGAGCTGCAGAAAGGCATAGACCGCTTGAATGAATACATGCGCGCCAATCCCAATGATTATCTTGGATGCCAGGCCCTTGGCGACCTATACCTTCAGGCCGGCGACAAAACAATGGCCATGTCCTGGCTGGGGAAATGCATTGACTTGAATCCGGGGTTTGCCAGGCCTTACGTGACGATTGCCCGCATGACGGCCAAAGGAGACAAGAAAATGTCGATAGCGTCATACAACCAGGCTATCAGGTTATTTCTTGACGCAAACCAACCTAACGGGGCTGTGCAGCTTGGCGTGGAGGCGATGGAAGTGGATCCGAAGAACGTAGAGCTTCTTATGTCGCTGGGCGACGCCCTAGCCATGGCGGAAATGCCCGACAAGGCAATCTCCTTCTACAATGAAGGATTCCAAAACGCGGCATCTGCAAAAGAGAAGGACTTCCAGACTATCACCTCAGCCAACTACAAGATAGCCAAGCTGTATGCGGAGAAAGGAGAATACGATTCGGCATTGACGTATCTTTCCATTCTTATAGACAACGAGAAATATACGGGAGAATACGCCGACATATACAAGGAGGCCCTGAATTTGGCCGCGGATTGCCTTGACAAGAAGGGAGATGCGGCCAAGGCGATGCAATATCGCGCCAAGGCCAAGGCAATGAATTAAAAATTTGCGGATTTTTATTTGGGAATTTATGCAAAAATCATTAATTTTGTGCCTATAAGCATTGGACGCAACAAATTTTTACCCTAAATACATATCGAACAATGGAAAACCAAATCAAAGAAGAGTTCAACAAGCACTTCCCCGGCACGATGTACGCATCGGCAGGCCGTATCAACCTCATCGGCGAACACACCGACTACAACGGTGGATTCGTGTTCCCCGGCGCCATCGACAAGGTGATTATGGCAGAAGTGAAGCCCAACGGCCTTAACAAGGTGCGCGTCTTCTCAATCGACATAAACGAATATTGCGAGTTCGGCCTCAATGAGGAGGACGCCCCCGAACAGCAGTGGGCACGCTACATCTTCGGCGTATGCCGTGAGTTCATCAAGCGCGGAGGCAAGGTGGAAGGCTTTGACACAGTCTTCGCGGGCGATGTGCCCCTTGGCGCTGGCCTGTCTTCGTCGGCCGCCCTTGAAAGCTGCTTCGCGTATGCGATCAATGACCTGTTCAACAACAACACCTTCCCCAAGATGGAGCTTGCCAAGATAGGCCAAAGCACAGAGCACAACTATTGCGGCGTTAACTGCGGCATTATGGACCAGTTCGCGTCAGTATTCGGCAAGAAGGACCATCTGATTCGCCTCGACTGCCGCTCGCTCGACTACGAGTACTTCCCCATGAAGCTTGACGGCTACACTCTGGTACTCGTTAACAGCTGCGTAAAGCATGAGCTCGTAGACTCCCCCTACAACAAGCGCCGCGAGTCATGCGAGCGCGTAGCCAAAAAGCTTGGCGTAGAGACGCTGCGCGACGCATCGTTTGAAGACCTTGAGAAGATCAAGCCCGAAATCACGGCTGAGGACTATATGCGCGCCCACTATGTGATTGGCGAGAAGCAGCGCGTGCTTGATGTTTGCGACGCACTCCTGAAGGGCGACCTGAAGACTGTGGGCGAACGCATGTACGAGACGCACGAAGGACTCTCCAAGGAGTACGAAGTTTCATGCGAAGAGCTTGACTACCTCAACGACATAGCAAAGGAATGCGGCGTGACCGGCTCGCGCATCATGGGCGGCGGCTTTGGCGGCTGCACCATCAACCTCGTTAAGGACGAGCTGCATGACAAGTTCATTGAGACCGCAAAGAAGAAATTCCAGGAGAAATACGGCGTAGAGCCCAAGGTTTACGACGTAATCCTTTCAGACGGAGCCCGCAAGCTTGAAGACTAATATGAAGAGCAGCATAGAAACGCAGCCCACCTCAAAAGGGCCCGCGGCTTTCATAACCCTCACCAACGCGTCGGGCGCAAGCGTTACGCTGTGCAGCATAGGCGCTGCCATTCAGTCGGTGATTGTGCCTGACCGCGAAGGCAAGCTGGCCGACGTTGTGATAGGCTATCCCGAGGCGAAATCGTACTTTTATGACGGGCCATGCGCAGGCAAGGTGCCCGGCAGATTCGCCAACCGCATAGCCAAGGGCGACCTCGTTGTTGACGGCAAGAAATATCAGCTGGCCATCAATAATGGGCCGAATGCGCTTCACGGCGGCCCCGAAGGGTTTCAGAACCAAATTTGGGAGGCCGATGCGCAGGGCAACAAGGTGGTGTTCACTTACAACGCAAAGGATGGGGAAGAGAACTATCCGGGCAATATGAAGGTGACGGCGACTTATACATGGACTGACGACAACGAGTTGATTCTTGAGCTCAAGGCCGTGAGCGATGCGGACACAGTGGCCAATCTTACGAATCACGCTTATTTCAATTTGGCGGGAGAGAGCTCAGGCTGCGTAAACGACCACCTGCTCAAGCTGAACGCGTCAAGATTCTTGCCTACAGACGAGACGCTAATCCCCACAGGCGAAAAGGCTCCCGTGGCAGGCACGCCGATGGATTTCACCGAAATGCACGCCATAGGACGCGACGGCAACGGCAAGAGCGATTTCCAGCCCCTTGTTTACGGCAAAGGTTATGACCATTGCTTCGTGCTAGACAACTATGAGCCGGGGAAGGTGCAGGAAGCCGCTGTGCTTGTAGACCCCAAGAGCGGTCGCAAGCTGGAGGTATTCACAGACCAGCCCGGCGTGCAGGTCTACACAGGCAATTGGCTGGCAGGCTGCCCGATGGGCAAATCCGGCCGCAGCTATGAGGACTATGACGCCGTGGCGCTCGAATGCCAAGGTTTCCCCGACGCTGTGCATCATGCGGATTTTCCATCGCCATTCATAAAGGCCGGCGAGGAATACAGCCGTGTGATAAAGTTCAAATTTTCAGCTGAATAACGTATTTTACAGAAATATATGCAATAGTGAATGGCGCAGGCGCGCTATTCACTATTGTTCTAAAATCATATCCTAATAAACACAGACCCAAAATGTTGACATCCAGCGAATATGCCAAGCTTATAGAGCAATGCATCTCAAAGATAGAATATCCTGCTTATCCGAGCGGTCTTTATGAGCCGATCAAATATGCAATGGAGGCCGGAGGGAAACGATTAAGGCCAACTTTGCTATTGGCATGCAATGACGCGTTCGGGGGTGATTCCGGGCAAGCAATATGGCCGGCAGTAGGAGTTGAGATTTTCCACAACTTTACCCTTGTGCATGACGATGTAATGGACAATGCGGATGTGCGCAGGGGGAGGCCGACTGTTTGGAAGAAATGGGATGTAAACACGGCGATATTGAGCGGCGACGCGATGGTGAGCATGGCGTACAAGTGCATTGCGGGCTGCCCGCCAATGTTCTTGCCGGAGGTGATTGACCGTTTTGGCTTAATGACAATGAAAGTGTATGAAGGGCAACAGATTGACGCTGACTTTGAGAGAGTTGACGAAGTGACGTTTGTCCAATATATGCAGATGATCATAGGCAAGACCTCCGCGTTGATTTCATATCCGTGCGCCATTGGATCCCTCATCTCTGGCGCAGACCAGCAAGACATAGACTTGATGTTCAATTATGGCCTTAACTTGGGCATAGCCTTCCAAATGCAGGATGACCTGCTAGACGTGTATGGCGACCCAAAGACCTTTGGCAAGGCAATTGGAGGCGACATACTGAATGGGAAGAAGACCTGGCTGTACATAATGGCGAAAGACAAGATGGGAGAGAATTTCACCTCCGTGATCAAGTCAGATATTCCCGATGAGGAGAAGATAGCGAAGGTGACCGGGCTATATGATGCCTTAGATCTAAAGACGCAAGGAGAGAAGCTGGTGAAGCAATACACTGAGGACGCGCTTGAGTGCTTATTGCAGACCTCGCTTGGAGCGGAAGAGCGCCAATGGTTTGAGGATTTTGCCCACGGACTATTGGGACGCAAAAAATAAGAGAGAAGCCTGTTGGGGCGCAAAAGATAAGGAATTGCACACAAACTACTGGACCACAAAGAAAAAAGAGAGATGATAGATACGCATACGCATCTTTATTTGCCGGAATTTGAAGAAGGGGGAGGCGGCGAGGCGGCGGTGCGCCGCGCTATCGAGGCCGGGGTAGAAAAGATGATTTTTCCCAATGTTGAACTCGCCACAATAGAGCCAATGAAGGCATTGGCGGAAAAATTTCGAGACAGCGTGAGCATGGCTATGGGGCTGCATCCAACAGAAGTGAATGATGGGTGGAGCGATGCCGCAGCGGTTTGCTTGGAAGAATTAGGCAAAGGGCGATATGTGGCTGTAGGCGAGGTAGGAATCGACCTTTATTGGGACAAAACATATGCGGAAGAGCAGATGCGCGCTTTCGATATGCAGGCTGGTAAGGCAGAAGAGATGGATCTGCCGGTGATAATTCATTGCCGGGAGGGGCTGGACCAGGCCTTGGAGGTGCTTCAGGGGCATCCGCGTGTGAGGGCGGTGTTTCATAGCTTTGGTGGCACGGCCGAAGATGTGGACCGCATACGCAGAGTGGGCGACTATTGTTTCGGGATAAACGGGATTGTGACCTTCAAGAATTGCAAGGTGAGGGAAACATTGCCGGAAATTACCCTTGACAGGATTCTTTTAGAGACTGATTCCCCGTATTTGGCTCCCGTGCCCAATCGGGGCAAACGCAATGAAAGCGCATATCTTCCTTTGGTGGCCAAGCACATATCTGAATATTTAGGCGTACCTATGCGTGAGGTGGAAGATGCCACAACAGACAACGCATATTCGCTTTTTCCCGGGTTAAAGCAGACGTAAGCTGGCTGCGGCATCGCAAATTGAGTATTGAAAAGTCAATACTTTTCGCTAACTTTGCATAAAAAATTGAGGAAATGGATAAATTAGGACATTACAAGCCGACAGACAAAATGAGCGCGTTGATCAACGCTAATCCATTGTTGATAATGGCAATGAGCCGTTTCGGGATAAGCCTTGGTTTTGGAGATGCTACTGTGCAGCAGATATGCGATGACCAGGGAGTCGACTGTCCTACATTTTTGGCGGTGGCCAATTTTATTTCATTTGGATCGATAGATACGGCGAACGTAGACTTGAGCTCGCTGATGTACTACTTGGAGCATGCGCACACTTATTTCCTTGACTTCAATTTGCCTTTGATACGCAGAAAGCTTATTGAGGCTATTGACTGCAGCGGCAGGGACGAATTGGCGATGTTAATCCTTAAATTCTACGATGAATACGTGGATGAAGTGAGCCGGCACATGCATTTTGAGGATGCTACCGTTTTCAAGTACGTAAAATCCATGCTTCAGGGGCAGCTTGACGGCAACTACAGCGTATCGGCTTTCGCATCAGGGCATCACAGCATACACAGCAAACTTAAAGAACTAAAAGACATTATAATCCGCTATTTGCCGCAGAAGGAGAACAATTTGCTCAACGCGGTGCTGTTTGACATCATCAACTGCGAGCAAGATTTGATAGCGCACTGCCTGGTTGAGGACAAGCTGTTTGTGCCCGTGGCCTTAAAGACTGAGGCTGAACTGGAATCACGGCCACGCACAGAGCCGGCAGTCGAGGCCAATGACAATTACTCCACACCCCTTAGCCTTCGAGAGAGGGAGATCATAGCGTGCGTTGCAAAGGGCATGTCGAACAAAGAGATAGCCGAGGCGCTCAGCATTTCAGTGAATACAGTCACCACGCATCGGCGCAACCTAGCCCAAAAGCTGCAGATCCATTCCCCGGCGGCATTGGCCATTTACGCGGTGCTCAACAAAATTATTGACATAGATTCGCTTAAGTAGGATTCATGGCCTAAAAAATCATTGATACGGATTCGCTTAAATATGAATATAAGGTTTTGTTTCGGCAAAATGAATTAAGAATTCTGGCTAAATGTTGAAATTAGCATAAAATGGCGCTATTTTTGTTAGATAGATTGTTATATTAGAGTATTTGTTTGCAATCAACGGAAATGACGCTACAGGATATAAAGAAATTCAAAGAAAGGGTGGACAGGCTACTGGGCCAAAGAAGGCTCAGGCAGGCTGCAAAAGAGATGGCGGAAACGGCACGCCGCGAGCAGGCGTGGTCAGTGGCCGACAAGCTTGAAAAGACGGAGCAAAACTACGCCTATATGCTTCGCTATATGGCAGACGGCGCCGCTGATCCGGAAAGAGACAAGGTGTATGACGGGATAGTAAATGACCTCTACGGCGCTCTTGACGACCTATCCATGCAAATGGAGAAGGCCGACAATCCATCACTGTACTACAGCACATTGAGGCTTAGGGGGCTGAGAGGGGCTCAAATGGAGATCCCTACGCTTCTTAGCCAATACGCCAAAGCGTCGTCAGAAGGGTCAATCTTCGAGATGCTGTCAACTGGCGGCAGTGTTGACGAAAAGACAAAGCGGCAGCATGCAGAGCGACTACTTTCCGATTTGTTCGTTTCGATATGGGCTACGCCCAACCTCTCCAACGCAGACTATGACACTCTTTCGGCGGCTCTTTCCGGCGGAGAGATTTCCCCCAACGCCAAGACGAATATCGTATGGGCGTTGACTATGGGCTTGATGGCGAAGTATGACAAGAAACGCATGCTCC
The DNA here is from genome assembly GCA_023666615.1 of Clostridium sp. Classification (GTDB taxonomy): domain Bacteria; phylum Bacteroidota; class Bacteroidia; order Bacteroidales; family Muribaculaceae; genus CAG-873. The sequence continues at coordinate 69,843 of JAMPBQ010000004.1, read as the reverse complement.
TTCTGATCACCACATACATGTCGGACATTGACATGCGAGTAACGTCGGCGGCGCTGATAGGCATGCTTTTGGGACTTTGGATGTACCGTGACCGCCCTCTGGCGCCCAAAGTGGCCGCGGCATTGGACTCGGCGAAAGAAAAAGAAGGGTGGCTCAGCGATTTGAGGCTTGCCTTTGTGGAGATGATCCGCGCCAGGGACACCGAGCGCATCAACCGCAAGATAAGGGATGAAGTAATCCCTGACATGATGAACTTGCGTCCGCAAATCATGGACAAATTCAAGGGGCTGTCCTCGGAGAAGCAAGACTTGGCATCACTGCAGGAGAATCCCGAATGGCAAGACCTTTTGGATAAGAACGGCATATCAGACAAGCTTAAGGAACTTACAGAGATACAGATGGAGGGCGGCGACGTGATGATGAGCACTTTTGCCCACCTGAAACAATTTCCGTTCTTCAATGAGATAGGCAATTGGTTTTTGCCCTATGATTCCAGCCATACGGCAGTGGAAGAAGAGGCTGCGTCGCTTGGCGTTGTTTCCGACATGATAGAAAAGGCGAAATTCTTCTGCGACGGCGACAAGTACTCATTTGTGTTGGCCTTGAAGATGGTGCCGCAGTCGCAGCGCCAAATGATGACCTCCCAATTTATGGCGCAGAGCGACAGCATCTATGACGCCATGCGTGAAAACGCGGCAGCCAGCAGGCCAGAGGCCAGGCGCAAAGAGGTGAATCTGCAGATGCAGAATCTGTATAGATTCTACAAGCTTTTCCGCCGCAAAGATGAATTCTTTGATCCGTTCCAGTCGGGAATCAACTTGATAGCCGTGCCGGCTTTAGGCGCGGAGTTTGTGGATCTAGACTTGCTGCAGGTGGTGGCTGAATTTTACTTCAAGCTAAAATATTGGGACGACGCCCTTGGCGTGTTCAAGCACATGGAGGACATCGTGCCTGGCGACTCGCAGCGCTACCAAAAGATGGGCTATTGCAGCGAAAAATTAGGCCGCACAGAAGAGGCCGTGGAGTATTACCTGCGCGCAGAGCTTCTTGACGCAGACAGCCGATGGACGCACCGCAGGCTTGGGGCCTGCTATCGCCAGCTTGGCAACAAAGAAAAAGCGATAGAATGCTACAGCCGGCTTGCCGAGCAAGACCCCAGCGACCTGCAGGCGGCCCTTCTCCTGGGCTACGCCTATATAGAAAACGACGATTTGCAAAAGGCCATAAAGCAATTCTACAAAGTGGAATTTCTTGATGAGAAATCCACGAAGGCATGGCGGGCCTTGGCCTGGACACTGTTTCAGACCGGCGATTTTGGCGGAGCGCGGAAATATTATGGCAAGATACTGCAGAACTCTCCCAATGCAGCGGATTATCTGAATATGGGCCATGTGGCGCTTGCCGCGGGAGACACGAGGTCGGCAATCAACCATTATGGGCTGTATCTGCAGAACGTATCGGCCGGAGCCAATGCAGAGACGCTGCAAAAGGCCATTGAGGACGACTCAGAGGCTCTGAAAAAGGCCGGGGTTGACACCGCAACGCTGCCGTTGGTGATAGACGCCGTATGCTACAACTTGGATTTTAATTGAAATAAAAACGAATAAATAATTATGGTAATCCAAAGAATTCAAAGTGTTTATTTGCTATTGGCGAGCGCATTGATGTTTGTACTCACCTTTGCAATACCATTGGGCCAACTATCCATAGCCGGCGAAGAGCAGGCTATGGAGGTGAAGGTATGCTCAGACATGAGCATGATGATAATTTGCCTTGTGACGGCAGTTATGCAGTTCGTGACAATCTTTCTGTACAAAAACCTGAAATTCCAGATGAACAGCACGCTATGCTGCTGCGTACTGGTTTGGGCATCAATGTTTGTAGTGGCATCAGTGATGGCCCTTGTAATGCCGGAGAACTTTACCGCCTCGTGGCTTTGGCCATCTGTCGTTTCCCTCGCATCCTTCTTCCTTACCGTGATGGCATGGGCGGCGATGAAGCGCGACTACAAGCTCCTTCGCAGCTACGACCGCCTGCGCTAAGCCTTATAATGGGGATGCCAACGGCATTTTGGAGCTAAAATTAGCGCAAAAATTGTCCGGGTGAAAAAAAATGCTTAAATTTGTGACGCATATACAAACATAATCACATGCAGCAACATGGAAAAACGCAAACTGAAACTTCGCGACCTCACCTTGCGTGATGGCCAACAATCACTATTCGCAACCCGCTTAAGCCAAGCAGAAATCGACAAGCTTCTGCCGTTATATGAAAACGCCGGCTTCTACATCATGGAAGTATGGGGCGGCGCAGTGCCAGATTCCGTAATGCGCTTCCTTGATGAATCGCCGTGGGAACGCCTGCGCAGCGTGTCGAAGGTGATGAAGGGAAAATCATATCTTTCGGCCCTATCACGCGGCCGCAACCTATTCGGCTATGTGCCTTATCCCAACAGCGTGCTTGAGGGCTTCTACAAAGAGGCGATCAAGAACGGACTGAATGTTATGCGCATCTTTGACGCCCTGAACGATATAGACAACGTAAAGGATTCAATCAAGATGATCAACGAGCTTGGGGGCATAGCCGATGGAGCAGTATGCTACACCGTAGACCCCAAGAACGCAGCGCAAGAGGAAGAAAAGCCCAAGGGGTTCTTCGCTCGCCTATTCGGAAGCAAGACCAAGTCCGCCGAGCCCGAGAAGATATTCACGACGCAGTACTTTGTGGAAAAGGCAAAGGCGATGGAGGCTCTTGGCGCAAAGATTATAACCTTGAAGGATATGGCTGGCCTTGTCAGCCCGAACCGCGCGGCAGACATCATATCCCAGCTTAAGGCCAATGTGAGCGTGCCCGTAGATTTCCACACCCATTGCACCCCCGGCTATGGCCTTGCATCATCGATTATGGCCATACTTAACGGCGTGGACATTCTGGACACCAACATATGGTGGTTTGGCGGAGGTTCAGCAGCGCCCGCCATCGAGCTGGTATACCTCTTCGCCGACAAGCTTGGAGTAGAGCTGGATGTGGACATGAAGGCAGTGGGAGCAATCCGCGACAAGCTCCTTGACGCCCGCAAATCGCTTGCCGACTATGACCTCAACAAGGACAAGATGCCCAAGCCCTTTGACCCGCTCAACGACAAGCTTCCCGCAGAGGTAGAGGCAATGGTTGACAAGGCAGTGGCCGCAGCCAAGGCTGGTGATGAAGAAACACTTCTTGATGCATGCCACGCCATTGAAGCTTACTTTGGCTTCCCCAAGCCCAACGAACTTGTGAAAGAGGCCGAAGTGCCCGGAGGCATGTACTCCAACATGGTGGCTCAGCTCAAGCAGCTTCATGCGGAAGAGCTTCTTGACGACGCGATGAGGCTTATACCGATGGTGCGGCGCGACGCAGGCCTGGTGCCGCTTGTAACCCCCACCAGCCAGATTGTAGGCTCACAGGCGGTGAGCGTGGCCCTTGACCGCAAGAAGGGCAACCCGGATTATTCAAATCCATCCAACCAGTTCATTTCACTGGTAAAGGGCGAATACGGCCATACCCCCGTGCCCGTAGACCCCGCCTTCCGCGAAAAAATCACCGGCAGCCCAGAGGAAAAAGCGTACGATGTGACATCCTACAAGGCACCCGAAAACCCAACGCTTGACGACCTTGGCGGGGTGAAGCTTGCAACAAACAAGGAAGAAGAGCTTCTGCTTGAGCTATTGCCCACAGTAGCCAAGGGATTCCTGCGCAAGCGCCGCCAAGAAGAATATGAGGCCAGCAAGCCGGCAGTGGAAGAAGCCGCGGCAGAAGAAAAGGTCGAGGAGGCTCCCATAACCGGCTATACCATCACCGCTCCCATGGGAGGGCGAGTGATAGAGGTGAATGTAAAGGCGGGCGACAAGGTAGATAAGGATAAGGTGCTCCTTGTGTATGAAGCGATGAAGATGGAAAATGACGTGACCGCTCCAAAAGAGGGAGTCATAAAGAGAGTCTTCGTAAAGCCAGACCAGATAGTAGGCACCGATGCAGTGCTCGTAGAGTTTGAAGATTGAAAAAGTAAGTTTCGCAGGCTCGGTTGCTATGGGCAAACCATGCCAGCGGCTTGAGCCTGCGAAAGTTTAAATTAAATATAGAACCATGAAAATCGTAATCCTAGACGGATATGTAGCCAACAATGGCGACATGAGCTGGGCTCCATTAGAAGAGCTTGGCGAGCTGACAGTCTACGACCGCACTCCCCAGGAATTGGTGGTGGAGAGAGCCAAGGGTGCAGACGCAGTGTTCACCAACAAAGTGGTCATAGACCGTGACATAATATCCGCCTTGCCGGGATTGCGATTCATAGGCGTATTGGCAACAGGCTACAACAATGTTGACGTAATAGCCGCAAGGCGAGCCGGAATCACCGTTTGCAATGTGCCGGCCTACAGCACGCACTCCGTTGCGCAGAACATATTTGGGCATCTGCTCAACATATGCAATGAGACCGAGAGGCATTCGCAATCGGTGAAGAACGGCGCCTGGTCCGCCTGCCCCGACTTCAGCTATAGGCTGACCCCCGTGATAGAGCTCGCAGGTCTGACTATGGGCATCTACGGCCTTGGCCACATAGGCGGCGAGGTGGCAAAGATAGCCCATGCCTTTGGGATGAATGTAGTAGCCTATACTTCAAAAGTGCCATGGCAGCTGCCGGGATACATATCGCCAGTGGAAAAAGATGAACTTTTTTCGAAAAGCGATGTGCTTGTGCTAGCCGCACCGCTTACGGCGGAGAACAAGCATTTCGTGAACGATGAAACGCTGGGGCTTATGAAGCCAACGGCGATCATCATCAACGCCGCCAGAGGCGGACTGATTGATTCATATGCATTGGCCAGGGCCCTGAGCGAGGGCGGAATCTATGCGGCTGGCGTTGACGTGCTGGCTCAAGAGCCGCCTACGGTGGAAGAGCCGCTGCTGGAATGCGAGAGGTGCCGCATCACGCCGCACATAGCATGGCAAAGCGATGCGGCGCGCAAGGTACTGATTGACATATCCGCGTCAAACCTAAGGCATTTCCTTGAGGGGAAGCACGTGAACGTTGTTAACTGACAAGACAAGAAAGGCGCCTATGGAAAAGAATCCGAGGCGCCTTTTTTTCGCAAAAAAACAGGAGGCAATATTTGGAATTTCTCCGATAATTCAGTAAATTTGCTAAACGCATAGCCATAATTCAAGGCGAAGGGCATAAGCAAAAGAATATAAACAATCTATATCGCATGGAAAAAACAAAGAAACGCAATCCGTGGTACTGGATTCCGACGTTGTATTTCGCACAGGGACTGCCATATGTGGCTGTAATGACCATCTCTGTGATCATGTACAAGAGGCTAGGCATGAGCAACACCGACATAGCCATCTATACCGGCTGGCTAGGCTTGCCCTGGGTGATCAAACCTTTCTGGAGCCCCTTCGTAGACCTAATCCGCACAAAGCGCTGGTGGACGCTGACCATGCAATGGATTGTGGCCTTCGCCCTGGCGGGCATAGCTTTTACAATCCCAACCCAATTCTATGTGCAATTCACCCTTGCCATATTCATGCTGATGGGATTCGCCTCGGCCACGCATGACATTGCGGCCGACGGCTTCTATATGCTGGCGTTGACTGAGCATGAGCAATCTTTCTATGTGGGCATACGCTCAACTTTCTATCGCGTGGCCACCGTGGTGGGCCAAGGCTTGCTTGTGGTGTTGGCCGGCCTGATAGAAATGAACACCGGGCTTGAGCCTATAGAGACGCAATTGATTGTCGACCCAGACGAGCCGGCGACCATAGCTGCGCTGCCTCCGCAAGAAGAAATGTCGGAGCAATCGGGTCAGAAATTCATAGTGTCGCCGCTGCAGACGATATCCGTTGGCGTTGCGGACATGGTGGAATATGAAGGGGATGCAATGGCCTTCCCCGAGTATTCGGCGATGATGAAGCAAAAGGTAGGCGAAAGCAACATCGCCAATGGATTTGTGGCGGCAGAGGAAACAGCTGCGGCCTCAGTGAAAAAATCAGAGTGGGGGGCATTCCGCACATGGATACGAGAGAAATTTGGCGAAGACCGCGGAGAAACGGCATCGCCCAACAGCAATTTCGCCATTTCAAGCGTGCGCCTCACCCAAGCGCCCGCCGAGGGAGAGGAAATCGTGCTGATATTCAATTTCAAGGAGGGCGACCAAAGCATAAAGCTTGCAAGCGACCAGCGCCTTGTGTTCAACGCCGAAAACTGGGACCAGCCAGCATATCTCTACTACACGATCGACCCCAAGATCAAGGAGAGGACCGCCGCGACTTTCAGCGGCACATCAGGCAACATACCGATGGCATGGTCGGTGGTGTTCATAGTGCTTTCGGCATTTTTTTTCATTGTCGTAATTTATCATAATTGGGCATTGCCCAGGCCTGCAAGCGACGGCGCCAACGGCGAGGCATCGGCCAAGGGCATAATAATGGGATTCCTTGACGCCTTCCGCACATTCTTCACCAAATTCCCGCTGAAGCAAACAATCGCCGCCATAGTGTTTATGCTGCTCTATCGCTTCCCCGAGGCGCAGCTCACAAAGATCATCCAGCCCTTCCTTCTTGACCCGATAGACAAGGGAGGGCTTGGACTGAGCACAGGCGAAGTAGGCCTAGTGTACGGCACCATAGGCATCATCGGCTTGACCATCGGCGGCATCATCGGCGGCATGGTGGCGGCCAAGGGCGGCTTGAAGAAATGGCTTCAGCCTATGGCGTGGAGCATGTCGCTGACCTGCCTAACGTTTGTGTACCTAAGCTATTTCCAGGACCATTCGCTGCTTACGGTGAACATTTGTGTATTCATTGAGCAATTTGGCTACGGCTTTGGCTTTACGGCTTACATGCTCTATCTCATCTACTATTCAGAAGGCAAATTCAAGACCTCGCACTATGCGATCTGTACCGGACTGATGGCTCTGTCGATGATGACCGGCATGATAGCGGGCTGGGTGCAAGAGACCATCGGCTACAAGCATTTCTTTGTATGGACAATGATTTGCTGCATCGCGACCATTGTGGTGGCAATGATAGTGAAGGTGGATCCGTCATTCGGAAAGAAGAAGCAGGGCGCTTAAGGCGGCTTTAAGTGCTTTAAGGGTTTTAAGGTGTTTAAGGGTTTTGGAATTTGAAATAGAAAAAATTTGAATATATGAAAAGAAATAATTTTCTGATGGCTTTTGCCACAGTGGCATTGATAGCGTCGGCGCAGGTAAAGCCCGGCATCGAGGTGCTTCGCGACAACGGATTCGCGCAGCTTCAGGGCAAGCGCGTAGGTTTGATCACCAATCCGTCCGGCGTAGACAACAACCTGAAGTCAACGATTGACATACTGCATGAGGCTCCAGGCGTGGAGCTGGTGGGGCTATATTCCCCCGAGCATGGCGTACGCGGCGATGTGCATGCCGGCGACGTGGTGGATACATACGTGGATCCGGCGACAGGGGTGACGGTGTACTCAATCTACGGCAAGACTCACAAGCCCACTCCCGAAATGCTTAAGGACGTGGATGTGCTGCTCTATGACATACAGGACAATGGCTGCAGGTCGTTTACGTTTATCTCCTCAATGGGCAAGGCCATGGAGGCCTGCGCGGAGCAAGGCAAGGAATTCATGGTGCTTGATCGTCCTAACCCAGTAGGCGGCAATAAGATAGAGGGCAATTTGGTGGAAGATGGCTGCTACTCGTTTGTGAGCCAATTTCCTATACCATACCTATATGGGCTAACTCCGGGTGAATTGGCGCAATACCTTAATGAAGAAGGCTTGCTGAAAGACGGCGCCAAGGCCAAGCTAACCGTGGTGCCGATGGAAGGGTGGACGCGCGATATGTCGTTCCAGGAAACGGGGATGCCATGGGTGCTCCCCTCGCCGCACCAGCCTAACGCCGAATCCGCATTGCTTTATCCCGCCTCGGGCATTTTGGGCGAGCTTGGGTATATGAACATAGGCGTAGGATATACTCTACCGTTCAAGCTATTCTGCGCCACATGGGTTGACGCCGACGAGCTGTCTAAAAGGCTAAACGGACTGGATATCCCCGGCGTGAAATTCCGCCCCATCCACATCAAGCCCTTCTATGGCTTCGGCAAGGGAGAAAACATGCAGGGAGTGGAATTTTACGTCACAGACAAGGACAAGGCCCCGCTTACGCTGGTTCAATTCTATGTGATGCAGGAGCTTGCGGACATGTATCCCGACAAGGCCGCATTCGCGATTGGCGACGCAAAGAGGTTCGGCATGTTTGACAAGGTGACCGGCAGCAAGAAGATACGCGAGCTGTTCGGGAAAAACTATAAAGTGGCAGATATGGAGGGCTATTGGAACAAGGACGCCGAGGCATTCCGCAAGGCATCAGAGAAATACATGCTTTATAAGTAATAGAATCGGAAAACAAACCTTATCGATATGAAGGATTACGATGGATTTGTAAAACGGGCCAAAAAGATTGTCCCCAAAGACAAGGTGCTGACAGGCGAGCTATTGCGGCTCGCCTGGGGCACCGACGCGGGATTCTACCGCCTGATACCCAAAGCTGTGGCGATGCCTGAAAACGAGGAGCAAATGTCGCGTCTGCTGGCTTTGGCCTCAGAGATGGGAATCCCCGCTACATTCCGCGCGGCGGGCACGAGCCTTTCAGGGCAATCCATCACAGACTCCGTGCTGATAGTGGCCGGAAAGGGGTGGGAAAAATACACAATTGGGAAGGATGCCGAAACAATAACATTGCAGCCCGGCATTATAGGCAACAGAGTGAATGAACTTCTCGCGCCTTACGGCAAGCTCTTTACGCCCGACCCGGCCTCGAAGGCGTCGGCAATGGTGGGCGGCATAGTGATAAACAATGCTTCGGGCATGAACTGCGGGACGCACGCCAACAGCGACAAGATGATGCTGTCGATGCGCATAGTGCTGTCAGACGGCACAGTTGTGGACACCGCGAAGCCCGGGGATTCAGAGCGAGAAAAGAAGCTTCTGAAAGACATCGCGACCATCCGCGATGAGATACGCGGCGACAAAGAACTGGCCGAACGCATAGAAAAGAAATACAGGATAAAGAATGTGACGGGGCTGAATCTGCGGCCATTTGTGGCATACGATAATCCCCGTGAGATATTGGCGCACCTTATGGTGGGCTCCGAAGGGACATTGGGATTCATGAGCGAATGCACAATGCTTACGGCCCCGCTATTGCCCCTTACCGCATCATGCATGGCATATTTTTCGGAGATAACAGAGGCTTGCCGAGCCGTGGTGAGGCTGAAGAAAGATGCGCCGGAAGTGTATAGCTGTGAGCTTTTGGACAAAAAATCTCTGGCATCCGTGCATGACGAAACGGGAGAAGGGCTGACCGCATTGCTGATTGAGACGCGCGCGCAGACAGAGAATGAGCTTAAGGAGAACACCAAAAAGATTGAGGGCATATTGTCGGAATTCAATCTTTACAAGCCGGCGGAATTTACGGCAGACCCCACAAAGACCGGGGCTATGTGGAAGATGAGGTCAGGCATATTCCCGACTGTGGGCGGCACGCGTCCGCCGGGCACAACCTCGCTGATTGAAGACATCGCTTTCCCGATAGACCATCTTCCGCAGGCTACGGCCGACATGGCCCGCCTGATAGAAGAGGCAGGATATGACGACGCATGCATCTATGGGCATGCATTTGAGGGCAATTACCACTTTATCATTGCGCAGGCGTTTAATGACGACGCCGACATAGCAAAATACCAAGGGCTGATTGAGGCGGTGGTGGACCTTGTGGTGGACAAATACGACGGATCTCTAAAGGCTGAGCACGGCACCGGGCGCAACATGGCGCCATTCGTTGAGAAAGAATGGGGCGCCAAGGCCTTTGAAATGATGAGAAAAGTGAAGGCGGCTTTTGACCCGGAGGGTCTGCTCAATCCCGGCGTAATCTTCAACGATGATCCACAGTGCTATCTCAAAAACCTGAAGCCACTGCCGCTGACCGATCCGTTGGTAGACAAGTGCATTGAGTGCGGATTCTGCGAGGTGAACTGCATAAGCTGCGGATTGACCATGTCGGCAAGGGAGAGGATTGTGGCCAGAAGAGAAATATCCAGCTTAAGGGAGAGCGGGGAGAATCCCGAGAGGCTAGCCACGCTGGAGAAAGAATACAAATACCTTGGCGACGAGACATGCGCTGCGGACGGCCTTTGCAGCACGTCATGTCCGATGGGAATCAATACTGCGGACCTGACGCATAAGATCCGCGAACAGCAAAAGAAGCCCGGCTCCATAGATGAGAAGATAGGCCGATACGCGGCAGATCACTTAAGCGGCGTAGAAGGCAACATGCGAGGAATGCTATGGCTGGCGTCAGTTGGGCACAAAGCGCTTGGCGACAAGGGAGTCGACGCTTTAGGCAAGGTATTTCACAAAGCGGGATTGCCATTGTGGACATCCTCATTGCCCGAGCCAAGAAAAGAATACAAGCCCGCGCGGACAGACGCGGAAAAATATCCGAACGGGAAAATCGTGTATTTCCCATCGTGCATAAACCAGACAATGGGACTGTCGGTGAAGGACGGCAAGAAGCCAAAGGTTCCGCTGATAGAGACAATGGTGGAACTATGCCACAGGGCGGGGTTTGAGGTTGTCTTTCCAGAGCGGATGCGCGACCTGTGCTGCGGCATGATTTGGGAGAGCAAAGGCATGCCGAAGATAGCCGACGAGAAAACCGCAGAACTGGAAACGGCGTTGCTGGAGGCGTCGAAAAAGGGCAGGTACCCGGTGTTGTGCGACCAAAGCCCGTGCCTGCACAGGATGAGACAGCACATAAAGAGCCTCAAGCTTTACGAACCGGCGGAATTCATAGCCGACATTTTGGCGCCCCACTTGAAATTTACGCAGATAGATGAGACCGTGGCCGTACACATTACGTGCTCGACGCGCCTGATGGGGCTTAATGACAAATTGATAGGCTTGGCCATGAAATGCGCCAAAAAGGTTGTGGTGCCGGCGGAAGTGGGATGCTGCGGATTCGCCGGGGACAAAGGCTTTATGCATCCCGAGCTCAACGCATGGGGATTGCGCAAGCTAAGGCCGCAGATAGAGGCCGCGGGAGCGCGCAGGGGCTACAGCAACTCACGCACATGCGAAATAGGTCTCACCACACATTCAGGCGTTCCGTATGAATCCATCGCGTACCTTGTAGAAGAAGCCACAAGGCCGGGAAATGCTTAAAAAAGGAAAAATTAGGCAAAAAGAGCGAATAATACATAAATTTCCGTTAACTTTGTAAGCGGAATAATAAAACCAAAAATATGAAACTCATAGCAGATTGCGGCAGCACGAAGATCGACTGGTGCCTGATAACGAAAGATGGCTCCAACGGCACAGTCATGATAGAGAAGAGATTTGAGACCCCCGGGCTCAACGCTGTCATGCTCACCACCGAAGAGATACGCCAACGCCTTGACGCAGAGCTGGCTCCAGTGATTTCGCCTTATGCGGAAAAGGTTGACAACGTCTACTTTTACGGGGCAGGCTGCATATCCCCGTCGGTGTGCGGCAACGTTGCCGACGCGCTGAAGGCAATTATGCCCAATGCGGCTGTGGAAGTCGACACAGACCTTCTTGCCGCGGCTCGCGCCCTCTGCGGAAGGGAAGCCGGGATAGCCTGCATTCTTGGCACCGGCTCAAACTCATGCTACTACGATGGCGAGAGCATCAAGTCAAACGTATCGCCCCTTGGATATATCCTTGGCGACGAAGGCAGCGGCGCGGTGCTGGGCAAGCTGTTGGTGGGAAATGTGCTGAAGAATCAGCTGCCAGAGGACCTCTGCGAGAAATTTTTGGCGCAATACGGGCTTGACCGCATGAAGATAATTGAGAATGTATACCGCAAGCCGGGGGCAAACAAATTCCTCGCCTCGCTGTCACCCTTCATCAAAGAGAACATCGACCGGCCGGAGATAAAGGACATGGCGGTTGAGGCCTTCAGGCAGTTCTTCATCCGCAACATATCAAACTATGACGGCATGCAAGGGGAAGGTGCGGCAGTGAATTTCGTGGGGTCAATCGCCTTCCATTACCGCAAGCAGCTGGCGCAGGCGGCGGCATCATGCGGATATGAGCTTGGAGCAGTGATAAAGAGCCCTATGGAGGGATTGCTGCGCTACCATACGCAAATGTGGTGATAAGAATAATCGCATGTAGATTGCAAAAGACAACAAAACAGCGGCGGTGGAGTCTTATGAGGCAAATATTGCCGCAGCGAAAGAAAAAATAGATTCATGGCATTCGTAAAGATCAGCGAGCAAGACTCGCTTTATGACAATCTTGAAAAGAAGAGCGCGGAAGAGCTTCTGCGCTGCATCAACCAGGAAGATAAGAAGGTGGCCGACGCAGTGGAGAAGGCCATTCCGCAAATCACAAAGCTGGTGGAGGGAATCGTAGGCCGCATGAAGCAGGGCGGCCGCATCTTCTATATCGGCGCCGGCACGTCCGGCCGCCTTGGCGTGCTTGATGCGTCGGAGATACCGCCTACATTCGGCATGGATCCGTCATGGGTGGTGGGCCTGATAGCAGGCGGCGACTACGCTCTGCGCCATCCCGTGGAGAACGCTGAAGACGACAAGATGCAGGGCTGGCGCGATTTGATGGAGGCCGGCATCAGGGAAAAAGACATCCTTGTGGGCATCGCCGCTTCGGGCACTACGCCTTATGTGATAGGCGCTCTTGAAGAGGCCCGCAAGCGCGGGATTCTCACCGCATCCATCACATCCAACCCCGACGCGCCAATTTCAGCCGCCGCTGAGATTCCAATTGAAACTATCGTAGGCCCGGAATTTGTCACCGGCAGCTCACGCATGAAATCAGGCACGGCCCAGAAGATGGTGCTCAACATGATTACTACCTCCACTATGATTCTGCTTGGCAGGGTAAAGGGCAACAAGATGGTGAACATGCAGCTCACCAACGCCAAGCTGATAGACCGCGGCACCCGCATGCTTATGGAAGAGAGTGAGGGCAAGCTGAGCTACGAAGAAGCAAAGAGGCTGCTTCTTCTGCACGGGTCGGTAAAGGCGGCGTCCGAACATATGAAATGAACGGGCTATCTTTAGGGCAATGAAACGGACATTAATGATTTTGGCTACTGCGGTCCTGGCGCTATCCGGCGCGAGGGCGCAGACGGCCAATCAGGCTGGAGCAAAGCCGGAGAAATATGAGTATGGCGTGTTCTATTATCAAAGGGCGTCGCTGTTTGACACTCTGCCGGTGGATTCAGGCGACATAATCATGCTGGGCAATTCACTGACCAACGGATGCGAATGGCACGAACTGCTGGGGATGCCCAATGTCAAGAACCGCGGCATATCGAGCGATGTTATCCAGGGCGTTGACGATAGGCTTGGTTCCATAATCAATGGCAAGCCCGCCAAGATTTTCCTAATGATCGGGGTGAATGACATCAGCCATGACCTTGGCGCGGATTCCATATCTACGGCATACCTGAAGCTAATAGACCACATACGCGCTGAATTGCCGGAAACGAAGCTGTACGTGCAGAGCTGCTTGCCCATCAACATATCCTTTGGCATGTACAAGGGCATGACGGGGAGAGACCAGGAGATCCGCGACGTAAACGAAAAGGTAAAGGCAAAGGCCGAAGAGAAAGGATTTGCGTGGATTGACCTTTATTCATCATTTATAGATGAAGAGGGGCATATGAAGCGGGAATACACTAATGATGGCCTGCATCTGCTCGCCCCGGGGTATCTGCAATGGCGCGAGTGCATCATGCCTTATGTGCTCGAACAATAGGCAGGATAGGAGGAACGAATCGACTAATCCGCATAAAGCCTATAATTCTTATAAATCGTATAGGTCTTATAATTAGAGGAATATGTTCGAACTGATTTTGATAAACATTTCCGGAGCTGACCGCCCCGGGGTAACGAGCGCTCTTACAGAAATCCTGGCACGATACAATGCCGGGATTCTTGACATTGGCCAGGCGGACATTCACCACACATTATCGCTGGGATTTTTGGTGAAGGCTGACAGCGACGCCTCGGGCAATATGATGAAGGAGATACTCTTCAAGGCCACGGAGCTCAACGTCAACGTAAGGTTTTCGCCGGTTAGCGAAGAAGGGTACAACGAATGGGTGGGCAGGCAAGGAAAGAACCGATGGATTATAACGATTCTCGGAAGAAAGCTTTCGGCCAGGAACATAGCCTTGATATCTGAGGAAATAGCCAGGCAAGGGCTCAATATCGACAGCATACAGCGCCTCACAGGGCGCCAGCCGCTGGACGATGAAGAGCCCAAATCAAAATCATGCGTAGAATTTTCGGTGCGCGGGACACCGGCAGAATTGGAAGGCATGAGGTCGCGATTTATGCAAATATCCACGGATGAGGGATTTGACGTATCTCTGCAGGAAGACACGATATTCCGCCGCACTCGCAGGCTGGTTTGCTTCGACATGGATTCGACCCTTATTGAGACAGAGGTAATCGACGAATTGGCCATGCGTGCCGGAGTCGGCGACCAGGTGAAGGCCATAACCGAGAGCGCCATGCGCGGGGAGATTGACTTTACGGAAAGCTTTACGCGGAGAGTGGCGCTACTGAAGGGATTGGACGTGAGCGTGATGCAGGAAATAGCTGAAAACTTGCCAATCACTGAAGGCGTGGAGAGGATGATGCAGGTTCTGAAGCTTGCGGGCTACAAGACGGCGATTCTATCAGGCGGCTTTACGTACTTTGGCGAATACCTTAAGCGCAAATATGGCTTTGATTACGTCTACGCGAATGAGCTGGAAGTGAAGGACGGCAAACTCACCGGAAGATATGTAGGCGATGTAGTCGACGGCAAGCGAAAGGCGGAATTGCTGAGGCTAATCGCGCAAGTTGAGAACATCAACATAGCGCAGACCATAGCCGTAGGTGACGGCGCCAACGACTTGCCCATGCTCAGCGCGGCTGGCCTTGGCATCGCCTTTCACGCCAAGCCAAAGGTGAAGGCTACGGCTGAGCAGTCGATATCCACCATAGGCATCGACGGGCTTCTGTATTTCATAGGATTTAAAGACAGCTTCATTGAGGACAGAAATAGATAGGCTATCATATTATGAATGAGTCGAAAGCAGTAACGAGGAGAAGGTTCCTAAAGGGGTTGGGGCTTGCCGCGTTGGCGGGCGCCGCCGCCTCGTGCGGAGTGAAAATGAACGAAAACAAGACGCCGGATACCAAGGCTGAGGGAGGAAAGATGACGACGCGGATCAATCCGAACTCGGGAGATGAAGTATCTATCCTCGGCTATGGCATGATGCGGCTCCCTACGCAAAAGATTGTGGACGGGGTGAATGAGAAAGAGGTTATTGACCAAGAGATGGTGAATAAGCTCGTGGACTATGCCATGGAGCATGGTGTGAACTATTACGACACATCGCCTGTATATTGCCAAGGCAAATCAGAGGAGGCCACGGGAATAGCCCTTTCGCGATACCCGCGCGACAAATATTTCATAGCCACAAAACTGTCCAACTTTTCCCCGCAGACTTGGCCTAGGGAGGAGTCAATCAAGATGTTTGAAAACTCATTGAAGTACCTTCAGACTGACTACATCGACTATCTCTTGCTGCATTCAATAGGCGGAGGCGGGATGGACAATTTCCGCAATAGATTCATTGACAATGGTATATTTGACTACCTGAAGCAACAAAAAGAGGAGGGAAGAATAAAGAATCTTGGATTCTCCTACCACGGTGACGTGGAGGTGTTCGACACGATGCTGAAATGGCAAGATGAAGGCAAATGTCATTGGGATTTCGTGCAGATACAGCTGAATTACATTGACTGGAACAGCAATGTGGATGACGATCCCCGCCGCCATGCCACCGACGCCAAATATCTTTACACCGAGCTGGAGAAGCGCGGCATCCCCGCTGTGATCATGGAGCCGCTGCTTGGCGGGCGCCTCGCCAATGTGCCTGACCCCATTAAGAAAAAATTCAAGGAGCGCAGGCCGGACGACAGCGCCGCATCGTGGGCCTTCCGCTTTGCCGGGACGCCAAAGGGGATTTTGACCGTACTTAGCGGCATGACCTATATGGAGCATTTGCAGGACAATATAGGCACATATTCGCCGCTTGAGGCTTGCAGCGAGGAGGAGCGGGATTTCCTGCGCAGGTGTGCGCTGGAGTATCTGTCAAACAATTTGGTTCCGTGTACAGATTGCAAGTACTGCATGCCTTGCCCATACGGGCTGGACATACCGGCCATTTTCGCGCATTACAATAAGTGCATCAACGATGACAATGTGCCGCGAGACGCTAGAGACCCGAATTATGAGAAAGCCAGGAGAGCTTTCCTTGTGGGGTATGACCGCAAGCTGCCGCGGCAGCGCCAGGCGTCGAGATGCATCGGTTGCGGAGAATGCCTGAAGCATTGTCCGCAGGAGATTGACATACCCAAGCGATTGGAGAAGATAGACGAGTATGTGACGAGGCTGCGAGCGGGGATGGCGTGAACCTTTTAAGCCGGCTGAGCGTTTAATGTAGAGTTGCAAACGTTTGTAATGTACTTGAAAACTATGTTAAAATCAAAATTCAGATTCAGCAATCTAAAGCTGACAGGCGCGGCGGCAGTGGCCTTGCTGTGCTTAAACTGCTCAGGCGGCAAAGGGGAAGACAAATTCCCTGTGTACGAGGGCGATGACTTGGAATTGACAGTTAACGACCAAGGCACGCATTTTGCCCTTTGGAGCCCCGAGGCTGACGCCGCGCAGGTGCAGATCTACGATCAAGACCTCAATTCAGAGGCAATCCAAACCCTTGACATGAAGAAGGGCGACAAGGGAGTATGGCGCGCATCGCTTCCAGAAAAGCTTTACGGGAAATTCTATACATTCCGCATCAAATATGACGGCAAATGGCTGGCTGAAACGCCGGGCATTTACGCAAAGGCGGTTGGCGCCAACGGCATGCGCGCCGCAATAATAGACATGGACGCCACAGATCCGGAAGGATGGGACGCTGACAAAGGCCCGGCGCTGGCCAACATCACCGACGCAGTGATATACGAGATGCACCACCGCGACTTTTCCGTGGATTCCACGTCAGGCATTGAGCATAAGGGGAAATTCCTGGCGTTGACGGAGGAGGGCACGAAATCTCTGCTCGGCGACCCCACTGGTATTGACCACCTGAAGGAATTGGGCATTACGCATGTGCATATTTTGCCGTCATACGACTACAACTCCGTGGATGAGACGAAATTGGACACGCCTCAATACAATTGGGGGTATGACCCATTCAACTACAACGCTCCCGAGGGCTCCTACTCAACGAATCCGCATGACCCGGCAACCCGCGTGCGTGAAATGAAGGAGATGGTGAAGTCGCTGCATGACAATGGCATTGGAGTGATAATGGATGTTGTGTACAACCATACGGCGAATAATGACGATTCCAACTTTTCGCTCACAGCGCCCGGATATTTCTATCGCTATCGCGAGGATGGCACATACAGCGACGCCTCGGGATGCGGAAATGAGACGGCGAGCGAAAAGCCTATGATGAGGGACTATATCATAAACTCAACAAAATATTGGGCTGATGAATACCACATTGACGGATTCCGCTTTGACTTGATGGCCATTCACGACATAGAGACGATGAATGAAGTGGCCGCCGCGCTGAAGGAAATCAATCCTGACATATTTGTATATGGCGAGGGATGGACTGCAGGCGATTCGCCCCTGCCGGTGGAGCAGAGGGCCCTGAAGGACAATGTGGGCGAGATGCCGCAGGTGGCCGTATTCAGCGATGACATTCGCGACGCCATAAAAGGCCATTACAGCAATGCCGAAGATAGGGGATTCGCCACGGGGAAGGCCGGAAATGAAGAAACCGTAAAGATTGGCATTGTGGGCGCCACGTCGCATCCGCAAGTGGATTACTCCAAGGGCAACAACTCAAAGCAGGCTTATGCGAATGCGCCTACGCAAGTGATAAATTATGTGTCATGCCATGACGACCTTACGCTTACAGACAAGCTGGCCAAGTCAATGCCGGGAAGCACAGAGGCGCAGAGGCAAAGGGCCGCGCGGCTGGCGCAGACCATAGTCTTTACTTCGCAAGGCACGCCGTTTATGTTTGCCGGCGAAGAAGTGTTCCGCGACAAGAAGGGAGTGCATAATTCGTACAAATCGCCTGATTCGATTAATGCCATTGATTGGTCGCTGAAGCATAAGAATGCAGAGCAATTCAATTATTATAAGGAGTTGATCAAGCTGCGCAAGGAGCATCCCGCCTTCAGGATGACAACGGCTGAGGATGTGGCCAATCACCTTGTCTTTGACGAGATTGAGCAGGACAATGTAATTTCTTATTCGCTGATTGACAACGCCAATGGCGATGAGTGGAAGGAAATAAAGCTGGTGTTCAACGGAAATGATACTCCCGTTACAGTGGATATTCCCACGGGAAATTGGACCGTAATAGCCAAGGACGGGAAAATAAATTCACAGGGCATGGGTACTGTTAAGGGCGGAAAAACCAGCGTGCCGGGAACATCGGCCTTGATATTGGCCCGCAAGCAATAAGGGTATCAGCGATACTTGCCCTCATCGGCATCATCGAGAATGCTTAGGTAGGAGGAATAGCGTGATTGAGAAATCCGCGATTCCTCCACCGCTTTTAATACGGAGCATCCAGGCTCATGCGTGTGAGTGCAGTCACCAAATCTGCAGTTGGCGCTTTCCCTGAAAATTTCAGGGAAGTAATGCGCCACTTCGTTTTTCTTAAATTCTATGGTGCCGAAGCCTCGAATGCCGGGGGTGTCGATGATTGCGCCGCCTCCAGGCAATTTGTACATTTGCGAGAAGGTTGTGGTGTGCTGTCCTTGGTCATGGGCGGCTGAAATTTCAGCGGTTTTAGCGTTAACGCCGGGCACAAGGTCATTGATTAGAGTGCTTTTGCCTACGCCGCTGTTGCCGGAAAGCAGAGTGATCTTGCCATTAAGCTCACCGGCCAATGCGTCAAGGCCTTTTCCTGATTTCGCGCATACAGGTATAACTCTATATCCAATAGATTCATAGAGATATTTAAAAGCGTCAAGGAGTTCTGCACCATCTTCATCGTCAAGGAGATCAATCTTGTTTATGGCTATAACGGCTTCAATGCCATAGGCTTGGGCGGTGGCCAAAAAACGATCGACGAATGTAGTTGATGTGGTTGGATGCACAAGGGAGACCACAAGCATAGCCTGGTCAATGTTTGCGGCAAGAATGTGAGCTTCCTTTGAAAGGTTGCTGGCGCGCCGAATAATGTAATTGGAGCGGGGTAGCACCTTGGTGATGAACGCCACGCCATCCGGACCGGGCGCTCCTATTTCTACATTGTCGCCTACGGCCACGGGATTGGTGGTGCGAATGCCCTTTATGCGGAAATTGCCTTTGGCCTTGCAAGGAATCTCCGCACCGCCCTGCGTCTCCACAACGTAATGTGAGCCAGTATTACGAATTACTCTTCCTATCAACATCAAAATCTATGAATAAATATGCGCAAAGTTAATAATAATTTCCTTAAACATAGAATCCAATCGGCAGAATTAGGCATCAAATTTTAGGTATGGCTATTTGAGAGGCGCAGTGTGGAAAATATGTTTTATAACATATTTAGCTAAATTCGCGAAAGTTTTTGGAGAAAAAAGTGGTTTGTTTCAAAAATTTTTTATTAAATTGCATTCGCTTTAGAAATATCATTGAGAAACCCTAATATTTCAAAAAATATGAAAGTATATAATTCCAACGAAATCAAAAACATAGCCTTGCTTGGCAGCAAAGGCTCGGGCAAAACCACGCTCGCGGAGGCAATGCTCTACGAGTGTGGAGTGATAAAACGCCGCGGCACAGTCGAGGCCAACAACACGGTGAGCGACTATTTCCCCGTTGAGAAGGAATACGGTTCGTCTGTATTCTCGACAGTGCTGTTCGCGGAGTTCGGTGGCAAGAAGCTGAACGTAATCGACTGCCCCGGAGCGGATGACTTCGTTGGCAACGCCATTACGGCGCTGAACATGACCGACACCGGCGTGATTCTGGTGAATGGACAATATGGCGTGGAAGTGGGCACACAGAATATCTTCCGCACATGCGCAAGCGTGAACAAGCCTGTGATCTTCGCCATCAATCAGCTCGATGGAGAGAAGGCCGACTACGACAATGTGATTGAGCAGATGAAGGAAATCTTCGGGCCGAAAGTAATCGCAATCCAATACCCCATAGCATGCGGCGCCGGATTCAACTCCTTCATTGACGTGCTTTTGATGAAGAAGTATTCATGGGGTCCGGACGGAGGCGTTCCTACAGTAGAGGAAATACCCGCCGACCAGCTTGATAAGGCTCAGGAACTGCACCGCGCATTGGTGGAGGCAGCCGCCGAGAATGATGAGACTCTAATGGAGAAATTCTTTGAGTCAGACCACCTGACAGAAGATGAGCTTCGCGAGGGCATTCGCAAGGGCCTTATCAACCAAGACATCCTTCCGGTGTTCTGCGTGAGCGCCGCAAAGGACATGGGAGTTCGCCGCATGATGGAATTCCTTGGCAATGTAGTGCCTTTCGTAGATGAGATGCCCGCACCCGTAGCGACTGATGGAACAGAAGTAAAGCCCGACGCAAACGGCCCGCTCAGCCTGTTCATGTTCAAGACTACAGTAGAGCCGCACATTGGCGAAGTAAGCTACTTCAAGGTAATGTCAGGCACCCTGAAGGCAGGCGTTGACCTTGACAACGTAAGCCGCGGATCAAAGGAGCGCATAGCCCAGATATTCTGCGTATGCGGCCAGATCAAGACTCAAGTAGACGAGCTTAAGGCCGGCGACATAGGCGCAACGGTTAAGCTTAAGGATGTGCGCACAGGCAACACCCTGGATGAGAAGGGTTGCACATACGAATTTGACTTCATCAAATATCCCGCTCCCAAGTACATACGCGCCGTGAAGCCCGTGACTGAAAGCGACGCTGAGAAGCTCAACCAAATCCTCACCCGCATGCACGAGGAAGACCCCACATGGGTGATTGAGCAGTCGAAGGAGCTCAAACAGACCTTGCTCAAGGGCCAGGGCGAATTCCACCTCCGCACTTTGAAATGGCGAGTTGAAAACAACGACAAGCTGCCCATTGTATTCGAAGAGCCCAAGATTCCTTACCGCGAGACTATAACGAAGGCGTCCCGCGCCGACTATCGTCACAAGAAGCAGTCGGGCGGCGCAGGACAGTTTGGCGAAGTGCATCTGATCGTTGAGCCCTACTATGAGGGCATGCCCGCGCCGGACACCTACAAGTTTGGCAACCAGGAATTCAAGATGAGCGTGCGCGACACGCAGGAAATTCCTTTGGCATGGGGTGGCAAGCTCGTCATCTGCAATTGCATCGTTGGCGGTGCTATCGACGCTCGCTTCATCCCGGCAATCGTAAAGGGCTTGATGGACCGCATGGAGCAAGGCCCGCTAACGGGATCTTACGCCCGCGACGTGCGAGTATGCATCTATGACGGCAAAATGCACCCGGTTGATTCCAATGAAATCTCCTTCCGCCTTGCCGGCCGTAACGCATTCTCAGAGGCGTTCCGCAACGCCAATCCCAAGGTGCTTGAGCCGGTCTATGACGTAGACGTAATGGTTCCCGCCGACGTGATGGGCGACGTGATGAGCGACCTGCAGGGCCGCCGAGCGATAATTATGGGCATGTCTTCGGAGAATGGCTTCGAAAAGATATCCGCAAAGGTGCCATTGAAAGAAATGGCTTCCTACTCAACCGCTCTGAGCTCAATCACCGGCGGACGCTCATCCTTCACAATGAAGTTCTCTTCATACGAACTAGTGCCCGGCGACGTTCAGGAAAAACTTCTCAAGGAATACGCCGAAAAGCATCAAGACGAATGATGACGAGCGTCGCCTTATGGCGGCACTCGAACAACAAAATAACAGCCGCCAATACTTTGGCGGCTGTTATTTTGTACATTGCCATGACCTTAAGGGGATTAAGGTGTTCCTATCAGTATTCGCTGGAGAAATGGAATCGGATTTTCGGGAAATCCGTCTGTGCCATCTGCAGCACATAGCCTGAATCAGCAAGGAATACGTCACGTCCCTCGCGGTCTATGGCCATGAACTGGTGCTTGCGCTTTTTGAATGCTTCAAGAGCGGCCGCGTCGTCGCTCTCTATCCAGCAAGCTTTGTATAGGGAAATAGGCTCCCAGCGGCATTGCGCGCCATATTCATGCAAAAGGCGATACTGTATAACCTCAAATTGCAGTTGGCCCACGGTGCCGATGAGCTTGCGGCCGTTGAATTGGTTGACAAATAGCTGAGCCACGCCTTCGTCCATAAGCTGCTGTATGCCCTTCTCAAGCTGCTTTGACTTCAAGGGGTCAGTGTTCTCTATGTATTTAAACATTTCAGGAGAGAAGCTGGGCAGGCCTTTGAAGTGTATGTTTTCGCCGGTGGTGAGCGTATCGCCAATTTTGAAGTTGCCAGTGTCGGGGATGCCGACGATATCGCCGGGATAGGCCTCGTCGACGATGCTCTTCTTTTGAGCCATAAAGGCTGTGGGGGATGCGAATCGCATGAACTTGCCTGAGCGGACATGCTTATAGTTGGCGTTGCGCTCAAACTTGCCGGAGCACACTTTGACGAAAGCTATGCAGCTGCGGTGGTTGGGGTCCATGTTGGCGTGAATCTTGAACACAAAGCCGGTGAAAGGCTCTTCATCCGGCTTGATCACACGCTCTTCAGCCTGCACAGGCTTGGGGGCGGGAGCAATCTGCACGAAGCAATCCAAAAGTTCTTTTACGCCGAAAGTGTTAAGGGCGGAACCGAAGAACACCGGCGCAAGCTTGCCTTCAAGGTATTCCTCAGGGTTGAATTCAGGATAAACGCCTTCGATGAGCTCAAGGTCCTCTCGCAGCTTTGCCGCATCAGCCTCGCCTACAGCCTGGTCGACACGCGGGTCGTCGACATTGTCTATCTCCACGCGCTCCGATACTCGCTGCTTGTTGGGGGTGAAGAGGTCAAGCGTATGTTCGAATATATTGTAGACCCCCTTGAATTTGGCGCCAATGTTGATAGGCCAGGATAGGGGACGCACGCTGATTTTCAGCTCCGCCTCCAGCTCATCAAGAATTTCAAATGGATCGCGTCCTTCTCGGTCAAGCTTGTTTACGAAAATGATCACCGGAGTGTTTCTCATGCGGCAGACTTCCATAAGCTTTCTTGTCTGCTGCTCCACGCCCTTGGCCACGTCGACCACAATGATGACGGAGTCTACGGCCGTAAGCGTTCGGTAAGTGTCTTCCGCAAAGTCCTGGTGGCCGGGAGTGTCGAGAATATTGATTTTATAGTCGCCGTAATTAAATCCCATAACGGAAGTGGCAACAGAGATGCCGCGCTGCTTCTCGATTTCCATCCAGTCGCTCGTGGCGGTCTTCTTAATTTTATTGCTCTTCACGGCGCCCGCCACGTGAATGGCACCGCCGAAAAGGAGAAGCTTTTCAGTGAGGGTGGTCTTTCCGGCATCAGGGTGGGAAATAATAGCGAAAGTGCGTCGGCGTGATATTTCGTCTGTAAGGGTTGACATAGGAATATGTGGAATAGGGATTATCCGAATTTGCTTATTTTGCGCAAGAGGTGTTCGTTAAGTATGCGGATGTTTCGGCCATCGACAACGATGAGCTTGTCGTCGACAAATCCCGAAAGGGTGCGTATGGCATTGGAGGTGGTCATATTGGAAAGATTGGCAAGGTCCTCGCGCGACATATATATCTTCAAAGTCATGTTGTCGTCCTCGTACCCATAGCTGTCGCGAAGCACCATCAGAGCCTCAGCCAGGCGTCCGCGTATGTGTTTCTGCGTGAGGTTCACGATGCGTGAATCTGAATTGCCGAGGTTGCGGGAAAGCTCGTGTATGAAGAACCAGGCTATGCGGATATTGTTGGAAATCAAATCGGCGACGACATGCATGGGGAGAGCCCCCAGCACAGAGGTCTCAAAGGCTTGGGTGCTGGAGACATACGGTTCGCGGGCAAAATAGGCGCGATATCCGAAATACTGCACCGGACGAATGAGGCGAAGTATCTGTTGGCGGCCGCCAATGCCGTTCTTAAACATCTTCACCTTTCCCTTGAGCAAGCACCAAAGATACTCCGGCTCTTCGTTTTCAGTGTAGATTAGTTCGTTCTTCTTGAAATTGTGGATGGTGAAATTGTCGACAATGATTCTTTTCTCGTCTTGAGAAAGTATGGACCAAATGCCCGACATGTCTTCTCTAATCACCTTCTCGATTGCTTTCCTAATCATGAACCTTTTTAATGAAATTGTGCCTATTGGAATGCAAAGTTACGAAAAAAACGCCAATCCACCAAATCTTGATTCAACGGCCGATTTTCGCAAAAGGTTGGTGGCGGAAAAAAGGCCCTTTGCGAGCTTTAAATACTAAATTTGCGCTTTTGCAAAAATTTTATTAAAATTATTTGGAAATCTAAACAATTTGGGGTAATTTTGAATTTAATAAGAAAGACAATTAGCCAATGCTGATTAAGGAATTCATATCTTACCTCAAGAATGAGCTTGCCCTGGCGGATCTGACCGTCAAGGCATACGAGGGCGACCTGCGTCAGTGGGAGGCCTTCGCCACATCCGAGGGGCGCCGGCAATTGAGCGTTGAGGATACTTCCACCGCTGATTTGCGCCAATGGGTGGCTTGGCTCAGCTCTTCGGGGGCGGGGGCTAGGTCCATCCGCCGCAAGGCGTCGGCTGTAAGGTCTTTCTTCAAATTCATGATGAAGCGGCATGGTCTTGGCCAGAATCCCGCAGAGGGCTTGCAGTTGGCACGGCCTGAAAAGAATCTCCCCTCGGTAATAAGACAATCCCAAACGAAGGCTGTGCTATCCGAAACGCCCGAAGTGGATGACTTTAAGCAGGTGCGCGATTATCTCATCGTAGATATGATTTACGAGACGGGGATGCGCGCTTCGGAGATAGCGGGCCTGAAGGACGCGCAGGTCAACGCCTCGGCAAGGACGCTGAGGGTGGTGGGAAAGCGCAGCAAGGAGCGCGCCATTCCTTTTGGCGATTCGTTGGCTCGTCAGATTGAGGAATACAGGGAACTGCGCTCAAGGATTTGGCCTGAGCTTAGCCCTGAGCATTTCTTTGTGGGAGCCAAAGGCGACGGCATAGACTACCAGACTGTGCTCCGCGCTGTGCATCAGGCTCTTGACGGCAGAGTGACTGCGGCCAAGAGGACGCCCCACGTTCTGCGGCATTCTTTCGCCACCGACATGCTCAACGCCGGAGCTGAGCTCAACAGCGTAAAGGAGCTCTTGGGGCATTCATCATTGCAAACGACACAGATATACACGCATATATCTATGAGTGAATTGAAACATAATTACGAACACGCGCATCCACGCGCCCTAAAAAAAGGAGGACAATATGGAAATTAACATTGAATCAATCCACTTTGACGCCAGCGACCGCCTGGAAGCCTTCATCACTAAGAAGGTAGAACGCCTGGCACGCCACAACAACATCCTTTCCACTGTAGACGTAACGCTGAGGGTGGTAAGGCCTGAAACTATCATGAACAAGCAGGCCTCAATAAAGGTGACTAAATCCTCCGGCGGCAACATCATAGCATGCAAGTTCGCCGATACCTTCGAGGAGGCTATCGATGTTTGCATCGACGCTATTGATCACCAGTTGGAGAGGCACAAGGATAAGGAATAAAGCCATCAGCGGCTTAGATGGCCGGATTCCCCGCGTGGAGGAATCCGGCCTTTCTGTGCCTTTTTTCAAAATCTTTTGCATTCGCGGGTCATATTTTGTAGAGGTTTGTTGAGATATTTCCGCCAAAAATGCGTAACTTTGCAAGATATTAGGACTAACTATGAAGTTGAAGAAATTTATATACGTTCTTATGCTGGCTGCCCTGTGCTCTTGCGGCGAATACCAAAAGGCGCAGAAAAGCCGTGATTATGACTATAAATTTGAGTACGCGAAGAAGGCGTTCGACCAAAAGCGTTACGGGCAGGCGTCCACCCTGTTCAAGGAATGTCAAACAGTGTTCAAGGGCACCGAAAAGGCCGAGGAATGCCTATATCTCCTTGGCTTGAGTGAATACGAAAACAAGGACTATATGAGCGCCAGCACATATTTCAAAATGTATTATACGCGCTATCCAAGAGGCAAGTACGCTGAGCTGGCGAGGTTCTACAGCGGCTATGGACACTATCTTGAGTCGCCGGACCCGCAGCTGGACCAGAGCGAAACGCTCTTGGCAATTGAGGAACTGAAGGGATTTTTGGATTATTTCCCTTCCAGCGACCGCGTTGGTCAGGCTCAGCAGGCCTATTTCGACCTTCAAGACAAACTCACGCTCAAACAGCTCCAAAACGCCCAGCTGTACTACAACCTCGGCACATACATGGGCAATAATTACGAGAGCGCGATCATTGTGGCTCAAAACGCCATAAAGGATTATCCTTATTCAAAATATAAGGAAGACCTGGAGATGATTGTGCTTAAGTCAAAATTTCAGGAGGCAAACCTCAGCATCGAAGAGAGGAAGGTAGACCGATTCCGCGATGTGCTGGATGAGTACTATAGCTTCACCAACAATTATCCGGAAAGCAAATATACGGAAGAGGCCAACAATATCCTGAAGATAGCCCAAAAATATGTGAAGGACTGAACGTCATTGAAATAAGGAATAAACGAAAATCAAAATAAACCAAACGATGGATTACAAGAAGACCAACGCCCCGCTCAACACTGTCACTCGTGACATGATTCAGCTCTCTGAGGACACAGGCAACGTCTATGAGACCGTCTGCATCATCGCCAAGCGAGCCAACCAGATCGCTGCAGAAATGAAATACGACCTTGAGAAGAAGCTGCAGGAATTCGCATCCCTCAACGACACAATGGAGGAAGTCTCCGAAAACCGTGAGCAGATTGAGATATCTAAATATTACGAGAAGCTCCCCAAGCCCACTCTGATTGCGGCTCAAGAATATACCGAGCACAAAATCCATTTCCGCGCGCCCTCAAAGGACAAGCCAAACATGGATTGATTGCCTCAGAGCATTTAGATAAAAAAACGCGTTTCACGAATCATGAAACGCGTTTTTTTCAAGGAAAAATTAAGCCGGAAAAGCGATGTCGCTTTTCCGGCTTTGCATTTATCGGTTGGGATAGGGGGCGTTTACATATTCATGCCGCCGTCCACTTGGATAACCTGGCCTGTGACATAGCTTGACATGTCTGAAGCGAGGAAAGTGGCCACATTGGCGATGTCCTCAACCTGGCCGCCGCGGCGCAAAGGTATCTTCTTGCACCATTCAGCGCGCACTTCGTCGGGGAGGGCTGCGGTCATGGCGGTCTCAATGAATCCGGGAGCTATGGCGTTGGCGCGGATGTTGCGTGAGCCCACTTCCTGGGCTATGCTCTTGACCAATGCGATTAGGCCGGCCTTTGATGCGGCATAGTTGGCCTGGCCTGCGTTGCCGTGTACGCCTACAACAGATGCCATGTTGATGATTGAGCCCTGGCGCTGCTTCATCATGATGGGAAGCACTGCGTGGATGAAATTGAATGCGCTTTTGAGGTTGACGGCGATCACGGCGTCCCAGTCCGATTCGCCCATGCGCAGCATAAGCTTGTCCTTTGTGATTCCGGCATTGTTAACAAGGATGTCGATGCGTCCGAAATCCTTCAGCACTTCAGCCACTACAGCCTCAGTCTCGTCGAATTTGGCTGCGTTTGACGCATAGCCTTTGGCCTTTACGCCAAGCGCTGCGATCTCTTCCTCTGTGGCCTTGCCGTTTTCGTCAATCACAAGGTCGGTGAAAGCGATGTTGGCGCCCTCTTGGGCGAATTTCAAGGCAAGGGCCTTGCCGATGCCGCGAGCCGCGCCGGTGATTAGCGCGGTCTTTCCTTCAAGTAATTTCATTTTATCTCTTTGATATTGATTGATTTCAAAATCGATATGCAAAATTAGCGATTTTTTGTCAGAAATTGGCCCAATTGGAGCCAAATTGCGGGCTTTTTATCTTAATGGCCGCGAAATATCGCGTTTTTTCCGTAATTTTGCGCATAAAACCAATCCGCAATGCCAATGGAAAAATCATGTGAAATGCAAATGCCGGACATGAGGGTGACGGAAGTAAACCGTATTTCCGCCGCATACGCCCTCATCAAGCTCACGCCGGTCAAGGACGCTTTGCCGTGCGGCATCCAGCCGGGGCAATTCGTGCAGATAGAGATACCTAAATCAAAGAGTACATTTTTGCGCCGCCCAATATCGATATGCATGGCCGATTGCGGCAGCAACGAAATTTGGCTTCTTGTGCGCAATGCCGGCAAGGGAACGGAAACTCTGATTGCCTCCGCTGTGGGCGACATCTATAATGTGGTGCTTCCCCTTGGGCATGGATTCAGTGTTCCAAAAGAGGAAGGCATTCTGCTTGTGGGAGGCGGAGTGGGGGTCGCTCCCCTTCTTTATTATGGCAAAAAGTTGTGGGAAAAAGGATTGAAGCCTGTATTCGCCCTTGGCGCGCGTTCTGCCTCCGACCTCCTTCTCATTGATGAATTTAGCAAGTATGGACCTGTGCATGTTTCTACTGAGGATGGCTCTGCAGGCGAAAAGGGGCTAATCACCACAAACTCAGTCTTTAACACAAACTTCAAACGAATTGCCTGCTGCGGTCCTACGCCAATGATGAAGGCTGTGGCTAAGATCGCCGCCGGCCGAGGCATTGATTGTGAGGTGTCTCTCGAAAATGTTATGGCCTGCGGGCTTGGCGCATGCTTGTGCTGCGTTGAGGACACGAAGGATGGCAATGTGTGCGTATGCAAAAACGGCCCTGTATTCAACATAAATCAACTGAAATGGCAAATCTAAGCGTCAATATAGGCAATCTGCGTCTGCAGAATCCCGTGCTCACGGCCTCCGGCACATTTGGATATGGCGAGGAGTTTGAGGAACTGATGGACATCAATTCCCTCGGAGGAATCATAGTAAAGGGCACGACCCTGCATCCGCGTCAAGGCAATCCGGCGCCCCGCATGGCGGAAACTCCTTCGGGCATGCTGAATGCCGTAGGACTTCAAAACAAGGGCGTCGATTATTTCATTGAGCGCATTTATCCACGCATTTCAGAGAAGTACACCTCGGAAATAATAGTTAATGTGGCCGGATCATGCGTGTCGGATTATGTTGAAGTCTGCGAAAAGCTTGCTCCGTTGCCAAGAATACGCGCCATCGAAGTTAATATTTCGTGCCCTAACGTAAAGCAGGGCGGCATGGCCTTTGGCACAACCTGTGAGGGAGCGGGGGAGGTAACCCGCGCTGTAAGGGCTAAATGGCCGAAAACATTGATAATGAAGCTTTCTCCCAATGTTACGTCGATTGTGGACATTGCCAAGGCCGCAGAGGCCGAAGGCGCAGACAGCGTATCGCTTATCAACACTCTGATGGGCATGGCTATAGACGTGAAAAGGCGCCGCCCGTACCTGTCTACAATAACTGGCGGCCTTTCAGGGCCCGCGGTTCGACCCGTGGCTGTGCGCATGGTGTGGCAAGTGGCTCATGCCGTAAACATTCCCGTGGTAGGGCTTGGCGGAATTGCCTCGACAGACGACGCATTACAGTTCATAATGGCTGGCGCGACGGCAATTCAAGTTGGCACCGCCAATTTCATAAATCCCCGCATATCGCAAGAAATCGCGGAAGGGCTAAACGCATACTGCGAAGAAAACGGCCTGAAAGACATCGCCGAGATCCGCGGCATCATATAAATCTAAAAAAATAGGAAATGCGCTTGACATTAATTCTGGATAATGTCAAGCGCATTTCCTATAAGATCTATCCTTATAAATAGGGGTCGTCCCACCCCTATTTAACATAATAGGCATTATCTATCATCCTTGCTTTTCTTTTATACATGTCATCAGGGACGAATCCACTGTTGGCAATTCGCCCGTGGATGAAAAAATCACGGGAAGTTGATGGGATTTTTATGAAAATTGAAATCTCATTGGGCCAAAATTAGGAATTTTAGCGATAATTCATTGTTTTTCATAATGCTAATTTGGTTTTAACGCGAACAATTCGGCATGTTAAATACGTTTATATAATAC
This sequence comes from Clostridium sp., assembly GCA_023666615.1. Taxonomy (GTDB): domain Bacteria; phylum Bacteroidota; class Bacteroidia; order Bacteroidales; family Muribaculaceae; genus CAG-873. The sequence goes on along the minus strand of JAMPBQ010000004.1, from coordinate 39,624 downwards.
AATAAGAGGGAAAGCCATAAAATTGGCGGAGAAAATTAAGAATTAGATGTAAGGGAATATTTCCTGACACTGTGTTTACAAATATTTCCAACTGAATTTGTATTCGTATTTATGTTATTGGGATAGAAACAATGCATCTGACATATAAGAATTGTTTACGATTCAAAACGTAGAGTTGAATGTCTGCCGCAGATTTATTCGCGAATTTCAACTTGCAAACGGCGTGGCAATGTAAATTTATGATATAAACATATTTTTGCAATACATATATAATTATGAAAATCTATATCTTATGCAAAACTACATCATTTACACTTTAGATTTTGGGTTTTACTTCGCATCCTTAGGCACATAGGAAACGAAATGGCGTATGTGTCTGAATGAATGTATAGTTGTCAATTAAAGTTAAGGTACAAGTTTGCCGTCGTCCGTACGTGTTCCGGTATGTAAACACAAATTCAAGCAACAAATGCATCTGTTAATTTAGAATTGAAAATTTACGAATTTAAATAAACTCCGGATATTTTCAAAAGAAAATTTGGTGTTTACAAATATAATGATTACATTTGCATATCTCAAATTTGCGCACAAAATCAAGAAAATTTCTTATGAATTTGGTTGATCGCCTTAAAATATACATGGAGCATACCGGATTGCCTATTTCGCAGTTCGCGGATACTGCTCTTATCCCCCGTCCTACCCTTTCACAGATACTTAGTGGCAGAAACAAAAAAATAAGTAACGAGGTGCTGGAGAAGCTTCACGACGCTTTTCCCGACCTTAATGTGGCATGGCTGCTTTTTGGGGATGGTGAAATGCTTCGCAAAGGCGTTTCTGCCCCTGCTGTTACTGTGCGAAAAGAACAGTCGAATATCACCCCCTCTGCGGCAATTCCAAATATTGATACTCCGGCTTCTGCCATTGCCATGAATCAAACGCCTCTGACGAACTTAGATGCAGTTAAAGATGAACCGCAAAGGAATTGCCGACCTGAAAAGCGTCAGAATCCCCAAATATCACTGGCGCCTGACACTAACAAAAAAATTCAGACCATAATGGTGTTCTATACCGACAATAGCTTTGAGATATTTACACCTTCCCAGCGCTGATGGATTCCCACTCTTGACTCTACTCTCATGGAATGCGGACATGGATTTCTCAGCAGTGTTTCTTTTTAAAATTTACGGACGAAAGGCGATGCAATCGCAAATATTGAAATCTCAAATCGTAAAATCAATGTTAACTTATTAATAATAAGCTTTTCGCAACAATTTTCCGTTAGCAGTGCGAGGCAACATCCTGACAAAATGGATGTTTTTAGGCAAATTTTTATGGTCAAGCGAGTTTTTTAGGGCTTCTTCAATGGCGGGACGCATGGATTCGTTCCCCTGCGCTACCATTTGCGTAGCCTCTCCCCATTTTTCATCCGGGATGCCTACAATATAAAAGTCAATATTTAAGTATTTGGCGATTTCCTTCTCTAATTGCTCAGGAAAGATTTTTATCCCGCCAGAATTAATCACATTGTCGTAACGCCCCTGCCATATAAAGCTGCGCTCATCCAAAAGATCAACAATGTCGTTTGTCGTCACTTGTCCAATTGACATAGTCGGTATATTTATCGTGAGGCATCCTCTCGCGTCTATGCCAAAGGTTATGCCTGGCATGGCTGTGAATGGGCCGCCCATTTCCGCAAGGGCTACATGGCTGCATGTTTCGGTCATGCCATAAGACGCGTACGCTTTATATCCCGTTCGCGCTAAAGCCTCCCACTTTTCTTGGCTTAAAGCCGCGCCGCCTACAATGACCGCGCCGATGCGGTTGGACCATTCTGGATGGCGAATCAGGCAATCCGCTTGAGATGGCACAATGGAGAGCAAATCGATGCGCCCTACGCCAATTTCAAAATCATTCTTTGGCGGGATAACCTTCAGCTTGCAGCCGGCGGCATAAGCTCTCACAGCCATCATTTTGCCCGCAATATAGTCACATGACAAAGGTATGCCCAATACGGATTCTTTTGTTATGCCAAAACGCGCGTTTGTGGCCTTGGCTGAGGCCAACATATCCGCCTTTAGCAGGCGTATTTCTTTTGGTGTGCCCGTTGAGCCTGAAGTGTGGGCTATAATGCATGGCGACTCATCGGCCCATTTCCTCTCAAATTCTTCGTAAGTCATGCTTTCTATTTAACATAATCAACAAATGTCGCGAAATAATCAGGGAATATCCCCCCATTCTCTGTTCGGATCAAGACGCAGGTGGTCACCATCAAGATATAGTGGTGACGCAATGTTATTGCAATAAAGTCCGCCTGTGCCTAATCCTTGTCTCATTTCCGCATCCTCCGTGTCAAGTTCTCCATCGAGCCACTGGGCTATGGCATTTAGGCCAACATTTGATTCCAACGCAGAAGTCGCCCACCATCCTATCCCCTTCTCTCTGGCCTTTGATATCCATTGGCCGGCATGGGAAAAGCCTCCGCTCAAAGCGGGTTTAAGGATTATATATTGAGGCTTGATGGCATCAAGCAGACGCTCTTTCTTTGCATCGTCTGAAACGCCAATCAGTTCCTCATCCAAAGCGATGTCGATTGGAGAATGGCGGCACAGGCTAGCCATTTCTTCCCATTGTCCGGCCTTTATTGGCTGTTCAATCGAGTGGATGCCGTATTCGCTCAGGCGTGAAAGCTTTTCAAGCGCCTCGCCCGGAGCGAATGCGCCATTGGCGTCGAGGCGTATCTGCAATTCGTCTTCGCCAAATGCCGATCTCACCATATTAAGCAATTCCAGTTCTTGGCAGAAGTCAATGCCTCCAATCTTAAGCTTCAGGCATGAGAATCCGGCGTCAAGCTTCTCTTTTATGCGTTGGGACATTGTGGCTTTATCCCCCATCCAAACCAGGCCGTTGATTGGTATGGAGGTCTCCCCTTTTGACCATTTTCCTGGAAATGGCCTGCGTTTTCCACCATTCCGGAAATCGGCCATGGCGGTCTCCAAACCAAATAAAATAGAGGAACAGTCGGACACAGCATCGATGCAGTCTGCCGAATCGATATTCTCGCACATCCTTTGTAGCCGAGTCTCATAGTCTGGCCCATCCTCAGCGCTTAACCCTCTAAAAAGGTTGCACTCTCCTATTCCCTCCACGCCGGGATTATCATCGTCCCAAACGTGGAGGAAATAGGTCTCTCGCTCATTCATGGCTTCCCTCGATGTGCGGGCGAGAAACTTGAATTTAAGAGTGAGCTTGTGGTATCTCGCTTTTAGCATGCGCTGCGTTTAGCCGGGGAATTGGGGAAATTTGTCGAAGTCGGGGTCGCGTTTTTCCAAGAAGGCGTTTTTGCCCTCTTGCGCCTCATCCATCAGATAGTACATCAAGGTGGCGTCGCCGGCAAATTCCATAAGCCCATGCTGGCCGTCCAGCTCGGCATTGAGCGCGCGCTTGATCATGCGTATTGCAAACGGGCTGCGCTTCATTATCGTGCGGCACCAATCCACCACCTCGTCCTCAAGCTTGTCAAATGGCACCACTTTGTTCACCATGCCCATCTCAAGAGCCTCCTGGGCAGAATATTGGCGGCACAAGAACCATATTTCCCTAGCCTTCTTTTGCCCAACGCACCTGGCAAGATAAGATGAACCGAATCCGGCGTCAAAGCTGCCCACTTTCGGGCCGGTTTGCCCGAAAATGGCGTTTTCGCTGGCGATGGATAAGTCGCACACTACCTGCAGCACATTTCCGCCGCCAATGGCATAGCCGTTGACCATGGCAATCACCGGCTTGGTGATTGAGCGGATGGCCTTGTGCATTTCCAGTACGTTGAGGCGCGGTGTTCCGTCTTCATCGCGGTATCCGCCAAGGCTCTTATAGTTTTGGTCGCCGCCTGAGCAAAAGGCCTTGTCTCCAACCCCGGTAATCACTATCACCTTCACTTCTTTGTGGTCGCGGCAATATTGCATTGCGTCGAGCATTTCGTGGTTGGTGAGGGGTCGGAAGGCGTTGTATACTTTTGGTCGGTTGATTGATATGCGGGCGATTCCGTCGTAGAAATCAAACAGGATGTCGGTGTATTCCTTTATAGGCTTCCAGGGATAAGACATGAGATAGTATTTTATAGAAAAAAATTACCGTATTTCAATATTTCGTTAATTCGTTATGCCGATATTTCGTTATATCGTTATGCATTAGCTATTGTTTATTGGAATATTCCTTCAGTGTTTTGAACATGCGTTCCAGTCCGGTGCGCAGCCTCGCTCTTGGGCAAGCCAGGTTGATTCGCAGGAATCCCTCTCCGGCCTCGCCGTACATCTTTCCGGCATTTACCCATACATGCGCATCGCGAATCAGCATCTCCTCCAATTCCTCGGATGGGATGCCAAGTTGGCGGCAGTCCAGCCAAGCCAGGTATGTTCCTTCAAGATTTATCAGGGGAAATTCCGGAATCATCTTCTTCGCCATTTCGCGAAGCATCCGGTAGTTTTCATGGATGTAAGCCAAGAGCTGCTCCAGCCAGTCGCGGCTGTGGTCGTAGGCCGCAATCAGGGCGTCAATGCCAAATGGGTTCACATCGCAAACTTCATTGTCATTGATTGCGCGGTCAACCTTTGCGCGCAGCTCCGCGTCAGAGCATACGATGTTCGCTATTTGCAAGCCTGCGATGTTGAATGCCTTCGAGGGAGAAACGCAGCTGATCCAGCGTTCGCTAGCCACCGTCGCGTAAGGTGTATATTTATATCCGGGAAATACCAGTTCGCAATGTATTTCATCCGAAACCACTATTACGCCGTTGGCCCGGCATATTTCGTCTATTCGCTCCAGCTCTTCTTTTGTCCACACCCTTCCGGCGGGATTGTGGGGATTGCACAAAAGCATCAAGGTGCATTGCGGGTCAGCGGCCTTCACTTGAAGGTCGTCAAAGTCAATGCGATAATTCTCTCCTTCAAGGATTAGGTTGTTCTCAAGGGCTGTGCATCCATTGTTGCGAATTGATGAGAAGAAACAGTTGTAGACCGGAGTCTGCACCAGCACCTTGTAGCCAGGCTTTGTCAACGCCTTTATGATTGCCGAAATGGCAGGCACTACGCCCGACGTGTATATCACCATGTCTTTGTCGATATTCCACCCGTGCCATTTGGCAAACCATCCGCATAGGGCCTTGTAATAGCTGTCAGGCACAAAGGTATAGCCGAACACGCCCATGTCTATCCTGCGCTGCAGTGCTTCTATGATGGCCGGGGCGGCACGGAAATCCATATCAGCGACCCAAAGGGGTATGGTATCCTCCGGCACGTCAGGCCTTGAATCCCATTTGTAGGAGTTTGTGCCCCGCCTGTCTATCAATTCATCAAAATTATATTTCATCGATTTATGGTTTTAATCTACGTAAGGTTTTTCCTCATTGTCAATCTCCTCTATTTCCGCCGCCGGCATGATGTTTGCCTTCTTCATCCAGTTCACCTTCGAGAAGGTAATCAGGAATGCCGTGCCCCTGACGCAAAGCTCTATGCACATGGCCAGCCATACGCCTTTGAGCCCCATGACCGGAGCGAGTAGAGCTGCGAGGGAGAGGCGCACGGCCCAAATGGAAATAAGGTTGATGCATGCGGGCGTAACCGTAAATCCGGCCCCCACCATCACGCCGTATGCCACAATGGAGGCCGCAAACATTGGTTCGGCCCATGCCTCTATTCGCAGAGCCTCAGCTCCAAGCTGGCGCACTGTTTCATCTGGCGTGAAAAGGCTCATCATCAGCGGGGCGGCAAGCCACATGATTATGCCCATAATAGTCATAACGGCCATGCCCATGATTATGGTGATCCTGCCAAAGCTTCGCGCCAGATCCTTGCGCCCTGCTCCAAGGCTCTGCCCCACGAGGGTTGTCGCCGCGTCGGCCACTCCATACCCCGGCATGTAGCAAAGGCTTTCAGCCGTGATGGCGAAGGCATTGGCGGCGATTGAGGCGGTGCCTAGCGGCGCCACGATTACAGTGCTCAATATCTGAGCTCCGCACATCACCACGCGCTCCGTTGCTATTGGGGCGCTGATGCCCAATGCCCTTTTTATGGTCTGCTTATTTAGTCCAAAAGAGAATTTTTTCCCTCTGAAATTCAGATAAGGCGAACGTCGGAGTATGTACCACAGGAGGAAGCCTCCGGTCAAAGCTTGGGCCATGGCCGTGCCAATGGCCGCGCCCATTACTCCGAGCCCCGCCCCGGGCACGTGGATGCCGGCGATTTCCCTGCTTTCAAATATCAACATAAAGTTGAAGGCAACGTCCAGTACGCACATCAGTACGTTCATCACCCCGGGAATGATCATATTGCCCGCGCATCTCAGCATGGAGCTTGCCATAAAAGCCATGTATCCAAAAGGCATCCCCAGCGCCACGATTAAGAAATATCCGCTAGCTCCCTGATTGATTTCGCCATTGCCTCCGAGCCAATGGGGCAATGGCCTGCTGATGGAGGCGCCGACTATCGCAAGCAAAAGTCCAAGGGAGATCACCGATACAACAGCTTGGCGGAATACATTGCGCGCCTGGTCGGCATTGCCCGCCCCTACAAGGTGCGCCACCTGCACGGAAAAACCCGTGGACAAAGCTCCCCCCAAGCCCCAGAACAGCCACGTAGTGGTGGCAACAAGGCCTATCGACGCGGCTGGAGCGGCGCCAAGGCTGCCAACCATCGACGCATCGATGTATTCCATCAATATCGATGACAGCTGGGCCATGATGGCCGGCCATGACAGCGATGCCGCCATGCGTGCCTGGCGGCCAAATGTCAATGGCCCGCTGCTGCGCAGCACCGTCGATAAGTCAGCGCCCTGTGACATTTATCACTCCTTGGTGATTATCTTGCACTGCGAATCAGGCATTTGGTGCCCATCGAGAATGACTTCTCCGATGGACTGCGCCTTGATGATGCCGCTGCGCGGATTCTTCACGCTGACGATATGCGAGGCTACCTCTGCCCTTACGTCGCTCTCCTCAAACGCCAAATCGCAATCCTCGCCGAAAGTGCAGTTGATCAGCGTAAGGTTCTTGCAGTAGCATAGCGGCTGGGTGCCGGTTATGTGGCAATTAATCAAGGTAAGCCCCTCAGAGTACCATGCGAAATATTCCCCATGCAGCTCCGAGTCAATCACCGTGAAGTTCTTCGTATTCCAAAATGCGTCCTTTGAGTGTATCTCAGCGTGGCGGATTGTAGCGTTCACCCCATACTGGAATGTATAGTTGCCATGCTGCACATAGTGGTCTATGTCAATGTTGTTTGTATGCGTAAAGATATAGTTGCAATTGTCTATCTTCACATTGCGCAGCTTCACATGGTCGCAGTCCCATATCATTTCCTCACCATTGGGGAAGTCGGTGTCGTAAACCTCCACCCCGTCCATCATTCTGAACATTTTCGGAGCCTCCACCTTGCAGCGGCGCATCACGCATCCCTTGGAGTACCATATGGCCGCGCGGGCGCCCTCGGTGAATTCGCAATCCTGGATCTCAAACCCGTCGGTATGCCAAAAGGGATACTTCCCCTCAAATCGGCAATTCTTTGCCACGATTGAAGAACACCTCTTCAACGCGGACTCTCCCGCGCCTATTGTCACATCTTCAATCTGCAGGCCGTGGCGGTCAAACAGAGGGCGTTCGCCCTGGAATTTCTTATCTTTAATTATTTCCATGATACATAAATTTTTAGTCTCGACATTCCCACATTCATGCGAAATGGTGGAAAAATCTCACAAAATTAACAAAAATATTCCATCCGCATATTAGCCTTTTAAGTGAAAATTTGCAAACTAATATGAAAAGGCGGTTTTCGGTCGCCGCCAAGGTAAAGCGCAATCGCCATCCTGGCATCCCGACGCTCTTTTTAATTTTTTTAATGCTGCGGATTTGGTGCTTTTGCTTTTAATTCGTAAGTTTGCATTGGTTAAATAGCTAATGTTGGCATATCTCATTAAGCGTCAATTAACACATCTGATAAGTGAAATACTACAGCACCCGACAGCAAGCGCCCTTGGCTTCCCTTTCCGAGGCAATTCTCCACAGCGAGGCCCCGGATGGCGGCCTATATATGCCGCAAGGCCTACCAAAGATCCCGGGCGCAATATTCAATAATCTTCCCGACATGTCGCTCTCCGACATATCTTATTTTGTCGCCAACGCTCTCTTCTCCCCCGATATCCCTTCGGCCGCCTTGAAGAAGATCGGGGAAGATGCCCTAAATTTCCCAATGCCATTGGTGAAAATATCTGATGACATGTATGCGATGGAGCTTTTCCACGGCCCTACAGCTACAATTAAAGACGTCTGCGCGCGATTCTTTGTGCGCCTTCTTTCCTACTTTGGCTCCGGCTCCGCCGCAAATCAGCACGTCCTCGTTGCCACCAACGGCAATTCCGGAAGCGCTATCGCAAAGGCCATTTCCGAACTCCCCGGTGTGATGTTCCACATCCTTTATCCAAAGGATACCCGGCCGGAGCTAATTAGGAATATTGTCGGGCAAAACCCCCGGCTTCAAGCCATTCCCGTTGACGGTTCCATAGATGATTGCCGGTCAATGATCGCGGCCGCTATGGACGACAGGCAACTGAATTCTAAAATTAACCTTACCTCGGCCAATGCCTTCAACATTGGCGTCGTCCTGCCCCAAATCATATATTATTTCTACGCCTGGGCGCAAGCCAAGCGCCTAGCCGTTAAGAATGCCCCCATTTGGATTGGTGTCCCTTGCGGAAATGGCGGCGGCCTGCTGGCCGGCTACATGTCAATGCTGATGGGGCTTCCCGTCGATAGGCTTGTGGCGTCTTGCAATTCCAACGATGCCATGCGTAGATTCTTCGCCGATGGCGAGGTTTGCGCAGGCGGTTCATCTCCTTCAACCCCCGCTTGCGGAGGCCACTATCACAGATTCTGCTCATGCTCTGACCGCCGCGCCACCAAGCGCACCCTCGCATTCGCCATGGATTCTTCATGCCCCTCCAACATCCCCAGGTTCCTTGCCATATGCAATAACGATCTGTCTAAGTTCAAGGGCAAAATTTGCGCCGGCTCTGTCTCTGATGCCCAAATTTTGGAGACGATAGCCGAAGTGAAGGATAGGCATGGCTATGAGCTGGACCCGCACAGCGCCGTGGCCTACCGATGCCTCTCCCAGTCCATGCCATCCGGAGCAAAGGGTATCGTTATGGCGTCGCGTTGCCCTTCGTCAACCTCGGCCGCCCCTCTTTCCTACGCCCAGCTTGCAGCCCTCAACAGTGTCAAACCCATAGCCGCCACATTTCCGGCATTGAAAAAAATATTATCTGGAAAATGAACTTCAGCGCTTTTATCCTCAAATGCTTCGGCTGGAAAGTCAAGGACACCGTGCCAGACTATCCAAAATGCGTCATTTGCGTAGCCCCTCACACTAGCAATTGGGATTTTATCATTGGAAAGCTGGCCTATGCCTCCACCGGCCGAAAAACCGGATTTTTGATGAAAAAATCATGGTTCTTCTTCCCTCTTGGAATTATTTTCCGCGCCATGGGGGGCATACCGGTTGACCGTTCCGGCAAGGCTGGCTCGATGGTTGACGAAATTGTGCGCAAGTTCAATGAGTCCGACAGAATGGTAATAGCCATCACCCCCGAAGGCACGCGAAAGCGGGTTGAAAAATGGCGCACTGGATTCCTGCAGATTGCCCTGCAAGCCCACGTCCCTTGCGTGCTCGCCGCCATTGATTTCTCTAAAAAGCAAGCCCTCATCGAGCGTACATTCTACCCCACAGGCGATGTCGATGCAGACATGCGCCAAATCAAGGATTATTACAGCCAATTCATTGGAAAGCATCCTGAAAACTTCTCAACCGACTGACAATATGCCCCTATACACCAATCTTTCCGTCGCCGCGATTCCCTTGGATATAGCCTCTGTAAACAAGGAAGAAAACCTTCTGCAGGCGTCAAAGTCAATCGCGCGCATTCCCGCGGGCGCTGACCTCGTCGTGTTCCCCGAGCTTTTCACCACGGCCTTCATCCCCGACCGACAGCTATGCCTATCCCTTGCCGAAGAGAATGACGGCCCCACAATGTCCTGGGCGAAGCGCACGGCCCATGTCACCGGAGCGGCAATCGCCGGCAGCTTCCTCGCAAAGGAAGGAGGCCGCCTCTTCAACCGCGCCTTCTTCGTTGAGCCTACAGGCGATGCTGTCTTCTACGATAAGCGCCACACCTTCAGCATCGGCCGTGAAAGCGATGTCCTTTCCAAGGGCGAAGCCGTGCCTCCCGTAGTTAGGTTTCGCGGCTGGAACATCGCAATATGCGTTTGCTATGACCTCCGATTCCCCGCTTGGATGAGAAATGTCGACTATAAATACGACCTTATGCTCATCCCCGCGAATTGGCCTGAAGCGCGATCCTACGCCTGGGAACATCTTCTTATTGCGCGCGCCATAGAAAACCAGTCATACGTCATAGGCGCCAACCGCAGTGGCTCTGACAGCTTCGGAGATTATGGCCGCACATCACGCATCATTGATTTTCGTGGAATGTCCGTTGGCGAGGAAAATGATTCTTGCCTTCACGCCCGCCTATCCAAAAATTCTCTCCAAAAATTTAGGGAAACAATGCCCGTAAGCCGCGACGCCGACGATTTTATCCTCAAAATCCGCTGAAGCATTAAACGCATTCAAGCAAAATTTAGTAATTTTGCAAAAGGTTTATTCCCGGCCTCATTTTTTGGCCGTATATCTTCATCAGAATGGATTACGTTTAAGCTAGCCCACACCCACTTTTGACATGAAACATATACGCAATTTTTGCATCATAGCGCACATCGACCACGGCAAGTCCACTTTGGCCGACCGACTCCTTGAATACACAAACACCGTCGCCGCCAGCGAAATGGAAAATCAGGTGCTCGACGACATGGACCTCGAGCGCGAGCGCGGCATCACCATTAAGAGCCATGCCATACAGATGGAGCATGAAATCGACGGTGTTCGATACACTCTAAATCTCATTGATACTCCCGGGCACGTCGACTTTTCATATGAGGTCTCAAGGTCTATCGCCGCCTGCGAAGGCGCGCTCCTGATTGTTGACGCCTCGCAAGGCATCCAGGCGCAGACTATCTCCAACCTCTATATGGCAATCGACAATGACCTGGAGATTATCCCTGTCATAAATAAGTGCGATCTTGATTCCGCAAAGCCTGACGAAGTGGAGGACCAAATTATTGACCTCCTTGGGTGCAAGCGTGAGGAAATCATCCGCGCCAGCGGCAAGACCGGCCAAGGCATCCCCGAAATTCTCAAGGCGATAGTTGAAAGGATTCCCGCCCCAAAGGGCGACCCCTCGGCGCCACTTCAAGCTTTGATTTTCGACTCGGTTTTCAATCCCTTCCGCGGCATCATTGCTTATTTCAAGATAGTAAACGGCACCATACGCAAAAATGATTTCGTGAAGTTCGTCAGCACCGGAAAGGAATACCATGCCGATGAAATTGGTGTCCTGAAGCTGCAGATGTCGCCCCGCGAGGAGCTTTCCGCCGGAAATGTCGGCTATATCATCTCTGGCATCAAGACCTCAAAGGAGGTGCGCGTTGGCGATACCATCACGCATGTGGAAAGGCCTTGCCAGAAGGCCATTGAGGGTTTCCAGGAGGTTAAGCCTATGGTCTTCGCCGGCGTTTACCCCATTGTCACCGAAGAGTTTGAGAATCTCCGCTCTTCGTTGGAGAAGTTGCAGCTCAACGACGCTTCGCTCACCTTCGTGCCCGAGTCCTCCGCGGCTCTCGGCTTCGGTTTCCGATGCGGCTTCCTCGGTCTTCTGCATATGGAAATCATTCAGGAGAGGCTCGGCCGCGAATTCGACATGGACGTTATCACCACCGTCCCTAACGTTTCCTATAAGGTCTACGACAAGAAGGGCGTTATGACTGAGGTCCACAACCCAAGCGGACTTCCCGACCCCACTCTCATCGACCATATTGAGGAGCCATACATCCGCGCCTCTATCATCACGGCCGCTGATTTTATCGGCCCGATAATGACCCTGTGCCTCTCCAAGCGCGGCGAGCTAGTGAAGCAGGAGTATATTTCCGGCAATCGCATGGAGCTGACTTTTGATATGCCTCTCGGCGAAATTGTGATTGACTTCTACGATAAGCTCAAGAGCATCTCCAAAGGCTATGCCTCGTTCGACTATCACATCCACGAGTTCCGCGAGTCTAAGCTCGTTAAGCTCGATATTCTTCTTAACGGTGAGAGCGTCGATGCCCTATCCACTCTCACACACATTGACAATGCCGCCACATTCGGCCGCCGGATGTGCGAGAAGCTGAAGGAGCTTATCCCAAGGCATCAGTTCGACATTGCCATCCAGGCAGCCATCGGCGGAAAAATCATTGCCCGCGAGACTATCAAGGCCGTGCGCAAGGATGTGACCGCCAAGTGCTACGGCGGCGACGTTTCCCGTAAGCGCAAATTGCTTGAAAAGCAGAAGGCCGGCAAGAAGAGAATGAAGCAAATCGGTTCTGTGGAGGTTCCCCAAAAGGCTTTCCTCGCCGTCCTTAAGCTTGACTGATATGATGATGCAATCGCTGTTGGCTCTGCTTTTGCTGGTGGCGATTGTCGCCATCATTGTGCTTTGCCTGCGCCTAAAGTCCTCTGGCCATTCCAAGGATGATGAGGAGCGCTTTCGCCTTTTGGCCAACGATATTTTCAATGAAAATTCCCGCCGACTGCGCGACGACAGTGAGCGTCGCATTTCTGAATTGCTTTCTCCCCTGCGCGAGAATTTGAATGATTTCCGCAAGTCCTTCGTCGAAAGCTACAATCGCGAAGCCCGCGAACGTTTCTCTCTGCAGGAGCAAATCAAAATGATGATGTCGCAGAACGACGTCATTCGCAATGAGACGCGCGCCCTAACCTCTGCGCTAAAGGGAAATACCCGCGTGCAGGGCCAGTGGGGCGAAATGATTCTTCAGAACATCCTCGAAAAGTCAGGCCTCCGAAAGGACCAGGAATATGCCCTGCAGGCCTCTACGGCGAATGCCGATGGCGACAGGCTGCGCCCCGATGCTGTTCTGTCTTTCCCCGATGGCCGCAAGCTGGTCATTGATTCCAAGGTCTCGCTGACAGCGTACCTGCGCATGGTGGATTGTCGGGACGAGGACCAAGCAAAGGCCCTTTCTAAAATGCACGTCGCTTCGGTGAAGAATCATATCAATGAGCTGCGCGACAAAAATTATCAAAATTATGTTGGCAAGGAGCGCGCTGATTTCGTGCTTATGTTCATCCCTAACGAAGGAGCCTATCTGGCTGCAATGCAGGCCGACGATGCCCTTTGGCAATACGCCTACGATTGCCGAGTGGTGATTGTTTCCCCCACACATCTCCTTTCTGTCGTAAAGCTTGTGGAGCAGGCTTGGCTTGCCGACCGCCAAAATCGCAACGCCATGGAGATTGCCGCCGAGGGGGGCAAGTTGCTTGATAAGCTTTCCGCCTTCCTTGTCGATATGCAGCGCATATCCGCCTCGCTTGGCACGGCGCAAAGGGCCTACGACGCGGCTATGGCCAAGCTGAATGGCCGTGGCGGCGTACTCAGCCGCGCCGAAAAGCTGCAGCAGCTTGGCGCTAAGGCCTCAAAAAAAATCCCCTCTTCTGAATCTTCGACAATTGAATCTCTATAATATATTATGTCTGAATCATCTTTGCTTGACCGCCTTGACGGCATTGAGGCCCGCTATCAGGAAGTGGCAACCCTCATCACTGACCCCGATGTCATTGCCGACATGAAGCGGTACGTGCGTCTTACAAAAGAATACAAGGACCTGGAAAAGCTCGTCGCCACTACCCGGCGTTACCGCAATCTTCTTGCCGGCCTTCAGGAAGCGAAAGAGACGCTTGAGGCTGAGAGCGATCCTGACCTGCGTGAAATGGCCAAGGAGCAGCTTGAGGAGTCCCAGGCCGCAATACCCGGCCTTGAGGAGGAAATCAAGCTTTTGCTTATTCCGGCCGACCCCGAGGATTCTAAAAACGCTATCATTGAGATTCGCGCGGGCACAGGTGGTGACGAGGCCGCCCTCTTCGCGGGTGACCTTTATAAGATGTATATGAAGTATTGTGAATCTAAGGGATGGTCCACTGCCGTTTCTTCTGTCAGCGAGGGTGCTGTCGGCGGCTTCAAGGAAATTGTAATCACCGTCACTGGCGATGGCGTCTACGGCACGCTGAAATATGAGTCGGGCGTCCACCGTGTGCAGCGCGTGCCGGCCACGGAGACGCAAGGGCGTGTACACACTTCTGCCGCCACTGTAGCCGTTCTCCCTGAGGCCGACGCCTTCGACGTTGAGATTAATGAGGGTGAAATCAAATGGGATACTTTCCGCTCAGGCGGCGCCGGCGGCCAGAATGTAAACAAGGTTGAGTCTGGCGTTCGCCTCCGATATATGTGGAAAAATCCCGTCACTGGCGTTTCCGAGGAAATTCTTATTGAATGCACCGAGACGCGTGACCAGCCCAAAAACAAGGAACGGGCCCTCTCCCGCCTTCGCACTTTCATCTACGATAAGGAGCACCAAAAATACGTTGACGACATTGCCTCACGTCGCAAGACCCTCGTCTCAACCGGCGACCGCTCAGCGAAGATTCGCACCTACAACTACCCGCAAGGTCGAATCACTGACCACCGCATCAACTACACAATCTATAACCTCCAAGCCTTCGTTGACGGCGACATCCAAGATTGCATCGACCACCTAATCGTGGCCGAAAACGCCGAAAAGCTAAAAGCCAGCGAGCTCTAATAAATAAAGAAAAAATCAAGGCCCCCAAGCTAAATCAAGATTTCACAAGCTAAATCAAGATTCCACAAGCTGCCCCAAGATTAATCAAGATCAATCAAGCAAAATCAAGATAAATCAAATCCCCCCACCCCAAAAAATACAAAATCATGAAACGCCTAGAGCTAATCGACCAAATCTGCCTGAAAAAATCATTCCTTTGCGTAGGTCTCGACCCCGACATCAACAAGCTCCCTAAGCATCTCCTCGATGCCGAAAATCCAATCCTCGAGTTCAACAAGGCCATTGTTGACGCCACCGCTCCCTATGCCGTCGCCTACAAGCCAAACTTAGCATTCTACGAATGTGAAGGCGCCAAAGGAATGGCGGCGTTTGAAGGCACGGTAAAATATATTCAAGAGAAATATCCCGAAATTTTCATCATTGCCGACGCTAAGCGGGGCGACATTGGCAACACGGCCAAGATGTATGCCCGCGCTCTTTTCGACCACGCCGGTGTCGACGCCGTCACTGTAGCCCCGTACATGGGCGAGGACAGTGTTGTCCCCTTCCTTGAATATCCCGATAAATGGACTATCCTCCTCGCCCTTACATCCAACAAGGGTAGTCAGGATTTCCAAATGATTAAGGACGAAAACGGCCACCGCCTTTTTGAGCGTGTGCTAAAGCGCGCTCAGCGATGGGGCAATCCCACAAACCTTATGTTCGTCGTGGGCGCCACTCAAGGCCAGTACATCGCCGATGTGCGCAAAGTTGCTCCCCGCAATTTCCTCCTCGTGCCGGGCGTGGGTGCCCAGGGCGGAAGCCTTGAAGAAGTGGCCCAGTACGGCATGATCGATGAGTGCGGCCTTCTCGTAAATTCCTCTCGCGGCATCATCTTCGCCTCCTCCGAGGCTGATTTCGCAGAAAAAGCGGCCGAAAAGGCTCAAGCCCTTGCATCCGAAATGGCGACCCTACTCCAAAAGCACGCCGTCATCTAACCCCTCGCCCAAACGTGTGGACAATGTTGAAAAAAATCAGGCAAAGCCTCGTAGAGGCTATATTGTGAGTAACCCCAGGCACAGCCTGGGGTTATATGATAACCAATAATGTAAGCCTCGTAGAGGTGGCGTTGTGGTTAAAGCATGTGTCCCTCCTTCTAGCCTATATCAACCCTGCGCAAATCATCAACAATCCCATCGCAGGCCATCTCCAGCAAATCCAGGGCCAGCTCAAACCCTTCCCTGCCCTCATAATACGGGTCGGGCACATGGTCATATCCGCATCCCTCGGGCAGCCATTCCCCTATCGAATGCAGCTTCTTTTCCGCCTCAGCTGTTGGGGCCAGCCGCCGAAGATTGCGCATATTGTTTGCGTCCATCCCTATTATCATGTCAAATTCCTCAAAATCCCATGCCTTGGCCTGCCGGCATCTGTGGTCAAGCATTATTCCCCTATCCGCTGCCGCTCGGCGCATGCGGATATCTGGCAAATCCCCGATATGGTAATCGCCGGTGCCGGCCGAATCCACCTCCGCCCATTCAATTCCGCTCTCCCTTAGCTTGGCCTTGAGCACGCCCTCTGCCGCGGGCGACCTGCAGATATTCCCCAAGCAAACAAACAGTATCTTGTACTCCTTTCCTTTATTCTCCATCATTTATTGAAATCTTTTTGTCTTTTTCACGCGGCAAAGTTACGAAAAATCACACAAATTTTTAATCCATTTTTTATTTTGTTTGGTTATTAAAGTATATCTCGCATGTTTCAACTCAAATGCATCAGTAATGGCCCTATCATCTTCACCCGATCTTTCAAGGACGAAAAAAATAGCGCAGTCGATCACCAACACTCTTGAGCTGGTGCTCTCTCTCCTGCTAATTGTCTACATATCCTACGATACGTTCATGCAGATTCCCTATCTGAGCAACGGCTATTATATGTCCTTCCAGCTCTTCGTCTGCATCGTGTTCATAATTGATTTCTTCATTGGCCTCTTTCTCGCCGACAATCGTAAAAGCTACTTTAAGACGCGGTGGTTCTTCCTCCTGATTTCAATTCCATACCTTAACATCATCAACTACTTCGACATATACATACCTTCAGATATCGTATATTACCTCCGATTCATCCCCTTGATTCGGGGCGCCTACTCCCTTGCCATCGTTGTGGGCTATTTCTCTGCCAACCGTGCCGCATCTCTCCTCACACAATATACTGCGATCCTTACAGCCTCCGTCTACATCCTGGCTCTCCTGTTTTACTACCAAGAGTATGGCGTAAACACCCACGTCACTAACTTTTGGGACGCCCTATATTGGTCCGCCATGAATATGACAACAGTCGGCTGTTATTTCTCTGCCGTCACCCCCGCAGGCAAAATAATATCCGTAATCCTCCCAATCCTCGGCATGTTGATGCTACCCCTGTTCACCGTATTCATCACCGACCGCATCTCCCGCTTCAACAAATCCAAAAGCTAAAAGCGGGAAAATTAATTCCGTGGAATCTGACTAATCCGTGAAAATTCGTGCTCTTGCGTTAGTTGGTTTCTCCAAGAGCATCCTCCAGCATGCGCCTATAATACTCAGCCTTCTTCTCCAGCTTCATCGGATACGCCCTCGACGTTGAAGGCATTCTCCATATCCTAAGCCCCTCATCGGTCGTCACATATTCTCCCATCTTGGGCACTGCGGTCGATGTGAGCCCCGCCACGACTTGCGCGGCCTTCTCTCCGGTCGTCGCCACATTGTGGCAAAGCGGCATCTTCCCCAATAGCTCGTACAGCGGCGCGGGCTCCAGAATCTCCAAATATTTGTCAGAGGCGTTCCCCTTCAGCCTGCACACTTTGCGCGCCGTGTCGTTTAGCGCAATCCCCTTTTCCCTCATCAGCGCCTTGATCTCCGGCAATCTGAACGTCTTAGTTGCCCCATCCCAAAGCGCATCCTTGTTTCCGAGGAATATCAACCCCATTATCCTCCAAAAATCATTTATCGGATTGGGATAGTAAAAATCCATCGACCACCTCTTCTCTCCCGGTGGAAATGTCCCCATAATCAATATTTTAGCGTTCTCCGGCAAAAACGGCTCCCAAGGGTGTGTCTCAATTATCTTTTCCATAAAATGTGTGTCTCAATTATCTTCTCCAAAAAAAATTGTAGGGACGTGCCTTCGGCACGTTAACCTATGCACGTCCCCAATAAAAAAATCCGTGTAATCCGTAAAATCCGTGTTAATCCGTGATATTGCGCCATCGAAAGCATCACTCTATCGACTCGGGCCTAAACCGCACAAAGGCCTCAATGGCCTCGTAGGCCGCAAGGCCAAGGCTTTCGTACAGCTTCGCCGTTGCGCGGTTGCGCTCTTCCGCCCTTTGCCAGAAGAGGCGGTCGTCGTCGCCCAAATATGGGGCGTTCTCCATCTGAGATTGGTGCTTCAGGATTGAGTTGCGCTTGAACCTCAGCTCTTCGGGGCTCAATGGCACGGCCATCTCTATGTGGTCGATTTCCCATTCCGCCCATGCGCCGCGGTACATCCAGATGTAGCATTCTTTCATCCACGCCTCATCCTTCAGCTCGTCTATCGCAGCCAGCACTGCGTCAAGGCATACGCGGTGTGTGCCATGCGGGTCGGCAAGGTCGCCGGCCACGAAAATTTCGTGGGGCTTCACCTCCTGCAGCAGCTTCTTCACTATGTCTACGTCGGCCTGGCCCAAGTCACCCTTCTTTATCGTGCCTGTCTCATAGAATGGCAAGCCCAGGAAATGCACGCGGTCGGGCTTGACCCCTATGTATTGGCATGCTGTGCGCGCCTCGCACTGGCGTATCACGGTCTTTAGCGTGCGGATGTCCGCTGAATCCACGTCGCCCGATTTCTTGCCATGCACGTATTCGGTGATTTCCTTGGTCTTCTCCCTGAAGGCCTCGTTGTCAAATCCGAATTTGTCGGCGATGCCGTCCATCAGCATCACATAGCGCATCATGTCTTCGTCGCCCACTGCGATGTTGCCCGATGTCTCATAAGCCACATGCACGTCGTGCTTCTGGTCCACAAGGCGTTTCAGCGTGCCGCCCATTGAGATTACGTCGTCGTCGGGGTGCGGCGAGAACACGATCACTCGCTTGGGGTAAGGGTTCGCCCGCTCGGGCCTTGTGCTGTCGTCGGCGTTTGGCTTGCCGCCGGGCCAGCCTGTGATGGTGTGCTGCAGGTCGTTGAATATTTTTATGTTCACATTGTACGCGCTCCCATAGATGGCCAAAAGCTCGCCAAGTCCCCAGTCATTGTAGTCGTTGTCTGTGAGCTTGAGGATGGGTTTGCCTGTCATTTTGCATAGCCATACGATCGCGCGCCGTGTGAGCATGTCGTTCCAATCGCAGGAGGTCACCTTCCACGGCTCGGCTATGCGGGTCAGGTCGTCTGCGCCGCCAAGGTCGGTCACGATCGTGGCGTGTGAGTGTGTCTGGAGGTACGACGATGGCAGGGCGTCGGTGATCGGCCCTTCTATGGTCTTCGCCAGCACCGGCGCGTAGTTTTCGCCCCAGGCCATGCAGCAGATATGGCGGCTGTTAAGTATGTTTGAGATGCCAAGCGTCACTGCCGAAAGCGGGGCCTCTTCGCATTTGTAGTCGCTTGCTATGGCGTGGCGCGCCGTATTGCTAAGAAGCACCAGCCGGCATCCGCTGCCGTATTTCGTGCCGGGCTCGTTGAACGCAAGCGAGCCGTTGGCGCCGATTTCGCAAAGCAGGATGTCAATCCCTCCTGCCCGCTCTATGCTCAGCTCATAGTTCTTGCACATTTGATGCACATTCGTGCGCTCCACGCCGGCGTCCATGCTGTGTATGTTGGCCGGGATTATGTCTACATGGTCCAGCAGCACCTTGTGCAGCCTCTCTATCGTGCTTGGCAGCTCTTCGCCTTCTTTGTCGCCGTAGAATTCGCTGATGTTGAACACAAGCACGTTGCGGAAGCTCACTTTGCCCTTGCGGTTGAGCTCAATGAGCTGTTGGTAGATGGGATGTGTGCCATTGCCCGCGCCCAAGGCGAGCACGCATTTTCCCTTGGCCTCAATCGATTTGTTGATGATGTCAGCCAGGCGGCGAGCCTCTTTGGCGGCGGCGTCGTTCACTGACTCGTAGATTTCTACGTACACCTTTTCTTCGCGGCTCAGCGCGGCTCGGTCAATCTCGTTGTGAGGCGCGTAATAACGCTCCGGAATGCGGTCCAGCTTGATAAGCTTACTTAAATTTGGCTTCATGGTTATATATTTTTATTGGCTGTTTATCAATTCTCATTAATCATATTTTGGCTAAACATCAAATTTCATCCAATTGTAGGGATGCACCCTGGTGCATCCGATTCCAAACAATCCCTCATGATCCCTCATGCTTCCCAAAGTCTCCACAAGCTTCCTCATGATTTCCTTTCCTCCTCAAATACTCCAGCGCATGCAGCGCCTCCATCCTCCCGGCATTGATCAGCCTCGGATAATGCGCGTCGCTGTTCACCACCAGTTTGCACCCGGCGCGCAGAAGCCGCTTCCAATGCATTTGGTCGGGAAATAGCTGTCGGTGCTCTTTCCATGCCTTGGTGTTCACCTCTACAATCACGCCTTTGTCAAGTATCGTATCTATAAGGTCATTCACAAGCCTTCCATACCATTCGGTCTCTTCAAGCCCCGGCGCATAAAGCCCCGCATTGTGCTTGATCTTGTCAAAATGGCCTATTATGTCAAATCCCCCTTCTTCCAGCATAGCTTGAGATTGCGAGAAAAATGTCTCTGTCACATAACGTATGTCATTGTGGAAATGTTTCTCCATCTTCCCCTTAAAGCTCTCAAATCTTCCGTCTATGTCCACATATTCTCCCTCTTGTGATGGTATGAAATGCACCGACCCGATGCTGTAGTCAAGGCCCATCTCTTGGAAATATTCATTTGCCGGCCCCCATTCTGGCCCTAAATAGTCAATCTCCATGCCGCGAAGGATTCTAATGTCAGGATAGTCTTTCTGCAGTCTCTCTGCTTCGGCCAGGTATTCCGCCACATCCTCTTTTCGCATGTTGCAGCTTGATTCAATCGGCACCGGCGAATGGGGCGTAAATCCATACACGGCGAAATGCATCTCTGACGCCGCTCTGACGAAGGCACCCATATCGGCGCGCCCGTCGCAGTATTGCGTATGCGAATGCAGCGTGTACAGCTGTGTTCCCTCAATCGCTTCAATCAAATCAATCTTCGCCATATCTGCCTCTTTATTTTTCTTTTGTCACAAGCTTTGATTCATCTTTCGCTGTGGGCTTTATCGACGATGAGCCCTTTCCCTTAAGCTTTGGAAGGCTTGCCAGGAATATTATCAGGCAGGCTATTCCCGCGCATGCGCCCAACGTCACGGATAAAGTGTAGTTCATCCCTAGCCCTTCTCGCGGAGCGTACAGGATATAGCTCACTGACACTGCCGTCATAAACATTGCCGGGAGCAATGTCACGATGTATGCCTTCCGGTGGCGTGCCAAATACACGGTCACCGCCCATAGCGTAAACACGGCCAGCGTTTGGTTGCACCACGCGAAATATCTCCACAGTACGTCAAAGTCCATTAGCATTATGCCGAATGCAAGCGCGAATATTGGGATGCACACTAGCAGCCGCTTTATGAATTTCTTTTGGTCGATGTGCAGGAAATCTGCCACCATCAATCGGGTTGACCTCAACGCGGTGTCCCCCGTCGTTATCGGCGCGGCTATCACTCCCATCACTGCCAGGATTCCGCCTATCGTCCCAAGCCAGTCAAGCGATATGTCTTTCACTAGCGATGAGGTGCTGTGCCCCTCAGTCGACATGTATTCTTTCAGCCCGTCATAGCCATTGGCGAAGGCTATCGCGGCGGCGGCCCATACGAGTGCCACTAGCCCTTCGCATACCATCGCTCCGTAGAATATAGGCCGCGCCAGCTTCTCGTTGGCAAGGCATCTGGCCATCATCGGCGATTGCGTCGCGTGGAATCCTGATATCGCCCCGCATGCTATCGACACGAACATCATCGGAAACACCGGCATGTCGCCATTGCGCGATTGAAGCCCCTCGTCAAATCCCGAAGGAATGTCCAGCCCCCCGGCCAAAAGCACGATTAATAGCCCAAGCGCCATGAACAGCAGCGATGCGCCGAATATCGGATAAACCCTTCCTATAAGCTTGTCAATCGGCAGGAGCGTCGCAGCTATGTAGTACGCGAAGATGATGCCTATCCACACCGTCTTGTCTAGCTTTGTCATGCCGGAAAGCAAGTCCGCCGGGCTCACCACAAACACGGCCCCTACAAGTATCAGCAATAGCACTGACCATCCCCTAACAAACATCTTCACCGGCGTCCCAAGCTCCCGCCCTATGCTCTCTGGCAATGACGCCCCGCCGCTCCGAATGGAAATCATTGCGGCCAAAAAGTCATGGGTGGCTCCCGCAAATATCGTTCCCAGCACAATCCACAGAAACGCGGCCGGCCCGAACATAACGCCCATTATGGCGCCGAATATGGGCCCAAGGCCCGCTATGTTCAGGAATTGTATCAGAAACACCTTCCAGGTCGGCAGGGGCATGTAGTCCACCCCGTCTTTTCGAAGACAGGCCGGCGTCTGTTTCGCCGGCCTTATTCCAAATATCTTCTCCACTATGGCCCCGTAGATGAAATATCCGCCTACCAAGACCGCTATGGAAATCAAAAACGATGTCAATTGATATTCTGTTTAAATTAAAGATTTCCGTGGATTGATTCCCGTGAAATCCGCCCTTTTAAAGATTCTGCGGTTTTTAGCCCTGCGTGCTTACTTGCTTAGCGATTGCCTCATGTCGGTATCGGCCTGCACATTCTTTAGCCGGTAGTAATCCATTACTCCAAGGTTTCCCTTCAGGAACGCTTCGGCCATCGCCTTCGGCAGCTCGGCCTCTGCCTGTATCACCTTGGCTCGCGCCTCTTCTGCCCTTGCCTTCATCTCCTGCTCAAGAGCTATTGCCATTGCCCTGCGCTCTTCGGCCTTGGCTTGGGCGATGTTCTTGTCGGCCTCGGCTTGGTCTATCTGAAGCGCTGCGCCGATGTTCTTGCCTATGTCGATGTCGGCGATGTCGATGGAGAGGATTTCAAAAGCCGTGCCGGAATCAAGCCCTTTCTTCAGCACCAGCTTGGAAATGGAATCGGGATTTTCCAGCACCTGCTTGTGGCTTTCGGCCGAACCAATCGATGATACGATGCCTTCGCCTACGCGCGCCAGCACCGTGTCCTCTCCGGCGCCGCCAACCAGTTGGCGGATGTTGGCGCGCACTGTCACGCGAGCCTTTGCTATCAGCTGGATGCCGTCCTTGGCCACTGCGGTCACGGGCGGCGTGTCAATCACCTTGGGGTTTACGCTCATCTGCACGGCCTGGAACACGTCCCGGCCGGCCAGGTCAATGGCTGTAGCCATCTTGAAGCCAAGGTCGATGTTCGCCTTCGAGGCCGATACCAGCGCGTGTACCACCTTCTCCACATTGCCGCCGGCCAGGTAGTGCGCCTCAAGCGAGTCGCGGTTCACGTCGGTCAAGCCCGCCTTGTGCGCCTCAATCAAGCCGCGCACGATCACCGATGCGGGCACCTTCCTGATGCGCATCAGCACCAGCTGCAGTAGCGATATGCGCACTCCGCTCACTCTTGCCGAAATCCATAGGAAGAACGGGCAATAGTAGAAAAATACGCAGAGAAGCACCACGCATAAAATTCCCAAAATGATAACGGTTGTCTCCATAATTCGTGTGATATGATTTCAATACTGCAAATATACAAATTATTTTTCACTCTACACCGTTATCTTGAAAAAATCTCCCAAATCTGTGTAATCTTGAAATCCGTGGTTATTGGCTTTAGTTTTTCAACATCCGCTGGACCTTATTTCCACCATCATGGGCCTTATTTCCCCCAACGCTGGTATTGCCGCTGCGCCAACGCATCCTCCTGTTGGTTTGAACACGGATTCCAGAACCGCGCCCCCTGCAGGCTGTCAGGCAAGTATTGCTGGCGCACGAAATTCCCGGGATAGTCATGCGCGTAAAGGTAATTCGCGCCATACCCAAGATTCTTCATCAGCTTCGTTGGAGCGTTGCGTATGTGCAGGGGCACGGGCAAGTTCCCGGTCTCCCTTACTTTCGCCAATGCGCTGTCTATCGCCATGTAGGCCGAATTGCTCTTCTGCGATGTCGCCAAGTAGATGGTGCATTCCGCTAGCGGGATGCGTCCTTCTGGCATCCCGATCTTATGTATTGTGTCGAAGCATGCGTTGGCTAGCAGCAGCGCGTTTGGATTGGCCAGCCCTATGTCCTCGCACGCCAGTATCACAAGCCTGCGCGCTATGAACAGCGGGTCTTCACCGCCCTCTATCATCCTTGCCAACCAATAAATTGCGCCGTCTGGATCACTCCCTCTCACGCTTTTTATGAAGGCCGAGATGATGTCATAGTGCATATCCCCCTCTTTGTCGTAAGCCATCGGATTTTGCTGCAGGCGGTCAATCACCACTTCGTCATTTATCACAATCGGATGCCCATGTGGCGTGGATTGCTCCAGCAGCTCAAGTATGTTGAGCAGTTTGCGGGCGTCGCCTCCGGCGAATCTGAATAGCGCGGAGGTCCCTTCGATTTTTACCTCTCTCTTCGAAAGTATTTCATCCGCGCTGATGGCTCGCTCCAGCAGCGTTTGCAGCTCGTCTTCCTCCAGGGGCTTGAGCGTGTACACCTGGGCGCGGGAGAGCAATGGTCTGATCACCTCAAAGGACGGATTTTCTGTCGTGGCGCCGATCAATGTCACCGTCCCGCTCTCCACCGCTCCCAATAGGCTGTCTTGCTGGCTCTTGCTGAACCGGTGTATTTCGTCTATGAAAAGTATCGGCCTTCCGCCGGAGAACATGCTTGCGGCCTCGCGCTTGCACTGGTCAATTACTTCTCTCACGTCTTTTACGCCTGACGTCACCGCCGAAAGCGTGAAAAATTTGCTTTTGGTGGTGTTGGCTATGATGCGGGCTAAAGTGGTCTTGCCCACTCCGGGTGGCCCCCAAAGGATGAATGACGCCACTTGTCCGCAATCTATCATCCTGCGTATGATTCCTTCGGGCCCGGTCAGATGTTTCTGCCCGATGTATTCGTCCAATGTGCGTGGCCTAAGCCGCTCGGCCAAAGGTGCGTTTGCCATAGTTTATTCCTTTATTCCAATCAGTTGGGCTAAGTAATTTCTTTCTATTCCTTTTTATGGAAATCATCGCCGGCCGCGCAGGTAGTCGCCTGCGGCCATACGCTTTTTCCCCTGCGGCTGCAGCTCCAATATCTCAAGCGCCGTTCCTTCTCCGCAGCCCACTATCATCTTGCCGCCCCCTGCCTTAACCTCGCCGGGCTGCAATCTTGGCTTTTGGCTATTTTCCATTCCAAATTCTTGCTTTGTGCTATCCTCCGCCCGTGTCTCGAATATTTTGAATTGCGTGTCCAAAAGTTCAGTCCAAGCCGCTGGATATGGCGATAGGCCTCTCACCAAGTTGTGTATTTTCTCTGCGGGCTGCGACCAATCTATGCGGCATGTCTCTTTGAATATCTTTGGCGCGGGCGCTGGCTCAATGTCGCCCGCGAGCTCTTCTTGCGGCAGAGGCTTGAGGTCTCCGGCCAAAATATGCTCCACGGTGTCTATCGTCAAGTCCGCCCCAAGGCGCATCAGCTTGTCGTGCAGGCTCTCGGCGTTGTCCTCAGGCAATATTTCTACGCTTTCTTGCCGCAATATGTCGCCGGTGTCAATCTCATGCTTGAGGAAGAAGGTCGTTACCCCGGTCCGATTATCCCCGTTGATGATGGCCCAATTGATGGGAGCCGCCCCCCTATAGCGCGGCAGCAGCGATGCGTGGAGATTGAATGTTCCAAGCCTGGGCATCCGCCAAACAGCTTCGGGTAGCATCCTGAAGGCAATTACAATAAACAAATCGGCGTTTATCTCACGCAATTCGCTCTGAAAGGCCTCATCCTTTAGGTTGGCCGGCTGCAGCACTCTTATCCCGTGCTCCTGGGCGTATAGCTTCACCGGCGACTGAAACATCTTGTGTCCTCGTCCCGCCGGCTTGTCCGGCATGGTTATCGCCGCGGCCACATTGTATCCGCCCCTCACCAAGCGGTCAAGGCTCTCAACCGCAAATTCAGGCGTACCCAAAAAAACTATCTTTAGATCCTTCTTCTCCATCTCAATTAAAATATCTTATCCTCCACCCTAACTCCTAACTCCAGCTCATGCCATAGCTTCTCATCAGGCACGGGCGCCGTCACTTCTATCTGCTTCTTCGATACAGGATGCACAAAGGATATATGTCTTGCCAACAGTGATATGCCTCCATCGGGATTGCTCCGCTTGTCGCCATATTTCAAGTCGCCCTTCACCGGGCATCCTATCGACGATAGCTGCACGCGTATCTGGTGCTTGCGCCCCGTAAGAAGCTTCACCTCTATCAGGCAGTAGTTGTCACCGCGGGATATCACTTTGTATTTCAGCCTTGCCTCTTTGGCTCCTTCTTTCGGCTTAAGCGACACATAGCTTTTGTTCGTCTTCTCTACGGTGGTTATGTAGTGCGTGAGGGTAGCCTCTTCTTTTTCCGGGCAATTCCTGGAGATGGCCCAATATGTCTTGTCGACCTCCCCGTTGCGGAACATTTCATTCAGCCTCGCCAATGCCTTCGACGTCTTGGCGAACACCACCAGGCCCGCCACCGGCCGGTCCAGCCTGTGCGCAACCCCGCAAAACACATTGCCTGGCTTTGCGTATTTCTTCTTTATCCACTCTTTCACCTGTTCGCTCAGGGGCTTGTCGCCGGTCTTGTCGCCCTGCACAATCTCTCCTGGAGCCTTGTTGACGATGATTATGTGATTGTCTTCGTATAGTACTTCCATGGCGCCTATTTCAATCTTTGTTGAAGAGATATTCCGAAAGGCGCTGCAGGGCTTTAACCTTGTCCTCTTTTCTCACAAGCATGGATATGTTGTAGTTGCTGCCTCCATATGATATCATGCGGATGGGTATGTCTTTTAGCGCCTCCACGGCCATAGACTCAAAGCCTTTGTTGTGCCATTCCAAATCGCCAACAACGCAGATAATCACCATGTCCTTGTCTACAGTCACAGTGCCAAACCGCTTCAAATCATCGACTATGTTCACCAAATGGCTGGCGTCGTCAATCGTCACCGTCACGCCCACTTCCGACGTGGCTATCATGTCAATCGACGTGTTGTAGTTGTTGAATGTCTCAAACACTTTGTGCAGGAATCCGTATGCCAAAAGCATCCTCCCGCTCTTTATCTTTATGGCGGTGATGTTGTCCTTTGCCGCCACTGCCTTGATGGTCCGTGTCGGAGGTATGTTGCATATCAGCGTGCCCGGCGCGTCGGGCTCCATGGTGTTCAGTAGCCGCACGGGGATGTCGTTGAGCTTCGCCGGAAGCACACACGCCGGATGCAGTATTTTCGCCCCAAAGTATGCCAGCTCCGCCGCTTCTTCAAAGTGCAGGATGCCCACGGGCTTGGTGCCCTCCACAAAACGGGGGTCGTTGTTGTGCATCCCGTCAATGTCGGTCCATATCTGCACCTCTTTCGCGTCAACCACAGCCCCTATTATCGACGCCGTGTAGTCGCTGCCGCCTCGCTTCAGGTTATCCACATTCCCCTTGTAGTTGCGGCAAATGTATCCCTGCGTCAAGTACAGGTCAGCATCTGAGTTGTATTCCAGCTCTCTCTTCAAGTGGGTGCGGATATAGTCCATGTCGGGCTCGCCGTTCTCCATTGTGCGCATGTAGTCAAGCGCCGGCAGCACTGCCGAGTTCACTCCCCTTTCGTGCATGTATATGTCCATCAGCGCCACGGAGATAAGCTCGCCTTGCGCCAATATCTCTTTCTCATCGCTCTCCCTGAATGCGTGAAGGCGCATTGATTTGATCAGCTCAAAGCTTTTCCCTATGCGCTTGGCAGCCTCCTTCTTGCTTTCTTCTTTCTCAAAAAGGGCGTCAACAACGTTGCGGTATTTCTGCTCAAGAAGGTTGATGGTCTCTTGAGCCCCGGGCACATTCCCCTTTTCGTAATAGTCGGCTATCTCCACTAGGGTGTTGGTGGTCCCTGACATTGCC
Organism: Clostridium sp.; assembly: GCA_023666615.1. Lineage (GTDB taxonomy): Bacteria > Bacteroidota > Bacteroidia > Bacteroidales > Muribaculaceae > CAG-873. The sequence continues at coordinate 11,702 of JAMPBQ010000004.1, read as the reverse complement.
GATAGCACCACTATGTTTTTGCCGCGCTCTATTATCAGCTCAGCCACCTTGCGTATGTTTTCGGGAGTCCCTACCGAGGTCCCTCCGAATTTCAGTACTTTTATCATCGCCTATTGTAGCATAATAATCCCGCGTCAACGGGCCAAAAATGAATATTTACGCAAAATTACATCACTTTTTACATTTAAAATGCCGTTTATTCATATAAAAATAGCTAATTTTGTAAAATATTTTAAATAGGATTTTGGGTCAATCGTGAAACGAAAATATACATATTTGTTAATCAGGCATATATTGTTGGCGCTCCTGGTGCCGGCTTTTGTCTGCTGCACATCGGAGGAATACACTCAAGCATCCGGCCTGGGATGGGTCGATTTCTCTATTAACACGGCCTCGATTCCTGATTTCCCCGCTTCCAATCCTGCATATTCTCTCACTGTAGCCTCTGCCGATGGAGCCTTTTCCCACACTTGGCCCACAGCCGAAGATTATCCGAAGCACGAGTCATATTCCGTAGGCCGATACCGGGCCGTGGCCGTCTCTGGCGATTTGGGCGCCGAGGGCTATGATTGCCCATGCTATTGCGGCCAAGTCGATTTTGATGTGGCGGAAGCTAAGCATTCTGTCATTGACATTGATTGTTCGCTTTCCCAAGCCATTGTCAATATATCTTTTGGCGAAGGCTTGGTCAGCGCCAGTCCGCAGGCCGTGGCCACGGTCCACTCCTCGGGCCACGGATATGTCGACGCCGACGCTTCGAAGGAAGGCCCAATCTATCTCTCTCCTGGCGCCACTTACATTTACGTTGCCGTCTATGACGCCTCGGGACGTTCGGCCACTGTCGCCCCGGATTTTTGTATAGAAACTCAAGCATCAAATATTTACGATATTTCCATTGATTTGATTTCCGACAATCTTTTGGAGGTAAAGTGTAGTGATGCCGTATCGCAAACACCTATTTCTGAGAAGCTTTTCGATTCAGCCCCCCCGTCAATCTCCGCGCAGGGATTTGTCTCTGGCGTCCCGTTCGGCATTATGGAAGGATTTCCCATTCCCGAACCTATCAAAATGATTGTCAAAGCTCCGGCAGGCCTCTCAGCGGCAATCCTTACATCCGTTGGTGGCGGCGATGAGCTCCCCGCGGAGTGCGATTTGCTTAGTGACGCGGCATCCTTTGATGTCAAAAATATTGGGGTTGATATGCTTGACAATGAAACCCTTATTGTTGATTTCACCGATTTTTTGGAAAACGTCGGCGTCCAAACAAATTCTTCCTTTTCTTTCCTGTTGCAAGCCCGCGACAAGCTCAACCGCGTTTCCCAGGCTTGTATCCTCCAAGTCGAAATTAAAAGTGTGGACTTGTCGGAAGTTGGCCAGTCTTATTCTTCAATAGTCTCGGGCTTCGCCACAGTGGATGTCGCCCTCTCTTCCCCTGATTTTAAGCGTGAAGATTTTGAAGTGTTTATCCTCAATGATAATGAGCCGGCCGCTCAGTCTGCCCAAATATTGGACTTAGTAGCCGATAGCGAGAGGATGATGGCCCACATCAAGTTCGCCCTGGAACCCGGCCTGGATGATGTCGACGCCCGCATAGATTTCATGGGCAATCCAAAGCTATTTTTCAAAGTCCTGCGCACTGTGCCAGAATACGAACTCTTTATTGACGCTTTCGCCCTTTCGGCGAATATTTATGTCACCTCGGAAGATGAAATTCTTCGCGATTTCATAATTGACAATGCCACGCCTATAGTGAATGGCGCCGTGGCCTCAATCCTTGACCGAAACGTCAAGGCCGGATGCATCACCATTGCGCAGCTTTCCCCCGCCACGTCTTATGACATTTCCACGGTGCTCATCCCCGGCCGCTACGCTCCTATGTCCAAGGCAACAACTGAAAAGGCCGAGCAAGTCCCTTCCGGTGATTTCGAGGATTTTGAAGATTTGATTCAATACAAGAGGCTTCCGCGCGGCGGCGTATACTCCAATACTATTTTTCCGATTTTCAACATGCAGAATTTCACGGAAATAGATGTGAAATGGCCGCAAAAGCATTGGTCAGGCACTAATGATAAGACTTTTTGCAAGTCTGCATACGCCCATAACACATGGTACATGTATCCTTCGGCCATGCTTGATTTCTCCGCCAGCGCTTCCGGCACTAAGTCGATGAAGATGCAGTCCGTGGGATGGAGCCTGAATGGTCCGGAGATTCCCCCTTACAAGCAGGAGGACGGTTCAGCCTCTCTCTCTTATAATGCAAACGTGCCGGAAGTCGCCCACCATTCCGCAGGAAAGGTTTTCCTCGGTTCTTACAAATTTGACCCGGCTTCGCTTTCTGAATCATATGTCCAAGGCGTAGCCTTCAGCAGCCGTCCACGTTCTCTCAACGGTTTCTTCCAATATGTCTCCGACGTTTCATCTGACGACAATGGCCTCGTGGTTATCGAGCTGATAAATGATTTGGGCCCCGAGCCGGTCATTGTTGCCTCCGCATCGATGAGATTCCCCAGTTCGCCTGGCTTCACCTCTTTCAATCTCCCCCTGAATTATCAAACAATTGGCGTGAAGGCCACAAAGCTTTGCATAATGTTCTCTTCCTCATATCATTGCGGCAGCATTGCCGAAGAGGATGAGAGCGTCCCGGTTACGCCCAATCCGGAATTGGGCATGTTCTGCGGTAGCGCGCTTCGCGTCGATAATCTCTCTTTCTCATATTAGTCTTGCAATCAATCCAATAGCTCAAATATATTAGAATAATAATCTCAACGTTTCAAATATGAATAAACTTAAAATCGCTGTGGCTCTGTTGATTGGCGCATGCTCGTCTCCATGGCTATCAGCGCAAGAGCGAAACGACAACCTCAGCTCCGCGCAGGGCCTTTCCCCCGTTGTCGAGCAGTCGTCGGCTGAGATCCCTGAGTTCTCACGAAGTATTGAACAAATCACATTCGTGCCTAAAGGCCAGTGGATTACCGGCGTTAGCGTTAGCTATTCCCAATCTGACCAGAACAATTATCAATTCTTGATTCTTGAAAAGCTCAATGGCGATACGTATTCATTCAAAGTCAGCCCAATGGTGCTGTACGCCTTCGCCGACAATATGGCCGCCGGCGGCCGCTTTGCCTATACCCGCCAGCGCACGCGCCTGGACTATGCCAATGTGAAGTTTGAGGCCGACAACGGCTTTGACCTGGACAACCTATATTCTATCTCCCACTCTTATTCCGTGATGGGCGCTTTCCGAAATTATATTTCTTTGGGCTCAGGCACGCGCTTTGGCATCTTCAACGAGGTGCAGCTGCAGGTGGGAGGCGGCCAAGCAATCCTTAGCGATGGTTCGGGCAAGGATTACTCGGGCACGTATGAACGCTCTTTCAATTTCAACATTGGCGTTTCGCCCGGCCTCATAATGTTCCTCAACAATTATTCCGCCATCGAGGTCAATGTTGGCGTTCTCGGTTTTGATTATTCGCACACAAAGTCTACTACCGACAGGATTTATGTGGCCCACCGCCATTCCAAGTCGGCGAATTTCCGCGTCAATCTTTTCAACATTACTTTTGGCGTTGCCTTCTACCTTTAATCCCTAGCTAGCGATGAAACAATTATTTAAATACGCCATTTTCGCCTTGGCCGCCGCTTGTTTCTGCCCGGCTATGGCTTCTGAGCCTTCCGACAGCGCTTATCAGCGCCCCCCGGTTGTTCGCAAAAAGAGCTTGACCTCCCCCGCGCCTGTCACCAACGAACTGGTGAGAGTTGGAAAAGACACTGTTTCCATTGTCATTCCCCAGCGCAATTATGGCCGATTCGACCGCGGCCTGTTCAATTACCTCTACATTCCAAAAGGGGAATGGGCTTTTGGATTCACCGCCTCGTACGGTGAAATTAACACCGAGGACATGCAGTTTTTCTCCATCATCGATGATGTGAATTTCAACGGCAAAATCTACTCCCTAAAGCCTACTGTTTCGTATTTCTTCGCCCATAACCAGGCTATCGGCGTCCGCCTCGATTACACAAAGGGGCAGGCCAATATCAATAGTTTCGTTATGGATATCGACGATGACCTAAACCTTGATATTCACAATGTTGGATATTCTTCCCAAAGTTATAAGATGGGTATATTCTATCGTTATTACGTTGGTTTAGACAAGAAAAGGCGCTTCAGCGTGTTCAATGAGGTCTCCCTCGATTTCGGCTCCGGCTCGTCAAGGTTCAAGAGATATTATGACAATGTGCTTTTCGACACCCGCACCACCTCCACCATGGCCAACCTGAACTTTAGCCCTGGCGTCTGTGTTTTCTTGCAGGATCAAGTTGCCTTCAACGTTTCTTTCGGTGTGTTCGGCCTAAAGCTGGCAAAGGAGAAGCAATCCACAAATGGCGCGGATGACGGCTCAAGATTCTCTTCGGGCGCCAATTTCAAATTCAATATCTTCAACATCAACTTCGGATTGATGGTGGTAATCTAAGCTTATTATGAAATTCAGATTTTCTACATCTAAAGCCTTGGCTTGCGGCGCGGCATTTTTTGTCTTGCAGGCCTGCATCCACGACAATATCCCATACCCGTATATTCAGGCCAACATCACTTCTATTTCCGCCGAGGGGCAAATCGGAAGCGCCAACATTGATTCCACAAATCTTGTCGTCACTTTCCGTTTCCCCGAAGACGCCAATATCTATAGCGTAAAGATTGACGAGCTGGCGATTTCTCCAAACACTGAGGTGCTGGACAATGCCCTATCCGTTGGCAAAGTCATTGATTTGGGGCAGCCCTACACGGCCACCCTTCGCATGTATCAAGACTATGAGTGGACTTTGCGCTGCGTCCGGGACATTGAGCGTTACTTCACTGTTGACGGCCAGATTGGCACATCTGAGATTGATCCCGAAAGCCGCACGGTATCTGCGGTCGTCACTGACCGAGTGCCTATCGACGCAGTGCCGGTGCTTACATGCAAGCTCGGACCTTCTTCTTCCACCGAAACGCCCTCTCTAGCGGGCGAGGCCGTCGATTTCTCTTCTCCGGTGAAAGTCACCATCGACAATTATGGGCACAAGGAGGAATGGACAATAACAATATCTGTGACAGCCAGCACTGTCTTCACCGTTAGGGCTGACGGCTGGACGCAGGTGGCTTGGATCTACGGCCAGGCTCAGGAAGGCAAAGAGAATTACATTGAATACCGCATCGCCGGCGATACTGAATGGCTCCGCGTTCCTGAAAGCGATATGGAGTTTGACGGCGGCGATTTCCGCGCCCGCATTGTCGGGCTTACTCCCAACACCGCATATGAAGCTCGCGCGGTTTCAGGCCAAGAAACGGGCGAAACGCTTATGTTCACCACCGGCAGCATACTCCAGCTTCCCAACAGCAATTTTGATGATTGGTGGCTCAACGGTAAAGTTTGGAACCCCTGGCTTGAGGATCAAACGCCTTATTGGGATACGGGCAACAAGGGCGCCACTACCCTTGGGCAAAGCAATACCGTCCCCACTGACGACACAGTGGACGGCGTGGGCAAAGCCGCAATGCTGCAGTCAAAGTTCGTGGGAGTCAGCAGCCTTGGCAAGCTGGCGGCCGGAAATATATTTGTTGGGTCATATGTGCGCACCGACGGCACAAACGGCATCCTGAGCTTTGGACGCGAGTTTGCCGAGCGCCCCACCAGGCTCACCGGCTATATGAAATATAAAGACGCGGCCATCAGCTCTGCCTCAACAGGATTCGAAGATATGAAGGGCCAGCCCGACACCTGCATCATTTGGTGCGCGCTGATTGATTCTGACGAACCGTTTGAGATTCGCACCAATCCCAAAAATCGCCAGCTCTTTGACCCAGAGGCGGATATTGTCATAGCTTACGGAAAATATGAAATCGGGCAGGATGTGGACGCATACGTTCCTTTTGACATAACGCTTGACTACAAGGCCACCAACCGCATACCTAAGTATATATTAGTCACGGCATCCGCCAGCAAGTACGGCGATTATTTCACCGGAGCAAACGGAGCGGTGCTTTATGTCGACAATTTCGAGCTGAAATATGACTACTGACCACGTGATTGAGGTTGGAGGAATCCGCTCACGCTATGTTCTGCAGGGCGATTCCTCCAACCCTCCAATAATCCTTATGCATGGGTGGGGCTGCAACGCCTCCACCCTTGATTCTATCCAGCGCGCCGCCGCTCTGGCGAATTGTGTCTACAATTTCGATCTTCCGGGTTTCGGCCAGTCCTCTGAGCCGGCGGCTTCCTGGGGCGTATACGATTACGCCGATTGGCTTTTGAATGCGATGAAGGCCATTGGCATTGAGCGAGCATCCCTCCTTGGCCATTCTTATGGCGGAAGGATAGCCATCGCTTTTGCCGCGGCGCATCCGCAAATGGTGGACAAATTGATTCTCGTGGATGCGGCCGGCATCAAGCCAAGGCGTCCTCTGAAATACTATTGCAAGGTCTATTGGTTCAAGCTATGCAAGTTCGCCGCTTCATTGTTGGGCAAGGCCGGCCAAAAATGGATAGCCGCGCAGCGGGATAAGCGCGGCTCCGCCGATTACCGCGCGGCCTCCCCTGTTATGAAGCAAGTGATGTCCCGGTCGGTCAATCAAGATCTCACTCCCCTTTTGTCAGATATCAAGGCCCCGACTCTATTGATTTGGGGCGAGAATGACACCGCCACTCCTCTGCGCGACGCAAAGCTTATGGAAAAGCGTATCCCGGATGCGGGCCTTGTCGCTTTTCCGGGCTGCGGCCATTACAGCTTCCTTGACAATCCCCGCCAATTCGCGGCCGTGCTCCGCAGCTTCCTTTCCAATGGCTAAATTGCCGCAAAGCGAAAACAAATCCTTCATCTAAAGCATTTATATTTGTACATAGTCATTTCTTAAAGGCTTATTTATTCGCATAAACTCCATTGTAAAGGCTTTGCCTAAAGTATCAAAAGTATATTATTCTTTGCACCGAATATTGGCCTTGGCCGCGATTTTCATTGTGGTCATTGGCTGCGACGCTTTTGTTTGGTCTACGTCAATCCGCTATTTGCCATTGGCTTGGCAAATATTGTGGTGGACGCCAACATTCCTCTTGTGCTGCTGCTTCTCCCTTATTGCTGAAGGCAATTGGGGATGGCCGTCAAACGCCCTTATGGCTCTTGTGGTCTGCATAGTTTTTCCCGAACTGCTATACACTATCGTTACCCTCATTGGCATGGGCATTGGTTTTTTCTATCCCAAGGCTGTGCATTGGAGCATGGTGGTTGGCGGCGTTATAGCCGCGATCGCATTCCTATGCGGCCTTTATGGCGTGGTGGTAGGCTGGAAGAGAATCACGATTACCAATGTCAAGATAGCGTCGCCAAGGCTTCCCGCCGCTTTTGATGGCTACCGCATCGCGCAGTTCTCCGATTTGCACCTCGGCACGTTCGCGGCTGAGCCGTCTTTTGTGCAAAAGCTTATGGACCGAATCAACAGCCTTGACGCCGACTTGATTGTCTTTACCGGCGACCTCGTTAATTTCACCTCGGCTGAAGCCGAGCCATTCAAAAAGGCGCTGAGCGGCCTCAGCGCTCCCGACGGCGTCATTTCTATCTTGGGCAACCATGATTACGCGCTCTATGCCCCGGTTGATTCAGAGGAAACGCGCATGCGCTGCGTCAACCGGCTGATTTCTTTGGAGAGAAGCCTTGGCTGGCGGCTCCTTTTGGATGAAAGCACGCAAATAAAGAGAGGGGATTCAAGCATTTGGATTGCGGGCGTGGAGAACATAGGTCGGCAAGAGCGGGCCTGCAAAGGCAATCTATCAAAAGCCCTCCATGGCATTCCGAAAGGGGCCTTCACGGTGCTCCTTAGCCACGACCCTTCGCATTGGGTTGATGAGGTCGTTCCCGACACAGACATTCCCCTTACTCTTTCAGGCCACACTCACGCCATGCAGCTTAAGGTGTTTGGATGGTCTCCCTCGGCTATAGTTTCGCGGCACTGGGGAGGCGCGTTCAATGAGGGCGACCGTCACCTGTTTGTCTCTACTGGCGCCGGCGCGAATCTTCCATTCCGCTTTGGAGCTTGGCCGGAAATTGCCTTGATTACGCTTTCCAAGAGCTAATGGCTCAGAATGCGATAGAAACCGTGAATCCCGAATATCCCGCCGCAACCCATGGCTGCATCGAGCCACGCACCGATGCCCTGTATTTCCCGTATTGCCGAGCGGGATTCCCCATGAACAGGCCAATCACCTCATTCACCGGATCAATCAGAAACGCAACAGCCCCGCCAAGGAATTTAGACCCCGCCAGCTCATAACCATTATCGGCTATATGCCTCTTCAGTCGGTAGAAGCCCTCGCCAATCGCGCTTCCCACCAGCGGGGTGATGAACAGGTCCTGATACGATGGCCTCTCCATAAAGGCCTCAATGCCAAATTCCCACCCTATCGTGGATATGCAAGCGCTATAGAGAAGGCTGCGGTAAAACCCAAAGCCGCAGCTGCGCGCAGCCATAAAATATGCGGCGCCGGCGTATGGGTGAAGCAAATAGTTGAATACAGGATTGTCGTGGTCCCATTCCGGCCCCTCCTTAAGCACGTGGTCCTTCCATCTTTTGAACAGCGGCACATCCTGCAGCGCCGCCCTATTCCATGTGGTGGCGTCCTCCGGCAGGCATTCCAGCACCAGCAGCGTGCCCACAAATGCGCCCGAAAGCACTCCGGTATTCACCCAAAGCCGCTTCCAATCGGGATTGTCTATCGAACCGGCAAACTTATATGGCTGGCTGTATGGATTCTTAGGATCACAGTATTTCCATCCTGTATTGATAGCCATCGGATGTTCTGATTCGACTGTCTGGGCTTCGGCAGCCATCCAAGGCAGCAATAATAATAAATATGCCCAAAATTTGCGTACCATAACGAAACGTGTGTGTTTTTCTTATCTCTGAAGAAATAACACACACGTTTCGCAAATAGTTCGTTTTCCTATTCCAGCGCCCCGCGCATCACCTCGCCTGCCGTTGTGACATAATGGAACGTCAGCCCCTCGGTGTATTTCTGCGGTATATCCTCGACATCCTTGCGGTTGTCCGCGCATATTATAATGTCAGTGACCCCGGAGCGCTTCGCGGCCAAAATCTTTTCCTTGATGCCCCCTACCGGAAGCACCTTGCCGCGCAGCGTAATCTCGCCGGTCATGGCCAGACGCCCCTTCACCGATCTGCGGCTGTATGCCGACGCAATGGCCGTGGCGATTGTGATTCCCGCTGATGGGCCATCCTTTGGCACCGCTCCTTCAGGGAAGTGTATGTGCAGATTGTATTTCTCAAACATTTCAGGATCGATGCCCAGGTTCTCGGCGTTCGCCTTTACCCACTGGTAGGCAATGGACGCCGACTCCTTCATCACTTGTCCGAGATTGCCGGTGAAAGTCTCCGCGCCCTTGCCCTTTGACAGGGAGGCCTCGGCGAGTATTATTTCCCCTCCCGCTTCAGTCCAGGCTAGGCCGGTTGCCACGCCCGGCACGGGGTGCTCTTCGCATTTGTCCTTAAAGAACGGAGGCACGCCCAAAAGCTTTTCAAGATGCGCCGGTTTTACGATTTTTGGAAATTTCTCCCCGCTAAGGGTTGCCATCAAGTATTTGCGGGCTATCTTGGCCAAAAGCTTTTCCAGCTGCCTCACGCCGCTCTCAGCCGTGTACCTTTCTACGATGGCCATAAGCGCGTCATCAGCTATGCGAAATTCTCCCTTTTCTATGTTGTTCTCCTCAAATACGCGCCTTAAGAGATGTTTCTTTGCGATTTCCACCTTCTCTTCAGCCAGATAGCCGCTGAGGTTGATTATCTCCATGCGGTCAAGCAACGGACGCGCAATGGTAGACGTGCCATTGGCCGTGGCTATGAACATCACATGCGAGAGGTCATAGTCCGTGTCAAGGTAATTGTCATGGAATTTGCAGTTCTGCTCTGGGTCAAGCACCTCGAGCAAAGCCGCGGCGGGGTCGCCCTTATAGTCCGCCCCTATCTTGTCTACCTCGTCAAGCACAAGCACGGGATTGATGGTCGACGCCTTGCGCATGGCCTCTATCACGCGTCCGGGCATCGCGCCGACATAAGTGCGCCTATGTCCGCGTATCTCCGCCTCGTCATGCAGGCCGCCGAACGATACACGCTGGTATTCGCGCCCAAGCGCCGCGGCGATGGATTTGCCCAGCGACGTTTTTCCCACCCCGGGAGGCCCCACGAGACAAAGAATCGGAGCCTTGCCATTAGGGTTGCGGTGCATCACGGCTATGTATTCCAGCACGCGCTCCTTCACCTTCTCCATGCCGCAATGGTCGCGCTCAAGCTCTTTGCGCGCCTTGGGGAAGCTGCCGTCAGTCTTCGACATTTCAGTCCATGGCAGGTCAAGGAGGGTTTCAAGATAATTGAGGCTTACGAAGTAATCCGGATGATTGGGATTCATTTTGGCCAATTTTCCAAGCTCGCGGTCAAACACATCGCGCGCCGCGGGAGTGAACTGCTTTTTCTCGGCCTTTTCCGCCAGCCTCCCCGCGTCGTCGCTGTCGCCAAAAAGCTGGTTGTGCAAAATATCCAGCTGTTTTTGCATGATGCTGCGCTTTTGGTCTTCGGTAAGCTCTGTGCGCACTTGATCCATTATTTCAGCGTTGAGCTGTGCCTCCTGCGATTGAGCCTCCAAAGCCTTCAGAAGAAGCATTCCCCTCTCGTCAATCCTATGCTTGCTCAGCATTTCCATCTTCGTTTTCGTATCAAACGGGAAATTCGTGGCAATAACATTGATGGCGTAAGCGCCGCCCACCTCTGAAAATATGTTTTCGAACATGTGGGAAAACCCCTCTCCCACCATCGGCGCGATCTTCTTTACATTTTTGCTTATGTTCTTGCAGATAACGTCAAAATTCTTGTCGCCTTCGGCCGGCTCCAATTCATCGATGATGCTCACTTTGGCCGACAGCACCCCGGCTGGTATGTCGCCTCGCTTGCCGGTTTCTTCTATCAAGAATGGCTCCCTGGCTCTCACAAGGGCGGTCTTCTCGCCATTGGGGAGCTCCAGCACCTTTATCACGTCAGCCACCACGCCAATGGGGCAGAGCCCGCGCTTCAAGGTTGGGTTTTCCTCCTCGGGATTTTTTTGGCATACCACTCCGATTGGCTTTCGCTTGTCCTCAGCCCAAGTCACAATCTTCTCGGCGCTGTCCCGTTTTATGGCTATTGATGTCGACACGCCCGGAAACAGCACAAGATTCCTCGTTGTCAACAATCCCAGGCCGCCAAGATTGGGCTTTGTCCTCAGCTTGTCCAAATCAATGTTTATATGCTCTATCGTCACTCCTACGTGGGGCTCGTCAGAATTTTCGTTCATTTCTGTGTTTTGTGGCTGTTTCTGATTTATGCATTGGCTCTTTTGCGGCGCAAATTTACGCATAATCCTCCACATTACAAAATTCTCATCCCGAAAGCGGAATTTTTCGAACAAATTGTCCGATTTGAAATCATCCTATAACACAATAAATTGCGATTTGCGGCGAAATTTTATGCAAAAAAACTTGCGGAAAAATTTGGTCAATTCGGAAAAAGTCCATACCTTTGCACCGTTGATTTAAACAACGAATCAATCCTCGGGGTTTAGCTCAGTTGGTTAGAGTACGCGTCTGGGGGGCGTGAGGTCGCTAGTTCGAGTCTAGTAACCCCGACA
>JAMPBQ010000049.1 GCA_023666615.1 Clostridium sp. | reverse complement strand
TTCATAAAGATGCGCAACGGGCTGGATTGCAGGGATGTGCCGCGCTGATATTTTTTTGGCCGCGGTTCGGAAAGCCACGGATTTCACGGATTATTTTGAGGATGTTGGAGAACTGCTAAAAGGATGCAGACGCAACTGGGAAGCTGTTAAAAACTACCAACTGATGGATAATGCTGTGACCACAACGGCGCCTCTACGAGGCTTACCTTCTTGTTTATCAGAGGCCCCAGGCTGCGCCTGGGGTTAATCACAATATAGCCTCTACGAGGCTTTTACCCCCCCCCTATTATTCACAATATAGCTTCTACGAGGCTTGCCTACCTATTATTCACAATATAGCCTCTACGAGGCTTGCCTCCCTATTATTCACAATATAGCCTCTATTGAGCTTGGGCCTTCTATTGTTCATAATATAGCCTCCACTAGGCTTTGACTCCTCTATTATGCACAATATAGCCTCTATTGGGCTTTGACTGTATCCCCACATTTTTTTGCGGAGACACTGCTTTGCAGTGCTTTGGTGGGGTGATATAGGCCGGGGGTAGGCGCAAAGCGCCTACCCCCGGTTAACAATTAAGTCACGGCTTCGCCGTGACCGGGCTTTTCTATTGGGCATGCATGGTCCCGCCGTGACTGGACTTTTTTGCATGCTCGGATTTGCCGTGACTGTGAATAATAAGCGCTCATCAATCATAGGTTCGCCGTGATTGATGAGCGCTTAAGGGTCGGAAGGGCTTTGCCGCGACTGGGCGGTTATTTTTTTGCGGCCTCTTCCTGGGTTTGGATTTTGTTTACTTTTACGGTGTAGGTGACGAGCTCGTTGGGGGCAAGGCCGAAACGGCTGTTGCGGTTTGTGCCAAAAGCGAGCTTTCCGGGGATGTAGAATGTGGCTTCGCCGCCTTCGCCGAGCATTTCCACGCCTTGCTGGAGGCCTTCGTTGCGCAGGCGCAGGGGTACGAGGCGGGCGCTAACAGAGTCGGCCTTGTCGAATGTCCTGCCGTCAAGAGTGGTGCCAGTGAAGATCAACTCAACGAGGTCGTCGGGAGTGGCGCGCTTTTCGTTGCCGGGGTTTGTGATTTCATAAGCGAGGCCTGAAGCCGCTACCTTAACGTTTGGATTGGCGGCAGCGAGGGAGTCGATGAACTCCTGGCCCTTCTTGATGTTGGCCTGGCTGAGTTCGGAAGACTCGATCTTATATTCTTCGTAAGCGGCCATGGCCTCGCGGAACTGAGAGTTGGCGCGTGTGTTGGCGGCATTTACGAACGCGCGCTCCTCCATTGAGATGCTGTCTTGGAGGACGGCCTTCTTGAACTGGCGGAAGAACGCGTTGCGGTCAATCTTGATGCCGGCTTGGCTCCAATACTTGATTGTGCCGTTGATGTTTGTGCCGATTTGGATGCCAAAAGCGAAAGAGGAAGACGAATCGGCATCGACTATGTACTTCACACCTTTCAGGAATTCCTCCTTAGAGAATGTGGAGTCGGCCTCCATGGCGTTCTTGAGCATATTGCCGATTTCCCAGCCGCCAACTTGCGCTGTTGACATAACGAGGGTGTCGGCCTGAGCGGCGGTGAATAGGGAGTCGAGACCGCCTTCAACGGTGGCGCGCCCGCTGCCTCCGCCGCAGGAGGCCAGTGTGAGGGCGATTGTCAGCGAAGCTGCTGCAAATAATTTTTTCATATTGATTTTTATTGTGTTGAATATTAATTTTTATTGAGCGCAAAATTACGAAAGATTATTCGCAACAATAGACAAAGATGAGATAAAAAACGCAAAAATGCTGATTTTCATACACACGCGCACGAACAAATAAACAATAAGAGCGCGTGTATAGAGACATGTTTATAAAAATAGAAGCATGTTTAGAAAGATAGAGGCGCGTTTAGAAAAATAGAGGAATGTTTAGAAAAATAGAGGCGCGTTTAGAAAAATAGAGGCATGCAAAATAAAGGCGAGAAATCATAGGCGCGCCATCCCGCTATTGAGAATGGCGCGCCTTAATTTCTTGAGGTTAGGCGTCAGTTGATAGCGATGAGCTCTACATCGAAAATCAGGTCCTGGTTGGGGCCGATGATTCCGCCCGCGCCACGAGGGCCATAGGCGAGATTGGAAGGAATGTAGAACTGATACTTTGAGCCAACGGGCATTAGTTGCAGGCCTTCGGTCCAGCCGGCAATTACGGCATTGAGCGGGAATTGAGCGGGCTCGCCGCGCTGATAGCTGGAGTCGAACACAGTGCCGTCGGGGAGACGCCCCTCATAATGCACCGTCACCACATCTGTGGCTGAGGGCTTTGCGCCCTCAGCGTCCTTCAGCACTTTGTATTTAAGGCCGGAGGCTGTGGCGGTGTATTCATCGGCGGCCTGCGCGGGCTCTTCGGCCACAGGCTGCACGGCCTCTTCCTGGGCGGGAGCCTCTTCGGCAGCCTTGGCTTCCTTATCCTTGCCGGAGCAAGCAGAGAAGGCCAAAGCGAGAGCCATGGCGCCCATCATCATTAATTTTTTCATGAATATCGGGGGTATTTTACTGATTTTTAATTATAAAGTTATTTATTGATTTTGATGAGCTCAACCTCAAAGATAAGGGTCTGGTTGGGGCCAATCATCGGGCCGGCGCCATTGGGGCCATATGCCAGGTTGGAGGGAATGTAGAGATTCCATTTCGCGCCTTCCGACATCAGCTGGAGCGCCTCGACCCATCCGGGGATGACCTGGCTTACACCGAAAGTGGCCGGCTCGCCGCGCTCAACGCTGGAGTCGAATACAGTGCCGTCGATCAGGCGACCCTGATAGTGTACCGTAACGGAGTCTGTTGCGGCGGGGTGAACGCCGTTCCCTTCCTTCACTACCTCATACTGCAGGCCGGAGGGAGTGGTCTTCACCTCGGCGCGCTTGCCGTTTTTCTCAAGGTATTCCTTGCCGGCCTTCTCGTTTAGCTCGCCCATGGCTTTAGCCTCTTGCTCTTGCTTAGCCTGAAGAGCCATGAAGAATTTTTCGATTTCGGCCTTAGCCTCTTGATATGTCATTTTGGGGTCTGAGCCATAGAATACGGCGGCAACGCCGTCGGCGAAGTCCTGCACGTTGATTTCCTTGATACCGGAATTACGGAAGTTGTTGCCCATGCTTAAGCCAAGGGCATAGCTGAGCTTGTCAAAATTAGATTCTGCCATTATATTGAAAATTAGTTCTGTAATAACAAATGGTAAGGGGGCAAAGTTTTTGGATTGAGAGCTGACATGTCAGTTCGTGATTATGCTCAAGGCCGCCCAAAGAAGGACGAACACCAGGGTGAGGACGCCTGCGGCGATGGCCGATGTAATGGCAATGCTGCGCCAGGCGCCTTTTCCAACGAGGATAGCGCCGGCCACCGACGCCAAAAGGCCAACTACGGCTGAGCCGAAAGATACATATTCACTATAAACCATAGCTATCCAAGCGATTATCGTTGCCAATATGGCGAAAATCACCAAAGCCACCCAAGGACTACGCGAACGCTTTTCGGCGGCATCAGGCGCTGAGACCGGAACGACGGCAGCATCAGGCGACGATTTGGGTGAAGAATCTACAATATCGTTTGGCTCCATTGGAATCGAGTGTATGATGTTTTATGCAAATTTAACCATTATTTCATAAATGGTAAACATTTTGGGGATGAAAAAGGTTAAAGAGGGGCGCATTTTTTTTGGAATTGAAATATAAAAGCGCTAATTTAGCGGATGCAAGTGAATCAAATCATGAAATACACCATGGACAAGCCACAGAACAAACATAGATTTTGCGTGATAATGTGCGGAGGCGTAGGCAGCCGCTTTTGGCCCTACAGCCGCGAATCGCGCCCAAAGCAATTCATAGACTTCCTTGGCACGGGGAGGTCGCTCCTGCAGATGAGCTATGACAGAATTTCGCCCATCGTGCCTAAGGAGAACATAATGGTGGTGACCAACGCCCAATACGCGGACCTGATCAAAGAGCAGCTTCCAGAGCTGGGCGACAGCCAGATACTGTTGGAGCCGGCGCGGCGCAACACGGCGCCATGCATAGCCTGGGCCGCGTACCACATACGCGCCATCGACCCGGAGGCGTCGATAATGGTGGCCCCGAGCGACCACCTGATAATGCGCGAGCTGGAGTTTGAGAAGGCCATCACCACGGGCTACGAATTTGTGGAGGGAGGCAAGCGGCTACTGACGCTTGGCATCAAGCCGTCGCGCCCCGAGACCGGGTACGGATATATCCAAATTGGCAAGCCTGAGACCGAGAACATAATGAAGGTCAAGACCTTCACAGAGAAGCCGGACCTTGAATTGGCTAAGGTATTCCTGGAGTCGGGTGAATTTTTCTGGAACGCGGGGATTTTCCTTTGGCGCGCCGAAACGATAATCGACAGCATCCATGCGCTGGCTCCCGACCTGGCAAAGGTGTTCGACGCCGGCCTTGACGTTTACAATACTCCGCAGGAGAGGGAATTCATACAGAAAAATTTCCCTGGATGCCCCAACATCAGCATCGACTACGCGATAATGGAGAAGAGCCAGGACGTATACGTGGAGTGCGTGGACCTGGGCTGGAGCGACCTTGGCACTTGGAGCGCGCTCTTCGACAATTCGCCGAAGAATCGGGACGGGAACGTGACGCAGCTGTGCAATGTGCTGGCCTACGACACGAGCGGAACCATCTTTGCGGTGAACGGGGAGAAGCTGATTGTGGCTGACGGGCTGAAGGACTATATCGTGGCCGACGCCGGCGACGTGCTGCTGATCTGCCCCAAAAACAAGGAGCAAAGCATCAAGCAAATGGTGAATGACGCCAAGCTGAGCTTTGGGGATAAGTATCTTTAGGCTTTGGGCTTTGGCCTTTGACCTTGAGCAAGCTCAAGCACTCGACGAAACAGGGCTTGCGCTTGCTTTGGATTGGGGGATTGAGCAAGCTCAAGCACTCGACGAAACAGGGCTTGCGCTTGCTTTGGATTGCGCTTGCTTTGGATTTGGGGCTAGTCCTTGTCGATGAAGAAGAGTGGAATGTTGGCGAGGAAAAGGTCTTTTGAGTTGAGCTGTTGGCGCTTAGCCAGCAGCTCGCTTAGCTTTATGTCGCCGATTATGTAGTTGCTTTCATCGGAAATGAACTGCTCGTAGACGTGGGAGAAGTGGAGGACGTGGGGAACGTTTGTGGTGGAGTACCTCACGTAGACACGCAGGGTGACGTCGGTAGTGTATTGAGGGAGAGACAGATAGGCCATCTTTTTATATCCGTATCGGTAATCGTGGAGGCGCGCCATAATGTCGCTGAGGAGAGAAGAGGCTGTGGGGAGGCTGCCGGCGCCTTTGCCGAACATGAATTGCCTATCGTAGCATTCGCCTCTGATAACCACGCCGTTGTATTCGTCGTCAACGCTGTAGATATACTTTGAGGGACTGACGAACTCCGGCATCACAAACATTGTGAATTTTTCCTCCGAAATTTTTACGACTTGAGCCACAAGCTTGATTTTCACGCCTTTTTCACGCGCATAGCGAATGTCGCTGTCGTGGATATTTGATATGCCATAGGTGAAAACGTTTTCGGGGGAAACGTAGACACCGAGGGCGTGGACTGTGATGATCACGAGCTTGAAAAGGGAGTCGAAGCCTTCGATGTCGAAGCTCGGGTCGCTTTCGGCGAATCCGAGCTCTTGGGCTCGGCGTAGGGCGTCGGCATAGTTCTCGCCGTGGTCGAACACTCGGGAGAGAATGAAATTGCTGGAGCCATTGAGGATGCCCTTGACCTCAAGCAGGAGGTCGTTGTCATAGTATTCCTCAAGATTTCGGATCACGGGTATTGAGCCGCACGATGAGGCATCGTAGAGAAGGGCTGTGTTTTTCTCCCGCTGGATCTTTATGAGCTCGGGGAGATGGGCCGCGAGCATAGCCTTGTTGCCTGAAACGACGGCGATGCCGCGGTCAAGGGCTCCCTTGACGATTTGGAATGCGGGCTCGGCCTTGTCAATGACCTCGACGATGAGGTTAATTTCCGGGTTATCGAGGATGTCGGCGCTTCGGTCGGTGAATAGGGCCGGGTCGACATGAGCAGGGCGGGGCTTGCTGATGTCGCGGACACAAATTTTGACTATTTCGGCGTGGGCGTTCTTAGATTTTTGGAGGACTTCGAAAATGCCTTTTCCGACAGTGCCGAAGCCGAAGAGGCCAATCTTTATTTTGGGCTTTTGACTATGCATAACAAAATTTTATTTCCACAAAATTACGACAAAAAGCCGGAATTCGCAACACAAGAATAAAAAAATGAAATTTTATTTTTAGAAACGGCAATGTTTTTTTCAAGATAACGGTGGTTGGTCATAATTTTTCACTACTTTTGCATACAATTAAAAATCACACCGCCAATGAAAACGTTCAACGACGCCGACTTCTTGCTGCAAACCCCTACAGCGCAACGCCTATACCATGAATACGCAGAGCATCAGCCCATCATCGACTACCATTGCCACCTCAACCCCGAATACGTGGCTAATGACCATGTGTTTGAAAACCTGTCGAAGATATGGCTGGAGGGGGACCACTACAAGTGGAGAGCGATGCGCACGAACGGCGTCGACGAAAAGTACATCACTGGAAAAGACAGCACCGACTGGGAGAAATTCGAGAAATGGGCAGAGACCGTGCCTTACACGATGCGCAATCCTCTCTACCACTGGACGCACCTGGAGCTTAAGACCGCGTTTGGGGTGGAGAAGCTGCTTTCCCCCGCCACCGCCCGAGAGATCTACGACGCATGCACGGCAATGCTGCAGAAGCCAGAGCGAAGCGCCCGCGGGCTTATGAAGCATTACAACGTGGAGGTTGTATGTACGACCGACGACCCGGCCGACAGCCTTGAGCACCACTTAAAGGTCGCTGAGGCGGCTTTCGACACAAAAATGTTGCCCACATGGCGGCCGGACAAGGCCATGGCCGTGGAGAACCCTGTTGAATACAAGGCTTACCTGGCCAAGCTGGGCCAAGCGGCGGGCGTTGAGATAAAGAGCTATGGGGATTTGCTTGAGGCCTTGAGGCGGCGACATGATCATTTCGCCAAGGCCGGCTGCCGGCTTAGCGACCACGGCCTGGAGGAATTCTACGCCGAGGACTACACCGAGGCCATGGCCGAGGACATTTTCGCCAAGGCTATGAGCGGGGAGGGGCTAAGCGACCATGAGGCAAGGACGCTGAAAACGGCGCTGCTGACAGAGCTGGCCATAATGGACCACGACGCGGGCTGGACGCAGCAATTCCACTACGGGGCGCTGCGCAACAACAACAGCCGGATGATGCGCGCCTTGGGGCCAGACACGGGCTTTGACAGCATCGGCGACTGGAACACGGCAAAGAAGATGTCGAAATTCCTCGACAGCCTGGCGGATAGGGACAAGCTGGCGAAGACAATAATCTACAACCTGAATCCGAGGGACAATGAGCTGGTGGCGACAATGATCGGCAATTTCCAGGACGGACGCTACGGGAGCGGAAAGATACAGTTTGGGTCGGGCTGGTGGTTCCTTGACCAAAAGGACGGGATGGAGAAGCAAATGAACGCCCTTTCGGCGTTAGGGCTTCTGAGCCGCTTCGTGGGGATGCTGACGGATTCACGCTCGTTCTTGTCGTATCCGCGGCATGAGTATTTCCGCCGGAC
Source organism: Clostridium sp. (assembly GCA_023666615.1). GTDB lineage: Bacteria > Bacteroidota > Bacteroidia > Bacteroidales > Muribaculaceae > CAG-873. Next base: position 3,328 of record JAMPBQ010000049.1, on the reverse strand, counting down.
TTTGTGCAATCTGATAGGCAATGACGTAGAGAACGGGCTTCTGCCGGCGTCGGAGCTGGAGTTCATCGGCAAGGAGATTGTGGCGAAGGTTTGCTACGGGAACGCGAAGGAGTATTTTAAGTTTTAGGCCTTAATCCGCGACGCTGGTTTTACCACGGATTTCACGGATTACACGGATTTTTTATGATGATTTTTGCTTTAAATTTGATGGGCAGATGAAGATGAGCAACTTTCGCTGGGTCATATGCGCGCTTTTGTTCTTGGCCACGGCGGTGAATTATATGGATAGGCAGGTGCTTTCGCTCACCTGGAAGGAATTCATATCTCCCGAGTTTCACTGGACAGACGCGGGGTATGGCAAAATAACGGCGATGTTTTCGATTGTGTACGCTATAGCCAATTTGCTGGCGGGCCGCATCATCGACTGGATGGGCACGAAGAAGGGCTATTTGATATCGATAGGAGTATGGTCGCTAGGCGCATGCCTTCATGCGGCGTGTGGCATAGGCACGGAATGGTGGATCTCGGCGTTTGACGGGATAGACATGCATTCGGCGCGTGAGATGCTGGACGCCACTGGGGCCGCAGCGGCCACTATCGCGACGGTGTCGGTGTATTTCTTTATCGCGGCGCGGACTATCCTTGCGATAGGCGAAGCGGGCAATTTCCCGGCAGCGATCAAGGTTACAGCGGAATACTTCCCGAAGCGCGACCGCGCATACGCGACATCGATATTCAATGCCGGTTCGGCTGTTGGCGCGCTGATCGCGCCGTTTTCGATAGGGCCGCTTGCGTCATATTTCAAGAGCATTGGCTGGGGCAACGGCTGGGAAATGGCGTTTATCGTGATTGGCGCGCTAGGATTCCTGTGGATGGCCTTTTGGGTGTTTCTTTACAAGAAGCCTGCGGAGAATCCGCGCGTTAACAAGGCCGAGCTGGCCTACATAGAACAAGACAATGTGACGCCGGCCGAGACGCCGAAGCAAAAGGCGGAGATTGAGGATACGAAAGAGGCGTCGATACCGTTCTGGCGCTGCTTCGCCTATCCGCAGACGTGGGCTGTGTTCTTTGGCAAATTCCTGACGGACGGCGTGTGGTGGTTCTTCCTGTTTTGGACGCCGGCCTACATTACAGATGTGTTCCATCTGTCGACATCGCATGGCGAGGGCATGATGATGATCTTCGTGCTTTATCTGATAACGATGCTTTCGATCTATGGCGGCAAGCTGCCGTCGATCTTCATAGACCGAGACGCCCGGAAGGGGATAAACATAAATCCGTACGCGGCACGCATGCGCGCGATGCTTATATTCGCCATATTCCCGCTGCTGGCCCTTTTTGCGCAGCCTTTGGCCGGGGTGTCGCCCTGGCTGCCCATCATCATCATCGGCATCTGCGGGGCGGCGCACCAGTCATGGTCGGCGAATATTTACACGGTTGCCGGCGACATGTTCCCGAAGAGCACGATTGGCACGATCATAGGCATAGGCGGCATGGCGGGCGGAGTGGCCTCGTTCATAATCAATTATGCTTCGGGCCTGCTGTTTGACTACGCGGCGGAGACGCAGATGACGTTTATGGGCTTTACGGGCAAGCCGGCGGGATATTTCATCGTGTTCTGCTATTGCGGGGTGGCCTACTTGATAGGCTGGTGCGTGATGAAGCTGCTGGTGCCGAGATACAAGATCATCAACTATTCGCCTTGCGGGCAGATGGTGAGGTAGCGGGCATTCGCTGCTGCCACAACGACGCCTCTACGAGGCTTACCTTTTTGATTATCAGAGACCCCAGGCTACGCCTGGGGTTATTCACAATGAAGCCTCTGCGAGGCTTTAGCTGTGTTTTTTCTTGCAGCTTTGGGGATTGTTTGCTCTTGGGGAAGCTTGGATTTTCTTGAGGAATCTTGATATATCTTGGGGAATCTTGATATATCTTGGGGAATCTTGATATATCTTGGGGGATCTTGATTTTTTGGGGGCTTGATTTTTGGGGATGGGGGTTATTTGCGCTCGTATTTGAGGTAGAGGATTAGGATTGTGAGGGAGCCGAGGGCTAGGAGGGGGATGCCGGGGAGGGGGACGGAGCGGTAGCCGAGGCCGGAGTTAATTACGAGGGCTCCGATTTGGGCGGCTATAGCGTTGCCGGCGTTGTATGCTATCTGTATGCATGCTCCGCCGAGAAGCTCGCCTCCTTTTGAGTATCCTACGATTGAGGACTGTAGGGGACTTCCGGATCCGAACAGGACGGCAGTTCCGCACATCATTAGGATTACGGCGAGCCACTGGATTTGAAAGAGGTAGTAGATGAGGATTAGGACAATGACGCCGGCCATCATTACGCTTGATGCTACGGCTGCGGGCTTATACCTTAGGCTCAGGCGCCCGGCGATGAGGTTGCCGGCGAACATGCCCAGGCCTGATGCTATCATTAGCCAGGAGAGGGAGTCAACGGAGAAATGGGCTACTTGGGTGAGCTGGGGGTCGATGTAGCTATACCAGCAGTACATGCCTATCTGCGAGAGCATCACTCCTGAGAAGATGAGCCACGGCGGAAGGGTGCGGAGGAATCTGAATTGCCCCTTGAATCCGTGGTCGGGGAGGGCGCCGAGCGCCGGAATCCATTTGTGGGCGAACACGAAGGTGAGGACGCCGGCCAATGAGACGATGGCAAAGGCGCAGCGCCAGGAGAGGCTGTTGGTGATGAAGGTGCCGAGGGGAACGCCGGCCAAAGTGGCCACGGTCATGCCAGCGATCATATATGAGACTGCCGCGACTTCCTTGCCTGGGGCGGCTAGCTTGCGTGCCACGATGGCGCCCACGCCGAAGAATGCGCCGTGGGGAAGGCCGGAGATGAATCGGGAGGATATCATCATCCAATAGTTCTGCGAACAGGCCGTAAATATATTTCCGACGGCTATCACGGCGGCGAGCATCATGACCATTGAGCGCAGAGGCATTTTGCGGAACAGAAGCATGAGCACGGCGCCCAGGCATACGCCGGAGGCGTAGGCCGTGATAAAGTCTCCGGCCTTGGCAATGCTCACTCCCATGTCGGCGGCCATCACTGAAAGGATGCCCATAATGAGGAACTCTGTGAGGCCCAGAGCGAATGTGCCCATAGATAGGGCGAATATCCCTTTATTCATAAATGCAATAGTCTAATTAGAGCTGGATATCCTAATAAACAATCGGCATTTGAAAAAGGCAAGCCCACGGGGAGCTTGCCTTTTATTTTAGCTTTTTGATCTTTAATCAGTCATTGCGGGGCTCACGACGCGGGCCGCGGGGAGCTCCGCCATCGCGGCGGGGACCACGGTCGCCGTCACGGC
>JAMPBQ010000048.1 GCA_023666615.1 Clostridium sp. | reverse complement strand
GCCGCCCCCCATCAAACAGCCCCCGCCCCAATCAAAAATGTTTCGTTGAGTGTGCGAGCTTGCTCGCCATTTCGTCATGCCGATATATCGATATATCGTTATGCCGACAAATCGCCAAATCAAAAAGCAAATCCGATAAAGCCCCAATAAGAAAAAGCGCAAACAATCCCTAAAACCCATGCCTTCAAAAAACAATCTCCGCCCCAAATCCGTTAAATTCACAAACCTTTAAACTAAAATAATTATGAGACACGAACACGAACACGAAGGCTCACGCGGCATGCATGTAGCCATGAAGATTACAAAGCTCGCCCTAAAGGTGGCTTCAGTAGCAGCAGCATTCTGCATGGTAAGCGAAATCCACAAAGTCCATCAAGCAATCGACCGCAGAAAGTAACCCCGCCATCCCATCAAATCGATAAATCGATAGAACGATAGCACGATAAATCGATAGCACAATAAATCGATAAATCGATAGAACGATAGCACGATAGAACAATAAATCGATAGAACAATAAATCGATAGAACGATAGCACGATAAATCGATATTTCGATAAATCGACAACGCAACAGCGCGCTATCCCACCACAAACCCGAAAAAACATCAGCCCCCGCGAACTCAATTCGCGGGGGCTTTCCATCATCAAACCCAACATTTAGCACCTTCAATTAACGCAATTTAACAAATGGGGGGGGTATTTGCAAATTATTGTATACCTTTGCCCATAATAACCTAAAAAACACCCAATCATAATCATGCATTTAAAGAAAACCACCCTGCTGGCAAAGACGCTCACCCTAATCCTTGCCACAGCCATCCCGGCCCTATCCAATGCCTGGACCTTTAAAAAATTCACCCTCGACGGGCTGGAATACGCCACCGTCTCTGACAGCGAAGTAAAAGTTTACAGCTTTGTGGATAAGTCCATTAAACATGTTGCAATCCCCGCTTCAGTCAACGATGGCGGCACATCCTACGCCGTAAGGTCAATCAGTGCCAGAACATTTGAAAACAGCGATATAGAAAGCGTCTCCCTCCCCGACGCAATTCAATTGATCGAGCAGCGCGCCTTCAACGGCTGTAAAGCCTTGACAAGCATTAACTGCCCGCCATCCCTCACTGAAATCGCCGCAAATTGCTTCAGCGGATGCTCCAGCCTGGAGAAATTCGACATCGGTCCCGGCGTGGCGACTATAGGCGACGGTGCATTCAGCGGCACCGCCCTCAAATCATTCACAGTTCCCGAAAGCGTGAAATCCCTCGGCGGAGCTTTCTCCAGCTGCGCCCAGCTCGAATACCTGGAAATCAACGCCCCTATCGCAAAAATCCCCAATTCGTTCGCTTCTAATTGCTCAAAACTCAAAGAGGTCGCCTTCCCGGAAGGCGTTGCTGCCATCGGCAATTCAGCATTCTACGCCTGCAAATCCTTTGACCCGTCCTGCCTGCCCGGTGGCATCACCGACATCGGTGCAAGCGCCTTCTATTCCTGCGGCTTCACAGAATTCCCCTTTCTTGAGAGCCTGGTCAACATCGGCGCCAGCGCATTTGAACGCAACGAGCTCCGCCATTTCCAATTCTCCGACGCCCTGCAGACAATCGGCGAAAACGCTTTCCAAGACGTCCACATCCAAGAAATAACCCTCCCCGCCACGATGAAATCAATCGGAGCATATGCGCTCCACGGCATCGCCCGCATCAACATTCTCTCCGACAAGCCCTTCGACATCTCAGCCAACGCCTTCGACCGCTACCGTTCAATGACCAATGTCTCCAAGCCGCCGCTGATTTTCATCCCTTCCGATGCCGCATACGCCGAATTCTCAAAGGACGAAACTTGGAAAGCCTTCAATCTAATAAACGCCTCCCCTTCCAAAGATGTTGAAATTGAGCTCTCCATCCCGGGAAATCTCACAAAAGAGATATACCAAAAGCACCGCTTGCTGCCGCCTCAAATCTCCCGCCTCAAAGTTAAGGGAGAGATCAATGCCGATGATATCGCAGCCATAAACTCCACAATGACTTCCCTTATCAAGCTAGACCTCAAAGACGCCATCGTTGAAGATCTCCCCGCCGAATCATTCAAGGGCAATGCCACAATCACCGAAATAATCCTCCCTCGAAGCCTAAAGATTATCAAAAAACACACATTCCAGGAAATGCCACACCTCCTTAGCGTAGAGCTCAGCGAAGACCTTGAGGAAATCTGGCCTCAGGCATTCTATGAATGCAAATTCCTGTGGAACGACTCCGAAGTGGAATTTCCCGCCTCCCTTCGCCGAATCGGCGACACCTCCTTCACCTGCCTGCTCGCAAAGAAATTAATCTTCAACGAAGGCCTCGAAACTATAGAGTATGCCGCATTCAGTAACGGCGACACTAATTTCGACAATTTGCCCAATTCTTTGATTAACTTAAGCAATGACGCTTTCCGTTCAAACAGCGGCGTTCCACATTCCTTGATTTTGTCAGGCAGCATCAAAGAAATCGGAAACTTGGCGTTTTCTGAAACGCCGGTAAATTTCCTGCAGCTTGGAGAAGGCACGGAAAAAGTATGGTATCGCTCTTTTTTCCGCTGCGCAGACCTCCATTCCATCGTATTGCCATCCACCGTCAACCAAATAGGCAACGACGCTTTCAAGGAATGCTCAAACGCAATCTTCCTTAAAGTAGACGCGTCCACCCCGCCCCAATGCGGCACAGGTGTCTTCGACGGCGTCGACCTCGACAAGCTCACATTCGTCTACCCCTCCGAAGCATTCCTTGACTACGCCCTAGCCCCCGTCTGGGGCGACTTGATGCTTAACCGTTCATCAATCACCGTAGAAATCGACCCCGACGCCCCACAGGGCCAAATCCTCGTCACATCATCTGGCCGCCCCGTAAACATCGAATCCGGCACCGCCATCGGCGCCCCGTCAAGTTCAACTGTCGAGCTTGAATTCGCCCCGTCCGAAGGCCTGTTCGTCTCAAAGGTCCTCCTTGACGGCAAAGACGTGACGCACAAAGTCATAAACAACCGCCTCGAAATAGAAGCCGCCTCAGCCGACCACACCCTCAAAGCATCATTCGGCTCAGAGAGCGCAGGCATAGAAGACATCCTTCAAGGCCAAGACAGCCCCGAAAAAGCCCCCGAAATCTACAACCTCAACGGCCAAAAAATCTCCAACCCCGCCCGCGGCCTCTACATAATCAACGGCAAAAAAACAATCCTCTAACCCCACCCCAAACAGCCAAAAAGAACAGCGGCCTCCAAAAGAACAACGGCCTCCATACAAAAGAACAGCGGCCTCCAAAAGAATTGGAGGCCGCCTCTGTCCTTATGAGCGGCAAACGGGGCTCGAACCCGCGACCCTCAGCTTGGGAAGCTGGATGCTTATCATTGTATTAAGTTACAGTACAATCATTTACAATTTTAGGAATTTTTATGCACGCGGATTTGAGCACGTTTCTCACTTTTTCGGCATCCCATCCCGCTTCAAAAAACGATCCTTCACCAGTGATTAGCCAACGTGGCGAAACCATATAATCTCTGACAAGATATTGGAGCCAGCCCAGCTGGAAGCTGTCACGTTCCGGTTCTTTCTCAAGCGTGTTCATATTCCAACGGTTGATGCCGTAGCGGCGTGTGAACGTCTGCTTGCCGCGTATAATCTTGTATTCCGCGAGCTTCTTAAGCGCCTCGAAGAATCGATTGCATATGACTTGGCTATCGAAGGTTTGCATAAGTTGCAACGAAGGGGGGTTAGAGGGGCTTCTTGGTGATGTCCTTATAATAGAAATTGGATATGTACCTACGGGTCTCCGCGTCAATACAGCTGTACATGCCGGCATAGGCACGCTCCACTATCATCTTGCGACCACTCTTCTTTTCGTACACAACATCACCGTTATTAATAATAGTATCATCGGTATTATCGGGGTTGACGTCCTCCGCGGGGTCGGGGTCGTCAGAATCTTGGCCGGCCTCTTTGCCGTACTGCATTTTCATCAGCTGGAGCATTTCAGCTACATTGTTGGTCATGCCCCACACCTTGAAAAATAGGATTATGACGAGGATAGACCAAAGGAGAGAAAGGACAATTACAAAGGTTTCCATTGTTATGCTAGTTTAGGTTTAAGTGATATACTGGAACAATCGGCATCAATGCCTTGTCTTCATCGGGCATATTGCCGTAATAGGCCAGCCACAAGTCTATGAAATCTTCGCCGTCGATTAGGCGGATATTGTTATGCAAAGAGCGGGATTCACGCTGCGCCTCGTTGGTGAAAGAGCCGGAAGTAATTACAAAGCCCATTTCGTCGGCGCTTCGACATAGACCCGTGAGGCTTCTCACAACATCAACAGAGATAGGGTTGGAGGGATAGTGTTTAACCTGCACCTTTATGTGAGGCTTCTTCACGCCCAACGGGTCACAGTAAGCTATGACATCAACACCTCCGTCACGCCCCTTGGGGGCGACAAATGGGGTAAAATAGCCCATTGCCCGGAACAAGGCTGCCACCATATTCTGAAATTCATACGGGTCTTTCCTTATTATATATTGGCGTATCTGCTCGCGTGCCTTTTCTTGCAACGCCTCAATATCTGTCTCCACCACTTCTTCTATGGATTTAGACTCCACAGTGGTTGCCTCCAATGATTGTTGAGCCGTGGCCTTCGCCTTCTGTATGTCAAGATAACGATAATGATATAGTTTATAGAATTCTTCTGGTGAGAGGACAAGAGCATCCTCGCCATCCTTCGTCAACGACCACACCCCTTTCCTCGCATCAATTATACCCGTCTGCTTAAGCTCAATATAGCCTATCATACCTAGTATAGCGTACCAAAAATGCCCCCAGGTTCTGCGTGGCGACAATTCCTTTTCAGTAAAATGGAAATGATTGGGCAACTCCTCCTTAATGGCCGAGTACTTCATTTCACCACCATTGTCCTTTATCAGCTTCAATGCGGCCAAAAGAATCTCCGCTTCACGCCTATTGTTATCAGTTACGCTGCGCGCCATTTCATTTATTGTTGATTAAAAGTTTTATGAACCTGTCTTGTTCCTCGATGCGACCCTCCAATCTTGCTACTTCCTTTTCGGACAATGAGAGAAGCCTCCTCAATTTGGTAATCTTTTTCTGACTTTCCATAAGAGTGGTAGGCATATTGTCATCGGAATTGACTTCGTCATCGATTTCAATTTTCACCTCTTTATAAATAGGTGACTGATTTCCTTGGGTCGCCATACCACCCTCTTTGACCTCATCAATTTTTCTTATTTCCGTAGGTCTTTCTGCAGGCTTTAGCATATCGCCCTCACCAGTAAGAAGCCATACTGGATTAAGGCCAAATTTCTCACCCCATTTTTTTGCATTTGCCTTGCCAAATGCCACTTTTTGACTAATCAGTTGTGCAACATAAGGTTGAGAAACGTCCAATGCTTCCGCAATCTTTTCTTGAGTTAGTCCTTTATCCCTAAAAAATTTTTTTAAATCATCTGAAATTTTCCTCATAACATAAATAATTAAAAATCAATATATTACAAATATTATTATTAATAATCATAAAAAACATTATAAAAAAATTTGGATAATAATATTTTTTATTATAATTTTGCAATGTGATTTTAAAATCACCACAAAAATAAGAATAAATTTTGAATAAAACAAATAGATATGAATTACCAAAGATGCTTCATAGTAAGAGTGAACGGCGCGGAAGTAGCCCGTCACAAGGGACATTTTGGCGGCGCTTATCAAGTAGCCACAAACCACGCATACGACCTCTATACCGCATTCCAAGAGAAGGCGATGGCAGGCGAGACGGAATACGCCGACTATGAGGTAACAGTCAACGGACGCAACATCAAAGACATTATTTGATATGAACCCAGCCGCAGAATACCAAAATAAGATTGAAGCGCAAAAGCAAAGGGATAAAACCATATGCGAGGACTTCACTGCAATGAGAAGCAAATACCCGCATTACCCGATAACAATCGTGTTTGAGACCCTAGCGGACAAATACCGCAAAGAAAGAAAGGCTATCCGCGGGGTAAAATTCCCCAAAACAGGGCAGCAGGTACGAAACATAATCATCAAGAATGGCTTATACGCCCCACGCAAATACTCTACAAAATGAACTTATCGCACACTTGCCCAGACATACCCGACAATTGGAGGGGCGGTTTTTGCGCAACAGCAAAAGTCCTCGGCGGGGATAAGCCCATATCAAGGACGACATTGTCGAAATTCGTGAAGCTCGGCAGGCGCAACGGAGGAATAGATTGCAAGCCGTCAAGGAACGGGGCAATGGTGTTCACCGGAAGAGAAATAAAGCGCTTTTGGAACGCATACCCTTTATAATGGATTCAAATTAACTTCGATAGAGTTTTTTCATAAGTTTTGATTGATTAAAAGCCCGCGAGGGTGTAGTGATTCAGACTATAGGTTAATAGATTTCTAAGCCAAGGGCAAGCCGCGAGGCCCCCTGCCCCGAGAGCGGGGCGAAATCGATTTAAAGTACAATAATTTTTCCACTGCCCCGCTTAGGCAAGCTTGGCGGGGCGCATGGGGGCGAAGGCAAACGGAAAGCCGCCCGCTTAACAGCGAGAGAAGCCAGTTCAATTCTGGCCGCCCCACCAAACAACAAATCCAAATTGACATGAAGCAAACATTTATTATCAAACAAACGCTGCTTATATCGCTCTTTGTGGCAGGAATATATTTTCTGTTTTCAGAGCCAATCGCCGAAGAGGGTTGGCTGGAACTCTTCATAATCGGCAAACTTTTGTCTGTGGGAGCGTTCTTCTTGATGCACATAGTAAACCACGCAATTACACAACCCAAACAATAATCAACATAATCACCAACAATCAAAACTAACGCATATGGACGTTAAGACAAGATTCAACATCGGTGATGCTATATTCGCCATCACCAAGAACAAGGTCAAGGAATTTTCCGTCGACGCGATAATCCTCAAAAAGGAGGGCGTCTACTACCGCGACCGCGACTGGGAAGCCTACGAAGAGGACGCGTGCTTCGGCAGCCGCCAAGAGCTGTGCGACTACATCCTCGGCAACACAAAAGACACAAAACCAACAGAAGCTAACTAACACCTACTTACTATGAGCCTATTTAAGAAACCATCAGAGCTTACCGCAAAGCCCGGAATCGTGGCTATGATATACGGACAGCCCGGCAGCGGCAAGTCAACACTCGCATGCTCCGCCCCCGGAGCCGTAATGATTGACACTGACGGAGGCGTTATGCGCATCAACGGCGCGCACCAAGTGCCTACCCTGCAGGTTGAGAATTGGGAGCAAATAGAGGCGGCTATGGAAGAAGCCAAGCAAGACCCCGAAGTCAAGTCTATCGTAATAGACACCGTAGGCAAGATGATGACCTACCTTGAAGAATACATCGTGCGCACGGCCTCGGGAAAGAGGGTAGAGGTTACCTATGACGGCAAGGGCCTTTCTCTAAAAGGCTACGGAAAGCGCAAGAAGATGTTCTCCAACTTTGTGAAGAAAGCCGTAATTCTCGGAAAGAACATAGTCTTTGTGGCTCACGACAAGGAAGAAAAGAAAGGCGACGAGACCATAATCCGGCCGGAAGTCGGAGGCAGCTCCACAAACGACCTGATGAAGGAGCTCGACCTTGTGGGATATATGGAGATGAACGGCAACATACGCACCATATCGTTCACCCCGACAGACCGCTTCTACGCCAAGAACACCTGCGACATGCCAGGCATAATCCCCATTCCGGTGCTTATCAACGACGACAAGGAGCTTGTGGCCGACAACAATTTCTTTGAGACGGTGATACGCAACTATCAGCAAAGAATATATGCGAATGTGGAGAACAACCGTAAGCTTGAAGAGCTGAAAGAGCTTATCCACAGCAACATTGAAGATGTGCAAAATGCGGATGACGCCAACCGATATATGGAGTGGGTGCTTGGATTGCAACACATATACAACTCAAAGGCGATTGCAAGCCGGGCGTTGGCTGACAAGGCCGCCGCGCTTGGGCTTAAGTTCGACAAAATCAACAAAACGTACTTCGATGGCAACAACGCCTAAATATTGCATATATCCCTCACTGCTTATAGCATACCAAGGCCTCCTCGACTTAGAGCATGCATTCGAGGAGCCTTGGAACATAGTCAGCGAGAAGGCGCATGAGCGGGGAGAATATCTCGACAGGGAGGTTGGCGACTACAAGCTGACGCCTGATGAGATGTACCTTAAGCTTGAATGTGACCTTCTCGACAGCATTAACCGCGTTTACGGACGCTTCGGGGAGGCGGCGGATAAAGGAACTGCCTTCAACGAGATTGTGGACTGCCTGATTGAGAACCGCAAATCAAGCAGGGAGGATTGCAAAATCCATACCACTTACACCGATATGTATTATATAATCTATCTATGGGCTAACCAGCACAAAAGCAAGCTCGGAGAAGATGTTTATAGTAAAATTATCAAAATCTTAAAAGAAGAAGAAAAGGTTATACGCGCCGAGATACATGATTACATATTTGACTTTGACATCAACTTCTGCAAGCAGGCGGCCGAATATTTTAAAGGTTCATTGCCGCAGTACCTCGCAAAGGCAACAATAGACACTTCTTATGGCGACGTTCTCCTATACGGCTACATAGACGAATGGGTCGGCAACAAGATGTACGACATCAAGACAACGAGCTCCTATAAGTGGGGCAAGTTTGAAAAAGGTTGGCAAAGGTGGGTCTATCCTTATTGCGTAATAGAGGCCGGCGACACGACAGAGGTCGAAAGCTTTACATATTGGGTAGTGGAATGGGACTATTGCATAAACAGGCCATTGACCGCAAAGAACATCTGCGAAGAAACCTACACCTACGACCACGAAGAGGCGACACGCAAGATTCGCGAAATATGCGAAGGCTTTATTGATTGGCTTGAATCCCGCAGGGATTTCATACAGGACAAGCGCATTTTCGGCGGGGAAAACCCCGAAGGGTGGCACGGAAAGCCGACCAGCCCGCAGGAGCTCTCAATGGCAATATTCGGTAAAGACATATCTAACTCATAAAATTATGGCATACAAGATTACAGGAACAATCAAGCAGCTTACGCCTACGCAGACTTTGATGTCAAAGTCGGGCAAAAACTACGACAAGCGCGACTTGGTGATTGCCGTGAGAATGTTCGACCAATACACCGGACAGCCCAAGGATGACAGCGAGAACACCCCCAAGTTCACCTTCATCGGCGAGAAATGCAAGGACCTTGACGCATGGAAGGTTGGAGACGTCGTAACAATAAGCTTTGACGTAAGCGGACGATCATACACAAAGGATGGCAGAACAGAGTATATGACAGACGTAAAGCCTTTCCACGTCGACAGGGCAAAGGCCCTGGAGAACCCCACGCCCGCACCACAGCCCGCGCCCGCAGTCGATTATGACATCGCACCCGCGCCAACCACAATCCCCGAAAACGACGACCTGCCATTCTAATAGACAAACCAATGCTGTACGACCTACAAAACGAATTGCAAGCCGTGAACTTCAAGGCAAGGTGCAACGCGCTATTCTCGAAGAAATGCGTTGTAGAGCTTACCGAGAAAAGGCCGCAGCGGTCGTTGAGGCAGAACGCCTACCTGCACGCCGCCCTCGGTTATTTCGGCCTTCAATTTGGCTACACTCTCGACGAGGTCAAGGATTGGTATTTCAAAGACACCTGCAACCCGGAGCTGTTCGTCCGCCAAAGGACGGACAGCCTCACCGGGGAGCAAAGGAAAGTTTTCCGCTCCTCCGCGGAGCTGACCACGGAAGAAATGACAACCGCCATAGAGCGATTCCGCAACTGGGCGTCAAAGGTGGCCGGCGTATATATCCCCTCTCCTGACGAGCACAGGCTTGTTACACAAATGGAGATTGAGGCGCAGAGAGGTAAAATGTATCTATAAAGCAAAAGAGATGGCAGAGCGCAAAGGATTTGTTTTTTACCATAGCTGGTGGGTGGCGATTGAGAATTTGCCGAGAGAGGTGCGCGGAGACGTGCTCGCAGCCATAATAGAGTATGGGCTGACCGGAGCCGCAGGCGAACCACTAAAGCCAATTGCGAAAGCCATGCTGGAAATGGTAAGGCCGCAAATCGATGCTAACAACCGCAGGTACGAGAATGGGGCCAAAGGCCGTGATTACGGGAAGCTTGGAGGCGCGCCAACGGGCAACAAGAATGCAAAAAAACAACCCCAAGACAACGGCGGAATAACCCCAAATAAGAATGAGACAACCTCAAAACAACCCCAAAACAACCCCTATAAAGATAAAGAAGAAAATAATAATATTAAGTCTTTTATTGACATAAAAGACACGTCAGTCGGCGATGCGACTGACACGCAACAAACGGAAACGGAATGCCAAGAATTTAGCCTCGAGCAATTGGCGGGCTATTTCAACGAAACGATGGAAAATGCCAAGGCCTCTATCCCAAAAGTCCAAAGAATGACGGAAAAAAGAAGGGCCGCGGCGAACGCGAGGCTCCGCGAATACGGAAGAGAAGCCGTTGAGCAGGCAATAGCGAACGCGGCCAACAGCTCTTTCTTGAACGGCGGCGGCAGCCAAGCTTTCATTGCCAGCTTTGACTGGATATTCCGACCGAACAACTTCCCAAAAGTATTAGAAGGAAACTATAACAACCATGCTTATCAATCAAATAATCGCCCCGCACATAGCGGAATGCTCTCAAAGCTCCCGCCAGCGCCCGGCTATGGACTTATCGAGGATTAACGCTTACAAGCGTGATTTCTTGCGCGTGGCCAATGAGGTTTGCCCCGGATATGCGCTGCGAGACGAGCACAAGCCATTGGTCAACGACATATTCCGCTGGTGCATGATGCTTGACGGCAAGCTTGACACGGCAAAGGGCCTCTGGCTGTACGGCAACATCGGCACGGGAAAATCTACGATGCTGGAAATTGTCAAGCGGTTTTGCTCTTCCGTACGGCCGAAGGACAAGAAAGGCTTTCCCTACTGCTTCCGCACAACGGCCGCCGTCGAGATATGCGGAGAGTTCGCAAAGGGCGGATTTGAGGGCATACAGACCTACATTGACTCCCCCCGGCAGGCCCTTGACGACATTGGAATGGAATGCGTGCCAACCGGGCATTACTCCACGTCGCTGAATGTAATTCAGTACATACTGCACCGCAGATACGACAAGCGGTTTGACAGCTTTACGCACGTAACAACAAACCTCACGTTCGAGCAGGCGGCCAAAAGATACGACGCCCGAATATACGACAGGTGTAAGGAAATGTTCAACTTTGTGGAATTTACAGGCAAGACATTCAGAAAGTGACCGACAAAAGAATAGACATGCGGCGGATTGCGGCGGCGATGGGGTCGGACCTTATGCCGAGGAACAAGAGGGCGGAGGACGTGCCCCAGGGGCCGCTGGCCAAGATGGCCGTGAAGCTCTACATGCTGGGGTCGCTGGCCTGGGACTACGCCGACACGTGCTGC
>JAMPBQ010000047.1 GCA_023666615.1 Clostridium sp. | reverse complement strand
ATGCGACGAGGCCGGGCGCGGATGCCTGGCCGGGCCGGTGTACGCCGCAGCCGTCATTCTTCCCGATGATTACCAAAATCCCATGCTCAACGATTCCAAAAAGCTCACCGAGCGGCAGCGAGAGGCCTTGCGCCCAGTCATAGAGGCCGAGGCTGCGGCCTGGGCCATAGGCGTCGTGGACAACAATGAGATAGACGAGATCAACATCCTCAACGCATCGATTCTGGCCATGCACCGCGCCCTTGACGCCCTTGCTGTAAGGCCGGGTGCCGTGATCGTGGACGGAAACAGGTTCAAGCCCTATGGCGGGCTCCCTTGGCAAACATTCGTGAAGGGCGATGGCCGATACGCCAACATCGCCGCCGCTTCCATTCTGGCGAAGACGCATCGCGACGCCGAGATGGTTCGGCTTCACTCAATCTATCCAATGTACGGCTGGGACATAAACAAAGGCTACCCCACAAAGGCCCACCGCGCGGCCATCGCCGCCCACGGGCCATGCCCCCTTCACCGCTCCACCTTCCGGCTGCTCTCCCCGCAGCTCACCCTTGAGTTCATTTCCTAGCTATCAGCACGGGCGAATACTCGTCCACAATAAGCCTGCCGTTGGTGATGATTGAATCTCCCGAGGAGAGGCCCGCCTCGATGATGATGCCAGAATCTGTCATGCCGCCGGTCTCCACCATGCGCTTTAGGGCCTTGCCGCGGTAGGCCAGCCATACGTATTGCCCGTTGTCGCTGTCGCTCAGCACCAGGCTTGGCGGCACTGCGATGCCGATTTCGGGCACGCCGCTGCTGATTCTCACTTCGCATGCCATGTTGGGGCGGATGGCGTAATCCTTGTTGTCAACCTCAATCTTCACCATGTGCAGTCCAGTGGAAGGCTGAGGCGTGGCGCCTCTCTCCACCACCTTGCCCAGGAATTTCCTTTGCTTTAAGGCGTTCATGGCGATTCCGGCCGTATCCCCGATTGAAATGTTTGAAATCTCGTCCTGCGGGATTGAAATGATAACGTTTGCCTTGTCGATGTTTGAGAGCTGAATCACGGGCAGCGTGGGCGCCACCACTTTTCCGGCGTCGCAGTATCTCTTCGCGACGTATCCGGTGAAAGGCGCGTTGAGCGTGGCGTCCTTCAGCGCCTTTTCGGCTAAGCTGAGGTTGCTCTTTGCCTTTAGCAGGGCTGAGCGCTCCTGCGCCCATTCCATTTCAGAGATGCGCCGCTGGGCATAGCTTTGCTTCATTTCTTCGTATCTGGCCTCAACCATGGCCAGCGCGTCCATTGCTTCGCGGTGCGAGTTTTGCAGGCTCCGGGCATTGATTTGCCCAATGGCTTGGCCTTTTTCCACGAAGTCTCCTTCGTCGACGAATATGCTGTCCATCATCCCGGCCACAGTGAAGGCCAGATCGATGCCGGCCGACGCTTCAACCTCGCCGGCGTATATGCGCGTGCCGTTGAGCATAGTGGCCTTCGCGGTCATTACCTCAACCCTTACGGCTTCCTGGGCGGCGCCGTTGTCTTCATGTCCGCATGCGCAAAGCATGCACATCAATATTGAAATTAGGGTGAATTTTCCCTTCATTTTGGTTTTATGAGAGTTTTTTTAGAGTGAAATCTATGGGTCTATGCGTAGAAAAATTTGCTTTTGGGTCAGCATTATAAAAACAGCCATTTGCAAGAAAGGTTCTTGCATTCAAGGCGTTTTACTCGAATTTCGGACAAAATTACGCACAAAATCCCTCAACACAAAAAATTGTTACAACTTGCTACAATTTTGCAAGGATTTTTTTATGGAACAAGCCTTTCTGAAAATGTTTGGCCCTGATTTGCCCGCTTTTGGCGAATTTGGAGTATCTTTGCGCGTATAATCATATTTAGGATATATGCTGAAGAAGACTATATGGGACCTCCGCCGCCCGGGCATAGCCGAGTTTAAGGCCTCAAGCAAATTGCCGCTGGTGATTGTTGTCGACAATGTGCGCTCGCTCAACAACATAGGCTCGCTGTTCCGCACCTGCGACGGATTTGGCGTAGAGAAGATTGTGCTGTGCGGCATCAGCGCCGCTCCCCCTTCGCCCGAGATACACAAGACCGCCCTTGGCGCCGAGGACTCAGTGGATTGGGAGTATTTCCCCGATACGCTGCAGGCTGTGGAGAAGCTCAAGCGCGAGGGCTGCGAGGTGTGCTGCCTGGAGCAAGTGCAGGGCAGCGTCATGCTGCAGGATTTCCGCCCCGACCCCGCGCGCCGCTACGCCCTGGTGATCGGCAACGAAGTAGAGGGCGTGGACCAGGCCGTGGTTGACGCTTGTTCGCTCTATCTGGAGATACCGCAGCGCGGCACCAAGCACTCGCTCAATGTTTCAGTGAGCGCCGGCATTGCCATTTGGCAATTCGCGTCAGCGTCTCTTTGACTTTAAAATATTTTGCTATGGACATAGATTTATTGCGGTCGGTGGTGAGAGAGGCCTCGGCCCTAATGGTTGACCGCCCCGAAAAGGTGATGCAGAAAGAAGGATACGAAAACATCGTCACCTCCTCCGATGTGAACGTGCAGAATTTCCTAAAGGAAGAGCTTTCCAGGCTTATGCCGGGCTCAGGATTCCTTTGCGAGGAGGAAGACATGCACGATTTGCGCCACGAATGCGTATGGATCATCGACCCTATCGACGGCACCGCCAATTACGCCCGCGGCCTGCAGCACTGCGCCATCAGCGTGGCCCTGGCCAGAAATGGGCGCGTGGAGATGGGCGCGGTGTATCTGCCGCGCACCGGCGAAATGTTCTCAGCCCAAAGGGGGGCCGGCGCCTTCCTGAACGGCGCGCCATTGCATGTTTCCGGCCGCGTATTCGCTGATTCCATCCTCTTCACGGCCTTGCCGGTCTACCACAAGGAGCACACCGCCGAATGCGCGGCGATAATCGCCGAGGCCTTCGCGCGGTGCAATGATGTGCGCCGCCTGGGAGCCGCCGCCCCTGAGCTGTGCTACGTGGCAGCGGGCCGGTGCGACCTCTACTTTGAGTATCTGCTCAGTCCGTGGGACTTCGCCGCCGCTTCGCTGATTCTTGAAGAGGCCGGAGGCGCGCTGCTTCGCCCCGATGGCCTGCCGATTGACCCCGCAAAGCCATCAGGCGTAATCGCCGCCAACTCAGCGGAGAATCTTTCCGCACTGGCGGAAATCACGAAAAAGCACCTAAAATAAGCCGTTTGGCCCTCGCAAACAGCCCGCAATCCTGAAAATTTGCGGATTTTTAAGAGTTTTTATCGCAAAAATTTGTCTTATACAAAAAAAGCTCGTATATTTGCACTCAAATTTGTGGCAAGGCCCATTCGTCTATCGGTTAGGACGCAAGATTTTCATTCTTGAAAGAGCAGTTCGATTCTGCTATGGGCTACTTTTTCAACTTATACAGAAAACAAAAGACTTTACAATAGACATGGCAAATCATCAGTCATCTAAGAAAAGAATCCGCCAGACAATCAAACGCCGTCTGCACAACCGCTACTACGCCAAGACTGCCCGCAATGCAGTGCGCAACCTCCGCAAATGCACAAACCTCGATGAGGCTAAGGCTCTGCTCATAAAGGTGACCGCTATGCTTGATCGCCTCGCTTCTAAGAAGGCTATCTCTAAGAACAAGGCCGCGAACCTCAAGAGCAAGCTCGCTCGCTACGTCAACAAGCTCGCCGCTTAATTTGTTCCCACGATATTACGTGGCCCATTCGTCTATCGGTTAGGACGCAAGATTTTCATTCTTGAAAGAGCAGTTCGATTCTGCTATGGGCTACAAATCCACGAGCGCGCCTTCCCAATCAGGGAAGGCGCGCTCTACTTTTAGCCATACTGATAAATCTTGATTCTCCAAAACATAAATCCATATGCGAATTGACATAATCACGGTCCTCCCCGAAATGTTCGACGGCCCCCTCAGCTGCTCTATCCTTAAGAGGGCGCGCGACAAGGGCCTGGCCGAGATTTGCGTGCATAATCTCCGTGACTACACCACGAATAAGCACCGCAAGGTCGATGACTATCCTTTCGGCGGCGACGCCGGCATGGTGATTCAGGTCGAGCCCGTGGACCGCTGCATCTCAGCCCTCAAGGCTGAGCGCCATTACGATGAAGTGATATTCACGGCCCCCGATGGCGAGACATTCAACCAAAAGATAGCCAACTCGCTATCACTCCTTGACAACATAATAATCCTTTGCGGGCACTACAAGGGCGTAGACTATCGGATACGCGAGCACCTCATCACACGCGAAATTTCCATCGGCGACTATGTGCTAACAGGCGGTGAGGTGCCGGCCATCGCCATCGCCGACGCCGTGGTGCGCCTCCTCCCCGGCGTGATAGGCGACGAGCAGAGCGCCCTCTCCGACTCATTCCAGGACAATCTCCTTGAGCCGCCGATATACACTCGCCCCGCCGTCTATAATGGTTGGGGAGTACCCGACGTGCTCCTTTCAGGCCATCAGGCCAACATCGACAAATGGAAATATGAGCAATCCATAGAGCGAACCCGCGCCCTGCGCCCTGACCTCCTAAAATAACCCCGATCACCAAATATCGATATAACGATATAACGATATATCGATATATCGTTATATCGGAAAAATCCCCCCCAAAAACAATGAGATTCGACACAAAGCTTATACACGGCGGCCTCAACCCCGCCGAGCCCACCGGCGCAAGAGGCCTCGCCATATACCCTACGGCCGCATACCGATTTGAAAGCTGCGACCACGCCGCGGGCCTTTTCGAGCTATCGCGCCCCGGAAACATCTACACCCGCCTGCAAAACCCCACAACCTCCGCCTACGAGGCCCGCGTGGCCGCCATCTACGGAGCTGTGGGCGCCTTGGCCGTCTCCTCCGGCATGTCGGCCGTGCTAATCGCCGTCACCTCGCTGGCAAAGGACGGAGACAACATCGTGGCCGCCCCCTATCTCTACGGCGGCACCTACAACCTCTTCCGCATCTCCCTGCGCAATCTTGGCATAGACGTGCGCATAGCGCCCGACGAATCCCCCGAATCCATCGGCGCGCTCGTCGACGAGCGCACAAAGGCTATCTATTGCGAAAGCATGGGCAATCCCACATGCGCCGTCCCCGACCTCGATGCCATAGCGCAAATGGCCAAAAGCAAGGACGTGCCCCTGATTGTCGACAATACCTTCGGAGCCGGCGGATACCTGTGCAATCCATTTGCGCACGGCGCCAACATCGTGGTAGACTCCGCCACAAAGTGGATCAACGGCCACGGCACGGCCATGGGCGGCATCATTGTGGATGGAGGAAATTACAATTGGGACAACGGAAAGTTCCCGCAAATAGCAGGCCCGGATGAAGGTTACCACGGCCTTGACCTCCATAAGGCCTTTGGCCGCGCCGCCTTCATCACGAAATGCCGCGTCGACGGCCTGCGCGATTTCGGATGCTGTCCCTCCCCCTTTGATTCCTACCTCATGCTGATAGGCCTGGAGACCCTTTCCCTAAGGGTGCAGCGGCAGATTGACTCCACCCGCGTCCTGGCCGAATGGCTGGCCAACCACCCAAAGGTGGACAGCGTAAGCTACGTGGGCTTCCCCTCGCACCCCTCCTACGCCAACGCCCGCAAATACTTCCGCCAGGGCGGGGCCGCCGTATTCACCCTCACCCTCCGCGGCACCCTCGAAAGCACCATAAAATTCGTCGAGAGCCTCAAGCTCGCCGCCCACATGACAATGATTGGCGACTCCATCACCGTAGTCACCCACCCGGCCTCCACCACCCACAAGCAGCTCAGCGCCGCCGACCTCGAGAAGGCCGGCGTAACCCCCACCCTCCTGCGCGTGTCCGTGGGCCTCGAAGACGTTCGCGACATCATCGACGACTTCTCCCAAGCCCTCTCAGGCATATAATTGGCCATAAACTCCGCTAAATAGCTTTAGCGAGAGAAACATTTGGGATTGAGCGCGTGTTTAGGTAAAAGATAATTCTATTACTAACACACACTCAATTTTTATTTATGGACTGGTTAGTGCAAACTTTCCGCGAGTATCCTTCACTGCCCATCTTCCTCACGATAGGCATAGGATTTTGGATTGGGCAGCTGAAGTACAAGAGCTTCTCGCTGGGCACCGTCACTTCGGTGCTCCTGGTGGGCGTTCTGGTGGGCCAAATGGACATCCCCATTTCCGGGCCGCTGAAATCGGTGTTCTTCATGCTGTTCCTGTTTTCGATCGGGTTCTCCGTGGGCCCGCAGTTTATCAACGCCATCAAAGGCTCAGGCATAAAACAGGTGATTTTCGCTGTGATTCTCTGCGTGATAGCCTTGGTGGTCACATGGGGATGCGCCAAGGTGCTTAACTATAATCCCGGCGAGGCCGCAGGCCTATTCGCCGGCGCGCAGACCATTTCGGCCGTCATTGGCGTGGCGGGCGACGTGATTCCGGGCCTTGACGTAAGCAAGGAGACCGCCAAGCAGTGGGTAGACATCATTCCCGTATGCTACGCGGTGACCTACATCTTCGGCACCATAGGCTCAGCCTATATTCTTGGCAACATCGGTCCGGCCATGCTGGGCGGAATCAAGAAGGTGAAGGCGCAGACCAAGGAGTACGAAGAGGAAATGAACAAGCAGTCAATGGAGGTGGCTCCCGGATTCGTCAACGCCGCGCGCCCCATCCAATTCCGCGCCTACAAGGCCGAGAGCGACTGGTTCGGCACTCCCAGAAAAGTATCTGAAATAGAAGATTATGTGCAGAACACCCTCAAACGCAGGGTATTCGTTGACCGCGTGCGCATAGCCGGCAACATTGTTCCCCTTTCCCCCGATGTTGTGGTGAGCAAGGGCGACGAAATCGTGCTCAGCGGCCGCCGCGAATACATAATCGAAGATGAAAGCTGGGTGGGTCCCGAAGTGGCCGACACCGAGCTCCTGTCCTTCCCATTTGAGAAGATTGACGTGATGGTGACAAAGAAGGGCGCCAATGGCCTGACAGTGGAGCAGTTGCGCAATCAGCCATCAATGCGCGGCGTCGTCATCAGCGGCATCTCCCGCGGCGGCGTCCAGATACCCGTGCTGGCCCAGAGCAAGCTCCAGCTGGGCGACGTAGTAAACATCGGCGGCCTTAAGCAAGAAGTAGACGCCGCAGCCCCGGCAATCGGCGACGCCGACCGCCCAAGCGAAAAGTCAAACCTCATCCTGCTTGGCTTTGGCCTTCTCATAGGCGGCCTGATAGGCGCCATAACCTTCAAGCTCGGCAGCGTGCCCGTAAGCCTCTCCACCTCCGGCGGCGCTCTGATAGCCGGCCTGTTCTGCGGTTGGCTCCGCTCGCGCCATCCCCGCCTGGGAGGCATCCCCAAGCAGAGCATTTGGCTTCTTGACAACCTTGGCCTGAACATGTTCATCGCCGTCATTGGCATCACCTCCGGCCCCACGTTCATATCCGGCCTAAAGGAAGTGGGATGGATGCTGTTCCTGGCCGGCATCGTGGCCACCACTGTGCCTTTGATCATCGGCATCATCTTGGGCGACAAAGTGTTCCATTTCCATCCGGCCATCAACCTCGGATGCTGCGCCGGATCGCGAACCACCACCGCGGCCCTGGGCGCAATCCAAAGCTCGCTTGATTCATCGGTGCCGGCCCTCGGATACACCGTCACATACGCCATCGGCAACACCCTCCTCATCCTTTGGGGCGTGGCCATAGTGCTGATGATGGCCTAGCGGCAAGCGCTATGTACTTAATCCTTTATACTTAATACTTTATACTTAGTATTTAATCCTTTATACTTAGTATTTAATACTTTATACTTAATCCTTAATACTTTATACTTTTTTTTAAAAATGGATTCTTGTAAAACAAACGTTGAAAGCCGCCAATGCGAAAAGGCGCTCTCTGTGCTCAGCCCGTTTGAGGTGAAAAACAAGCTCATCGAGCTTGCCCAGGACGAGGCGAAAAAATCAACTTCCATATTCCTGAACGCCGGCCGTGGCAACCCAAACTGGATCACCATTGAGCCGCGCCAGGCATTCTTCCTCCTCGGAAAGTGGGCCATGGCCGAATCATCCCGCGTATGGGACGTGCCCGACACCGGAATCACAGGCATGCCGGCCAAGGCCGGCGCCGCCGACCGCCTCAGGGCCTTCCTGAAGGAAAACGCCTCCGAGCCCGGCGCTCGCCTTGCCTCCGGCGCATTCGACTACCTCGTTGAGAAGAAAGGCATGGACGCCGACGCCGTGGCGCAGGAATGGGCATCGTCCATGATGGGCGACACCTACCCCACCCCCGACCGAATACTCGCCACAACCCAGGCCCTGGTGCGCGACTACCTGGCTCAAGAAATGGGTGACAACGCCCCGCGCAACGACGACTATGACCTATTCGCCACCGAGGGCGGCACCGCAGGCATGTGCTACGCCTTCAATTCCGTAAAGGCCAACCGCCTTATGAAGAAGGGCGACAAGATTGCCCTGATGGTGCCGTGCTTCACCCCCTACCTCGAGATTCCGAATCTCGAAGACTTCGGCTTTGAAGTGGTCAACATCAGCGCCAACGCCGTGGAGAGAGACGGCTACCACGATTGGCAATACCCCGACGAAGAGGTCAACAAGCTCCGCGAT
The DNA here is from genome assembly GCA_023666615.1 of Clostridium sp. Taxonomy (GTDB): domain Bacteria; phylum Bacteroidota; class Bacteroidia; order Bacteroidales; family Muribaculaceae; genus CAG-873. The sequence continues at coordinate 2,984 of JAMPBQ010000047.1, read as the reverse complement.
CCGTCGGTGAAGCTCCTATGCGTCACCAACCCGTCAAATCCCCCGAGCTACACCCTTTCGCGCCACACCCTCGACCTCCTCATCGACATAGTCAAGAATGACAATCCCAACCTTATGATTGTCACCGATGACGTCTACGGCACATTCGTAGAGAATTTCCGCTCCCTTATGTACGAGCTCCCGTTCAACACCATGTGCGTCTACTCTTTCTCGAAATATTTCGGCGCTACGGGCTGGAGGCTTGCCGTCATGGCCCTGAACAAGGACAATGTCTATGACAAGCTCATCTCAGAGCTCCCCGAAAGCGAAAAGGCTCAGCTCAAGACGCGCTACGAATCCCTAACCCTCGACGTCCCCGGCCTGAAATTCGTCGACCGCCTGGTGGCCGATTCGCGCCTTGTGGCCCTCAACCACACCGCAGGCCTATCCACACCGCAGCAGATGCAGATGTCGCTCTTCGCCGCCTACTCCCTCGTGGAGAACGGCGCCGCCTACAAGAGCAAAATGCAGGCCTTGATCCGCAGCCGCCTCGAAGCCCTCTGGAGCACTACAGGCTTCAAGCTCCTTCCCGACCCCCTGCGCGCAGGCTATTATTCGGAAATCGACATGATGGTGTGGGCCAAGAAGATCTACAGCGAAGATTTCGCCCGCTGGCTCAATGACAGCTACGAGCCCCTTGACTTCGTAATCAAGCTGGCCAACGACACAGCCGTAGTCCTCCTCAACGGCGACGGATTCGACGGCCCGAAATGGTCAGTGCGCGCCTCTTTGGCCAACCTCCGCAAGGAAGACTACCTGAAGATAGGCGCGGCCATAAAAAAACAGCTGGCCGAGTACTACGACACCTACCAAAAGGCTAACAAATAGCCACTTTGCGCCGATATCTCCATGCTCAACTTGATAGTTAGCTATTCAGTTATGATTTAATGCATAACCACTTAATTATCAATGTAGGGATGCTGCCTGGCGCATTCGATTCCCATCAAATCAGAGCGGAAAAGCGTAAGTTTAGCCTCGTAGAGGCTATATTATGATTAACCCCGGGCTTTAGCCCGGGGTCTTTTACAATCATCAATATGAGCCTCGTAGAGGCGACATTGTGGAAACAGCCCCACCCTCCTTTTTTTTGCTTTCTCCCCGGATAGATTTAAAATTTTAGCTTTTTTTTTATAAAAAATTTGTATGTTAGAGATAAAATTTATATTTTTGGCATTTGAAAAACTGCTATGATTTTTTAGCCTTGTTCATGCATCGGCCTTAAACTATATTCCGACAAAAAAATATAACCAACTATATACAAAATGAGTTATCTTAAATTTGATAAGAACCTACTCATCAACCTGGAGCAGTCGCTCTCGAAAGAAGTGCTCCGCACCAATTTCGCCGGCGCGTACCACGCCACCACATTGGTCGGCTGCAACACCCGCAAGCAGCATGGCCTGCTGGTGATTCCAATCCCCGAGATGGGCAACAAGCCTCATGTGCTCCTCTCCTCCCTTGATGAAACGGTGATTCAGCATGGCGCCCCATTCAACCTGGGCATCCACCGCTACCAAGGCGGTGTCTACAGCCCCAATGGGCACAAGTACATCCGCGAGTTCGATTACGAGAACGTCCCCCGCATGACCTACCGCGTTGGCGGCGTAGTCCTCACAAAGGAGAAAATCTTCATCTCAAAGGAGAACCGAATCCTTATCCGCTACACCCTCGTCGAAGCGCACTCCGCCACCACGCTGCAGTTCCGCCCATTCCTGGCATTCCGCGAGAGCAACTCCCTTTGCATCGCAAACGACGCCATAAACCGCGAGATAATCCCCGTGGAGAACGGCGTCGGCACTTGCCTATACAACGGATTCCCCACCCTATACATGCAGTTCTCGCGCAAGCCCGAATGGGTCGACGACCCCAACTGGTACAAGAACGTTGAGTACGTTAAGGACCTCGAGCGCGGCGTCCCATACACCGAGGACCTCTGGGTGCCCGGCTATTTCCAAATCCCCATCAAGAAGGGCGAATCAATCATATTCTCCGCCGGCACCGAGCCCGTATCCCCGCGCTCGCTCACGAAGATGTATGAGAAGGAGACCGTCAGCCGCACACCGCGCTCCAGCTTCTTCAATTGCCTGAAGAACGCCGCCAAGCAGTTCTATCTCACCGACAAGGACGGCCATTTCATCATCTCCGGCTATCCCTGGGGCGTAATCCTCGCACGCAACACCATGATGTCCCTCCCCGGCCTCACCCTCGCCATAGACCATGTTAAGGACTTCGAGGATATAATGGCCACGGCATCCGCCGACCTCAAGGCCTTCATGGAGAAGGGCGAGCTCTCAAAGAGAATCCACGGCATCGACCTCCCCGACATTCCCCTCTGGTGTGTATGGGCTCTCCAGCAGTACGCCAAGAGCCAGGGCGACGAGGCCGCCCGCAAGATGTATATGGGCCTGATAGCCGAAATCGTTGACTACATCCTCGACAACGGCCATCCCAACCTACGCGTCGACCCCGCCAACGGACTGGTCGCCACCCTCGGCACCACCACCCCGGTTTCGTGGATGAACTCCATGCTCAACGGCCTCCCCGTCATCCCGCGCACCGGCTATCTCGTCGAGTTCAACGGCCTGTGGTACAACGCCCTGATGTTCGCCGCCAAGCTTGCTGAGGAAATGCCCGAAATGGCCGACCGCCGCCAGCGATGGGCCGACGCCGCCGAAAAGATGAAGCAGCCCTTCATCGACACATTCCTTAACGATTACGGATACCTATACGACTACGTCAGCGGCTCATACGCCGACCTCCAGGTGCGCCCCAACATGGTTGTCGCCATCGGCCTCGACTATTCCCCGCTCGACCGCCGTCAGCGCAAGGGCGTCCTCGACGTCGCCACACGCGAGCTCCTTACCCCCAAGGGCCTCCGCTCCCTCTCCCCGAAGAGCTATGGCTACCGCCCCTTCTACCTCGGCTCGCCCGAGGAGCGCGAGCTC
>JAMPBQ010000046.1 GCA_023666615.1 Clostridium sp. | reverse complement strand
GAGTAGGTCATCGCCACCCTTTCAGGGGGCATCCATCCGGATGCCCCCTTTTTTTATCACAGGAAACATCGCCACCCCCCACAAAGCTAAATCACCAAATCGACATAACGATATTTCGATAAAACGATAAAACGATATATCGATATAACGATAAAACGATATATCGATAAAAAAAACTCTACTTTTCAGAGTAAGCTGTGCGAGTTCTCATTTTTTTATCTATATTTGCATTGAAAAAAATTATGATATGGATATTTTGTGGCTTATTTTGGGATTGGCGCTCATTCTTATTGGCGCCAATGCTTTGACTGATGGCGCCTCTGCTATGGCTCGGCGCTGGGGAGTAAGCGATTTGGTCGTTGGCCTTACCGTTGTGGCCTTTGGCACATCTGCGCCTGAGTTGTCCATTAGCATCATTTCCGCCCTAAAGGGCAGCGCGGAGATTGCTGTGGGCAACGTAGTCGGAAGCAATATCTTCAATGTTTTGGTGATTATAGGAGTTGTGGCAATGGTGAAGACAATCAAGGTGGGCGCATCGATAATGTCGAATGAAATACCGCTTGTCATACTTTCATCGTTGGCGCTTTTGGCCATAGGATTTGGCCCTGAGCTCGGAGTTCCAGGGGTAAGGGAGGTGTTGAGGCCGGAAGGCTTGCTTTTGCTGCTTTTCTTCGCTATCTTTATGCGATACACCTTTTCGCAGGCAAAGTCTTCTCCAGGCGATTCTGATCCCGCGGCAGAGAACGCCGCATCTAAAGAAATTATGCCTATGTGGAAGAGCTGTCTTTGGGTAATCGCTGGTTTCGCCGGGCTAATATATGGTGGAGATCGGTTTGTTGCAGGCGCTTCAGGCATAGCTTCATCCCTTGGCATGAGCGAGGCGGTAATTGGCCTGACTGTTGTGGCCGCAGGCACTTCCTTGCCTGAATTGGCTGCGTCGGTTACTGCCGCTTTAAAGGGGAAGACCGGGATAGCAATAGGCAATGTAATAGGCAGCAATATTTTCAATATATTCCTTGTGCTTGGCTCCACGGCTACCATTTTGCCGCTCCCATTTGGAGGCATATCCATTATGGACTTATTGGTTATGACTGGCGCGACAATTTTATTTTGGATCTTCGGCTGGAGATTTGGCCATAGGGTAATTAATAGGGTTGAGGGAGGAGTGCTATTCGCATGCTATGTGGCCTATGTCGCTTTCAAAATCCTATCGTTGTAATTTGAATATATGAAACAAAGACATGGGCGGCAGAATCTCTGCCGCCCATGTCTTTGCTATAGTTTGTCTTTGCCGGTGTGGGGGGATGGTTAGTCCTCAATTGCAATGAATACGCCTTCGGGGGTGAACAAATAAGTGTCAGGCCCCGGAATCCTAAGGTCAATTTCATATACCTTGCCCTTCTTGAATTCGATTGACTCTACGGAATCAATCAAGCCGTCTTGTTCAAGCCTTGCGTATGCCTTATGAGGGATGATATCCTTCACCACTGTTTGGGCTATCACGGTGTTGCCTGGAGCGTCGATTTCCAAAATTTCACCTTTAGTGTTGAATTCAAGGTCAACGCCGTTTACGAGTTCAACCTCGTATTTGCCTTTGGCGTAATATTTCTCGCATGTCCTTACGGCCACATCCTTGAAGTGTTTGTCAATAAATGACTTTGCCTTTTCAGGGAGCTGTGATACGTTGGCGGATCCGGCCATTGCGATGCCCGGGGATGAGCCAAAGCTTTGTGCTTGAGCTGTTAATGCTGAGGGCGCGAGGGCGATCGCTATGGCGGCAAGTGCCGCGATTATTCGATTGCGTTTCATATATATCTTGTTTAATGCTTTTAGATATTAACAAATTATGATTGAAAATGTTCGATTCCGATGGAGCCGCCGTCATTTTGAAAATTCATCAAGAAATTGTAATTTTGCCCTGTTAAAGCATTTCAGCTTTAGTTCAATTTAAGTGAATTTTAATATGGATTTAGAAATAAGAAAAGGCCTTAAGGGCGACGCTGGGCTGATTGCCGATGCTGTGGCAATGGCAATTGGATATGACGGAGCCAAGGAATACGTCGGGGATAAATTCTTCGTTGGGCTTGAGGAAGCCGCGCAAAGGGAGGATACGCAGTACAGCTACAGAAACGCCCTCGTGGCTGTGGTGGGCGGCAAGCCGGTCGGCGCGATAGTAGGCTATGACGGGGGTAAACTCAAGGAATTGCGCGACGCTTCCCTTTCGGTAATCCGCAAGTACCAGCCCGGCTTGGTTATAACTGAGGATGAAACCGAGGACGGGGAATTTTATCTTGATTCGCTCTGCGTGCTTCCTGAATACCGCGGCAATGGAATAGGTCGGCGGCTCATCGAGGCAATGATTGACAAAGGGATGCAAGAGGGGCACCGACGTTTCGGATTGCTGGTTGACTTTGAGAATCCAAAGGCCGAAAAGCTTTATGTGGAGCTGGGATTCAAGCAAGTAGGCTGCAGGCCATTCATTGGACACCAAATGAAGCACATGCAGAAAACAATCTGAATTACTGCATAATATGGAACATCACGGAAGAAAAACAGCCACGTTCGCCACAAAATTTGGAGCCATCACTACCACCGTTGGCTCAGCCGTTGGCCTCGGAAATATATGGAGATTCCCCTACGAGGCCGGCGCGCATGGTGGCGGGGCTTTCATGGTGTGCTATCTTGCATTCGTGTTTATTATATGCATACCGGTGCTCTGCGCTGAATTCTGCATGGGGCGCGGCACGCACAGCAATGTGTTTGGCGCCTACCGCAAATTGGCCCCGGGGCAAAATTGGCATCTTGCCGGCTACATAGCCATCCTTGCTTCGTATTTGATTTTGGGCTTTTACTCTGTTGTGGCCGGCTGGACCATAGAATATTGCGTAAGCTCTATGTTCGGACAGCTGGATTTTTCCACCAGCGCGGTTGGCCACAGCCAATTCGCCGAGCTGACTACGGGCTGGAGGCCACTCCTTTGGACATTTATTTTCCTGGTTTTTAACTTTTTGGTGCTCATTGGCGGAGTCATTCGTGGAATCGAGCGCGTGGCAAATGTGCTGATGCCGCTTTTCTTCGTGTTGATAGTGGCATTCTGCTGCTATTCATTCACATTGCCCGGATTCAAGGAAGGCATTTCCTTTCTCTTCAAGCCTGATTTCAGCAAGATAACTCCATCCGTACTGCTCGGGGCGATGGGGCAAGCGTTCTTCTCGCTTAGCCTTGGCTTGGGCTGCATGATGACATACGCCTCTTATTTCAGCGACAGGGAGAGGCTTGGCCGCACAGCCATCACTACGGCGCTGCTGGACTCTCTTGTGGCTATTTTGTCGGGCGTAATTATCTTCCCCGCGGTGTTCTCCTTTGGCATATCGCCACAGGCTGGGCCGATGCTTGTTTTTGAGGTTTTGCCCCACATTTTCAGCCAGTTTTCAGGGGGCGGCGTATGGTCAACGCTCTTTTTCCTGCTTCTATTCCTGGCGTCCTTGACTTCCACAGTGTCAATGAGCGAGATATCTATATCATATTTCTGCGAAGACAAGCGCTGGGGCCGAAAGAAGGCTGTTGTGGTCTCTTCGCTGATAGCCTTGGGGTGCGGGTTGCTATGCGCGCTGAGCTTTGGCCCCCTTAGCGGATTTAATGTTATTGGGCAAACGGTGTTTTCTCTTTTTGATTATGTTTCCTCAAATATATGCCTGCCGGCGGGAAGCATGATATGCTCGATTTTCGTAGGGTGGTACATCGACAAGAAATTCTTGCGCGACCAGCTCACCGACAATGGCGCGCATCCATTCCCTATGTTCAAGCCCCTTGTCTTCTTTTTGAAGTGGATATGCCCCGCCGCCATATTCATTATCTTCCTCAACTCGATAGGCCTCCTCTGAAACATCCCCAAAAACATCCCGGCCGCTCCGAAGGCGAGAAATATTAGGTATGGGGCATTTTTACTTCAAAATGGCGGACTCTGATGTTCCGCTGCCCGAAATCTCATTGCCTCGCTGCACTTTCTTGCCATAGCCGATAGTATAAGTAACGGACACTGAATAGCGGGCATGTTGTTGTGTGCCGAATGTTGTGCGGTCAAAGCTATAATATTCGCTTGATAGGGATTCTTTGTAAGCCTCCCATGAGGTATGGGCGAAGTTGTATGCCGAGGCGTTGATGTTCCATGCGCCTTTTCCCCAACCAATCTGCAATTGGTATTTGGATGGAGTGCGGCTGATTGTTCCACTGTGAATTTCCTGATATTTGCTTGGTGTCATATACCAGCCCCACACATAGAAGTTGCCGAAATAGTATGTAAGTTGGACGGTGCAGGTAAGTTCATTGCTCTTCCAGGCATAATCGCCGGATGAGTTGCGAATCCAAAATTGCGGGCGAAGTTTTGCAACGAGCTTGCCTCCTATCAATTTGGAAGTGGCGGATGCTCCAATGAATCCGGAGCGATAGTCACCGCCATTAAAGTACTGGCGAAGCATGGTGCCGTCGGGGCCGGTTGGCGAATATAGAGTGACACACCTATCCTTGTAAATTCCGATATATCCGTCAGCCGACAGCTGCCACTTGTTGTTAGGAAGCCAGGTGTAGGTTATGCCTCCGTTTGTATAGGTATAGTCTTTCAATCCCGGCGTGCCTCTGTACCACATCAGCTCGTCTTGTTGAAGCATATTGGGGCTTTTCTGTGAGGCGTCAGGCACATCTTGTCCATAATTGCCGAATAAATACAATTGGTGCGCATCATTGGGCGACCATGTAGCGTTGATGTTTGCTTGCGGAAAATTATTATTCATCTTGTTGCCCGATATTCGGTTGGTTTCCCATATCCATGCCAGTTCACCGCCGACTTCCCACTTGTCAAAGATATGTGTGTACGCCGCTCCTGCGTAATACGCGCCAAGATCATATTTCTGTTTTGAGGGTGAATTGCCGAAATAATTTATGATGTTTCTATTGTGGACCACTCCGGCCGAAAAGACAAATTGATTGTTCTTGTTGGGATTCCAATTCAGCATAGGATAGACTTCCGCTCTGTGCGCATCCTCTTTTGCATCGTTTGTAATTGATAGCGATTGGGGAATTGCATATGATGAGTTAGACGTATTGTGGCCGTATGAATACCCCAAGCGGGTGTTTAAAGCGGCATGCTCAGATAGATAAAAATAGTAGATGCCGCTATAGCTCAACGACCAGTCGCGTTGCGACGCGAGTGTAGATGAATTGGTTGGAGCTATGATTTCGGGGCTGTAGACAAGCGAGCTGCTGAGATCATTGTGTGGTATATTGGCAAGGCTCCAGCCCACGCGGTTGGAAATTTGTATTTTATCGGTATTATATAGGGCGCGGAAACTGATGTCATTGCTGTTGTTTCGATACAGCGATGAGTTGGTGTGGGAATTGCGAATGATAGTTTGAGGCCCATTGCCATATAAATCAGTGAAATTGAATGTCTCGACAGAATTTTGCCCTGTATGGCGGTTTGTCAGATAAATTTCATCGGCAAACAAATCGAATGTCATGCGCTTGTATGCCATTTTGGAATAGACAGACCCCTCCGTGCGGTTGACCCCAAACCATTTGTCGGCGCTAATTTTTGTATATCCGCCCCAGTCATATTTATGCATCACGAAATTTATTGCGTATTTAGCTCCTTGAAAGCGGGCATCAGTCGGATGCAGATAATACTCAACCTTCTTTACATCCTGCGTCCTCATTCCCTGTAAATCTTCCTTGGTGGCCGGAAGGTAATCAATGAAAAGAGACACATCCTGTCCTTGTGCGTTCTTTACGGCAAGGCTGATAGGGTCAACTTCAATCTGTGGAATTGACATCTGAGCCAATAGGGACACAGCGTTCTGTGCGGCGTTTTTTTGGCGCGAAGCGGGGATGTAAGTCGAAACGTCGGCATTGATGCGTTGGTTTCGAGCCTCCACAACAACTTCGTTTAGTTCTTTTGTCTTGATGCTGTCGCTTGTCTCCTGGGCAAACGCCGAAGCGGCTATGAGAGCGAACGCGGTTGAAACGATGTATTTGAGCATATTGGAAACTGTTGTTTATGAAAACAAAATTAACGATATTACAACACATAGCCCTCAACATTTGTTGGCTTTTTACCCCCCCCTGTTAAAAATTGTTAATCAACTGAATGTCAGATATGCCACTCTCACGCCGGCATGCGTTTCAAGGATGAAGAAATGTATCTGATGCACTTTGGTGCGACCCCAGAGGGAACATTAACCACGGCAAAAGGTCACGGAGCTGTAATGGTGCCGGGGGCTTGCGTGAACTGCGGCTATATATTGAATTCATAGATAGCGAGAAGCCATCTTTGACAATGCCTATGCCTTGGCAAAGATTGGGGATTTGAAACGTGGGCCGTGTCAGGTCGCGGTTCATCCGCTTGATGTAGTTCTCGCCGCGCAGCTCCCGGAAATTCTCTGAAAAATCCACAAAAACGCGGTATATCCGCAATTTGAATCATGCTGCAAGTGAACTAATTATGATTTTGAGCTGTTGAAATACGTGTATATATTTTGGATATAAATGAATGTATAAATTGGATGTAAAATGAAGAAAGGCAGCGCGTTTCTAATTGGCAACCTGTGCATATTGATTGCCACAATCTTTTGGGGACTTAACGTCCCGATTACCAAGGTGTTAATACCAGAGTGGATGACCGGAAACGGCATATCCGCGGTGCGTCTTGTGGGCGGCTGCGCGCTCTTTTGGCTAGTGTCTATGTTCCTAAAAACCAAGAGTATAGACAAAGGCGACTGGGGAAAGATCATATGCGGAGGCACTTTGGACCTGTTTGGCTTTATCTTCCTGTTTGTCAATTCGTTAAAGTATGGCAACCCAATAGACATATCCATCATCATGACATTGCCCCCTATGTTCGTGATACTCATAGGGATTATATTCGAAAAAGACCGCCCCTCGATATACGAGTATTTAGGCGTGCTTTTGTCGTTTGCCGGAGCCTTCATTGTGATAGCCGACGGCAAGAGCGGGAAGGCCGGCAGCGACAACTTTTTGGGTGATTTGATGGCCGTTGCCTCAACGCTTTGCTACGCATTTTATTTGGTGATCCTGCAGAAGCCCACAAAAAAATACAAGCCGGTGAATCTCCTGCGTTGGGTTTTCCTTTTCGCTGCCATTCCCGGTCTCTTCCTTTTGCCTGGCATGCAGAATGAGCCGATAGCGCATACGGCCCAGGCGACACCCTGGCTTGAGATAGGCTTCATACTTCTTTGCCCCACCTTCTTGGCCTACTTCCTGGTGCAGCCGGCCATCAAGAACATCGGCAGCGAGCTAGTGTCTCTCTATCAGTATCTTTTGCCGGTGTTCGCCACGATAGCGTCGGTGCTTATGGGGCTGGACCATCTGCGGGCTATGCAGGTTGTGGCTATGGTTATTATCATAATCGGCATGGCGTTGACAAACCTTGGGAAGAAGAAGCGCGCAAAGGCGCAGGCGTCGAGTCCAACCCACGATTAAATTTCAAATCAGGGATAAATCTAGGGATAAATTTCTGCTCGGAATAAATTTATGGAAGCCTTTGGGGAAGGGCGAGCGCCTGCCAGCGAAGGATTTTGGAGCGAGCGGAGGCTAATTGCGAAAGATAAATATTGACAGATGGAACCAATAATAAAGCATTTTACTGACGACGACCTGTATAAATTTACGATGTGCTGCGCCGTGATCAAGAATTTTCCGCGCGCCAGGGTGAAGTATGAGTTTATTGACCGCAAGAACAGCGTCTATCCGCTGGGATTTGCCGCGGCATTGTCTGAGCAAATAGAGATGCTGGAGGATTTGGCCATAACTGAGGAAGAGGTGGCTTTTCTGCGGAGTAGATGTTCGTATATTCCGAGCTGGTTTTGCACGTATCTGCGGGGATTCCGCTACAGGAAGGAGTGGGCGCGTGTGTCGCAGGACGCATCGGGGCATTTGTCAGTGGAATTTGAGGGGCTGTGGGCCGATACGATCCTATTAGAGGTGAAGGTGCTGGCGATTATTTCCGAGCTGTACTACAATATGACCGGGCAGGCGGCAAATGCGGATTATGAAGATTTTTATCGGCGCTCCTGCCAAAAGGGCGAGCGGCTTTTGGAGGCGGGATGCGTGTTCAGCGATTTCGGCACGAGGAGGAGGCTTTCGCATAAGGCTGAGGATACGCTGGTGAAGGCTATGACAGACTGCATGCGCTCGAGGGTGTGGCCCGGGGTGTTCTGCGGCACGAGCAACATATGGTTTGCAATGAAATACGGCGTGACGCCCATAGGCACAATGGCGCATGAGTTTGTGTGCGCGATCGCCGCGATGTATGGGCCAACGATGGCCAACCACATAGCGATGGATTTGTGGCGCAATACATTCCGCGGGGCGCTGGGCACTTTCCTTTATGACACCTACGGGTGGGAGATATTCAGCCTAAACTTTTCGGAGGACTTCGCCCGGCTTTTCAAGGGGCTGCGGGTTGACAGCGGGGACAACCGCGAGCAGATGCGCAGGATTGTGGAGAAATACCGCTCGCTGGGGATTGACCCCAAGAGCAAGCAGATAATCTTCAGCAACTCGCTTGACACCGACGAGGCGATAGCCCTGAACCACGATGCGAAGCCTTATTGCCAGCCTTCGTTTGGAATAGGCACGCATTTCACCAACGATTTCCCGGGGATAAAGCCGCTTAACATCGTGATAAAGCTCGTGGCGGCAAAGATCACTGAACAATGGACATTTTACAGTGATACGTGCAAGCTGAGCGAAGACCATGGCAAATACACCGGCAAACCGGAGGTAGTGCGCCGCTTCATGGACGCGCTGCATCTTTAGCCGTCCGACTTGTCAGCGTCATAGTTTTCGCGAGAGAAAGGGTTTTTTTATGAAAGAGGCGTGTGCAAAAGCAATGAAAAATTTAAATTTAAGGATGTTTGAGGGGGAGGGCTAACGTATGAGTTTTAACATATATTAACGACTTTACATAGGTAGCTCATGTTTCTAAGGCATTTCTTGCGCCTTTGTATCAGGGAGCGTTTGTCGTCCATCTGTTTGATAAGCGCCAAAGCCATCTTTCGGAGGGCAGACAAATTTTGCGGCGCATAGCCTTTCCTAACCCTGCTGCCATCTTCCCTGAATGTTACGTTCAAGACATGGTGAAGCTTGTTCTCCACGCCCCAGTGGCCTCGCGCAAGCAAGGCGTAATACTTGGCCTTGGGGAAGTCCTCGTCGCTAATGTAAAATGCCTCCTCTCGCACGCGCTGTCCGCCTTTGTCCCTGATGCGCTCTATTTTGACGATTGTTTTCAGGTGAGGCCATGGCTGATACGCGGCCACGGCCTCAAGCACCGCCACTGGCAGAATCTTGCAAATCCTGACTTCCCTCCCGCCATGGCCCCTTTCTTCGCAGCTCCACTTGCCGCTGGGAGCATGGAGCCTGAAGGCGTCCTGCGCCTCCCTCAGCGGGTTCTTTTGGTTCTCCTTGAGAGACAGAAAATAATGGCCGCCCCTTGCCACTATGAGCGACGCTATGTAACGCTGCGCACCGATGGCGTCGATTGACACAATGGCGTCCGTTATGTCCAGCGACCAAATCATTTGGGGAGTCACGGTTGTCTCGTTGGACTTGTCCTCCACCTTTATTTGGCCAATGCATATTTCGTTTTCGGCCACCCAGGCGTTCAGCATGTACAGCCCTTTTTCCGCGGACTTAACCGAGGGTGACATGCCGCGGAGCTTCTTGCCGTCTATGGCTATCTGCTTTTTCCGCAAGCGTGTCAATGATGTCCTTTGTGTATTTTCGAAGGCAAAGATTGAACTGATGCGGGTCTACGCTGTTCAGCAAGCGCATGAAAGTGTCCGCGTAGGGGACGCCGCAGTCTTGGCTTACAAGCCCTTTCGCCTTGAGCTCATCCAGGCGGTCTTCTGCGAATCCCTCCATGCCATCATAGGTCTCAGAAAAACAAATTGCGGCGAAGAGCGCCAGCCGCGGCACATTCTCCAGGCTGTGGCGGATCTTGCCCCTGTCGCGGCGCGGATCCTTTACCAAATAAAAAAATTCATTCATTTCCATGTCGATAAGTTACTAACTTAATGGGATATGCGCAAATCTTTATGCGGGGCATGTAAATTTTTCCGAATTTGCAAGACCCCTTGTGTTAAAACTTTCTTAAAAATCATGCGGTGGCCCTGTTTTTTCAAGCGTCATATTTGTTTTGACAATAGATTATTATTAAATTTGCTTCATAAAGATAGGGTCTTTAAAACCGCGCCTGATTGATTCAGGAGGGAAGGGTTAAAGAACCTATCTTTATTTTTGAAAAATACTGTCATTATCGGATATTCCATATATCTTTGTTTCCCCCCATCGCATTTCGTGAATAATGATATAACTTTGTTTGCCGCCAATATTTATGGGCAACGCGAAAGCGTCTGAAACGGATTCTGCATGCCTTGGTTTAACGGGGATTCTGATTTTCTCATCACATCTATCCAATGTTTGTTGTAAATTAAGCAATATATCATTCTTTGCGTCAAAATCATAATGTGGTTGATTGACCCACTCTCTAATAGACTTATTCGGCAAAGATAGTGAAGATTTGAATAATTTCGAAGTATATTCCCGATGTTTCAGGCTAATCATTTTTTCTTTTACCTTATCTCTTTTCAATCGTTGCTCGTCTGTTAGGGGATTCCTTATTCCTCCTATGTCGCTCTTTCCCGCGGCGCCACCAATAGTCTTGCTTCCACTCTTGTCTAGGATTTGTGAGGCATATTCGGGATTGACGCGCAGATTGTCAACACGGAGCAACCGTATGCCTCGGTTAAGCTTAATGTCCGCTATGTAGTCGTAGAAATTATCAATTACTTTGCCATTCTGCGGGTCATAGTAACGCAGGGTATTACCAATCTTTTCAAGCGTTATAATGTGTCCATTCAGCGTGCGCGTGCTTTGAGTGTTCCAGAACCAGTCAATATGGTAACGACCATCCTCTGTGATAGAAGATTCAAGTTCTTTTACAAGCTGTTTCCTATTAGAAACAGTTTTTTCCCATTCGTTCCAAGACTGCAAAGTAAATCTATTTGTTCTTGTTGTTGCCTTTGCGCCTATGCATGCTTTCAGCGGAATATTCCCATCGGCGTCCATCCATATCTCACTGGTGTTTTTAGAAAGCCTTTCCAGCAAACTGCCTTTTGTATTCGCAAGAGCCTCCACGTCGAATCCTCGGCGGCGCAATTCGTGGGCAACGACACACGTTTGGCAGTTAATGCGGTAAGCTTCCGATACTGAATAGTTTGGATTCCCCATCATTTGGTTTGCCTCAAAGAAAGTCATTAACTCACCTTGTTCCACCCCAAGAATCTTTGCAAATTCACGCATATTGGCCGCGTTGGATGGGTTTTGCATAAATCTGCGGGCAAGAGCCGTTTGTTCTGCGATTTTATCTTTTACGTAATTTTTTGCAATTTTATAATCCAACTTAAATGCGTCGAAGTCTGACAACTCCATTTCATCAAAAAGAATATCAAGCAAGTTGCGGCGTTCGTCATCATATGGCCAACCCAGTCGGGCGGCAAAATCTTCTAGATTGCTATATAGCCTTTCGTTCCAAGTTGATTGAATCCTGTCAATATCCTCCTGCGTCCTTGCCGCATGACGTTCCTCGGCGAGTTCTTTAATTGTTTTCTTTGGGTCTTGTGTAAATGCGCCGTTATTCGCGTCAGAATCACGTTCTGACGGGTTTAGTATGCCTTGGATATACTCTTCGTTGTCTGCAACAAAATACGGCGCTGCGCCGCGTTTCTGCGCGTTTTCAATACGGTCGGCGTTTTCCCTTACCCAGTCTTTGAACGCGACGGGAACGTCATTCACCT
>JAMPBQ010000045.1 GCA_023666615.1 Clostridium sp. | reverse complement strand
GCAGCCTCAAGCTCTTCAGCCGACGGAGCGGGCTGGGCCGGACGCGGCGGCATGTAGAGCTCAGCGTGCATCAGGGTGGCAACTACCTTGTCGCTCAGGTTGTTGAGCATCGCTCCGAAGAGGTTGAACGATTCTAACTTGTATATCACAAGCGGGTCTTTCTGCTCGTAAGATGCGTACTGCACGGCCTGCTTTAGTTCGTCCAACTCACGCAGGTGCTCTTTCCAGAGCGAGTCTATCTTGACCAAGATGGCCTTCTTTTGCCATTCCTTCACGATTGACGCGCCGTTTGTGCGCTCGGCCTCTTCCACGTCGAATTGCACGGGGTAGATCAGCCTCTTGTCGGTGATGGGTATCTGGCCGTTGCCGCGAGCCCCGTTCTCGATGGCCTGCTTCAGGATGGGCATCAAGGTGTCGATTACGGCCTTGTTGCGCTGCTCCAGCGATGCCAGGGCCGCCTCCTTGATCTTTGCTATCTTCTCGGCGGCGTCCAGCTTGGGATATTCGCTTTCTTCAAATGGCAGCCCTATGCCAAGGAGCTTGTAGGCCTCCATGTTCAGCTCGTTGTATGCGTCGGGGGCCGAATATGTGTTCACGAGATTTTCGATGGCCGACTGCAGCATGTTGTCGATGTCCATGCCGATGCGCTCGCCCATCAATGCGTGCTGGCGCAGGTTGTAGATGTAGTTGCGCTGCTTGTTCATCACGTCGTCGTATTCAATCAGGCGCTTGCGGATGCCGTAGTTGTTCTCCTCTACTCGCATCTGCGCCTTCTCGATGGCGTTGGAGAGCACGCTGTGCTGCAGCATCTCGCCCTCTTCCCAGCCAAGGCGGCTGATGAGCTTCATGGCGCTGTCCGATGCGAAGCGGCGCATCAAGGGATCTTCAAACGATACGAAGAACACTGACGAGCCCGGGTCGCCCTGGCGGCCGGAGCGTCCGCGCAGCTGGCGGTCAACTCGGCGTGATTCGTGCCTCTCGGTGCCGATGATGGCCAAGCCTCCCTTGCCCTGGTTTTCTTCGTCGATGATGTCTTTCACTTCCTGCGTGAGCTTGATGTCGGTGCCGCGGCCTGCCATGTTGGTGGCGATAGTCACGGTGCCGCGCTTGCCGGCCTGTGCCACTATGTCGGCCTCTTTTTGGTGCAGCTTGGCGTTGAGCACGTTGTGCTCTATGTGCAGGCGCTGCAGGTGGCGCGAGAGGGTCTCGGATATGTCCACCGAGGTAGTGCCCACGAGCACGGGGCGCCCCAGGGCGTGCAGGCGCTGTATCTCTTGTATTACGGCCGTGAATTTCTCCTTGGTGGTGCGGTAGACGCGGTCGGGCTGGTCTACGCGCTCAAGGGTGCGGTTGCTGTGGATGGTCACAACCTCCAGCTTGTACACTTCCCAGAATTCGCTTGCCTGGGTGTAGGCCGTGCCGGTCATGCCCGCCAGCTTGTGGTACATGCGGAAGTAGTTCTGCAGCGTGATGGTGGCGAAGGTCTGCGTGGCAGCCTCTACGTTCACGCCCTCTTTGGCCTCGATGGCCTGGTGCAGGCCGTCGCTGTAGCGGCGCCCTTCCATGATGCGGCCTGTCTGCTCGTCCACGATCTTCACCTTGCCGTCAATCACTACGTATTCTTCTTCAAGCGAGAAGAGGGTGTAGGCCTTTAGCAGCTGCGTCACGGTATGCACGCGCTCCGATTTCACGGCGTAGTTGCTCATGATTTCGTCTTTCTTCTTGGCGCGCTCTTCGAGGTCTTCTATATGCTCTAATTCGGAGAGCTGCGATGCCACGTCGGGCAGCACGAAGAACTGCGCGTCTTTGGATGAGTCGGTGAGCACATCGATGCCCTTGTCGGTGAGCTCTACGGTGCGGTTCTTTTCGTCGTTGACAAAGTAGAGCGGGTCGGTCACCTCGGGCATTTCTTGCGAGTTGTTTTCGAGGTAGTGGGCCTCGGTCTTCAGAAGAAGCTCACGCATGCCGGGCTGCGACAGGAACTTTATCAGCTGCTTGTTCTTGGGCATCGCCTTGTAGCAGCGGAAGAGGAGCATCGCTCCCTTCTTTTGCTCTTCCTTGTCGCTTGAGCTGAGCTTTTCCTTTGCCTCGTTGAAGGTCTGGATGAAGAGCCTTTGCTGGGCGGCAACAACCTTCTCCACGTTGGGCTTGTATTCCTGGAACATCTGGTCGTCGCCTTTGGGCACGGGGCCGGAGATGATCAGAGGGGTGCGAGCGTCGTCGATGAGCACTGAGTCCACCTCGTCGACGATGGCGTAATAGTGCTTGCGCTGCACCATGTCATCGGCCGACATGGCCATGTTGTCGCGGAGGTAGTCGAAGCCAAATTCATTATTCGTTCCGAAGGTGATGTCGCAGTGGTAGGCCTTGCGGCGGTCGGGGGTGTTGGGCTGGTGCTTGTCGATGCAGTCCACCGTCGAGCCCAGGAACATATAGAGGGGGCCCATCCACTCGGCGTCGCGCTTGGCCAGGTAGTCGTTCACCGTCACGACATGCACGCCGCGGCCGGAGAGTGAACGCAGGAACACCGGCAGCGTAGCCACAAGGGTTTTGCCTTCGCCGGTAGCCATCTCGGCGATCTTTCCTTCATGCAGCACGTTGCCGCCGTACACCTGCACGGGGTAATGCACCATGTCCCATGTCATTTCGTTGCCCGCGGCCACCCAGTGGTTTTGCCATACGGCTTCGTCGCCTTCTATGCGCACAAAGTCACGCCCTGCGGCGGCCAGGTCGCGGTCCAGCTGCGTGGCCGGCACCCGAAATTCGGGATTGTTGGCGAAGCGCTTTGCCGTCTCCCTCACTGCTGCGAACACGAGGGGCAGGTGATAGTCCAGCTTGTTGTCGAGGGTCTCGAGTATCTGCTTTTCATGCTTGTCAACCTCGTCCCATGACGATTGGCGGCTGTCGATGGGCATTTCTTCGATGTTCTTCTTGATTTCGGCTATCGCCTCTTCGTCGCCCTTCACCGATTCGGCTATGTCGGCGCGCACCTTCTTTATCAGCCCGCGCAGCTGGTGCAAGTTGTAATCCTTCAGATAGATTAATTCTGCGTTCTTCAAGCCGCCGGAGATGGCCTCCGCCACAGCCTGCGCCTTTTCCTCGTCTGTCGAGGCCTTCTTCACGGCCTCAACCATTTTGTCAAGGCCGGCGCCGGCCAGCTTCGCCACGTTGGGGTCTAGCTCAGGCCTCACCTTCTCGGCTATTTCCTGCGCGCTGGCTTCGGGAGCCTCTGCGATGGCCTTGGCTATCTCTTGCGCCTCGCGGGCCGGAAGCATATTTTCTATAAATTCCTTGAAGTATCTCACTCCTTCTGCCTCGCCCTTTTTCAGCGTGCGGGCAAAGCCGGAGTTTGTCTCGGGGTCCAGAAGCTTGCCGTCATAATCGGGCCAGTTCACTTTCTCGTATGTGCATGACCCGTTCTCAATGGTGAACACCTTATAGACGGTGGGCCAATATTGCTTGTCGTCGCGCTTCTGCTTATTGCCGAATATTTTTGTGAGTGTATCTACAAATGACATAATTATTATATTTGGTCTGCAGGCTTTAAGCCCGCAAAAAATTATATGTAAATTATATGTAAAATAAAAAAATCAGTGTAATCCGTAAAATCCGTGTAATCCGTGATTTTCTCGAACCTACAGTGTAATCCGTGATATCGTCCAACCCAAAGCCTTGCGCCGTTTCACTTTTCCAGCTCAAGGGGCGGAACGCCGGCCGCGCTCGGCGAGCGTATGCGCAGAAGCCTAGCCACTGTCGGGGCTATGGCCCTTGCGTCAACTATTTGGTCAATCTTTCCCGCCGGGGCGTTGGGAGCCAGTATCATCACCGGCGCCGTGGCCGCTACGGCGCGCTCCACCTTCTCTTTACCGGGCATCAGGTTGTTGTAGTCGTCTACTATTTGCCAACCGGGAAGCACAAACACCTTTACGTCGCCCGCATGGGCCAGCACGGTGCTCTGCCGGAGCGGAGCCGTGTCGAAGGTGTTGCCGTCAAGAATTTCATCTACGGAGTAGGCCTTCGTCACTCCGGCCATGCGCTCGAGAAATCTCGCGCAATCCAGGCGGATGGCCTCAAGGTCTTTCCCGCTGTCCTCTATCAGCTTGTGGTTGAGGTAGAAGTATCCGTCATGGTAGGCATGCACCCACTCTCCGTTGCCATGCTGGGCTATCAGGTAGAGATTCAAAAGGGAAATCGCCTTGCGGGTGCTGAACTCACCGTAGGGCAACTGCCATTTCTCGTCATCTCTGCGGCTGCGCTGCGAGGGAGGAGTGGCCGCAAGGAATATCAGAGTATTGTTCAGCCCTACCTTTTTATCAATCGTATTGAAGAGCTCTGCCAAATTGCGGTCGAGCCTGTAGTACGAATCCAGAAGCTCATAGCGGTTTTCGGAGGTCTTTGAGTAGTCATAAGGGTCAAGCGTGTATGCAACGCTAATCATGTCAGGGCCGCCGGCGTGCGCGCCGAGGTTAAGCTGATTTATGTTGTCAATCGCAAAGGCCGTGGTCTCTTCGTTCACCTTCGGCGTATCCTTGAAAATGCGCATCTTCTCCGGCGCTGAATATTGCCTGAAGGAATATTTGAACGGGTATTTGGTGACATGCTCGGGCAGGAGCACGTAGTTTTCAGCCGAAAGGAGGGGCTTCCAGTAGGAGGTGTCGATGCGCGTATGGAGGCTGCGGTTGCGGTTGCGTTGCTGCAGGGTCGTCGGGGCGTCCTTGTAGTAGGTGGTTGTGGCCCAGCTTTCGTTGGCGTCGTTGAGCCACATGCCGCAGTTTCCGGCATGTCCCGCCATGATCAGCGCCTGGGTGGGCTCGGGGGCGATGGCGTAGGCATAGGTCACTCCCCCGCCGGCCACTTTTATCTCGTCGGTGAGCGTGGTCACGGCCAGGCCCCGCGGCGAGAAGGTCTGCGTGGTGAAGTTGCCCATGGCCTCAGGGTCGGTGAGTGTGGTGACGGGTCGCATCGTGGCGCGGTCAAACACCTCTGACCCGGGAATGCCGTTGACTGCCGGAGCCGCGCCGGTGAAGATGACCGCGGTAGCGGCTGCCGCGTCCATCGAGGTGCCATAGTCGGCGTTCGATATCAGTACGCCATCGTTGAGAAGGCGGTTGAAACCGTCCTTGCCAAAGCGGTCGCGCAGAAGGTTGAGGTATTCGCTGCGCAAGTCCTCAACCATTATCCCCACAACGAGCTTAGGCTGCGTGCCTACTGTGGCGCCGACGGCCGTCGTGGCCACCATCGACACTAACAAACACGCGATTATCCTTTGTCCAAGGGATAGGCGTTCAAGAGCGATTCTTCGTATTTTTGTCTCTAAAATATGCATAGATGTAGTTTGTTGCTCTGATTGCGTCCGCCAATATCAGGGGATAGAAGGCCGCGTTGGCGCTCTGTCCGCTCAATGGCAATGCCACAATTAGGCATATCAGTGATGCAAAATTAGCGATTTGATATGACAATACAACGTTATCTTGAAAATTTTTCCAAATAAAAATTGGCACTATCAGCGCCAAGGGGTTGAGCCAAAGCAATAACCAATTGGGCGACGTGGCCTCATGCGTTGAAACGAATACCAGGAACACCAGCACAAGTCCGGTGAGGCCGTTCACTCCATAAAACAGCGCGTCGAACCATTTGTTCACACGCTTCCTCTTGATGTCCTGCGCCGTAAAGGCCACGGCCAAAATCAGCACAAGCATCGCCGCGGCCATCGGGCTAGCCCACCAAGGCGTGGGCCTCGGCTGCGAGCCGTCGCCGGGATATATGCATATCGCCCCGGAGGTCAAGGGCTTGCCGCCGACTGTGGCTCGGTCTATCTGAGTTTCGAGTATGGTGGGGGCGAATGCCTTTTCCCACGGGCCTATGGGCTGGTCTATGCCGCTGCCAAGGGCCAAGTCGATGCCGAATTGGTACCATGGATATGCCTCGTGGTGCCGCCGCATAGCCTTTCTGTACGTATCCAGCTCCGCAAACTCCTCGGATGGCTCGGGCATGATTATGCTGTCGCCTATGGCTGCCTGAAGCAGGCGCAGGGGCCTAAGCGCGCAGTTGTCCTTCACGTAATTGTACCTATATGTGCGGTTTTCGGGCAGCAGGTTCTCAAGGGCCATCGAGCCCGCGGCGATTGCCTGCAGGGAATCCAGCTCAATCGGATGCTCGCTCACCCACCTGCCTTGAGAGGCATAATACCCTACAAAGTAGCTCCAGGGTATCTGCGTACACCAATAGTCGGTCTCTCCCTTCACAAAGCGGTAGACGAAATTGGGCGCGTCAAAGTCAAAGGTGCCGTAGCTCACCACTATGTCCGGGCCGCCGGGCCACGCCAGCCTCAGCCCTGAGTGCCCCTCAAGCTGGTAAATGTCCTCGCCTGGGCCAACGTTTACGAAGCTTACCCTCGGCACAGCCATCTCAGCTGCCGCCCCGCTGTCCGCCTTTGCTCCGACTTCGGTAGTGGATGTGCGCGACAATGACTGCCCGAACGCGCCGCAGCACACGAGCAAAATCAATGATATTATGAGGCTGATTCTCCTTTTCACAATCGCAAATTTACGATTTTTTTTCCAATTCCGAAAAAAAGCGTTAACTTTGTGATAATCCTTGGCCCGTTTTTGGCCGCCTTAATCAGCATTCAACCATAAAAATGAAACGTTTTGTCCTGACTTTCAGCATATTCTATTTATTTGCCCTCTGCCTTTGCGCTAAGCCCATCGATGACGCCAAGCGCCTCTATCGCGAGGGAAGCTACGAGGAAGCCATCGAAAAGCTTAAGCCTATCGTAAAGGCCTCGCCCAGGGACGGCACCGCAAATTATTACCTGGGCATGTCCTACTCCGCCTTGGGAGAGTATGATTCGGCCTTGCCTTACCTGCAAAAGGCCAGCGAGCGCGGGGTGGCCGACGCCAACCGCGAATTGGCCCAAATCGCCATAAGGCAATATGACATGGATGCGGCCGACAGCCACATTGACGCCTGGGAACGACAACTGAAGAAGGATAAGAAGGAGGCGCCGGAATCTATGTCTGAGCTGCGGTCTGAAATGATTCTTATCAAAAATATGCTGGAGCGCGTGGAGAAAATCGCAATCATTGATTCTCTCGTGGTGGACGCCGACGATTTCTTCAAGCATTACCGCCTTACGCCGGACGCCGGACGCCTTTACGACGGATCGGTGCTCGAC
This sequence comes from Clostridium sp., assembly GCA_023666615.1. Classification (GTDB taxonomy): domain Bacteria; phylum Bacteroidota; class Bacteroidia; order Bacteroidales; family Muribaculaceae; genus CAG-873. Next base: position 4,878 of record JAMPBQ010000045.1, on the reverse strand, counting down.
GCCATTTCCCGCCAAGCATATGCCAACGTGGTGTATCTGCCCGAAAACTCCAAGGAAATGTTCTGGGCTATGGAGGATTCCGCCGGAATGCTCTCTCTGGCCAGCGCTAAGGTGCTCGATGACGGCAAAGTGGCCGAGGAGAAGTTCTTCGGCGGTGACCTGGGCCAGGGTGGCGACGCCGATTATCCATTCTTCATGCCTGACGGGCAAACTTTCTATTTCGCCTCAAACGGCGAAAATTCAATCGGTGGATACGATATTTTCCTCAGCCGGCGGCAAAACGACGGCGAGATTCTCGACCCGCAAAACCTGGGAATGCCCTACAATTCCCCTTATGACGATTACATGCTGGTGATTGACGAGAGCGCCGGCCTGGGCTGGTGGGCCACCGACCGAAACCAAATTCCTGGAAAAGTCACCATCTACGTCTTCGTTCCCAATTCCACACGAGTGAATTACAGCGCCGATGACGAGAATCTGGCCAAATACGCCTTCGTTTCCGACATTGCGTCCACCAGCGAAGGTGTCGACGCGGAATCCCTGCTTTCAAATCCCCGCTTGCTTGCCAGCGGCGAGGTGACGGAGAAGGGGGCCCCCGACACTGATTTCTGCGTCAACATCAATGGGAAACGCTATGCGTCGCTGTCACAATTCCGAAATCGTGACGCGCGCCAAGCTATGAAGCAATGCCTGGAATCTCAAGCCGAACTGGAAATGACAGAAGCGCGCCTCTCTGCCCTACGCCGTGCCTACGGTAAGGGCGATAAGTCCGCTGCTCAGGAAATCACCACTCTTGAAAAGCGCCTCCCCCTCCTGAAAGACTCCATCAAGCGCCTCCGCAACAAGGCTATCTCCCTCGAATCCCCCAACTAACCTAGCAGCGATACACCGGAGGCGCCGCCGAGAAGCCCCTCCACCCTTGGGGCGTCGTCTAGGTTTGTCTCCAGCTCCATGCGGCACGTGTTGTCAAATTCCTGCGATATGATTTTCACGCATGGCATCTTGGCTATGCGCATCACATCGTTCATCGCCAGGTACGGGAATGTCAGCTTTATCCGCTTTTTCTCTCTGCATTCAATTATCTCACCATCCTCAATGGCCAGGCGCGCAGCCTCGCGGTAGGCGCCTATCAATCCCGACGTGCCAAGCTTGATGCCTCCGAAATACCTCACCACGATTATCACTATGTCGGTGAGGCTGAACGAATTGATTTGCCCCAGTATGGGCTTGCCGGCCGTGCCCGAGGGCTCGCCGTTGTCGCTCGAAAGATATTCCAGGCGCCTTGGCCCCACCATATAGGCCCAGCACACATGCCTGGCGTCGTGGTATTCATTCTGCTTTATGGCTATCTGCTCCTTGGCCTCCGCCGCGCTCCCCACCGGGATGGCAAAGGCCAGAAACTTGCTCATTTTCTCTTTATAGACACCCTTCGAAGGCGCCGCCAACGTATAAAAAACATCCATTACCGGTGCCAAAAATTAGGGTTGAACAGTATTAGCACAGTGAATATCTCGAGCCTGCCGATCAGCATCAGGGCGCAAAGCACCCAACGCCCAAGGTCGCTTATAGCCCCCAGCCCTCCGGCTATGTTCAATGAGTCAGCCGTCATCCCGAGATTCGTAACAGCGGAGAATGAGGAGAAGAACGAATCAGTCACCGATGCCCCAAAGCATGAGATAAGGATGCCCCCGGCCCCTATCACCGCGCAATAAAGGCTCAAGAACGCTATGGTCTTATCCACAGTTTCCGGCGCCAACACCTTTCCATCTATTTTCACTGTGGTTATGCTGTTGGGCTGCAATGCTTTCTTAATCGTGTTCCTCAGATATTTTCCCAGCACGATCAATCGATCTATCTTCGCTCCGCCGGAAGTTGACCCCGCGCATGCCCCGAAAAAAGCCAAGGGCAAGAGCAAAGCCGATGCCCAGGCGCCCCAAAGATGAGACGTAGGCGCCAGATAGCCCGTAGAAGTCATCACGCTTATTATCTGGAACAAGGGGAAAAGGCTTATGTCCTCCCAGCCTCTTACGGCCGACCTAAAAGCTATGAAAATCACAAATATCATCAGCATCGTCAGTATGATGCCGACATAGGTGCGCATAGTCACGTTTTCCTTGGCCTTGAAAAATTTCCCTATCGCGCAGAAAAATATAAGCGAAAAGTTGGCTCCGCCGAGGAACATAAAGAACGTGAGCACTATATACACATAATCCGACCCCCAATAAGCCGGGCCCTCCGCCTTAGTGGTGAATCCCCCCGTGGAGACTGTGCCCATGGCATGGCATATGCTGTCGAAAAGCGACATTGGCCCAAGCCACAGCATGAAGGCGCAGGCCACTGTCAGTCCGATGTACACCATCCACAGGCTCTTAGCCGTCTGGCTGATGCGAGGCCGAATCTTGTCATGGGTAATGCCTGTGACCTCGGCGTTGAACATCTGCATGCCGCCCGAATGGTCGAGCATCGGAAGCACCGCCAGCGTAAACAGGATTATTCCCAATCCGCCTATCCACTGCATCATGCTGCGCCATAGGTTCACGCCGTGGCTGAGCGTTTCGGGGTCGGGATAAATGGTGAAGCCGGTGGTAGTGAAGCCGGCCATCGACTCAAAAAAAGCGTCGGTGATGCCTAGCCTCGATGAACAAATCAGAAATGGCAACATGCCGAAGGCCGAAAACACCGCCCACACCAGAGCCGTAAGCAGGAATCCCTCGCGCTTCCCCATGGGCGTGCGCTCGGGGTGGATGAAGCGGTTGAGCGAATACCCTACCCCAAGAATCAGAAGCGCGGATACGCCAAAGGCTATCCAGTCCGCCTCGCCGTAGCCGAGCGAAACTATCGACGGCACAGCCATAAAAGCCCCCTCTATCATCAAAAGCCAGCCGATTACCTTTGCAAGCATCGGAAAGTTTATCATTCTCTTTTTGGCTTCTTTCATATCGGAGCAATATTCAGTTTAATGTCTCAATGTCGCATTCATCGTCCGGCTAAGCTGATTGGCAATCTCATATTCGATTCAGTTGAATAGCTTTTCGGCCTTGTGTATGGCGCCGGCCAGGCAGAACACCACCACGTGGTCGCCCGGGCAAATCTGCGTCATGCCGGTCACAAGCATTCCCTTTCCGTCGCGGATAAGTCCCGCAAGGGTCAGGTCATGCGATAGGTTCAAGTCCTTCACCAGCGCTCGCGTGATTCTCGACCCTGGCTTCACCTCCATCTCGGCAACCTCCGCGTCGGTCAGGGCCAGGCATTTCGATGTGGACGAGTCCTTGTCAAGCAGCAGCTGGAAAATGCGGCTTGACGCCAGCAGCTTCTTGTTCACGATTGTGCCGATGTTCAGCCGCTCGGCCTGATTTATGAATTGAATGTCCTCAACCTCGGCCACAGTCTTCTTCAGCCCGATTTCCTTGGCCGTAAGGCAAGCCAAAATATTCGTCTCCGACGAATCGGAAAGGGCTATGAAGGCGTCGTAATGGTCAACGCCTATGTCTGAAAGCATGTCCATATCCCTGGCGTCGCCGCAATAGATTTCATCCGCGTTGGGGCATTTTTGCGCCACAAGGTCGCACACGCCGCGGTTCTTGTCCACGACAGTGAATTTAAATTCCTCGCCGGCGATGTCAATAACTCGTATCGCTATCTTCGTGCCCCCCATGATCAGCACCCTGCGTATGTGATGCTCAACCTTTCCGGTCATTTCCAAAAGATCGTCAACGTGGTCAAGCGTCGTGGTCACATACAGTATGTCGTTCGCCTCCATGTGGTCGTCGCCTCTGGGTATCAGGGTTTCATGCCCGCGCTTTATCGCCGAAACGTGGAAATGCCTATGCTTGAAGGCAAAATCCTTGAGCTGCATTCCGCACATCTTGGCATTCTCGCCGATGCGTACCCCCACCACTATGATTTCCCCGTTCAGGATTTCAAACCATTGTCGCACCCACGTGCGCCTTAGCGACGTCACAATCTGCTGGGCGGCAAGGTATTCGGGATATATCAGATGGTCCACCCCAAGCAACCGCACTCTCTCGGCGTTGCCGGGCGCCATGTAATCGTAATTCTCGATGCGGGCCACCGTGCATTTGGCTCCCATCTGCTTGGCGATGCCGCATGCCACTATGTTGTTGGCCTCCGAGGGCATTACGGCGATGAATAGGTCGCTGTGCGCGGCATCAGCGTCGCGCAGCGCGCGGAACGATGCTGGATAGCCCGTCACTGTCAGAAGATTGTATTTCTGGTCCAACGCCTGCAGGCGGCTTTGGTCGGAGTCGATTATGACGATTTCCTGCTCCTCGTTGGAGAGAAGCTTCGCCAAGTGTGAGCCTACTTCGCCGGCCCCGGCTATTACAATCCTCATCTCTTTGTCGCTTTGACTATGGCATTCTTGATGCTGTCGGGGTCAAGGCCGCATAGGGCCTTGAGCTGGTCCACCGACCCTTGCATCACAAACTTGTCGGGCATTCCCAGCACTGTCACGCTTGACTCATATCCCTTCTTGGCGAAATATTCCAGCACGGCCGAACCCAATCCGCCCTTTACGGTGCCGTCCTCTACCGTTATCACCGGCAGTCCGGATTTTCCGGCCTCGTCGAGGATGTCGGTGTCAATCGGCTTTAGGAATATCATATCATAATGCTTGCATCCTATGCCTTCCTCCGCGGCAAGCTCCACTGCCTTAGCGGCCTCTTTGGCTATCGCGCCGATGGTCAGCACTATCGCCTTGGGAGCCTCTGCAGCGGAAAGGAGGCGCCCCTTGCCTATTTTCATCGGCAGAGGCAGAGATTCCGCATCGCCGCTTATGGCTTTTCCCCTCGGATAGCGGATGGCGAATGGCCCGCGCTGCAAAGCCACGGCCGTGCGCATCAGGGCGCGCAGCGTCTC
>JAMPBQ010000044.1 GCA_023666615.1 Clostridium sp. | reverse complement strand
CAGGGCCTTGATGGCACCGGCATGCGCCAATCCGCGCACGCCTCCGCCCCCCAGGGCCAAGCCAAGCTTGTAAGGCTTTTCATCCGACGATGTTTTCTTAAAGATTGCCATAGGCGCAAAAGTAATGAAAAAATCAAAACCAATCCCCTTTTTCCGAAAAAAATCTCAAAAATCCAAATGCTAATTTTTCAAGGACAGGTCGCTCAACCGCGAAAATTAACAAGATTATAATATATTTAACATAAATTAACGGGGGGGGGTACGCATTTATTCCGTACTTTTGTAAATCTATTCACTTATAAACCAATAATCATTAAATGAAAAAATTTTTGGCCTTGCTTTCCTTTGTCGTGCCATTAATGCTCTGGGCCGACAACGAAGGTGAATCTGATCCCCTCTCCACGATGCGTGTTCTCTTTAACGACGACACGAAGCTTGACATACCGTTCAGCGAGAATCCTCAAATCATTTTCGATGGCCCGGATGATATGACGAGCATTAATATTGTCACTTCATCGCAAACTTACGAACTCTGCACGGATCAAGTCAAAGACTTAATGTTCCTTTTGGAAACGGCATCGATTAAATCGCCGAATGCCGTGGATGGCGGCGAAATTGAATTCATTGATGGTGATTTGCTGCTTCATGTTTCTGAACGCTCTGAAATAGTGGTCTATGACCTGATGGGGAAGGCCGTGGCGCGAACTGACGCCGCGCCGGGTTCCAACCGCATATCTCTCTCCAATCTGCCTTTCGGAGTGTATATCATTTCATTTGCTTCATACACAGTTAAATTCACCAAACAATGAAACGTTTTCTTGCCTTGATTTGCGGATTGAGCGCCACAATGGCTGTGATGGCGCATGTTTTTCACGTGTATCTAAAAGATAGCGAAGAACCAAAATTGGTTGTAGCCAAGAATCACGAATACATAAATATCGTCTCTGACGCCGATGGAGACCTCTGCATGCGCATACCATTGTATTTTTATGATAAATTCGAGGACATAAAGCTGGAGCAGATAGAGACCATCCGTTTCAATCAGCCTTTCTTCCGCATTTTCCCCGATGAGATCACTATCCCGGCCGACTATTGCTACCTTTCGTTTGAAATGATATTCAATGGCGCGTATATCGATGGCCTCGATGGCCTCGATGTGCGCCACGAGACATCTGATGATTATTATATTCACGAGCCAGGCGCCGGCGGAAAAGATGGAGTGTTGTTTGGCGGCGAGGTGCATGAAAATACCACAGGCGCCGACCGAGTGTTCAAAATCCCATTTATCGACCAAGTCTCAGGAAAATCTCAAATTGTAACCATAAATCAATTGGGCAAATACATGGTTGAAAAGGATTTGGAAAAATATCGCATACGAATCGGAAACACCTATTGCCTATATGTCACGCCTGAAGAGCAAGACATTGAGATTCCATTGGCTCTTGATGAGGAGACGAAATTTGAATTTCGTGATTGGGGAGATGGGCATTGTGTTGATTGGCTAAGGGGGGAGAAGGACCATAAGCCATTCACCTATAAAATCCATGTAGATGAGAACAAAGGCGATTACAGGGCAGCGGATTCCGGCTTTGGAGGCGGCAGATTGTTTTCAATAGACAACAGGATTCAAATCAACCAGCTTAAAGCTGGCATTCACACGACAGAGGAGCAGATTGAGGCGCTTCGCGATTTCTATAATGCAACAGACGGCGAAAACTGGAGGTACAAGAATAATTGGTTCTCCGATCTTCCCATCTATAAATGGGAAGGCATAAATGAAGATGGGCAATCTGTTTATGATAAGTATATGGTGAATAGCTTTGTCACATATAATTGGAATGAAGAAGGCACCGGCTTTTTTCCAAATATCCGCGGAATGTTGCCGCCAAGCTTCACTGTCCTTATGGATGACGCAAGGAAAATTGATTTGAGCTTCAATGGTTTTACAGGCAAGTTCCCCAAGGAAATAATCCAGCATCCACGCTGGAATGAATTTGGCTGGAATTTTATCAGCGTTTCTACCTATCACGGCGGCAAGATTGACTTTAGCGACGGCATAAATTTGCGCACCGGCAATTTTGAACATTGGGACGCTGTCGGTCAGAAATGGGTCAATACATACGATGTCCTTGCTGAGCATGACTATACTCTTGTGGTAAGTGCGCCATGTGCTCCATGGCTGAATCCTGATATGAAGATTCCCTTGAAGTCTGAATATGTCAACCTTTGGCTGGACTTCGCCCCCAAAGGCCTTGGCATTGTCACCACACAGGCTTACCATAAAGATGCAATGGGCACAAATATTTATGAAGAAATGGTCGAGCCTGAATTGTTGCGTCAAGTGGAAATGCTCAATTATCCAAAAGACATTCGTTGGTTTGATAGTTTTGCCCAATCTGAATATCCTATGGGTTCTCTTCAGCTTTTCGACAAAGAAGGAAATTTGATATGGGGCACATCCAGAGATTATTTGATGCCGCCCCAATATTTTGCGGATGAGGCCGCGCAAGTGCTGAAGGGAATATATGGCGATCCCGTTGAGCATGAATTATTTGAAATTAAAAATTATGCATCATCTGATTATAGCGAGGATGGCAAGGTGATTGAGCTGCAAAAGGCCACTGTCGGCAATGGCATTGACATTGTGCTTATGGGCGATGGTTTCCTTGATTTGGATATGGATGACGGGGGCTTGTATCAGCTAACTATGGAATATGCAATGGAATATTTGTTTCTTGTTGAGCCTTTGCGGTCTCTTCGCGATAGATTCAACGTGTATGCAGTGAAAGTGGTTTCGCCCAACGATTTTTCCTTTAACGATGCTGTGCATCGTCTCAATGGTGACAAGGATTTGATACGCCAATACGCTGAAAAAATAGAGAATCTTGATTATGATAAGGCCCACACGTGTGTCATAAACAATTGTGAAAGCTTATTTATTACCGGATATACCTGGATGTTCCCCGAATCGGGGTCGCTTTCGGTGATAGAAAATGGCGCAGTATCCGAAATTCTTATACATGAAGTAGTAGGGCATGGAATTGGCAAGCTTCTTGATGAATATATTGAATATGGATTCGAGAATAACGTGTTTGATGAGGAAGGCAAGGAAACTTTGCGTCAGTGGCTAAAGATAAATTATCATGATTTGGGCTATGGCATGAACCTGTCCTCTTCTCCTGTGCCTGAAGAGACGCCATGGGCCCACATGCTTGCCGATAAGGACTACTCAAAAGAGGTGTCGGTGGTGCAGGGCGCGTGGATTAGTCCATACGATCTGTGGAGGCCCACTGAAAACAGCTGCATGCGTTATGATTATATGTATTTTAATGCTCCAAGCCGTGAAGCCAAATGGGTTATGAGCAGGTCGGAAGGTCCTGAGTGGAAATATGATTTCCAGGAGTTCAAGAAATTCGACAAAGGCGCAGCTGAATGCTCATCCAAGCCAAAGTCGCAGGCATCCATAAGCGAAAAAGGCGAAAAGCCAAGGCGCTTCTACAAGAATAAATCGGAATTCCCCTCTCCAACAACACCATTGATTAAAGGCGGACAAATACAAAAATTCTAGTCCTACAAAACAAAAGCATTGGCTCTCAGGCTAATGCTTTTGTTTTTTTGTCATATGTCAATTGCCGTATTGCTCGGCGCCGAGGATGTAGAGGCGCTCGCGGGCGCGGCTCACGGCGGTGTAGAGCCATCGGTAAAATTCAAGGCCCATGGCCTCGGCGGGTATGTAGGACATGTCCACAAACACGTTTTTCCACTGTCCGCCCTGCGCTTTGTGGCATGTCACCGCATAGCCGTATTTCACTTGCAGGGCGTTCCAGTGCGGGTTTGTGCGCAGCGCCTTCAGCCTGGCGTCGGCCGGAGTGGAGCGGTCAAACAGGTCGGGATCCTCCATTATGCCGTAGTAGAGCTGCGCCATCCTTTCGTTGGGCAAGTGGGCGGATTCCGAGGCGAGAGTGTCAAGCATCACCTTGGCCTGAAATGTTATTTCCGTCTCTGGAATGGTTAGCCGCACGTCGGCAAACCTAAATCCATAGCGGGTCTCAGCGCCCAATACCTTGTCCACTTGCAGTGAATCGCCATTGGCTATGAAATCCAGCCCCTTGATTTGCTGCGCCCAGCAATAGTTGTTTTTTGACACTATCAGAAGCTCTCCCGGCGCGAGCTCTTCCTCGATGTAGAGGATTGATGAGCGTATTTCGCGGTTGAATCCCGCCGCGCGCTGGTTGCTGCGGGTGACTACGATTGTCTCCTGCATGCCGTCGCGGTTGTAGGCCGCGTAAATATCTTCCGGCATCTCCTCGGCCCCTATCACCTTCACGTCCTTGAATTGGGAGCAGAACAGCTTTGGCAGGGGTAGGGGATTGGCGCGCATGGCCCTGCGCAGCCAAGTGGCGTTGTAGAGTATGCCTGATTGCGCGGCCTGGCGCGCTGTCTCAGTGAGAGTGGCCTTTGTCACCTTCAGCCCATACGACCGCAGGACGTCGGCTGACATAGCGGGCGAAAATTCGCTTCCCACGGGCGGAAGCTGCGCTGTGTCTCCAAGGAGAATAAGCTTGCAGTTCTCTCCGGTGTAGACATAGTGTATGAGGTCTTCGAGCAGATTGTCGGCCGAGCCGTCGCCCCCCGTTATCATTGAGGCCTCGTCTACTATGAAAATTGAGTTTTTGTGAGTGTTCGACAATACGCTGCGCACCGAGCTCTGCGTATCGGCTATGCCGGGGTGGCGATATATCTTGCGGTGGATTGTGAAGGCGTTGCAGCCCGCGTATGAGCCGAACACTTTCGCCGCGCGGCCCGTTGGGGCCATGAGCACGGGTGTTATCCCCGCGGAGCGGAGAGTTTTCACCAAGGCTCCGCACAGGGAGGTCTTGCCCGTGCCGGCGTAGCCGTTGAGAAGGAACACGGCCTCCTCAGCGGCCGTTGGCGCGCAGAAGCGCGCCAACGCCGATATCACTTGTGCCTGCTGGCCGTTGGGCCGGTAGGGGAGGTTGGACGCTATTGAGCTTTCAAACTCGGCTGTGGTCATTGCGGAGCTTTAAGATAGCGACCATTCTGCGCCGTCCTTTGTGTCCTTCACCGAGAACCCTATTTCGGCCATGCGGTTGCGGATGCGGTCGCTGGTTGCCCAGTCCTTGTTGGCCTTGGCCTGCGCGCGCACCTCAAGGAGGAGGTCCACTGCCTCTTCAAAAGGCTTCATGGCGGAGGAGTCCTGCGCCTGGCCGAAGTCGGTGCGGATGCCGAGAATGTCGACAAGGAAGGTTTGCATCAGCTTCTTCAGCGCCTCAATGTCTTCCGCGGTTGCCTTCAGGTGGCCGTCCTTCACAGAGTTGATTATGCCTACGGCCTCGAAAAGGTTTGCTATCACCACGGGGGTGTTGAAGTCATCGTCCATAGCCTCGTAGCATTTTCTTTCGATTTCGGCTATGTTCACGTTTGATTCGGACGATGGTTTCAGCTCCTGCAGGCGGCGGTATCCTTCGAGCATGCGCTTCAGTGCTCGCTCTGAGGCCTGCAGCGCTTCATTGCTGAAGTCGACCGTGCCGCGGTAATGAGCCTGAAGGATGAAGAACCGTATGGTCATTGGCGAGTATGCCTGCTCAAGGGCAGGGTGCTTGCCGGTGAAGAATTGGTCGAGGGTAATGAAGTTGTTGAGGCTCTTGCCCATCTTCGTGCCGGAGATGGTGATGAGGTTGTTGTGCATCCAGTATTTCACGGCCGGATGCCCCTTGTGCGCCACCGACTGTGCTATCTCGCATTCATGGTGGGGGAATTTCAGGTCCATGCCGCCGCCGTGGATGTCAAATTTTTCTCCAAGGTATTTCTCGCCCATGGCCGAGCATTCGAGGTGCCAGCCGGGAAATCCTTCGCTCCAGGGCGATGGCCAGTGCATTATATGCTCGGGCGAGGCCTTTTTCCAAAGGGCGAAGTCGGCCGGATTGCGCTTCTCGCTTTGCCCGTCAAGCTCGCGGGTGGCCGAAAGCAATTCGTCTATGTTTCGGCCGGAAAGCTTGCCATAGCCATAGTCACGATTGAATTTGGGCACATCAAAGTACACCGAGCCTTCGCTCTCGTAGGCGTAGCCGGCATCGAGGATGGTCTTTATGTATTCGATTTGCTCAATGATATGCCCCGAGGCGTGGGGCTCTATCGAGGGCGGCAGCACGTTGAGGGCTTCCATGGCGCTGTGGTAGCGGTTGGTGTAGTATTGCGCCACTTCCATCGGCTCCAGCTGCTCAAGGCGCGCCTTCTTGGCTATCTTGTCCTCGCCTTCGTCGGCGTCATGCTCCAAGTGGCCCACGTCGGTGATGTTGCGCACATAGCGCACCTTGTAGCCAAGATGGCGCAGGTAGCGGAACACAATGTCGAATGTGATCGCCGGGCGGGCATGGCCCAGATGGCCGTCGCCGTACACGGTGGGCCCGCACACGTACATTCCCACCATGCCCGGAGTCAGGGGAACGAATGTTTCCTTCTCGCGTGAGAGGGAATTGTATATGCAGAGGCTGTTGTCTTTTACGGCCATGGCTCTTAGGCTGAGAAATTATTGTTGTTCTTTGTCGGCGCCTTGGGCTCTTTGTGGGTAATCTCGCCGAAGATGCTCTCGTATTTGGCGAGGTTGTCGCGTAACACGAAGAGTAGGTTCTTGGCGTTTTCAGGGGTCATTACTATGCGGGATTGCACCCTGGCCTGGGGCATGTTGGGCACGGCCTGAATGAAGTCCATGAAAAATTCGCTGGGCGAGAAGTTGATTACCGCCAGGTTTGAGTAATTTCCGTGCGCCACCTCTGGGGTGAGCTCGATCTTGATTTCGTTTTTGGGCTGTTCTGCCATGGTTGTTTCAGTTTTAGGGTTTATTCCATCGGTTTGGGCGTCACGACGTCGTTGTTCTCGAAGGTGGTTGTCTTGATTCCGTCAGGGGTCTGGTATTTCACCTTCACGCCTTTGCATGTGGGGCGCGTCCATATGTCGGAGATGTCGAATGACGCATAGCCAAGGTATTGGTTGTCGCCGGGGGATTTTGTTTCGTAGATTAGGCAAAGCTCCGGGTAGGCGGCGTTTAGCTGTTCGGGCTCGGCCACGAGCTTGAGCGTGCGGCTCGACGTGTTGTCGCGGGCGTAGAGCTGAAGCTGCATGTTGATGTAATTGGCTGTGCGCGTGATTACGTCCATCCTTACGGGTTCAGAGCCGAATACTCCGTTGAACTCTCCCACGCCATAGTCGGTATTGTTCATTAAGATGTAGCCCAGTAGGTTGATGGGGCCCGATTGGTAGGGCTGCATTCCGTTTGTGGTGGTGTAAGCGATCACCAGCCTGTCGCCTGTCTTTACGCTCTTGTTGTCCGACAAAGATACCGATGAGGTGTAGGTGATTGTCTGCGTGTCGTTTGCCTTTGTGAGCGTGAAGACTGAGCCGTTCTTAGTGGTAGACGCGAGTGTGGCGAAGTCATATTGTGTGTTGGCGGGTATGACAGAGCCTCCGCCTGATTCGTTGTCGTCTGAGTTGCAGCTTGTGCAGAGCACCGCCACAATGGCGGCAAGCATTGTGAAGAAAAGCTTGGTTGATTTCATAGTTGCCTTGGTTATTGGTTGTTTCTGTATCCTTAAAAATTGCTTTTGGGAGCGTTGTCGCGCACCTTCTCTATTTTTCCGTCGCGCATGTGTATTATCGCATCGCTGTCGGCCGCCAGGTTCTCATCGTGGGTAACGATTACGAATGTCACCCCCATGTCGTCGCGAAGGTCAAAGAATAGGCGGTGCAGCTCGCGGCGGTTGGCGCTGTCAAGGCTGCCTGAGGGTTCATCGGCCAGCACCACTTTGGGGCTGTTTACAAGGGCTCGCACCACAGCGGCGCGCTGCGATTCTCCGCCGGAGAGCTCAGATGGCTTGTGGTCAAGCCTCCCCTCCAAGCCCATGTATTTTATTAGCGGAATGGCCTTTTCCTTTGCTTTTTCCATAGAGAGGCCGGCGATGAGCGCGGGCATGGCCACATTCTCCAAGAGCGAAAATTCGGGCAGCAGGCGGTGGGTCTGGAACACGAAGCCTATATTGGCGTTGCGGAATTTTGACAGAGCATTGTCGGAAAGCGAAAACACGTTTGTGCCGTCATACTCCACGATTCCCGCCTGCGGCTTGTCAAGCGTGCCCATTATCTGCAGCAGTGTCGTCTTTCCCGCCCCGCTCGGGCCTACGATTGAGGTGACTTTGCGGTACTGTATCTCCAGGGAAATGCCTTTGAGCACCTGCAGCGAGCCGTAGCTCTTGCTTATGTCGCGCATGGTGATCATTCCGCCTTTGGCCTTTATTGGTCGATTGTCTGGGTGGAGTAGGTAAGGCGTATTTCAGCCTTGTCTAGGTCGAGCTTTCCGAGCGCGGGCGATGCCGCATAAGGGGTAAGCATCGACAGGGTCTGCGACGTGGAGCCGTAGTAATAGTAATAGCTGTTTGAGTTTGTCTCAAACGTCGCCGATACGGGCACTATCGAGAATGTATAGTCTTCTTCTGTGATCGCGCCCTTGTCGATCAGCGATTGTATGTAGGCGCGCATGTCGCCGAAGGAGAAAAGCCCTGTAGTGCTGTCATAAGTGGCGTAGAACGATGTCTTGTTGTCAGGCAATAGATTGTTGGCGAAGAAATTGTCCTTATCCTTGCTCAGCACCAGCAATAGGTAGATGGGCATGGGAAAATCGCCCGAGTTGTCCACCGCCTCGCCAGGCACGTTGAATGTCAGTGTGTTGAGTACCTTGATGTTTGTTGGCGCGGACTGGAACGACTTGATTATCTCCGGCGCGGGGAATCTGATTTGCGTCTCGATTCCAGCAGGGCCCATCACCAAGGCCTCTCCGTCGTCGATGCGCTTCATGAGGTCTTCGCCCACTTCCACCTTTATGTCATTGTTGGTGATGATCTCGGGCGTCACAGCGAAATAATGGCCCACTTGATTGATAATCGTATCATTGTTTTCGCCGTGCGTCTTGTAGTACATCGACATCAGCGTGCTCGAAACACGCACCATGCGGCCGGAACCGAATGAATTTTTTATGTACAGGCCCTTGAACACCTTTTCGGCGAATGCCGTGGGGGTGTTGAAGGCTGATGGGTCTTGAAGATAGGCGGAGAACAATTCCTTGCCGAGCTCATCGGGCATGCGCACCTTTATCTCTGTGCCCGCCGATATGATTGTGTCGGCGCTCTGTGTTGCCACGTTGTAGATGGTAGAGGCCAAAGGCGTCGGGTCATAATATCCCGTAGGGTCGAAATCGCTGTAAATGGGAGAGGGAAGAAGCTTGTTCAGGCGGTAAACCTCCAGCCCCATGGGAGCCAATGAATCGCCTACGAATTCGCCGCTGCGCACCAGCATGTAGAGCACGAGCGAGTCAATGTCGCTTACGCTAACTCCCTCAGTCACAAGTTCGGAGGAAGGCATAAATTGCGTCACGACATCGCTCTGCAGTGAGCCGAAGCCCTTGGCCGAGATGCGGCCCAGAAGCTGGTTGGTGGTGCGCGACTGTATGCGCGAAATCAATTGCGATTTTCCGCTGACAGTGAAGGTGCTGTCTACGACAACGGCCACTTCGTCCTGCACAATCGAGTTGCCAATCGTGGAGCTGTCGTTGCAGGAAATTATGGAGAGGCATGGCGCTATGGCCATGGCCAGCATGATTTTGGCTTTATGTTTGATCATAGGGAAGTTCATAGCCTGGGGAGGATTTAGAGGGTGGCGTAGAATTCTGCGTAGGCGGCCGCGTTTTCTTCGCCGGGGAAGTCAAGCATCGGCTTGCCGGAGGCCTTGGCATAGGCAAGCACCTCGGGGTCAACCTCTTCTGTGGATTGCACTATAGCGTCGCAGTGGTCAATGGCGAGCTTGTTGAGGGCGACGTAGTCCGATTTGCCCTCGGCAAGGGATTTTATCGCGTCGGCCGGAATGCCGGTCATCAGAAGCTTATCGGCGAATCGCGGGTCAAGCTCGCCCTCAAATTTGTCGTTTATGAGCGAGTACACGATCTTTGCCTTGTCAAATGCGGGGTCTTCCGAGTATTTTGTCTTTATGAATAGCGGGCAAAGCGCTGTGAGCCAGCCTGTGCAGTGTATGACTGAAGGGAACCACCTAAGCTTTTTCACGGTCTCCACTACGCCAAGCGAAAAGAAAATGGAGCGCTCGTCGTTGTCTTCAGGGTGGGATATTGTCTCAAGCTCCGAAGAGAGGCGGGTGTGGAAATAATCGTCGTTGTCAATGAAATATACCTGCAGGCGGGTGGGCTGGAGGGTGGCCACCTTGATGATCAACGGATGGTCGGTATCGTCGATTGAAATATTCAGTCCTGAAAGTCGAATCACTTCGTGCAATTGGTTGCGACGCTCATTGATGCACCCGTATTTGGGCATAAACGTGCGCACTTCCACTCCCTGTTCCTGCATGCCGGTGGCGATGTTGCGGCTGAGCATCGATAGGGTGCTCGGGGCCAAATATGGATTTATTTCTTGTGAGATGTATAGTGCTTTTTCTGCTTCCATTCTTTCAAATTGGAGGATGGGGATTAAATAATTGTGCAAAGATAGCAATTTTTTTCCACTTAAAGGGCGGATGCATGCTTTTTTGCATAAAACCACCCTTTTGGCTTGAGTTTTTTACTATTTTTGCGCTCGCGGCCTTGTCTGGCCCGGCCTTATTTTGTGGCGGCCACGAAGTATGCACCGGGGGCTAAGGATGCGGGAAGCTGGGCCTGCTCGCCGGTGAAAATGTCAATGTCGCCCTGGCCGAGGGCGGGAGCTTTGCCGGTGAATTTCACGTCTGATTCGGAGGATCCGAGGTTGACGATTGTTGTCACGGTCTTGCCGCCGGCGGTGCGGGAGAATGCGTAAATGTCAGGATTCTCTGTATCGTAGCGCTCAACGTCGCCGCCCTCAAGGCCGGCCTTCAATGCGGGCTGGCTGTGCTTCAGGGCGTTGAGGGCGCGGTAAAATTCAAAATATTCGTTGCGCGGTTCCCATTCGGGCGCCTTGTCTTTTTCAAAAAATTCAAAAGCGCGGTCCATCCCGGTCTCCTGCCCCGTGTAGAGCATGGGCATGCCGGGGAGGGTGTACATCAGCACGGCGAATGCGCCCTGCAGATTGCCCAGGCGGTCAAATTCGGTGCCTTCCCACGAGTTGAGGTCGTGGTTAGTGGTCATGTTCATAAGGAATGAGTCGCCTGGATATTCCTTGGCCTGAGCCATAAGCATTGAGTCAATGTCAAGGGCAGTCTTGGCCTCGAATTTTTGGGGCTCTTCGCCCTCTTTTGCGAATGAATACTGGCCTGAGGTGGCGGCGATGGCGCTCCACAGGTCTTTCATCGGCCAGTTGTAGCCGGCGTCGAAGGCCGCTTGCTCAAGCTCGGGCTTGCTTGCCTCGGCCAGCATGAAGATGTCGGGGTTGATGGCCTGCAGCTGCTGGCGGGCTTCCACCCAAAAGTCGGTGGGCACTTCGCCGGCCACGTCGCAGCGGTATCCGTCCACGCCGATTTCCTCCACCCAGAATTTCAGGGCGTCAATCATGGCGGCGCGCATCTGCGGGTTGCTGTAGTCCAGCTTGTAGGTGTCGGTCCAGTCGTACGGGCCCACCATATTTCCGTTCTCGTCCTTTACGTACCAGTCCGGATGTTCGGCCACCCATGCGTTGTCGCATCCGGTGTGGTTTGCCACCCAGTCAAGAATCACCTTGAAGCCTTTTTGATGGGCGGTGTCCACCAGCTCCTTAAATTCCTCTATTGTGCCGTACTCGGGGTTGAAGCCCTTGTAGTCCTTCACCGCATAGTAGCTGCCGAGGGTGCCTTTGCGATTCTTTTGCGATATGGGATGCACAGGCATGAACCATAGTATGTCAACTCCAAGGTCGGAGAGGCGGTCAAGCTGGGCGGCGAAGGATTTCACCGATGCGTCTTCGGAGTATTGGCGCATGTTTACCTCGTATATAACGGCGTCGCGCGTCCATTCGGGATGCTTCACCGAAGTTGTGTCTGCGGGCGTAAGGTCAAGTACGCGCGCCTGTTGCGAGGCCTGCTTGTTGCCGCAGGATGAGAACAGGAGCGCGAATAGGCTGGAGAAGATAGCGAATCTCTTCATAATCTATATAATTTGAATTTTATCTATATAATTTGAATTTTTGGCTGCAAATAAAATTTTTGGCTGCAAATAAAAATTCGCCCGGCCGGGATGCGTCCTGGCCGGGCTGAAAGGTGCGCACGAAAGGACTCGAACCTTCACGTCGCAAGACACCAGATCCTAAGTCTGGCGCGGCTACCAATTACGCCACGTGCGC
>JAMPBQ010000043.1 GCA_023666615.1 Clostridium sp. | reverse complement strand
GCTGCCGATGGCCGCTCCGGTGTACGCGATCGGCCCCTCGCCTCCGGCCGACCCGCCGAATCCTAGCGTAAGGCTGCCGGTAATCACCGATGAATACATCAGCGACTTGCGCATCTTCAGGTTGCCGCTCTTCACGTCCTGTTCTATCTTGTCCGTGCCATGCGCCGGGCTATACCCAAAGACGTACTTGCACACAGCCACCGTAAGCGTAACGCCGATGATCGGGAGAGCCACAAGCGGCCAGTGGAAGCCCGCGTGCAGATAGTCCAGCACAAGATTGTGGACCCCGTTGATGCAATATTTCAGCGCGCAGGCCGCCACTCCGCACAACAGCCCCACCAGCGCGGCCATCGTGTTGATCAGGGCCTCCTGCGATATGCGCCCCTCCTGCCTCTGCAGAAATCCGCCCAGCATCTTGCTAAAATCGGTTATGAGGTTAAAAAATCGTTATTTCGTTATATCGTTATTTTGATAATTCATTATGCCGAAAGTCGGCGTCAATGCGCCGACTCGAATTCCTCCAGGAATCTCACGTCATTCTCCGAGAAGAGCCTCAGGTCGCTCACGCGGTATTTCAAATTGGTGATGCGCTCTATGCCCATGCCCAGCGCGAAGCCGCTGTACACCTTCGAGTCGATGCCGCAGGCCTCCAGCACGTTCGGGTCGACCATGCCGCAGCCCAGGATCTCAACCCAGCCCGTATGTTTGCAGAATCCGCACCCCTTGCCGCCGCAGAGGTCGCAGCTGATGTCCATCTCCGCCGATGGCTCGGTGAAGGGGAAATAGCTCGGGCGAAGGCGTATCTTCGTGTCCTTGCCAAACATCTCCTGCGCAAAGTAGAGCAGCGTCTGCCTCAGGTCGGCGAAGGTAACGTTCTTGTCAACATACAGCGCCTCCACCTGGTGGAAGAAGCAGTGCGCGCGGGCCGAAATGGCCTCGTTGCGGTAAACCCTGCCCGGACAGATGATGCGGATTGGCGGCTGCGTCTTCTCCATAACGCGGCTCTGTACTGACGACGTATGAGTGCGCAGCAGCACGTCGGGCTCGCGCTTGATGAAGAAAGTATCCTGCATGTCGCGTGCCGGATGGTCGGCAGCGAAGTTGAGCGACGAGAACACGTGCCAATCGTCCTCCACCTCCGGCCCCTCGGCCACGGTGAAGCCAAGCCTGCGGAAGATGTCGATAATCTCCTCGCGCACCAGCGACAGCGGATGCCGCGTGCCCAGCTTCCACGGAGCGGCTGTGCGACTCAGGTCAATCCCCTCGCATGTGGAGCCTCCGCTCTCGGCGGCCTCCTTCAGCGCGTTGATTTTCTCGGCCGCGAAATTCTTCAGCTCGTTAAGGGCTTGGCCTATCTCGCGCTTCTTGTCGGCTGGCACCGTGCGGAAGTCGTTCATCAGCAAGGAGATTTCTCCCTTTTTGCTCAAGTATTTTATGCGAAGCGCCTCAGCCTCGGCTGCCGTTGAGGCGCCGGCGCTTTCAATTTCTGCTTTTAATGCATTGATTTTTTCAATCATTTTGCAATCTATATTTGTTATAATAAGTGATACGATGGATTTGTCCAATGCTTTTAATTGGCAAATTTACGTAAAATTTTAGACTTTTGCCTCCGCGCAGCGCCAAAAACTGCCAATTTCTTGATTTTTCAACCCTAACAGCGTTTCAATACTCCACCGATATGGCATCTCAATTCCTCTCTACTCTCAACACCCAGCTAAAGCAGTACTTCCGCCTTACCCCTTACCTCGAAGACGAAGCCCTGGCCAAGCAGTCGATAATCGACGGCGTTTCATTCCGCGGCCCAAACATCCTCATCCTTATCCTCGCCATATTCGTGGCCTCATTGGGCCTAAACACCAACTCCGCCGCCGTCATCATCGGCGCCATGCTCATATCCCCCCTCATGGGCCCGATCATCGGCATTGGCCTGGGCGCGGGCATATACGATTTCCCACTCATAAAGCGCTCGGCTCGAAATCTTGCCGCCGCCGCTATCTTCTCAGTGGCCGCATCTACATTATTCTTCCTCATATCGCCCGTCAGGGAAGGCCATAGCGAGCTCCTGGCCCGCACATCGCCCACAATCTACGACGTCCTGATCGGCTTCTTCGGCGGGGCCGCCGGCATCGTCGCCATAGCATGCAAGCAGAAGGGCAACGTAATCCCAGGCGTTGCCATCGCCACAGCCCTCATGCCGCCCCTTTGCACCGCCGGCTACGGCCTGGCCACATGGCAGCTGCAGTATTTCACCGGCGCATTCTATCTATTCCTCATAAATTCAATATTCATATCCCTGGCCACGCTCATCGGCGTCAAGCTATTCAATTTCAAGCAAGTCACATTCGTCGACCCGCAGCGCCGCGTGCGCATCAAGCGCATAATCACATGGATTGTGGTGGCCACGCTCCTCCCCAGCGTATACCTCACTGTGCTGATGCTTCGCGAAAGCTTCTTCGTAACAAACGCAAACAATTTCGTCGAAGAGCAGCTGAACTTCCCCAACACTCAGGTGTTCAGCAAGGACGCGTACATAAAAAAATGGCGCAAGCACCTCAACATCACCCTTATCGGCCAGTACGTCAACATTGATTCCCTCAAAGTGGCCATGGCCGAGCAGATGGACAAGAGCCCATGGCTAAAGGGCACCGACATCAACATCAAGCAAGGATTCTCCACCGGAATGGCCGCTACGGCACAATCAAGGGCGGAAAGCCTGGGCGACGTATTCTCAACCGCCCTTAGCCAAATCGAGCGCCAAAAGCAGAGCATCGACTCCCTTAACCAAATAATCTCCGCCCGCCGGCAGATGGATTCCATATCCTACATAATCTCCCCCGAAATCAAGGCCCTGTATCCGAGCATTACGTTCTTCTCGTTCAGCCGATCATACGTCTGCAACATTGACACGCGCAAGGTCGACACCCTCAACCTCGCCCTGATCGAAAGCAAAGGCCGCCTAAACGACCTCCCCAAAATACGCCAATACCTCGAAGCCCGCACCGGCCTCCCAAACATCCACATAATCCAGACCGACATCCCCCTGAAATAGCCCGGTTGCCGCTGGCGTCCATTATTCCTTATAGTCTACTTTCACCACAATCACCCTTATCTTTTGGTCCGAGGCGTCATTGGCTATCTTCGCTATGTGCCAATCTTCTGGGAAGAACAGGAAGAAGCGGTCAGGCGTCGAATCGTAGAATTTCACCTTCTCTGGATCATAGTCGTAGTGGATCACGTCGGGGCGATATTCGCAGTTGGGCGTTGATGTCTCGTGGTCAATGATGCCGAACCGCTCAGTGCCGGCCACGGCGTACTGGAAATCAATCTTCTGCCTGTGGCTCTCGCTGCCATAGACGCCGAAGGGCACGTTCTCACTGTCTTCCACGCTGGCCACCAGCGTGCTCCCTTCAATCGGATGCCGTCCAGCTGGAATGGAGGTAAGGTCTGTAGTGGCCAGCCATCCGAAAAGCGCCTTCCATTGCTCAGGATTCTTTTGGTACTGCTCATAGAAGTCCACCGCGTTCACCGATTCATGGGGCAGAGCGCCGGCAAATCCGTTGCGCCACTCTCCGCTCTCCATCCACTTACTGGCCTTCTCCACCAGCTCATCATCGTCGCATTGGCGCGTATAAACCTGCGCCTGGGAGGCTGCGCCCACCGCCAGCCCCGCTATAACAGCAAAAGCAAATCTCTTCATCATTTCATAGATTTAAGGAAAAAACGTTTCTGCAAAATTAAGCATTTTTCTCCGCCAATCAAAAACATTTTACGATGCAGCCGCCCAAGACCGCCACCTGTCGATAATTTCGAATAAAATTTGTAACTTTGCTATGCTTTAAAACCGCTGCCCCGACTATTAATGACCATTCGCCTAGCCATATTGTTCCTAATTTGCATTGCTATCGCTGCATGTTCTCGAAGGCATTCCGACCCGCGCCTCGATAGGGCGGCTGCGCTCATTGAGGCCTCGCCCGCCATTGCCCTTGATTCCCTTGCGGCCATCGACTGCGCATCCCTGCCCGACGCCGACCGCCATTACCTCGACTTCCTTTCAGTAAAGGCGGCCGACAAGGCATACATCCCCCACGCCTCCGACAGCCTAATCCTCGACGCCGTGCAATACTATTCCAGCCACGACGCCGAAGGCATCCTCCCCGAAGCCCTCTACTACGCCGGCCGCGTGAAAAGCGACCTCGGCGACTACCCCGTGGCGCTGAAATGCTACCAAGACGCCCTCGACATCCTCCCAAAATCCCCCGCAGACCCAACCCTAAAACGCCGCATCCTAAGCCAAACCGGCCGCCTCCTCGATGCAATGTCCCTCTTCAACGAGGCCATCCCCTACCTCGAAGCCGCCATTGCCCAAGGTTACGATGAAAATGATTCCATAAATCTTATCAATGGCTTGCAGCTGTTGGGCGGTATTTATTTGAGGGATGGCAAGTATGATCTGGCTGAGCATACGTTTAAGAAAGCCTTGCGAATCTATTCCGACCAGCCCAATTCTTATAAGGCTAAATCGAAAGTGTACATAGCGGGAGCCAAATTGCGTAAAGGTGAAATAGACTCGGCGTTGCTTTATATACACAATACAGTGGATTCAGTCAAGCCGACGGTTAGAAACAATGCGCTTGTATACTCCGCGGAAATATATCTTAGCGCCGGCATCCTTGATTCAGCGTATTCGTATGCCCATAAAATGGTGGAAAGAAGCGACAATTTGAATAAGGAATATGGCTATAAGATTCTTTTGAATCCAAGCTTGAGGAAGTACTCTTCTCAAGAGGATATTGAAAGATATATAAGCGAATATCAAGCACTACTATTTGAATATTATGACGATAATCAGATGCAGTTGGCCATAAACAGGCAAAACTATTACAATTATCAATTGCATGTCAGGGCAAGAGAAAAGGCTGAAAAATCAAACGCTTACCTAAAGTATGGCATATTTGCTGCTTTGCTGATAATAGCTCTTGTGTTTATTGGAATTTTATATTTTAGGAATAAGGATAAGAAACATCTTATAGAGCTCCATGAAGCATTGGATAATATCCAAAGGTTAAACCGTGAATTGTCAATAGTTCAGGCCATTGATAACAATGCGGCAATTTCTCCGAATCCTTTTAGGGCAGCCCCGGATGATGCGGAAAATGGAAAGAGCGATGTAAGGCAAGCATCAAGAGAGGATAATTTAAGAGCTAAGCTAAAAAAAGAGCTTATGTTGCTCTATGAAAAGGCTGGTCAACCAAATTGCCTTCATTCGGATGTTATGAAATCTGAGCCATATCAATTGTTGCAAACTTTGTTGGAGCAAAAGCGTCCAATAAACAATGATGATATTTGGCAAAGTCTTGAAAAGTCGATTTTGCAAAGCTATCCTCATTTCCGTTCAAATTTCTTTCTTCTGACTATGGGAAAGCATTCCTCGCAAGAGTATTGCACAGCCATGCTTATAAAGTGTGGCTTTAAGCCAATGCAAATTGCAATACTGTTAGGAAGAAGTCCCGCTGCGATAGGATCACGCAGGGAAGGGCTAAGTCTAAAGATGCTTGATCAAAAAATAGGCACAAAGGCTATTGATGCGATAATTCGTCTTTTGTAGCAAATTTATACTGTTAAAAATTACGGAAAAATTACGGAAATGTTACAAAAACGCATTTCCGTAATTTTTCCGTAATTTTTTATGCCCCGCAATCCGTATTTAATTGCCAAATTTGCGTCGAAACAAAAAAAAACAGCAATGAAGAAAACCATCTTTGCAATCGTTCTCTTTATTGTATTCACTTTGGCTAGTCCGCATGAAGGGTATGCGGCAGAGCTAAACATATATGTGAATGCAATAAATATTGAAGAGGATCCTGTTCCCAGATTAGATCCTGACGGAGAAAGGGCGCCTTCTCGCCCTATAAGAATAAAAATTGATTCCGAAGAAGGCGTCTCTATCCCCGGAGTAGATGCTGCCGAGGTTATATCCTACTCCTTATATGACGAAGAAGGGATGCTCATAGCTTCATATGCTAATGACATTGATTTTGCCCAAGCCGTCCTCTCAATGTCCGGCGTAGTGGATTTGCGCATTGAACTGCCCGAATACTGTCTTTGCGGCTGGCTCCATCTCTGAAATTCTAATACTTTGAAATTTATAATGGGAACTTGATTGATAAGCATAAGTCCCTAATCATTAAGCCTGTTGGGCTATGGGGAAGAAAAAATTAAAAATATTATATTTGATAAGCTGCTCGGCGCAACAAATGGAGTTGGTTAAGTGTCTTGTATATGTTGGGGCTATGGCAGAAAAGCTATAAATCCCCTTTTTGCCTAATTCTGTTTAAAAATTTTAAGGACAATGAGAAGGTGCATTATGATTTTAAGTTTGCTCATTGCTCTGTTGTGGATGCCGATTCATGCATTATCACAAGGAGGAATAAGCCTCAGGGGCGATGTGCGCGACCGGGAGACTAACATGTATTTGCCGGATGCTGAATGCAAGGTCTACGGCAGCGATGGCTTGGCTTTGGATTCCGTGCGGGCCGGTGGATCACGGCAGATCGGCACGGGATATATGCTGCTGAGCAATTTCCGCTTTTCATTGCCCAAAAAAGAGGAAACGTATACACTGGAATTCATTTATCCCGAATATGATACCGTGCGAATTGACTATGAGCTGAAATCAATCGGCTCCAGGGAAATGGCCAGGGACATCGGCACAATCTATATGAACAGGCATCGTGAGCGAACGCTCAATGAGGTGACAGTAACAGCCAGCAAAGTGAAATTTTACCATAAGGGCGATACGATTGTCTACAATGCCGATGCATTCAATCTGGCGGAAGGCAGCATGCTTGACGCACTGATTGGGGCCCTTCCGGGCGTAGAGATTCGCGACAACGGCCAAATTTTTGTCAACGGTCGATTCGTAGAGAGTCTGTTGCTTGACGGAAAAGATTTTTTCAAGGGCAACAACCAGCTGATGCTCAATAATCTCGGCGCATACACAGTGAAAGACATACGCGTATATGAGAAAATGACCGATCTGGCCGAGTTCGTGGGTACGGACTTGGCCGAGGCCAAACAGTATGTGATGGATGTGAAGCTGAAGCAAGAATTCAAGGCCGGCACAATAATCAATGTTGAGGGCGGAGGAGGAACGCATGACCGCTACATCGGCCGGCTTTTCGCCATGCGCTTTGTTGGCGATAACCGCTTCACTCTGCTTGGAAATGTCAACAACCTGGCCAAAACTTCGCGCGCTTCCAGAAATTCGTCTTTTTCACTATCTGGCAATCCCAGCCAGGGGGAAAAGAAGATATATGACGGAGGTTTTGACTACAGCATAGCCAAAGGCAAAGCCAAAGTGGAGGGCGATGTCTTCATCACAGGCGAAAAATCCACAATCAATGCCACATCGCAGGCCGCCAACTATATGCAAAATGCGGAAAATTATTCCTATTCAAAGTCCCATAATCTCACAAAGCACTTAAAGATAGACACAAAGCACAAATTCACGAATACTTCGGGAAATCATCTTTACGGATTCCAAGGCGCATTCAATTACGAAAAGTCAGAAGGCGCATCTACACAAGCCGCAATGCTTGCATCGGAGGAAGTGGCCACTGAGCGATGGAATGCGTTGGTGAGCCGCATCAATCAGGGAGACATGACAGTGCAGATGCGCGATTCCTTAATCAATCAATCGCTTGCCATAGCGCAGGCCAATAGTTACAGGTCAACCTTTAAGCTGAATGGCAGCGGCAATATCAAATTTGACAGAATTCCCGATTGGATAGGATGGTCTGTGGCGGGAGGATATGAGAACTGGCATTCCCAATCCACGACAGAGCGCCTCATCAACTATGGAGACTCCCAAATGCAGGGCATCGGCGAACGCCAGCGCCAAAACAACCGGCCAAACTCCTCTTATTGGGGAAAAGCGGGATTGGATTACAATTATATGCCCAATTCCAATTTGAGGCTTTCAATAGGCTATAGCTTCCAGGCCGGACACAAGGAGCAGACGTCTAACCTCTTCACCGCATCCATTCTTGCCGATGCCACTGGCAGATTTGACCTTTTGGCCCTGCGTCAAATGCAGGAGGCCTTCGCGCCATCCAATTCATATAAGAGCGATGTCAACGACAATTTCAGCGGGGTTGTGCCGTCCGTGGTATGGCAGCCGAACAAATTCTTTTTGCTTAGGTCAAGTCTGCCATTGTATTTTTGGCGCCAGCATATAGATTATCGCAGAGGCGATGTCCATGCCGCCCCTACCCGCCATTCATTTGGCATTTGCGGCGCGCCGGTAGATATTCAATGGATTCAGGGTTACGACTACTCGACCGGTAGATACAATAGATTTAAATTCTCGTATAACATACTTGCTCAGACACCGGATTTGGTGAAAACCATAGATTTTGTCGATGATATAGACCCATTGAATGTATATTTGGGCAATCCCGAACTGAAGAACAGTTGGCGGCACTCGCTGGAAGTGGAATATATAGTTATGGCCGTAAAGGACCAAGTGCTGAATTTAAGCGCATCGGCCAATTTTACCCATAATGACCTCGTCTCGGGATATTGGCTGGACCCGGCATCCGGTCAGCGCCAATTCAAGACCTACAATGTTGACGGCAACTGTGACATCAGCCTTTACATTGATTATTCCAAACAGATGAGCTCAAAGTTCTTCTATCGAGGCAAGATAATGGAGAACTATTACAGATATTCCGGCATGTATGGCGAAGGAGCGCGGCAGCCGGCTCCGCAGAAATCGCATGCCCTGCACACCGCAACCGAACATCAGCTGGATTTCACCCCCGGAAAGTATCGGATTGGCCTGCATTTATTCGGGGAATGGCGCCGGGAGACGACTCCAAACCGCGGAGTATACAATATGGGCGACATCCATGCAGATCTTGAGACATTCTTCGCGTTGCCATTAGGATTTGAACTTGAGTCGAATTTCCGCACGCTCACGCGCATTGGATACGCTGATGCCTCGTTGAATAAATTTTATCCCCTTTGGAACGCATCGCTCAGCAAGAGCCTTGGAGGAGGAAAATGGCTCGTGAGCGTCCATGCCTACGATATATTAAATAAGATGAGCAATGTTGTTTCGACCATGAACGCCAATGGCCGCGTAGAGACCCACTACAATTATATTCCCCGCTACGTGATGGCCACCGTGCAATTCCGATTCAACCATACCCCCGCCAAGCACGCCCCTCAAATAATCTATTGAGACGATGCCCCGCATATATCCCTTTCAGCAGATTGAATCAACCGATTGTGGGATAACCTGCATCCGCATCCTTGCCAAATATTATGGCAAGGATGTTCCTTTGCAGACGCTTAGGGACGTATGTGACTCAAATCGCCTTGGCATATCAATAAAAAATCTTGTGGCCGGTATGACAGACTTGGGCATGTTGGCGAAATGCGTGAAAATCGGCATATCCGAATTGAGAGAAATGCCATTGCCCGCTATTCTGTTTTGGGATCAGAGTCATTTCGTGGTGCTCTACAAAATCAAAGGCGACAGATTCTATTTTGCAGATCCCGCCATTGGGAAAATCAGCCTTCGCATAGACGATTTCATGCAGAAATGGGCAGGGAATGCTGAAAAGGGCATAGCGATAGCGGCGGCGCCGAAAGAAGAATTTTATAAGAAGGAATATTCATCGCAGAAGCAGAGCCTTTCTCTAACCAAAATGTTTTTGGATACATTCGCCAGGCATAAAAAAAGATTCTGCGCAGTTTTGATGTTCACGCTGTTGTGCTTATCCACAGAGATAGCCTTGCCATTGCTGTTCCAGCATACTGTGGACGATGGCATAAATGGAAAGGATATAGGATTGGTTTGGCTTTTGATAATTGGACAATTCTTTGTGTTCATAGGGAATTATGTCGCAAACAACGTAGTGGAGCTGATTCTCGCCAAACTTGGAATCAACATTAGCGTTTCCCTTCTTAGGAATTATCTCCACAAACTTGCTTATCTTCCTGTTTCTTTCTTCGACAGGAAAGTATGCTCTGATTTGGTGCAGAAAGTTGAAGACCATAACCGCATCAAGAATTTCCTCGTACAATTTCCTCAAAATTTATTTATCACAACCTTAAGCCTCGTTGTTTTCTCTGGGCTTCTGATATATGAAAGCCCAGTGATATTTCTAATATTCATTATCTTCACGGCTATGTCGATAGGGTGGGCATTGCTGTTTTTGAATAAAAGGAAGTCAATAGACTATTCTTATGCCGGGTATGTTGCGGAAAACCGCAACAATCTCCATGAGCTTATTTATGGAATGTCGGAGGTGAAGGTGAACAATGCGCAGGAAATGCGTATTTCAGTATGGAATAAAGTTCAAGATAAGGTCAATGCATTGTCTTATCGATTGCTCAACGTGGCGATAATGCAAAACAGCGGCGCGGTTTTCTTTTCAAGGATAAAGGAAATTGCCATCACCGGAATTTGTGCTTCATGCGTGATTAATGGATCGATGACAATTGGCGCCATGATGACTGTATCCTATATTATCGGGCGCTTGTCAATGCCGTTTTCCAATATTATATCGTCAATAACGTCCTTGCAGGATACCGCGATATCTTACAGCCGCATTGAAGAAATAGAAAAACATGCCGTGCCGGAGAGAAATTGCGGGCGAACCCACTTTGCCCTTGGTGATATAATCTTCGATAATGTGTCATTCAAATACCCGGGTTGTGATGGTTATGTCCTTGAAAATGTTAATGCCTTCATTCCTTTGGGCAAGACCACGGCTATAGTGGGCGAGAGCGGATGCGGAAAGTCGTCGTTTGTAAAGCTTCTGCTTAAATTCTATGATTCAGCCAATGGAGACATAAACGTAGGCAAACTTAAGTTGAGAAGTATTGACGAGGAAGAATGGGTGTCTCATTGCGGCGCTGTTATGCAAAATGGATATGTTTTCAGTGGATCTATTGCTGAAAACATAGCCATAAATTCAAGTAATCCTGACAAGGATATGGTGTGCCGGGCAGCAAAGGCCGCATGCTTGGAGTCGTTTGTGGATTCTTTGCCTATGGGTTTCTCCACAAGGATAGGGCCTACGGGGCTGGAGCTGAGCGGAGGGCAAAAGCAAAGGCTTATGATCGCGCGGGCGATTTATAAGAATCCTGACATTTTGATTCTCGATGAGGCAACATCGTCGCTTGACGCCAACAACGAAGCTCTCATACTCGAAAACATTAAATCAATTTGGAGGGGGAGGACAATGATTATAATAGCGCATAGGCTCAGCACAATAAAAGACGCAGACCAAATACTCTTTATGAAGGACGGTCGCATTGAAGAAAGCGGGCCGCATTCATCCCTCGTAGAGAACAAGGCCGGGTATTTCTCGCTTCTGCAGCGGCAAATCGGATAAAGCGCGGGGTGGGCAGAACTTTTGGGCTGGATTTGAGGTTATAGACTTATGGGGCGGGAGGCGCATGGCGCCCGCCGCCTCCATTGCAGTTTAATCTCAATCATAAGCTATGTCAAAGACCATCACCAAAGAAGCCGCTCTCGACTATCATGAGTATCCGCAGCCCGGCAAGACCGAGGTTGTGCCCACCAAGCCATATTTCACCCAGTACGACCTCGGCCTGGCGTATTCGCCCGGCGTGGCATATCCATGCGAAGAGATAAAGGCCGACGAATCGGCCGCGTATAAATACACCAACAAGAGAAATCTCGTGGCCGTAATCAGCAACGGCACGGCCGTGCTCGGCCTTGGCGACATCGGCGCGCAGGCGTCGAAGCCCGTGATGGAGGGAAAGGCCCTCCTTTTCAAGATTTTCGCAGGCATTGACAGCTACGATATTGAGGTGGACGAGAAAGACCCCGACAAGTTTGTGCGGATCGTAAAGGCCTTGGCCCCTACCTTCGGAGGAATCAACCTTGAGGACATTGGCGCGCCCGAGTGCTTCGAGATTGAGCGCAGGCTCAAGCAGGAATGCCCCATACCCGTGATGCACGACGACCAGCACGGCACGGCCATAATCTCATCGGCCGCCCTGATCAACGCCGCCATGCTGCAGGGCAAGGATTTGGAAGGATTGACCGTGGTGGTGAGCGGCGCAGGCGCCGCTGCCATTATGTGCGCAAGGATGTACAAGCTCCTAGGCGTGAAGGGAGAAAACATTGTGATGTGCGACAGCAAAGGCGTGATACGCGCCGACCGCCAAGGCCTCTCCCCCGAAAAGCAAGAGTTTGCCACCAGACGCGACCTCCACACCCTTGCCGAGGCTCTGCGGGGCGCCGACATGCTGCTGGGCCTTTCAGTGGGCGGGGCCGTCACCCCCGAAATGATTAAGGATATGGCGTCGCGCCCCATCATCTTCGCCTTGGCCAACCCCAATCCTGAAATCGGATACGACGAGGCGATGAAGGCCCGCCCCGACGCTATCGTGGCCACCGGCCGCAGCGACTGCCCCAATCAGGTCAACAATGTGCTGGGATTCCCGTTCATATTCCGAGGCGCCCTTGACTGCGGCGCCACCGACATAAACGACGCGATGAAGATTGCCGCGGCGCGCTCGATAGCCGACCTG
>JAMPBQ010000042.1 GCA_023666615.1 Clostridium sp. | reverse complement strand
CATGTAGCGGCGGAACTCCGCCGAGCTAGGCGCCGGCGAGATCGGCCCCCCATAAAGCCCCGCCCCCGCCGCGGCCCTTTGCTTTGTCTTTTCCATAGAATCAGTCATAAAAAAAGGTTTGTTGTCAATAACGTCGATTTATTTTCTGCAAATATACGGCATCAAAAACCCATTGTCAACGTTATCTTGAAAAAACTTCAATTTTTTTTCAAAAATCGCCTCCAGCAAGTCACAACCGCCTCAAAAAGCGTTCGCGCCTCACCCAAGGCCCCATTTAATCCGCCACGCCCCGCCTTTTAGCGTTTATTAACGTTTTGGCTGGAAATTTGTGTGTAATTTTGTATCTGAATAAATTTTCAGTTCATGAACAAAAATAGCCTTGTTTCAATCGCTGACCTTAACAAAGAAGAGCTGCTCGCGCTTCTTGAGCAAGCAAGCTACTTTGAAGAGCATCCAAACTCCAAAATCTTAGACGGCAAGGTCGTCGCCACCCTGTTTTTCGAGCCTTCGACGCGCACCCGCCTCAGCTTCGAAACCGCCGTCAACCGCCTGGGCGGACGCGTCATCGGCTTCTCCGACGCCTCCACTACAAGCTCTTCCAAGGGCGAAACCCTCCACGACACAATCAAGATGGTGTCAAATTATGTGGACCTAATCGTAATGCGCCACTACCTCGAAGGCGCCGCGCGCTACGCTTCGGAAGTCACAGACGTGCCTGTGGTGAACGCCGGCGACGGCGCCAACCAGCATCCATCGCAGACAATGCTCGACCTCTACTCGATCTACAAAACTCAAGGAGACCTCAACGACTTGACCATCACAATGGTTGGTGACCTTAAATACGGCCGCACTGTCCACTCCCTCCTCCAGGCTATGAGCTATTTCCGCCCTAAATTCAGGTTCGTGGCCTGCAAAGAGCTCCAAATGCCCGAAGAATACCTGAAATTCTGCGACGAAAAAGGCATCGAGTACGTCTGCACCACCAATTTCTCCCCAGAGATCATCAATGAGTCAGACATAATCTACATGACCCGCGTGCAGCGCGAGCGTTTCACCGACATTATGGAATACGAGCGGGTTAAGGACCTATACACCCTGCATAACTCCATGCTGGACAATTCAAAGCCCAACCTCCGAATCCTTCACCCCCTCCCGCGCGTCAACGAAATCGCTTACGATGTCGATTCAAACCCAAAGGCTTATTACTTCGACCAGGCGCGCAACGGCCTTTACGCCCGGCAAGCAATAATCTGCCGCGCCCTGGGCCTGCAGCCTGATCTCCGAACTAAAGACTAAACTCATGACTGACAAAAAGGAACTCGCGGTAGCCGCCCTGCGCAACGGCACCGTAATCGACCACATACCCTCTTCGGCACTGTTCAAGGCCGTGCGCATCCTCGGAATCGAAAACCTTGACAAGGCCGTTACGATCGGCAACAACCTGGCCAGCGGAAAGCTCGGAACCAAAGGCATCATCAAGGTGGCCGATGTCGAGTTTGACGAAAAGACGCTCAACCGAATCGCAATAATTGCCCCATCGGCCGTGGTGAACATCATACGCGAATACAGCGTCGTCGAGAAGCATCCCGTAAAGCTCCCCGAGACAGTTGTCGGCATCGTGAAGTGCGCAAACCCGAAATGCATCACAAACAACGAGCCTATGCGCACAGTTTTCCACGTCGTGGGCAACGACCCCGTGGTGATTCGATGCCATTACTGCAACCACGCCGTCAAAGGCGACGACGCGCGCCTGCAATGAAAGTCAGCTGGAAGCCGGGCACAATGGTATACCCCTTGCCGGCCGCCCTGGTCAGCTGCGGAGCGTCGCCCGACGAATTCAACCTCATCACAGTGGCCTGGACCGGCACCATATGCACCCAGCCAGCCATGCTATACATCTCAGTCCGCCCCGAGCGCCACAGCTACGGCATCATAAAGCGCAATATGGAATTCACGCTATGCCTTACAACGGCCGAAATGGCCCGGGCCACCGACTGGTGCGGCGTCAAATCAGGCCGTGATTTTGACAAATGGAAAGAAACCGGGCTCACCCCCGCTCCGGGCCAAACAGTCCGATGCCCGATGGTCGAGGAATCACCCCTCTGCATTGAATGCCGCGTAAAATCCATAATGGGCCTTGGCAGCCACGACATGTTCATCGCCGAAGTGCTGAATGTTGTGGCCGACGACCGATTCATCGACCCCGCCACCGGCCACTTCGACCTTGCCGCATCCGGCCTTATGGCATACTGCCACGGCGGATACTACTCCCTCGGCCAAAAGCTCGGCAAATTCGGATTCTCTGTTGAGAAAAAGAAGAAATCCTAAAGGGCAAAGACTAAAAACTAAAGACTAAAAACTAAAGACTAAACCATATGCAACGCGACAACGCCATTTTTGAAATCATTGAGCGCGAACACCAGCGCCAAAAGAAAGGTATCGAACTCATCGCCTCCGAAAACTTCGTCAGCGACGAGGTTATGCGCGCCATGGGCTCTTGCCTTACAAACAAATACGCCGAAGGCTACCCCGGCCACCGCTATTACGGCGGCTGCCAAATCGTTGACCAGGCCGAAAACCTCGCCATTGACCGCGTTAAGAAACTATTCGGCGCCGAATACGCCAATGTACAGCCCCACTCAGGCGCACAGGCGAACATGGCCGTTTTCATGGCCGCCCTCCAGCCTGGCGACAAATTCCTTGGCCTTAACCTATCACACGGCGGCCACCTATCACACGGAAGCCCCGTAAACTTCTCCGGCCTAATGTTCCACGCCCTTGAATACAACGTCGACGCCGAGACCGGTCTCGTGGACTACGACCAGATGGAGGAAGTCGCCCTTCGCGAACGCCCTAAGCTCATCATCGGCGGAGCCAGTGCCTACAGCCGCGAATGGGACTACGCCCGCATGAGGAAAATCGCCGACGAAATTGGAGCTATCTTCATGGTGGATATGGCCCACCCCGCCGGGCTTATAGCCGCCGGCCTCCTTGACAACCCTCTGAAATACGCCCATATAGTCACCTCCACCACCCACAAGACCCTCCGCGGTCCGCGCGGCGGCATCATCCTCATGGGAAAGGATTTCAACAACCCCTGGGGAAAGACCACCCCGAAGGGCGTGGTGAAGAAAATGTCGCAAATCATCGACTCCGCAGTTTTCCCCGGCGTCCAGGGCGGCCCGCTGGAGCACGTGATCGCCGCAAAGGCCGTAGCCTTCGGCGAAGCCCTCCAGCCCGAATGGAAAGAATACGCCTCGCAGGTTAAAAAGAATGCCCAAGTCATGGCGCAAGCCCTCATCGACAAGGGATATAAGGTAATCTCCGGAGGCACCGACAACCACTGTATCCTCGTGGACCTCCGCACAAAATTCCCCGACCTCACCGGAAAGGTGGCCGAAAAGGTGCTCGTGGAGGCTGACATCACAGCCAACAAGAACATGGTGCCGTTCGACAGCCGCAGCCCATTCCAGACCTCCGGCATTCGCCTTGGCACACCCGCCATCACCACACGCGGCGCCAAAGAACCCCTGATGGGCGAAATCGTGGAAATGATCGACACCGTGCTCTCCAACCCCGAAAGCAAAGCCGTGATCAAGGCCGTGCGCGCAAAGGTGAACGAGACAATTAGCGATTACCCAATGTTCGCCTATTGATGGACTACGCGATAATTGTGGCGGCCGGCAGCGGAACCCGCTTTGGGGGCGACACCCCAAAGCAATTCTGCATGCTCGGCGACATGCCTGTGCTCATGCACACCGCAAAGCGAATTGGCAGAGCCTTGCCCCAGGCAAGGCTCGCCATCGTGCTTAGCCCCGAATACTCACAAATGTGGGAAAAGATGTGCGAAAAGTACGGATTCGTTTCCCCTCTCGTTGTCGAAGGCGGCGCCTCAAGATGGGAGTCTGTGAAAAAAGCCCTGAATGCCCTCCAGCCTGCCGACGACTCCGTGGTGTACATCCACGACGGCGTCCGCCCCGTTGTGCCTTCCGCTGTAATCAAGAACATTTCCAAGGCAATGGCCTCCGCCGACGCCGCAATCCCGGCCATTCCCGTCACCGACTCCCTGCGCCGCATCAACCCCGACGGCTCCTCCGAGGCGGAAGACCGCTCAGCCCTCGTGGCCGTTCAGACCCCCCAGGCCTTCCGCGCCGGAAAGCTTAGCCAGGCCTACGCATTGCCCTTCTCTCCGGCATTCACCGACGACGCCAGCGTATACGAAGCCGCCGGCTTCGGATCCCCCCTCCTTGTGGAAGGCTCCCCCCTCAACATAAAGATCACCCACCCCCGCGACATCGAAGTCGCCGCCCTCTACATCTGAAAGCAACCTAAAAGCAAGAAAGCGCCCGCCTTGTTTAGTTGAGTGCGCGAGCTTGCTCGCCCACAAGAAATGCTATCCCTCCGGCAAATTGACATAACGTATGTGAAGGGCATAGACCCGCAGCGGGCCAAGCTTCTGCAGAAGGAGCTCGGCCTGCAGAGCGTCTATGACCTTTTGCGACATTTCCCCAACACCTACATCGACCGCTCGAAGATTCAGAAAATACGTGACATTCACTCCGATGTGGCCTGGGTGCTGGTGAAAGGCAAGTTCTTGGCCTTCAATGAACAAGGTGAAGGGGCTAAAAGGAGGTTGACAGCCCTGTTCACCGACGGCTCCGCTTCGATGGAGGTGACCTGGTTCAGAAAAATCCAGCAGATAAGGCAAATATATCATCCGGGGGTGGAGTATTATCTCTTTGGCAAGCCCGGATTCTTCAACGGCAAGATGCAGATGGTGCATCCCGAAGTGGATACCGAGAACAGCGCCAACGCCATGGCTGGATTCCGCGGCGTATATCCAATGACTGAGAGGCTGCGCAATGCCGGTGTCACGTCCCGCAATATCTTCATGTGGATGCAGGCGGCGCTCTCTGCCCACCCCAACATATCCGACCCGCTGCCCGACGAATTGGTGAGGCGCCTGGGCCTAATGCCCGCCGGCGAAGCCTTGCGCACAATCCACCATCCATCTTCCCCGCAAGCCCTGGAACGGGCCCGCTACAGACTGAAGTTTGAAGAGCTCTTCTATATCCAGGCCGACATGCTGATGCGCTCGCGCCTGCGCAAAGGCGCCCTCCTTGGCATGCGTTTCGCCAAAGTGGGCCATTGGTTTAACACCTTCTACAGCGAATGCCTGCCCTTCTCCCTCACAAACGCGCAAAAACGCGTCATTAAGGAGGTGCGCGCCGACGTAAACACAGGCCGACAGATGAATCGCCTGGTGCAAGGCGACGTCGGCTCGGGAAAGACAATGGTGGCCCTGCTGTGCATGCTTATCGCCATCGACAACAGCGCGCAGGCCTGCCTAATGGCGCCTACCGAAATTCTTGCCGCGCAGCACTATGAGACAATCCGAGGCCTCACCGCCAAAATCGGCCTAAACGTTAAGCTCCTTACGGGTAGCACCCGCAAAAAAGAGCGCGACATAATAGCTGAGCAGCTTGCCGACGGCTCGTTGCACATCCTCATCGGCACGCACGCTGTGATTGAGGACAAAGTGCAATTCCGAAATCTAGGCTTTGTGGTAATCGACGAGCAGCACCGCTTCGGCGTGGCCCAAAGAGCGCGCCTGTGGAGCAAAAGCAACATCGCCCCGCATGTGCTCGTAATGACCGCCACACCCATCCCGCGCACATTGGCCATGACCGTCTACGGCGACCTCGATGTTTCTGTGATAGACGAGCTCCCCCCAGGCCGAAAGCCAGTTACGACCGTAATGAGGTACGACGAGCAGCGGATGCTCATTTACCAATTCCTATTCAAGGAGATGCAGAAAGGACGACAAATCTACATTGTCCATCCTCTGATTGAAGAGAACGACAAGCTCGCCCTTCGCAGCCTTGAGGAGGGCTACGAAGCCATATGCGAGGCTTTCCCTCAAAAGAAAGTGGCATTCGTCCACGGCAAAATGAAGCCAAAGGAAAAGGATTACCAAATGAGCCTGTTCGCAAGCCACCAGGCCGACATTCTTGTGGCCACAACAGTTATCGAAGTAGGCGTAAACGTGCCTAACGCTTCAGTGATGATTATCGAAAACGCCGAGCGATTTGGCCTTTCGCAGCTCCACCAGCTCCGTGGTAGAGTGGGCCGCGGAGCCGACCAAAGCTATTGCGTGCTGATGACAAAGCAAAGCATCGCCAAGGAGACCCGCCAACGGCTGGAAATCATGACTTCCACCAACGACGGATTCGCAATAGCCGAGGCGGACATGAAGATGCGCGGCCCAGGCGAAATAGAGGGCACTATGCAGAGCGGCCTGCCCTTTGACCTGAAAATAGCCAACCTGGCCACTGACGGGGCCATCATCCAGACTGCACGCGGCATGGCCGAAGCCATCCTCGACGCCGACCCTCAACTGCAGGCCCCGGCCAACCGGCTGCTGCGGCGCGCGGTGGAGCTGGCGCGTTCCCAACAGGCCGATTGGAGCCGAATTTCATAGTAAAATCCCAGAAACAATATAATGGCGGGGACAATCTAATGGCGGGAACGGCGCAATGCGCTTAACCCTTTGCCGCCCACGCCAAATCAATGGGCTTCAAGCCAATTTGTCCCTACGCCGGAGGACACCTCCAGCGCCACTCGCCCTGAATACGCATGCTCCATGCGCTCGGCCACAAGCTGCTGCACCTGCGCCAGCTCTTCCGCCTTCACATTGAACACCAATTCGTCATGCACCTGAAGTATCATCCTAGATCTCAACCCCTTCTCCACAATGTCGCGGTGGATGCGTATCATCGCTATCTTTATGATGTCGGCGGCCGAGCCTTGCAGCGGCGCGTTGATGGCGTTGCGCTCAGCGTATCCGCGCACCGTGGCGTTGCGTGACGCTATGTCTGGCAGATACCTTTTGCGCCCCATTATCGTGCTCACGTAGCCCTGCCGGCGCGCCTTCTCAATTGACTGATCCATATAGGCCTTCACCCCGGGGTAGGTCGCAAGGTAGCCGTCAATCAGCATCTTGGCCTCCGCCCGCGGTATCTCCAGCCTTTGCGACAGGCCAAAGGCCGATATGCCATAGATGATGCCAAAATTCGCCGTCTTGGCGTTGCGCCTCTGGTTGTCTGTGACCTCTTCCAGCGGTATGCCGTAGATTTTTGCCGCGGTCTCCCTGTGTATATCCTCGCCAGAGTTGAAGGCGTCCACCATAGCCTTGTCTCCGCTGAAGTCGGCCATCAGCCTCAATTCAATTTGAGAATAGTCGGCCGAAAGCAATAGGTCGCCGTCATCCGGAATGAACGCCCGCCTTATCTCCCGCCCATCGTCAGTGCGAATGGGGATATTCTGCAGATTAGGATTAGTTGACGACAGCCTGCCCGTAGCCGTCACGGTCTGCTGGTATGTCGTGTGCAGCTTGCCGGTGATGGGGTTGATCAGCTTGGGCAGCGCGTCGGCGTAGGTGGCCAAAAGCTTCTTCAGCCCGCGAGCCTCAAGGATTTTGTCCACCAGCGGATATTGCTTCTTGTATTTCTCAAGTGTCTCCTCAGTGGTTGACCACGCGCCGTTCTTTGTCTTCTTGGCCTTGGGGTCTATCCCCATCTTCCCAAATAGGATTTCTCCCACTTGCGAAGGCGAGCCCACATTGAACTTCTCTCCGGCCATAGCATAGCAGTCGTCCTCCAGCGCGCTGATGCGCTCGGAAAGCGAAACGGAGATTCGCGCCAGCTCGCGCACGTCGATGCGCGCGCCTTCCCACTCCATTGAGGCCAGCACCTCCACCATCGGCATCTCTATTTCTTCAAGAAGCTTGGTTTGGTCTTGCTCGGCCACAGCCTTAAGCAATGTATCCTTTAGCGTCAAGGCTACTCTGGCCTTCTCAGCGCATCTCTCCGCGGCGTCAATTGACATAGCCTGCGAGTCCTTCTTCCTCTCAAGGTCCGACATATCGTATGTCAGCGTGCGGTAGCCCAGCATTTCATAAGCCACCGTGTCTATGCCGTGCTTGCCCTCGGGCTTAAGCAGGTAGTGCGCCACCGACGTGTCGAAATAACGAGCCTTGAAGTCAATTCCCTCGCGCTTGAGAAGAATCATGTCCCTCTTCATGTCGTGGCTGACGATTTCCATTCCGTCATTGCAGAAAAGAGGCTCAAGCAGCGTCATGATCTCTTGCCGGTCAAAGTCCTTTTCTGGAAGGGGAATATACGCGTTCTTGTCGTCGTACGCAAACCCTATGCCATAAAGCCTGGCAGTCATAGCCTCCGTGCCGGCCACGGCCATGCACATGCCCGCGCGTCCAGCCTTTATCAGCTCAGCGGCTAAAGCCGAAATGGCCGAAAGCTTGTCGGCCACGGCGTAGTCTTTGGCTATTGTGCCCTGAGGCGCGACGCTTTCCGCCGGCTTTGCGGCCTCGTCGTCCACTCCGTCAAAAAGGCTGCCCATGGCGGGAGAGGGAGGCGCCGGCGGCAATTCCTGCCCATTGAGCGCGGCCCTTGCTTGCGCTCGGGCAATGAATGTCTTGAACTCAAGCTCGCGGTATATCTCCAAAAGTTTCTCCATGTCGGGCTCTTCGCGGCGAGTTGACGCCAAATCTATGTCCACGTCGACATCAGTCTTTATCGTTACGAGGAATTTGGAGAATTTTATCTGTTCCGCGTTCTCTGTGATTTTCTTCTGAATCGCGCCCTTCAGCTCTGCCGCATGGTCGATGAGATTCTCCACCGACCCCCATTCCTGTATGAGCTTTGACGCGGTTTTCTCGCCCACTCCGGGGCATCCGGGCACATTGTCGGAGGCGTCGCCCTCCAGCGCCAGAAGGTCGATCACCTGCAGCGGGGAGTTGATGCCGTACAGCGCGCACACCTCCTTCGGACCTCTCACCTCAAATCCCTTTCCCTTCAGCGATGGCCTGTACATCTTAGTGCGCTCGGTTACCAGCTGCGCATAGTCTTTGTCAAGGGTCATCATATACGTTTCATACCCCTCGCCCTCGGCTTTCTTCGCCAACGTGCCTATCACGTCGTCAGCCTCCACGTTGGGCACCTCAACGCATGGTATGCGGTACGCCTCAAGTATTCGCTTTATGTAAGGTATCGACAAGGTTATGTCCTCGGGCTGCTTTTCTCTCTGCGCCTTGTATTCGGGATAGGCCTCGTGCCGGAAAGTCTTGCCTCCGGGCGGGTCGAAGCATACCGCTATATGGTCGGGCTCTTCGGCGCGCAGCACCTCGTCGAGCGTGTTGCAAAACCCAAATACCGCCGATGTGTTGAGCCCCTTGCTCGTTATCCGTGGCGAGCGTATCAGTGCGTAATACGCCCTGTATATTAGTCCGTATGCGTCAAGCAAAAACAGTTTTTTTCCTTCCATGTCGTCAAAGGGTGTAGGGTGAATGGGGCGCGCATTGGCGCCATTTGTCATTTTTACGGCATAAAATTATGAAGAATTCCTCAATTTTACAATAAGTTTTCTTAACTTTGCGCATTATTTAGTGAAAATGGCGAATCTTCAGACCATACAATCCTCAATTGCCCCAGAGCTGAAAAAGCTCAATGATATAATCCTCCGTCAGCTTGGGTCCGACAATCCAATGATGGAAAGCATAATATCGTCCTTCCTTTCGCGAAAGGGCAAGCAGATTCGCCCAATCATCGTCATCCTCACAGCAAAGATGATGTGCGGCAATGTCGCCGAATCCTCTCTTGCGGCCGCGGCCGCCGTGGAGCTTTTGCACAACGCCTCGCTAATCCACGACGATGTTGTCGACAATTCCAAGCTGCGCAGGGGCATTCCCACCATCAACGCCATATGGGACAACCATATCGCCGTGCTGGTGGGCGATTTTTTTGTGTCCTCCTCAATGCAGCAGGCCATCTCTACGGCCGACATTCGCGTCATCGACGCCATATGCCATTTGGGAAAGACCCTATCGCTGGGCGAGCTTGACCAAATCTACAACGCAAGATTCCACTCCATCACAGAAGAGGCATACCTGCGCATAATAGACTACAAGACCGCATCTCTCTTCGTGGCTTGCGCAAAAGTTGGATGCTATACAGCCGGCGCCGACGAAAAAAGCCTGGCCTTGATGACCGAGTTCGCAAAGCTCCTTGGCCTATGCTTCCAAATTCGCGACGACATCTTCGATTACTTTGACGACCCTTCAATAGGCAAGCCCACGGGAAATGACCTGCGCGAGGGAAAAATCACCCTCCCGCTCATCTTCGCTCTTTCCGAGAAGAATTCAGATTCTGAAAAGGGGCAAATGAAGGCGCTTGCGGCCAAAGAGGAATTAAGCGATGCCGACATAAGCGCGCTCACTTCCTACGCCGTGGCATGCGGCGGCATTGAATATGCCTACGATAAAATGCGCCTATTCCGCGCCCAGGCCGCGGAAATCCTCTATAAATTCCCAAAGTCCGATGCTTCTGAGTCCCTAATGGACATTTTCGACTGCATCATCGAAAGAAAAAACTGAGTGAAAGCGAGGCTTTGCCCCCGTTTGCCCATAGGGCTGACTGCCGCTGTCTCCTTTTACCCCCAACTCCTTTTATGCTTGGCTCCGCTCAAAATGGAAATCGACAAGCCCCGTCAACGGCGACGCGTCTATCTTATCAACCCTTACCCCAAAATCATCCGCCGCCTTTAGAAAAACTTCGCGGAATCTCTCCACAGCTATTCCCGCCACGGATATCCCGTATGCCTTATAGTCATATTGCGCCACATTCCTCTCAAAAAACGAAATGAAGGCATCGTACACCAGCTTGTGGCAATAGTCATGCGAGATGTTTTCTTCAAGGTATCCGGCGTATCTCCCAAGCGCGGCGTTGATTCGCCCCTGCGATTCATACACCTCATTCATTATTTCCGCGGGGGTTGTTTCGTACGTGCGCAGGAAATCCTCTACAATGTCATGCGGCGCTATCCCCTTAATTACGTCTGATACCAGGTTCTTTGCCAAATGCACCATCGATCCCTCGTCCCCAAGGATGTATCCCCCCGACATTACATTCTTCACTATCGCGTTGCCGTCGAAAAAACCTGAATTAGCTCCCTGAGCCAAGAGGCACAAAAGACCCGCCTTTCTGCCAAATATGCCTCGCGCCACTCCCAAAAGGTCGCTGCCAACGTATGCCGGTGACCTGAACTGGGCTATCAGCGACCCCTCCACAATCTTATTCTTATCCTCATTGGCGCATCCGCTTCCGTAGAAATAAACAGCATCCCACCGGCGCCTGAAAAAAGACTCCGGCAATCCAAGCCTAATGGCATGGGACATTTCTCTCCTGGTCATAAAAAATGGATTCACGCCATCCGTGGTGGCGTACTCCACTATCTCCTTTCCGTCGACTAACGCCCACTCGGCGCGGTCTCCAATGCACAAAGCAATAATGATCATAGGTGGGAAAATGCAATAAAATCAATTAGGCACACGCAACAAGCCAAAAGTGTCGCCGCTTGGGGAATGCACACTAAATGACCTCATAGGATATTGATTTTAATTAGGTAATTGAATAATGGTCAAAGTTACGAAATTTTGCTCAACAAACAAAATATTAGAGTGTTTTTTGTCCGCAAAAATTGTTGCACTTATGTAGCATTTTCGTTTTGTATCATTTTGTTCGCTGTTTGTAACAATTGTACACCTCTGTATATCATCTACTTATGCAAAATATGCAATTTTTTTCGCCCTTCAGCGAAAATTTTTTGTCTGAAAATTTTACTCCCGAAAATTCTCGCGCTAACTTTGTGATGTCAAAAGAAAACAACTCACCATTTGATCACCTAATAAAACATAAAATTATGAAGACCGACGCATTTCAGACCAATCTGATGGACCTCCAGGACAACCTCCTCAACTTCGCCTACATGCTCACATCTAACCGTGACGATGCATACGATCTGCTTCAGGACACTACACTGAAGGCTATCGACAACCGAGAAAAATTCGCCGACAACACGAATTTCAAGGGCTGGGTCTTCACAATCATGCGCAATCTCTTCATCAACAATTACCGCAGAGCTTCACGCGCAGCCACGATGGTGGATACCACCGACAACCTCTACCACTTGAGTCTTTCCCAAGATTCAGGCCTCGACTCCCCCGAAGGCTCAATCGCCGCAACTGAAATCACCGCGGCAATCAACAACTTCTCCGATGAATACCGCGTTCCCTTCACAATGCACGTAGAAGGCTACAAATACTCAGAAATCGCCGAAGAGCTCAACCTTCCTGTTGGCACAGTAAAAAGCCGCATCTTCTTCGCACGCAAGCAGCTAAAAGCACGCTTCGCCGACTACAGATAACCCCCATGCGCCCATTGCGCATAAACACACCAGACAAAAATCAAGCAAAAACACACCAATAGACCAAATTTCAAGGTAAGAATCGATTAAAGCAAAAACACCAATAGGCCAAGATTCAAGGCAAAATATTATCTCCAACACCCCGAAAAACACACACATACCACTCGGCTCAACAAAGGCCGAGTTTTTTCATATCCCTCCCAAGCCAGAAGAAAAGCCACAATCCCCAACCCCAAAAGCTCACAATTCCCCATCGTTAAAACCCAATCGATATAACGATATAACGACATAACGTTATAACGATAAAACAACATAAAGACACAACACCCTCCCAATATCTCTTAAAGCGCACAAAAAAAGGGGGCATCCGGATGGATGCCCCCTGAAAGGGTGGCGATGACCTACTC
>JAMPBQ010000041.1 GCA_023666615.1 Clostridium sp. | reverse complement strand
GCAGAAGCTGCGCGCCGCAATGGCCGCTGTGGGCGTGGCCTACGCCGACCGTTTCCCGCGTCTGACATTCACCCTCACCGGCGGCCTTGAGAATGACCGCCTGGCGCGATTCCTCGCATCCCCGTATTACTTCTGGGGCGCTAATCTCGTGGCCCCTATCTTTGATTTCGGAAAGCGAAAGGCGAAGTACAAGGCCGCCATCGATGCCTACGACCAGGCCGTGTACCAGTACGAGCAGACAGTCCTAACCGTGTTCCGCGAAGTCAGCGACGCCCGCACAGCCTACCAAAAGGCCCTGCGCTCCTCCGACCTCCAGCTCAACCTCTGCGAATCGACAAAAAAATACCTCGACCTCGCCCTACTCCAGTACCACGCCGGCACCATCATCTACATCAACGTCCTTGACGCCCAGCGCCGCCACCTCGAGGCTCAAATCGGCCTAATCCGCTCAATCCGCGACGAGCGCCTCGCCATCATCGACCTCTACCGCGCCCTCGGCGGCGGACTTCCCACCTAACCAGGCAAAAAAATTAAGCCCCCATCAACAATGTTTCGTTAGATTAAGCAGCTATGCTGCCCCCAGAGCCCCGTAGGGGCGATATCGTGAGCAAACCCCAGCTGCAGCGAGCGGAGGCTGGGGCATAAGCGCCAAAGACAACGTCGGCCTCGTAGAGGCCGCTTGTGGAAAAAGATAGGCGCGACAAAAGCCGCGCCTATCTCTATTGTATTATCGGTATATTTTACTTCCTCACATACACCTTCTTGCCGCCGATGATGTAAAGTCCGGCGGGAAGCTCGTCATAGCCCGCTTCGGCGGGCAGGGTGGTGATGTATTGGCCGCGAAGGTTGTACACCTGGCGGGGGGCCAAGCTCTCCGAAGCCTCCACGTCCTCAATGCCCGCTGTGCTGGCCTTCACGATGTTGTAGGCGCTCCATTGCGAGCTGGCTACGAACGCATCGTAGGCTCCATCAGGCACAATCACTGTCAATGCCTTGCCAAGTGTAGGAATGGCGTTGGAGGAATATGTCGGCGCCGTAGTGCCGGAATAATTGCTCCAATCAATTGTCTTCAGGGCTTCGCAGCGGTCAAAAAGTTCTTTCTGCAAAGGCATAGATGCGGGGAGCGTAACCGATTCAAGGTTTGTGCAGTCATAGAATGCGCTGGTGGTAGTGCCAAGGCCGGTGCAATCGCTCATGTCAACGCTCTTCAACGCCTTGCAGCCGGAGAATGCCTGCTCAAATGAGGTGAAGTTGGCCGCGTCGCCGTTGGTCGGGAATGTTACGCTCTCAAGCGCGGTGTATTTTTGGAACACGCCCTTGGCTGATGTGCCGAGGAAACCGGGCACTTGCATCACAAGCTTTGTGCCGGCGGTGATATTGGCGCTGCTCATGTCCAATGAAATCAAGGTAGAATTGCCTGCGGTCATGCCCGATGCGGTGCCAAGAGCCGTGGCCAGCGCCTTGAATTTGTCAGTGTTCCATTCTCCGGTCAGGATCAAATGCTTTGCATCGGCAAGTGAAGAGGGTATTTCTGCCGCGTCCACGGTGTATGTGCCGGGCTCGGTGGCCGCCTCAATCGTAAATCCGCTCCAATAGCTGTCCTCGCTGAACGATTTGTATGCCGCCTGAGGCACGATTATCGTCACCTTCTTCTTGCTGTCGGGCGTAAAGTCTACATTGTAGAAAGGCTGGTATGAGTCGCTGAGCGTAACCTCGGGCGCCTTCGTGCCCTTGTATGTGCT
Source organism: Clostridium sp. (assembly GCA_023666615.1). GTDB lineage: Bacteria > Bacteroidota > Bacteroidia > Bacteroidales > Muribaculaceae > CAG-873. Next base: position 11,396 of record JAMPBQ010000041.1, on the reverse strand, counting down.
CCAGTCAACGAGTACAAGCTCTAAGTCTGCGCCAAAGCAGCGGTCGCCGATGTGGAAATCGCCCGGCAGCGCCACGGTGGTCAGTATGTTGCAGTTTTGGAATGCCATTTCGCTTTCCGTTACGCCGTTCCAAGCCGAAAGGTTGAAGGCGGTCATCTTTTTGCAGTTTTGGAACGCCTGCGTCATGTCTGCCACATTCACGAGGGCTTCAATGTTGATCGACGACAACGCCTCGTCGTTCAGGAACGCGTTGTTGAGGCTCACGATATTGCCCACTGATTCATTGTCAGGGAAGATAACCGTCTCTAGAGCCTTGCAGTTGCGCAGCGCTTTCTCCATTGAGGTGTTTTCCTTGAATGTCACGCCCGTGAGGTCTACCTTCTTCAGCGCAGTGTTGAAATTGTATCCAAACACGCCTTGGCCGTTGCCAAGGGCGGGAATGAGCTTGGCCAGGTCGTCTGTGCCCCATTCGCCTGTCAGCGCTATCTCCTCAATGTTGTTGAGGGTCGACGGGATGTTGTCGGCGTCAAATGTCAGCCCTTCATTGGGAGCCTCCACGGCTGCGGCCACTTCTATGGGAGTGGTGCGGAAGTTGCCCAGCATGTTCTCAGGCTCGGATGTGCCCAGCTGCCCCCATGCGTTTTGGCCCCAGCCAAGAAGATTGCCTTCGCTGGTCAGCACTACGGTGAAGAGCTGGCCGCTCTGCAGTTCTACAATCTGTATCGGCCCGTCAAATTCTACCGCCTGAGGGGTTGTATAGGTTGCTATGTTGTCTACGTCGTTGGCCGATACGCCTGTGCCATTGCCAAGGCAGCCGTCGGTGTTTTTGCCCCAAGTATAGACTTTTGTGGCATGCTCTGCGCCCGCCTCGCCCACGGCCACCGCGCGGAAATGCTGGCTGCCCGATATGGCGAACACCTTGCCTGTGATTGAAGTGATCTGCGTGGGGACGCTCACCGAGGTTACCTCGTCTCCCAGGTTTAGGCCCAATATGTCGCCATAGTTCTCGCCCCAGGCCCAGAGGGTGCCGTCGGCTTTGATGGCGTACGACGAGTTGTCTATGGCGTACACTGCCTTCCAGTCGCCATCGGCCACCTTCACAAAGCTTTTGTTGTAGCCTGAATTGTCGCCGAGCTGGCCATATTCGCCTTCGCCGGCGCCCCAGATTGAGCCATCCGACTTAAGCGCCAGTGAGTGGCTGCGCCCCATCGACGCTGACACCCAATCGGCGTCCTCGCCTATCTTTTGTGGCGTAGCCTTTTGGTCGTAATTGCCAAAGCCGAGAAGGCCTACGCTGTTCTTGCCCCAAGCCCAAAGGGTATGGTCTGCCTTGATGGCGAATGCGCCGAAGGTATTGCCGCAATTGGATGTTGTCACGAATATCCAGTCTGTGTCTGTGCCGATTTGCGTGGGCAAGGTCTGAGCCGCGGCGCTGTTGGTGCCAAGAGCCCCGCCTTCTGCCGAGCCCGTCGACCACATCGTGCCGTTTTCCTTGATGAAGAATCCGCGGCTGCTGCCGCCGGCCGCGAGCTTCCAATCGGCGTCTGTGCCTATTTGGGTAGGCGTTGACACTTTCGCCGGCGCCTTGGATCCGTTGCCAAGCTCGCCCGATTCAGCCGAGCCCCACGCCCATAGCGTGCCGTCTGTTTTGATGGCGTACGTCTGCTCTGAGCCTGTGCTCATCTGCGTCCACACAGGGGATGCTGCCGTGGCCTGCAGGGTGATTGCCGCCGCCGAAAGAAGTAAGAATTGTTTCATAGGTATGCAATTAAAATTGATTATTTCACGAATTTTGCCGCGCTGGTGGCGGTTTTCACTATGTACACGCCGGGGGTGAGGCCGGATATGTTGAACATTGCCCCGCCGTTGGCCGTCGTCGCCTGCATCTTCAGCGCGCCGTTGGCGCCGTAGATCGAGACGATGCCATCTGCCGCGCCGCCCACCAATAGAGTATCGCCGTCGCGCTCTATCTTAAGGGCGTCTGCGGGATTCACCGCTACGTCGCCTATGCCGGCAGATGTCTCTGCCCCGCGCACTTCCGGGCATATCCAGAAATTGAAGCTCTTGTAGTTGCCGGTGAACGCGCCCATGGGATCTGTGCCGCCGAATAGGGTGACAGGGCGCAGATAGTCGCTCTCCGACGACAGGCGCACGTATGAGTTATGCGCCAGCCCGTTCACGTACTCTTCCTGGGTCAGGTTGCGGTATGGCATCACGTCTGTGGCTATGCCGAAATCTTCAGTCAATGTCTCGCCGCCCTTGTAGGCGAAGCCTTCCACGGCGAAGAAGAGGTAGGGATAGCCTTCGCATGACATTGGGTTTTGCGGACGCATAGTGTACACAGCATAGCTTTTTACCGGCAGGTACACTCCATCCTCCGAGGTCTTGCCCGCGCTCATTGGCACTACGTCTACCTCCAGCGCGCCATATTGCCCAAATTGGCCCATCATCAGGAACGATGATTCGCCGATATAGGGCAGATAGGCGCGGATGCTAATCTTGGCGTCGCCTGCGTTTTCCGGCTTTTTTACCGCATAGACGTTTACCGCGTCAACGTACATTTCCGGCGAGGAGAAGCGGTAAAAATTGCCAACGCCCGCAATCTCGCGGTTGTTCGACCCTCCAAGCGAGCCGGCGTCGGGGCCGAACTGCGCCTGCCCTAGGCCATAGGTCTTTCCCCATTCGCGGTTGTCCGAGTGGCATAGCTCAGCCCTTCCGCCAACCTTGATTTTCAGGTTCTCCGCATATTTTGATTCCCCCGTGGCGTAGGTGGTCGTAAGGGTGGGGAAGTCAAAGGTGCCCACGGTGTTGTACGTTGCCAGCGCGTTGGCGGCAGTTGCGTCCTCCACTGCGGCCCCGGGCACTTCCCAGGAATATGCTGTCGCCCCGGCGTCCGACGTGCTCTTGTACATAACCTTGGAGCCAACGGGCACCCAAATGAATGCCCCGTCGTTTATCGGATTGGTGGTCACTTGGTTGGCTGCCGGATACGGCTCGCCAGCCTCCACGGATATCGCGCCATAGTACGACAGCGTGGCCGGAAGGCTGTAAGAAGCGTTTTGGGCGTTGGCCACAGGCGCAGCCAAAGCGCAGCAAACAGCTATCGAAGTAAAGATTTTCTTCATAAAGATATGTTTAATGATTGGTTTCCTAATCCATAATCCGCGCATAAAGCGTCAAATTGCATATAATCCTGCAAATTTAGACATTTATTCTTACATTCCCGCCACAAAAATCCTTAAAAAACAGTAAAACATTCACAATCGAATAGGAAGTAAATCGAAAGCCGATGGGAGGCCGCAATAGGAAGAGCCCCGTAGGGGCGATATCGTGAGCAAACCCCAGCTGCAGCAAGAACGCTGATTGTGGCCGCAATAGGAAGAGCCCCGTAGGGGCGATAATGTGAGCAAACCCCAGCTGCAGCGAGCATAGCGAGCGGAGGCTGGGGCATAACCACCAAAGATAACGTCGGCCTCGTAGAGGCCGTTAGTGGAATAGAAACAGGTTCGGCATCAGGTCTATTTATTCCTCGAATGTCTCCGTTATGTGTCAAAATACCGCTGCGATTTTTCGTATGGATGCCAATCTATCCATAAACGACTTGTCTGATTGTGCTGTTTGCATATTGTATCTCATTTGCATCTTTAGCAGTACTGCCGCCGGGACATCCAATGCGGCCTCTATCAAATACGCGGTTGTGGTTGTCACCTGCCTCTTGCCGTTAAGAATCTCATTGAGGGCGGTGTGTGACATTCCAATGTCGGCGGCCAGTTTGCGCTGAGATATTTTCCTATACTCTATCTCCTCTTTCAATATCTCTCCGGGATGTGTTGGATATGCTCCGAATTTATTGTCTTTCATTTTCCTATTGGTAATGGTTAGTTAAATATGCATAAGCGATTGATTATAAAAGTAGGGATGCACTCTGGTGCATCCGTTTCCCATCGAATTTGTTGGTTTTGACCTCGGACACACCAGGGTGCGTCCCTACAAATCAACAACTTATGATAGCTGAATAGTTATGTAAAATCAAGTATATTGCAAAAATAATAAAATATAATCAAATTCACAAATTTTGTGAATTAATTTTGTAAACAAAAATAGCCCCGCGGCAGGATATGCCGCGGGGCCGTGTGCAGATTAAGAAAGGAGCTTTATCTATTATTTTATGGCTTTCTTTATTATCGCCTTCCTCCCGTCAGCCATCGTATGCTCGATGATGTAGATGCCGGGGGCGAGGCCTTTCAGGTCGCCTTCCGAGGCCAGGCGGCCCGCGTTCTCTATCAGCAGGGCCGTGGCGCCGCTGGCCGTGATCACGCGTATCGTCTTCACATCCGCGCCGTCGATGTCGCCAAGGGCTGCGTCGGCTATGCCGTCAGTGGCGTTGGCGTATTCAAGGTTGTCGAGCGCCGCGTAGGCCGGCACGCCGGTGTTGGAGCTCTCCGTTGTCACCCGTATCGTCTTCACGTTCTTGCCAAGCGGCTTCAGGTCCACCTTCTCCCAGGTATTCACTATCAGGCTGCCGCCATTGCGGTAGTCGGCGAGGTAGAATTCCACCGGAGTGCCTTCGGGGTCATCGCCGGTGAACACCACCTTGTGGTAGTCGCCCTCGGCGAAAGCTCCCGAGAAGCTGTCGCCATGCGTCATGTTGTTCACTGCGTATGCCGTATTGGTCACATACACATAGTCAAGCTCCGATCCTTCGCGGCTCTTTAGCGTCTCAATGGTGCAGCGGGTCCCATTGGTGAACACCACGGCGTACGAGGCGCTGTTGTATCCGCCGCCCACAACGTTGTGGAATTGGTCGGGGAAGAGCTGCGCAAAGTCTGTGCCAGTGGTGTTGGCGTAGGAGAACCCTCCCCATGCCTTGTATGCCGGCATGCAATAGTTGCTGAACGAGAACGCCCCGCTGTAGAACTTGTACATGGGCACATCCTCATCTTGCGTGCCGTACCAGTACGATTCTTCTTCAAGGCTCAAGTCCTCAAATGTGGCGTTAGCGTCGAATCCGTACACGCTGAGTGCAGTGTATGCGGTCGCCTTCTGCCCGTCGGCGCTCGTCACTTCTATCGTGTACACGCCCGATGCCTCCGGCGTGAATATCAAGTGCTCGTATTCTCCAACTATGCGGCCGGCCTGGTCGTACCATTTCACCTCGTACGGCTTGTCGCCTCCGGTGATTTCGGGGATGATGCTCACTTCTTCATCCTTGTCGCAGTCATCCTGCTCTTCGTCGAGGTAAACCTCAAGCGGAGCGATGTAGCGCGCCGTGGTGAAGTCAACCGTCGCTATTTCTGAGTTCTGCCTGTTGGAGCCTTCAAGGAGCATGTATGCCTTGTAGGCTGTCTCGCTTTCAAGGCCGGTGAGGCTTATCGCTGTCTCGGCCTCTGCCATGGCGTCGATGGCGGCCGCCGCGAGGAGCTCTTCCTGCGTCGGAGCCTCGGCCGTGGCGGCCTTGGCTATGTAGTGCATGCGTCCGCCCACTGTCCATTTTGCCAATATCCTTGCGCTGTTGTGGCTTATCTGCTCAGCCTTGGGGTATCCTTCCAGCATCTCGGGCTTTTCTGTCGAGAGTGCGGCATATTCGTATGCTCCGATTGTGGGAATCGCCGCGCGGGCCTTGCCGTCAAGGTCGGTCTTGACATGCCCCACCGTGGCGCCGCCCACGAGGCTGCCGGCCTCGGCCAGGTGCAGGTCGGATGCCGACATGAACTGTGGCTCTTCCGCAATCAGGCTGTTGTCGCCCGTCGCCTCTTTCCACGCCTCAAGGTCTGCGCCGAGGTTTGATATGTCCTTGCAGCTGTAGAAGGCGTTGTTTGTGAAGGTGAACGCCGATAGGCTTTCCTTGCGGTTAAGGCAGAAAGCCAGCGCGGACGTGCCCGTGGTATTTGCGCGCACCAGGTTGTTGGCCAGGGTGATGTGCTGCAGCGTCTCTTTCGTGTTGCTTATGTTGATGCCGTAGCCCGTCGCTCCTTCAATGTTCACGGTGTTGTGCGAAAGGTCAATGTATTCACACTCGGTTGCCACATTGATGCCGGCGCTGGAATTGTTGGGGCTCGATGTGATGGCTACGGAGTTGTTGTATACTCTCACCGGCCTTTCTGCTGTGCCGTGGGTGTTGTCGCGCAAGTAGATGCCCGATGAATACACAGTCTGGCTGTTGACGATGCGGTTGTTGGCAACGTTCACCTCGCCCTTGCACCTTACCATGTCGATGGCATAGTAGCTGGTCTTGCTCACTGCCGTTGAGGCCGTAAATGTGTTTCCGCTTATCAGCACGTCTTCTATTTGGTAGGGGTAAACGCCCTTGCTGCCGATGTCGGTGAATGTATTGCCGGTTACTGTCAGGCTCTTCATATGGTCGTTCTTGACGTAGCCGTATGAGCCTTGGATGTAGATGGCCACGTAGCCGCCGATGAACGTGTTGCCGGTGATGGTCAGGAAGTCGGCGTTGCGTCCGTTCTCTACGGGCTCGCAGCATGTGGCGTACACCTCATTCAGGCCGCTGTAGCTCGTCGATGTCTCCGCCATAAGAGTGCAATTGCTTAGCGTGCAGTGCCGCGAGGCCTCTACATAGTTCACGTAGTAGGGGTATTCCGTTCCGCCGCTCTTCTTGCCGTTGAAGGTCATTCGGTCAATCGTCACCCAGTCGGTGTTCTTCACGTTGAATATGCCGTACTTGGCCGAGCCGTACCCTCCGTCGGCGTAGCCTTTGCCCGTGAGGATGACGTCCGCCGCCTCTCCGCTCTTTGACCTAAAGATGATTTGTTTGGCCTCCGATGTGCCCTTGATGCCGTCAATGGTGATGTCCTCGGCGTAGGTGCCGGGCTCTACCAGGAATGTTGCGGCGCCCTCTATGGCGTCGCCCATGGCCGCGATGGCGGCCGCGAAGGTGGCGTAGTCAGCCTCGGCCGACGCGCCTATGGTAAATTCTCCTCCGGCGAATCCGGCCTTGACGGTGGTGCTTTGCTTCGCTCCGTTGCTTGCCTGGATGTTGTTGTCCTTTGTATCGGTGACGCTCTCTATCTCGATGGCTATCTCATTGCCGGGCTGCGCATCGGCGCTCAGCGACGCGGTGATCCAGTAGTAGTAGTCGCCCAGCTCTTCGGCCATCGCGGGCTCGGCTATCTCAAATGTGGCGTTGCCCTGTTCGTCTATCGTCGCCTCGCCTGCAAGTCGAGTGGGGGAGTAGCCGTCTGATTTGCCGGTCTGCCATAGTTTCAGCCCCTTGATGTCAGCAAGGTTGGTGGCCTCGGCCTTGGCCTTTATTGCCTTTACGCCGATTGCCGAAGTGTCGCCCTCTATGTTCACGGTGATTTTTGAAATCGGGAAGTCCTCGGCGCCGCGCACGGTGGCCGCATCGGCCGCGTTTTCTGCATTCACGCCTTTTATGTAAAGGTCCGAGGGCTCGTACTGCTCTATCAGTATGTCCCAGCCGTCGTATGAGCTGTAGCTTACAGCCTTGCAGGCCACGTTCACCAGCATTGAGCCGTCCTCGGCCTTAGACACCATCGGCAGCTCGGGGTAAGTCCTCTGCTTGCATTGTCCCAGAGAGGTGCCTGCCGCTTCTCTGCCGCTGTAGAAGTCAAGGATGCCTGTGGCTGCCGTGCTGTATTTTACCACGGTGGCGCGGATTTTCTTTGTCGGGTCTTCGGGCAAGAATGTTACTGTGCCATTGAGCCCGTCTTTTGACATGTACCCGTCCGAGCCGCCGTCGTCATAGAAGTGGATTGTCTTCCCTACGGTCACGGTGTGGTCGCCGTCGCTCATCAGGAATTGGTATTTTGCGGTGCGCGCTCCCTCGGGGTCGCCGTCCTCAATCTCTATTTCACCCTTGTCGGTGGCTATCTTCACCACCTTGCCGTCTATCGTGGCGTCGGGCTCTGCGTCGGCCTTGATGTCAAAGGCCACAGTCACTTCGTTTGCCCCTTCGTTGAGCGTGAGCTCGCAAGGGATGGTCGCCTGCTCGGTGCCGGCCTCAACCTGCGCGCTGCCTATCTCTATGTCGTCGGCCTTGAGGCTCGCGCGGCTTATGCTTGCGCTGTTCCCTTTGAGGTCTACCGTCACGGAGGTGAGCTTGCGGATGTCGAGCGTGCCTTCGGTCTCTATGTTGATCGTAAGGAAGTCTTCTGCCACGGCCCCCGGCATCACTGTGCCGGTGTTGGGCTGGGTCACGATGGCGCTCTTCACCTCCATGTCGTGGTTGATGAAGGGCGTCACGGTGGCCTTCCAGCCCTTGCCTGCGTAGTATGAGCTGGTGGTGTTGGCGTTGAACACTATTGTGATCGACCCGTCGGCCGCCGTTGACTTCAGCTTCCCGTCGGGCTTGCCGCCGTCTGTCTGCAGCTTCCATAGGAGCTTGGCCGCGTCGGCCGTGCGCCCGCTGTACACTTCAAATTTTGCCCTTGTCCCGTAGCTGCCGCTGGCGTAGTACACGTCAAATTCTGAAAAGTCCAGGATGGCCACGGCGCCGGCGTTGGGCGCGAATGTCACCTGGCATTCGGCGTTTTCGTATTTGTATTTTGATGGATAGTTGGGGTCTGGCGTGGATATGAATTGCCATGTGTCGTGTATCTCTATCAAATCGGTGCCGGGGCGGTGGCTGTAGCTGTTGGCCACGGTGATTTCCGCCTCTTCGCACTCTATTGGATATGCCTTGCCGCCTATGGACATGCTTGTGGCTTTGGCCTTTATCTCGTCGCCGTTCGAGGCCGTGGGCTTGATGTCGGCCGCTATCGCGAAGTAGTTGCTGCCTTCGGCCAGTGCCTCCGCGTCAAGGGTGATTATGGTTTCGCCGTCGGCGCTCGGTATCGCCTCGCCAATCTTTTTTGAGGTGCTGAACGCGTTTTCTTCGTCAAGGGCGTACACTGTCAGCTTTCCGATCGCGGCCGCCCCTTGCAGGCTCAGGGTGATTGATTCTGGCTTGAGAGGGTTAAGCGTGTTGATGGCGCGGGCGTTGACCGTGGCCAGCAATGCGTCGCTGTCGTAGGCCGAAGCCGATGTTTTGTCGGCCGGTATGCCTTCTGCGGCCTCAATCGTCATGTCGCCGGGCACGAACTCGCTCACGTATGCTTCCCACCCGTCGGCGGGCACGCCGGTCTTGCTGGCCAGCGTCACGGTCAGCGACCCGTCCTCGGCCGTGCTCTTTATGATTTTTGCCTTGTCGGTTAGGGTGGCTATCAGATTCTCCTCGTTCGCCTCGCGCCCGTTGTAGAATTTAAGCGCGTCTTGGTTGCCCACCGATACGGCCGAGCTGTTGTAGAATATCGCCAGCTTGTCAAAGTCTATGCGTATCTTGTGCCCTTCGGTGGCGGGAACGAAGGTGGCGGTTCCGTTGAATTGCTCGCTGATTTTTCCGTCGGCGCCGCCGTCGTCATAGAATGCCGTCCTCTCGCCTATGGTGTATGTCGTTGGCGATGTGCTCATGTAGATGGTGTTCTCCACCTGCGCTGTTGCCTCCTCGGCTGTGGCGCTCTGCGGAGCTCCGGCCACTGTGGCGCTTGCGGACGTCGGCATCGTCAGAATGCCGCTGTAATCGGCCGGGATGTCGCCGGCTATCGTGAAATAGTTCTTTCCCGATGCGAGGGTCCGCTCTCCGCTCCATGTCAATTGCCCAGTTTCTCCGGCTTCGGCTATGCGGCTGTCCGCGTTGGTCCCTTTTCCGGCGTAAAGCGCTATGTTGGCGATTCCGGCTTCCTTAAGCGTCGTGATGTCCGCCGAGATTTCGGAAAGGATCAAAGGCGAGTTGATGCCGTCGGTGAGAATGTTGATGTACGCTATTTGGGCGTTCTTCTGGCCCCTGTGCAGCCCTGTTCCGGCTTCCAGGCTGGTCGACACGAGCGCCATCTCCTTCGGCGTTGCGCTCGTCACGCTGATGAGGAAGTCTTTTCCGGCCGTCCAGTTCTTGGTGTGTAGGCCTATCGCCAGCTTGCCTTCGGCGTCTGATGATTGGAACACCTCTTCTTCCGTTGTGGTTCCTGTGTACGCCTTGGTCCATCCGTTGGGGAAATAGCTATAGTCTCCGCTCGAAGCTCCGCTCTGCGCGAATTTGCTTGAAATAGACGCGATATTGTTGTCGTAAACCAGCACCGCCCCCTTGTCTGGAAGGTCTACGCTATGCACTGTGGCGATGATGATTTCGCCCGCCTTGGCCGGCGAGAATATCACCCCGCAGTCCTTAAAGGAGTAAGTGGTGTTCTTCTTTAATCGGAATGTTACAGTGCCTTCCACGGTGGTCGTGTACGACCCGTCCTTGTCAGGCAGCTCTACCACTCCGTCCGCGGCCTCTACTGGCTGGAGGCTGACGGCATGCATGGCCAGCGTAGCCAGCCACGCAATGCAGAATGCAAGTAAATGTTTTTTCATTGGTTCAATTATGGTTGATTAGTTTGTATAGGCTCGCGACGCGCGCTCATGCCTCCATAATTGACGCCTTTGTGGTATACAGCCGCATGCGCATATGCCATAGCCGCCTCCTTCCGCTAAAAAGAAGAAGCCTGCCTAATGCATGCGGTTGCGTTGAGCCTCAATCCTCGGAAACATGGCAACGCTTGCGGCCATCATAATGGCCGCGACGAGGCAGGTCTTCTGACTTGCTTCCCCGGCGCGCCGCCTTCCCGGCCCAAAGGCCAGTGGCATAAATGGCGCGCCAGAATGGCTGGAAAAGAACCAACCGTGAAGCTCACAGCAGCGGGTCTGTTCGGGATTCCCACCCGATTCCCTTTTAAGCCGGCAAAAGCCGGCACCATCATCGCCGCAAAATTACAAAAACTCCCCCAAACCTCCAAAAAAAAATCCCCCCCCCGCCCATAAGCCCGCGGTTTGTACCCCGCGCGCCTCGCCCCCAAAATGTTTCGTTGTGTTTGGCAGCTCTGCTGCCCCAAGCCCCGTAGGGGCTATCCCCCCCCGCGCCAAAAGAGCCCCGTAGGGGCGATATCGTGGGCAAACCCCAGCTGCAGTGAGCAAAGCGAGCGGAGGCTGGGGCAAAAGCGCCAATAAGCCCGCGCGGTTTTGCACCCCGCGCGCCCCGCCCCCCAAATATTTCGTTGAGTTAGGCAGCTCTGCTGCCCCAAGCCCCGCAGGGGCTATTCCCCCGCGCCAAAAGAGCCCCGTAGGGGCGATATCGTGGGCAAACCCCAGCTGCAGCGAGCAAAGCGAGCGGAGGCTGGGGCAAAAGCGCCAATAATCCCGCGCGGTTTTGCACCCCGCGCGCCCCGCCCCCAAAATGTTTCGTTGTGTTTGGCAGCTCTGCTGTCCCAAGCCCCGCAGGGGCTATTCCCCCGCGCCAAAAGAGCCCCATAGGGGCGGCACATAAGCCCGCGCGGTTTTGTACCCCGCGCGCCCCCGCCCCCAAAATGTTTCGTTGTGTTTGGCAGCTCTGCTGCCCCAAGCCCCGC
>JAMPBQ010000040.1 GCA_023666615.1 Clostridium sp. | reverse complement strand
TGGCGTTCTGCGCCACGAATGCGCTCCAGCCCCGCGCTCCCATCCATTCCCCGCGGCCCGCCGCGTTGGCGTGGATGCTCACCAAAAGGATTTCCCCCTCCAGCGCGTTGGCGCGCCCCGCTCTCTCCCTTAGGCTCACATCCCGGACCTCCTCCACCAAAAGCCTGACGTCAACGCCCCTAGCCCTCAGCCTCTCAGCCGCCTTCCTCGCCACAATCCGAGTCCATTTCCATTCCAAAAGCCTCTCGTCCGGGCTTCGCTTCCCCGGCGTCTCCACGCCGTGTCCATTGTCTATCAGCACTATTGTTCCGCTCATCATTCATCCCTCCTTTCGCCCCGAGGCCTTGTATTTATAGTCAATTCCGAAAACCGCTCCCGCAAACGTCATGATCTCCCCAAAGGCCACAAGCACCGATGAATGAATCTCGCCCGTGGGGGCCACTATGAACCCCGCTATCAGTAGCCCAGCTCCAACCCCCATAAGCCCTGTCGCGCACTTCAATTGCAAAATATCCCTCTTCATAAAAAAAATATTAATATATTCTCCCAAAAATTATCCCCAAAGTAGGGATGCTCCCTGGAGCATCCGCCCATCTCTGTAGTCAGCCGGGCCGTAGGCCTCGCAATCGTGGCGAAACCCCAGGTGGAGCGAAGCGGAGCCTGGGGGAGGCCACCCGCCTCTCACAGTTCGGCCTCGTAGAGGCCGTTAGTGGTAATAGCTCCCCCCTGCATGCTTGCTCCTTCATCCTCGCGAAGCTATTAGCATTCGCTCCATTCCTCTCCGTCAAACGTCCACGTCGACCCCGAGCTGGCTCCTATCGCCTTGCACCCCTTCACGAAGTAATAGATGCAATCCTCCCTCAGGTCATCCCCGCTGGGCTCCTCTGTCGAGTCCCATAGCTCGTACGTCGCCTCCGTAGTCGCCGTGCCATCGCCCTCGCCGTTGATCCATATGTGGCAAGTCCCCTTTAGCGCCAAGGCGTCCCAAACCACCATTCCGCGTCGCGTCGCCTCCTCGCCCTCTACGCGGTCTGTGAACTCATGCTGCGTAGAGTAAGTGTAATGCACAAGGCGGTCATTCGCTATCAGCGCCCCGCTGTTGCTCCAGCCAAGAGTGTCCAGCGTCGGCTCGCGCTTGATGTCAATGTCCCCAAACACTGTGTGGATTCTCGTTACTGCCCACCCCAGCGGATTGTGCGCCGCCATAACATGCACCTCAGGGTGCGACGTAAAGTCAATGTACTGCAGTTGCTCCAGAAGGTTCTTCCCCGCAAGGATTGTTGCGCTGCGCGGCACATCCTCCCCTGTGTAGAACAGCTTGGCCAAGGCCATCACCTTCTCTATCGTCCACGGCCTGTCGGCCATCACCTCCCGCTTGAACTGCCAGCGCAATCCCTCGGTGAAGTACACCAGCTGGTCCCCGAGCTTCGGCACCTTCACCTGCAGCTTTCCCTTCCGTCCGGCCCATAGCGTGCGGTTGCCTGCGCGCTTGAAATTCAATATCGCCTGCTCGGCTATCACGCTTTGCGTGAACGGCACATGCTTCCTCTGCGCGTCGAAATAGTCGCTCACTATTTGGTTCATTCCGCGCTTCTGCAGGTAGATGGTCTCCGGCTTCGGCACGATCAAGTCGGGCTCCACCTCCTTCTGCGTCTCATAAAGCGCGTTGGCCAGGATTCTGACTCGCGTTCCCGCCGGAATCGCCGGCGTTGTGCAGTAGAGGTCGCTGCGGCCGTTCTTCGGCCCGTTGATGGCCCGCACTATCGGATTCCCTGTCGCCGCGTCTGTCCCCGTCACATACAGCATCAAGTCCTTTCCCGGCGTTGTCTGCTGCCCATCCTCGGTGTACCCGCTCACCCCGCGCACCAGCAATGTGTGGTTCACATGCGGTATCGACTGGTGGCTCACCGACAGCGGTAGCGCAAACTGCGCGTTGCCGCCCTTGCTAACAGCCTCCGTCACCACCACCTCCGACGTCTGGCCGTCGATCATGTAGTGCTCCACCTCAGGGCTGTGTACCTTCACCTTCTTGCTCTTCAGCATCATCGACATCAGAGCCGTATCCTCGCTCTGAAAAAGGAATAGCTGCTCATCGATGTCCGGCTCGATCAGATTCCCCGCGGCCACTCCTCCCGTGGCCGATGCTGCGTTGCCCACTGTGGCTGCCGCTCCCGGAGCCTGCGTTGCCAGTCCGGCGCTTCCGTTGATCACGCCCAGCGCCTCTCCATTCGTAAATTTAATTGTCTCTTCCATAGTAAAAAATCAAAAAATTAAAAAAGTAAAACATTAATTCAAAAAGTAGGGATCCGCCCTGTTGCATCCGTCCGCCCCGCCACATCCAATCCGCTCTGCAAAGTTAGCGCCTCATCACCCCATCGCACCGTTATCTTGAAAAAAACATCAACAAATATTCACGATATACGAATTCTCGAGCACTTCCTCCATATCCTTTCCCCCAATCTTCACTACATCCCAAAATCTTTCATTTAGATTCACCCAATAGAGTATTTCTCCATCGCGGAAATCATGAGTATCTTGCATTCCAAGCTCTCCATAGATAGATTTTGCATTAGGCATTTTCTTAAACTTAAAGACAGGAGTGGGCGTTAATTCCGAATGAATGCCATAAAAGTTCCCATCCCCAAGATAGTAAAACACCATATTCATCCTCACCTCTTCCACGTAAAAGTTGAAGATTTTCTTTGAGACAGATGATTGTGCCTCCATTTTATCTACATCCCTCCATCCAAGCTGATGCCTCTCAAGATGCTTCCCTTTCCCGAAGAAATCCTCTACCACCACGCTATGGTCCAAGTGATCTTGTCTGTTTTCTAGTTTGTCCGAATTATTCATCTATGTCTGGTTTCTTGTTTTTCTGGTTGTTGTATTTTTCTATATGACGAATAAGTTCATCATACTTGGAGTCTATTGGGTGATGATTCCTTAAATCGTGAGTTTTCCTTAAAACTCTCTACATATCTTCTCATTAAATTTTCAATTACAAAATTAGCATAAAAATTGTCAAATTCAAAAAAATAATACCATAGATAATCCGTGTAATCCGTCAAATCCGTGAAAATCCGTGTTCCGCTGCCAGCCTCTCCTCCCCCCCCCGCCAACTACAAGGCGATATTCATCCCCTAGCTATGTCGAAGATTGACGGAGCAGCGGCAGGGGAGGGGGCTCTTCCTCCAAGGCGGGGCACGCCGTCCCCCTTCGGCATGGCCATTACGCTCTCCCTGATTTGGGCGTTGCGGCCCCGCAGCTCAGCCTGCGCCACATCCCGGTCATAATTCATCGCCTTTACGGCCATTTCAAACGCCTCAGCCGTATAATTCCCCTCCCTTGTGGCTGCCGCCAGATTGTCAACCCAGCTTCGCGCTGCCGCCGCCAGCTCAGGGCTGTGACCGGTCCCAAACTTAGCCAAGCTCTCCTCCGCCTGCCTCTCGCGTCGCGCCGCATCCTCATTGCGCTCGCGCTCCTCAGTCAGAAGCCGTGCATAGTCCGCGTAATCCTCGATTATCTGCCCGAACACCGACTCATCGTCATTAGTGTCCAAATCCGGTCTCTCCGCCTGGAGAAGGCGCATCATGTCCGCCCGCTTTGAGCTAAGTGTTCCCATTCCCATTCCAGACCCCATTCCAGTTTCCATTCCAGTTTCCAATCCCATATTCATTCATTTTTTAGTATGTCTCAATTCTCATTCCTCATTAAGTGTGATTCCAATGCAAAGTTACGCCGCAAAAATCCCCACGCACCGTTATCTTGAAAAAAACTTCAAAAAAAATATCCAAAAGTAGGGATGCACCCTGGTGCATCCGCCCCCCCGCCGCATCAAAAAAATCCGTGAAATCCGTGAAATCCGTGGTTAATACCGCGCGCCATCCCCCGCCGCCCCCGCCTCAAAAAAAATCCGTGAAATCCGTGGTTAATATCGCGCGCCATCCCCCTCCAGCCGTGCCTCCCGCCCCGCCTCGGTTGTTTCGTTGAGTTTGCGAGCTCCGCTCGCCCCGTCATCCCCCTCTCAGCGCCTCCGCAAAGGGAAAATCCCCGGCCCTCAGCAGCTCATCCAGCGTAATCTGCCCCGCCTTCCATATCTCTAGAAGAAGAGCATTGTTGCTCTGCCTCGTCGCCATCGTCGCGATCCCCGAAGAAATGCTCAGGTCAAACTCAACATTCCTCACCCTCTCCGCGTCATACGGAAAATCCCCGCCGCGCATCCCCGTGATGCTCTCCACCTTCTCGCGGTCATAAAACTGCTGCATGTTCCGCACATCCAGATAAGCCGCCTCCCGCACAAACTCCCCAAACGTGTTCAGCACATCCAGCAGAGCCATCGACGCCTGGTGCGTCTGCTGACCATAAAGCTCAGCGCTCATCGCGCTGTTCGCCAGATTCCCCTGCAGAGCTCCGTTCACCCCCGAAATATCCTCAAAAAATTTCAGCTGAGTCTCCAAAAGCTTCGTCACTCCCTGCGCGTCAATCTGTCCCTGAGCTTGTCGAGGAGTGTCCCCTCGCAGCGAAGACGCATACACCATCACCCCGTTGTGCCGGCTCCAGGCGTCCACCATCTCCTGCGCCGACCCGCCTTCAGGTATGCAGTCTTCCGGCAAAAGTAGCACCCCCTTGGCGCTTGCCCGCAGCATCCAGTCATACAGAGTCACCAGTCGGTTCGTGTATCGCTGCTGGTCTATCACATCTCCAACAAATGAGTGAATCTCTCCATCAATCATTGGATACGCCTTCATCGCGTAAGGATGCCCGCCATGGCTGTAAGGGCTGTCGCCCGACGCCAGTACATGCCCCAGCGGCGATAGGAAATAGTATCTCCACCTCTCCTCCATCACCCATCGCGCCGTCATCCCATCCTTGTCCAGCTTCGCGTATTCCTCGCGGCTCACCCTGTACGCCGCGCCCTGCTTCTCGTCATGGCAAAGGTAATATCCCGTCGTTTCGCGTCGCCAAGCCTCAATCACCCTGCACATCCCCGGCCTGCCCGCCGCCAAAAAGTCCAGCCCGCAATTGCGCTCATAGCCGAAATCCTCCCAAGCCTGCGCTATCCCTTCGCGGCTCGACGCTTGCTTGTAAATCTCACGCAAAGCGTCGCAATCCTCCGCCGTCCGCCCAAACTGCATGCACACATCGTCAATGCTCACATCGTGTATCTCCCCGATCATCCTGCAGTCCCAGCCGCGCACATCCTGCATCCCGCCGTCAACGAAGAAATTGTCTGCCGCCACCATCTCTGTCCAGCAGTCCGTCCGTCCGCCCCGGCTCCCGTACCATTTCCGATGCACGGCCAGCCCGCTCACCAAAAACTCCTCCAGTGTCCTGGCGTACAGCGCCTGCAGGCGGTTAAGCTCCCCGTTGTACTTCAGCAGCGACGTCATCGTCTCCCCAAGCTCCTTCTCCGCTGGGTCCCGCACCGTGCATTTCGGCGCGTTCGACTGAGCCGAATACACCCCGATCACATTCCGCACAAGCCTGCGGATCAAATTATTCTTCAGCGGCTCCGACCCGTTCTCGCTTATATGCTCTGCCTCCGACATCCGGCGGCCGTCCACTGTGATGCCGTCGCTCCACTGGTCCCCGTAATTGTACCGCTTGTTGCGAAGGCGCTCCCTGCGGAACCGCTCCATCCCCTCATGGCACCCCTGCGCCATCTTCAAAACCTCAAAATTCCTCTCCATCGCAAAAATTTTAAATCCCCAAAAGTAAAAAAATTAAAATTCCCAAAAAGTAAAAAATTAAATTCACTCCGCAAAGTTAGCCCCAAATCCCCCCGACGCACCGTTATCTTGAAAAAAACTTCTGTGTAATCCGTGAAATCCGTCGTTCCATTACGCCCCGTCCTCAAAAAAATCCCGTATCTTTGCCAAAACAAAAAATCCATCAGCATGAAAAAATCCATTTTCGCCATTGCCATAGCCCTGGCCTCGGCTGCCTCAGCCCCAGCCTCAGCCCCCCTCTGGCTGCGCGACGCCGCCATATCCCCAGACGGCTCTTCTATCGCCTTCACGTACAAAGGCGACGTCTACACCGTTAGCTCCAAAGGTGGCCAAGCCAGGCAAATAACCACCGGCGACGCCTATGAATCAAAGCCCGTCTGGACCCCCGACGGCCTGCGCATCGTGTTCAACAGCACACGCCTCGGCTCACGCGACATATTCATCACCGACGCGAAAGGCGGGGGCGTCCGACGCCTCACCGCCCATTCCGGCACAGAGACGCCCATGGCCTTCGCCGACGACAGCACACTCCTGTTCACCGCCGCCATCATGCCATCCCGCCAAGCAATCCAGGGCCCGTTCCAAACCCAGCTCTACAAAATAAACGTCAACCAAGACTCCCCGCGCCCAAAAATGGTCGCGTCAGTCCAGATGCGGGCCCTCAGCCTAAACGCAGACGGTGAGATGCTCTACGAAGACAAAAAAGGATTCGAAGACCCCCTCCGAAAGCACGAACGCTCTTCCGGCACATCAGACATTTGGCTCGTAAAGGACGGAAAGCACACTAAGCTCACATCATTCAACGGCCACGACCTAAACCCCCTTTGGGCTCCCGACGGAAATTCTTTCTTCTACATAAGCGAGGCCGACGGCACCCTGAACGTCTACAAATCCCCCCTCTCCGGAGGCGCTCCCCTCCAGCTCACGAAATTCGAAAAGCATCCCGTCCGATCCCTATCCGCCTCCGATGACGGCACCCTCGCCTTCAGCTGGGATGGCGAGCTATACGTCCTCCGCGAAGGCGTCGCCCCGCAGAAATTGGAGATTGAGATTCTCGGAGACGACTACGACCAAGACCTGGTAAACGCCTATCTCTCACGCGGCGCCGCAAGCATGGCGGTTGCCCCCTCCGGTGAGGAAGTGGCCTTCGTTCTCCGAGGCGACATCTATGCCACATCTTCGAAGTATGAGACCACAAAGCGCGTCACCAACACCCCCGGACAGGAGCGGAATGTCGACTTTGCTCCTGACGGAAAGTCAATTGTCTACGACAGCGAGCGCGACGGCCTCTGGTCCCTCTACACCGCCAAGATTAAAAATCCCGATGAAAAAAGCTTCTCTTACGCCTCTGAATTCGTTGAGGAGCCCCTCTACAGCTGCGCCACCTCGGCCCAGCAGCCCCTATTCAGCCCCGACGGAAAAAAGGTCGCATTCCTTGAGGACCGCTCAGCTCTGCGCGTCATTGACCTGGCCACAAAGCAAGTCGCTACGGCCCTCGATGGAAAATATAATTACTCATACTCTGATGGCGACATCACATTCCAGTGGAGCCCCGACAGCCGTTGGCTCCTGATCGACTACATCGGTGTTGGCGGCTGGAACAACGGCGACATTGCCCTCGTTAAGGCTGACGGCTCGGAGGTCGTCGACCTCACAGAAAGCGGTTACGCAGACGCCAATCCAAAATGGGCCCTCGGAGGAAAGGCATTCACTTACGAAAGCGGAAAGTACGGCATGCGCAGCCACGGCAGTTGGGGCAACACATACGACGTCATCCTAATGGCCCTCGACGGCGAGGCCTGGGACGAATTCAACCGCACCGAAGAAGAGGCCGACCTTGCCGAAAAGGCAAAGAAGGATAAGGATGCGGCCGATGATGATGCCGGCAAGAAGAAGGACAAGAAAAAGTCAAAGAAGGGCAAATCCATTGAGGAGGAGGACGAGGTTGAGCCTCTCGCCTTCGACATCCCTAACCGCAAGTACCGCACCCGCCGCCTCACTTCGTCCTCCTCTAACTTTGGCGATTATTTCCTCTCCCCAAAGGGCGATAAGCTCTATTACACAGCCTCTGCCACCGAAGGCGGACGCAATCTCATGGTGCGTGACCTAAAGGAGGGCGAAACAAAGGTCCTCTGCCGAGGCGTCAGCGGCAGCCTCGTTCCCGATAAGGATGGCGAAAACCTATTCGTCCTATCCGGCTCGGGCATGAAAAAGATTTCTCTATCCGATGGCGATTCTGATGACATTGAGTTCGAAGCCCAATATGACCGCCACCCCTCTTTGGAGCGCCAATACATCTACGACCATGCCTGGAAGCAAGTTAAGGATAAGTTCTATGATGAGAACCTCCACGGCGTCGACTGGGATTATTACGGCGAGCATTACAGGTCCTTCCTCCCCCACATCAGCAATAATTTTGATTTCGCCGTCCTCCTGAGCGAGCTCCTCGGCGAGCTGAACGCCTCACACACCGGCGCCCGATTCTACAGTGATGGTTCGCGCATGCCCACAGCCGACCTCGGCGCCTTCTTTGACGAGGATTATGAGGGCGACGGCCTGATGATAGCCGAAATTCTCCCACGCGGTCCCCTCTCTCCAAAGAAATTCGGCCTAAAGCCCGGCGACGTCATTCTCTCAATCGACGGCAGCCCCATCCTCGCGGGAAAAGACTACTTCCAATTCCTCCAGGGAAAAGCCGGGAAAAAGACCCGCCTTTCAGTGCGCCGTGCATCAGGCGCCGTCGACCAGATCGAAGTTAAGCCCAGCTCAGACATAGACGATGACCTCTACGCCCGCTGGATCGAGCGAAACGAAGCCTTGGTCGACAGCCTTTCCCGCGGACGCATCGGATACGTACACGTCGCCGGCATGGACAGCCCCAGCTTCCGCGAAGTCTACGACCGAATCCTCGGAAAGTACCGCAACCGCGAAGCCATCATCGTCGACACCCGCTGGAACGGCGGCGGATGGCTCCACAACGACATTGCAATCCTGCTCGGCGGAAAAGAATACGTCCGCTACCAGCCACGCGGCCGCTACATCGGCAGCGACCCCTTCTCACAATGGACAAAGCCTTCCGTCATGCTCGTAAACGAAAGCAACTACAGCGATGCCCACGGCACCCCCTACGCCTACCAGACACTCGGCATCGGAAAAGTCGTCGGCGCCCCGATCCCCGGCACAATGACCGCCGTGTGGTGGGAAACACAGATTGACCCCTCAATCGTCTTCGGCATCCCACAAGTCACATCAATCGATACCAAGGGGAAAGTCCTCGAAAACCAGCAGCTTAACCCCGACGTCCTGATCTACAACAACCCCGCCGACGTTGCCGCGGGCCAAGACGCCCAAATCGCCGCTGCCGTCTCCACCCTCCTCCAATCCCTCCCCAAATAACCCCTATAATTTCGTTGTGATGCGCGGTCCCCGCCCCCATTCTCCCGTAAAAAGAAAAGACCCAAAAAAAGATGTGATGTTCAGTGTTCCGGCCAAATGCCGGAAACACCAGACAGTCCCAAAGAAAAGGATCAAAAAAAGATGTGATGTTCAGTGTTCCGGCCAAATGCCGGAAACGCCAAACAGCCCCAAAGAAAAGGATCCAAAAAAGATGTGATGTTCAGTGTTCCGGCCAAATGCCGGAAACACCAGACAGTCCCCTAGCAAAGCGGGGGCCGTAGGCCTCCAATTATGAGAAACCCCAGGCGAAGCAAAGCGAAGCCTGGGGTTTTGCTATCTAAAAAAAGTAACGGCCTCGTAGAGGCCGTTTGTGGTAACGACTACACACTCGTTTGTAGTAAATAAATAATCCGTGAAATCCGAAGTTGTTTCTTATCCTTAGTCTTTCCAGCCCGCCCTGTTTCGTTGCGTGTGCGAGCTTGCTCGCCCATCCCCCCCAAGGCACGCATCAAAAGCCACGCATATTATTTGTCCATCTAAAAAATAATGCATAAATTTGCCAAATCATTGCCAAAAGCCATCCAATAGTTGCAATTTCTCATTAAAAAATACCCTATGATATGACTTTTACACAAAAATCCCTCTTAGCGGGAGCAGTGGGGGCCCTTCTGGCCTCCTCATCCCTCATCCACGCCGCCGCCACAGACGTCCCAACAGCATACGGCTACCAAATGGGTGACGACAGCGGTAAGTTCGGCTTCGTGTCCTTCCCCGTCAACGATGTTGCATCTAAGCAAATCGTCAAGTCTGTATCCTCTGGTGCAGACCAGCTGGGCGCCGCCGACTACGTCGACGGTAAGCTCTACGGCTTCACCCTCGAGCTGGACCCATTCGGAGCAATCTACACATCCGAATACGTCGTGATTAATCCCGCCAACGGATACGCCACCGAAAAGGCCATAAGCAAATATGCCGACAACCGCGTCGTCGATATGGCTTATGACTACGCCTCTAACCGCATGTACGCCCTGGCCGAGCTCGCAAATTCCACAGGCTCCATCGGCAAAACAGCCCTTTATGTCGTCAACCTTGACAACGGCGAGCTTCATCTCGTAGGCCTCCCGGGCGAAATCTTGGCCTTAAACGGCAACGGCAATCGAGTTGAAGAATCCCTAATAGCTCTCGCTGCTTCCCCCGCGGGCGAGCTCTATGCTATGGGCGAGTATCGTCAGCTCTACAAGCTCGATAAGCTCACGGGCAAGGCCACGGCCGTGGGCACGCGCAATAGAGTGGCCATCCAAAACCGCTTCCAGTCAATGGCTTTCACTGCCGATGGTCATCTTTACCACTCCCATAACCACCCCGATCACCAATATTTCATGATGGTCGACCCGCAGTCAGGCGTTCTCTTCAACCCAGTCACCGGTGAAGAAGTGGTGGTTAATTCTGACTTTACAAACACTGCCCACCGCATTTCAGGCGACCCCCAAATCACGGCCCTATACTTCACCGACCGTCAAGTCGACGCCCTTGCCCCCGCGGAAATCAAATCCTTCACTGCGACCCTGCGCAGCGGCACTGCCAACACTGTCGACCTCGCTTGGCAGCTCCCATCTTCAGCCACTCTAGTCTACGTCTACCGATTCGGCGCCTCCGAGCCAATCGCTAAGCTCTCTGCCGGCGTTACATCCTACGCCGACACCGATGCTCCCTCAGGCCAAGTTGTGTATTCAGTGGTTGCCGTAAACGGCACACACATCGGCTATCCCGTATATGTTGATGTTCAGGCCGGTGCCGACCAGCTCAAGGCGGTTTCCAACCTCAAGGCCGTGCTCAACGGCAGCGAAGCCACTATCACTTGGGACGCCCCCACAGCCACCGTCAATGGCGGCTATGCCGACTACGACGCTATCACATACATCGTTACGCAAGTGAGCGGCAGCAAGCGCACAGTCCTCTCCCAAGGCTGTGCCGAAACATCCTACGTCGCCGCCCTCTTAGGCGCCGGTACATACTCATTCGAAGTCACCCCCGTTAGCTGCGGCATCGAAGGCGTCCCCGCAGCCTCCAACGAAGTCACAATCTCACAAGGCTTCTCCATCCCATACTTCACCGGCTTCGAAGACGACCAGGACGGCACCCTCTGGTCCTTCGCCAACAAAAATTCGCAATTCGCCAGTGGCTGGAGTATCACCACCTCTTCCTTAGCATCAGGCCGTTATGATGGCAAATTCGCACAATTCAAGACAGCCGGTTCTGATTCCTACCCAGCCGATGATTGGATGTTCTCTCCCGCAATAACCTTTGAAGCCGGTGAACATGAACTTTCATATTATGCTAATGGTGCATCCTACGATACGCATACATACGAAATAGTATTGGGCGCCAACCCTGAAGATGTTTCTACGTTCACTCAAATAATAGAGAAAATAGAAAACGAAAAAATCTTCAGCAAAGCTGAAGATGCTAAAAATAATTTCGCCCTCCACACCGTGAAATTCTCCGTAGCAGCCCCCGGCACATACCACATTGGCCTCCACGGCATAGGCGCAACCACATACGCCACTCTAAAAATTGACAACCTTTCAGTAAAGAAGGCCGAAGGACAGGACGGCATCGCCGACATCGTTTCAGGCGAAGAGCCCGCTGTCGTGACAGTCGTTTCGCTTGATGGCCGCGTCATCCTGCGCAACGCCGACCCCGAAGCCCTCCAAACCCTAGCCCCAGGCATCTACATCATCAACAACCGCAAAGTGGCAATCACAAAATAGCCCCGCAGCCTCCCAAAGCAAAAGGATGGGCGAGCCCTGCTCGCCCATCCTTTTGCTTTGCCCCCCGCATGTTTCGTCAAGTTAGCGAGCTCCGCTCGCCCCATTCGATATAACGATATAACGATATTTCGATATAACGATAAATCCTTATCGCGATATCCCATTATCCCGTACAAGCTCGCGCGAATAGCCAGCCCGCGCGGGTTTGTAACCCGCGCGCATCCACAAAAGTATCACACAAAGAAATCCCTCAAAAGCCCCCCACATCAAAAGCCTCAATCTCACTCCCCCCTCTCCCGGTAAAACCGGCAAACCTCAGTCAGCTTGCACTCCCCGCAGAGCGGCTTGCGCGCCTTGCACACATACCGCCCATGCAGTATCAGCCAGTGGTGCGCCTTCGGCAAAACCTCCGCCGGTATATGCTTTACAAGCGCCTTCTCAGTCTGCAGCGGGTTCTTGCTCCCGCGAGTCAGCCCGATGCGTTCCGACACCCTGAACACATGCGTATCCACTGCCATCGCCGGCAGCCCGTAAGCCACAGCCAATATCACATTAGCCGTCTTGCGCCCCACCCCCGGCAGCGTCAGCAGCTGGTCAATATCTCCGGGCACTTCGCCCCCGAACTCATCCACCAGCCTCCGGGCCATCCCCAAAAGCAGCTTCGTCTTATTGTTGGGGTAAGACACTGATTTTATGAAAGGAAACACATCCTCTGCCGTTGCCGCCGCCAAGGCTTGCGGGGTAGGGAAGGCCTCAAACAGCGCCGGCGTAACCATGTTCACGCGCTTGTCGGTGCATTGCGCCGATAAAATCACCGCCACAATCAGCTCATAATTATTCCCAAAATGCAGCTCAGTGTCGGCCTCGGGCATCTCCTCCGCCCAAATGGCCAGCGCCCGCTCATATCTCTCCTTCAAAGTCATAAAAACCAAATCCCAAAATCTAAAAACTACAGCCTAAATACTCCGCGGATAGCCATTGAGATAGCCGTGCAGATTGCCACAGGCAAAAAATAGCCAAACGATCCCGACATCTCGCACACGAGAAATATCGACATGAGCGGCGCTCCAATGATGCCGCCCATCACAGCCGCCATTCCGAAAAAGGCGAAATGCCCCACAATCAAATGCGCGCCAAAAAGATGGTTCACCGCCAGCGCGAACGTTAGCCCCACAAAGCACCCCGCGAATAGCGTGGGCGCGAAAGTGCCCGCCACGCCTCCGCCATTGCAAGTGGCCGAGCACGCGAAGGCCTTAAGAAGCATCGTAAGGCCGGCCAGGGCTATCAGGCCCCAGGCCCCGTGCAGAAAGCTCAGCGCGCTCTCCGACAGCAGCCCCTCAAAATCGCTGTTGATGATTTTCCCCACAGCCCCGTACCCCTCGCCGTACAGCGACGGGCATAGCCAAAGGCACGCCGATATGATGGCTCCCGACGCCAGCGCCTGCAGCCATGAGTTGCCAATCTTCCCAAGCAGCTTGCCGAGCCATCCCCAAAAATAGCTGTAATATTTCGAGTAAAGTCCGCACACCACACCCAGCAGCGCTATCCACCCCAGCCAATGCCAGTCAAAAGGCACGCTCTGGTCCATCATCACATCGAAAGTGAAGCCCGAAAGCACGTACGCGGTCAGCGAAGCTATCATCACAGCCAACAGAAGCGCCAGGATTGCCGGATTGCTCATCTCCAGATGCAAGACCTCAATCGAATAAAGAGCCCCGGCTATGGGCGCCTTAAAAATTCCCGCAATGCCGGCCCCGGCCCCGCAGCCCACCATAATGCGCAGCATGTCTGGCGATAGCCC
>JAMPBQ010000003.1 GCA_023666615.1 Clostridium sp. | reverse complement strand
CCTAAATGCGGGCCGATGGAACTTGTCCAGGTCATAAAGATGGTCGTACTCATAGTTTTCCCAGGAATAATCCGGGTAACGGTGGCCGTCGGTGAGGAATGTCTTGTACGGGTAGAGGTTGTCGTACTGCTGCCAGGAGCCGTAGACGCGGACGTACAGCGCCAGCATGACCGCCGCCATCAACGCGCCCATCGAGGTCTTGACACCTCGCCTGAATTTGTCTGTGCAGCAGACGAGCGTCACGGTGTAGATTATGCCCAGGGTGAAGAACCAGGCCACGCGGCCGCCGTCGCTTGATCGCAGGAACAGCAGCAGCATGGCGCAGAACGCCCATGCCATGTTCAGGAATATCAGGTTGCGACGCGTGGGCTCGATTTTGCGGTAGTTCTTCAGTATAATCCAAACGAAGAACGCCACCTCAAGGAGGTAGGCTATGCGCGCCGCGCCCCCAGTGGAATAGCCGTTCATCGCATTGGCCTCGCTCGCGCTGGCGAAGGCGTCGTAAAGCGCGCCCGTCACGCCGGTGATTCCCACAATGAGGCACACGCACAAGACTGTCAGCACAACCTTAGGCCTCCACTTCTTCAGGGGCATGAAGTAGAGCCCCGCGAAAACGATGCCCGACTTGTGCAGAAGGGCCACGACCACGACCACCGCAAAGAACTTCCATTTCTTGCCCTCGACGAGGAAATTGACCCCAAGCCACGCCACGGAAAACGCCAGCACCTGCCTCAAGTACGTGAACGTGAAGAAGAACACCATGCCCAGGAACAGGATCATCGCCAGGGGATAGTTCGTCATGTTCTTCTCGATGGCCTTGTAAAAGCAGAAGTACATCAAAGCCGTGATAATGAAGATATACACGTACCGGTTCTCCGTCACCAGCGCTATCAGATAGCAAAGAGCGGAGTATCCGAATTCATAGTACCCCATCATCGCGATCGACTGCGGGGCCGCCCCGTAGCTTATCCCGTCCGCGATGCTGTCGAACACCGCCCCGTAGATGTACCGGTCATACCCCCCGAACATGTCCGAAAGCCCCACGAACAGCGCCAGCCCCACCATGTACCACGCCAAAAACGCCCGGCTGCGGTTAACCGCCCCGCCCAAATAGAAAGCAGCCACAGGAATAAGGAATATGATCAGATATAGCCACATAGATTACGAACAGATGAGAGAGATAGCTATATATCAATGTTACAACATTAATTACGCAAGACGAAAATCTTACAATATAATAGCGCCAAAATTAAGCAAACATTCATTTTCTTCAATAGTTAGATTAATTTATTTCTAATCATAAAACATTGATTAAGCTAATGTTATTTGTGTTTTCTTTGTATAGTACTTTTTTATGACAAACATTAATAGCAAAGAATAAAGGATACATCTAAAGACCAATATGATAAAGGAATAAGAGACATGGCTATAAAAGGATAAATATGAATTTAGAAAAGGAGTGACACCAAATAAATCAATTGTGTGCAAGCATAAAATCAACAAGGTGGAGGAACCTATAACATTGAATACAAACATAACTCTTTTGTTGTTAAATTTTTTGAAAAATAAAATAATCAAATAGGATGCGGAGATTGACCCTAATATATATATAGGAAAATAAATTGCACCTATAACCCCCATACTCATGTATTGTATTTCTTTTTGGAAATAAAGTAATATAATCCACAAACAAATACATGTAAAAAATAGAGTAGAATTATTTTGAGATACAATATTTTTTATTTTTGCCCCAGTGATTAAAAATAAAGGAACTTCCATCGCTTGGTTTAATGAAAATGGCAATTGGCCGAATACTAGACTTAACACCCAACCTAAAACAGCAAGAACATAGCAACCAATTATTGTAAAGCGTCTAATATTGAGTCTCTTTTGTAGTAATTCCAACAACCATAAAAAATAATAGCCAAGAGACAATGCCATCAAGAACCAAATTGGACCGGCATCAGATATAGTGAATCTTCCAATGGAAACCGCTTTTGTGCATCCACAAATATAAGCACAAACCTTCAATAAAAATTCATTAATTGAAAATTGATGATATCCGTTTATATGATTGAAAAATTCAATTATAAGATAAATTCCTAAAATGATGATGGCTGTTATAGTGTAAGGCACCATCAATTTTTTTAATCTAGGAAGAATTGGTTTGTTTGGATTGAAAAAGAAGCCACTGAGAATAAAAAATAATGGCATGTGGAATGAATAAATTAGCCAATTTAGATTATGTATTGGCATATGTCCAAAAATCATCAACATTATTGCGAATCCTTTAATCGCATCAATGTATTCAATTCTCGATGGTTTATTCATTAGCGCGTTGTTACTTTGATTTTTATTATCGTGTGTTTTAGAGTATGTCTAATAAAATTTGTTAATTCTTGAAACTCGGCACATGGTGCAGTGCATGCCTCGGATTTATTAAAAATTGGCGATAATCGATACCATTGTGATTATTTAACTATTCCCTTTTCGAGATATTCCTCAAGGTTAAGCCTCACTTTCTCGCCGACGCTTTCCACCGCAACTTTCTTCATATCAGCATCAACCATACAGTTGATGAGTTGTTCGAACGATGTTTTCCTTGAAGGATCCCATCCGAGTTTTATCCTAGCTTTTTCCGGATCCCCCAAGAGATTTACGACATCAGTAGGACGATAGAAATCTGGGGACACCTCTATGATGACTTTGCCTGTTTTGCGGTCAATTCCCTTTTCATC
The DNA here is from genome assembly GCA_023666615.1 of Clostridium sp. GTDB lineage: Bacteria > Bacteroidota > Bacteroidia > Bacteroidales > Muribaculaceae > CAG-873. Next base: position 85,782 of record JAMPBQ010000003.1, on the reverse strand, counting down.
AACGCCTTCCCCTACAAACTCCAGCTCTATTCCTACGCGCCGGAAGGCATACAGGCAGAACTCGCGCACAGAATGCTGCTCGCCGGTGGCGATAACGAAATCTTCAGGCTCGGGCTGTTGGAGGATAAGCCACATACATTCCACATAATCCTTTGCATACCCCCAGTCGCGGAGTGAAGAAAGGTTTCCAAGATAAAGCTTTTCTTGCTTGCCTTGCGCAATACGCGCCGCGGCCAACGTAATCTTACGCGTTACGAATGTCTCTCCACGACGCTCCGATTCATGGTTGAAAAGAATGCCGGAACAGGCATACATATTGTAAGCTTCTCTATATTCCTTAACAATCCAAAACCCATAGAGCTTTGCAACAGCGTAAGGGGAGTAAGGATGGAAAGGAGTGTTCTCGTTTTGGGGCACCTCTTCGACTTTGCCATAGAGCTCCGATGTGGAAGCCTGATAGAATCGACAAGTCTTTGCAAGCCCGCACTGGCGGATACCCTCCAACAGGCGGAGGACACCTGTCGCATCCACATCAGCGGTAAACTCTGGCGAGTCAAACGATACCTGCACGTGGCTTTGTGCCGCAAGGTTATATACTTCATCTGGCTTGACCTTGTTTAAAACCTGAATTATTGACATAGAGTCACCGAGGTCGGCATAGTGCAGATGGAAGTTAGGTTGGCCTTCAAGGTGAAATATGCGCTCACGGAAATCTACTGATGAACGACGAATCGTCCCATGCACATCATAGTTTTTTTTAAGAAGCAGCTCTGCTAGGAAAGAGCCATCCTGTCCAGTTATTCCTGTTATTAGCGCAGTTTTCATAATTCCGTTATTTTAGAACTTGTTTGATTTTATTTATCCGGCTCTCCCACGAAGACAACTCGATTGCCGCCCTATAATTTTTGTCCACTAGCTGTTGGAATGAATCTATATTATTTAGTATGTCAATTACCTGTTCTTTAGGGCTTGTAGGATTCACCTCTATGCATGGATTGTATCCCATTACCGAAATTAATTCGTCGGGGGCATGCCCCAATATGAGGCATCTAGACAACATTGCCTCCCAGTATCTTTGGGTCAATGTTTCTATGTCTCCCGCCACTTTAGGATTTGTGATTGATTGCGGAAAACAAATCATTATCTTATGAAGACAAATGTTTTCAGCCATTTCCTTTTCAGAATCGAATAATAGATTATCCTCGTTAAGCCTCCCGTCAGCACGCACTCCGCTTGCTGTCAATTTTATGCCCTGCTTTGCGAGATACTCTAGATGTTTGTGGTATGATAAATCCCGTCTCCCTAATTCAATAATATCAAATGGCCTATTTTTTAAAATTTCCCCTTTGAAGTATTTCGACTGTCTTATGCCTTCGTATATCCAGTATGCCTTGGCTTTAGAATCTTGCGCTATTTTATTGGCAACCTTGCTTGAAGTAACAAATATTGTATTTATATCAAATAATTCAATAGATTTCAACAGCTTTTGATAGGCGCCGGGCCAACAATCCCAAATAACGGGAACGATATCATAGCCCCATAAATAAGGAAAGACATTCTCATCTATTGTTCCTCCGGTTGCGGTTATCAACAATTTTGATTTTTTTTGAGGCAGTAGCCCCATCCTTTTTTGAACTCGATAGAGCCACAAAGCAATACGCTTAAATAACGACCTTACGTGAAATCTATATGAAGGGAACAAATCGCTTTTTTGAGGGATTCCAGCTTTTATGCAATCATCCACAAAGTCATGCATATGGAACTGAAATTCAGTGATTAGCCTTTTCCTAAATTTTATGTATAATCCGCCCTTAGTTTTTGAACGCATGGATTACTCTTAAAATTAAGATGTGCAAATTAATGAACTTAGAAAATACGGTTGAACGGAAAGAGCCGCATCTGCCTTTTATTGGGAAACAGTCGAAATTTTTTACGAATGAGAAATATGATGATTTTATTTGGTGAGAATGCTTTAACTTATGAAAAGACAAATAGTGAGAAACTATGAGGGAATTGGAAATCTTGTTGTAGTGACTGGCTATTGATTCACCAAAATCCCCTTTTGAAATATGTTTCTTTATTTCGCATGCGATTATTAAATCAGAATTGACCCGCTTAATAATTGAGTCTATGTCTGACGAACGGTCGGTGCTTGTTGGATTGTAGCGATAGTGATATGCAATGTTGTTTGAATAGCAAAATGTCTTAATTAGCGGAAAAATTCGAAAACAAAACTCCGCGTCTTCATGGACAAATCCTCTTTTGAATCTTATTTTGTTCCCTTTTAAAATATTGGCCTTAAATATATATGTACAGACACTACCTATAACATCAAAGTTTAAGACAGCATGTTCGCCTGAATATATCTCACCGCTTGGAATATGTTTTATAGAATTAATAATCTTCCCAGAGCTGTTCTCAAATTCAATTCCAAACCCAAGACAATCCAAATCTTTATTTGAAATTTGATTTATCAAAGGAAGCAAGGCCGCATCTAAAATGTAATCATCGGAATCAACAAACATAAGATAATCGCCTTTTGAATTGTCGATTCCAAGATTGCGGGCGACGGCCTGCCCCTGATTCTCTTGATGAAAAACCCGTATGTTTTTATGCCGCGTCCCCCAAGTTTTCGCTTTTGACAAACTATCGTCTTTTGACCCGTCATCAATTAACAGCACTTCAAATTCATCAATTTTTAATCCTTGCCTATATAAAGAAGAAATACATTGATATAGGTATTTCTCTGAATTGTAAACAGGTATTATTATTGAAAGAATTGGCATAAACAGAAAATTCAATATCAGAAAATTAGAATCTTAAAGATCTAATTTTCAATACATATTCTAGCGTATTCCACAGACAAAGGCGGATTTGATCTAATAAAACCGCCCATATTGAAATACTTAAAATAAACAATGTCAGAAATATTATGCACATAAAGCCATCCGACGCATCCCAAATGTAATTTGAAAAACTTTTAAATATATAGCCATTGCAATGCCAATGCAACAACATTATAGATAGACTTGAAGCCCCTAACCAATTTACAATCCGACTCTTCAAATTTAACTTTAAAAAGAACATAAACATACAAAATGATTGAATTAAAACAATAGGAGAAGTGTAAAGGAATATTTTCGAATTAATTTCACCAGCCCTCAAATAGGCGGAAATAATCCAAACTATTACGTCTAAGATTAAAAGGCTAGACCATAATATTAGCCAAGTGGACTTTGGGATATTTAGCACACGCCCTGAACAATGAACCTTAATGTAACGAACAGCAATGTACAAATAAATCAAGAAAGTGGCAGAATATCCAGATATGAAAGTGCTTTCATTGCCAGAACAGCCATTAAAAATCCATCCATACATGAAGACAAGCATGGACATTGCGATAAGCAATCGTTTTGTACGTCTTTTTTCTGATTTGGCAATAAATTCATTAATTATTGGCGATACAAGATACAAAATTATATACGCAGCAATGAACCAGCCAGGGAATATGCTTGTAATCAAATATTTACCCCCCCCCATTAATGATAAGTCAGACCCACTTATGAAATGAGACAGTATAAGGTCAATAAACGCGAAAAATAAACATTGAAACATTAACTTGAATAGGCCTTTTGATGTAGCATGTATTTCAAACCATGCGCTTATTATTATGAAGATATCTACACAAACAATAAACAATGATAAAAAAAATATCATAGTAATTGATTGAATAGGGTCTACAATCAATTCTTGAGTATATGGTGCGCCTATAACAAGTTGGATAATATGAATTCCAAGAATGAATGTAACTGATAGGACTCTTGCCAATTCTATTCCTGAATCTCGCATAGATAGAATATTTATTTAATCTATGGACCGATACATTTTTCTGAAAATGCCTATGTTCTGCAAGAATCTATACACAATGATGTTTCTTTTGAATTTTGGGCGTTTCCAATATGGTTTATATCCGCGCCATTTTGTGAGGCCAAGATATTTATAGAATTCTTTTTTTAGCGGCTGATTGTTTTCTTTATGCCAAGGCTTATCAGCGGTGTAGTGAATCACTGCATAATCCTTTAATCCATTCTCAATTTCAGAGCTGTATTTTGCATAGAAGTTAGAGATTAGTCTTGAGTCTCGCAGGAAATTTTCTTGAAGATTATATTTGATAGGCAAACGCTTGACCGAATCGTGGAAGGCTATGTTGAGTATTTCTTGGTCATGCTGGCGCATTCTTCCCGCATGGCATCGAATTATTTCAAGAAATTTCGTAAACATATCATTTTTGCGCCAATAGTCCAGGTCTATTACCATCGCTCCGGAATTGAAATATCCGTATTCAGGGGAGTATTCAAGCTGATCATAGCTCATGTCCAATTCGCCTTCGTCAACAACAGCGGCGACGGCATTTCCCTCTAGATTTGCTTGCCACATAGGCAGAAGGTCCTGAGTCACAATAATGTCACAATCGAAATACAGCACTCGCTTAAGATTTGAGGGCAGGAGATTTGCCATTGACAGGCGATAGTAGCAGGCTTTGGTGGTGTGCGTTGCGGTCACTTTGTTTTTCTTAGCGTATTCTTCTGAAACATCCAGATTGGGCATGTTTTCAAAATCCCTGCCGCATACCCGGTAGAATGAAATATTGTGGCGCTTGCAGTCGCCAATTGTAGAAATCAACTGATTTTCATCCTCCTTTGTCACGCTCTCGTCAACTATGCAATGAAATTCTACATCATTGCCCTGATTATTCACGCTGACAGACTTCATGAACACTCCCGAGGGCATGATATAATTTGTGTCTGTGCAGAACACTATGTTTATGGCATCGACTTTTTCACTCATGATTATATTCGCTCAATTTTTTGTTTAGCATATCGATAAACCCGTGCCCAAACACAATGTCAGGCTCCATGTAGTTGCCCTCACCCCATTCATTCCATGATTTTAGGATTACAAGCTTATTCTCTTTTTTCTTTACCCTTGGAAGGACTTTATCAAGCATCTTCCCGAAATTTTCCGGGGTGGCGTGAGTGTAAACAGTCCCGCATTTCCCGCTCCTTGGAGTATGGTCCCAATTCGGAAGCACCATCGGTATCACATCTCCCGAGCCAAAAATGCCATCCTCCCAGGCTTGTCGGATCAAATTTTTATAATCAATTTTTTGGGGGCGAAACAGCTTGTTTAATTTTAAGAAATATTTTATGCGATCAAGCAATCTGGTGGTTAAAGATGGTATTAAGCATCGTCTAGCATTTACATCAAGTATTCCACCATTGAGACCTTTTTCCTTGGCATGTTGCAGAGTATCAAAAGACAATAGTCCTGTGACAAAATAAAAGCCATCTGACAAACCCTCCAGCCGAGCCAATTCATTCCACCGATTTATGAACACATCAATGTCATTATAGTCGATATGCTTATAAATAACGAAAATGGGCTTTCCATTATACCGCATATATCTCTCGTCCTTAAAAAAGGGAAGACAATAGCGAAAATGTTCGTCTATGTCTGACATCCCTGGATATTTTTGAGCAATTAAAAGCTCAGAAGAGCCATTGGGCGACCATGATTTTCTCCACCACCCATGATTTGCCCAAGCAAAGCAGAAGGGAAAGTCAGGCTGCCCTGATTTCAGCATTCTTTCGGCCGGCATTTCAAGCAACTTTTTGCCGTTGCCAAACCAATAATGCCAATAGCAGAAGCCCGCAACGCCAGCCTTTCGCGCAAGATCAGCCTGCTTTACGGCCACCTCCGGCACCCTCAAATCATAGTAGCCCAAATCGGCCGGAACTTTTGGCTGCAGATGGCCTTTGAACAAGGGCTTTGCGCGCCCCACGTTAGTCCATTCTGTAAATCCAGGCCCCCACCACTCGTCGTTTTCAACAGTAGGGTGAAATTGTGGCAAATAATATGCCAATACTTTTATTTTTCCGTCGTTTAACTCCAATTTGGCTTAGTCTTTAAAGATTTTATTTTTAAGATGTTTGGATAATCTTTCTTTAAAAAATACTCGTTCTACACTGGACAATCCAAAAACATAAATTGTAAACATCACACTTGCAATGCAAAACGGAATCATTATCACTAGTCGTGAGACTCCATCATGCAAAAATAAGGACAAAATTATGGGAGGAATAAAAGATATTATAGAAACTTTAAAACAAGGCTTTAATACTTCGTTAACAAATTGAATCCAATTGTAAGAAATATTATTATATAGGATTATTAGACGAATTATATTAATCGTAAAGAAAACAAATATAAATATAGGATAGGATGACCACACAGGCAAGCCCATTTTATAGGCTAACCAAGTTAGGGGAAAAATTAAAACTTGATATAAAGAAACTGCAATGGAGTACGTTTTTACTCTTCCATCCGCCAAAATAAGCTTATAAAGAGATTCGCCAGATAGGAGGGCGATAGACTCAAACATTGTAAATATTAAAAAAATGTGAGCCATCGGAGGAACTTCTACCAACCAAATGCTTAAAATTGTTTTGGATTCCATACATACTGGCACAACAAAGACATACATCATATACCAAGAATATTTTGTGCCCTTATTGACCAAAGAAAATGCATAATCAAAATCTTTATTTGCGTATGATTTTGTTATTTGGGGATTAAAAGCCGCCATAAAATTATAGACGAAACTTTTAACAGCGCCTCCTACGGTATTAGCTATGCCTCTAGCGGCGTTAAAAGAAACACCAAAAAATATATTAATTAGAAAATTAACACCTTGAGTGCTCATTATCCAAGAGAAATAATGTAAAAAATTCCACCCGGAAAATGATGCGATTTCTTTGACTAAAGAGATATTGAGGTATAAACGATATGTTACTTCTTGAAACTTTTTCGAGCAATAAAAGATGTAAAAAATCGAAACAATAATTCCTGTTACGGTAAATAGAAACGAATACAAAATCAATCTATCCCCTTGATAAGTCATAATTGCATAACAAATAATTAATTTTGAACACGCATCAAAAATACTCATATATGCATATACTCCCATTCTTTCGTGTGCTATAATGCTTGCTGAAAAGGGGACATTTGAAATTGATATAAATGTAGATAATATTGAGAATTGTAGTACCCAATTTGCGGCATACATTCGACCATCCGGTATATTAGCCACGTTATTTAAAAAATAAACGCCAAAAATTTCAAGCAACAAAACCACAATGATAGCCAGCAGTATCTGAACATTGGCAACAGTTATAAATGTATTCTGTGATTTAATGCTATCTCCTTCACCTAAAGCGTAGGTAATGTATCTACTGCTTGCAGAAGACATTGAACCTACCAATAAGGATGAAAATGCAACTATACCACCAACGACATTTTGAATGCCATAGTTGTCAATGCCTAAGGCTTCGAGCATTATACGTCCTGTATATATCCCAACAATCATTGTTATGAATGTTCGGATATATAAAAGGATAGTATTTTTTACTATCCTTTTTGAACGAGCTTCCATGGTAATTGCTTTAGTCGCGGAAAAAGGGGACGTAGAAGTAGACCTTAGTGGCTTTATTGCGCTGGGGTTGGGGCTGGGATTTTTTTTACCAGGCGGGGGTCCCAATCCACTATCCAGTTGGCGCTGGTGCCGCCGGAGAGCTTTACGCGGTATACTGTTTTGCCTCCCGGCTTGTCGCCGGGCTGTTTTTTTTCTGAAATGAATATGGCTTGGCGGCCGTCCATCAGGCCGCCGAGCACAACGAGATGGTCGCCCGCGTTGAACTTTACGTCCTCGTCAGGCAGCATTTCTGTGGCGGGGCTTAGGGTGCCGATGGCCAGCTGGTACGCCCTTATCTCGTAATTGCCTATCGCGGCGTAGGGACTTTTGGCGTCGCGGGAGTGGCGGTATCCCCAAGCCAGGTCGCCAATCTGCGCGAATAGGGCGTTGAGCTCATTGACGCGCGAGCGGAAGAACACCAGCCACTGTATCACCGGCTGGGTCTCAAACACCATCCTCTTCCCTACCCTGCGGTAGATTTCTTCCATCGGGTAGTATATATCTTCCAGCTCAATCTTTTTCTCCTTCAACCTCGCTGACAGCTCGCTGAAGCCTACATGCGGACGCAAGTGCATAGCAAACCACCTGGCGGGATTCTCAGTGAGGGCGTTCGCCACCCGCCCCCTGATATCGGCTATCCGTCCTTCGCTTATTGATGAAGGGGAAACAAAATAGGTTAATGGCGTCATAAGCCTCTGATATGCCACGCTGGCGGCTACGTCTGAGGCGGAGAATCCGCAACTCATTGCGGCGTCGCACCACGCGTCGGCAAGCATCCCGTCCAAATCTTCAGTTGGCTTTATGCCAAATCGCCTCAACAACTCTCCGACCAGCACGCTAAACGTCCTCAGCGATTGCTTGGGCGTCAGATGCGACTGGTTCAGTGGGAAAAGATATTTGTTTTTGGGCCTGGAGTAGCGGCTCACAATCTCTTTTGCGCAAGGGTCGTCGCCCTGATATTCGTCTTTTTTGAAAGAGGCCAGCCTGCTCAGCGGCATGCCGCCATTGATCAAGCCGAACATTATGATGTCCTTCGCAAGCAGCACGCTCGGCATGAGCGAGAGATCTTCCATTGCCATCCGCCGCAGCTTTTGGAATGTATCGCCATGGCTTTTTCCGTCAAAAATTGAGCCGCATCCCTTCACTTTCGCAAGAATTTCAGCGAAGGCCGCGGATGGCTGCGCCAGCCCTTCCGCCACAGCCTTGTTGTATAAGGCCGCTATCTTGCTGATGTTGTACGCAATAGTCTTGGAAAAATAGCCGTCAAAGAATTGGCGGGCGACCCATTCGCCCAAAAACGCGTCGTCAAAACTGTCAAAATCAATATCCGCGCCCGCGGCATAGCGAGCCAGCGAGTCAATGGCCCTTGACATATTGCTTAGGCTGGCCCCGCTTTTGGTTTCTGCGGCTTTGAGTCGAAAATACTCTATGGGGTTTTGCGTGGTATCTTTCACCATATCAACGCATTCAACATAAAATCATTGATAGATGAAATCCTATTCTCTCTACATATTCTCTCTTCCCTCTGCACGGCTGTCTCACGACCCACCAGAAGTTCAAAGCTGCGATATGTCCTGACGGTTCTCACCGGCAAAAAGTAGTAATAAAAAGCGATTGCGCCAAGGCATCTTTATGCCAGCAAACAGCCTGAAAGGCCGTCCATCGCTTTCAGACTGCAAAATTAGTAATTTCTCTTGAATTTACCAAAACCCAACAAAAATTTCGTTATTTTGACAAGAAAGAAAGTTTCCAATAAGAAGCACAAAGGAGACCGAAGTCTCCCTAAGATTAAAAAAGTCTATCATTGAAGCTTTAGCGCAAACACGGGAGATATCCTTATGTCATAAGGCGTTGCCTGCGATTTGGTTCGCGGCGGCTCGGAAAGCCGATAGTACCATACCTTTTGCGAATCCCAGCTCTTGAACTCAAGCTGACGCGTCTGCCCTGGCGGTATGGGGTCGGGGCACGCGAGCTGCAGCTCACGCCTATGCAGCTGGCGGCCTTCCATGTCGAGATATTCTATCGATATGGCGATCGACGAAATAGTATCAACGCCGATATTGGTGCAAAGAATAGACTCCTTCGTTGACCTCAGCGTCTTTTCATACCCGCTGATGGAAACACAGCCTCCCGGGATAGTGTCCGCCCTTGCGGATGATTCCTCCTTCGCCAACGGCTTAAGGCCGGGTCGAGTGGTGCGCTGCGCCCATGCAGTGGCGGCCGTCACAACAAGCAATGCCAGAATCAAATGCCTCATAGCCTCGGGTGAAGGTTAGCCTCATCAATCGGATACACCTTTGCCGCACCATCAAGATTGCGCGGACGCGTATCCTCATTATAAACGCTTACCCTAAACAGGTAAGGAATCCATCGCCAAAAGGCTATGCGCTTGCCGGTGGAATAAGGGCGGAATATCAAGTGGCCGTCCGCCAGCTCGAGAGCCGCGTTTGCCTTTTTCAATCTGCGATTGCCCAAGGCCTTTGCGGAGAGATTTGCGTCGAACGTTCCGGCCGTGGGCGTTACAATGGCCTGGCCTATCGCCGTGCCGGGCCTTACGTCGAGGTTTGGCGATTCGAGCATCAGTATTTCGTAGGTCGTGGCAGTTTGCTTGCGTATCAGCAGCGTGGCTCCGTCATTTGGAAATTGCCAAACTCCCTCAATCTCGTCGGGCACCCTCCCGGCGAATATCGAAGAGACGCTGTCCATATCCCAGGGCGCCGCAATGCATAAGGCCGGCAGCAGCAAAGCCAGGATAAGGACAATCCTCTTCATATAGATTGAGGTTTATATCGTTGCGAACCTATAGGCGAATCCCAGCGAAAGAATCTCCTTCAGCTGCAGCTTATGCCAGTTCTGGTCCTCCACCTTGGGCGTGTCCGAATCATATCGCATATGCAGGAAGAGCTGGGTGGTGATATACTTGTTGATTTCAAACAAAAGGGTGTTCTCCCAGTCGAAATACGTGCGGTCATAGTCGGTGAATCCGAATAGGCGCGAACGCAGCGATATGTTGTAAGTAAGCTTCCAGTTGAGGTTGAATTCCAGCTTCGAACCGAATTTGTGGAGCACCTTGTGGTCAGGGGCGATGCCGTAGGCCGTCTCATCCATTCTGCGGTTGGTGCATATGGTCATATTGTAGGAAAGCGGCGAAACGTTCGCGTCGAACGCAAGGGTCTTTTTGCGGTTGGTCGAGCTGTAAGTCATACCGAGGGCGAGGTTGAGTTCGGCGGGCGACATGAATGCCGACCTTAAAGCCTGACTGTTTGTGCGGTATGCGTTGAAGAGCTGCGTCTTGAACTGCCCCGTCACTGAATAGTACCACTTCTCAATGGCCTTTATGCCCAAGAGGGTATTAATCTGCAGAAGGTCGTCTGATATGTTGTAGTTATGCAGCGAATCATCGGGGGCGCTGTTTAGGCCCAGCTTGTACTGGAATGTTGTCTCAAACAGGAGCTTCGGGTGGAAGGCTGGATTAAGCTTAACATTATAATATACATTGAAGAGCGCATTAACGTTATTGTTACCGCCCTGGTACCAGTTAGGGGAATTATACGCCTGCATGAACTGGAGCGAAGCGCGGAAATCCTTGATCCAATGCTTTCTGTTGACCTCCTCGGCAATGAGAGTGGTGGCATTGTTTACGTTGGTGGCCTCACTGCTGACGTTTAGCTTGAAATCCTGCGGATTCGCTTCGGAAACTACCAATTCTTTTGGGGGATCGGGCAAAAGCCTGCGGTTGTAGCGCATGGCCCAGGGATATCGCGACGCCATATCCCGCATTGCCTGGTTGTATCGGCCGTAGGATGCCTGCAAATCCTCAATCCACGCCAAAGATTCTATGCCAGAATAGTCCGGCGTGTAAATCGAAGCGGTGTCAGGCAGCTCGTACCTATTGAAAATAGCCGGAAGATACATTATGGCCGGGAGCGGAGCAAGGCTCATCAGCTGCTGTGGAGCGTCGAAGCATGCGATAAGCGAATCTGCCAAAGACGCGTACACGATGGTGTCGGGCATGGCCTCCTCATCGGCGGTTTGCGATGGCGTATAACTTCCTGAAATAACACTATTGAGCTTGGCGCCAAGCGACTGCTCGGCATCTTGGCTGTCTGGCACTTTGGCGTTGTCAAAAAACATCGCCTGGGCAAATCCGGCCGCGCAGGCCGTAATGATTATCGTGGATGTAAGCAATTTGCGCAACATAAGCGTCGAATAGTTGAAATGTGTATAGTGATATGGTTTTATTGCAATTAAGTGGATTCCTAAGAATCATCCCGGCTTTGAAGCCGTGTAAATCGTGCATGCGCCGAAGGTGAGCGGATGCCAATGCGGATCGGAAAATCCGGCCTGATCAATCAGCGAGCACATGTCCGCGCCTTGAGGGGCTGCCGCTATGCTCTCCGGCAAATACGTATATGCCCGCGTGTCATGCGAGGCCAGCCTTCCGGCCAGCGGAATCAGATGGCGCGTGTAGATATCGTATAGCGGTCGCGCCAAGCCGGAAGTAGGCGTCGACAGTTCTATTACGCACAACATCCCTCCGGGCCTAAGCACCCGCGCCATTTCCTTGTAGCCATCAAGCAGCCGCTCAAAATTCCGCACTCCGTAGGCCACGGTGATGCAATCGAAGGAATTGTCAGGGAAAGGCAGGCTGAGGCAATCGGCTATGCCAAGAGTCACTCGACCATCCAGCCCGGCCTTAGCCACCTTCCGCTTGCCAATCTCCACCATGCCTTGCGATAGATCAATGCCGGTGATGCGCGAACCCGCCACCTTGCGCGCCAGCAATATGGCCAAGTCGCCTGTGCCGGTGGCCACGTCAAGGATTCTCGGCGAGGCAATGCCATTCATCCTACGCCTGATCATGCCTACGGCCTTGCGGCGCCACAGCCTGTCGATGCCAAGGGTCATGGCCCGGTTCATGAAATCGTAGGCGGGGGCGATGTTGTCAAACATCTCCCTTACCTGCTCGCCCTTGTGGCGGTCGTCGCCATAAGGGTTAACCTTCTCCGCGCCAATTTCCATTGCTTTTGCGTTTATATAGATGCAGGCGCGTCGGCCGGACGCGCCTGCAATGATATGGTTTTAAAGATTGTTCAGGCAATCGAGCACGTTCGTCTCGATGCGCTGCGCGATGTTCGCCTCTGGAGCCTTTACGAACTTCTCGCCTGTGATGCGCTCGTACAGCTCGATGTATCGCTCAGATACGCTCTGGCAGAAGGCGTCGGTCATTTCAGGCACCTGCTGGCCTTCCTTGCCCATAAATCCATGCTCGATGAGCCATTGGCGCACAAATTCCTTTGACAGCTGGCGCTGCGGCTTGCCTGCGGCGAAGAGTTCCGCGTATGTATCGGCGTAGAAATAGCGTGACGAATCGGGGGTATGTATTTCATCGATAAGAATCACCTTGCCCTCTCGCTTGCCGAATTCATATTTCGTATCAACGAGTATCAGGCCCTTTTCAGCCGCCATCTTCGTGCCAATTTCAAAGAGCGTGCGCGTATATGCCTCCATCTGCTCGTAGTCCTCTTTCGACACGATGCCCCGGGCTATGATTTCCTCCTTTGAAATGTTTTCGTCATGCCCGGCTTCAGCCTTGGTGGTGGGGGTGATGATGGGTTCGGGAAATTTTTCATTCTCCTTCATGCCGTCGGGAAGCGCCACTCCGCAAAGCTTGCGGCAGCCGGCCACATATTCGCGCCATGCGCTGCCGGTGAGGTAGCCGCGGATTATCATTTCCACCTTGAATCCCTCGCATTTGCAGCCTACCGTCACCATAGGGTCGGGAGTGGCGATTTTCCAGTTGGGCACCGCGTGGGCGGTGGCGTCAAGGAATTTCGCGGCGATTTGGTTGAGCACCTGCCCCTTGTAGGGAATGCCCTTCGGCAGGATTACGTCAAACGCTGAGATGCGGTCGGTGGCAACCATCACCAGGATGTCGTCGTTGATGTCATATACGTCGCGCACCTTGCCGTGGTAGACAGAGGTCTGCTTCGGAAATTTGAAGTCGGTGAATGTGAGGGTATCCATCTCTTTATAATTAGGAATTAGGAGTTAGGAATTATCAATTGGAAATTTGAGGCCTGATGTCGATTTGCAATTAGGAATTGGCATTATGGAGGTCTTCCTTGTGGACATTGTCGTAGGCTTCGTAGGCCTCTACGATGCGCTGCACAAGGTGGTGGCGTATTATGTCTTTCTTCGTAAACTCCACCTTGCCTATGCCGTCAATGCCGTCAAGCACCTTCAAAGCCTGCACAAGGCCCGAGCCCATAGAACGCGGCAGGTCAATCTGCGTAACGTCGCCGGTGATGATCATCTTCGCGTTCATGCCCATGCGGGTAAGGAACATCTTGATTTGGTGCGTGGTGGTGTTCTGCGCCTCGTCGAGTATTATCACCGCGTCGTTGAGCGTGCGGCCGCGCATAAAGGCCAGCGGCGCTATCTGAATAGTCTTGGCGTCCATGTATTCCTTAAGCTTCATGCCGGGAATCATGTCTTCAAGGGCGTCATATAGCGGCTGGAGGTATGGATCGATCTTGTCCTTCATGTCGCCGGGCAGGAATCCAAGCTTCTCCCCCGCCTCCACGGCCGGGCGAGAAAGTATGATCTTGCGTATCTCGCGGTTCTTAAGCATGCGCACGGCCATGGCTATGGCCACGTAGGTCTTTCCCGTGCCGGCCGGCCCAAGAGCGAAAGTCAAGTCATATTTATTTATTGTCTCAACGAGCTTTTGCTGGTTGGCCGTGCGCCCGCTGATTGGCTTTCCGTTTACGCCATAGATGATTACGTCGTCCTTCTTCATCTCGTCCTTTGGCTCTCCTCCATGGATTATGTCAAGGATGGCCTCGTCGCTTAGCCTGTTGTATTTTTCGGCGTAAGCCTCTATCGCCTTTATCTTGGCCTCAAAGTCGGCCGTTTCGGCGTCCTCGCCAATCACCTTGATCACGGAGCCGCGCGCCGCAATGCGCAATTTCGGGAAGAGATTGCGTATCAGGTGCATGTTGGCGTTGTTCACGCCATAGAAAGTGATTGGGTCTACCTTATCGATTATAACTATTCGTTCAATCATATCTATCCTTTAGGATTTAAGCGCAAAGTTAGCGATAATTTGGCAAAATCCCAACTTATGCGTTCCAAATTATTCAGAGAATGATTTTTTGCCTTTAAAAAATTTTCAAAATTTATTTGTGCAATGCAAAAATAATCGCTAACTTTGCGGTCGGAAACACGGGGAAATTCCCGTTTCCGACAACTAACATATTTAATTTCACCTCATTTACGATGAATTACGAAACCGTTTTCATTTTGACTCCCGTTTTGTCTGATGATCAGATGAAGGAAGCGGTAGCTAAATTCCAGAAGGTGCTCACTGACAATGGCGCTGAGCTTGTCAACACCGAGGAATGGGGATTGCGCAAGCTCGCATATCCTATCCAAAAGAAGTCGACCGGCTTCTACACCCTGATTGAGTTCAACGCTGATCCCCAGACGATCAAGAAGCTTGAGACCGCCTATCGCCGCGACGAGCGCGTGATTCGCTTCCTCACCTTCCGCCTTGACAAGTACGCTGCAGAATACGCCGAAAAGCGCCGCAGCCTCAAAGCAAACAAAGCAACCCAACCTTCAGAAGCACCTAAGGAGAATTAAGCTATGGCACAGAATCCTTCAGAAATCCGCTATCTCACTCCCATGTCTGTGGACGTGAAGAAAAAGAAATATTGCCGTTTCAAGCGCAGCGGCATCAAATACATCGATTACAAGGACCCAGAATTCCTCAAGAAGTTCCTCAACGAGCAGGGCAAAATCCTACCCCGCCGCATCACCGGCACTTCTCTGAAATTCCAGCGCCGTGTGGCTCAGGCCGTTAAGCGCGCACGCCACTTGGCCCTCCTGCCCTTCGTAACCGACCTCATGAAGTAATAACCCCGCTAAAGGCAAAGATACATGAAAGTAATTCTTAAAGAAGATGTCGCTCGCCTTGGATACAAGGACGACGTCGTAGAAGTACGCGACGGCTATGGCCGCAACTACCTCATTCCCTTTGGCAAGGCTGTTATCGCCACTCCTTCTTCCCTGAAGGTGCTCGCAGAGAACCAGCGCCAGCGCGCCCACAAGCTTGAGAAGATCAAGGCTGACGCGCAGGCCGTGGCAGACGCATTGGCAGACGTTAAGCTCACTATCGGAGCAAAGACCAGCGCCACCGGCACTATCTTCGGCTCTGTCAACGCTCTCCAAATAGCTGAGGCTCTTGAGAAGCTTGGCCACAACATCGACCGCAAGATCATTGAGGTTGAGTCTGTTAAGGAAGTTGGCGACTATACCGCCAAAATCAACCTCCACAAGGAAATCGTTGTGGAAGTTCCCTTCACAGTGGTCGCTGAATAAGAATCATCATTCCCAATACATCTATATTAACCCCTGTTAGAGAGGCTGTGTCGTGAGACACGGCCTTTTTACTTTACACCCAGTTGGAGCGGCGGAGGAGGCACCATACCACGCCGGCGAGGATGAACGATATGAGGATAATCCAAAGGAAGGCGAGAGGCGAATTGCTAAGCCAGACAGCGACGTTCATTCCGTAGAAGCTGGCAATGAGCGTGGGTATCATCAGGATGATGGATACGCTGGTCATGCGCTTCATTATGTCATTCACGTTGTTGGATATGATTGAGGCGAAGGTGTCCATCCCCGCGCTGAGGATTTCCATATATACGTTGACAGTGTTGGAGGCCTGCGATATTTCTATCTCCACATCTTCGAGGAGGTCGGCGTTGCAATCGTCTTTGAATACATTGTTGAGCCTTTCTGTGAGCATGCTGTTGCCCTGGATTGAGGTGTTGAAATACACCAGGGCGTTCTGCTGCCGCATAAGGCTGAGGAGCTGCCGGTTGCGCACGCTCTTTTGTATGTCGCGCGTGGCTTCCGCCACCGTAGCCTTTATGTCCTTGAGATACTGCAAGAACCAAAAGGTGGAAGAATATAGAAGGCGCAGCACAAAATCGGGCTGGTTGTCGATAAGCACGTGCCGACGATTGCAATATTCTATAAAATCCGCTATCATCTCCGTCTCATAATGGCACATAGTGATGATTATGTCGTCCTTGGTCATGACTCCCATAGGAATAGTGACAAAGTCGGCGGCGCCTCCCCTTACGCGGTGGGGAATGCGTATGATGGTGAGAAGCCATCCGTCCTCCCTGTCGAATCGCGGGCGCTCATCGATATCCGCCACCGACTCCATAAAAGACGGCGGGACGCCGAGCGAATCCAGCAATTGCACATCGCTCGCCGTGGGGCATTGCACGCTTATCCAGTAATGCGGCTGCCATTCGGCCATTTCCACCAGCCCCTCGTCCTCACATGAATAATACTTTATCATAAAACTACAACGCCCACCACCCCGCAAAAGTTCCACCACGCAAACATCGCCCTTAAATTTTGCGCGACAGCCCTCCCCAAACCCACATTGCATTTTTCATGTCATAAAATTAAGAAATGACAGCTATGATTTTCATCGCTTTCAATGCAAAATTCATGCCGAATACAATAATTTTTTCAAGATAACAATCTCGTATCATAAATTATTGGTAATTTTGCGTATTAAAAGCAAATTTTGTGTACTATGATAGCAATCGCCATATCGGCCATCCTTCTGGTGGCCATCGCAGCCGCCCTGCAGATCAAGCGGCAACTGATGATGTTTCAACAAAATTCTTACCGGCCTGACCGCTACGCGCTTTGGTACAAAGAATCAAAGGAATCGACAAAGCCTGACAGGCTGATAGCGCTCATCCTGCTCTTCGCATGCTTCGCACCCGCCATTCCCCGCATAGCCGCGGCCGCGGGCGCAATCATATTCGCGTTGTGGGCCGGGACAAAGCTTATCAGGGCGAAATATAAGAAGCCTTTGGTCTTCACCAAGCGCGCCATCCGCATTTACGCCCTGTCACTCCTGCTGGAGGCCGCCGTGATTTGCATTCCTCTGCTCGTGACAGGCGGCGGACGGTGGACAGGGCTAATCGGGTGCCTGGGCTTGGCATTGGCCAGCTACGCCGTGTCTGTCAGCCTCCTCCTCTTGGCAAATTGGATTCTCATCCCGGTTGAAAAGCATATCACGAAGAAATACTATGACCAGGCCGCCGGCATCCTCCGGCAAATGCCGGACCTGAAGATAATAGGCGTGACCGGAAGCTACGGAAAGACCAGCACAAAGCATTATCTCCACCGCATCCTGTCGGAGCAATTTGATGTGGCCATGACGCCCGGCAATTTCAACACCACCCTTGGCGTGGTGCGCACCATACGCGAGAACCTGAAGCCTTACAATCAAGTGTTCATCGTGGAGATGGGGGCCAAGCAGGTGGGCGACATCAAGGAGATTTGCGACCTGGCGCATCCGCAGATTGGCATCGTCACCGCCGTGGGCCCCATGCACCTGGAGTCCTTCGGCAGCATCGACAATGTGCAGCGCACCAAGTTTGAGCTCGTTGACGCCCTCCCGGCCGACGGCCTTGCAATAGTAAACAACGATTTTGAAAAGATTGCCGACCGCAAGGTGGACAATGTGGAATGCCTACGCTATACAGCCGCGGACGCGGAAGGCTCCGACTATTGGGCCACCGACATAAAATATGGGCGCGGCGGCACCACATTCACAATCTGCGACAAGACCGGCCCAATCATTGAGCTTTCCACCCCGCTAGTGGGCCGCTGCAACGTGTCAAACCTTATCGCCGCCACAATCACGGCGCTGCGGCTGGGCGTTCCGGCGGAAAAGATAAAATATGCCGTAAGCAAAATCCAGCAGGTTGAACATAGGCTTAGCCTTAAGCGTTTGGCTAATGGAGTCACCATCATTGATGACGCCTACAACAGCAATCCGCAAGGCTCGGCAATGGCCCTGGAGGTGCTTTCCGGCTTTGCGCCGGGCAAGCGCATCGTAATCACCCCCGGCATGGTTGAGCTCGGCGAAAAGCAATACGAGCTCAACGCAGAGCTTGGCGAGAACATAGCCCGAAACGCCGATGTGGCCATCATCGTAGGCGAATACAATCGCGAGGCCATCCTTGAAGGCATCAACCGCGCGGGCATGCCGAAGGAGAATGTGCGCGAAGCTGCAACGTTCAACGAGGCCAATGCGATGATGCTCCAGCTGGCGTCTGCGGGCGACGCCGTTCTCATTGAGAACGACCTGCCAGACACTTTTAAGTAAATCATAAAGTTAGATACATAAACTTAAATTAAGATGAAAACAAGACTTGGTGTATTCTTCGGCGGAAGGTCCACCGAACACGAAATATCCGTGATCTCAGCGTCACAGGCAATGCATGCCGCCGACAGGGAAAAATACGACGTTGTGCCCATCTACATCACAAAGCAAGGCAAATGGTATACCGGCGACGCCCTCTTTGAGGTAAGCAATTACCGCGACATTCCTTCCCTCTTGGCCAAATGCGTTGAAGTGTATATGGAGCCGACATACGGCGACTACAACCTGTATGCGAAAAAGCGGTCGATGTTCAAATCCCCGGTCATCACCACCCTTGACGTTGTGCTTCCCGTACTTCACGGAATGAACGGCGAGGACGGCACTTTCGAGGGCATCCTTGATTCAATTGGCATACCATATGCCGGATGCAACACCCTGGCATCCGCCAACGGCATGGACAAAATCACGATGAAGATGATTCTGCAAGCTTGCGACGTGCCGGTCGTGGACTATGTATGGTTCACCGACAAGCAGTGGTTCCGCCAAGAGCAGGAGCTAATCCGCAAAATCCAGGACAAGCTTGGCTACCCGGTCATAGTAAAGCCGGCCAATCTCGGAAGCAGCGTTGGCATCGGCGCAGCTCACAATGCCGAACAGCTGAAGGAGCGCGTGGCTGAGGCCGAAAAATACTCTACCCGCATCATCGTGGAGCACATGGTGGAGCATCTGCAAGAAATCAACTGTTCGGTGCTCGGCGATTGCGACGATTACCGCATGTCGGTGCTCGAAGAGCCGATCAAAAGCGATGAAATCCTTTCGTACGAAGACAAATACATGGGCGGAGGCAAGGGCTCGAAAGGAATGCAGGCCTCGCAAAAGCGCATTCCCGCCGAATTGCCCAAGGAAGAGACCGAATACATCCAGCATCTCGCCGGGGAGACCTTTAGGGTGCTCTCTTGCCATGGCGTCAGCCGCGTTGACGTGATTGTAGACCGCGATGACCGCAAGGTGTACGTCAACGAAATCAACACGATACCAGGCTCGCTCTCATTCTATCTTTGGGAGGCGACCGGACTGCCCTTCGACCGGCTCATTGACGAACTCGTGCGCTTGGCGCTAAAGCGCCGCCGCGAACAAGGACAAAAGACAGTAAGCTACGACCAAAACATATTCTCTATGGGAGGAGGCGTTAAGGGCGGCATTAAAAAATGATGCGTATGGAAGGATTATTCAGAGTCGCGGCCTGCGCGCCAAATGTGGCGGTGGCCGATACGAAGGCCAACGCGCAGAGAATAAAGGAGCTTTACAAAGAACTGATCGCCGAATACGCGCCGCGCCTGGTGGTTTTCCCGGAAATGTCAGTCACGGCATACACATGCGCCGACCTTTTCCACAATTCCACGCTTATAGACGGAGCGATGGCGGCTTTGCGCGAGCTGGCCAACGCAACCATCGGCCAGCCCGCGGCAATGATTGTGGGCGCGCCTCTGTGCGTTGACGGCAGCCTGTACAACTGTGCGGCAGTCCTGGCGTGCGGCAAGATTCAAGCTGTGATTCCGAAAACCTATCTTCCCAACTACAACGAATTTTATGAAAAGCGCTGGTGGCAGCCTGCTCCCGAATCGCCGACAAAGGCCATTTCAGTCTGCGGTTTTGACGACGTGGCTTTCGGGGCCGACCAACTGGTGGAAATTGACGGCGTAAAAATCGGAGTTGAGATTTGCGAAGACCTATGGACTCCGATTCCTCCCAGCAGCTATGCGGCACTTTCCGGCGCACAAGTTTTGGCCAACCTTTCGGCAAGCGATGACCTTATTGGAAAGTACAAGTACCTAAACAGCCTGATTGAACAGCAATCAGCGCGTTGCGTCGCCGGCTATGTCTACGCTTCGGCCGGATATGGAGAATCGTCTACCGACCTTGTATTCGATGGCAAGACAATCATTGCCGAAAACGGCTATATCCTGTCAAGCAATCTGCGCTGGAGCCCAAACTCTCAATTCACGGTATCCGACATTGACATTGCGGCAATCAATCGCGACAGGATGCACCATACGTCCTTCGCCGATTGCGCCACGAGAAACAGCAAGCCCTTCACAGTTAAATCCATAGACATGCCCGGCGTTGAGGCGCCGGGGCTCCTCAGGCGCGTTGACCCGCATCCATTCGTTCCCCCAACCGACGAGTCTATGGCCGAAAGGTGCGATGAAATAATCAACATTCAGGCGGCTGGCTTGGCCAAGCGCCTCAGCGCCATCCGCTGCACGCATCTCGTCATAGGCATCTCCGGCGGCCTTGATTCCACACTCGCCCTCCTTGTGGCGGTCAAAGCCTTCAATCGCCTCGGATTGGATTTAAAAGGGATTATCGGCATCACAATGCCGGGGCTTGGCACAAGCGACCGCACGAAAAACAACGCTTGGAAATTGATGGAAGAGCTTGGAATCACCGCTATGGAAATTCCTATCGCAAAGGCCGTGCAACAACACTTTGTCGATATAGGCCAAGACCCCGCCGAGCATGACGTCACATACGAAAATTCCCAGGCCAGGGAACGCACTCAGATCCTTATGGACTATGCGAACAAGGTGAACGGCATAGTGCTTGGCACAGGCGACCTTTCCGAGCTTGCGCTTGGCTGGGCCACGTACAATGGCGACCACATGTCAATGTACGCCGTAAACTGCGGGGTGCCCAAAACCCTCGTAAAATACCTGGTGCAATATTTCGCCTATGATGAGGACTATGAAATTTGCCGCGCCACCCTGCTCGACATCATAGACACACCGATCAGCCCTGAGCTTACCCCAACCGATAAGGAGGGGCGCATAGCTCAAAAGACCGAAGACCTGGTAGGGCCTTATGAGCTCCACGACTTCTTCCTCTACTACACCCTCCGCTATGGCTTCTCCCCCGCCCGCATTTGGGATTTGGCTTTGGCGGCTTTCGATGAAAAATACGATCAGAAGACCCTGCACCGCTGGCTTCGCGAATTTTTCCGCCGCTTCTTCCAACAGCAGTTCAAGCGCTCTTGCCTGCCCGACGGGCCAAAGGTAGGCTCAGTCTGCCTCTCTCCCCGAGGCGATTGGCGCATGCCCAGCGACGCCAGCGCCTCGCTGTGGCTTTCCGAAATTGACAACATAAAGCCCCAATAGCGATGCTCACCAACAATGAACGCAAGACATTCGCATCGCTCGCCACATCCAAGGGACGCAAGGCCACGGGATGGTTCATGGCGCAAGGGGAAAAGTGCGTACGCGACACCCTCGGACACTTCCAACTCATAAGGCTCCTGCACTCCGCCGATTGGCAGTGCCCTCAAGAATACGCCCAAGCCGCGCAAGAAACAAAGCCTTGCGACCTAAAGGCCATTTCCACGCTTAACACCACTCCGTCCGCAATCGCCATCTATGAAATCCCGCAATGGGATGAAGGCCTAAAGCTGCGGCATGGAGAATTGGCGCTGGCCCTCGATTGCGTGCAGGACCCCGGCAACCTCGGCACGATATTGCGGGTGGCCGATTGGATGGGAGTTGAGAGGATTTTCGCCTCGCAAGACACTGCCGACATATGGAATCCAAAGGTTGTGCAGGCCACTATGGGCGCAATTTCAAGGGTGAAAGCCATATATTGCGACCTTGGCCAAATGCTAGAGGCAAATCAAGATGAACCTATTTACGGCACCTTCCTCGACGGCGAAGATATTTACCAATCCCCCCTTCAAAGCCACGGGATAATCATTATGGGAAATGAAGGAAACGGCATCAGGCCCGAAATAGCCCAACGCGTTAATCGCAGAATCACCATCCCATCCTACCCCAAGGGCAGAGTTACATCAGAATCGCTAAACGTGGCCATCGCCACGGCAATAACATTGGCAGAATTTAGACGACATGGCTAAGACAAAGGAAAAGACCGTATGGGTATGCTCCTCTTGCGGAAATGAATCCCCCAAATGGGAAGGCAAATGCCCCGCGTGCGGCGCATGGAACACCCTCGTGGAAGAGCGCATGCCGGCTAAGGCGCGTTCATCCTCTCCCGCGGCAAGACGCGGAAAAAGCCGCCCGCAGGCAGTCTCTGAAATTCAGGCAATGTCAGAGCCTCGCATCCATATGCCTTCCGAAGAGCTCAACCGCGTGCTGGGCGGAGGCCTGGTGCAAGGGTCAATCATTCTGATTGGCGGAGAGCCGGGCATAGGAAAGTCCACGCTCGTTCTACAGAACCTCCTGGCCATCAAGTCAAAAACAATATTGTACGTTTCCGGCGAAGAAAGCCCGACGCAACTCAAGCTCAGGGCCGACCGCATCGGCAGAGGCAGCAACAACTGCTTCATTGTCAGCGAGACATCGCTTGAAAACATACTTGAGCATATTGAAGACGTGCAGCCGGGGATACTCGTGGTTGACTCCATCCAAACCATTGCTACAGAAACGCTTGAGTCCTCGGCCGGCAGCGTAAGCCAAGTTCGCGAATGTGCGGCTCAACTGCTGAAATATGCCAAGGAATCCAATGTGCCGGTCATACTAATCGGCCACATCAACAAAGAGGGGAGCCTGGCCGGGCCAAAGGTGCTAGAGCACATCGTAGACGCCGTGCTCCAATTCGACGGCGACAGCCAGTACATGTACCGCATACTCCGCCCCATCAAAAACCGATTCGGCAGCACGTCAGAGCTCGGCATCTACGAGATGAGCCAGCGTGGCCTTCGCGAGGTGAAGAATCCTTCCGAAATGCTAATGTCGCACGGCGGGGAGCGCCTATCAGGCATGGCCATTGGCGTCACAGTCGACGGCGCTCGCTCATTCCTGATAGAGACACAGGCCTTGGTGAGCTCCGCCGCTTACGGCACCCCCCAAAGGACAGTGACCGGATTTGACGGCAAGCGCATGAACATGCTCCTCGCCGTGCTGGAAAAGCGGGTTGGATTCAAGCTGGGGGCAAAGGATGTGTTCCTAAACATCGCGGGCGGCCTGAAGGTAAATGACCCAGCGCTAGACCTGGCCGTGGTTAGCGCCATACTTTCAAGCAATGTAGACATGCCCATAGACAGAGACACTTGCTTTGCCGGGGAGGTTGGCCTCTCCGGGGAAATAAGGCCTGTGACCCGCATAGAACAAAGAATTTCCGAAGCCGAGAAGCTTGGGATGAAAACAATGCTCATTCCAAAGAACAATCTAAAGGGCGTTGACGTTAACTCTTTGAGCATTAAAATTGTGGAGGTGGCCAAGGTGGAAGAAGCATTCCGCTCCCTGTTCGGATAGGCATTCCCCTCCCATCCACTATTTCAACTATTTATACAGAGCAAATGAGCATCAAGGATAAGGCAAATAGATTAACAGAGCGCGCCATCGGCTTTTGGACATACTGCACAAAGGGCGTGTGGGCTGACACGCGCCCCCTATTCATTGTAAATCTTATCAAGACGCTCAACATCACCGTGCGCTCCTTCCTGAGCACCGACCTTCAGACGCAGGCCTGCGCAATGACCTACCGCACGCTGCTCGCCATTGTGCCCGCCCTGGCGCTCCTATTCGCCATAGGGCGCGGATTCGGGCTGCAGCAATATCTCCAGGACGAACTCATGCACATCTTCCCCAGCCAAAGGGAGACGATAGCGCATGCCCTTACGTTTGTAGACTCCTACCTAAGCCAAGCGTCAGAAGGCATATTCGTGGGCGTCGGCATCATATTCCTCCTCTATACATTGATTTCCTTGATGATGAATATTGAGGACGCGTTCAATCTGATATGGAATGTGCGCGAAGGCCGCAGCATCTGGAGAAAAATCTCCGACTATACGGCCATGCTACTCATCTTGCCGGTGCTGATGATCTGCGGGGGCGGCCTTTACGCGTCCATGAGCTCGTCAATCCAAAATCTCTTTGGCCTTACATTCATGACGCCTATCATAAGCGTATGCTTTGAAATAGGTTCCTTCGCATTCGTCAGCCTCTTCTTCTCCCTGCTTTTCAAGCTGCTGCCAAACATCAAGGTGAAGTTTGTCAATACACTGCTGCCGGGCCTATTCGCGGCGCTTGGGTTCATCGTGCTGCAGTGGCTCTTCATCAGCGGACAGGTGTACGTGGCCAAATACAATGCCATCTACGGCAGCTTTTCTTTCCTGCCTTTGATGCTGATTTGGATGCAGCTTGTATGGGTGATTACCTTCACGGGATGCCTGCTTACTTACGCCTCGCAGAATGTATTCCAATTCACATTCTCCGACCAAATCAACGATATTTCAAACGAATACGATGAAAAGGTGAACATAGCCATCGCCGCCGCCATAGTGCAGCGGTTCGTGAAGATGGAGCCCCCGCTGTCAATCCACGACATCACCGGGAAATACGGCATACCTTCAAAGCTCGTATCCTCTGTGACAAACCGGCTTATAGACTGCGGGGTAATTTCACGCGTGGTGATAAACGCCCAAAAGCAAGCCTATGGCTTCCAGCCCGCAGCCGACCCCTCGACTATCACCCTATCCTTCGTGCGCCGACGCCTCAACACTTACGGGTCGCAAGATTTCATACCAAATTTCGCCGAAAACTTCAACGGCGTTGTGCAAACTCTTGACAAGCACAACGCTATGACATACGAAGGAGAAAAAGACATTCTATTGTCCGATATAAAAATCAACAACGCCGCGGATGAAAAGAAAGATGCCGAGGACAAAGCCGCGTCTTTCCTTAAAAATATGATCGGCGCAAAGAATAAACACACGACCTCAAACTAAAAATCGCCAACATGCCCAAGCAAAACAATACATCTCCGCAGAGCCTCGGCACAGAGAGCATCGGCAAGCTCCTTGTGCAATATTCCGTGCCAGCCATCATAGCCAGTGTGGCCACGTCAGTCTACAACATCGTGGACAGCATTTTCATTGGCCAAGGCGTAGGCCCAATGGCCATAGCCGGCCTGGCCATAACGTTCCCGCTGATGAATCTCGTGATAGGCTTCTGCACGCTCGTGGCCGTCGGCGGCGCTACAATCAGTTCTATTTTCCTTGGACAAAAGAATCTCAAAAGGGCCACGGAGACCCTGAACACCGTGATGCTCCTGTGCATAATCCATTCAATAGTGTTCGGCGGCCTGGCATTCATATTTATGGACCCCATACTTCGACTTTTCGGAGCCACCGACGCCACACTCCCCTTTGCCAGGGAGTTCATAAGGGTAATCCTAATCGGCACTCCGATTTCATACATATTCATTGGCCTCAACAATCTGATGAGAGCCACCGGCTATCCGCGAAAGGCCATGTACTCGGCCTTGATATCCGTGGCCGTCAACATTGTGCTGGCTCCGCTCTTCATCTTCAAGTTTGAATGGGGAATCGCCGGCGCGGCATGGGCCACCATTTGCGGGCAGGCGGTGGCCTTCGTCTGGGTGCTCAGCCATTTTATGTCGAAGAAGAGCTATGTTCATTTCGACTTCTCATGCGGATTCTTCAATCCAATGGTGATCAAGCGCATCTACTCAATCGGCATGTCGCCCTTCCTTATGAACTGCTGCGCATGCCTTGTGGTGATATTCATCAATAAATCATTGCTTTCCACGGCCGGGGAATACGGCGACATTGCCGTTGGCGCGTACGGCATCCTCAACCGCACCACCATGTTCTTCGTCATGATAGTCTTCGGCGTTACCCAAGGCATGCAGCCCATACTTGGCTACAACATGGGCGCCGGAAACATCCAGCGCGTAAAGTCCACCCTTATGAAAGGCATATGGTGCGGACTGGCCATAACAGCTGTAGGCTGGATATTGACAGAGGCCATACCCGACGACCTATCAAGAATGTTCACCACAGACCAGACCATGATCGACATGGCCCGACGCGCGTATCGCATCTACTTCATCATCTATCCTGTCGTAGGCGTGCAAGTCGTGATCCAGAACTTCTTCCAAAGCATAGGCAAGCCAAAACTTTCCATTGCGCTATCCCTGACGCGCCAGCTGATATTCCTCCTGCCCCTCCTGTGGATTCTCCCCAAATATTGGGGCGTAGACGGCGTCTGGGCGGGCATGGTTGGCAGCGACTTCCTCGCGTTTGTCCTAGCCCTTACCGTTCTTATCATTTACAACAGCAAATTCATTAAGAAATATGACAAATCAATTGCAGCTCCGCCTCAAGCCTGAGCAGGCCTATGACGAGCTAAGGCTGAAGATAGAAGCATCTACGGCCCTTGACGTTGACGTAAACCGCATAAAGAGAATAGACATCAACCGGCGCTCAATCGACGCTCGCCAGCGCCAAGTGATGGTGAATCTTACCATCACAGCACACATAGACGAAATCGACGAGACATTGTCGCAGGCCCAGCCCGTAGAATACAAGCCTCTTGCCCCAGAGGCCAAGCAGGCTATCGTAGTAGGCGCCGGCCCGGCGGGCCTTTTCGCCGCGCTGCGGCTAATCGAGCTTGGCATAAAGCCCATACTTCTTGAAAGAGGCAAAGACGTAGACAACCGTCGCACCGACCTCGCGGCCATCAGCCGCGAAGGGAAAGTAGACCCCAACAGCAATTATTGCTTTGGCGAGGGCGGCGCCGGCGCGTTCTCAGACGGAAAATTGTATACACGCAGCAAGAAAAGGGGATCAGTGGAGAAGGTGCTGAATATCTTCGTACAACATGGCGCCAACCCCGATATTTTGGCCGATGCGCATCCGCATATTGGCAGCGACAAGCTCCCGGGAGTGATAAAGGCTATGCGGCAAACCATCATTGACTGCGGAGGCGAGGTGCATTTTGGCGAAAGGGTTGATTCACTATTGATAGACCACGGCAAATGCCAGGGCGTTGAAGCCGTGGACAGCGAGGGAAATGCCCATGCTTTCCATGGCCCCGTGATTTTGGCCACCGGCCATTCCGCGCGCGACGTCTACAGCATGCTGAAGGAAAAAGGCGTGGGGATGGAGGCAAAAGGCATTGCCGTAGGCGTGAGGGTAGAGCATCCTCAAGCCCTAATCGACAGCATATTCTATCATTCTCCCAAAGGCCGCGGAAAGCATCTCCCGCCCGCGGAATACAGCTTGCTTACACGCGTAGACGACAGGGCCGTCTATTCATTTTGCATGTGCCCCGGCGGCTATATCATACCCGCTACCAACGAGCCCGGCCTCATGGTGGTAAACGGAATGTCGCCAAGCAACCGCGGCACGCAATGGGCCAATTCCGGCATTGTGGTGGAGGTGCTTCCTGAAGACTTGCCCGGCGACGACCCGCTGAAAATGATGAAATTCCAAAGAAGCATCGAAAAAAGCTTCTTCTCACACTCGGGTGACGGCACCCAAAACGCACCCGCGCAGAGGCTCACCGACTTTATCGAAGGCAAGGAATCAGAAACGCTGCCAAAATCATCCTACACCGCGGGAATACACCCGGGCCAGCTGGAAAGACTTCTCCCCATAATGGTGGCCAAGCGCCTGCAGGGCGCCTTCGCCGATTTCGGGAAAAAATACAAGGGCTATGTGACCCCCGAAGCCATTGTAGTTGGAAATGAAACTCGCACGTCCTCCCCCGTGCGCATCATTAGGGACAATGCCACTCTCCAGCATGCAACAATCCAGGGCTTATACCCTTGCGGCGAAGGGGCCGGCTACGCCGGAGGAATAGCCAGCGCGGCCATAGATGGCGAACGCTGCGCCACAGCCCTGGCCGAACAGCTGAACACAAAATAAATTCACTACAAAAATCTAAAATCATATCCTTATGAAACAACCGATCACCTCCAACAATGCCCCAGCCGCAATAGGCCCGTACAGCCAAGCCATCGACGCCGGCGCCTTCGCATTCGTCTCCGGTCAGCTCCCCATCGACCCCGCCACCGGCGCAATGCCCGAGGACGTCAGCTCGCAGTCCGCGCAATCTTTGGCCAATGTCAAGGCTGTGCTTGAGGCGGCAGGGCTAACACTGGCCAACGTAGTCAAAACCACAGTTTTCCTTGCAGATATGGGTGATTTCGCGGCTATGAACGCCGTGTATGAATCATGCTTCAGCAGCCCCTATCCCGCTCGCTCAGCCGTGGCGGTAAAGACCCTTCCCAAGGGCGCTAAGGTGGAAATCGAGGTTATCGCCGCACGCTAATCAAAAATTCTCAAATACCCACACGCCATTTACAATGAAACGCAAAATATTCGCATCGATCCTTTCATGCGCCATTTCCCTATCGGCCTTCTCGTGGTCGCAAAAAGGACATGACGTAACGGCCTATATCGCCGAAAACCACCTGACCGAGACGACTCGCCATGCCGTTGACTCAATCCTTCAGGGCAAATCAATGGTCTATTGGGCCAATTGGCTCGACAACGCCAGCCATACCCCCGAATACAGCTATACGTCAACCTGGCATTATAAGAACACCAACGATGGCGTCACTTACGATGAAATGGCCCGGCATCCCAAGGGAGACATCGAATTGGCCGCCATTGACCAAGCGTCGAAGCTGAAAAGCGGCACTCTCTCCCCCGAGGAATCCGCTTTGGCGCTGAAAATCCTCATACACCTTTTGGGCGACATGCACCAGCCCATGCACATGGGACGCCAGACCGACCTGGGCGGAAACAAAATCAAGGTCAATTACTTTGGCCGCGACAATAACCTGCACAGCGTATGGGACGGGTCAATCGTAAAGAGCGCCCATGACTGGAGCTATACCGAATGGCAGCAGCAAGTGGACCGCGCCACGCCCGCGGAGGAAGAAGCCATCATCGCCGGCAACATCGGCGACTGGTGCCGCGAGACATACGCCATCAGCCGCGATGTCTACAAGGAATCGCCCGCGGGAGTGAAGATCTCTTACGATTACGTGAACATGTTCACTCCGGTGATCGAGCAGCAATTCCTACGGGGTGGCCTTCGTCTGGCCCATCTCCTCAACCAGATATTCGATCCCCATTATCAATAATTGAACCATATCCATATCTTGATTGTTAATTAAGAGTTAAGACAGCGAGAATTATGACCATCAAAGAAGCAAAATTCGCGGGAAGCGCCGCCGATGTGCAAAAGGCTCCGGCCACAAAGATGCATGAATATGCGTTCATTGGACGAAGCAACGTGGGCAAATCGTCACTCATCAATATGCTCACCAAGCGCAAAGGCCTGGCCATGACTTCGGCCACGCCGGGAAAAACCATGCTCATAAACCACTTTCTGATCAATGACAGCTGGTATATAGTTGACCTCCCGGGCTACGGCTATGCCGCCCGAAGCAAGAAAGACCTTGCGAAGCTTGACGCCATGATAAGGTCATATATTCTTGAGCGCCAGCAAATGACCAACTTATTCCTTCTGATCGACTCCAGGCTCGAGCCCCAAAAGGTTGACCTGGCTTTTATGGAGTGGCTGGCCGAGAACGAGGTGCCGTTCAGCATCGTATTCACAAAGACCGACAAGCTCGGAAAACAGGAGGCAAACGCCAATGTGGCAAAGTATTGCGAAAGCCTATTGGAGCAATGGGAAGAGCTTCCCCCCATCTTCGTGACATCGTCGCAAACCGGAGCCGGACGCGATGAGCTGTTGGGGTATATCGACGAAATGAACAAACTGCCTTTGCTGGAAGAAGCGCCCGCGCAGAAATTCCCGACTAACAAAAAAGATGAAGATATGGAAACAAAATCTGAAAAAAGCAAAGCGCAGGACGAAAAGGTCCAAAACAATGCTGAGAAGAACTATCCAGGGGCTGCCGTTGACAACTCAGACAATGAGGAAGTGACCTCCAAGGAAGTGAAGCAGCGCACATGCACTCTTGACTTCAACCCGCACACAGAAGGCATCTGACACGCCCCGCTACCCCCTATGGCCAAGGATGAGAATCACCGCCTGCGCGGCTGATTCTCGCCTTGGCTTTTTATGGCGATATTTTGGCTTGGAGCATAATCAAACAAAGCTAAATTATGCCGATGAATTTGCATTAATAATTAACGCTTTTGGTAGATTCAGAAAATATTGCTACCTTTGCGCTGAAAATTAGAAATCTATCATAGATATATGGATAATTCGACTTTGGAGTTTGACTTATTGATAGAGACCAGCTGGGAGGTCTGCAACAAAGTGGGCGGAATCTACACTGTGCTCTCGACCAAGGCGAAAACGCTTCAGAAATCCTTTAAAGATAAGGTTATATTCATCGGCCCCGACGTTTGGTCTGACACAAATCCATCACCTTATTTTGTCGAGTCTAAGACATTGCTTAAAGATTGGCGCAAATTCCTGAATCTCCCGAACGACGTAAAAGTGCGTGTCGGCCGCTGGGAGATTCCCGGCAAGCCAATAGCCATACTCATTGACTTTAAGGGCATGTACGCCGTCAACAATGACTTTTACGGCCGCATGTGGCAGCTGTACGGCGTTGATTCCCTGCATGCTTACGGCGATTACGGCGAAGCATGCGCCTTCTCCCATGCCGCCGGCGTGGTGATTGAGAGCCTGGCGGAGCATTTCGGAGCACGCAAAGGCAAGCGCGTGATCGCCCATTTTGACGAATGGACCACCGGCATGGCCCTTCTTTACGTTAAGAACGCCATCCCCGAAGTGGCAACGGTTTTCACAACGCACGCCACATGCATTGGCCGCAGCATATGCGGAAACGGGAAGCCGCTTTACGATTACCTCGAAGGATACAACGGCGACCAAATGGCCGCCGAGCTTAATATGGAGGCCAAGCACTCGCTGGAAAAGACCGCGGCATGGCAGGCTGACTGCTTCACGACTGTGAGCGAAGTGACGGCGCGCGAATGCCAACAGCTTCTTGGCCGCAAGCCTGACGTGGTCACTCCCAACGGATTCGAAGAGAATTTCGTGCCGGCGAAGGCAAAATACGCGCAGGCCCGGGCAAACGCGCGCAAAGCCATACTTGACGCGGCATCCGCCCTTACAGGCAATGAATACGGCGACGATACATTCATTATCGCCACTTCCGGCCGATGCGAGTACCGCAACAAAGGCATTGACTTGTATCTTGACGCCATCTCTCGCCTGGGCGACATTGACCCAATGAGGAAAATACTGGCTTTGGTGATGGTGCCGGCTTGGGTGAAAGGCCCCAGGGCCGACCTGCAAAGCGCCATCGCAAATGGCGAGCGCAAGCGTCTGCCGGAGCCTATAATCACGCATGAAATCAATAACCCATATGACGACAGCATAATCTGCCGCATACGCCAGATTGGATTCGCCAACGCTGAAGAAAGCCGCGCGTCAATGATATACGTGCCATGCTATCTCAATGGCGATGACGGCATCTTCAACAAGCCTTATTACGATCTTCTACCCGGGCTTGACGCCACAGTCTTCCCCTCGTACTACGAGCCTTGGGGCTATACGCCGCTTGAGAGCGTGGCCTTCGGCGTGCCCACAATCACCACTTCGCTTTCCGGATTTGGGCAATGGGTGCTTGACACATTCAAAAATTCCTTCAAGGATTGCGGAGTGAAGGTAGAGCACCGCGGCGATTACAACTACGATGAGGTGAAAGAGGCCATTGCCGTGGACCTAAAGGAGCTGGTCGACGCGCCCGAGGTTGAGCTGAACGAGGTGCGCAAAGCCGCGCAGCGCACAGCCAAAAAGGCTTCTTGGACCTATTTCATTAAGTATTACGATAAGGCATACGCAATTGCGATTGAAAACGAAACGCACCGCAATCAATTCTGACGCAACAACCCTCGCATGCCGAAAAATAAATAACGAAAACAAAAACCAATAATAAACAATTATGAAACTCCCCGTAAGCAACACTAATGCACCCGTATGGCGTGACATTACTGTTAAGGCCGAGCTCCCCACCGCGCTTAAGCCCCTTGAGGAAATGGCCCGCAATCTGTGGTGGGTGTGGAACAGCGAAGCAAAGGCCCTCTTCCGCGATCTAAACCCTGACCTGTGGCGCTCTACAGGCGAAAACCCTGTGATGCTCCTGCAGCAGCTCTCATCAGAGCGCCTGAAGGAAGTGATGGCCGACAAAGACCTTATAGCACGCATGCAAAAGGTATACGCTGATTTCAAAGAATACATGGATCAGTCCATGCGCGACGACATCCCCTCAGTTTCTTACTTCTCAATGGAGTATGGACTGTGCAACTGCCTGAAGATTTATTCCGGCGGCCTTGGCGTCCTCGCAGGCGACTATATCAAGCAAGCATCAGACAGCCGCGTTGACATGACCGCAGTCGGCTTCCTATACCGCTACGGCTATTTCACTCAGAGCCTGAGCGTTGACGGCCAGCAGATAGCCAACTATGAGCCCCAGAACTTCAACCAGCTGCCGATTGAGCAAGTGATGGACAAGAACGGCCGCCCCATGATTCTTGAGGTGCCTTACCCCGGACGCGTGGTTTACAGCCACGTATGGCGCGTAAACGTAGGCCGCATGAAGCTCTATCTGATGGACACCGACTTCGATATGAACAGCGAGTGGGATCGCCAGATCACCCACCAGCTCTACGGCGGCGACTGGGAAAACCGCATCAAGCAAGAGTATCTCCTTGGCATCGGCGGCATTCTCATGCTGAAGAAGCTTGGCATCAAGACCCAACTATACCACGCCAATGAAGGCCACGCCGCCCTGCTCAACCTGCAGCGCCTTGTGGACTACGTGCAGGATGGCCTGACGTTCAACGTAGCTCTTGAGCTCGTGCGCGCATCTTCCCTCTACACCGTACACACTCCCGTGCCCGCAGGCCACGACTATTTCGATGAAGGACTGTTTGGCAAATACATGGGCGAATATCCCGCAAAGCTAGGCATCAGCTGGAACGACCTTATGAACATGGGCCGTGAAAACCCCAACACCAACGATCGCTTCTCAATGAGCGTATTCGCCCTGAACACATGCCAGGAGGCCAACGGCGTAAGCTGGCTCCACGGCGAGGTTTCAAAGAAGATGTTCGCCGGCATTTGGAAGGGCTACAGCTGGCAGGAAAGCCACGTAGGGTATGTAACCAACGGCGTACACATGCCCACATGGGCCGCTTCGGAATGGAAGGAATTCTACACCAAGCACCTCGGCAAGCAAGTGTTCACGCACCAAAGCGACACAAAGGCATGGGAAGGCATCTTCAAATGCACAGATGAGCAAATCTGGAACATGCGCGTAATGCTCAAGAATAAGTTCATCAACTTTGTTCGCCGCGACTTCAAGGCAAAGTGGCTCGCCAACCAGGGCGACCCCTCCGCCGTGATGAGCATCCTTGACAAGATCAACCCCAACGCGCTAATCATTGGCTTCGCCCGCCGATTCGCCACCTACAAGCGCGCGCACCTTCTCTTCACTGACCTTGATCGCCTCGATAAGATCGTAAACAATCCTCAATTCCCCGTTCAGTTCGTATTCTCGGGCAAGGCACACCCCGCCGACGGCGCAGGCCAAGGCCTGATCAAGCGAATCATGGAGATTTCCCGCATGCCTCAATTCCTCGGCAAGATCATCTTCCTTGAGGACTACAATATGATTGTGGCCAAGCGCCTCGTCACCGGCGTAGACATTTGGCTCAACACCCCCACCCGTCCGCTTGAGGCATCCGGCACATCCGGCGAAAAGGCTGAGATGAACGGCGTGCTCAACTTCTCAGTGCTCGACGGCTGGTGGTATGAAGGCTACCGCTTCAACGAAAAGGCCGGCTGGGCCCTCACCGACAAGCGCACCTTTACCGACCAGGCTCAACAGGACCGCCTTGACGCCGCCACAATCTACTCAATGCTTGAAAACGAGATAATCCCCCTCTATTTCGCAAAGAACTCAAAGGGATATTCTCCCGAGTGGATTCAATACATCAAGCGCTCTATCGGCGATATCGCGCCCCACTTCACTATGCAACGCATGATTGAAGACTACATCGTACGCTTCTACGAGCCCGAGGCAAAGCGCAGCGCCAAGCTTGCGGCCAACGACAATAAGCTCGCTAAGGAGATTGTGGACTGGAAGGAGAGCGTTGCCTCCAAGTGGGATGGCATCAAGGTGTTCGACATCCAAAATACGGACACTACCAACGAAAACGCCGGAGTTACAGGCCAAACATTTACAATCAAGGCCATCATCGACACCAATGGCATCGGCAAGGACCTTGGATTGGAAATGCTGAGCTACAAGCAGGAGAATGGCGAGGAGACTCTTTGGAAGACCCGCCAATTCAAGGTTGTGAAGGAAGAAGGCAACGTGCTGACGTACGAGCTCAAGGATCAGGCCACGGACCCAGGCGTATTCCGCTACGGCTTCCGCCTCTATCCCAAGAACCCCAACCTGCCCCACCGCCAAGATTTCGCTTACACGCGCTGGATTTAATCCAACCAATACAAATATCAGAAGCGCGCCCCGGCCGGGCGCGCTTTTTTTTAAAACTTTTTCTAATTAACTTTTGCAAAATACAACAATTAACATTATCTTTGCGTTGAAATTATGAAAAGGCTTTCAAAGAGCATTTCTTATTGATAATTTTAAGAATACGCAAAGGTTATGAAACGGATTTTACTCATATTTTCAGTGATGCTGGCATTGGCCGCAGCCTCATGCTCACACAATGACAATTACGATGACATGCCCCAAAAGGTGCAGAATTTCATTGCCCAATACTATCCAAATTCGGAAGTAAGCAATTTCTCTTCCACCTACACAACCTATACTCTCATTATCAAAAACGGGCCAACCATCGTATTCAACAGCGACTGCGTATGGACGCAAATCAACGGAAATGGGATGCCACTACCAAAAGAATTGCTGTTCAACGATTTCCCACCGGTTCTTTACAATTATCTGCAAGAGACGGAAAACACCGGAAACGTGTTCACGGCCATTCGCGATTCAAAGGAATACATAGTGGAACTCCTTGACTATACGCTCACTTACAACATAGCCTCAGCTGAAATCACCGGCAGCAGCGAGCCTGTGCATTAGGATGCCGCATAAATAAAATACAACCTTGCTTTTTTTTAGCCCGCGACGGGTCAAACACAAAATCGGGATGCGTTTCATATTTGACGCATCCCGGTTTTGTGTTTGGGTAAGGCTTAATGCCTAATCAAAGCCAAAGAAAGGCCAAGGGGAAAAGAATGCCAATCACAAAAAGCACGATTCCCCGCCTGGTGATTCCATTTTTCCCTTTAATGATAAAGAGGCCGGATAGGGTTATAAGAATCAACGCCACGGCAAAAACGTCGGCAAAGGCAGTCCACCACCTTCCGGGATTATAATGAAGCTTCACCATAGAGCCAAGGACCGGCCTTGGGCTCACCTTTTCATAATCAGCCGTGCGGCTTGACAAGTCCGCCACAATCGTTGAGCCGCCCTTCACAAGTATCTTAAGGCGGCCTTCGCCATCCTTGAAATGCTTTGTGTATTGGCTCCGCGGGCAATCAGCCAAAGCAAAAATCCGGTCAATGTCATTCTCCCCCACATCTGAATATGTGGACGCCACCCCCGCGGGAAGGCTGAACGAAATATTCTCTACCGAAAAATTGGGATTGAAGCTCTTGTGGTGATTCATCGCGATGCCGGAAATGGCGTATATCAGCACAATGCCGGCAAACAGATAGCCCAAATCGCGGTGCAGGACTGCGCAGATAAATCTGAATCCCTTTTTCTTTGGCTTGATTTTCTGCTCCTTCATGCCTTATTGCTCTACGATTTCATAAGAGTTGGCCAGCACATAGTAGCGCGAAAGATAGGGCTTGCCTTCCTTCTCCGTGCGCTCGGCTATTTGCGCGCGCATCTCGGCCACTTGGTCAAGCGGAGTTGTCGCTGTGACGTTGTTCGCGGCATTGTCATGGCTGCAGCCGGCTTCTGTTTCGCCGTGCTTTTCAGCCATATTGGCCTTTATTTGCTCCTCAAGCTGTGAGAGGTAGGCCTCGTCAATGCGAGTCTCGCATACCTTTCCGTTGACGTTGACAAGATTGTTGATTACCTTGGTGTCAAATGACCCAAGCTCGCCGGCCTCTACGCGCAGAGTTGTGCTATCGCCGATGAGGAACATTTTTGTGGCGCCGTGCTTGCATGTGTGCGAGCATACGCCTTCGATTGTGATTACTGAGTCGGTGAGTTCGGGAGCCTGAGCCACAACCTCGTCAACCGTGAATACTACAGGACCTTCAGCCTCTGCTTCAGCCTGCGCCTGCTTGCCTGAACAAGATGCCATGGACAAAGCCGCCACGGCAAGGATTGATGCGAAAAGTGATTTGATTTTCATATTCTAAAGAGTGATATTATAAAGAAATATATTCCGAATAAAACATCGCCCGCGAATATCGCCGCCTTCTCAGCGGGACGACGATTGCAGCGCCTGCCAATAAAGAATCCAACAATCGCCAATACAAGCCCCAGAATCAGGGCTTTGGGCGATACATCGGTGATTCGGGGATAGGCGTAGCTGTCATCCACATCCGTGAAGCTCAAGCGGAAGGGGAAAATCCACTCTGCCACCTCTTCAGCCTTCGACTTTGGATAATCATAGCGATAATGGCCAAGAAGCTGGTAGGTGTCAGAGTCAACCGCCCACCAGTCAATGCCCTTGCTATCCCTTGAGCGGACTACGATATTGAACAGATTGGCCATGACCGAAACGCGGCACCGCGCCGGATCAAAGGAAATGCCCATTGGATAAGCTTTATATCCATTGTTCTCAAGGGCATAAAGATTATTTTCCTCGTCAAACACGAGGCCAAGCACCTTTTTGTCCATATTTTCCTGCACAAAGGCGTATTTTGACTTGGCCGGCATTGCCACCTTGGCCACGTACGGCGTGCCGGCGCGCATCTTCACGTGGAACAGGCCGCCATCCGCGTCAACCATAAGGTATCCGTCATCATAGGCCTTCCTCGCGGTGATGTTGGCGCTCATATGCGCAGCCGGATATGCGAAACCTTTGTCGGCGAACGCCTTTGTGAATCGGGCGCTGCGCTTTTCGTTGGGCTGATTGTCGGCCATCGTCACAAACTCCACGGCTCCATTTTCCAGCGTAAAGGCCTCGGTGGGGTCCTCAAGGTCGTACCTCTTTGGCATAGACTCCATCATCAGATGCCATGAGGGCTGCACCTTTTTTATGTCCATAGGCAGAGAAGTGAAAACCCATTGGGAATGGCGGAATATGGGCACGCTCACCTCTTTGCCGGCAATAGAGTCCGGCAATTTCTCGCGGCCCATAAGCTGCGTGAAGTATATCTGAGGCAGAAGGCTGTCGCGCTCTTCCTTGGTGAACTCGCCATCTTGCCCGTCAATGGTGATTTTTAGCTTATCGCCGTTTTCCGAAATCACGAAGGCGTCGGCTATGGGCGAATACGCCACAAAAGGCTCGGACCCGGCTGAAGGGAACGCGAATGAATATAGCCAGGGCAAAAACCAGGCCAAGGCGCACACGCCAAAGGCATAAACAAGAATCCTATAACACGTTTTCATAATCATTGACGCCCCTCCTTAAAGCGAAGCACTGACCCAAGCGGAAGCAATGCAAGAACAAAAGCAAAAACAATAATCAGCCACATCATGCCGTTGTAGGCCTCGGGGGCTGGCTGAAGGTAGCAAATCATCACAGCGCATATGCCTAACAGGGCCAACACCGCGCGCCGCAGCCACGTGCCTTCCAGGCATACGGCAGCCGTGAATAGGTATGCGATAAAGCCGGCAAAATACCAAGGGAGCGACGTGAGCACAACCCGCCACACAAGCGACGCGGGAATAATCTTGGAATAAAACACTGCGATTGAAACACATTGCAGGGCGTATATCACGAAGAGTTCAACAAGTCCCACTCCAAGCATAAGCAGAATCATGCGGGTCTGCGGATAAGGCAAGTGGAGAGTCAGCTTCAGCCTTTTCTGTGCCATTTCGGGCGCCATTTGGGCTATGCCGATTATCAAGGCCGAAATGATGGTAGTGTACTGTATGGCGTCAATGAACGTATTGTCTTTCAAAAGCATGATCATCCACAAGTGATCTGCGCCCTTGAGCGCCACCAGGCGGTTGATTTTGAGGATGGCGTATATCGCCATCGACATGCACAGGATCAGCGAAACAGCCGCCGCCATCCTGGTCTTAAGCCATTCTTTTTTGAAAATCGCTTTTTCCATAGTCAATCAATATTTGCCGGTAAGGCTGATGAAGGCATCCTCAAGCGTGAGAAGCTCAGGCTTTTGGCTGCGTATGTACGGATCGGGGCTGTGCGGAGCCTCCTTGCGGAAGTCGCTCATTATTTCAGAGACAGGCTTATGCAAAAGAATCTTGCCATAGTCAAGCATTATGCAATCGTCGATAAGCCTCTCAAGGTCTTGGATTATGTGCGAAGTCATAAACACGGTCTTGTTTTCAGCCTTGGCGTATTCATGCAGGTAATCCACGAATAGTCGGCGATAGCCGGGGTCAAGGCCCAAAGAAAAGTCATCAAGGACTAGCAAATCAGCGTTCTGCGCCAGTATGAGGCCAAGAGCCACTTGCGAGCGCTGCCCACATGACATGGTGGAAATCTTTTGGCGGGGCGAGACCTTCAGCTTTGACATCAGCTCATAATAGGCCGCCCTGTTCCATTTGGGATAAAACTTTGAATAGAAGCGCTCTATTTGCTCTATTGTCATAAACGCATACTGGACATGCCCTTCAATCAGAAGGGCTATGCGGCTGCGTGTGGCGGGAGAAATGGAGCGAATATCCTCTCCGAAAATGCTGCATTCGCCGGCCTGCGGTCGCAGGTATCCCATCAGGATGTTGATGGTGGTGGTTTTGCCGGTGCCGTTTTTGCCCAAAAGGCCAAGGATTCGGCCTTGGGGCACGTCGAATGACAATCCTTCGTAAATCTGCCTGCCGTTGCCGTAGCGCATCGACAAGTCCTTTACGTGGATCACCGGCTCACCGGCGTGGCAGGAATCGTAATTATCCATATTTCTAAAAATAAAGAGCAAGAAGCCCGCGCATTGTGCGCAAAGCGAATTTTGGAATGCAAAATTAATAAATTTCCGCTAAAAAAGAAATACTCAAACTTAAGTATTGTGGCTGTCCGCTTTCACCAATAAATAATTTTTTTGAAAGGCAAAAAGGATTGGTTTGGAAAAAAAAATTAGCTACCTTTGCGAAAAGTTTCTAATGGTGTCCTTTATTTTGGTGAAATGGATTGGATAAAAGATTTGTTCTTGCCGGGAAACACATCGATAGCAAGCACTTTGGTGCTCTACTCGTTAGTGATTGCCGCCGGCATTTTCTTGGGAAAGCTTAAGGTGCATGGAGTGTCGCTGGGGGTGACATTCGTATTGTTCATGGGCATTTTGCTTGGCCATTTCGGTTACACCGTGGATGAACCGATACTAAAATTCGTCAGGGAATTCGGCCTTATTCTATTTATCTTCGCGATTGGCCTGCAGGTTGGCCCCGGCTTTTTCTCCTCCTTTAAGCATGGGGGATTGAGGCTTAATGGCCTGGCCGCGCTAATGGTGGGGCTCAACGTGCTCATAGTCTTGCTGGTGTATTATTTTGGCAATGTCAATGACATCAGCCCTCTCGTGGGCGTGATGAGCGGCGCCGTCACCAACACTCCCGGCCTGGCCGCGGCGCAGCAGACGATTTCATCAATGGCCGACGGCCTTAACCAGGCCAACCAAATGGCTCAGGGCTATGCCGCAGCCTATCCTCTTGGCGTTGTCGGCATCATAGCCGCCATGTTCATAATAAAGGCCATTTTCAAGATTAAGGTGAATGATGAAATATCCGCAATTGAGCAGGAGCAGGAGGATTCGCGCCTCAAGCCCTACATCATTTCGCTGAAAGTGACCAATCCTCTCGTCGATGGGCGCACCCTTCTGCAGCTGCATGACGTCATCCCGTGCAATTTCGTGGTGTCAAGGGTTATGACCCCTGATGGGTCGATCTTGATTCCCAAAAGCTCCACAGAGATTCACATTGGCGACAAGCTTCTGATTGTGGCCTCTATGAAGGACGAAAACAAATTCTTAACGGTGCTTGGCCCCGTAGCTGACGTAAACTGGGAGGAATGCCGCACGCCGGTTTATTCAAGGCGCATTTTGGTGACAAAGAGCGAGTTCAACGGCGTAAAGCTGGGGTCGCTCCGTTTGCATAATGGATTCCGCGTAAACTGCACTCGAGTAAACCGCGCCGGAGTCGACCTCTTGGCGGCGCCCAACCTTCGCCTGCAGATTGGCGACCGCATCACTGTGGTCGGCGACCTACAGGATATCGACCGCCTCTCAAATCTTCTTGGCGATTCGATGAAGCGTCTCAATCAGCCCAACCTTATCACCATTTTCGTCGGAATCGCGCTCGGCATCGTGCTAGGCTCCATCGACATAGGCTTTGGGATGAAGCTCGGCCTGGCCGGAGGGCCGCTTGTCGTGGCTATCTTGCTCAGCCGCTTCGGCTATAAGTTCAAGCTGGTCACTTATACCTCAAGCTCCGCCTCTATGATGCTTCGAGAGCTGGGAATTTGCTTATTCCTGGCCTCCGTGGGCATCTCCGCCGGACATGGGTTTGCCGACGCGGTATTCAACACCACCGGCATGTGGTGGGTAATCTGGGGCTTTGCCATCACATTTCTCCCCTTGGTGATTGTGGGCTGCATTGCGCGCGGCAAATACAAAATCAATTATCTTACCATTATGGGCCTCTTCTCCGGCAGCTACACTGATCCGCCAGCCCTTGCTTTCGCGGGCAACAGCACCGGCAATGACGCGCCGGCCGTGAGCTACTCCACGGTATATCCTCTCACTATGTTCTTGCGCGTGGTGGCGGCGCAGACCCTGATTCTGCTGTTAGCTTAATGATTTACCGCTCAACAAACATCTTTAAGGACGCCCGGCGCCTTCTGGCCTGCGTGGGCATCATGTTTGCGCTTCACGGTTGCTTTACTGGCGTGGAGAGCACGCCAAAGATATCATACTCCGACGTCAAAAAGGAAAATATCACCATCTCGCCTGAGCAGAAATTTCTGTCCGACGTTGCTCCTCAGCCCCCGCGGGATTGGAAGGCCGGCAAAAAGTTTTTTGTTTCTGACGACAAAATAAACATCATGTTCTTGCCGCCGGCGAATGGAGTCACCGAAAGCCTGACGGGAAAGGAAATCACCTTCCACGAAATGAGGCCTTTCGTAAACGTCACCGGCAATGAAATCACAGAGATAGAATTCATTTCGCCCTCGGGCAAAAGCCTCGTATACCGCGACAACACGCCGTGGGGAAATCTCAACGAAAAGACACAGCTTGAGGTGCCATTCACCATTGAAACGTCTATTGTGGACAGTGTTTACTCGCAAATTATAGGCAAGACCCTATATGCTAATACGCCACTGTGGTACACCCCTGATGGATCTATGGCTGTGAACGGGTTGAGGTATGTAGAGCTTGAGGTGACAGACGTCAAGCCCGGCAATGAATTTTACCCGCTAAGCGTAGTGTTCCGCCCCACAGACTCGGAAAGGCAATTCTCAATGTTTATGACCATTGGCAACAAGCCCACGTCCACCCGCAATTTTTCAACCCTTTTTTCTTTCGAAAATCCGCGCGTGAAATACAGCTATATTTCTGATGAGATATGGCGGTTGATTGTGCATTCCCGCGTGCGAAAAGGAATGACCCGAGAGGAATGCCGCCTGGCCCTTGGCGCCCCCACCACAATCGGCCAGCGCCCGGCACAGGGCGGCATGGTTGAGTACTGGCAATACAGCGACGGCATATTCCTTCTTTTTGAGGATGGGGGATATCTTGATTATTTCCGCAGATAACAAGCCATGCCCACAACAAAATTGCTCTTCCTCGGCACCGGCACGAGCACCGGCGTTCCGCAAATAGGCTGCCGATGCGACACCTGCTCATCGGTTGACCCTCGCGACAATCGGCTGCGCGCTTCCGCCATTGTGTCAGTGAACGGCATAAATATTCTTATAGATTGCGGACCCGATTTCCGGCAGCAAATCCTCAAAGCCGGTTCTCCACGGTTGTCAGCGCTGTTTGTAACCCACATCCATTATGACCATGTGGGCGGAATCGACGATTTGCGCCCATATTGCTTCAATGGGCCTTTCCCTATTTACTGCACTGAGGATGTGGCCAAAGGGCTGCGCCATAATTTCCCATACTGCTTTGAGAAGGACCCCTATCCGGGCGTGCCCTCATTTGATTTGCGGATCATAAATCCAAATGAAAGCTTCATGCACGAGGGCATCGAGGTCACTCCCCTGCCTGTGATGCACTATAGGCTGCCAATCGTTGGATATAAAATTGGAAATCTTGCGTACATAACTGACTGCAAGACAATGCCTGATTCTACCTTAAAGCTTATATCAGGCATAGATACTTTGGTAATTAACGCGCTGCGCCATACTGAACATATTTCACACCTAAGCCTCAGTCAAGCAATTGATATAGTGCGCAAGATAAATCCCCGCGCGGCCTATTTCACGCATATAAGCCACCAATTGGGACGCGCGGCCGACATTCAACTCCCTGAAGGAATGCACCTGGCCAA
This sequence comes from Clostridium sp., assembly GCA_023666615.1. Taxonomy (GTDB): domain Bacteria; phylum Bacteroidota; class Bacteroidia; order Bacteroidales; family Muribaculaceae; genus CAG-873. The sequence continues at coordinate 42,601 of JAMPBQ010000003.1, read as the reverse complement.
CGACATGGCTGAAATCACGGTTAAATAAGTTAATACAATGATACTCATTGCTCCCGATAAATTCAAAGGCACTCTTTCCGCCCAAGAGGCCGCCGAGATAATAGCCAACGAACTAAAGGAGCATCAATGCTTTGTTGCGCCAATGGCAGATGGCGGCGAAGGCACCGCCAAAGCCATTGCCGCCCCCAACATTCAACAATGGGAGGAACGTGAAGGCTATTTCTTGCATATGCCTACTCACACGGCCGTCATCGACAGCAGCGCATGGATTGGACTTGCCCAGGCCGCCGACATGGGCGGCGTAACGCAAGCTACTTCCGCTCCATTGGGAGCAAAGGTGAAAGATTTGTTGGATAAAGAATGCAGGACAGTCATAATAGGCATTGGAGGCACAGGCACATGCGACGGCGGAGCCGGCTTTCTTTCTGCATTAGGCAGAGAAAACCTTCCCAAATACGCCAGCCGCATAATCGGACTATCAGATGTGCAAGTTCCTCTCATTTCGAGCGGCAATGCCATAGACGCCCTATCATTTGCGCCGCAAAAGGGCGCCACGGCATCAGACATTCCTTTGTTAAGGCAAAGGCTTATCCAAGCTAAACAAGAATGGGGAGGCAGCCGCACATCCCCATTTGACGGCGCCGGCGGAGGCCTGGGGTTCGCAATAGCTTCAGCCATCGGCGCTCCCTGCTTTTGTGGAGCTGAATATGTTCTTAATAATTACAAAATCAATTGGGGGAAAGTAGATGCCGTGATTACTGGCGAGGGATGCATCGATAGGCAAACGTTGGCCGGCAAAGCGGTAAGCGTCGTCTGCAAAAAGGCGATGGAAAACAGCATTCCTGCCATAGCCATCGGTGGCCAAGTGGCAGATGGCATCGGCAAAACCATGCCGCAAATGGAAAACACACTGGTAATCTCCGCCGAAGATTTCAAACAGTCAAACTCTTTGACAAAAGAAGAAGCCTCCTCACGCCTTCATAAAGCCACAGCATACGCAAAAGCCCTCCTCCACTTGTAAATTTGCGCATTTTTCCGTAATTTTGCATTGTCAGTGCGCGCGGCGCACATATAATGTCAAACCATCAAATATTTTTACCTATGTTTGTGCCAGAGAAAAAACCTATTTTTAAGGATTTTCCAATCAACAAGGAGTACGGCGACGATGAGCCTTTTTTCAGAGTCATAACCCCCCACGGTGAAGTTCACCTCAACAAAATGCCTTTCCAAAAAGGGCAACCTCTTCCAGACACCCTCAATTGCAGAATCAAGGGATATAATGGCCCTGACGAGGTTATCGGCCACAACATGCCAAGGTACGTGAGCGAGTTTTACGCAGACGGATTCTCCAAAGGACAAGAGTTTGACTTCAAGGTAGTGGCCAAGCCCACTGACGAAGTGAAGTTTTATCGCCTTGCCGATGAAAACGGCCTGCAATTCCGCCTGACAGAGCCCAACGCGAAGCTTGCCATCGGCCAAACCATCAAATGCCGCTTTGAACTCCTGGACCAAAACGTTTACGCCCTAAGGCGCAGCAGCGCCGACACTCAGCTGAGGATGCAGAAGATGCTCGACCTCACTTCCATATTAGGCGTATCAAGGTACACCCTCGGAATTATAGAGCAAGAGCTGAGAAATATTCCGGAGCTTGCGGAAGCCATTGAAGAACTCGACCGCGGGCTCCCTTCCTGGATTATAACAGCTTCAAGGGCGATCAAGACGCTCTTGCCAAAATGGTTCAGCGAGTTCGTTGAAGGCCGGAACAATCTTGACCAGGCAGGAAGGATTCTTGACGGCTACAAGCGCCTCCTTTTGCACCTTCTGCAGGGCAGCGATTTCCTGCGCAACATCAAGGGCGATGAGCGCACGGATATGCAGACTGAGCTCACAAACGACATTGAGCAAATAGACGTCTATATAAAGACGCTCAACATTATACGCAACCACAACCAAAAGGCCTTTATCAACGACCTGCTCCGCCACCTAAAGGTATCAGGATACATATTCCACCCCGAGGAACAGTTTGCAATCCTCATGATTCTTTTCCGACTTACCCCCGAGCTCGTAAACTCCAGCCTTGGCAGCATATTTGACACGCTAATGGGGTGGTACCAGGACACATGGAAGGCTGAGCCGTTCAGGCGCGCATTCGTTGACCAACTGGAAATTTACATATCCGATACTCGCGAGCAAATCGACCATTTCCTTACCCCGGAGACATCATCCGACAATGAGATGATCGAGCGCATGCTCACCGCCATCGCCATCCAGCAGTCCCTCGCCCTGCCAGAGGACCACATCGACTTGAGGCTCAATATGTCCTTCTTCTTCCGCTGCCTGTCCTTGCTGCGGCGCGCAAAGGCCGAAACGCTCCTTACGAAATCGCTCATGTCGCTGATGAACGTGAAGCTCCCTACAGATTTCACATGGTCTGACATTAAGGAGCCGACGATGATGATGACGCGCGCCACAGTCGACCCGCCCAAAAATGCCACACTCCCGGCCGAGCCTAAATTCTTCGAGGCCGGCACAGTGGAATTCGAGATAAGCGACGCCGGACTTACTCTGCGCCGCATTGGTCAAAACGGCGACAAGCAAATCCCCAACAATATGATGCCCTGGATGAATGCGCAGGTGGAGGTTGACATTCCCCACCCTATCAACAGGCAGAAGATGAAGTCGCTTGAAGGCCACTCCGACTTTTGGAGCGAAGTGGAGGACAAACTGTTTGAAGCTCGCCCCAAGTCAGACACCTTCGGCATAGTGAAGCGCAACGCCGATATCGACGACATAGTGAAAATAGAGATTGACAGAGTCATTCCCTCTTCCACGGACCCATCCCGCCCTGAAGCGTTCCACTGCAAGGTGGTTGACGACCATTTCCTCGACAAGGAGGGCATCATACGCGCAGAGGAGATTGTGGCCTATACCCTCCACAACGTCACAACGGGCGTTTTCCGCAATAATCAAGGCGAGCCCCTGCAGCTGAACGCCACCGTCATAGACATTGATTACAACGACACGGTTGAGTTCTCTCTCCTAGACGCGACCCGCGGCGCATACAGAGACCTTACGTGGAGCGGCGACAAGTGCTATTGTGTGGTAACGAAGGATAACGGCCATAGCTACAGCGCCATTTCTGAAAAAGGATTCGGACTCTTTGTCAACAAATACCCCGACGATGAAATGCCTTTCCGACCGGGCACAGTGCTTCTGGTGAGCGTGACGGATTTCAACAACGACGCCGTGCATGCAGTGATTGAGGAAGGCCCCATCGACGGGAAATTCATCAACAACGCCAATGCACTGCACAATCTCTTGCAATACATCGCCGTAAACGATGACAAAGACACGATAGACCTTGGAAAGGACGATCTTGACCTTATGTCAAAGTCAGACGTCAGGGAGATTGTGGAGATACTGCACTACAAGGCGGTTACAACCAACGAAAGCCTCATTCAGGCCTACGACTACCTTAGCTTCGCCAACATCTTGGCGCGCGCCATCGGCGACCAGCAGCTGGTCAATGCCCTTCGCGCCCACAAGAGCATCCTTCTTCTGCAGCAGCAGTACGACAAAGATCGGCAGATATTCATCGACGACATTGAGCGCGTGAAGGCCCTTGCTCCCGGAAACGCCCTAATTGAACGCATGGCCACCAAGCTGCGCATCGTAGCTTGCCTTGGCCACAGCGATGAAAACGAATGGCTGTGGCAAATCACATCCAGCGCAAACGCCTCGGCATCCGACAAGGAGCTGGCCCAAATGACGCTATCCCACAATCTTCTGTACGACATTAGCTTCGACAACCCTGCCGCCGCAGCCATAAAAGATTCAATAGCAAAGGCCCTCAACGTCTACAGCGAGGCGCGCAACCTAAAATATTACGGGTCTGAATCCCAATTCATTGAGTTTAAGAGCAGCCTCGTTTATCCGGCGCAAAAAGGAAAGAGCGGCATATCAATGGCCGACCCTGACAAGCAGGAGCATGAGATTCTCCACATAATCTCCAGCTTTATGAACACCACCGGCGGCACACTGTACATAGGCGTAAGCGATGACCACTATGAGCGCGGACTGGAGGAAGACTTCAAGTTCTATAAGCTTGACAATTCGGAGCGCAACAATATGTATCGACGAAAAATCAAAAATGTCGATAATATGGTGAATCACCTCCAAAATCTCATCGATAAGGCCTTTAACCTCGGCAGCCTTGCCGGCGAATTCGCGAAAGCATTTGTCGATGACGAGGCGTCAAAGTCGGTGATTTACGTCAAGGTTAAGCCTTGCCCAAGGGTAGTTACCCTCAATGACGTAATCTATGTGCGCCATGGCAACAACACCAAACCCCTGCTCGACCCGAAGGAAATAGAAATATTCCGCGCCGACAGAAACGCCATGTACAACCGCGAAATCGAGGCCAACAGGGAGACACCGAGGGAAAACAAGCTGTCCATGCCTGCAATCCCGACGGCCGCCAAGGCGCAAAAAGATCTCCAATCCACCGCTAAATCATCCGCCAATGAGGAAACAACCGCCAATGAGGCCAGTCTCCTTTTGAACCTCGGCAGCGACAAAGTGGCCACCTCACGCATAAGGAAAAACGTGCTCCACGACTTTGGCACCGAACATTTCGTCACTCCCAATTTCTACATTCGCTTTGTGGATGACCATGAATACATAGTCACCGATGACGAATGGAGCATAGATGAGGAAAATGACCGCATAGCCCTCACCGTCACCGATGATGAAGCCGACCAAACGCTCCTTCTCGTGTATGACGATGAGAGCGCCCTGAAGGTGCCGCTTCGCGAAATATCCAAGAAGAAACGCAATGTGCGCCACGCCCACAATGCCGACAAAAAGCTTGTGTTCGCGTGCCCGATTCATGACGGCGACGGCCTATACAGCCTGCATTCAAATTCCAAGGGTTCGATTTTTGAAAGAGTCACTCCGGTGGACACTATCGTGGCCGGCTCAATGGGGTCCGCCCCTTCGCGCCTGCTTGAGGCCGAATGCAAGACTTGGCTCTACGACATCGTGCCGGCATCACGGATGAGAGAGTTCGACGACATCAAGAGCACAAACTTGCGACGTTCCCAAGTAGGCCAAATGGCCAAAAGCGGAATTTCCGGAAAAGTGACCGCGGATTCAGCCGCCAAGGACTTCTACCGCAAATTTAAAATCTGATGACTCCTCTTTTTTCGATCATCACCGTCACATTCAATGCCGCCCATACGATAGAGCGCACCGTAAGGAGCGTTGCCTCCCAGACCTGCGATCTGTATGAGCACATTATAATGGACGGCGCCTCCTCCGACGATACGCTGAAGCTGGCCGCCGCGGCCGGCAATGAAAAAATGCGCATCTTTTCAAAGAAGGACAATGGCGTGTACTACGGCATGAACAATGGCCTGGACGTAGCCAAGGGCGACTATGTGATTTTCCTGAACGCCGGCGACAAGTTCCACTCCCGCGACACCCTGCAAAAGATGGCCGACGCAATAATGGCAAATGATTATCCGGGCATCGTGTATGGCCAGACTGACATTGTGGATGACAGCGGGGCTTTCCTCGGGCCGCGGCATCTAACCGCGCCGGCGCATCTAACCCTCGACAGCTTCAAGCGCGGCATGGTGGTGTGCCACCAGGCTTGCGCCGTGCTCCGCAGGATCACAGGATATTTCAACGTAAATTACCTGTTTTCCGCCGACTATGAATGGATGATCATTTGCCTGCAGCACTCTCGCCACAACGTCTACGTTGGCGATGTCCTCATCGACTACCTCAGCGAGGGCGTAACCACAAGCAACCACAAAAAATCCCTAATCGAGCGGTTCGGCATAATGTGCAAGTATTATGGCACAATACCCACGATTTGTCGACACCTTGCTTTCATCCCGCGATATCTAAAGCGGCGTTCGTCCGCCCCGAATCGACAATAAAACAGTCTCTGAAAAATGATTATCATAAATACCACATTCGTCCTTGACCCATCAATCGCCGACGCCGCGCTTGAATGGATAAGAAACACATACGCGGCCAGCGCCCCCCAAAAGGCGGGGATGCTGGCGCGTGTCCTCGCCAATGAAGGCGAGGGCGCCTATGCCCTGCATCTCTCTTTTCCCGATATGGGCCAAGCCCGAGACTGGGATGAGCGCCTTGGCGCGCCGCTGCGGCATAGCATCGTCAAATTGTGGGGCGAAAAAGCCCTATCGTTCTGCACTTACCTGGAGACCGTAGAATGAACGACGCCAAGCTCCCCGAATGGGACAAAATCATAATAGGCATCGACCCCGGCACCAACGTAATGGGCTACGGCATCTTGGGCGTCCGCGCAAAAAAGCCCTCCATGATTGCAATGGGCGTGATCAAGCTCGACAAATTCGAAAGCCACTATCTGCGCCTAGCGCGGATCTATGAGCGCGTGCTCTCGCTGGTGGAACAATATCTGCCCGACGAAATGGCCATAGAGGCTCCATTCTTCGGAAAAAACGTGCAGTCGATGCTCAAGCTTGGCCGCGCGCAAGGCGTGGCCATGGCGGCCGCCCTGGCCCGCCAAGTGCCCATTACTGAGTACGAGCCAAGGAAAATAAAGCAAGCCATTACAGGCCAAGGCGCCGCCTCAAAGGAGCAAGTGCAGGAAATGCTGCGGCGCATCCTTGCGATTCCCCGCGAAAACATCCTCCCCGAGCTTGACGCCACCGACGCCTTGGCCGCGGCACTATGCCATTTCTACGAATCGCAAAAGCCCGCCGTGCAGAAAGGATACAAATCCTGGAAAGAATTCATCGCCAAAAATCCTGATAAGATAATCTAATAAGGCCCTAAAATCCTTTTCCCCATTAACGCCCTTAACGCAAAAAAGAATATGCCCAAAAGGAAAAAGAAATCCTCCCTTGCCCGCAACATTGGATACATCTTCTTCATATCCATGATTATCCTTGCGCTATGGAGCGCGTGCGGCCCGGAACGTGAGATAACCCATAAGCCCTCGCCTGAATATGCCGCCGCCAAGGAGCTAATGGCCGTGAAAATCCCCGGTGATATCCCCTCGATATTCAAAGAATACGAAGGTTTTGACGTATCGTTCAATCCTGAACACAGGGTGCCAAACTTCGCCTCTTGGGAACTCACCGCCGATGAGGCGCGCGCCCAACAGGCCTCGCGCAATGACGCCGGATTCAACCCTGACGTCACAGTCGACCAATGCTCAGCGCTCGAGGACTATAAAAATTCCGGATATGACCGCGGCCACATGTGCCCCGCCGGCGACATGAAATGGAGCGTGCAAGCCATGCGCGACTGTTTTCTGCTCACCAACATGTGCCCGCAGGCCCATGCCCTTAACAATGGCGCGTGGAAATCCCTCGAAGAATCCTGCCGCACATGGGCTGTGCGCGACAGCGCCCTCATTATCGTCTGCGGTCCAATTCTTACCGATAAAATCATACGCAAGATTGGCCCCAATCAGGTCACTGTGCCCGAAAGATTTTTCAAAGTCATTCTTGCCCCATACGCCAATCCCCCGAGGGCCATCGGATTCATAATGCCAAACTCCAGCGTGAAGGGCGGTTTCCAAAAAGCGGCCGTTTCCGTCGATGAGGTTGAGCGCATTACAAGCATGGACTTTTTCTCCGCCCTCCCCGACGACATCGAGGACAAGATAGAGGCAGAAAGCGACACAAGGGAATGGTTTTATTTTCATTAGACACCGACAATGATTGAAAACGACACTATAGCGGCAATATCCACTCCCGCGGGCGTGGGCGGCATTGCTATCGCACGCATTTCGGGGCCCAAAGCCATTGAGATAGCCAACTCAATCTGGAAAGGCTTGGATCTTGCCAGGTCCAAGCCTCGCACCGCCCATTTCGGTTCTGTTCTTGACTCTGACGGCGAAGAGTTTGACCAGGCAGTGGCCACAGTTTTCGTGGCCCCCGCCTCTTTCACGGGAGAAGACACCGTAGAATTTTCAACCCACGGCTCAATCTACGTACAGCGTGAAATCCTCAACTCCCTGATCAATGCCGGAGCTCGCCTCGCCCAGCCCGGCGAGTTTACCCGCCGAGCGTTCGCCAACGGGAAAATAGACCTCGCGCAAGCCGAGGCTGTGGCAGACGTCATAGCCAGCCAATCAAAGCAGGCCAACCGTATAGCCATCAGCCAAATGAGGGGCCAATTCTCCTCTCGCCTCCACTCCCTCCGCGCCCAACTCCTTGAACTCGCCTCGCTTCTGGAGCTTGAACTTGACTTCTCAGAAGAAGACGTGGAATTCGCCTCCCGCGCCAAGCTCCTCGAGCTTGCCGGCCGCACAAAAGAAGAAATCGACCGCCTGGCCAATTCATTTCGCGCAGGGTCCGCCATAAAAAATGGCATCCCCGTTGCAATCATAGGCGCAACAAACGCCGGAAAATCATCACTGCTCAACGCCCTCCTTGGCGACGACCGCGCCATAGTATCAGACATCCACGGCACCACGCGCGACATCGTAGAGGACACCCTTGCGATCGGAGGATACTCATTCCGCATAATGGACACCGCCGGCCTGCGCCAAACATCAGACACCATAGAAAACCTCGGCATACAACGAAGCCTGCGCGCAGCCGAAAACGCCCTAATAATCATAGCCATCACCGACGGCGCCAACCCCATCCCCCCATCAATTCCCCCAACCCAAGCCGCCATCATCCGCGTGTGGAACAAAGCCGACATTTGCCCACTCCCGGACGCAGCTTCTCCCTGCAGCGAAATCTCAGACAACCAGGCCACAGAGACGAAGGACTACCGGAAAATCTCAGCCAAAACAGGCCAGGAGACACATAAACCATACTGCCAAATCTCAGCAAAAACAGGCCAAGGAATCGACGAGCTAAAAAAACTGCTGGCGCTGACTGCTACCACGCAAGCGCCAACAAACACCAGCGACATACTCGTAACAAACGCGCGCCACCACCAGGCCCTAACCCAAGCCTCCGAAGCGCTTGACCAAGTGATCACAGGCCTAAACCAAAACCTCAGCGGCGACCTAATCGCAATCGACCTGCGCCTAGCCCTCACCCACCTCGCCTCCATCCTCGGCCAGATCACCGCCCCCGAAATCCTCACCTCCATCTTCTCCCGCTTCTGCATCGGCAAATAGTAAATTTTTAGGCATAAAATATCGCCAAACGATATTTTGTGCTGATATTTTTACTATATTTGCATCATGATTCTTGAATATTTCAGAAATACTCCTTTCAGAATGCAGGATTTGAGTTCTGTATTCCCTAATTGCGTCAATCTCGCTATGAAGGCAAGGCGGTTGGAGCGCGACGGGGAGATTATACGACTGAAAAAGGGGTTATATGTTACGAGTACAAAGGTGAGCCGTATGGAACTGTCGCCATTTCTGCTCGCCAACCATATTTATGGTCCATCATACGTATCGATGCAGACAGCTCTGCGCTTCTACGGACTGATTCCGGAGGCAGTGTATTCGGTACAATCCATGACAACAGGCGTGGCTCGTGATTATAAAAATGCCATCGGAACATTCCACTATATCCATGTCCCGGCTGATTATTATAATGTCGGGGTGACAATGAAAGAGGAGAACGGAGCATCATTCATGATTGCAACACCCGAAAAGGCGTTGTGTGATTTGATGGTCTATACTCCGAATCTGAATCTGAGATTCCAAACATCCGTACGCAATTATCTTGAAGATGACATTCGTTTCGACATGGATGAATTACGGAATTTAGATCTTACCATAATCGAGGAGTGCGCCCGGGGCGCCAAAAAGAAAACAATGTTGAACCAACTGATAAAATTCATAAAGCATGGGAGCAACGATTTTTTGTCCAGCTTGCCGGGATGATGAAGTTTCAGGCAGACAAAAAATAAGCCGACCGTGATTTTTCCATTGCGGATCTTCTCTACTTTCCAGCGTGGAAAGTAGAACTATGGGAAAATAACGTAAAAATGAATAAAACGAGTGTAGATTTGTGTTTATTGTGTCGTGCTTTGGGGCTATCAAATCTTTGCGCAAAACAATGATTTGTATAATAAATTTCGCACTTTTGCATAACAACATCTTAAAGGAACAACCATGGCTACTAGTACCCAACCGAAACAAGAACATTTCAAGGAGATCTGGGCCACCACCAAAGACCTCCGCAATTCGGTCGATGACTGGGATTTCAAGTCATACGTACTCGAAATTTTGTTTCACCTCTTTATATCGGAGAACATCACTACTTATATCAATAAGATACAACGCGAAGTTGGTGAAACCCACTTTGAATACGCCGCATTTCCGATGGGAACCTAAAACCCGCATCGTCGAGCACGAAAACAAGCTCCGCACCGAAATAAGTCCCCATTCCACCCATTGAGGTGCAGGATAAGATTGTTAGGATTCTCGACACTTTCAATGCCCAAGCAGCGGAGCCGGCACAAACCGAGCCGAAAAGAAGAAATCAGTCATCGTGAAACCCAAAGACTTCTTTGACCGCTTCTATGACATCTCCGGCGGAGAATTCTACCACCCCCAAGAAAATCTATCTGTATCCAAAATTTTAACAACACACTAATGATTTCGGCTGAAATCTTTCTTAATTTCATCATATCTTATGCCGCTAGGAATATTCCATAGATCAAGAGCGAAAAATCCATTGAGGGGGCTTTAATCAAATGCTATAGAAATGCTGTTGGGAAATGGGGCGTCATTGACGAAATAAAAGAAAACCTCATAAACAATCACAAAAAATTCTCAGGAGACAAAAGATATCGTCAGCGCGATCCTGCCCTATTCATTCCGGCTAAAGAAAGTCTTTGACAGTTTGGAAAAAAGCTACTCTTCCTACGCAAAAAGAATGAACGAAGACGCCCTCCACGCCAAGTACCGATAATCCATCTATTCCCAACACCTATGCTAACGTATACCTGTCCGTTCCTGGAAAAGGTTGACTCGATTTGATACGTTTACTGATAATTACGGACTCTTTCTATGGGAAAGGTTGGCTAACCGAGTCCTATCCTGGGCGGAGTTAAAAAAATTTTTAAGGCAGTGCGTCTCCTTGCCACATTTTGTCAATGGCATTTTCACAATAGCTTATCCACACTCGTTTGAAGCCTCCTGTGAAGCCTATCGCATCCAATGTCGTGCGCATTTCGATGCTGCGATAGGGGCGTTCACGGTTTTAAAACAGCACTACTTTGTCCATAGCTTCGCAAACTTGACCTATATTATTGAATATAATATCTTTGAATAGTTCGCTTTTTGGTGTATTGTTTATTCATTCGGCTTCGGGATTAGCCGTGACAGGTCTAAATAACAGCGTACATGAACTCTATAGTCATTTCCAAAGCCTTTATGGGATAAACGGCTGATAATTTTTCCCCGACGCTATACCCTAAAAAGACCTTGCCGTATAAGTCAAGCAAGGGGCTGGCATAACAGAACACGCGCCCATCTGTAACACTGTCAATCAGCGGAATATAAGTTATGTCCCCCACTATTAACTCACATAATCAAAGTGGGATAAGAACCTTGGCTAGGTTTGGGCACAAAGGGTTGTCATGGAGGGAATCAGTCGTCCTTATGCTGCGCTTACGACAGCGTGTCTTAAACCCGAGACAATCAAAGATGCCACAGAAACAGTCTCTGCCAATTGACGCCACCTCACCTAAATCTCTGCGATACATTATCCTCCTAAGCCGAGATTTTTGGCTCTTACATGGCGCATATATTGGTTGCAAAATCCTCTAATGCCATCTTGCGTAGCTCAACATCTTCATCATGCTTGTAATAAACTTGTTTGCACTTGTCAGACAGTCCGCACAGCTCCGACATCGCATAGCGGCCGGAACTTTGTGAGTTCAGACGTTCCACTGTTTGGCGTCACCTTTTTTCGCACTGGAACGTTTAACAATCCCCTCTGCGACATCTAACATGGCCTCAAGCGTTTCGGTTCGCATTTTCTCTTGTCGCAGTTCTTAGCGTAAGCGAGTGACTTCAGCTCGCAGTTTGCCATAGTCCTCCGTGCTGTCTTCACTCTTTTTCTTTCTCATTGTCGGCACATTTGGTAGTTCTGACGCAAAGTTACACACAATATATATTCAACCGTGCGGACCTGTTCACCATTTTCCTCCACAATTTCGCCATAACTGAAATCTGTTTCCGCGTATAGGCCAAGTACCTCTTCTCCTATTGCTTGTTGTTTTTTCTCGGCAGACTATGAAATTTTATCATATTTTGACTCTCTTATGAGTCAACTTTTTCCAAAGCGAGACAACCACATCGTGAATAATTTGTTTAGCATCTATCCAAATCTCTTGGCAAGAGATACTTTTGTGACTGCAAAGTTAATAAAAAATATTGGAATATCGTGTGTTTGGGCTGTTAAATCATCTTTCCTAGAGCGACATAAATCTAGTTTGTTTAGTAAAAGCATTAATGGCATGATTCCATCTGTTTGATAAACACATAGTTGTCATCCATCCAAATCTCTTGCCAAGAGACACTAAAAATGAACCATCATTATCATATTAATATATGAATGTTGGAACAAATATAAATAACGTTGCGACAGCGGCTAAAGTCACTGACGACGCCGTAGGCGTATCCGAGACCAAGTGGTTTATTGCTATTGTAAACAACCGCTCGGAGAAATCCAGCAGCGAAAAACTCACTAAAATGAACGTAGAGAATTACGTTCCAATACAGGAAGAGATCCGCATACGGGCCAATGGCAAAAAGGTCAAAGTGAAGAAGGTGATGATTCCCGCTAAGATTTTCATACATTGCACCGAACGTGAACGGCGGGAGATTGTGAGCCTGCCCTTTATCTTCCGCTTTATGACAAACAAGGCAGGGATATTGGTAAATTCAGTTACAAGACCATTGGCAGTTGTGCCTGATTCTGAAATGGAACAACTAAAGTTTATGCTCGACGTGCCAGATGCCAATGTTTCATTTACTGAAAGATTTGTCAAGGGCGACCTAGTGAAGGTTAGGCGAGGACCATTTAAAGGACTAATTGGCGTAGTGCTAAAAGACACAGAAAGTCAGACCAGCCATCTTTACATAAATGTTGATTCCCTTGGCTGCGCATACGTGGAAATCAATCCCAAGGATGTGATGACTTGCGCAGTGAAACATTAGAACAAATGACCCTATGAGTGTAAATACAACAATTAAAGATTATATAATCGGCGATTTCATAGAATTGGAAATTGGAGAAAATATGTCCTTACCAACGTTATACGCCCTTGAAGCCATATTCTATCTTCGCCTACAATTGGCGCAAGTTGGATGGGAAGAATGCGAACCAATCCTCAATGAACTTTGTCGTGACCGCTTTGAGCGAATCTCAATGATCCTCTCCAATAGATACGAGTTAGTCGAGAGTCTTGATGAAAAGATTTGCGTACTCAATCATTTGAAAAATATCGCTACAACGCTAGGCAATGTCGACTGCGGTTTTGTCATTGATAATCATAGGGAGCTAGTTAACAGTCAAAATCTTACACTCTCACAAAAATATCGGTTGGACAATCTTTTGGATTCCGGTTCTGACAATATCAGGGAAGATATTGACTGTCTTTTGCTCGAGGCACATACAGCTTTTGACATGAGCATCCTTTTTGATATTGATTCTTTGGGCACATGCAAACAGTATGGAGCCGTAATGGATCTCTATGAAAGCTTGTTCTACAAGGCTTTGGCAGAAAGCAACATTTCAGAAATAGCCAATCTCCTTGCCGTAGTTGCTTTTTGCAATAGCGATCCTGACCGCCGTCAAAAGATAAAAAAACTGACTGACAAGCTGATTACCTGCAAATCGTTGACGGTCAATCTGCCTTTGCCCGTTGTCCGGCTCAACTCAATTGCAGGTAAAGTCTATTCTCGGATAGACAAAATCACAAACAAATACGAGAATTTATCTGCATAATATGACGGTAATTATTCCTGCAGAAGGCATTGATTATAATAACGTAGATGAAGTTTGTGCCTACCAATCGCTGCTTTGCGAGATTTATGAATGTGAGGATGGCTTCAACTTCCGGGCAAAGGACACACCGACGATTCGTGAGATTAGCCATCAGTGTCTTTCATGGCTCAGTGAAGTCAGGATTCTAATAGAGTCTATCCTCAGAGGCACTTCCTCGTCTTCAAATTTAGGAGATATTCCACGGCTTCTTCAGTCATACGGCCTCTTTTATCACATAGGACATGGCGTCTCCTGCTTTGACTTTCTTCGCGAAGTCAAGTTAAAAACTGCCGACCGTTGGGCAAAAGGGGACAAATCAATTTCCCAAACTGATGTCGCGTTACTCTTGCTTTCGGAAACAGACCGCAATATACACAATCTTGAAGAGCGATATGCTAAATATGCCATAAAAGCAATGTCATCGTGGCTAGATGAACTGACAAAGTATGGTGATTTCAAGAACATACCAAAATCGGAGACATATAGACGGCTCTCATATCTGCTCAATGCAGATCTCTCCACATATCTGAGCAAAAAGGATGAAGCAAAAACAAAAGCCCAATGGGTCAGCTCCTACACTATGGCGGAAGAGCAAATTGATTCGGCTGATACAGACATCCTTTGGGCCTATGCTGATTTTATAGCCTCTATCCCATTTGCCAACACAAAGGAATATGAGCGGAATGATTCAATGTGGGCTCAAATTTTGGCAAAGATAGCGTCACGTCCGGACACTCATCCATACTTTGTGAAGGCCATAGAGTTGACAATGGCATGACGAAACGAGTTGATTGCATAAGCATACAGATATGACCAGAAAACTGAAGGATATTCTTACTATAGCAAACGAACTCTTTTGTACAAAGGGAGACGACAACACCTACGATGTGATTTTATGGCAAGATGTGAAGCAACCAGCTTGGCACATCGCATCAATTGAAGGCTTTCACACGACTATAATATCTTGACAATCAAGACTGGAGGTGCGACATAACCTCAGTCGACTACGACCATAAAAACCTTATTAATTTGCCAATTCAATAAGGGATAATTTATTTTATATGCAAGAATGCAATAGACGCATAGCAAAAAATACTTTAATGTTATATTTTCGAACACTTATAACATTATTGGTAGGACTATATACAAGCCGAATTATGTTAGAGGCCTTAGGCGTTGACAATTATGGTATAAATGCTGTAGTCGGGGGGATAGTTGCAATGAGCTCTATTGTAACTATATCTATGTCTGTCGCCATAAGTCGGTATATAACGTTTACACTGGGAAGGGGAGATGAAAATTATCTTCGCGTCATGTTCTCAACTGCAGTTAATGCACAAATAATAATGTCATTATTAGCAGTGATAATCTTGGAAATATGTGGCTTATGGTTCTTAAATACGATAGCGAACATTCCAATTGGGAGAATGCATGCCGCAAATTGGGTTTTCCAATGTTCCTTAATAAACCTTGTCTTAGGATTAATCGGGGCCCCTTATAATTCTCTTATTATAGCTCATGAAAGGATGTCGATTTATGCATATGTGAGCATCGTGGATGTCATATTTCGATTGGCAATTTGTTACGTTATATTATGTTTTAAAGGCGATCGATTAATTCTTTTAGCTATACTTCAGGTTTTGGTATCATTAGGCACATTCATCTTTTATCGCTGGTATTGTGGAACGAATTTTAAGTCGGCAAAATATTGCATAAAATTGTTTGATAAGAATCTAATAAAAGATTTAACAAAATTTAGTGGATGGAACCTGCTAAATAATAGCACCTGGATATTAGCGACTACTGGCATTAACTTATTGGTTAACGTCTACTTTGGGGTTGTATTTAACGCCTCTCGCGCAATTGCGACGACTGTTAATAGTTCAGTCCAAAGTTTTGTGAGGAATTTTACAGTTTCCTTTACTCCACAAATAACAAAAAACTATGCCTCAGGCAAAGTTGATGAAGCCATATTATTAACAACCAGAGGCGCAAAGTTTACTTGGCTAATGACATATGTGTTTATAGTTCCAATATTTATGTCTGCCAATGAATTGTTAGAATTATGGTTAGGCGAGGTGCCACCGTATGCATCATTATTTTTAAGATTTACGCTATTTGAATCTTTAACAGCAATTTCTAGCAATCAATTATTTCAATTGATATTGGCCGATGGCCACTTAAAAAAAGTCAATATACAAAATGCTATTTTTACCGGGTTAATATTCCCCTTAGTATGGATATCATATAAAGTGGGATTTCCCGTTTGGTCCTCTTATATTATTTGTATCATATTTTTCTTTTTCTTAAACTTTATTTTTCTGTATAATCTTAAAGATTTGATAAATCTAAATATAAAAATATATATTTCAAATAGCCTTAAACCCTGTCTAATTGTATCCATAGCATCTTTTGTTATACCCGCTTTAGCATCGCAATTTTTTCATCCAGGCATTGTACGATTCATTATAATATCATTAATTTCAATTATCTGGACATTATATTGTTGCTATAAATTTGGTCTATCTATGCAGGAGAGAATATTCTTCACAAATAAACTAAAGTCAATATTTTCCCGGTTAAATGGAATAACTGACAATTGTTGATTTACATAATATGAAGGATAGAAAAAGTAATATTTCAAAGCTTAAAAATTGCTATGGGTGTGGAGTTTGTGCGATTTCATGTCCACGTAAAATCATAACCATAAAAGAAAATAAAAATGGGTTCTATCAACCCCAAATTATTAATCAAGATCAATGTGTAGATTGTGGGGTGTGTATTAAGGTTTGTTCCTTTGTTGATGATACTATTTCTGTAAATAACTTACAAATTATAAGCTATGCTGGCTGGAGCAAAGATAATAATACAAGAAAAAAAAGTTCATCTGGTGGTGTTATATTTGAAATCGCAAAATATTTAATTTGCTTAGGATACAATGCTTGTGGTGTTAGATATAACTCATTTATTTCCAGGGCTGAACATTTTATCTCAGAGTCCGAAGATGATTTTAGGCAAAGCATTGGTTCTAAATATATTCAAAGCTATACATTTGATGCTTTTATAAAGTTTAATCTGAAAAATAAATACGTCGTTATTGGGACTCCATGCCAAATAGCATCACTAAAGAAATACATAGATATGATGCATGTTCAGGACAATTTCATACTTATTGATTTCTTTTGTCATGGAGTGCCATCTATGAACTTGTGGAGGAAATATTTAGAATCAATATCTCTTTCTCATGGAAGTATGATGTACGAATATTCTTGGAGAAATAAGTGCGATGGGTGGCATAACTCTTGGATTATATCCATTAAGGAGAAAAAGAGTGAAAAATGTATTTATAGGTCAAGTTTAAGAAATGACAATGATTTGTTCTTTGAAATGTTTCTTTCAAATAATTGTTTAAATAAGGCTTGTTATTCTGATTGTAAATTTAAGGCCATTAAATCACATGCGGACATTAGGGTAGGAGACTTATGGGGAGACATGTACTCCAATAACGAAAAGGGGGTTAGCGCTGTTTTGGCTATAACGCCAAAAGGGAACAATATACTTAAATCTCTTGCCAATAGGATTGACTTGACGGAAATACCGCTTGATGTTAGTTTAGAAGGACAAATGTCCGTTCCCCCAAAAAAGAACTACCTTTCAAAGATTGACCCTTTTTTGCTTCGATCGCGTTTATCGCTCAAGACTATTTCAAACATTAATAAATTATTAATTAAGTTTGTTGCCATTATGTCAAAAATTTATAATTCAATAAAATGCAAAGTTCATTAATTTCGGATAACTTCACATATAACATGAATATAAACCAATATAACATAATTGAGGCATGAATATTATTCGAAGGATTCTGATTCACATCCCAGAAATTCACAAAATCATTAGATCTCTTATTTTTTGTATTAAATATTTACCTTTTAAGGATGCTATTTTAATGCCAATTTTTTTAGATGTACCTATTGATGTTATTAAATTAAAGAAAGGATGTATACTTTTCAACGGAGGAATTGCTCATCGCCAAGTCGAATTTGTAGAAGGCATTAATGGAATCCATTCAACTCCTACGAGTATATATATTGAGGAAAATTCGAAAATAATTTTTTATGGAAAAGCTTTCATAAGTGATGGATGTACCTTGAGGGTTGATGAAGGCGGAGTTCTTGAAATCGGGAACAACTTTGTAACTAATAAGAATACGCTAATTCGTTGCTCCAGGAATATCAAATTCTTAGATGATGTTATGATAGGGTGGTGCAATGAAATTAATGACAATGACGGACACCCAATCTACATTGAAGGCAAAAGGATAGAAAGCAAAGCACCTATTGAAATGGGTCCACATGTTTGGATTACTTCATATGTGAGAATAAGCAAAGGAGTCACGATTCCTTATGGGTGTATCATTGCAAAGGGAGCTATTGTTGCAAAAAAACATGAAATACCCAATTCCCTTATTGGCGGAGTGCCGGCAAAAGAAATCAGACAAGGAATTGATTGGGGGAGATAAAGACCTGTTTTGTCTTTTATCATAAATATTTATTTATACAGATAAAAATATATGAAAATATTGACAATTACATGCCATCACGTATATAATTATGGAGCCACACTGCAAGCTTATGCGTTACAAAGACACATCATGTCGCTTGGACACGAATCTGAGATTATAAACTTCGTGCCGCAATATCATAATAGATACACATTTTGGCAGGTAAATATAAACTCGAACCATTATAAGTTGGTAGAATCAAACATATTATTGAAATTCTTGTGGTGCTTAAGGTTCAATCTACCATCTATAATAAAAGAATATTTAAGAAAAAAAGCCTTTGATAAATTCGATTCGCGATATTTGCAGATAACAAAAGAAAAATACAGAGATTTAGAGTCGCTTCATTTAAAAGCTCCTCAGGCAGATATATATATTGCCGGGAGCGACCAAATATGGAATCCACATCCCAATGGCATAGAACGGGCCTATTTTCTTGATTTTGGCAATCAACATGTATGTAGAATCTCATATGCGGCAAGTTTCGGTGTAAACCAAATATCTGAACCGGAAGGTGAAACAATAAAAAAATTAGTTTCTAATTTTAATAAAATTTCTATCAGAGAAAATGCAGGAAAGGAAATTCTAGAAAGACTGGGGATTGATAAAGTAGATGTAGTTCTTGATCCGGCTTTCTTGCTATCACAAAATCAATGGTCAAACTTATCCACCTCGGCAAATGCAATTAAAACTCCAAATAGATATATACTTTTATATAACTTTAAAAATAATGATAAAATTAAAAACTTTAGCGAGAAATTGAAAAACGAATATAATCTGCCAATAGTAAGTCTTTTATGTTACGACCATATACCTTATGCGGATATTGTAATAAAAAAAGCCGGTCCAAAGGAGTTCCTAAGACTGATCAAAGATGCAGCAATAGTCGTTTCAGACTCATATCATGCATCAATCTTTTCTATAATTTTTAATAAAGATTTTTACACATTCCCATTGAAAGGACAAGATAACAGTGTGCGAATGATGAGTTTATTGGATACCTTTAATATTCAAGAACGATTTGATGTCGAATCTCCTTCAAAAATAAATATAGATTACGATTCTGTAAATCGCCAAATTACTGATTTAGTCTCTAAAAGCAAAAAGTTTATAGAAGAATCAATTCAAGAAAATTTTTAATGGATTCAAATATGCATAAGTATAATTTTACATTTATAATTCCACATAAAAACTTGATGGATTTACTAACTAGATGTGTTTCAAGTATACCGGTACGAGATGATATTCAAATTATAATAATTGATGACAACAGCGATCCAAGATTGGTTGATTTTAATAAATTCCCTTATAAAAGCAGGAAGAACCTAAGTGTAGTGTTTGATAAGACAAATAAGCATCAGGGGCACGCACGGAATGTCGGCATCGATCTAGCGGAGGGCAAATGGCTGATTTTTGCTGATTCTGATGATTACTTTTTTTATAGCATCAATAGAGCGTTGGACGAGAATTTAAATAATAACGCAGACATAATTTATTTTAAGGCTACGATTCTAGATAATGAAACATATAGCGCGAGCGCAAGACAAGATTGCATGCCTAACATAAGCGTTGAAAAGTATTTAAAAGGTGATAAATATGGTGAACATTTGGTGAGATATCGGTATCCAGTCCCCTGGGGCAAAATGTTTAAATCCTCATTGATTAAAAAGCATAATATTCGCTTTGCGGAAATTGAACGCTTGGAGGATGCTCAATTCTCATATCAAGCAGGTTATTATGCAAATGCTATTGATGTAAAAAATTACTCCATATATTGTTATGTAAAAAGGAATAATACAGTAACAACTAATGTAAATCCCTCTTCAGGCTATAATTTGATAAAGGTATGTTCTGATTGTAATAAATTCTTGTTATCAAAAGGCCTTGCAGATACACCGACATATTTTATGATGAATGATTTAATATTTGATGAACTATATAGAATGAAGGTCTCCGAGAATAAATTCTTTAATGAATCTATCGACTATTTAGTTGCCAATGGAGTTTCTATTAAATCTATTCGAAAGAATATTAGGAAGATGCGTATTGTGCATTATAAATCAAAATTTTTCAAATTGTTGCATAGATGAAAGTGCTTTGGCTCGCAACTTCTCCATCTCTATATAATGAACAAAAGGTTATGAGTTGGATTGGCGCCCTTGAAGATGTTATTAGGTCATTTTGTCCACAAATTGAACTAGGAATAGCATTTGAATATACAGATTCCAATTTTAAATGCATTAGGGACAATGTAACATATTATCCTATAGATTTAAAGTTGAGTAAGACAAATGGGCTAAAATTAAAATTTTTACATAACAACAATTGGGTCTTTAAAAAACCTCATCTATCAAAAATAATAGATGACTTCAATCCAGATATCATCCAATGTTTTGGATCTGAATGGAATTGGGGTTTGATTGCATCGGAGACAAATGTACCTGTGGTTGTGCATATGCAAGGTTTTATCAATATTATTACTAATATAGAACAAAAAGTACAAGTATATAAGCCTTCGTTTATGTACCTATTGCTACACCCTCGATTGTATCTTCAGAAAAAATTTTTAAAGGCCTATAACTCAGAAAGGAATATCGTAGAAAAGAAAATAATGAAATCTTGTCATTATTTTATGGGTAGGACTGAATGGGATAAAAGCATAGTTAAATATTTCAGCCCAAACTCAACATATTATCATTGTTCCGAGGCAATTCGACCAGCTATATATAATAGCTTAGAGAAATGGAGCTATAAAAAGAGTGATACAATAAAAATAGTGACTATATCAGCAGCTGGTTTTATAAAGGGGAATGGCGTAATCCTTGAAGCAGCTAAAATCTTAAAAGAGATGGGCGCCAAAATAGAATGGCGTGTGTCTGGAGATAAAGAGATATTTTCTGTGTTCGAAAAGACAGTCGGAATTCGGGCAAATGACGTTGGAATAAAATTATTGGGGTTTATCAGCGCTGATGAAGTAAAGCATGAGTTGCTTTCATCTGAGATGTTTGTACTCCCCTCCATTATTGACAATTCACCAAATTCCTTATGTGAGGCTCAGTTAATCGGTACTCCAGTGATAGCTTCTTATGTAGGCGGAATCCCACAATTGGTGGAAGATGGCAAAACAGGATTTTTATTTCCATACAATGAGCCCTACACTCTAGCTTTTAGGATATTAGAAATGCATACATCTCCTGGCGCATTAATGCAACTATCATTAAATGAACGCAACATAGCAAAAGAAAGACATGATCCGAAGAAGCTGGCCGATAGACTCATTGAGGTTTATAGTGAAATTATTGCGCAGAGCAAGAAGCGGGGGGCTCTTTTATGAGCCTAAAGGTGTGTTAGCATGCTTTAAATGGTTAGGGATAGGATGAAATTTCCATAAATTAACATGAAAAAATTTTTCATTATATCACTAATCGTTACTATATCATTCACATTGTCAGTGATTATATCGCGCTGGATGACTATACGATATGTTAATCAGACAGTATATAGCGATTTCTCTCTACTTAATGACAAAGTAGATCTTGTATATGCAGCCTCTTCTTTAAACAGTTTAACTGGAAAGAAAATTATAGAAGGAGATTCAGTTAGGATACTCTGTCTGGGCAATTCACTTACGATATTTCCTCGTTGCGATAGCATTGGATGGCATTGCAGCCATGGCATGGCTGCCTCTAAAATAGAGAATGACTATGTCCATGTACTCGAACGCAGATTAAATCATCGAAGAGACATTAAAAACGCCAGTGTAATCCCTTTAGATATCAGGGGGTGGGAGCGGAATTTCAACGTTGATAAAGACTCTTTAATCGGATCTATGATTAAGCGAAATGATATTGTAGTGATACGCATTGGCGAGAACGTGTCAAAATCAAGACTCGCGAATTTCAGAGCGGCATTAGAGAAGCTGATAGATTATTGCGAAAAGCATACTGATAAAATAATAATTACAGGGGTCTACAATCCAGATGCTGAGAAAGACGCTATATTGAAAGCCGTTGCAGTCAAGCATCATCATCCATTTATACCATTAAGTTGGATAAAATTGATGTATCGAGATTATCCAAATGTTGGAGACACTATCTATGATGATGAAAATATACCTTTTACAATCAAAGAGGAGGGTGTTATTACGAATCATCCCGGAGATGAAACAATGATGTTAATAGCAAACGCCATTGAAATCGCCCTTAGGTAAGAAGAACGTATTTAATCTATTATGGATGTATCGATTATAATAATAAATTATAACACCAAGAAGATGACTTCCGAATGCATAGATTCCGTCATCGAACATACAAAAGGCCTTAATTATGAGATTATCCTCGTAGACAATGCTTCTACTGATGGGAGTAAAGAGTTTTTCGCTCAAGATAAACGTGTAAAATACATATATAGTGCCAATAATCAAGGATTTGGGGCAGGGAATAACCTTGGAGTGAATAATGCAAATGGCAAATACGTATTTTTGCTCAATTCCGATACGCTTTTTGTCAATAATGCGATTAAAATGCTTTATGATTTTTCAGAAGCATACACATCTCCTTGTGTATGCGGAGCATGGCTCATAGATAAAAAAGGCAATCCTAGTGCCTCAAAGATCAAATTCCCCAGGATGAATGTATTAGAATTTATGAAGTCGTTCATAGATAAAAGCGCACAAGACGATTATAATTCTACTACATTGGTAGATAATGTCTGTGGTGCAGATATGTTTATGCCGAGACAAATCTATCAACTTCATGGAGGATTTGACGAACGGATTTTTTTGTATGAAGAAGAAGTTGAATTTCAGTATAGATTAAAAAAAAATGGGATTAGTCGGATCTTGGTTTCCGGCCCAAGGATAATCCATTTTGGAGGCGGAAGTGGCGGGAACTGGTCTGCAACCAGGTTGTATAGCCATTTTTATTTCCTCAAAAAACACATGTCTCCGTTTAATTATTATTGCGCTAGAATGTATTATGGCCTCAATTATGGATTGAGAATGTTTAGAAATCAATCCGTAAAACTTTGCGATATATTCCAACCTATATAGTCGGCATGAATACAAATCGCAATCACATATTAGATTACCTCAAAGGCTTAGCAATAATTGCAGTAGTATTATACCATTGGGGACTATGCAAATATGGCTATTTGGGGGTAGATATATTTCTAGCAATTAGTGGGTACCTTGTCGCAAAAGGGATAATTAAAAGCTTTGGCAATTCAGATTTTTCATACTGGACTTATATTAACAAGAGATTGGCCAGATTGTGGCCTGGCCTAATTCTTATCAGCATAATATCCCTTTTGTTTGGTTGGAGATGGATGTTGCCATTGCATTTCAAGCTTGATTGTGAGGCAGCATTGGGTACAGTCTTATTTAGCAATAACTTTGTGCAATATATTACAAGCGGAAATTATTGGATGGCCGATAATGAATATAAGCCATTGATGCATACATGGTATATTGGTGTGCTAATGCAATTTTATCTTATCATTCCATTTGCTTTCATGATTGCTTTCAGAATATCTAAGCATTGGCTAAAATCCTCTTATTGCATAATTAGCGGTTTGTTTACAATTTCAATTCTACTATATGCCTCCCCTTTGCTAACTCTATCTCAAAATTTCTACCTGTTGCCTTCTCGGTTTTTCGAACTTAGCATCGGTTGTATGATTGCAATAATTGAATCCAACACAAAGAAAAACAATAACAATTTAGCTATAATTTCATTAATCCCACTGATTGTTCTAACCTTAATATTATTGCTGGATATAGATATCAATGAAATCAAACTAAGACTATTAATTTTGGTATTTGTCACTGCAATTATGATTTCTTGCTCTTACTTCTTTAAAATATCTATATATGTTCAAAAAATGCTTGCACCCTTAGGGTTTCTTGGCATGGCAAGTTATAGCCTATATCTCTGCCATCAAGTTTTTTTTGCTATGTATCGGTATGCTGTTGATAACGAATTTTCAACGCTTGAACATATATTGATACTCTTTGTCACATTATTAATGGGCATAATTTTATATTATATTTTTGAAAAGCCATTAGGGGCATATATGTCAAAACAAAGTTCTAACATATATAAAATTAATGCATTATGTCTTACATTGGCTGTTCCCATAATTGTGATGTCAGGTTATTATTACAAAAAAGATGGTTTGGTGAGAGACATTCCTGAACTTAATCTCTATATCGATGCCGATAATATAACTCCTGAAGATTATAATTCTCGAATATTTAGTTTTGATAGGGATTTTGAGAACAATGCGCGACCAAATATACTTGTGATTGGAGATAGTTTTGGTAGGGATTGGATTAATGTGTTAATTGAATGTGGCATAGATAGCCTAACGAACATATCATACCATACAGAACCTGACGAGGTAACAATTGAAAGGATGGAACAAGCAGACTATATCTTTGTTGCCAACAATGGATTGATCTTCGACAAATACGATAAGATACTACCAGCCTTAATGAAAAAAGGATTTTATAGAGTCGGTCTTAAAGAATTTGGCTCCTGGGCTGGTCTTGTCTATAGCAATCGAAATAATCCAGACTACTTCAATCAGATTGCGATAATTAGTCAAAGAGTGACAGAAACCCAGAATATTGAGAGAGCTATGTTTGATGATCATTATATAGATATGTTGAGTCCCGTCAGGGTTGACAATAATAACATTAAATTATTTACAGAAAATAAAATGATGATCTCACGCATCTAACAGAAGCCGGTGCCCAATACTATGCAAAAAAATTAGATATATCCAAATGTATAAATCTTAAAAAATTGGACAATAATGACTGAAATATTTAAGTCAATATTTAAAAGACCATATTTAAAGCAAGAAATTAAGACTAGGATTCAGTTTATTGATTTGGCAAAAGGATTTTGCATTCTTTTAGTGTTGATTGATCATTGCGGTATTATAACAGGCGTTTGGCTTAACCACCTGCGAATGCCATTATATTTTGTGTTATCCGGGCTTTTCTTTAAAGACTATGGTACAATATCTGAATTCCTTCGGAAAAAAGTCAATAACATACTCATACCTTTTATAGCCTTTTATGCAATAGGATTAATTTATGCATTCGCTATTGATTTATTTTGCCATAACTCTCTTGAAATATATAAAGTAGGCATTCCTGCCTTTTTCTACGGAGAAGCCATCAATAACTATGCTTTATGGTTTCTATTAGCTTTATTTTGGACTAACATTGCCTTTTATCTAATAAACCACCTTTTTAATCATGAATTAGCAAGAGCGATAATCGTAGCATTCATTGCTGCCTTAGGAATTTGGGTGAATAAGGACACTGGATTATCTTATTTATATGTCGGAGCATCGTTTATTGGCATCCCTCTGTTCTATTTTGGATACTTATTAAAAAAATCATCAATTCTATATGATAAACCTCATGGGCATAGTGGGTTGATTGGGGGGGGGGTATTCTTTTGGTAATCAGTGCAATAACAATAAATATCCTATCGTTGGATTATATTCGATTTGCCAATGCGGTCATAAGTGGTCCACGCATCGCGCATTATATTGTTTGCGGAATGTGCGTATTGGGTATTATTCTCATATGCAAAAGGATTTGCTGGCTGCCTTTAATATCATACATGGGAAGATACTCTATTATAATTTTAGTGACTCACCCAATGGTTATTGGCATAATTGAGGTGGCATTAAGGAGATTATTCCCATCATTGGGTGGCTTGACTAAATCATATTGCATATTATTATTTACAATTATAATAAGTTGCTTATTAATTCCACTTCTTATTAAATATTTCCCGAAAATTACAGCTCAAAAGGATTTCATAGCCAAGAGTCAAGGGAGCATAAGTCCTCAAAGCATCTAGCGATATGTGGTTATATCTAATCATATTTATAATTCCAATTATTGCATACCACAATGGTGGCGCGGAAAATAGGAATCGGTTATTCTTGGCGACTTATATGGGCGCGTTGGCAATATTCGTTGGATTCTCCGACATGTTTGGAGGATATGACAGATATATCTATAGTGAAATTTTTGATGTTCTTGCCGATGGGATAACTTATAATAACAATTATGCAATCATAAATAGCATGTCCTTTTATGAAATTGGCTATTCCGCCCTATGCTATGCAATTGCTTTGATTACGGAAAACAGATATATTTACATATTCATTATCACGGTGATAATGTATTACTGTTTTTATAAGTCTTTTGAAGAAAATATGACAAACTACCCGTTGGCGTTGATTATTTTTTTGGGCATGGTTTTCTTCTTTACATTTACTTATTTACGTCAGGTATTAGCATTCTCTGTTGCGTGGATGGGGGTTAGATATTTAATAGGAGGAAAGAAATGGAAATTCATTTTAACCGTTATAATAGTAGCCTCACTTCATAAGTCCGGCATAATATTTTTTATTCTTTACTTTTTGCCGCTGAAAAAATATAAGACACAGACAATTATCTTAATTTTGGCTTTTTGTGGGATTTTAGGGCTTTCTGGAATAACGGGAGCTCTTTATGATGCGTACACTGCAGTTGCCGATTCAGATTCTCCGTCCACGAACAACTATTCAAGCGATGGAGGGGCAAGAATTGCCTATCTATTTGAAGTCATTTTTTTTGTTTGGATTATTATTAAAAACTACAATCATATATATCCTACTCGCCGCAATCTCATTTTCCTTAATATGGCTTGGGCATTTTGTGCTATGCTTTTGCTATTTATCCGTTCAAGCGATGGTGGACGTGTTGCGTGGTTCTTCACTCTTGGAATTATATATATAATCACTCTAATTTGCACAAGCAATGGTTTTAAACATAGGGTGAAGAATTCCATAGGTTCATTTATAGTAGTTGTAATGCTATTTTTATATGTGAGAGTATATGTATCATGGCAATCATATAATATGCTATACCCATATAAGACCTTTTTAACCAATGGTTATAGAGACCCTGATTATATTAGAAGGTTGTATGAATATGACCACAATTATGATAATGACAAATTCTATAGACCGGCATTCAGATTTCTGAGATGAAACGAGTTGCTTTAATATCTTTGCATACACCGACTGTGACCAATCACGCTGGAGCAAGTGCCTTACCCTATCACTTGATTGCATTTAAGCCTAAAAATATCGAGATTGAAATATGGTCATATAACCTCAATCAGTGCAATAAAGATCTGATAGGGGAAAGCGAAAAGAAACTCGGAGTAAAGATTCATCCTATAGCAAAGCCAAAATGGTTTAGCCTACTGAGTCCCGCACCAGTCAGGATGCTGCTTTCCAAACCAATGCTGAATTATCTCACTTTGCCAAAAACTACAACAGATGAGGTTTATAGGTTTTGGGGCAATGGAGAGGATGTTGGTCTTTGGATTTATGGAGAAGATATTGCGAGATTTGCAAATCGATTCAAATGTAAGAGTACTGTAATCACGACACCAGATTGCGAGGCAATGTATTATCATCGTGTACTTGCCATGAAAGACATACCACTATATACGTCTACTATTACGCGTTACTCGTTGATGCTCCATAGGTATGCCAAGATGGAAGCATCGTTCCCAATTGATAATGGCGTAAAATATCATCTTGTTGGCAAGGAGGACACTCTTTTTCTCCGCCGACTAAATCCTAAGATAGATGCTCATTTCATTAAGCATCCTCATTACGATTTCACTCCGCGTGAGATTAACGGAGTCTATGGCAATGAGAAAATCAGAGTTTTGATGGCTGGCAGGTATGATTTTAGCATGTCCCAGGCGGTAGATGAGGCGATGGATGCCATTCTGACGCTCCCCTCGTCTATAAAAGAAAGATATTTTATAACATTCTTGGGCAAAGGTTGGGAGACGTGCTTCCAAATGCTTAGACAAGCAGGCATTTCATCAGAACACAAAATATTTGTTGAGGACTATGTGGATGAACTTTCGTCGCATCACATTCAATTGACACCAATAGCTGTAGGAACCGGCACTAAAGGCAAGGTGCTTGATGCATTTGCCAATGGTTTGATGGTAATTGGCACTCCATTGGCTCTTGAAAATATCGATGTGGCAAAAGGCAAGGAATGCGTAGAGTACACAACTCCAGAAGAGCTTGCTTGTTGGTTAAGAAAAATAGCAATCCAGCCTGAGATAGTCAAAGAAATGGCACTGGCAGGCGCGAAGGCTGTCTTAACTAAACACTCACGCGAAAAAATCGCTAAAGAATTCTTCGACTTATTCAGTTGAAATTACTAAAAAAGGAAAATTGATTTCCTCGTCAGCCAATCACAATCTTCAATACACCATAAAATTAAACAATGCAAATTACGGTAGGGACACCAACATTCAACCGTGCGCATCTATTGCCAAGACTTTACAAAAGTTTATGCAATCAGAGCCGCAAGGATTTTGAATGGCTAATAGTCGATGACGGGTCTCAGGATGAAACCGAAAGCGTTGTCGGCGATTTCATTGCAGAAGGCATGATTAATATCCGATATTTTAAAAAGGAGAACGGGGGCAAACATACGGCTGTCAACTTAGCAGCCAAAGAAGCGAAAGGGGAATTATTCTTTATTGCCGATAGTGATGACTGGTTGCCTCAGAATGCGATAGCGGATGTCCTGAATTCTTTTGAAACAGTCAAAGACAACGATAATATCGCAGGAATTTGTGGGCTTGATGCTTATGCCGACGGGACGCTCGTCGGCAGCAGTTTGCCTTTTGATGAGATTGACTCAACTCCTCAGGATATTCGATATCGGTGGGATATTGTTGGAGACATGAAAGAGGTTTTTAGAACTTCTGTCATTCGCAGATTCCCATTCCCTGTTATACCTGGCGAGAGATTCTGCCCTGAAGCGTTGGTTTGGAATCGCATAGGCCGAAAATACCGATTGCATTACATAAATAAGCCTATTTATAGGGTCGAATACCAGTCAGACGGTTTAACGTCGTCAATCACACGAATGAGAATGCTGAGCCCTGTCGCAACTATGCTGACTTATTCTGAATGGTTTAATGATGCGCCAAATTTGAAACTTAAAATTAAAATGGCCATAAATTTTTGGCGATTCAGATTCTGCAGCAAGAAAGACAAAGTAATGATTGCTGGTTGGGGAAATCTCTTAATGCCCTTGGGATATATACTCCATATAATAGACCGCATGGAAGAGAATAGCCGTTTTGATCCATTGGCTTTTTTTGGACTGAATAAAGGCAAAAGTTAATGAAGATACTTCACGTCATTACTTCTCTCCGTACCGGTGGAGCGGAGAAACTGATGGTCGACTTATTGCCAAGGCTAAAGAAAGCCGGACATGATGTTGAATTGTTGATTTTTGATGGAACCGATACTCCTTTTCGACGGGATGTTGAGTCCACAGGAATCAAAGTTTATGATTTGGGCATTGGTGGGTCTGTTTACTCCCTACCCCGTCTGATTAAACTTATTCCTTTTTTGAGAAAATACGACGTTATCCATACCCATAACACTGCACCGCAGCTTTTCGCCGCCATAGGCAGCGTAGTGTTTCCGGTCGCGCTATGCACGACCGAGCATACCACCTCCAACCGCCGTCGCGGCTGGAGGTGGTATGCCGTCGTAGACCGATGGATGTATAATCGCTACCAAAAAGTAATCTGCATTTCACAGAAAGCACAAGAGAATCTGTGTAAATATCTTGGCCGTTGCAAGTCGGATATAATAACGATTAATAACGGAGTGGATGTGTCAAAATACGCCAGCGCATCAGCTTCTGATGAGTTGGAACAGATTGCGCCGGGTAGTCGTAAAATTATAATGGTTGCCGGATTCCGATGGGAAAAAGACCAGGATTCTTTGATTAAAGCGCTCAAATATTTACCAACCTCATTCCACCTTTTTCTTGTTGGAGATGGAGCTCGCCGCAATGAATTGGAAACATTAATTCAGGAGGAAAACCTATCAGACAGAATTCATTTGTTGGGTTTACGTACTGATATTCCTCAGCTTCTGCATTCGGCAGACTATGTATTAATGTCATCTCATTTTGAAGGGCTCTCCTTATCTTCTGTCGAGGGCATGTGTGTCGGAAAACCATTCATCGCCTCGGATGTAGACGGACTTCGCGAAGTAGTGGCCGGTGCGGGACTGCTATTCCCTCACCAGGATGCAAAAGCATTGGCGGATATCATAATTGATCTTGATAGCGACGAAGAAAAATATAAATCAATTGCCCATTCCTGCTATGAAAAAGCCAAGCAATATGACATCTCAACAATGGCCGAGGCTTACAACAAGTGTTATAAGGATTTTTTTGAACAATGAATAAGGCTGTCTCAATAATAATTCCTGCATACAATGCAGAGAAATTCATCACAAAATGTTTGACGTCAATTTCTGACCAGACATTCACAAATTATGAAATCATTGTATCCAATGATGGCAGCACTGACAATACGCTCGCTAATGTCAATGAATTCATATCTCTACATCCCAACATCGACATAAAAGTCCTATCCAATTCCAACGGGGGTGCTTCACTCGCTCGCAGACGAGCTTTAGAGATTGCTTCCGGAGAATGGATTGCGTTTGTTGATGCTGATGACACCATACCCTCAAATTCGCTTATGGATTTATACACATTGACTGATGATAGCACTGATTTGATTGTCGGATTCCTTACGCCAAAAGACAAAGTCCATTTCGGAACAAACAAACCCGATCAATGGCAGTCCGCAGTATTACAAGGGCATATCTCCCCTACTATTTGGGCAAAGCTTTATAGACGGAATATTTTAAAGCCCTCAATGCTTGACATCCCAAAAGAAATCACCAATGGAGAAGACGCCTTGATGAATATACAATACGCGTTTGCCATGAAACGTCCTCCGGTCTTTTGTTTTACACATATATATAATTATACACGCAATCCACTTAGCTTGTCTCACTCCACAAAGCGAGATATTAATTACGAATATAGTTATGACCGTCTGAGACTTAGGGCTATTCCCAATGAAAAGCATGAAAAGTTTCTTTATCCGATAACGAAGTATCGAATCAATGGAATATTGGGATGTTGCAGGTCAGATACTATTGCCGTCGCAAACAAAAGACACCCTTTTTTCGAAATCATCAAAGATGGAATGGCCAGATGCAACTACAGAGCATCCTTCTTCGAATGGATTGCCTTAAACGTTAAGAATCCATACATCATCAAATATTCGGGATTGCTTAGAGCCATACTGATTTCATTGCGACATAGACTTTCCCTGTTATTCCCAAAACGTTAGCCTTTAATGTAAATAACAACTTCTTTCAAGTAGCTTCGAATTACCAGCGCAACACCTGCTGTGATGAAATATTGACATTTATCGATAGTGAAGGCTTGATATTCCTCAATGGTGATCAACTGTACTTTAAACGCGGCGATATCATCATTATCCCTAAGGGCAAACCCTACGTCCCAAAGCCATCTCATCCATATCCTACATCGAAGTCCAAAGCGGCTTCAACCACATAGAAGAGGATGTCGCGCCACTTTGATATGAATGGCCTTTAATGCTACAAGTAATATCCACTTAACAATACAGACCATAATAAATAGAAAATTTTATGAAAGTTGTACTTTTAGCCGGGGGATTTGGTTCCCGCATTTCTGAGGAATCCCAATTCAAGCCCAAGCCAATGATCGAGATTGGCGGCATGCCTATTCTTTGGCATATAATGAAAGAGTACGCTCATTTCGGGCATACAGACTTCATAATATGTGCTGGATACCGGCAAGAATACATAAAAGAATGGTTTGCCAACTATTTCCTCCATAATTCTGATGTCACGTTTGACTATCGTGGCAACCGGAATGAAATGACAATTCATTGCTCTAATTGCGAGCCTTGGCGTGTGACAATCGTAGATACTGGTTATAATACGATGACGGGAGGTCGTATTAAGCGTGTCGAAAAATATGTTGGCAATGAGCCATTCTTCATGACGTATGGCGACGGCGTTTGTGACGTTGAAATTGACAAACTCCTTGAATTTCATAAAACTCATGGCAAAATCGCGACCTTAACTGCAGTAAAAATTGAGCAGGACAAAGGAATTTTGGATATTGGTGGTGATAATGCAGTGAAGTCCTTTAGAGAAAAGAATATCAGCGATGGTGCTCCAATCAACGCCGGCTATATGGTCCTTGAACCACAAATATTTAGATATATCGATGGCGATGATACTGTCTTTGAGCGGAAACCACTTGAAACGTTGGCTGCTGAAGGTCAATTGATGTCATATATACATACTGGTTTTTGGCAATGTATGGACAATTCAAGGGAAAAAGCGAAACTTGAAAAACTGCTTGCTGCTGGTATTGCGCCATGGAAAAGATGGGAAAGAGATGTGCCTAATGAAATCTGAATGATATAAAATCAAAACAATGTCAAAAAAAGAAGAATTAAAACAACAGATTCTTGAGTTGACGAAAGAATACTTCAAGGAGACTCACGGAAAAATAAAAGAGTTTGTGCCTGGTGCGACTTTTGTTAATTATGGAGGCCGTTATTTCGATGATGCTGAAATGGTCAATCTTGTTGATTCATCACTTGACTTTTGGCTGACAGCCGGCCCCTGGGCAAAGAAATTCGAAACAGAATTCGCTAAATGGTTGGGAGTAAAATATTGTTCCCTGACAAATTCCGGATCGTCGGCCAATCTACTTGCCTTTTCGGTCTTGACTTCCCCTGAACTTGGAGAAAGGCAAATAAAACGCGGCGATGAAGTTATCACTGTCGCATGCGGTTTCCCCACAACCGTGACACCTTGCATCCAATATGGCGCAATTCCGGTATTTGTAGATGTAACCATCCCCGAATACAACATAGATGTTACAAAGCTCGAGGCCGCGCTCTCATCAAAAACCAAAGCCGTGATGATAGCGCACTCCCTAGGCAACCCATTTGACCTTAAAACTGTCAAAGAGTTTTGTGACAAAAATAATCTCTGGCTTGTTGAAGACAACTGTGATGCTCTTGGCTCTACTTATGAAATAGCGGGGGAAATACGCAAAACAGGCACTGTTGGAGATCTTGGCACCAGCTCATTCTATCCACCGCACCATATGACAATGGGTGAAGGAGGTGCGGTTTATACAAATAACCCCTTGCTACATCGACTTGTCAATTCGTTTCGCGACTGGGGTCGAGACTGCTGGTGCATGGGTGGAGTAGACAACACGTGTGGGTGTCGTTTCACTAAACAGTTTGGCGAGCTTCCCCTAGGCTATGATCACAAATATGTATACTCTCACTTCGGATACAACCTTAAAGTGACAGATATGCAGGCTGCTATAGGTTGCGCGCAACTAAAAAAACTTGACGACATTGTAGAGCGTCGCCGCCGCAACTTTGACGTGCTGCGTAAAGCCCTTGAAGGAACTCCCTGGCTAATCCTTCCTGAACCACAGAAGAATTCAAATCCCTCATGGTTCGGATTCCTAATCTCGGTAGAGGATAATGCACCCTTTACACGCAATGAGCTGGTCAAGCATCTTGAAACGCATAAGATCCAGACACGCAACTTATTCGCTGGAAATTTGCTAAAGCATCCAGCCTTTGGCCAATTAAAGCAAGATGGCCAGGGCTATAGGGTCGTAGGTGATTTGAAATCGACCGATTTCATAATGAACAATACTTTTTGGATTGGAGTATACCCTGGAATGACCTATGAGATGTTAGCC
The DNA here is from genome assembly GCA_023666615.1 of Clostridium sp. Lineage (GTDB taxonomy): Bacteria > Bacteroidota > Bacteroidia > Bacteroidales > Muribaculaceae > CAG-873. The sequence continues at coordinate 8,331 of JAMPBQ010000003.1, read as the reverse complement.
TACATGGTCAACACCATAAAGGATTTCATCTCTAGCTACAAATAAACCATGGAATTGGATATTTTCAACAATTTCTATAAAGGGAAGCGTGTACTGGTGACTGGACATACTGGCTTCAAGGGTTCGTGGCTCTCTGTATGGCTTCATGCGCTTGGCGCTGAAGTTATTGGAGTCGGCCTTGAGCCCGCTTCCGAACGAGATAACTTCGTGCTTTCGAAAATTGGCAGAAGGATCATGGCCGACATTCGCGCCGATATACGTGATGGCGATAAGATGAAAGAAATATTTGCGGAACATCAGCCTGAAATAGTCTTTCATCTTGCAGCACAGCCGCTTGTGCGCTTAAGCTATGAAATACCGGTTGAAACTTATTGGACCAATGTAATGGGAACCATTAACATATTGGAGGCGATTCGTTCCACAGACAGCGTCAAAGTCGGTGTTATGATAACAACTGATAAATGCTATGAGAATAAAGAACAAATTTGGGGCTACCGAGAAAATGAGCCAATGGGAGGATACGACCCATATTCCTCTTCAAAGGGCGCTGCCGAGATAGCTATCTCATCATGGCGTAGAAGCTTCTTTAATCCTGAAAAATTCTCACAACATGGTAAGTCGATAGCTAGTGTACGTGCCGGTAATGTGATAGGCGGAGGAGATTGGTCACTCGACCGTATAATTCCCGACTGTATAAGATCTTTAGAAGGCAATCGTCCTATCGAGATTCGCTCGCCTCAGTCAATACGCCCATGGCAACATGTATTGGAACCGCTGAGCGGATACATGCTTCTGGCAAAAAAAATGTGGTACGCTCCCACCGAATTCTGTGAAGGATGGAATTTCGGACCCAACCTCGAATCAATCTCCACAGTTTGGCAAGTTGCCGAAAAAGTTATTAAGTGTTATGGAAGCGGTAGTTTAAGAGATGTGTCAGACCCTACTGCTTTGCATGAAGCGAATCTACTCATGCTAGATGTATCAAAAGCAAAATTTCGGCTAGGATGGGAACCGTCTTTGGACATCGACCAAACTATATCCATGACAGTAGAATGGTATACAAGATATCAGGATACAAACGATTACAATTTGTGTTTAAATCAAATTTGTGAGTATTGTAAAGGACGTTCAAAACATAGATTTTAAAGCAGTATTGTATGCAGACAATTCTCATAACTGGAGCAGGCCCCAATGGAGTAACGGGGCCAAGAATCAAAAGTGACCTTGTAAAAGATTACAAGATTTTATCGCCATCAAGTAGAGAATTAGACTTGACGGATACTATTGCCGTGACCGAATATTTTAACAGTCACACAATTGATTTTGTTATCCACTCAGCTTTGATAGCGCCTTCTCGCGGTCATGATTCATATGATGAAAGCAGAGAAGTAGAAAGTAATCTTAGAATGTATTTTAATCTTACTAAGCATTCTGATAAATTCAAGAAAATGTTCTACTTTGGAAGTGGAGCGGAATTTGATAAGTCATTATCTATAATTGAATTCCGTGAAATCGACTTCTTATCAAGAATGCCAAAGGATAAATATGGATTTGTAAAATATGTTATAAATAATCATGCAATTAACAGTAGTAATATTTATAACTTAAGACTCTTTGGAACTATAAATCCCAATGAGCCATATTGGCATAATGTTGTAAGCAATCTTTGTGCAAGAAGTGTATATAATATGACATTAAATTTACAGCAAAATTGTAGATTTTCCTTTATAGATATTGATGATGTGGTGTCTTTTTTACGTTATGGTATCTTAAACGACCTTCATTATCATGATTACAATCTCACATCTTGTACAGTAAATTTGAGCGAATTAGCAAATATCATTTGTGGAATATCAGACAACCATGATTTAAAGATCCACATTGAAAAAGAAGGTTTTAATAGAGAATATACAGCTGACAATAGTAGATTAGTCAATGAATTTGACACATTTACATCCTTGAAAGACAGTATAATTAAAGTGTATACACATATTAAAAATAATAAACATTTAATAGACTTAGACAGATTGTCTGGAAAATGGAAGGAAGAAAGTCGTCATTAAAGTTATATCTGATTAACTTTTAGTCCGACCTTATGACATTTTAGTTAGTATGTTCTATATACTCAAAACAAAAAGTTTAAATCTAAAATTTAAAATTACCTAAATAATTGTCTATTATGGTGAAAGTTTCTGATTATATAATACAGTTCCTCGAAAACATTGGTGTAAAACATGTTTTCATGTTTACCGGTGGAATGACCATGCATATTAATGATTCTATTGGTTACTCAAAAAGTATCAAACCGGTATTCATGCTCCATGAACAAGGGTGTACGTTTGCCGCTGAATCATATGCTCGCATAACAAATAATATAGGAGTCATTGTAGCAACGTGCGGACCAGGTGCCACGAATACATTAACAGGTATAGCTTGTTCTTGGATTGAATCCACCCCTTTACTTGTTATTACTGGTCAATGCAAACGTGCAGATATAGCTCCAGACCCGAATTTGCGACAGTATGGAGTTCAAGAGGTTAGGATAGTTGATATTGCTAGACCTATCACGAAATACGCAAAGTTGATAAATGATCCTCAATCTATCAGATATGAACTGGAAAAAGCTGTATTCTTGTGCAAAGATGGACGTCCAGGCCCCGTACTCCTCGATATCCCAGTTGACGTCCAGGCTTCTATAATAGACGAATCGACATTAGTTGGCTTTAATGAAATTACCCTTAAGCCGTCTGTTTCACAAAGTCAGATTGACCAAGTGATAGAATTGATTAAAAAATCTAAAAGACCAGTGATTTATGGAGGTTACGGAATTGCTATAGCTAAAGCGAGAAGTGAATTTAGGAAACTCGTTGACAAAATTGGGGCTCCAGTGTTGGTGCATTGGAATTGTATAGATTTGTTGGAAGAAAGCCATCCCTTATATGCAGGGCGTCCTGGAGCTGTTGGGCAACGTGCCGCAAATTTCACGCTCCAAAATGCCGACTTGCTGATTACAATAGGGACAAGATTATCTTTGTTGCAAACTGGCTATAACTTTGATGGCTTTGCAAAAAATGCAAAACTTATCATGGTTGACATCGATGAAGCAGAACTGAATAAAAATAATATACATCCATACATTAAGGTTCATGCAGATGCTGGAGATTTTATCAATGCTTTAAACAATGCTCTTGATATAGATAATTCTATATATGAAGATTGGGTTAAGCAATCACAGCAGTGGCGGAAAGAATTTCCTATCATAAAGGAAGAATGGAAGAATGATAAAGTTTTCGTTAACTCATACCTGCTTATAGAATGTATATCAAAACATATGCAAGTTGATGATGTATTTGTGGGTGGTCGAGCGGGAACATGTGTAGATGCAACGATACAAGCCTTTAAGGTAAAAAAAGGCCAAGAAGTTTATATTACAAAAGGGCTGTCTTCAATGGGGAATGGCATACCTGCAGCTATTGGTGGCGCATATGCAACAGGGAAAAGAATTGTTTGCGTAGTTGGTGATGGTGGATTTGTAATGAATTCACAAGAACTTGAAGTAATAAGAAGAGGCAATTTACCAATTAAGATCTTTGTGTTGGACAATAAAGGATATTCAACTATTCGCAATACACAAACTAATGTATTTGACGGACATTTAGTTGGTTGTAGTCCGGAGAGCGGTCTTACAATAGGCAGTATCAAAAAAATTTCTGAAGCTTATGGACTTAGTACGCTAACAATTAGAAATGCCTATGAATTAGATTATATCGTCAACAAGTCCATGTGCTCACATGATCCATGTGTTATTATTGTTAATGTATCTCCTACTCAGCTTATAGAGCCGCGGCAAGCAAGTGCTCGTGACTCAGAGGGAAATATGTTTTCTCGGCCATTGGAAGATATGAAACCATTACTTCCAAGAGAAAAATTAGAAGAAATAATGAGCGTTTCCAAAACGGACAAGTAACAATAAGACTCTATTCTATCAAATATTATAAGGCTTTATAATACTAAATTCAATCAAATATTATATATCTATGTCAATATTTGAACAAAAGAATTATTTTTCAAAGATTGAAAATGTTGAGTGCAATATTGAATGGGAATCGGAATATTGCCCAAAAAATCCGGAAGTTTCAATCATAATGCCGGTATATAAAAATTATGACTATTTCCCGGTGGCATTAATGTCTGCTATACAACAAGATTGGGTGGGCAGTTATGAGATAGTCATAGTTGACAACGATATAACAGTGAGCAATAAAAACTATCAGATTGTAGAAAAGTTTAATAGTCCACTGGTCAGATACTTTCGAAATTCTGAAAATATTGGAGCTGTCGGTAATTGGAACAGAGGGATACAAAAAGCGCGTGGAAAATTTGTGACATTTTTACATGATGATGATGTATTTTTGCCTACGACATTATCTACTTGCATGAAAATAGCCAGCAAGAATCCTTCAAAAATGGTCATATCCAGCAATCGTCCTGTTGATAAGAACGGATCGTATTTATTGGATGATGATGAATTTGCTTTAAAAAGACGATTATTGATTTTCAAGCCACGTGAAGTTGCCAAGGTGTCTTTGGCAAGAGCTCTATGTCTAAATATGGGCAATTGTGAGGCCACAATTTTTAATCTTGATAATCTAATTTCATTAGGAGGATTTAATCCAGATGCAAGTCCAATTATAGATTATGAATTGTTAGTTAGATATTGTTACAAGTACGGAGCTGTAAAAATTCGGAAGCCAAACATGTTATACCGTTTTGCCGACAATGATTCATACAAGGTATATGCTAGAGTTGGTCCTAAACGACGAGAAATAGCAGAAGAAGTAATCCGTAAAGTACACCTTCCATATTCGTTGATGAGAATAATTGCAGATACCTATTGTCTGGATGTGGATATAAACTATCGACGAAGTTTTGCTTCTCCTGATGAACAATTGCCTCATACAGTCAAACCCATGTATCGTTTAATCACGAAGATTTATTGTAATTTTTTTAATCTGATAGAGGCTTATAAAATAACATTTTGACATCTTTATGAATATAGCTTTTTTTACTGTTAATAGAGTTAGCCCCACTGTTGGAGGAGTGGACAGAGTGACTTTCAACCTCACTAACTCCCTAAGCAAACGAGGCCACAAAATTTTTAATTTCTTTTATTATGGGGACGATGATGGAGAACGCAATTTTCGAATTCCTAAACATGATGCCTCTGATGATGCCGCCAAACGCATAGATGAAATTGTTAATAAGCAAGGAATCGACATCCTGATTGACCAATATGGCTTTGATGAGAGCCAAACTCATATTAGGATTAAATCTGATGTTAGAATCATCAGATGCATCCACACCACAACAGAAGCCACGGGTCATGACACGGAAAGATTGCTCGGCAATTTCAATTTTTTTAATCTAAAAGAGTCCCTATATAATTTGCTATTTTGGATAAACACTCCCCGCAGAAATTATCTCCATCAAAAGAAATTATACGAGAGGTCCTTGGGAGTAGATAAATTTATACTGTTAGATGATGGATATGGGCTCCCCAATAATGTTGAAAAAAAGATAATCGGTGCCATTCCTAATGGATTTCCTCAGGTCGATTACGCTTACAGCCCCAAGAAAAAGCAATTGCTATTTGTCGGAAGACTGGTTCATAACCAAAAAAACACACGTTTTGTAATGCAGTTGTGGAAGTCTCTTTTTAGAGAATTCTCAGATTGGGAATTAGTGATATGCGGTGATGGGCCTGATATGCCCGTGATGAAAGCATATGCAAAGAGACACCGTTTGGAGCGTGTAATATTCAATGGCAGAGTTGATCCATCCCCGTATTATAAGGATGCTTCAATCCTCCTCTTGCCATCATTCTATGAGGGGTTTCCCATGGTCATGCCAGAGGCTATGCAGTATGGGTGTGTTCCAATAGTTTATGATGTCGTAACGGCATATCATAAAATTTGCGAGGATAAAAACAGACCTGAGGCAGATGGCACTCCTCGCATCTGTGGATCCATCGTGAAAGCGATGGATAAAAAGGCCTATATAAATGAGTGCAAAAGACTAATGACCGACGAGAGACAACGTGAAAAGATGGCGCTAGCCGCACTTGAACATGTAAAAGACTATGACCTCGAAAGAATCACAGATCAGTGGGAAAAGCTGTTTAATGATCTAACCCAAGCGAATTGACAACCTACAACAACACTGTGAACGATACAGAATTTCGTCCACTCGTCTCAATTTTAGTACCTGCATATAACTCTGAACCCTGGATAAAACGATGTTTGGAGAGCCTCCGAAAGCAGACATATGAAAATATTGAAGTGTTGATTTATAATGACGGTTCGACAGATAACTCAGAATCAATATTTGCAGAAATCATAGACAAAGACAAACGCTTTCGCTTGATTGGAAATATAAAAGTCGGTATATCCAAGGCTCGAAATAATTTATTAGAAGCGGCAAATGGATTTGCGTCTATATTCATTGATTCTGATGATTATATTGAAAGCAACATGATAGAATTTCTTCTATCTTATATGATTCGCGATAATTTAGATTTATGTGGTTGCAGCGCTGTATGCATAAAAGAAGATGGCGTTAAATTCTTAATTGCAAATCCTGCAAAGGGTTATTCCATTTATAACAAAGATGAGCTTATTCTGCAATATTTACGACTTACGCTTTTGCATGGAAATCTTTGGACAAAATTAATCAGAACTGATTTGTTAAAGAAGCTGCAATTCAAAGAAAATTGGAATTACGCCGAAGACTCTGATTTTATATGGCGATTGCTGAAGTTGATAAATAAGGCCGGACTGTCAGACAGACCACTCTACCACTATATCTTAAATAAAGGCAGCCTTAGCGAATGGAAGTTTAATGCCGAAAAATTAAAATTCATAGAATCATGGGATAATATCTTAAAGGATGTAGAAATAAACTACCCGCAGTTCTACAATCAAGCCAAGATATCATATGCCTATATTCATCTATCCGTTTTGCATTTGATTTTTATTTCAGATTCCAACCATACTGCCATTGAACGTTCTTTAGCTCAAAAAATCAAGCACATTTCTATTCCAATTAATGGGTTGGCAAAATTGGATTTAAAAACAATATTATTTCTATATGGGGTTAGACATTCCTGGCGAATTTCAAGATTTTTTTCAAAATTATGGAACGCATTCCGAGTACATTAATAACTTCTAACTATAAAGTGTCAGTTATTATGACCATATACAATTGTGAGAGTACAATTTGTGAAGCTGTTGACTCCATTCTGAATCAAACTTACAAGGACTTTTGCATAGTAATTTGTGACGATGGCTCCACCGATTCGACTTTGGATATTGTAAACAAAAATTATTCTAATCTTACAAATGTCTACATTCTTAACAATGATAAAAATCTTGGCCGAGCCATATCAAGCAATAAATGCATAGATTTAATATGCAGCAAATATATTGCTAGGATGGATGGTGATGATATTTCATTGCCAAGACGTCTTGAATTAGAAGTGAACTTTTTAGAGAATAATTCAGATTATGCTTTTGTTAGTTGTCCAATGATATACTTTGACCAGAATGGCGACTATAAAAAAGGGACCGTAATTGAAAAGCCCACTAAGGAGGATTTTAAACATGAGACTCCATTTTGTCACGGGCCCTCAATGATAAGGACTGAAGTCCTCAATTCTATAGGCGGATATAACGAGGACAAAAATGTTGAAAGAGTAGAAGATGCTGATTTATGGTATAGACTTTATTTATATGGTTTTAAGGGTTACAACATAATTGAATTTCTATATAAGATGCGAAATGACAAAAAAACCTTTAAACGTAGAAAAGCAAAATTTAGAATCAACCAATTCCTACACGGATATAGGATGCGAAAAAAAATGGAAGTTAGAAATGCTTTATTACATAGTCTGCCTCAGTTATTTAAGGTACTTATTCCATGGCAGTTGCTTTATTTGACTAGACGAATTCGATGAAAAGTGAACGCAAAAACAATCGAATAATTCGAGCTTGTACAGTATCTTTGTCTACAGGCTTCTTTGTCGGGATGATTCCTGATTTGCGGAAGATGGGATATGAGGTCTTGACTGTTACGTCTGATGGGCCGGAACTCCAGAGTGTCAGAGACGCCGGGTCACGGACAATTACCGTGGAAATGGAGCGGCGCATTTCGCCTCTGAAGGACCTCGTGAGCCTTTGGCGGATGTTCTGGCTGTTCCGCCGCGAGCGGTCGGCGATGGTGCATTCGATGACGCCCAAGGCCGGGCTTGTTTGCATGCTGGCCGGCTGGCTGGCG
>JAMPBQ010000039.1 GCA_023666615.1 Clostridium sp. | reverse complement strand
TGAGGCAATGGCGGCCGGATTGCCGGCGCTCGACGGCGTAGCGCTTTGCGCCGGCAAGGGGCTTACGCTCCCGGTGCAATTCTGCGACCGCGGGCATTTCAATGAAATCTTCAACCTCAACTTCTTTTCCACGGCCGAGCTCCTGCGCCTGCTGTATAAGAAGAAAAAGCTGGCAAAGGGAGCGTCGGCGGTGATTTTGGCCTCGATGGGCGGCACACGCGTATTCTCCGGCGGCAACAGCATCTACGGAGCGTCGAAGGCCGCGCTGGATTCCTTCATGAAATTCTGCGCCAAGGAGTTCGCCGCGCGCAAGGTCAGGGTCAACAGCATATGCCCAGCCATGGTCGACACCCCGCTCATACACCGCGGCACCGTATCGGAAGAGCAACTCGCCGAGGATGCCAAGCGCTATCCCTTAAAGCGTTACGGCCTGCCCGAGGACATCGCCAACGCCGCCGCCTACCTTCTTTCCGACGCTTCCGCATGGGTAACGGGCACATCGATGATTGTGGACGGAGGCCTCTCAATAAGCTGAAACTCTTATGACTACATTTGAAAAATTGCGCCCAATCATAGCCGAGGCGCTTAACATAGCCCCCGAGGACGTGACCGAATCCCTTGGCATGGAGGACATAGCCGAGTGGGACTCAATGGGCAACATGGCCATTATGGCCGCAATCGAAGAGAAACTGGGCGTGGAGATTCCGCTAGACGACCTCTTCGAGCTCACTTCCGTATCGGCGCTCGTGGCTGAAATTGACAAGCTTTCATAATCCTCGCTATGCCAATGCACAGCAGACTGCTTCAAGCCATCCGCGCACATGCGCTGCAGACGCCGGAGAAAACCGCCATCATCGCCCTTGACGGCGAGGCCGTAAGCTACAGCCGGCTATGGCGCAGCATCAGAGGCGCGGCGGCCTTCCTCGCATCGCAAGGAATATCCAAGGGAGACCGCGTAATGCTGTCGGCCCAAAAAGACGCCGAGTTCATTTACCTCTACTTTGGGGCCCATATGATTGGGGCGGTCAACGTAGTGGTAGACGCCAAGAACAACAGCGGGCACATAGCCTACATAGCGTCAGTCACCAAGCCGAGGCTGGCATTTGGAGTGGAGGCGGAGGAATGCAGGTCAATGCGGTTCTCTGAGATTGACTTCGGCGATGTCGTCGGAGCCCTTCCCAGCGCCGGCTGCAGCGAGGATGACCCCGCGGACATAATGTTCACATCCGGGACTACGGGCAAGCCCAAGGGCGTTGTGCTCTCCCATTTCAATGTCTATTCCTCGGCCTCTAACATCAACCGGTTCATCGGCAATTCGGCCGATGACATTGAACTGTTAGGCCTGCCCATTTGCCACTCTTTCGGCCTTGGGCGCTTGAGGTGCAACATGCTCGCCGGCTCCACAGTTGTGCTCCACAACGGCTTCGCCAACATCAAGTCAGTATTCGCGGCCTTTGAGAAACACGGCGTAACGGGCTTCGGCATGGTGCCGGCCATATGGGCCTACATCAAGAAGTTCAGCGGCGCGCGCATAGGCAAGTACGCCGGCCAAATCCGATACATTGAAATTGGCAGCGCCGCCATGCCCATCGAGGACAAGGCCATGCTTGCCGAGCTCTTCCCGCACACGAGAATTTGCATGCACTACGGCCTTACCGAGGCCTCGCGCTCAGTGTTCATGGAATTTCACCAAAGCATTGCCGACCTGGGCGCAGCCGGCAAGCCTGTTGTGCCGGAAGTGGAGGTGAAGATTATGGATGAGGAAGGCGCCGAGGTCGCAGCCGGGCAAGAAGGAGAAGTGTGCGTGAAGGGAAACATGGTGATGAAATCTTACTATCTCCCAGAGGACAACACCGGCGCTTTCTTCGGAGGCTACTTCCGCACGGGCGACTGGGGGCGCATGTCGTCCGAAGGCAATCTCTACCTGGTGGCCCGCAAGAAGGAGCTGATCAACGTGGGCGGAAAGAAGGTGAGCCCCATAGAGATTGAAGAGGCGTTGGAGAAGGCCGGCGTGGCTGAGTCCATGTGCGTGGCGATGCCTGACCCTGAAGGCGTATTGGGCGAAGCGCCCAAGGCTCTGCTCGCAAAGGGATCTTTTTCGAGAAGCATCGACGAAATCAAGCGCGATTTGGCCTCAATGCTTGAAAGCCACAAGCTGCCCAAAGCATACGAGGTGGTGGACGCAATCCCCAAAACTGCATCGGGCAAAAAGAAAAGAACTGTATAAACACAAATGTCAAAGCTTACGATAAACAATGTGCGCGTCGCGGGCATGGCGGCCTGCGTGCCCTCGGCCATCGAGCGCAACATCGACCTTCCCATCTTCGCCTCCAGGCAAGAGGCCGAGAAGGTGATTGCCTCCACGGGCATCGAGGAGCATCGCGTGGCGGGGGAGGGCGTCACGGCATCCGACCTATCAGTGAAGGCTGTGGGCCAGCTGCTGGCTGACCTGGGCTGGCAAAGCAAGGATGTGGATTGCCTATTCTACGTATGCACCTCGCGAGATTTCATCGCTCCGCAGACGGCATGCATATTGCAGGACCGCCTTGGCCTGCGCAATGATTGTTTCGTGATGGACCTCCCGCTGGGCTGCTCAGGGTGGATCTATGGCATGAGCGTCATAGGCTCGATGATGAGCCACGGCACATTCAAGAAGGGCCTGCTGATAGCCGCGGAAACGAACACCAAGAACCGCAGCCGCAGGGACCGCTCCGTGCGCCCGCTCTTCGGCGACGCCGCTACCGTTACGGCAATGGAATTTGCCCCCGGCGCCCCGCCTATGCATTTCATGTTTGGCGTTGACGGATCGGGCTATCAGGCTGTATGGGCCAAGTATGGCGGCATGCGCTTCCCCGCGGACGCCGATTCAGTGAAAGAGGTGGAGGTGGAGCCCGGAATCATACGCAAGGGCACCGACATGGTAGTCAACGGCATGGACGTATTCGCATTCGCAATAAAGCGGCCACCGAAGGCCCTGAAGGAAATGATAGAAGAGTTTAGCATTGACACGGAGAAAATAGATTATCTCCTCCTTCACCAGGCCAACAAGTTCATTGACGAGAAGATACGCAAGGCGCTGAAATTCCCGCCGGAAAAAGTGCCCTACTGCTTGGAGGAATACGGCAACGTCACCAGCGCCAGCATCCCCCTCACCATGGCGGCGCGCCTGGAAGCGCCCCTCTCCTCCCGCCCCTGCAGCCTTTTGGCCTGCGGCTTCGGCGTGGGCCTGGCTTGGGCCACCCTGCTATTCGATACATCTCCAATGAAGGTCTCACCCATAACAGAATTTTGAATATGAGCATAGCCAAGCGCCTTAAGCTGCACCGCTTCGCCACGGTATTCAGATACATGGGCGAAAGCTGGGAAAACAGCAAATTTGTTGTTAGGCAGAATCCGCGGACAAATCGCCTGTCGGCGTATTTCAGCCTGCTTTACTGGTTCTATTTCTACGGCAACGACTTCAATGATTATTGCACGTTCCGGTTTTGGAACAAGACATCCGCTGAGAAGAAAACGTATATATCGCTGCGGCGCAACGACGTATTGCGCTTCGCACTTTCCACTCCGCGGGTATATGAAATTTTCCTTGACAAGGTGAAGTTCAACAATCGTTTTGCCGGCTACATTTCAAGGAAATGGATAGAGGTGGGAGATACCGACGGCAAGGCCGTGGAGGAATTCGTGCGGCGGCATGGCTCCGCGATTTTCAAGCCGCGAACTGACTTTGGCGGCCACGGCATCTTAAAGCTAAATAGGGACAACTTGCGTAAGTCGCTGTGGGGGGGGGGTGTTAGAAGAAGCAATAGAAAATTCCGAATGTCTGAAACGCCTTGCTCCCGGTTCGCTTAATACAGTGAGGATAGTCACTTTGATTGACAAAGAAGGGAAATTGCGTATTCTCGCCTCAGTGCTTCGCATGGGCAATGGCACGGCATTCACCGACAATTACCATGACGGCGGCATGGCATGCGCCATCGACCCCTCCAGCTGCCGGCTAAAAGGCAAAGCCTATGGAATGGGATGCGCGGAATACGAAGAACATCCATTCTCAAAAATCAAATTTGACGGATACAAGATCGAAGGGTTCGACCAATGCCTGGCCCTAGCGGAAAAGCTCGCCTATGAAGAGCCCGAGGCCCGATACGTAGGCTGGGACTTCGCCATAACCCCAAATGGCATCGACGTAATCGAAGGCAACATCCCCCCCGGCGAAGACATCACCCAAATAGCCGCAGGCCGCGGCCTCTGGCCCGAAATCCAAAAAATGATATAACTTATGTACACCTCAGATTTAAGCAATGTCAAGACTGTAAAATTAAACAATGGCATTGAAATGCCGCAGATTGGTCTTGGGACTTTTCTAATTCCAAAGGAGGAGTTGAAGAAAACAATCGGAGAGGCATTTCGGCTTGGCTATAGACAGTTTGATACTGCATGGAGATACCATAACGAAAGAGAAATAGCGGAAGCTCTCAATGAAAACGGCATAAAACGCGAAGAGGTTTTTATTACAACGAAAGTGAACGCCGATGCGCTATATAGGTTCAAATATTGGTATGGCAAACATAGATTTATGAATATAAGAAATTTTAAGTCTATAAGAAATGCGATATTAGAATCTTTTGACAATCTCCAAACTGAATATGTAGACTTATTTTTAGTGCATTGGCCTTGGCCTATGTATCTAAAGATGTATAAAGAGTTAGATCGTCTTTACCGAGAAGGGCGTATTAGAGCCATTGGAGTATCTTCGTTTACCGAAGGACATCTCAGATCATTGGCGGAGGTTTCCGATATAGTGCCAGCCGTGAATCAATTTGAAATAAGCCCACTGAATACCCAAAAGGAACTTATTAACTTTTGTCGCAAAATGGGCATACAGCCAGAGGCGATGTCTACATTTTCTCATTTCCGATCTAATGAACCAAGAAAAGAAATTTTAGAAAATCCTATTCTGATGGATTTGGCTAAAACAAAGAATAAAAGTGTAGCTCAGATCGTACTGCGTTGGTTAGTGCAACAAGGGGTTGCCATAATCCCAAAAACATGGAATTTCCATCATCTTAAAGAAAATATTGACCTTTTTGATTTTGAATTATCTCCTTCAGAAATGGAGATTATCGACTCATTGAATCAAGGTCAATGCCTCAATTACAATCCTTATGCTCCTCATATTTTAAAATGTATCCCAAAGAAATATAAATAATGTATTATGCTGACAAACAACATGTTGTGGGGGGGGGTAAAATAAAACGATTCATTGAATTGTTAATCCCAATCCACGCCTGTACCCTTAGGTGTCCATATTGTTATGTTACCCATCGCAGTCTTTTTGATAACACTGTCGAGCCATTTAAATATAAGCCAAAGGAAATACGCAAAGCATTGTCTGTAAAAAGGCTTGGTGGTGTATCCCTAATCAATATGTGCGCCACAGGCGAAACCCTCTTGAGTCATGAGGTCGTAGAAATCGCAAAAGAGCTTTTGGAAGAGGGGCATTATGTGATGATAGTTACAAATGCTACCCTATCCAATCGAATAGAAGAAATAACGTCATTCCCAAAGCCGCTTCTAAATCGTCTATTTTTTAAGTTTTCATATCATTATGAGCAACTTAAAAAAAGGAATTTATTGGATAAATTCTTTTTGAACATAAGAAGAGTTAAAGAATCCGGCGCTTCTTTTACTTTAGAAGTAACACCTTATGATGAACTCATTCCTATAGTTGATGAACTTAATCAACGTGCAATTGATGAATTGGGTGCAATTCCTCACTATACTGTTGCAAGGGATGATAGAAAAATAGGACGACTGCCTCTTCTGACTAAAATGGGTCGCGAAGAATATCGAAAAGCATGGGGGCAATTTAATTCACCCTTATTTGATTTCAAATTCAGTATTTTTGAACATAAAAGGAAAGAGTTTTGTTACGCAGGGGATTGGAGCGGTGTTGTCGATTTACAGACAGGCACTTGGAGACAATGTTATTACAATGCGACTAGGCCAGTTGATATTTTCTCAGACATAGAAAAACCAATTCCTTTCCAGGCGATAGGACATAATTGCATGAGCCATCATTGTTGGAATGGCCATGTGTGGTTAGGTTTGGGTGATATACCCTCTATGCAAACGCCTACTTATGCTGAGATGAGAAATAGAATTTGCGTTGACGGATCAGAGTGGCTCACACCAACATTTAAAGAGATTTTCTCAAGAAAACTAAACGAGCAAAACTCGGAATATTCATTTGCTCGCAAAATTATGACTGAGGTTATAGTAAAACCTGTAGCAATTACAAAAAAGATTAGAAACATAATCAAAACTAATATCAACGATTGATTCTGCCTTTTGCCAACAAATAAAGTACTCTTCTCCACAAAATGCAACACACCAAATTGATAAAAGAATTAAGAGGCATTATTGAGGCAAAATTAAAGCCTCTTATTCCTGGAGACTATATGCTTTTGGATGCTCCCTATTACCACAACATCGGTGATGTTTTGATTTGGCAGGGCATACATGATTTTTGCAAAACCCTGGATGGAAGGAATATTGGCACCTCAAACATAACGACATGCATTTTCCCGGATTTATCTCCATCATGCACGATTCTATTGATGGGCGGTGGAAATTTTGGGGATTTATGGCGCGTATTCCAAGAATTTAGAATTAAGGCGGTGGAACATTATCCAAACAATAGGATAATAATATTCCCACAATCCGTATGGTATGAGGATGAAAAATTAATCGGCTATGATTATGAAATTTTCAAAAATCATCCAAATCTTTACCTTTGTGCAAGAGACACATTCAGTTATGATTTTCTAAAAAAATATTTCAGTGAATGCAATGTGCTCCTTATTCCTGATATGGCTTTTTTTATTGACCACAATTTGCTTCACAAATTTAAAAACAAACATGAAGGCAAAAAACTGTTTCTAAAAAGGCTTGATAAAGAACTTTCAGATACGAATGTGTTTTTGTACAATAACAAAGAATATGAAACAAGAGACTGGCCGACGTATGAAAAGTCGGATTATTTGCTTTGGGTTACAAGAAGACTAGAAGGTGTGTATTATCGAACAAAAAACATACCCAAGCTAAATACAGCATTATCTGATATTACAAATTCTTTCGCCCAAATCGCGATTCGCAAACATCTGGTTAAAACTGGCATTAAATTTTTATCAAACTACGATGAAATAGTAACTACGCGACTGCACACAATGATTCTAGCCGTTCTTTTAGGAAAAGATGTAAGATATATAGACAATACCACAGGCAAGCTTTCCGCTTTTGCAAGCACTTGGCTTTGTGATTTTGAAAATGTAAAAGCATATAAACATTGAATACTATAAAAGTCTCTGTTCTTATACCCATATATGGCGTTGAAAAGTATATCGCGCGTTGTGCTCGTTCTTTGTTTAATCAAACATTGAAAGAAGGTATAGAATTTATTTTTGTCAATGATGCGACCAAAGACAATAGCATGGATGTTTTAAAGTCGGTTATAGATGAATTTCCAAATCGTAAGGAACAAATAAGAATAATCGAGCATTCAGAAAACAAAGGTCTGGCTGTCGCAAGGGTAACTGGTGTAACATCAGCAAAAGGTGAATATGTCACGCATTGTGATAGCGATGACTGGGTAGAGCCTACAATGTATGAAAAAATGTACAATGTTGCTAAACAAAAAGGCAGTGATATTGTAGTATGTGATTATGTGACTGAAAAACAATTTGTTAACGGGGGGGGTATCAAGTTAGGCAGAAAAAGTTGTCTACCAGGGAAGATGTTGCGTCATCAATGCTGAAGTTTGAGGAGATGCATCCATTTTTATGGATTAGGCTAATAAAACGAAGTTTCTATCTAAAAAATAAATTCTTTGCAGACCCCAAAATAACATTTTGTGAGGATTTGGCTATTACAATTCCAATGCATTTGTCAACTGACAGAATAGAATTGGTATCGCAGCCTCTTTATCACTATAATGTGGAGAATTCTTCTTCAATGACACAAGAACGATCTTTGAAAAAGATTGAATCTTGTAAATTGGCAATGGATTGCATCGAAATTTTCATAAAGGAACATGGATATGAGTCTGTATTGCCAGCATTGGAATATCGAAGATTTCTATATTTTATCCCATTGATCACTTGTATAGAATCTTACAGTCCTAAAAGATGGTTGGAGCTTGATAATAGAAATGTCAAAATCAAACTAATGGCTAGGAGTCGATTGTCAGTTTGGTTGGTCAGGCATCATATGCTGTTCCTAAACAAATTGCTGCAAATGAGTGTGCGCAAGCTATTCAATCGATGATTATGTATAAGGACGTTTTGAAAGCGCATATAAGCATAGATGACGTTGAAAAATTTTTCAATGAATTAGTTGACGGAGGACATAAAAGCATATATGACACCAAATTAATTAAGTTTTTGTGCCATTTTCATAAAAAATACAACGCAAAATTCACCTTGTATGGTTATTCCACATTTGGAGGACATAATGTTTTGGAATTGCCCATCAAATATAAATCAGAATTTAGAAGTTGTTCTAATTGGTTGAAATTTGGATTTCATTGGGTTGGGGCTTTTTATAATCCCCAAACGGCAGATGAAGAAGTGATAAGGCAATGCGAAAATTTCTATAAAGGAATAGAACGATTTGCAGGTAAAAATTCAATATCCACAACAATCAGGATTCATTGTTTTCATAGATCGGATGAATTGTATGATAAGATGCAGTTGCTTCCGTGGTTTGAAGATAACTTTTGCCTATTATGCCCTGAAGACGAAAATCGTGAATGTTATGACTTATCAAAGTCTGAGTTAAATTATCTGAATACAAGGGCATTATATGAGAAGTTCCACGAATTTCATAGAAGTAGGAAATACATGAAAAGTGATTTGAAGGTTGAAGATTTCAAATTAAAAGAGAAAAAAATAGTGTCTAATGGAAAAGATAAGGTTATATACACTCATGAATGGGCTTTGTTTGATTTCGGATTTAAAGAAAAACTAAGAAGATGGGTGAATAGGTCCTCTGTTAAGCCATCTATATTTGTTCGTAGTAAATTCGAAATGGTAATAAAGTCATTGTATAATGAAGGCTATATATTCATGACTTAATACAGTCTCGCCTGAAAAATGAAAATTATTTACATGTTTGGGCGCATAGGCAAATAAAGGATAAATTGGCTGTTTTTTAATTTATTCTGCATTTTTTTTGTGACAGACAAATATTTGTCCTAAATTTGCGGATATGAATCAAGAATCTCTTTACATCAGCAAGTTTGGACCGATTGAAAATGTGGCGTTGGAGGGCATCAAGGGCGTAAACGTTTTCATTGGCGAATCAGGCAGCGGAAAAAGCACTGTCATGAAAGTGTTGGGCATGTGTCGCTGGCTGTATAAGATGCAGTGCATAAGGTCTTATCTTAAGCTTTCAGGCATAAAGAGCAGTCCTTTTCGGCATCGGGGCGAGCATATGATGGCGGTAAACGGGTTGTCTGTTTTCTTGCGGCCAGAAAGCAAGATAAGATATGCGTATGGCGATTTTGAATGTGGAATTTCGGATGGCAAGCTTAAGATTTCCAAGAAGATTCTGCCCCTTGACCAGCTAAGCCTTGAAAAAATAGCCTACATTTCGGATCGACGTGATGTTCTGCCAGACATCATTGCAGGCAATATGGTTGTGAAACACGGCATGCTTTATTTGGAGGATACTCTCAGCAATTTCCAAAAGGCATTGGATTTGATTACAGATACCAGTATTCCCTATATTGGGGTGAAAATGAATGTAAGGAAAACGACCATAGGCAGGCGTGTGTTCGTTAGTTCGATGTCCGATTCCAATGGATTCAAGAATCTGCCGCTTTCCGACGCTTCATCAGGCATAAAAAGCACAGTGGGCTTGCACTTCATAATAAATTATTTCGCTCATAGATATGACGTTGTGGAAGCTATGAACTCCACAGTCCTATCTTATCTGGCCTCAAACGACAACCTCAGCAGATTCAAGCCACAAACAGACATTGGCGCCTTTTCCAGCAAGCGCATATCTCTTCTAATAGAGGAGCCTGAGCTCAGCCTCTTTCCCTCTAACCAGCGGGGGCTGGTGAATTATATTGTCTCTATGATTAATTCTTCAGGGCCGGCAGACATAAATCTCACTTTCGCCACTCACAGCCCATACATACTGACATCCTTGAATGTGCTTATGATGGCGCAAAAGGCCAAACAGATTGACTCAAAAATGACGGAAGACGTTATGGGCGGAAATATCTCGCTCCATTCGTCAAAAGTGTCAGCTTGGGAAATCAAGGATGGATGCTCGAGATACCTGCTGGACGAAGAAACTGGATTGATTGATGGTTCTTGGCTGGATTCCGCATCAGATGTCTTTGATGATCAAATTTACCGCCTAAATCAGATAATTTATGGCTAATTATGCAAATTCCTGCATTGAAAAATTAGGAAGCGCCGGCTTTGCACCTTCACAAACTTGGCAGACTCGTTCTATTGTGTCGGTTTCAGAGAATGGCAAAACATACATTTTGCCGCTGGTGCCGCCAAAATCAAGTGCGGTATTTCAGATTGATGGCAACATAATAAAAGATGGCTCAAAATGTGACAAACTTGTTATTGTTTCCGAACCGCACATCGGCGCCGCTGTTTTTGTTGAGCTAAAAGGAAAAGACATTGCTCATGCAATTGATCAGCTAGAAGCCACTATCATCAACAACCATTTCTGTCACAAAGCCCAAAGAGGCGATATTTTACGAGCAAGAATAGTTACTTCTGGATGTGGACCAGCCAGTTCATCACAAAAAATTTTGGCGGACGCAAAGATTCGATTCCTGAAAAGATATTGTTGTGACCTCAGAGTGCTAAAAAACAGACAACCGGATTCGAAAATTTAGAAAGATTTTCCATTCAAACAAAATCATAATGATTCAACCGACGATTTCCATTATCGTCAATTTCTACAATTCGGGCAGGTATATTCCACGGCTGCTGAAGTCGGTGGTAGAACAGTCGTTCACCGACTGGGAGCTGATTGCCGTGGATGATTGCTCTCCGAATCATGACGATGAGGCGATAGCCTGCTTCCTAAAGAAAATAGGGGGGGTAAAACGCTGAATATAAACATTATACGAAACACTGTGAATTTGGGCATCTCAAAGGCCAAGCTAGTTGGGCTTGGCGCGGCCCGCGGGAAATACGTCCTTTACATGGACGGCGACGACTGGCTTGAAAAGGATGCCCTGAAGAATCTTGCAGCTCCCGCCATTGAGCATGACCTTGACCTGGTGATCGGAAACCACTACCGCGTGCTGATGCCTCTGGGCATAAAAAAGCTCAACCGATCAAATCCAAAGGAATACGGCAAGGCGGTGACAGGCGATGAATGCCGCAAATATTGGCGATGCTTCCTTACGGCCTACGGCATAAACAGCGTGGCCTATTGGGCAAAGCTGTACAAGAGGGAGGTGATTTTAAAGGCCGGCTGGGAGGCGCAGCCCACCTACGACGTCGAGGACCACAAATTCAACTGCACGGTGTTTCCCCACGTCAGGTCGTTGATGTTCATCGACAAACCGGTGTATTATTGGCGCTGGGGCGGCCTGACATCAGGGCGTAGGAGTGAGGAAAGGGCATGGAATTTCATTGAAAAATACTGTGACCTTAACCTCTACAAGGAGGCTCTCCTGCGCAGGCACGGCAATGAAGACATGATCCCGATGGTGCGGGAAAGGCTCATCAGCTATTTCTATGGCACAATTGCCCTCGTGGCCACAGGCGATGCCGATTCCTCAAGGGCCAAAGCCGTAAAATCGCGAATCGCAGAGCTGATTTCCCACCCCGCAATCGAAGACGCGATGATGCACTCCGCCTCCAGCCATAGATTTGAATACATCAGAAAGAAGGACGTGGACTCAATCTACGCCTGCATGCGCCAAGAATACAAAGCCAGGTGGAAGCACCGCCTTCAGCTCAGCCTCATGCAATTCATCGCCTTCCCCTTCGGCCTCGGCCGCAGGTAATGCATTATTTTACGCAATTCAGCCGACAATGGACAAAGAGCAATCGCAAATAATGAAGGGCGTGGCTATCCTGCTGATGATATTCCTGCATCTGTTCAATCAAAGGGGCAATGTGGACATTTGCCATAATTTCATTTGCATTGGCGGCGTCCCGTTGGCGTATATCCTGTCACGCGCCGCCAATCCCGTTTCATTCTTCCTGATTTTGGGCGGATACGGCCTGTATAAGGTGAATCAGAGAGGCGACCGCCATCGATTGAGCCGCATACTCAAGCTCTACATCCACTATTGGCTCATATTGGCCATTTTCCTTTCAATTGGCCATTTGATATATCCCGAAAAATACCCTGGCAGCCTGCTGAAGTTTGCCGCCAACGCCGCATCATTCCACTGCTCCTACAATGGCGAAATGTGGTTTCTGCTCCCCTATGCCGTGCTATCCATTCTCGCCCCGTGGCTGTTTAGGGTGATGTCCCGCTTCAAAATTAGGGAAGTGATCCTCGCCACATTGTGCATACACCTATGCACATCATTCTGCGTTAGCCGCTACGGAGCATCATTCCTCTACAGCAATTATTGGGCCTATAACCCCCTCATGGTTCTCCATCTCCTCTTCTCGTTCAGCCTCGGCGCAATGGCCGCCCGCGGCCGTTTTTTTGAAATGCTAAAGGATAAATTGCATAACAAAAAGAATGTCAACATTTTAGCATGGGGGGGGGGAGGGGTAATTGCTTTGGTTGCAATTAATTGCATCTTCAAGTATAATTGCTTCTATGCATTCCTCATCATCTCATGCCTTAGCGTTATTCCAATCAAAGGCTATGTCCGCTCAGCCCTGATCAGTCTTGGCAATAACTCAATGAACATGTGGATGATTCACACCTGGTTCTGCTATTATCTCTTCCACAATTTCATCTACTCATTTGAATACCCTTTGTTTATTTTCACGGCATTGACCCTCATCAGCTATGTCTGCTCCATAGCCATTGACCTATTGGCGAAGCCAATAGAAAGGCAATTACTCACAAGGTCTGAAATCAGCGCCAAGCCAATTCTTTAGATTATGTTTCCAAAATTGGCCTTCCGCGTCAACTCCCTATTTTCATCAGTTTGCTATAGGCTGGGCGGCGCCCTCATCGATCCTGGCGACCAATGGGAAGGCTTTGCTGGAGCAAAATGTGTCTTGCTCACCCATGCGCATTTCGACCATATATATGGTCTCAACCTTCTTGCGGCTGCCAGCCCTTCAATAAAGGTTTTCACCAATTCTGCAGGCAGGGAAATGCTTCTTGACGCAAAGAAAAACATGTCGCGTTACCACGAAACGCCTTTCGTGTTCTCCCTTCCCGACGCCATCGCGGAAATCCCCGATGGGCAAAGCATAGAAATCTCACCCGGGGTTGAGGCCAAAGCCATTTTCACGCCTGGCCACAGCCCCAGCTGCATCACATGGCTCATTGGCGATATGGTATTCTGCGGTGATTCGCTTATCCCCGGGGCAAAGACTGTCACAAACCTCCCCGGCGGCGACAAGTCACAGGCCCTCAAATCCGAATCCCTGATAAAACAGCTTTCAATCGGACGCAACCTCTTCCCCGGCCATAAAATACAAAACATTCGCCAAAGCATCTGCACCAAACTTCCGATTAAATTTCCCGCATTTGGATATTTAATCGGAAGTTTGTAATTTTGCGATGCAATAGCGTCTATAAATTTAGAGCTAAATTAAATAATATGCGAAAAGACCGGATTCTCCTTTGCTTGGCGCACATGAGCGGCAGGGAGCAGGATTTTATCAAGGAGGCTTTTGACCAGAACTGGGTGGTGCCCCTTGGCCCAAATGTCAATGGTTTTGAAAAAGACCTTGAAGAAT
Source organism: Clostridium sp. (assembly GCA_023666615.1). Lineage (GTDB taxonomy): Bacteria > Bacteroidota > Bacteroidia > Bacteroidales > Muribaculaceae > CAG-873. Next base: position 90 of record JAMPBQ010000039.1, on the reverse strand, counting down.
TTGTGAACAATCGCGAGGGTGCTACGCCTCTTGATAAGAGGGTGGTGGCCCTGTCGGCGGGTACGGCGGCGGTGCATCTGGCGCTGGTGG
>JAMPBQ010000038.1 GCA_023666615.1 Clostridium sp. | reverse complement strand
GTTGGTGGGGCGCCCGCTGTTGCCGGGGCGCTGGGGGGCGCTCTGGTGGGTATTGGGGCGCTGGCCGCCGCCATTGTTATGGTCATTGCGTCCTCGAGCCTCTGCGATGGGAGCGCACAGCAGCCCGCAAAGCAAAGCTATGGTAACTGATTTGAAAATTCGACGCATACCTTTTGTGTTTTTGCAGTTAGTTTTATTGAAAATTGCAGACAGCCGTTCAACCGGGCTCTCTATATTATTAAGATGCTACAGACGGGGCAAAAGTTTAATTCCGCTCTGCATTTTTTATATAAATATTGCATCGTTTTTGCGTAGGCGGCTATGGCTATTTGAAAATTTTTTGTAATTTTGCCATTTGAAACTAGACAAAATTGTATTATGAAAGCCGTTGACCACATCATTGCCGAGAAACTTTTAAAAATCAGGGCAATCATCCTACAGCCCGCCAACCCATTCACATGGGCTTCCGGCTGGAATTCGCCTATCTATACCGACAACAGAAAGACCCTCTCCTACCCCGAAATCCGCTCCATCATCAAGGTTGAGCTTTGCCGCTGCATCGTGGAATCATTCGGCATTCCCGACGCAATAGCCGGCGTGGCCACCGGCGCCATCGCGCAAGGAGCCCTTGTGGCTGACACCCTGGGCAAGCCCTACGCTTACATCCGCGCCACTCCCAAGGACCATGGCTTGGAGAACATGATAGAGGGCAATCTTCTGCCGGGGCAGAAGGTGGTGGTGGTCGAAGACCTTATTTCCACCGGCAAGTCGTCGCTCAAGGCCGTTGAGGCGGTGCGTGCCGCCGGCTGCGAGGTTGTGGGCATGGCCGCTATATTCACTTACGGCTTCCCCGTGGCAGAAAAGCACTTCAAGGATGCCGGCGTAAAGCTCGTCACCCTATCCAACTACAACGCCATGCTCGAAGAGGCCTTGGCGTCAAACTACATCTCAGAGGATGACCTCTCCACCCTCCAAGAATGGCGAAAGGACCCGGCCAACTGGGCGCCGATATCTCTCTAACCAAGTGCGATTATGGCGAAATACACAGGAAAGACGTTCACAATCAATCGTCCGGCGCAGGAAATAGCCGATAAATTCAGCGACCTCACCTCCTTGCAGGCTATGATCGACAAGCTTCCCGAGGAGGAAAAGGGCAAGGTGCAGGGCGTATCGTTCACCACCGACTCCGTGCTGCTGCAGACGCCTCAGCTTGGGCAGGTCAGCTTCACCGTTGTGACGCGCACCCCCGAAAAGGTGGTGATGAAGGCCAGCGGCACGCCCGTGCCCATGAATCTTGAGGTGGCCTTCCAGCCCAACGGAGCCGACGCCACCGACGCCACATGCGGCATCGACATTCAGCTTCCGGCCATGCTCAGCTCGTTCATAGGCCCGCAAATCAACAAGGCCGTGGGCATGTTGTCGGACATGATGCAAAAATCGCTTTCTTAAAGCTTGCGGCATAGCAGGCAAAAAATCTTAGGCAAAATGGGAAGATGCGGAAAATACACAGCTTTGGCGGCCACCTCGGCGGCTTTGGCCGTCTTGTGCTCGTCGTGCCACAGCATCGATGATGACCGCATCCCTCCCATGAATGTCTACATAAATTTCAACACCATAGGCGATTGGAACGTCTATGGCGTGCCCGGCGCCGGCTCATATCGGCAATTCATCAAGCAAGACCGCGTGCCCTCCGGCTTTCCTTACAGCGCCGTTTCGGCCACGGGCTTTGGCGGCGTCCTCTTGGTGGGCGATGTCCACGGCCAGCCGGTGGCGTACGATTTGGCATGCCCAGTGGAATGCCGCAGCGACGTGCGCATACAGGTCAACCCTGAGGCTATGAACGCTGAATGCCCGAAATGCCACAGCGTCTATGACATAGTCACGAATTACGGCTATCCCCTTTCAGGCAAAGCGGCCGAAAAGGGCTACGGCCTGCAGCGGTATCGCGTATCCGCTGGCATCAATGGCGAGTACATGGTGGTGACTCGCTGACGCGAACCCCCAATTAAGCTTTTTTCAAAAATTTTATTGAAAAAAGCTTAACCATTGCGAACTTTCCGCCTTAATATTTGTTAAGAATGCATAACCATTTCAAATTCATTTCAAGCCACCTATAAATTTATTCCATCAAGCTATGAAGAAATCATATATTTTCCTGGCGAACGGCTTCGAAGAAGTCGAGACCATCACCACAATCGATATACTGCGCCGCGCTGGCGTTGACATCACAGTAGTGTCTATTGACGATGCCCAGGCCGTTACCGGCGCGCATGGCATCTCTGTGGCTTGCGACATGGGCTATACCCAAGTTATGGGATTCAACGACGCCGACTTCCTGATTCTTCCCGGCGGCATGCCCGGCGCCACAAATCTCGCCTCCTTCGCTCCGCTGAATTCCTTGCTGAAGAGCCATGCCGCCGACGGCGGAAACATCGCCGCCATTTGCGCGGCCCCGGCCGTAGTGCTTGCTCCGCTTGGCATCCTGAAGGGACGCAAGGCCATTTGCTATCCGGGCTTTGAAGACCAGCTCAAGCAGGCGGGCGCAAAGATTGGCAATCCTCCGGTATGCGTTGACGGAAACATAGTAACATCCAACGGCCCGGCATCCGCCACGGCTTTCGCACTGGCCATCGTGGCCAAGACGGCGGGCGAGCAAAAGGCCCGCGAAGTGGGCGAAGGCCTCCTCTACTACAAGAGCCAAGCCCCCTTCTACTTCTGATTCATCCCAACCCAAACAAAAAAGAGGGCTCAGCCCTCTTTTTTTGTATTCTGCTGCTCCTTATTCCCGCCATGCCATTTGTCCATCTGCGACAACGAAAAATTTTTGCCCAAAATCTTATTATGTCAAAAATTTGTTGTAACTTTGTAATCAATCAATAAAAATCCTCAGCTATGGCAAGACCAATAAAAGAAACTCCAGAGCTATTTGGCAAAGATGCGGAAAGATTTGAGAAGTTGATTTCGCATAGAATGCCAGTGTCGCAGGAAGAGAGAGAGAGGGCGCGCAAAGCCTACGAGGTGATGAAATCCATTAGTAATTTCCAATGGTGATATGGACTATTCGCAATTAACCCAAATCCAACTCTCTTTTGAGACAGAGATTAAGCCGTTCAAATGCGCAGAAGATGATTTGAACGGCTTTCTTTTTGAAGATGCCAAACATTTTCAAAAAGAACTTATGACGGTTACTTATCTGATTGAAGACAAGGCCAAGGAGTTGACTGTTGCTTATTTTAGCCTGCTTGCGGATAAGATCACATTTAATCCCGAAGAGAAGTCGGTCTGGAATAAGTTGAATCGTAATATTCCCAATCCGAAACGCAGGCGCAGCTATCCAGCGGTCAAGATAGGCAGGTTAGCCGTAAATGAGAGTTGCGTAGGTGAAGGGGTTGGCACATTCGTTATTGATAGCATTAAATATGCTTTTACAACCGTAAAAAGATTTGGCTGTCGATTCCTGACGGTGGATGCTTTGAAGTCCGCGATTAAATTCTATGAAAAAAATGGATTCCAATTTTTTACAGAATTGGACAAGGATGATGAGACAAGGTTGATGTTCTATGATTTGAAGAATTTTATTTCAGAGTAGGCGTACGGCTTGCTGCCTTGTATGCTTGGTTGTCGATTGTGATTGTTGTCTAGCGCATAATCGCTTAGCCGGTGGAGTATTTTTTGTAGGCGCGGGCCAGCTTGGTGTGGTAGCCCCGGCGGGCGTATGAAGGGCCGTTGTAGCGGCGGGCGAACCGCGCCCACTGATGGCTGCGCAGATGCGCGTCCATCCCGGTATTGCGCAAAAACGCCACGAACATCTCCAGCTGTTCGCGCTCCGACGTCGACATCCTCTCCACGAAATCGGCCTCGGATTGGCATCCGCATAGCTTCCAGTGCTGTCCCGATATCTGGAACATGCCCCAAAAGGCGCTGTTGATCGCCGCCACAGAGTCTATCGCCATTGCCTGTTGCACACGCGCCCACTGCGCGGCCTCGTATGAGCCGTATTTCTTTGGCTTGGGCGCTGTAAAAACATCAGGGCAAGAGGCGGTATGCTTTGTGAGATTTATGTTCCTTTTCCGGGCCTGGCTTCGGAAAACCTTTGCGGAGAATGCCACCAGCGGCTTTCCTTCCTCCCATATCCCCTTGTGCTTTGCGCCCGCCTCAACCTCCACCACGGCGTGGATGGCCGCGACGTCTACGCCCAGGCTGTCGGCCGCCCGGGAGTAATCCTCTTCGCAAAGGGGGCCGCATGGGTCGGCGCATAATGGTTGGGATATGGTGTCGGCGGGAGTCGCGGAGGCGGGCGTATCATCGGCGGGCGATGGCATGGCCAAGGCGGCAAAAACCGCCGCGATGGCCGCTGAAAAGGCTGCGATAATTGATTTTTTCATGATACGCATGGGATTATAGTGAATCTCCTTTGGCAAATATAGCATTAAAACCCCGCGCCCACAACAAAAAAATTGCAAAAACACTTTGTTTCCCCATTCTTTTTTGCGTAACTTTGTGAAATGAATGGATGATTCGCCAAATTGCGCATAAACATAATCATTAACCAAATAAAATGCAAATGACCATCAAAGATTTAAAGCCGGCCCGAGTGTTCGAAATCTTCCACGAGATCACACAAGTGCCCCGCCCCTCGAAGAAAGAAGGAAAAATCCGCAAATATCTGCTTGACTTCGCCGCAAAGCACGGTCTTGAGGCGAAGACGGACGAGGTTGGAAACGTGGCCATCTTCAAGCCCGCCACACCCGGCCACGAGCATGCGCCCACGCTCATAATGCAAGGCCACATGGACATGGTGTGCGAGAGCAACAATAAGGACTTCGATTTTGAAAACAACCCCATCACCACCATCGTAGATGGCGAGTGGCTGCGCGCTGACGGCACCACCCTTGGCGCCGACAACGGCATCGGCGTGGCTGCCTCCCTCGCGGCTATGACCGACCCCGACTTGGTGCATGGCCCACTCGAGGCTCTCATCACCGTGGACGAAGAGACCGGCATGACTGGCGCCAACAACATCGGCAAGGACATGATCGCTGGTTCAATCCTCCTAAACCTCGACTCCGAGGACGACGCGCAGATTTTCATCGGATGCGCCGGAGGCGTTGACACCACCGCCACTTTCACATACAATCGCTCGTTCGCCCCCGCCGACTTCCACTATTTCAAGGCTGAGATCGCCGACGCCCTCGGCGGCCACTCCGGCGGCGACATCCACCTGGGCCGCATCAACGCCAACAAGGTGATAGCCCGCTTCATATGGAACGTAATGCAGAAGCATGACATCGTGCTTTGCGAATTCGACGGCGGCAACCTGCGCAATGCCATCCCCCGCGCCGCCCACGCCGTGTTTGGCGTACACACTGGCAAAAAAGAAGAGGTTGTGGCTATGTTCAACCAATTCGCAGCCGAGCTCGAGAACGAATACCGCGCCATCGAGCCCACATACAAAGTTACGCTCGACACGGCCGAGAAGCCCGACTTCGCCGTCGACGCTGAGACCGGCAAGCGCCTGATCGAGGCCCTATACGCCGCCCCCCACGGAGTAATCTCCATGAGCCGCGACCTCGAAGGCCTGGTGGAGACATCCACCAACCTCGCATCTGTCAAGATGAAGGAAAACAACCAAATCCTCGTATGCACCAGCCAGCGCTCATCCGTTGAGAGCCGCAAGTGGGACATCGCCCATCAGGTAGAGGCCGTGTTCACCCTCGCCGGAGCAAAAGCCACCCACGGCGACGGCTACCCCGGATGGCAGCCCAACATGAACTCCCCCATCATGAAGATCGCCAGCGACGCCTACGAGGAGCTCTACGGCATCAAGCCCGAAATCATGGCCATTCATGCAGGCCTGGAGTGCGGCCTCTTCCTGACGAAGTTCCCCAACCTCGACATGGTATCCTTCGGCCCCACCCTGCGTGGCGTCCACTCCCCCTCCGAGAAGATGCACATCCCCGCCGTGGAGAAATTCTGGCAACAGCTGCGCCGCATCATCGAGAAGGTGGCCAACCTCTAAAACAGCGTAAAATTCCGCATAGAAATCCCGCAGTCCATGGCCGGCCGCGGGATTTTTTCTTTATTTGCGGGGAATTTTATTATTGTGCGTGTAAGATAAATTAATTAAATTTGCGCAATACAAATCTTTTTGCAATGACACGCGAATATGATTATCTGGTGATAGGCTCAGGCGTAGCTGGCATGAGCTTCGCCCTGAAGGTTGCCGGCACAGGCCGAGTAGCCCTGATTTGCAAATCCACGCTCGATGAGGCCAACACGGCCCTGGCGCAAGGCGGTGTCGCCTCAGTGACCAACCTTGAGGTCGACGATTTCAAGAAGCACATAAACGATACCATGATAGCGGGTGACTACCTCAGCGACCCGCAGGCCGTGCGAAAGGTGGTGACTGAGGCCCCCGGCCAAATTAAGGCCTTGATTGAGTGGGGCGTGGACTTCGACAAGAAGGAAAACGGCGATTTCGACCTGCACCGCGAGGGCGGCCATTCCGAATTCCGAATCCTGCATCACGCCGACAACACCGGCTTTGAAATCCAGGACAGCCTGATCAAAGCCGTAAGGCAAAATCCTCAAATCGACGTGTTTGAGCATCATTTCGCCATCGAAATCATCACCCAGCATCATCTCGGGAAAATCGTGACCCGACGCACGCCCGACATTACATGCTTTGGCGCCTACGTCCTCGACGAGGCCACCGGCGCGGTCGACACCTTCCTCTCCAGGGTGACGGTGATGGCCACGGGCGGATGCGGCGCCGTGTACCAGACCACAACCAACCCGCTCGTCGCCACCGGCGACGGCATCGCCATGGTCTACCGCGCAAAGGGCACGGTGAAGGATATGGAATTCATACAGTTCCACCCAACAGCATTCTTCCATCCCGGCGACCGCCCCGCCTTCCTCATCACCGAGGCTATGCGCGGATACGGCGCAGTGCTGCGCAACATCAACGGCGAGGAATTCATGCAAAAGTATGACCCCCGCCTATCCCTCGCCCCGCGCGACATAGTGGCCCGCGCCATCGACAATGAAATGAAGCAGAGCGGCAGCGACCACGTCTATCTCGACGTCACCCACAAGGACCCCGAAGAGACAAAGCGCCATTTCCCAAATATCTACAAAAAATGCCTCTCGATGGGCATCGACATCACAAAGGATTACATACCCGTGGCTCCGGCCGCGCATTACCTGTGTGGCGGCATCAAGGTGGACGAAAACGCCCAGTCGTCGATCAAGCATCTCTACGCCATTGGCGAATGCTCATGCACAGGCCTGCACGGAGGCAACCGCCTGGCATCCAATTCACTTATCGAGGCCGTAGTCTACGCCGACGCCGCCGCAAAGCACGCAAAGGAGGCCATTAAGGGCATATCTTTGCGCACAGACGTGCCGCAATGGAACGACGAAGGCACCTCCCACCCCGAGGAAATGGTGCTCATCACGCAGAGCATCCGCGAGGTAGGCCAAATCATGGGCACATACGTGGGCATCGTGCGCAGCAACCTCCGACTTGACCGCGCCTGGAATCGCCTCGACATCCTATATGAGGAGACCGAAAAGCTATTCAAATGCTCAAAAGCCTCGCGGCAGATATGCGAGCTCCGCAATATCATTAATGTCGGATACCTGATTATGCGCCAGGCCAAGGAGCGCAAGGAAAGCCGCGGCCTCCACTACACCGTGGATTATCCCCCAAAAGCTAACCCATCTTGACATTTTGACAATTTGACAAAATGACAAAATGCCAATTTCCCAAGCAGAAAAAAAACCAAACCCTATCCGAATTTGTTGAGTGAAAGGTAAACTTTCATAATCCGAAATAATCACCATGGCAAAGAAAGCATCCGAGGCCGCCGCCTCGAAAAAGAAGGCTCCCGCCAAGAGGGCGACAGCAAAAAAAACAGCCGCCCCCGGCAAGAGAAACGCGTCGAAATCCTCGCTCGCAATCGTGCGCAATGACCCCTGGCTTGAGCCATACGCCGCCGCTATCGAGGGGCGCCACCAGGACGCCCTGCGAAAAGAGGCCGAGCTCACCAGCGAGAGCGGTTCGCTTGTTGACTTTGCCAATGCCCACAAATACTTTGGCCTGCACCGCGCGCCCGACGGCTGGGTATTCCGCGAATGGGCCCCAAACGCCACCGGCATCACCCTCGTGGGCGATTTCTCCAACTGGCGCGAGGAAATGAAGTACAGCCTGCAGCCCATCGGCGGAGGCGTGTGGGAGATTAAGCTAAAGCCTGCCGACGTCAAGCAAGGCGACCTCTACAAGATGATCGTGCATTGGGACGGCGGTCAGGGAGAGCGCATCCCCGCCTACGCCAACAGAGTGGTGCAGGACGAAAACACCCACATTTTCTCCGCCCAAGTCTGGGAGCCGGCTGTGCCGTACAAATGGAAGGAAAAGTCCTTTAAGCCCGACACAAAGCCCCTGCTCATCTACGAATGCCACATCGGCATGGCGCAGGAGAAGGAAGGCGTCGGCACATACGCGGAATTTCGCGAAAACGTGCTGCCGCGCATAGCCGACGACGGCTACAACGCCATTCAGATCATGGCCATTCAGGAGCATCCCTATTATGGCTCGTTTGGCTATCATGTATCGAATTTCTACGCTCCATCCAGCCGCTTCGGCACCCCCGAGGAGCTGAAGGAGCTAATCGACGCCGCCCACGAAATGGGCATCGCAGTGATTATGGACATTGTGCATTCGCACGCCGTGAAGAACGAGCTGGAAGGCCTCGGGCGTCTCGATGGCAGCTATGATCAATATTTCTACGGCGACGGTCGCCGCGAGCATCCGGCTTGGGATTCCCTTTGCTTCGACTATGGCAAGGACGAAGTCCTTCATTTCCTCCTCTCCAACTGCAAGTATTGGCTTGAGGAATTCCATTTCGACGGTTTCCGCTTCGATGGCGTCACCTCTATGCTCTATTACAGCCATGGCCTTGGGCAGGCTTTCGGAGGGTATGAAGACTATTACAACGGCGGCCAGGACACCAATGCCATAACGTACCTCACCCTTGCCAACAAGCTCATCCATCAGGTGAATCCCCACGCCATAACTATAGCCGAGGAGATGAGCGGAATGCCAGGCCTGGCCACTCCAATCGCCGACGGCGGCATTGGTTTTGACTACCGCATGGCAATGGGCATCCCCGACTATTGGATTAAGATGCTCAAGGAGAAAAAGGATGAGGACTGGCACCCCACCTCGATTTTCTGGGAGCTCACAAATCGCCGCGCCGATGAAAAGACAATTTCCTACGTAGAAAGCCACGACCAAGCCCTGGTGGGCGACAAGACCGTGATTTTCCGCCTTATCGACAAGGAAATGTACTGGCACATGATGAAGGATGATGACAATATGGTGGTGGCGCGCGGCATAGCCCTGCACAAGATGATACGCCTGGTCACAATCGCGTCCATCAACGGTGGATACCTCAACTTTATGGGCAACGAATTTGGCCATCCCGAATGGATTGACTTCCCGCGCGAGGGCAACGGCTGGAGCTACAAGTACGCCCGCCGCCAGTGGGACCTCGTTGACCGCCAGGAGCTGAAATACATATTCCTGCAGAATTTCGACAACGCCATGGTGCGCCTTGTGGGCGGCGTCTACAATTTTCAGGCCCTGCCCGTGCAGAAGCTTTGGGAAAAGGACGACGACCAAGTGCTTGCGTTCATGCGCGGCGACCTCGTTTTCGTGTTCAACTTCAATCCCTCAAAGTCCTTCGACGGCTATGGCATCCTGGCCCCCGGCGGAAAGTACGCCACAGTGCTCAGCACGGACAATCCCGACTTCGGTGGCTACGGAAACGTTGACGAGAGCGTGGAGCACCTGACCATCAAGGACGAGCTCTATGCCCCGGCATCAGTGGAATGGCTGAAGCTCTACCTCCCCAGCCGTTCGGCCATCGTGCTCAAAAAGCGCAAGCAAAAAAACAATAAATCAATATAACGATAGATCGATATCACGATATAACGATAAATCGATATCACGATATAACGATATCACGATATAACGACATATCGGCATATCCATATATCAAAATAAAAAAATCCCCACCCCTTGATTGTAAGAATATTCCCTCCGGAGGAAATCATAGACGCAGCAATAGAGCTGCCCCTGAGCAAGAGCATGAGCAATCGCGCTCTTATCATCAACGCGCTCTCCCCCGGCGCTCTCCCCCTGGAAAATGTGGCCATATGCGACGACACAAAGGCCGTCATGCACGCCCTGCAGGCCGACGCTTTTGCGGGCAATGAAATCAACGTTGGTCCGGCCGGCACCGCGATGCGTTTCCTCACTGCCTATTTCGCCTGCCTTTTGGGCAGCCATGTGGTGCTCGATGGCAACGAACGCATGAGAGAGCGCCCGATTGGGCCGCTTGTCGACGCCCTGCGCCAATGCGGAGCCGACATTGAGTATGAAGGCGAAGAGGGATTCCCTCCCCTGCGCATTAAAGGGCGGAAGCTGCATGGCGGCGACGTGGAGATGCCCGGCGCCATCAGCTCGCAGTTTGCATCGGCCCTCCTCCTTGTTGCTCCCACATTCAGTTCCCCCCTGCGCCTTACGCTGAAGGGCGAAATAGCCTCCCTGCCCTACATTGATATGTCGCTGGGCATGATGCGCCGCGCCAGCGCGCAGGCCGAAAGGTATGGAAACATCATTGATGTGCAGCCAATTGGCTACATGCCAGCCCAGGCGCCGATTGAGCGCGACTGGAGCGCCGCCTCCTATTGGTATCAAATTGCCGCCATGTCCGGTGGCTGGGTCACCCTCAAGGGCATGTCTCTCGATTCCCTGCAGGGCGACAGGGGCATTGCCAAGATTTTTGAGCAATTGGGCGTTTTCACCGAGCCGTCGGAAGACAGCCCCAATGACGTATGCCTAAATCCTTCGCCCGAGGTGTATTCCCGAGTGAATATGAACCTCGCCGACATGCCCGACTTGGCCCAAACCCTCGTTGTGGCCTGCTGCATGATGGGCCTGCCGTTCAGGATAGAAGGCCTCGAGACGCTGCGCATCAAGGAGACAGACAGGCTGCAGGCCCTCAAGGACGAGCTTGCAAAGCTCTCTTTCAAGATCGGCCTTCCCGCCCCGGGCGTGATTGAATGGGACGGAGCGCGCATTCCCGTGCGCGAAGTGCCCCCTATCGATGCCTATGGTGACCACCGCATGGCCATGGCTTTTGCCCCTGTTTCGATTTTCCTGGCCGGTTTGATCATAGAGGGCGCCGAGACCGTGGCGAAGTCTTATCCTGAATATTGGGATCATCTGCGCCAAGCGGGCTTCATGGTCGAAGAGTACGAAAGCCTTGACGATATTCCCCCGATTGTGCAAGAGGAGGGCGCGGAATGATCGCCGCATTAATCATTCTTGGAGCCTTGTTGGCTGTCGGGATTCCGCTTTATCTCCACCACCGCCTCTCCGACGCAAAGGAGCCATTGGTGGCGCCCGCTCCCGCCGCCGAGCCGAAGGAGGAATGCTGCGGACTCCACATTGCATGCGAAAAGGATTCCCTTTTGGCCTCTGTAAGCTCTGAAATCGTATACTATGACGACGAAGAGCTTGACGCCTACAAGGGCCGCGGCGTCGACCAGTACGCCGACGACGAGATAGAGCAATTCCGCGACGTCCTCCTTACCATGCGCCCCGACGATATTGCCGGATGGGCCCGCAGCCTGCAGCTGCGCGGCATCGCTTTGCCCGGTCCGGTGCGCGATGAGTTGCTTATGATTGTCTCAGAGGCCCGCATAGCCAAGGCCGGCTAGCTTTCACACATTTTTGTTATGGAGTTTCTTCAATACGAATTTTTCCGAAACGCCTTGCTTGGCGTCCTCATCATCAGCGTTTCCGCCGCTATGATAGGCACATACATAATCACCCGCAGGCTTGTGGCCATTTCCGGCGGCGTCACCCACGCATGCTTTGGCGGCCTGGGGCTCGGATATTATCTTGGATTCAACCCCGTGGCTATGGCCTCCGTTTTCGCCATTGCCTCCTCGGTGGGCGTTGAGTGGATGTCCTCCCGATTCAGGGTCAGGGAGGATTCGGCCATTGCCGTTGTATGGGCAATAGGCATGGCAATAGGCGTGATTTTCGTATTTATGACCCCCGGCTATGTGCCCGAGCTGAATTCATTCCTCTTTGGAAATATCCTTACGATAAACCGTGCCGACATTTTAGCCTTCGGCATCTTCACGGCCGCGTTGATTCTGTTCTTCGCCATTTTCTACAAGCAAATCGTGATGTGCGCCTTCGACCGGGATTTTTCTCAGGTGATAGGCCTGCCGGTGCGGTTCATCAACTATTCTATGACCGTCTTTGTGGCCATTTCAATTGTGCTCACAATCCGCCTGGTGGGCGTCATGCTGCTTATGTCAATGCTCTCGCTGCCTATGATGGCCGCAGAAGTCTATTTTAGGCGCTTTGGGCCGATGATGGCCGCCTCCGTGGTGATTTCCATCATCTGCTGCGTCGCTGGCCTTTGGGCGGGCGCTTTGGCGGATGTGCCTTGCTCCGCCATAATAGTGGTGATCATGGTGGGCGTGTTCGTCCTATTCAAGGCCTTTCAGCCACTGCTGTCGAGATGGACTTGATGCCCGTGCCGGAGTACGGCAAGCTGATGGAGGCATATGCCGCGCATCTGCAGCTTGAGCGCGGCATGGCCCTCAACACTCGGCTGGCTTATATGGCAGATGTCCGCAAATTCGCCGACTGGGCCGCCGCCGACGCGCTCGTTCCCGCCCTGGAGAGCATTGGCGAGAGCGACTTGCAGGCCTTTGTGGCATCCCTCCACGACGTCGGCATCTCACCCCGCTCCCAGGCCAGAATAATCAGCGGGCTGCGTTCATTCTATAAATTCATGCGCCTTGAGCGTTATGTCCCGGCAGATCCCACTGCCTTGCTGGAATTTCCGCGATTGTCGCAAAGGCTCCCTGAAGTGCTCACCCTTGAGGAAATTGACGCCATGGAGGCCTCAATCGACATGGACAAGCCCGAAGGGCGGAGAAATTTGGCCATAATCGAGACGCTCTACAGCTGCGGCCTGCGCGTCTCCGAGCTGTGCAATCTCCAGATGAGCCGCGTCTATCTAAATGAAAAATCCATATTGGTCGAGGGAAAAGGCAACAAGGAGCGCGTAGTGCCCATGAGCGACGCCGCCGTAAGCCGCATCGAGGACTATCTTGAGGATCGTGCCGGCATCGCAATAAAAAAAGGCGAAGAAGACATACTTTTCCTCAACCGCCGCGGCCGAAGGCTCACGCGGGTCATGGTGTTCTACATAATACGCGACTTGGCGCTGCGCGCCGGCGTTAACAGGCCCATCTCGCCCCATGCCCTGCGGCACTCCTTCGCCACACACCTCCTCGAAGGCGGCGCCAACCTTCGAGCCATCCAGGTCATGCTCGGCCACGAATCAATCGCCACCACCCAAATCTACCTCCACACCGACACCTCCGCCCTCCGCGACCAAATCCTCAACTTCCACCCCCGCAACCAGCTCCCCATATGAGCTTATGCCGTTAGTTCTATCATTGCTGTGCCTTTCTTCTCACGCGTTTTGGGATGATTTTGTTGATTTCCCTAAGCGCCATGGGGGGAACGGGGAGCTCGGGCAGGAGCTCCATGATGCGGTTCTCCATGCCGATGCAGCGCACCAGAGATATGAAATTGCTTAGAGAGATGTTGGTGTGCTTCCCTTGCTCAAAGTGGCTGATGGTCGTATACCCCACGCCTGACATATGCGCCAATTCACGCTGGCTGATGCGCGCGGCGAGCCGATACTCCTTCACCCTGCTGGCCAAAAGCCGCTGAATGTCCAAATTCGTTATGTAAGGTTGATTGTCCATAGTTCAATATATTGCCATTTGTCCGCAAATATAGCGATAAATATCCAAATACCAAACCATATCTCAGGTCTAAATAAAATTTGTGCCGGGGTTCTGTGATGAAAAATGCGCAGATTCTACCTGCAAGTGCAAAATTAGGCAATATATTTGAAGAATTCAGCG
>JAMPBQ010000037.1 GCA_023666615.1 Clostridium sp. | reverse complement strand
GGCGGGTCCTTGGGGTCCGGCGGGGCCCTGCGGGCCTGTCGCGCCTGTGTCGCCCTTGTCGCCCTTCTCTCCTATGGCGCGGTATTCGGTCTTGGTCCCGTTCTTGTACCAGTATCCGTCAGCGCCGATTGTCCAGCTGTCGCCGGGATCGCCCTTTTGGCCTATGGTCATTGTCTCCCCATTGCCAAGGGTGATGGTGATGCCGCCGTTGGCCCCGGGCGCTACATTCTTGATGTAGTTTCCATCGTTGATTTTGGCCTGCAGCTCTCCTACGGTGGCGTTGATACCGTCTATCTGCGTCTGCAGATGATCGATATCGCTGTCATAGTCCTTGCATCCCACCAGCGACCCTGCGGCCCCGAGTGTGAGCATCGAACAGAAAGCAACTTTTAGAAAAGTTTTTTTCATAAATTTGTTTGATTAAATTAATAATATATTATTAAGCGATTAGCTTCTCTGGGGCGATTCGGCTTCGGTCGGGCCTCAGCCTCGTCACCCATGTGTTTGATGTTTTGCCTATTTTGTTTGATTATGCACTGCCGTGTTGCGTTTTGACGGTTTATTGCCTCTTTTATTCCTCCTTTTTGTTATGCGTTTTAATGATTTTTTTGTACATTTGCGTAGATACTAAACGAAATTTTCAGCAAATATCGTACATATTTTTGACTTTACCAAACATTTGATTGATTTTTTTGATTTTTTATGACAATCAACGATAGAGTCGTCGCTATTATGGAGCGCGAAAATTTGACCGTCGCTTCTTTTGCGCGTAAATTAGATATTGGTGACCAAACAGTTAGGTCTGTTTGTGTGTTGCGTAGAAATAGACCAAGCTTTGAATTCCTTTCAAAGATAATTCAAACATTTGATTGGCTTAACCCTAAGTGGCTCCTTACGGGCGAAGGGGACATGGTGATTGAAGACGCGTCAATCATCGAGGACACTGACCTGAAGTCAATATCCCGCAATCTTTCCGAGCTCATAAAGTACATCCGTGAAAAGGACGACCAAATCATAAAGTGCAAGGACGAGAAGATCGAGCAGCTCGTCCGGGAAAGCACCGAGTGGCGCATAAAATACGAAATGACCGTCCGCCGTCCCACCTAGCCCCCAATCAAAGGCCATCAACGCAATCCCCCAACAAAGCCTCGTAGAGGCTGCATTGTGAATAACCCCAGGGGCAGCCTGGGGTCTCTGATAATCAAAAATGCAAAGCCTCGTAGAGGCTATATTGTGAATAACCCCAGGGGCAGCCTGGGGTCTATGATAATCAAAAATGCAAAGCCTCGTAGAGGCGTCGTTGTGGTTATATCGATTCCCCTTTTTCTCCGGACAAAGACCGGAAAAAAAAGGAATCAAAAAAGATGTGGTGTCCCGTGTTCCGGCCAAAGGCCGGAATAACAAGCCCGTCCTATTCCCGATAATAAATCCTCTTCACCCTAGGCGAAATGCTCGTGAATATCTCATAAGGTATGGTGCCAAGGGCATCCGACAGCCTCTCCACGCCAGCGTTCTCCCCAAATATCTCCACGCGGTCGCCAATTCGGGCCTCTGCCCCGGTCACGTCGATCATGCACTGGTCCATGCAGATGTTCCCTATCACCGGGCACATCTTCCCGTTCACCAGGAAGCTCGCCCCGCCGTTCGACAGGTGGCGGTCCAGCCCGTCGGCGTAGCCTATCGGTATGGTCGCTATCACCGATGGCCCGGTCACCTTGCCCTTGCGGCCATAGCCGATGGTGGCGCCTTCATCCCAATGCCTTATCGATATTATGGTGGTGTGTAGGCTGGCCACCACTGAAAGCCTATCTTCCGTAGGGATGGGCGATACGCCGTATAGCCCTATCCCAAGCCTGGCGAAGTCATAGTGGTGCTCTGGGTATCGCATGATGCCCGCCGTGTTGAGTATGTGCCGCTTTGGCCGGTAGGGGAGGCCGGCGATGATTTCGTCGCTCATCCGCTTGAATGCCTGCAGCTGCCCTTCGGTATAGGCGTCTTGGTCAAGGCAGTCGGCCGTGGCCAGGTGTGAGAATATGGTGGAGGCCTTCACCTGGCTTTGGCTGTTGAGAATCCTGAGCAGTTCTGGTATCTCCTCGGAGAGGAACCCCACGCGGTGCATCCCAGTGTCTAGCTTGATGTGTATGGGATAATCGGTGACGCCAAGCCGCTTGGCCTCGGATATCAGCATTTCCAATTCGCGGATGCAGAACACCGACGGCTCTAGCCTGTTGGCGAAAAGCGCCTTGTAGTTGTTGGTGATGGGATTCATCACGATTATCGGCATAGTCACGCCTCCGCGCCTCAGCTCCGCGCCTTCGTCCACAACGGCCACGGCCAAATATGCCGCCCCCTGGCTCTGCATGGTCTTTGACAGCTCCAGCGCGCCTATGCCGTAGCCCGATGCCTTCACCATGGCTATCAGCCCTGTTCCCTGCGGCAGCTTCGACCGGTATAGGTTGAAGTTCTCTACGATTGATCGCAGGTTCACCTCCATCACCGTGTCGTGCCTCGGCGCCTCAAGGTGCGTCTTTATGTCTTCAAACCCTTCCTCGGCCGGGCCGCACACCAGTATGGCCTCTTCTCTGAAATCCTTTATGGAATAGTTTTCAATGAAGTCGATGGGCTTCCTCGCCTTGATTATCCGCGATATGCCCTTGCCCTCTGTCAGTGCCTCAAGCTCTTCCTGCCCTAAGTCGAAGTATCCGCCTCCTAGCGCCAGGCTGATGCTCCGCCCCTGCGCCGCGTGCCGCCGCGCTTGGTTGATGGCCGCCTCGAGCGAGGGGGTGTGGCATGAAAAGCCGTCATATATTATAAGGCAGTCGTTCAGCGTCTCGGTCACGTCTATCCTGGCGCTGATCTTCGACGCCATGCCGCGTATCGGGCTGGCGTCGATCTCTTCTTTTGCGGTGAATGACGCCGTGGCGGCCGCCAAGTCCTCAATGTCGCCTTCCACTGGATGAAGCCTCATCTTTCCCTTGGCCTCTGCCCTTGCCTTGTTGAGCGCGTTCTCTATCAATCGCTCGCCTGCCGGATAGAATACGTCGCTGCATTCTCTGAATAGCTTGGCCTTCTCTTCCGCCTTTTCTTCCATTGAGCCGAAGCCCTCGCTGTGCTCTTCCGTCAGGGAAGTGAACACTCCTATCGTAGGCCGCATCACTCTCTGCAGAGCGTCCATCTCCCCGGTTGCGGAGATGCCGGCCTCGAAGATGCCGAGCTGCGTCGCCTCGTCGATTTCGCATACTGAGAGCGGAACGCCTATCTGCGAGTTGAAGCTGCGGGGCGACCTGGTTATGTTGAATTTCGCCGCCAGAAGCCGCGCTATCAGCTCTTTCGCCACTGTCTTGCCGCGGCTTCCGGTTATGCCTATCACTGGCGTCTCGCGGTGCGCCTGCCTTATGGCCGCCCCGGTCGCCTGCAGCGCCTCAAGGGCGTCGTCTGTTTTCCAAAATTCAGCGTCGGTCCCTTTGGGCTCGTCATAGTTCTTGTCCACGACGAAATGCTTTACGCCGGCCTGCAGAAGCGCGGGTATGTATTTGTGCCCGTCGTTGCCTGCCGTGCGCAAGGCGAAGAATATGGTTTGGTCTGCGCGGCCCAAGTCGCGGCTGTCTGTGAGAAGGCTTGTTATTTCCGCCTCGCTCTTGCTCTCCGCTCCGATGGCGGCGGCTATCGTCTTTGCTCTTTGCTTCATAGTTGGGATAATAGGCTGTAGCGGTTGAGCCATGCCAGTGACGCGTTGTAGTTGTATTCGGCCTCAAGGTATGTCCGCGTGGTCTCGTGGTAATAGTTCGTTTCGTTCAGATATTCTATTATGGAGATTTCCCCTCCGTCCAACGCCTTTTTCAGGAGTGTGAGGTAGGCGTTGTCGCCAAATACCTTGTTGTAGTTGTCTACTCTCTGCCTCCATGCCTCCATTGATTTGAATTTGCCGGTTATTTCATCCTGCCGCTGCGTTAGTTGGGCATGGGCGTTGGCCATGGCCTGTTCTTGCCGCATAATGGCTGTGGACCGAGCTTTGCGGTTCTGGAAGAAGGGAAGGGTCATGCCCAGCGTGAATCCGTTGAAGTTGTCCCCAAGCTCGTTCACGTGCTGCAGGCCCACGGTGAATTTTGGCAGCCTGCTCTGCGTGGCCTCCTTTGCCTTTATTCCCTCATATTCTCCTTCCAGCGTGGCGCTCTGCATCATGGGGTCTATGCTTGAAGCTTGCTCCATGTATTCTTCTTCAGCCAGAAGCGGCTCTATCGGGTAGGCGTCGATGTCGCCCAAGGACAGCCGCTGGTTGGGGCACATACCCTGCAGCTCGGCTATGATTTCGGCTATGCGGTTCAGGTGGTCTGCTATTTCCCCTTCTATGGTGTAGCGCTGTATCTGCAGCTTGCGCTTGTCCAAAATGGTGATGTATCCTCCCTCGAATGCCTTGTCCGCAGCCATCTGCATTTCAGATATGTTGCCAAGTATGGTGTTGTCTATCTTCATGCACTTGCGCGCGTGTACCAGCTCCAGGAGAAGCCCCTTGGCCTTGATGGCGAGGTCTAATTCCGATGCTGCCAGGCTCATTTCCCCGAATCTGTATGCCAAGTCCGCCGCATGCGATCGGGTGTGGTACAGGCCAGGCCAGTCGAAGCTTTGGCTAACGCCGATGTCCCATTTGTTGCCCACGCCATGCGTGCCCCACACGCGCGAAAAGTCAATCTGCGGGTTCTCCAGCGCGTTGGCGTCGCTCGCCTCGTTGCGCTCGGCCCTGAGCTCTGTGCGCTGGGTCTGTAGCTCGGGATTGTTTGCCACTATTGAGCGCACCGTGTTGTTCACGTCCTGCGCCAGGCATGGGCCGCCAATCGCCAGCGCCGCCATTATCATCGTAAAGCCCTTCATATATATTTCCAAATTAAAAAATTCTTAAAAATCCGTCTCCGCAATAAAGCCTCTCCTTGAAAAAAATCCGTGAAATCCGTGGTAAATCTCTCCCGTCATTCTCTCTTCGTTATCAGCATATACAGAGCCGGCACCACAAATATGTTGAGTATGGTCGACGACACCAGTCCGCCAAGTATCACTATCGCCATCGGCGATTGTATCTCATTGCCCGGCTCCCCGCCGTTGATGGCTAGCGGTATCAGTGCCAGCGCCGACGTCAGAGCCGTCATGATTATGGGCAGAAGCCTGTCGGTCGACCCCTTCATTGTTCGCTCGCTAAGCCCCATCCCTTCGTCGCGCAGCGCGTTGTAGCGCGATATCAACAGCATGCCGTTGCGCGTGGAGATGCCCAAAAGGGAGATGAACCCTATTATGGCGGGGATGTTGAGCTCGCCCCCCGTGCATAGCAGGATGATCACTCCGCCTATCATCGCCAAGGGCATGTCCGCAAGCACCACAAGAGCTTGCTTCAGGTTCTTGAATTCGTGGTAGAGGAGCATGAACACTATCAGAAGCGCCCCTATTGAAGTCAGCATCAGCGTGGAGGAGGCCCTTGATTCGCTCTCGAATTGCCCCCCGTATTCCACGTAGTAGTTCTCCGGCATGTCTATCGCCTCTTCTATTCTTTCGCGAATGTCGTTCACAGCTCCGCGCAGGTCGCGCTCGTCCACGTTGGCCGAAATCACGATCCGCCTCTTCACGTTTTCGCGGTTGATCGCGTTGGGGCCCGTGGCCGAACGTATTTCCGCCACCGAGGACAGCGGCACCAGTCCGTCGCGCGAATCTATCATTATGTCGCTGAGGCTTTCTATCGTGCTGCGGCTTTCTTCCTGCAGGCGCGCCACCACGTCGTAGGGCTGCGATTCTTCGTAGGCCTTCGATACGGTTGTGCCCGCCAGGGCGGTCTCGATGGTTTGCCTGAATTGCGCCATTGTGATGCCGTATTTCGCCAGCATGTCGCGCTTGGGCTTGATGTCAAGCTGCGGCCGCTCCATCTGCTGCTCTATGTTCACGTCCACTATTCCCGGCAATTCTCCAATCTCCGCCTTGATTCTGTTGCCTAGGGCGAATAGGGTGTTCAGGTCGTCCCCAAAGAGCTTGATTGCTATTTGCGCCTCGGTGCCGGATAGCATGGCGTCGATGCGGTGCGATATGGGCTGCCCGATTTCTATGTTGGCCCCGGGTATTTGGCCCAGCTTTTGCCTAAGCTCGCGCACCACCGCTCCCCGGCTGCGTTCTTTCAGCTCGTAGGGTGCCTCTATCTCTGATACGTTCACCCCCAGGCTATGCTCGTCTAGCTCTGATCGGCCGGTCTTTCTCGCCACGGTCTTGATTTCAGGCACGCTCATTATGAGGCTTTCAGCTATTCGCCCCACTCGGTCGCTTTCTTCCAGCGATATGCCCGGCAGGGTGGAGACGTTGATGGTGAACGACCCCTCGTTGAAGGGCGGCAGGAAGCTGCGGCCAAGCATGAAGAATGCGCCTATCGACAGTATGAAGATTGCCCCCACTGCCCCCAGCATGGGCTTTTTGTTGGCCAATGCCTTTTGCAGCCATTTGCCGTACGCGGCCTTGAGCTTGCGGCTCAGCCACGGCTCTTTTTTCATCTTGGCCATGGCTTTTTTGCTTCCCAGCATTAGGCTGCTCAGCACGGGGGTCACTGTCAGCGCCACTATGGTCGAGGCGGCAAGCGCCACTATAAAGGCCACTCCCAGCGGAATCAAAAGCCTCCCTTCCATTCCGCTCAGGAAGAACAGGGGCAGGAACGACGCTATGATGATCAGCGAGGAGTTGAAGATCGGCTGGCGCACTTCGGCCGAGGCGCGGAATACTGTTTCCCGCACGCTGCGCCTCTCCGCCACTGGCAGGGCGTAATTCTCGCCTAGCCGCTTGTATACGTTCTCTACGTCCACGATGGCGTCGTCCACCAGCGATCCTATCGCTATCGCTATGCCACCAAGGCTCATGGTGTTGATTGTGAAGCCCATGAAGTGCAGAGCCAAGATGGTGATGATGATTGACAGCGGCAGGGCCACCACTGAGATTATCGTTGTTCGTCCGTTGGCCAGGAAGAAGAAGAGCACTATCACCACAAAGATTGCCCCTTCGAATAGCGATCGCTGTAGGTTGCCGATGCTGGTGCTTATAAAGTCGCTTTGGCGGAAGATGTCGGTCGCCACCTCTACGCCGGGCCCCATCGAGGGCTTGAGCTCATCAAGCGCTTCTTCTATTTTGGCGGTCAGCCCTATGGTCCCCACTGCCGGCTGTTTGCTTACGGTCAGAAGCACGGAAGGCCTCCCCTTCACCGACGCTGCGCCAAGCCTGGGCATCGCTCCGCCCATGGTGATCTCAGCTATGTCGCTGAGCCGCACTATGCCGCTTTCGTCGCTCCGTATCACGCATGCCCCGATTTCTTCTGTGTTCGTGGTGTTGATGTCGCCTTTGATTATGTATTCGTTTCCGAAGTCATAGAGGATGCCGCCGCCCGCGTTGTCGTTAAGGTTCTCAGCCGCTGAAAGGGCTTCGCCAAGGCTGACGCCGTAGTTTTTCATCTTCTCTGGCGATAGAAGTATTTGGTATTCTTTGGGGTCGCCGCCTATCACCGACACTTGTGCCACTCCGCTCTCCGCCAGTAGGCGGGGAGCTATCAGCCTGTCGGCCACGTCGCGAAGCTGCACCATATTCAGGCTGTCGCTCGTCAGCCCTATTATCATCATCTCCCCAAGTATTGACGACTGGGGCCCAAGGGTGGGGGTGCCCACTCCCGCTGGAAGGCGACCCTCCGCGCCGGCTATCCTTTCTGATACGATTTGCCGAGCCAGGTAGGCGTCGGTGTCCCAGTCAAATTCTACCCACACAACTGAGAATCCCGTGGTCGACGACGATCTTACTCGCCTTACCCCCGACGCGCCGTTCACGGATGTCTCAATCGGGTGTGTCACGGTCTTCTCCACTTCCTCGGGAGCCATCCCCGGCGCCTCGGTCATGACCACAACAGTCGGCGCATTGAGGTCGGGGAAGATGTCGACCTCAGTGTTTATCAAGGCCACCATGCCCGCGGCCATGGCCACGGCGGTAAGCACAAGCACCGTAAGCCTGTTTGTCAGCGAGAAGTGTATGATTCGGTTCAGCATCGCCAAAAATTTAAATTAAAACTAAAAAATCCCAAAAACTAAAGACTAAATCCCAAAAACAAAAGACTAAAAACAAAAGACTAAAATCAATGATTATGCGAATGCCCTTCGGGCGCCACCGCCGACGATTCAGCCAGCCTTACGGCCACCATCCCCTCAGTCACAATGTTCTCTCCGCCCGCAAGCCCATTGGTCACCTCGATGTTGATGCCGTCGCTCGCGCCGGTCTTTATCGGAATCTTCCGGTAGCAGTCTTCATCAAGCCGCTCATACACGAAGTATGCCCCCTGTTGCTCTGAAACAGCCGTAATCGGCACTGTTATCACCCCTTGCCTTGCCTCGCCCAGTAGCTTCACTTTCACAAACGACCCCGGTATGACGCTGCCGTCGTTGTTGAAATCAAAATAAACCGGCACGTAGCCGCGCTGCGAGGCCGCAGTTGTCGGCGCGGTGATCCGCTTTGCCCCAAGGCTGGTAAGAGGCATCCATTCTTCGGAATAGGGGAGCTGTATGTTCGCCGTGGTCAGCTGCGGCAGCATCCCATAGTTCTTCTCGGGCAAGTCGGCGCGCAGGGTCAGCGTGGCGGAGCTCGATATGGTGGCGATGGGGTCCCCGGCATTTACGTATTGCCCCTCTTGGGCCTGCAGCGCGGTGATGACCCCGCCGCGGGGCGATGTAGCCTTCCCCGACGCCGCCGCTGAGCTGTACGCCGCCTTGGCCACTTCGTATGCCTGCTGAGCGGCGTTGTAGTCTTTTGTCGATACTATTCCGTCGGCGTGGAGGGGCGTCACTCTGTCCAGCTCCCTCTTGGCGGCTTCAAGGTTCGCCTTGGCCGCCGCGTTGGCGTCCCCTCCCATCATTTTGTCGGCGCTGATGGTGGCGATCGTTTGCCCGGCTGCCGCCTTGCTCCCCTGGTGGATGCCTGCGGCGAATTTCACTATCCCTGATGTGGGGGCGGTAGCCACTGCGGTGCTGGTGGGGGAGTCGATGATCTGCCCCGTGGCGGCCACGACAGTCCTGAATTCCCCGGCCTCGGCCTTTGACGCCTTCACTCCGAATTGCTCCGCCATGTGCGGGTCAAGCATGATTTCCCCGTTGCCTTCTGCGCCCCCCGCATTCCCGCTTTGGTCCGCCTCTTCGCCGTGGATGTGGCCTTTCTCTTCGGCGTGGCTGTGCGCCTTCGCTTCTGCGTGATGGTGGTGGTGCCCAAGGTCCCCATTGTCCTTGCTTTGGCATGCCGTCATCGCCATGCCCAGGCCGAACGCGGCCGCCGCTAATATGTTGGTCAGGATTTTCATGCTTGCTTTTGTATTTTGTTGTATCGGTATATCTGAATCATGCTTTGCTTTGCCTTGCCTTTTGCCTTATTGGCATGTATTGTTCATGCTTGGCCTTGTCTTTTGTTGTACTGGTATATCTGATATGAATTCGCCACGTTGTGCCAGATGCTGTAAAAGCCCCCCGCTATGGAGGCGATGGGAGTGAAGAAGGTATATCCCATCCAAATCGCGAACACTGTGTTTTTCTGCCCCAGCGCCTGCCCGGCCGTGATCTTCTCGCCGTATCGCGCCCCGATTTTCCTTCCCGCCCAAAATTGGAAGACGCAGCACCCAAGCGAAATCGCCACAAGCCACAGCTGCGTGCCAAGGTCAACGTTCGTGTGCGCTATGCTTCGCGCCGTCACAGCTATGGCCAGCGAAAGAGCCACAAGCCAAAGGTAGAAGGGCGCGTCCTTCGCCCGGTTTAGCCTCTCAAGCGCCTTGGGCATCGTGAAGCGCACGGCCCATGCCAGAAGCAGAGGCATTATCAGCAGCGGGCACACCTTGCTCAGAATCATTATCGACGCCGAAAGCGACGTAATCTCAGGGTTCGGATGCACAAAGGGCAAAAGAGCGGGCACCACCACGGCCACAGCCATGTTTATCAAAATCGTATAAGTGGTGATCCCGGCCATGTCGCCCCCAAGCTTGCGCGTCACTACGGCCGCCGCCGTCGCCGTTGGGCAAATCAGGCAAATCAGCGCGCCCTCCAGCGCTATGCGCATCCCGCTTTGCGGAATCGCCATCAATATCGCCGATATACCCGCGAAAAGCCCGCACTGCGTCAGCAAAAGCCAAAGATGCCAACGGCGTAGCCGCACATCCCGAGGGTCAAACTTGCAGAATGTAAGGAAAAGCATCGCAAAAATCAGCATAGGCTGCAGCATCGCTGCCCCATTCCGAGCAAAGGCGTGCATCGCTGCCGACGGCTCCAGCGCCTCAAACGCGAAATACCCCGCCACGCCCAGCAGCATAGCCCATATCAGCGACCAATCCTTAAAAATCTTCTTCATCTCAATCCAAAAATCTAAACACCGCAAAATTACGAAAAAAATCCCTCCCCGCACCGTTATCTTGAAAAAACCTCCCAACTTTGCAACCAAATTGCATCCCCCCGCCCCCAAAGCGCCCCGCCCCCCTGTCTCGTCGAGTCCCACCCTGTCTCGTCGAGTGATCCCCCCTGTTTCGTCAAGTGATTCCGCCACCCCTGTTTCGTCGAGTGAGGCAGCTTGCTGCCAATCCTCCCCCCCAATACGCCAGCGCCGTGCCCCCGGCCACACACGCCCCCCAGCGCCGCCCCCCCCCTGTTTCGTCAAGTGAGGCAGCTTGCTGCCCATCCCCGCCATCCCCACCAATCCCCACCAGCACGCCAGCGCCGTGCTCTGGCCCATACACATCCACGCCCCCACACAGCCGCCAACCCTGTTTCGTTGTGTGGGGCAGCTTGCTGCCCAAAAGCCCCAAAAAAAGATGAAGTTGAAAAACTCAGTCAAAGCCTCGTAGAGGCTATATTGTGAATAACCCCAGGCGCAGCCTGGGGTCTCTGACAATCAAAAAGGTAAGCCTCGTAGAGGCGCCATTGTGGTAGCAGCAAATGTCCATCCTCTATGACGCAATAGGCAAGACTCTATTTCATCAATTCTTCCATTCTGTTCTTGACCTGGACGAAGGCTTCCTCAAAGTCAAAATCTTTCTTGAAGCTCCATTTATCTCCGCAAACAGTAATAAACCAAGTGATTTTTTCCTTCTCCATATAAAAACCTATGTTAAAGCCATCCTCCGACACATACTTGCTTTCCATATAATTGCCTTCCTGCGCAGAACTGTCGGCCAGCGCCTTTAATTTTGGAATAGCGTCCAGAATTTTCACCACGTCTGAATATTCAATTGACTCAATCTTGTCTTCTCGCCCGATTCTGATTCGGAGAAAGGCAGTCTTCTCGCCCGTGCTCAGATTGGTATAAACTCTGATTATGTATTTATTTATAAAGCCACCGGTGTTTAATTTGAAATTAGAAAATTCATAATCAGCGTATTTTATAAAAACGCCATTGGCTGAGGTGAATTTATTGAACTTAGTGTCCGCCTTGGTGGTAGGCTCCGCCTCCTCCGAGGCATTGGCCACATTGGCCAGAATAGTTTGCGCGCTCACGGAAACGCTCACGGCAAGCGCCATTAAAATCAGTAAAAGCTTTTTCATAAGAATTTGTTTTCCGCAAATTTAAAAATATTTTTTCAGTCCACAAACTTCCCGCTCAAATTCCACGCAAACAATCCTATCCCTAACATGCCAAATCAAATAGAATCAGCGCCATATTCCTTGATGACCTCGTTTAAATTTACCGTTAATGTCTCAGTCCTCTTCTTATTGTATGACCTCAAAATGAAAGTATAGCCGGATTTAATGCCAAGATTGTAAAAGGCGAGATTTTTAAGGGATGCTAGCGCCTTCATATAATCCTTGTCGTATTTTTCAATTTTCTTTTTCGCCAGTTTAAAAGCCTTCCCATTCTCAATGACTATATTCACATATATGGTTGTGCCTTGTTGGGTAATGCTTTCAGTAAAAGACCCATGTATTTTCTTTGATGGGCAATTCCCAATTTCGGTCTGTAGAAGTGAAAGAAATTCCTTTTCATCGGCTGTCATTGTTTGTGCGGTCGACTCTTGCGCTGTCTCTTCCGTAGGGGTTCTCTTTAAAGGCATTATCTCCAACAGCCTCACCTTCATCCCGGGCTTAAGCGAGGAAATCGCGAATTTGGGGCTCGCCTCGCATTCAAGATACTTCCCAAATATCTTAGTCACTGAAAGTTGCGCCAATACGTCAGGGTTGCCATCAATTTCCTCTCCAGTCACAGGATGCGTGAATTTTTTTGTAACTTCATATGCCTCAAAGACATCCCCAAGAAATACATTTCCTTCGGGGCGGTCTATAAACACCGCTCCATCTTCTATGGCGATTATCACGGGCTCATTAGCCACGGATGCCGGTAGCTCAGTGGCCGCAGTTGTTTTTTGGGGCGATGTGCTCCCCGTTTTCTTGCGTTGAATCTGTGCTGGCAACAATACTGTTGACAACACGGAAAAGAGACAGATTAAAATAAATATCTTATTCATGACAAAAGTTATTGATTGTTATCTAATTGTTGTTACCTTTCCCGTTCCTCGGCATGCCGGGCATTGGTCGTGGCTATGTGATTCATGCACCGTTTTCTTGCATTCATCACAATATTTTGACCCACCGGCGAATGATGCTGTGCTGTTCCCAACAATCCATCCCTTTCCGTCGCACAATGAGCAATCTTTTGTTTTTACCCTGCTTGAATTGCCAGACTCAATATTCGTATTTTGATAATTTTGGGTATTGGTTTTTCCGCTGTTTGACGATAGGGTGGATAGGCTTTGGGCGGTGTTGTTGAGGGCATTGGCCATCATGTTCATCGCCGCGGACTTTCTATTCCATTCTTCAATTTGCTCTTGATTGCGCATCTCTTCTAGTTCACCCTTTCTTTCTCTGAGTTCACCCAAAATCTTTATGGACTCTTCATCATCCGGATTTATTTTGACGGCGTTCTCAAACGACTTTATTGCCGAAGAAACCATTCCCATCTCAGAATATATCATGCCTTCGAAGATTTGAATATCCGATTTGCTGGGGTGATACGCCTTCGCGAACTGCAGAGCCTCCAAGGCCTCATTTTTGCGTCCAAGTCGGTACAAAACATCCGCTTTTAAGTAATATGGCTTTATTATTTGGCATGCGGGATTTAAGTAGCAGTACATCTGAATGTCGCTTAACGCATCATTATATTTTTTGCGGTTCATAAAGTGCTGTATTCTTAATCCCCAGCCTACATAGTCCTCAGGAGCGTCTTCAAGCGCTTGATTGATAACTTCGATTGGGAGTTCTTCGTCCGAGTCAAGCCATTCCGCCATGGTTATGTCTCGTTCTGTAACTCCACCGTTTATCTTATCATTCAATTCTTTTGACGCGGTGGCGAGCCTGGCGTTTATGGCATTAGCGTGTTTTGCCGACTGTTTGTAAAATTCCTTCAGCGCATTTTTCAATGTCATGACTTCCGTGCCATCATAGTTGAAAGAGCTTAATATATTCATAACATTGTTCTTTTTGCCTTTTATCGAAAATGAGGTCACTCGTTTGCCCATAGCGTCGTAAATCTCAAAGTTATACATTCTTTCAAAATTTATGTGTCCTAAGGGGCAAAGGCCACAAGTAGGCACTATAAGTACCACTCCCCACATGCGTGTCTTGTTTTTGGAATAAGAAACAGAGCACTTGATTAGGCCATTGAAATTATGATTGCGCATTGAATTGTTGGAATTTAGCGCTATATCCGCGCTCATAAGGCCTGCCGCCGATGAGTAAACATTGTCTTTAAACGCCGGGGTGTAGCCCTCTTGGTCTTTCCCTTTGAAAATGTCAGGAGTTATGAATGTTTGTAAAGGGACATTCAGGCCGCGTTCCTCTGCCTTGACATTGTTGGGCTTGCTCACAGCCTTTTCGATAGATGTGTTGCATCCAATTGAAAAGCAAGCCCATAGAGGCAGCAACAAATAAATCAGTTTTTTCATAAATGATTGATGCCTCAGTCATCCCCTCGTCGGCGTTAGATGGTCTATTATACGGGAAAAGCGCAGGAATCTGTATCTGTTGCCATCCTACCTTTCAAGGCTTCTCGCATTGCCCAGTTCATGTCGGACGGCAACACGCAGAAGCCCACGCCTGTATATGCAACATCGCATTCGGCCACGCCTCTCCCGAGGCAAAGGCCAAACGCCGGCTATTACATATCCACGGGCATCTACCGTTGCTCAACCCTTGACATGAACCTGAATT
>JAMPBQ010000036.1 GCA_023666615.1 Clostridium sp. | reverse complement strand
GGGTCCGCTCCTCGGCTTCGGTTCATCTAAGCTTTCCTGGTGATTGACAGAGTCGGTTGCAATCCCCATCGGGATTGCGCTCTCTCTTGTACTACTTCGTTCTCTATTGTAAGTCTTTCAATGTTCTTTCGGGACTCGCCCGGATTTGTGGGTGCAAAGTTAGGAAGAATTTTTGACCTGACCAAATTTATTTTGATTTTTTTTAAAATCTTGACTATCGCCAATACTTGGATTTCATCATTTTCATTGGTCATCGGCTCTCTTGCCGCAGCGGTCATTTCCGTTTTGCGAGTGCAAAGTTATGGGCTTTTTTTGAATTGACCAAATAATTTTCTGAAAATTTTTCGGCCAAAATCAGAACTTAATGCATAATGTCATATAAAGCAAGATTTTGTGCAAAGAAAAAAATCAAAATAAAGATGAAACTTTTTGTGCGGATATTGATTGAGCATGCTTTTCCGCACAAAAATGCGACTAAAACGGAAAATGCTGATGATTGCCCCCAGAGATGAAACCTTATCGCAACATTTGAGCAAAACAAATACAAAATATATAACGCACAAGCGCATATGTACATATTAAGCTTATTATGCAATGCCCAACTACGCTAAGCCATTGAATAGTATGGGGGCTTTGCCTGAGTTTTTCAACATCGGAAGGATTAGGGCATGGCCAACCAGGCCACCGCCAAGGCGCAGACCACAAGGACGCCAGCAGCAAGCTTCTCAGCTTTGGTGAACACCTGCTTGCGAGGATAATTGGCGCGCCTTGCCCAAATAAAGAGAAATATGCCGCCGACGTAAAACACAGAGGCGTACATCAGCATGTCCAGGCCCGCGGCGTAAATCATCCAAAGGCAATAGCCCGTACACATCACCCCCAAGGCGCGCAGCCCCCAAAGCCTGTTGGCGTAGCTCGGACCAAGGTATTTTTGCGGATTGGTCGTTGCCTTCAGCAAGAACAGCCCGCTGAAGAGGTAGGCCGGGAGCACCATGGTGCTGGCAATGTCAATGGCGGTGAGGTAAACGCTGCCGGTCTGCATCACCAAGAAAATAATGCCCTGCATGGCAATCGTTGAGACAAAAAGGCTCCACACCGGCATGCCATTGGAGTTTAGTTTTTTAAACACAGCCGGGAAAAGGCCGGCCTCAGCGGCGCGGTATGGCACCTCCGAACAAATGAGCGTCCAAGAAGCCCAGCCGCCAAAGAGCGCCACAATCACCGAAATCAGCACAAAGTAATAAGCCCAGTCGCCGCAGGCATGCCGCAGGACGTAGGCGATAGAGGGATTATCCAGGCCGGCGAGCTCGGGCTGCGACATCAGGCCATAGCATGCGAGGGAAATGACCACGTAAAGAAGCCAGGCGCACAGAAAACCTAGGACACCCGCCTTACCAACATCCGACGCCTTCTTCGCCCTTCCCGACATCGACATAGCGCCCTCGATGCCAAGGAAGCACCAAAGAGTGACAAGCATGGTGCTCTTCACCTGCTCCGAAATCGGCCCTATCGAGCCATCTCCCCAAAAATCGGCCTCAAACCTGTCGATATTGAAAAAGGCCACTAGCAACACCACAATGGCCGCCAGAGAGAGAAATTTAAGAGCCGTAACGCTGTAAATCAGCATTGTGGCCGTGCGCATGCCATTGATGATGGCAAAGAACATCACCCACAGCATCGCGGACGTGAATATGGGCATGCCGCCACTGTGGTCCATCAGCGCGGGGAAGAAGGCACCCAAAGAATCTGAGAGCATCACAGCGTAGGCTATGTTTCCGAAGGCGGCGCAGAGCCAATATCCCCAAGCCATGTTGAATCCGGCGTAATCGCCGAATCCCTCCTGGGCATACTGGTAAAGGCCTTCCCGCCGGTCGGGGCGCGCGTCGGCCAGCCGCTTGAATGTGAGCACCAGCGTCATCATGCCAACGGCGGAAATGCCCCACGACAAAGCGGTGGCGCCCGCAGAGGCGCCGCTGGCCATATTTTGGGCGATATTGAAAATGCCGCTTCCAATCATAGAGCTGAACACGATGAGCATCAGCCCCATCAGCCCAAGCCTCCTTGTTGACTCTGACATTATGATGAGTGGTTTTTGGTTGTTGTTTTTTAGTTTTTAGTTAGTTGTCGCAGGGCGGCCGGGACTTTGCAACAGCAAAGCCATGCCCGTAGAGGCCGCCCATAAGGCTTAAAAGCGACGCAAAATTAGTGAATTTGGGGGATTTTAGAAAATTTCGCCAATGAAAAAGGGGTTATCTGAGAAAATTTAGCTAACTTAGCGGAAAAATATTCGGAGCATAAGGAAAAATTATACAGAACAGACAAAAATATACTGAACATATAGGAGAGGCTGAGCGTTAAAATCAAAAGGCCGGAAGAAAACAATGCCGGCCGGAATGATTTTCAACTATTAAAAGCTTATATTATGGACGACAAGGCAAACGGCAGGAACAACGCCGAATTTGAGGAATACCGCCGCCAGGTGCATGGCGACGAAGACAACCGTGAAGAAGGACGCAGCGTGGTGCCGTCGCCCTCAAGGTCTGTGGGCATAGCCTTCGGCATCTTCATGATCATCGTCTACGTAGGCGTAGGCGTGCTTCTGCTTATCAATTATTTCGGCTGGACGTCGATGGGATGGGCGCGATATGCCTTGGGCATCCTCTTGATAGTGTACGGCATATTCCGCGGCTACCGCATGTTCAAAGGCTCAGGCCCTTACCAGAAATAAAACAGAAAATATATGCATCGACATCTGACATACATTTGCGCGGCAGTGATGGCCTTGGCCGTCACTGCCTGCGGCAAATACGAGAAGCCGAAGAGCTCCTCGACCATCGGCACATTCGAGATGATGTGCGACGACTCCTTTGAGAACATCATGGAGCAGGAAGTTGACGTATTTGAATACCAATACCCCGACGCACACGCGCTGGTGCGCTACGCCCCGGCTACCGAGGTGATCGACTCGATGCTCAACGGCGACATACGCACCATCTGCATTCCGCGCGAGCTTACGCAGGCCGAGCGCGACAGGGTGAAGAAGCGCACCAGGCAGACCGTGCGGCAGCAGCGCATAGCCGTTGACGCGGTGGCTTTAATCGTGAATCCGGCCAATCCCGTGCAGTACGTATCGCCCAAGGAAGTGGCAGCCATACTTTCCGGGCAGGCCAAGACATGGCAAGACCTTGACCCGTCATATCCCGACAAGCCGGTACACATCCTGTTTGACAAGGTCGGGTCTTCGATGATAGGCTACATGCGCGATTCGCTTTTGGCGGAGACCGGCGACACCTTGGCGTCGCTCTACGGCCAGGGCTCGGTGCGTAAAGTGATTGAGACCGTGAAAGAAGACAAGAACGTGATAGGCGTTGTTGGGGTAAGCTGGCTGACGAGCGACCTGCGCGACTCCACCCCGATGGACTCATTGGCGAAAGACCTAAACGATGAGACCACTGCGGCCGACATGGGCCAGATCGACGAGCAAGTCAAAGGCTCAGGCGTGAAGGTGCTTGGCGTCCGCACCGGCACCCACATCTACAAGCCTTATCAGCAAAACATCTACAATGGGACATACCCGTTCACCCGCTCCATATTCATGGCCACGACCAATGTTGGCGGGCCCGCATCGGGATTCTACTCATTCGTGACGGGCTATGTAGGGCAGAAGCTACTGATGAAGACAGGCGTGATGCCTGCAAGAATGCACATCCAGGTGGTGGAGTTAGTGGAATAGGAAACAACAAAAAACAAACATAATAAACCATAAAAAAAGAAGAATGAACGTAAAAAGCATCCTGAGCGGCGCTTTCATCTGCGCCGCGCTGGCAGCATCTGCCGATGGCTACCAGGACGGCATCGAGTATTTCAAGGCCGGCCAATACGCCAACGCTAAAGAAATCCTTGAGCGCAACATGAATGCCGCAGGCACCGACAAGGCTATGTCGTACTATTACCTTGGCCAGATCGACCTGAAGAATGGCGACCGCACCGCGGCTAAGGCCAACTTTGACAAGGGCATTGCCGCGAACCCCGAGTGCGCCTACAATTACATTGGACTTGGCGCCATCGACCTCCTAAACGGAAACAAGAACGCAGCTGAGGACCAGTTCAAGGCCGCTCAGAAGTACGACAAGAAGGATTATGAAATCCTCGTGGATATCGCCCGCGCATACTACAACGCCGATCCCGTAAAATACGATAAGGAACTGAACAAGATGCTGGACGAGGCCCGCAAGAAATCAAAATACAAGGAGCCGTCCATCTACATCCTTGAAGGCGACATGCTCTATGACGCCAAGGACCTGGGCGGCGCCGCAGGCAAGTACGAGCAGGCCATCACCTACGAGGTGGACAATCCTGAAGGATATGTGAAGTACGCCAACGCATACATGGGCGTAAATCCGCAGTTCGGCGTGCAGAAGCTAGAAGAGCTTCTGTCCAAGCAGCCCAATTCGGCCTTGGCACAGCGCGAGCTCGCAGAGAAATACTACGAGACCAGCCAATGGACAAAGGCCGCTCAGCAGTACGGAAAGTACATCCAGAACCCGAACCATTTCCCCGAGGACAAGGCCCGCTACGCAGTGCTCCTCTACGCCAACAGCGAATACCAAAAATCGCTTGACGTAGCCAACGAGCTCCTGTCAACCGACCCCAACAACTTCGTGATGAACCGCATCCGCGTGCTTGACCTGGCCGAGATGAAGAACTACCCCGAGGCCATCGCCGCCGCAGAGAAATTCTTCACCCTCACCCCGAAGGACAAGGAGACATTCTCGCCCATCGACTATACGACCTACGCATCTTGCCTGAGCGAGAACGGGCAGGACTCCCTGGCCATCTTCCAATATGAGAAGGCCGTAGAGCTCAATCCCGCCCGCGCAGACAACTGGAAGCTTCTGAGCACCGCCTACAACAACATGAAGAATTACCAGAAGGCGGCTGAAGCATACCAAAGCTCAATCGACAACAGCGAAGACCCCAGCCTGAATGACTACTACATAGCGTCAGGCCGCTGGCAAATGGCCGCAGGCTCCACTGAGGACGCCGAGCAGCGCAAGGCTGACGCAGCCAAGGGCCTTGAGGACATCAACAAGGTGATTGAGAGCGCAGCGTCGGAGGACGCCGATTTCCTCCGCCGCAAGGCCATTCTTCAATTCCTTATGAACGACAAGGCCGTGAACGAGGATGTGCGCGACTCTTACATGAAGGTGATTGAAATTCTTGACGCCGACCCCGCAAACGCAGATCCGGCAAACGCCAAGAACAAGATTAAGCTTTATCAAGAGGCTTACCTCTACATCGGCAACTTCTATCAGAACACAGAGGATCCGCAGTACGCCGACACGAAGGAAGACCTTCAGAGGGAGGCATACGAAAAGTCAGACTACTACAAGTCGCTTCTGCAGAAATAAGGCGCAGGCGAAACGGAATAAGAGCTGCCGAAGGCGGAATCGCCTTCGGCAGCTTCCGTATTAAAGCAAAGGGCTAAAGAAGCCACAGAAATTTTTGGTAAGAACTATGGTTTAACGCTGATTTTATGGATTGCATGGATTGCACGGATTTTTAAACTATAATTCACCACGGATTTCACGGATTACACGGATTTTTCAACTATAATTTACCACGGATTACACAGATTACACGGATTTTTCAACTATGATTCATCTCGGATTTCAGGGATTTTTTAAGGGGTGGAAGGCCAACATTTTTATTGGATTAGCGGTTATATTAACATAGAAGGAAATTATGAAGAAGATTTTATGCATAATCACGATGGCCATGGCCGTGGCTTTGGCCGCATGCTCAGCATCTAAAATGACGCCGGAGCAAAAGCGGGCCAAGGAATTTCGCGATTCGGTGGCGCATGAGCTGGCCCTTGACCTTCTGGAATCGCAGAAATACATGATTACGGCGGATAGGCTGACTTTCCCCGGGGGCAAAATGCTGCATGTGTTTCCCAGCACCAACTTCCTATACGTGCAAGGCGATACCGCCATCTACCAAATAGCGCCCGGCATGGGCGGGGGATGGAATGGCGTTGGCGGCGTGACCGTAAAGGGACGCGTATCCAACTACCGCAGCCGAATCACGGACAAGGGGGAGGCCATAATCACCTTCGGACTGATTGACGGCGGAGTGTCGGTGGATGTAAGCGTCAATCTGCCGAAGGAAGGCACCACGGCGACGGTGAGGGCGCAGGCGTCGCTGGCCAAGTACAACTCCACTATCTACGGGAATGTGGAGCCGGCCAATCCGATGGATATTACGATTGGGCTATCGCTATTTTGAGGACAATGGAGTGCTCGATATTCTGAGGACAATGGAGAGCCCGCTATTCTGAGGCATTGTACATTCAATTGATTTTTACACACTTTTCAACTATATAAGACTATGAAGAAAATCGCATTGATCATTTTGGCGGCCTTTTGCGCGGCCATCTGTTCGCAGGCCCAGCTTCGCTATGGCGCAAGGGTGGGCGGAGTGTTCAACCATCCGACAGGCTCGAAGGAGCTGAAAGGGGGCAACGGATTCGCCGGCGGCTTAGCGCTGGAATTTCAGCTGCCTGTGCTGCCTTTCGCCATCGGAGCTACAGCCATGTACGAGAGGCGCAATGAATGGCAGGAGGTTGCCGCATCGGAGGGCGTTGCAGCCGGCCGGAACACAATCGGAAAGAACTATATCTCAGTGCCGATTGACATAAAGTATAAGATTGGGATTCCGGCGATAGCGAGCCTGGCTGGGCCGTACATCTTCACGGGTCCGGACTTTGCCTGGCGTCTTGGCTCAGGCATGGGGCCCCGCACACACGTCGGCTGGAACGTAGGCGCAGGCTTTGACATCATCAATGTGCTGCAAATCAGCGGCGGGTACCGGTTTGGCATCACTAACATCAACCCTACTGATGGACCGAAATGGCATGACAGCGGGGCGTTTGTGGCTGTGACGGTGCTGTTTGATATTTAAGTTTAAGATTAATTTAGAGGCACGGCGACACCGTGCTTTTTTTTGGCAGCAAGCTGCCTCACGCAACGAAACAGGGGCGACGAAAGGGGGCGCTCTTTGGCGCGTTAGATATCATAATCATGCTGAACCACTTGGAATCGGATGCACCAGGGTGCATCCCTACTTTTGATGGCTTTTCTCACGATCGGAGGGTGTTGAAAAATCGCTAATGCCGCAGCCACAACGACACCTCTACGAGGCTTACATTATTGATTATCATGTAACCCCAGGCTACGCCTGGGGTTAATCACAATATAGCCTCTACGAGGCTTTGCATGAGTTTTTCAACATCGTCCTTACTTTTGATGACTTTTCTCGCAATCGGATGCACCAGGGTGCATCCCTACTTTTGGGCAGAGGCTTGCAAATACAAAGAAATATTAAATATTTTTGAAATTCGCGGGGAAAGGCGTAATTTTGCGGGTGATTTGGCTGGAGTGGTTTGGCTGGATTGATTTGGCTGGATTGATTTGGCTGGAGTGATTTGGCTGGAGTGGTTTGGCTGAGTGGTTTGGCTGAGTTGGCTTGGCTTTGGAGATTTTTTTTGATTAGATGATTTATCCGGATACGTTTGAGAAGAAGGTTGGTTTTGACGCGGTGCGGCAGATGATCGCGGAGCGCTGCGCGTCGACGCTTGGGCAGGAGAGATGCCAGGAAATGTCGTTTTCGACAGAGTTCGCCAAAGTGAGCAGGCTATTGGCGGAGACTGACGAGATGATGAAGATTTTGGCGGGGGACAGGAGTTTTCCGCTCAGCGGCATCCATGACCTGAGGAGCCAGCTGAAGGGCATAAGGGCCGTCGGCACGCACATAGCCGAGAGCGACTTGCTGAAGCTAAGGACGTCGCTTGAGGCCATCGCAAACATTGGTGCTTTTTTCGCCGCCGAGCGCGACCCCGAAGGGCATACTCCATATCCGCATCTCGACGCCATAGCGCAGGGGATGGGGGGATTCGGGCCAATAGCGCGGGAAATCGACAGGATTGTAGACAAATTCGGGAACATAAAGGACAATGCCTCGCCCGAGCTGGCGAGAATACGAAATTCGCTTACAGCCATGCAGGGGTCGATCAATTCGGCCATGAGGCGAGTCATCTCACAGGCGGTGAAGGAGGGATTTCTTGACGCGGACACGTCGCCGGCCATCCGCGACGGGCGGCCCGTGATACCCGTATCGCCGATGAACAAGAGGAAGATACCCGGCATCGTGCATGACGAATCGGCGTCGGGCAAGACATATTTCATAGAGCCGGCGGCGGTGGTTGAGGCCAACAACCGTCTGCGGGAGCTGCAGATGGAAGAACGCAGGGAGATACTGCGGCTTCTGACCGAGCTTGCCGACAGGCTACGCCCCCATGCCCCGGCCATGCTTGAGGCCTACTCCACCCTGGCAGAATTTGACTTTATCTACGCCAAGGCGCGTTTCGCGGGGGAGATCGGAGCCAGCATGCCGCATCTGCACGATGGGACAGAGCTGGAATGGTACCACGCGTGCCACCCCGTGCTGAAGCTAACGCTGGAGAAGCAGGGCAAGGAGGTGGTGCCGCTAGACATTTGGCTGACCGACAAGCAGCGCATCCTGGTGATCTCCGGGCCCAACGCCGGGGGCAAGTCGGTGACGCTTAAGACAGTGGCGATGGTGCAATACATGGCTCAGTGCGGGGTTATGCCCCCGGTGTTTGAAAATTCGCATGTGGGGATATTCGAAGGCATCTTCATAGACATTGGCGATGACCAATCGATAGAGAACGAGCTCAGCACGTACAGCTCGCATTTGAGGAACATGAAATATTTCCTGAGCCACGGGAATAGCCGCACGCTGGCGCTGATCGACGAGTTTGGGTCAGGCACAGAGCCGCAGATCGGCGGGGCAATATCGCAGGCCGTGCTAACGCGATTTTTGGAGTTGGGGATGTGGGGCGTAATCACCACGCACTTCCAAAACCTGAAGCGGTTCGCCGGGGAGACGCCCGGGCTGGCCAACGGGTCGATGCTCTACGACCGGCATCTGATGGTGCCACTGTTCAGGCTGAGCATCGGGACGCCCGGCAGCTCGTTTGCGGTGGAGATCGCGAGGAAAACGGGACTGCCCGAGAGCATCATAAAGAGCGCTGAGGAGATAGTGGGGAGCGACTACATCAACCTTGACAAGTATCTTTTGGACATAGCCCGCGACAGGCGATATTGGGAGAACAAACGCCAGCAAATCAAGGAAAAAGAGAAAAAGGTGGACGCACTGATAGGGCGATATGAGGAGGATGCCGAGGCCTTGAGGCAGAAGCGGCGCGAAATCATAGACGAGGCCCGCAGCCAGGCTAAGGAGATACTTGACAAGAGCAACGCGGCGGTGGAGCGGACGATCCACGACATCAAGACGGCCAACGCTGAGCGAGAGCGGACGCTTGAGGCCCGCCAAAAGCTGGAGCGCGAGAAGCAGGCGATAGCCAAAGCAAGCGGGGAGGATGAGCACCCGATGCTGAAACCTCGGCGCAAGGCGAAGAATCACCCCGAACCCAAGCCGAAAGCTGAGGCCAAGCCGCTTGAGGCGGGGGACCGTGTGCAACTTGACGGGGCCGGCACGGTGGGCGAGATACTGGAAATCAACGGAAAGAATGCGATTGTGGCCTTTGGCAACCTAAAGACCACTGCAAAGCTGGGGCGGCTGAAGCGTACGATGAAGCAAATCGCGACGGGGGCATCAAAGGGTGCGACAATCGTGTCGAGCCCAATGTCGGAGGCGATACGCGAGCGGCAGCTTAACTTCAAGCCAGACATTGACGTGCGGGGCATGAGGGTGGATGAGGCTGTGCAGGCGATCACGTACTTTATCGACGACGCGACGCAGTTCAATGCGGGGAGGGTGAGGATTCTGCACGGGACCGGGACCGGGGCGCTGCGGCAGTATATCCGTGATTATTTGGGGACTGTGCCGAGCGTGGAGTCTTTCCGGGATGAGGATGTGCGGTTTGGCGGGGCTGGGATTACTGTGGTGGAGATGAGGTGATTTTTTTGCTGTGGGGACTGTGGGGGGATTTACCACGGATTTCACGGATTTTTTTTCCACGAACGACCTCTACGAGGCCGACCTTGTCTTGGCGCTTTTGCCCCAGCCTCCGCTCGCTTTGCTCGCTGCAGCTGGGGTTTGCCCACGATGTCGCCCCTACGGGGCTTGGGGCAGCAGAGCTGCCACACTCAACGAAACATTTTTGGATGCGGGGAGGCACGGCTTTGCGGGGGCGCACTTGGGTTTTGATTTATGCCCCAGCCTCCGCTCGCCTTGCTCGCTGCAGCTGGGGTTTGCCCACGATGTCGCCCCTACGGGGCTCTTTTGGCGCGGGGGGGATAGCCCCTACGGGGCTTGGGGGCAGCAGAGCTGCCACACTCAACGAAACATTTTTGTGGGAACGGCGAGGGACCACATACGTTTTTCTTTGAGGGGATCTTGGGGAGGCTTGGGGAATCTTGGGGAATCTTGATTTATCTTGATTTATCTTGATCCATCTTGATCTATCTTGATTTATCTTGGGGAATCTTGATTTTTTTTTGGCTCTCTTTACGCGCCGAGGGATTGTGCGTACTTTTTTGGGGGGAATGATGGCTTTGATTTTTTTTCAAGATAACGGTGCGGGGATGGATTTTTTTCGTAAATTTGCGGGGTGAAGGCACAATTTCTATTGTTTTGCTACAATTTTAAGGAAAATCAATCAAATAATTTTTAAATTTTCTTGCTTATGAAGATTTTTACGCGATTTGCGAAGGCTGCGCTTGCCCTTGTCTTGGGGTGCGCGCCACTGGCCGGCAATGCGGAATTGCTCCTTACGGAGAATTTCGAGTACAATGCCGGCGACCTGTATGGACAGGGGGAATGGAACAAACTTGATACCAAAACAGATAATCCGATACAGGTAGTGTCTACTCCCCTCACCTACCCCGGCCATCAGGATGCAACTGTAGGCAAAGCGGTACTTTTGGACGGTGGCACAAGTTCATCCTGCCAAAAGCTGAAAAAGGGATTTTCGGACACCCCAATAACTTCCGGCACGCTTTATTATTCCGCCTTGGTGAAACCCATGGAGGTTACATACACTGGAACAGGCACAGGCAAATACTTGCTTATGGGATTTTCAGGTGAAAATTGGAGAGGATTTGATGATGGCAACGGCACAGCCTACTGCATGTTATCTATCGCGCCAGGCTCCGCAGATGGCAAATTCAAATTCGGCATAGCTACGCAAACGTCGACACCAACCTTTACAGGAGAATACGATTTGAATGAAACATACCTTGTAGCAGCCAAATATGACTTCTCTACAAAGACTTTTGCGTTATGGGTAAATCCCACAGACGCCGAAACAGAACCAACTACAATACCTATTGACAAGTCATCTGGTGAAGCTAGTAAAGCAACCATTACATATGGGCTGCAGGGGGTTTGCCTATATCAGAATCCTTCGTCGCTTACAAGCGGGAAGGTTTTGGTTGATGCGGTGCGGGTTGGCACTAGCTTGGCGGATGTGCTTGGAGCAGGCGAGCAGGGCGGCGGCAGCCAGGGCGGCGATGAAGGCGATGAGAAGGCTGAGGCCAGCGCCTCGCCGGCGTCGATAGACTTTGGCACGGCCTACCAGGGGTCGACCTCAGATGCGAAGAGCATTATGATCAACGCCAAGAATCTGAAAGAGGGGCTGACGCTGAGCTGCAGCAACAGCGCTTTCAAGGTGACTCCCGCCAGCATATCGGCAGAAGATGCGATGGCCGGGACAACGGTGAGCGTTACGTTCAAGCCGACGGCCGGACAGGAATACGCAGGGACGCTGAAGGTGATGAGCGGGTCGGACGAACTGGCAAGCGTCAGCCTGAAGGGCACGGGCGTTGCCGTAGAGACGGCCATGAACTACGCGATGCTGTCGAACATGCTCTTTGAGGGCACAGCTAAGGAATGGAGCGTATACAGCCTGGAATCGAGGTTTGGCGTTGTGACGCATGTAGACAAGGCCGGGAACCGCTTCTTCATCCAGGACATGACCGGCGCGCTGGAAGTTTGCACAGATTTCATGGATGCGATGCCGGCGATAGAAGAGGGCAGCAAGATAAGCCAATTCTATGCAATGCCAGGAGATGGCAAGCTTTACATGGCGATGCCCGTGGAGGCAGCCAACATCACGATGGGAACGCCGAAGTCAGCAACGCCGTACACCCTGGCCGACATCATGCAAGACCCCGAATCATACTGGAACAAGCTAGTGACGATTGAGGACGCAGAATTCGCCAAGGCCGGCGAGACATTCGCCGCCTCGTCAACGACAGCGACCGCAGAGGGCAAGAACTTCAACGTGCGGCCCTTCGCCGGGACAGACTTGATAGGGACAGAGATTCCGGCCAAGGGATCAGTGAGCGGCATCCTCGTGGCGAAGACCGGCACAGTGATTTGGCCACGCAAGGCATCCGACATCGAGGCCGCGGCCGCAGACGAGCCGGAAATCAGCGTGACAGTCACCACAGACCTGAAGGAGCCGGCGCCAATCAATGTTGACACCAAGCTGGCCACCATAAGCATCGAGGCCAAGAACCTGCCATCGGCAGCGCAGCTTTGGCTCGGAGGCACCAACCGCAACCTCTTCAGCCTCAGCCGCGAAGAGATTCCCGCCGGCACGGGCACATACGAAGTGGAGGTGACTTACCACCCCACGGCAATCGGATCGCACAAGGCGACGATCAACATAGACGCGACGCCCACCTACATCTCCAGCACCTATGCCATTTCGGCAAAGGCATACGACCCCGAGAACCTTCCGACAATCACCGTGCCCGAGAGCGTAGAGCAATTCAGCGCCGCGGTAGGGCAGACCGACACTAAGCAATTCGCCATATCATCGGCCAACATGATAGAATACGGCACAGTGGCATTTGAATCTCAATCAACGCCGGGCACGTTCATCATCAACAACTCGTCGCTTTATCCCAATATCCCGAACAACTTCACCGTGACCTTCACACCCAAGGCTGCGGGCACGTATACGGCCACGATCAAGGTGGAAGGCTTGAAGGCGGAGACGCGCTACATACAGCTGAGCGGCGTGGCCACCGGCGAGGCGCCCGCTGAAGAGAAGGAGGGCACAGAGCTTAGGCTTGACGCCAGCAATCCTCTGAAGCTAATGACAGAGGCATTTGACGGCGCGGTGAAGAACAAGCCACTGGCATTGGAAGGCTGGGACAATGTGGCCAAGACCGGCACCAGGGCATGGTGGGGCTACGTGTTCAGCGACGACCAGAACGGCGCGGCCAAGGTAACGGCATACGATTCGCAGGCCACAGACGATAGCCCGGCGGAGATGCTGCTTGTGACCCCGGCCCTTGACTTCAAGAACGCAGAAGAGAAGCTGTTGACCTTCCGCGTGATGGGCCAATACCTGCCGGAGGGGGCGCAGACGTCGGACCTTGACGTGCTCTACATAGAGGACGCCGACTTTATGCAGTCGCTTGGGGAGATAGGCATACCTTGCTGCTCGGACCAGAATGACGAATGGATGGAGTTTGTGCTCGACTTGGCCGACATGGACCTGGCGGATACGTTCTTTATCGGATTCAGGTACAAGGGCGAGCGCGGAAGGAACTACTCGACGGTGTACTACATAGACGACGTGACCTGGGGGCGCACCGACATCCCGCATATCCGCGTACACGACAGCGCAGCGCAGAACGCGGCAATGTACGGCATGGCCATGACGGGCAATCTCGGGGCAACGACCGTGTCAGACCCGTTGACCGTTACGGCTCAGAACCTAACTACTGACATTAAGATAGGCATTTCCGGCTCTCATCCGAGCAAGTTCTCGACGAGCGCTGAGACGCTGCCGGCCCAGGGCGGCACGTTCGCGGTGCATTTCACTCCTGAGGAGGCCGGCGTGCATCAGGTTTACATTGACCTCACGGCAGATGGCGCGGCCACTATCTCGGTGCCTGTTGAGGCGCTGGGCATAGATCCGTCGGGCATCTCGGATGTAGAGGCTGACGGCGGGAATGCCGACGCCTACAATCTGCAGGGCGTGCGCGTTGGCATGAAAGACGCAAGGACCGGCGTGTATATCATCGGCGGGAAGAAGGTGTATATTAAGAGGTAGGAGCCTCTTATAGGACAATATGGATGGGCGCGGCCTTTTGCCGCGCCTATTTTTTATCAGGGAAACGGGCTTGAAGAGGGGGGGCGACCTTGTCTTGGAGGATATCGCCCCTGCGGGGGGCTTTTGGCGCGGGGGGATTAAGGCAGCAAGCTGCCACACACAACGAAACATTTTGGGGCGCGGGCTGTGGCTTTGGGGTGTTTGTTTTTTGAGGAGGATGGGGGCACGTTTTTGGGGAAGGGGATTTACCACGGATTTCACAGATTTCACGGATTTTTTTTGTTTTTTCCACGAACGACCTCTACGAGGCCGACCTTATCTTTGGTCTTTTTGCCCCAGCCTCCGCTCGCTTTGCTCGCTGCAGCTGGGGTTTGCCCACGATATCGCCCCTACGGGGCTCTTTTGGCGCGGGGCGGGAATAGCCCCTGCGGGGCTTGGGGCAGCAGAGCTGCCAAACACAACGAAACATTTTGGGGGCGGGG
>JAMPBQ010000035.1 GCA_023666615.1 Clostridium sp. | reverse complement strand
GATCCGGTGCGGCCACAACGGGCTCTGCCGCGGGTTGCGCTGCTGCTTGCTCGGCCTGGGCCTTCGGCTTGCGTCCGCGTTTTGATTTCTTTTCGGGCTGTGGCTTTTTCGAAGCCTCAGTGGCTTGATGATCAAGGATCTTAAACACAAGGTCGTTTGGTTGTGCGCTATCAGCGTCCTTGATGCCGAATTCTTTGGCTATGGCCGAAATTTGCTCTGGGGCCATTTCCTTAAGTTCGTCGATTACGTACATCTATGTATAATAGAGAGGAATGATAATTACGCTTCAATGTAGCCGGCGCGTCCGCAGACGGCAAGGCGCTGTTGCGCTCGCAATGGCTCAGCTAAATGAAATAAGCTAAAAATAAAATAGTGAACTTGGAATTTCAACAATTAATGTTGACAAAGTGTTTACACGGTGATAAACTTTCTCGTGATTTCTAAGGAACGATGCAAAGTTAAGCATTTTTTTCCAATAAAAAAAATATTGCGGCTACATTGACGCAAAAGCGGCCAGCATGCCCAGGCTGTAAAGAAGCATCAGCATCGCGGTAATGCCCAAAAATGGATTCAGCTTGCGCCCGCGCAAGTGGGTTATCGCTAGCCATGCCCCGGTGTGCGCGACAAGGTAAAGCACGGGCACCGTAGCCCAGGCGGGGGTTGTCGCCATCCACGCCCTAAACATCAAGGCCACAGCCAAATATCCATTCAAAAGGTAAATTGTTCCAATCGTACGCCTGCCCCATTTCACGGCCAGTGTCCGCTTGCCCACGGCAGCGTCATCCTCCATGTCGCGGTAATTGTTTACAATCAACACATTCGCCCCCATCAAGCCTATTGAAATTGACGCCAACGCGGTGGTCAGCGTAAAATACCCGGTCTGAAGATAGAATGTAAAGTTTACGGGAATCACGCCGAAGAACAGGGTCACCGCCGCCTCGCCCAGTCCGTGCCGCGACAGCGGATATGGCCCGGCGCTGTAAGCTACCGCCCCAAGGGCTATGGCCGCGCCCACGCCTATCAGCCACCACCCGCCCCAATGCACAAGGCTAAGCCCGCATCCGCAAGCCAGCCCAAGGGTGATGTATGTGGCAGCCTTCATGGCCTTAGGGGTGATATCGCCCTCGGTCACTCCGCGGCGAGGCCCTTCGCGACCGGGCTTATCAAGCCCCGCCTTGAAATCGTAATATTCATTGGCGAAATTGGACGACACCTGGCAAAGCACTGCAAACACAAGGCAAATAGCCGCTGGCGCAAACTTGCCGCCGCCGTACATTATCGCCATCGCTATGCCGGCTATGACGCCCGCCACCGACACCGGCAGCGTTCGCAATCTCATA
The DNA here is from genome assembly GCA_023666615.1 of Clostridium sp. GTDB lineage: Bacteria > Bacteroidota > Bacteroidia > Bacteroidales > Muribaculaceae > CAG-873. The sequence goes on along the minus strand of JAMPBQ010000035.1, from coordinate 13,454 downwards.
GCTTCAATCCACGCTTTAATTTCCATGCCGCAAATTTACTAATTTTCTTTTATGCGTTGAAATTATTTCGTAATTTTGCCATACCTTGAAAATAAACCATTTTTTTACTGATGACAAAAAGATTTATCACCTTAATGGCGGCTGCGGCCGTGACTGCGGGGGCGTCTTTCGCCGCCGGCCAGACTCCTGAGGACCAGTACGCCGCTTACCTTTTCACTTATTTCACCGGCAATCACATCGATGATGAGGCCATTTGCTATGCAGTGAGCAACGACGGATACAATTTCCGCGCCCTCAATGGCGGAAAGCCGGTGATGGATTCCAAGATTGTAAGCTCCACCGGCGGCATGCGCGACCCGCATATCCTCCGCGGCCAGCAAGACTCCGTTTTCTATATGGTTGCCACCGACATGGTATCCGCCAACGGCTGGGACTCCAACCGTGCTATGGTGCTGATGAAGAGCTACGACCTAATCAACTGGGACACCAACGTGGTTAATATGCAGAAGAAATATAAGGGCCAGGAGAGGTTGAAGCGCGTATGGGCGCCGCAGACAATTTTCGACCCCGAAGCGCAAAAATACATGGTGTACTGGTCAATGAAGCATGGCGATGGCCCCGACATCATATATTATGCATACGCCACCCCCGACTTTTCCGACCTCGAAGGCGAGCCTAAGGTGCTGTTCGAGCCCGAAGACAAGAAATCATGCATCGACGGCGACATTGTGCTGAAGGATGGCACCTTCTATATGTTTTATAAGACCGAGGGCCACGGCAATGGCATAAAGGTAGCAAAGACAAAGAGCCTCACTTCCGGAAAGTGGGAAGAAGATCCCGAATACAAGCAGCAGACTAAGGACGCCGTGGAAGGCGCCGGCACGTTCAAGCTAATCGGCCAAGATAAATACATCCTAATGTATGACGTGTATATAGCCGGCAAGTACCAGTTCACAGTCACCGAAGACTTCAAGAATTTCAAAGTCGTTGACAATGACGTGACTATGGACTTCCATCCACGCCACGGCACAGTGATTCCAATCACCGCCCAAGAACTCCGAAACCTTACCGAAAAATACGGGACGCCCGAGGGCATCACCGTCTACGCCAATCCCATCCTTCCCGGCTATCACGCCGACCCCGAAATCCTTTGGGACCCCATCTCCCAAAAGTATTACATCTACTCCACCACTGACGGCGTTCCCCACTGGGGCGGAACAAAGTACAGCGCGTTCTCATCGCCCGACCTCAAGCATTGGACCGACGAAGGCGTTGTGCTCGACGTTGCCTCCGATCAAGTGGCTTGGGCCGACGGCAACCTGTGGGCTCCCGCAGCCGAGCGCCGCCTCATAGGCAATAAAAACAAGTATTTCCTCTATTACAGCGCCAAGCCCGTCGGCAAGGAGGCCAAGGAAATCGGCGTAGCGGTGGCCGACAGCCCCGTAGGTCCGTTCGTCGACCTCGGACATTCTATCATCAGCTCCAGCCCCACTGGCCGCGGCCAGCAGATTGATGTTGACGTATTCGTAGACCCAATTTCCGACAAGCCATATGTATATTGGGGCAACGGCTATATGGCCGGCGCGGAGCTTAAGCCCAATATGACCGAAGTCAAGGCTAAGACCATCAAGGTGCTCACTCCCGAAGGCGGCACGCTCAAGGACTATGCCTACCGCGAAGCCCCCTACGTATTCTATCGCGACGGACTCTATTATTTTATGTGGTCGGTCGATGATACCGGCTCGCCAAACTATCACGTGGCCTACGGCACTTCCAAGTCGCCCCTTGGCCCAATCACCGTAGCTCCCGACCCCATCGTGCTTATCCAAGACCCCGAAAAGGAAATTTACGGACCGGCCCACAATTCAGTGGTGAAAGACCCCAAGTCAGATGATTGGTACATCGTCTACCACCGCATCAACAAGCACCACCTCAACGACGGCCCCGGCTACCACCGCCAGACATGCATCGACCGCCTGGAATTCAACCCCGACGGCACAATAAAGCGCGTCACCCCCACAAAATAATCCCTAAAAATTAAAATCCTTAAAGATCTTAATGTCCTTAAAGACCTTAAAAAATCCCACTCCCATATAAATGAAAAAGCTAATCTCTCTCGCATTGGCCGCCTTGGTCTCCGCCTCCGGAGCCTTTGCAGCCAATGAAAAGCCGGGCTCTTTCCAGGCCGGCGACAAGACATTCCTGCTCAATGGCGAGCCCTACGTGGTGAAAGCCGCCGAGCTGCATTATCCGCGCATCCCCAATGAATACTGGGAGCATCGCATTGAGATGGTAAAGGCCCTGGGCATGAACACAGTATGCCTCTACGTGTTCTGGAACGCCCACGAGCCCAAAGAAAACGAATTTGATTTTACCGGCCAAAATGATATCCGAAAGTTCATCGAGCTGTGCGCAAAGCACGACATGAAAGTCATCGTCCGCCCCGGCCCATACGTATGCGCCGAGTGGGAAATGGGCGGCCTCCCCTGGTGGCTCCTCAAGAAAGAGGACATCAAACTCAGGGAGAACGACCCCTATTTCCTCGAAAGAGTTGATATCTTCCAAAAGGCTGTGGCAGAGCAGATTGGTGACCTCACAATCGACAAGGGAGGCCCCATAATCATGATCCAAGTGGAGAATGAATACGGGTCTTATGGCACGGACAAGCCATATGTGGCCAACATCCGCGACATGCTCAGAAAGAACTTTGGCGACAACGTGGCCCTGTTCCAATGCGACTGGGCAAGCAATTTCCTCAACAACGGCCTCGACGACCTGACGTGGACCATGAACTTCGGCACGGGCGCAAATATCGACAATCAATTTAAGAAACTGCAGGAAGTGCGCCCAAACAGCCCCCTCATGTGCTCTGAATTCTGGAGCGGCTGGTTTGACAAGTGGGGAGCCAACCACGAGACGCGCAAAGCCGACGATATGGTGGCAGGCCTCGACGAAATGCTCAGCAAGGGCATCAGCTTCTCCTTGTATATGACTCACGGCGGCACATCTTTCGGACACTGGGCCGGCGCCAACAGCCCCGGATTCGCCCCCGACGTTACCTCATACGACTACGACGCGCCAATAAACGAATGGGGCGCCGCCACTCCCAAGTTCTACCTGCTCCGCGACATGATGCAGAAGTACACCGACAAGAAGCTTCCCGCCGTGCCTAAGGCAAAGCCCATCATCGCTGTGCCGCAGTTCACCCTAAATGAATTCGCCCCCATCGCCGCGGGCATCCAAAAGACCGTGGAAAGCCGCGACGTAGTCACTATGGAGCCGCTGGACATGGGCTGGGGCTCTATGGTCTATTCCACATCCCTCCCGGCCATCCCCACCGGCGCAACTCTGTCAATCAATGATTCGCATGACTATTCGCAAGTGTTCATCAACGGCGAATACATCGGCAAGGTGGACCGCGTAAAGAACGAAAAGGTTATCGCAATCCCCGCATGCAAGGCCGGCGACAAGCTTTCTATCCTCGTTGAAGCTATGGGCCGCATCAACTTCGGCCGCGCCATCAAGGACTTCAAGGGCATCACCGAAGGCGTGAAAATCAACGCCAACGTCGGAGGCCACGATGTGACGTACGACCTCAAAAACTGGACAATTGACCTAATACCCGACGATTACGAGGTGGCCGTTGCCGCCCTCGACACCGCTCCGCAAGCCGCAAAGGCCGGCGAGCGGGGATATTATCGCGGTTATTTCGACGTGAAAAAGCCCGGCGACACCTTCCTTGACTTCTCTTCTTGGGGCAAGGGCCAAGTATGGGTCAATGGCCATCCCCTAGGCCGCATCTGGAGCATCGGCCCGCAGCAGACCCTATATTGCCCGGGGCCGTGGCTCAAAAAGGGCCGCAACGAAGTGATTGTCCTTGATGTGGCCGGTCCGAAAGAGCTCGTTTCCGAAGGCCTGAAGCAGCCAAAGCTCGACAATCTGAACCTTGAGAAGAACAATCTCCACAATAACCCCGGCGACCGTCCCGACCTCAACAGCGACACTCCCGCCGCCACTGGCTCGTTCAAGGCCGGAAATGGCTGGCAGACGGTTAAGTTCAGCTCTCCCGCAAAGGGCCGTTTCCTATGCATTGAGGCGCTCAGCACTCAGGCCGGCGCCGACGTGGCAGCCATTGCCGAGCTCTATGCACTCGACGCGAAAGGACAGCGCCTGAGCCGCGAACCTTGGACGGCAAAATACGCCGACAGCGAAAACGATGCCCAAGGAAATCACACCCTCGATAAGGTTTATGACCTCCAGGAATCAACGTACTGGGCCACTGTGCCGGGCGTAGCGGCTCCGCACCTAATCGTCATCGACCTTGGCTCTGAGCAGACCCTCACCGGCATCGAGTATCTGCCTCGAGCCGAGCAGGGCGCCCCGGGCAGCATTAAGGATTACAAAATCTACCTGCGCAAATAAATGAAGAAAGCGTTAATCACAGGCATCACCGGCCAGGATGGATCATTCCTGGCCGAGATGCTTTTGGAGAAGGGATACGACGTCCATGGCACAATTAGGCGCTCCAGCGTCGATTTCCGCGAAAGGATAGCGCATCTCGAGGGCCGTCCGCATTTCCACCTGCACTATGCCGACCTAACAGACTCCATGTCAATTGTGGCCGTCGTGCAGAATATCCGTCCGGATGAGATCTACAATCTCGCGGCCCAGAGCCATGTGCAAGTCTCTTTCGACTCCCCCGAGTACACGGCCAACGCCGACGCCACGGGCGTCCTGCGCATCCTCGAGGCTGTGCGCCTGTCGGGCTTGGCCAAAACTTGCCGCATTTATCAGGCGTCTACATCCGAGCTGTATGGCAAGGTGGAGGAAGTGCCGCAAAATGAGGATACGCCTTTCCACCCCTACAGTCCCTACGCCGTGGCAAAGCTCTACGGGTTTTGGATCGTCAAGGAGTACCGCGAGGCCTACGGAATGTATTGCTGTTCCGGCATTCTCTTCAACCACGAGTCTGAGCGCCGCGGCGAAACTTTTGTCACTCGCAAAATCACCCTCGCCGCCGCCAGGATAGCCCAGGGCAAGCAGCAAAAGCTCTATTTGGGCAATCTTTCATCCCTGCGCGATTGGGGATACGCAAAGGACTATGTGGAATGCATGTGGCTGATTCTCCAGCAGCCTGAGCCTGATGATTACGTTATCGCCACCGGCGTCCAGCATTCCGTGCGCGATTTCGCCACACTGGCCTTCAAGCACGTGGGCATCAACCTGCGTTGGGAAGGAGAAGGCGCCGATGAAAAGGGCATAGACCAGGCCACTGGAAAGGTGCTAGTTGAGGTATCGCCCGATTTCTATCGCCCCACCGATGTGGTCAACCTACTGGGCGACCCCTCAAAAGCCAAGGAAAAGCTTGGCTGGAATCCCTCAAAAACCTCTTTCCAAGACCTCGTAAAGCTTATGGTGGACAGCGACATGGCCAAAGTGGCCATAGAGCGAGCCGGCGATTCCGTCCGCACCAACCTAGCCGAATACCTCGAAAAAGGGATTGTGAAGTAAGCGCCGGCGCTTACTTCACAATCCCTTTTTCGAAAGTATGAAATATCAAGTATAAAGGGTAAAGTACGACAAATGAAGTATTGAATTTTAATTGTTATGGATGTTAAATCAATAAAATCAGAAGAGTTTGCGGTGGATATCATAACTCTTTATAAATTCTTAACGGAAATAAAAAGGGAATATGTAATAAGCAAGCAATTATTGAGGTCAGGCACATCCATCGGGGCAAACATAGCCGAAGCCAACTTTGCTGAAAGCATTGATGACTTTTCCCACAAGTTATCAATCTCTCAAAAAGAGTGTTCTGAGACTCTATATTGGCTAAGACTGCTTCATAGAACCCAAATAATTGAAGAACAACAGTACATCCAATACGAAACAAAGGCAAAAGAACTCCTCAAAATCATCTCTTCAATTATCGTCTCGATAAAAAAAGAAAAAATGATTCAATTAGCATAAAGCCAGAATAATTCCCCCTCCTCAACACTTTATACTTTATACTCAATCCTTTATACTTTAAATTTTTTAATTTTTTTGAATGAAATGAAAAAAAATTCAAAAATTTATGTTGCCGGGCATCGCGGCATGGTCGGTTCGGCCATTGTGCGCGAGCTGCAGCGCCAAGGCTACACAAATATCATTACCCGCACACACAAAGAGCTCGACCTCACCAACCAAGCCGCCGTGGAGGAATTCTTCTCCGCCGAGCAGCCCGAATACGTCTTCCTGGCTGCGGCAAAAGTAGGCGGAATTGAGGCAAACCAGTCCGCTTTGGCCGATTTCATGTATGAAAACATGATGCTGGAAATGAATGTTATACATTCAGCATGGAAAAACGGCTGCAAAAAGCTTGAGTTTCTTGGCTCCTCATGCATCTATCCCCGCCTGGCCCCGCAGCCAATGAAGGAATCTTGCCTTCTCACCTCATCGCTCGAACCCACCAACGAGGCCTATGCCCTCGCCAAGATTTCCGGACTGAAATATTGCGAATACCTCAATCGCCAATACGGCGCCGATTTCATTTCTGTAATGCCCACAAACCTCTATGGGCCAAACGACAACTACCATCCCGAGCACAGCCATGTCCTACCGGCCCTGATTCGCCGATTCCACGAGGCCAAGGAGCAACGCCTGCCAAGCGTAACTTGCTGGGGCGATGGCAGCCCCTTGCGCGAATTTCTTTATGTCGACGACCTCGCAAACCTCTGCGTTTTCCTGATGAACAGCTACAGCGGAAATGAGACCGTTAACGCCGGCACCGGCAAGGAACTGTCAATAAAGGAGCTCACTGCCCTCGTTGCAAAGGTGATTGGCTATGAAGGCGAAATTAAATGGGACGCATCCCGCCCGAACGGCACTCCGCGAAAGCTGCTCGACGTTAGCAAGGCCAAATCCCTCGGCTGGACCTACAAAACCGAACTCGAAGACGGCATCCGCCTCGCCTACGACGACTTCCTATCCAACCCCTTCCGCGCCGAAAGATAATACATAGGCGAATCCAAATCGCCGCCTTGCTACCCATACCCCGCCAAATGCGCAATCCCCTTAAAAGAATAGCCAACATAATCAAGCGCTGGCACGAGCTCCGCTCCATGCCTTTGCGCCTTGAGTTCGTCGTTACAGACTATTGCAACCTCAATTGCAAGGGCTGCACCCATTATTCCTCCTTGGCGGCCAAAGAATTCGCCGATATCTCCTTGCTGAAGCATAATATGCGGCATCTTTCCGCCATCTGCTCCAGCAAGCTGAAGTCTGCCTATCTGATTGGCGGCGAAACACTCCTTTATCCTCATCTAATTGAAGCTATGGAGGCGATGCGCAAATGCTTTCCAAGCCAATGCCTCTATGTTTTCACCAACGGCCTGGCCCTACCACGCATGTCTGATGACTTTTGGGAAGCCGCATCCCGCCTTGATTTCACCATAGCCATCACAAGGTATCCGATAAAATTCGACTACGATGCCGTCATTGAGCTCTGCAAACGCCGTGGAGCCAAAGCCGAAGTTTTCGGCGACCGCTCCCTCGCGGAATCTTTCTTCAAGTTTCGCCTTGATCCGGAAAAAGCCCAAAACCCGCGCGTCTCCCACTTCAAATGCTACAATCGGGGCTGCCTTTCTATAATCGGCGCACGCCTATATCCATGCAGCATCTCAGGATGCGTAAGCCATCTCAACAAGGCTTGCGGCACTGACTTTCAGCATCTCCCGGGAGATTTCATAGAAATAGATTCCATCACATCCATAAAGCAAATCATGCGCCTGCGCGACAAGCCTGTGCCTTTCTGCGGATATTGCGTCCTGCCGCCTCAAGAAGTCGCCTATGGACCGTCAAAGCGCGTCGCCGACGAATGGATTTAGTCCCTCTTGCATCTCCTTCAGCACATACCCGGCCTCCGGCCCCATATTGAATATCAAGTCCAAAACGCTGAGCCCTGCAATGAACCCCAATCTATCAGCCCTCACTTGATAATACTCCGGTGTATCAAGCTTTGGCATGCCGCGCCTGTAATCGTCCACCGCCTCTTGCCGCATATCGCCAATGCCGTCCATCCCATAGGCCACCTCCGTCTCCAGATGCAGCATTCCCCTTATCTCCGCGTCAAGGCCGGCGTCAAGCTCCCCTATGGTCAGGCCATTGGGCCTTGTCAGCCACGGACGGATGCGGTCATAATAAAACTCAAAGAAAGGCGTGCGCCCATAGGCCGATTCCAGGCTTACCGCATGGTCGCTCCACCATTGCCCATGCTCGCTCACCGGCGCCTGGTTCCAGCCTCTTCCCGTCAACGAATCCTTCCCTACCGGCACGGTCAGCATCATCCTTCCGTGCGTGGAGGCTATTTCGCATCGATGCGCGCTCTTGAATCTCTTGTCATATCTCATCCCCGCATCCACAACGGCATGCCCATATGCGGCCATCGTGGCATAGTATCCCGCCGACCCCATGTACTGCGGCGGCAATACTGCGCAACGCTCAGGAAATGCTATCAGCGGCGACCTCATCCTTGCTCGGCTTTTTTCTCTCAATAACCCATACAATGCCCGCGTACGCCAAGAGCAGCAGCGCGCGTATGCCATAATTAGCCCATTCATTGCCGGTGACAAGCACCTTCAGCCCCAGAGCGTAGAGCGCTGCCGCTATGCCCACGTATGCCAGCATCCTCTTCACAGGATACGCTATCGGGAAATAATGCTGACCCGTGAAATAGCTTGCAAGCATCATCGTGCCGTAGCACCCAAACGCCGCCCACGCGCAGCCCATGTACCCATACCGCGGCACCAGCACCGCGTTGAGCAGTATCGTCACGATCAATCCCGCTATCGACAAGATTGCGCCCCATATCGTGCGGTCGCTTAGCTTGTACCATACAGAAAGATTGTAGAACACTCCGAAGAAAACCTCGCCGGCCATGACAATCGGCACCACCGCCAAACCGCTGAAGTACTTCGGCGATATGAAATATCTCAATATGTCAAGGTAATACATCACCCCAAGGTATATCAGCAGCGACGCCACCAGAAACCACTTCATGGCTATGCCGTAGGTGACGGTGTCGCTTAGCCCCTTCACCTTGTTTTGCGCGAAAATAAACGGCTCATACGCAAACCTGAATGCCTGGATAAACATCACCATCACTATCGCTATCTTGTAGTTGGCCCCGTAGATGCCCAGCTGCGCCATCGCGTCGGGACTCGTGTACAGAAACGGAAACAGGAGCGTCGGCAGCGTCTGGTTCAAATTCCCCGCCAACCCCAGCAAAAGCAATGGCGAGCTGTAGGCCAGCATCTCTTTCCAAAGCTGGCCGCTGAATTTCCACCTAAAGCCCGTAAGCTCAGGCAGCAGCATCGCCAGCGTCAGAATGCTGGCTATCAAGTTGGAAAGGAAGATATACCCTATGCCGTAATCCGGCGCGTACCAAGACTCCACGGCCGACGGGCAATGCTCCATCAGCCACGGGCACCCCAAAATGAAAAAGAGGTTGAGCCCTATGTTCACGCCTATGTTCACCAGCTTCAGAAAGGCAAACCGAATAGGCCGTTTCTTATACCTCAAATAGCTGAACGGCAGGCAGCTGAATGCGTCCACCGCCACGCACACCCCCATTATCCATACGTACGAAGGATGATCTCCGCACCCCATCCACCGCGCTATCCCGTCCATCCCGCACAGCACTAGCCCGATGAACAGCGCGCCGGTGATCGCCAGCGATATCAGCGCCGTGGAGTACACCTGCATCGGGTCTTTCCACCGATCGTGGTTCGTAAACCGGAAAAATCCAGTCTCCATGCCGTATGTCAGCACTATCAGCGCCAGCGCCACCACCGCGTACACATAGTTCACTATGCCGTATTCCGCCTGCAGAAAGACGTGCGTGTATAGCGGCACCAAGCACCAGTTGAGGAATCTCCCCACTATGCTGCTCAGCCCGTAGATGGCCGTATCCTTTGCCAAGCTCTTGATTCCGCCCATGCTTTTTTCCTTTTCAGCCTTGTTTCTTGTTAAAAACTCAAAATTTTCTTTGCAAAATTAGCGCAAATGATTGTAGATTCAAAAAAAATCCATAGATTTGCGTTTTCATTAGCCAAACAGAAAGTTTATACTCCTCATCCTGTGCATATTTGCCAATGCAAAAAGTTACGCCGCGCAAAATTTGAGCTACAAATAAATAACATTTCAATTACGCCGTTATTTTATTTTGTATTTTTTTAGTTAATTTGCTCTTAGAAATCATCTAATCCTGAAATATAATGTTTAACTCCAGCCCTCTCGGATGCCTTGTAGTTGTCGACGATGACAAAAATATCGCCGATATGCTCAAGTTCAACCTCGTAGAAGAGGGGTTCTCGGTGCGCGTTCACGACATTGCCGCCGAGGTGGAGCTTGAATCCCTTGTCGACGCATGCATGGTGATTGTCGACGCTATGAAGCAGCCTTACACGGGCATGGACTTCACCCGCGACATTAAGGCCTTTCGCCCCACAGAGGCCCTCCCCGTGATAATTTGCACCGAATCCGAAAATGAGGATATTGTGCTCGACGCTTTCGACGCCGGCGCCGACGATTTCGTGCTAAAGCCCTTCTCCCTGCGCGAATTGATTGCGAGGGTAAAGGCCGTCCTCCGCCGCAGGCCGCGCCAAGGCGTAGGCGTCCATAGCCCCTCATCAGCAAGGGCTCCCCTCTCCGTGCCAAGCCACAATTTGCAGGTAGACCTCTCCAACCAGCGCGTCGTTGAGGGCGGCGTGGTTGTGCCCCTCACCCGCACAGAGTACGCCATACTCGTTTTCCTGATCAAGCACCAGAACACATTCTTCACCCGCGACCAAATCTGTGAAGAAGTTTGGCGCGACGAGGCCGGCTCCAACTCCCGCATAGTCGACACAAACATCTCCCGCCTGCGCAAAAAGCTGGGCGAAAGCGGTAAATACCTCATAAACCAATACGGAAAAGGCTACGCCTTCGTCGACAAGCTCTAAAAAACAGCAAAACCCCTAAACCCCTTAATACTTAACACTTAACACTCTATCCTTTATACTTTATACTTTATACTTTACGAGAAACGAATGATAAATTTTCAATTTATCATTCGTTTCTCGTAAGTCCCAGCCCCAGCACGCTCACCGATTTCGGCGAACCCCTCCACAGCGTCTGCACAGCCTCCGCAGCCGACGCCCCGGTCGTGATAATGTCATCCACAAACAGCACATGCTTACCCGCTATCTCAGGCCAATCGTCCGACAGTTCCAACGTTCCGGTTATGCTCGCGAACCTCTCGTCGCGTCCCTTGCGGCTCTGCACACCATGCGCCCTGCGGGCTCTGATAGCCTTCACCGTAGGAATACCAGTTACACTCTCAATCCCAGTGCAGATTCTTTCAGCCTGATTATAGCCCCGCAGCCATCGCTTTGTCCAGTGCATCGGCATCGGCACCAGGAAATCAATCCCTTCAAAAAAACCATCCTTCCCCAGCTCCTCAGCGCACATCGCCCCAAGCCTATAGTCAACCGACGGCTGCCCTGAATACTTAGCGTCGATCAACATCCGCGTGTAAGGCGACTGCTTCAGGTAATAAAACCATCCCGCGGCCTTCCACACGCTACACTTGTGCCCAAGCCGCTTATGCACCTCGTTAAAAGCGTCACGGTGCATCTGTGTCCGAGGCAGTTCAAGCCTGCATCCAAGGCACATCAAGTCCTCGCCCTTCGCTAGGCTCTGTCCGCACACCCGGCATACATTGGGCACAACAATGTTAAACATAAAGAAAATTGTACGTCGATATAAAAATTAAAAAAGCCCGGGTCAAGAAACCTCGACCCGAGCCGACTTTGCTATTTCCTTTCAGCTCAATCAGCAATCAAATTCTTGCCGGTCATCTCCTTCGGCTGCGGCATGCCCATGATGTGCAAAATCGTGGGAGCCACGTCAGCCAGGATGCCATTCTCTATCTTGGCGTTCTTGTCCTCAGTCACATACACGCAAGGCACCGGGTTAAGCGAATGCGCCGTATTGGGAGTGCCGTCTGCGTTAAGCGCATTGTCGGCATTGCCGTGGTCCGCAATGATTATGGCCTCATAGCCATTGCTCTTCACCGCCTCTATCACTGCCTCAACGCACTCATCGATCGCCTTCACCGCCTTCTCAATGGCCTCGTAGATGCCCGTGTGGCCCACCATGTCGCCGTTGGCGAAATTCACCACAATGAAATCGTACTTATTCTCATTGATGGCAGCCACAAGCTTGTCCTTCACCTCGTAGGCGCTCATCTCCGGCTTCAGGTCGTATGTCGCCACCTTCGGCGAAGGCACCAGTATGCGGTCCTCCCCCTCGTAAGGCTGCTCGCGTCCGCCGTTGAAGAAGAAAGTCACGTGCGCGTACTTCTCAGTCTCGGCTATGTGCAGCTGCTTCTTGCTCTGGTTGGAAAGATACTCCCCAAGGGTATTGTCCACATTCTCCTTGTCAAAGAGGATATGCACCCCCGTGAAGGACGAGTCATAGGGCGTCATGCAGTAGTACTGCAGCCCGGGGATGGTGTGCATCCCCTGCTCCGGCATGTCATGCTGCGTCAGGGCTATCGTCAGCTCCTTGGCGCGGTCGTTGCGGTAATTGAAGAATATCACCACATCGCCCTCCTTTATGGTGCCGTCCACCGTTGAATTGTTGATCGGCTTGATAAATTCATCGGTCACGCCCTCGTCATAGCTCTCCTGCATGGCCTGCGCCATGTCTGTCGCCTGCTTGCCCTTGCCGTCGACAAGGAGGTCATACGCCTCCTTCACGCGCTCCCAGCGCTTGTCGCGGTCCATGGCGTAGAAGCGGCCCACTATCGAGGCAATCTTCCCCGCGCTCTTGCCGCAATGCGCCTGCAGCTCCTCTATGAAGCCCTTGCCTGAGCGAGGATCGGTGTCGCGTCCGTCCATGAAGCAATGCAGATACACGTTCTGCAGGCCATAATGCGCCGCGATGTCGCAAAGCGCGAATATGTGGTCAAGCGACGAGTGTACGCCGCCATTCGACGTCAGCCCCATAAAGTGCATGCTCTTGCCCGTGCTCTGGGCGTACTCAAAAGCGCTCTTTATCTGCGCATTCTCCAAAATGGACCCGTCAGCTATGGCCTTGTTGATCTTCACCAAGTCCTGGTAAAGCACGCGGCCCGCGCCGATATTGAGGTGCCCCACTTCGGAATTGCCCATCTGCCCGTCAGGCAAGCCCACGTTCTCGCCCGACGCCTGCAGCTGCGAGTGCGGATAGTTGGCCAAAAGGCCATCCCAATAAGGCGTTGGGGTCTGGTAGATTACATCGCTCTTCGAATGGTCGCCAATGCCCCAGCCGTCCAGGATCATCAGCAATGCTTTATGTGCCATGTGTATTGTCTATGCGGTTAATTTCAGAATGGTAAGTCGTCTGTCGCTCCCTGCTCGGGCATCGCCGGAGGCGGAGGCACGGCGCCG
>JAMPBQ010000034.1 GCA_023666615.1 Clostridium sp. | reverse complement strand
GGAAAAAGGCGGCCTTGGCTTGGCTGGGGCATAAGGCGGCGGCTGCTGGCGCTGATAATGGCGTCGGCCTTCGTGGCCTTGGCGGCAATATTCGCGTTTATGGCCGTTGGAGCCGACCCGGCGCATCCCGATGAAGCTGAAGAGCCCGCGCCGTCGGCCGCCGCAGACAGCTCAGGCATGGGCTACAGCATCTATGGCGAGGATGTCTATGCCGAGCTGAAGTCGCCCGGTGCGATGATAAACATATACAGCCTGCCGGTGGAGCCCTCGCTGGGGGATGAATTTACGATAGAAATAGGAGTGAAGACGCCCTCCGGGCTCAAGGATATCCGGGAGGCGGGGAGAGCGTTCCGGCCCATGCTGCAAAACAGCGAGTACGAGGGGATGAGCCTGCGCAGGCGCGCATCGGGCAAGGACAGCTTGGCGATATTCAGCTTTCGCTATCGGGCTATGAAGCCCGGAGCCGAGGCCGTGGCGGCCGCGGGCATAAAGATAGGCGAGGACACGGTAAGGTATTCCGAGGAAAGATTCCAGATAGTCGACGCCAGGGAATAGGCAGGCGCTTTTTGGTGTGGCGTCCTACTTGCTGAAAAGGGCGGCCACTTTCTTTGGGTCGGCGCCGAGGCGCACGGCCTTGGCCGCATCGGCTTTAGCGTCGTCCAGCATGAACCTCTCCTTGTTGAGCCATGCTCGATAATAATATAGGTCAGGGTCATACGGGTATTTCTCCAGCGCCTTTTGGATAGTGGCCGAGGCCTCGCTGAGGTAATCGATGGCCAGATAGCAGCCGGCCAGGGCGGCATAGTACTCCGCGGCGGGATCATCGGCTATGAGCTTTTCGTAGAATGGGATGGCCTGAAGCTCGCGGCCGGTGCGGGCATATAGCGAAGACAGGGCCACATTAGTGTTGTAGCCCAGCGGATCCACCTTTTGCAGCACATGGAAATCCTCCTCGGCCCCGGCGGCATCGCCGGAATAGAGCGACATGAGGCCGCGGTAATATCGGCCGGTGGCGTTAAGCGAATCTTTCGCCACGACGGTGTTGAAATCTTCAAAGGCCCCCTTGTCGTCGCCCATCTTCAGGCGCAGGCGTCCACGGTTGCCGTATATGGCAGTCAAAGAAGGCTCCATGGCCAGAGCGTCGTTGAAGGCCTGCATGGCCAGGGAGTCCTGGTCCACCCGCATGTACATATTTCCGAGGTTGGAGAGCAGGAGCGGGTTAAGGGGGTTGTCGGGCTCATTCTCCATAGCCTCGCGCAGGCGTAAAATTGCGGTGAAATAATCGTCGGCCGCGATGGCCGTTTCGGCCTCGCCTACAAGAAGCATGTAGACATCCTCCTCGTCGTCGGGCACCTTTCGCTCCATTTCGCTGCGCTGGAGCTGGCCGGTATAGTCAAACGGGTCCACCGCGCAAGCCAGCAGCGGGACCAGGGCAATCAATGCTAAAAAAATATTTTTCATAACGCAAAAATAACGCCAAAGAGCGAAACGGCAATGCATTTCCAACATTAAATTATGCAAAAGGGAAAAATGCGCCCCAAATAAATTTACGCATATCCCGCAAAAAAGCATTATCTTTGCCAATATATACCAAAAAACGTCAACAAATCACAAAAATACTTGCAAGAGATGGCAAACTGGTTTGAATGTAAAGTAAGATACGATAAGCTTCAGGAGAACGGCACTGCCGTGAAGAAGGTGACAGAGACATTCCTTGTGGACGCTCTGTCCTTCACCGAGGCCGAATCGCGCATCATAGAGGAGCGCAAGCCCTACATATCGGGCGACTTTTCCGTATCTGCGGTGAAGCGCACGAGAATTTCGGAAATATTCTTTGACGACAACGGCGACAAGTGGTACCTGGTGAAATGGCTGATCATCACAATCGACGAAAAGCCGGCTGCCATGGGCAAGGCTCCGGTGGAGAAGAAGGTGTCGGTGCTTACCCTGGTGCAGGCCAACGACTTTGAGGGGGCTCTTGAGCAATTCAAGGAGTGCATGAAGGGCACTTTGGCCGACTTTGACATAGCCCAAATCAACGAGACGCAGATACTGGACGTATATCCTGTGAAAAAGCCATCAGACCAATGAGCCAAATAGCCAGGAATTTGGAGGAGGTGCGCTCTACGCTGCCAAAAGGCGTGGAGATGGTGGCCGTATCCAAATTTCATCCGGTGGAGGCGCTGATGGAGGCGTATGCCGCGGGGCAGCGCATATTTGGCGAGAGCCGGCAGCAGGAGCTTTTGCAGAAGGCGCCGCAGATGCCGGAGGATGTGCGCTGGCATTTCATTGGGCACCTGCAGACCAACAAGGTGCGCTCCATCATAGGCAAGGTGGCCATGATAGAGAGCGTGGACACTGAAAAGCTTTTGCGCGTAATCAACGATGAGGCGGCGCGTGCCGGCATAACGGCCAATGCGCTGATGCAGGCGCATGTGGCCAAGGAGGAGACGAAATTCGGGTTCCTGCCCGAGGAGCTAGAGGCATTCTTCGCCGAGGGTCGGCAAGGGCAATATCCGGCGGTGAAATTTTGCGGCATCATGGGCATGGCTTCCAACACCGACGATATGGATCGCGTGCGAGAGGACTTTCAGGCCATAGCCGCTTGCCGGCGCCGCATACTCGAGCTTGCGCCCGGGCTGGAGGGATTTGACACGGTGTCGATGGGCATGAGCCACGACTATCCCCTGGCCATAGAATGCGGGGCCAACCTGGTGCGCATCGGCACGGCCATCTTCGGCGAGAGAGAATACTGAGGGAAAAGGCTTTCCTTAAATCTAAATCCTTGAGCAACAATCTTTGAAAAAATCCTTAAATGCAAATATCACAATAAACTTAAATAACAATCACAATGTCACAATCACAACAGAAAAAGCCGTGGGTTGCGATCATCACGATGTTCTTTATCTTCGCGATGATTTCATTCGTGACCAATATGGCCGCCCCCTTTGGCAACATTTGGGGCTTCAAGTATGAATGGGCCGGAATGGCCGGTAACCTCATGAACTTCACCGCCTATCTCTTCATGGGCATCCCTGCGGGAAACATGCTGGTAAAGTATGGCTACAAGAAGACCGCGCTAATCGCCCTCGCCGTTGGCGCCATCGGCCTTGGCGTGCAGCTTTGCTCCGGTTTAGGCGGGGAGAATGCCGGCGAGATCATGCTTTACGTTTATCTTTTGGGAGCCCTCATCTGCGGCTTCTGCGTATGCATGCTCAACACTGTGGTTAACCCCATGCTCAACCTCCTCGGCGGCGGCGGCAACAAGGGCAACCAGCTGATTCAGACCGGCGGCGCCCTCAACTCTCTCTCCGGCACTCTTACGCCTATGTTCGTTGGCGTCCTTGTGGGCACTCTTACGAAGAAGACCACGATGGCCGCGGTGTCTCCGCTGGTCATCACCGGCATCGTAATCTTTGTGCTGGCGTTCATCGTTATCTCATTTGTTAAGATTGAAGAGCCCCAGGCCAACCTGAGCAAGGTGAAATATGAGCATTCCCCATTGGCGTTCCGCCACTGCCTTCTCGGCGTAATCGCGATCTTCTTCTACGTAGGCATTGAGATCGGCATCCCCGGCGAAATGAACGCGTGGATCAGCCGCGAGCCCTTCGTAGGCGCCGCAGCCGTTGCCGGCTCTCTTGCCGCCCTTTACTGGCTTCTGATGCTTGTGGGCCGCTTCCTCAGCTCTATCATAAGCGGAAAGGTGTCAACACGCATGCAGCTTATCGTGGTTTCCTCTGTGGCTATGATATTCGTATTGCTAGCTATCTTCATTCCGAAGGAAAATGGCTTTGAGGTGCCCAAGATGGTATATGATCCCGTCAAGAACACAGAAAAGATGTTGACCGCCCTCGAGGTGCCGCAAGAGACCGTTGTGGCGTTCCTGGCCACCCCTAGCGAGGAAGTCATTGCCGAGTACCAGGAAAGCCTTATGGAGGAGTATGAGATGACCGCTTCGGACGTAGTGAAGCAGGCTACTACTACTCCCACCGTGCCCATCAGCACCATATTCTTGATTCTTTGCGGCCTCTGCACCTCGGTGATGTGGGGCGGCATCTTCAACCTTGCCACCGAAGGCCTGGGCAAATACACAGCCAAGGCATCGGGCATCTTTATGACTATGGTTGTGGGCGGCGGCATCATGCCGTTTATCCAAGACTGGATTGGCCGCACGTCCGGCTACGTCAACAGCTACTGGCTGGTATTCGGCATGGTTGTCTACATCTTCTACTACGCCCTTCTCGGCTCAAAGAACGTAAACAAAGACATTCCCGTCTCCCTCTCCGACGAGATGGAGGAAGAGCTCGTATAACCCTTATATTGACTGTCCCAAAAACGCCGAAGGCTTATGGCCTTTGGCGTTTTTTTCTCAATTTCTTTGTCGGCATCTGGATTTGGCATTCAGCGGAAAATAATCTCCCTTTAATTTTGTAAAAATCATTAAATTGTTGTATCTTTGCGTATTATGATGCTTAAGAATCTAGATTTAGCCATCGATGGAAAGATTTTTTAGATTGGTGATGTTTTTTTTGCTGGCTGTGGCGGCATGCTTGGCGGAAGCGCAAAACAATTCAGCGATAGAATTTGAAAACATACCGGCAGGAGGAGCGGCAATCAATGAAGTGTTTGCCGATGGGAATGGGAGGATGCTCGCAGTCTCTTCAAATGGATTGCTGGTGTATGACGGACAGATATTTGAGAGCGTTGTGGCCAATGGCAATGGAGTGGATTGCGATGAAAACATATCTTCCGCAATCCTTTACGAAAAGGATAATCTGATGCTATGCACCGCCAAAGGCCTATACCGGTTTGACATGCGAAAAGACACATATGCTTTCATCTATGAGACAGCGTCGCTGGATGTGCAATCCATTGCAAGGCTGGACTCCGCGTATATGCTTCTAGGCACGAGCACCGGTCTTGTCACCGTCAATACCCGGGGATTCCAGACGCGCAAGCTGAAGGGCGCGCCTTCAATGCCGTACTATTCATTGCTTGTCAGCGACGGGAAAGTGTATGCGGGATGCGATAATGGAATGTTGGCATACGATATTTCGGCGGCCACATGCGAAACGGTGCCATTTCCAAAGGCGGACAATGGCGTGAAGGCTTCAGGCATGGCCTTGGACAAGATTAGAGGGTGCATATGGGTTGGCTCCACGGACGGTTTGTACAAGTACTCCTTAAATTCGGGAATATTATCGCCGGCGAGGGGCTGCAACCGCTTTAAGACCAACACTGTAATGGTTGATGGGGCCGGCAACGTATGGATTGGCACAGATTCGGGCCTTTACATGCTTAACGAAGAAAATGGGGTTCTTCAGCATTACATGCATAATTCGCTGGATCGCACTTCGCTTATAGACAATGACGTAAAATCGCTATATGAGGATGAGTCGGGAAATATCTGGATTGGCACAGAAGCGGGCGTCTCCTACTATTGCAGAAATTCAAATTTCACTATCTTGCGATGGAGCCATATGTCCAAATCCAGCGAAGGGAACCGCATATCCTCGATTTTGGCAGACAGCGATCGCTCGCTTTGGGTTGGCGGTTCAAATGGCCTTATTAGGTATGGCAAAAGAGTCGGGGAGAGGGGCGCCAATGCTGGCGAGCGCTACTTGCCGGGCATGCAAATTAATGATATAATTGAGGATTCTGACAAGAATATTTGGGTTCTCTCCACTGAAGGGCTTTATCATTACGATAGGCGAAATGGCGCATTCATCAAGCACTTGATTGAAAGCGAAGATGGGACATATGCCGCCACAGACTGCGTTCAGGCCATAGAAGATTCTGGCGGATTCCTTTTGGTCGCCACCAGAAGCAATGGAATTTTCAGCATTGACCGAAAGCGTCTTCTGGCATCGGCCGGCGTTGGCCCCTTAGTGGCCGATCGCCATCTCTACACATTGCCCGAAAGGAAAGGGCTAATATCCAAAAACATTGAGAAAATGGTCATAGACCGCAATGGCAACTTATGGGTGGCCTCTACGGTCGATCGTTTAACCAAGATATATCCTGACAATGGGAATATAGATTATTTCTCATTTTACCAAAGCGAGAAGCACCTGAATGTAAAAGACATATCAGACATACACTGCGACAATGAGGGAATGATATGGGTGATTGGAAAGGGCAAAGTTGACAGAATTGACCCCAATAATGACTCCATCATGCATCTTGACAATGAACTTTTTGACGGAAAGACATTTACAGATATGGTGGATAAGGACGACAACCTTTGGCTTTTGCATTCGGATGGGGCGATTGTGGTCAACAAGCAGAGCCGCAGCGCTATCAGCAAATCTCTTCCGGAGGCGAATGTCTCGTGCATATATCTTGATAATCCATCAGGATTTATTTATGTGGGCGGCATGGACCAAATCACCAAATTCAGCCCCGAGGCATTGCTGATGCCATCGTCTCCCGCTTCCGGCCTGACCCTTATGGCTGTAAAAGTCAACAACCAAGAGATATATCCGGACAGGGAGTACGACGGAAACACAATCCTCACACAGTCACTGCCTTATACCAAGGAAATAACTCTCAATCCGGAGCAAAACAACCTTGACCTTGAATTCGTCGGCTCAAAATCTGGAAGGGAAAGCATGTCAAGATACAGGTACAAATTTTCCGAATCAGAAGATTGGCGAGAGACCGATGGACAGACATTCCACATATCGCTCAACAATCTCCCCGCCGGCACTTTCACACTGCAGATTGAGCCTCTGGACAGCTATGGAGTATCGTCGGAGCAAAGCCTGTACGAATTGAAAGTGAAGGTGCTTCCGCATTGGTATGCCAGCGCGTGGGCCAAACTGGTCTATGCTCTCCTGGCAATTTTCCTTATTTGCTGGGCCGCTAAATATTACAGCATGAAGAATAGGCTAAAGTACGAACGGCTTGAAAAGGAGAAGGTGCAGGAGCTAAGCGGCATGAAAATCAACTTTCTGACGGATGTTGCCCACGAACTCAAGACGCCGCTCAGCCTGATATTGGAGCCATTGAATAAGCTTATCTCCACCGCTAAGGGAGCCGAGCAGAAGGCCAACCTGCAAATAGTGCGCAACAACGCCATGCACCTGGGCAAGCTGGTGAACCAGGTGCTGAACCTTCGCAACGTAGATTTTGACAATCTTCTGGAAAAGACTTATCCATTGGAGCTTGTGGAATTTGTAGGCAGCGTGGTGGCCACATTCAAGGTCCTTGCGGAGAATCGCCACATTGACTTGGAGTTCCAGTCATCGAAAGAATCTGCAATGACGGTGACTGACGCGCTCAAGATGGAATCGATATTGAGGAATCTCATATCCAACGCCATAAAATTCACGCCTGATGGCGGCAAAATTGAGGTTAGGCTCGATGTCGAGCAGCAAGAAACGGGAGAAATGGCCATTCTGACAGTGACCGACAGCGGCATAGGCATCCCCGCCGACGACTTGCCAAAGATATTCGAAAGATTCTACCAAAGCAGCCATGGGCTATCGGTCAACAAAGACGGCTCGGGAATAGGGCTGTCTGTGGCAAAGACATATGTGAATCAACTAAAAGGCAAAATAGAAGTTGCGTCCGAATTGGGCAAAGGCACGGCTTTTACGATAACTATGCCTATAATCGCGCCCAATGCCGTTCTGCGGGAAGGGAATGGAGAAGACAACGCAGATTCGGTTGCCGTTGGCGCCAAGGCGCTCATTGTGGAAGACAATGAGGAAATAGCGAGATTCGTAAAAGAAAATCTTAGAAAAATGGAATGCAGGATAGCCCATAACGGCAAATCGGGATTCGAGCTGGCAAAGGCCTTCAATCCCGACGTAATCATATCTGACGTGATGATGCCGGTGATGGACGGCATAGAAATGAGCAAATTGCTGAAGAATAATCCCTCCACCTCGGCTATTCCTATCATACTCCTTACAGCCAAAGACGATCGGTGCACAGAATACGATGCCTACGGCATAGGCGTGGACGCATTCATATCAAAGCCATTTGAGATAAGGCAGCTGGAAATCCGAATCAGGCAGCTTCTAAAAAGCAAGTTGGCTCAGTGCGAAATGCAGGCCGCGAGCGAAGCCGACAGCCGCGTTGAGGCAGCCGCTGAAGCGATAGCTACGGCCGATGAGCGGTTCAAGCAGGAAATCACTGACATAATAGAACGCAACATCGACGCGCCCGACCTCAATGTGCAGAGGCTGGCTGAGCTATCGGGCATTAACGCCAAGCAGATTTACCGAAAGCTGAAGCTCGCCACCGGATTCACGGTAGTGGACTACATAAAGTCGATTCGCATGAAAAAAGCCGCACAGTTATTGAGGCAGCGCAGATTCACCGTGTCGGAGGTAATGTACATGGTTGGATTCAATTCCAGCTCATATTTCTCGAAATGCTTTGTGGAGAAATACGGCAAGACTCCCAAATCATATATGGAGGAAGCGGAATAGGATAAAATTACAATTCGTTTAGATTCAGCGCAGTGACCTAATCTTGTCTAAAAAATGTCCTAAAAATACCCAAAAAATATCCTTAATGTCTGAAATATAGCCGGCTATTGTCCGGCAATTTACCGTCTTGGAGGCGGCAAGGGAATAACTTTGCGGCAAACATAATTCAAACCAATTATGAACCGAAAGATTCTTACCTTAAGTCTTGCCATTATCCTCCAAGCGGGATACACAGGCATGGTGGCCTCTCCGATTGGAGAGCCAGTAGCTTCGCAGCAGACGATGCTGGCGAAGGGAAATGTGACGGACGCCAACGGAGAGCCTCTGATTGGCGCAAAAGTGGTCATTGAAGGCACGGAAAAGGCGGTATCCACCGATATTGATGGCAATTTCGCAATCAATGCTGCCCCGGGCACGACGCTTGTCATATCATACGTGGGCTTTGTCTCACAAAAGGTCAAAGTGACTGAGGCGCCCATGGAGATTGTTATGAATGAAAATTCTGAGGTGCTCGACGAAGTGGTGGTGATCGGCTACGGCACAATGCGCAAAAGAGATGTCACCGGCTCTGTGGCCTCAGTAAAGGCCAAAGACCTCAACACCGTGAGCGCGCCCAACGTGAACCAAATGCTGCAGGGAAAAGTGGCCGGCATGAGCGCCATACAAAGTTCAGCTCAGCCCGGCGCAGGCATGTCAATCACCATCCGCGGCGCAGCCTCGCCAAGCGGCAGCAATGCCCCGCTCTACGTGATCGACGGAGTGCCAATGCAGACCAACTCTACGGCCGATCCGGGCATCACCGGCATTGACTACAAGACAGGTGTGGACCGCGACCCGCTCAACAGCATCAACCCCAATGACATTGAAAGCATAGAGGTGCTGAAGGACGCATCCGCTGCCGCAATTTATGGCGCCTCCGCTGCCAACGGCGTAGTGCTCATCACCACAAAATCCGGCAAGGAGGGGAGGGTGAATGTGGAATACCGCAGCGTGTACACCGCCCAAATCAAGAAGAGCTATCCCAAGGTGCTCGGAGCTAAGGATTTCCGTGAAATGGTAAATCTATGGGGAGCGGAATATTATCTATACGCCAACAAGATGGGCGCATATGGAGACAACCCCGTTGACCTTAGCGGCTACAACCCAATGTTCGCCGACGTGAACGGATACACTGCCGACACCGACTGGATTGGCGAAGTGAGCCGCAATGGCTATATCCTTGACCAAAATGTATCTGTCAATGGCGGCACGGAAAAGACAAAGTACTACTTTTCTTATAATTTCTATGACAACGTGGGCATGCTGAAGAACTCAAGCATGAAGCGCAACACCATCCGCCTGAACCTTGACCAGCAATTCAGCAAGATATTCAAGGGCGGAATCAAGATGACGTATTCTAACGTGGTGAGCAACAGCACCTCCGTGGGTGACCATGGAAAAGGCGACAACATGCTGGTGAACGCGTTCCGCTACGCTCCCGACATCCCGGTATTCGATGAAAATGGCAGGTATTCACGCTCGTACAATAACCTTATCAACAACCCGGCCTCCTTCAATGAGATAGAGGACAAGACTACAACCGACCGCATCTTCCTTGCTCCGACCTTGGAGGCGAATATCATCGACGGACTGAAGGTGTCGGTAGTCGGAGGCTTCGACCAACAATCCTCCTCACGAAAGTTCTACATACCGGCCGCAGCCAACCAGGCCATCCTTACCACAGGCTTCGGCAGCCGCGGATTCGCCAAAGTGCAGAATTTCAGCGTAGAGGCCTATGCAAGCTACAACAAATCATTTGGAGGAATCCACAACATATCGGCAGTGCTCGGCGCCGGATGGTACAAGACCACCAACGAAGGCGACAATATGGGCGCATTCAACTTTATGACCGACGCTTTTGGTGTGGACAACATCGGCATTGCATCAGATAAAACCAGAGAGGTGCTGGGATCATGGCGCAGCGAACGCACAAAGCTGTCGCAATTCGCCCGCATCAACTATTCGTTGATGGATCGATACATCATCACCCTTACAGCGCGCCGCGACGGCTCAAGCTACTTCGCCGAAAACAACAAATGGGGCATCTTCCCCAGCGCCTCAGTGGCATGGCGAATAAGCGAAGAAGGATTCATGCGCGGACAGACAGTGATGAACGAACTTAAGCTGCGCGTGGGCTACGGCGCCACCGGCAATGAGAACGTGCTGGGCACCAACTCCCTCACCCTCTACAAATCAGGTTACAACGCCCTCTTTGGCAACACGCTGCACACCGGCCTGGCCCTGACGCAGGCCGCCAATCCCGACTTGAAATGGGAAACTGACTAT
Source organism: Clostridium sp. (assembly GCA_023666615.1). GTDB lineage: Bacteria > Bacteroidota > Bacteroidia > Bacteroidales > Muribaculaceae > CAG-873. The sequence goes on along the minus strand of JAMPBQ010000034.1, from coordinate 5,591 downwards.
ACATTCAATGTAGGACTTGATTTCGGATTCTTCTCCAACCGCATAAATGGTTCGGTGGAATATTTCCATCGTGGAGTAAAGGACCTTTTGGACTATCAGCAGCTGCCATCAAACAACGCCGTAGGGCGCGTGGCAGCCAACGTGGGCGAGACAAAGAGCGAAGGCTTCGAGCTATATCTGCAAAGCAACAACCTATCCACCACTCCATTCACATGGGAGACGACGCTCAATGTATCCTACTTCAAGACATCGTGGGTGAAGCGAAATCCGCAGGTGGCCCTGGCAGACTACATTGGTGAAAAAGACGAAATCGATGCAATCTACGGTTGGCTTACCGATGGCATTATCGAATCGAAAGAAGACATTCCTTCCTACATGCCCAACGCGAATGTAGGCAATGTGAAATATGTGGACCTCAACAACGACGGCGTCCTGGACTCAAAGGATGTAACAAAGATCGGCCATAAGAATCCAAGATGGTATGTAGGCCTGGGCAACACTTTCGCCTACAAAGGATTTGACCTAAACTTCTACTTCTACGGCGCTTTCGGCAACTCCAAGACACGTGGACAAATCCCCGACCTTGTAGCCATAGGCAACAGCGGCCTTGCCCCCGGCAACACCTACGACACTATCCTGACCGAGGTATGGAATTCGCAGACCGGCCAAGGCTGGATGCCCGGCGTTGCGGCCAATCCATATGACAATTCCAACCCCAGCGGCGTGAACAACTTCTACTATATGAGCGGAAGCTATGTGAAGCTGAAGAACATCACGCTCGGATACTCTATGCCGGCATCGATATTCGAAAACAGCAAATCAATAAAGGGCCTGCGCCTGTTTGTGGACGCGCAGAATGTGTTCACAATAACAAAATACAAAGGCTTTGACCCCGAGCTATACACCACCAACCCCTATCCGCAGGCATTGTCCCTGTCGTTCGGCGTGAACCTTAATTTCTAATAAATTCCAAAACTCAGCAAAATGAAAAAATTGAAAATATTCGCCACGGCCATCGCCTCCCTTATGCTTGGGGCAACGGCAGCGTCGTGCGACGACATGCTTGAAACGAAGAATTTCACCGATATGTCACCCGTCAACTTCTTCCAGAGCGAAAGCGACTTTGACGCCGCTGTGTGCGGACTGTACGTGCCACTGACCACCAACTGGGGATACGGCGACGGAGGCACCGGTGGATGGTACAACGCCATCTATTGCGCCGACAACAGCGCCTACTTGGCAGCGGGGATGAAGTCGACCGACATAATGCGCTCATACGCCACAGCCGGCGATGAATGGGAGGACTTCTTGGTGGGACCGGCCACCGGCGGCGCCCTTACATCATGCTACAACGTGATACGCTTCGTGGCCCGCGCTACCGACATCATCAACCAGATAGAGAACAGCAATGGCGCCACTCCGGCCATTCGCGCCCGCTACCTTGCCGAGACCAAGACCCTGCGTGCATTCTATATGTACATCCTTCTGGATTTCTACGGCCCCGTGAACGTAAAGCTGGACCCCGCGACGCTAAGCGACAACACGCCTACTCCTCGTCCGGACGAGGCAACCTATGTGGGCTATATCCGCAAAGACCTTAGCGACGCTCTCAGCGCCGACGAACTGCCGGATAGATACAATGGCGATAACGCCAACTGGGGGCGCATGTCGAAAGCCGTGGCCTGGTGCGTATCTCTGCGCGTGGCCATGCACCAAAAGGATTGGACGGCAGCGAAAGAAGCCGCTGAAAAGCTCATGGGCATGGGCTACTCTCTTCTGCCTAATTATGAAGACGTGTTCAACATTAGCCAAAACAACGAGCAGATATTCTCCATCCCCACGAGCACGGCCTACGACAATTTCTATGTAACCGAGATTCTTCCTTCCGACTTCAAGAGAGGCTATGATATATCAGGCAGGTCCTACATCAGAGGCGTAGACAATTCTTATTTCAATGGCTGGCAGGCATATTGCATGCGCTGGGAATTTTATGATACGTTTGATGACAACGACGTGAGGAAGAGGACTATCCTTTGCTCATACGATACCCAATCGGGCGAACACAAGGAACGCAAGGATATGCCCGGCCCGCTGCCCATTAAGTTCATGGACACGCAGTTCAACAGCGCCGGCATACAGAAGGACCATCCCGTAGTGCGCTACGCCGAAGTGCTTCTGTGCTACGCCGAGGCCATCAACGAGCTCCAAGGCCCCGCACAGGCATTGCCTTATGCAAAGCAGGTGACCGACCGCGCCGGCATAGAGATTCCCGCAGAGGCTCAAGCTTCCAAGGATGCCTTCCGCGCATTCCTGCTGGCCGAGCGCGGAAGGGAACTATTCTGCGAAGGCCAGCGTAGGCAGGACCAAATACGCCATGGCGTATACATCAGCTCCGCTGTAGCTCGCGGCAAAAACGCAAAGGCTCATCAAGTGGTTTACCCCATTCCCCAAGCTGCTGTAATTGAAGCCGACGGAGTGGTTGAACAGAACCAAGGATACACAAATTAAGGTTTATTAGTGATTTAGGTTTTCTCCAGATTTTGGCTAAAGCCGCATGGATTAGTTGTAGTAGGCGGCTTTAGCCGGAATTTGGAGATTGTTTTGTAAATTTGCAGTCAGTTATGAAAATAGTAAAATGTAAATTTATTGCGCTTGCCTTCGGCGTGTTGTGCGGTTCGGCTCTGCAGTCATGCTCCGCCAAGGCGGAAGAAAAGGATGATCCAAAGACGGCCTATCTTGTTGCCTATATGAAGGGAGACGATGAGAACCACCTCTATTATGGATTGTGTGAGGATGGATTCAAGTTTATGCCCATCAATGGCGGCAGGCCTATCTTGGAGGCAAAATACAATGACAAGCTAATCCGCGACCCGCATGTGATAAAGGACAAAGATGGGATGTACCATCTTGTGGCAACCGTATCGTGGACTAAACGCCCATTCACGGTGTGGGACTCCAACGACCTGGTGAAGTGGGAGAACGAAAGGCTTGTGGACGTGGCTCCGGACAGCGCCACTAAGACGTGGGCTCCTGAATTTTTCTACGATGATGAAAATGACACCTATTTCGTGCATTGGACCGGAGAAATCAACAATGATTGGAATACGGCCTCAATCTACTATTCCGTGACAGATGATTTCCAGCATTTCTCCGCGCCAAAGGTGCTGTACAAGGACGATATGGGCATTTTGGACGCTAACATAACCAAAATCAATGGAAGATACTATCTGGTGTACCGCAAGAATGGCATTTGGGTGGCCACGTCTGACCATCCGCAAGGCCCGTATTCTGATGCCTACCAGCTCACCACGGAGAATGTGGAAGGTCCCTTCGTATTTCCTTTAAATGGCGGCGAGGGCTACGGCATAGTGTGGGATTATTTTGGAAACAGCGCCGGCTTTGGGCTGTGGACTACTTCTGACTTCAAGGATTGGACAAGAGTCACCAATGAGACCGCGCCATTCTACAATGACAGCGTGGAATTTCCCGCCGGCATTAGGCATGGCTCGATAATTGGCATTACAGAAAAGGAGAAGGAGCGATTGCTCAAGCAATACAAATAGAGCGGTGCATCGCAATATGCCGCAATAATAAGGAATGTTTGCGCCAAAGACGAAACGCAATTTCCGTGATTGGAAAAAATTTCGTAACTTTGCATGAATATTCCTTTTTTGAGATGCCAGAGACTGTTCCCGTAAACATATCCTCGCAGGCCAAGCAGGCAAAGATGCGGCTTGGCATTGTGGGCAACACCCCGGCGCTGAACCAGGCCGTGGAGCGAGCCATCATGGTCGCTCCTATCGACCTGTCGGTGCTTATCATCGGCGAGAGCGGCACGGGAAAGGAGTTTTTCCCTCAAATCATACATCAGTACAGCGCCCGCAAGCATTCAAAGTATATTGCCGTGAACTGCGGCGCCATCCCCGAGGGCACGATTGACTCTGAGCTCTTTGGGCATGAAAAGGGATCGTTCACTGGAGCCGTTTCCGAGCGCAAGGGATATTTTGAGGAGGCCAATGGCGGCACGATATTCCTTGACGAGGTGGCTGAACTGCCGCTGACCACGCAAGCCCGGCTTCTGCGAGTGCTGGAATCGGGAGAGTTTCTAAAAGTGGGCTCTTCCACCGTGCAGCGCACCAACATTCGCGTTGTGGCCGCCACAAACGTTGACATGGCCAAGGCCGTGGCCGAGGGCCGCTTCCGCGAGGATTTGTTCTATCGCCTGTCCACTGTGCAGATCAGCATCCCGCCCTTGCGTGACCGCGGGCAGGACATCCAGCTCCTGGCGCGCAAGTTCGCGGCCGACTTTTCGGAAAAATACCGCATGCCGGGCATTTCGCTGGCCGACGACGCCAAGCGGCTTCTGATGGCCTACCGCTGGCCCGGAAACGTGCGCCAGCTGAAAAACGTGGTGGAGCAGATGGCCCTTTTTGAGGCCGGGCGGGAAATTGACGCCGCATCGATGGCGTCGTATCTGCCATTGGACGCGCCATCCATCACATCGTCTTCGCCGACCGTGCGCCACAGCGCCAACGCATACTCGCAGGAAAGGGAGATGCTCTTCAATATGATACTGCGCCTTCAGAGCGAGATATCCGAGCTGCGGCAGCGCATCGACAGCATGGAAGGGCAAAGCTCGCGCCTGGCGCCCGCGCCGCCCCAGTTCCCGACATCGCTCGTGAAGATTGAGCATGCGGCTCCGGCGTTGCCGCGGCATCCTTCGGTGATTGACGTGGACGCCAACGACATAAGCGCAAATCATCAGCCGGCCGACGCTCAGCCCCACTCCACGCTCGAGGAGAATGAGCGGGCTCTTATATCCGAGGCCCTGGCGCGCAACGACGGGCGCAGGAAGATGGCCGCCAAAGAGCTGAACATCAGCGAGCGAACGCTTTACCGCAAAATCAAAGAATATGGCTTGGATTAGGACTGTGATATTTTCATTGCTGATGATGTGCTCCCTGGAGGCGTGCCGCATCAACTATACCCTCAACGGCGCCGCTATCGACTACAACGTGTACAAGACGATATCGATAGCCAATTTCCCAATCAGGGCGGCCCTGGTGTATCCGCCCCTTCAGCAGACGTTTGAGAATGAGCTCACGGATTACGTGATCCGCAACACCCGCCTGAAGATTGTGGAGAACAACGCCGACATTGAGCTGGAAGGCGAAATCACCGGATACCAGCTTTCACCGCAGGCCGTGACGGAAGACGCCTACGCCTCGCAGACGCGCCTTACCATCACCGTGAGGGTGAAGTACATCGACAATAAGGACGATAAAAAGACGAAGGACCAGAGCTTCAGCGCCTACCGCGACTTCCCGGCCTCGGAAATGCTCACAGACGTGCAGGACGAGCTCTGCCAGCAAATCAGCAAGGAGCTCGTAGATTTGATATTCAACGCCACCCTGGGCGATTGGTAAAGGCTTTTAAACGCAACGGCGCAAATGACACCTGAAGAATTGCAAGACATCCTGGCCGGGAAGAAGATTCCCCAGGCGGAGATCGCGGAGGAGATGCTGCGGAAGCATCCTACGTGCGTGCTGCCGGCGGCAATTTGCCTGCGAGCGGGAGCGCCCGGCGCAGAT
>JAMPBQ010000033.1 GCA_023666615.1 Clostridium sp. | reverse complement strand
CCCCGACGTGGCGGCGTCGGAGCAGGCATTGGCGCAGGCCTTCTACACCACGAGCGGAGCGCGCGCGGCGTTCTATCCCGGGCTGACGCTGACCGCCACCGGGGGGTACACCAACCTTCTTGGGTCGTTCATACAGAATCCCGGTGACTTCTTCTATCAGCTAGGGGCATCGTTGACCATGCCGCTCTTCGCCCGCGGCCAGAACATAGCAAGGCTGAAGGCCGCGAAGGAATCGCAGCAACAGGCCCTCAACAGCTTTGAGTACACCCTTCTTTCAGCCGCCGCAGAAGTGGAGCATGGCATTGTGGTGTACGACAAGGCCGTAGAGAAGCAGGCGCTGCTGAAAGAGCAAGTGGCCAACCTGGAGAAATCGGTTGAATACACCAATGACCTACTCCTCTACTCCAACGGCACTTACCTGGAGGTGCTGACCGCCCAGCAAAGCCTCCTCAACGCGCAAGTGTCGGAGCTCAACACCGAGCTGACGAGGACCAGGGCCATCATCAACCTCTACCAGTCAATGGGAGGCGGAAGATAGTTTTATGCTTGAGCGAAGCTCAAGAACTTAACGAAACAGTGTTGACTGTTTGTTGTTAGTCTTTATATTCAAAAATTCTTTACAACCATGATAAGCAAGCTCGCATACGTTGATCCGGCCGCAAAGATAGGCAACAACGTGACCATCTACCCCTTCGCTTATGTCGACGCCAATGTGGAGATAGGCGACAACTGCGTGATAATGCCCTACGCCAGCATAATGGGGGGCACTCACATAGGACGCAACAACAAAATATATCAAGGGGCGGTGATAGGCGCCGACCCCCAGGATTTCCGCTGGACCGGAGAGCAGACCTATTGCTACATCGGAGACGACAACGTGATCCGCGAACAGGTGATCATCAACCGCGGCATCACGTCGAAGGGCGGCACCCGCATCGGCGACGGATGCTTCCTGATGGCAGAGGTCCACATAGGGCATGACACCCAAATCGTGGGGCGCTGCGTGCTTGGAAACGGCGCGACAGTGGCCGGCGACGCCATCATCAACCAATGCACAGTGCTGTCGTCAAACGCGATAGTCCACGAGAAAGTGCGCGTTGGGCAATGGTGCCTGATCAAGGGAGGGTGCCGCATCGGGTCGAACGTGCCGCCGTACACCATCATAGCGCATAATCCGGCAACGTACTATGGCGTGAACTCCTTCATTATGCGCAAAAGGGGATTCACCAATGAGGAAATAGACGATGCGGCAAAGGCTTACCGCCACCTGTACCAGACGCAGACGTCGGTGTACAACGCCCTTCAGCGCATTGAGGCTGACATTGACGACAGCGACATTCGGCGCAACATCCTGAACTTCATCCGCGACAACCAACTGAAGATCGTAGGGATGAGCGGGAAGGCGAAAGAGTGATTCTTACGCGGATGCGGGCAGAAGCGCCCACATGCGCAATAACACGGATTTACACGGATTAGACGGATTACACGGAAATAATCACTTTTAACCAGACGACCTTAAACTTTTTCATTGGGGCAGGCGTTTTATTCAGTGCGGAAGCGTTGAATAAAGCGCCTGCCCCGCGCAATACCGAAAACTTACAGCCACAAACTTTCCAGCTATTTATGACAAAACTTTACTCTCTCCTGCTAACGCTGCTGCTGGCCATATCGCCCGCGGCGGCACAAATTATCACGTCTTCTCCCTCCCCGCTGCAAACCAATTCCACGGGAGTGACCATTACATTCCACGCCGACCAAGGCAACAAGGGATTGATGGGGCTTGACGCATCCACGCCAGTGTACGCGCACACCGGCGTAATCACGAACAAGAGCAACGGCGGCTGGGCCTACGCCCCGACATGGCTAGACAATGCAGCGAAATACAAGATGCAATACGTGGCGGCAAACACGTACACATTGACGATTGGCGACATCAATACGTACTACGGCATCACCGACGCGTCGGAGGTGGTGGAGAAGCTATGCTTTGTGTTCCGCACGGCCGATGGGTCGCAGGAAGGCAAGACTGCGACTGGGGGCGACATATTCCTCGACGTGCTAGCGGCGGGATTCAAGATGCAATTTACGTCCAACGCCCCGGAGATACTCACGAGCGCCACGTCCACAGTGACCTTTACGGCGGCAGTGCCTGAATACTCCAGCATAAAATTCTACATAAACGACGTCAATTCCACGCCGTTCGCCACCGCCGCATACGCAAAGAGCCTGACAAAGGACTACACATTCGCGGCGGGAAGCGACTATGACGTAATAGCCGTGGCCACAGAAAGGACAGGAGAGAAGCGGACTACAACCGAGACTATCCACATCTGCTTCCCGCCAGACTCAAAGCAAGAGGCATTCCCCGGCGGAAAGCCGAAGATGGGGGCTACGGCCAACGCCGACGGCACAGTGACATTCTGCATCGCAGCGCCGGACAAGACCAACGGCATGATCATCGGGGCATGGAATGGATACGAGGCATCGGCCAAGGGCGTAATGAACTATGCCGATGTCGACGGCATACGATACTTTTGGACTAAGGTGTCAGGGCTTGACCCCGACACGGAATATCCGTATTACTACCTCATCGACGGCACATACAAGGTGGGCGACCCCTACGCGCGCCTTGTGCTAGACCCGTACAGCGACAAATGGCTGGAGGACGGCACCTATCCGGGCCTAATCCCCTACCCCTCCGAGGTTGAAGGCGACGTGATGCTGGCCGTATACAAGGGAAACCGCGACAAATACGACTGGAAAGTGAAGGATTTCCAGGGCGTGGCGCAGTCAGACCTTATCATATATGAAATGCTGGTGCGCGACTTCACCGGCACCGAAGGGCAGGCCTACGGCAACGGCACGATAGCGCAAGCCGAGGAAAAGCTGCCTTATCTGAAGGTCCTTGGCGTGAACGCAATAGAGCTCATGCCGATACAGGAATTCAACGGCAACAATTCATGGGGATACAACACCAACTTCTACTTTGCGCCGGACAAGGCCTATGGATCGCCCGACGCCTACCGGCACTTCATCGACGCCTGCCACAGCCAGGGCATAGCGGTGATACTCGACGTGGTGTTCAACCAAAGCGACGGGCTGCATCCGTGGTACCAGATGTATGAGATGGGCCAGAATCCATTCTACAACGCCACGGCGCCGCACGCCTACAGCGTGCTCAACGACTGGAAACAGGACAACATGCTGGTGCAGCAGCAATGGATAGACATGGTGGCGTATTGGATGACAGCCTACAAGGCCGACGGATTCAGATTCGACCTTGTGAAAGGGCTTGGCGACAACGCCAGCTACGGGGGCAACGCTTCGGAGGCGAACACAAACAAATACAATGCGAGCCGCATAGCCAGGATGAAAGCAATCACCGACGCCATGCGGGCCATCAACCCTAACGCATACTCCATCAACGAAGACCTGGCCGGAGCCGAGGAAGAGAACGCAATGGCGGCCAACGGGCAGACCAACTGGGCCAACATCAACGAGGCCTCATGCCAATTCGCCATGGGATATTCGTCAGGATCAAACCTTAACAGATTTTATGCGCCAAACGACAGCCGCACATGGGGCTCGACCGTAAGCTACGCAGAGAGCCATGACGAGCAGCGCATGGCCTACAAACAAGACCAATGGGGCGCGGAAGGCGTGAAAGGAGACCTTGAAGCCTCGATGCAGCGCCTTGGCAGCGTGGCCGCGCAGATGCTCCTGGCGCCCGGCGCGCACATGATATGGCAATTCGGCGAGCTTGGAAACGGCACCAATACGAAAAACGCTGATGGAGGCAACAACACCGACCCAAAGCCAGTGCTGTGGAGCTATCTCGACGTGCCGGCGCGCAAAGGCCTCTATGACAACTATTGCGAGCTGATAGCCCTGCGCAACGAAAATCCCGACCTCTTCACCAATTCGGCGACATTCTCGATGGCCTGCGGCGAGAGCAATTGGGCGGCGGGGCGCACCATCTACGCCTCCACGGCGGACAAAGAGCTGATTTGCGTCATCAACCCCGGGCTGACGCAGGCCACGATCACCGGCGTGAAATTCAAGGCCAAATCGAATGTGGCGTACAAAACGGCCAGCGCCAGCTACGGAGCAAGCCCGACGTTCAACGCGGCGTCAGGCACCGTGACGCTGCCGGGCGGCTGCTACGCAGTGTTCACCAACTCCAAAGTGGCCGGCATTGAGGACACCGTTGAGGCCGGCGGCGCCACGGTGATCGGGGGGGACGGCGAAATCACCATAGTCGGGGAATACAGCCATGCCACGGCGTACGACGTCTACGGGAGGGCCATGCCATCGCTGTGCGTGCCAAGAGGAATGTACATCGTGAATGTCGACGGCATCGCCCATAAAGTGATAGTGCGTTAGGCAAAATTTACAAGGAAATGAAACGGCGCCGGCTCCCGCGGGGGACCGGCGCCGCTTCATTATATTTTCATAAAAATTCAAACTTCTGCGCATTTATTTTGTTAATAAAATATACGAGGGATGCCACCGGGCCCTAATGGGCAAAATGCGCAGAGCCCCGCTTATTGATTTACCAAAATTTATAAACACACATGGAAACAACACCCTTCCCGCTAAATCCCGCCGGCACCGCCCTAAAAGGCGTGCGAGGCCAAGTCCTCACGTTCAAGGCCGACCCTTTCCTCAATGATGAAAGCAAATGCTATGACTATTATGAAGACGGCCTTGTGGTGGTGCAGGATGGCCACATCCTGGAGGTAGGAGACTTCAAGACCGTATCCGCAAAATATCCTGAGCTAAAGGACATCGACGCATACGCCAACGCCGTGATCATGCCGGGATTTATCGACTGCCACGTGCATTATGTGCAGTCGCCTATGATTGGCTCCTTCGGCGACACACTGCTGAACTGGCTCAACCAGTACACCTTCCCCACCGAGGCGAAATTCAAGGACAAGAAATTCGCCGACGAAGTGGCGAAGGAATTTTTCCACCAGCTTCTGGACCAAGGCACCACCACGGCCAACGTATTCTCAACGTCGTTCGCCACATCGGTGGACGCATTCTTTGAGGAATCGGAGCGGTACAACACGCGCATGATTTCAGGAAAGGTGCTTATGGACCGCAACGTGCCCGATTCAGTAAAGGACGAGAGCGCGGAAGAATCAATCCTCGTGAGCGAACAGCTGCTGAAGAAATGGCACCACCGCGGACGCCAGCTCTACGCCATCATTCCGCGATTCGCCCCCACATCGACTCCCAAGCAGCTTCAGCTCGCAGGCCAGCTCTACCAAAGATACATCGACCAAGGCGTATACATGCACACCCACCTCGACGAGGCGCAAAACGAAATCGATTGGGTGACGCAGCTGTTTCCCGACCAGCCCAACTACACTGAGGTTTACAAGCACTTCGGCCTTATCGACCATAGGTCGGTTCTGGCCCACTGCTGCATAGTGCGCGAGGAAGAATGGCAGACTCTGCATGACTGCCAGTGCGGCGTGGCCCACTGCCCATGCTCCAACCTATTCCTTGGCGACGGAGAATTTAAGATTTGGGAGGCCAAGCAGCAAGACAGGCCGGTGCGCGTAGGCATGGGTACCGACGTGGGCGGAGGCACCAACTTCTCAATACCGCGCAACCTGAACGAGGCCTACAAAGTGGCCATGCTGCACATGAAGAACCTCAACGCAGTGAAGGCATTCTACCTGGCCACCCGCGGCGGCGCCGAGGCCCTGAACCTTGAGAACACGATAGGCAGCCTCGCCCCGGGCTATGAGGCTGACATGGCAGTGCTGACGCTTGAGCCAACGGAATTCGCAAAATGGCGAATGAAATTCTCCAACAATATCTTTGAGAAGCTGTTCGTGCTGATGACCCTTGGCCTGAACAATATGAACATCGCCACATACGTGGCCGGCAACAAGGTGTACGACCGCTCGCGCAAGCAGCAGCATATGTACGCCTCTGAATTTCCCGAAACAAAATACGCACCCGTCAATAAAAAATAAATACGATGGCAACAAATAATTTAACGCCCCAAAACCTAACGCCTCGGAAATACAAGATCGGCGGCGGCATGGCATGGTGGGTCTGGATTCTGGCCACGATTTTTGTGGTGTACCTGTTCAATATCCAGACAATGTTCTCCGATGTGCAGGGAGACATACAGCAAAAGCTTAACCTTGACGTCAATCACCTGACGCTGATAGCGGGCACCTACACATGGGCCTTCGCCGTATTTCAATTCTTCGGCGGCGCCTTCCTCGACTGCTTCGGCTCAAGGAGAGTGATGATTCCGGCATTCATCTTCGTCACGGCCGGCGTATTCCTCTACGGCATAGCCGACAGCTACGTGCTGATTCTCGCGGCCCAGGTGCTTATGGCCCTTGGCGCATGCTGCGGATTCGTCGGCGCCGGCTACATCGGCGGCGTATGGTTCGGCATGGCGGCCTACGGCACAATGTTCGGCTACGTGCAGACGATATCCTCCGTGGGGTCGGCCGTGCAGCAGCCTATCATAGAATCGCTCCTCAAGCACATGACCTATCAGACCCTCTTCATCTGGCTGGGCTTCATTGGCGTCGTGCTGGTGATTTTGGCATTCATCTACATGCGCAACCCCGAGCCCGTGAAGGTAACTCAGAATCCGTTCAAGGTAGTAGGCAACAACCTTATCCAAATCTTCAAGAAACCGCAGATGTGGATTGCGGGCATGTGGGGCGGCATAATCTTTGGCCTGAACCTGGCGCTTGGTGTGGTGTGGACGCCGCAGATTTTCGCCCACTACGGGCATGAATCAGGCTATATCGGCACCGCCCTTCTATGGCTGGGCCTCGCCGCGGGCTCATGCTTCTGGCCACAATGGAGCAATAGGATCGGCAGCCGCAAAAAACCGTCGATCATCGGCGCGCTTATGATGATTGCCGGCCTTATCCTGGTGATTTACGTAGAGATGCCCATGTGGCTGATGGTAGTGATGATGTTCGTGATAGGCATGGGCGCCACGGCCCACATGCTGGCGTTCAGCGTTGGCGGCGACGTGGCCGGCGGCCCGCTTGTGGGCACCTCCAGCGCCTTCCTGAACGGCATCATGTTCATCTTCGGCGGCATCCTGCAGAATATTCCATCGAGCATCGAGACAAACGGCGGCAGCTTCCACTCAATGTTCCTGCCGTACATCATCGCGGCGGTTGTGGCCCTGGCGTTTATCCTCATACAAAAAGAGACGGCGCCCAAGCCCGCGAAATAGCCCTCATCTATTCTTCACAATACCGCAATCGCGCAGCGGAGCCAAAAGCTCCATTGCGCGATTTTCCTATTGATAATTTGAGAAAAGATGCCTAACTTTGCACAGAAAATCGCCAAGAGGAAACAAAAGGCGACATATAAAGCAAAAGAATAAAAAACCAACCCGCCGTGGCCATAATACTAAGCATCGACACCACAGGCTCAGCCTGCTCAACAGCCCTCACAGCCGAAGGGCTTACGCTAAAGCACTATGAGGACTTTCAGGGGCGCAACCACGCCTCCGCCCTATCGGGGCAAATCAAGGGCTGCCTTGACTTCCTGAGGGAAAAAGAGCTGGACCTGCAAGCCATAGCCGTGTCGATGGGCCCCGGCAGCTACACGGGGCTGCGCATAGGCCTGAGCGAGGCCAAGGGACTGGCCTACGCCCTCGGCATCCCCATGATAGGGGTGAGCACGCTGAAGCTGATGGCGACGACAGTGATGTTTTCAGGCATCGACCTGGCAGAGGACGCGATATTCGTCCCGATGGTTGACGCCCGCAGAATGGAAGTGTACACCTGCGCCTACGACATGGGGCTGGCCGAGCTGATGAATCCGGGCGCAATGGTGCTCGACGCGGACAGCTACGCCGAACTCATTGCCACTGGGCGACAAATACTATTCTTCGGCAACGGCAGCGCGAAATTCCAGCGGCTCGTCAGCGCCGCCAACGCGCAGTTTGTACCTGACATTGAGCCATTGGCCGTGAACATGATGGCCCTGGCCGACCTGGCCTATTCACGCGGAGAATTTATCGACCTCGCCTACTCCACTCCCGAATACCTTAAAGACTTTCAGGCCACAACGCCCAAAAACAAGGCTCTGCGATAAGGGTGGCCGAGAGGCGCGCAGCATAATAAAACACAAGATTTGGCGTTAATTCATTTGATAATATTTTTTTGAATGAAATTGCGACAATACATCATACTCCTTCTCACCTTTGTCATTGGATGCATGCAGGCGCCGGCCCAAGACGGGTCGTCGGCCTATTCCTTTTTGGACATTCCAATGTCGACGCGCATCTACGGCTTGGGCGGAGTGAACATCACCCTCATTGACGACGACATAACCACCATTGACCAAAACCCGGCCCTGCTTGGCCCGGAAATGAGCGGCATGCTGGCGATGAGCTACATGAAATACGTGGCCGGCAGCAACTTCGCCGGGGCGCGCTACGCCCACAGCTCCGGAGAGCGCGGAGCATGGTCAGCCGCAGTGCAATACTTCGGCTACGGCTCCATGACCGAAACCGATGAGACGGGCACAATCCTCGGCGAGTTTTCGCCCAAGGACGCCGTATTCATGGGCGCATACTCCCACGACATCACCGACCGCCTGCGCGGCGGTGCAAACCTGAAGCTGGCCTACAGCAGCTATGCCGAATATTCGGCCATGGCAATAGGCGTAGACCTTGGCATCAACTATTATGACCCCGACCGCGACCTCTCGCTATCGGCTGTAGTGTCGAACCTCGGCGGCCAGGTGAAGAAATTCAACGAGAAATATGACCGATTGCCGATTGACGTGCGGCTGGGGTGGTCGCAGACATTCGGCACTTTGCCCCTGCGCTTTTCGGTGACGGCCTGGAACCTCACGAAATGGCGCCTCCCCTACTATCAGTACTCTGACGGCACGTCGGGATCCGGCCAAGGGCAGATAAAGGACAAATTCATGAGCAATCTGATGCGCCACCTGGTGTTCGGGGTTGACCTCGTATCCTCTCCCAACTGGCACATCGGCGTTGGCTACAACTACAAGACGCGCACCGACATGCTGGCCGACCAGCGCACCATGCTGTCGGGCCTTTCGCTCACCGGCGGAATACGCGTAAAGGCATTCAGCGTGGGCTTGGCCTTCTCACAGCGCTCCACCGGAGCATCCACGTTCATGCTCAACCTCTCATGCTCATTAAGCGAACTCCTATAGAACAACATATAAAATGGACAACAGCATTCCAAAAATCATAATAGCCATCGACGGATACTCATCGTCGGGCAAAAGCACAATGGCCAAGAGATTGTCCTCGCGCATCGGCTACCGCTACATCGACACCGGAGCAATGTACCGCGCGGTCACGCTCTATGCCATGCGCAATTCTCTCATCGACGCCGACGACAACGCAGACCTGGAGAGGCTGGAAAAGAGCTTGCCTGAAATAAAGATTGATTTCGCCCCCCAGGCCGACGGCTCGCAGCGCACTCTGCTGAACGGCGAGGACGTGGAGGATGAAATACGCCGCATACAGGTATCCAACCATGTATCCACCATTGCCGCCATCCCCTTTGTGCGCCACGCCCTGGTGAAGGCGCAGAAGGCCATGGGCGCGGAGAAGGGCATAGTGATGGACGGGCGCGACATAGGCACGACAGTGTTCCCCGACGCAGAGCTAAAGATATTTGTGAACGCATCGGCGCAGACGCGCGCCCAGCGCAGATTCGCCGAGATGATCGAAAAGGGCGGGAATCCGACCTTTGAGGAAGTGTTGGCCAACGTAGTCCACCGCGACCACATCGACGAAACCCGCCAAGAAAGCCCGCTGCGCCGCGCCGATGACGCCATCGCGCTCGACAATTCGCACATGACCGTGGCCGAGCAGGACGCTTGGCTCCTTGACCAGTTCAACCGCGCCATTTCCGCCCTCAATGCCTAAGCCCATTTGCGAAATAGACGAAAGCTCCGGCTTCTGCTTTGGAGTGACCACGGCCATCAGCAAGGCCGAGGATGAGCTGGCGAAATCGGGCAAGCTGTATTGCCTTGGCGACATAGTGCATAACAGCGACGAGGTGGAGCGCCTGCGCTCGATAGGCCTCGTCACCATCACCCATGAAGAGATGGCCGGCCTGCGCGACGTGAAGGTGCTTCTGCGCGCGCACGGCGAGCCGCCGTCCACCTACGAGCTGGCCATGCGCAACAACATAGAAATCATCGACGCCACGTGCCCGGTGGTGCTTCGGCTGCAGCAGCGCATCAAGTCCACATTCGCCGAGCCTCAATCGCCGCAGATAGTGATTTACGGCAAGACAGGGCATGCGGAGGTCAATGGCCTTGTGGGCCAGACACAAGGGAAGGCCATAGTAGTGGAGGATGAAAGCCAGCTTTACAAGGTGGATTTTGGACGCGACATCTCCCTATATTCGCAGACCACGAAATCGCTTGAGGGATTCCGCGCCATCATCCGCGCCATCCAGGAGCGCAAGGGGGCGCAGGCGAAATTTGAATATTTTGACACCATTTGCCGCCAAGTGGCCAACCGCGTGGAGCATCTGAAGGAGTTTTCACGCCGGCATGACTGCATCCTCTTCGTGGCGGGGGCGAAGAGCAGCAATGGCAGGATACTTTACAGCCATTGCCTTGACGCCAACCCGCGCACGCACTTGGTATCGGACGCTGACCGCATCGACCCCAAATGGTTGGAGGGAGCCGCCACCATAGGCATATGCGGAGCCACATCCACTCCGCGCTGGCTGATGGAAAAGGTAAGGGCAAAAGCAATGCAGCTGATATGAAACGCCTTCCTTACATATTGCTTTTGATAATCTGCGCTGCATGCGCCGCCGGGCAAAAGGAGGAGGCGCCCACCGCCAACGACATCATCGCCGCCAAGCACGCCCGAGAGGACGCCGCACGCGCCATCAGCGCCCCCGAAGGGTCAATGCGCCGCGAAGGCGCCATCCTGCACATAAAGGCCACCCAAGAGGCCATCCTCAAAGCCGGAGACACAGCGGCGGCGGCAGTGTACTGTGACACCGCCGCCGCCATCCTGCGCTCAGCCGGGCTGATTTACTGAAAATTAATACTTTTGATCTAATGTACTATTTATATACGAAAGACGTCTCTCTCCATGGAGAATAGTATTCACGGCCATCCGCTTTGACGACTACAGCTCGGAATTTTATTTCAGGATTCTTCCATGGCTTAGAATACCAATAGAACGAATAGTTTGAGTCATCAAAACACATTATTCCATTTTCTGTATCTAGAATATTTGGCGCCATATTAGGGATATATGTTTTATGGTCAGACTCAAAATAAAATTTATCCCCTGGATCAAATCTATCGAACAGAGCTACAAAATAAATTGCAGCGGAAATCTTATAGCCTGATGTGTATTGTATTGTCTGATTGGTTTGTGTATGAAAGGTATACCAAATAAGATTTGTAGGGATTTCTGGCATAGCTTCGGTATTAAATTCAACAGGATCACTGTATAATGTTTTGGAATCTTCTTTCCAAATCGTCGCTATGCGGGCATAATACCGAGTTTTTGGTTCAAGTTTTTCAACTTCAATATCTATTTCTATGCGCTGACCTTTCCGTATAAACCAACTCCTTGGTTCACTGGTGAATATGGCACTGTCTTCCGTTATATTTGGCGTTTCGCCAATCAATACCGTACTTTTACCTTCTGTTGTGTACCCAAAGTTTTCAACAGAGTAGACAACTTTGGCGCCATCATAAGAAGGCTCAATTTTTGTTATATCAATCACAGGCTCAACGTATTCCTCCATAGTCACAATTAATTCATCACTTAGGTACCAGGTCTGAGTTTCAGTAACTACGGCAAGCTGTACATAATAAGTTGTTCCTGGAGTTAAATTCCAAAATTGGCAGCCAATAACTTTAGTTTCAAAATCAAGCCACAAGTATTCCCAGCCATAATGGAATCCATTATGATAAGGGTCACGTGATTCATCCCATGGCGTAGTGTCACACCGTCCCCTCATCTCCTTAATTTCCAAATTTCCTTTTTCCGCAAAATTGAAGTAGACACTCAAGATTTTTGCTCCTACATCTAACAATTCTGCCGTAAATCTTGGCTCCACTAGATCAAAATCCGCCAACTTTAGTTGGTAGGAGGTCGAAAAAATTGGATTGTGTGTATTTGCCAAAAATTTTATTTCCCACTTGTGGTCGTTAATTGAATTTAACTGTTCCTGATTAACATAAATATTGAATTTTTTATTATCACCGCTTACATCTTCTATGTGTAGTGGATTGATTATGTCAGTCCTACCAATCTGTGTTTTTGATATGTCAATTTGCTTCAGCGACCGCAAATCATAAACCGACATTTCCTTTAAGCTATTTGGCAAATCAAGAGATTCAACATTACGAAGACCTGATAACTCAATTTCTTCAACACTGGATGGAAATTTTATATTTGCATAATCAGAATTCATAATTTCCACACGAACCAATTCATTGTTATTAGAAAGGTCGATGACAGCATTTTGATCCCTAATGCCATACAAATTTAAATATTTAAGATTCTTAACCTTTTGAATGTCTTTTACACTAACTCCACCATATCCAAAATCCTCAATATCACAGGTGTCAATCTTATTTATCAGGCTTAAATCTACTATGCCTGTATTGACAAATACCATCAAAAACTCAAGTTCAGGAAAAAGCCCCAAAATTACAGCATTTTGTATATGCACATGGTCCAATCTTTTCACTTGACGCAAATTTCGCAGATAAATGTTACCGCCTTCGCAGTATCCATTCTCGCGCAGATAGGTTTCAAGCTCTCTCTCATTCTGAAAAAGCGGACTGACATCATCTGTCTCTTTCAACTTACTCTGCGTAAAGTGCAATTTGTATATTTTGCTTTGATCGTAGATCTTAACATCAGCTGAACGTTCGGAATCAATACAAGGCAAAAACGTAATCACAACATTACTTTGATTGCATTCTACCTCCAACCAGTTATCACCGCTTTTACTATAATCTATTTCTACCCTGACTTCTTGGTTGGGCACTTCCAAATATTTGACCCAAACTCCCCCAAACCATTCAACGTCGTATTCGTCAGCCTCATCAATAGGGAGTGACAAGTCATTTTCATCCTTGTCGGAACAACCAACAAAAAGGATCAGCAGCAAGAAGATAGAAAGTAATTGTCTCATACTACAATAGATTAAAGATTTATCACTCCGCGCACTCGGCCTGAATAGTTGTGGCCTAAGCCTGAATTATCAAACGTATATACATTTGTCTCGTCATAAGGCGTTTTTGTGAGGTATTCTTTAGATATTTGAGTGCCTCCGACCCTCCATAGAACGTCATTTATGTCATTGCTTTTCATTGATATTACTTCCGCTTGCTCTTGGGTAGGCAATATGCCTGAATAATTTGAAAGGGCAACGTCTTTGTGTACGACACCATCTACAGCATCGTCTTTAAGCAAGACAAAACGCTGGTCTGCAATTGATACTACTACGCCCTCCACATTGTAGGACGACCAATCCACATCGCTATCATACTTAACCAATCGTCTTTCTCCATTAACCATAACTGACACAGACAAATCATCAGGATCGCCCCAAATGATTTTATCTTTCCCCATACGCTTTACTCCTTTTACGAGACCAGATGTTGAATGTTGACTGCCAATTTCAAAGTGTCCCGGATAAGAGGAATAATATCTAAAAGAAATATTAGACCCATCAGAACGACATTCTGATGTAAGATAATCACCATTTGATTCATAAATGTCAAATCTAAAGCTGCTTAATCCCAGAGTTATACTGCCAAACCGATTTTTTATTACTTCGGCAAGCTCCAAATCGGGGAGAAACTCGGAATAATATTTCATAGCCAATTCAACATTGACTAGACCATATTGGAGTTGGCGCGGAGAGATAACGATATATCCCGATTCATAAAGAACCACCAACCCTTCTATATATGCGTTTGAAAGGTTTGCGGCAAAATATTCACTCTCATTCAAGAAATATCTTTGATTGTCAAACCAGACCGCAACAGACAAGTCTTGAGGAACTGTAGAATATATTGCTTTATCATCATTGGGTTCATTTTCATCGGAAACTGCCCCAATCAAGGTATTTATAAAATCCTTGGCATTGCTTTGCATCTTCACAAAATCATCAGCCAGGGATTTTGAGCAGTCAAGAACAAGCATAATCGCCGCAGAACTGCGCTCTGTAACTATATCTGAATTTTCAGTCTTGTCAAATTCGGAATTAATCTGCCAAGCAGAACTTGCCGCGCGATATGTCCATTCATCAGTAAATTCACTCTTAATCAAGACGTTGTTATTGGTGTGTACGCCTTCAAATTTAAAATTCACAAAAATGTCATTTACTGTGCCTTTAATGGTAGAGCCCGATGTTGAAGTCAACCCAACGTAACGCACATCCTCCAGGCTGCGTTCCTTAAGATTAAATCTGCCTTCAATATATAATTTTGAATCTTCAGCGGATTTGACATTATCAAACGTAAACCTCACTATCGCGCCATTTGAGGCCCCGGGCATATCAAGATTAATGGTCTGCACATAATTGCTTTGTGACAACTTGTCGGCGATTTCCTGAAATTGCGCATTAACCTCCGACATGCTAGAAACTTCAAAGGCGTTTTCAGCAGAAGATGCTAGTTTGGCCAAATTGGCCCTAAAAGTGGCAATATCACTGACATCCTTTCCGCGAATGCCAATTGAATAAGCTGTTATTGGCGTTCCGCTGACCGTTCCACTCTTGATTCTGCCACTTAAAGCGTCCAAATACTCCATATCATCATCGTATGGAACGTCCTTCATCAACGAACCTTGATCCAGGCCATCGGTAAAGGTAATGATAGCGGCAGTTGAGATATCAGCAGGCAGCTCAGTGGCCTGCAAGGCATTCAATGCTTGATCAACTGAATAATAAAGGAGAGTGCCATTCTCCATCGCAAGTTCATCGATGAAATTTCTAAATCCGCCAACAGTGGTTTCGCTAAGCCTTAATACCGGGTAATCATACAGTTTCCTGTTGAATCCGGTAATGCCCAAGTATATGCCGCTTTCCAGCTCTGTCCCGGAGATGGCTGCTGTTACAGAGGCTGTATATCCGCTTTCGGCGCCCCCCACAATAGCTTTGATTCTATAGAAATTTGAGCCTTTCAACGGATTTGCATCTGTGAAGACCGTCTCTTTTATTCCGGATGCAAGCAGGATAAAGCTTGTGTTGTCGGGGGAACGATAAACATTATACGAAGCGCCTTCCACAGCATTCCATTTTATGGTAATCTGATTATCGGAAACGTTCGCGTTCAGACCTCCAGGGGCCGGGATATAGTCATTGACTTCAATATAGTCAATATCCTCTAGGGCATACTCTTGGACTACTTCTCCACTCTTGAATATTTGTATCACCTTCTCTTGCTTTGCGAATGCGAAGATTGCCATTGAAGAGAGGAGCATCAAAAAGAACGGCTTAAAGATTGATTTATTTTTCATGATTGGTTAGCGTATAATGAATTTTAGGGTTAATTGGATATTGCCATCCGAAGCGACGGCGACATACACATTTGGCATAAGCTCGTTTAGAGACAGAAGGTCGTGAGAATGCATCGATGATTTTGCCACCAACACTCCATTGAGACTGAAAATCCCTATCTCAAAAGAATTGGTTGAGGCAGAAATTATTTTCAAGGAATTGCTTTCCGACAAAAATTCCAATTGCGATTCATCTTGAATTGAGATAGCGCCAATTCCGGCTTCCATATTTGGCACATCGTCACCAACCGCAAAGCGGTTATAAAGAGAATAGGGCAGATTAATCTCTTGGGTTGAATCGTCTTTTGATGAAGATACAGTGAAACCGTCTTCATCAAAACTGATGCGGTTGAAAGCCGACAAATCTATACATTGCTTATCGGCGGAATAGCCTGTAAAAATCAGGCATGGCTGCACGTCAACCCCCATAGCAGAAGAAGATATCAGCATCAGCAAAGCCGCCAACCATTTCTTCTTAAACACAAATGGTTTCTGTTTCATCATATAGGTTACAAATAGCCTTCAGACTCCTTCAAGGCAAGGTTTACACGTAAAAAGCGCAGGAATCTGTATCTGTTGCCGTCCAACGCCTTGAGGCTTCTCGCATTGCCCTAATAAAGTCGGACGGCAACACGCAGAAGCCCACGCCTGTATATGCAACATCGCATTCGGCCACGCCTCTCCCGAGGCAAAGGCCAAACGCCGGCTATTACATATCCACGGGCATCTACCGTTGCTCAATCCTTGACTTTATTATGAAATTTTGCGAGAATTTCAAGGCGTCAAGAATCAGCGCGGATAAACGCTTTCAAATTATGTCTTGGCATGCCTTGCGG
>JAMPBQ010000032.1 GCA_023666615.1 Clostridium sp. | reverse complement strand
GGGGCCGCCGGGGCCGCCGAAGCCTTCGCCGGGACCTTCTTGGCGGCGCTTGCCCTTGAAGGTGTTGAACTTGTAGGATACCGTGGCCATGAAATAGCGGGTGAGGGAATTGTACATGGCATCCTGGATGTATTGGGCGGTGACTTGTCGACTGATGTTGCTGCGCTGCTGCAGGAGGTCGTAGCCGCTGATAGTAAGAATCAAGTTCTTGCCCTTGAGCATTTGGTAGGATATAGAGGCGTTCCACATCCATTCGTTTGTGTTGTAACCCTCGCCGTAGCCGCGGTTGGCCGTATAGTTGAGGTCCGTGCTGAGCACCAGCCCGAAGGGAGTGTAATATGTGCCTGAGAAGCGGCCGCCGTAGCCATGGACTGTGCGGTTGTTGTTCTTCTGCACACTGTTTGTGGTGTACTGCAGGCTGTACTGCGGGCGGAGCTCAAGCTCAAGGTTGTCGGGGCGCCAGGCTATGCCGAAAGATTCGTTGAGGCGCAGGGAACCCGACTTGTTCTTCAGGCCGTTGCTGAATCCCACGCTGTGGCTGTATCCTCCGCCAAGGTGATTGTTGATGGTGAAGGCCTTGTTTCGCAGGGGGAATGAGAGCATTGTGAATCCGTTGACGTTCCAAATGCCGTTGACGTTCTCGTAAGTGGTGAAGCGGCCGCCGGTCTCCTGGTTGAAGTCGGTGCGCGAAATGATCGCGTTCTGTGTCATAGAGGCGTTGACCATCACCATAATCGCGCGCTGGGCCTGGGGGTTGAAGTCCTGGAATCGGAACTGGAGATTGTGGTTGAACGAAGGATCGAGGTTGGGATTGCCCTGGACGATGTTTAGGGGGTCGCTGACGTCTGCCACGGGCTGCAGCTGCTCCATCGACGGCTGCGAAGAGCGGCCGTTATAGTCGATGTTCATTGAGCGTGTCTGCGACATCTTCCACCTGTAGCGCAGATAGGGGGCGTAATTCCACACCCAGCGCTCAGGAATGTTCTTGGCTGAATTGATGAGGTCGATTGACTTTGACATCTGCGGCACGAAAGAGAAGCCGACGTCAATATTCTGCGTCTTTGAGACGTGCCTGAATCCAAGGCGAATGTCCTGGTTCATGTAATTGTTGCGGAATCGATTGCTGAGCGAATCGATAGGAACGTCCACCGGCAGCGGGTCGAGGCTGAAGAGCTGGTCCTGCGGGAGGTCGGAGGGGCGTCCGTAGGTTATGCGGTCGGCATTGTTCCAGCGATATGAAATATTATAGGCCAGGGTAACGAAATTGCCGTTGCGCACATTTCCGATAGGTTCAGTCCAGGATATGCGCGAGGATATCTGATTGCTCCAGGTGCGATTGTTTTCGTACTGGTCATAGATTGAATCCTTATTCAGGAGATAGTACATGATTTCGGAGAATGTGTTGGCCTTCTCCTTGACGTTGGAGAAACGGTAGTTCACGAAAACCGAGAACGAACGGCCGCGGCGCTGCTTGAAATTGTGGTTGAAGATCAGGCGTCCGCCAAACTCGTATGAATCGCCATGCGAGAGCTGCTTGTTGGTGTTGCGGTTCACTTGGTCGCCCACGACGTCGCTGTTGCGGTGACCGGCGTAGGTATTTGACTCGTCATCCGACTTTGAATCGCTGAAATTCAGCGACATCGTAGGACGGAACTCTAAAGTGTTGAACGAGTCGGGCTTCCACTGCAGGCGGAAATTGGCGCTGAAATTATCGCCCTTGTCCAGCGTATTTCGCTGAGAATCATAGAAAGATGTAGAATCGGCGAAAAGGTATTGGCGATTCTGCTTAGTGCGTGTATCGCGCTTGCTGTTGCTGTACATTATATCGCCGCCCAAGCGGAAAATTTCGCCATTTCCAATGTTGAAGTTTACGCCAAGCGACTTAGAGGTGGTGATTCCGTTTGAGCCGCCGAATCTGCGGAAACGTCCGCTGCCTCCGTCGCGGAATCCGAGGTCGTTGACGTTGTTCATTCCGCCAAGAATCGTGAGTTGGTTGCCGTCGCCCCAGAAACGCTGGGCGAAAACCGAAGCCTTGTAACGCTCATCCGTGCCATATCCGGCCTCGACATTGCCAAACCATCCGCCGGTCTCCATGCCGGGCTTTACCTCTAGGTTAATGACTACTTCGTCCTCGCCATCGTCAACGCCTGTCATGCGGGCAAGGTCGCTCTTGCGGTCAACGACCTGCAGCTTCTCGATCATATCTACAGGCACATTCTTGGAGGCGACTGTGGGGTCGTCGCCAAAAAACTCCTTTCCTTCAACGAGAATCTTCTTGATTTCACGGCCGTTGTGGGTGATTTTTCCGTCAGAGTCCACTTCAACGCCCGGCAGGCGCTTGAGAAGATCCTCCACCACTGCGTTTGGCTGGGTCTTATAGCTGTCGGCGTTGAATTCAACCGTATCCTGCGCCACGCGGATGGGGGTGCGTATGCCGGTGACGGTGACGTCCTTTAGCATTGCGGCGTTCTCGCTTAGCACGATGCGCCCCATCTTTTGGTCCTTGTCTACCTTTATTGGGTTGATTAACGGGGCGAATCCGACATATGAGGCCTCCAACAGATATTGGCCTTTCTTAACGCCCTCGAGCTTGAATGCGCCGTCGTCGTTAGCGATGGCGCCCTTAACGAGGACGCTGTCCTTGACTGTAAGGATACGCACGGCGGCGCGTGGCAAAGGCTCGCCGGCGGAGTCCACAACCGTGCCGTCGATATTGAAAGCGGCCGCGTAAAGCGCGGCAAGAAGCAATAGCAAGAATGAAGATAAATACTTTTTCATACTGCAAAATTACGCAAGAAAATCCACTCACCAAACGACAAAATGCGAATCGGAAAAAATTGTCTGCAAACCAAAATTGTTTGCAGATTTTTGCGGATTGGGGGGGGTAGAAGCTAAACATTGGGAAACGGATGTACCAGGGTACATCCCTACACATATAATCAATGACATATGTATACGGGGGGATTAGAGGAGGCCAAAGGAGTAGCCCTGAGATTTTAGCCATTGGAGGATGTGGGGGAGGGCCTGGCCGGTGTTCTTCCAGGCCTTGAGGGAATCGTGCATGACAATAATTGAGCCGGGGCGCACATAACGCTTGACATTCATAAGGATGCGACCCGGGGAAAGGGCCGAGTAATAGTCACGGGTAACGACGTCGTGCATCGTGATCTGATAGCCCAACTCCTTGATTTTGCGTATTTGAGCCGGACGCATGAATCCGTGCGGTGGCCGGAAGAGCTTTGTGGGCGGCAGGATTTCGGCGGCCTTCAGCACATCGGCCAGGTAGGCGTCGGAATCGACGCGCATTCCCTGCGTGTGGTGCATTGTATGGTTGCCTATGGCATGGCCTCGGCGCAGCACTTCTTGCACCAGCTCGGGATGGCGGACGGCATTGTCTCCGACCATGAAGAACGTAGCCTTGGCCCCGCAGAGGTCAAGCTGGTCGAGCACCCACGGGGTAACTTCAGGTATAGGGCCGTCATCAAATGTCAGATAAACGGTCTTTTCGCGGCCAATCCTCCACACAGCGCCCGGGAACAGGGCCCTGTAAAGGCCTGGCGGTCTTTCTATGATCATAGCAATCAGGCCAATTCAGCGCGGTATCCTGCGGCGGCGACCGCCGACATTACCGCGTCGGGCATAGCGTCGCCCTTTACGTCGGCGATTCCCTTCTCAAGATTGATTTCCACAGAACTTACGCCGGCAACCGCCATTATGGCCTTTTCCACCCTTGCGGCGCAATGCTTGCACATCATGCCGGAAATTTTATATGCTGTTTCCATTTTTTTGATTTTTAACATGTCAACAATTTATGTAGAGGGGAGATTGACTACCTCCGAGAGAATGTCGACGGCAGTCTCCACTGTTTTTACGTTTTTGATCAGGAAGCTTCTTCGGCCGGAGCGCTCGCGAATCTCCACGCGGCGAGGATGCTGCTGCAAGTATGAAAGGAGGCGCCCGAACATCGAAGATTGGTAATAGGCCTTGTTTTCGTCGCCCACGAAATAGAGATACATCTGGCCCATCTTTAGGGCTATTTTCTCAATGCCGAGGCGATGGCCAAGGCGGCGCAGGCGAGGAATGCGCAAGAGCTCGGCCGCCTGCGAAGGAATATGGCCGAACCTGTCCTCAAGACGCGCCTTGAAGGCCTGTAGGTCGGTCTCGCGCTCGATGCCGTCAAGCTCGCGATATAGATTTATGCGCTCGCTGTCATTAGACACGTAGTTTGCGGGGAGGAGGAGTTCGAGGTCTGTCTCAATGGCAGTGTCGGCCACGAATTCCATTTCCCCGTCGACGCGGCCGGAATCGGCGGTGAGCACATCGGAGAACTCTTCGGTGCGCAGCTCAGTGACGGCTTCGTGTAGAATCCTCTGATAGGCCTCATATCCGAGGTCGGCGATGAATCCGCTTTGCTCCGAGCCCAGGAGATTGCCGGCGCCGCGTATGTCGAGATCCTGCATGGCAATGTGTATGCCGCTGCCCAGGTCGCTGAAGCTTTCGATGGCCTGCAGACGGCGACGCGCCACGGGATTCAAGGGTACGCCCGGCGGCACGAGCAAATAGCAAAAGGCCTTGCGGCTGCTGCGGCCGACGCGGCCGCGGAGCTGGTGGAGCTCGCTCAGGCCAAATCGGTGGGCGTTGTTTACAAGCATCGTGTTGACATTTGGCATGTCGACGCCGCTTTCGATGATTGTCGTGGACAGGAGCACGTCGTATTCGTGGGCGGCAAAGTCCACGATAAGCTTTTCCAGCTTCTCCGGGGGCATTTGCCCATGGCCCACGGCAATTCGGGCGTCGGGCACGATGCGCTTGATTGTGGCCTCGAGGTCGTAAAGGCCTTCTATGCGCGGGTTGACGAAGAATACCTGGCCATTTCGGGCCAGCTCAAAGTTAATGGCCTCGGAGATTATGTCCTCGCTGAAGGCGTTGACCGAAGTGACGATAGGGTGGCGATTCAGCGGCGGGGTGTTGATGGCCGACAAGTCGCGGGCGCCCATGAGCGAGAACTGGAGCGTGCGCGGGATTGGGGTGGCGGACATCGTGAGAGTGTCGACGCTCACTTTAAGCTGCTTGAGCTTCTCCTTAACGGCCACGCCGAACTTTTGCTCCTCGTCGACTACCAAAAGGCCCAAATCCTTAAATTTAACAGACTTTCCGATAAGCTTATGCGTGCCTATGATTATGTCAATTTTCCCCTGCTCGAGGTCAGAGAGAATCTCCTTGACCTGCTTGGGGGTGCGGGCGCGGGACAGATAGTCAACCCTAACGGGGAAATCCTTTAGGCGCTCGCTGAATGTGCGGAAATGCTGGTAGGCCAGCACAGTGGTGGGCACGAGCACGGCGGTCTGCTTTCCGTCAGTGGCGGCCTTGAATGCGGCGCGCACGGCAATTTCCGTCTTTCCAAAGCCCACGTCGCCGCAAATCAGTCGATCCATAGGCCTCGGACTCTCCATATCGGACTTAACGGCCTGGGTGGCCGTGAGCTGGTCGGGGGTGTCTTCGTAGATGAAAGACGCTTCCAGCTCCTGCTGCATGTAAGAGTCGGGGGTGAATTGGAAGCCCTTTTCCTCCTTTCTGGCGGCATATAGCTTAATGAGGTCGCGAGCAATGTCCTTGAGCTTGTCCTTAGTGCGCTCCTTCATGCGATTCCAGGCGCCATTCCCCAACTTGCTGATTTTCGGAGGGACGCCCTCTTTTCCGCGGTATTTGGAAAGCTTGTGGAGGGCGTGGATCGGTACGAACACAAGGTCGTCGTTCTGATAGATGAGCTTCACCATCTCCTGCATGCGGCCGCTGACGTTGGTGCGCAGGAGGCCGCCAAACTTTCCGATGCCGTGGTCGATATGGACGATGTAATCGCCCACCTCGATGGCGTTGAGCTCCTTAAGGGACATGGCGAGCTTTCCCGAGCGGGCGCGGTCGCTTTTGAGGGAATATTTGTGGAAGCGGTCAAAAATCTGGTGGTCAGTGAAAACGCAGACTTTTGACTTGTGGTCGACATATCCCTCGTGGAGGGTGCCGGCCACGGGAGTGAAGGCTATGTCGTCGCCGCGGTCGGCGAAAATGGCCCTAAGTCGGACAAACTGGTTAGGGCTGTCGCTAAGAATCAGCAACTTGTATCCGTCAGCGATAAGGTTCTTGAAAGAATCGCTGATGAGGTCGAAATTTTTGTGGTAGACGCCCTGGGGCGAACAATCGCAGAAGAGGGATGCGAAGGCGCCTTGCGCCGGCGCCTGGGGCGCGTTTTCGGCCGAATCGGGGGCGTCGGTGCGCCTGGCCGAAAATTCAAGCACCTTGAATGACTCCCAGGCCTTGGCGAAGTCCTCTGGGTCAACAATCCGCTCCATGGCGTGGGCATCACCCTCGTTGGAAATAACGGCGCTTTCGGAGAAGTCCTCACTGGCTATTGCCCTGACGCACTCCACGACGCCCTTGGGGTCGCGGGCGCAAATCAGAGTGTCGGGGGAAACATATTCCAAAAGAGATATGCCCCGCTCGGCAGTTTCGGCCAGCTTGGCCGTAAGATCGACATGCTTTAGCTGCTCCTCCGATAGCTGCGTTTCCACGCTGAAGCGACGAATGGAATCAATTTCATCGCCGAAGAAGTCGATGCGCAGGGGCAATTCCGAAGAATAGGCGTAGACATCGAGGATGGAGCCACGCACGGCGAAATGCCCGGGCTCATAGACATAATCCTGCTCCTCAAAGCCGTTTTCGCGGAGCCAAGCTGTGCAAAAGTCCATATCGACGGTCTGGCCCACACTAAGGCTGAGAGTGCGCTCGGAAATTTCGGCGCGGGAGGCCACCATTTCGGCCAAGGCTTGAGGATATGTGACCACCAGGCGGAGCGCCTGGCCGGCACGCCACTGGGCGAGGGTCTCCGTGCGCATGATCTGCGAGGGAGCGTCCTCCTGGCCATACTTTATGTCGCGCTTATAGCCGGAAGGGAAGAATGCGACAGCACGATCAGACAGAAGGCGGGAAATGTCGTGGTAGAGATAGCCCGCGTCGTCGGGGGAATCTCCGACAACGATAATCGGCTCCTTGCTCCATGCGGCCTTGCCCAAGGACGGGAGGGCTGACAACAACACTGCGGCCGACGAACCGGCCAGGCCCGTGGCCAGCGACCTGTCGGCGCGCAAAAGCTTTTGCAAGGCCTTCACCCTCGCATCAGAGAGGAAGGCCTTGCTTATAAAACTAAGATCTATCTCTTTTTCTGCCGCCTTTCGGCTAAAATCTATCTCCTTGTCTGTCACTTTCCTAAAATCTTATTGTAGCGGGCGGGGTCCATCAGCACGATTACGGCCTGCTCAACGTCGAGGTCGCCGCGCAGGCGCCGCTTAACTTGCATGCCCTCATCGTAATAGCGCGAGGAGAGCTCGCCGTCGATCAGCTTAATGAGGTCAGGCTTATTGTGGTCGAGGTCGTGATTGAGATTGTGCTGCAGCATAGCCTCAAGCTTGGAGAACTGCACGGCCACAGAATCGTTCATATAACCCTCATTCTCAGCGGCCTCGCGGAGATACTTGATGCCGGATTCGCACAGGCGGTCATATTGGAACTTGTCGGGGTCGATGAAAGCCTTGAAATCATCAAAGATTGAATCCGTGACCACGAAATCGTCGGCGGAAGGCATATTGTCGCCTTGGCGCGCGGCGAAGCGGGTAGCGTAATCGTAGGCCCAAAAATCGGCAATGGTGTTGTAGATTAGCCTGTTCATTTCGGGCTTATCCACCTTGATGTCGGGGGTGATGCCGCCGCCGTCGCGCACCTCGCGGCCAGCCACGGTATGGAACACGTTGGTGAGGCTGTCGGGGATGCGGGCCACGGAGCCGTCAGGATTCCGATGGCTGTAATCGATAGCCTGTATCAGGCGGCCCGACGGGATGTAATACCTGGCCACCGTGAGCTTAAGCAGGCCGTCGTATGGGAGCGGGCGGGAAGTCTGCACCAGGCCCTTGCCGTAGGAGCGCTCGCCGATGATGACGGCGCGGTCCAAATCCTGCAGCGAGCCGGATAGAATCTCCGAGGCCGAGGCAGTGTTTCCATTGACGAGAACAGCCAAAGGGATGTTGAGGTCAATGGGCTTTTGTGTGGTCTTATAAATCTTTTCATGCTCAGCGCCGCGATACTTGGTGGTGACGATCTTTGTGCCCTTTGGCACGAAATAGCCTGCAATCTGCACAGCGCTCTCAAGGAGGCCGCCGCCGTTGTCGCGCAAGTCGAGGACAAGGCCGGAGAGGGAGGGATTCTTCTTCAGCTCAAGCAGGGCTTCCTTCACGAGCTTGGCCGTGTTCTCGTTGAAAGTGGTAATGGAGATGTAGCCTATGCTATCGTTGAGCATGCCACTGTAGGGCACGGGGTTGGTGCGTATGGTGCCGCGGGTTACGGTGATGTCGAAAATAGAATCAGGAGAAGCGTAAGGCCTCTGCACAGTGAGCTTAACGTCAGTTCCGGCCTTTCCGCGAAGGCGCTTGGAGGCCTCGGAGGAGGAGTAGCCCTTTGGGAGGGTGTCGCCATCGATGGCGATGAGGATGTCGCCGTGCTTGGCGCCGGCCTTTCGAGAGGGCGACCCCCACTGCGGCTCAGAGAGGATAACCTTTCCGTCGCGCTGCATGATTATTGAGCCTATGCCGCTAAACTCGCCGGAAGAAATCTGCAGCAAGTCCTCCTGCTCCTGGAGGGGGTAATACTCCGTGTAGGGGTCCATTTGGCTGAGCATGGCGTCGATGGCATAGCGAATGACCTTGTCGGACTGAATTGAGTCGACATAAGAAGTGTGGAGCTCGCGGTATATTGAATTGAAAATGTTGAGGTTCTGCGCAACGCGGGTTTTCTCATCATTTTTAGCCAATATGCCAGAGGCACAACAAAGGGAAACAGCGGCCAGGACGGCGATTCTGCAGAGGTTCTTCGGATTCATATTATGCGTGTGTTTGAGTAGTCTTTAATATTTGCTTGAGGGATAGATTTGCGACGGATTTCGCGGATTATACGGAATTTTAGTTTTTAGCCATTTGACCGTCCAGAATCAGGGCCCTGACGGCCAGAGAGTAGACCATATGGCCGAAGCCGCAGATCGAGCCCACGCACACCGGGGCAATTAGGCTGCGGCGTCGAATCTCCTCTCGAGCGGCGACATTGCTGAGGTGGACCTCGACCACCGGGACGTCGATGGCGGCGATGGCGTCGGCGATGGCGAGGGACGTGTGGGTGTAGGCCCCGGCGTTGAGGACAATGCCGGCATATCCGGCACCATAAGCGGCGGAGTGGAGGCGACTTATGATTTCGCCTTCGCAATTGCTCTGCCACCACTCGATGCAGGCCAGGCCCTCAAACTCGGCGTTTACGGCGGCGGCAATGTCGGAAAGCGACATCTTGCCGTAAATATCCGGCTGGCGGCGGCCCAGGAGGTTGAGGTTGGGGCCATTTATAATCAACAGCTTATTCACCATGGGAATCAATGCTTAACGTCGACTTTGCGGGTGGGAGGAAGCTGAGAATTGCGGCGGTCGACTGCGTCAATGACCATATGGCCAAGGTGCATAAAGTACTGCGCGGCAAGGCTGTCGCCAAGGGCGATTGGAGAGCCGCTGTCGCTGTGCTGGCCCACTGCGGCAATTAGGGGAATTTGGGCCAGGAGCTCAACGCCGAGCTCCTTAGCGAGGCGCTCGGCTCCGCCTTGGCCGAAAATGTAGTATCTTTCTTCGGGGTGGGGCTCGGGTGTGAACCAAGCCATATTCTCAACGATGCCGAGGACGGGGACGTTGACCTTGTCGCCGGTGAACATGGCTATGCCGCGGCGGGCGTCAGCCAGGGCCACTTCCTGGGGGGTGCTGACGATGACCACGCCGGTGATTCCGAGGGTCTGGACGAGTGTGAGGTGGATGTCGCTCGTGCCCGGGGGCATGTCGATCAAGAAATAGTCGAGCTCGCCCCAGTCGGCCTCTTCGATGAGCTGATTCAGGGCACGCGACGCCATAGCTCCTCGCCAGACAACGGCGCTTTCCTGGTCAACGAGGAAGCCGATTGAGAGCACCTTTACTCCGTAACGCTCGAAGGGCAGAATCATAGGCTTGCCGTCGACGTCGGCCATATAGAGCTGTTCGCCTTCGGCTCCGAACATCTTGGGGACCGACGGGCCGAAAATGTCGGCGTCGAGCAAGCCGACCTTGTATCCTTCGCGGGCCAGGGCGACGGCCAGGTTGGCAGCCACGGTGCTTTTTCCCACTCCGCCCTTTCCGGAGGAGATTCCGATAATGTTTTTCACCTTCGGGAGGGGTGATTGCTTTTCCTCCTTAGGCTTAGCGGCTGAGAGGAATTTCTCGGCGATTAGGACCTCAACGTCTTGGCCTATTTCATGCTTAATGGCGGCCTCGGCGGCCTTCACCCTCGACTTTATGAGGGGGTTTGTGGGCTTGTCGAAGATAAGGGAGAAGCTAACCTTACGGCCGTCGATGCGGATATCGTCCTCGACCATGCCGAGGTCAACGATGTTTTTGTCGGAGCCGGGGTAGCGGACAGTGCGCAGGGCGTCGAGGATGAGGGCGGGGTATATGGGGGTCATTTATCGTAGTGGATTTTTTCTTTTTTTTTCTATTAATCGTTTTATCGGCATATCGTTATATCGATTTTTTATGCCGAGGGGATGTTTCGGGCGCCACGGCTGCTGTAGGAATCCCGCTCGATGTCGATTTCGGGCTCCGCCAGGGCTGCGGCGTGGGGCAGGGGAAACTCTATGTACTTAATATTTAAACCGCGGTCAAGCCAAAGTTGCTCATAGTGGGTGCGAATATTTGGGACAGCGATGCCGCCGGGGAGGATTAGGTCGGAGCCCTTTTCCACGGCTTGGGCGTATAGGTCGGAGGCATGGGCCGAGGGCTCGATGCCACTGGCGCGGAGCATTTCGAGGGTATACTCGTAGAGGAATGGGCTGTCGGTCTTGAGGCGGACTTTTGCGCCGTCGGCCAGGCATTTCCTGTACATGTCAAGGAATCTTGTGCCCACCAGGCGCTTAGTGGCTTTTCGCATCTGGGGGTCGGGGAATGTGATCCAAATTTCGCTGACCTCGCCGGAGGCGAAGAAAGCTGGGAGGAGGTCAATGGCCGTGCGGAGGAATGCGACGTTTTTGAGGCCTTCATCCTCGGCGATCTTAGCCCCGGTGTAGATGCGGGCGCCCTTAATGTCGATGCCGATGAAGTTCATTTCGGGGTGAAGGCGGGCCAGGCCCACGGCGTATTCGCCCTTGCCGCATCCGAGCTCGAGAACGATAGGGTTGTCGTTGGCGAAGACCTGGGAGCTCCAATTGCCCTTTAGGGGGCAATCGCCGCCCAAGGCGCGCAAATCGGCAATGGGGAATTGCTTGACGCAAGCGAACTCCTCCATCTCGGCAAATTTCCTTAACTTGTTTTTTCCCATAAAACAGACGGATTTATCGCGCAAAGTTACAAATTTCCCGCCAAAAAAAGCGCAAGTTTTTTTCAAGATAACGGTGTGATAGAGAAAAAATGGCTTAACTTTGCGGAAAAGAAAACAAAAATAATAAGCCATGAAGGAGACATTAGGGAAAATAGCGATGATTGCGGCATTAGGATTGGCAGCCGCTATGGCGGCCTTTGGACAGGGAAAGCTGGAGGATTACAATCGCGCCTACCAATCGGCGCGGGCGTTTTCGCCAAGGAACGTATATTACAGCGACGTTAACCCCACATGGCTGAGCGGGGCCCCTGAATTTTGGTACGAGAGGAACACGCCTGAGGGAAAGACCTACGCGATTGTCAACGCCGAGACACTGAAGAGGCGCGATCTTTTTGACAACGCCAAGCTTGCCTCGGCCCTTGAGAAGGCCACGGGGAAGGAATGCGACGCCAAGTTTCTGAACATAAGCCGGCTGAATGTATCAGGAAAGGGCGACACGATATGGTTTGTCCATGAGGGGCGGAATTGGGAATATTTGCCCAAGAAGAACAAGCTAGCCGACAAGGGGGAGGTGGACCGCCGTCCCAGGCCAAAGCAGCCGCACTGGATGGTGGTGAACGAAGAGAAGGACGCACCGGCAATGCCCTCACCCGACGGCACGAAGGAGGCGTTCATCAAGGACAGCAACGTCTATGTTCGGGATTTGGCCACGGGAAAGGAAACGAAGCTGAGCATAGACGGGACGGACGGAAACTACTATTCGTCGTGGATATACTGGAGCCCCGACAGCAAGAAAGTGGCGTCATGCAAGATCAGGCCGGCGCAGAAGCGATACGTACACTATGTGGAATCGTCGCCAGCCGACCAGCTGCAGCCGAAGCTGCACACGCAGGAATACGCCAAACCCGGCGACGAGCTACGCTTCAAGGTGCCATGCATCTTCAACGTGGAAACGGGCGAGGCAGCAATACCGAAGACTGACCTTTTCGCCAACCAGTACGACATAACGAACATTGAATGGATGGACGACAGCAGCGAGCTGATGTTTGACTACAACGAGAGAGGCCACAAGGTGTACAGAGTGCTTGCGGTGAACGCCGACAATGGCGACGTAAGGCCGATTGTAGAGGAGACTTCTGACAAATACGTTAACTATCCTCGCTACTACAGGCACAGCCTTGAGGACGGGAAGCGGCTGATATGGATGAGCGAGCGCGACAACTGGAACCACCTGTACATGTACGACAAGGCAAGCGGCAAGCCGCTGCACCAGATAACGAAGGGGGAATGGTACGTGCGCGGCATACAGAAGGTGGACGAGGAGAACGGGAAGATTTATTTCTCGGCCAACGGGGTCGACACGGAGGATGACCCGTACAACATAAGGTATTTCAGCATCAACTTTGACGGCAGCGGGATGACCGACCTGACGCCGACAAAGGGCACGCACAAGGCCACGTTCTCGCCGGACATGAAATATCTGGTGGACATAGCGTCGTCGCCGACAAAGGCGCCGGTCGCAACCCTGCGCAGCGCCAAGGACGGCAAAGAGGCGATGGAGCTAGAGCGGGCCGACATATCGAAGCTTGTGGAGCTCGGGTGGAGCGCTCCGGAGGTGTTCGCGGCGCCCGGCAGGGACGGGAAGACGCTGATGTGGGGCGTGATACAAAGGCCGTCGAATTTTGACCCGTCGAAGAAGTATCCGGTAATAGAATACATATACCAAGGCCCGGGCGACCAGTATGTGCCGAAGGCCTTCGCGGCCTACAACCACTGGCTGACGCCGATGGCCGAGCTTGGATTCATCGTGGTGATGGTTGACGGGATGTCGACGTCGTACCGCAGCCGGGAGTTTGAGAATGTGTGCTACAAGAACCTGAAGGACGCGGGGCTGCCCGACCACATAGCATGGATCAAGGCCGCGGCAGAAAAATATCCTGAGATGGACATAGAGCGGCTAGGCATTTATGGATGCTCGGCTGGCGGACAGGAGTCGACTAACGCCCTTCTGCTTTACCCTGATTTTTACAAGGCGGCTTATTCGGCCTGCGGCTGCCACGACAACAGGATGGACAAGATATGGTGGAATGAGCTTTGGATGGGATACCCCGTGGACGAGAGCTATGCTGCATGCTCTAACGTGGAGAACGCCAAGCTGCTCAGAAGGCCGCTGATGCTGGTAGTGGGGGAGCTAGACGACAATGTGGACCCGGCGTCGACGATGCAGGTGGCCAACGCGCTGATAAAGGCGAACAAACCCTTTGAGCTGGTGGTAATCCCGGGGGCGCGCCATACGATGGGAGAGGCCTACGGCGACCACAAGCGCTATGACTTTTTCGTGAAGCACCTGATGGGGGCGGAGCCGCCTAGCTGGGATGAGATAAGGTATTGAATGGCTGCGGAAATTGAAACACCACGGCTAAGGAATAACCACGGATTACACGGATTAATTGGTGATCCATTAATTGAGAATGCATAGGCTTTCGTCCAAAAATGATCTCTGCGCAGAACATTTTTGGGCGAAAGTGTTGTTTGTGGAGAACAAAATAGGTTTTAGTAGTCGGAGAAGAGGGCGGGCTTTATTTGGATGCCGATGCGGAGGTTGGTGTGGAATTTGTTGTATTCGAGGAGGCCCTCGCCGTATCCGTTGTAGTACTGGAGGAAAAGGTACTGGTTGTCGTTTTTCGAGAAACGGATTCCGAATTCGAGGATGGTGTTGTAGTTAAGGTTGAGGCCTTTGCGCTTTACGAGGGTGACAGAGCCGTTGAATTTTCGGTCGTTTGACATCATTTGGACGCCAACCTGGTAGATGCCGCTGTATTTTAGAATGTCCTTGTTGTTCATTCCGTCGACGATCGGAATCCAGAATTTGCCATGGACCATTATGTTAGGGTCGACCATAATGTTTGCTCCGAGGGATATTTTGTTCCATGAGCGCGATGCGTCGCCGTCGCGGCCGTTGCTTTCGTGCTCGAGAACGAGTGTGGCCTTTCCGATGAAGCGGTCATGCACGAAAAGGGGCTTTGCCAGGCCGATGCCGGGGTTGAAATTTAGGTCGGTCATCGGCATGGAGTTTTCGAGAACGTTCCAGAAGCATTTTTGGGAATAGAAGAGGTATAGGTATGTGCCGAATGGGAGGGTAGACTTTGTGAGCCTTTGGGCGATGGATATTTGGAATTTGATGTTTGTGTTCTTGTTCGTAGGTTTTTGTCCGATAGGGGGGCCGAAGATGAAGTAGTTGTCTTTGTATAGGCCGAAATAGGGCTGGTCGTCGAAAGCGCGCCGAATGCTGTCTCCATCCAGCTTCACGGCGGGAGTGGAGACGATTTGGGCGCGCATCTGCACGGCCTGAGAAATCAAAAGCGCCAAAGTCAAGAACAAAATCTTTTTCATGCGGCAAATTTAGTGAAAATACGAAATAAAAATTGGAATAAGGGCAATAAAGTTTGTCGGAATGGGAGGAAAAGATTAAATTTGCCGCTAAAATTCAGCAATTACATCACTTATCGAAAAGTATTTTATAAAATATTATTATAGGAAAGATACCCCTAACTCAAACTACGGCCTTAAGAAAGAGAAATATGAGGGTCTTTGGTAAGGGGGCTTGGGTTGTTGCGCGCGAGTTACAAACTCGCGGGTGGGTTGTGCCACAATCGACCTCTACGAGGCCGGATATGGAGGATGTTTTGACCCCAGGCTCCGCTATGCTGCGCCTGGGGTTTCGTCACGATTGCGAAGCCTACGGCTCCGCTTAAGTGGGAAAATAAAGGCGATGCGGGTGGCCGCATCGCCTTTTGTTATTGGGGGAGGGGATTATTTCGCTTTTTTTGCGCGGGGCTTCTTTTCTGCCTTGGGAGCTTTCTCGGCTTTGGGGGCCTTTTCGGCTTTTTCGGGCTTGGGGGCCTTCTCGGGCTTTTCTTCGCGGGCCTTGTGCTCGATGTTGTATTGCTCGTTGTTTTTTCGGAGGGATTCGAGCTCCTTGTTGAGGGTTTCGATTTCGCGGTTTTGGTTGCGGATTGTCGTCACCAGGGAGTTGAGCTCTTCGTTCTCGATGCTGAGGGGGTATTGCTCTTCAACGCGCACGATGTAGTCAGCCAGGACGTTCATATAGTTGGTGAAGGCCTGGAAGGGTGTCTCGTAGGGGCTGAACATCGAATGGGCTGCGCCGTCGGCGAAGTGCTTGGTGCTCATATAATATAGGTTGTCGGCTCCCTGGAGATACCAATAGTCTTGCTTTAGGCGGCGGTCGTCGCAAAGGCGCACGCGCTCGGCCACGCTGTAGAGCTTGTTGAAGGCTTCGTTCTGGAGCTTGTTTCCGAGCCAGGCGCTTACGTCGCGAGCCTCGTCGACAGCTGAGATTGGGTGCATAACCACGAGCTCGCCCACGGGCTTAACCTTGCTTACGACCTCGGAGGGGGTCCAGAACTCGATGCCCCTTTCCTCGGCGAAGCGGGGAAGGGCTTCAAGGAACTGTAGGATGCCGGTGGAGGCGGGCTGCAGGCCGCCGAATGTCTCGAGGTTCATCCACAGGTTGATGATCTGCTCTTCGGCGGGGGTGGCGGCCACCCAATCCATGTATTTGTCGGCGGTGAGGGGGTATGCTGCCCAGTTTGAGTCGGAGAAGCGCACGGCAATGTCCTCACTGAGCTTGTTGTTGCGTAGGAGCATCTTGAGCTTTGGAGCTGAGGCTGCGCTGTAGACGTAGTTGGGCGACTTCCAGCCGAGGATGTGCTTGGCGCCGTCGGTCATTACGCCCTTGAATCCCATTTCGAGGATGTGCGGGGCCATTTCGTCGCTGTATATGAGCTCGGTGTTGCGGAATACCTTGGGAGTGACGCCGAAGAGCTGGTGTAGCTTTTCGCAATGCACCTTCACCTGGAGCTCAAATTCGTCGGCGTCGACGAGGGATGCGAGGGAGTTGGGATAAGGCATTGCCACGAATTCACATTTTCCTGTCTTGGCCAGGGCCTGGAGCTCGTCGATGAATTCGGGCACGTACTGCTCGAACTGCTCGATGGCTACGCCAGAGATGGCGATAGAGCAACGGAACTTGCCCTTGCTGTCCTCAATCATGCGGCGCAGGGCCTGAGCGGCCGGGATGTAGCTGTCATGGGCGATGCGTGTGATGATATCATCGTTGAGGAAATCATCGTAGTAATAGTGTTCGTTGCCGATGTCGAAGAATGTGTATCGCTTTAGGCGCATCGGCTGATGTATTTCGAAATTGAAACAAATGGCTTTCATTATGTTTTTAAGGCTTTTAATTATTCAATTTTTTTATCGGGATATCGGGATAACGAAATAACGATTTAACGATATAACGATATTATAGGCTATTGCCAGTTGAGGACTTTTTTGTAGATGTCGATTACCTTCTTTCCGGCCTTGTCCCAAGTGATTTGGGCCACTTCAGCCAGGCCGTCTTCGCGGAGGGTCTGGTACATTGCGGGGTAGGAAATGATGGAGTTGATGGCGTCGGCCATGGCGTCGATGTCCCAATAGTCGGTCTTAATGACGTTGTTGAGGATCTCGGCGCAGCCGCTCTGCTTAGAAATGATTGAAGGAACGCCCATCTGCATAGCCTCAAGGGGCGATATGCCGAACGGCTCGGAGACGGATGGCATGATGTAGACGTCGCTGGCCTTGAGCATTTCGTAGACCTGCTTGCCCTTCTGGAATCCGGGGAAGTGGAATCGGTCGGCGATGCCGCGCTCTGCGGCGAGATTGATCATCTTGTCCATCATATCGCCGGAGCCGGCCATAACGAAGCGTACATTGTGGTTGTTTCGGAGCACCTTGGCGGCGGCCTCCACGAAGTATTCGGGGCCTTTCTGCATGGTGATGCGGCCAAGGAAGGTGACTACCTTTTCCTTTGGCTTGCGCACCTCGACGTTGAGGAGCTCCTCGCTGAGGGGAACCACGGCGTTGTGGACAGTGCTGACCTTAGCGGGGTCGATGCCGTATTTTTCAATTACGGTGTTGCGCGTGAGGTTGCTGACGCAAATGATGTGGTCGGCGTTAAGCATTCCGTCGCGCTCGATGGCGAACACTGTGGGGTTTACGTTTCCGCGGCTGCGGTCGTAGTCAGTGGCATGCACGTGGATTACGAGGGGCTTTCCGGTGACCTGCTTAGCGTGTATGCCGGCGGGGTATGTGAGCCAGTCGTGGGAGTGGATTATGTCGAAGTCGATTGTGCGGGCCACGACGCCGGCCATAATTGAATAGTTGTTGATTTCCTCCAGGAGGTTGTCGGGGTATCTGCCGGAAAATTCGATGCAGCCCAAATCGTTGGTGCGCATGTAGTTGAAATCGGCGTAGATATGGTCGCGGAGACGGAAGTAAAGGTCAGGGTCCATAACCTTTCCGATTCGGCTCTCCACATATTCGCGGCTGACGTCGCGCCAGCAAACGGGGACCTGAGAGGCACCGATTATGTGAGCGAAAGTGCGGTCTTCGTCGCCCCAAGGCTTAGGTATGACGAAGGTTATGTCCATGTCTCCGCATTCCCACATGCCCTTTGTGAGGCCGTAGCTGGCAGTGCCCAGTCCGCCTAAGATGTGAGGGGGGAATTCCCACCCGAACATTAATGCTTTCATTCTGCTTTATGTATTGGGGCGAAAAAGCCGTTGACGTTGTTTAATCTTTTGATTTCACGGGTAATACGGAGCACTTCGGCAACGTTTGTGGCGTGGGAAATGGCGCCTCGGCCGGCGAATGGGGGATTGCCGTCGTAGAGCTGTGAGAGGGAGCCAATGCATCCTTGCGACATTTCATCCTCAAAACCGATCAGCATTCGATCGATGTAGCTTGAGCCGTTGGGACCGAATACGCGGATGTAGGCGTCGGCGTAGAATCCGATAAGCCACGGGCGCGCGGGGCCCTGGTGCAGCGCGAGCTCGCGCT
>JAMPBQ010000031.1 GCA_023666615.1 Clostridium sp. | reverse complement strand
ACCTCAAGGACCCACCGGCGAACAAGGCCCCGCAGGCGAGCAAGGACCCGCAGGCCCCGCCGGACCTGCCGGAGCAGCAGGGGAGAATGGCAAATACTACGTGCCCAATCCCGAGACAGGATGCTTCGACATCTACCAGAATGGCCAGCTGGTGGAGGCAACAACTATCTCCTACCTGAGCACAGCCGGCGAACACGCAATGACCAGCTTCTTCGACGGCACCACCCTAACCCTTACCAATGTACCCGCAGGCACAAACGACAAGGGCGAGGAGGTATACAAGAATGTGCAAATCGCAGTGGGCGCATCGGTAGGCTCGCTTGAGTTCGTGCCTT
This sequence comes from Clostridium sp., assembly GCA_023666615.1. GTDB lineage: Bacteria > Bacteroidota > Bacteroidia > Bacteroidales > Muribaculaceae > CAG-873. The sequence goes on along the minus strand of JAMPBQ010000031.1, from coordinate 18,604 downwards.
CAGTGATGAGCTCAGCAGTGGCTTACCCCACAACAACGACTGAATTCCTTTACATCACCGACTACCTGTCGGAGGCAAAATACAACTCTACGACCAAGGCATTCATCACACAAACCAACCTCAATAAATCGAACAGCGTAGATTTCACCTACCGCGTGAACCCGAGCGACGCATACGTATGGGAATACGCGCAGGCAGCGTTCATCAACCGCGGCGTATCATCGCGCGCGGCCGGCGACTTCAGCAATCTTCTGAATGTGCAGACAAGCACAGTAAAGGAAGGCGAGAAGACCGAGGTGAAGTACTTTGACAAGGCAGCCGGGGAGATCACCGTCACCGCCACCGTGAATGCGCAGAACCTGATTGCGCAAAAGCATGACATAGCCGCGCTGCAGCTGATGAACGGGCAGACCAACTGGACTATCTCTGACTACGTATCGATCGAGCCTACGAAGATCGAGGCGCAGCTGGTGGATTCAGCCTATATGAAGGCACACCCCACCGAGGGCGTAAAGACCTTCTACGACCGCACCAAGGCCATCACCTCGGACGCAGCTGAGACCGACGCATTCGTGAAAGAATTCTGCCCACTCAGCGCCACAGCCAACGTGCAGATGAAATATGACGAAAGCCTTGACCTGAGCAAGCTTCCAGGCCTGTACTCAGCCGACCAGAGCAAATTCATCTATGAGCTTGGCTTCCGCGGCATGAGCTACAAGTACACTCTGCCCAAGGCCTACAAGTCGAACGACACGCAGGGCACAGACCAACAGTGGTTCGTACAGCTTGACGGCTCAGTGCTTTCGGCCAACGCCAAGAATCTGACCAACGGACTGACCCCGGCCATCGGCCGCACGCCGGTGGTACGCGTAGACGCCTTCATGACCGACAACGCAGGGGCAGAGCGCCTGATGGGCTCAGCCTACATCAAGGTGGAAATCGTGCGCAACGATCCTCAAACTCCCGACCAGAAGGACAAGGAGCCATACAAATATGAACTGCCCGTCAGGGAATATGAGTACCACGCGCTTAAGGCTACGCCGACCCTAATCAACCAGATGGAATGGAAGGCCGTAAACAATGACATCTACGGCGCAACCGGCCTGACATCCAACACATTCTGGAACTACTACGGCGGAGCAAACAAGCAGTATGAAGTGAAGGTGACCACCTTCGAGAAGAACGGCGCAGAGAAGGTGCTCGGCTCAGGCACAGTGAGCGCAGACCAGCCTTACGTTCTGAACCAGGACGGCATCACCTGCGAGACTACCCTCGGCAGCGGCGACACGCAGACTTCGAACATTTCGTTCAAGGTAGACAACAAGGCAAAGACAGAGAACACCTACAAGGACTTCTTTGACGGAGAGAAAGAGCTTGGCGCGCAGTACACCGTGACAATCACCATCCCGTCCAACGACGTTAAGGTGAAGGGCGATGTCATAATCCAGCAGGTATTCTACGTAAAAGAGGATTGCAAGCAATTTGACTTCAACCCCAACTATTACGCAGGCACAGTAGATGGCAAGCCCAACGTGGTAGTGACCAAAGGCAAGGTTGTAGGCGGCGTATGGAAGATGGAAATGAATATTTCTGAGGTGTTCAAGATGATCAACGGAGAGAATATCTTCCAGTACTACAACACCATCAACAACGTAACTGCAATCAAGTTCTCGCTTAATCCCACCACGCAGACAGGCGTATCTTACCAGGATGTGACCACACCCAACGTGAACGGCCTTATCTCACTGACCGCTCCGCTGTCAACGGCATCCAAGTTCGCCGGCATGAAGTACGAGCTGACGCTTGAGAACGGCGAGAAGTGCGAACTTACCTTCAACGTACAGTTCTTGAATCCGTTCGTAGGCACAACGGGCAAGGCTATAAGCATGAACGGCAACGCCACCGGCCTTGTGACAACCGACGCGGCTCCTCAAGTACTCGTCAACGATGTTAACGGCAAAGCAATCTATAGCTGGGACGCAGCCAATGAGGTCCTCGCGCTCACCAAGCTCGCAACGGACACATACAAGGTGGCCGCGCCGACTGTAAGCTACGCATTCGACACCAACAGCACCGCATACCAGACATTCAAGGGCCAGCTTGACCCGGATGCCGTGTTTGAGATTAATTCCGCAACCGGCGTAATCTCTTACGACAACCTCGGCGCTGTACTGCAGCAGACGTATACGTTCAACGTGATTGTGACTGTGACATTCGCTGACCTGTCAGTGGTAAAGTGCCAGATACCTTTCACAATCCAGGGCACTAAATAAAAGCAGAAGAGAAATACTAATTTAGGTCTATTATTATTGGGAGGGCGCGCAGCGTGAGCTGCGCGCCTTTTCTTTGCGTATTGTACTTTTAGGCTAGGGCGGCGGAGATGGCGCGGGCGAGCTGGTCGGGGCATGAGGTGGGGCGGCTGCCGCAGAGGGTGCCGGCAAGACGCTTTTGGGCTTCGGCGGCGTTCATGCCTTCGAGCAGGGCGCATAGGCCCTTGGTGTTGCCGTTGCATCCGCCAAGAAATCTGACGTCGTGGAGCTTTCCGTCGATGAGGTCAAAGGTGATTTGGCGCGAGCATGTGCCCACGCAATCGTGAGTATATTTCATGTGGTTATTTATTGAGATGGATGATGCGTTGGTTGGAGGAGCCGCGGAATTGCAGGGAAGTATCGCGCAGGACCTCGATGAATGGGCCTTCCACAATGGCATCGACGGCATTAAGGATGCGGCTAAGGCTGGGCGAAGCCTGGATTTCCTCGAGGGTGAAGCCTGTGTAGCACCAAATGTTGAATCCGGCCTGGCGCAGGCTATGGCAGAGGGGCAGTATTTCATCTATCTGATAGAGGGGGTCGCCACCCGTGAGGGTCACGTTGAAGCCGTTTTTCTCAACGTGGGCCATAATTTCGCCGATAGCGACCTCTCGGCCGCCATTGAAGTCCCAGGATTGGGGATTGTGGCATCCAGGGCATTTGTGGGCGCATCCGGCGAAGTAAATCGATGTACGCAGGCCGGGGCCATCGACTATGGTGCCGTCTATTATGTCGAGGATTCGCATTTTAGGTCTATATCCTTAAGGCCTTTGGCCTTAACACGGGACAACACATTTAAGCTTGATTATTTGTGGACGATGCGGTCGTTGAGCTCAGCGAGTTTTGCCTTGTTCCAGCGGTCGGTGGTGCCCACGAGATAGCCGGTGATGCGCTGGAGCTTGTCGATGTTCTTGCTCTTGCACTTGGGGCATTCATCAAGCTCAGCCTGAGCGTCTTCGTAGCCGCAATCCATACAGCGGTTGCGGTTGTGATTTACTGAGCAATAGCCGATGTTGTGCTTATCCATGAGGTCCACGATGTCGGCAATGGCCTCGGGATTGTGGGTGGCGTCGCCATCAATCTCCACGTAGAAGATATGCCCGCCGCGAGTGATTTCGTGGTATGGGGCCTCAATTTCAGCCTTGTGGCGCGGAGAGCAGTGGTAGTAGACCGGCACATGGTTGGAATTGGTGTAATAAATCTTGTCGGTAACGCCGGGGATTTCGCCAAAAGTCTTGCGGTCGCGCGCCGTGAACTTTCCAGAAAGGCCTTCGGCCGGAGTGGCGAGGACCGAGAAATTGTGTCCGTACTTGTCAGAGTATTCGTTGATGCGCTGGCGCATGTGCTCCACAATCTTCAGGCCAAGGGCTTGAGCTTCGTCGCTCTCGCCGTGATGCTTGCCGATGAGGGCGATTAGGCATTCGGCAAGACCGATGAAACCGATGCCGAGGGTGCCCTGGTTGATTACGGACTCAATCGTGTCGTTGGGACCAAGGTCCTCTGCACCGTTCCATAGGCGCGACATAAGGAGGGGGAATTGCTTGACGAGGGCGGTTTTTTGGAAATTGTACCTGTCGCAGAGCTGGCGGGCTGCAATGTCGAGGACATCGTCAAGCTTATTGAAGAAGGCTTTGACGCGCGCGTCCTTATTCTCGACACCCATGCACTCGATGGCGATGCGCACGATGTTTACGGTGGTGAAGCTGAGGTTGCCGCGGCCCACTGAAGTTTTCTCGCCGAATCGGTTTTCGAATACACGGGTGCGGCATCCCATCGTGGCTATTTCGTAGAGATAACGCTGGGGATCATCGGCGCGCCATTTCTCATGCTGGTTGTATGTGGCGTCGAGATTTACGAAATTAGGGAAGAAACGGCGAGCCGTGACTTTGCAAGCCAGCTTGTAGAGGTCGTAGTTGCGATCCTCGGGCAGGTAGCTCACTCCCCTCTTCTTTTTCCAAATTTGGATTGGGAAGATGGCTGTGGCGCCATTGCCGACGCCCTCGTATGTGCTGTTTAGGAGCTCGCGGATGATGCAGCGCCCCTCGGCAGAGGTGTCGGTGCCGTAGTTGATTGAGGAGAACACCACTTGATTTCCGCCGCGGGAGTGTATGGTGTTCATATTATGGATGAATGCCTCCATGGCCTGATGCACACGGCTGGCGGTGCGGTTGATGGCATGCTGCAGATAGCGGTCATCGCCCTGCAGGCCGTCAAGGGGCTTTTTCACATAGTCTTCGATTTCCTTATTGTAGAGGTGGGAGAGGTCCACGCCCTGGAGGCTTTCAATCGTCTTGACCTCCTCAATGAACGACGAACGCACGAATGGGGCTAGATAGAAGTCAAAGGCAGGTATGGCCTGGCCGCCGTGCATTTCGTTTTGGGCGGTCTCCATAGAGATGCAGGCGATTATGCTGGCAGTCTCAATGCGCTTGGCGGGCCTTGACTCGCCGTGGCCGGCCACGAAGCCGTTTTTCAGAATCCTGTCAAGGGGGTGCTGCACGCATGTGAGGCTCTTTGTGGGGTAATAGTCCTTATCGTGTATGTGGATATAGCCATTGTTCACCGCCTCGCGAGCCTCGGGGGAAAGGAGGTAATCGTCGACGAATGGCTTTGTTGTCTCGCTGGCGAACTTCATCATCATGCCCGCGGGAGAATCCGTGTTCATGTTAGCGTTCTCACGGGTGATGTCGTTGTTCTTCGCCTCAATGATTTCAAGGAACATGTCGCGGGTCTTGGCGCGACGGGCTATGCTGCGCTGGTCGCGGTAGGCGATGTATCGCTTGGCCACCTCCTTGCGGGGGCTTTTCATCAGCTCGAATTCCACCTTGTCCTGAATTTCCTCGACAGTCATGCGTTCGCGCCCCGACATGCCTATGCGGTCGGAAATTCGCTGAATCAAGGCTTCATCTTCGCCCATTTCGGTTTGAAGCATAGCCTTGCGTATGGCGGCCTTGATTTTCTCCTCGTTGTAACCCACGACGCGGCCGTCGCGCTTGATGACTGTCTGTATCATAATTTGAGATTATTCGGATAAGTTAAAAATGAGTGTGTGCATTAATCACATACGGCGCAAAGTTAGCGAAAAACTTTTATGAAAAAACAAACGAAAGGGGGCAAAATTTCATAAAGTTTTCAACATTTTTCTAACGTCCTACTACGCAAACAATTATACATTTTGGAAAACTTTTGGAATGCAACAAAATTGTAATACATTGATAATCAATGTTTACGATTTTAGTTTTGGACAACTTTCTGATATGCAGGGTGTATAAAAATGCAACAAAAAACGTCCGCCGGATCGCTTTCGGCGGACGATATGCTGATGGATTTTCGGGGCCGACGCGGCGGAGCTTATTCCAGGAGGAAACGCTCAACGTCGATGGCTGCGCGGCAGCCTGAGCCCGCGGCCGAAATGGCCTGCTGATATGTGGGGTCGGCAACGTCACCTGCGGCGAAAACGCCCTTTACGCTTGTGGCCTGCGAATTTCCGTGAAGCTTGATGTATCCCTGCTCGTCCAGCTCGATTTGCCCAACGAAAAGCTCGGTGTTGGGGATGTGGCCGATGGCCAGGAAAAAGCCGTCGATGGCAATGTCGAATACTCGCTCTTGGTCGGTGCCTTGATGCTCCACTAGATGCGCGCCTTCGAGATACTCATCGCCAAAGAGGCCAAGAGTGTTGGTGTTGAAGAGCACTTGAATCTTCGGATTTTCCAGCACCCTCTTCTGCATCACCTTCGATGCCCTGAGGAAGCCCTTGCGAACGATAAGATACACCTGCTTGGCGAGGCCGGAAAGATACATGGCTTCCTCGCAGGCGGTGTCGCCGCCGCCCACTACGGCCACGCTGCGATTGCGATAGAAGAAGCCGTCGCACGTGGCGCAAGTCGAGACGCCAAGGCCCTGGTACTTCTTTTCGTCGTCCAGTCCCAGGAAGCGAGGGTTGGCGCCAGTGCAAATAATCACCGTTTCGGCCTCGATTTCCTCCTTGCCGTCAACCTGCGCCTTAAAAGGGCGCTCAGAGAAATTGACTTTCGTGATGCGGCCGCTGCGCACATCGGCGCCGAAGCGAATGGCCTGCTGGCGGAGGTGCTCCATCATTAGAGAGCCGTCCACGCCCTCAGGATAACCGGGGAAATTCTCAATTTCGGAAGTTGTGGTTAGTTGGCCGCCGGGCTGGTGGCCTTCGTAAAGCACAGGCTGGAGATTGGCCCTTGAGGTGTATATGGCGGCCGTGTAGCCGGCCGGGCCCGAACCAATGATCAAACACTTTATCATATTGTCTGCGTAAATCTTAATGGTTAAATGGATTCGTTGACAAATTAACAAACAATTGGGCGCGAATGTTTAGCGGAGATCTATCACCTCCACGCCTTGGTAAAGCATCAGAGGATATTCAAACACCGCCGAGCCTATTGGGGCCGATGGCTTGGATATGGAGGTTATTTCCACCGAAATGCTCTGCCCGGATGAAAACTCAATGACGATGGATGAAGGCAGCCATGTGGATTTTGAGACCGTGACGATAGCTCGCTCCACGGAAGAATCCTTGCCTTTTGGGACAAGCGCCACGGCCGCCTTGCCCTCCGGCGCCTTCGCGGACTTTACGCTGAAGCGGCGCGAATACTGGCTGATGATTTCAAACGGATTGATTTCCAACAATTCCTCTTCAGAAGGAATTGACAGGGACGTCTCGCCGGTTTGGTCGGAGAATGACCAAAGGTTTTCGCCGTTGTACCACGAGGCGTATTCAGGGGTGACAAGCGCAAACTTCTTGCCCGCCATTGTGAATGAGCCCTTCAATGGGCTGCCGCCGTCGGAGACCGCTATGAAAGAGGCCGTGACGCCATTGCCGGACGTCAAGGCTTTTGATGAGTTTTTGAGCACTTCGTCGGCGCTCAAGGCCCATGCCTGCAACAATGCCGCGGCGAAGATTAATATTATGGAGAACAGGCGTTTCATGGATGGAATGAATCAAAATTGAGAAAGCATTTGTTCCAGCTGCATTGAATCAGCCAGAATGGCGCGGGGCTTCGAGCCGTTGACCGGGCCGACAATGCCGGCAGCCTCCATTTGGTCCATAAGCCTTCCCGCGCGGTTGTATCCGATGTTGAACTGCCTTTGCAGCATAGACGTTGAGCCCACTTGGCGGCTGACCACAAACCTGGCCGCATCGTCGAAAAGACTGTCCCTGTCGGCCCCTGGGCCCGCGAACGCGCCCTCCTCGCCTTCAGGCACATATTCGGGGAGATAATAGGCGTGCTCGTATCCCACCTGCCCATCAATCCATTCCGTGATGCGCTCAACCTCGGGCGTATCTATGAACGCGCACTGCACGCGCTCCATGCTGCCATTGTGCGAGAAAAGCATGTCGCCTCGGCCAATGAGCTGGTTGGCGCCTGTGGCGTCTAGGATGGTCTTTGAGTCAACCATCTGTATGGTGCGGAAGGCCATGCGGCCCGGGAAATTGGCCTTGATTGGGCCTGTGATTACATTTGTGGAAGGGCGCTGTGTGGCGATAATCATGTGCATGCCCACGGCCCTGGCCTTCTGGGCTATGCGCATAATCGGCGCCTCCACCTCCTTGCCGGCCACCATTATAAGGTCGGCGAACTCATCCACCACCACCACAAGATAAGGCAAGAACCTGTGCCCGTCGGCGGGATTTAGGCGGCGTTCGGTGAATTTCTTGTTGTATTCCTCCAAGGCCCTGACGCCCGCATCCTTCAGCAAGGCGTAGCGCTGGTCCATTTCTATGCATAGGGAATTTAGGGTCTGCACGGCCTTCTTCGAATCGGTGATGATAGCCTCGTCCTCGCCAGGCAGCTTTGCCAGATAATGGCGCTCAAGCTTGCTGTAGAGACTGAATTCCACCATCTTCGGGTCGACCATCACAAACTTGAGCTCGGAGGGATGCCGCTTATAGAGAAGGGAAGTGATTATGACATTCAGGCCGACAGACTTGCCCATGCCCGTGGCGCCGGCAACGAGCAAATGGGGCATCTTCGCCAAGTCGGCTATGAAAATTTCATTGGAAATAGTGGCGCCGAGGGCCATAGGAAGCTTCATCTTGCACTCCTGGAACTTCTTTGAGGCGATTACCGAACGCATTGATACGGTCTGGGGATCGCCATTCGGCACCTCAATGCCCACCGTGGGCTTGCCGGGAATCGGGGCGATAATGCGGATGCCCAGTGCCGCGAGGCTAAGGGCGATATCGTCCTCAAGCCGCTTAATCTGCGATATGCGGACGCCCTCGGCCGGCACTATTTCATACAGAGTGACCGTAGGGCCCACCGTGGCTTCGATTCTCGAAATGGCTATGTTGTAGCTTGCGAGCGTCTTTACGATGCGTTCCTTGTTTTCCTGCTGCTCCTCCATATCAATCACGGTGCCGGTAACTCGATCCTCCAGCAAATCCGTGGTGGGGAGCATGTATCGCGGCAGCTCGGCCTTATGGTCATAAAGCGCCGACGCGGCAGGGGCGGAATCAATCACTTCAGGGTCAGCCATCTCTATTTCATGCGCCTTCACTGAAAAATCCTTTTCAACCTCTTCGGTCAAATCCGCGGCGGCTTCCTCCCCTTTCGCGAATGCGCTCGCCCCATCATCGCCAGCGGCAAAAGAATCATCGCCTTCTCCCTCCATTGCCTTCTCTTGCGCCTGGGCATCCGCCAATTCCTCACTGCGGGGAGAATCAATGTCAAGAGCAAAGGCGGAATCAACCCCTTCGGAAGAAGGCTTGCTGTCGGCTTCGGTGTCTATCTCCAAATCGAAATCCTCGGGCACATCCTCCAACCCCGGTATCGCGGGACTTGTAGGGCCAAACAGGCCTTCAATAGGCAAGACGCCTTCTCGAGAAGCGGCGGGAACATCATCAACATCAATGGCCACAGCGCGCTGCGGCTCTTTTTGCACGGTTTCCTCTTCATTGTCATCTTTGGAGACAAGCCCCTCGCTTGGCGAATTTTCCTCAACATCAGCCAAATGCCTCGCTTTTTCCTTACGCTCACGCTCCAACTCCATCTGCAAACGATGACGCTCCATAGCCAAACGCCATTTCTTCCAAGCCTTTGCGAGCTCCTCAAGATATACGCAGGCCACGGCCACAAGCAGCAACAGCGATACAAGAATGGCTCCCAACATCGTAGAGTTGGCTATAAGAAATTCATTTATAAAATAACCATGCGTTCCGCCCCACTTAATGACTGAAGGGGAATAATAAGTAAGCAACCCCAACACCACAGAGGCGGAAATGGCCACTATCAGCGTCTTGAATGTAACAGACCAAAAATTGCACTTCTTGAATCCCAAAATTGCCAAGGCCAAAATCCAAGAATATACGATAAACGCCAATGAGCCAAGGCCAAGAGCGTCACAAAAGAAGGTCTTGGCCATCCATGCCCCAAACGGTCCTGCGGCATTCATAATGATTGAAGGGTCAGATGCGATCTCATGCATCGTCATGTTGTCAAGAAGGCTTTGGTCAACCTTGGCGTACTTAAAATGCGACACAAAGGCTACAAGAATGAACACGCTCAAAAAGATGAGCAGGCAGCCGGCAAAGAGGCGCACCCTGTCATCCAAGAAGAAGCGAACAAAGGCCGGAAGACGTTTCTCTTGGGCCTCCCCTCCGCTATTATCCGCCTTTTCGCCGGCCGCTTTTTCAACCTTGTCGGCGACTGGACTTTCCTCAGAGTCATCAGCTTTTGGACGCGGCTTCTTGCGCAGAGCCCTAGCCGAAGCGATTGTGGCGGTTACTTCATCGTCCTCTTGTGCGGTAACGATCTCGGGACGGCGGTAATAGCCGCTGTCAGGCTCGTACCCGTCGAGGGCCATATCTAAATCATCGGATTGCGACATAAGAAAAATAAGAAATGTGTGTGTTTATTAAAGCGACGAAAGACTGTCGATGGCCTTCAGCGGGTCCGCGGCCTTGAAAATGTAGCTGCCTGCCACCAGGGCTGTGGCGCCGGCCTGCGCTAGGCGCTTTCCAGTATCGAGGTTGACGCCGCCGTCGACCTCAATGTGGGCATTCGAGCCTGTCTCTTCAAAAAGCCGGCGGAGACGCCCGATTTTGCCTATTGTATTCTCTATGAACTTCTGGCCGCCAAAGCCCGGATTAACGCTCATCAACAGCACCATAAAAAGTTCGGGGGCTATGTCGCGCAGCATCTCCACCGGCGTGGCCGGATTTAGCGTAACGGCGGGCTTCATGCCCATATCAATAATCTGCTGCACAGTGCGCTCCAGATGCACGCATGCCTCTTGATGCACATTCACGATGCTTGCGCCGCAGTCCCGGCATTGCGAGATATAATTCTGCGGATTCACTATCATAAGATGCACATCCAAAGGCTTGGTCGCCTTGGCGTTGACGGCACGAATGATTGGAAATCCCATTGATATGTTGGGCACGAACACGCCGTCCATGACGTCAATGTGGAACCATGACGCAGAACTAGCGTTCACCATCTCCACCTCTTGGTCGAGGCGGCCGAAATCACATGCCAAAAGCGAGGGAGAAACAATCATCTTTTATCAATTAGTCTTTAGTTTTTAGTCTTTAGTTTTTAGTTTCAAGTCTTTAGGTTGGTCGACCTTTGCCTTGTTCGTCTTTCTTTGCTCTTGTCCAAAAACAAATTGCCTGCCGCGTAGCGGCGTTTGCCTCGTCGCGAAGCGACACTTGCCTTGCCGCGAAGCGACACTTGCCTATTTCTTTTTCATGCCATTGTAGACCAGGAAGGCAACGGCAATAAGGCCTATGCCAAGGCCAATCCACGTGAGGTAGGAATTGTATTTCTCCACCTGCGATTCCAGCATGTCCGGCGGCACGGCTTGTGCCAAAAGATATCCGATGAAGGCCAATGCGCAATTCCACACCAGCGCTCCGAGGGTGGTGTAAAGGCAGAATTTCCAAATGTTCATCCTGGCCAGGCCGGCGGGGATGGAAATCAGCTGGCGCACCACCGGCACGAGACGGCCTATGAAGGTGGAAATCGAGCCGTGCTTGTCGAAATAATCCTCAGCCTTTTGCACCTTTTCCTCATTGATAAGGCACGCGTGGCCGAATCGTGAATTGGCGAAAGCGTAAACAATCGGGCGCCCCAGCCAAAGGGCCAGGCCGTAATTAATTAAGGCGCCCACAAGAGCTCCCGCCGTGGCCGCCAACACTACGAGATAAACATTAAGGTCGGCCGTGCCGCTGGTGCAAGCGATATAGGCCGCCGGGGGCACCACCAACTCAGACGGAAACGGAATGAAAGAGCTCTCCACCACCATAAAGACGAACACGAACCAATAGCTGGCATTGGCGAGAAACCACACAAAAAATTCGTGGGCGCTGAATATGTCGAGGGGCACTAATAGGTCAATCATAGCCAAGAGGGGGTTATTGTTTCAGCAAAGTTACAAAAGTTTTTCATTAGCCGGCGAAAAAAACAGGCAATTTTATGAAAAAATTAGAGCCAAGGGGCGAATGTATCATTGCGCGAGGCATATGATTGCGAATATGCGAGGCAGGTGGATAAAAATAAATTAATATTTTCACCCATATTTCTTAAATTAATTGTATATTTGCAACCAGAAAAATATTTTTACTTTAAATCAAAACCCATTAACAATGCGTTTCAACTCCCTTTCGCTTATTGCGGCAATGTGCGTTGCCGGGCTCAGCTCCTGCACGCAGAAAGCCCCGGAGGCGACTATGACCCTCTCCGGCCTGAATCCAGAGAATTTCGACGCCACAGTCGACGGCAAGCAGACCGGCCTCTACACACTCACCAACGGCAACGGCATGGAAGTGTGCGTCACCAACTTCGGCGGCCGCATCGTATCGATCATGGCGCCCGACCGCGACGGCAACTTCAAGGATGTGGTGCTAGGATTCGACAGCATCGCCGACTATATCCATATCCCTTCGGACTTCGGCGCCAGCATAGGCCGCTACGGCAACCGCATCAACCTCGGAAAATTCGTGCTTGGCGAGGACACCATCCAGCTTGAGCGCAACAACGTGGCCAATCCGGCGTTCGCCCCCGGCAACGGAGAAGAGAGATTCCTGCACCACCTGCATGGCGGATTCAAGGGCTGGCAATACCAGGTGTATGACGTGGTTGAGGCCAACGATTCGTCAATCACCCTTGCATACGATTCACCCGACGGCGACGGCAATTTCCCCGGCAACGTGAAGGCGACCGTTAAGTTCACCCTTACGTCAGACAACGCCGTTGACATCGACTACACGGCCACGACAGACAAGCCCACAGTGATCAACCTCACCAACCATTCATACTTCAACCTCAACGGCGACCCCTCGATGCCCGTCACCAACCTGATGCTTCAGGCCAACGCCTCGTACTACACTCCCATTGACTCGACCTACATGACCACCGGCGAAATCGCCAGCGTGAAGGAAACTCCGCTTGATTTCACCGCCGCCAAGGCCGTTGGCGAGGAAATCGACGTGGAGAATGAGCAAATCAAGAACGCTAACGGATATGACCACAACTGGGTGCTCGACACCAAGGGCGACGACACGCAGGTGGCAGCCGTGCTGAGCTCTCCAGTCACCGGCATCACCATGACCGTTTACACCAACGAGCCCGGCGTGCAGATTTACACCGGCAACTTCCTTGACGGCACAGTAACCGGAAAGGGCGGCAAGCAATACAACCAGCATGCCGGCATCTGCCTCGAAACGCAGCACTATCCCGACAGCCCCAACAAGCCCGAATGGCCCTCGACCACGCTGAACCCCGGTGAGACATACAAGAGCCATTGTGTTTATAAATTCGGCGTCGAAAAATAATGGAACTTAAGTTTCGCAAGCTCACTTAAGTTAGGATAAAAGGCAAAGAAAGGCAAGCGTCAATGGCATTCGCCCTTGACAAGGCAAGACAAATACCTACAAACTACGATTAACTTTAACTATTTTCATGCCTCGGGCGAAGCCCAATAACCTTTTTTGCCTTTATAACCTCAACTTGAGCTTGCGAAAGTTGAATAATAGAAAATAATTTTTACCTAAATCAAATATCACATGGCATTTTTAGACTGGCTAGTCATCGGACTATTCTTCATTGCCCTGATAGGAATCATCCTATGGGTAATGAAGCAAAAGCAAAACAATGCCGAGGACTACTTCCTCGGCGGAAAGGACGCCACATGGATCGCCATCGGCGCGTCAATCTTCGCATCAAACATCGGCTCTGAGCACCTCATCGGCCTTGCCGGCTCAGGCGCGTCATCCGGCATGGCAATGGCCCACTGGGAAATCCAGGGCTGGATGATCCTTATCCTCGGCTGGGTGTTCGTGCCCTTCTACTCCCGCTCCATGGTAATCACCATGCCGGAATTCCTGGAGAAGCGCTACAACCCGCAGTCGCGCACCATCCTCTCCGTAATTTCGCTCATCAGCTACGTGCTGACTAAGGTGGCCGTTACCGTTTACGCAGGCGGCCTTGTGTTCCAGCAAGTGTTCGGCATCGACCAGCTTTGGGGCATCGACTTCTTCTGGATCGCAGCCATCGGACTCGTTCTCCTCACCGCCCTCTACACAATCTTCGGCGGCATGAAGTCAGTGCTCTACACCTCAGTGCTCCAAACCCCCATCCTTCTCCTAGGCTCGCTCATCATCCTCGTGCTTGGCCTCAAGGCCCTGGGCGGCTGGGATGAAATGATGCGCATCTGCTCTGCCGTAGAAGTCAATGAAGAGCATGACACGATGGTCAACCTTATTCGCAGCAACAACGACGCTCAATATCCTTGGCTCGGCGCGCTGATTGGCTCAGCCGTCATCGGCTTCTGGTACTGGTGTACTGACCAGTTCATTGTGCAGCGCGTCCTTTCAGGCAAGAACGAAAAGGAAGCCCGCCGCGGCACCATCTTCGGCGCTTACCTCAAGCTCCTGCCCGTGTTCCTGTTCCTCATCCCCGGCATGATCGCCTTCGCCCTTCACCAGAAGCTCGGCAGCTTCCTGCCCCTTGATCCGGAAACAGGCAAGGCCGTAACTGACGCAGCCTTCCCCACCCTCGTGGCCAAGCTTCTGCCCGCCGGCGTTAAGGGCCTCATCGTCTGCGGCATCCTCGCAGCCCTCATGAGCTCCCTGGCATCGCTGTTCAACTCATCGTCAGCGCTCTTCACCATCGACTTCTACCAGCGCTACAAGCCCAATACCGACCCCAAAAAGCTCGTTAAGATAGGCCAGGCAGCAACAGTGGTAATCGTAATCCTCGGCATCCTTTGGATTCCCGTGATGCGCTCAGTGGGCGACGTGCTCTATCTCTACCTGCAGGACGTGCAGTCAGTGCTCGCTCCGGGCATCGCGGCAGCCTTCCTCCTTGGCGTATGCTGGAAGCGCGCCACAGCCCTTGGCGGCATGTGGGGCCTTATCTCCGGCCTTGTTGTCGGCCTAATCCGCCTTGGCGCCAAGGTATACTACGGCGGCGTGCTTGGCCTTGAGCAGGGCGCAGGCGGCGGCAACTGGTTCCAGAGCCTCTTCTACGACTACAACTGGCTCTTCTTCTGCGGCTGGATGCTTGTGTTCTGCCTGGCAGTGGTAGTTGTGGTCAGCCTCTGCACCAAACCAAAGTCTGAAAGCGAGATTCGCGGCCTTGTGTTCGGCACCTCCACCGCCGAGCAGCGCGCCGTGACCCGCGCCAGCTGGAACAAGTGGGATGTGATCCACTCCATCATCATCCTCGGCATCACAGCTGCATTCTACTATTATTTCTGGTAACGCATATATAAAATGTGGCGGCGCGCCAAGCGTGAGCGCCGCCACATTTTACACATAATTTATAATAGAGATATTTTTGATAAGCATAATTTAACGTGCATAAGGCACGTCGCAACTATTCAGCCATCAAATGACGTTGATTTGTAAGGACGCACCCTGGCGCGTCCGATGTCAAAACCAACAAAATAGATAGGGCGGATGCACCAGGGTGCATCCCTACAATGAGAATCAAAGCTTTATATAACTTATGATAGCAGAATAGTTACGGTACGCGCCTACAAAAGACACTACAAATTAATACCACAATGCTTGAAGAACTAAAAGAAAAGGTTTTCCGCGCCAACCTTGACCTGGTTAAGCACGGACTCGTAATATTCACATGGGGCAACGTCAGCGGCATCGACCGTGAAAAGGGCCTGGTTGTGATCAAGCCCAGCGGCGTTGACTACGATGTGATGAAGGCCAGCGACATGGTAGTGGTCGACCTAGACGGCAACGTAGTGGAAGGCGACCTCCGCCCCTCATCAGACACCCCTACGCATGTGGCCCTGTACAAGGCATTCCCCGAAATCGGCGGCGTAGTGCATACCCACTCCACCTATGCCACCGCATGGGCGCAGGCCGGCAAGGACATCCCCAACATCGGCACGACACACGCCGACTATTTCCATGACGCAATCCCCTGCACAGCCGACATGACCGAGGCAGAGGTGAAAGGCGCATACGAACTTGAGACCGGCAACGTGATCATCAAGCGCTTTGAGGGCATGAATCCCGTGCATACGCCCGGCGTCCTCGTAAAGAACCACGGCCCATTCGCCTGGGGCAAGAATCCCGCCGACGCCGTGCATAACGCCGTTGTGATGGAGCAAGTGGCCAAAATGGCATTCATCGCCTACAGCGTCAACCCCAACCTCACTATGAATCCCCTGCTCGTAGAAAAGCATTTCAGCCGCAAGCACGGCCCCAACGCCTACTACGGACAGAAGAAATAGTTTTTAGTTATTAGGCTTTAGTTTTTAGATGCAACCCCGGAAAAAGCGGGAATCCATCGTTAACGATTAACAAATGGAATTAACATTAGCTAAAGCTACATAATAACTAAGAATAAAGTCCGTTATTTCAGCATAAACATAAACAAGAACCAACATTCAAACGAAAAATATTATGGCAAACTTCAATGAACTCGAGCTTTGGTGGGTAACCGGCGCACAGCTCCTTTACGGCGGCGACGCTGTTGTCGCAGTTGACTCTCACTCAAAAGAAATGGTCGACGGCCTCAACAACTCAGGCAATCTCCCCATCAAGATCGTTTACAAAGGCACAGCCAACTCCTCAAAGGAAGTTGAGGCAGTGATGAAGGCCGCCAACAACGACAGCAAGTGCGTTGGCGTCATCACTTGGATGCACACATTCTCACCCGCGAAGATGTGGATCCACGGCCTGCAGCAGCTCCACAAGCCCCTGCTCCACCTCCACACCCAATACAATGCCGAAATTCCATGGGACAGCATCGACATGGACTTCATGAACCTCAACCAGAGCGCACATGGCGACCGCGAATTCGGCCACATCTGCTCTCGCATGCGCATTCCCCGCAAGGTTGTGGTGGGCTACTGGAAGGAAAAGAACACCCAGGAGCGCATCGCAGTATGGAGCCGCGTTGCCGCCGCTTGGGCAGATGCGCAGGACATGCTCATCATCCGTTTCGGCGACCAAATGAACAATGTGTCCGTAACCGACGGCGACAAGGTAGACGCTGAGCTCCGCATGGGCTATCACGTAGACTACTGCCCCGTAAGCGAGCTGATGGAATACTACAAGAAGGTGGCTGACGCCGACGCGAAGGCACTCGTTGACGAATATTTCCGCCTCTACGACATCCAGGAAGGCCTTACAAAGGACAGCAAGGTAATCTACGAGGCCGCCAAGGCTGAGCTCGCCATCCGCGCTTGCCTGAAGGCCAAGGGCGCCAAGGGCTTCACCACAAACTTCGACGACCTAGGCACCGCCGACATCAACGACCCGAAATTCGTTGGCTTCGACCAAATCCCCGGCCTCGCTTCACAGCGCCTCATGGCTGAAGGCTACGGTTTCGGCGCAGAAGGCGACTGGAAATCCGCCGCACTCTACCGCACTCTCTGGTACATGACCCAAGGCCTGCCCGGCGGCTGCTCATTCCTGGAGGATTACACCATCAACTTCGGCAAGGACCAAAGCTCGCTCCTACAATCGCACATGCTTGAAGTCTGCCCGCTGATCGCGGCCAACAAGCCCCGCCTGGAAGTCCATTTCC
Source organism: Clostridium sp. (assembly GCA_023666615.1). Classification (GTDB taxonomy): domain Bacteria; phylum Bacteroidota; class Bacteroidia; order Bacteroidales; family Muribaculaceae; genus CAG-873. Next base: position 1,263 of record JAMPBQ010000031.1, on the reverse strand, counting down.
TCGGCATCGGCATCCGCAAGGCTCAGACAGCGCGCCTGGTGTTCGAAAGCAAGCCCATGCCCGGCGTTACCGCCACCGTAGTGGATATGGGCAACCGCTTCCGCCTCATCGTTAACGACGTAGAGTGCATCAAGGCAAAGGAAATGCCCAAGCTCCCCGTCGCATCAGCCCTCTGGGTGCCCATGCCCAACTTCGAGGTTGGTGCAGGCGCATGGATTCTCGCCGGCGGCACGCACCACTCATGCTTCTCCTACGCAGTCACCCCCGAATATTGGGAAGACTACGCTGAAATCGCCGGCATAGAGATGCTGCACATCGACAAGAACACCACAACTGAAGACTTTAAGAAGGAACTGCGCCTCAACGAGGTTTACTACATGCTCAACAAAGCCCTCAAATAATCAGGAACAACTCTTTTAAAGCGGAGGCGCGCACCAACCTGGGCACCTCCGCCTTTTAAATCAATCACCATGACAGCTAAAGAAACTATCGCCGCCGGCAAGGCCATACTTGGCATCGAGCTCGGCTCCACCCGCATAAAAGCAGTCCTCATCGACGAGAACAACAATCCCATTGCCCAAGGGAGCCACAGCTGGGAAAACCAGCTGGTCGACGGCCTTTGGACATACAGCATCGAAGCCGTATGGTACGGCCTCCAGGACGCCTACATCAACCTCCGCAAGGACGTAAGGGAGAAATACGATGCAGAGATTGAGCGCCTGTCGGCAATCGGCATCAGCGCCATGATGCACGGATACATGCCCTTTGACAAGGACGGAAAAATCCTGGCGGCGTTCCGCACCTGGCGCAACACCAATACCGCCCAGGCCGCCGCTGAGCTCTCCACTCTCTTTGACTTCAACATCCCCCTGCGCTGGAGCATCTCGCACCTCTACCAAGCCATGCTCAACGACGAGCCGCACGTGAAGGACATTGCGTTCCTCACCACCCTCGCCGGATACGTGCATTGGCGCCTGACGGGCGAGAAGGTGCTGGGCGTAGGCGACGCATCGGGCATGATTCCCATCGATCCCGCCACCAAGGACTACAACAAGCAAATGACGGCAATATTCGACGCCATCGTTGACCGCAAGGGCTACACCTGGAAGCTTGAGGACATCCTGCCCAAGAGCCTTGACGCCGGCGTGCCGGCAGGCAAGCTGACCGCCGACGGCGCAAAGCTCCTCGATGTATCGGGACACCTGCAGCCCGGCGCGGTATTCTGTCCGCCCGAAGGCGACGCCCGCACCGGCATGGTGGCCA
>JAMPBQ010000030.1 GCA_023666615.1 Clostridium sp. | reverse complement strand
AAATACCGACATCGGCTCTGAAAATTTGGATATTTCGTAACTGTTTTGTAACTTAACAGCCGTAATCCATAAGGCAACGAGAGGGAAGGCTATTAGAAACACAATCCCACTGAAAAGTGACTAAAGCCACTGAAGTGACTCAATCGGCTGAGGTGACAGATGACAACAAGGTTGCTATGTCCGGCAAAGAGATGGTGATGTTCATTCTGAACAAATCCATCGACACGGCCATGAAATTTGAGAAGAGTGCTCCAACGCTCCAATCGGCTGACGAGCCATCGCTCATAGATAATCAGCAAAGAGCCAATAAGTTTTCGATTGATGTATTGCATCCAAGGCTGCAAAACATAATCAAGGAGACTAACTCCTCACTTGGATTCCCAACTGATTATCTCGCCGGAGCAATGCTCACGGCAATGGCAGCAGCAATCGGTAATACCCATGCTGTTGAACATATGCAGGGGTGGCGCGAGTATGTTATTCTTTTCGTTGCACTCGTCGGTTCGCCCGGCTGATTGGGGGCGGGAGTCTGAAATGGGATTCCGCAGAGGCGTGCCCGACAACGGGCGCGGATTGGGAAGATTGGTTATAGGGCGAAAAAAAGATTGTCATCGTGGGAAAAAGGGCTAAAAAATCTCAATTGCTGAATTTTCGTGCGGATTTTTATGTTATCTTAAAATAAGATGCGTTAACTTTGCGTAAATGGAAATGAAAACCGAGATGAAAATAATATTCAATGGAGATTCTGGGCAAATTGACGCCAATACTCTTATTGCCGCGATAGGGCACTACCAATACATAATGGAGGCCGCTAACAAGGAACTCGGTGGAGAAAAGACGGTTGAGCTGAAAATAAACGCCATTGAGAAGGGCTCCTTTGTTATTGATGTCGAGGTCGTAGAAAACTTCCTAAAGAGCATATTCTCAAGCAACGCGGTTAATTACGCCGCCGGGCTTGTAACAATAATAGGGGGCGTCTATGGCGCATACCACAAGCTGAAGGGCAAATCCGCAAAGACCATAGAGCAAAAGGAGTCTATCTATATCAAAGGCGACAACAATGTGGCCATAAACAAAGCCATAGTCAATATTTACAATCAGATACCTGTCAGAGAGGCAATAAGCAAGACTATAGAGGCGGCACAAAAAGACGATAGCGTTGATGGGCTTACGATAGAATCAAAGCTCAATAAGGTGAGGTTCGACAAAGAAGATTTTGCAGAATACATCCACAAAAGCTTTGATTCTGACGATATGCTCCCGCCTGACAAAGTTACTACAGAGGAAGCTCGCCTTACCATAATATCAATGAGCTTTGAGAGCGGCTATCAGTGGCAGTTTATGTACCGCGGCTTCAAGATACCGATTCGCATAAAGGAAGGGGCTTTGATGAAAATCATAGACAACGGCGAGCGCTTTGGCAAGGGTGATGTATTGGAAGTCACGCTGGAGATCACAAGCAAATACAATCCAAGCTATAGGGCGTATGAGAATGTGAAGTATAAAATTGAGAAATTCCATAAGCACATACCCGCTCCAATAGACGCAACATTATTTGAAGGAGACTAAAAACAAGTGTTATAAATTTTTTTTTGCGATTAAATCCGATTCAGCGCATCGGCTACCGGAGAGATCTATAAGCCTATAGTCTTTTGCTTTCAAAAATTTCACAAGCGGCTCAGGCGTGTCGGATTCAAATCAATAACCGTAGAACTTTTATTTATCGTGATGTTGCCAAAATTCGTGAAATTTGCGTACCTTTGCGGTTGGAAATTCAACTATTTAAATTGACGATCATTTCATGTTTTCTTTGAAAAAGACCTTTGCGGCAGTTTGCCTTGCGGCTTTCGCGGCCACGGCCGCCGCGCAGGACAGCGATTTCAAATTCAAGCTTTACGGCCGCGTGCGCGCCGATTTGTTCTATAATACCCGCGCCAATGAGGAGACCGTCGACGGGCTCTTTTACATGTACCCAAAGAACCATAGCTATGACGCCGACGGTAATGATCTGAACGGGGATGCGCAGGGCAGCCTCTACGTGCTTTATACCAGGCTGGGCGTGGACATTGCAGGCCCGGAGCTGATGGGCGCGAAGACAACCGCCAAGATTGAGGGCGACTTTCGCGGGTCGAGCACTACATTCGGCGTGATACGCCTGCGCCAGGCCTACGTCAACCTCGATTGGGGGCAATCGGCGCTTTTGGTGGGGCAGACATGGCATCCTCTCACCGGCGACATCACTCCTTCGGTGTTCAACCTCAACACCGGCGCGCCCTTCCAGCCTTTCAACCGCAGCCCTCTGGTGCGCTACCGCTACAAGGCGAAGTGTGGAGTGCAGCTTACGGCCGCCGCCGTTTGGCAATCTCAGTACAATTCCGTGGGGCCCAACGGCAAGAGCGCAAGCTATCTGAAGAACGGCTGCATTCCTGAGCTATACGCCGGCATCGACTATAAGCGGGGCGGATTCGCCATTGGCGCCGGCGTGGACTTCCTATCGCTCAAGCCGCGCAAGCAGAATGAGGTGGATGGGAAAATCTACAAGGTTTCGGAAAGGGTGAATTCCGTTTCAGCCGAGGCCCACGTGAAATATCAGGCCTCGCTTTGGCAGATTTCCGCCAAGACGGCCCTGGCCAGCAACCTTACGCAATGCTCGATGCTGGGAGGATACGCCGCCACCTCGGTGGACAGCCGCACGGGCGAAATGAAGTATACGCCCTTCCGCAGCTCCACCTCTTGGCTCAACTTTACCTACGGAAAGAAATGGCGCCCCGGCATTTACCTGGGCTATATGAAGAATTTGGGGACAGGCAAGGAAATCAAGGGCCCCACTTATGGCACCGGCCTTGATGTGGACCAGATAGTGAACGTGAGCGCGCAGCTCTCGTACAATCTTCCGCATTGGACGCTTGGATTTGAGTTTACCCCATGCACAGCCTGGTATGGCCAAATCAACAAGAAGAACGGAAAGGTTGTCGACACAAAGGCCGTGACCAACTATCGCTTCCTTTTGGCTATGATTTACTCATTTTGACACTCTTGCGTCAATCCAGCATTATGAAGATACTCGTCACCGGCGCAGCCGGATTCATCGGCAGCAAGCTTGCCTGCGAATTGGCCAAGCGTGGGGACAGCGTTGTGGGCATAGACTCCATTACGGCGTACTATGACCCAAGGCTGAAGATCGGCCGGCTAAGGGAGATTTTGGGCATAGAGCCCGATGCGTCCTGGCGCGAAGAGAGCGCCGTGCCGGCCACCGGCAGTGTGCAGGCGGAAGTTGGCTATCTCCAGCCGCCGGAGGGCGAGGAAATCCAATCCTCCCGCTTCCAGGGGCTTTCGTTCATAAGGATGGACATAACCGACGCCCAGGCCTTGGCCAAGCTTTTCAGGGAGAAGGGGTTTGACTGCGTTGTGAATCTCGCGGCGCAGGCCGGCGTAAGATACAGCTTGGAAAATCCGGCGTCGTACGTTCAGACCAACGTGGCGGGCTTCCTTAACGTGCTTGAGTGCTGCCGCAGTTATCCGGTGAAGCATTTGGTGTATGCGTCTTCCAGCTCGATTTACGGGCTTAACTCCAAAACGCCTTTTTCGGAGGCCGACGAGGTGACGCGTCCGGCCAGCATATACGCCGCAACGAAGAAATGCGATGAGCTTATGGCGCACGCATATTCAAAGCTCTTTGGCATTCCTTGCACCGGCTTGAGGTATTTCACGGTCTATGGGCCGTGGGGGCGGCCCGACATGGCGCCTATGCTTTTTGCCGACGCCATCAGCCACGGCGAAGAGATAAAGGTGTTCAACAACGGGCATCTTATGCGCGATTTTACTTATATCGACGATATAGTGCGCGGCACGGTGGCCGCCATTGAACATGCGCCCTCCGAAAACGCCGATGGGGTAAGATATAAGGTGTACAACATTGGCTGCAGCCATCCGGTGCCCCTTATGGATTTTATTTCCGAGCTTGAAATGGCCCTTGGACGCGAGGCGAAGAAGACGTTTTTGCCCATGCAGCCGGGCGACGTGTATCAGACATATGCCGATACATCGCTTTTGGAGGCGGAGGTGGGGTATCATCCCTCAACGCCCCTGCGCCAGGGCATACGCGCCTTTGCCGAATGGTACAATGGAAAGGATAAAGTATAAAGTATTAAGTATTAAGTGATTTTACATAAGGATTGGTAATTTTTTGTTTTATGAGAATTTTCAAGTTTTTTGCGGGGCTTGTGGCCGTTTTGGCCGCTATTGCGCTTTCGTCATGTTCCGGCGGCCCGCGCACGGTGGAATATCCGGTAATCAACTTCTCCAACACATCGTCTATCGATATTGTGAAGGTTGAGCTCACTGACAGCGCCACAATCATAGATATGGACGCGCATTATCGTCCGGGCTGGTGGATAAGGATTGCCTCCGATTCCTATCTGAAGGCCGGCGGCAAAGATTACGCCCTTACCGGCTGGGAGGGCATAGAGCCAGATTCCGAATTTTGGATGCCCGAGAGCGGCGAGGCGTCGTTCAAGCTCATCTTTGAGCCGCTGCCTTTCTCCACGAAGGAATTCGACTTTATCGAGGGCGATTCCCAGGGCGCTTTCCTGCTGCTGGGCGTAGACATTTCCGGAAAGCCGCAGGGCAAATACCCCAAGGGACTGCCCAAGGAGCTGCAAAAGGAAGTGGCGGACGCAGAGGTGCCTGAGCCAGCGTTTGAAATGGGGCGCACCACGGTGAATGTGCATCTTCTGCCCTACATCAAGGAGCTTGCCAGCGTGAATATGTATGTCAACTCGATGGACGACAGCCAGGAGGAGTACACGATGAAATTCGACAGCACTGGCGTGGCCACTGTCAGCTTCGACCAGTACGGCACGGCCAATGCGTTCTTGACGGGAAGCGGCGACTACATATATGGAAGCTTTACGCTCTATCCCGGCGAGACTCTGGACTACTACGTGGATATGCGCCGCACAGGAAAAATCGCCATGGAGCACCGCGTCGAAGAGCTTAAGGGAGCCGACGCCTTCAACGCGCATAATGGCCGATATGCCAACTATGACTTTGTTATAAACGAATACAAGGGCGGTCCATACTATGGTCTGCAGCTATATACGGGAAAGTTTGGCGATTACCGCATGAGCGGGGAAGAGTACAAGAATATGGTGAAGGGACAATACCTGGCCTTTGCCGATTCAATTGCCGCCCTTGACATTCCAGACGCCGCGAAAGAATACAAGCTGCTGCGGCTGCAGGATGACGTGATGGAGGCCATGGCCAACTATAAAATTCTGCTTGGACGCAACTATATGTTTTCCAAGGACGATTGGCGTTCGGGAGCGCCAATAGATTCAATCCCCGCCGCCCTCACTGATGAAGACTATGCCGAGATGGCCACCTGGTTTGATGCCGGCAATCCCAAGCTCTTGCTTGTGGGCACAGCCACAAACCTTATTGACTGGAATGCCCGCGCCGGAGTGCCCGGCGACCTCTCAAAGGCTATGAGGAATTATGCCGCCGCAGCGCGAGTGGCCCGCGAGGAAAGGACGAACATGGAATATTTGGATACGCTCAGGACGGTGTCTAATCCCTTCTTTGCCGAAGCGGTGGACTCTTTGGCGGCCCGCACAGGGCGCAAGATGGCGGCGCTTAAAGCCAAAGGCATGGCGCTGCCCACTCCGGAAGGAGCCGATGACAAGGTGTTCGACGCCATCATAGCGCCCCACAAGGGCAAGGTGGTGGTTGTGGACCTTTGGAACACCTGGTGCGGCCCATGCCGCGGAGCGCTTAAGGCGAACGAACCGCTAAAGACCGGGGAATTGGCTGATGAGGATATTGTATGGATATACATAGCCGACGAATCCTCCGACGCTGTGAAATACCTGGAGATGATTCCTGAAATCAAGGGCCTGCACTATAAGGTGAGCGACAGCCAGATATCAGCTATTCGCAAGAGATTTGATGTTGACGGCATCCCTTACTACATCCTGGTTGACCGCGAAGGCAAGGCCGAGGGACGTCCCGACCTGCGCGACCACAGCAAGTACATTTCAGAGATAAAGTCAAAGCTTTGAGGCAAAAAGAAAGCCCACGCCATAGGGGTATGGACGTGGGACTTTTGAAATAGGGCAGTCTTTTAAAAATTAACTGTCGGGCTTTTTTAATGAAGCCAGAAAAATGCCTACTTCTGATAATACAACGCCCGCCGTCAAGAAAAAGTTCTGCCGGCGGGCTGTTTTTTTTATGAGATTTATAAAACGTATAAGATTTATGCGGCTAATAAGATTTATAAGTCTAATCGGGCATTAGTAGACCAGGCCAATGTTGTCCACCCACATTGTGTTGCCGGGGGTGCCTATGTAGGCGCCGCCGTGGCTTGACGAGAACTGCAGGATCAAGTGGGTTGGCTCGGCGTTGGCGTCGGCCCAGCCTGTCTCAACCACTTTTACGCTTTCTCCCTTGCTGTTGCGGGCATAGTCATCGTCGCGAAGCCCCATTGTTTCGGCGTCGTAAGAGGGATTTCCCGTAATGTCGCCGTAAAGGATTTCATATTTTGCGCCGTTTATCCAATCGTTGGTCGAAGCTGTGTATTTCTTCACCATTGTGCCCACTCTTTCAGCTGTGATTGAGCCGTCGGGCTGCTCGGTGCGCTTCTGCAGATAGAGCACGGTGATGGCGCAGTCCTGGCCCGGCACGGTCTGCTTCTTTCCGAATCCGGTCATTTTAGTGCGCTTTGTGTCGGGCATAATCTTCAGTTTATAGTCATACTGCACGGCGGATGGCCTTTTTGTGAATGGAATGCCCCAGTTGAGGTTCTTCACCGCGTCCTTCGTGCCGGTGATGGGCTCCTTCATGTCGCCAAGGAACAGCGAGCCGGCGGCTATTACTGAAATGTCCACCAATCCCAGCACCTTCACCTTTTCAATGCGTGTCTCAAGACGCGCGCAGCTGCCATGTCCGGGCCTGTCTTCGCGGAACACTGATGTGTTTGTCTTGTTTACTCCGGCCACGCGTGCGTAAACGTTGGAAGTGGCCCAAGGCGAGCCTCCGAGGTTTTTGTAGGCCTTGGCGCCTTCCACAGTTTGCTCCGGCCCCACTTCGTAGAGCGTTTTCCAGTCGTGTCCGATAATGGCCGATTCCTGAATCTTGCGTGTGACCCACGAATCCATATTTCCGTATTTCAGGAGGTGGAATGATTCCTTTCCTTGCGCGCAGGCCAGGATGGGGAATAGCGCGGCTATGAATAGTAGGCGTTTCATGTCTTAATTGATTTTGTATTTGCTAATCAGTAATCTGTCGGCTGTGTCTGGCAGGGCTTCCAAAAGGGGCACAGCCTCATTGTGGTCGTTGAGGTACTTTCGCTTTGGAGCGGCAAGGTCGCCCTCGGCCGCGGATAGTCCTTTTTGGGCGTGGGGCGTCTGCACGCCTGCAAGCGAAAGCATTGTAAAGAACGCTGAGGCTGAGGTCTCAATGTCCTTGTCCTTATTGTTTAACAAGCTGGCGCGCATCAAGGGTTCGATTGAGGCCAAAGAATCCGACGTCCAGACCAGGAATGGCACATGCAGCTGGTTGAAGGTTGGCGTGGGCGAGGCATGCAGGAATCGCTGTCTGTCGTCGTCGAAAATGTCCTCGCCATGGTCGGAAGTGTACAGCATGCTTGATGCCGGCCTATGTTCGCGCAGGCTGTCGATTATGGCGTGCAGCAGGGCGTCGGTCTGCCGTATGGTGTTGTCGTATTCATTAATGAGTATGTCGCGTTGGCCGGCAGTGGCAGTGGCCGGCCCGTCCGGGGTGAAAAAGGCCTCGTCGCGACTGTATCGGTCATAATAATCGAAATGCGAGCCGTAGGTGTGGCAGACTATGAACACCTTGTCGTGGTCGGATCCCAGCGCTTTTCCGATTAGCGGCAGCAAGTCGAGGTCAAGGTGGTGGCGTGAAGCCGTGTCGCTTTCGTTTATGAAGATGCACTCATCGGCCTCGAAGGCCAATTCGTCAATCAGCGAGCGGTTGAATTTTTGGTTTGAGAGGAATACAGTGTGGTACCCGGCCTCCTTCAAGGCCGTCAGCAGGCCTTTTTGGCGATATACACCCTCGAAATTGTCGGCATCGGCAGATGTGAGCAGCATCGGCACGCTCTTGTGCGTGGTGTTGCTTTGCGAAAGGGCCTTGGTGAAGACCACCAGCCCAGCCTCATTCTCAAGCTGCGGATTTGTGGGCCTGCCGTATCCGTATAGGCTGAAGTTGGCGGCGCGGGCAGTCTCGCCGATCACCATTATGTGCGCCTCGCGCAGCGAAGGCTCGCGAGCGGACTCTGCGAAAAATGTGAAATCTTTTACGGCCTGCGCCCTTGCGGCTGTCTTTTCCGTGCGGTCCACGGCGAGGCAGATGTTTTTTCCGATGTTCACCGGATACATATCGTCGAAAATCGAATATCCGGGCTCCGAAGCGTAGGCGCATATTGTAGCCGCAAGGCCAATGCCGGCCACGCCAGCCCAATTTCTCACCTGGTGCCTAAGGAATGCAGATGGCAGAGGCTTGTGCTTGCACAGAGCCCAAATTCCCCATATTATCAAAGGCACATAAAGCACCACCACAATCACCACCGAAGGGAGAATGCTGGCCAGCAGCTCGCCGGCCTCCGAAGCGTTTGTGGTGACGAGGTTGAGCAGCATGTCAACGGCTATGATTGAATTGCCGTATAGGTATAGAAGAACCAGCTGGAATGCGGCGAAGAACACGATAGGCACAAGCAAGATGGCTGTCCAGCGTTTTTTTGCCACAAGGACCATAATCAGTCCGTAGACGCCCAGAGGCAGCAGCACATTGGCCAGCTTGCCCCACACGCTCATGGGCTCGGTGATTGAAAGCACGGTGTTGGGCACTGCCAGTGCCGCAACCCAAAGCAAGAGCAAGACCTTGTCCCAGCCCTCCCATTTGGTTATTTTCTTTAAAGTCGATTTCATTTTTCCTATTGGATTAGTTTTGTGGCAATGTGGCTAAAAGGCCTCGTTGATGTTGAATATGAATCCGCTTTGCCCCCTCTTGCCAAAGCCAAGGTCAAGGCGTACGTTCACATTTTTCTTGAATTCCCATCGGTATCCGATGCCGCAGTTTGGCAGTATGTCGTCAAATCTCATGTCACGGAATTTGTCGAAAATCATGCCGGCTCCCGCCCAAACCACTATTCCGCTTCGCCGATAAACGTGTTGCCGCAGCTCCACCTGGGCGTCCATCTTGTTTCTGTCGCGGTACCGGCCCTCGTAATATCCTCGCATCGAATAGGAGCTGCCAATTGTGGCCATCATGCACCACGGCACGTCGCCCCAGTTCAGTTGCAGATTGTATTCGTAGGCTAGCACGGCGCCCTTCCAAAGGCGATTGTAGCCGCAGAATCGAAGGTCGGCCGTGTCGAAGTGGAAATCGTTGACCGGTACGCAAAGATAGCGGGAGAAGTAGGAAAGGCTCGCCACATATCCCTTCTGCGGAGCCGTTAGGTTGTCGCGGGTGTCAAAGACGAAATCTAGTCCGAACCGATTGTTGGTGACTCGGCGCGGGGCGTCGGGCGGCAGAAGGTCGGGCCGCTCCAGCTTGTCGACGCTTATATAGTCAAAACGGCCTATCGGGCCGAGATACAGGTGCGGGGCTAGGCGGAACAGCCAGGTGGCTTTTACGTACATCTGGCGGCGCTTCATGTCACTCTCGTTTTCATCCCTGTCGCATGTGCTGTGCCCCACGCCCCACAGCTTTGATGGCTGCGATGCGAAGCGTGTGTCGTAGATGAGGCGCCAGCGGTCGTTGCGCGCTATGTGATTGCCCCTAATGCCCAAAAGCCAGCTGCCGGTGGTGGTGATGTCGCCATATAGCGATACGTCTGAGCCTGGAAGTTCAGGACGCAGCGTGTCGATGCCATAAACGCCAGCCGCGACAATGCCTATGCCGAATTTGGTGTCTGAGCTGTAGTGCGGGCCGCCAAGCACGCTGAAGTCAAATTTCTTGTGCCGCTTTTGCTTGTTGGCGTCGGAGAAATATGAGATTACGCGGTCGAATATATTCTTTTTCCCCTGGCCAATATATGCGGAATCAGCTGGCATATCATGCTTTTCCATGATGGAGAGCGTATCTGTTTGCGCAAAGCACAGGCAAGCGAATGCGGATATGGCAAAGACAATCAGAGAGCTTGCGGCTCGCCGACTGCACAGGCCTATTATTCTGCTTGTTGTGATTCCCATAAATGTTGAAACGACTAAGATGCGTAATTAAAACGCTTGAGACGCACAATAAGATGTCCCTTGAGGGAATTTATTTGCAAAGTTAGGCCTTTTTTCTCAAACGCGGATGCGCGAAATTAGCCATATCGGCTAAAATCTTGGCCAATATGTCAACAATGGGAAAGTTGTTAGTTGTTGGTTGTTAGATTTTGGCGGTTGGACTATTCCGCGTCGGGGTCTTTGATTTGGGTGAGCTTTATCAGCTCGAGGCGCGTAGCGGTCTTTTTCAGGATTTTGAAAGTGAACCGACCAATAGCCACCTCTTCGTCTTGCGATGGGATGGCGCCGATGGCGTCTAGCAAATAGCCGGCCAAAGTCTGGTAATCATCGCTTTCGGGGAGGTCGAGGTCGAATGTCTCGTTGATGGCTGCAATCTCGCAGCGGCCTGAAAATTCATATGCGCCATCGCCAAGGCTCTTCATTGTCAGCTTCATCTTGTCATGCTCGTCCTGGATGTCGCCGAAAATTTCCTCCACGAGGTCTTCTAGCGTCACCAGGCCCGCCACGCCGCCAAACTCGTCCACCACCACGGCCATGGAGCGCTTTTCCTGCAGAAGGCGGCGCATCATCTTGTTGGCCAGCAATGTCTCCGGGGCGAAAATCACGTCCTTGATCTGCTTGCGCCAGTCAGCAAGGGGATTGAAGAGCTCGCTCACGTGGATGTAGCCCACAATGTCGTCGATATGGCGACGGTACACCAGGATTTTTGATCTGCCCGTTTTGGTGAACATATCAGAGAGCTCTTCAGTTGTGGTATCGTCGATGTCGATGGCCGCAATTTCATTGCGCGGGGTCATGCAGTCGCGCAGGTGGGTGTTTGAAAAGTCGAGTGCGTTGCGGAAAATCTTCACTTCATTGTCTATGGCCTCCTTCTTTTCCTCCATATTGTCGATTGTCTCGTCGAGGTAGTCGTTGAGGTCGCCAATTGAAATCAGGCCCAGCTTGACGTTCTGCCCCTTCACGCCCACAAGCTTCATCAGCTGGCGGCTCAGCCAAGTGGCAAGCCAGGAGATGGGATAAAGGAGCCAATAGAAAATCCATATCGGCACGGCGAAGATCTTAAGCGAGCTGCTGGGATTGATGCGGAATATCGTCTTTGGCAGAAACTCTCCAATCAAGAGTATTATGCCGGTGGAAATCAAGGTCTGCAGAACGAGGCGCAGCGCCTCGTTGGGCGTGAGCGTGGCGATCCATGGGTCTATGAGGTTGGCCAGGCCCATGCCGTAGATTACGAGCACCACGTTGTTGCCCACAAGGATGGAGGAGATGAAGAACTCGGAATTGCGGTAGAAGAGGTTGAGGATGCGCCCGATGATGCCGCCTCTGTTCACGTCAAGCTCCACGCGCACGCGGTCGGCTGTGACATATGCGATTTCAGTGCCGGAAAACAGGGCGCTCAGCGCCAATGCGATCAGGGCGATTATTAGCCAGGCGTAGTCCATCTTTAAGATTCTATGGGTGAAATTCTTCCGTTGGGGCTTTTGCTTTTATTCGGTTATGAGCTGCGGCTCTGCTTCAAGCCGCTGGGGCTGCTGCATCGCGGCTTTGGGGTGAGTCCTTACCGGCGGCCGGCGGCGCGGAGCCTCGGCCGAATCGCCTTGCTGGGAAGGTTCAGCCTGGGGCTGGGGGCCTCGGGCGGAGGGGAATATGCCGGTGGGCTTGTTCACGGTGTAGCTTGTCATTTGTTCGTTAGAGGTGAAGCCGTACCCTTCGATGACGCGGTCGCTGCGCACGATGTGGATGAAGGAGTCGGAGTATACCTCGCGGCGCACTTGATTCCAGTACACTTGCTGGGTGAGGAAGCTGTCGCCGGCTGTGTTTACCATCACCACATTGCCGTCGAGCCTCCAAATGCGCTTTTGGCTCAGATAGCGGGCTGAGTCGCTGCGGATGCTTGATGTCGGATTAAGGTCGCGGTCGTATTGCTCAAGGAAAATGCCGTCGGGGAATTTCCAAAACGGCTCCGCCGCGTCCTCGTACATTCCCCATTGCGGGGCGGTGATGTGGTAGCGTGTGTAGCCGGAATCAGAGATGAATGTGTTCACGTTGACGGTGAGCATCGTAGGGGTCAATTCCCCGCTGATGGCGTTTGGCACATAGCTGTGCTTTTCCTCCCCGCATGAGGCCAAAGAGGAAAGCGCGATGGCCGCGCCGGCCGCAAAGGGCAATATCTTCATCTGATTCGCCGCCACTTTCCGAAAGCATGGATCAATAAATCACACTCTTGCGGAACCACATCTCATTGAAGTTGATGCCAACGCTCACAGTGAAATAATTCTCCTTTATGAGCGGATTTGGCGTGGCCTGGCGGTGCTTGTACTCAAAGCCGAGGTTGATGATGCTCTTGAAAGTGGGCACAGGCAAGCCAAAGCCTACTGTGACGCCGTATTCCCTTACGTTGTTACCTAAGATATTCAGGTAATCGTGGGTGTAGTACGCGCCTGCGCGGTACTGCACTCTCTTCACCCACGAGCCGCGGGGCTGGGGCGTCCAGCCGATGCCGGCGGCGAATTTCCAGCGATTGTCGAACTGCGTGGATTCAAATCCCTCCATCGAGGCGTACTTCACGTTTTTCCAGGGCTGGTAGGTGAAGTCGGCCTCCACCATAAGCCGCTCGCGCCATGTCCAGTTGAGGCCTACGCCATAGGAAGCGGGCATGGTGTACTTTCCGCCCAGCTTGGTGTATCCCGTGGTGTCAGACTCGTTGGTTGATACGTCGTAATACACGCCGTAGGTCTCTCCGTGGAAGCTTTTCCCGGGCGAGAATGTGGCGCCAAGGGTGAGGCGGTTGTTGCGGTCAAGATTATAAGAGTACTGCACGCCGAAGTCCAGCTTGTAGTCCCTAACCCTCATATAGCGCTGGAACAGGGAGGTTGAGCCGGTGATGGTGCTCGCGTACACGTCATTGTTTATAGTGCCGAAAAGATAGCCGAAGTTCATGCCGGCGTAGAAATTCTTGAAGGGAGAGTAGCCAACGCCGATGTAAAGCTCATTGATGTCGCCGTTGCCCGTGCGCGAAACGCCGCCGTTGTCGATGCTCTGGCCGAAGGTGTAGCCGGTGGAGGAGAAGGGCAGAAGGCCGATGCTGGCGCCAAGGCGCTTGGCAATGGGGAAGGACATAGTGATGTAGTTGAGACTTCCGTTGTTGTTGTGCTCCTTCAATCCGTTTTCCTCGGAAGAAAGCCAGTCGAGGTCAAATCCCATGTCGAAGAGGAAGGTGAGGGAGTCGATGGCCGCGTATGAGGCGGGATTCATCACATTGATCTGCCTTCCTGAGTTCATGGCATAGCCCACGCCGCCCATGAACCGCTGGCCGGAGGTGGCGTTGTCGTTGAGCAGGCCGTAGCCATAGCGGCTGTAAGGGCTCATGGTGCCGTTTTGGGCTGATGCTCCAAAGAAGGAGAGCAGGCAGATTGCCAGCGCGATAATCTTATTTATCTTCATTATATTCAATAATATGTTTAAGGCCGCGAAGCACCAGGGCCGCGTCGGCGATTTCAGGCTTGAATTTCAGCATCGCAGCGATGCTCTGGGCGCGGCCGCCGGTGATGGCCACCACTGTGCCG
Source organism: Clostridium sp. (assembly GCA_023666615.1). Lineage (GTDB taxonomy): Bacteria > Bacteroidota > Bacteroidia > Bacteroidales > Muribaculaceae > CAG-873. The sequence goes on along the minus strand of JAMPBQ010000030.1, from coordinate 5,343 downwards.
GCCGGGCAATTGCCGGCGTAATACTCTATCTCCGCAATGGCTCCGCGCAGGGCTCCGCCGCGCATGGCGTCGGCTGTATCCCGCGCCCAAAGGGGTGCGTCGCTTGTTGAGGCCACTTCCGGCAGCCTCTTGGTGAAGGCGTGCATTGCCCGCAGGCGCATGCCTACGCCGGGGGATATGTTGCCGCCAAGGAACACTCCTCCGGCCGAAAGCCGGTCGAAGGTTATGGCTGTGCCGCAGTCCACCACCAATGCCTCGCGTCTCGGGAGCATTCCGGCCACCGCCGCCAGCGCCGCTATGCGGTCTGCCCCCAGGGTGCTGGCGTAGGCGCTGATGTCGATGGGCAGCGGGGTGGACGCAGTCACCTCAATCACCTTGTCCGACAGTTGGGCGGCGGCCATGGCCAATCCTGCCGCGTCGTCAGAGACAGAACAAATGGCCGCGGCATCGAATTTGTCGCCAATCGCCGCGGCCAAATGATGCACGTCGGCGGCGCAAAGCGCGCCCATGATTGGCTCGCCCATCATCTCGCCGTCGACCCATGCCACAGCCTTGGCCGAACTATTGCCTATATCTATAGTGAGATACTTTGCCATTACAAACGGCAAAATTAATAAAAAGCAAACAAATCACATTATTTTATCGCTAATTTAACTATTATTAATGCAAGAATAGGCGGGGCCCTCCCGGCGATTTCCCGTTTTTTCGCTAACTTTGTGCGACCAACTAAGATTTATGATGGATGACAATGACAAATTGCCGTTGATCGGCCTCACCCTCGATGACCTCAAGGCCGTGGCCGCTGAGACCGGCCTGCCCGGATTCGCCGCCGCGCAGATGGTTAAGTGGCTCTATGAGAAGCGTGTCCTTTCCATTGACGATATGACTAATATTTCAAAGGCGGGCCGCGAGAGGCTGAAGGAGCGCTATTGCGTGGGGCGGGTGCCGGCCAGGGCGAAGGCGCGCAGCGTCGACGGCACTGTCAAATATCTTTTCCCCGCCACTGACGCGGAAATAGCCGGCAAGAAGAGCCTGCTTGACGTTGAGGCGGTATACATTCCCGACAAGGACCGCGCCACCCTATGCGTTTCCTCCCAAGCTGGGTGCAAGATGGCTTGCCAATTCTGCATGACCGGCAAGCAAGGATTCCACGGGAGCCTTAGCCCGAGGGACATTATCAACCAGGTGCTGAGCGTCGACGATTCCGCATCCCTCACAAACATCGTTTTCATGGGCATGGGCGAGCCTTTGGACAATCTCCCCTCCGTGCTGAAGGCTATCGACGTGCTTACGGCTAAGTGGGGATTGGCGTGGAGCCCAAAGCGCATCACCGTGAGCACCATAGGCAAAAAGCGCGAGCTGAAGGAATTGATTGAGGCCACCAAGGTACACATTGCCGTGAGCGTGCATAATCCTATGCCGAGCCAGAGGGCGGAGATAATGCCTGTGGAGAAGGCCTATCCGATTCGCGAGGTTATGGCAATGCTGCGCGGTTACGATTTCGCCCACCAAAGGCGCCTTTCTGTGGAGTACATAATGTGGAATAGCGTCAACGACAGCATTGATATGGCCGACGCCCTGGCCAAGCTGATAAAGGGCACTTCCGCAAGGGTAAACCTTATTCGCTACCACGCTATCCCGGGATACGCCCTAAAGCCGGCCTCGCGCCAGGCGATGGAGGCCTTCCGCGACCGGCTCAACGACCAGGGCGTCACCGCCACAATTAGGGCAAGCCGCGGCGAGGACATAATGGCCGCCTGCGGAATGCTTTCAGGGGCGCAGAGCGCCACTGAAAAAGTATTAAGTATGAAGTATAAAGTATGAAGTATTAAGTGTGAAGGATAATTATTTTTGATATGGACAGACTTATACGCGTGGGCATCACCCACGGCGACATAAACGGAATAGGATATGAGGTGATCCTCAAGATGCTTGGCGACGAGCGCATGCTGGAGATTTGCACTCCGGTAGTGTATGGCTCGGCCAAGATCGCCTCGTTTTACCGCAAGCTGCTTGACCTCCCCGCCGTGCCCTTTGTGCAGGCGCAGGATGGGCAAGGCATCGTCGACGGGCAGAACAATATCATTAACGTCGTGCCTGAGGACACGAAGGTGGAGCCGGGCGTTTCATCCCAAGCCGCCGGGCATGCCGCCTTTGCAAGCCTGCAAAGGGCCGTGCAGGATTTGAAGGACGGATATATCGACGTGCTGGTGACTTCGCCAATCAACAAGCACAATATCCAAGGTCCGGAATTTCAGTTCCCCGGCCATACCGAATATCTTGAATCCACAATCGGCGATGGCAACAAGGCCTTGATGATGCTATGCAGCAATGACCTGCGCGTGGCTCTGGTGACGACCCATGTGCCGCTCCGCGACGTGCCCGCCGCCGTCACTAAGGAGGCGATCCTTGAAAAGCTGCGCATCCTCCAGCGTTCGCTTTGCCGCGACTTTGGCGTTGAGGCCCCCCGCATCGCAGTCCTTTCCCTGAATCCGCACGCCGGCGAGGATGGCCTGCTGGGCTCGGAGGAAGGCGAAATCATAATCCCCGCCATCAAGGAAGCGAAGGACCAGGGCATCTTGGCCTTTGGCCCTTACGCCTCCGACGGCCTGTTCGGCGCCGGGCGGTTCGTGAAGTTTGACGCCCTGTTGGCCATGTACCACGACCAGGGACTAACGCCTTTCAAGGCATTGGCAATGGACACCGGCGTTAATTTCACCGCCGGGCTGCCCTACGTGCGCACATCCCCCGACCACGGCACAGGCTATGACATCACCGGGCAGGGCGAGGCTTCGCCGGATTCCATGCGCGCCGCCGTGTACATGGCCATCGACGTATTCCGCACCCGCCAAAGCGAGGATGAGAGCCGCCGCCGCCCATTGCGCAAGCAGTACCACGCCAAGGGCAATGACAACGTGAAGCTTGACCTTTCGAAAGAGGAGGGGTAGGCTTTGGGCATTAGGTTTTAGAAATTGCGTATCACACTTTAGGCTTTAAGTTTAAGCATATGAAATTCGCCATAATAGCCGCGGGCCAGGGATCTCGCCTGGTGCAAGAGGGCGTGGAGAGCCCCAAGCCGCTTGTGAATCTTGACGGGCGCCCCATGATCAAGCGCCTTATCGACATATTCCTCGCCTGCAAGGCCGAGGAAATAAGCATAATCGTGAATGAGGAGATGGCTGAGGTGCGCTCCTACCTTGAATCATTGGAATTGCCCGTGCCTCTGCATCTTACCGTAAAGTCCACGCCCAGCTCCATGCACAGCCTCTACGAGGTGACCAAGCCTTGGCGCGGCGGCGAGTGCAAGTTCATAGCCACCACGGTCGACACGATTTTTCGCCAGGCTGACTTTGAGGACTATGCCCGCGACTACCAGGCGTCAAAGGCCGGAGGCATGATGGCCGTTACATCGTACATCGATGACGAAAAGCCCCTTTACGTGGCCACTGGCGCTGACATGCGCATCACGGCCTTTTGCGACGCCATGCAGCCCGGCATCAAATATGTATCAGCTGGCATTTACGGCCTTAGCGAGGCGGCGTTCCCCGTCCTTGACCATTGCCTTGCCGCAGGCGTAAGCCATATGCGCAATTTCCAACGCGCCCTTCTGCAGGATGGCATCCTCCTGCATGCCTACGACCTCGGAAAAGTGATAGACGTGGACCACGCCGGCGACATTGAAAAGGCCCGCGCCCTAATATCCACCTTCCAAAGACCCTAAAAGCCTTAATGACCTTAAAGTCCTAAACCATATAATCATGAAAACATTAGAGTCCCTTGCGCGGGCTGTAGCCGGCCGGGGAAAAAGAAAGAAGGCCGCGATAGTATGGGCGTCGGATGAAACCACGCGCCAGGCTGTGGCCAAGGCCATGGCCGCGGGCATAATCGACGCGGTATTTGTAGGCTGCCGCGCCGAGATAGAGGCGGACAAGGCCATGCCGGAGGGGCTTCGCATTGTGGATGCGGCCGACCCCGACCAGGCCGCGGCATTGGCCGTAGGCATGGCCCGCCAGGGCGAGGTAGGCATAATCATGAAGGGGATGATCAATACCGACAATCTCCTGCGCGCCATCCTCAACAAGGAAACGGGCATTCTCGACCCCGGCGCCGTCCTCACCCACGTCACGGCCGCTGAAATACCCGCCTACCGGAAGGTGCTTCTGCTCACCGATGTGGCTGTAATTCCTTATCCCACCCTTGACCAGCGACGCGCGCAGATTAAATGCCTCGTAGAAATGGCCAAGCGCCTCGGCCGCGAAACGCCGAAGATTGCGCTGACGCATTGCTCGGAGAAGGTGGACGAGCGCCATTTCCCGTTCACGGCCGACTATGTGACCCTCAAGCAAGAGGCCGAGCAGGGCAAATTCGGGCCGTGCGTGGTCGACGGGCCTCTTGACGTGAAGACATCCCTCAGCCCTGAGGCTTTGGAGCATAAAGGGCTGCATTCGCCGCTGCAGGGCGATTCCGACGCCTTGGTATTCCCCGACATCGAAGCCGGAAATACGTTCTACAAGACCATCACCCTCTTTGCCGGCGCAAACATCGCCGGGCTTCTTGTGGGCGCCAAGGTGCCGGTGGTGCTGTCGTCGCGCGGCGACGACGTTGCCTCAAAGTATTTCAGCTTGGCCTTTGCCGCTCTGTAAGCGCTTGCGTTGCATAATGTCTGTAAAGAATTAAAAAATTTAAAATACATCATATGCGTGTACTTGCCATAAATCCAGGAAGCACAAGCACAAAAATAGCCGTCTACGAGGACGAACGCCCGCTGCTGGTGAAGTCTATTTCGCACAGCGCCGAAGATTTAAAGCCGTTTGTCAAGGTAAGCGACCAGTATCCCTTTCGCCTGGGCCTAATCCGCCAGGCGCTGGAGGAGGCCGGATTCTCGATGGAGTTTGACGCCGTGATCGGACGCGGATCGCTGGCCAAGCCTGTTGAGGGAGGCGTGTATGTGGTGGATCAGCGCATGGTGGACGAGGCCTTGGCGGCCGAGCACCAGCACGCCTGCGACCTTGGGTGCGTCATTGCATACGACATCGCCTCTAAGATAGAAGGATGCAAATGCTTTACGGCTGATCCCGGCGTGACTGACGAGCTTTGCGACGAAGCGCGCATAAGCGGCTCGCCCCACTGCGAGCGCATTTGCATTTGGCATGCCCTCAACCAGCGCGCCACGGCGCGCAAGTTCGCCGCCGGCATCGGCCGAAAGTATGAGGATTTGGACCTTATTGTGTGTCATCTTGGCGGAGGCATATCAGTGGCCGCGCATCGCCACGGCCGGGCCATCGACGCCAACAACGCCCTTGATGGCGAAGGCCCCTTCTCGCCCGAAAGGGCCGGGTCGCT
>JAMPBQ010000002.1 GCA_023666615.1 Clostridium sp. | reverse complement strand
CCTGCACCTGCTGCGGCAGGACGAGAGCGCGGCCCTGGGCCTGGGGAGCGCCATTATAAATATGCGCTCAGGCATACGCTACTGCCGCGTATGCCACAACATCAGCGAGGACGATGTGTGCGCCATATGCGCCTCGCCGATGCGCGACGCCCGCACGGTGTGCGTGGTGGAGAGCGTGAAGGACGTGATGATTTTCGAAAACACCGGGCAGTACAGCGGCCTCTACCACGTGCTCGGCGGCCTTATTTCGCCCATGGACGGCATCGGCCCCGACAAGCTGGAGATCGATTCCCTGGTGGAGAGGGCGAGGGCCGGCGGGGTCGACGAGGTGATCCTGGCCCTGAGCGCCACGATGGAGGGCGACACCACCAACTATTATATATATAGGCGCCTCGACGGCACGGGCGTGAAGGTGACGCAGCTCTCGCGCGGCGTTTCGGTGGGCAACGAAATCGAATACACCGACGAAATAACCCTCGGCCGCTCGCTGATCAACCGCACCCCCTTCGGGAATTCATAATTCATAATTCATGATTCATAATTCATAATTTTTTATGGCTGAGGTTAATTTGAGGGCAGTTGAGCCCGGCGACGTCGACGCGCTTTATGGGCTGGAGATGGTGGATGACGTGCGCCGCGTTTCATGGGGCGAATGCCCGCTGTCGCGCCAGCTCATCTGGGAATACGTCCGCAGCTACACCGCCGACATATGCCGCGACCGCCAGCTGAGGCTCATCGTCGAGGCCGGCGGGGAATTTGCCGGCGCCGTGGACATAACCGACTACGACCCCGCCAACGCCCACGCAATGCTGGGCATAGGCATCCTCCCCGAGCATCGCGGGCGCGGAGTGGCCAAGGCCGCCATCCTCCAGGCCCTGGAGCTGTGCCGACGGCTTTCGATGCGGCAAGCGGCGGCGATGGTGGCGGCGGACAATGAGCCTTCGATGCGCCTATTCGCCGCCTGCGGATTCGAGCGAGTCGGCCTATTGCGCAATTGGCTGGGCGCCTCCGACGCCGCAATATGGCAGAAAGAGCTGGTTTGACCCCGGCGAAGCTTTTTTTAGTCAAAAAAGCGCTTTTTCTTTGTGCTGAAATTGTTTAATCCGAAATAATCAGTTAATTTTGCACTCTGAAAAAAATACGCAAATCAAAAAACACTATCAATAAATCGACTTATGAACGTAAGCTTAGAGAAGAACGGCAACGTCGACGGCATCATCACGGTGCAGGTCGAGAAGGCCGATTACGCCGACAAAGTAAAGAAAGAGCTCAAGAAACTCGCTGAGACCCACGTGGTGCCCGGCTTCCGCAAAGGACATGTGCCCATGGACCACCTCCGCCGCCGCTTCGGCAAGGACGTGAAGAGCGATGTGATCAATGACCTGGTATACCGCGAAGTGTACAAATACATTCAGGACAACAAGCTTTCCGTGCTCGGCGAGCCCCTCCCCGTGGAAATGAAGGAGGTTACGCTTGACGACACCGACTATTCATTCCAGTACGAAATAGGCCTGGCACCCGACTTCTCGCTCGCCCTCAACAAGGAAATGACCCTTCCTTATTATAAAATCGGAGTGACTGACGAAATGCGCGCCGAGCAGGACAAGAACCTCTGCCAGCGCCTCGGCGCCCAGGTGCCCGGCGAGACCGTGGACGAGCGCGCGCTGGTAAAGGGCGCCATCATGGAGCTCAACGAGGACGGCACGGTCAAGGAGACCGAGGACGCCGTGCAGGTGGTCAACGGCATCATCGCCCCGTTCCACTTCACCGACCGCGAGCAGGCCGCCCTATTCGACGGCAAGCACGTAAACGACAAGGTGGTGTTCAACCCCTACAAGACTTGTGGCGGAAATGCGGCTGAGCTCTCCTCGATGCTCAACATCGACAAGGAAGAGGTGGAGAACCACAAGGGAGACTTCGAGATGGCCATCTCCGAAATTATCGTGCTCAAGCCCGCCGAGCACAACCAGGAATTCTTTGACACCGTATTCGGCAAGGACAAGGTGCATAACGAGGAGGAATACCAGGCAGCCCTCACCGACATGATCGCCAACGGCCTTGAAGGCAACAGCAAGCAGCTCTTTGCCACTCAGACCCGCGACTTCTTCATTGAGAAATACAAGGACGCCGAGCTTCCCGAGGCATTCCTCAAAAAGTGGCTCGTGGCCCGCAATGAGGAGCTCACCGCTGAGAACATCGACGAGGAATACGCCAAGATGCGCCCCTCGCTCGTTTGGCAGCTCGTGAAGGACGAAATCGCAAAGCAGTTCGACGTTAAGGTGGAAGAGGCCGACCTTCTCGAATTCGCGAAGCAGGTGGCATACCAGCAGTTTGCCCAGTACGGCATGACAAATATGGACGATGACACCATCACCGACTACGCTAAGCGCATGCTGGAAAACAAGGATTACCGCAGCCGCATCTTCGACACGGTGGCCGACAACAAGCTCTACGCTGTGATAGAGAACGCCGTAACCCTCGACGTGAAGACCGTTTCGGTTGACGAGTTCAAGAAAATCGCCGAAGGCGCCGCCAAGGAGGATTAATCCCCCCATCGGCGCAGCTATTCAGCCATATTTATGTATAAGCGATTGATTATAAAAGTAGGGATGCACCGTGGTGCATCCGTTTCCAATCGATTATGATGGATGAAGCGTCGGACGCACCAGGGTGCGTCCCTACAAACCAACAGTGTATGATAGCTGAATAGTTGCCCATCGGCGTAAGGGTTTTGAAAAAAAAGCCTCGTAGAGGCTTCATTGTGCATAATCCCAGGCGCAGCCTGGGGTTATCTGATAATCAAAAGCCAAGTAGATGCCTCATCGTGCAAAAAGGCGTTGAAAAAAGCCTCGTAGAGGCTTCATTGTGCATAACCCCAGGCACAGCCTGGGGTTGTTTGATAATCAAAAGCCAAGTAGATGCCTCATCGTGCAAAAAGGCGTTGAAATAAGCCTCGTAGAGGCTTCATTGTGTACAACCCCAGGCATAGCCTGGGGTTATCTGATAATCAAAAGCCAAGTAGATGCCACATCGTGCAAGAAGGCGTTGAAAAAAGCCTCGTAGAGGCTTCATTGTGCATAACCCCAGGCACAGCCTGGGGTGGTCTGATAATCAAAAAGGTAAGCCTCGTAGAGGCGCCATTGTGGTTTCAGCCTTGGCCCATTCTTTTGCCAGATTTCTCACCCCTTCAAACATCTTTGCGGAAAAATTTTTTCATCCGAAATAAAAAAAATTCAGAAATGAGCGCATTTCTGAATTTTTTTTTGTAATTTTGAATTGAATTCCGCGCGGACGCATCCGCGCGCCGAAAATTTACGAGCTTAAGCAACCTAAGGCACAATATGGCAAAAAAGAACACGTTAGCACATTGCGCATTTTGCGGACGCCCCGCCGACATGGCCGAATTCTTGATTCCTTCCGCCAACGAGAAGGATTTCATTTGTCCGGACTGCGTGGAGCAGATGCACGAAATGATCATTGACTTCCACAAGCAAGTCAATGGCGGAGGAAAGGCCGCCAAGCAAGGAAAGGGCATCGACCTGAACACGGTGCCAAAGCCCGCCGAAATTAAGGCCTTCCTCGACCAATACGTCATCGGGCAGGAGACCGCGAAAAAATACCTTTCTGTGGCCGTTTACAACCACTACAAGCGCCTGGCCCAGGCCACGGGCGACGACGTCGACATTGAGAAGAGCAACATCATAATGGTGGGCCCCACCGGCACGGGCAAGACCCTGATGGCCCGCACGATAGCAAAGCTCCTCGATGTGCCGTTCACCATCGTGGACGCCACGGTGCTCACACAGGCCGGATATGTGGGCGAAGACATCGAGAGCCTCCTCACCCGCCTCCTGCAGGTGGCCGACTATGACGTGGCGAAGGCCGAAAAGGGCATAGTTTTCATCGATGAGATAGACAAGATAGCCAGGAAGGGCGACAACCCCTCCATCACGCGCGACGTCAGCGGCGAGGGAGTGCAGCAGGGCCTGCTGAAGCTCCTGGAGGGCAGCGTGGTGAACGTGCCCCCGCAAGGCGGCCGCAAGCACCCCGAGGCAAAGATGATTCCAGTGGACACGAAGAACATCCTCTTCATCTGCGGCGGAGCCTTCGACGGCATCGAGGAAAAAATCGCCCACAGGATGAACTCGCATGTAGTGGGATACACCACCGACACGAAGCACCGCAGCATAAAGAAGGAGGACTTCATGCAGTACGCCACTCCGCAGGACCTCAAATCCTTCGGCCTCATCCCCGAGATTATTGGCCGATTGCCTATCCTTACGGCCCTCGAGCCGCTGGACCGCGACGCCCTGCGCCGCGTGCTCACCGAGCCCAAGAACGCCATCACCCGGCAATACAAGAAACTTTTTGAAATGGACGGCGTAAAGCTCGAGTTCAAGGACGAGGCCCTCGACTTCATCGTGGACAAGGCCATCGAATTCAAGCTCGGCGCGCGCGGCCTGCGCACGATCGTGGAGACAATCATGATCGACGCCATGTACGACATTCCCTCAAGCGGCCTCAAGAAATTCGCGGTTACTGCCGACTACGCCCGCGAAAAGCTCGAGCAGGCCAACTTCATCATTTAAATTCAACAGATTGAAATAACGAAAGAAAAAAAGAATCTCTTCCACACCCCAAAATCCACACCATGGCCACCGACCCAAATCTCCTCGCCGAGGCCCTGAAGCGGCATTTCGGCTTCGACAAATTCAAAGGCAACCAGGAAGCTATAATCCGCAACCTTATGGATGGAAATGACACATTTGTGCTCATGCCCACCGGCGGCGGAAAATCGCTCTGCTACCAGTTGCCTGCGCTCTTGATGCCGGGCACAGCCATCGTGATTTCACCCCTGATCGCGCTTATGAAGAATCAGGTCGACGCCATGCGGAATTTCAGCGAGGCCGACAACATAGCGCATTTCCTGAACTCCTCGCTCAACAAGGCAGCCGTGGACCAGGTGAAGGACGACGTGCTCAACGGCCGCACCAAGCTCCTATATGTGGCCCCGGAGTCGCTGGCAAAGCCTGAAAACGTGGAGTTCTTCAAGTCGTTCCCGATTTCATTCTACGCCGTCGACGAGGCGCACTGCATATCGGAATGGGGGCACGATTTCCGACCGGAATACCGAAGGATACGCCCGCTGATCAATGAGATACAGGTCAGGCCCATCATCGCCCTCACCGCCACGGCCACCCCAAAGGTGCAGCATGACATTGAGAAGAGCCTGGGCATGAACGGATGCCGGGTGTTCAAGTCGTCGTTCAACCGCCCCAACCTCTACTATGAGATAAAGGGAAAGACGCAGAATGTGGACAGAGACATCATCAGATTCATCAAAAACAACGCAGGAAAGTCAGGCATTATATATTGCCTGAGCCGCAAAAAGGTGGAAGAGCTGGCCGAGCTCCTTAAGCTCAACGACATTAAGGCCTTGCCTTACCATGCCGGAATGGACGCTGCCACGCGCTCGGCCAACCAGGACGCCTTTTTGCTTGAAACAGTCGATGTCATTGTCGCAACCATTGCTTTCGGCATGGGCATCGACAAGCCAGATGTGAGATTTGTAATTCATTATGACATGCCCAAGTCGCTCGAAGGCTATTACCAGGAGACTGGCCGCGCCGGGCGCGACGGGGGCGAAGGGCAGTGCATCACATACTATTCGGCAAAGGACTTGCAGAAGATGGAGAAGTTCATGCAAAGCAAGCCGCTGACTGAGCAGGAAATTGGCAAGCAGCTCCTGGCGGAGACCGTCTCGTATGCCGAGACGTCGATTTGCCGCCGAAAGGCGCTTATGCACTATTTCGGCGAGGACTACTTGCCGGATAGCTGTGGAAACTGCGATAATTGCGTTAATCCTAAGAAAAAAGTGGAAGCTAAAGAAGATTTGCTTGCGGCGATCGAGACAGTGCTCGCCCTTAAAGAAAAATTCAAAGCAGAGCACATTATCAACGTTATGAGAGGCCGTGTTACGGCCGATGTGAAAAGTTTTGGCCATGACGAGCTCGAGGTGTTCGGGTGCGCCAACAATGCCGAGGAGCGCCATCTGAGCGCCGTGCTGCATCAGGCCGTGATTGCCGGATATTTCGATCGGGACATTGAAAACTACGGCATTCTCCATGTCACCAAGGCCGGAAAGGCCTTCCTGAAGAAGCCCGTTTCGTTCAAGATTGTGGAGGACAACGATTTTGAAGACAATGAAGAGGAAGTTGTGGTGAAGAGCGGCGCGGGATGCGCCGTCGACCCTGAGCTGTACAACATTCTCAAGGACTTGCGTAAGAAGGTGGCGAAAAAGCTTGAGGTGCCCCCTTACGTGATTTTCCAGGATTTCTCCCTGGAGGCTATGGCCACCACCTACCCCGTCACGATTGAGGAACTGCAGAACATTTCCGGCGTCGGAGCCGGAAAGGCCAAGCGCTATGGCGAGGAGTTCGTAAAGGTCATAAAGAAGCACGTGGAGGACAATGAGATTGAGCGCCCTGAGGACCTCAGGGTGCGCAGCATGCCAAACAAGAGCAAGCAGAAGCGCAGCATAATCCAGGCGATCGACCGGCGCGTTCCCCTCGACGAGCTGGCTGAGGCCTACGGCCTTGAGTTCTCTGAGCTTTTGGATGAGATCGAGGCCATTATGTACTCCGGCAGCAAAATCAATATTTCGTACTATATCAATGAAGTGGTCGACCCTGATGTTCAGGAAATTATATATGACTATTTCAAAAAGTCGGAGAAAGATGACATGCAGAAAGCCATTGAGGATCTGGAAGATGACTGCACGGAGGACGAAGTTCGTCTCGTGCGCATCAAATTCCTTTCCGATCTTGGGTATTAATGAGTTTTAATTAATAGTTTTTCAGTACTTTAACTTAATCAATAACAGAATCGCGCATGACAGCGGAATCAAGATTGGCCGCCCTTTACGCCTCCACAACGGGGGTGCGGCCGACAACAATAGACGAGTTGCCGACATCCGGCTCCAACAGGCGCTATTTTCGCCTGCAGGCGCCGGGGCATGAGTCGCTCGTGGGTGTTTTGGGCACTTGCAAGGAGGAGAATGAGGCGTTTATCTACCTCGACGAGCATTTCCGCGAGCGCGGGATAGCCGTGCCGAAGGTTGCCGCGGTGAGCGACGACCATCTCACATATCTCCAGCAAGACCTTGGCGACACCCTGCTGTTCAACGCGATAGAGAAGGGGAGAGCCACGCGCTCGTTCTCCGCCGAGGAGAAGGCCCTTTTGGTGAAAACAATCAGGAAGCTGCCTGACGTGCAATTCTCCGGCGCCGTTGGCCTGCAGTTCAGCAAGTGCTATCCCCCGATTGAGTTTGACGTGCGCAGCATCATGTGGGACCTCAACTATTTCAAGTATTGTTTTTTGAAGGCCACAGGCATAGAGTTTCAGGAGGACAAGCTTGAGGACGACTTCCAGGCCCTGGCCGAGGTGCTGATGCGCAGCAAGTCAAGCACTTTCATGTACCGCGATTTCCAGAGCCGAAATGTGATGATTAAGGACGGAGAGCCGTGGTTCATTGATTTCCAGGGCGGAAGAAAGGGCCCGTTCTTCTACGATGTAGCCTCATTCCTTTGGCAAGCAAAGGCCAATTTCCCCGACAGTCTGCGCAACGAGCTGATAAACGAATATGTATCCAGCTTAAGCCGCTATAAGCCGGTGGATTACGACTATTTCATGGAGCAGCTGCGCCATTTCGTCCTCTTCCGCACAATGCAGGTGCTTGGCGCATACGGATTCCGCGGCTATTTTGAGAAGAAGCCGCATTTCCTTCAGAGCGTGCCTTTCGCCATAGCCAATCTCCGCGACCTCCTGAAAAAGCCTTTCACAGAATATCCATATCTCGACGACCTTTTGCGCCGGCTCACCGAGATGAAGCAGTTCAGCGATGTGCTGCAGAAGCAGGCCTTGACCGTTAAGGTGATGAGTTTTGCCTACAAAAAGGGCATACCTTCTGACACTACGGGCAATGGCGGCGGATATGTGTTTGACTGCCGAGCCGTGAACAATCCGGGCAAGTATGAGCGTTACAAGCCTTTCACCGGCCTCGACAAGCAAGTGATTAAGTTCCTTGAGGATGACGGCGAAATCACAGCCTTCCTCGATCATTGCTATGCTCTTGTCGATTCTTCTGTTAAGAGGTACATTGAGCGTGGCTTCACAAATCTTATGGTGGCCTTCGGATGCACCGGCGGCCAGCATCGCTCGGTCTACAGCGCCCAGCATATGGCCGAACACCTAAATAAGAAGTTCAATGTTAAGGTTGAGCTTGTGCATCGCGAGCAGGACATCGAACAGGAATTTTTGCCAAAGGCCTGATGAAAGCTTTGATTTTCGCCGCCGGTTTGGGCACGCGGCTTAAGCCGTTCACGCTTGAGCATCCAAAGGCTCTCGTGCCGGTTGGCGGCATTCCCATGCTTCAAAGGGTTATTCTCAAGCTTAAGGCCGCAGGCATAACCCAAATGGTGGTTAATGTGCATCATTTCTCATCTCAAATAATTGAATTTCTGCGCGGCAACGACAATTTTGGCGTAGATTTGGCCATTAGTGACGAGACAGCTCAACTCCTTGACACCGGTGGCGGCATTTTGGCTGCCTCGAAATGGCTTGAGGGCAGTGGGCCCGTATTGGTGCATAACGCCGACATTGTCACTGATTTTGACATAGCGAGGATGGCGGATTGCCATTGCCGGAATGCGGCGGACGCCACGCTCCTCGTGGCGGATCGCAAGACAAGCCGCTATCTTCTTATGGACGATGGCATGCGCATGCGCGGCTGGACTAACGTCAACACCGGCGAGGTGAAAATGCATGAGGTCGAAGGTTGTGGCTCTGATATTTCGCTCTTGAATAAATTCGCCTTTGGGGGAGTACATGTGCTTTCTCAGTCTATCTTCGCTTCCTTGCGCCAATATGCCGGCGGAAGGGAGGCCTTTCCGATAATGCCTTTCTATATAGATTTTTGCGCGCGCATTAAGATTATGGGCTATGCGCCCAAGGAGGATTATCGGTGGTTTGACGTCGGCAAGCCTGAATCACTGGCCCTCGCCAACGCCGCTTTCCAATAAATTGACGCAAAAACCGCGTTACTGCAAAATTTTATGCGAAAATTTATTGAATAGTTAAAAAAATTATTACTAACTTTGTGAAATAAAGTCTTAACATCGAAAATAATGCTTAAACGTTTCTTCATATCCATGCTTGGCACGATGGCCGGGTTTTGGTTGTCAATAATAATATTAGGGTTTGTGTTGGTTGTCGGTCTGGTGGCTTCTTTGGCTAAAGCCATCGGTTCAAGCGCCGATATCACTCCCACGGAAGGCATTCTGTATCTTAACCTTACGGGGTCTATTCCTGAAAGGCCGGCACAATTTGACATATATGACGTGCTGAATGGCAACGACTTAGCCTCAGAATGCCTCTCCGACATTGTTTCCTCCATCCGCATCGCCGCTAAAGATAAGAAAATCAAGGCTATATATATCAACTGCAATGGTGCTTCGATGGGTATTGCATCCCGTTCGGAGGTGGTTGAGGCCCTAAAGGAATTTAAAACTTCTGGCAAGAAGATTTACGCTTATGCCGACAGTTATGAGCAGGGCGATTATTACATGGCCTCGCTTGCCGATGTGGTTTACCTCAATCCCGTCGGCAGCCTTAATGTCCACGGCATTGGCGTGCAGACTATATTCTTCACCGGCCTCTTGGAAAAGCTTGGCGTGGAAGTGCAGGTGGTGAAGGTAGGTTCGTTTAAGAGCGCCGTTGAGCCTTTTATCCGCACGAGCATGAGCGAGCCCAGCAAGCTGCAAACCTCGATTTATGTGAACCAGCTTTGGGGATGCATGGCTTCTGAAATCGCCAAGGCCCGCGGTGTTGACGCAAGCCAGGTGGATATGTGGGCCGACAGCCTCTCGTTCACATGGGCCCCGGAGGTGTACGTTGACCGCAAGATGGTGAGCGAATTGAAATACCGCTCGGAGGTAGAGGACGAATTGCGCGAAAGGCTTGACATCGACAAGGACGATAAGCTCCCGCTCGTTACTCCTTCCAACTATCTGAAGGTCAAGGGTTCAAAGGCTTCTGGCAAAAAGCATGTCGCTGTGCTCTATGCCGTGGGCGATATCGTTGATTCGGGCACGGAAGGCATTGTGGATGATTTGCTTGTGCCTGAAATAGCCAAGCTGGCCGACAATGATAAGGTGGCCGGCCTGGTGCTTCGTGTTAATTCAGGAGGCGGCAGCGCCTTCGCCTCTGAGCAGATTTGGCACGCTTTGGAGAAGTTCAAGGAGACGGGCAAGCCTTTCTACGTTTCGATGGGTGATTATGCCGCTTCAGGCGGTTATTACATATCTTGTGGAGCTGACCGCATTTATGCTGACCCGACAACTCTTACGGGTTCGATTGGCATATTTGGAATGATTCCCAACGCCCACGTGCTTCTCACCGACAAGCTCGGCCTTGCCTTTGAGACCGTGGCTTCCTCCCCCAACGCCAATTTCCCGACTTTCACGGAGCCTGGCACTGAGCGGCAGCTCGCGGCTATGCAGTCATACGTCGAGCGCGGCTACGAGACGTTCACCTCGCGTGTCGCCGCAGGCCGTCATATTCCGCAGGATTCAGTCAAGGCTATTGGCGGAGGCCGCGTATGGGATGGCGTTTCAGCTCTGAAGATCGGCCTTGTGGATGAACTGGGCACTCTCAATGATGCGGTAAAGGCGATGGCAAAGGAGCTTGATATTGACGCTGACAGATACGCATGCTATCCTTCTATTGAGGATGATTGGAAGAAGGTTCTCTTTGGAGGCCTCAATAGCGTGGAGTACGGTTCGGCCGAGTCTTTATCGGAGTTTGTCCGCATGAAGAAGTTTGCTGAAAGCATAAAAAATATGAATCCCGTGCAGGCTCGCATGGAGTATATTTTGGTTGAATAATTGCCTGTAAATTTCAATTGCGGTTTTGCTATCCCGCTGGATAATAATAGACAAAGTGAATTTTTCATAGGATGAAACGGAAAGGTTGGCTGGCCAAGACATTGCTGTTGCCGCTCTCTTGCCTGTATGGCGCGGGGGTGGTGGCCCGCAATTGGATGTTCGAACTCAAAATCCTGAAGGAGAAGGAGTTTGATATTCCTACGATTGGCGTGGGCAATCTTTGCGCCGGAGGCACCGGCAAGACGCCTCATGTGGAATATGTCGTGGGCAGGCTTCGCCACAGTTTCCACATTGCGGTGCTGAGCCGCGGTTATAAACGCTCTACTTCCGGATTTGTTATGGCCACAAAGCGCAGCACGCCTTCCGATGTTGGCGACGAGCCATATCAAATCTATCATAAGTTTGGATGCGAGGTGCCGGTGGCTGTGTGCGAGGATCGCGTGGCGGGCATCAGCGAATTGCTTCGCATCGATCCGCGCATCGACCTTGTGGTGCTCGACGATTCTTTCCAGCATAGGTACGTAAAGCCTACCGTTTCTATTTTGCTCACCGAGTACAACCGTCCATATTTCGAAGACTCTATCCTCCCATATGGCCACCTTCGCGAGCCTCGCAGCGGTTCGCACCGCGCCGACATTGTGATCGCCACGAAATGCCCCGAGAAGATTACGGCCCTTGACTATCGCATATTTGAGGAAAATCTTCGGCTATTGCCGTTCCAGTCGCTTTTCTTTTCAAAATTTACTTACGCCAAGCTTTCGCCCGTTTTCCCTGACATAGCCCCGCCCATTGCCCCTTCGCTTGATTGGCTCACGTCCGAAGATATGTTGCTCGCCGTGGCCGGCATTGGCAATCCCAAGCCTTTTGTGAGATATGTCAAGCATTTCAAGGCTAAGGTTAGGGTGAATGTTTTCCCTGACCATCACGCCTTTACGAAGAAAGATACGGCTTTGTTGCTCCAGCGTTTCGAGACAATGAACGCTAACCGCAAGTTCTTGATTACCACCGAAAAGGATGCCGTCAGAATGATAAATTGCCCATATTTTCCGCACGATCTCAAGCCCTACGTCTACTATCTGCCTGTGCAAGTGGATATTATGCGGGGAGAATCGCAAGCGTTCATTGATACGGTGCGCCGCCTGATTAAATCAAAGCGGCCGCAAACAAAACGATGATTTTCATCGTTTATTTATAGTGTGGTCGTTCCATCAACAGAAATCAGCGCAGTTTGGACACTACATCGGCATAAATGCATAAAGAATAGAAATACATAAAGTTAATACCAAATTCAGATAATTAAAACCAACTTCAGATGCTTGAGAAAATCAAACAGACGGCAGACTACATCCGCCAGCAGGTGGACGAGATGCCAAAAACGGCCATAATACTTGGCACCGGCCTCGGCGCTCTCGTTGACCACATTGAAGACAAGAAATATATCCCGTATTCGCAAATCCCCAATTTCCCTGTTTCCACAGTCGAGGGCCATAGCGGCAACCTCATTTTCGGAAAGCTTGGCGACAAGAAGGTGATGGCTATGCAGGGCCGTTTCCACTACTATGAGGGATATGACATGAAGCAAGTTACATTCCCCGTGCGCGTGATGAAGGCCCTCGGCATTGAGACGCTTTTCGTTTCAAACGCAGCCGGCGGCATGAACAAGGACTTCATCGTTGGCGACATAATGATCATCACCGACCACATCAATCTCTTCCCCGAGAATCCTCTCCGCGGAAAGAATTACGCTGAGCTTGGTCCTCGCTTCCCCGCGATGACCGAGGCGTACAGCCATGAGCTTATCGTCCTCGCCGACAAGATCGCTCAAGAGAAGGGCATACGAGTTATGCACGGCGTGTACGTTGGCACTCCCGGCCCGACATTCGAGACGCCGGCTGAATACGAGTATTTCCGCATCATTGGCGGCGACGCCGTGGGCATGTCTACGGTGCCTGAAGTTATCGTGGCTAACCATTCCGGCATGAGGGTGTTCGGTGTTTCCGTGATCACCGATCTTGGCGGAAAGGAAGTGCATGAGGTTCCCTCACACGAGGAGGTGCAGAAGGCAGCAGAGGCCGCCCAGCCTAAGATGATGGAGGTTATGCGCGAACTTGTAAATCGCTCTTGATTTTCCCTCTAAGCAAAAAGCTAATAGTGGATAGGCGGCCAATCGGGCATGTCCTATTCACTATTTAATTTGTAATTAGAAGACTATGGAAGATAAACTTACTGAAATTTCTCAGCTTGGAGAGTTTGGGCTCATAGATAGGCTTACAAAAGGCATTGAGCCGCGCAACGCCTCAACCATTCTTGGTGTTGGCGATGATTGCGCCGTACTCTCATATCCTGATACTGAGGTGCTTGTAAGCACTGATTTGCTGCTTGAGGGCGTGCATTTCGACCTTACATATGTGCCCCTTAAGCATTTGGGTTACAAAGCGGTAGCCGTGAATCTATCTGATATCTGCGCTATGGGCGGCACCCCTCGGCAAATTACGGTATCGCTCGGCGTATCAGCAAGATTCGCCGTTGAGCATCTTGATGAGCTTTATTCCGGCATGCGGCTTTGCTGCGAACGCTACGGCGTGGATTTGGTTGGCGGCGACACCACGGCGTCAAGGCAAGGACTTGTGATAAGCATCACCGCCATTGGCGATGTTGAAAAGGGAAAGGCCATTAAGCGCAGCGGCGCAAAGGAAACGGACTTGATATGCGTTTCAGGAAATTTGGGCGCGGCCTACATGGGCCTGCAGCTGTTGGAGCGTGAGAAGGTCGCCTCCGCCGGACAGAAGGATTTTACGCCCGATTTTGGTGGAAAGGAATATTTGGTGGAAAGGCAGCTTAAGCCCGAACCGCGTCGCGACGTAATTGAATCATTGCGCAAAGCCGGCATCCAGCCTACATCCATGATGGACGTCAGTGATGGCCTTTCATCTGAACTTCTGCACATTTGCAAGGAGAGCAATGTGGGCTGCCGCGTTTATGAGGATAAGATTCCAATTGACTATCAGACAGCGGTTATGGCAGAAGAGCTGAATATGAATCTCGTAACTGCCGCCCTCAATGGGGGGGAGGATTATGAGCTTCTTTTCACCGTGCCCCTCACTGACCACGACAAGGTGCTGGATATAGACGATGTAAAGGTGATAGGATATATCACCAAGCCTGAACTCGGGGCAGTGCTTGTGACCCGCGACGACCAGGAGATGAGCCTGCGGGCCCAAGGCTGGAATTCTCTTTCGTAAGAGGCTTTTGCCGCAATGGCGTCTTATTGGCGCCCAAAATTCATCGCCATAAAGAGCAATGCGCGCAAATTGTCAGTGCATATTGATAATTTGCGCGTCCTTTTGGTGGCGTGTTTGGATTTTTATTCGTATCTTTGCAAAGCAAAAATTTCTTGACAAATGGTAAATCGCGTCCTTATACGTACAAAGGTTGTACACCTTCTCTACTCTTATCTGTTGACACGTAGTGAGTTTAGAATAAATGACGCGCCTGAATCCATCTCTCGTGACAGGCGTTACGCACATTCTCTTTACATTGATTTTCTGCTCTTGCTGGAGGAGTTGAGCGGTTATTCCGTAAAATCCGGCAGGCCCGCCCCATCCCTTGACCTCAATCCCAAGCTTGCCGCAAACAAGGTGGCCAAGGCCTTGGCGGCCGACGATACGCTGAAGGGCGTAATATTGCGCGAAACGTCGCGCGTAGCGATGTTCGACCCCATATTGAAAAGGCTTCTCGATAAAATCCAAACCTCAAAAATTTTCGTTGACTATCTGAAAATCCAAAAGAAGACCCTGGCGGATGACGTAAGGCTTTGGGTGGTGATTTTTGAGACAATCATTGACAAGAACCCGGAAATTGAAGCTATCCTCCGCGAGCAGGGCGATTTTTCAAGCCATGGATACAAGCTGGCTGTGGCTCAGGTGTGCGATACGCTAAAATCTTACGCTGACAGCACAGAGCAGCTTCTCAAGGCCAAGCGCGACCTCGCGGCTTCGCTCGACAAGGCTTATGAGCTTTACCTTTGGCTCTTCCAGCTGATTATCGACATTACCGCCGAGCAGGCCCGCAGGCTTGAGGCCGCGAAGTCGAAGCATTTGGCGTCGTCCGCCGACCTGAACCCCAATACTCGCCTCATAGACAATAAGCTTGTTGACTATCTACTTGGACACGAGACATTCCAGGACCTTTTGAAGGAATACAAGGTGGCTCCGATTCAGGCGCCATCCGCTTTCCTTAAGGGACTATTGGACCAGATTGTGGAATCGGACCTTTACAAGGCATACATCGAGAATGAAGACCGCACTCTCGAGGTTGACGCCGAATTTTGGAGAGACGCTCTGCGCATGATAGTGCTTCCTTCCGACTTGCTGGCAGAAGAGCTTGAGGACAAGTCGGTGTATTGGAACGACGATTTGCAGATTATGGGCACATTCGTTCTCAAGACAATCAGGCAGATTGCCCAGGGCGACGGCAAGGAAATTGAAATCCTGCCGAAGTTCAAGGACATTGAAGATGAAAAGTTCGGCCCCGAGCTCTTTATGTACGCCGTGGAAAATATGGAGACGTACCGTGGCTATATTGATCAATTCATCCAGCGCAGCCAGTGGGATCCCGAGCGCTTGGCCTTTATGGACATCGTGATTATGGTGTGCGCCGTGGCTGAGATTATCAATTTCCCGAAGATTCCCGTGCCGGTGTCGGTGAACGAGTATGTGGATATAGCCAACAGCTACAGCACAGACAAGAGCGGTGGCTTCGTCAACGGCGTCCTCTATTCGGTGGTGCGCTACCTTAGCGAAGAAGGCATCATTGAAAAGCCCATAACCAGCGTAAAATAATCGTGGCCGGATAAACGGGCGCAAAAGGCCCGGCAAAATCCAATTTGATTTTAAAACAGACAAACCCTAATTCAATAAAAATATGTTAATCAACACTATCCTTCTGCAAGAAGCCGCTCAAGAGGGCAGCATGTGGAATATGATCATCATGATGGTGCTCATCTTCGGCATTATGTATTTCCTTATGATTCGTCCGCAGCAGAAGCGCCAAAAGAAGGTGCAGGAAGAGCGCAACAAGCTTGAAAAAGGCTCAAAGGTGGTTACGCAGGGCGGAATCATCGGCAAGGTGCGCGAAATCAAGGAAAACTCTTTCGTCATTGAGATTGCCGACGGCGTGAAGATCACGGTGCTGAAGGAGTACGTATTCGCCATGCCCGACGTTCCCGAGAACGGCGCGGAGAAGAAGTAAAATCCAACAGAATTTTGGCGCCTTATGCGTGAGCGCTTGTCAAGGCTGCATGACGCCCTGAAAAGTCCGGAGGGCAAGAACGTCATCACGTTCTTGGCCTTCTTGGTTATATCTTCAGTGCTGTGGTTTGTGCAGGCCTTAAACGAAGACACGCAGGCTGATTTGCGCTGCTATGTGCGAATCACAAACGTGCCGGATTCCCTGACGCGGGTTTCCCCCCTGCCGGAAGTTGTGAATGTCAGCGTCAGGGCGCGAGGCACCGATTTGCTGAAATATTGGAGGTCAAAGGATCCGGCTATTGACATTGACTTTAGGACATATAAGTCAGGGAATAAGATTTATTTCGGCGAAGCCTCGTTCAAGGCCTTCTTGCGCAATAAATTCGGCGCGGGTAGCGTAATTCAGTCAGTCACGCCAGATTCGCTTTCTGTCCTGTTTACGTCTTATCCCGGAGTGAAATTGCCTGTGATTGATGCCGTGAAGGTGCAGCCAGCCCCCCAGCATGTCGTGGCGGGGGTGAGGAAATTGCGCGATTCCGTGACGATCTACAGCCTTGACGGCAGAGTGAGGGCCTCGCATGCCCGCACGCAAGAAGTGACGCTGACCGGTCTGGTAAAATCGACGACTGTGATGGTGCCGATAGCCGTAGGGAAGGGCCAGCGAGCCATTCCCGACAGCGTTGGGCTTGAGATTATAATTGAGCCATTGATTTCAAAGTCTCTGAAGGTGCCGGTGACAAGCGTAAACTTGCCTGATAGCGTGAAGCTGCTTCCCTCACCCTCCAGCGTGGAGGTGTACTATATGCTGCCGATGAGCCTTTACAAAAACGGAGAGATGCCTGAGCTCCGCATTGAGGCCGATTACAGCCGGCGTTCAAAGGGCATGATTCCACTCAGGCTTATAGGCGTTCCAAAGGAATTTACCAACGCTTTCATGTCAACCGACAGCGTTGAATACCTAATTGAGCATGAATAGCGGGATGTGGGATAGGCGCCAGGCGGCGCCGCAAGCGTGCGTAGTGGCCATAACCGGCGGAATAGGCTCGGGAAAATCGGTGGTGTGCCGCATTTTGGAGGCGATGGGCTATAAGGTGTATGATTGCGACTCCCGCGCAAAATGGCTGATGGACAACAGCGAGGAGATTAAGGCCTCGCTATGCCGTATGATACATCCCGAGGTTGTGGCGGATGGCGCGATCAACAGAACGCTGCTTTCAAAGATTGTCTTTTCAGATGCGGAAAAGCTGCGGGCCCTAAATGCTATTTCGCACGGGGCGGTGAGGGAAGACATATCGAGGTGGATTGCCTCGCATCAGCATGAAGATTGGCTTTTCATAGAGACAGCCATACTGTACCAAAGCGGTCTTGACCGCGTTGTCGCGCAAGTGTGGGATGTTGAAGCCCCCGAGGACGTGCGCATTGAAAGGGTGATGAAGCGCAGCGGCCTTACCGCGTCAGAAGTGGCCGCGCGCATTCGCTCGCAGGAATTTACTCCTGAAAAGGAGCATCCAAGCGTGAAGCGCATTGTCAATGACGGCAAGGAATCGCTGCTCTTGCAGTTGCATGTCCTTCTCAAAAAATAATTATTAGACAAAATATATAATACCATGAAATTTAAATCATTACTGTTCTTTTCCGCTTTGGCGATATCATGCGCATCGGCGTGGGCGGCATCTTTCGACAACGTTGGCCCCATGAAAGACACTGACGGAAACATCATCAATTGCCACGGAGGCGGCATTCTGAAGGTGGATTCTGTGTACTATTGGTACGGCGAACATCGCCCCGGCCATGACGTCAATTATCAGAAGGGTGTTTCTTGCTATTCCACCACTGACTTTTCGAATTGGAAAAACGAGGGCATAGTGTTTGAAAAAGTGGACGATCCCAAATCTGAAATTCAAAAGCATTGCACGATTGAGCGTCCGAAGGTGGTGTATTGCCCAAAGACCGGGAAATACGTAATGTGGTTTCACCACGAATTGGCGGGACGAGGCTATGAGGCGGCGCGATGTGCCGTGGCGGTCAGCGACGCGCCGGCCGGCCCGTTCAAGTTTGTGCGTTCAGGCAGGGTGAATCCCGGCATATATCCGGTGAATATGGAGCCCAAGCAAGTGACGGGGGAAATCCCCGGTGAATGGTGGACTGAAGATTGGTACAAGCTGGTAGACAAGGGTGCTTTTGTGGAGAGGGACCTTGATGGAGGACAGATGAGCCGCGACATGACGATATTTGTTGACGAGGACGGCAAGGCATATCACGTATATTCCTCTGAAGAGAACCTTACGCTGCAAATAGCTGAGCTTAACGACGATTACACGGCCCACACCGGCAAATACATACGCATTTTCCCCGGCGGCCACAACGAGGCGCCGGTGGTGTTCAAGCACGGAGGCAAATATTGGATGGTGACATCCGGATGCACGGGCTGGGCTCCAAATAAGGCCCGCATGATGTGGGCGGACGACATGCTGGGAGAATGGCATATGGCGGAAGGCACGCCCTGCATCGGCCCCGAATCTGAAATCACTTTTGGCGGCCAGGGCTCCTATTGCGCCAATATCGGCGGAAAGCTCGTGTTCATGGCCGACCGCTGGACGCCCAAATGCCTAGCAGGGTCGGGGTCGCTATGGCTTCCAATTCTTTTCAATCAGGAAGGAGAACCGGTCATTCCGTATCTTCAGGCTTGGCAATAGGGAAATCTACGTCTTCGTCCTCTATTTCGTTTTCGATTATGATGCCCTCAAAGGCGTCGCCATCGAAGCCCGCGGGAACGAAGGAATTTATCAGTTCTTGCTGCAGGTTGGCGCCATCGTCAATCACCGTGATAAGCTCAGACCCGGGAAGCTTGCGGTAGATGCCCGCCGTAAGGCTGTTGTCTACTTTAAAGCCCTCGGCAATGGGGCGTCCGGGGTCGGAGAGGGAATGCCTGAAAAGCCATTCGTAGAATTGCGGCACGTAGAAGAAGCGAGCGGGCTGGCCGTGGTTCATGCCTGGCACCCTGTCATAGATTAGGCGCAGAGAATCCCTGGAAATTTTCTTAAGTGCGTTGGCCACGGCGTCGCTGCGGCTTATCGGCACGGCGCGGTCGGCTGTGCCGTGTATAATCCAAATCGGCACTTGGCTCAGGCCGGAAAAGTCAGAGCCGGATCCTCCTCCGCAAAATGAGAGCGCGGCGGCGATGCGATGCGGGTAGGCATTGGCTACATCGATTGAGCCATAGCCCCCGAGGCTCATCCCTACTACGTAGATGCGTGTGGTGTCTATGTCGTCGTGGCGCTCGAGTACATAGTCAAGGTCGGCCATCACCTTTTTTGGCTGCCAAGCGCCGCGCGTCTGCGGGGCCAGGACGTATGCGTCCAGGTTCAGCCCGCGCTTTATGGCGTCGAGCGTGCCATAGCGAAGCACCCTATTGAGGTCATTGCCGCTGAGGCTGGCGCCGTGCAGGAAAATCACAAGGGGCTTCAGCGGCGTTCCCTGGTCTTTCTTTGGCTCGCTGAGCCAAAAATTGTAGCCTCCGGTCGCCTTCCCGATGAAAGACTTCAGCGATTGTGCCTCCGCCGGACAAGCGGAAATGAAAAGGCTTAGAGTCAGAAAGATGTATTGCAGAAAATGAAAGTGTGCCATTGCATAAAATTACAGATTGCAGCGCAAAGATAGCGAATTTGGGTTAATTTTTATGTAGATTTGGCTATTGTATATGTGAAATATTTATTGTAACTTTGCGAATGCAGACTGCATCGCAGAAGCCCCGGTCTGGGGTCATGAGAGGCGGGAAGCGATGACATATAAAAGAAAGCGTATATCCGCGCTGATTCTTGACAACCTGAAATTCTCGCAAAATTTCAATCTTATGTCAAGGATAGAGCAACGGTAGATGTCCGTGGATATGTGATACCCGGCGTTTGGCCTTTGCCTCGGGAGAGGCGTGGCCGAATGTGATGTCGCATATACAGCGTAGGGCTTCTGCGTGTTGCCGTCCAACATAAGATGGGCAATGCGAGAAGCCTCAGGTTGTAGGACGGCAACAGATACAGATTCCTACGCTTTTTCCGTATAAACCAATCAAATGCCAACGAGAGGATGACCGCGGCAACCATATATTTATGAATTTGGTCAAAGTATCAAGCTTCTTTGCCGTGTTGATTCTATTATTCAGTTCTTGCAGTGGCTCGGACGAACCTGATATCCAGAGCAATTTGCAAATTGCATTGGACAAAAGTGACATTACGCTTGAGGTAGGGAAAACACAAAGATTAACCGCATCTTTTACTCCGGCGGATGCTGAAAACACCGCTCACGAATGGAGAAGTAGCAATCAAAGTGTTGCTAAAGTTGATGAGACCGGACTTGTTACAGCCGTATCTCCTGGTGAAACTACAATTGCGGCTGTAGCTCTTGCAAATAACCGCATAGCCACATGTAAGGTGAGTGTTGTGGAAAAGATTATATATCCAACGAGCGTAAAGTTAAATAAAACCGAAGAATATTTGTTAATTGGTGGTTCGGTTAAATTGGAAGCTACTGTTTTGCCGGAAACATCTAATGCGAAGTCGATAACATGGCGTTCTTCCAATCACGAAGTTGCTACGGTGGAAGATGATGGTACTGTTAAAGGAATAAATGAGGGCACGGCTGTAATTTCTGCGACTACTTCAAACAATAAGGTGGCTCAATGTAAAATAACAATTGGCAATAAAACGGTTGAATTTTCAGATATAAAAACAGAAGTCATAGATGACACCTCTGTAAAAGTGTCGTTAAATGTTTTTGCTCGAGGAACTACTATATCCGAACTTGGGCTATGCTATGACATTGAAAAAACACCAACAACCGAATCTACAGTCATTAAACTTGATGTCACGAAAACTGAAATAAATGGCGCATTGAAAAGTTTGAAACCTAATACACGATATTTCCTCCGTGCATTTGCAAAGGATAAATCTGACATCTATTATAGTGCTACTGTGGAGTTTAGTACACAAGGCATTATCATTACTGACTTTAAAATAAAGGCCTATTATCTTAATCAATTAGAATTTACAACCCCCAGAATTTCAGGCGTAGATGTTCTGAATGTCTGCTATGGCATAGCGCCTCACCCTGAAATAACTGATAACATGGCGACTGTGGCTAAAGAAGATGATAACTACAGGATAACATTAAAACCTCTTGATAAATCCACGACGTATTATCTTAGGGCTTTTACTCTTAATGATGGCAAAGTGAGGTACTATAATAATGAGGGTGCTGCTACTACTATCGGTACTTCAGATGTTAATATTGTTGCCAAGAAAGTCGGTAGGAGCTCTGTAATGAGCTATAATAGTCCATATATTGCAAAAATCACAAGTGTTTTACCTCAAGGTACATACCAGGTTTCCTATGCCTATATAAAACCAGTAGACTTGAAAATGGGGGATTTGATTGGACTAACCAAGACATATTCCAAGGAGGAAGGATACAAAAAAGAATCTACATTATATATATCAGGAGGTGAACAAACCTTCTATACCATGCATGAGAATACAAACGATTATGCAATTCCGGCAAAATTGAATTTTAATATTGAATTCCTTAACATTGAGAGTGGAATTAAATATATTTGGATATCAAACATTACATATTAATGAATATATCGCGACGAGAATTTATCAAGCATCTTTTGCCGATACTCGGGGGTATTGTTTTGGCTCCTACGATTTTGTCATCATGTGGTGGAGATGAGCCCAGTAATCCCAATGGATGTGGTAACAGCTGCACGGGTTCTGCTCGTTTAGGATGCGGCAGCACTTGCAGCGAAAGTTGTGTCGGGTCATCAAAAAACGGATGTGGAGCATCGGCATGTAGTTCAGGCTGCTCTTCAGCATGTAGCACTGGCTGTGAAAATTCAGCACAGTCAAGCGTATGCGACAGTTGTGCTTCAAATTGTAGTGGTAATTGCCAAGATTCAGCAACTTCATCGGGTTGTGGAAATTGCGCGTCTATGTGTACAGGCTCTTGTGCAACAAGCTGTAAAGGATGTTCTGCTTCATGTCAAGGAACATGTGAAAAGTCATGTTTGGGCGGTTGTGATACATCATGTCTTGGCAGCTGCAAACAATATTGTCAATATTCATGTAAAAACAGTTCACAAAATCTATAAAGATTCTTTATGTCAGACTATAAGGAGCAAATCCCCGCATGGGAATCTGGCATTGCTAAAAACATTACGTTTATAGTAACAAAGGACTGTCAATTAGCCTGTAAGTATTGCTATCTTGTTGGTAAAAATGAAAAAGAACGTATGGATTGGTCAATTGCTAAGGCAGCAATTGACTATATCCTTTCTCATGAAAGTGATTTCCCCGAAAAATCAGTAGTCTGGGATTTTATCGGAGGCGAGCCATTTCTTGAGATAGAGTTGATTGATAAAATCTGTGATTATCTTAAGTCAGAGATGTACCGACTTAATCATCACTGGTTCAACTCGTATAGGTTCTCATTCTCTACGAATGGCATCAACTATGATTCCGATAAGGTCCAAAAATTCATCTCAAAGAATAGAGAGCATCTTTCGATAGGTATTACCATTGATGGCACAAAACGGAAACATGACCTCAATCGTATTTGGAAGGGGGCTGATGAACGTGGAAGTTATGAAGATGTTGTTAAAAATATTCCATTATGGCTAAACCAATTTCCCGAAGGCGCTACCAAAGTGACAATCAGTTCGGCTGATATACCCTATGTCAAAGAAAGCGTTTTGCACCTATATTCTCTTGGAATCAAGGAAGTAAATATCAATGTGGTATTTGAAGATGTGTGGAAAAAAAATGATGACGGGCTATTTGAACAACAGCTTATAGGTTTAGCTGACGAAATAATCGCAAAACAATATTATAAAGACTATGTCTGTTCTTTTTTCTCTGAATTGATTGGCAAACCGTTAGATGCTGAAACAGACAATCACAATTGGTGTGGGGCGGGGAAGATGTTAGCAATTGACGCCTCCGGGAATTTTTATCCCTGTACAAGATTTGCCGCATACTCATTGCGAACAAAGAAACCAATAATCATTGGCAATGTCAACGAGGGAATTGACAAGAACAAACTTCGTCCATTTCTATCTCTTGATCGTACCACCCAATCATCTAAAAAATGTTTAGAATGTGATGTTGCATTAGGATGCGCGTGGTGTCAAGGAGAGAACTATGATGCAGCCGAAACTGCCACTATTTTCCAACGGTCAACTGCAATCTGTAAAATGCACAAGGCGAGGGTAAGAGCCAATAACTATTATTGGTTTAAGATAAAACAAGCGTTAGCAAAAGAGAAACTTGAAGAGGAGGACTCATTATGAAATATCTTATAATTCAGTTGTGCGATAGCGTTGTTTCCTATTGTCATTATAGAACGAGAAATACCCCGCATCTAATATCTTTATCTGCTCTTGAAGATGGACTCCTATGGGCTATAAAGAGAAACATCACCATACATATTATCTATCCTGAGTACGCTTTGCCGGAGCAATATGTGAAACTCCTTAATGATTATCCTCATATTAAAATCACATCGGAGAAAGGCTCTGACGGAGACGTGATTGTATTGCAAAATTGGGGTTTATTTAATAAGTCAGAAAAAACTTATCCAGCGCCAGTGGTTTTGACGGCCTCTTATAAAGATTTCATTGTCCAATACAATCTGATAAAAGAAAATATATACAGATTTAGTCGTATAAACATCATTTTTACGGATGTTCATTCGTTCAAAGACGAGGATGTCCAAGAATATGAAAAAGCACTGCAAAGCCTCAGTGATACCATTTTTGAATTGTATCGTAATGGAAACAATGTACAATTGAATCTTATCACGGATAGAATGATGTTGTCCGATATGAATAATTGTAATGCGGGGATAGATTCTATTGCATTATCCCCGGATGGGAACTTCTATCTTTGTCCGGCATTTTACTGCGATAATGCAGACAGCGTTGGGAATCCTACTGACGGGCTGCATATTGACAATGTCCATTTGCTGCAGTTGGCCTATGCTCCAATTTGTCGTATATGTGATGCCTACAATTGCAAGCGATGCGTATGGTTAAATAAAAAACTGACGTTAGAAATAAATACGCCAAGCCATCAGCAATGTCTTATGGCGCATATTGAGAGAAAAATAGCAGGAAAACTCCTTGATAGAATTCGTGAGTATGGCGCATTTGTGGCCAATGTTCAAATCCCTGAATTAGATTATAACGACCCTTTTGAGAAAATTATAGGCAAGATATGAACAAGAAAGTAGTTGGTCAAGTGACCGAAGAAGAAAAGAATGAAATTCAGACACTCTTTGAGCGTCGCAACGGAATTAATGAGTTGGCAAAAATCCTTTCTCCTGAGAATTTCGACCTTTACGAACGACTTGTGAAAGACCTCGGAGAGACCACAACAAAATTTCAGAAATGGTGGGATGATATGTCCACTAAGTACCAATGGGAAGGTGTAGAAAATGGCAACTGGGAGATAAACTTCCAGTCAAATGAAATTTTGCTTGTAACAAAATAATGACATTACACTTGCATTTGGAGGTGATTCAGTCAATGCAAGCGCCGCTGCGGGGTGTTTCTTTGGAGAACCGATAATCAAATAAAGTACGGTGGAGTCTTACCTCTGTAACAGATGTGGTTAGAGGCACGGCTTCGCCGTGCTGACGTTGGGGGGATATCTGCCGCGGGTAGATTGCGAAGCGATCTACCCGCGGTTAACAATGGAATCACCGCTTCGCGGTGTCAAATCATTTTCATTATTTGACAATAAATTGCGACAGGGGGTACGATTCACGTCAAATTTGCGCATTTATGGTCCCGGACGCACCAGGGTGCGTCCCTACAATTCAATTTTTTGTATGACTGAATAGTCGTTGCGTATCCGTTGAAAAGTTATAAAAAATTAAAATTATGTGACTAGTCAACTAGTTGATTTAACATAAGTTGTTGGATTTTCACGTATAGCCGCCATAAATGGCGACTGATGCGGGGGGCGGGATGCTTTGCCGCAGTCGCCATAAATGGCGACCCTACAATTTGATGAAATTCAATACTCGGATATATGCGGATGGTTTGCGGGAGGGTGGGGGTTTGTGATTTTGCGGGAAAATGCGTAACTTTGCAAATAAAATAACGAGATAGGCGCGAGATGGGGACAAGGACTCGAGATAAATTGATTGAGACGGCGAAGCAGCTTTTTATCCGCAATGGGGTGGAGAACACCACCATTGGGGATATAGCCAGCGCCTCGGACAAGGGGCGCCGCACGATCTACACTTATTTCAGGAGCAAGCTTGACATTTACAATGCCGTGATTGAGACTGAAAGCGAGAGGATGGTGGGGCAGCTGCGCGAGATATCCCAGTCGGCGGATTCGGCGGCGGGGAAGCTGAGGCGCTTTATCGAGCTTCGCCTTTCGGCTGACCACAGCGCTTCCCCGGGCTCGATACTGAAATCACTGTTGAGCATGGACTTTGCCCGCAAGAGCAAGACGCGCAAGAAAGCCGGCGAGAAGGGGAGGGAGATGCTTGAGGCCATATTGGAGCAAGGCGTGGCCAACGGAGAGTTTGACGCCGCAAAGGCTGAAAAGCTGCGCGCGGTGCTGGACTTCACCTTGCGCGCCATCGACCAGATGCAATCTTCCGACGAAACATGGGCGACACCGCCGGGCTTTGCCGCGTCGTTTTCCGAATTGGCGGCCGAGAGTCTTAGGCCATGACGATGCCGCAGGAGAATTTTATCAACTTAATCTAAAGCTTTTTGCTATTTCGCTTAATCTAAAACTTTTAAGTTTTCACTCAAACTAAAGCAGTTATCGCAATGGAATTATCTTCACTGCCGCAAGATCCGGCCATGCTTATGAGCTATATAAACACTAAGCTGAGGGATGATTACCCTTCGCTTGACGCCCTGTGCGAAGACTTGCACATAGACAAAGCCGCCCTCTCCGAGGCGCTGGCGAAGGGCGGTTTTGAATATTCAGAGTCAAACAACAAGTTTTGGTGATAGGCATGGAAGACTATTTGTCAAAGCTCAACGACCAGCAGCGCGCTGCGGTGGAGTATTGTTCAGGGCCTCAGCTGGTTATCGCCGGCGCCGGGTCTGGCAAAACGCGAGTGCTAACCTACAAGATAGTGCATCTGTTGGCGCACGATGTAGAGCCGTGGCGCATTATGGCGCTGACGTTCACCAACAAGGCGGCACGCGAGATGCGTGAGCGCATCCAGGCCCTTGTCGGCCCCAAGATAGCGTCGAAGTTGTGGATGGGCACCTTCCACTCCATTTTCTCGCGCCTTCTGCGCAGCCACGCCGAGCTGATAGGGTTCACGTCCAATTTCACAATCTACGATTCGGCTGATTCAAAATCGCTTGTGAAGATGATAATCAAGGACATGGATCTTGACGACAAGGTGTACAAGCCCAATGTGGCGCTCAATGCCATCTCCAGCGCCAAGAACGCTCTGATAGGGCCTTCGGCCTATGCCATGGACAAGGAGATAATTGAGGCCGACCGCAGGGTCAAGCGGCCGAGGATGGCGGAGGTATACGCCGCTTACGTCAACCGCTGCCATGTGGCCGGGGCAATGGATTTTGACGATTTGCTCTACTACACCAACGTGCTTTTGCGCGAAAACCCCGAGGTGCTCAACCACTACAAGGAATATTTCCGCTATGTGCTGGTGGATGAGTACCAGGATACCAATTTCGCGCAGCACTCGATCGTGTCGCTCCTTACGCAAGAAAGCGGAAACCTCTGCGTAGTGGGCGACGACGCGCAGAGCATCTACTCGTTCCGCGGGGCCAACATACGCAATATCCTCAATCTAAAGAAGGCATATCCCAACTTGACAATCAACAAGTTGGAACAGAACTACCGTTCGACGCAGAATATAATAAACGCAGCTAACTCGCTGATTGAAAAGAACAAAGAGCAAATACCCAAGCGAGTTTTCTCGCGCAACTCCCCCGGCGACCGCATCGAAGTGGTGAAAAGCTACAGCGATTTTGAAGAGGCTTTCCTCGTCTCCAACCGCATATCGCAGCAAAAGATGAAGACCGGCGACAGCTACGAGGAATTTGCGATTCTTTACCGCACCAACGCACAGAGCCGCGTGCTGGAGGAGGCCCTGCGGCGGCGCAACATCCCCTACCGCATCTATGGCGGCCTGTCATTTTATCAGCGAAAGGAAATCAAGGACGCCGTTGCGTATTTCAGGCTTTCGATAAATCCGCATGACGATGAATCGCTTAAGCGCATAATCAATTTCCCCGCCAGGGGCATAGGCGAAACCACTGTGCGGAAAATATCGTCGGCAGCGATCAGCAACAGCGTGAGCATGTGGGAGGCTATGTCCGACCCCTTGCGCTACGGCATAGACATAAACAAGGGCACGACAGCCAAGCTCGACGCCTTCCGCCAGCTGATACAGGGCTTTATCGATTACAACACGGAAGGGCGCGACGCCTACGAAACAGCAAAGAAGATAGTGGCGGACACTCGGCTTCTGTCCATGCTCATTTCCGACCGCACGCCCGAAAGCGTATCGAAGCAGGAGAACCTGCAAGAGCTTCTCAACGGCGTGCAGGAATACGTGGCCGGCAAGCTGGAGGAGGGCCTGGCGGAAGAGGTGATGATGCCCCAATTTTTGCAGCAGGTATCGCTTGCGACCGATCAGGACGCGTCGGACGAAAGCGGGCAAGACAAGGTGACGCTAATGACTATACACGCGGCCAAGGGGCTGGAATTTGGCAACATCTTTATCGTGGGGGTTGAGGAAGAGCTGATGCCATCGGCAATGAGCATGGACAATCCCATGGAGATTGAGGAGGAGAGGCGGCTTCTGTATGTGGCGATAACTCGAGCCAAAAGATTCTGCATGATGACCTACGCGTCGTCGCGATTCCGCAATGGCATGACAGCGGCCACCAAGCCGTCAAGATTCCTTCAGGACATTGACAGCAAATGGCTTGAGTTCACCAAGGGCACCATTCCCACTCAGGCCGACATGATATCCAAGGCGAGGGCGTCGTTCCACTCCCCCGTATCGCCCAGGCGCCCGGCCTCGGCGACCTCGGCCATTCCCACGCCATCTTTTGGCATTGGAGCAAAGCGGCCGCAGGCGCCGGCCTTCGGCATGAGCGCCGGCGAAACGCATACGCCGGGCGAACTGGAGGAAGGCATGCGCATAGAACATTCGCGCTTTGGCAAGGGCACAATCATCGATGTTGACACGAGCCAGCCCGATGCGAAGATCAGGGTGCGGTTTGACAATGTGGATGTTAAGACCCTGCTGCTGAAGTTTGCCAGGTTTACGATACTTTGACGAGCGGGGGGGGCAGCAAGCTGCCTCACTCAACGAAACAGATTCATTCGCTTCGCGGATGGGTTATTTGAGTTTCTTCGCTATGGCTGAGGGCACGGCGTCCTTGTGGACGTAGATGTCCATTGTCTTCGCCAGGAAATATGGCTCGGAAACGTAGATGTAGCCGTCGTACTTTTGGTTTGTGTTCCAGGAGTTCTTTACCTTGTAGTAGCGGTTGCCCTGCTGGTCAGTGGCCACGCCTTCAATAATCATGCCGTGGTCGTCGGTAGTCTCCTGGCTGTCGAACATCGCTTGGCGCGAATCCTGAGTGACGTTGATTTCAGCCACCGGTCCGTTGAACTTGTAGGTTTCGGCGTGGCGCTCCTTGTCGGAAAGCTTCACCCAGCGAGAGAGCTCGGTGCCCTGCAGGTCAGCCTCGGTCTTTTCCCTTGGCATGAGGGCAACGCCGTCGTACCACTTGAACCCTTCCTCGCTGACGTCGGCGGCCCAGGCCACGGTGTAGCCATTCTCAAGGGCGTTGTCAACGATGGCCTTCATGTCGTCAAGGGGAACGTTCATGTAGGAGGCATTGAGCCAGTTGTCGGGGATTTCAAGGATGAATTCCTCATAGAAAGGATGATGCGTGAAGGATGTGAACCCAACATAGTCGTCCACGTTTACGCCGAGGCTTTGGGCGTAGGATTG
The DNA here is from genome assembly GCA_023666615.1 of Clostridium sp. GTDB lineage: Bacteria > Bacteroidota > Bacteroidia > Bacteroidales > Muribaculaceae > CAG-873. Next base: position 61,660 of record JAMPBQ010000002.1, on the reverse strand, counting down.
CGGAGTATAGGTCTTTCCTTTGTAGGTGAATGTTTCGGGCACGGGGCCGAAATAGGCGTCAAGGACGCCATTGAGAGCCGGACGCCAAGCGGTGGATATCTTCTTGTTTGGCTTAGACTTCACCACCTTAAGCATGGCGGCCATCATGTCGTTGAGCTCGCCATGCACGTGGCCGTCCTCGCCGTAAGAAAGGCCGGGATATGCCTCTTCGGGCACCACGCCGTACTTTTTCCAGGCGTGGGCTACGTCAAGCACCGAGCCGCCGGGGGAGAAATTCACGTCGCCGTAATTGCGGACATAGCGGTCGGCCTTGTCCTCATAGCAGCGGCGCACTGTGAGCATCTCGGATAGGTCGAGGGAATCGCCCTTGATGCGCCGGATTTCGTTTTCAAAGAATCCGGTGCCGCAGAAGCACCAGCAAGTGCCGGACTTGTTTTGGTCCTTCACGGAAGTTGTGGGGATTGTGATTACGTCAGTGAATACGAAGCCTTCGACAGAATCAGCAGGCTCATCGGCGAAGGCCGGGGAGGCGACGCCAAGGCAGATGGCGGGGATAATGAGGTATTTTAGCATTTTCGAAAGATTTTGATATGCAAATATACGGATTTTTTGATTGCGGGGGGATTTTTGCCACGGATTTCACGGATTACACGGATTATTTTTTGATTTGGCATATGCCACAAGACGCGCCTACGGCGCTTTTTTTTTGGGTGGGGGATGAATGCCCCAGGCTCCACTGCGTTCCGCCTGGGGTTAATCACAATGACGCGCCTACGGCGCTGAATTAGGCGATAGGTGATGTCGACAGGTTTTTGGCATGGGGGATGAATGCCCCAGGCTCCACTGCGTTCCGCCTGGGGTTAATCACAATGACGCGCCTACGGCGCTGAATTATGGGTTGGGAATTTGGCATTGGGCATGGGGGATTTTTTGGGGTTAAATTTTGATGTTTTTTTCAAGATAACGGTGCGGATTCGTTTTTTATGATTAATTTTGCGATGTGGAAGGAAAATGAAAGAAAAAGTCGAAAAAAAGAGAAAATTTCCAATCAATATTTTATCACAATGAAAAAACAATTACTTTTTGCCGCCGGGGCGGCGTTGGCGCTTTTCGCCTATGCCGAGCCTGCGGGAGGAGCTTCGGTTTCAGACCTGCTTGGGGTGAAGCCAGGCGCGGGGAGCAATGTGTTCGCTTCCTATGGCGCGGCCAATGGCAGCAAGGCTTATGCTGTTGGCAACACACTGAAAATCAATCGGGGGGGGGTAAAAGTCTCCAGTGAATCTTCACCCGTTGCGATTGTCGGCTGCGTGGTATCGCCCGACCATATCACCGGCATGTGGACCTACGGCATCGACCAGTGGATGCCTGAGCGCATCAAGGGAGAAGACGGCAAAGGCGACGCGAGCAAGGTGTATGCCACCGGCGGCGGCATAGCGGCAAACGACGGCTACTACTATGTGACACAGTACCGCGAGGCCATGGGCTTCGAGGAAATCAAGACCATCAATTATGACATGGCCGACAATTGGTCAGAATATGACAGCTACACCGGAGCAATCACCACTGTGGCTACAACGATGGCTTATTCTGAAAACAGGGATCAGGCCTTTGGCTGTTTCATAAATGAGAACCGCGATGGCTACGTATTCTGCGAATACAACTACAGATATTTTGGCATTAAGCGCACCATTTGCCCGATAGAGAAGGACAAGGTGTGGGCAGGCTGCGCGTTCTCATCAGACAACACACTGTATGCCATCACCCGCGCCGGCGAGCTCTACACCGTAGACCTCGCGACTGGCGAAATGACGCTGGTAGGCATCACCGGCATCCAGTCAATCTACCAGGCTGACGCCACGATTGACACGGACACCGACATCATGTACTGGTGCGTGAATTCAGACACCGAGAACGCCCTCTATGCGGTGGACCTGAATTCGGCGACCCCCACCAAACTCTACGACATGGGCAATGAAGAGCAGCTTTGCGGCATGTTTATTCCCCACACTGTTGTCACTCCCGCCGAGGCTCCCGCGGCAGGCTCCGTTTCAGTCAGCTTCTCCGGCGCGTCGCTGAGCGGCAAGGCGATTATCAATACGCCCCGCCTGCAGTACGACGGAAAGGCCGCTCTTGACGCATCAACAGAGTTGACCTGGGTATTGACAGCAAACGGCAAAGAATTGGCGCGCGGCACCGAGCTTCCCAACAAGCAAGTGGTGGTGCCCGTGACAATGGACAAGGCCGACAGCTACTATTTTGCGGTTGTAACATCCAACGCCGCAGGCAAATCGCCTATTAAGGGAACGAAGAAATTCGTAGGCCCTGACACCCCGCAGGCACCAAGCATGTTCAACCTAACGCTCAACGGCAAAACGATAAATCTGCAATGGGGCACACCCTCGAGCACGGGCGTGAACGGCGGCAACGTGGAATACAGCAAGGCCACCTACACAGTGGTGCGCTATCCCGACATGAAGGTGATTGCGGATGGCATCACTACGAGAACGGCCACCGATGAGCTGCCCGAGACAGAGGAGATGGTTGAATACAGCTATGGCCTGGTGGCTACTGTGAACGGGCTGTCTGCACCCGAGAAGAAGTCAAATACAATCAAGGCCGGCGCAATTGTGCCGCCTACGACTATAGAGTTTGCCTCAAGCCTTTCGCTTTATGGCTGGACTATACTTGAAGGCAGCATTGAGGACAGCAACAAGTGGAAGTATTATTCTTCAGACAAATGCGTCTACCTTTACACATCGAGCTCAACGGGACAGGATGATTACTTGATATCGCCGGCAGTAAATGTGAAGGCCGGAGCGGTGTATCCCATCAGCCTAGACATCAAGACATCGAACTATTACGAAGAGACATTTGAAGTGCTTTGGGGCACAGAGCCCACCATTGAGGCAATGACCAACGTGGCGGTGGCCGAGAGCAAGCAAAAGAGCACGACTTGGACGACCTACGAAGGGAAAATCGCCCCGACTGCAGACGGCAAGATTTATTTCGCCATCCATGACAAGACCGCGACCGCGTCGCAGCTCTACGCCAGGAACATCACTATCGGCGAAGGCGTGATCAGCCTCTCGCCGAACGCCGTAGAGTTCAGCGTAGCCCCCGCCAAGGACGGCACAGGCAAGGCGGTCATCACATACACGCTGCCTACGACTACGGTGGACGGCTCGGCCATCACAGAGGCTACCGCCATCACCAAGGTTGAAATCCTGCGCGACGGCAAGGCGATTTACACAGCAACGGAGAACTTGCCCGCGGGCGAGGCCACATTCACCGACGCTGAAGGCTTGGAGCTCGGCAAGCACACATACGATGTTATTGCCCATAACGCCTACGGCGCGGGCAAGAAGTCGGAAATTGAGGTGCTGGTAGGCCCCGGAGTTCCGGCCGCAGCCACCAATGTGCTAATGCTCGAAGAGGGCAATACCGGCAAGGTGACCGTAACATGGGACCCCGTGACCACTGACGTTGACGGCAACGCAATCATGGCATCGGCCATAACCTACAAGGTGATTGACCGCAACTACAACGTTTTGGCCGAGAACCTCACAGAGACAACATTCTCCACGCAGGCCGTTGACCCTGAGACGCAGGCATTCTGCCAATTCGGCGTCTATGCCGTGACGGTGGGAGGCGAGTCGAAGCTGGCCGGGTCGGCCTACAAGCCCGTGGGCAAGCCCTATGCGACGCCATGGACGGAGTCATTTGCCGACGGCATGGTATCCTCAATCTTCGGCTACAACTATATAAAGGGCGATGAGCCTTGGCGCTTCGGCGCGGATTCAGACTGGTCGGCCGCTCCGCAGGACGGCGACAATGGCCTTGCCTACTTTGAGGCATACGGCATGGTGCAGACCGCGCTTGTTACCGGCAAGATCGACCTTTCAGATGTGGCCAACCCCGCTCTCACTTACTATCTATACCGCTATAGCGATACCGATTACACGAATGAAATCCTCGTAGAGGCCGATTGCGGCGATGGCAACGGTTTTGTGCCCGTGCAGAGTGACTGCATATCAAATGGCGAAGTAGGAAAATGGCACAAGGTGCTTGTTGACCTTTCAGACTATGAAGGCAAGAGCGTGGTGCTTCGCCTTGTTCCTGACAAGATACAGGGCGCATGGTTCTTCCTTGACAATATGCGCATAGCGATGCACGCCGACTATAACCTGACGGCATCACGCATCGAGGCTCCGTCGGCCGTAGGCGTTAATGAGGACTTTGAGATCAACGTAACTGTTACCAACACTGGCGACAAGGGAGTGCGCAGATATGAAGTTGAACTTTATTCAGGCGAAGAATTCATTGACACTAAGGCCGGCATCAGCCTTGCCGCCGAGGCCTCGCAGACCTTGACATTCGTAACCTCAGCCACCGTGCTGCACGGCGAGAGCCGCGATTTCCACGCAGTGGTTGTGTTTGAAAACGACGAAGTGGAGAGCGATAACACGACGGACGTAGTCACCGTAGGCATCGTGGCTCCCGCAGTGCCTGTCCCGACCAACCTTGTGGCCGAGAAGAGCGGCGAGGCAGTGCGCCTGACATGGTCCGATCCCAATATGGAGCAGGCTGCACCGGCTGCGTACACCGAGACCTTTGAGGGCGCATCGCGCTGGGCGCAGGAGGTTGACGGCTGGAAGATTATCGACGGCGACCAGGCTCCCCTTATTTCCATCGGCAATCAGGCCTTCCAGTTCAATGCCGGCAAGCTGGCGGGCTGGTGGGTAAATGACCAGAACTGGAATGAGAACGCCGTAGAGCTTTGGGCATCTCATAGCGGGGAAAAATATTTGGCGTCCGGCTCTGTGATGCGCGGCAGCACAAATGTGCAGTGCGACGACTGGGCCATTTCGCCGCGCCTCTACGGATGCGAGCAGATTATCAGTCTGTACGCCCGCAGCTTCTATGGCGAAGGCAGCTACGCCGGCATGTATCAGGAGGATTTTGAGGTGCTCTACTCTACGACTACGACAAACGTGGATGACTTTGTTTCGGCCGGTACGTTTACCAAGGTGCCGTTCTCATGGACAAAGTATTCGTTCCGCGTGCCGCAGGGCGCATTGTATTTCGCGATACGTTCGCGCTCAATAGATAAGTTCTTCCTCTTCGTGGACGACGTGACCTACATTCCGGCCACGGGCGAGAAGGCCAACCATGAGCTGAAGGGATACAACGTATACCGCAACGGCGTGAAGATCAATGGCGACTTTGTAGGCGCGGCTGAGTACATTGATGCTAATGCAAAGGCAGACTTTGACCACTCTTATGTCGTGACGGCGCACTATGCGGCCGGCGAATCGCGCCCGTCGAACGAGGCAACGATCAATCTCTCAGGCATAGCCGGCATTGAGAACGGCGGCATAAGCGTGGCCGGAGGCGAGGGCTGCATCTTCGTGAGCGGCGCCGAAGGCAAGAGCATTGAGGTGTACGCTCCGCAAGGCGTGCTGGCGACGGCGATGGCCAACGCCCCGGCTGCGGCCCGAATAGAGGTTGGCGCAGGCGTGTACATTGTGCGCGTTGGCGGCAAGACCGTGAAGGTGGCTGTCAAATAAATAGCTCTTGGCATATGATTTTGGCGCCCGCAAGGATTTTCTTGCGGGCGCTTTTTTTTTAATTTGGGGGCTGTCATTTTGTCAAATTGTCAATTTGTCAAATTGTCATTTTGACAAATTGTCGGGATGACAAATTGATTTTTTTGGGGATAGCAAAGGCGCGCCTTTTTGGGCGCGCCTTTGCTATTTATTTTCCTTTTGGAGGGGAGTGTTCCCCGCCGAGGATTAGTTGCGTTCGAGGGTGAGGATGAGCTCTTTAGCGTCTTCGGGATCTTCTGTGATCATGAGCTTGCCTTCGCGGGCGAGCCAGCCGATGGCTGCGAAGACTTCTTTGTCCTTGAGCTTGGTTACTTTCTTGATTTGCTTCACTCCCATGGCGTCGGCCTCGTTGAGCACCTGCCAAACCTGTCCGGCGTATGCGCCGATTGTGTCAGTATTCATAATTGGTTAATTTTGAGATTAATTTCTCTTTGGTTATTTTTATTTGTTGCCTATTGGATGTTTTATGGTTGCAAAATTATGCATTTTTTATGTTAAAAACAATTTTTTCGCATATATTTCTTAAAAAACATCTAATTTTTATGATATTAACACTTGGGGGAGGGGAATGGTTCGCGCAATTGCTTATTTTTTTTGGGGGAGGCACGGCTTCGCCGTGCAGAGAGTGAGGGATAATATGCCCCTGGTACGCCGCTGGCGGCGTACCAGGGGTTAACAATGGAGGCACCGCTTTGCGGTGCCTTTGCTTATGAGCGGGGTTTGCGTTGCACTGCTGTTGGTTGCGGGTTGGCACCGCTTTGCGGTGCCTTTGCTTATGAGCGGGGTTTGCGTTGCACTGCTGTTGGTTGCGGGTTGGCACCGCTTTGCTGTGCGGGGGTTAGAAGGGGGCCGCTTCGGAGGGGGGAGCGAGGAAGTCGGCGGTGCCGTCTTGCATTTGGCCGGCTTGGAGGGAGGCCGCTGAATCGTCGATGGTGTTCATCTTCGACATCACCTGGGTGGCTGTGCCCAGGGGGGCCTCGCCCCAGTTTTCGAAGCGGGCGAATTCGGCGCGGAAATGCAGCTGCACGTCGCCCACGGCGCCGGAGCGGTGCTTGGCGATAATGAATTCCGCCAGGCCGCGAATGTCGTTGCCGCTGGCGTCCTGCCCTGATTTCGTGTAGTATTCAGGGCGGTGGATGAAGCAAACTATGTCGGCGTCCTGCTCGATGGCGCCCGACTCGCGGAGGTCGCTGAGCTGCGGGCGCTTGCCGTCGGCTCGGTTCTCCACGGAGCGGTTGAGCTGCGAAAGCGCGATGATGGGAATGTCCAGCTCCTTGGCGAGTTGCTTGAGCGAACGCGAAATCATGCTGACCTCCTGCTCGCGCGATCCGAACTTCATGCCCGAGGCGTTCATAAGCTGGAGGTAGTCGATGATAATCATCCTTATGCCGTGCTCGCGCACCAGGCGGCGCGCCTTCGTGCGCAACTCAAAGATGGAGAGCGAGGGGGTGTCGTCAATGTACATCGGCGCGCCGGTGAGGTACTTGATGCGCGCGAAGAGCTGCTGCCATTCGATTGGCGACAGGTCGCCGCTCTTGATTTTGCCGCCGGAAATCTCCGCCACGTTGCTTATTAGGCGGTTTACGAGCTGGCGGTTCGACATTTCCAAAGAGAAGATAGCCAGGGGAGTGTTGTAGGTCACAGCCATATTCTTCGCCATGGATAGCACCAGGGCCGTCTTGCCCATGGCCGGGCGGGCGGCTATGATAATGAGGTCGCTGTTCTGCCAGCCGGAGGTCATCTTGTCAAGCTCGTGGAAACCCGTCTCCAGGCCGCTGAGGCCGGAGGCGCGGTTTTGCGCGATCTGCATTTGCTGGATGGCGTCGCTGATTACTGGGTCGATTTGCGTGACGTCCTTCTTGACGTTTCGCTGCGAGATTTCAAAGAGCTTGCCCTCGGCCTCTTGGAGGAGGTCGTCAACGTCGTTGCTCTCATCGAATGCCTTGCTTTCGATGATGGCGGCGAAGGATATTAGCTCGCGGGCGAGATATTTCTGCGCCACGATGCGTGCGTGAAATTCCACATTGGCCGCCGATCCGACGCGGGCTGTAAGGCGCGAGACGAAGGCCGGGCCGCCAACCTCCTCGATGGTGCCGTTGAGGCGGAGCTGCTCGGCCACGGTGAGCATATCGATAGGCATTTGGCGGGCGCCAAGGGTCTGTATTGCCTCGTACACCTTTCGGTTGGAGGGCTCGTAGAAACTTTCCGGCTTAAGGATGTCGCAGACGCGGGTGTAGGCGTCTTTTTCTAGCATCATGGCGCCGAGGACGGCCTCTTCGAGCTCAATATCGCGTGGCGGCACGCGGCCTGACAGGTCGGCTGCCGGGGTATGCTGGGGGCGCTGGCGGGAATATGATTGGGGTTCGGGCATGGATTGGTGTTTAGTTTTTGTGGTGTGTGCGCAAAGGTAGGGAATATTTTGTGGTTTTTCAAATTTATTTTGCGGGATGGAGGCACGGCTTTGCCGTGCATTTGTGCGGGGTATATGGAAGCCGCGGGTGCCAGTGGCACCCGCGGTTAACCATAGAGACACGGCTTCGCCGTGTTTTTTTGTAGTGGCAGATATGACATCGCAAAGCGATGTATTAGTGGGGGGTGGAGTAGAATTGCAGGAGGCGTGAGCGCAGGATCATTTCGTAATTGGCCTGAATGCGGTCGGCGGTGGCGCGCAGGGCGTTGGTCTTCGCTTGCTCGTATTCGGTGGAAGTGGCCCGGCCCAGGTTGTATTTTTCCTGCATCGCCTCGAATGCGGCGGCTGTGGATTTCTCCGCCAGCTGGCTTGACGCGTATTTCTCGGCGGCGGCTACGGCCTGATAGTAGGCCGACTGAATATTGCGGTAGAGCTGCTGCTCAGTCTGGTCGAGGTTGAGCTCGGCGTTGAGCTTTTGGATTTTTGCCCTGCGCACAGAATTTCGTGTGGAGAATCCGTCAAAAATGGGGATGTTGAGAGAGAATCCGAAGTAGGTGCTGTAATTGTGGCGCATTTGGTCGGAAAATTTATCATTATGGGCTCCCGAAAGCTTGTAGTACGAGCTGCCCAGGCCGGCGTTGAATGAAAGGGTGGGGATGTAGCCCGACTTCGCCAGGGTGATGTTCTTGTCGGAGGCGATTATGCCTTTGCGGGCGGCCTCAACGGCGTGGCTGTACTGCAGGGCGCGCAGGTATGCCTCTTCCGGGGCAATGAGCATGGGGTCATCGTCGGAGAGGGGGGCGACGTCGAAATTCTCCGGCGTTTTGTCGTCAAGCTGCAGGAGAAGGATCAAGTCCAGGCGGGCAAGGATGTTGTCGTTCTTGGCCTGGGTGAGGTTGAGCTTGTCCGAAGCCAGCTGCGCCTGCGCCTCAAGGAGGTCGATTTCAGGTATCTTGCCGGCCTCGAGCAGGGCCTCGCGGCGCCGGATTTCGTATTCGGAAAGCTCCACTTGGTTTTGCGCCACCTGCATCATTTCGCGGGAGTAGAGCGCTTGCAGGTAGTAGGAAATTACGTTTGTGGTAATGTCCTCCTTCGCTGCCTCGCATTCCTCCACCATCTGCTGCAGGTTGGCCTTGGCGTAGGAGAGCTGGCGCACATTGGCCAGGCCGTTGAATACTGGCATATTGAAAGAGGCGCTCCAGTTGAACGAAGACGTGTTGCGGTCGGCGTAGGTATTCTCGGCGGTAAGGCCGCGGCCGAGGTTCCAGGACTGGCCGGCGCCGGCGGAGAGGCGGGGGAGGAAGGCCGACTTCGCGTCGGTGATGGACTGCTCGGCCTGCTTAGCGCTGAGCTGGCGCGAGCGCACGGTAAGGTTGTGGGCTGTAGCGTAGGAAATGCAGTCGTCGAGCGTCCATGTCTGCGCCAAAGCGCATCCGCAGGCCAGGCAAACCGCGATGAAAAGGGATATATGGCGTTTCATATCGGGTGCGATGATTGGTTATTGCACAATAGTAGAGCGTAGCTTGAGGCTGTCAGAGAGCTCGATGCCCGACTTCACTTCGATCTTTACGCCGTCGCTCAGGCCGGTGGAGATGGCGCGGCGCTCGAACTGCTGGGGATTCTCGGCTGTGAGGACATAGACGTAAGTGCTGTCGCCCTGCCATTCGATCACGCTCTCGGGCACCGTGAGCACGTCGGCGGCCTTCTGCAGGGTGACGGCTGCGTTGGCGCTGTATCCCGCGCGGAGCTCCACGTCCTCGGGCACATTGATCGCGGCCTTGATTTCAAAAGTGTTTGAGCCGTTTTCCTCGGTGCTCTTCGGCGCCACGTATTCTATCACGGCCTCATTCTTCACATCCGGCAGGGCGCCGATGGAAATGGTGGTCTCCATTCCGGGCTTGAGGAGGCCTACTTCAGTCTCGTCCACTTTTCCTACAAAAAGGAGATTGCGCATGTCGGCGATTTTGGCCACGGTGGTGCCGTCGTTCATCGTATTGGCCTGAATCACGGAGGAGCCCACCTTCACGGGAATCTCAAGCACCTGGCCGTCGATCGTGGCGCGCACCAGGGTATTGCTCGACTGGGCGTTGACGCTCGAAACGCCATCCCTTACGATGGAGAGGGCGTCGACTGCCGCAGCGTACTCCTGCTTGGCCTTTTCATAGGCGTTTTCTGCTTGCTCAAAGTTTTCGCGGCTTTCAAACTTCTTCTCGTATAGGCCCTTGCTGCGGTCATAGGCGGTTTTGGCCAGGTCAAGGGAGAGCTTGGCCACGTCTACGCGGTTTTGGGCGGAGTTGAGGCTTGATTCGTCGGGGATGACCTTGATCTTGGCTATAATGTCGTCTTTCTTCACGTAATCGCCGGCCTCTACGCATATTTCAGAGATGATGCCCGAGATTTGGGGCTTGATTTCGATTTCGTCGCGTGGCTCAATCTTGCCGGTCAGCACAGTGGAGCGCTCGATGGTGGCGATCGACGCCATCTCGGTGCTGTAGATTGTCTCCTTCGGCTGTGAATTTTTGAATAGGTAGAAGAATGTGCCGACGAAGACCGCGGCAATGATGACCCAAAGCAGGATTTTAAAGAATTTTTTCATATATGTTAGATGTTTATTATCAAATAAATAGATTGAAAACGAATGCCAAAGCAAAAAAACTACTTATCATTCATGGCCTCGATGGGCTTGATGCGCATGGCCTTGAACGCGGGTATCGTGCCGGCCGCCATGCCAAGGACGATGAAGAGGATGGCTATGCCCACGGCCAAGCTGAATGAGAGCTGGAAGTCGATGTCCTCAAGCTGGGGGACGCCGGCGTTGGCCGTGCGTATGGACATAGTGACAAGGCCGAGGATGCCCACGGCGAAGCAAATGCCCGCGGTGCCGGCGATGAGGGTGAGGATTGCGCTCTCCGAGAGGATTTGCTCCATCACCATGCGCGGCTTGGCGCCCAGGGCGCGGCGTATGCCAAATTCCTTTGTGCGCTCCTTCACGATGATCCACATGATGTTGCCCACGCCGATTATGCCGGCTATGAGCGAGCTTAGGCCCACGAAGAGGATGAGAATGTCGATGCCGGAGAACAGCGCGCCTACTTGCTCGAACATTTCAGAAAGGTCAATCACGCGCAGGGCGTTCTCGTCGTCGGGGTGCAGGGGATGGCTGGCCCTCATCACGCGGAAGATTTTCTGCTTGAGGTCGGAGATTTTCACGTTGTCCTTTGCCACGATGGTGACGTAGTCCACGATGTTTCCGCGATTGTAGGTGCGCCGGGCTGTGCTCATGGGGATGAACATGGAGTCGTCGGTGGAGCCGCCGATTGACATGTCGTTGCGCTGCTTCACCACGCCTACCACGCGGTAGTACACGTTGTTGGCCATAACGAACTTCCCGATGGGGTCATCGTCGCCGAATAGGCCGTTGGCGCAGTTTTTCCCCAGCACGCACACTTTGGCGTCCTGCGCTATGTCCTTGTCGTTGATGAATCGGCCGCTGCGTATCACGGGATTGGTCACCTCCATGAAGTTGGGCTCCACGCCCTGGATCGAGACGTTCGACTGGCTGCGGGAGCCGTAGCTGATAGTGGTCCAGACGCTGGTCATAGGGCTCACGGCGGATAGCTCGGGGATGGCTCGGCGCATGTTGTCGATGTCGGTGGTTGTCATGTTCCACCTCATGCCCTTCTTGTAGCCATTGTATGGCATTGTGGTGCGGTAGGATATGAGTATCGCCGAATTTGAGGCGAAGCCTGAAAAGGTGCTCTCCATCAGCCCGCGCAGGCCTTTGCCTCCGCCCATGAGCAGGGCCAGCATCGCGGTGCCCCAGAAGATGCCGAAGGCCGTGAGGAAGGTGCGCGTCTTGTTTCGGGCGAGAGTGGCGGTGATTTCTTTCCAGTTGTCTATGTCGAAAACCATATTAGGGAGCTTTTGATTTTTACTTCAAACTTAACACGTTACACTTTATCCTTAATACTTAATACTTTATACTTAAAGCTTTAAGCTTTACTCTTCCATCAGTGCCTCCACGGGCTTGACCTTGAGGGCTCGGATGGCGGGGAAGATTCCGGCCAGGGCTCCGGCTATGATCAGGGCTATCGTCACTTCGATGGCTATGACTATGTCTACGGTGGGGCTGATGGGGAATTGCTCGTTGTTTTCAAACACTTTCTTTACGATCTCCGTGGCGGCCACGCCCATGACGATGCCTATATATCCGAAGCATGTGGTGAGGGCCACGCTCTCTATGATGATTTGGCTGAGAATCTTGCGCGGCTTGGCCCCGATGGCGCGGCGTATGCCTATTTCGTGGGTGCGCTCGCGCACCGAGACGAACATGATGTTGCTGACGCCGACTATGCCCGTAAGGAGGGTGAGGATGCCTATGGTCCACATTGCGTAGGTGAGGTATTTGGTGCTCTCCATGCTGCTGATGTAGCTCTCAAACCGGTCGTAGGTATGCACCGCGGATTGGTCTTCGGGGTCGAACCTGTGCTTATCGGCCAAAATCTTGCGCACTTCCTTTTCGGCCTCGGCCGACTGCTCCACGGTCTCTACGTCCTTCAGGTGGGCGTCAAGGCCGTATATGCGGCCGTCGAAGCCATTGAGGGCGTAGGCGGTGGAGAACGGCACCTTGGGGCTCTCGTCCCAGCCGTGCGAGTATATGCCAACGAGGGTGAACGCCGCATTGCCTATCTTCACCGTCTGGCCAATGGCATGGTCTATGTCCTCGAAGAGAATCTTGGCGTCGTTTTCGCACAGGAGCACCACCTTGCGGCAATCATTGATGTCGGCCTGGTTGATCCAGCGGCCCTGCACGATTTTGTAGCGCTGGTTCATATCCTTGGGAAAAACGCCTTCGGAGGACGATTGCGTAAGATAATCGCGCGGAGTGGAAATCTGGCCGGAGAGGCTGATGGTGCCGGAGACGGATTCAATGTAGGGGGAGCGAGTGTGGTCAAAGGCCGAAATGTCGCCGCCCTTGAAATTTATTCTTCTGCCCATCTTCATTCCCTGGTAGGGGCGCGATGTGTAGCCGGACCATACCGAGATGCGGAAGGGGTCGTTGCGCAGGCTTTGCTCCTGCGATTGGCGCACCACGCCGTTGGCTATTGACAGAAGGAGAATCAGCATGAATATGCCCCAAGCCACTGACACGCCCGTAAGGATGGTGCGCAGCTTGTTGGTGGTCATAGTCTGCCATATTTCTTTTGCTAAGTCAAACATCTTAATCCAATTATGAATTGCGAATTATGAATTATGAATTAAGAATATCCTGATTCGGCACGATCAGGCCGTCGACGATGCGTATCATGCGGTTGGTCTGCTGGGCCACTTTGGGGTCGTGGGTGACGATGACGGTGGTGACGCCTTCGGAGTTGAGCTGGCGGAAAATCTGCATCACCTCCACCGAGGTCTTGCTGTCCAGGGCGCCGGTGGGCTCGTCGGCCAGGAGCACGGCGGGGTTGGTGATCAGCGCCCTCGCAATGGCCACGCGCTGCTTCTGTCCGCCTGACATTTCGGAGGGGAGGTGGTGGCTCCAGTCCTTCAGGCCCATTCGGTCCAGCTGCTGCAGGGCGAGGGCGTTGCGCTTGCGGCGCGACACGCCTTGGTAGTAGAGCGGTAGGGCCACGTTCTCCAGGGCGTCCTTGTAGTTGATGAGGTTGAAGGACTGGAACACGAATCCGATTTTGTGGTTTCGGAGCTCGGCGGCCTTGTTCTCGCTCAGGCCGCGTATGAGGGTGCCGTCGAGGATGTATTCGCCTGTATCGTAATTGTCAAGGATTCCGAGGATGTTGAGCAGGGTGGACTTTCCCGAACCAGACGCGCCCATGATCGAGACCAATTCTCCCTTCTCTATTTCCAGGTTGATGCCCTTGAGCACGTGCAGGGGCACGGCGCCGGGATAGGTCTTGTTGATGTCGGTGAGCTTAATCATTGCTGGCATGGCTGTCGTTGTTTATGGTGATTTGTCCGTTGAGCTTGATGACGGCCTCTTTCCCTTCGGGCAGGATTTGCAGGATGCCTATGTTGGCGTCGGTGTATGTGAAATACAGGCGGCGCGAGCTTGTGGTGACTGTCATTGAATCGATGCGTGAATCGTCGGTGAATGTCTTGAAGTAGGATTCGGCCTCCACCCGGGCGTGGCCGACGCGGCTGTTAGTCAGGCATAGCTTGCCGGCGTCGACAAGGTCGGCTGAGTCGAATTGGCAATCGCGCATGTAGATGTCCTGGTCGAATTTTATGGCTATGTCCTGGCCAGAGAATCCTACAAGCTTCAGGATGTTGAGGTCGTTCAGGCTTAGCGCCTCCAGGCTTGGCGCCTCAATTATCATCAATGTGTCGCCCCGCAGATAATGGAAATCGCCGTCCTCAACGGCTATGCTTATCTTGAGGGTTTGCCCTTCGGCATTGAATGAGAGCATGGAGGCGACGTTGTCGGCGACCAAGATTCTGTTTGCCTCGCCTTTTCGCGCCACGACGCAGACGTCGGGGGTGGAGCCAAGGTCCTTGATTTCAATTTTTGCTTTGTTGAAGGCCGGAGCGCTGATTTCGGTGAGGCTCTTGGAAATGTCTATGCCCATTTGGCGCCGCGTTGAATCGTCGTCGGCATAGAGCGAAATTATGAATGGGGAGAGAAACACCATAGCCAGCGGGAGTATGGCAAGGGCGATTATTATGTAGGAGGTTTTTTTCATGACATTGCGTTTTCAGAGTCCTTTGATTTCAAATAGTTGGCGTAGAGGTCGAGCAGCGCCTCGGGGGTGACGCCCATGGTGCGGAGGCGGGAGAAGAAGTAGTTGGCCTCGTGGTCGAAGAATTCGGCCTTTCGCCATTGGTGTATCTTCTCCGCGGCGTCGGCGGTGGTGAAGAATCCCACTCCGCGCTTGTTGGCTATGATGTCCTTAGCGGCCAGGTGGAGGTAGCTCCGCATCACCGTGTTGGCGTTCACCTGCACGGAGATCGCGTACTCCCTCACCGATGGGATGCGGCTGTCGGGGGCGTACACTCCGCCGAGTATTTCGTCGCAGATGCGGTCGGCTATCTGGAGGTATATTGGCTTTGCGTTTTCTGTAAATTCCATTTCAAAAAGTTTTGGTTTACCAGCGCTGTATTATTTCTGTCTCCTTGAAGCGGAAATAAGCCAGGACGTAATTCACGAGGCAGCCGGCGATGGCCAAGCCGATGATTGTCTTTATGATGGCTTCCTGGTTGATGTGGCTGTGCCGCAGGCTGTCAGGAATGTGCTCGCCGCTGAGCAGGAAGGTGTAGTAGATGGCCGCGGCCACGGAGCAGATCGTCACCAATCCGCCAAGCCAAAGGGTGGTGTAGAGGAATGACCGCTTGGGCCAAATGGCGCTGCCGAGAACATAGAAGGATGGAAGCAGCAGGCTGAGCGATATGGCCAAGCTTGTGTCGGTTATGTCGGACGGCATAAAGTCGAAGCCTGTGAGGTGGACTCTTTCGGCGGTGGGAAGCATTGTTGTCAAGGCCGCGGCGCGCCCCATGTCCACGAGCTCAAAGCATATGATAAATGTCAGGATGAACGCGGGCACAAACAGCAGCCAGCGCACGATGTATTTGTTGAGCTGAGTGGCGGGAAGCATGAGGAAGGAAATCACTCCGCCCTTTGTGGTGAGTGGGGAGAACACCTGCGAGGCGAAGACGCAGCTGGCCGAAACGAATCCGAACCAGAAAAGAATATCCATGGTCGAGGTCATGGGGTCGGAAATCCCGACGCGCCATTCGCTGGTGTATTGATCATACGTTTGGGTGGTGGCGAAGGCTGTCACAGCCGCCAGGGTGATGAAGATTATGCCAATCCACATCAGGTATTTCTTGCCGTTGTCGCGCATCTCCAGGCGCAGAAGCTGCAGCAGTTGGGTGCATTCGGTTTTCATTGGCGGAAAATTTTTGAGATTGTTTCGGGTTGGGTTGTGGCCAGCTGGAAGAGGAGCTCAAGGTTGACGTTTGTCTCGCCGCCCTCGTCGTTGGGCTTGACTATGAGCGTGCCGTTGATGTCAGCCATCTTCAGCAGTGCTGATTCTATTTCTTGGGGATTGTTGGTAAGCTTGAACGTCAGTTTTTCCGATACCTCCTGCATGGAGGCCACCAGGCGCAGGGCGTGGCGGTCGATTATGGCCACATGGTCAAGGAGCTGGTCGATGTCGCGCACTTGGTGGGTGGAGATTATGATGGAGCGGGTCTCGTCCACCTTTGATGCTATGAAGCGGCGGAAGCTCGCCTTGCCGGGTATGTCAAGGCCGTTGGTGGGCTCGTCCATGAGCATCAGCGGGGTGTTGGTGGCCAGGGCGAAGCTCATGTATATTTTCTTTTTCTGCCCCATGGAGAGGGCGCCCAGACTGAAGTCGCAGCCTCCCATTTCGAATGTCTCGAGGTGCGCCTTCATGTCCTCCATTGAGAATCGGGGATAGAAGGGGGCGTAGCTCTTTACGTAGGAGGAGAGCCTGACATTGGGGAGGGCGAACTCTTCAGGCACGATAAAGATGTCGGCCAGCGTATCGGGGCGGCGCAGGCGGTTGTCGGCGCCGAACAGCTCCACCTTGCCTTCCTTAGGGGTGAGAAGGCCGGAGATGAGATACAGGAGGGTGCTCTTGCCCGCCCCGTTGGGGCCAAGAAGGCCGTAGACGCCTCCGGCTTCTATCTTCAGGTTCAGGCCGCTGATCACCGGCTGGGTCTGCTTGGGGTAAGCGAATGTGAGGTTGGTGATGTCAAGCATTATTCTGTGGTTTGGTTGATTTATTATGGTTGATTCGTGTAATAGTTAAATATTGTCGTAGTGTACTACTGTACTAATACACCGCAAAGGTAATGCGCTTTTTCCAATCTACAAAGTTATTTTGAAAAAATTTTTCAAAAAATTTTAATTGATTTGTTAAATTATTGATTATGATGTGTATGCAATGATGCCAAGATTGCGTGGATTAAACTAAAGGCGGATTGGGTTTGTTGTTTTTGTAAAAAAGCGTTTTGTCTATGGGAAATGAATTGAATCAGGATGGGCCGCAGCCGGCCGTGAAGGTACATGTGTGGTATTTCGTCACGCTGATGGTGATGCTGAGCATGCTGGGCTCGTTCGTAAATGATATGTTTACCCCCGCCCTGCCTGCAATGTGCAGATTCTTCCACGCCTCTATCCCAACTGTGCAGATGGGCTTGACCTTGGGCATGGCCGGTCTGGCCGTGGGGCAGCTGCTGCTTGGCCCTATCAGCGACCGCTATGGTCGAAAGCCGGTGTTGCTGGTCGCATTGCTGCTCTTCATCGCCGCTGCCATCGTGAGCGTGCATTCGCCTACTATTCATTTCTTCATAGCTTGCAGATTTTTTCAGGGCGTGGGGGCTTCTGCTGGCTACATGCTGGCGCGCACTATGCCGGCGGATCTATATGGCGGTAGGCAGTTGGCCAAAATGATGGCCTTAATCGGGGCCATCAACGGCGTGGCGCCGGCTTCGGCGCCGGTGCTTGGAGGCGTCACGGCCGACGCCTACGGGTGGAAGGGCATATTCGTGGTGTTGGCCATTTTGGCGGGGGTAATTTGGGTGATGACCCTCTTCGGAAAGGAGACGCTGCCGCCCTCCAAGCGGGCGAAAGGGTCGATTTGGCAATCTTTCGATGGATATAAGGGGTTGATTGGCAATGGCAGGTTTATGCTGCACGTCACGTTCAAGGGACTGGCCTTGGGTTTGCTTTTCGCCTACATCTCCGCCACTCCGTTCATTCTGCAGACGCATTATGGCTTCTCCCAGACGCAGTATGGATTGATCATCGGCGGCAACGCGCTCTTTGTAGTCTGCGGCGCCACTTTGGCCATGCGGTTCAAGCCCCTGAAGAAGGCTGCTACGATTGGCGCCGCGCTCCTTCTTTTGGGCGCGGCAGCTCAGGCTTTCGCCCTTTGGCATGTGAAGAGCATGGCGCTTTTTGAGGTGTGCATGGGATTGATGCTTTTTGGACTTGGCTTGATTTTCACTACTACCAACACTTTGGCCATGAACGAAGGGCGAGGCCATGCCGGCGAGGCTTCGGCCCTCTTGGGCATAATGGGGTATATCGTGGGCGGAGTGGTGTCGCCACTGGTGGGTTTAGGCAATGTAATGCATTCTACGGCAATAGCTTTCGTAGTGCTCGCAGTACTCGTTTTCGTTTGCTCAATCTTCTCCCGACGCTTCGCCCCGGAAATCTAAAGGAAAAATTTTACGCTAAAAAGTGCAAATAATCTTGTGAACTAAAAATTTAGTTGTAACTTTGCCGGTGAACTAAATTTTTAGTTGTGTTATGAGCGAATTTCAGAAACTGACAGAAAAAGAAGAAGAGGTGATGCGTCACTATTGGCGCAAGGGCGGCATGACGGTGCGCGAAGTGGTGGACTGCTACGACGAGCCGCGCCCGCACTTCAACACCGTGAGCACCTATGTGCATATTTTGGAGTCAAAGGGCTACCTGAAGAGGGAGAAGCGAGGCGCGGCGCTGTGCTATATCCCGGCCATAAGCATTGACGAATACCGCCGATTCACGCTTAAGAGCGTGATAAGCAAATTCTTTGACGATTCGTATCGCAACATCATTTCCGCCTTTGTGAAGGAAGAGGCCGTTTCGGTCGATGAGCTCAAGGAGATAGTGGAGATGATTGAAAACCAAAAAGCAAAATGACTATGGCAAGCATAACCATTTACGCCGTGTCTGTCGGCATAGTTTTCGCTCTGTGCACCCTTGCATACAGGCTGTGCCTTTCCGGCGCCACATTCCACCGCTTCAATCGCACTGTGATTCTTTCGCTTTACGCTATTTCGCTGGCCGCCCCGGCCATCGTGACTATCTTGGCGAGACCGGACTACATGGCCGCTGCGGGCATGCCAATAGCTGTTGGATTCGGCGGCGCGGGGGCGGAGGCGGCGCCGGCGGTTGAGCATGTCAACCTTTGGCAATATGTGCCTGTGGCCTATGCGATTGGCGCTTCGTTGACGCTGGCCTTTACCGCTATTGGCTTGTTCAGAATTATTTCAATAATCAGAAAAGGCGAGCGCAGGAAAATCGACGGCGCCACGCTTGTGATTGTGGATGAGGACGTTGCGCCATTCAGCTGGTGGAAATGGATAGTGGTGTCCCGGCAAGACGCATGCAACGCCGTGATATTGAGGCATGAGCTTTGCCATGTGCGTGGCATGCACACCGCCGATTTGGCCTTGGCGCAGATGTTCGCAATATTCAATTGGTTCAATCCTCTGGCCTGGGCGATGCGAAGCGAGCTCAGCGCGCAGC
Organism: Clostridium sp.; assembly: GCA_023666615.1. Classification (GTDB taxonomy): domain Bacteria; phylum Bacteroidota; class Bacteroidia; order Bacteroidales; family Muribaculaceae; genus CAG-873. The sequence continues at coordinate 42,372 of JAMPBQ010000002.1, read as the reverse complement.
ATGAATACGCGGTTGACGCAGCCATGCTCCGCGGAGGTGTGGATGCGCGAGAATACCAAATGCTTATAGTAAGAAAGGCTGTTGGCCTGAATATGGGCCCTTTGGCCAACTGCCTGCATAGTTCCCAACTTAAAAAACGAGTGAAAATGATGCTCAAGATGAAAACAAAGTCGATTCGCGGCCTGATGGCCGCCGCCATCGCCCCGGCAGTCATTGCCGCGATGGCCCTGATTCAGACTCCCGCTGTGGCTTCAAGCCTTTCGCAGATGCGTGAAGCGCCCAAGGCGTCAGAGAAAACAGATACGCTCTACTCCGCCATAGACGAGGTAAGGGTGATCGGCTACGGAGCCGTGAAGAAAACGGATGAAAACAAGGTCGTTAGGGATTTGTCAGGCACGGAAATCGTGATTGACGGCCAGAAGGCTACTGAAGAAGAGCTGAAGGCTTTGAATCCTGATGAAATCGCGGACATAACCGTATTCAGAGACCCTGATCAAATCATTGTCAACACCAAGAAGAACGCCTCGGCGGTGGTTGAAGACGGGGAAGGGGTGGAATTGCCCAAGTTCAAGGCGGGCGAGGCTGAAATGTTCAAGCGCCTTTCTGAGATGGTGAGATATCCTGAAGAAGCCGTCAAGGAGCAGGCGCAAGGCGTGGCCGCTGTGGGATTCGTGGTGAATCCTGACGGAAAGGCCGGGTCATTTGAGATAAAGAAATCCGCGGGCAATCCAAGTCTTGACGCTGAGGCCGTGCGCGCTTGCCAAGAGGCGCTCTCTGAAGAATGGATCCCCGGAAAGAAGGATGGCAAGGAGGCGGCAGTCTACTTTGTGGTGCCGGTAAGCTTCAAGCTGAAGTAAAGCGGCGTTCATGCAAAAGAAAAAGGAGCCCGCGGGCTCCTTTTTCTTTGGGGCGCCTATAAGACTTATAAGATTTATAAGATTTATAAGATTTATAATCCTTTATGCGGATTTTAGGCCTTGTTCAGGCGGAAGCGGTCGATGCCGTCGCGCAGGTAGGCCACGCATTGCTTTGCGGCGGCTATGCCGGCGTTGATGTTGGCTTCGGCGGTCTGTGCGCCCATCTTCTTGGGAGTGAAGAACACGCGGTCGGTGAATTTCTCCTTAAGCTCGGTTGCGGAATCGGGCTTGATGTCGGCCATATATTTGATGTCGGTGCGTGCCTCAAGAGCCTTTGCCAAGCCTTCCTCGTCGATTACCTCCTTGCGGGCGGTGTTGATAAGTACGCCATTCTTGGGCATAAGCATAATCAGGTCATATCCAACCGACTTCTTTGTTTCGGCCGTGGCGGGGATATGAAGTGAAACAAATTGATTATTGCGGTAGAGGTCGTCAACGCTATGCACGGGCTCGACACCGGCCTCAATCATTACTTCATCAGGGCAATAAGGGTCGAGCGCCGATACTTCCATGCCGAATCCCTTGGCGATGCGGGCCACATTGCGGCCAACCTGGCCAAATGCGTGTATGCCAAGCTTTTTGCCCTTGAGCTCAAAGCCGGATGTGCCGTTGTACATATTGCGCGCGGCCATTACCATCATTCCGAACACGAGCTCGGCCACCGCGTTGGAGTTTTGTCCGGGGGTATTCTCCGCCACAACGCCGTGGGCCGTGCATGCGGCTAGGTCAAGGTTGTCGTATCCTGCGCCGGCGCGCACCACTATTTTCAGATTCTTTGCGGCGTCAAGCACCTCGGCGTCGACAATGTCTGAGCGCACGATAAGGGCGTCTACATCAGCTGCGGCGTCGAGAAGCTGCTGCTTGTTAGAGTATTTTTCAAGGAGGCAAAGCTCATAGCCGGCGTCCTCCACCACTTTGCGTATGCCGTCGATTGCGACTGCGGCAAATGGTTTTTCTGTAGCTACAAGTACTTTCATTTCTAATGTCCGTTTACAAATTAAAAGCGCTTATAATCAATGCTTGTTTTCAAATTCCTTCATTGCGTCCACAAGCACTTTCACGCTCTCCATGGGCAGGGCGTTGTAGAGCGACGCGCGGAAACCACCAACAGAGCGGTGGCCCTTGATGCCAACAATGCCCTTGGATGCGCAGAGGTCAAGGAAGTCCTTCTCCAATTCCTTGTATTCGGGCTTCATCACGAAGCAAACGTTCATGATTGAGCGGTCGGCGGGGTCGGTGACTGTGCCCACGAACATCTTGCTTGAGTCGATGGCGTCATAGAGGCAAGCGGCCTTGTCCATGTCCATCTTCTCAAGAACCTTCACGCCGCCCAGCTGCTTGTAATAGCGTAGGGTCTGCAGGGCGGAGAAGATGGGGAGTACGGGGGGCGTGTTGAACATTGAGCCCTTGTCTACGTGCGTCTGATAGTTGAACATCGTGGGAATCTGGCGGCCGGTCTTGCCCAGGGCGTCATCCTTTACGATCACGATTGTCACGCCTGCGGGGGCGAGGTTCTTCTGCGCGCCGGCGTAGATGGCTATGTATTTAGATACATCCACGGGGCGGGAGAATATGTCGGAGCTCATGTCGGCCACCAGGGGGCAGGCCACATCGGGGTCGAAGCGGGTCTCGGTGCCATAGATGGTATTGTTGGACGTATAATGGAAATAGTCGGCGTCCGCTGGCACTGTGTATCCCTTTGGAATGAAGGTGTAGCCTTCTGCCTCGGAAGAGGCCACTACGTCAACTTGGCCGAACAGCTTGGCTTCCTTTGCGGCTTTGTGCGCCCATGTGCCGGTGTCTATGTATGCAGCCTTTGTGCGCAGGAGGTTCATGGGAATCATGGCGAACTGAGTGGAGGCGCCGCCGCCAAGCCAAAGCACCGAATAGCCCTCGGGCACTTCGAGAAGCTCTTTCACCAGCGCTGTGGCTTCGTCGATTACAGCCTGGAACTCCTTGCTGCGGTGAGAAACCTCGAGAATCGACAGGCCGGTGCCGGCAAAGTTGAGAACAGCCTCCGCGGTGTTCTTGATGGTGTACTCGCTCAGGATCGATGGCCCGGCGTAAAAGTTATGTTTCTTCATGCCAAATGGATTTTTAGCGTTATCTACTGTTTTGCAAATTTAAAAAAACTCAATGGAGAAAACAAAAAAAATATGCGCAAAATTTTTTTTGCGTCATCGCAAGCAATTTTCGCGCTTTGATTGTTTTAATTTCAAAATCTTTTTTTTCACAAACAAAATAATCAGTATTATGAAAGGAATCAACATCATGCTTGCCGTTCTCGGCGGCGCCGTGGCCGGAGCTACCCTCGGTCTCCTTTTCGCACCCAAGAAGGGCGAAGACACACGCAACGACATCGTAGACTTCGTAAGGGAGAAGTGTCCCTTCGCTAAGGAGAGCAAGATCGAGGAAATCACCGACATGATCAAGGAAGAGATCGCTAAGGTGAAAGGCGAATAACGCGCAACGCTCGACCATCAGATGATGGCAAAAAAACACACGTTTAACTATTTAAAACCCTGAACACAATGAGAATATTAGCTGCATTCCTGGGCGGGGCAATCGCCGGAGCCGGCTTGGCCCTTCTGTTCGCTCCTGAAAAAGGCGAAGAGCTTCGCTCGCAAGTGAGGAACATTCTGCGCCGCTACGGCGTATTGGACAGCCCCACAGAAGACGAAATCGTAGAGCAAATAGTAGCTGAGGTGACAGCCGCAAGGGGCTGACGCCAAGATGGCGCCTTAGCGATGGCGCCTTCCCAAGCTAAGCATACAGAGGCCCGATGCCCGGGGCGTAGCCGCCACAAGGCGTCGGGCCTATCATAAAATACCGCGTTTCAACTCTTTTTTTATTTCTCTCATGCAAGAAACCTCAAAACAAGACATATCCTCCATTTGCGGAGACGCCAAGAGGCTGGGGACCATGTATCTCGACCTTGCCCGCCTTACCGCCGCGGAAAAGGCCACGGCGCTGTTTTCAGTGCTGGCAATTGCCATCGTGGGCATTATGCTGGGCATGGTGGTGCTTGTTTTTCTCACGATGGGCATAGCCAGCATGCTTGAATCGTACATAGCTCCGTTTTGGACGTTTTTCATAGTGGCGGGAGTGTTCATCGCCGCGGCCATCTTGGTGTGGCTTCTCAGGGATAGGCTCGTATATGACCCTATCGCCCGATTCATGTCGAAGTTATTGCTTAACCCTCCACAAAAACCATAACTATGAAAATGACAGAAATAGAGGTTTGCGAAACGCCGCAAATCATAGAGATTAAGCGTGAGGAAGTGACAGCCGCGCCCATTTCCGCAAAAGATGGCGAGATTCAGGGCGCGGATGGCGAGATTCAGGGATCAGAGGTAAAGCTTCAGGCCAAAGAGGAAAAGACCCGGGCGCCAAAGCCGCAGGCTAAGGCCGACAAGGCGCAAGCCAAGGAGGACAAGCTCAAGGCAAAAGGCGCGTCGCTGGCTAAAAGGGTGAACTTTGAGAAATACGAGTGGAAAGGATATTCATATAATGAACTGAGGCTGCAGACATTGCTGATGCGCACTCGCATCGACTTGAACAAGAGCATGATGATGTCGAGGGGTCAAATGTTCATGCAAAAGAAGAGCAAGCCGGTGACAATGCTGGGCCGAATGCTGGGCGCCCTTGACTATCTTGACTATGGCGTCCTCGCCTACAAGTTGGGGCGCACTATATTCAAATTGTTCCGCAGGTGATTTGTCTATTCGGGATTTTTCGCTATTTTTGCGCATAAATCCTAAAAAGAATGAACGATTACCGTGAAGTGCGACTTGACCTCGATCCATGTTCGGAGGATGCCACTGACTATATGGCCGCCATGCTTGGCGAGATTGGCTATGAATCATTTGTGCCCGACGAAAAAGGCATGCTGGCCTACGTAAAGGAGGAGGACTATGACGGCGAAGCCCTAAAGGACGTCCTTAATGAATTTCCATTTGACTGCATAGTAACCTGTTCGTCCAATCTTATTCCCGGCCAGGACTGGAACAAGGAATGGGAAAAGAACTATTTCAAGCCTATTGTGGTGGGTGAGGGCAAGGACAGCGTTGCGATTCACAGCTCTTTCCACACTGATGTGCCCCCGGCAGCCTATGACATTGTGGTTGACCCGAAGATGGCATTCGGCACAGGCCACCACGCCACTACATCACTGATGCTGGCTGCCTTGCTGGATCTTGACCTGGCGGGCAAAGCCGTGATAGATATGGGCACGGGCACGGGCATTTTGGCCATGCTTGCGGCAATGAGGGGCGCAAATCCCGTGACGGGAATAGAGATTGACGCTTTCGCATATGAAAATGCCGTGGAAAACACCAAATTAAATTCACTTCAGGATATTAAGATTATCAATGGCGACGCTTTGGCCCTTGAAGGCCTTGCGCCGGCTGATGTGTTTATAGCCAATATAAACCGCAATATCATTATCGGCGACCTTCCATCTTACGTTAAAGCTTTAAAGCCCGGCGGCATAATGCTTTTGAGCGGATTTTATGAGCATGACATACCGGAAATACTGAAGGCCGCCGAGCCTTTGGGCCTCTCAATGGTTGATCACGAGGTGAAGGGCGACAACTGGACTAGACTTAAACTGCGAGCAGTTTAAGTCTAAGCATTAAGGATAAAGCATTAAGGATAAAGTATTAAGGATAAAGGATAGAGTATTAAGGATAAAGTATTTGATATATGAAGAAGCTGATTTTGATAGCGTTTTTGGCGATGGGGATATGCGCCTTTGCGCAAGATGGCCTGAAGGAATACAATGCGATGCGATTCACGTGGGGCGCGTCTTTTGGCAGCGACATTGACTTGACGGGAAATGACAAGTCGGACGTAAGCCTCGACGCTTATTTTGGCATAAGGTTTGCGGGCGTCCAGGTATTGGGCGTTGGCGCCGGGATAGACGTGCCTGTGAGCAACTCTTGGCGTTCGTATCCGGTGTATATGATTATGCGCACGAATTTCATGAAGCGTCCTTCTCTATGCTTCTTCGACCTGCGAGGCGGCGCATCGGTTAACCTTCTTGAATACGACCATAAGCAGACCGGCGCCTACGTATCGGCCGGCGTGGGATTCCAGTTGGCGTCAAGCAGCAAGTTTTCGTCACATCTGATATTGGCCTACAGCTATTTCGGCCGAGATGATTACGAGCATGGCCAAGACAAGATAAGGATGCATGATTTGCATATGGCCACGATGCGCATCGGCATCGCCTTTTAGCCGGCCTCATCCTATGCCGGCATTAATGTTAGGCTAGCATTAATCGCCGTTTAAACGGCATCAAGCGAATCTAATCCGGAATTATTCGATTTCTTCCCAAATGGAATAGCGCGGGCGTCCCTTCACTTCCACGAAGATTTTGCCAATGTATTCGCCCACAATGCCCAGGCTCATAAGCACTATTCCTCCGATGAACCAAATCGACAGCATAAGCGAGGACCAGCCGGGCACTACGTGGCCTGTGAAGAGGGAATAAAGCACGTAAATCAGCACGCAAATGTCAATCAGAAGGAAGAGCACTCCCGTGAAGAATATCATGCGGATTGGCTTTGACGAAAATGATGTGATGCCGTCGATGGAGAAGCTGAGCATCTTTGACAGTGGATATTTTGATTCGCCGGCCACTCGGGGATTACGCTCATAATGCACTATGCCGGTCTTTAGCCCGATTTGAGGCACAATGCCGCGCAAAAACAGGTTGCTTTCGCCATATTCGCTCAGCATATCAAGAGCTTTGGCGTCCATGAGGCGGTAGTCGGCATGGTCATATACTGTGTCCAGCCCCATTGTCTTTTGGAATGAATAGAAGGCATGGGCCGTTGAGCGCTTGAACCACGTGTCTGTCTTGCGGCTGGAGCGTACGCCATACACAATGTCATCGCCCATGCGGAATTTCCGCACCATTTCGATAATGGTCTTGGGGTCGTCCTGCAGGTCGGCATCGATGCTGATGGCGGCGTCGCAGCGGGTGCGCGCCCACATCAATCCGGCGAGCAGGGCATATTGGTGGCCGCGGTTGTGCGCAAGGGAAATGCCCTTGATGCGGGGATTTTTCTCATGCAGGCGCTTAATCACTTTCCATGTGTCATCCTTGCTCCCGTCATTGCTGCACAGGATGAAGCTTTGTGGCGATACCAGACCCTCGGCGGCCATGCCGTCGATTATGGCCATTATTTCCTTTGTGGATATGGGCAGCGCCTCTTCCTCGTTGTAGCAAGGAATCACTATGGCGATTGTGGGCTTTTCTCTATTCATTTTGGTCAAGAGGATTATTGGTCAGGTGGACTGTTGGTTGGGAGGGGTGTTGGCTGGGATAGCTATGCGCCGGCTTTATATTTCTCTATGCCGGAGAATGCCTTCAACGTGTATGGCCGAGGCCTCGGACGCCATGCCGTCGACCGTGCCCGCCGGGCAATGGAACTCACAGCTGCCGCATCCGATGCAGGCCTCTTCATCCACGGCTGGACGCAGCAATTCGCTGTCAGCGTTTACCTCCACCATGGTTATCGCCGCAGCTGGGCAATGCTTGGCGCACGAGCCGCATTGCACGCCTTCGGTGGCGGAAATGCAAATTTGCGGGTCGACCACGGCGGTGCCGATTTTCGTTGAGCTCTTTTCAGCTTCATCGATTGGCAATATGGCGCCTACGGGGCAAACTGATGAGCACACAGTGCATTCAGGCGTGCAGTAGCCATCGGTGAAATCGAGATGAGGCTGCATAAACCCTTCAATGCTGAGCGTAGGCTTGAGCACATTGTTGGGGCATGCTTGGATGCACAGCTGGCATGCGGTGCATTTTCCGCTAAGATGCGAAAGGCTTTTGGCTCCGGGAGGGGCAATCCTTGTGGCGCGTTGCGCGGGCTTTTTGTCCTTCAGGGCGGTGAGTCCGCCATCGGTTATTTTAGCGCTGAGGGCGGTGCCGGAAAGGAGGGCGCCCGCAATTATGAAACCGCGGCGAGATCTGTCAGCCGTAATGGGTGCGGCGACGGCCTGCGGCCTCGTCCTTCTTGCTGTGTAGCTTATAGCGCCCTCTTGGCAGACGGATATGCAGTCCATGCACGCCACGCACCGCGAATAGTCTATGTCATGCGCCTTTGAGTTGATGCACTGCGCCTTGCAGTTGCGCATGCACTTGCCGCAGTTGATGCACTTTTCTGTGTTAATCACCGGCTTGAGCAGCGAATACTTTGACAGATAGCCCAAAATCGTGCCTACGGGGCAGATTGTGTTGCAATAGTCTCGTCCGCCGCGCCATGACATGGTTGCGACGGCGATAAAAGTGATGATCGCCACGGCCAGCAGAGGCGCGCTCACTGAAATAGCCACTCGATAGAATGCGTAATTGTCGATTTGGCTTTCCGACCATGAGGCCAAAAGATTGTTGATCCAGTCATATGCCGGGGCAAACATCTGCGAGGCGATTCTGCCGTAGGCGGAATATGGCTCAATAAGGCCGGCTATTGATGCCGCCAGTACGTTTGTGAGGCCGATAATTACCAGCACCGTGAAAACACCAAGCACCGCAAGGCGGGTTTTAGTCTTGGCGGGGACGTAGCGGAACCTATTTTTCCTTTTCCTCTTGTTGCCTACACGCCCCCTTAACCAATTTACAGTGTCCTGAAGAATTCCCAATGGGCAAATCACTGAGCAATAGACCCGGCCCAGCATGAGCGTGCCGAGCAAAAGCGCCAGCAATGCTGCGGCATTGAGTGAAAGCAACGCCGGCATGAATTGGATTTTAGCCATCCAAGGCCACAGCTTTTGTGCCGTGCCGGTGAAGTCGAGGAAAAGTAGGGTGACTGCGGCGAGGCTGATTATCGCGATTATGGTCCTTATTGATTTAAGCATTTGCGCGGATGGCTTTATTGAGCGTTTGAGAGGATGACTTTAACGCTAGATTGAGAGGATGGTTTTATAACGCCCTATTCGGCATGCGCCGAATAGGGCTGGTTGGAATATTATTCTTCGTCTTCGTCAAGTTCGCGCATGTTATGGAACACATTCTGCACGTCCTCATCATCCTCAAGCTTCTCAAGGAGCTTGTTGATGCCGTCGCGATCCTCGGGGGCTACGTCCTTCAGGTCGTTGGGGATGCGCTCAAATTCGGCGCTGATTATTTCATAGCCGTTGTCCTCAAGATATTTCTGAATAGCGGCGAATTGCTCGAAGGCGCCATAGAGCACGATTTCCTCCTCGTCCTGCTCAAGCTCGTCAACGCCATAGTCGATGAGCTCAAGCTCGAGCTCTTCCATGTCAACGCCATCCTTGGGCTTGATTTTAAATACGCTCTTGTGATCGAAAAGGAATGTGAGCGAACCCTGGGTGCCGAGGCTGCCGCCGTGCTTGGTGAAATAAGAGCGCACGTTTGCCACGGTGCGTGTGTTGTTGTCGGTAGCGGCCTCAACAAAGATAGCCACGCCATGGGGGCCGTATCCTTCGTAAGTGATTTCCTTATAGTCGCTAGCGTCCTTGTCAGTTGCCTTTTTGATGGCGCGCTCTACGGTGTCCTTGGGCATGTTTGCGGCCTTGGCGTTCTGCATTAGGGCGCGCAGGCGAGGGTTGCATTCAGGGTCGGGACCGCCGGCCTTGGCGGCGATGGTTATTTCCTTTCCAATGCGAGTGAATGTGCGGGACATGTTGCCCCAGCGCTTTAGTTTTCTGGCTTTGCGGTATTCAAAAGCTCTTCCCATTGTATGATAGTTTTTAGTTTTTAGTTTTTAGTTTTTAGTTTTGGCTTTTTTTGTTAGGGTCTGGCGGCGTCCAAGAGCTCTGGCCCTTATCTTAATTCCGCTCCTACTTGCTTTTGCAGACTGGAGATTATTTTTGACATCACTTGGTCGATGTATTTGTCGTTGAGGGTCTTTTCCGGATCTTGGAGAGTGATGGCGATTGCGTACGACTTTTTGCCTTCGGGGAGGTTCTTCCCTTCGTACACGTCGAAGAGGCTTACCGAACGCAGGATTTTCTTTTCAGCCTGGCGCACGGCAGCCTCGATTTGCTCCATCGTGACTGACGAGTCAATCAGAAGCGCGAGGTCGCGCTTCACGGGCATCGTCTTTGGCAGGGGGGCGAAAGTCACCTTCTTGCCCATAGCCAAGCGGGTAAGGGCGTTCCAGTCAAGTTCGGCGAAATATACGGTCTGCTTGAGGTCGCAAAGCTTAGCGACGCTCTTGCGCACAATGCCCATCACGCCAAGATGCTTGCCCGAGCGTGTGGCTATATCGATTGAGGCGTCGAAAAGGTCGCTGTCGCCGTTCTTCAGCGCAATCTCCTTTGGATTTATGCCCAGGCGAGCCATAATGTTGGCGACTACGGCTTTAAGGTCGTAGATAGAAGCCTCTTCGGTGGGGCGGGCCCAGTTGCCGTTGCGGACATTTCCCGTTAGCCAAATTCCCAGGCGCGATGATTCGGAGTAGGGGGCAAGGGGCTTTTCGGCGGTAGATTCTGCCGCGGAATCGCAATAGTATGTGTTTCCGAACTCATATAGCATAAGGTCGGGCATCTTGCGGTTGGAGTTGTGCTCAATGGTCTCCAGGCCGCCGAACAGTAGGGTCTGCCGCATCACGTTCAGGTCCTGGCTCAGCGGGTTGAGCAGACGCACGCAGCGGTCTGCGGGGTAACTTTGCAGATTTTGGTAGTATTTCTCCGCAGTGAGGGAATTATTGAGGATTTCATTGAATCCCTCGGCCGCAAGCTGGTTGGCAATTGTGCGGCGCAGGTCCTCGGCCTCGTCGGTTGGGGTCTTGAACGACAGCGACGAATGCACGGCTTGCGGCATCTCAACATTGTTGTAGCCGTAGATGCGGAGCACGTCTTCAATCACGTCGCATGGGCGCTGCACGTCCACGCGGTAGGTGGGCACCTTCAGGCTGAGGACGCCATCCTTGCGGTTGGCAATCTCAATCTCTAGCGATTTGATTATAGAGTCGACGGTCTCAGCCGGTATATCCTTGCCGATAAGGCCGTTGAGCTGGCTGTAGGAAAGCTCAACTTCGAACGGGGGAAATTCGCCATCCTTAACGTCGTAAATTTGGCCTACTATTTTTCCGCCGGCCAATTCCTGCACCAGCAAGGCTGCAAGCTTGAGGATGTACATGCAGCAGTTGGGGTCGGTGCCGCGCTCGTAGCGGAATGATGCGTCAGTGCTAAGGCCATGGCGTCGTGCGGTCTTGCGCACTCGGGTGGGATTGAAATACGCGCTCTCCAGGAACACTGAAGTGGCCTCCTCGGTGACGCCTGACTCCAGGCCGCCGAATACGCCTGCAATGCACATCGGCTCCTCGGCGTTGCAAATCATGAGGTCGGCCTCGTTGAGCTCGCGCTCGGCTCCGTCAAGCGTGGTGAATTTCGTGCCGGTGGGGCATGTGCGCACCACGATTTTTCCGCCCTTTATCTTTGCTGCGTCAAAGCAGTGCATTGGCTGGCCAAAGCCATGCAGGATATAGTTGGTGATGTCAACGATGTTGTTGATTGGGTGCAGGCCGATGGCGTTGAGCCTATCCTTAAGCCACTGCGGACTTTCGGCCACGGTGACGCCTTCGATGGTGAGGCCGCAATAGCGTGGGCACCCTTGCTTGTCGTCAACCTCTACGCTTACGCCTTGCAGGCCTGGGGCGTCAACCTTGAACGCCTCTACAGATGGCTTCTTAAGCTCTGCGGCGTTGGCGTGGCAAGCGAGCCATGCGGCCAGGTCGCGCGCCACTCCATAGTGGGAGGCGGCGTCAATGCGGTTAGGCGTCAGGTCCACTTCTAGCACATAGTCGTCGGTGAGGCCGTAGTACTCAGTGGCGGGGGTGCCTGTGGGCGCGCAGCCGTCGGGGAGAACGATGATGCCATCGTGGGATGCGCCCACTCCTATTTCATCTTCAGCGCATATCATGCCGAATGATTCTACGCCGCGTATCTTTGATTTCTTAATCTGAAATTCCTTGTCGCCGTCGTATAGGGTGGTGCCCACGGTGGCGACAACTACTGTCTGCCCTGCGGCGACGTTTGGGGCGCCGCACACGATTTGAGTGGCTTTGCCGTCGCCAAGGTCGACGGTGGTGATGTGAAGGTGGTCGCTGTCGGGATGCTCTTCGCAAGTGAGCACCTTGCCTATTACGATGCCGCGCAGGCCGCCGCGGATTGATTCAACTTTTTCTATGCCTCCGGTCTCAAGCCCGATTGAAGTGAGGGCTGCCGCCAACTCCTCCGGCGTGAGGTCAAAGTCGATATACTGTTTCAGCCAGCTATATGATATATTCATGATAGATGTTGGTAAATTATTTGCGGTATTAACGCGCAAATTTACGAAAAAAATCCGTCAACACCAAAACCACATATGTTTCCATACAAAAAAATCGCCTTGGCATACAATCCAAGGCGATTTTTATAGATTTGGGATACAGGTTTACTCCGCGGGGGCGCCGTTTTCCCACCAGTCGCAGCTTACGAACTCGAAGGTTGCTGGAGCGGTGACTTTGTAGACGATGGTGTACTCGGTGTTGGAGCCCGTGTAGACGCTGAAGTGGATCGTGTAGAGCACCTCTACGCCTTCTACTGGCACCGCGTCGGCGTGCAGGGCCTTCAGGGCGCCGGGCATTACCTCGTAGGCGAAGCGGTGCTTCATCAGCTCAACGATTTCGTCGTTGCTCATTCCTTCGTAGCCTTTGGGATATTGCTCGATGGCCTTATCGGCGCGTAGGTCAACGTTGTTCTGGTATGCCGAGGTGCCGCTGTAGTACTCGTTATTGCCGTAGCTCGTCACGTAGTAGAGGCCGCTCTTGATGCTTGTAGAGCCCAGGGGCTTGTCAATGTTCTCGTATACCCAGTCGACGCATGCCTGATAGTAAGTCTGGCTGATTGGAATGCTCTTGCCTACGGGGAGAGTGACTGTGACGCTGGGGTCAAACTTCCACACGCCGCCGTTGAGCACGAACTGGCTGGTCACTGTCTCTATGCCGTTGTTGAGCTTCCATGCTGAGCCGTCATAAACGTATTGGTCCGCTACATAGCTGGTTGACGAACCGTTGTAGTACTGATATAGCACATATTTCACGTCGTCGGCCTGGGCATAGGGATAGTTCTTGTCCATGAAGATGGGCAGGTACTCAGCGGGTAGCGAGCCGGAGAGATTCTGATAGCTCTGCTGCATGTCCTTGTAGTCGGAAGGCTGAAGGATAACCACGTCGGCCGCGGCGGACCATGCGCTGCCGTCATATGCCCATACGGAGTAAGCCGTGGTGTAAGGCACGTTGGCGAGCGGAGCCTTGGCCGGAGCTTTTGCGGCAGCCTCGATTTGCCTGTAGAGGGAGGGCATCACGCCGCGCTCCGAATTATATGACCCATAAGAGGAATATTTTGTGTCATATTGGATGTATTTCTGCCTAGCGACATTCATAATCTTGACGCTGCCATCCTCATTGAATGTGACGGTCCATACAGCGGCATCTGCAGGAAGATCAGCGCTGAAGTTAAAGCTGTCATGGGTTTCGTCCATGTACACGTAGCGGTCTTTAGGATCCTTTATGTAATATCCGCCATCTGTAGCCGTAAACGTAAATTCAATGTCGGTGACATCTTCAGCTGTAAGGTTCTCGCCCTCAACAGTCACTTCGGTCAATCCGAAATATCCATATGCCTTGCTGACAACGGTGGCCGCGTTGCCGTTAGCCACGATCAGGTATTTGCCGTCGGCCATTTCGCCCAGAAGGGTGTGGGTGAACTTTGGGCCGTTGTCGTCGGGCGTGCCGAACACGGGCTCTTGGTCTGAGGTCTGATACGTCACGATGGCATAGTCGCCGGCCTCTGCGTCGGGCAGATACTCGGGGATGTAGCGCGGGATGTACTTTGACGCTGCCACAGCGGGGGTGAAGCAGTCCACATAGTCGTCCTCGCTGCCCCAAGCGGCCTGGTAATTCTCCGTGGAGATTGTCACCTTCGATGCGGCGGCGAGCTTAGCCACTTCTTCAGGAAGGGCCACGGCCTCTTTGTATGTCACCTTCACGGCCGAGCCGTCGGAGAGGGTGAAGTAGGGGAATGATGATGATGCCAGGAAGGCGGGCACGTACTCCGCGGCGGATGCGTCCTGCGTGAAGTACAGCTGAGTGCCCACACCCTCCAGCGCTTCGGCGCCTGCCTCGCCGGCGAGGGAAAGATTGTCGGAGTTCGACGCTATTGCGGCATAGTCGGCGGCGGTGAGGGTGTACTCTATTGTCTGCACGTCGGTGATGGCCGGGTCGCTCTCGAATCCGTCGAGCTCATGGTCGTTCCATGAATTGTCATCGCATGAAGCCATGGCAATGGCCACGGACGGGATGAGCAAAGCGTTGATATATGATTTTCTCATTTTTTTGTCAATTAATAATTGCTGATTCATGAATTAATCAGAAGTTGACCTTTAGACGGACGGAGAATGTGCGGCCGAAGGAGTAGAACACGCGGTATGCGTTCTGCCATGTGCCCCTCTCGTCAGTGTTAGTATAGGCGTCCATCACGTAGTTGTAATTGAAGAGGTTGTTGACGTTGCCGATCAGCGTGGCGTCGAGGCCTCCCATCTTGAATCGGTAGCTGGCGTTCAGGTCTAGCTGCTGCCCCCATGGAATCCTCCAGGGATCGGCCACGTTGATTTCCGCGCCCGCGGTGTAGCTGCTCGAAGAAATCTGGTAATCGCTGTAGTTGTGGCTGCTGAGCACCCAGTCCGCGCCGATGCGGAATCCCTTGAAGGGGCGGAATGTGGCTGATAGGGCGCCGGTCCATTGGGCCGAGCCGCCCACCTTTACGCCCTTCTGGTTGAGGGTGGCGTGGGCGTGGTCGGGGGCGAAGATGCCTTGGGCTATGTCGCCGCGCAGGTTAGAGAGGGGCTGGCCCATCTGGTTGTAGAAGTAGCCGGTGGCGTTGCTGTCCCAAATCCAGTCGCCAAGCGAGAGCATGCCCTCGAGGGTGAACCAGTTGGTGGGCTGCAGCGTGGCGTTTACCTCGATGCCCATGTGGCGGGCGTTTACGCCGCTCATGTTGAAGTAGTAGCGGTCGCCTGCATGCTCGCCGCTGGTGATGTCGCCTGAGCGGGTTGAGGTCTTGTCAAGCCATTTCGTATAGTATGCGTCAACGGTTGCGCTGAATATCGGCGAGCGGTAGGCGTAGCCGAGCTCGAACGAGGCCACTTTCTCGTTCACGGCGTCGGGGTTTGTCGCGTTGCTCACCTTGGCGCTGAGGAAGGCGCCGCCGTCGAAGAAGGGCGCGCGGGTGATATAGCCTGCATTGAAGTATACATTGTTGTGGCGGTCAATGTTGTAGTTCACGCCGCCCTTCACTGTGCCGGCCCAGAAATTTACTGTGGCAGACTTTTCGTGCTCCTTGTCATAATAGAAATGGTCAACGCGCCAATAAGCGGTGTTGCTCACCGATCCGGTCACGATGGCCGTAAGCTTCTTGTCGAAAGCGAAATATTCGCCCTGCAGGTACAGTCCCTCTTGGGCGGTGTGGCCGTCGTAGTCGCGGTACACGATGTCGCCCACGCCCAGCTTTTCGTATTTCCAGTTGGGGTCGGCGGCCGCGGCGTTGTTAAGCGGATTCACGTTCTTGCGGCTTGAATCGTCCATGTAATAGGCGCCGTCGTAGAGGTCGATGATCTTATTGTTGTGGTGGCCGATGTAATAGCGGATGTCAACGCCTGCCGTTAGATTCAGCTTGTTGGGGATAAGGCTGTTCTTGTAGGTGGAAACAAGGCCGTACCACTCATGGTTGTTGTTGCTGTCGCTCATCACCAAGTTGGAGCCGGTGGTTGACGCCGCGTTCATCTCCTGGATCTTGCCGTAGGCGAATGTGCCGTCTGGGTTGCGGAAGAGAGTGTTGAGCGTGCCGGACGATGCGCCGTACCAAGATGCGTAGCTGAGGGAGTTGCCTTCCCAATCCACGTTTCGGCCTTGGCCTGAATAGCCGCCGCCGCTGGCGAGGGAAACGTAGGCCACGGTGGAGAGGGTGGACTTATAGTCAATCTGCCAAGTGTGGTTCAGTGAGATTTGGGGCTTGTGGTAATGGTTGCGGCTTGATGTGCGCTGGCGTCCCTGGCGGTCAAAGCCGTAGGTGGGATTGTAGCGGTAAGGGCTCTCGCCGTCCATGTAATTGCGCATATCTTGCCAGCCCTCAATCGTGAGGCCGTCCTGCGATGAGCGCTGGTTGTGCCATTGCGGCGCGCCGAATGCCGTGAGGGAGAGCTGGTGGGCGTCGTTGATGCGCTTCGACACGTTGATGAAGTAGTTGTATGCCTCATACTGGGTGCCCTGCACATATCCGTCGCCCCACTTGCGGCTGCCCAGCACTGTCACGGCCCAGCCATTGTCCATCAGGCCGGTGGAAACGGTCAAGCCGTACTGGTTGAGGCCGTCATTGCCCATGCCGTACCATGCCGTGCCGCCCTTCTTGGCGTCAAGGCCTTTGGTGACGATGTTGATGGTGCCGCCCACGGAGGGAGCGGAGAGGATTGATGCGCCAAGGCCGCGCTGAGTCTGCATTGAGGAGGTCACGTCGCTTAGGCCGGCCCAGTTGCTCCAGTAAATGCCGCCCCATTCCATGTCGTTGACGGGAACGCCGTTGATGAGCACGGCCACGTTGGCCGACTTGAATCCGCGCATATTGATTTTCGCGTCGCCGTATCCGCCGCCGTCCTTGGTGGCCCATACGCCGGGAGTGGTTTTCAGCACTTCGGGAAATTCCTGGTTGCCGAGCTTGACGTCGATTGTGGCTGCGTCAACGTTTGACAGGGCCACGGGCGTCATGCGGGTGCGGGCTATCGACTGCGTCACCACCACGTCATTCAGGGTGTTTTGGTCTTCAGCCATCGTGACAGTGCCCATCGTTGAGCGGGCGGGCTCTGATTGGGGCTTGAAGCCGACATAAGAGAAATTGAGGGACTTGGTGCCGTCGGTGACCCTGATTTTGAACTTTCCGTCAATATCAGTCTCCACGCCGGTGGACTTTCCTTCGGGGATGACTACAACGCCTACCATCGGCTCGCCGTTTTCGTCAACCACCACGCCGGTGCAGTCAAAGTCGGCGTATGCCTGGGCATAGCAAGCTCCGATTGCAGAAGCGAGAATAAGCACTTTTTTCATAAAAAAGCAGATTGGTTTTATATTGGAATGTTATTTGGTTATCTCCGCTTATTATGGGCGCAAAGATACGCAAATATTTTTTAGCAATCAACAATTCCGCCGGCATTTGCGCGCCAATTTTTTGATGCTTAATGTTAAAATATTGAAAATGTTTGATATAGTTTTAAACTTTTGCCTTTGCCGAATGTCTTAACTTACGTAATTGAGCTCAAAACAAGCATACGAAAGTAAAACAAATCATAAAACAAGCATCAAAATCTATGAAAAAGAAGATATTTTCACTGGCTATCGCAGCCATCGCGGCTTTGGGCGTGACCGCCGCCGCGCAATCAAAGGACAGCCGCGCATGCGAAAACACTGACACCTGCTGCGCACAGTCAAAGGACAGGGCTGACAAGATGGCTCGCCCGCACAGATTCACCGACTTCGCCTTCGAGGGCATCCTTCTCGACATTCCCCAGCAGG
Source organism: Clostridium sp. (assembly GCA_023666615.1). Lineage (GTDB taxonomy): Bacteria > Bacteroidota > Bacteroidia > Bacteroidales > Muribaculaceae > CAG-873. The sequence continues at coordinate 24,878 of JAMPBQ010000002.1, read as the reverse complement.
CGAGAATGGACTCGCTAAACGCCGCCGTGAAATCAAGGGTTGACAAGGCAAGGGAAGAGAAGCCCGACCGCAAGGATGGAGACCGCGGCCCGCGCCGCCCCGGCATGAACCGTGGAATTAGCCGCGACTATGTGGCAAAGGTGAAGGAAATCCTCACCCCCGAGCAATACACCGTCTTCCTTGAGAACATTGTGTTTATGCCCGAGAACGCCGCAGCCCAGCGGCCTGACAAGGGCATGCGCCAGGACCGCGGCCGCAGGCCAGGCATGGACAAGGTCCGTCCCGAAAAAGGCGGCAAAGATAAAGTCCGCCCCGGCAAAGGCAACGCTGAGAAAGGCCGTCCGGAAAAAAGCGGCAATTAACCTTGCATAAACAAAATGCGGGCCTGAGGGCATCCCCTTCAGGCCCGCTTTTTTTTCGCATATTGCGGCTATTCTATGATCCAGTTGTCAAGACTCTTAGTTTCGCTATTGAAGTTCGCTCCAATCTTTACGATCTGGCGACCGTCAAATTTGAAAGGAAGCATATAGCCCTTTTCATTGATTTGGTCCAGGGCCTCTCGGGCGCTTTTGTTCAGCTTGAATTCAAATGCATATATGTATCGGGAAGTCTCGATCAGCATATCGATTCTGCCTGATGATGTCTTATATTCAGTGTGGCAATAGTATCCCAAAAGTTTGAAAATCAGGTAGAGGACATTCTGGTATTGTTGTTCGATCCCAATGCGGTCAAAACTATCGTAGCCTATGCTTGAGATAAGGCTTTGCAGCCTTTGCATGAATCCATCAATGTCGCCATTCTCCACATCCTTGTTGAACTTCAAGATGCCAAAGGCGGTTCTGTTGGCCGGGCTTGATTCGGAGTATGCCTTTAAAAGCTGACCGAGAAATCCTCTCTCCACCTCTTTGTTGGGATAGCCAAGGGTGATTATGCCATTTGCGGGGCTGTATTTCTTTATGGTAAGGTAGCCGGTTTGATATAGTATTGGCACGGCGTCTCCCTTCAGGTCAAAAGGCACGTTTTCTATCTCCGGCTGAGTAACTTCATACTCATTCAGTTCCTGCAAATCAATTGATTGTGATTTTATTCGCTTTATAAGAAACAGCGGCGTCCCCGTGCTAAACCAATATTCACTTATTTGTTGAGACTGTAGAGCGTTTATTAGGCTGAACGGATTATAGATATCTTCTTTGAATTTTGTTGAGAAATGATATCCATCGTAATTGTTTTGCAATAACTTCAAAGTTTCCTCAATGCTGATAGAATTTTCATGTGCAAAATTCTTAATGCCTTGATGGAAATATTTTTTCAATTCTTCTGATGTGATTCCGCAGATGCCTTCAAATTCTTTGAGCATGGAAATATCATTCAGATTATTCAAGTCGCTGAAGATATTTAGCTTGCCGAAGCGGCTTATGCCTGTCAGGAATGCGGTTTCAATGTATGCGTCCATTCTCTTCAGGTTCCCGTACACGCCTCGGAGTATATTGCGGTATTGCTCCTGCAGCTCTGGCTGCTCCACTGTGTCCAGCAATGGCTTGTCATATTCGTCTATTAGAATTGCCGCCCTTTGCCCCGTTCGCTCGTAAGCCTTGAGTATGATGTTTTGGAATCTGGTGCCTAAAGTCTCATTTGGAAGGGCGCAGTCGTAATTGGCTTCCATCTGCCCAAATATTTGGTTCAGTGTTGAGTTGAGCCCATTTGGATCGGTATAGTTCTGTCCCGTGAAGTCTATATGGAGAACAGGCTTGGTCGTCCATTCTTGTTGCATTCTCGTTATTGCCAGTCCGTCAAAAAGCTCCCTTTTGCCCTCGTAGTAGGCTTGGAGAGTCGATAAAAAAAGTGATTTTCCAAATCTGCGTGGTCTGCCTAGGAAAAAATACTTTCCCTTTTCCTGCAGTAGAGCAATGTACTGTGTTTTGTCGACGTAGGCAAACCCTTTTTCCCTGATTTCGGGAAAGGACTGCATTCCGATTGGATATTTCAATTTTGTCATTCTTTGTCTGGCTTTTTGAATACAATGCAAAAATAATAATTTTTTTCGCGGAAATGATGGCGTTCTTGGATTATTTTCGTTTGTTAGGCTGTTTTTTGCGGGAAATGCTTTTATTGAATTTAATATTCGCAATAACATTTTAGCGATATTTTGCGATTTAAATTTGCGCAATGGTTGACTTGCTTGGCTTTTTTGTTGTAATTTTGTGGAAAATCAAAATAGCATGAATAAATCAATCTTAGGCCTTTCGCTTGCGGCATTTCTGCTTGCAGCGCCGGCAAATGTTTGGGCGGAGCACGAACAGGCTGTGCAAAAAGCGATTACGGCAATCGTACCCCAGAATTCAGGTTTCGCCTTGCCAAAAGTGAAAAAGGTGGCTGTGTCCCCAAAGACGAAGACTATAACCATAAATTGTTCGGAATCAATGTCCTACCTTTCTTTGTCAAAGGATGATATATCGCAGCTGAAGGCCGATATCATCAAGGCATTGCCGCAGAAATACGCCGGATACAAAGTAAAGATAAACGTAGACAAGCACAGTCTTGAAGAGTTGGCCTCTGACGCCAATTATAAGGCCGTGGGCCATAAGGAAAAGACGTCGTTCATTACCGACCTTTCAGCCCCGAAGGCTCCGGCGGGCCTTGAAGGCGACAACATCGCCATTTGGCAAAGCCATGGCTGGTATTTCGAGCCGAAGCTCAACAGATGGGAATGGCAAAGGGCCAGGGTGATGCAGACGGTGGAGGACCTTTACACGCAGAGCTATGTGATGCCTTTCCTTATGCCGATGCTTGAAAACGCCGGGGCTTACGTGATGAGCCCCCGCGAGCGCGACATACGCTTGCAGGAAATAGTAATTGACAATGATGCAAAAGATTCCGGCTACAAGGAAAAAGAAGGAAGCAAGGGGTGGGAAAAGGCTCCGAAGGCCGGATTTGCCTATGACGGCAGCCTTCTGAAGAATGGGTCGCACCCATTCAGCGACGGCACTGCGCGCATGGCACAAACCGTAGGCTATGACGAAAAGACCTCGCATGCCCAGTACACGGCCTCAATCCCGGAGGATGGCGATTATGCCGTGTACGTTTCATACGTTACGCTTCCAAACAGCAGCGAGGATGCTTTGTATACAGTGCATGCCGCGAATGGCGACCGCAATTTCAAGGTGAACCAAAAGATGGGCGGCGGCACATGGATATATCTTGGCCACTTCCCGTTCAAGGCTGGGGATAATCAGGATATAGTAAACCTGAGCAATGCCTCGGCCAAGAAGGGCGCAGTGGTGACGGCCGACGCCGTAAAAGTGGGCGGCGGCATTGGCAATGTGGCGCGCATCGTGAAGGAGCCGCTCGACGACATTGACTACCAATATGTGGCCAGCGGCTATCCGCGATTCACCGAGGGCGCGCGCTATTGGCTGCAGTGGGCCGGCGCCCCCGACAGCGTGTTCACCCCTTCAGATTACGTTAATGATTACGGCGATGATTACAAGAGCCGCGGCCTATGGGTCAATTGGCTGGCCGGAGGCTCGTCAATGCTTCCCGATCGCGAAGGCCTGAATATTCCCGTTGACCTTTCATTCGCTTTCCACTCCGATGCCGGCACCACCCTAAACGATTCTATCATCGGCACATTGGGCATCTATTTCACTCAGTGCAATGATGGGAAATACGCCAACGGCACATCGCGCATGGCCTCCCGCGACCTTACAAACAAGGTGATGTCGCAAATCGTGGATGATGTGCGCGCTGAGTTTGAGCCAAACTGGACGCGCCGAGGCATGTGGGACAAGACTTATTATGAGGCGCGCGTGCCCGAGGTGCCCACAATGCTTCTTGAGCTTCTTTCGCATCAGAATTTCGCCGACATGAAATATGGCCTTGATCCTGCGTTCCGCTTCGTTGTGTCGAGGGCTATATATAAGGGCATGCTTAAATTCCTCGCCGCGCGCGATGGCAAGGAGTATGTGGTGCAGCCCCTGCCCGCGCGCTCGTTCGCGATCAATGGCGGTGGCGGCGGCAAGTACACCCTTACGTGGAAGGCTACGGATGACAAGCTTGAGCCCACGGCTAAGCCTACATATTATATAGTGGAGGAGCGAAAGTCGGGCGACGTAGGCTTCACGCCCATAGCCACCGTGAATGAGCCCAAATATGAGCTTGTGGCCGAAGAGGGCCGGGTATGCAGCTATCGCATCGTCGCCGGCAACGACGGCGGCGTAAGTTTTCCCTCCGAGGTGCTTGCCCTTTGCTACAGACCCGGCGCAAACCAGGCGCTTGTGGTCAATGGATTTACCCGCGTAAGCGGCCCCGACACGTTTGATTCTGGAGAAATAGCCGGATTCTACGACGTCCGCGACCATGGCGTCCCCTACGTTTATGATATTTCATTCATTGGCAGCCAGTTTGAATTCCGCCGCGATATTCCTTGGATGGACGATGACGCTGCCGGCTTCGGCGCATCGCGCAGCAATTATGAGACTCAGCCCATAGCCGGCAATACGTTTGACTACGTTGCAATCCATGGCCAGGCCATAGCGGATTGCGGATACGGGTTTATATCGGCCAGCGTTGAGGCCTTTGCCAACGGGGAAGTGACCAACGCTCCCCGTGTGCTTGACCTTATCATGGGCAAGCAGAAGGAGATTAAGACTGGCACGGGGCTTTATGGCAACCGCTTCAAGACTTTCCCGTCAGACCTTCAGGAAAGAATCAAGCAGTACACAGCGGCCGGAGGGAATGTGTTCCTGAGCGGGTCATTCATCGCCACCGACCTTTGGGATAATCCATACTCAAGCAAGGAAGTGGCAGAGGCCGATAAGAAATTCGCCGAAGAGGTGCTGGGATACGCATGGCGCGTCGGACAGGCGTCAATCACCGGCGAAGCATACGAGGTTGACAGCCGTTTCCGCGCATTCAACGGTGGTGAGTTCAGCTTCTACAATGAGTTGAATCCTGATTTCTACGCGGTGGAATCGCCCGATTCATTCTATGCCAAGGACAGCAAGAAGGGCGCCACGATAATGCGCTACAGCGAGAATAATCTTGTGGCGGGCATAGCATACGATCCGGGTGCCTACCGCACCGTGGTGCTGGGCTTCCCGTTCGAAACCATCAAGGACGCATCCCACCGCACAAAGCTTATGGGCCAGATCCTAAATTTCTTCAGCCAAAAATGATTTTAATGGCTATTCCAGTTAAAATAGCTACTTGCCCAACTAAAAACTAAACACTAAAAACTAAAGACTAAACTCAATCCTCTCATGATCAAAATCTTTCTTCCCTTCATTGATCAGACAGACACCCTGGTGTCGGTGACTAACCTTACGGCATGCCCTCTCGTGAGCGGTGTCGAGCTTGTGGACACTCGCTTCGATCCTCTTGCCTCCACCAAGACAATCAAGAAAATCGCGGAGAAGGCGGTTGATTGCGAATACGCGCTTATTTACACTAAATACAACAATCTAATCCCGGGGTATTTCGCCCTTGAGCGCTTCGTGCGCATCGCCGAGGATACCGGCGCCGGCATGCTCTACGCCGACCATTACGCTGTGGTTGACGGAAAGCAGACTAACGCTCCTGTAATCGACTATCAGTTCGGTTCGCTGCGTGATGACTTCAATTTTGGTTCTGTCCTCTTCTTCCGCGCGTCAGTGCTCCGCGAGGCGGCCGCCGGGATAGAGCGCGACTATAACGCCGCGGCCCTCTACGACCTGCGCCTGCGTGCCAGCCGCCTGGCCCCGATCGTGCATATCAATGAATATCTCTACCAGGATGTGGAGAACGATACGCGCAAGACCGGCCAAAAGATTTTTGACTATGTTGATCCGAAGAACCGCGCCAACCAGATTGAGATGGAGCAGGCTTGCACCGACCATCTCAAGGCTATCGGGGGATACCTTGCGCCGAATTTCACGCCAATTGAGTTTGATGAGGGCGAATTTGAATTTGAAGCTTCAGTAATCATCCCCGTGCGCAATCGCGTGCGCACAATCCGCGACGCTATAAACAGCGCCCTGGACCAAAAGACGAACTTCAAGTATAATGTCATTGTGATTGACAACCATTCTACCGATGGCACCACTCAGGCCATCGAAGAATACGCCGGCAATCCGCAGGTGGTGCATATCAAGCCTGAGCGCACCGACCTTGGCATTGGCGGGTGTTGGAATATGGGCGTTGAGGACCGCCGATGCGGTAAGTTTGCGATTCAGCTGGATTCTGACGACGTTTATAGCGGGCCCGACACACTGCAGAAAATAGTAGATGCTTTCTATGAGCAGAACTGCGGAATGGTTGTGGGCACCTACATGCTCACGGACATCGACAAGAACCCAATTCCGCCGGGAGTAATCGATCACAAGGAATGGACGCCGGACAACGGACGCAACAACGCCCTGCGCATAAATGGGCTTGGCGCCCCGCGTGCGTTCTACACCCCTCTTCTGCGCAAGATACATGTGCCGAATACTTCTTATGGCGAGGACTATGCCCTTGGGCTTGCCATCTCGCGCAACTACCAGATAGGACGCATATATGATGTGCTGTACTTCTGCCGTCGATGGGAGGACAACAGCGACGCCGCCCTTGACCTCGGCAAGATGAATGCGCACAATCTTTATAAGGATCGTATACGCACATGGGAGCTTGAGGCTCGCATAGCAATGAACAGGAAATGATCGACATTCAATCTTTCATATCGCGTCAGTTGGCGGCTTGGCCTATGGCCGCCGCCAATTTTGACGCCCTCAGGCGTGTGGAGGTGAAGCCTCTGGCCTGGGGAAAGGCGCAGTTCAATCCCGCGCGCATCGCTTCTACCGGCGCCAAGGTGGACGCCGCTTCACTGAAGAAACGTCCATGCTTCCTATGCGAGGCCAACCGTCCGGCCGAGCAGGAGGGGATAGAGTGGATGGCTCCCTCGGGCCACGATTACACAATTTTGATAAATCCTTTCCCCATCTTTCCGCGCCACCTAACCATTCCTGACGTCAACCACACTCCCCAAAGGATTGCGGGTCGCATTGAGGATATGTGCCTTTTGGCGGCGGAATTGCCGGGCTACACCGTATTCTACAATGGGCCAAAATGCGGAGCGTCGGCTCCGGACCACATGCACTTTCAGGCTGGAAATTCTGATTTCCTGTGCATTTTCGACACAGACGCGCCTTTTGGAGTGGTTCGCATAAATTCTTCTGACCCCAAGCTGGCCGCGCGTGAGTTTGAGAAAGTCTACGCTAAATTGCCAATTCCCGAAGGCGAGGAGGAGCCGATGATGAATGTGCTTTGCCGATTCGCTGATGGGCAATTCCAGCTTGCGGTCATTCCGCGCAAAAAGCATCGCCCGTCATTTTATGGCTCGGAGGAGGGGCAAATGCTCATTTCTCCAGCGTCGGTCGATCTTGCTGGCGTGATGATTGTGCCCGTAGAGAAGGACTTTATGGCTCTTGACGGCGATGTGGCCGTAAAGGTCTACGATGAACTGTGCTATACACAGGCGGAAATTGATAAATTGGTGTCGCATGAATAATATCAAAGTGGGTTTGATGGCCGAAAAGCATGTGGAGCTTTGCTTCCACGGCCAATATTTCAACGATGGAGACCCGATTGAAGGTATCGTAAGCCTCGACAGAAAAAACGTTAAGGAGGAAATGCTCTTTTCGGCCTCTTCCCCCGATTGCAGCGTCACGGTCAAGGATGTAACCATTGGCGTGAAGTTCCACTGGGAGAGGAAGGAGGACCAAACCTTCAAGGGCGATATTTTGATTAAGCCCGACGCTGAAGGAAATCTGATCGTAATCAATATCCTTTCGATTGAGGATTACATAGCCAGCGTGATCTCTTCGGAGATGAGCGCCACTTCGCAGCTGGAATTGCTCAAGGCGCATGCCGTTATCTCGCGCAGCTGGGCTTTGGCGCAGATCCGAAATCATGTGGCCGACGCAGCTCCGGGGGGCTATGATGATGACCGGCTCTCGGATGGTGGCCCTGGCATTGTCCGCGTCCGATGGTATGGGGGCAATGACCATGCTGATTTCGACGTTTGCGCTGACGACCATTGCCAGCGTTACCAGGGCATCACCCGCCAGACCACCGACGATGTTCGAAAAGCGGTGGATGCCACGCGCGGCCTTGTGCTGATGTATGGCGATGAGCTTTGCGACGCTCGCTTCTCTAAATGCTGTGGCGGAGCCATGGAGGTGTTTGAAAGCTGCTGGGAAGACGCCCCTAAGCCTTATCTTGTGGGCAAGCCCGACCTTATCCCCGAGCCAAAGCTCCCCGACCTCGCCATTGAGGAGAATGCCGTTCAGTGGATTCTCTCCAGCCCAAAGGCCTTTTGCAATACCTCCGATAGGAAAATCCTCTCGCAGGTGCTGAATGGATATGACCAAGAGACTGCCGATTTTTATCGCTGGAAAGTTCGCATTGGCAAGGATGAGCTCTCTGAGCTTGTCCGCGCTAAGTCTGGGCTCGACTTCGGCGAAATTCAAGAAATGATTCCACTCCGGCGCGGCGCCTCCGGCAGAATCACCCTTCTGCGCATTGTGGGAGACCGCCTCACGGCCGAAATTGGAAAGGAGCTCGAAATCCGACGCATCCTTTCCCCATCTCATCTCTACAGTTCCGCGTTCGTCGTGGAAAAGGCGGATGGGGAATTCATTCTCCATGGGGCTGGATGGGGCCATGGAGTAGGCCTCTGCCAAATAGGCGCCGCTATGATGGCGGCCCGCGGCTTCGGCTATCGCCAAATCCTCTCCCACTATTACCCGCATGCCTCCCTCAAGCAAATTCCCTAAAACAATAAGGCAAAAATCAATTGCCAAAATCAATCCCGTCATCATAACAAAACAAAATTAAAAATCATTCACTCCGCAAAATTAATGCCCCATCCCGCCGTCGCACCGTTATCTTGAAAAAAAAATCCCAAAAAATTTCATCCCCATCCCATAAATCGAAAAATCGATAAATCGATATATCGATATATCGATAAAACGATATAACGATATAACGATAAATCAATAAATCAAAAAAAACGATAAATCAATAAATAAAAAAAAAACAATAAATCGCCCACCCCCCCCATCCCCCTCCATACATCCCCCCCCAAAAAAAACTATCAAATTCCAGCCAAAACCCAAAATTATCTCCCAATCTTTTTGAAATATCCATAAAATTCCATAAATTTGCAGCCTAAACACATTTCACATCACAATAGGTACAAAAATTTATGAAAGCAATTGACGTGGTCAACGACCTGAAGCGACGCTTCCCCGCCGAGCCTGAATACATTCAGGCCGTGGAGGAGGTGGTGTCTACCATCGAAGATGCCTACAATGAGCATCCCGAGTTCGAAAGAGTGAACCTCATAGAGCGCCTCTGCATACCCGACCGCATTTTCTCCTTCCGTGTGTCCTGGATCGACGATAAGGGCCGTGTCCGCAACAACATGGGCTATCGAGTGCAGCACAACAATGCCATTGGCCCATACAAGGGAGGCATTCGATTCCACTCTTCTGTCAACCTTTCAATCCTGAAATTCCTTGCTTTTGAGCAAACATTCAAAAACAGCCTCACAACCCTCGCCATGGGCGGCGCCAAGGGCGGAAGCGATTTCTCGCCAAGGGGAAAGAGCGATATGGAGGTGATGCGGTTTTGTCAGGCATTTGTCTCTGAGCTGTGGCGCCAGCTTGGCCCCGACCGCGACGTCCCGGCAGGCGACATAGGCGTCGGCGGACGCGAGGTGGGCTACATGTACGGTATGTACAAGAAGATGGCCCGCGAGAACACCGGCTCATTCACAGGCAAAGCCCTGGAATTTGGCGGCTCGCTAATCCGTCCGGAGGCCACGGGGTACGGAAATGTATATTTCCTTCTCAATATGCTGGCCACACGCGGCATCGACATCAAGGGCAAGCGCGTGGCCATTTCTGGCTCGGGCAATGTGGCCACATACACCGCGCAGAAGCTTCTTTCGCTTGGCGCGAAGGTGATATCAATGAGCGATTCCGACGGCTGTATTTACGTGCCCGATGGTCTTACGCAAGAGCAGCTTGACTATATCTTCACCCTCAAGAACCTGTACCGCGGCCGCATCAGCGAATTCGCCGAGGAGTACGGCTGTGAATACGTGCCAGGCGGCAAGCCATGGGGCTATCCCTGCGACATTGCAATGCCTTCGGCCACGCAAAACGAGCTTGACGGCGACGCTGCGCGCGCTTTGTTGGCAAATGGATGCATCGCGGTTAGCGAAGGAGCCAACATGCCCTCAACCCCTGAAGCGATAAAGGAATTCCTCGCCGCACGCATCCTCTACGCTCCGGGTAAGGCCGCAAACGCGGGAGGCGTTTCGGTGAGCGGGCTTGAAATGGCCCAGAACGCCCAAAAGCAGTCCTGGACGGCCGAGGAGGTCGACACAAAGCTTAGGCAAATTATGGCCGACATTCACGCACAGTGCGTTAAGTACGGCCAAGAAGCTGACGGCTACGTCAACTACGTGAAGGGAGCCAACACCGCGGCCTTTATGAAGGTGGCCAGCGCTATGATGGCGCAAGGTGTCCTTTGATTCTAGCCGTATCCATAGCTTGAAAAAATAAATCGCATAGAAAATCGAGGCCGGCGAAAATGCGCCGGCCTCGATTTTTTATGCAATTTATTATGGATGAATAGTTTCGCCATAATGCAAAGGAGCATTTTTTTCAATTTAGAATGGCCGGAGAATGGCGGAATTTATTTTTGATTCCGTCTCCACTTCCCCCCTATCGGTCTTCTTGCCGTAAGGAAGAGTGTAAGTGACTGTTACGCTAATGTTTCTGCCTTTTAGGTCGGACAATGTCTTTGCCAGCGAGCGGTAAGCCCCGTATTTTGCGTCGACTCGAGTGCCCATGCGGCGCTTCATAAAGTTCTCTGCATTGAATTCGGCCGACCAATTGCCGCGTTGCCACCCGATCGTGAGCCCGTATTGCGCGGGGCATCGCGATTTTGTCCCTTCGATGCCAAGGACGCTGTAGGGGATTGCGTATGCGGCTCGCGCTTGCCAATCGCCAAACATGTATGAGGCGCTGAAATCCGCGCGCCAATCGTTGCTTTTCGTCGGTCGATATTCCGATTTGAAGCGGTTAATGCTGTAGGTGGCGTTTCCGCGAAGCCGCAGCTTGTTTTCGATGAGGTTTGCCGACAAGCCGAATGTCAGCTTGTTGTAAAGAAAATCGCCATCGTTTACTAGCTGATGGTACATGATATTGCCCTCCGCAAAGTACCGGTTGGATGTGTTCCCGAAGTATTTCAGGAAATCGTATGAGAAGGAGAGTCCCAGCATTCCGAGGCGTCCGTTATAGCTTATGAAATTTTGGAATGCCCTTAGCTGAGCAAGGTCTGGGTTGCCCATTGTCGCCTCAAAGAATGATGTGCGTATTATGGCGTCGTTCTTGTATGACGGATTGTAGATGCTGTGGGTATAGCTGCCGTTCACTGATATTGAATGTTTTCTGTTTGGGCTGTAAGTTAGGCCATAATATGCCATTGGCGAGAATTGGTTGTCATTGTGGCCTGAGATTGAAGAGTATAGGTCAGTAAAGCCTAAAGATGCGTAATAAGATAGGCCAAACGGCAGTGTGTGGTCGATGTGCAGCACGGCCATGGCGTGGTTGTTTTGCAGTGTCTGGTTGCCCGTGAAGCTTCCCGAGTATTGGTCCCGGTAGTAGTTGTAATATTCATCCACAGTAGCGCCAAGGCTAAGCCCGCTTGGCAATGATTTGAAATAGCCAAGCGTTGCGCTTGCCAGCGCATTGTTTTCCTTCGTGTTGTTCTGGATTTCCGATACATTCGTTTCGGAGTAAACGCTTCGGTAGTTGGTGTGGCCATGCCGAAGTGTAGAGATTACCATAAACGTATGGCCGCCGGGAAGGAAAAGGTTATAGTGCATTTTCATAACCGGCGAAAGCCCATTCTCCTTGCTGCGCCTTGTGGCGGTGGATTTGAAATCGTAAAGGCCGGTATATCTTATGTTATTCTCAATGAAATTCTTTGGGGCGGCGCTGCGCGTCAAGGCCAGGGAAACATCGAAAGAATGGTTGTCCGCCGCGTGGGCAAACTTGAAATTTAGGTATTGCGAATTAGTATGAGTAGTATTTTCTAAAGGATTAATTGACTGAAAAAGAGTGCCGTCATTAAGAGTAAAAGTGTTTTCAGCGCTGTTGAGCTGGGAGAAATTTTCCCATTTTCCATTGGCGGTGAGAGTAAAAGTCACAGATTTCTTCTTGTAGTTGGCCATGTCGATATAGTTGCCGTATTGTCGGGCAAAGCCTTCGTTAGCCGACAAATATATGTTTCCCCCATAATCATATTGTGCTGTGATGAAATTAATTACAGCGCCGCTTCCCACAAATCGGCCACCGGGGTTGCGCTGATAGTCGATTTGGGTGATTTCAGAGGCGGCGAGGGTGGCGAGTTCGTCTGGCTGTGCCTCTACGCCATTGATTAGGATTACTGCATTGCGTCCGTCAATTGTGGAAATAGATTGGGCGGAAGCATTGACGCTGAAATCCGCCAGGTTCATGTTTTCCAGCAGCGAGTAGCCATTTGTGCTGTGTTTCTTCTCCAGCTCTGTCGGCCGGAGGATGACCTTTTTTGATGTTTCAATCTTTGAGTCTGCGGTCACGACTACTTCGTCAAGGGTCTCGGCGATGGAGTCGGCTTGGGCGCTTTGCTGTGCCGGCGCCCAAAGGGGCAATGCCGATGCGATGGTGATCAATAGCTTTTTCATGCCTTGCGGTGTTTGAAATTTGCCGCAAACTAAGCGAAAAAGCGGAAGAATGGTGCCAAAATTTGTCTGACTTTTGTCTGACAAATTCTGACTTTGCGGAATATCAGTCGCTTATGGACAAGCTGTAAGACTCCCCTCTATTGCACGCTATCTTGATGTTTGTATCCGCCAAGGCCGCTTTTGTGCGTCTTACGAGGGTGTAAAGCGATTCTTCGGCATTGCTTTTGTTGTCCCAAAGCTCGGCGCAAAGCCTGGCCTTGTCCACCTTCATGCCCGGCGCCTCGAGGAGCATCTGCGTGAATCGCCGTTGCATGGGCGTAAGCTTTAGTTGGTTAAGGGTGGGGGATGCCGGGGCTGGCGCCGCGCTCTCTTGGTCGGCCTTCTTGCGCAAGGCGAGCATGGCGCCCATTGAGAGAAGGGATAGAGTGAAAAGGATGCCGGGCGCTGTTTGGTCGGAGGCCGCGAAAACCGACGCCATTGAGCAGTCGGCAAATCCCTGAACCTGAATAGCGACCCCGTCTGCCGCCTTTTCGGGCACTAGCATGATTGAATCAGATGCGATTTTGCTGCCATGGATTTTAGGCGCTGCATTGTTTCGGTCAACCAATGCAAGCGTGAAATAAGCCTCTTCCCTTAGCGACGCATTCCTGAAGTCAACATCCGATGCCTGATATATCGCAGGCTTATGGGTGGCTTCGCGCATCTGCCGCAATGCCGCTATGGTATCCTGCCGCGTCCAAAGCTCGCTGTTCTCATGCGCCAAGGCAATCATGGCCTCATTCAAATCGTTCGCGAGGCTTTGCCTTGCGCTGGAGTAGGAGAAGCAGCTTGTTATCAGCGACGCCAATAGCAAGGCCAAAGGCGCAAGCATGGCGTATCGCATCGGCCTACTGTTTTGGAAATCAACTCTATTCATTACCGCAGATTGGAATTAAGCAACCGTGATGATGGGCTGCCCAAAAAATGTTGAAAGCATGGCGAGTGTGGCAACGGTGAAATTGTGCTCACCACTCAACCACCGAGTAACTTCGTTAGGCCGTTTGCCTACAGCCTCTGCAAACTGTTTACGATTCAAGCCTTTCTCTTTCATAAGTGTATCGAGCCGATTTGAAATCGCAAAGGACAGACGGGTTTCTTCTCGCTTTTCTTTAGGTATCTCGTTGAAGATTTCTTCAAGACAAATATTTGCAGTCCTCATAAGACAAAAGTTTTATCTGTTTTGATTTCTTTCTCTGTTATCTCTACATTACCAAAACGAACTTCTTGTTTAAGAAGTTCTTCAAACTTTTGCAAATCCATAACATAGCCTTGAAGAGTTTCGTCTTCTTCATAGGTCTTGCTATTCTTTACATCCCCATTGCCTAACACAAGTATTTTATCTGTAAGGCGCAGACAATATAAGCGAAGTTTAGATTTCAGAATTGGAAGTGCTACAACAGAATCACGCATCTTTCCTTCAGGTCTGAAATAGCGTTCAAATGCTCCATTTGAAAGAATCTGTTCTACAAAACGCATGATGGTCTGAAAGTCTTTATTCAGAACGGCATCGTTGCGAAATTTTTCAATAAACTTTTCAAATTCACTTTTATCATCTGATAGGAACTGGATAGTGTATATCGTACAGCTATCACTACTATTAACCAATAGGAGTTCAACTTCTCTCATAGTCTATTGTATTTTGTTCCATTAATGCAAAGTTACAAATTATTTTTGACATAAATGTAAAATACTCTTGTTTAAAAAAATATCTTACATAGATTACGATAAGGCTTCGTTTATAGGAAACGAATTAGAAAAGATTGGTTTGCGCCTATTTAGCTCTCTGCTGGGCCAATTTTAGGTTTTCTACAGCCAAAGTGCGCGATGACAGCAGAAACAGGGAGAGGTGCTCGATATTGTCGGGATTCCCAAGGTCAATGTTGCAGAAAGTTCCACGGGGATAATCCGTCCACCAGTTTCCTTTTTTGGGTATTGTCTTTAATATCTGAATGGCCGCGATGTTGCTGCCTCCGAATGGTATGCGCTGCAGCAGAACAGCGCATTTGTCCTTCGGACGATAGTGAACATTAGTATACACTGAATTTGTCGGTCCATTCTCCCATCCATCGTCGTCTATGTAGGTAGACTGCATGCCGAACACCCTCGCATGCTCCTTGCTGTGGACCTCCGCCGCTTCGTCATATAAAGATATTTCTGATGTCGGTTTCAGGGGCTTTGCTTGGTGGTACGTAACAAACAGCACTCCCCGATGGGGATTGTAGAACAACACCGAATCCACCACTATCTCAGAAAACTGGGCCACGCCTTTGGCGAGATGTTCCTCCAGCTTTGGATATTCTGAAATTTGCTCATGACTCTGCATTAGAGTCCTGTCGGTCACCTGCCAATCAGAGCCAAACGCTAGTTCAAGCCCCGAGGTGCTTATGGCATGGCCGCTCGAGCTATCCACATGCCATCTCTGGTTTGAGAATGCCGGAAGCTGATGGCTGGAGCATGAAGCGAGCAAAATCCCGACCGCAAATATCAAAAATCCAATTTCTTTCATAATTAAAATTTTAAAGTGGCTAACTGCTATTTTAGGATTGCGGACGGGGAGGCTGATTGCTCGCCTACTTCGTTCCCCTCCCGCACTTTTTTGCCGTAGCCGAAGGTGTATGTCACCGACAGATTCAAGCGGCGGTGAAAATAGTTTCCTCCATTCAATTTCGTCTCGGAGTATAGTGGAGAGGCGGTGGTGAGCGTCGCTCCAAGCCAGTCGCTGCGGAAAAGATTTATGGCCGTAAGCCTTATGTTCAAGCCGGATTTGCTCCATCCCGCAAGAAGTTGGTAGAAATCACGGTCTTTATAATAGGTGGCGCGGTTGCCTTGAATCGTGCGGCTCGGCGTTTGGTAGGAAGCCTGGAAATAAAAGCTGTTCAGGTAATATGTCGCGGAAGCATTAACCGAAAAGGGATTCTTTGACATTTCGTAATATCCGCTGAGCCTATATAAGGTTATAGAGGGCTGAGTCGCAAGTTGCAATTTATTGTTTAACAGCTTATAGTTAAACGACAAACCGAATGACGTGCGGTGATACTTGCCGTCAGTCGCATAGCTTTTCAGCAGCGCCTTCCCGTCATGATATGGTGTATAGACTGGTACATACAAGTTGTATTCCCCAAAATACTGTCCATAAAATGATGCCGAAAAGCTATTGCAGGGCATCCAATTATACTGTAAATTGAAGTTCACTTGCCGGGATAGCTTTAGGTCAGGGTTGCCCGTCTGATACATGAGTTCGTTGACTTGCAGTATGTTCGGGGTCTTTTCGCTTGCTCCGGGGTAATTAGCCCCCAAATGAAAGAACGCCCGTAGCGAATGGCGGTTGGAGGGTGAAAAAGCCGCTGATGCATTCACGACAGGATAAACCTCGCTGACAGAAGAGGAATTGATTCTATTGCGCTCCCACTGTAATGCGGCATCGGCGTTTAAGTTCCACGGTCGACTGGAAAAGTTATAGCCGACGGTTGCCCCGGCCCAGGAGTCGGAAAAATCGTTGTCGTATGGAGTTGAGCCATAATACGCCACATCGTTGCGGGTCAATCCTCCCGAGGCCCTTAGAAACACATTTTGTTTCTGCGACAAAATCTTGTAGAGCGTGGCTGTGCCTCGGGCTTGCCATGCGTTTTCCCTTGATGTATTCTCAATCATTTCATCGCCGGGAAGCGACGAACTATATTTATAGTCGTAATTTGTGTGAGAGTAATTGGCTGAGGGATTTATGCTTAGGTGAAAGTTGCGGGGGAGAATAAAGTAGTAGCTTCCTTGCCAAGACGCCTGGCGCGTGGTGTATGGCTCGTTCCTTGCATATGAGTAGTTGGCGGAGGCTCCTGGAGAAAATGAAAGGCTGCCCTCGGTTTGGGCGATGGGCGATTGATCGAACGTGAAGCCTATGGTATTGGATATTTGCGTTTTGTCGGATTCGTACACAGCCCTGAATGTGATAGGGTACTGATTGTATTTGAAGCGAGCGTTGTCGAATGTCTCGCTGCGCGTCACAACATGTTCCGCGCCGTCATCCCCCTTCAATGTATATTTGCCGATATAAGATGTGCCTACGTGCTTATTGTCATGGTTGGATGTGCCGGCATACAGATCATACGTCATGCGTTTGTATGTGAATTTTGAATATGCAGATGCGCGGTTGGATAGCCCGACAAGGAAGTTTTCATTAAGTGTCAGCTTGGTGTATCCGCCATATTCATAGCGTTGCACTATGAAGTTGACGGCGTGCTCGCTTCCGTTGAATCGGGGGTCGGTAGGAAAATCCAAATACTCCACGCGGCGGACGTCTGCGGCAAGCAGTCCCTCAATCTCTTGTGGAGAAGCGGGCAGATAGTTGATGAATATAGCCACTTTCTGCCCCGACAATGTACTGACGGCATTATCCACAAGGTTAATCGTGATTTGGGGGATGGCCAGCTGCCGCAACAGGTCAACGGCGTTCTGCGCCGATGATTTTTGCCTTTTGTTGGGAATGAAAGTTGATGAAATTGCGGATGTTTGCTGCATCTGGGCCTGCGCCACAACCTCATTCAATTCTTGGACCTTTAGCGTATCGGCCTGTTCCTGTGCGTGTGCGGGAACAGCGGCTATGGCCAATAATGCGGTTAAAACGGCTAAATTACTCATATTATTCTGATTTTGACACATATAATTAGAAACGGTAGCCTATCGATAGCCCCAGCGCAAGATTTATCCTGCCGACAATGAAAATTTCGCTGAATATCGCCTCGGCGGCGTTATCGGGAACATATATCCTCTTGCAGCCTGTCTGCAGATATGCTCCAATCTGATAATGCCCTTGGATATAATATTTAAATTCAGCGTCAATGCCCCAATCGAAACGCGAAGAGTATGACTCCGCGAATGACGAGACGCTTCTTATGGATTTCTCCCCATTGTTGGTTTCTGTGATCTTAGTGCTCCCTCCTATGCCGTATGCGAAATAGGGCCCCACAAGTATTTGGAATAAATTGCCATTGCGCGTCCAATTGTTTATGCCAAGCCGCAGTGGCATTTGCAAAAATTGGCCGTGGACCGCGCGTTCATGCTTTTTCGTAACTCCATTCTTGGTGGATTCCCCGGTAGAGGTCCTGCTATGCATAGTCAGAAAAAGGCCCGGATCAATCGACAGCTTGCCTCGCAGAGGAATCGACAGATTGGCGCCCGCGCGGTAGCTGATTCCGGGCGATAATTGCGGAGCCGCCTCTATGCCGCAGGCCACGCCATTCTGCGCCGCTGCCGCAAGCGCCCCCAGAATCATAAGCATTGCAGTGATGATTGCCTTCATGTCTAATTTTTATGGGTTATGGTGGATAAAGCTTGTTGTAGGTTCATGGGATGAGAATAACTGAGAGGGTGACGACCCGCAAAGATTGCCAAGAGCCATATTGGCGTGGAGTTGGGATTCTGGCTAAACATTGTTTCCTCAATCGATTATTAAATTAATGGAAAAGAAAGAATTCACAGAGGAACCAAACGCCCACTATCAGGCCTAGCGGGTCCATAACCCAGCGCCACCATTTGGCGGACTGCCTATTCCTGACGTCATCGCACAGTCCAATCACCCCCGAAATGGTAAACCAGACCCCGAAAACGAGCAACAGCCATACAGAAAAGCTTTCCATGCCTTAAAAAATTTGTATATTTCCGATATCAATGCGCAAATATACAACAAACCGCAACAAAAACCCTCAACAAATGTTGAGAATCCCAAATTTTTAGCACAATTCCCCCCCATCTTTAAGATTTAAGTCTCTTGAGGTAACTATTCATCGAAAGTTTCAGAGTTTAGCCAAGTCTTATGAACTTATGTGAAAATGATCAAATAAATTGTTGATTTTCATGTAAATTAATTGTGATTTTATCTGGTGAAATCAAATAAAATAAAATTCGTGTTTTTGTATCAAGGTTATCCTTCAATGTTTCCCTTGATTGTGTCTGCGATGTAGCGGACATCATCGTCGGTGACATAGGGGCCGGCGGGGAGGCAGATGCCGACTTTGAAGAGGGCTTCTGATATGCCATTGACGTATGCAGGAGCGTTTTTATAAACGGGCTGCTTGTGCATCGGCTTCCAGAGAGGGCGAGCTTCGATGTTGGCTTTGTCGAGAAAGACGCGGAGAGCTTCAACGTTGTCGTTGGGCTGACAATCGGTTGTGGCTGATGATACTGCGTGGGTTACGCCTGCTGCTCCACCTACGGCTCCGATGATAATGGTCTTATAAGCATTCTCCTGACCCTTGATTTTCAAGTCAGGGGCAAGAGTTGCAGTGCAAAGCCAGAAATTGGAGTCAGACTCCGGACAAGGATTGGTGTGCATCGTGATGCCCTTGACATCTTTCAACAACTCACAATAAAGTTCCTGTACATGCTTGTGGTGGGCTATGTGGTCGTTAATAATGGTCATCTGACCGCGTCCGATGCCGGCACAGATATTCGACATGCGGTAGTTGTAGCCGATGGCTTCGTGCTGGTAGTATGGGTATGACTCGCGGGCTTGGGTTGCGTACCACATTACTTTATTCTTGTCCTTTTCGTTGTCGCAAACGAGAGCACCACCTCCGGAGGTGGTTATCATCTTGTTGCCGTTGAACGACAGCACGCCATACTTGCCAAATGTGCCAAGAACCTGACCATTATAGCGTGAACCGAGACCTTCAGCAGCGTCCTCAATCACAGGAATTTCATAGCGATTTGCAATCTCCATGATTTTGTCTGCCTTGTAAGGCATACCATAGAGAGCCACGGGGATTATGGCTTTCGGTTTCTTGGCCAGTCTTTGCTATGCGGTCTTTGATGGCTTCTTCGAGAAGCTCGGGATCCATATTCCACGATTCTTTCTCCGAGTCAACAAATACAGGAGTAGCGCCACAATAAGTAATCGGGTGAGAAGAAGCGCAGAAAGTAAATGACTGTACCAGCACCTCATCGCCCGGGCCAACGCCACAAGCAATCAGTGCAAGATGCACCGCAGCAGTACCAGCCGAAAGAGCCACAACCTTCTTGTCAAGAGGCGATGCACCCTCTCGATTATTTACAAACTCCTCAAGGTCTTTTTCAAAACCATTGACATTCGGGCCAAGGGGCACAACCCAGTTCTGGTCAAAAGCCTCCTTGATAAAATCCTGTTCCTTGCCGCTCATATGAGCCAAGCAAAGCAATATGCGTTCTCTTCTCATTATCTATCTGAAAAATTTATCTTTAACTAATTATTAATTCATATCCTTACGACCATCCACAATAAAAGTTGTGCGGTCATGGCCTCCAACAACTTTATAAAACTCATCTCTTTCTTCGGGAGTCATATCATCTACTTTTTTTATGGTTGTGCCAGGCCCAAATTCGAGAGAAAAATGAGTGTTCGTAACCGTTCGACGTTCTGTGCCAAAATCTTCGGCTGTGAAATTATCTCCTATATTCGGTTTCAACACATCAATTAATCGCTTTAATTCTTCATTAACGAATTCATATCGATCGTTTTGAGCGAAAGGGAGAGCATAGACCCACAAATTGGTTACGAATCTAAAAATTACTATGCATTGAACTTTCTGATAGGTTTTCACTATTGGGGTTAAGATTGTAAGGGAAGGAGTATCAACGCATGGCAATTTCTCATATCTAAAAGTAGTTGGTATACGATGAGAACCACCATTTTTTAGCATAATCCATCGTATGGTTTTCTTATATGAGGTCAATTCGTGGTCATCAAGCAACGAAATTGCATATTTGCATAGAGTGCGGTAAACACGAGCCTTTATGATGGGCTGATTATCTGTCATGGTAATATTCATCCCATGAGTTCCTTCTAAATGTTTGACTTCGTTCTGCTCTTTCTCATTAGGATAGTATTCAAATCGATCAAGTTCTTGTTTAAAGTTTTCACCTTTTATCTGCGGATTATTACTACGGCCTGTTATTCCCGCTTGAATCATCGTGGGGTGATAATAACGATGTAGATGAGGTTCAATCTCTTTACCAAAGAACTCATTGCAGCTATCGCATTCTCCAGGACCTAAAAGATGATAATTACCAAGGAAAAACGATATCGCATGAGCTTTTTTATTAAAAGTTATTTCCTCTGACACATCTCTCCCACAAAAACGACACTTTTGATTATCACCCGAGATAGTATAATCAAACCCAAGATCTGTAAAAGTTCTGAGCTTATAGCCAGATTGTTTAATCCGTTCATGTTCATAGCCAATTTGTCGAGCAAATTGAACTAAAGATTTGTTGTCTTTTATCCAGAAAGCAGCCTTTTTGATCAGAACAAGCTCATAATATTTAAGTCTAACCGTATCAACGAAAACAACTATTGCATCGTCTCTAATTAATTTTAATTGTTGCAAAATCGACTTCGCAATTTTATGTGCAGGATGCTTATCTGGATTAATATTAGAAATTAGTGTTCGCCATTCATTAACAGTTTGAAAATAATCATTCTGGTTGAGTAAATTTAGTTTCTCAACAGAACTGATAATTCCTAAAATTTCGTTTATATCGATTCTAAGGTTCTCTGGCAGATTGTCAAAGGGGAATGCGTATCCAAATGGTTCAGAAGATATTAGCGCAATGGACATTGAATTAAGCTACCTAAATTATAAAACTACGAATTTCTAACGATTTTACATGGATTTCCAAAGGCAACCACATTATCAGGGATATCTTTCACGACTACGGAACCAGCACCAATCGTACAATTCTTCCCTATCCTAATTCCTTGCTTTACGCAAACTCCAACTCCAATCCAAGAACATTCTCCAACTTCAACATCTCCGCTAATGGTTGCACCTGGGGCAATGTGGACATAATCACCGATTCTACACTCATGGTCAACAGAGGCTTTTGTATTGATAATACAATGTTTCCCTATTTTTGAATCAGCATTGATAATCGCTCCCGGCATCACAACCGTTCCTTCACCGATAGTTACAGAATCAGAGATTATAGCTGTAGGATGAATCGCAGTAGCAAATTCTAGCTGACCAAATCTTTCTGTTATAAGTTTATGAATCTTGCATGAACCTATGCTTACAATCAGAGGCCCCTCTACAGCTATATCAGTAGACCTATAAACCGGCTTGCCATGAATCTCATCACAATGCGGATTATCATCATAAAGGCATCCGACATCATCGCCTTGGGCTGCGATTATATCCATCACAACCTTGGCGTGGCCACTTGCACCGAAAAGATTAATTGTTGCCATTAAATGGTTCCATTGTAGCAGCTGTAGCAGAATTAATATCTTCGCGCCCCAGCACCTTTTTTATTGTAGTAAAGAAGACTTTACAATCAGTTAGAAACGAAATGTGGTCAACGTACCACACGTCAAGCTCAAATTTCTTTCCCCATGAGATAGCATTACGCCCATGACACTGCGCCCATCCGGTGATGCCGGGGCGAACCTCATGACGGCGAGCCTGCTCTTTTGAATATAAAGGCAAGTATTGTACGAGTAATGGCCGCGGGCCGATAAGCGACATGTCGCCTTTGAACACGTTCCATAGCTGTGGCAATTCATCAATCGATGTTGAGCGAACAAGCTTGCCAACCTTTGTCAAGCGTTGCGCATCCGGGAGCAACTTGCCATCGGCATCTTTTTCGTCAGTCATCGTTTTGAATTTCACAACTTTGAAAATCTTGCCATCTTTGCCTGGGCGTTCTTGAAAGAAGAAAGCCCCCCCTCCTTTGTTGGCAAAGTGAAGCCATGCTGTTACCGCCGCGAGAGGCAGAGACAATGCAAGCAATGCTCCACCCGAAGCTAACACGTCAATAGCTCGCTTGAAGAATGATTTATACAGATTCATGATTTCAAAACTTCGTCATAAAAATTGTATAGGCATTGGCGAACGTAGGACTGTTCGTAGCGGGATTCAATCAAGGAGCGGGCATTGGCGGCGAGTGATTCTCTCCAATCCGTATCATTTGCCATACGCTTCATGGCGTCATACAGCGCTTCAGAGTTTTTTGACGGTACTATTGTACCGTTTTGGCCTTCGATGATTATTTCGTTGGCGCCGTTGATGTCGGTGACTATCTGCGGCAGCCCCATCGCGCCGGCCTCGATTACTACATTGGGGAAGCCTTCGCGATAGCTTGCGAGGATGGAGCAATCTGATGCGGCAAGCCAAGGACGCACGTCTTTTTGGGAGCCGACTGCCTCGATGCTTGGGTTTTCTTCTATGGCCCTTGCCGTTTCCGGCCTTATCGGGTCAATCTCTGGTTCATAGGGGCCGACAAGGATGAGGCGTGTGTTTGGCATTTCTTTGTTCAGGCGGCAGAAGGCCTCGACTAGCTCGTTGATCCCCTTGTCGCCCACCAGGCGGCCGATGGCGATGAACGCGAATGGCCTCTCCCCTCGCCTCCCCGCAAGCGAGGATGCCGCGTTTCGGATTCTGTCGGCCTCGGCCATAACCTCGGGCGTCCGGTCAAACCTCGCCATGTCGATGCCGCGGCAGTTGCCATGGCCAAGGACCTTGAGCGGCTTCTTCGTGATGCCGTTTTCAAGGAGGTCTCTTTTGACGCCCTCCCCTTCGGGGATGACGTGCGTGGCGCAGGCGCAGGTGAGCCAATCGGTGGCCATCAGGATGCGCCGCTTCAGCCCGGCGGAGGTCGGGAACACAAGCCCGGTGAACATATGCACTCTGACTGGCACTCGCGCAATCCAGCCGGCCAGCATGCAGATGAGCCCTGCTTTGGGCGTCATAGAATGCACCATCGCCGGCCTCTCGCGGCGGAACAGCCAGAACATCCTCCAAAGGCTCATGAGGTCCTTCAGAGGCGAAATGCGCCTCTCCATCTCGACCGTGGCAACCCTTCCGCCGGCATCGCGCACCCGCTGGAGCTCCGGCCCGTCGGACGACACCGCCACCACCTCATACCCCCGCTCCCTCAAGTCGGGAATCATCCCGGCAAAGAACCCCACCGACATCGATACGGTGCATGCCCGGACAATCTTAATCATGCTATATACAAAGTTTTGTATAACAACATGGATTTCAATGACTCAACGGATCAATGTTTCAGGAGGAGTGAGATTCTGTAGCGCAGGGATATTAGCGCAAGGCGCAAAAGCCCGAAATATTTTATGGCGAATCGCGATTTTGAATTCATCGCTATCCATTCAAAAAGCGATGGCCTATAACCGCACTGAGCCATACCGCTGCTTATCACTCCAAATATCGGATGCTTTTTTTGGGCTATCGCCTCGGTGTCGCAAAGGCTGCATCCCAGGACTCCATTGAGGCGGTACTTTGTGATTGCCAGCATATTTTCCTGCAGACTGTCTTTTGGGATGGCATTGATCCGAAGCCGGTCGTATGCGTATTCGTAATCAAGATTTCTCTTGGTGGAGCGGGATAGGCTGGATGGATTGCGCACATAATTATAGACACGCGAATCCGTGAACTTCGGGGGCCTGGCCATTGCAAAGGCGTAGGCCAAATTCATAAGCGCGTCTTCACCATTGGTTATCTCACGCGGAACGTCAAGCATTGAAGGCTTCAAAACCGACCTGCGATAAAGCTTTCCCCATACGGGGGGGGGGTATAACACCTTGAACAACAGCCTGTTGCCATTGTTTAGGGCTGTTTAGGGCGGGAATTCCCTTCGCCGGCTGGGCGAGGAATCCGACAACTAAGTCGGTGGCGTCTCCAGCTAGGGTGCAGAGGTCTGCCAGCGCATTGGCCGGGAGAGTGTCGTCCGCGTCAACGAACGCCACCCATTCCCCATTTGCCAGCTCCAGACCCCACTTTCGGGCCATGGAAACGCCCCCATTGGGATTGCTCGTCAGCCTTATGCACAGCTTCGGATTTTCATCCATGAATTTCTCCACGGCTTCGGCGGTGCGGTCGGAGCTCCCGTCATTTGACACTATGACTTCATAGTCCGCGAATGTCTGGGCGGCTATCGACCGCAGGCATTCGCAGATAGTATTTTCAGCGTTGTAGGCTGGGATTATGATTGATATTTTCTTGCTCATTTTTCGGAAGAAACTTCTCTGTAGAGGGATGAGTAGGCATCCGCCATTTCGGAGATGCCGAAAAGGGAGGCGCGCCGGCGGCAGGCGGCGGCCACG
>JAMPBQ010000029.1 GCA_023666615.1 Clostridium sp. | reverse complement strand
GAAAGCCGGGCAAGCTGGCCGGAAACGGCGGCGTCTACGGCCCCAAGCCCGAGACCGTCGAGCTCTATGCCGAGGCATTGAGGCTTTACCGAGATTCTTCGATGACGATAAGCCAAATTGTGGAGAAGACGGGGGTGCCAAAGGCCGGGTTCAAAGGATACCTGCACCAATGGCACCGAGGAGAATCCTTGCGTCGGCGCGGATATGAATGGGATGGAGAAAGCCGCCCCGACTTGAGCGGGACCAGGCATTTCCGCAAATCCACGGCGGCGAAGTACGCTCCGGCCATCGCCAGCCTGAGGCAAAATCCGCGCAGCATTGCAAAGGCGGCCGCCGAATTCGGGCTCAACGCCGATGTATTCCGCCACTATCTGAAAATTCACGAACCGGACTTGGCTCCGCCGGCAAAGCGCGCCAAGGCCTCGACAAAAAGACAATGACATTCCATGCATATATGATACAATATAAAACAATCAAAATATTCGCTTTCTTGCTGTTGAGCGCGGCGGCTTCCGCTATGGCCCAGGAAAATGCCGAGTCTGCGGTGATAAGCCACAGCGATTCGGTGATGATCAATTTCCGCCAGTCGAAGTGGAATCTTGATCCCAGGATTGGAAACAACGCCGCGGTTTTGGACAGCATCGACCATAGGCTGAGTTCTGTGCTTGGAGATTCGGTGTATCGCCTGCGCAATGTCAGCGTCTACGGCGGAGCATCGCCCGAAGGATCGGTGTCGTTCAACAAATTTTTGTCTGAACACAGGGCCGAGACCCTATTCGGATGGTTCGACAAGTACCGCGAGCTCTCGCCGATCGAGAAGAAATTCACCTATTTCGGCCGCGATTGGGAGGGAGTGTTGCGCCTGGCAGAAAAAGACCCCAATGTGCCCTTTCGCGATGAGACCATTGCCCTGCTCCGCGCTATAGTGAAGGAGAAGCAAGACCTTGGCGGCAACGAGCCCAAGCGAAGCCTGGAGCGGATGAAGGCTCTGCGTGGAGGCGCACCCTACATCTACCTCTACCACAATATCTTCCCCCATGTGAGGGCGTCGAAAGTGGTGATCGCCTACGACCAAGTGCTGCCGCCCGCGATCGCTGAGCCCGAGCCCGTGGCCAAGGCGCTGCCGGCGCCGGACACCGTGTACGTGGACCGCTTCGTGGAGGTGCATGACACCATCTACATAAACACATGCGAGAAGGGCCCCTTCTATATGGACATCCGCACCAACATGCTATACGACGCCTTGGCGCTTCCTAACATAGGCGTTGAATTTTACCTTGGCAAAAACTTCTCGATAGGCGCCAACTGGATGTACGGCTGGTGGAAGACCGACAAGCATCACCGCTATTGGCGAGCCTACGGCGGCGAAATATTCGGCCGTTGGTGGTTTGGGCGCAAGGCGCAAGCGAAGCCCTTGCAAGGGCACCACCTTGGCCTCTACGCACAGCTCTACACGTATGACTTTGAGTGGGGCGGCACCGGCGAAATGGGCGGCAAGCCCGGCGGCACCCTTTGGGACAAATATCTTTGGGGCGTGGGCTTTGAGTACGGCTACTCGCTGCCCGTGGCCAAGAGGCTTAACATCGACTTCTCCATAGGCCTGGGCTACACCACCGGCCTATACCACAAGTATAAGCCTATCGACGACCACTATGTGTGGCAGTCTACCCACAGGCGCAAATATTTTGGCCCGACGAAGCTGGAGGTGGCGCTGGTGTGGCTCATAGGGCGCGGAAACGTTAACGAGAAAGGAGGCGCGAAATGAAGACAAAGCATCTAATGTTTGCGGCCATGGTGGCCATGCTGGCATTGACATCGTGCCACCACAAGGAATTGTGCTATCTGCATCCGCACGAAGTGGCGCTGATGCTGGAGTTTGACTGGAAGGAGGCCCCTGAAGCCGACCCGGCGGGAATGTGCGTATTCTTCTACCACGAGAACTCTGATGTAGCCCCGGTGCGATTCGACTTTTCAGGGATGGAAGGCGGAGAAATATCGCTCATCCCCGGCGCCTACCGTGTGCTGGCGTACAATAACGACACCGAGGCGGTGCTCACCGGCGGCAGCGGCGACTTCGACCAGCATTATGCCTATACGCGAGAGGGCAACATCCTGGAGCCCATATATGGCAACCACCTGCCCATCCCGCCCCGCGGCGATGACGAAAGAGTGATGATTGCGCCGGACGACATGTGGGGATGCAGCGACGTCCACATCCTTGTCACCGGCACCGAGAACCAGGTGATCACCCTTTTCCCGCATGACTTGCTGTGCCACTACAGTTATGAGGTGCGCAATGTGAAGAACCTCAAGCACGTGAGCCAAATGTCGGCTGCTTTGAGCGGAATGGCGCCGTCCATGGCGCTGGCCAGCGAAGAGCTCCACACCGAGCCTGTGACACTGCCATTCGGCGCGCGGCAGGACGGAGAGAACAGGATTGTGGGCGAATTCCTCACCTTTGGGCATCACCTGGATGTGCCCAGCCCCCACCGAATGTCGTTCTACATGGTAATGGACGATGGATCAAAGTACAGCTTCACCACAGGATCCAGCCTTGACGTCACCGACCAGGTGCATTCGGCGCAAAATCCGCGCCGCGTCCACCTTATAATCGACGGACTGGATTTGCCAACGCCCATTGAAAACGGCAGCGGCTTCGACCCAGTGGTCGATGATTGGGACGACATTCAGCAAGACATTGAAATGTGAATGATAGACAGATAATTAATATAAACCAAAAAACAATTTCAAAACAATCAGAATGAAAAAAGTTCTTTTTGCAAGCATCGCGGTGGCTATGCTCACCGCCTGCTCGAGCGACGAAGTTGTTCCCGTGAACAACGACGCCAACGCCATTAAATTTGGCGTGACCACCGAGCGCAGCTCTCGCGCCGGCAATATCTACTGCCCCGAGAACATGTTCACCGAGTTCAATGTATCGGCTGCGCACCAGGGCAAGAAATACATCTACTCAGACCTTATCAAGAAGGAAGGCCTCAAGTGGGAAAACAAGTCGGGCCTGCGCTACTGGCCCAACGAGGATGCTGTGACCTTCTATGGCTACAACAGCGACATCCTTTGGGAGGACGCCACAAAGGCTCCGCAATTCTCCGCATTCCAGGTGGCTGAAAAGGCCGAAGAACAGTTCGACCTGCTCTACTCAACCAAGTCCCAGGCTAAGGACGCGAATGCCGACAACAAGGTGACGATGAATTTCCGCCACGCTCTCTCGCAGATTGTGTTCAACGCAAGGAATGACAACGCCAGCCTCTATGTCGAGATTGAAGGCGTAACGGTATGCAACGTTAAAGGCAAGGGCACATACACCTTCCCCACAGCCGATACCGACAACAACCTCTCTCACCCCAATGGCGCAGGCACAGAGAAGGAAAATTCGCGCGGCAGCTGGAGCGGCCTTGATGAAGTGTCAAGCTACGAAGTGAATTTCCCCGCAGTAAAGGTTAAAGGCGACAAGGCCACTAAGGACCTCACCACATACACTGGCGAGGAGAACTATGGCAACGCTATGCTTCTTATTCCCCAGCCTACCGAGGCCTACGACCTCAAGGGCTATGTAGCTGAGGCCACCGGCTCCTACTTCCTGGTAAAGTGCAAAATCTGGAACGTGGCCGACAACAGCGGCGAGGCTAAGGAGGACGACGTAGTGCTTTGGGAAAAAGAGGGCAAGGCAGCCAACGTGCTCCTTCCCGTGAAGTTTGACTGGAAAGAAGGCAAGAAATATATCTACACCTTCGTATTCGGCAAAGGCAATGGCGGCTATGATCCTGATCCCGATCCCGAAGATCCCGATCCCGATCCAGTGCTCGTGCCCATCAGCTTCGACGTGACAATCGACGAGTTCACTCCGGTTGATCCCGAAGAGATCGAAACCGGCGTGCCCGGACAGAGCAATGAATAATCCAATTGTGAATTTAAGCTAAACTCAAGTATGGCTGCTTTTATTGCAAACCTTAAAGGCAGCCATACTTTCACAAATTAAAATCTTACGTTGTTGGAACGCAATAAACACATACAATATCTGGCGGCTATATGCTTGGGGTCATTTCTTGGATTGACATCGTGCTCCAATGATGAATACGACGAGCCGCAGCCCACGAAGGATGAAATATCGTTCACTGCCTCGGAATGGACTTCGGTAGAGGCGAGAACATCCCGAGCTTCAATCTACAAGGACTCCCTCTCTCTTTTGAATCCATCGATTGGCGGAGGCAACTTCACGGTCAGCGCCTATGTCACCGGCACCGGCCAGACCTATTTCAAGGATGCGCGGGTATGGTTCTTCAGCGATCCGATGTTCAATAAATGGACATTCCTTGACGCAAACGACGACCCCATGGCATACTATTGGCCAAATTCCTCCAACCTTAATTTCTTTGCCTATATGCCTAACAGGGCATACGATGGCAAGGATGGCTATCAATCTAAGGAAACACACGTTGAGCTTGGCGAATATTCTGACCAAGGAGGACAAAAATTCACTTGCAATCTGCCCGAAAAGGTGGACTTAAAGACGGAGATGCAGGAATTCATCTACGCCTACGCCACTAACCAAAAAAAGACAAAAGAAGACGTAAAGCTAAAGTTTTACCATCCCTTTTCCTTGATTAACTTCAAGATAGGGGTTGATTCCTACAGAATGACGATAAAGAGCCTGCAGCTTGACGGAATATACCTGGCGGGAGAATTTTCTACGGTGCCGGAGGTTTCGGTTGTGCCCGATGAGAACTCCAAGACCGGCATGGCGGAAATACGCGGACAGTGGACGCCCGACAAAGACGCAGGCCTTAAAACATACACAATGGGATTGGGAAAGAGAATCCCGAACGAAACGAACTACAACACTCTTTTGTTCGACAACCTGATAGTGATGCCGCAGAAATCAGACGAAGTGACGCTCACCGTGAATTTCGACCGCTACAACGAAGAGACAAAGGAGGATGACATACTTAACCAGACAGTCACCGCCAAGCTTCCAATCAACTGGCTGCAAGGCAGGAGATATACTTATACGCTGAGAATCGGCGACAATAAAAATGAAATACATTTCAATGTGTTGGTTGAAGAAGATTGGATACCAAATGGAATCACGAATGTCGGAGTTGAATAAGACAAAACGCCTATTGCCCGGGCTGGCTATGCTAGCGGCGCTGATTTCGTCATGCGAAAGCGGCGATGAGCCCGCAATGCCTTCAGAGGGGCAAGAGATATGCCTGGCCGCAAACGTGGAAAACACCATGCTATCAAGGTCGGCCTATTCGTTCACCCTTCCCACGGCCGACAATCCTCTAAAGGCTTCGATATGGTGCTCCACCACAAGCCGCAAATACCAGGACCTGGGCCTTGACGGCCGCGGCGAAGACGAAGGCATCGTATCGCTCTACGCCAAGGCTAATTTCACTGACGGCGAGAACCAGCTCCTGAGCGACGCCGTATATCCCAAAAGCGGGATGCCTGTCTATTTCATAGGCTTTCATCCTATGGAAGGGTGGGTGGCCCACGAGGACGGAATACTCGCGGCCAGGGAATTTTCAGGCTTTGAGGATGTGATGTTCGCCCCCGAAGTGGAGGGAAGGTATGGGCTGAAGAAGGGCGAATGGCCCACTATCGCCTTTCGCCACCTCCTCACATGGCTCAGGGTGGGCATTGAGGCTGAGAGCGAAGCCGTGTCAGATGCGTGGGGAAAGCTCAAGAGCCTGAGGATTAAGAGCAAAAATGTTGTGACTGTGGAGATTGACAAGCAATATGACCGCCTTGCCTGCGTATCGTTTTCCAATTCAGACCCAAATGCTGAGGCCCTGCTTGACTTCTACAAGACAGGCACAGACGATAAGTTCTTGAACGCCGATGATCCGGCCTCTTGGTACGCCTTGCCCTGCGACGGGTCGATGAAGGAAGTGGCCTACGTGCTTTGCGAGCCGGTGGTGGCCACCGACAGCGACGACGCCGAAGAATACACTTTGGTGATAGAGACGGAGAACCGTACCGTGGAGGTGCCCGTGGACCTTATGACCGACAAGGCTCAATACGCCGGAAAAAATTCACGATTTGTGGGCTATACCATGTGCCATCAGTTTATACTGAATCTTACATTCAAGATGGGCAACAACGTGGCGGTGAGGGCGAGAGTTGCCGACTGGGAGGCCGGAGGAATGGGCATAGTTGACCTGGATCCCAATAATTAAGACTGACAAATACCCGATAAACCATATACAAGCAATGCGAAGCATAAAAACGATATATTTGTTTCTACCGACTATTCTTGCATGGTCATGCTCGGATAGCGGGCAGGGGCAAGAGCCAGACACGGCCGGCGGCAACATAAAGCTTAGCGCCTCAGCCGGAAAGCTGGCGGAGGCATCAAGCCGTGCGGCGGCCGATCCATTCCTTGGCACCACCCCCTCGGAGGATTATTTGCTGGACACTGAGCTGTGGTTCAGCACGGAGAAAGACAAATATCCCCACAATCCGCAAGGAGAGGAGCAGCTGCCGGTGCATGCCGGTTTGACGTTCGATGGGCCGCAGACGCAATACATATTCTACAACAACCAAAATATTAAATATCCCACGGGCAACAATCCCGTATACTGCCTTGGCCTATATCCAAATGACGGAGGCTGGGCCTACGATGAAGCGCAGGCGAAGGTGACGCACGAAATCGACGGAAACACCGATCTTATGTTCGCTCGCCCGATTGAAGGCTCCTGGACCAGTCAATTTCAGACCATTAGGTACGAGCATGCCTTGACATGGGTGAAAATTGCGGTGTGCGCGGTGTCGTTCAATTCTCTTGACGCCTGGGGAAAGCTAAAGCAAATCAGCATTTGGAGTTCCAAGTCTGTGGATATTGGCGTAAAAATGGATGTGGACAAAATCACAACGCCCGATCCCAATGAAGTCTTGGAGGACCGATATGCATACAGCCAAGAGGGGCAATGGATAAAGACGCTGAATTTTGCCGAGCCGGTGGACATCACATCCACTATGGAAGAGCTCGGATCCGTATTCTGCAGCCCCGACACTGAATACAGGCTTTATATCGAGACCGAGAACAATTCCCTTGAGACTACAGTGCAGCTCAACTGGCTTGACGACGACGATGGCGTCTCCGACGTGAGGATTCCGGCCCGCGCCAGGGGCAAATGCTTCGTGATTTCGCTTTATTTCCATCCCTATAAGGTGGTGACCGCGGCCTGCACGCTCGATAAGTGGAATGCAGAGACAGATGACATTTACATGGATTAGGAATGACTATGAGATACAGCAATTTAAAATGGCTGTTCCGCCTTATGGCGGCGGCTCCCGCCTTCGCGTTCTTTGCGTGCGAAGACGATAACTATTTGCTCGAAAACGACACTCGCCCCACAGAATATCTTTCGTTCACCACTTCGCTAAAGTCAACCGAGGCCGCGGGCACAAGCCGCGGAGCCGCGGGACATTTCGCGGTGGAGGAAGAAGACTGGGATATAGTGCTCGGCAATGGCGGAAAAGGCTCCTCGCGCGCCAGCGCCATCACTGAGCTGAACGGCCTTGACGCCGGCGTGATAGGGTTTTCATACGACAGCCCTGACGATAGGACTCCGCTTTCGCCCGCCGACAACAACGTGCCATTCCATTTTGAATATGACGAGCTCACATCAAAAGGCGCGCCCATACGCTGGAACTCCATAAAAAAGGATAATCTGGACATATACGCCTACGCGCCGATGGAGATAGAAGGAGCCACAATCGATCCTCTTTCAGTCCCTTCCATGTCGTACAATGTGCCGGAAGACATTTCCAAGCAGGCCGATATCCTCTTTTCAAAGTGGTCCAACCCGGAAGGAACTGATTACAAGGGCCAGACCATACCGCTGAACTTCAGCCATATAATGTCGGCCATTCGCCTAAGGGTGAATTTCGCTTGCACCATCAAGTCAGTAGAAATCTCAGGCGTATGCGACAGCGGAGTATTCGATTTCGCCGCCGGGCAATGGAACCTCGACGATGCGGGCATTTCCTCCTATAAGCTTGACTTTGGCGAGGAAGGAAAGGCTTTTGGAGCCCGCGATATGATTATGGGCTCGAGCAATGGCATGATCCTTATTCCACAGACGCTGCCCAAGGGAGCGATGATAACGCTAATCACCACAGAGCAGACGTACACAGCCTCTATTGAGGACTTGAACTGGAGGCCCGGAAAGGTGATAACATATACGCTTTACAGGAGGCGTCCGCCGGAGGTGGTGTATTTCGACCTTGCCGCGGGCAATGTGACAATAAACGCCAAGAGCTATTCAGGCTTCAGGTTTGAGAATGGAGAAAAGGTCTCCGTATCCGGGGAGCACAATGATGATGACGAAAGCTACTATTATGTTTATCAGACCACTGAAAAGAATCGGAATGAAGCCGGCCTGATTAATGGCGAATTTGTGCGTCCGGCCTACGGCACGGTGCTTTCCCCCGACGGCACGCAGGAATGGCGTGAATACATCGTTAACAACACTGACGTTGACGCGGTGATCGACGCTTGGTGCAAAGGAAGCGACAAGGTGGCCGCCGACGCCGGCCGAGAAGGCACGGAGCACCGCATTCAAATCACCGGCCAGCTGATATGCAATGTCACTATCGACAACATATATTCTACTTATCAGGACAATAAATCGCGCGACCGCACCACAGCCGGCATATCATTCGTGCCTTCGGGCTCAGGGTCGGTGACGACCATCAATATGATCGGCGAAAACAGGCTGGGCGCCATACATTACCATAACAGCGACAGCCGCAATCAGATTAACCTTGAGGGCAGCGGCTCGCTCACGGTATGTGACGTGGATGGATTGAAAGCCACCAAGCCCTACAATGAAGGGCAGCAGTATTTCGGCCTTGAAGAGGGGCAATCGGGCTATTTCTCCAACTGGTGGGCGGCGGCCATAGGCGGCGCGGATTCCAAGGATAAGGAGAACAGCGTGGGCATATTCATAAACAGTGGGCGCATCTTCGCCGGCACCACCAAGGCCGAAAACTGCTCGGCGATAGGCGGCGGAGGCAACGGCACCGGCACCGTGACAATCACCGGTGGCCTGGTGACAGCCGTGGCCACCACCACCGGCACGGCCATAGGCGGTGGCATCGGATTCATGCAGCCGGGAGGCATTGGCAATGTCACTATTTCAGGGGGCAACGTCTATGCCTATAATCACGCCAACAGATGGAACATCCCCAGCTCTGCCATAGGCGGCGCGGGATCTAGGGACGCGGAGGGCAACGCCGGAAACGTGACCATAACCGATGGCTCAGTCTATGCGCAATCCGCGCTAGGCACAGCCATAGGCGGAGGCAGCAGTTACACTAACAATGGCGGCGCGGCCAATGTGGTGATTTCCGGCGGCGAAATCATAGCCAAGACCCTATCCGGGATAAGCACCAGCATAGGCGGAGGCACCGGCTATACGCAGACGGGCGCTTCAAGCGGCAGCGGACGCAATGGTGGCAGAGCCACAGTGACCATTCAAGGCAATCCTATTATCCGCACAGGCTCAATCGGCGGCGGCGGCACCGGCGACTCCAAGGGCTATCTGGGCTATGCCACAATCAAAATTTACAGCGGCGACATCCAAGGGCAATTCATTTTGGCCGCAGGCTCAGCCGGCAAGCCATCCTTTGAAATGAGCGGAGGCACAATTCGCAACAGCAATACATCAGACACTGAATATCTGCATGTGAATAAGGACGGAGGCGCGGTGTATTTGGAAGACGGTACCGTGACAATCACAGGCGGCACCATCACTAAGTGCTCGGCTGACAATGGCGGCGCCATCTACATCAAGGGCACCAGCACATCGCTCTTCAAGATGACAGGAGGCAACATCTACAAAAATTCATCGTCAAAAGATGGCGGCGGCATCTATATGGAGAGCGGCACTGTGCGGCTTGAAGGCGGCCAAATCAGCGAGAATCTTACGGTAGCCGGCAATGGCGCCGGCATCTACATCAATGGCGGCAATCTTGAAATACCCTCGAAATCCACTGTCATGATGACTATGAATGCCGCCCAGGAGGAATTGATTGACAATTCATTGGTCGGCGGATATGGGGGCGCGGTATATATCAGTTCGGCCACGACATCTGTGGAAGCTGACATTCAGGGCGGCACTATCTTAGGCAATACTGCGGATAACAAGGGCGGAGGCCTTTGCGTGGATATGAACACGTCTGACCTATTGGCCGACGTGATTATAGGCAAAGAAGGAGGCTCGGAAGACAGCCCCCTGATTACCAAGAATTTCGCCTTGATGCAAGGCGGAGGCCTATATGCCAGGGGCACTAATGCGCGAATAACCATCAATAGCGGCTCGATTATTGAAAATGAAGTGTCGCAATATGTAACGAATGACGATGTCGCCAACGAATTCGGGTCGGTGACGCTCATCGGAGGCAACGTCACGCATAATGTGATTACGTTCCATTCCAATCCCGGCAACAGCGAGGATGAAGAGCTTTCAACTCAGAACATTGTGACGTCCACCAACAGCACATTGCGGGCGCCGGCATTTACTCGCACCGGCTATAGGCTGGTTGGCTGGAACAGCCAGCGTGACGGCGACGGCGATGACAATTATTTGGATGGGCAGGTGATGAATATCTCCCGAAATATCCACATATATGCCCAATGGGCGCCGGTGCTTATTCAATAGCGCCGCCGCGCCGCAAACAAAAATGGCAGGCTGGGAAGGCCTGCCATTTTTGTTTTGCATTTAAAAGCGCGTTGAGTCAGGATTTGCCGGTCATGATGTCGAGCACGATGCGGTCGGTCACGTCCATGCCGTCGCGGCCTATGGAGGCGAAATTCCTTATGGTTATGTCGACATTGTCGTCTATGATGCCCTCCACGGGGGTAGCGCTATGCCCCTCCATGGCCATTATGGCCGAAATCACCGCAGTGGATACTCCGCTGGTGAGCTTCATGGCGCAGCTGGGCTTGGCGCCGTCGCAGATCATGCCCGTGAGGTTTGCGATCATATTCTTTACCGTAGCCGAAATCTCGGCATAGCCGCCCCCCATCAGGTAGGCGATTCCGCAGCCCGACCCCGTGGCGGCCACTACGCATCCGCAAAGGGCGGAAAGCCGGCCAAGGCTCTGCTTTATGTAGATGGCCGTAAGGTGGCTGAGCGTGAGAGCACGTATGGTTCTCTCTTCTGAAGAGAACGATTCTTCTGCATATATCACCACGGGCAGAGTGGCGGCAATCCCTTGATTGCCAGAGCCCGAATTGCTCATTACAGGTATGCAAGCTCCAGCCATGCGTGCGTCGCAAGCCGCTGAGGTGTAGGAAAGTATGCGGGAGAAGATGCTGTCGCCCATCACGTATCTTTGCCGCTCGCAGTGCAGAGTGCGCCCCACTGAATGGCCATAATGCCCGGTGAACGATTGCTCCGCCGCGGCCTTGTTGACGCGCCGCGTCTCCATTATGAAGCGTATTTCGTCAAGCGGAGCCGTTGTGGCGAATTCCCACACCTTGGCCAAAGTCAGCCGCGGAGCGTCCGCGCCGCATTGCTGGCCGCCGCTTTCGCTTGAGAAATTGTTTAGGATGATCACTCCGTCCTTCTCCAGGTATGCGAATGCCGTATGGCTGCCTGCGATTATTGCCTTGGCCTGGCGCTCGCCGGCGGTCATTTCAACCTCGATGTACAGCTTTTCCGATATGCCTTCCTTCAGGCGTATGGAAATCCGCCCGCTGTCAATCATGCTTTTGCCAAGCTCCACATATTCAGGCGATACATCACGAAGCACCTCCAGCTCCAGCTCCGGCTTTCCGCATATCGCCCCCAGGGCTATCGCTATCGGCAGCCCTATCATCGATGTGCCCGGGATGCCAACGCCCATTGCGTTCTTGAGTATGTTGGCGCTCAGGCGCGCAGTGATGGCCTCAGGCGCGCCGCCGAGAAGCTCAGTGCATTTGGACGCGCAAAGGGCCACTGCGATTGGCTCGGTGCAGCCTATGGCGGGCACAACCTCGCTCTTTATGAGGCGAACGATTTTTTGTCGTTCGGTATTGTCAATCATTTCTTTTGTTGATTTTTGTCAGCGTAGGCTCCTGAGGGCAGGCATAAAGGCGTCGGGCAAGTGCTCGATGGCGAATGACTGCGGAGTGCCGGTGATGGATATAATGTCGAAGCGGTAGTCAAAGGGCAGCTTGTAGCGCTTGAGGTAAGTGTCAGCCGCGGTGATCATCCGCGCTCGCTTGCGCTTGTCCACGGCCAATGACGGGTCGGTCTCCATGCTGCGCCGCGTCTTCACCTCAACAAAGGCTATTATGCCGCCTTTTTGCGCCACAATGTCCAGTTCAAGCCTCCCCATGCGCCAATTGCGCTCAAGTATGGCGTATCCTTCAGCCGCGAGATAGTGCTCCGCGGCATCCTCGCCCCATCGTCCGGTTTTGTCCTTTTGGGGCGAGGCGGTGTCGTCGGCGCGCATTAGAGGGCGAGCAGCTCGTCGAGCTTGGCCACAAGCGTCTCGCGGCTCTGCGAGCCGGCCAGGCGCATGTCCACTTGCTTTCCGTCCTTGAAGAACAGGAAGGAGGGCAGCGAGCGGATGGGCTTGGGCAGGTTGCTCGCGAAGTCATCCTCCTCATCGCAATTGTATTTTCCGATGAGCACTCGACCCTCATATTCCTTGGCGAGCTCGTCAATCATTGGCGCCATGGCCTTGCATGGGCCGCACCATGTGGCCCAAAAGTCGATCATTATGGGTTGGCCGCTTGCTATGGTCTCCGCGGCATTGCTGTCTGTAAATTGAAAGGACATGATTTTCAGTCTTTAATTGTTGTTCTTAATCTTTTGGCTGCAAGGCTGAAGGATCAGCCGCCGCCTTGTTGCAGCTGTGTTTATTTGTTCCTATCTTGCCTTGTCGACGCTGAAGTCTATTTCCAGTTTCTCGAGAATGTCCACCAGGTCGCGGTTCACGGGTATCAGCTGGCTTGACCTAAGGTTGACAGTACGGTTGATTGCGGGGTCAAAGATACGCAAATTTAGCGAACCAAGAGATTTTTTCGATGAATTTTTGTGGTCGATGAGGATATTTTTCAGTGCGTCGTTCACTTGGTCTATGCGGGCGTTCACAGTGATGCCGCCCACTAAGCGTCCCTTATAGTCCTCAAGGAGGGAGATTTCCTTGATGTTGAGGGATATTTCCTCGCTGTTGTATCGCTTTTGGTATTGCGCGAGCACCATCACGGCCGTGCCGGGAACGCCAAATTGCCCAAACTGCAGAAGCTGCTTGCCGAAGAGCCGCATCTCTATGCTGTCGGTGTAATCCTCAAATTTGATTATGCCGAAGTTTGATCCGTTGCGGCTCTGCTTCACCTGGTAGTCGGTCACCATTCCGGCAAAGCGGAATGTAACGCCGTCGGCCACCCGCATCGTATCGATATTGTTTATGGTGCAGTCGGTCCCGTAATTTATCTCCATATAGTACGGGTCAAGCGGGTGCCCCGAAAGGTACATGCCCACGAGGTCGCGCTCCTTGGCGTATTTCACCTCGGGCACCCAAGGGGTGGCGTGCCGCAGCTCGGGGCGCGAGGAGGCGTCGCTTGTCAGGTCGTCAAAGCTGAAGAGCGAGGCCTCCTGGCGCATCTGCGCCTGCCTGAATTGCTGGCCATATCGCAGAAGCTGCTCCGACAGGGTTTCGCCCTTCGCGTTTGGTTCGAGATAGTCCTCGCGCTGAAGCTCGCTGAAGCAATCGAAGGCCCCGGACACCGCCAGGTTGTCCATTACGCGGCGGTTGATGGCCGTTGGGGGCACGCGCTCCACAAAGTCAAATATGTCCTTGAATCGGCCGTTGCCGTCGTTCCTCGCCTTTATGATTTCATCCACAACGTTTGGGCCGATGCCCTTTATGGCTGAAAGCCCAAAGCGGATGTCGCCCTTGCTGTTGACGCCGAATTTACTGAACGATTCATTCACGTCCGGGCCCTTTACGGCTATCTTCATCGACTTGCATTCATCCATGTACTCGGTGAGCTTGGTGATGTCGGCGAGGTTTCGGCTGAGCACCGCGGCCATGTATTCCGATGGATAGTTGGCCTTTAGGTATGCCGTTTGGAAGGCCACCCAGCTGTAGCATGTGGCGTGGCTCTTGTTGAAGGCGTATGAGGCAAATTTCTCCCAGTCGGCCCATATTTTCTCCAGCACCTGTGGGTCATGGCCGTTGGCTTGCCCTCCTTCCATGAATTTGCCCTTGAGGTGGTTCATCTTGTCGATGAGCTTCTTGCCCATCGCCTTGCGCAGGGTGTCGCTCTCGCCTCGGGTAAAGTTGGCCAAAAGTCGGCTCAGGAGCATGACCTGCTCCTGGTATACGGTGACGCCGTATGTATCCTTCAGGTATGTCTCCATCGCTGGTATGTCGTACACGATGGGGCTGCGGCCATGCTTGCGCGCGATGAAGTCGGGGATATAGTCCATAGGTCCCGGGCGGTAGAGGGCGTTCATGGCTATGAGGTCCTCGAAGGTGGTTGGCTGCAGCTCACGCAGGTATTTTTGCATGCCGGGTGATTCAAACTGGAATGTCGCCTTTGTGCGTCCGTCGCAATATAGCTTATATGTCTTTGGGTCGTCGATGGGGATATTGTCAATGTCAAGGTCTATGCCATGCGTCATCTTTATATTTTCGATGGCGTCCTTGATGATTGAAAGCGTCTTAAGGCCGAGAAAGTCCATTTTTATGAGCCCCGTTTCCTCGATCACTCGCCCCTCATATTGCGTCACCAGAAGCTTGCCCTCTTCCTTGTCGTTGGCCGTGGACACAGGCACCCAGTCGGTTATGTCGTCGCGGCAGATGATTACGCCGCATGCGTGTACGCCGATGTTGCGCACGTTTCCCTCCAGCGCCTTGGCGTATTTGAGCGTGTCTGCAATCAGGGGATTGGGGTTGTGCAGCTCGGTCTTGAATTCATCGATGTATTCGTAGCAGTTCTTCAGCGTGCATTTCAGCTCTTTGCCGTTCACCTCGGGCATGCGCTTGGGTATAAGCTTGGCCAGGCGGTTGCTTTCGGGAAGAGGCAGGTCTATGACGCGCGCCACGTCCTTTATGGCCGACTTCGCGGCCATGGTGCCATACGTGATGATATGCGCCACCTTCTCCTCTCCATATTTCTCGGTGACGTATTTCAGCACGTCGGCACGGCCGTCGTCGTCAAAGTCAACGTCGATATCGGGGAGCGAGATGCGGTCAGGATTGAGGAAGCGCTCGAAAAGGAGGTCGTATTTGATTGGGTCGATTTGCGTGATGCCAAGGCAATACGCCACTGCCGAGCCTGCGGCCGAGCCTCGCCCCGGGCCCACGCTTACGCCCAGCTTGGTGCGCGCCGCGTTGATGAAGTCCTGCACAATCAGGAAGTAACCCGGGAAGCCCATGGTCTTCATTATGTGCAGCTCAAATTGTATGCGCTCCACCACGTCGTCGGGCAGGGGGTCGCCGTATCTCTTCTTCGCTCCCTCGTAGGCCAGTTTTTTCAGGTAGTCGGCCTCGAATTTTATGCGGTAAAGCTTGTCGTATCCGCCAAGCTTCTTGATTTTCTTCTCCGCCTCTTCTTGGCTAAGCACCACGTTGCCCTTTTCGTCTTGGGTAAATTCATCGAAAAGGTCTTTCTCTGTGAGCCTTTGCCTATATTCCTCTTCCGTGCCGAATTCCGCCGGTATCTCATAGTTGGGCATGATTGGGGCGTGGTCAATATCGTACGTCTCTATCTTGTCCACGATTTCCAATGTATTGGAGATGGCCTCGGGCAAGTCGGCGAATACTTCGCTCATTTCCGCCGTGGTCTTCAGCCATTCCTGCTTGGTGTAGAGCATGCGGGTGGGGTCGGAGAGGAGCTTGCCGGTGCTCAGGCATATCAGGCGGTCATGCGCCTCGGCGTCCTCTTCGTTCACGAAATGGGAGTCGTTGCTGGCTATTATCTTGATGCCGTTTTCCTCCGCAAGCTTGCGCAGCATGGGCTCGATGCGCATTTGCTCCTCATACACTTCGTGGTTGGCCCTGGGCACGGTGGCCTTGTGGCGCTGCAGCTCAATGTAATAGTCGTCGCCGAATACGCTCTTCCACCATTTCACCTGCTTGTCGGCCTCTTCGTAATCGCCGGCCATCAGAAGCTGCGGAATCTCGCCGCCAAGGCATGCTGAGCACACTATTATGCCCTCCTTGTGAGCCTCAATCTCCTTCTTGTCGGTGCGCGGATGCGAATAGAAACCTTCAGTCCATGCCTTTGACACTATCTTGATGAGATTTTTATAGCCGGTCTTGTTCTTTGCCAGCATTATGAGGTGGCGGCCAATGTCGCGCTTGTCCACATGCTCGTGCAAGTCCTGCTTGGCCACGTACACTTCGCATCCGAAAATGGGCTTGAAAGGCAGGTCGGGATTCTTGCCTTTCAGCTTGTTGTAGTAATTGAAGTACTCCTTTATGCCGAACATATTGCCATGGTCGGTGATGGCCAGCGCCGGCATTCCGTCGGCTATGGCCTTATCCACGAGGGCGGGAATAGCGGCCTGTCCGTCAAGGAGCGAATATTGAGTATGTACGTGTAAGTGTGCGAATTGTGCCATTTTTTTCGTGTGTGTTTGGTTTTTGCGCGGGTGCTGAGGGTGTTGGTCGTTAAAGGTCTTCAATGACCCATGATGCAAGGTTGCGCGTTTCATCGCTGAATGCCGCGCCAATAAGGATTATGTCCTTACCTTCATTTTCAAAGGGCTTTACATATTCTTTTTGGCGGATTTGGGCTATTGCCTCTTCGGGTGTGCCATTCAGCTTGAACTCCATAACATAGACGTACTGATCGGTTTTCACCACCATGTCGATGCGTCCGCGCGAAGTTTTGTATTCCGTGTGTGCATAGAATCCCATAAGCTTCATCACAAGGAACATCATATTTTCGTAATGCAGCTCCTTGTCAAGGATTTGGTCGTATGGCACATCGGCAAAAAGCGATTCCAGCTTCTTCATAAAGCCCTTCGCGTCGCCCCTTTCCACATCCTTGACAAAGTTTTTGATGATGGTGTCGGGTTCTTTTTGTCCTGAGTATGCTTTGAGCAAATCGTTGTTGAATCCTTCCGCCACCTCCTCGTTGGGGTAGTCAAGGGTATATTCTTT
Source organism: Clostridium sp. (assembly GCA_023666615.1). Taxonomy (GTDB): domain Bacteria; phylum Bacteroidota; class Bacteroidia; order Bacteroidales; family Muribaculaceae; genus CAG-873. The sequence continues at coordinate 2,171 of JAMPBQ010000029.1, read as the reverse complement.
GAATCTCGGATCAAAGCCCTTGATGGTCAGGTAGCCGCTTTGAAGAAGCATTGGCACGGGGCTCGTAAGATGTCGGTCTGCGCCGGTAATGTCTGATTCGGATACGGTGGATCCACTGATTTTTGATAAATTCCACTTGCGGTCCTCTAAAAGCTTTATCAGGAAAGAAGGCGTGCCCGTCGCCATCCAATAATGCTGGAAATCATTCTTGTCAAATGTATTGAGCAGGCTGAAGGGATTGTACACGCCTTCACCCCTTTTGAAGAAATGATAGCCGTCATATTCTCGTTTTAGCTGCGCTTTGGTCTCTTCAAAGGTCATGCCGTAGGCTTGTGCAAGTTCGGAGATGCTGTCCTGGAAATCGCGCATGAGCTCAGATTCGCTTACGCCGCATATTGCATTGGTGTAATCGTTGAATGATATGTCATTCAGATTGTTAAGCCCGCTGAATACACTGACCTTGCTGAACTTTGATATGCCTGTGAGCATGGCGAAGCGTATGTACTGGTCTTGCGCCTTTATGACGGAAAAGAATCCCTGCATGTATTCGCGCAGGGTATTGTGCAAATCCTCCTTGCCAAGCTCGATGTTTTGGAGCAGGGGCTGGTCATATTCGTCAATCAGTATCACCACCTGCTTGCCTGCCGCCTCAGCGGCTCTGCGTATGCAGTTGGCGAATCTCACGGCCGTAGTCTTAATGTCGGGGTTGGGCGTTATGCCATAGGCTTTTTCCCATTCGGCTATGTTGTAGTCCAGCGTATCGTTCAGGCTCTTCACCGAGTCATAGTTCTGGCCGTTCAAGGCAAGGTGGAACACCGGGTATTCCTCCCAATCCCAATCCTGGTCATAGGCGTAAAGGCCCTTGAAGAGCTCTTTTCTGCCGCGAAAGAAAGCCTCTATGGTCGAAAGCAAAAGGCTCTTGCCAAACCGCCGAGGCCTGCTCAAGAAGTAATACTTGCCGCGGGAAACGAGCCGCCACACGTATCCGGTCTTGTCGACGTATTTGTAGCCGCCTTGTATTATGTCAGCAAAAGTCTGTATGCCAATAGGGTATTTTATCATATTCAATGGGGATTGCAATTTGGTAACCCCAAAGTTACGAAAAAGATTTTGATTATGCGCACGCATATTGGCTTTTTTTTGTACCTTTGCGTCGATTAATCAATCCAACCGTGAATCGTTACCATTTTATTGTCTTAGCACAATCCATTCATAACCTTTTTTATGTTAGAAAAAACTGACGTGAAAACCATCGACAAGGTTGTCGTAAGATTTTCAGGAGATTCTGGTGATGGCATGCAGCTGGCCGGCAACATCTTCACCAATGTTTCCGCCGGCGTGGGCAACCAGGTGTCGACTTTCCCCGATTACCCTGCGGAAATACGCGCCCCGCAGGGCTCGCTCAGCGGAGTTTCCGGATTCCAAGTGAGCGTGGGCATGAATGTCCACACCCCGGGCGACCAATGTGACGCGCTGATTGCCATGAATCCAGCCGCCCTCAAGCAGAACGTGAAGTTCTTAAAGCCCGGCGGCATCATCATTGTCGACATTGACTCTTTCAAGGAGGCGGACCTCAAAAAGGCCCTATTCCAAACGGATGACGCCTTCGCAGAGCTGGGAATCAACAAGGACCATGTGATGATGGCTCCCGTCACCTCAATGACAAAGGCCGCCCTGGCCGATTCGGGCATGGACAACAAGAGCATGCTGAAGTGCCGCAATATCTTCGCCCTTGGCATTGTGTGCTGGCTATTCGACCGCCCGCTTGACCAAGCCTTGAAGTTCATCAAGAATAAGTTCGCCAAGAAGCCCGCCGTATACGAGGCCAACGCCAAGGTGTTGGCTGCGGGATACGACTACGCCCACAATATTCATGCCTCAATGCCCACATACCGCATTGAGACGCAAGACCCGCGCCCCGGCGTCTACACTGACATCAACGGCAATACAGCCACCGCCTGGGGCCTGATCATGGCCTCCGAAAAGGCTGGCCGGCCGCTATTCCTTGGCAGCTATCCCATCACCCCGGCCACAGATATCCTGCATGAGCTGGCAAAGCGCAAGGACCTTGGCGTAAAGGCCTGCCAGATGGAGGACGAAATTGCGGGAGTGTGCTCGGCCATCGGCGCCGCCTACGCCGGCTGCCTGGCCGCCACTTCCACCTCCGGCCC
>JAMPBQ010000028.1 GCA_023666615.1 Clostridium sp. | reverse complement strand
CGGGCAGAGCGGCGGCGCACAGGCGCGCTTCGACGCCCTGCAGGAACAGCTGAGCACCATCCAGGGGCAGAACGCCCTAATGTCGGCCATCAACGGCGGCACAAGCGAGGTGAAGGCCCTCGCGGGAACGCTCAACTGCGACATCAACGCTGTGCAAGGGGCCATCAACGCCGTGCAGAGCTCAATCTGCAGCCTTGGGAACAGCGTGAACATGTCCTCGCAGGGCATCATCAACGCGGTGAACAGCGGCAACCAAGGCATCATCCAGCAGCTGTGCGACTGTTGCTGCGGGGTGAAGCAGCTCATCACGGAGCAGGGCTACCAAAACCAGCTGGCGAACCTCAATCAGACCAACGCGCTGACGGGGGCAATCAACAATGTGGCCATCGGGCAGGAGCGCGGGTTCTCGGCCGTGGCGTATGCGGCATCCGACCAAACGTGCCAGCTGAAGCAGAACGCCAATGACAACACCCGAGCGATTTTGGCGAAGCTGGACGCGATTGAGGACAGCCGCAAGGACAGGGAGATAGCCACGCTGACTGCGCAGCTGACCGCGGCGAACTCGCGCGCCGAGAGGCAGGCGGAGCTTCAGCCGATCTACGCGCAGCTCAACGAAATCGCTTGCAACCAAGTGCCGGTGAAGAAAATAGCGTGCCCCGAATCGTATGTGCCCGTAAACAACAGCATCAACGCCACGTATGGGCTGATACCCGCGGGATTCTGCGGAGGCTACGGCCTATGGAGCGCGGCCGCGCTGAATGGGCTTGCAGGGGGCTTCACGAACGCTTTCTAAACTTACGCCTATGTTCATATTGGAAAGAACGAGGGGCATTGAGAGCCAGAGCGTAACCGCATCGGCAACGGGGGTGACATACGCGTTTAGCTCTTTCAGAAACGCCCCCTTCGTAGGCTTATTGCTGGCCGACCTGCGACAGCCCATACCTGACGGCACGGCTGCAACGCTGCCCATTATGTTCGGGCAAGTTCAATTGCTTGCGAGCGATGGCACGCAGGCGACGGTGGCCGACATAGGCGGCGCTGGGTCGCCAAGCCTTGTCCTTGTGTACTTCAATTCACGCACGGGCAGGCTGCAGCTGGTGGGCCGATACGAAACAACCACAACAACCGCAACAACTTAAATCATAAAACATGGGCTTTTCACAACTTCGACAAAACTCCCTTATCTACATACTGAACCGCGATGGCGCGCCGAGCGTGAGCGTGGGCACCATCGTAGGGGTAAGCACGCCAATGACGAAAATGGGGCTTCCGCCGATGTTCAACCAGGCTGTGGAGGCTGTGGTCGACATCACGGCGAAGGTTGACGGCAAGCAGGGCGTATTCCAAAAGGTGCCGGCCGGGCTTGACGTGTGGGAGTATGAGCTAAACGGGGCCAAGACGCCCTACACTCTGGCCACGACAAAGGAAGGGATAAACGCCGAGATAGAGGCGCTGCGGCAGCACGCGCTGGGCGTCATAAGCTCCGTGGAGCACAACAGGGAAGTGGCTCGGGCGTGCGACGAGATGCTCAAGAAGCTGAACCCCGAATACGCCGAGAAGCAAAGGCAGGACGCGGAGATAGCCGAGCTCAAGAGCCGGCTTGAGACGCAGCAAAGGCAGATGGCCGAGCTGATAGCGCTGCTGAAGGGCAGGGAGGAAGAAAAGGAGAAGGGCGAAAGGCCCGCAAAAAGCAAACAGGCATGAGAATGATAGAAATAACCGAGAGCAAGGCGGACAAGCTGGCCGAGCACGCGGAAAAGGTGCTGAGGCACGGGAAGAAGCTCTATGAGTGCATAGAGGAGCTTTGCGAAGAATCGCAGATTGGAGAGCGCGGGGGCGCCTACGGCTCACGCTACGGCAACCGCGGGGGCGGCTACGGCTACGGCAGCCGCATGGGCCAGCGCGAGGACTGGGAAGATGAAGAGGAGAGCGACTTCGGCCAGCGCAGGGGCGTTGCCGGAAGCGGACGCGGCCGCTACCGCTATTGATTAACCATGGGCTTGGCTGTCTTGCTATTCTCGCGAAAGGCAAAATAGCCACGCCCTTATTTTGCTTTAGGACATTATGGCAACAGCATTGGACATATTTGAAGAACTGCCGAGAGAGATGCGCATATATCTTCGGAATTACGGATGGAATTTCAACCGGAAGGCCTGCGACTATGCGGTCAAACGAATGAGGCGCAAGAACCCCGCCACTGGGAAGAGCGAGGCCATTGAGCCAATGAGCAAGGAGCAAGCGGAGGAATTGCTGCAGAAGCACAGCGTGAAGCTGGAGCGCAACGAGGGCTACAACTTCGTCTACGCCATAAACATGGCGAAGGCCGGCTATTGGAAGTCGAGCATAGATGACGAGCGGCATTTGGCCCTTTTCGTGAAGGACGCCATAGACGACCCCGACAACGAGGGCGGCAACCTCTTCCGCAAGTGGCTGGCGGACTGCGACGCCAAGGGCGCCGTGGTGGACTGGGAGGACTTGCTTTAGGCAATTGAAGAGAACATTGACATCGCGGGGAAACGCTAAAAAACATTTAAAATTCCTTGAATTTTGAATAATCATAAAATAATGGCGTAAATTTGTGCATTATAATTAAAAACTCAAAATGAGAGCCATATGAGAGACAATGCGCTGGCGGTCGCCAACTACTTCATTGATTTAGCGAAAGCGGAGAATAAGGACATTACCCAATTGGGGCTGATGAAGCGCGTCTACATTGCTCACGGATTTTCATTGGCGATACATCACAAGTCACTGCTTGACCCTCGCTTTGATAGAGTAGAGGCATGGAAATACGGGCCAGTCATTCCTTGCGTATACCATTCGTTCAAACAATATCGCGCAAATCCGATTACGGAGAATACCGTCATAATGGAATGGGATGAAACGAAAAGCGAGCCTTGTTTTCACACGCCGAAACTCAAAGATGAGCAGGCGAAAAAGATTGTGCAAATGGTGTGGAAACGATACGCAAAGATGTCGGATTCCGAAATGGTGGCGTTGACGCATAAGCCTGGCACTCCATGGGCTGTCTGCTATATGGAAGGTCTTAACAAGCCTATCCCGGATGAGATAACAGAACTATATTACAAAAAGATAGTTGATTATGTCGCATCTCTCGAATGATAGTCTTGTTGAGAGGCTTGCTTCTGATAGGGGATTGCCGGATGAGGTCGCAATTAAGTCGGAATCAGTTCTTATAGATTCCGATTTAGACAAGGCTTTTAAAGCCAAGGAGCTTGAAGAAAAAGACGAGTCCATAAAGGGACACAAGCAAGACAGGGAGCAAAGGAAAGTGTTCAGCTTTCGCATTTTTTGGTTTATGTGCGCTTATATGGTCTTATCCCTCGTCATTGTCTTTTGTTGTGGGTTTGGCTGCATGCAGTTAAGCGAATCAGTATTGATAGCATTGCTTACGACTACCTTGGCCAATGTCATAGGGGTTTTCAACTTCGTGGCGAAATACCTGTTCCACAAGACATAGCACAAATGCGATTCCCCGCGGCGGCATAAGGAGGGGCCGCCTTTATTATGATACGACAGCGGGAGCGCTCTTGTCTGCATCATCCACGTCAATGCCGTTTTCCTTGAAGTATCTATCACGCGACAGGACGGCGATGACCCTTAAGTATGAAACTAAAGGCTCGCCTGTATTGTACGCGTCAAGCTTTATTTTGTCGAGCTCTTCGTTAGACAGGAATTTTTCAGGAAACACGACGGCCTGCTGTATGCAATATTGTTGAATATCGTATGGATTTCGGCTTTCCACGCCAACTTTAATCAAAGGCTCAATGCGATGCCAGTTGTTGTCGAACATTTGCATAACGCCGAGGCGCTTTACCATTTCATAGCCAAGAGGCGTAATTGACAGAGGGCTGTGCGTTTGTGTGTAGCCATCAGTTACTATGCGGTTATTCTTCTGAAGCGACTGATTTAAACTATCAATTCCCTTTTGCATAAACAGCAAGGTAGTATCGATAGAGCTAAGGCGCGAGAGCACTTTATTGTGCCCATCCTCGTGTTTTTTGATTTGCTCCAAATGGTCGGCGCAAGGCAAGGCATTGACTTTTGTCTCGGTCGCGATTATGCGGTCCAACTTGGCGGAGTGGTCGGCGCAGGGAAGATTGTCAACCTTATTTACCTTATCGCGCATTGACTGGAAAGCGGACGCGAGCTTCCATACGCTCCACACGGCCGCAACGATTACGACTGCAAGGGCAACGACGTATTCGCTGAAAAACTGCTGCAATGCTTGAATGAGGCTATCCATATCAGTGTTCCTTTCCTGTGATTACAACGCAAAGTTATGCCCTTTGGGCAGGCGATACAAATTTTATTATGATTTTTATTGAATTTTAACTATTGAGGATATGATAAGGCAGAGGATACACCTAGCGAAAATTGATTGGGAGATAGAGGCTTTCTACGCGGTGAGGCGGCTTGACGCCGGCGAGGTGATGGGCGCGCTGGAGAGGGCGGGATGCCGGGGCAAGAATCTGCGCTCGGCTTATAAGAATCTATCAAGCGGCGACTTGAACACGGGGCTGTGCTTCACGGGCGAGGGGCGGAGCGTGCTTGTGACGTCGCTGACGAGCACGGGCGGGGAGCTGGCGAACAGCCTCGTTCACGAGCTGCACCACCTGGCCACGCAGATAGGCTCAGCCCTGGGGCTTGACTTGGAGGGCGAGGGGGTGTGCTACCTCGCGGGCGACATAGCCAAGGAGATTTACGAAGTGGCGGGGGAATATTTGTGCGAGGGGTGCAGGGGGATGAGGCTGCCGATTCGGGAATGGCGGCGAAAAAATGTTGTGCGTTGCGAATAAAATTCGTAACTTTGTGGCATAACAATGAATTTTGTTATCATATGCGTTTGTGAATCCTCTTGTGTGACACAAGGGGATTTACTCTTTTTTTCCATATAGCACCCAGTCAATAACGCGACGGTTGGCCTCGTCAACCTTTCTTTTATTCCTATTTATATATATGTCGGTGGTAGAATTCTCTCCAGCATGGCCGAGAGCCTGCGATATGACCGCATCTGGTATGTCAAGGTCTGCCGCGATAGTCGCCCACGTGTGACGAGCCCAATATGTGGTCAATTCCGGGAAAAGAACGTCTACGACCTTCTTGCCTCCCTTGCCAACTCTCCTAACAGAACCGATACGTTGAAGGGCTTTATTGATTTGGTGTCGGAAATTGCGATGGTCAGTCCATCTGTCAGCAATTACCAACAGCCCTTTTTCACCTTTGTATTTATCAATTATCTCTTGAGCCTCTGGCTCTACCTTAATGGAGTATAGGCGGCCGGTTTTTGCCCTGCGATACTCTATCCTGCCGTTTGCGATATGCTTAAGCCTGTGCAAATCCACGGTATTAATGCCAATTAACATAAATATAAGTTTGAAAAGATCTCTGTAGATTACAGCGTAATCCTCAACAGGATATTCAAAAATCTTTCTTAAATCATCAACGTTCAGCGAACGCTTGCGTGTTCGCTCCGACCTTATCTTATACTTCCTGAAAGGATAATAGGATGTGTAGTCATTAGCAAGAGCGTAATTAAAGACAGCGCGGATATTCCGAAGATGAATGCCCCTGGCGTTAACCATTGGTGCGGTTATCGCAAGGAACTTGTCAAATCTGTTAAGCCATTCCGGGGTTATGTCCTCAAAAGCCAGAGGGCTTATATCCATATATGAATTAAGCCTTGACAATGTCTGCTTGTATACTCCTTTGGTGCTTTCAGCTTTAAGATTCATAAATTCAACGAAAGCGTCGTAAAATGTACGAGATTTAGATAGGCCCTCTTCGGGATTGAGCCTTTGCATAATCTTATCTCGGAGCTTTAAGGCGTCCCAATTGAGAATCCTCTCGGTGTTTGACAAAGACAATATTTCAACGTCAACACTCCCCTTAAGCTTTGCAAGAAGCATATTGAGTGAGCGATGCTCGTTGTGAGTCTTCATAACTTTGCATTCTTCGGCATCCCATTGCGATGACATTAGCAAAATGCCAGTGTGAACGTAAGATGTTTTGCCGTGGTTTCTGATAGCGAGCTTCAGAGGCGCAGGATTGCCTTTTTTAACGCGTCGCGCGTCAAGAAAAAATTTAGATGTTGCCATAATGGATTATTTGCGCACGGATTTGCGCACAAGTTAATGAACAAAAACGAACTTAAATGGACAAAAATGGACAGTACCCATTCCCCAGAATCCCCTGAATTGAGGTGCTTTTACATAGAAATTATCTACCAATAAATAGTATATTATTGATAGATAGTGTTTTATGTTATGAGCGGCAAACGGGGCTCGAACCCGCGACCCTCAGCTTGGGAAGCTGATGCTCTACCAACTGAGCTACTGCCGCATTTTGTGGAGTTGGATGTGGCAAAGTTATGAATTTTTTTTGATTCGCACAATACAGCGCGCAAAATTTTTATTTGCGCAGCGCAAATAAAACCGCACAATTCCTATTGCGCAATTCCAACTGCACAATTTAAACTATCTATAACTCATCAACGCGGCATTATCGCGTAGGCGTAGGGCGCGAGATGGCGGTTGCTGTTCTCCAGCGGATCGATGCCAAGCGCCTTGTGCGCAGCCTTGATCCGCCGCGCATAGTCGGCTATGCGGGCGTATTGCGGATACATCTCTTCCACCTGGTCAAGCTCTTCGTCGCTGAAGTCCTGCTCGTAGACGAAGGCCATGGCTCGGTTGGCATAGTTGTCGGCCAAGTCGTAGGCTCGGCTAAGCTCGACAAGGTCCACCTCTGCCCCGGCTCCCTTTTTCTCCACGGCGCGCGCCAAGTCAATGAAATTGCGCATTGCCACCACATTGGGGAAATACTGCTCCACAAATTGCTCGGTCATGCCCATTGAGCCCATTCCGCCCAGGGAGTCAATGTATCTCTCCAAGGCCGCGTATCTAGCCAAAGCCGCGTCTGTCACTTCTTCTGCCTTGTCAAGGTCAGCCTTGTTGCCCGACGCCACATAAAGCTTTATGTACAAGTCGGCAAGCTGCGCGTCCTGATTGCTTTCGTAGGCCATGACCTCTGCAGGCAGCTTCTCCTCCATCACCTCAATCAGCTGGCGCGCCATATCCAGGCGGTCCGCCGGGGCCGGCTTGCCATTCTCCTTCGCCCACTGCAGCGCAAAGGCCGTAGGCTCGGCGTCGCCCATTGCGGCAAGTTCGGTCGCCACGGTAAGCATCGTGTTGCGGTGTGTAGTCACCATGCGCCTTACGGTTTCGTCAAGGTAAAGCCCCTTGTTATGCTTTGGATCGTCAAGTCCGCCCCATTTGAATTTGGAGAGGATGTTTTCATATGCCGTAGTGGCCATAGGCGAGGCCTCGGCATACTTGAACGGCGTCACTTGGCTGGCCAGGCCCGTATCATACATATAGGGGTCAAGGCCAAGATAGTAAGTGCCCGGCACGGTGGTGGCGAAATAAACCGGCCTCTCAAAGCCTCCCGCCACGCTGTTGGCCACAATGTCGAAGCTCAGAAGCGTATTGAGCATAAACGAGCGCCCAAGCCCCGGCATTTCAATGTCACCCATATACGGTATGGCATAGATGGAGTCGGACGAGGCGGGATTCAAGCCAAATTGCTTAATGGCCTTCTCGCGGTCAACCGCTGAGTACATGTTCGGCGTGGCCATGCGGAACACCTTCTTGCCATCAGCGTCAAGCGTAGGCGTGGCATAGAATGCCTTCAGTCCCTCGATCGCCTCTGTTGGATTGCAGTCAGGCTCCGACGCAAGCGTGGAGTAGCTCAGCTGCTCGTATGCGTAATCTTCGGGCCGGGCCAGGAATTCCACAGCCCCCGCCTCATAGAATGGATGCTTCTGCTGGTTGGCGTACCAGTCAGTGCCAAGATACGAGAGGTTGATCACCCGCACGTCTGTGCGAATGCCCTCCACCTCCTGGGCGTACCAAAGCGGGAAGGTATCGTTGTCGCCATTGGTGAATATTATGGCGTTGGGCGCCAGCGAGTTTAGATAGTTTGCGCCGAAATCTCGCGTGGTATAGCGGTGCGAACGGTCATGGTCATCCCACGTCTGCGACACCATCTGCAGGGGCACACCCACGGCGAAGACCGCCGCCACGGCCGCCGCCGCGTACTTCACGCCCTTGCTTGGCGCCTCATCCTCTTTCTTTGACAGCCCGCATGCCCAAATCACGAATCGCGAAATGGCGGGCACGCCCATGCCAAGCCAGATGGCGAAGGCATAGAAGGCGCCGGCGAAAGCGTAGTCGCGCTCACGCGGCTGCCCGGGCGTCTGGTTGAGGTAAAGCACGATGGCTATGCCGGTCATGAAGAATAGGAAGAATATCACCCAAAATTGCTCAATGCCGCGCTTGGGATTGGTGCGGTGGTTAACCACCGATTGCCAAATGATGCCGAATAGCCCCATCAGCAGAGGCAGCATGTAAAATACGTTATGCCCTTTATTGTCGGTGGTAAATTCCGCGGGCACAAGACTTTGGTCGCCAAGGCGAGCGTTGTCTATAAAAGGTATGCCCGAAATCCAATTCCCAAGGTAAGGCTCGCCATTGCCCTGTATGTCATTTTGCCTGCCGGCGAAATTCCACATGAAATAGCGCCAAAACATATGGTTGAGCTGATAGTTGAGGAAGAACCGCAGATTGTCGGCGAAAGTCGGCTTCCACACCTGCAGGCCTTCGTATCCCGGCATCGGGTACACGGTCTTCATGTGGTTGAGATAAGGATTTATCTCAACAAGCGGCGCGCCGCCCTGCTGCGCCCACTCGCGGCGCTTAGCCGCGGGCACAAGATTGCGTATGTTCTCCAGGTCTGGGTTGCTGTAAAGGCTCCAGCTCTTGTAGCCCTCCAAGTGCTCAGGCTGCATGCTGTAGATGCGGGTGAACGGCATGCTCAGTCCTTCGGTGTATGCATAGTCGGGCGACCACAGCTTCTCCACGTACTCGTCGGCCTGCGTGGAATCGGTCTTTACCACCTTGGTGTATCCTGGCTTGCCGTTGTCAATAGGCATGCCCTGCGAATCGCGCGCTATGGCGTCGCTCATGGTCAATGCCTGCATTATGGGCATCCCCTGCTCATCGACAGCCACATAATAGTTGCCGTCGCCATCCTGCACCAGCTTGTAAGTCTCCGTGAACACCGGTCCCATGAACAGCGGGCGCTGGCCGTACTGCTCGCGGTTGAGGTAAGACGAAAGCGCGAACACGTTGTCGGGGGCATTCTGATTCATCGGCGTGTAGGCCGAGGCGCGTATCAGCAAAAGGGCGTAAGATGAATATCCCACGAATATCACGAATAGGCTCAAGATAGACACTGTGAGGATCCGCCGCATGTCGCGCTTGAAATAGTACACGGCGAATATCAGAGACGCTGTCAGCACTAGCCACACCAGCTTGCTTGACGTGGCGAACGTAAGGCCGGAAAGCATCACCGCCAACACAATCAGCGGCTTGGCCATCTTCGACCCGCGGTAGAGCGCGGCCACGGCGGCAAGGGTGACTGCGGCGAAGAGGAAGGCGTAGAAAAGCGCGCCAGTGTTATATCCCGCACCAAAAGAGTTGACAAACAGCAGCTCAAACCACTGCGCCACCTTTATGAAGCCGGGCACAAGGCCGTAGAGTATGGCCGCTACAATAACGAATGATACGCCAAGGGCTATCAGCGACCCCTTCGCGTTGGTATTCTTCCACTTGCGGTAGTAGAACACCAAGGCCACGGCCGGAATGCAAAGCAGATTGAGAAGATGCACGGCGATTGAAACGCCTATGATGTAGGCGATAAGCACCAGGTAGCGGTCGCTGTAGGGCTCATCCACGTGATTCTCCCACTTCAGTATCAGCCAAAACACCAATGCGGTGCAGAACGAAGAAAAGGCATACACCTCGCCCTCTACGGCCGAAAACCAAAACGTATCGCTCCACGTGTAGGCCAGAGCCCCGCACAGGCCGGCGCCCATGATCAGCGTCATCCTGCGCCAGGAAATCTCCTTGGCACCGTCAGGCACCATAATGCGCCTTACCAAATGCGTAATCGTCCAGAAAAGCAAGAGGATAGTGGCCGCGCTGAGCAATGCCGACATGGAGTTCACCACTATGGCCGCCTCATTTATCTCCGCGCCGGTGACAGTGATGAAGAATCTCGCCGTAAGCATGAAGATAGGGTTGCCCGGCGGGTGGCCCGGCTCCAGCTTCGCGCCTTGCAATATAAACTCGGGGCAATCCCAAAAGCTTGCCGTAGGCTCAATCGTGAGAAGATATGTCACGGCGGCTATGGCGAAGCACAGCCAGCCCATGCAATTGTTGATAAGGTCGTATTTCTTTACCATTCCTTATGGTGATAATTAATAGTTAAAAGGCGTACTGGGCCGCATCTCGGCCCACTATTGCGCAAAATTAAAGAAAAAAAGTGAAACGCGCCCCCATTTTAGCTATTTTTCAGTATAATGTGAGGGCACGCCTCACCAAAAAGAAATTCACCGGCACGCAAATAATCATCGCGGGAAGGAGTGCCCACGACTTTGGCATGAGATATGAAAAGGCATACGCGAGGGCTGACTGCATCGCAAGATTCAGCAAATGGCATCCCGCAAACCTGACAGCCTTCGACACGCTTGGATTTGTGCGGAAAGTGAATATGCTGGAAGAAAAGAAATTGAATGCAAGGCTGATGAGATAGCTAAAAGCCGCGCTTGCCTCAGGACTCATGCGGCAAACCTCAACAAATAAAAGATAGCACCCGTATTGGATGCCGGCAGCCACGCCGCCAACTATAATAAAACGGATGGTGGGGCTTCCAAGATATTTCTTATATCTCATGAAGTCCAAAGTTATAAGTGCTTATGGCTTTTTGTCAGGGCGAACATTTCAAAATCTCCGCGGGAATCTCCATACGAAACGCTGTCAAAAGCCTCCAAATCTGGAAAACACAGCCTTATCCGACGCGCTTTTTCGGGCCCATGGCAGTTGGGCGTGGAGAATTTTCCCGTAAGGCGCCCCCGCCCATCAACCTCGACCTCAGTGGAAATCACCCGGCCAATGCCATGCGCCTTCGCCCATGGGCGAATCCACGCGCCAATGCTTGCCGACACAATCGCCGTTTCGTCCCCGCTATCCTGATGCTTCTCCAATAAGCCAAGCGTATCCTTCCTTAAATCCTTATCTATCTCTTTGGCGAATTCACGCCCATATCTTTCAAATTCGGCGTTTTGCATGCCGCCAAACATATGCCCGAACAGCCTCTCCTTCGCGGCTGAGTTGCTGATTGCCCCTAATTTCCAAAGCAATATCCAAGGCGACGATTTCAGAAGGCTTGACGCTATTCTTCTTCGCCCAATGGCAAACAATCCGAACCTAAGCAATGTGTCATGCCTTGTGATGGTGCCATCAAAGTCAAACAGAGCCAACCCTTTCATAGATAAATTATCATAAAAAACGAAAGAAGCCATAGCGCTACGCTGCATTGGATAAACCGGTCCCTCAACAGCACCCTCGTGGGGCTTCCGCTCTGGGCATATACAATGGCCAATTGCAAATATCGCAATATGCCCGCCAACACAAATACAGAGGTGATATACACATAATTGCTGCCCATGCGCGTCTCAACCTCCGGCGACACGGCATAAATTATGTAGCAAACAATCGTTATCGACCCTATCACGCCAAGGGTTTGGTTCAGGAATTCAAGGTTATAATTGAGAGTGTTTTTCCTCAGCACAACACCTGTCTCCTCCCTTAGCGCCACATCATCCCTGCGCTTGGCGAACGATAGGAAGAGGGCTATCAAAAACGTCATCAGCACAATCCAGGGCGATAGCCAAATGCCGCATGCCGCGCCTCCCGCCATTAGCCTCAAGACAAAGCCAAACGATACGATAAACACATCCACTATGGCATACATTTTGAGCTTTAGGCAATAAGCCACATTCAAAACGAAATAAAACGCCACAATAGCCATCAATCTGGTTGCGGCCGCTCCAGCCAAAAGACAGCACGCCAATGATGCCGCAATCAAAATCGCCATAAGGGAATAAGCCTGAAAGACGCTCACTTTTCCCGACGCTATTGGCCTGCGCTTCTTCTTGGGATGCAGCTTGTCGGCCTCCACATCCCTTATGTCATTCAAGCAATATATGGCGCTGGCCATAAATGAAAAAGCAACGAAGCTTATGGCTGTTTGCCTCCAGCATTGAAGGTCGAGCAATGAGCCATTGAAGAACATCGGCAGAGCCACAAACAGATTCTTGACCCACTGGTGCGGCCTGGCTATTTTTATGATTGACAGAAGATTCATTTTATCCGTATTTATCAAGAAATCAATACACGCAGACGCAATAAAAATTGCACCGCCGCCTGGCCCAGCGACCCAAGCGGGCTTTGCACAATGCTGCCGTATATGTCGAAAGAGAATGGGGCGACGCCTATGAGGAGCAAGAGCAAGGCAAGCACGCCTTTTTGTGGCATAAGCAAGCTTCCCATTCGCCGATTAATTTTTTTGACGATTCGCTGGACCCACTTTGGCGTAACTCCGCAAAGCCTTTGCGGCCCTATTATCAAAAATGGGATATAGCTCCCCATAGCAGCATATTGAAACAATCTTCCGTAGTCACAGCTCAAAAAAGCGAACATTGGCAATAGGCATGCGGAAACGATTAAGAACAGCGATGACATCTGCGCGCGCTCGTCTGCGCCATATTTGGCCTTTGATGGCTTAAACGCCGTGAAAAAGAAAGATATGAAATAATAGACCGAAACATACAGGAATGGCCAGTACACTATTCCATAGAACCCCTTCCCATGCCCGCCGATATTGTTCCCTATATGACCCCTGGCGGCTTCAAGCGTTTGCCATGACAGCGCCCCTATGCTATTTTGCTTATTAAACACCAAGAGGTGTCCATCAAGCACCCTATTCCAAGAGTCGTTGATTGCATGCGTCACCTCCAAATCCCCTTTCATCAAACAATTGACCGCAAATGCAATAAAAGGAATCAGCAGCAGCAACCCGTTTTCTAGCCGATGGCGCCTTTCCGCCATCATCACCAACGCCAAAACAGGGATGCTCCAAAACATAAAAGCTTCATGCAGCATTATTCCTAATGAGGCCAAAGCCACGGCGAGGAGCCTTTTGGCAAATGTCGGGCTGGCCTCCTTCATCAAAGAGAAAATTCCAATCAGCAATGCGTAAAGCAGATAGTCCTTGCGTATCAGATAATATACAAATCCGCATAACAATGGCGACAATATTATCCACCAGCAATATCCGTTCTCCCTGAACTTGCGGAAAAGGAACCACGCCACGAAGGCATAAGCCAGCGCGCACATAATGATTATTGGCCATTGCGGCTGTATGCCGAATGTGGACGCAAGCCAATATAGGCACTCCCCCAGCAGGCCGCGGCGAACGTACCCGCCCTCAAAATTTATCAGAAATTCTGAATATCCCCAGCTGTCGAGCCTAAGATTCCATAAATATTCCCTGATGGGGAAAAGCATCTTATACGCGACTGATACAATCATTGCAATCCCCATTATTCTATATATTCGGCTTTGGGATTGCGAAGAAGAAGATGTTGGCAACATATTGTTCTCATGTCCGCCCGCTCCCTCTGGCCGCAAAAAAAAATGGGTTATTGCACACAAAACGTGGGAGTCTGGTTCGATTGCTCATCCCATCGCCTGAGGCCTTCGCATTGCCTGATAAAGAAAGGATAAGCAATGCGCAGATGCCCACGTGAAGGTATAGCGATTCAGCCGGCCGCAGCCAGCCAAACGCACATACACTCAAAGGGCGTCCACCTTATTGCTTTATTCCCGCTCTTTATCTTGAAAGTTGCGAAGTTTCAGACGATCAGGAACAAAACGTTCGAGTAAACGCTTTTGTGTAGATATGTTAGTTGCCGCAAATTTAGCGATTTTCCCCCATCCGCCCAAATTTTTTCATCCTTTCGGCCGCCGCTTGTTGTGCATTTTTCCTAAATTTCATATATTTGCAGTATGGAAAACGTGTGCCAAGAAAACAAATACCCGGTGGGGATACAGTCTTTCGCTGAAATTCGCGAAGGCGGATACGTGTACGCAGACAAAACAGCTTTGATTTACCAGCTGGCAAAAGAGGGGAAATATTACTTTCTTTCGCGTCCGCGGCGCTTCGGCAAGAGCTTGCTGCTGTCGACGATTGAGGCGTATTACCAAGGGAGGAGAGATTTGTTTAAGGGGCTGGCCATTGATGCTTTGGCAGAAGATTGGGAGCCGCATCCCGTCCTGCACCTTGACCTAAACGCCGGCGACTACAAAACGCACCAAGACCTGGAGGATTTCCTGGACCACGCCCTTACGCGATGGGAAGAGCAATACGGCATAACTCCCATCACAAAAATGGCCAGCCTGCGCTTTGGCGACATAATTTCCAAGCTCCATGATGCCACCGGCAAAAAAGTAGCCGTGCTCATCGACGAATACGACAAGCCTATGCTAAATGCCATCGACGACGAACGTCTGGCCGACCAATTCCGCAGCGCGCTTAAGGCATTCTACGGAAACCTTAAGTCGATGGACCAGCACATTGAGTTCGCAATGCTCACCGGCGTGGCGCGCTTCAGCAAGCTGTCAATATTCTCTGACCTCAACAACCTGCGCGACATCTCGTTCACGCCCAAGTTCTCCGGCATATGCGGCATCACCGCCACAGAGCTGGACAGCTGCTTTTCTGATGGCATCCAGTGCCTGGCCGTCCAATACGGGAAATCCCCCGAAGAGATCCGCCAAGAGCTGAAGAAGCGATACGACGGATACCATTTCGCCGAAAACCTCCTGGACATTTACAACCCCTTCAGCCTCGTGAACGTATTCGCCAACGAAAGGTTCGAAAACTACTGGTTCGGCAGCGGCACACCCTCCTATGTCGTCAAGCTCCTGAAGAACAGCCAATGGAGCCTAAAGGATATTGAAAGCTACAGCATCGACGCCTCCACGCTTGGCAACGAGGGAATAATGAGCCGCCAGGCAATACCCACGCTCTACCAATCGGGCTATCTAACAATCAAGGTCTACGACAGCGTATTCAATGAATACACCCTCGGCTACCCCAACGGCGAGGTGGAGGAAAGCTTCATCAATTTTCTTCGTCCGTTCTTCTTAGGAAAGGACAGCTCCAATTCGGAATTCAGCACGAAAAAGTTCGTAATGGATGTGATGCGTGGCGACCCGCAGGCGTTCATAGCAAGGCTCGACGCCCTTCTGCGCGGCGTGCCGCACATAGGCGCCGCCGAGCCCCACGAGGTATATTTCCAAAATGCCATTTACCTGGTGTTCAAGATGGTGGGATTCTACACGTGCATGGAGGACCACACGTCCAACGGCCGCATCGACCTCACCGTGGAGACCGACAGCTTCGCCTATGTATTTGAGTTCAAGGTGGACAAGCCTGCTGCAGAAGCAATGCGGCAAATCCGCGAAAAGGAATACTGGAAGAAATTCTCCGCCTCGGGCAAAACAATCTTCCTCATCGCCGCCAGCTTCTCCCCCGCCAAGCGCGCCCTGGCCGAGATCATCATCGAAAAGCCATGACATTGCCAGAAAAATCAAAAATCAATCAATATGAAAAAATTTATTGTTTTTGCCGCTATCGCCTGCATCATACAAGGGCTTTCAGCCCAAAACATCGACACACGCGGAAAGGGAGAGCGTTTTGACCATTATTGGAGCGTGGGAGTGGGCGCCGGCCGCGTCAACGAAGGATTGCGCTCAAGCTGGATTGAGCATCTGAAGATGTCGAAGGAGCATTGCGGATTCAACTATGTGCGCATGCACGGCCTTTTTTGCGATGACATGTGCATATACTTTGAAAAGCCCGACGGCACAGCCGCCTACAATTGGCAATACGTTGACGATGTATATGACCGCATGCTGGCCATCGGCGTAAGGCCTTTTGTAGAGCTTTCTTTCTTTCCTACCGGCATAGCGGCAAAGAACAGCAAGACGCAAATGTGGTACCGCAACAATATTTCAGCGGACCGCGAAAATTATGGCAAATGGCACGACCTCATAAAAGCGTTCGCCAACCATGTCGTTGATAGATATGGCATCGACGAAGTCTCGAAATGGTACTTTGAGGTATGGAACGAGCCGAACCTTACAGGGCTTGCCGGATTCTTTCACGGCACCAAGAGCGATTATTTCGAACTGTACAGAATTTCGGCTAAAGCCATAAAGTCAGTCGACGAGCGCCTGCGGGTTGGAGGGCCAGCCACCAGCAATTTCATAGCCGACCACCGCCATGACGGAGAAATCTTGGACCATCAAAAGTCTAAATTCTACTCTCAAGAGGATATAAACAAGCAGCAGTGGAAAGGCATCTGGATTGAGGAGTTCATAAATTTCTGCGAAAAAGAAAATCTGCCCCTCGACTTTATATCCACGCATCCTTATCCCACTGACTACGCCCTGGACCCAGAGACGAACCGCAGCAAGGACGCGATCAGATACGTAAACTCATTGCGCGATGACATGACTTGGCTTAAGGAGACCCTGGCAAAAAGCAAATTCCAAAACGCGGAAATCCACCTAACGGAATGGAGCTCAAGCCCAAACAGCCGCGACAAAATGCACGACCTGCTTCCGCCGGCGGCATATATAATTAAGACCAACCTTGATTGCATCGGAATGGCCAATTCTTTGATGTACTGGACTTTTACTGACGTATTTGAGGAAAAGGGAGGCGGCGAGACCCCATTCCACGGCGGCTTCGGGATGGTCAACTACCAAGGCTTGGCCAAGCCCTCCTTTCACGCATACAGGATGCTTAATCTCTTGGGCGACGAGATGCTGTACTACAGCGACCCTTTGTTTGTAAGCCGCCACTCCGACAATGGGAAGATTGCCGCGCTTGCATTTAATTATCCCGACGAATTTTATGAGACGGTGCCATCGGCCAGGAACCATAACAATTACATGGAGGCATCCAACAAAAAGGTCGACGCCCAGCTCGTCAACCTAAAGCCCAATGCTCAATTCATCATTGAGGTCCTTGACAAGGATAACGGAAATGTATACGACGCGTATGCGGATTTAGGCTCCCCCCGATCCCTCTCAATAGCGCAGACCGAACACTTAAAGGAAAAATCATGGTCGACATTGAAGCGCACAGTGGCATCTGACGAGAATGGAACCATCAGCTTAAACTTTGACCTAAAGCCCTGGACCTGCGTCCTAATCCGCGAAATTTAATCACCGCGCATGTAGGCCGTCGCTGTATTTCGCGTTGGCGCAGAGGCCGCTCACCAGGCGAGCGCCAGTTGAATGCCTTCGCCCCCTACAGCTCAAAAATGATGGGTACAATTATTTACGGATTAGCCACAAGCTTCCACTATTATATATATGATTTGGTGGTATCAAATATTGTCGTTAACTTTGCACTGACAAAAACTGGCACACGTGCCAACTTATATCATCACTATGATTATAGAAAGACCCAAATACCTTAACAAACTCATTTCATTGCGGCACAATGGAATGATTAAAATTATTACCGGTATACGCAGATGTGGCAAATCTTTTTTGTTATCAACGATTTTTGGCAATTGGCTTAAAGAGCAAGGCGTTGATGACGAACACATAATTGATATAAACCTTGAAGATAGACGCCGCAAGGCATTGCGAGACCCGGATGCACTGCTTGACTATATAGATTCTCATCTGAAAGATGATGAGATGCACTACATAATGATAGATGAAATACAACTTGTACCTGAATTTGAGGATGTGTTGAACAGCTATCTGAATATGAAAAACGCAGATGTGTATGTAACAGGTAGCAATGCTCGTTTCTTATCCAAAGAGATTAGAACTGAGTTTGCCGGACGTGGTTACGAAATTCGCTTGCATCCATTATCGTTTAGCGAGTTCCTTCAAACAACAAATTTAGATATGGCAGATGCGCTTCGAGAATATATGATATACGGTGGCATGCCGCAAGTTGTATTGGAGGCATCAAACGATGAGAAAGCAAATCTGCTAAATGCAATGTTTGAACGAGTATATACACGAGATATCATTCTGCGATATAACTTGAAAAATGATGAAGCGTTCGATGAACTACTCAATATAATGGCATCTTCAATTGGAGGACTGACTAATGCAACTAAGTTGTCCAATACCTTTACAAGCGTTAAGCATATCAATGTAAGCCGTAATACGGTAGTTAAATACATTGAGTATATATGTGATTCGTTTTTAACTGAAAAAGCCACAAGGTACGATATAAAAGGAAAACGATATATCGAGAATCTATATAAATATTATTTCACTGACTGCGGACTACGTAATGCACGGTTAAATTTCAGGCAAGTGGAATATACACATTTACTTGAGAATGTAATATATAATGAATTGGTTGTCAGAGGATTTTGTGTAGATGTAGGCGTTGTTCCCAAACGAGAACGCAATGAGCACGGTGCGCAAGAGCACCAGTATTATGAGGTAGACTTTGTATGCAATCAAGGAAGCAAACGTTATTACATTCAATCAGCCTATAAGATGATTGACGTAGACAAGGTTAAGCAAGAGGAAGCCTCATTGCAACGCATTGACGATTCTTTTAAAAAAATCATAGTGCTTGGAGAATATACCCCAGTGCTCCATAATGAATCGGGGATAACAATCATTTCAATATACGATTTCCTGCTGAGAGAAAATTCATTAGAACTTTAACAAAAAGAGCCTTACCTAAGCAAAGCCTGACGGATATAGGGAGGAAAAAGAGACAGACCGTAGTTTCATACATCCACGGCGGCATTTCATACACCAAGGCCAAAACAATTCTGTAGACGGAACGGACGCCAAGCCTCTTTTTAGACTTTCAAATGGCAAGCTGAGCAAAATGTATGTTGACAGGCCGCCGGAGTGGGCGCGGAATATTATGGTCGATATTCCAGGCGGAGGTAGCGGCGTGTTTCGGGATTGACGGTGAAGAGGGAGGAGGGGCGCAGGCCCACGGCCCAGAGGATTTCGCCGTTGCGGGTCAGGAGCCAGGCCGCGCGCTTGTCAGCGGCGCTGTATTTCGCGTTGGCGTATAGGTCGCTCACCAGTCGAGTGCCAGTTGAAGAGGCCTTGCCGATGCTTGCTGACGCTTTTTCGCCGAAGGGGGAAATGCGGTCGCCCCTGCGCCAATGCCGCAAGCATATTTCCGGATCTCCGTCCATAATGGCAATGTCGAAATAGGCCACGTTGGGGTTGCGCTCCGGCTTAAACTCCGCCACGGCATGCTCGCTGATTAGGATGTGGGCCGGCACAAGAATATCGCGACGAAGGCTCACTGTGACGCATTGCGCTCCTTGCTCCGCCTCCTTCGAGGCGCGGATATGCAAAACGCCGCGGTCAAGCTCCAGTGCGGTGTCTCCTGCGCGGAACGCCAAGCCGGAACGGCCAGACGAGGCGATGATGTCCTCCGCATGCGTCATATTGAACCCCAGGGGCTTTATGAGCTCGTAAAGCAAGATGCGGGGCTCCGGCTCGCTGGCCACAAGCTCCACGAGATTTATGGACGCCCCATTGATATATATGCCCCTTTTCTGCTCTAGCAAGGCGTCATATAGGCGCCGGTTGTCCGCAAGGTGCGAAATCGAGGCATGGATGCCGGCCATGCCGCCCGGGAAATTTTTATCTATGCACGGAATCACCACGTTGCGCAGGCGGTTGCGCTTGTATTCGTTGCTGGCGTTGGTGCTGTCCACAACGAAGGGAAGCTCCTTATCGGCGAGGTATTCTTCTATCTGCGGGCGGGTAAGGCCAAGCATCGGCCTTGCCACATAGCCATTGCGCCACCGCATGCCGGTAAGGCCCGCCAATCCCGATCCTCGCAAAAGATTGAGGAAGAACGACTCCACATTGTCCTCGCTGTGGTGCGCCACGGCTATGCACTGCGCGCGGAGCTTATCGAGCAAGTCAGCGAACCAGGCATAGCGCAATTCGCGGCAAGCCATCTCCACCGATTCTCCCGTGGCCTTGCGGCGCGCATCCACGTCAAATTCCTTTATATAGCAGTCCACTCCCAGCTCTGCGCACAGTTCGCGGGCGCTGCGCATGTCGCGGGCGCTTTCCGCCCCTCTCAACCTGAAATTGCAATGCGCCGCCACGCAGCTGCAGCCCAAGGCGCACAGAGCGGCCAACAGCGCTACTGAATCGGCGCCGCC
>JAMPBQ010000027.1 GCA_023666615.1 Clostridium sp. | reverse complement strand
CCGATGCTGGCGCAGCTCACCGCGAAAAGTGCCAAGGCGGCCGCCGCCAAAATATGTAGTGAATTGAAGCCTCTTGTTTTCATAACTGCAAATGTAGCGAAAATTTTCAGAACAAAAACTCTATTTCTTTTGTAATATATCTATAAAGACTAATGCAGTTCAGCTATTCTATGGATATTTGGATTTCTATCGTTGGATACACGGCCAGCGTCTGCATGATTTTCGGCTATCTGCCGCAGGCCATCGTCACCATTCGCACTCGCGACACCGAGGGCATAGCCCTCTCCACTTTCTTGGCCATGGGCCTGGGCAGCGTCTTTTTCGCAATCCAGGGCCTCCTTTTGCGAAATTATCCCCTTCTGATTACTAATTTGATCACCGCCGTGTGCTCCGTGATTATCCTCATCATAAAAATCCAAAATTCCAGGTCTAAATAATCTCCCTTAGCCTCTCCAGCATCTTCCCGTACAGCGCTTGCGGCATGTTCGTGAGCGCTCCGTCCTTTATGCTCGGGTATGGATAGTACAGTCCTTGCGCCACCTTCGCGCCCCGGCTCTTGCTCCCGTAAAATTCCAGCGTCACTCCAGCCGCGTCGCACATCACGGCGCATGCCGGCCTCTGCGGATTACCCCTTAGCCCCGCGTATCTGCTGTATTGCATCCTGTACGCCTCGCTATGCGGCTCGATTGTGTTCGTCACCGGTTGCTCCCAGTCGTCCATCCGAAAAACGCAAAGCCGCATGTAATCCTCCGGCAGCGATATCTTCCCGCTGTGGTCAGTGTTGAAGTATGCCTCGGTCGGCAGTGGCAAGGCGCATTCCGCCAGCTCGGCGTCCTCGGCTTTGCGGCAAGTGTCTCTTGCCGCCTCTTCAAGCATAAGCTTTATTTTCATGTCGGGGGTCAGCTGCGCGCACGCCGCGTCAGCGTGCCACGCCGGTTCTGCCTTCGGATTCAGCCCCAGCGCTATGCGGGCGTCGCGGATGATTGTCTCAAGTGTGTAAGTCATAGCATTTGTCTTTGTTTGTTGATTGTTTCCGACGCAAAATTAAGCATTCTTTTCCCCGGCGCACCGTTATCTTGAAAATTTGTGCTATTTTTGTGCGCAAAAAGCCAAATCATGGATTTTGCCCAAAGCATTCTCGACTCCGTCAACGATGTCCTCTCAAATTACGTGCTGGTTGCTCTCCTGCTCCTGGCCGCGATAGTCTTCACCATCGCCTCGCGCGGCGTCCAGTTCCGCATGGTCGGCGAGATGTTCAGGGTGCTTGTCCGCTCCGGCAAAGTCCAGGCCCATGCGCATGCCGACGGCAAGCATATCTCTTCTTTTCAGGCTTTTATGGTGTCGATAGCCAGCCGAGTGGGCACAGGCAACCTCGCCGGCGTGGCCACGGCCATAGCCCTTGGCGGACCCGGAGCCGTATTTTGGATGTGGATGATCGCGATCCTCGGAGCTGCCACCGCCTTCGTCGAATCCACTTTGGCCCAGCTCTTCAAAATCAGGGGCAGGCACAGTTTCCTCGGCGGCCCGGCCTATTACATCCAGCTTGGCATCGGCCGCCGATGGTGGGCCGTCACGTTCGCCATCCTAATCACCGTCACTTTCGGCCTGGCCTTCAATTCAGTACAGTCAAACACCATCTCGCAGGCCTTTGAAAAGTCCTTCGGCCTCGACCCTCTCCTCACCGGCATTCTCCTGGCCATCCTGTCCGTGGCCATCATCAGTGGCGGCATTCGCCGAATTGCCAGCTTCAGCCAGTGGGTCGTGCCGTTCATGGCAATAGCCTACATCCTCTTTGCCGCCGTAATAATTGTCATGAACGTCAGCCGCATCCCCGAGATTTTCGCGCTGATTTTTGAAGACGCCTTTGGATTCGGACAGGCCGCCGCCGGCGGTGTGGGCATAGCCATTTCAATGGGCATAAAGCGCGGCCTCTTCAGCAACGAGGCCGGCGAAGGATCCACCCCTAACGCCGCCGCCACGGCCTCCGTCAGCCATCCCGTTAAGCAAGGCCTGGTCCAGGCCCTGGGCGTATACACCGACACCCTCCTCATTTGCTCCTGCACCGCATTCATCATCCTCTGCGGCGGCGCCTACGGCTCCGGCGTTGACGGCATCGCCCTCACCCAAGTCTCAATCGACGAACAAATTCCCGGCCAAATAGGCTCAACGTTCGTCAGCGTCGCCATCTTCTTCTTCGCCTTCACATCAATCGTAGCAAATTATTACTACGGCGAGGCAAACATAGCCTTCATTGCCAACCCCCGTGCCGCCAATGGCTGTGTCTCGGCCAACATAGCCCCCATCGGCCGCAGCCGCGCCATAATCTTCCTCTATCGCGCCGCCGTCGGGGCCATGGTCCTCCTCGGCGCCATATCCTCCCTCGGATTCGTATGGGCTCTCGCCGACGTCACAATGGCCCTGATGACCCTCTGCAACCTCGCCGCCCTGGCCCTCCTGGGAAAATACGCCATCCGCTGCCTCAAAGACTACACGGCCCAGCGTCGAGCCGGAAATGACCCCGTCTACCATGCCTCCACAATCCCCGAAATAGCCTCCCGCACCCAATCCTGGCCCAAATAGCCATCCATCCCCCCTCCCGTTCGCCCCCCAAAAAGTCCTCCCCGTTCGCCCCCTCCTTGCGTCAAGGTTGTTTCGTTGCGTAAGCGAGCTTGCTCGCCAAGGATCAAAAAAAAGATTCCCCTTCGTTGAGTTAGCGAGCTCTGCTCGCCATTCGTTATCCCGAAAAATCCCGAAAAAAAATCCGTGTAATCCGTGAAATCCGTGGTTAATCGCCATCCCCGCGTTTTTTCAGCATCCGCGAAAAAAATTTTTTATTTTCAAAAAAAATCCCCTACCTTTGTATTCCCACACAACGCAATCAAAAAATCTCTTATTTATGAGGACCAAATACCAGCGCATATTGCTTAAGCTCAGCGGCGAATCCCTTATGGGTGAGCAGCACTACGGCATCGACTCTAAGCGTCTCCAAGAATACGCCGAGCAAATCGCCGCCATCGCAAACGATGGCCTACAGGTGGCAATCGTAATCGGCGGCGGCAACATTTTCCGCGGCCTTCAGGGCGCCTCAAAAGGCTTTGACCGCGTCAAGGGAGACCAAATGGGCATGCTTGCCACCGTGATTAACTCCCTTGCCCTCAGCTCTGCCCTCCAGGCCGCCGCTTGCTCCGCCAAGGTGTTCACCGCCACTAACATGTATCCCATAGGTGAATACTACAGCAAGTGGAAGGCTACCGAGGCCCTAAGCAACGGCCAGGTCGCCATCATCGCCGGAGGCACCGGAAATCCCTTCTTCACCACCGACACCGGTGCCGCCCTCCGCGCAATCGAGGTCGAGGCTGACGTTATGCTAAAGGGCACTCGCGTCGACGGCATATACACGGCCGACCCTGAAAAGGACCCATCTGCCACAAAATTCTCCGAAATCACCTACGATGAGGTGTACAACCGCGGCCTAAAGGTCATGGACCTTACTGCCACGGCCCTCTGCAAAGAGAACGCCATGCCGATCATCGTTTTCGACATGGACACCCCCGGAAACCTCGAAAAAGTCGTTGCCGGCGAGCAAATCGGCACACTCGTCTACTAATCTCGTCTAACCTTAATCCCTCCAAATATGACCGACCCAAAAACTTACATCGAGCCCGCTGAAGAGAACATGCAGCTCGCCGTTGAATACCTTGACGAAACCCTCGCCAGAATACGCGCCGGAAAGGCAAACCCAAAAATCCTCGAAGCCATCCGCGTTGACTACTACGGAAGCCAGGCGCCGATCTCAAACGTCGCAAACGTGGCCGTCCCCGACGCGCGCACCATCACAATCACACCCTGGGAGAAATCAATGTTCAAGGAAATTGAGAAGGCCATTATCAACTCTCCACTCGGAATCACCCCCGAAAACAACGGTGAAGTGATACGCCTCTCAATCCCGCCGCTCACCGAAGAGCGCCGCAAGGCCCTCGTGAAGCAGTCAAAAGCCGAGGCCGAAACCGCAAAGGTAAGCGTCCGCAACGCTCGACGCGAAGCAATCGACGGCCTAAAGAAAGCCGTAAAGCAAGGAATGCCGGAAGACGTCGAAAAAGACGCCGAGGCTTCTGTCCAAAAGCTCCACGACAAATACCTGAAGAAAATCGACGACCTCTTCGCAGCCAAAGAAAAAGAAATCCTTACCGTCTAGCCCCCCAAAGCCCCATCCCTAAGTTTCGTCGCGTAGCGGGCAAGGTCGCCCAATTAGTAAAATCGATAAATCGATATGACGATATAACGATATGACGATAAAACGATAAAACGATATAACGATAAAACGATATAACGATAAAACGACAAGTCAATAAAAAAATAAATCATCATCGCGGCGAACCAATGCATAAAAAGGGGCGGGCGCATCAAGCGCCCGCCCCTGATCTTTTCCCAAAAAAGCCCTCCGAAAGTCAAGCCCTCTTGCAGGCACGCATCAGCTCCCCGACCCACAGCACCAGGCTGGTCCCGCAGATGATGATCGCCCAATCCTCAGCGCGCAGCGGCACCACATTGAAAAATCCTCCCCCAACGGTTACAATAAGCGCCTGCCCCACAAGGATGCAGGCCGCGATAATCTCAAATTCCCCGCACCCCTTCATGTGCAGCGCGCTCCTGCCTGTCTGAAACGCCTTGGCGTTGAACATATTCCAAAATTGCAGAAACACGAATATCGTAAAGAAAAGGCTCAGCTCATATGGCGTCAGCGAAGGCTCGCCAAATGTCCGCTTATAGTCGGAAAGCGCCCCATAGTCAAGCGTCAATAGCTGGCTGAGCCCCGTGATGTCGCTGTGCTCAAACACGTACACCAGCCCAATCAGCAAGACGAAGAATATCGACCCAACAATCAGTATCGACCGATAAATGGCGGGCGTGATGATGAACGCCGCCCTGTCGCGCGGCTTGTCCTTCATTACGGCTTGCGATGGCGGCAGCGACGCCAGGGCCATCGCCGCGAACGTGTCCATTATCAGGTTCACCCATAGCATTTGCGTCACGGTCAGCGGCGATTCAGTTCCCATAAACGCTCCGCAAAGCACCACCAGGCACGCCACCAAGTTCACTGTCAGCTGGAAGAGGATGAAGCGCTGGATGTTCTTGTACAGCGATCGCCCCCACATCACGGCGCGCCCGATTGACGCGAATGAGTTGTCGACAATCGTAATGTCGCTCGCCTCCTTCGCCACGGATGTGCCGTCGCCCATTGACAATCCCACATGTGCCGCCTTCAGCGCCGGCGCATCGTTGGTGCCGTCCCCGGTCACTGCCACAACCTCGCCTTTTTTCTGCAGTGTCTCCACCAGCCGCTTCTTGTCGCCCGGCCTTGCCCGCGATATGACCTTGAAGTCAAGTATCTTGTCCTCCAGCTCTTTGTCCGAAAGAGCCGCGAATTCTGGCCCGGTGATTATGTTCCCCTCGCCGTCGCCTTCCTTCCAAAGGCCTATCTGGTGGGCTATTTCCTTGGCCGTGGCCGATGTGTCGCCGGTAACGATCTTCACGGCTATCCCCGCGTCCATCACCTCCTTCACGGCCTCGGGCACATCCTCCCTCACCGGGTCGCTTATGGCCACGATGCCGAGGAAGGTCAGATTGTCTGCCTTGAGCTTGCCGTCCGCAATCATTTCCTGGCCCTTGTCCGCCTCTTGATATGCGAATCCCAGCGTCCTCATCGCCTGATTTTGGTATTCAAGAAGTTGGGTGTTTACCTGCTCGCGGCTTGCGTCTTCAGGCATGTTTTTGCATAGGCTCATCACTATTTCAGGCGCGCCCTTCACAAAAAGAATGGATTTGCCATCATCCTCTATGGCCGTTGCCATGTATTTACGCTCAGTGCTGAAAGGCAATTCCGCCAGGATGGCCGCATTTTCGCGCAAAGGCCGGTAATCAACGCCTTGGCTCTTTAGCCAAAGAAGAAGAGCGCCCTCCGTGGGATTGCCGAGGGCCTTGGGCTTTTCTCCGGAAAGGTCAAGGGTCGCCGTGGAGTTGACGGCGATTCCCTCCGCTATTAGCCGGCTTTGCCAATTCTCCCCGAGCTTTTGGTCGTCTCCAAGCCCGTAGAAGTTTGTGCTATGCACCTGCATTTGGTTCTGCGTCAGAGTGCCGGTCTTGTCGGTGCAAATCACCGTGGCCGCGCCCATCGTTTCGCAGGCGTGCATCTTGCGCACAAGGTTGTTGGTCTTCAGCATTCGCCTCATGCTGTAGGCAAGGCTCAGGGTCACAGCCATCGGCAGCCCCTCGGGCACTGAAACCACCACAAGCGTCACAGCTATCATCACCGTGTTAAGGAAATACGCCAGGAATGGCACCCAGTCAAAGTCATAGTCGATTAAGTACATCAGTATTCGCCCCGCTATCACAAGGCCGCCCACGGCGTAGCTGCACCGCGAAATCAGCGTCCCCAGGCGGTCAAGCTGCTCAGTCAGTGGCGTCTTTACGCTGTTGTCAATCTGCGCCTCGGTGAACACCTTCCCGTTCTCCGTGGCGTCGCCCACCTTCGTCACTTCGAATATCCCGTGCCCCTCCATTACCTTCGTGCCCCTTAGCACATGGTTGCTCGGATAGGTGGCCTCCTTGTCGAAATGCGTGGGGTCGGTGGTCTTTGGGCACAACGGCTCGCCGGTAAGGGAGGATTCGTCAAGGGTTAGGTTAACTGCCTCGATGAGGTCGCCGTCGGCCGGCACTTCATCGCCGGCGCTCAGGTAGACTACATCGCCCACCACCACGTCCTTTTTCGGTATCTCAATCGTGTTGCCTTCGCGCATCACCTTCACGGGCTCGTCGTCGTTCACCTGGTTGAGAATCGAAAATTCCTTGTCGGCCCGCATCTCAAAGTAAAATCCCAGCCCGGTGGCGAGGATTATGGCCATAAAGATGCCCACGGGCTCAAAAAACACCGTCGGCCCCATCCCAAGGCCTGCGTATTCGTAGATGGAAATGCCCACCGACAGAGCCCCCGCCACAAGAAGGATGATGATGAGCGGGTCGGAAAATTTGCCCAAAAGCTTCTTCCATGCGCTCTCTTTCTTTGCCGGCGTGAGCGTGTTGCTGCCGTATTTCTGCCGGCTTGCGAGGACTTCGGCCTCGCTTAGCCCTTGCGTATGCTTGGTTTGTGCCATTTGCTTTAGGATATTGACGATAATTTTGACGTCCTGCCCACAAGCCAAAGTATGTCGTTCGGAGCAAACCTTAGGTTGGGGTCGGTGTCGATGTATTGGTCGCCCCGCTGCACGGCCACCACAAGCGCCTCGTATTTGTCCCTCAGGTTGGATGTCAGCGGCGTCTTGCCCACCAGCGGCGACGCCTCGGAAATCATTATCGACTTTAGCTTGAAGTCATTGGGCGAAACGTTGGATGTTGTCTCCTTGTTCGCCTCTATGTTGGGCAGGATGGCGGTGATCTGCTCGTCTGTGCCGATTACGCCTATCACGTCGCCGGGAAACAGCCGCTCCTTGGCCGAAGGGATGGGTATCATGTTGGCCCCGCGTTGGATGCTCACCACGTTCACGCCGTATTTCCTCCGAAGGTTGGAGTCCATTAGTCTTTGCCCTATGAAGTCGCTGCCGTTGCCTACGGTCATGTATGCCAGGTGCAGGTCGTTTACCACATTGTTGTTCTTTCCGCTGCGGCGAAGCTCGCGTTCATTCAGGTTGTCAAAAAATTTCTGCTCGATGTTGTTCACTGACGTGTTCAGCCGCCGCGATAGCACAAGCGCTATCAGCCCTAAGGTGATCAGACCCGTCACTACGCCTACCCCTCGCCCGGAATGCCAGGACACGATGTAGATCGTAAACACTATCGCTATGGCGTAGCGGAATATGGTCATGACTATTCGGGGCACGTTCGCCGAAAACTTTGATTTCCCTTCTGTGTTTACGCACCCCTTTATCGGCAAAAGAAGGGCCATCAGGAACGGAGCCGCCGCGGCGAGGGTGATGGCCAGCGAGAGCGCTCGGCTGTATTTGGGCACAATCTCCCCTAGCCACGGATAGAGGAATTTCTGGCTTACGAGGATTATGGCTATGATGATTATCGAGTAGAGTAGGGTGCTGGACAGGTACCGCTTCAGCGTCGGCACCCACGCCCTCTTTACGGCGTTGCTCTTCGAGGCTTCTTTTTGGTAGCGGTCAATCAGGAAGTGGAGCTTCTTGGGCAAATGCCGCTCCACAAAGGCGTAAGCCACGGGCGCCATCTTGATGAAATAGGGCGTCCCGAAAGTCGTAAGCACCGACACGGCCACGACTATCGGATATATCGTGGGGTTAAGCACGCCAAGGCTCATGCCGAGCGTGGCTATGATGAACGCGAATTCGCCAATCTGCGTCAGTGAAAACCCCGATTCTATCGCCACTTTCAGCGATTGCCCCGTCACAAGCATGCCGAAGGTGCCAAACACGATCATGCCCACGACCACCACGGCCGAAAGTATGAGGATTGGCCCCCAATAGTTTGCTATCACCGTCGGCTGCACCATCATGCCCACGGATATGAAGAACACCGCTCCAAACAGGTCCTTTACCGGCGTCACCACATGCTCTATTCGCTCAGCGTAGCTGGTGCCGGCAAGGATCGATCCCATCACGAAGGCCCCGAGAGCCAGCGAGAATCCGCAATACACCGAGAACACCGCCATCCCTAGGCAAAGGCCCATCGACACCACAAGCAGAGTCTCGCTGTTGAGGAAGGGCCTCCATAAGTTGAAAAGAGACGGCAGCACGAATACCCCCACCAAGAACCATATCGCAAGGAAGAACACGAGCTTGGCCACGCTGAAGAGCAGGTCGCCTCCCGCTACGCTCTTGTTAATGGCTATCGACGATAGGAGCACCATCATCACCACCGCGAATAGGTCCTCCACTATGAGCACGGCCAGCACTAGTGAGGTGAATTTCTTTTGCCTTAGCCCTAAATCATTGAATGCCTTTATGATGATTGTCGTGGAGGACATTGACAGCATGCCCCCGAGGAATAGGCTGTTGATGGTGCTGAAATGCATGAGGTGACCCGCCACAAAGCCCGCACCCATCATCCCCGATACGATTATGAGGGCCGTGACGGCTGCGGATCCGCCGCTGTTCATCAGTTTCTTGAAGCTGAACTCAAGGCCCAGGGAAAACAGGAGAACCACTATGCCTATCTGCGCCCAAAAGTCTATGTTTTCGATAGTGTTTACCGATGGCAGGTATTCAAAGTTGGGGCTCGCGAGAAATCCCGCTACGATATACCCCAGCACCACGGGCTGCTTGATCCATTTGAACAGAATCGTGACTACCGCTCCCAAAAGCAAAATAAAGGCCAAGTCCGTGATAAGGCTCTCTACGTTCATCTTCTTAAGTTTTTAATCCGTGTAATCAGTGAAATGCGTGGTTTTTTCGTTCACTTTGCTTTTCAACACCCGCGAATTTAAAAGCTCACCTGATTAGCCATTGATATGTTGCGGGTCGGATACACTTGGCGCAGCGCGTCGAATAGCTTCACGAAGGAAATGGATTCGTTGGCCAGAATCATTAGGTTGAGGCGAGTGGTGCAAGTCTCATAGTCAAACGCAAGGTAATAGTTGGTCAAAATCACATTCTTCTCTTTCAGCACCTTGCGGTAGGGCGCGATGTCGTCGATGATTTCGGAAATCTCCACTCTGATGATGCGCGCCTCGTTGCCCAGCGTCACCTTGTGCTCTATCTTTTCCAGCTGAAGCAGTATGAAGAGTATGAGCAGGGTGGCAAGGCACGCTATGGCGTACATCCCCACGCCAATGGCAAGGCCAAGGGTGGCTACCATCCATATGCCGGCTGCCGTGGTCAGGCCGCGCACCGACCCCTTCATCTGGATGATGGCGCCGGCGCCGAGGAAGCCTATGCCGCTCACCACCTGCGCCGCGATGCGGCTAGGGTCGCCGTTCTTCAGCCCAAGATAAACCTGCGGCACATATATCGACAGGATCATGGCCAGTGTGGCGCCCATGCATATCAGCGAGAAGGTGCGCACGCCCGCGATCTGCCCCTTTTGCTTGCGTTCATAGCCGATCACGCTGCCCAGCAGCATCGATAGCAATAGCTTGAAGGCCGACGACAAAAACGTGACCTCCGGCGCGTTGATTGTATCAAAAAAAGTCTCCAACATAAAACTCCGCAAGCCCGTGTCCGCAAAAATAAAGACTAAAATCCAACTGCCGGCACCAAGCAACTAAAGACTAACAACTAACAACTAAAGACTAACGCCCATCTACTTCATTTCAAAAGCCCTTCGCGTCAGCCTGTACCCTTCGGTGAATAGCTCCACCGTGTAAGAGCCCGGCGTAAGGGCCGTGGTCACATCCCAATAGATGTTGATGCCGGCAATCTCTTCCCCGGCATACTCTATCGATTTCTTGGCTGTGCATTCCACGTTGGCGCCCTCAAAGGGGAAAACGCCGGCGCCGCCCAGTAGCTGGCCCGAGGGGGAGATAAGGCGCAGATAAATCACCTTTTCGCCCACCGGCGTGGAGTTGTTCTGCGGTATGGTGAACGTCACCATCAGCTGCTTGGCCTTCGACACCTTCTTCTCAGTCTTTCCCTTCTTGTTCAGCGCAGTGAGGCTCACGCCGGTCACGTTAAGCTTCTCCGCCAAGGTCATGCGCTCATTCAGTTTCTCATTTTCCTTCGATGTCTGCTGCACTTGCGACGACAGCCTGGTGTTTTCGTTCTTGATTTGCTCGTTCTCAGCGCGCAGCGCCTTGTTCTCTTCGTTCAGCTTGGCTATCTGCGCCACATAGTCCTTGAGGATGGCGCGCAGGGTGGCTATCTCGTCCTTAAGCTTCTTTATCTCGGCCGAGCTTTTCGCCTTCTGGTTCTTTAGCTCCTGCTGCAGCTTCTCCACCTTCATCTTTGCGGCCTGGTATTTTTCCGAAAGCTCGCGCTTGAGCGAATCGTTGCGTATCTCGATGCGCTGCCCCTCAAGGGCCGAGAATTGGCGGTTGAGGTCGTCAAAGTCGGCGTTCATCAAGGCCTGCTCGCGGTCAAGCTCCGCCTGCTCGCGAGCTTGGCGCTCCGAGGCGATGGCTCTGTCCTTTGCCGCCATGGAGATGGCAAACCATACTCCAGCTCCCAGGATGATTACGAGAAGCACCGCGATTATGCCCAGCATCGTGCGCTTGCTCTTGTCCTGCTTGGGGTGGTGAGGGCGTTGAGGCTTCTGTTGTTGAGGCTTCTGATATTGAGTGGCTGCGTCAGGGGAGATGGGCTGACGCCCGCCGTTTATATTTGGGTCCATATCCAAAAAAAATTAAATCCGACAATTTGCCATCTTGTCAAATCGTCAATTTGCCACTATGTCAAATTGCCAATTATGAATTATGCATTATGAATTATGAATTGTGCATTATGCATTGCTAATACTCCTGCCAGCTCTTGATTTCTATGTCCTCAAGCTTGAGGGTGCAGAAAGCCTCGATAAAGGCCGAGGCCAGCCGCGCATTCGTCAAGAGCGGAATGTTCAAGTCAATGGCCGCGCGGCGAATCTTATACCCGTTTGACAGCTCTGTGCTCGACTGGTTCTTCGGTATGTTCACCACCATGTCAATCTGTTTGTTGTGCAATAACTCCAAAGCCTGCGGGTGCATGTCGGGCTGCGAGGGCCAGTAAACGCGTATGGCCGGTATGCCGTTGTCGTTCAAGAATTGGCAAGTGCCCGAGGTCGCGTAGATCGTGTAGCCGTGGTTGTGCAGCATGTGCGCGGCGTCTAGCATCGCCGACTTTTGCCGCGGCGTCCCAGTGGAGAGGAGCACCGAATGCTTTGGAATCCTCTGCCCCACAGCCAGCATCGATTTCAGTATCGCCTCCTGGCTGTCTATGCCGATGCAACCCACCTCGCCCGTGGAGGTCATGTCCACGCCCAGCACGGGGTCAGCTCCCTGAAGGCGCTGGAAGGAGAATTGCGACGCCTTGATTCCCACATAGTCCAGGTCGAAGGCGTTCTTGTGCGGCTTCTGCACGTCAAGTCCGAGCATCCCGCGTGTGGCAAGGTCGATAAAGTTGATTTTCAACACTTTTGATACGAACGGGAAGCTTCGCGACGCGCGCAGGTTGCATTCAATCACCTTGATATCGTTGTTCTTCGCAAGGAATTGAATATTAAACGGTCCCGTAATCTCCAAGGCCTTGGCGATCTGCGACGACACCTTCTTGATGCGGCGCATCGTCTCCACGTAGAGCTTTTGCGCCGGGAATTGGATTGTGGCGTCGCCGCTGTGTACGCCGGCGAATTCTATATGTTCTGAAATGGCGTAGGCTATTATCTCGCCGTTCTTTGCCACAGCGTCCATCTCAATCTCCTTCGCGTTTTGGATAAAGGCCGACACCACAACGGGATGCTGCTTCGACACGTTGGCCGCCATGCGCAGGAAGCGCTTCAGCTCGTCGTCGTTGTGGCACACGTTCATGGCCGCGCCGCTCAGCACGTAGCTTGGGCGCACCAGCACGGGATAGCCTACTTCATCGATGAAGTCTTCGATGTCCTCCAGCGAGGTGAGCTCCCTCCAGCGCGGCTGGTCAATGCCAAGGCGGTCGAGCATAGCCGAAAATTTGTGGCGGTCTTCGGCGTTGTCAATGCATTTTGCCGAGGTGCCCAGGATGTTCACGCCCTGCTGGTCAAGCCGCATGGCCAGGTTGTTGGGTATCTGCCCGCCTACGGATACGATGGTTCCGTGCGGCTGTTCCAGGTCGTAGATATCCATTACGCGCTCGAATGTGAGCTCGTCGAAGTAAAGGCGGTCGCATATGTCGTAGTCGGTGGATACCGTCTCTGGATTGTAGTTGATCATGACCGACCGCCAGCCTTGCTGCTTCACGGTGAGTAGCGCGTTGACCGAGCACCAGTCAAATTCCACTGAGCTGCCAATGCGGTAGGCGCCGCTGCCCAGCACGATGATGGACCGGTGGTCATGCAGGTATTGCACATCGTTCTCTGTGCCGTTGTAGGTGAGGTACAGGTAGTTGGTGCGGGCGGGGAATTCTCCGGCCAGGGTGTCAATCTGCTTTACCACGGGCACGATGCCCAGCTTTTTGCGAAGGGCGCGCACCAGGAGGTTGCCGTCCTCGCCGCTCCCCATCGATTCCTTCAGCACGGAGCGAGCCACCTGGAAGTCGCTGAAGCCTTGGCGCTTGGCCAGGCGCAGAAGCTCTGTCGGCAGCGATTCGAGGCTGTCGTATTGCTCTAGCTCATGCGAGGTGTCGATGATGGCCTGCAGCCTGTAGAGGAACCAGCGGTCAATCTTCGTAAGCTCGTGGATGCGGTCCACGCTGTAGCCCTGCTGCATGGCCTTAGCTATGACGAATATGCGCTTGTCGGTGGGCGCCTGCAGGGCATGGTCTATGTCCTTTATCTCAATGTTTTTGTTCTCAACGAATCCGTGCATGCCCTGGCCTATCATGCGCAGGCCCTTTTGGATGGCCTCCTCAAAGGTGCGGCCAATAGCCATGACTTCGCCCACGGATTTCATCGACGAGCCTATCTCGCGGCTCACGTTGTGGAATTTGCCGAGGTCCCAGCGGGGTATCTTCACCACCACATAGTCGAGAGCCGGCTCGAAGAAGGCTGATGTGTCCTTCGTCACGGAGTTCTTCAGCTCCATCAGGCCGTAACCAAGGCCCAGCTTGGCGGCCACGAAGGCCAGGGGATAGCCGGTGGCTTTTGAGGCGAGGGCCGACGAGCGGCTCAGGCGCGCGTTGACCTCAATCACGCGGTAGTCCATCGACTGGGGATCGAAGGCGTACTGCACGTTGCATTCGCCCACAATGCCTATGTGCCTGACAATCTTTATGGCCAAGGCGCGCAGGTAGTGGTAATCCTCATTGCTCAGGGTCTGCGAGGGCGCCACCACGATGCTTTCGCCCGTATGGATGCCCAGCGGGTCGAAATTCTCCATGTTGCACACCGTTATGCAGTTGTCATAGCGGTCGCGCACCACTTCGTACTCCACTTCTTTCCACCCCTTCAGCGATTTCTCCACCAGCACCTGCGGCGAGAATGAAAGGGCCTTCTCCGTAAGGGCGCGCAGCTGCTGGTCATTGTCGCAGAATCCGCTGCCAAGGCCGCCCAGCGCGTAGGCGGCGCGCACGATTACCGGATAGCCCAGGGTGTTGGCCACCTCTATAGCCTGGTCCACGGTGTCCACGGCCTGGCTCTTGATGGTCTTTACGCCGATTTCGTCAAGCTTCTTCACGAAGAGCTCGCGGTCCTCGGTGTCCTCAATGGCCTGCACGGGGGTGCCAAGCACCTTCACGCCGTATTTCTCCAGCACGCCCGAGCGCTGCAGCTCCACGCCGCAGTTCAGCGCGGTCTGGCCGCCGAACGCCAGCAGGATGCCGTCGGGGCGCTCCTTGGCTATCACCTTCTCCACGAAATATGGCGTCACCGGCAAGAAATAAATCTGGTCGGCAAAGCCGTCGGAGGTCTGCACAGTGGCGATGTTGGGGTTGATGAGGACGGTGGTGATGCCCTCTTCCTTCAGGGCCTTCAGAGCCTGGGATCCGGAGTAGTCGAATTCGCCGGCCTCGCCTATCTTTAGCGCGCCGCTGCCCAGAAGCAGCGCTTTCTTTATCTTTTGGTCAGTCATTTTCTGTCGTTGGTGGGGGTTAAAGCATCGCTATGAATTCGTCAAATAGGAATTCCGTGTCCTTGGGCCCGCTGGAGGCCTCGGGGTGGAATTGGGCCGAGAAGAAGGGCTTGGTCTTATGGCGGATGCCTTCGTTGGTGCCGTCGTTCATGTTGATGAAGAGCGGCTCCCAATCGGCGGGGAGCGTGTCGTTGTCAACGGCGAAGCCGTGGTTCTGCGATGTCACGAAGCATGTGTTGGTGCCCACCCTGCGCACCGGCTGGTTGTGGCTGCGGTGGCCATATTTCAGCTTGTACGTCTTGGCGCCGGCGGCCTTTGCCAAAAGCTGGTTGCCCATGCAGATGCCGCATATGGGCTTGCCTATTTCCATTGCCTTGCGGATGTTTTCCACGGTGGCCTGCGCGAGGTCGGGGTTGCCCGGGCCGTTGGAGATGAACAGCCCATCGTAGGGAAGGGCGGTGAAGTCGTAGTCCCAGGGCACGCGCACCACTTTCACGCCCCTTTTCGTAAGGCAGCGCACGATGTTGTGCTTCACGCCGCAGTCAACGAGCACCACGGTCTTGTCGCCCTGGCCGTATTCCTCCACTTCCTTGCATGAGGTCTTGCCCACAAGATTCTCAACGTTGGGGTCGTACCAATCCACGCTCTCGGGGGCGTCGTCGCCTATCAGTACCTTGCCGAGCATCGAGCCCTTCTCGCGCAAGTGCTTGGCCAAAGCGCGGGTGTCGATGCCGTAGACGCCGGCCACCCCTTGCTCCTTGAGCCAGTCGGAAAGCGAGCGGTTGGCCAGCCAGTGGCTGTGTTCCCAGGAATAGTCCTGCGCTATGATGGCACGGCAGTGGATGCGGTCGCCCTCATAGTATTTGCTCAGGTCGCCCTGGCTTTGCTGCGGCGGCACGCCGTAGTTGCCGAGCAGGGGGAAGGTTGTAACGAGGATTTGGCCTTCATATGAAGGGTCTGTGAGACTTTCGGGATAGCCCGTCATGGCAGTGTTGAACACCACCTCGCCGGCAGTGCTCTTGTCGCTGCCAAAGGAATATCCGTGGAATGTTGTTCCGTCTTCCAGTAGAAGCACGGCCTTTACGGACTTTCGCATACGCAGAAAAATGGCTTTTTTTGACGTGTGAAATATTTTTCGCAAAGGTACAAAATTTCCCTCAATGGCACAACTTTTATCTCCTCCCCCCGCAATATCTCCCCATTTTTTCTCCCGCCCCGCAATGTGTTCCTGTCGATATCATCAATTTGCAGTCATTAATTATGATGATTATTTTCATAGAAGGTTGAGCAGGCGGTCGTATATGGCTGGGTTGTTGGGGCGGGGTGGGTCTGAGCTGATTATTTCAGAATCATTGCTGATGATGCGGTATGCGGGGAATCCGTTCATTCCGAAGGCTGACATGATTAATTCTGCGTCGGCCTCATCGGCTATGAAAAAATTCCTGCAATTTTCAGGATGGCCATCCACAAGCTTCTTCCACTTGTCAAAGTCTGACCTCATGGCTACGCTCACGAAAGCAATGTCTTTTTCCTTGAAATAGCCGGCTACTTCCGGCAGGGACTTGTTTGACTCCAAGCAGGGCCCGCACCAAGTGGCCCACAAGTCCAGATACACCAATTTCCCATTGAATTCCTTTTTGATAAGCTCCGAAAGGCTTGAATAGCCGCAGTCGATTGCCTCTCCATCCTTTAGCTCTAAGATTTTGCCATCCAGCAGCCTGTCTTTGGGCAGAGGCTCTGCGCCCGTCTCTTGGCCATAGAGCATGCTGTAAATGCCGGAGTGGACAAACGTATCCCGAGATATTTTTGGATAGTCATCGCCCTCGTCCGAACGCGTCAGAAGTATCGCCAACATCACATCCCTGTTCAGGGATTTCGGGTGGCGCTCCAGCACGGCGTCGACCATTTGGGAAATCGAGTCAGATCTCAACGCCCTCTCAAGCTTGCTGAGATATGCTTTCATGTGATATGGAAACATCATTTCGCGAAGATTATCCTCGTCGTCCAGGCCGAATATTGGGTCTTCGAAAAATTCCAAGACCCTTTCCGGCGTCTTGTCCTTGTGGTCCAGGGCGTTGTTCGCCACGGAAAACAGCAATGACCGCCTCATCAAATCTTTGGAATCCTCGCCCATCCCGACGGAGTCGGCGTATTCATCGAGCAGGCCTTCCAGCCCGGAATAAATCTTTTTGAAATTTTCCAAATATTCCTCCTTCGGCATTTCCTCCGCGGGCAGCTCCACAAAGGATTTGCTGAAGAGGTCGGCGTAGGCCCTGCCGTATTCATTGTTCAGCCTCTCGCGCGAGCCGGAGTAGCGGGCGCCCGATTTCAGATTGGCCGCGTCAATTTCCAGAAACAAAGAGTCGCCGGGTTCGGCATACTGGCAGAAGAAATTGCGGTCATAGTAAATGGTGAAATTGTGCCCATACGGTATTTCGATGTATGTATTGAAGTGGCCGGACGAGTCAACTTCAGCAGCATGGCGTGAAATTTTGTACGGCCATGGATTGCAGTTGATTGCTGTGATTGCCTTTGCTGATTCCTCAGTCATGTTGGCAATCCTGCCGGAGATTGTTACGCGTTCGGCGGAATCGCCCTCCGCCTTTGCGGCAATAGCTGAAAAAAACAAAAAGGCTAATGCCAATAAGTGCTCAATCATTTTCATCTTTTGCGGTTTTCCATTGCGCGCGGCTTCAACGGCGCAACTATTGGGAATATGCATAATCATCTATTATTCGGCTGTTCGCGCGGCGGAGCCCCAGGTCTCGTAGCGGATGTATTCGGGTTTCCACTTGTCCTTTGGCGCGGGGTCTTGGGCCGGGTAGCCTATGGGGATGACGTTGAGCGGCAGTATGCCTTCGGGAATGCCCAGCATTTCCTGAAGCTGTTCTACGCGCTCCATCTGCGGATATATGCCGCACCATACGGCCCCAAGCCCCAGCGCGTGGGCGGCGAGGAGGAGATTTTCAGTGGCGGCCGAGGCATCCTGAACCCAATAGGCCGATGCCTCGCCGGGGAACGACGCGCTCGGGTCGCCGCAAACTACGATGGCCAGCGGCGCGCCCTCCGCCATGCGCATGGTGTGGAAGTTCTCTGATATGGCCTTGAGCATGGCCTGGTCCTTGATGACGATGAATCGCCAGGGCTGTTTGTTGCCGGCCGTGGGCGCCGCCATGGCTGCCTTCAGCATTTCCTCAATCTTCGCGTCCTCCACCGGCTTGTCCTCGTAGGCGCGGATGCTGGTGCGGGTCATGATGTTTTCGATGGCCGCGTCCGCGCCCTCGACCGGGTTTTGCGGCTCCGGCGCGCCCTTCTTGCCTTTAATGAGCATTATGGCCAGCACCATCACGGCAACAGCCAGAATTACATTGAGAATTTTAGAGAATTTCATGATTTATAGTTTTTTCAGTTTGTTTTTGTTTTAACGCGGGCATTGCCGGTGAAGTTATCGCTGCAGAAGCCATCCAATGGCCGCTGCAACTTTTATGTCCCTGCCGCACGCCCTTTCAGTACGGCTATCAGAGCAATAAATTAATATTTTGTTTGAATCCATAACAAATTAATTATGAGCGCAAAGATAGAGAAAACTCCGATAAAAAGAAAATTTTTAGCGCCCCAAACTCCGATAAAATGCAATTTTTGTCCGCGCAAAATCCGATAAAAAGCATATTTTAGCATTTTTCTACTTCGGAAACGCATAGTTCCGATGGCTTATTGTCAGTTTATAAACGTCCAGACTAAAGAGGTGAATCAAGCGATCAGAAATAATTCGGAAAAATTCCCTGATGGGTTTATTCTTGAATATTCCAAAGAAGAAAAGGCGGAACTGGTCAAAAAATTTGACCGGTTCAACATCAAGCACTCCAGCGCCAAAGTAAAGGGATTCACCGAAAAGGATTGTATATGTTAGCTACAATTCTCAAAAGCCCTATAGCTACCCAAACTACATTGGCCATAATTAATACATTGTGATAGATGGGTGTTGATAAGATGAGGTTTCATTAAGGTCCTAATGTCATACAGAAAAAGCCACCGGCCCACGCCAGTGGCCTTGCGGAAAGACAGGGATTCTTTCTCCGCTTCGCTACGAAAGTGCTTCGCGATAACGAACCCTGGGGTTCTCATCCTGTCTTTACACAAAAAAGCCACTGAAAAACAGCGGCTTTTTTGTGCGGAAAGACAGGGATTCGAACCCTGGGTACCCGTAAGGGTACAACGGTTTTCGAGACCGTCCCGATCGACCGCTCCGGCATCTTTCCTTGCGGTGGTGCAAAGGTAGGGAGTTTTTTTATGTTTTCAAAATTTTTGTGGGCGTTTTTTGCTTAAGTTTTTTTGCGGGGGTTGTTTTGGGCATCGGCTTTGGGCATTTAATTTGCGGTTGATGTTCGGTCGATTGAGTTGGTTTTTGGGCGTGAAAAAACGGCATGGAGCCTAAATGGCCCATGCCGCGGTGATGGCTAATTTGCTTATTGCATTACGTTGGTGACGATGCCGTCGTTGAATATGACTATAAAGTCGTTGGTGAATATCCACTGTACGCGGTTGCCGCTCTTGGTGACGCTGCGCGGCTTGCCGCCCACGAGCGTCACTTCGGCTTGGTTCATGCCTTTCACCACGTTTCCGGCCTTTATGTCGTCCCAGTGCGTGACGTTGAGGCTGGCGTTTTCTTCGGCGTTCTTCAGGATGTCGTCAATCATCTTTGACGATGCGA
This sequence comes from Clostridium sp., assembly GCA_023666615.1. GTDB lineage: Bacteria > Bacteroidota > Bacteroidia > Bacteroidales > Muribaculaceae > CAG-873. Next base: position 2,197 of record JAMPBQ010000027.1, on the reverse strand, counting down.
AGGCGAATCCTTCTACCAGCTGCATGTGGCGCTCCTTAGCCGCGGGATTCATTTTCTCTATCTGCATTTTGCGGGATATCAAGCCCTTCTCCTTGAAGCCTATGTTGATGTCGTATGTCACGAAATTCATAAGGCCGTCGTCGAAGGAGAATGCCGTGGAGAATGCGTATGTGGCCGCGTTTTTGCCTTCGCCATCGGCGATGACGCGGGTGACAACGAATTTTTTCGCTCCAAAGTCAACCGCCTCTATCGCGTCGGTCTCTGTGTCCATATTGTCGGCCACGGAGATATATGCGGCCTGGAAAGCTTTCTCCTTGCTCAAGCCGGGCATGTCCACAAATCCCGATACGCGCGCCTTACCGTCGGTGTCGAAACCGTTTACACGGTAAATATGCACGCCATCGACCTCATCCGGGAGCTTTGAGGTCTGCTCGTTAGCCCACGTCACAAGGTCGATGTCGCTTTTTTTCTTATCGTCCTTGGCGCATGCTGGAATCACAGCGCCAAGGACGATAAGGATAGCTATGAATTGCTTAAGCATATGTGTTAGAATGCGTAGCCTACGCGGATCAGGAAGTTGCTTGTCTTGCCGCCGCCGTCAAGCATGTCGACAAAGCCGCGCTGATACATGAAGTCGAGGTTGATGCGGCCGTACCACAGGCCTACGCCGGCCTGGATGCCTGCGTCAAAGTCATTCTCGAGCTCTACGTCGTTGGTATGGGTGAAGTCGTAGCTTGCATAGCCGCCAAAGTGCGGATCAATTTTGATGGCGCCGGTTATGGGGAACTTGTAGCCGATGGTAAAGGGAGAGTACTTCACGTTGTAGCCGGTGAATCCGTCGCCGTCCTTTACGCCTGTGCCGCGTGTGCCAACGCCGAGCTCCATGCCCCAGTAGAGGTTGGACGCTCCGAAGTACTTGTTGAAGCCAAAGTCAACGTCGAAGCCGAGCTTTGACTCGAGGCCGTCGCCATCAAGGCCTGCGATATTGTTGAAGCTTGCGCCAGCGCGCAGGATCCACTCGGTGCGTGAGTTTGATTTGAAGAATGTGCGGCTTGTGCGCAACTGTGCCTGTGCGCTCACGAAGAGCATAGCGGCAAAAAGAGCGATTACTAATTTTTTCATCGTTTTTTGATTTTATGTGTTAGTGATTAGGTTGATTGGTTCGGATTTATTTTGCGCCTTCAGAAGAAGTTGTCACCACTCTGCCCTCGTTCTGCTTCTGAATGCCCTCTACGCCATGTGGATAGAGAGTTTCAATCATCTTCATGTCCTCGGGCTTGAGTGAGCGGAAGTTGACGTATTTTGCGGGATAGCCTGACAGCTTTATAACGAGTGTCTTGTTGTCCTTTTCATATACGGTGGTGGTGTAGAGGGGCTCAATGATGAGGTCAGCGCCGTCAAGCTGGCATGCCTGCTGCAGGGCGCGGGTTTTGTCATTGGTCAGTTCGGCCTCATTCATTGATGAAAGGTCTTTTGAAAGGGGGAACTCGAATGGGCCGTACTCAACCCTTTCGGTGGAGATCATCTTCAGGTCGCAAATCTGCGGGAAAACGAATACAGCCACATTTGGGTATGCTTCGCGGGCTGTCGCCTCCTCAAACACTGCTTTGGCCTTTGCCTCCCTTTTTTGGGCTGAGGCGCATAGTCCAAGCATAAGCATAACCGCGATGAGCAAAAATCTTGATTTTTCCATCGGACAGCCCTGATGCGTGTCGGGCGCAACGGTTAGATGCGGCGTAATCCCCGCCGCCGCGTGAAAAACATTGACATAAAGCGTCGGGATTAAGTGCGGGCGGCGCCCGCGCTGCTGCATACGCTTTATTCGAAAAAGAAGCGGTTAAGTATCTCTTGGGAAGAGATACTGGTTTTGCTCAGAGACGTGTAATACAGTGGATTAAGCGTATTGAATTTTGCCATTTCCTAAACAAATCGGCTGGATTCGCCACAAATCCCCCAGTTTTTCGTAAAAATTTCGCGAGAAAATTTGGTCAGTTTAAGCTTTTTAACTACTTTTGTGAAAAATTTAAGTATCTCTTCCCAAGAGATACTTAAATTTTTTTTAGCGCATTTCGGAATTATGGCGGTTATGCAAGGCGTAGGGATAAACAAAAAGAGCCGTCTCTTCAGCGAGACAGCTCTCTAAGCGCTTCAAGATGGACTCGAACCAACGACCCTCTGATTAACAGTCAGATGCTCT
>JAMPBQ010000026.1 GCA_023666615.1 Clostridium sp. | reverse complement strand
CGCTGAATTCTTCAAATATATTGCCTAATTTTGCACTTGCAGGTAGAATCTGCGCCGCCTTGCGGCGGAGAGGACTATCATAGATGTTCTCTTAAATGCCTAATTGACGATTCAGCGAAAACGCCTGCTTGAAATATGCGCCTACTTGATGATTTCGTGCGCGCGGAACACCTTTTGTATCTTTTCAAGCGCGGTGGTCACCTGCTCCTTCGAATGCGTAGCCATCAGGCTGAAGCGTATCAGCGTGTCGGTCGGCGCTACGGCCGGCGAAACCACCGGGTTCACAAACACGCCTTCCTCAAGCAAGTCGCGCGTTACGGTGAACGTCTTGAAGTTGTCGCGGATAAACAGCGGTATGATCGGCGTGCTCGTATTTCCTATCTCACACCCCATGTTCCTGAATCCGTCCAAAGCGAAGTGCGTGAGCTCCCACAGATGCTCCTGCCTTTCGGGTTCTTCAATCATGATGTCTATAGCCTTCAGCGCAGCCGCGGTCGAGGCCGGGGTAATGGACGCCGTGAAGATGTACGAACGCGAGTGGTGCCGCAAAAAGTTGGTGATTTCCTTGTCGGTGGCGATGAATCCGCCCAGCGACGCAAAAGATTTGGAGAATGTGCCCATGATTAAGTCAACGTCGTCAGTTAGCCCAAAATGGTTCACCGTGCCGCGTCCGCCCTTGCCAAACACTCCTATGCCGTGAGCCTCGTCCACCATCACGCTGGCGTCGTATTTCTTCGCCAAGCGCACGATTTCGGGGATGTTGGCCACGTCGCCCTCCATCGAGAAAACGCCGTCGGTCACGATCAGCTTCACCTTGTCGGGCTCGCACCTCTGCAGCTGCTTCTCCAATGACTCCATGTCATTGTGCTTGTACTTCAGCTGCTGGGAAAACGACAGGCGCCTGCCCTCTATGATCGACGCGTGGTCTTGCTCATCCCATAGGATGTAATCCTCTCGCCCTGTAAGCGTGGACACTACGCCAAGGTTCACTCCAAAGCCCGTCGAATATATCATTACATCTTCCTTGCCAATGTACTCAGCAAGGCGAGCCTCCAGCTTCTTGTGCAAATCAAGAGTGCCGTTGAGAAACGGCGACCCCGCGCAGCCGGTGCCGTATTTCTTTGTGGCCTCGATGGCGGCCTCCTTGATGCGGGGGTCGTTCACCAGCCCTGAATAGCAGTTGCTGCCAAACATCAGCACCTTCTTGCCGTTGATGATGACCTCAGGGTCTTGCTCTGACGAAATCGCCCTGAAATACGGATATATGCCGGCAGCCTTAGCCTCTTGGGGCACTGTGTACCTGGAAAGCTTTTTCTGTAATAGCTTCATTATATTTTGGTCTTTTTTCACATTAGGTTGCAAAGTTACAAATTTTTACGAAATTTCCACCAATATTTGCAAGAATTAATAATTGCCTCCCGCTTTTTTCTCCGTTTTTGTTCGTACCTTTGCCCCGCCTTTGGGCTCTAATTCTTTTTTTTCCCGCTTATGAAAGCTTTCATTATCCAAATCGCCATCGGCGCCATCCTATGGTTCGTGCTCCCGGTTTTCCTTAATGGCGTTATCAAGAGCAAGTCTAGCCGCAACGCCGCGGGCATCCTCTGCAAAATCATAGCTATAGTGGTCATTGCCTTGGCGGTGTTCGACCTTGCCTCCGATCTCTTCAGCTGATTCCCTCACAGAGCCACGCTCGCCTTGCCCCATCAAAGGGTCACGCCCGTCTTGAATATGGCCAGCTCTTTTGATTCGTTAATCTCGTTTTTGGCCAGCTCGCTGTCCGCGGTCTCCACCACCACGCGGATTAGCCCTTCAAGGGCCTCTTCTCCCGTTTTTCCTTCTATCATGTCCCCGGCGTTGTAGTCTATCCAGCGAGGTTTCTTTTCATACAGCGGCGTATTGGTCGAGATCTTTATCGTTGGCGCGAATGTGCCGAATGGCGTCCCTCTCCCGGTGGTAAATAATATCATATGGCATCCGCTCAGCCCAAGGGCCGATGCCGCCACAAGGTCGTTGCCCGGCGCCTGCAACAGGCTCAGTCCGGGCTTTTTTATCCTCTCGCCATACCTCAGCACGTCCACCACGGCCGACGTCCCGCCTTTCTGCACGCACCCCAGCGATTTCTCTTCCAGCGTGGTGATCCCCCCGGCCTTGTTGCCGGGCGACGGATTTTCATATATCGGCTGCCCCGATGCGCGGAAGTAGTCCTTGAAGTCGTTGATCAGCCTTACGGTCTTGTCAAACACTTCTTTGTTCTCTGCCCTGTCCATCAATATCGTCTCGGCGCCAAACATTTCTGGCACTTCTGTCAAAACCACGCTTCCGCCCTGCCCTACTAGCCAATCGGCAAACATCCCCACAAGCGGATTGGCTGTTATGCCCGACAGTCCGTCCGACCCTCCGCACTTCAGTCCTACGCGCAGTTTGGAGATAGGCATAGGCTCCCTTTTGTCTGTCAGCATTTTTCTCAGCAGTTCTTTGCATAGCCTGATGCCTTCTTCCACTTCGTCCTCCACTTCCTGAGCCACGAGGAATCTCACCCTTTCAGGGTCATATCCCTTCATTTCCTCCTTTAGGGCGGATATTTGGTTGTTTTCGCACCCCAGCCCCAGCACGAGCACTCCGCCCGCGTTTGGATGCATGGCCAAGTCGGCCAGAGCTTTCCGCGTGTTTTTATGGTCATCGCCCAGCTGCGAGCACCCATAGTTGTGCGAGAATGCCCGCACATCGTCCACCTCGTCCTTATACAGCCATTGCTTCAGCCCATCGGCTATCAGCTTGGCCTGGGCGTTGACGCAGCCCACCGTGGGAATAATCCACAATTCATTGCGTATTCCCATCTGCCCGCCCTTGCGCGGATACCCCATTATGGTTATGTCGCTCTGGCAGCCCCCCGCCTTAGCCGCAATCGGATGATGCTCATATTGCATGTCATCCGCCAACTCTGTGCGCAGATTGTGCGTATGCGCCCATTCGCCGGCGCGGATGTCCTTTGTCGCCACGCCTATGGGATAGCCGTATTTCACGGCCTCTTCTCCTTCGCGTATGTCCTCCAGCGCGAATTTATGCCCTCGGGCTATGTCGCTGAGCAGCGTCAATTTCTTGCCGCAAACTTCCACGGTTTCCCCGGCCTTAAGCCCTTCGTCGGCAAGCGCCACGCCCACGTTGTCCTTTTCGTTGATTCTCAAATACCTCTTCATAGCATTTCCAATTTTCCCTTGTTTGCAATCTCGCTGACATATCCGGCCACTGCGTCGTCGATTCCCGGCGCCTCCGCCTCAAAATCACCGATGAATAGCGGCATTATCGCCTTCACGCTCCCGGAAATGTCCTCTTTGTTCCAGTTGCGGCGGATAAATTCCACTCCTTCCGCGTCGTCCGCCGGCTCAAATCCGCTTCCCGGCGTGTACAGCGCGATCAAGGCGGCCAGGCTCGCCGCCATTCGCTTGGGCAGTTCTCCTTTCTGGCGATAGCAATCCTTTATCGTGCCGAATATCCTCGCCTTCCATTTTGATATGGAGTTCATCGCTATCGACTCTAGCCTGTGGTGGAGATGCGGATTCTCAAACCTCTCAAATATCCCTTCGGCGTATGCCTCAATCTCCTTCCGGTCTCCAGGCAAAGTGGGAATCACCTCCTCTGCAATCATTTCCCGCACAAATCTCTTGATGCGCTCGTCTGCAAAGGCCTCATCAACAGTCTGATGCCCCAACAGCAGTGATAGGGCCGTCATTCCGGTGTGCGATCCGTTGAGTATCCTCACTTTCCTGTCGCGAAATTCCCTGACGTCCGGCAGGAACATCACATTCAGCCCAGCCCGGTCAAGGGGCAATTCCTCTTGTATCTTCTCCGCGCCCTCGCCTCCTATGGCCCAAACGTGGTAATGCTCGCCCTTCACTATCAGTTCGTCAGCATAGCCAAGCTCGCGCTGCGCCTCTGCCATGTCGTCGGGCCTGCCGGCCACTATCCTGTCGACAAGCGTGTCGGCGAATATGCAATTGTCCTTTATCCATTCTACGAACTCGCCTTCGCCAAATTCCTCCGCATACCTTAGCACATACTCCTTCAGTGTCCGCCCGTTGTTCTCAATCAATTCGCAAGGCAAAAAAATCAGCCCCCTGTTAGCCGCCCCGCCAAAATGCTTGTATCTCCTCCATAGCAGGTTGGCCGCCTTGCCCGGAAAGGTCGTGGGCCTCCCCTTCACATCGTCAGCCTCATAGCGTATGCCGGCCTCGGTGGTGTTGGAGACCACAAACCTCAATTCGGGCGCCAAAATATAGTCATTGTATTTTTCTTCATCTTCTTGCGTTATGGCGTCTGCAACGCATTTCACGATCCTGTTTTCCTTCACGCCCTTGCCTTCAAGAGTTACGGTATAAAGAAAGTCCTGCCTCCGCAGCTCGTCAATCACTCGGCTGCGCCCCGCCCGCGGCTTGACTATCGCCACGCCTATGTCGGTCACGCCCTTCTCATTGGCGATGTCCACCATCCAGTCCACAAATCCGCGCAGAAAGTTGCCTTCGCCAAATTGCAGCATCTTCACTGGCCTGGCCGCGTGTCCTCCGTCACTTTTTGCCATATCCTGAATATCCATATTTCAATTCCTTTTCCTATGCTTGTTTATTCATCTTCATCAGGCGCAATGAAGCTGTCCGCTCCCGCCTCAATTATTTCATCTCACAAAATTACGCAAATCTTCCATCTTATCCCAATATTTTTTGCTCCATATTTTCCTCAATCATTTTATTTTTCATATCTTTGCCAAAAATAACAGATTATGGCAGACAATTACAACGACCCTTGGGGAAACAATCAAAACCAAGACCCCTATAATAATCAAGGCGCTGAGCCCGGTCGCCAAGACCAATCCCAACAGTCGCCATATGGTCAACAGCCTAATTATTCACAGCAAGACCAATACCAACAGCCGCCATATGCCCAGCAGCCTTACGGCAATCAAGGCTACGCACAGCAGCCCTTCGGTCAACAGCCTTACGGCCAGCAGCCCAACTATGCCCCCGGCGGACAATACGGCCAGCCTTACTATCCCCCGAGAAAGCCCAACACTTACCTGGTCTGGGCAATCCTCACCACTGTCCTGTGCTGCCTGCCCTTTGGCATCGTTTCAATCGTTAAGTCAACGCAAGTCGACTCCAACTGGAATGCCGGCAACTACGATGAAGCATACCGCGCATCAGACGCAGCCAAGAAATGGGCCATCATTTCCGCTGTAGTCAGTCTTGTAGGTTCTTTCTTCTACTTCATTTTCGCCGTCTTATTCGGCCTGGCCGAAAGCCTGTAGCCAAGCCATTGCCGGATTCGCAGCCTCTGGCGCATTATCACCATATTCGCCTTTGGCGCCGCCGCTACATCACACGCCACACCTTCAGCGATATGCAGCCGGGCCTAAAGCCCGACGGCTTGCATACGTACACCCCGTCGTTGAGCCACCCGCACGAGCCCTCGTACGACGCCTCAAACCTTGGCGTGGTGCAGAAATAGTCATCAGTCGCTATTCCGCGGTTGGTCACAATGATGTTTTCCCCGTCCTCGGCCTGTATGCAATACACGGCCTCCAAGTTGTTGCGCCGATGCTCAGCGTCATACACCTGATAGTCGGCCCCTCCGCTCAGCACCCTCCCCCGAATTTTAGGTCCGGAAAACGTGCCCCCTGTGATTGGGATTATAGTGCGGTTCCCAGCCCCCATGTCCCCAACAGTGATGGCCTCGCCAATCTCCACCTGCAGCTCCATCACAAACTCAAGCGCCGGAGCCTCATCTCCAGCCCAAGCCCACAAAACAGCCGCAACAGCCGCCGCCAAAACCAAAATCCTCCTCATAAAATTTCCCACGATTTAATGAACTCAAAGGTACAAATTTCCACGATTAAGAGATTACAAAGGTACAAATTTTTGCGATTATAACCCCATTTTCTACAAAAAATTGAGTTTAGCTATAATTCTTCCGAAATAATCGCTATCTTTGCAAGTAATAATATTTTATTATTTTTTTATGTTGAGAAAAGAAACTGCTGATATTTTAGCCATTTTAGACCAATATGCTCTTCCCTCCCTTCAGGATGACGCCAAGAAGATTGCTGACGACTTCCGCCTCCGGCGCGTTGAAAAAGGCATCACTCGCGAGGAAATGGCCAAAAAGTCTGGGGTGGCGCTTGGCAATATCGCAAGGTTTGAGCAAAAAGGCCTTGTCTCTTTGAAAAACCTTATCTCACTAGCCTCCGCACTCGGCTATCTCTCTGATCTAAAAAACATTTTCGCCGAACCAAAATTCTCCACTATGGCTGAATTGCAAACAATCCGCAAAAACACCGGAAAGAAAAAAGCTTATCCCTCCTCAAAAAAAAACCACAAATGATTGATACCCTATCCGTAAACTTTAATGGTCAAAAAGTAGGCACTCTTTCCCTCTCCCCAGACAACAGGCTTTGCGTCTTTGAGTATGATGCTGAATGGCTTGTCAGCGGATTTAGCATATCTCCTCTTGAACTCCCCCTTAAGCCCGGGGCCTTTGTCGCAAAGCCACATCCCTTCGCTGGCAACTTCGGCATTTTTGAAGACAGCCTCCCTGACGGATATGGCCGATATCTTCTGCACAAAGCCTTAGCCAAAGAAGGCATTGACGATAATTCCCTATCTTCACTCGATCGACTGAGCATTGTTGGCGATGGCGGCATGGGAGCGCTGACATACCAGCCGGTCAGACAAGTCGTTAATGACATTGAAACGACAGACTTTGACTTGCTTCAAGAAAAAGCCTTGGAAGTGTTGAAAGAAAAACAAGATGACGATGCAGAGCTGCTTCTTTATAATAGCGGCAATAGCGGCGGAGCACGTCCAAAAGCCGTCTTTTCAGACAATGATGGACATTGGCTTATTAAATTTCGTCATACTTATGACCCTCGTGACATTGGACAACAAGAATTTATCTACAATACAGCCGCAAAAAAAAGCGGCATAACAGTCCCGGACTTTAAGCTTGTGAATGGAAAATATTTCGCAAGCCGTAGGTTTGACATTGACGGTAATGGAGAAAGATTGCACGTCGCCACGGTCGGAGGCCTGCTTGGAATCTCATTGAGCGAACCTTTTCTTGACTATTCAAACCTCCTGGCCTTGACTGGTTATCTCACTCAAGACTCCACCGCCGTGGAAGAAATGTTCCGACGCATGGTATTTAATTATCTAACCGATAACAAAGATGACCATTGCAAGAATTTCAGTTTTCTTGCATGCAAAAATAACGATGGGAAATGGATATGGAGGCTAGCTCCAGCATATGACCTTACGCTTTGTTCGGAAGGCTACAATGGTGAACATGCCACATCTGTCAATGGCAAAGGCAAACCGAAAATCGAAGATTTCATCGCCGTCGGCTCAAACATAAAAATGGCGCAGGAACGATGCCTCAAAATAATCGAGCAAGTCAAATCAGCCTGCCGCGATATCGCAAAGTACGAGCTTTAAGCCTCCTGCAAAAAGTCTTTAATCCGCTGACTATACAAACGGATTCTCCGCCTTCTCCTCCCCTATTGTCGTTGACGGCCCGTGCCCGCTCAGCACAAGCGTGTTGTCCGGCAGCGTGAATAGCTTCTTGCGAATGCTGTCAACCAGCTGCTCCTGGCTTCCATACAGATCCGTGCGCCCTATCGACCTGCGGAAAAGGCTGTCGCCCACCAGCGCCACATTCCCTTCCTTATAGTACAGGGCTATTCCGCCGGGCGAATGCCCCGGCACATGTATCACTCGCACCTTGCTGCGACCTATCTCTATCAAATCACCGTCCTTTAGCTCTACGTCAATCTCAACCTTGGGCGCCGGGCGGCGTATGCCAAACATGGAGTATTGCTGCTGCATCATCCGCGCCACCGGCGCGTCGCCGCCATGGGCCTTCAATGGTGCCCCATAAACGTTCTTCACATAATCCATTCCAAAGCAATGGTCAAGATGCAGGTGCGTATTTATCACCTGTGTTATCTTCAGCCCATTGGCCTCAACATATTCAGCGAATCTCTTCTGCTCATCCTCATCAAGCATTGCCGGATCCACTACCGCCGTCTCCAGCGTTTCCTCATCAATCAGCAAATAGGTGTTAACTCCAAAATCGCTAAAAACAAACTGCCTAATCTTCAACATTTTCAAAAAAATAAAATGTAAAACCTATTTAAAATCGCCCTTTGCTCTAATTCACAATCAGCTAAATCCGTGCAATCCGTTTTATAATCAACTAAATCCGAGTAGAATTATAATAAGTTAATCCGTGTAATCCGTGAAATCCGTGGTTCATTCTATCTCAACACCGTCACACACAAGCCTTATCTCCTTCCCACTCCGCGGATTCTATCCCATAGCGAAAGCTCCGGCTCCTTCAAGTGTATCGACGTCCTCGTGTTCTTCTTGTTCAAAAATATTATCGCCGAGTGAAGCACCACCGCCACCCACTCCTCAAATTCTATGAATGCGTTGATGTTCTTAAGCCTTAGCGTATGGAATGGCGAATCTTCCGGCAGCGAGCCTATCCTCAGCGTCTCTGCCTCTGGGTCTACGAAAATATCATGCATAATGCCCGCCTTGTCTATCAAAAGCACAAAATCAAGGCAGTCTACGCTCTTGGGCCTCTGGCCATATTTCTTATATATCTCTTCTATTACCTTGTTAGTAATCATCTCAGTTGCATTTTCGGGTAAGGGGTTATTTCTCTTGGCAAAAGTGTACTCTTATAACACCGCCGCCCTGAAAAAGTTCCATAATGTGAATTTTGTTGCAGGTGTGTTGCAAATCTTGCTGCAAGGCCTCCGCGCTTGTGGAAATGCTCGGAATATCCCTTGCTCCCCGTTCCCGGCGTTATGTGATGGTGGAAAAGCCAGGCCGCATGGGAATGCCGCGCGGCCTGGCTTGATTTTAGTTAATCTTAGAATACGTTCTTTACGGGTTTGATGGCGAAAGTAAACTCATAGTCTGCGTAAGGCACGCGGTACTCCGGAAGCGGAAGCGCGCCCCATGAGTTGACGCAGCCAAGGCCCATTTGCTTCAGGTCAAAGCATACCTCCGTGCCGTCAAACTCCGGCACCTCTGCCATATGGTAGTTGTATTTGTCTGCCTTTTCGCCCTGCAGCCCCTCTATCGTGTAGTTGAGTGCCGATGCGGAGAACGGTGCGCTCGCCGTGATTTCAAGCCCCGCGCCCTTTTCGTTGACGATTGCCCACTCCACAAGGTCGGAATGAGTGCCCATCTCTTGAGGCATGATGTAGTTGTAGGCCATGTCTGCCACGTTCTGGCGATAGCGGCCCATATCCTCTGAGAATTTGCGGTCTGCATAGTTCTCTACCGGGCCGCGGCCAAAGTAGTCAACAACGTCATAAGCCTTGGGCATCGCCATGCGCATGCCAAATCGCATCATGTCGGGCACTTCCTTGCCTTCTTCTGCGTCAAACGTCTCAGTTGCATAGATCTCGCCACGGTCGTTGATGCGGTATGCCAGCGTCAGTTTGCCGCTCACCTCAGGCATGTTGTAGACTGCCGTCACGTTTACTCCGCCGTCGCCTTCTGCCATGTCAAAGCTCTCTAGCTTCAGCTCGGGCTTCATCCATACGCCAAGCTTCCTTTGCAGGTTTGCGCCGTAGTCGTTGTCGGTCGGGGCGCGCCAGAAGTTGGGGCGAAGGGGCTCAACGAGCATTTCGTTGCCGTTCACCTCATAGCCTTCGAGGAAACCAGTCACCTTGCTGAAAGTAATGGTGAAATCGGTGGCATTGCCTGTGATTACTGCCATGTTCGAACGGTCGTTCTTCACGATGTTGGGCAGAGTCTGCGTCTTGGTCATAGGGCATTTGCCGCTGCAGTGGTGGCCCTTGGCCAGCTCAAACTGCTGCGCGGCCACTTCATAGCCGGCCTCAAGCATCGGCTCGGCCTCTTTCAGCGTATAGGATACGTCAAGGTGCCAGTAGCCGGGAGCCTTGATGTCGCCGATGTTGATCTTCTTCTCGGCAGTGGCCTGCGGCGCTATGTTCAAGTCGTCAATCACGCCTGTCCGCACCGCCTTGCCGTCATGCTTCAGTGTCCAGGTCAGATTCACGTAATCCAGCGGACGGAAGAAGTTTTCGTTGAATATCTTCAAAGTGCCGGTGGCGGGGTCAAATTCTGTCCATGCGTTCTGCTGCACCCTCTGCACCTCGTAGGCATGAGGATTCAGCACGCGGTCGGGCGAGATTAGGCCGTTGTCGCAGAAGTCGCCGTCCGACGCGTCATAGTCATTGAAATCGCCGCCATATGCCCATATTGTCTTGCCGTCCTTATTCTTCCAGCGCACGGATTGGTCTACGAAGTCCCAGATGTATCCGCCCTGGTAGCTGGGCTCGCGGCGGATGAGGTCCCAATATTCCTTGAAGCCGCCCTCGCTGTTGCCCATGGCGTGGGCGTATTCGCATTGTATCAGCGGTGCCGTATATTTGGGGTCTTGGGCATACTGCTCGCAATGCCTGTAATCGGCGTACATCGGGCAATAGATATCGCTCTTGCCGTCGCGGTGCGCCTGCTCATACTGCACGGGGCGCGAGGGGTCCATGGCCTTCACCAAGTCGTAGGCGTCCTCAAAGTTCTTGCCGTAGCCGGCCTCGTTGCCAAGGCTCCATACGATGATTGACGGGTGGTTGAAATTCCTGGCCACATGGCGCTCGTTGCGCTCCTGGTGCGCCTTGTGGTAGGCCGGATTCTTGGCCAGCGTCTTTTCGCCGTAGCCCATGCCGTGGCTCTCGATGTTGGCCTCTGCGGTCACGTAAAGACCGTATTTGTCGCAAAGCTCATACCAATAGGGGTCGTCGGGATAGTGGCAGGTGCGCACTGCGTTGATGTTGAGCTCTTTCATGCGCTTCACGTCCTGCTCCATGCGCTCGCGGCTCACCACATAGCCTCCATCGGGGTCTAGCTCGTGGCGGTCTGCGCCCTTGATGAGCACGGGCTGGCCGTTCACCAGTAGCTGCTTGTTCTTGATCTCTACGCTGCGGAAGCCTACGTTCAAAGGCACCACTTCCAGTGTCTTGCCGCCCTTCTCCAGCGTCGCGGTCAGTGTGTAGAGGTTGGGGATTTCTGCCGACCACTTGGCGGGATTGGCCACATCGAGCGTCACCTGCTGCTTGCCCGACCCGTTCACGGTCTTTTCGGCCACTGTCTTGCCCTCGGCGTCGGTCAGGTCCAGCTTCAGCGTGCCTGAGCCTGCGAGCTCTACGTCCACCTTCAGCTTGCCGTCGGTGTAGTTATTCGTGAGTTCGGGGGTAACTCGTATGTCGGTGATGTGGGTCTTCTTGTCGCGGGCATAGAGGTAGCTGTCCCTTGCGAAGCCGCTGTAGCGGAAGAAGTCCTGGTCCTCAAGATATGTGCCGTCGCACCAGCGGAACACCTGAAATGCGATCAAGTTGTCCTGACCGGGCACGATATAGGGGGTTATGTCAAATTCGGGTTCAAGCTTGCTGTCCTCGCTGTAGCCTACGAGCTTTCCGTTTACGTACATGTAAACGTTGCTGGTCACTGAGCCAAGGTGGGCTATAACCTGCTTGCCCTTCCAGTCGGCGGGCACGAAAATTTCCTTGCGGTAGCTGCCAACGTGGTTGTTCTCTGTCGGCACCTCCGGCGGATTGTTCTCAAAATGGCCTCTCCATGCATAGCCCGTGTTGACATAGATGGGATCACCGTAGCCGTTGAGCTCCCAGTTGCCGGGAATGGGCATGGTGCCCCATTGGCTGTCATCGTAAGCCTTCTTGTAGAAGTCGGTCGGACGCTGGTCGGCATCCTTCACCCACGAAAATTTCCAGTCGCCGTGCAGGGTGACAAAATTCTTGTCAGCCTGCGGCACGCCCTTCTCCGCAGCCGCCGCGGAAGTATAGGGGTGGAATGATGCATGCATCGGTAGGCGGTTCACCTGGTTCACCTCCGGATCCAGCCACTCGGGCGTGGCCGCCGAGGCGCTCAGCGCGAGACCCATGCACAATGGCAAAAAGATTTGTTTCATTATGGTATTATTTTTATGATAAAAAATTCATGGTTTCACCTACAAAATTACTGCATTTTCCCCTCTTTTCCAAATTTAAATCCCAAATAATTGCCCCTCGCTCCTAATCCACTGCCAATCACCCAAATGTGCCCCAAATTTCTTGTCTTTCTTGCCACTTTTGCCACCCCCTCTCCCCCAACGCCCATTCAACCATCATAAGCATCTGATTCGCAGCGGCGCGCCCCTGCTCATCCCCAATCCAAACAGTAGGGACGCACCCTGGTGCGTCCGCCAAACCAAACTGCGCCAAACCTCAATCCTCAAATGCAAGCCACCACCCCCCGTCCTGCACAGTCCTCAGCCTTCGGCTTACATACGTCGTCCCCGCAGTCTCCCGTTCAAAAGAGCCAATTTCAATCCGCTGCCTATCCGCGGAAATCTCCACTATCGCCGTGGAATATTCCCGTCCCTCGTGCATTAGCCTGCGCGCCAGCACCCTCCTGTGCTCAATCTTGACCAATTGTATTGCTGATATTCTATAAATACTCCGCTTGCAAACGCCCGGCTCTAATCCAGTCCGTGATGCACCCTCAACTGATAGCGCATCTGGTAACGCGCCGGATCCAAGCGCTTGCGCAACAGCGATATGCTGTCCACCCAATAAGCCGCTTTTTCTTCAGTCTTGGGCGCAAAGTATCCCCGCAGCCTTTGCAGCTGCTTGGTGGAGTCAGTCACAAACGTCATCTCGTTCCACCCATTCACATTCGACGTCCCGGTCGTCTCAAGCATCTCCACGCTCTTGTCGTCATAATCGGCCACGAACACCCAGTCGAGCGCCACGCCCTCGCCCCCGACCACTTTGGCCCTAAACGAGTACATGTCTCCCCTCTCCCAGTTTTCGTCATAGGGCAAGTCAAAGCCAACCCTATTGGAGGGAAGCCGCGATGATAGCACCAAGTGCTTGCTGGCCGGCCATACGTCCACCGAATCGCCCGCCATCGACACAGACGCCTGCACCAGCATCGTGCCCACATTCTGCGACCGCTCCTGCAGTATCTCTATCGCATCGTCGTAAACCTCAATGTATTTCCCTATGTTGTGGGCGTACCACACCAGCGACGAGTCAAACTGCTCGCTAGTCACCCCATGCCGCTCAAAAACCGCTATCTTCAGCGCCAGCTTGGAGCTGTCGTTGTTATGGTCCCGGGGAGAAACGGTCGCCACTGCCTCGGCTGTATGCACGTCCGCCAGCAATTCCGACATCTCTTCCGGCGGAATTATCCCCTTCGGCACCCTCGAGCATCCGCATACCGCTATCGACGAAGCCAAAATCAGGCCACAGAAAGCCCGAGTGAATGTTCCGAACTTAATCATTCTTCTCCTCCTTTTTTCCGAGCTGCTCAACGTCGGCGTCGCTCATGATCATTACATACTTGGAGTAAAACAGAAGGAGCGCTATCATTCCCACGGAGATTGCCGCGTCGGCCAGGTTGAACACCGGGTCAAAGAAGGAGAAGGTCTGACCTCCAACCCAGGGCATCCACTCGGGCCATTCAAAGGAAAACAGCGGAAAATATAGCATATCAACCACTTTCCCGTGGAATACGCCGGCGTATCCATCCCCAAATGGCACAAACTGGGCCACTTGCGGCGGCATCGGGTCATTGAATATCTCCCCGTAAAAAACGCAGTCGAAGATATTCCCCGCCGCCCCGGCTATTATCAAGGCTATGCACACGAAATATCCCATCGGCGCCTTCCCAACCCTTCTTAGCTTCCAAAGGTAATAGGCCAAAAATATGACCACAACTATGCGGAATATGGTAAGGAACAGCTTGCTTCCCAGCTCTAGCCCAAAGGCCATGCCGGGATTTTCTATGAATCGCAGCTGAAACCAGCTGAAGATTTCATGGCTCTCCCCCAAATAAAAACTGGTCTTGACCCAAATCTTCAGCGCTTGGTCAAGAATTATGATGAGCAGGATTAGAATCAGCGCGGCCGCGCCTCGGGATATCTTCATGTCTTAAGTTTGTGGGTGCCGAAAAACCTCCCTGACAAAAACCTCACATCAACAAGATTATAATTTATAATCAATTCAATCCGTGCAATCTGTGAAATCCGTGGTCCTTTATCTTTTAGTTTTCCGGCGCCCGCATCGTTTTTTTATTTTATTTCATTTGCTTGGCCTCGACGCTCAGCGTTGCGTGCGGCACGGCCATCAGCCTTTCCTTGGGTATCAGCTTGCCCGTCACGCGGCATATGCCGTAGGTCTTGTTCTCAATGCGCACCAGCGCCGCCTGCAGATGCTTTATGAATTGCCGCTGTCTCTCGGCCATGCGGGCGGCATGCTCTTTTTCAAGAGTGCCGGCTCCCTCTTCCAACGCCTTGAAGGTTGGCGAAGTGTCATCAGTATCATTGCCGTCGCCGTTGTTCACGGTCTCGCGCAGGCTGTCGTATTCCTTCTGGGCCTTCTCAAGTTTTGAGAGTATCAAGGTCTTGAATTCCTGTAGCTCTTCGTCGCTGTATTTTGCTTTTTCAGCCATGGTTCTGTAGGTTTTTGGTGTAATAAATGAAACGTTGTTATTTAATACACTTTTATTGGCTGTTTTGTTCTAACTAATGCTAATTTTGCCGCTCCCGCCTCAGGCCAAGGTGATGCTCACGGGAATCTTGACGCCGTCGATGTCAAGGATTTCGGGCTCGTTGAGCTGGTCTGATACGCTCACCGACTCCGCCAGCACCTGCCCGGCTATGTAGTCGGCGTATTTGGCTATGGCATCGTCAGCTTCGCTGTGCCCAAACACAAGGTTGACGCGGTCGGTGATCTGGTAGTCGCGGCTCTTGCGGATGTTCTGCACGCGGTTAACGATGTCACGCGCCAGGCCCTCCATCTTAAGCTCGGGCGTGACGGTGATGTCCAACGCCACAGTCACCGCGCCTTCGTTGGCCACAAGCCAGCCGGGAATGTCCTTGGATATGATTTCCACGTCCGCAGCTTCCACCACAGCCCCGTTCTCTAACTCTATCTTGCCATCGGCCTCTAGCTTGGCTATGTCTTCCTGGCTCAGCGCCTGCATCGCCGCAGCCACAGCCTTCATCTGCTTGCCGAATTTCGGCCCGAGCTTCTTGAAATCGAGCTTTACGTATTTCACCAGCATGCCCGACCCTTCCGCTATGTCAATGTCTTTCACGTTCACCTCAGTGAGTATCAGATTCTTCATAGTCTCCACCATGGAGCGCTGCTCGGCATTGGCCACGGGCACCATGATCTGCTGCAGAGGCTGGCGCACCTTCAGGTTGGCCTTGCGGCGCAGCGATAGCACTAGCGAGGTGATGGTCTGAGCCATTTGCATGCGCTTCTCCAGCTTTTCGTCGATCAAGCTTTCATCCGCCTTGGGGAACATTGCCAAATGCACCGAGTCGTCCGCCCCACGGTTGCCTGCCGCCAAGTCGCGGTAGAGGCGGTCGGCGAAGAAGGGCGAGATTGGCGCGATGAGCCTTGCCACGGTGTCAAGGCAGGTGTAGAGCGTCTGATACGCAGAAAGCTTGTCTTGGTCAAGTCCGCCGCCCCAGAAGCGCTTGCGGTTTAGGCGAACGTACCAGTTGGACAGATTGTCGTTCACGAAATCGTTGATCGCCCTTGCTGCCTTGGTAGGCTCATAGTCTTCCAGGCTCTCGTCCACAGTCTTGATTAGGGAGTTGAGCAGGGAGAGGATCCAGCGGTCAATCTCCGGGCGCTCCGCCACGGGCACCTGCGGTTCTTCTGCAGTAAAGCCGTCCACGTTGGCGTACTGCGCAAAGAAATTGTAGGTGTTATAGAGCGTTGAGAACAGCTTGCGCGACACTTCCTCCACACCGGCCTCGTCAAATTTCAGGTTGTCCCACGGCGCCGAGTTGGCGATCATGTACCAGCGCACCGGGTCGCTGCCGTATTTCTCTATGGCCGTGAACGGATTCACTGCGTTACCAAGGCGCTTCGACATCTTGTTGCCGAATTTATCAAGCACCAATCCGTTGGATACAACGGCCTTGTAGGCCACGGAGTCAAACACCATGCCCGCGATGGCGTGCAGGGTGAAGAACCATCCGCGCGTTTGATCCACGCCCTCGGCTATGAAATCGGCCGGATATAGCTCGCCGTTGTCAAACGCCTCTTTGTTCTCAAACGGATAGTGGATTTGCGCGTAGGGCATTGAGCCGGAGTCAAACCATACGTCGATAAGGTCAAGCTCCCTGCGCATGGGCTTGCCGCTGGCAGATACGAGGATTATGTCGTCTACGTATGGCCGGTGCAGGTCTATCTTCTCGTAATTTTCCTTTGAGTAGTCGCCGGGGATGAATCCCTTGTCCTTCAGCGGATTCGATTTCATGAATCCTGCCTCCACTGACTTTTCTATTTCATCGTAAAGCGTTTGCGCGGAATCAATTATCATCTCTTCCTTCGCGTCCTCGGTGCGCCAGATGGGAAGAGGCGTGCCCCAATAGCGGCTGCGCGATAGGTTCCAGTCCTGCAGGTTCTCCAGCCATTTGCCGAAGCGTCCACTGCCGGTGCTGGCCGGCTTCCACTTGATCGTATCGTTGAGCTCCATCAGACGCTCGCGGATGGCCGGCGTCTTGATAAACCAACTGTCCAGCGGGTAGTAGAGCACCGGCTTGTCGGTGCGCCAGCAGTGGGGATAGCTGTGCGTATGCTTCTCTATCTTGAACACCATGCCCCTTTGCTTGAGGTACATGCAAATCTGCACATCCAATGTCTCTGTCTCTTCCGTGGCCTGCGGGTCAAAGGCGTTTTTCACGTACTTTCCCTCCCACGGCTTGTATTGCTCCACGTCCACCATCTCTTCCACAAATTTCGGGTCGAGGTCGCTTATGAGGTAAAATTTGCCCTGCGGGTCCACCATCGGGCGGATGTTGCCGTCGCGGTCGGTTAGGTGCAGGGGCGGTATGCCGTTTTGCTTCGACACTCTTTGGTCGTCTGCGCCGAAAGTCCCCGCTATGTGTACGATGCCCGTGCCGTCCTCGGTGCTCACGTAGTCGCCGGGGATCACTCGGAACGCGCCCTCGCCGGGATTCACCCACGGCATCAGCTGCTCGTATTTCATGCCGGCCAGCTCCGCGCCTGTCCAGCTTCCCACGCTCTGGTAGGGTATGAGCTTGTCGCCCTTCGCGTAGTCCTCAAGCTTGAGTTCGGCCGCCTTGGGGTTGAACACGCTCCCCATCAGCGCGTCGGCCACAATCACGGTGACCGGCTCGCCGCTGTATGGATTGTATGTCCGCACAGCATTGTACTTGATGCTTGGGCCTACGGCCAGGGCCGTGTTGGAAGGCAAGGTCCACGGCGTGGTGGTCCATGCCAGGAAGTACGGCTCGCCCCACCCTGTCATCTCGGGCTTGGGGTCGACCATCTTGAACTGCGCTATGCACGTCGTGTCCTTAACGTCGCGGTAGCATCCGGGCTGGTTGAGCTCGTGCGAACTCAGGCCGGTGCCCGCAGCCGGCGAATATGGCTGGATCGTATATCCCTTGTAAAGATACCCCTTCTTGTACAGCTGGGCCAAAAGCCACCACACGCTCTCGATATAGCGGTTGTCATAGGTGATGTACGGGTCGGTCATGTCCACCCAATAACCCATAGAGTCAGTGAGGTTCTCCCATTCACGGGTGAATTTCATCACCTCGCGGCGGCACGCGGCGTTGTATTCATCCACCGAAATTTTCTTGCCTATGTCCTCTTTGGTGATGCCCAATGATTTCTCCACTCCAAGCTCAACGGGCAGGCCATGCGTGTCCCAGCCGGCCTTGCGCTTCACGTGGAAGCCCTTCATGGTCTTGTAGCGGCAGAATATGTCCTTGATGGTGCGGGCCATCACATGGTGGATGCCCGGCATGCCGTTGGCCGAAGGAGGCCCCTCAAAGAACACAAACGAGGGGCAGCCCTCGCGCTCCTTTACGCTGCGGTTGAATAAGTCGGCCTCGCGCCACTGCTCAAGCATGTCTTTGTTCACCTGCGACAGGCTCAGGCCGCTGTATACTTGGAATTTCTTCATATCGTTTGCAAGAAATGTTTATATCGTTAGCAAGAAATATTTAGTTCGTTAGCAAGAAATATCTATATCGTTAGCAAGAAATATCTAAATTTCAGATATTTGGCGCAAATATAGCGATTTTCCCCGAATTATCAAAATGCCTTTTAATACTGCAGGTAGATGAAGGGGACGAGGGAGCTTTGGCGGGCTTGGATCACGATGAAGATTATGATGGCCAGGATCAGGGCTTGGGCGGCCCAGGGGAGCCAGCCATAGGCGTCACGCACTTTGTGCAGCCAGCGGGTGGGCAGGAAATGCGCGGCGAAGGCTATCGCTATGATGCTGACCACCACGGCGTAGCCTGCCACAAACTGCGGAAGCACCTCGGGGTGGAAGTTGGTGAAGATGGCTGTGTACATGTCCGCGATGGTCTGCATCGACGGAGCACGGAAGAACGTAAATCCTATCACCACCAGAACAAGGGTCACAGCTATGGCCAATGGTCGCGTCCACGGCCTATCCTTGGGCAAAACTCCCTTGTCCTTCAGCGCCTTGTGCCCTACGAGCAATGCTCCGTGGTAGCCGCCCCACAGCACGTACATCCACGACGCTCCATGCCACAGTCCTCCCAACAGCATGGTTGTCATCAAGTTGGCCCGCTGCCGAGACTTGCCCTTGCGATTGCCCCCAAGCGGTATGTAGAGATAGTCCATCAGCCACGAGGACAGCGAGATATGCCACCGCTTCCAAAATTCCGTAGGGTTTTGCGACTTGAACGGCGCGTTAAAATTGTCCTTGAATCTATAGCCCAACAGCAACGCTATGCCGATGGCCATGTCGCTGTAGCCTGAGAAGTCGCAATAAAGCTGCAGCGTAAACCCAAACGCCCCGAAAACGTTCTCTAGTCCGGTATAAAGCGACGGATTCTCAAATATTCGGTCCACGAAATTGCCGCTGATATAATCGGCCACTATCACCTTTTTGACCAGGCCGAGGATGATGAGGAACAGCCCCTCGCTCACCATAGCCCGCGTGGCCTGCGGACGCGCCTCTATCTGCGGCAGCATATCCTTGGCCCTAACCACAGGACCTGCCAACAGCGGAGGGAAGAAAGTGAGGAAAAAGCAATAGTCCATAAAGTTGCGGCACGGCCGCATCTGTCCACGATAAATATCTACCAGATAAGCGATTGAGCGGAAGGTGAAAAAGGATATGCCTGCGGGCAGGATGATGTCAAGGGCGTCAAAACTCGATTTAGTTATTGAGGCGAAGGTGTCAAACAGCAAGTTCAAGTATTTGAAATACACCAGCATGCCAAGATTTATCACAACGTTTATGCCGATAATCACCCTCTGCATGCCCTTATGCGCAACTCCCATCCATCTTCCTAACACATAATCGCTTACACACACCCCAAGCAATATGAAGCAGCACTCCGCGCTTGACTTGTAATAGAAATAAAGCGAGAACAGAATGACAAACAGCATCTTAGCCCGCGGCCACTTGCTGCATGCCTGATATATGAGAAGGAACGCCGCAAACAGCAGCAAGAATAGCCCAGTATTGAACAGCAATGGGTTAACCTTGTCATACGCTAATATGTCTATTATTTTTTCCATGTCGTCGTGTTTTATAGCCGCCTATTCTTCCGCTCTATGGCTTATCTCTTGGTCCAAGGCGTCGAAAAACAGCGATCCCTGCAGGGCGTACCCCGTCGGGCCGCAATGTATGCGGTCCTTAGCCATAAGCCCTTGGCCCACCCACAGAGGCGAAGCGCCCTTGCCTCCGGCCACTTCGTACCAATCGTACGTCGCTATCCCATGCTCTTGGCCATAGCGAAGCACCAAATCGCGCACCTCCGCCACCTTGTTGTTCACGGAATACACACGGCTCCACCTGCGGCGCTTGCCCTTGCCAACGCGCTTGCGGACGGATTTCTGGCATTCCGCAGGCGTCACCAAAAGAAGCTGCGCCCCCGGGCATGCGCGGTTTAAGTCCTTTACCATCAGGTCAATGCTATGGTATATCGTCTCGGCGTCGTTGCGCCCGAAAGCGTCATTGGTGCCAAGGCTCACTATTATCAGATGCGGCTCCAGCCTATTCACGTCATCAGCCATTCCGGGGATGGCGCAATAGGATGAGAATGTCGCCCCATTATTGCCTATAGAGCTGTATTTCACGCCATTCTCCATATTGTCAAGGTCAAATCCATAGATTTGGCAGCGCCCCTGCGAGGCGAAGTCAAGGTTTATGCTGGATACGCTTTGGTTCAGATAGGCCGTGATTGTATCGCCTTTCACACTGTATTCAAACAAATTGTCGACGCCTTCCGTCGTGGCGGCGTGCAGCCGCGGCGCCTCTCCCCTATAGTATAGCCTTATGGCCTCAAAGCCTTGGTTTTTAACCGATATGTCAAATGAAAAGCGCGCATCTTTTGGCCGCAGCGCTATGCCGGTAAACCCCATTTCTATCGGCCATGGCTTCTTCATTATCTTGGCCACCTCAAACCTCGACTTAGACTCTATGCTGTAATCCACGGGCTGGTTGGTGCCCGCAAGCCGGAAAGGAATTATAAGCCCCCTCCCCCGCGACCCGTATTTGTCCGCCAGCATGCCGCGGGTGCGCGAAGTGCCCATTTCAGCCTGCACATGCGAATCGCCTATATGCACAATGGATATAGCCGTATCGGCCGACGCGGCGAAGAGCTCTTTCAGCGCATTCCAGTCCGCCCCGTTCAGGCTTATGCGGTTGGCCTGCAGCCGCAGAAAGGGATAATCAGCATAGTTTACGTCTGGGCGCGAGGCTAACTCCTGAAGGTTGATGTCGGGATTCACCCTAATGTCAAAGTCACTGTCGGCCACGCCTATGCTGTCAGCATCCCCTACGCTGTCAGCCGCACTCATGCCGTCGGTCGCTATGCCGCTGTCGGCCTCTTCAGGTAGGGCGGCGTGGCAAGGCGGCGAGCACGCTATGCTTATGATCGAAAGGATAATGATTAGTCGTTTTCTCATGGCTTATTTTCGTTCAAGGGCGTTCACCAGCTCTGTGGCTATCTTCTTGCCGCCAGCCGAATTGATGTGGATATAGTCTGAGTTGGCCAGCCCGTCGTTTTTCCACTTAACTATGGCATCCTGGCCTCCCATCGCCTCGCGGGTGTCGAAGAAAAGGCAGCCGGCCTCTTTCGCCGCCTGGCGCTGCGCCTTCACCATAGCTGGCGCTGTGAGCATGGAATGCACCTCTCCCTGAAATTTTTGCCCGCGGTCGCCAATGCCCATTATCAGTATTTCCGCGTTGGGATAGCACTGGCGCACCCTGTCCACCATCTGCTGCAGGATCTTGCTGAAATATCCATACTCGGCCTGCTCAGACGTCAGCGCGTTAACGCCATATTCCAGTATTACCAAGTCATAGTCAACATATTGCCGCATCTGCTGCGCGAATTCCACGTTTAGGCGTCGGTTGTTGACGCCTGAATTGCCGCGCACCGACATGCAGTCAACGCCAATGCCGCCCTCGCCTTCGAGCCAAGCTCCGAGGTAGACGAGCCCCGGGCAGTCTATCTCCATTTCAAACGCTCCCGTGCGCTCCGGCAGCCGATATTGCTGCACGCCTTCTCCCGGCTCTACCTCAAGCACATACTCCGCCGTATCAGTGCGGAAAGTGATGGAGCCTTCCGAAGGCGCCACATATAGAAGGCGGGACACATCCCATTTTTTCCCGCTTTTGTACGATACCTTGGCCGGCCCGTCGGCGGTAAAGTATTCGCCTGTGATATTGAAGTATTTTGACGACGGCGCCTGCTGCATGCCGTGGGTCGTCAACCCTTCGTCTTTCTGTTTTATAGTGCGGCGGAATCCCGACGCCACGCTATGCCCGGGCACAAAGCCCACGCCGCGTCCGCCGTATTTGCTCTGCAACTGGCTGCGCATGTCTTGCGTAAGGATATCCCCTTCTATATAAGAATCGCCCATAACGGCTATGCGGGCATTGCCCGACGCCAAGGCCTTGCGCACCTTCTCCAGCCCGTCACCGTTAGCGGTATAGTCCTCTATCACCATTTGACCGTCCACCCTGGCCTCGGGGCTGGGCGTCTCCTTGTGCTCGTGGTATATGGGGAGAACCACTGTATCGGCCGGCGCATGCTCGGCTTCCGGCATCTCTTGCTTCATCTCCTCCACGGCCTTCAGATATTCAGGGTCAAGCACTTCCGCGCCGGAATTTGACGCCACGGCTGTCTGCACCGCCGGGAAAAGGTCCGCCAACAAGTTGTAATCCTTTATGAAGCCGCCCGTCAGCCTGCTCCACGGCACCAGCGACAGCAACGCCACTATGGCGATGGCCGTGAATATGATCAGAAATGGACGCGGTTTATTGTCTTTTGCTTTCATTTTGGTCATTTTTTGTGTTTTAATCTCGATAAAAGGTTGTCTATCTTCGCATTCGCCTCTCTCCATTCTGTTTCGGGAATGGAATCGGGAGTGATGCCGCCTCCGCCGAAGCACACCGCCTGGCGTCCGTCTATGCGGCAACAGCGTATATTGACACGAGCCTCCACGGCTCCACCGGAGCTCATCAGGCCTACGCATCCGCCATAACATCCCCTTTCATGCTTTTCCGCCAGGGCTATGTCGGCCAGGGCATCCTCCTTAGGGTATCCGCAAAGAGCCGGCGTGGGATTCAAGGCGTCATAAAGCTCAGACGCCTTGCGCATGCCCAATTCTCCGCGCATGGGGGTATAAAGATGCTTAATGCTGCCGTAAGGCATCGCGGCGCGCGCTCCCTTCTCGACCCTTAAGCCCAAGGCGGAAAGCGCGTCCACAATGTAATCCACCACTATTTGATGCTCCAGCGCGTTTTTATCGTCCCATTCGGCGGCGTCAATGGGCAGGGTGCCGGCCAATGCCATTGTCTCGAACCCGCCTCCTTCGTTGGTCTTTATCAGAACCTCCGGCGGGGCGCCCATCCAAAGCCCGCTTTCAGGCGTATAGCACACGTAGGCAAAACACCCTCGCGAATTATTCGCCAAGTTGGCGAACAGCTCTGAAATGCCGCCTTCAGCCAAATGCCTATTGCGCACAATGGAGATTACGGTCTTTGCCACTCCTCTCTCCTTTAGGGCGGCGATAACCCGTAATAGGGATCTTACATATTGCTCCTTGTCGGTGGAGGCGGCGGCCGCCAAATTATGACCGCATCCTGAGCAATCGCGCCCCAGGCTCGTCAGCGACCCGCTAATCGGCATTGCGCATACTTCCTGCGCCGTCAGCTCTTGAGGCACCCAAACATTCTCGGCCCACGGCGCGTTGAATTTC
>JAMPBQ010000025.1 GCA_023666615.1 Clostridium sp. | reverse complement strand
CGTTGGTGCGACCCCAGTCGCTCCAGTTGCCCACGCCGCGGTGCGGCATCACCACCACGCCGGCGCGGCGGCCATCGATTGAGATTGTGCGTATTGCGCACTTGTTTTCGGTGTTGACCGGGCCGTTGCCATTGGCGTATGTCAGGTCTATCGCGTATAGGCCGGGGCGCTCGGTGACGATGTCAAACGATATCGGCTTTGTGGAGTGGTCAACCTCGCGGAATCCCTTCCCGCGATACCCCACCACGCCGGCGCGCGGCTGATAGCTCACCTCGTAAGACGACATTTCAGTGGATTCACCCGGCATCTCCACAAAGAACTCGGGGAGATTTGACATTGGCGCCGAGGCGAATGAGCGCGTGCCGTCTTCGGCCACTCCCACCACCTGGTATGAGCCGGGCACTGTGGCGGCGAATTCGGTGGAGGTGGTGCGCTTCACTTCGCGGCCATCGCGGAGCACTATGTAATAATCAATGTATTCGATAGGGTGCCAAGACAGAAGGTTGTTCACAGGGGCGCCGGGTTCGTCAATTGACGGGTCGTGCCTCAGTGTGGCTATCGGCGTTAGCGGGGCCTTCAGGTTGGGCCTGTTGTTCACCTTCATAGGCGCGATAGGCTCGCTGTCCATGTCTATTTCCACCGACAGCGTGCCTTTGAGGCCGGCGGGAATGATGGGGTCGGATTCCACGCCGTTCACGCGGAACGACTTGATGCGCGACCCGAAGCCGTTGACCTTGATATTGAGTTTGGCTCCGCGGTACGGGAAATTGTCCAGCGTGCGCGAGCCGGCCAGGGCTTCAGGCACGAAGGGCATGAATTTCAGGCCATCCTCGGTGAAGTGTATGCCGAAAAGTATGCGGTAGGTCAGGGCGAGGTTGCCGGATAGGCACCACAGCATGTTGGAGGAATTCAGCTCCGTGGCGATGTCGCCGTTGTCGAGGTTGAAATTTTCCTTGTTGGTGGCGAAGAGGGCCGCCGGGCGCACGATGGCGCCTATGGCCTGCATTGTGCCGTCCTCGTTGCCCACCTTGGCGTTGGCCAGCGCCCACATTGCTCCCACCCATGGCCAAAGGGAATTGTTGTGGTATGCCGGCATGTCTGCGATTTGCGGATAGAAAATGGCAGCGCCGAAGGGGGTGGTGGGGTTGTTCTCGGTAATAGCGCGCTGCCTATCGGCCGGAGCAATGTCGTAAAGGATTGAGAGGGATTCGCCCAAGGTCTCGGCGCGAGGGTTGAGCGTCAGGAAGTTGCGGCCGTAGAGGTACATGCCGTAATATCCGCTCTGCTGCATCCAGAAGGCTCGGTTGATGTTGTCAGAGAGCGACGAGGCAAGCTCGCCCCATCGGTCGGCGTCAGCCCTCAGCCCGAGGTCGCGCGCCATATTGGCAAGCACCCGCAGCGCAATGGCATGCACCATATTGGTGCCCATGGCCTGCGATTCGTAAATATCGGCTGTCTGCATCCATTTTGGATAGCTCTGCTCGCGCCAGTCGATGAAGGATGTCTCGCCCCTCACCAGGCCTGGCTCGGGCATATCGGCCGGCTGCATGGAGTTGTCGCCATAATTGGTGTAGGCCACCAGAAGGTCGTCCTCCATCGAACGCTTTATCACCGGATAGGCGAATTCCAGCCATTCGCGGTCGCCGTTTACCAGGTACAGTTCGTAGGCGGCCACCGCCCAGATCATGCGGTCGGTGCTGATGGGCCATGCTCCGCCGCTGCCGGTGTCCTGCACGATTCGCCCCTTAGCGTCAACCTTCCGGCGTAGAGAGACCTCGGATGCCGTAGGCTGCATGTAGGCCATGGAAAGTATGATGGAGTAGCTTACGTCGCGTGTCCACACTCCTGCCCATTCCTTGCCGGTGCGCAAGGTGGTGTCGGGCTCCACGGCGTTCACCATCTCGTCAAGGCCCATGTTGTACACTGCGTCGAGCAGGGTGTTGCCGCTGTGCAGCTGCGGATAGCGGCTTATGTCGTTGCGCAGCGTCCACTCCTTGTCTATTGGCATAAAGAAATGGGGCTGTGCGCTGTATGTTGATACTATTTTATATGGCGTGGGCGCGTATGCGAAATATTCGCCTTGTATTATCGAATCGTTGCGCCACGTATAGGCGCTTGTGCCCACTATCTCGCCGGCGGTGGCGGCTGCGGCGCAGAAGAGGGCTGCGATGGCTAATGCATGTTTCATGGGGCAAAGGATTTCTGATTTGCATTGCAAATATAACGCTTTTTTTCGGCAAAGCGTTCGCCCTATGCAATTTATCTGCGGAGATAAAGAAATTTTTCGTGTGGATTATTGCAATATTTAGCAATCGGTATAAGATTGAATACCAATAATATGTAAAAAGGTTTAATCGACTTGGCGAAAAAATCATAATTTTTCTTTGTTGATTACGGATAAATCTGTAACTTTGCATCGTTTTTGAAGCTAAAATAAATATTTGTTTTACATTTAATCTCATTTTGAAATGAAAAAGTTAGTTTACTTTGCAATGGTTGCATTCGCAGCTTCTATGGTAGCTTGCAGTGGCAACAAGGCTGAGAACACTGAGGCTGCTGTAGAAGAGGCTCCCGCAGTAGAAGAAGTAGTTGAGGTTGCTGCTGAAGAGGTAGCTGACAGCGCTGCTGCCGCTGCTGACACCGTAGTTGCCGCTGCTGCCGAAGTTGTTGAATAATCGACACTCCACAACGCAACAATAAAGGATGGGCTATCGCTTGGCGATAGCCCATTTTTCTTCAATAGGCCGGCTGAAGAGTCCGCCTAGCTGTCTTTCTCTAAAATGTCGAAAGATTGAAAGTCTTAATAATGTCTATCGTATAAGAATTGGGAGCAAAAGGGCTTTATTTGTCCTTCATTTCCAAATAGATGGAGAAATGGTGAGGTTTGAGTATCTTGTCTCCCGAGGAGAAGCCTATGACAAAAAGGATATTGAGCGACTTAGAAAGCGTGATGTGTGATTAAATATTCTGATTGTTTTGGGCCGACACTTTTTCGTGGCGCTTTCGTTCAATTTTTTTTCGTGAAAAAAGTCAGCGATTGGTTTGTTTTTACGAAAATTTTCGTAAATTTGCAAAAACAATGGATATATGGCCTTTGAGGATCAGGATATTTTCGCAAGGATCATCGCCAAAGCCAATCTTCTGGCTCAGCGGTACGAAGCCCTGCAAAAGCTGAAGGAAGAGGCCGACGAGAAAATAGCCTCTCTGCAAACCGAGCTTTCAAGGCGTGAGACCGAGCTAAGGCGACTAAGGCAGGAAGCCGAGTACCTGCGCACCGCCGCGGTGATTTCTCCCGACCGGGACCAAATCGAAGAGACTCGAGCCATAATATCCGGAATAGTGCGGGAAATTGACCGCTGCATCACCGATCTTTCCGACTGATGCATCGTTGATTATGACTGACAAACAACATATCACAATCCACATAGCCGACGCCGCTCCGCTTGACCTGCACGTCCAGAGGGACAAAGAGGCAAGCGTAAGGAAAGTGGAGAAGGACGTGAACCTCCTCTACGCCCAATGGCGCGAAACGTTTAAAGAACTGTCGCCCCGCGAGGTCCTCGCAATGGTAGCTTTCAGATACGCCCAGGTATACTATGAACTTGCGCAGAAAGTGAAAGCTGACGAAGAAGGCCTAGCTAATGCCGAAAAAGCCCTCGACCGGCTCCTGCTCGACGTAAAGTGACAGGCTCTGACAAGATTGTATGAGGCGCGCTTCCCTATCGGGAATAGGCCAGCGCCTTGGATTATGCAAAATCTGACCGCACCCGCCTTGCGTGGCCCAGCGCCGCGACGGCCGAGTGCGCTTTTTGTTTTTTAGGAAATTGAAATACAATATATTTAAATCAAATTACAAACAAATCGAGATATGATACTAACTATAATCATCAATGTGGCCATCGCCCTGATAGCCGCGGGCATCGCAGCCTGGTGTACATTGCGCGTGCAGCGCAAAAACGCCACCAGCCGCGCCCGCCTCATCCTGAATGACGCCGAGCGAGAGGCCGAGGACCTCAAAAAGTCAAAGATTCTTGAAGGGCGCGAGCAGGCCCTAAAGATAACTTCCGAGGCCGAGAAGAACGCCAACCAGAGAATGTCGAAGTTGCAGAGCCTTGAGGCAAAGCAGAAGCAGCGTGAGCTCCAGCTGAACCAGATGCAGAGCGAGAATGCGAGGGCAAAGAATGAAATTGAAAGCCTAAAAAACAAGGTAGACGCTGAGCAGCAGAAGCTTGAGACGCGCCGCAATGAGCTGGACAAGGTTGAGGCGCAGGCCCGCAAGGAGCTTGAGAAGATTTCCGGCCTTTCCAGCGAAGAGGCCAAGGAAAAGCTGATAAAGTCGCTGAAGGACGAGGCAAAGACTGCCGCCCAATCCTACATCAACGATATCATGGACGAGGCTAAGCTCACAGCCAACAAGGAGGCCAAGCGCATTGTGGTGCAGAGCATTCAGCGCGTTGCCACCGAGACGGCGATTGAAAACAGCGTCACCGTTTTCCATATCGACAGCGACGAAATCAAGGGGCGCATCATCGGACGCGAAGGCCGCAACATCCGCGCCCTTGAGGCCGCCACAGGCATTGAAATCATCGTGGACGACACCCCCGAAGCCATCGTCCTTTCGGGCTTCGACCCTGTACGCCGCGAAATCGCCCGCCTTGCCCTGCACCAGCTAGTGGCCGACGGCCGCATACACCCCGCTCGCATTGAAGAGGTTGTGGCAAAGGTGCGCAAGCAGGTGGAGGAAGAAATCATTGAGACCGGCAAGCGTACGGCCATAGACCTTGGCATCCACGGCCTGCATCCCGACCTTATCCGCCTGGTGGGCAAAATGAAGTATCGCTCCAGCTACGGCCAGAACCTCCTGCAGCACAGTCGCGAGACAGCCAACCTTTGCGCCATCATGGCGTCGGAGCTTGGCCTGAACCCCAAGAAGGCGCGCCGCGCGGGCTTGCTGCATGACATCGGCAAGGTGCCTGACGAGGAGCCCGAATTGCCGCACGCAATCCTGGGCATGAAGCTGGCGGAAAAATACAAGGAAAAGCCCGACATTTGCAATGCCATCGGCGCCCACCACGATGAGGTGGAGCAGACATCGCTCCTGGCTCCCATCGTGCAGGTGTGCGACGCCATCTCCGGCGCCCGCCCCGGCGCCCGCCGCGAAATCGTGGAGGCTTACATCAAACGCCTCAACGACCTTGAGCAGCTGGCTCTGTCTTATCCCGGCGTGATCAAGACCTACGCCATCCAGGCCGGCCGCGAGCTGCGCGTTATCGTTGGCGCCGACAAGATTGACGACAATGACACCGAAAAGCTCTCAACCGAAATCGCTCGCCGCATTCAGGACGAAATGACGTATCCCGGACAGGTGAAGATTACCGTCATACGCGAAACACGCGCGGTAAGCTTCGCAAAGTAATCATCAGCGATGGATCCTAAAAAGCAAAAAGAATTGCGCGGGGGCGCGGAGCCCTCGGAGGTCTTGGAGTCCTCAGAGCCTTCAGAGGTCTTAGAGGTCTCGGAGGTCTCAGAGCCGCTGCC
Source organism: Clostridium sp. (assembly GCA_023666615.1). Taxonomy (GTDB): domain Bacteria; phylum Bacteroidota; class Bacteroidia; order Bacteroidales; family Muribaculaceae; genus CAG-873. The sequence goes on along the minus strand of JAMPBQ010000025.1, from coordinate 18,790 downwards.
GCACGCAAAGCCCCTGCGCGACCCTTCGGAGCAGGATGTGCCCATTGAGGACATTCCGGCAGAGGACGAGCGCCCGGGTGGAGAGGCCATTTCCGCCATTTCGCGCCGCGAATGCGAGAAAACGAAGTGCCCGCGCGGCAAAATGCATTGCTTCAACTGGCTGGGCGACATTCCCGGCGGATTCGCCGACAGCGAGATGGTGGAGGTGCAGTTCAAAAACACCCGCAAGGGATACTACAAAAATTCCACCCACCTGCCGCTGAAAATCGGCGATATGGTGGCCGTTGAGGCCATGCCGGGCCATGACATTGGCAAGGTAAGCCTTGTGGGCGCGCTTGTGGAGATGCAGATGAAGAAGGCGAACATCCGTCCCGGCACTGAATTTAAGCGTGTGTTCCGCCTGGCCAAGCCCGCCGACTTGGAAAAGTACGAGGAGGCCTGCGCAAAGGAGACCGACACGATGATTCGCGCCAGGAAAATCGCTGAAAGCCTGCATCTAAATATGAAAATTGGCGATGTGGAATACCAAGGCGACGGCAACCGAGCTATCTTCTACTATATAGCCGACGAGAGGGTCGACTTCCGGCAGCTCATCAAGGTGCTGGCCGAGACATTCAAGGTGCGCATCGAAATGAAGCAAATCGGCGCGCGCCAGGAGGCCGGCAGAATAGGCGGTATCGGCCCGTGCGGCCGTCCGCTGTGTTGCTCTTCGTGGATGACAAATTTCGTGACCGTCGCCACCTCCGCGGCCCGGTTCCAGGACATATCCCTTAACCCGCAAAAGCTCGCGGGTCAATGCGCGAAGCTTAAGTGTTGCCTCAATTTCGAGGTGGACGCCTATGTGGAGAGCCTAAAGAAGCTCCCGACAAAGGACACCCGCCTTGAGACGCTTGACAACACGTATTTCCATTTCAAGACTGACATCTTTAAGCGTGAAATCACGTATTCCACCGACAAGTCCATAGCTGCAAACCTTGTCACAATCTCGGCCGAAAGGGCGTTTGAGGTGATTTCGCTTAATCAGCAGGGCATTAAGCCCGAATCGCTGAATCCGCAATCGGGTCAGTCGCAGGCCGACAGGCGCACAGCCCACGACATCCTTGATGCCGACCTCACAAGGTTTGACAAGAAAAAGAAGAAAAAGCCAAAGGGGAAGCCAAAGGGCGACGCTCAGCGTCCACAACCCCAACAGCAGCAAGGCTCTGACCAGCAGCAGGCCTCCGACCAGCCTCAGCAGCCACGCCAACAAAACAGAAGGCCTAAAAAACAGCGTCAATGGAACAAAGGCAATTCTCCGCAGGACAAAGGCCCGCAGCAAAAGCCAAGCCAAGACTGATGGCCGTTGCCGCAGCGGCGGCATTGATGCTTTCGGCCTCATGCGGATCAACCGATGAGCGCGGAAAATACTGGAATATGGCCGATGGATGGCCATATTCCGACACTCTTGTCTGCCAAGTGGACACAACGGCTAGGGCCGACGTGGCCGTTGTGGTGCGCCATGCCGCCAATTATGAATTTTCCAATCTTTGGCTGGAGCTCACTATTTCGCGCCCCAATGAGGAGGACGTCGCCGACACGTTCAACGTGGTTCTGGCCGACGATTTCGGCCGTTGGCGCGGCCATGGCATAGGGGTGGGCATGCAATACGCCGATACGCTCCTCCATTCAATCGGCATACAGGACAGCACACGCCTGAGCCTGCGGCACATCATGAGGGCCGACACCCTCGCCGGCATCGAGCAGGTGGGCATCGTTTTGAACTTTAAATAACCTTTTAGGGTTTCTTAATCAATGGAAAATCTCGTTTTGATCTCCGAGCAGGAGCAGAATATCAGGATATCTAAAATCAAGGAGGCCATGGCTCTGCAGGGCATTGAGGCCGCCTTGCTCTCTTCCAATGTTTCTCTATACTACCTCACCGGCCGCGTCTACAGCGGATACGCATTGATTATGGCCTACGCGGCCGAGCCGATATATTTCGTGAAGCGCCCCGTGCATCTTCTGGCCGAAAAGACCATTTCAATGCGAAAGCCTGAGGGCATTCCCGGAGAGTTGAAGGTGCGCGGCATTTCGTTGCCCGAAACAGTCGGGCTTGAGCTCGGAAGGCTCACATACGATATGGCAATGCGCCTCGCCAAGGCTATCGGATGCGCTCCGGCCGACATATCCGGAGCCTTGTCGATGGCCCGCTCCCAAAAGACTGAATTTGAGATTCAGAAGATGAAAATGTCAGGCCTAAAGCAGGAGAGGGTGTATAGGCAAGTGCCCCGCCTTTTCAATCCGGGCATGACCGACATTGAGCTGCAGATCGAGATTGAGCGCACTTCGCGCCTTGAAGGCTGCCTTGGCCAATTCCGCGTGCAGGGCGAAGACATGGAGCTGTACATGGGCAATATCCTTGCCGGAGACAACGCCGACGCCCCGTCGCCCTACGATTTCGCCATGGGTGGCGCCGGCATGGACCCCTCGCTCCCCGTCGGCGCAAACGGCACGTCCTTGCGGCCGGGGATGAGCGTGATGGTGGACGTAAACGGCAATTTCACCGGCTATATGACCGATATGACCCGCACATTCACTCTTGGTTCAATCGAAGAGAAGGCGCGCTACGCCCACCAAGTTTCCATAGATATTTGCCACGCCTTGCAGAAGATGGGCGCGCCGGGCATTGAGGCGAAAGCCATGTATGAAAAGGCTGCGCAGATGGCAGCCGACGCCGGGCTTGAGGACTATTTTATGGGCCATCATCAGCATGCTGGCTTCGTAGGTCACGGCGTTGGCATAGAGATTAACGAGCTGCCCGTGCTTGCCCCGCGTTCGCGTGATGTCCTGGCCGTTGGCAACGCCATAGCCATTGAGCCAAAATTCGTTATCCCGGGCGTGGGAGCCGTCGGCATAGAAAACACCTACATCGTTGCGGACGATGGCTTGGAATGCATTACAAACGCTCCTGAAGAATTAATATCGCTCGACAAATGACCAACCTCAGCCATCTGATTCAAGACCCGGTCTTCAAGAAAGTGGGGGAGTGCGCCCGCGAAATCGGGCGTGAATGCTACGTTGTGGGCGGATACGTGCGCGACGCCATTCTGCATCGGCCCAATAAGGATTACGACTTCGTCACCGTGGGCTCTGGCATTGAGCTGGCGCAGGCCGTCCACAAGGCGCTGGGCAGGTCGCATTTGGCCGTTTACCGCAATTATGGCACGGCGCAGGTGAGGCATCGCGATGTCGAGCTGGAGTTCGTTGGCGCCCGAAAGGAGTCATACAGCCGCGATTCGCGCAATCCCATCGTTGAGGATGGCACGCTTGAGGACGATATTGCCCGCCGCGACTTCACGATCAACGCTATGGCCATTAGCCTTAACGATGATTCCTACGGCGAGCTCATTGACCTTTATGGCGGAGTGGATGACATTTGCGACAGAATAATACGCACCCCGCTTGACCCCGACATTACATTCAGCGACGACCCTCTGCGCATGATGCGCGCCATAAGGTTCGCCACTCAGCTCGGCTTTGACATTTACCCCGAAACATTCGATTCAATAACCCGCAACACGGAAAGAATCAACATAATCACCACCGAGCGTATCACCGTCGAGCTCCAAAAAATAATGGCCTCTCCAAAGCCGTCGATTGGATGGGATCTCCTCCTGCGCAGCGGCCTGCTGAAGATCATACTTCCCGAATTGGCCGCAATGAAGGGCGTTGAGGTTGTTAACGGCCGCGGCCACAAGGATAATTTCTACCATACGCTTGAGGTGCTCGACAACGTGGCGAAAAACAGCGATGACATATGGCTGCGCTGGGCCGCCCTGCTCCACGACATTGCCAAGCCCGTCACCAAAAGATGGGACGCGCAGATAGGATGGACTTTCCATAACCACAATTACGTAGGTTCAAAGATGGTGCCGGGCATTTTCCGTCGCCTTAAGCTGCCCCTTGGCCAGGAAATGAAGCAAGTGGAGAAGCTCGTTGAGCTGCACATGCGTCCTATAGCCCTGGTGGAGGAAGAGGTGACCGACAGCGCCGTGCGCCGCCTAATCAATTATGCCGAGGACGATTTGGCCAACCTTATGATTCTCGCCCGCGCTGACATTACATCCAAGAACATCGCCAAGAAACAGCGTTTCCTTGATAATTTCGACATCGTTGACCGAAAATTTAAGGATATAATGGCCAAGGACGAGGATGCGAAATTCCGCGCGGCCCTCGACGGATTCGACATTATGGGCATTTTCTCTCTGCCGCAGGGCAGGACCGTGGGAATGTTCATGCAGGCTATGACCCAGGCGGCAAAGGACTGCGAGATTGAGAATACCCCCCAGGGCTGCCTTGATTTTGTGCTCGCCCTCGCCAAGGAAAAAGGCATTGAGCCGGTGGGGCTCTCTCAATGGAAGGCCGATAGAGAAGAAAAATTGACTGAATCTAAAATGGAAGAATAATGTACTACGTCACAAAGCGCATAGAAATATCTGCAAGCCACAGGCTGCAGCTCGACTACGAAAGCAAATGCCGGAATATGCACGGGCATAATTGGATTGTGACTGTGCATTGTCGCGCCAAAGAGCTAAACAGCAATGGCATGGTCACAGACTTCACCCACATAAAGGCTGCCGTGATGGACCGCCTTGACCACGCTTGCCTAAACGACGTGCTCCCGTTCAACCCCACCGCCGAAAACATTGCCCGCTGGATCTGCGGCCAAGTCCCCAACTGCTACCGCGTCGACATCCAAGAGTCCGACGGCAACACCGCCTCCTACCAAGCCGACTGAACCCCGCAGGGACATGCCTTTGGCATGTTAAATAACGATAATGTGACCACAAAACATGAGAGTCAACGAGATTTTCTATTCGCTGCAGGGCGAGGGGCTGTTCACCGGGACGCCTTCTGTGTTTGTGCGGCTTAGCGGATGCAACCGCAAATGCGCGTTCTGCGACACCGACTTCGCCGCTTTCCGTGAAATGTCAGTGTCCGAAATAATCAGCGCCATGGCGAAGGCTCGCCTCGAGGGCGGCGCGCCTGCCGAAGGTCCGATGCACGCTGTAATCACCGGTGGAGAACCCGCCATGCAGATCGATGAGGCGTTCGTAGACGCCTTGCATGAAAAAGGATATTTTGTGCAGATAGAGACCAATGGATCGCTCCCGGTGCCGGAGGGCATAGATTGGGTCACTTGCTCGCCAAAGGATAGGCCGTGGGGAATTGGCCGCGTTGATGAGCTCAAAATCGTATATCAGGGGCAGGATGTGGAGGAAATTGCCTCGCATTTCCAGGCCGCGCGCCTATGCCTGCAGCCTTGCTCGGGATTGAATACGCAAGAAACTATAGATTACATTAAGGCGCATCCGCATTGGCGCCTTTCGCTTCAGACACACAAGCTTCTCGACATACGCTGAAGCGAAAATCAATGCCTGAAATTGTCGCCTTTACGCCTGAGGCCTGCAGATTACGATGCCCGGCTCGTGCTCTATGAATATCTCTTTGGCAGTCTGGGCTATGTCCTGCGCCGAAATGGCTTTGTAGCGTGGCACAACGCTGTTGATGTCCTCGCCGTGGAAGGTGGCCAAGGCCAGATTTTGCGCGCGCCATATCAGTCCTACATTCTCCATTGTGAACGTGCTTTCATAGCGGTTCTTCGTGCGTTCAAGCTCATATGGCGTCACGTTCCCCTCTTCCGCCAAGGCCCTGGCCTGCCCCTTAAGCATGGCTATCGCGCGCTCCTCGGCCTCTTCGCCCTCTTTTGACAAAATTCCCTTGAGCAAAAGGAATCCGGACTCCTCCGAGCCTGATATCGAAGCGTCAGCCATTGTAAACAGGTCTGTGCCAACCACCAGTTGCTGATACAGCCGCGAGCTCTTGCCGGCGGAAAGTATGTCGGTGATGGCGTCCGCCGCAAAATATCTCTTTGTGCTGTAGGCGTCCATGCGGTATGCTATGGTTATGTCGGTCTGCGGCGCCTTGTCGTAAATTATGGCCCGTCGTTCCTCCTTCAGCCAAGGGTCCTGGGACAGATGGCGCGCCGGCGTTTCTCTGCGGGGGATTGGGCCAAACCATTTTTCTGACAATTCCTTTATCCGCTCAAGGCTGAGGTTGCCGACAACGCAAAGTATAGCATTGTTGGGCGCGTAATGCGCCTTATGCCATGCACGCGCATCATCTTGCTTCACCTTTGCGATGTGCTCCGGCTCTTTCCCTATGACGGGCCAGCTGTAAGGATGCTTGTCGTATATCAGCGGCAGCAAAGCGTGCGATACCCTCCCGTAAGGCCGGTTGAGGCACACCTCCTTAAACTCTTCTATAACTACTTGCTTCTGCACATCAAGAGCCTTGTCGCTGAAGGCTAGCGCTTGCATGCGGTCGCTTTCCAGCCATAGTGCCGTCTCCACGTTTTGTGCCGGCAACTGGTCATAAAATATGGTGAAATCGCTGCCGGTGGCCGCATTGCTGTTGCCTCCCGCCAGCTCAAGCTGCGTGTCGAAATCAGGCACATGTGCCGATCCTCCAAACATCAGATGCTCAAAAAGGTGCGCGATGCCCGTTAGTTCAGGTGATTCGTCGCGGCCGCCCGTATCGTACATCACCACCACGGCGCACATAGCCGACTGCGGGTCGCAGCTGTGTACGACCCGCAGTCCGTTTGCGAGGGTGAATGTGGAGAATGGTATCATAAATCCTCCCCTGCTATGTATCAGTCGATTATCTTCATCGAAAGAATGCGGATGTCCTCCACGGGGCGGTCTGCCTGGCCCGTGCGGGCCTTCTCGATCTTTTCTATGGTGTCCATGCCTGAAAGCACCTCGCCGAACACAGTATACTGCCCATCAAGGTGCGGAGTGCCGCCAACGGTGGTGTATGCCTCGATCATTTCGGCGGTTACGGGGGATTTTCCTTCTTCCACCTGTTTCATGGCCTGAGCCTTGATTTCCTCTTCCAGCTTCTGCAGGCCGGCGTTGTCGCGCTCGCGCATTAGGCGACGCGCTTCATCCATATGCTCTTGCGCCAGTTGGTTGAAGGCCATGGACAGCTGCATGTTCTTCATTTGCTCCTCAGTAAGCTTTTCGCCGGTCACTACATAGAACTGCGATCCCGAAGAGCGGCGCTCGGGATTCACCTGGTCGCCCGTGCGGGCTGCCGCCAAGGCGCCGCGCTTGTGGAAATGCTTGGGATAGACTATTTCTGCCGGCAGGGTATAACCTGGGTCGCCGGAGCCTAACATCTGTCCGGGCTTGGCGTTCTTGGAGTCAGGGTCGCCAGCCTGCACCATGAATCCTTCGATTACGCGGTGGAAGAGCAGGCTGTCATAATAATTCTCCTTTACGTGCTTTACGAAATTGTCGCGGTGCCCGGGCGTATCGCCGTAGAGCAAGATGGTGAAGTCGCCAAGCGTTGTCTTCACCGCCACTTTCACTGATGCTGTATCTGTAGCCATTTCTATTGAGGTTGAATCGGCGGCGGCCTCAGCCGTTGTAGCCTCGGCCGAGCTCTTGCTGCATGCCATAAGGCCAAGGGCTATGCCGCATGCCATAATGAATTTCTTTATCATCTTGCCTTTTGTTTATATGGGAGTATTGGGATACAGGCGCTTGTAGATGCGCCTGAAGTTGTTGTCCTTCTCATTCAGCTCCTGGGCTCTGGTCTCATAGTCCGGCCCATAGATGCCGATAAGGATGTCCGCCAAGTAGCGGTGCTCGCGGTCCTTCTCTATCGTGGCCTCTACCAGCCGCTGTATCTGCTTGGCGAACTTATCAGGGTCAATCGCGTGCAGATACTTGGCTGTGCTGGCCAGGATCTGCCCATTGCTGTCGGCTCGCGCCATATAGTCGATGACGGCGTCGATATCCTCCAGGCCATCCTCAATGTGGTTGGCGATGTATTCATATGCCGCAAGGCCATCCGTGTCGGCCGCCAGGCGTTTCTTGTCTTCGTCAGTCATTTCAAAGTATAAAATTTCAAAGCGTATAACTCAATGCCTATTGTTAAAGAAAAACAAATCGCATAGCTCAAAGCTTATAAAAAACAAAGCGAATAAAACGATTTGCAAAGGCAAATATAGCCCTTTTCATCCTATCCCCCGCCAAATTAAGCATCATTTAGCAATCCCTCCAGCTGCCTAACCCTTTCCACAAGCTGGTCGTAGGTTGGCAATTGCCGTTTGATTTCCTCTAACTGGACGTTGTTGTATGTGGCCACGCCCAATGGTGTGGTTATCCCTTTGAACGATAGCTGTACGTCTGTATCCCTCATATCGCTGCAAATCAGCAGTCCGATTGTAGGATTGTCATCCGGGGATTTTAATGCGTCATCAACAGCGTTTACGTAGAAATTGATTTGTCCCGCGAAGCATGGATCGAATGGCTTGGCCTTTATTTCCAATACGATATATGATCTAAGGCGGATATGGTAGAACAGCAAGTCGATACGCCGGCTAACGCCGCTCACAACCAATTCTTTTTGGCGGCCAATAAACGCGAAGCCATTTCCTAGCTCCAATAAAAATCTTGTCATTTGATTGCAAAGAGCATCCTCCAAATCCCGTTCGCAATATTCCTTCGGTACATGGACGAAACTGAAATCATAATTGCCCCGCGTGATTTCCTGAGCCAATTTTGCTTGTGGCAATGACAGTTTGTCTTGGTAATTGGTCAATGCTTTGCCTTTTTCAGCGAATAGATTGGCTTTTATGCAATTCAACAAGCCTTGCTTTGATAGTGATTCCTGTACTGTATATTTTAGATAAAACAAGGCCTCATCAATTGACTCGCATTTTGAAATTATTTCAACATGGTGTTTCCATGGCACCAAGGAAAATAACGAAGGCATTTGTTCGTTTTCAAATTCTGCACCAACCTGGTGCAGAATTTGAACTCCATTATTATCAGTTATTTGCCCTTTCACCCCAAGTCGATGCGTAAAAGAATCGCTTTGTAGGGTTGATTCGTGTATGGGCTGTTGAAATCTTGTGGAATAAAAAAGATACCACTTTTTCATGTACCAAAGATTTCTGGCGCTGAAGCCTGTTTCTCCTGGGAAGGCGGCTTGTAGGTCAAGGCTTAACTGTTCCACTATGCCTGATCCCCAGTTTTCTTCCGCTTTGCGTCTCACCAAATCTCGGCCAGTATGCCAATTCCATAGCAGCTTTTCGGAGTTGACTTTTACCGCAGCCTTGATTTGGGAGTGCCGATAACGCTTAATCAGCTCCGCAAGCCATTGGTTGTATTCATTGTCTATGCGCACATCGTGGGAGTGTGTGATGTAAGGTTTCTTTTGCATAATAGGGTGGATGCCTTAAAACTTGAAGCTTACGCCTGCCAGGCCGGTGAGGGTGGGGGCGGGCAGGGCGCTTATCATTAGGTGCTTGTTGTGGATCTCGGCGTTGACGAAGGCCGTGAGCTGCGGCGTGATTTGGTAGGATGCCTTTGCCGTGACGCATGAAGCGTCGCCAAGGCTCAAGCGTCCGGGCTCAAGCCCCTCGTAGACGTCGGGCGAAGTGAGAATGCTGCGGCAGCGGCGCAGGTCGTAGCTTATCCTTATGTCAAGGCCGTTGATGGGGCGCGTGCCGGCCCAGGCTGAAAATACGTACTTTGCGCTGTCGCTCCAGCGGTACCACGTCATCAGTCCATCCTCGCTGTGAGCCATCTGTGCCGACGCGCCGATGCTGAAATATGATTTGTAGCTGTAGCTCATGCGCAGTCCAAGGCGGCTAGACTCGGCATTGACAGACGCGAATATCGTGCCCCCGAGGCCGTTGCGGTCAGTTAGCGCCGGCATTAGCCATTCCCTCGGCAGGGCGAACCCTCCGAACGCCTCCAGCTCAAATCCGGCAATCGGGCCAAGCGCAAACCTTGCCTCCAGGTCCATCAGCACGCGGCTGAATCCATAGGAAGCCACAGGGCTAACGTATGGGTCAATCGCAAAAAGTCCGCGCACGGCGTTGAATTCCTTTCCGCCGGTGAGGCTTACGCTCGCCGCATAGGGCCTGTCGGCTGGGGCGTACGCCAGCGATAGCTCAGGGCTCACCTGCAATGAAGACCCTCCTCCCGAGGCGATGGAAATCCCAAGCCCGGCGTGGCCCTTGAAGTTGTTGCGTCCAAACCGCGCATATGGCTTGATTCGATATAGCCCCAGCGTGCCCGCGCTATTGTTGGTGCTGAGGAAGGCCCCCTCGGCGTCCACGCCGTATTTCCGCGGCGTGGCTATTGCGAGAGCCCGCTCTTCATCAGCCTCTGCAAGTCCGAATCCCACTCTAAACGTCGCCTCGGTCTGTGAGAGAGGGTTGAGCTCTCTTGTCATTGTGGCCGGCGACGCCTCGGAAAATCTGAATGCGTTCACCTTCGCCCCAAGGTCGTATGAAAACCGGCCGGGCTGCGACAGCCATTGCGCGCTTATGTCAAATTCATGAGCTGTTTGCGTGAAATAAAATCGGTCGGTCTCGTCTACACTGTTGAAGAATGGCTCTTGCACCTTGTCAAACCGATAGCTCACGCATCCCTTCAGCGCCGAATAGCTGTTCGGTTTATACCCTCCATTGGCCCAAAGGCGAGCATCCTGGTGGTTGAGGTCGTACCCGTCCCGGCTATAGTCGATGCCATGGTACTGCGCCGCCGCGCCAAACCATGCCTTCTCTGTGTCAATGAACCTATATCCCGCATCCGCGCCAAAGTTGAGCGTGGGGAAATAGCCTCCGCTCAAATAGCCTCGATAGGGCGAATGCGCTATTGAGTCCTCCCATTTTGCCGCCGAAAGCCTTGTCAGCATCGGTTCAACATTTCCCGGTCCAAACCATTCCGCAGCTTGAGGATAGCCGTTTTTCAGGGTGGGGGAGAGCGTCTGCGGCATAAGCGACGGACGCAGAGCCGCCCGCTGCGACGGTTCAACTATGCGGTCAACCGTAATCTCAGTAGACAAATCCTGAGCCTGCGAAAAAAGGGCGGCGCCAAACAAAACCAACCCTGTCAACCGCCTTCCAAATATCACATCTTCAATCCTATTCATGTCAAAAACCATTAAAAGCCAAAACCCAAATCCATTATGAATTGTGCATTATGAATTGTACATTGTGCATTATGAATTGTGCATTGCTACATTATGAATTGTGCATTATGCATTATGAATTGTGCATTATGCATTAACTACATCCTTTCCTCAATCATCCTGAAAATATCCTCTTCCGAGCCCGGATAATTGTCGTGCAGCGACTTAAGGTATTGTTCTGCCTTGTATTCATTGCCTTGGCGCGCGTAGACGTCGCTAAGAAGTATAAATGCCCTGGCCACCCAATAAGCATGCTGCGAATTTGAATTCGCCACTTCCTTGGCCTCATTCTCCGCGCGGTCGAGGTCGCCCTCGTCAAAGCTCAGCTGTGCCAGCTCGAACGCGCTGCGTATTCCGAATGCGTCGTTCACATCCTCAGCCGCCTGCATCCATGCCTGTCGGGCTTGGTCCGTCTTGTTTTGGTGGCGCAAGGCCGCTCCAAGTATGTACAATGCCTCGTTTTTGTCCCTATCCGAAATGGCCGAATTCCCCACCGACGCTTGCGCCGCTTCCTCTGCCAGGCCGTACTCGGCAAGCTCCAGCGCATTGCGGGCCACGCCCATGCGGGCCATGTCCAGGTAGTATGGCGTAGACGCCCTTTCCTCCAGCGCCTGCCACGCCTTTAGGGCCAGTGTGCGTTTGCCGCGCTGCTCGTCTATGTCGGCCTTTACGGCGTAAGCCTCAAGCGCCAGCCCGTTGTCGGGATAATCGTCTATAAGCGCCGAAGCGTATCCATATGCCACGTCCGCGTCATTATTTTCAGTGGCATTTTGCAGCAAATAGCTCAATGCCTTTGCGCGGTGGCGGCTCTCGCGGCGCTTTTCCGCAAAAGTCTTTAGCCTTGTGGCGTTGCCTGCGGTGATGAAGGCCTTCTCCGCTGCCTCAAATTCCAGCTCTTCCGCCTCGGACGCGTCAAATTTCGGCGCTCCCGGCACAGAGTTGATGAAATCAGCGTAGTCTGCCAGCCAGCCTTCTTCCGCTGCGATTCTCTTCAGCGCCTCAGCGCCTTGCGACGCTTCCTCGCTTGTCGGGTAAAGGCGCACCACGTCCTTGTATGCCTGCACAGCTCCTTCCTTGTCGCCGGAGTTTAGCATGGTCAAGGCCATCTGCAGATAGCCCTGGCGCCCCTGCGACGTGCCGGGGTATTTCTCCACCAGCTCGCGGTAAATCTTGATTGCGCCCGGATAGTCTGATAGCTGTATGCGGCTCTCAGTCATCTCTAGCATCGCGTCGGGTATGTAGGGAGATTTTGGAAATTCGTCCTGCAGACGCTCCAGATAAGCTATTTTTCCCCAGTGGTTGCGCTGGTAGCCTTCCATCAGCGCCTTTTGCAGCAAGGCGTAGTCGCCAACGGCAGGATTCAGCGCATAGGCGCGGTCGTATGTGTTTGACGCTTCCGCAAAGTCCTTGGCGTAATATTGGCAGTCGCCAAGCCGGCAAGCCGCGTCGGCTCGAATGGGCGTAGGCAGTGTGCCGTCGTCTGTAGCGTGTTCAAAAGCCTGGGTGGCCTTGGCGTATTTCTTTTGCGCGAAAAGGGCATACCCAAGGTCCAGATAGGCCACGCCGCGGTTCTCGGCCGTCCTTGGAGCCTTGTTAAGGTAATCCTGCACCGATTTGGCGGCCTGGGCGTATTTCCCTTCGCGGTACTGCGCCTCTCCAAGAAGAAGCGTTGCCTCCCTGGCCGTAGCCGCGTCGTATTTGGCCAGCGCCGACGTTTTCTCCAGATGCGATGTCGCTTCTTCAGCGTTTCCGCGTTCCAGCGCCTGGGCGCCAAGAAGGTACAGAGCCATCAGTTTTGCCTTCTGGCTCTCGGCCGTGGGGCGCGTCATTGACTCTATGCTCTTCAGCGCTCCCGCATAATTGCCTGCGCTGAAATACGAATCTATCACATATCTTTGCGCCTCCGCCGCGTATCTGCTGTCGGGGAATGCCCGCATGAAATCCTCAAACGCCGCAGCTCCGCCCCCAAAAGGCACCGTTCCTCCGCGCAGTGATGCCACGGCGAAGTTGTAATGCGCCGTCTCCTGCGCCGAGCGGTCTTGCGCCATGTCCTTGGCCTTTGCAAGGGAGAGGGCCGCTCCGTCATAATCGCCCTCTTTCATCATCGCCTGCCCTATGTATAGGTTGGCGCTCTGCCCCATGGCGTTGTCCATCGCCGCCGCCGGGGCCAGCATCTTCACGGCGTTGGCATAGTCGCCGTCCTGATAGTCATAAACGCCCAGAATGTACAGGGCCGATGCCTGCGGCGCCTCCGCCGACAGCGAATATTGGGCGAGGTATTTCCTTGCCTGCGCGTCATCGCCGGTGCGGTAGGCGCTCTCTCCGGCCAGCCGCAAAGCCTCGTCTGCGTATTGCTTGTCAATCCCTTGGCGCCCCAAAAGGCTCTTGGACATCGACAGCGCCTTGCTCCAATCTCCACGCAGGTACGCTATTTGCGCCAGGTAAAAGTCTGCCATGTTGCATGGCGCCCCGAAGTTGCGCAGCGGCGTCAGGGTCGCCTCGGCCTTGGCGTATTCTCCCTGCGCGTATGCGATGTATCCTTTATAAAATTGCGCTGCGCGTCCGTACTTTTCCGTGCCGGCGAGCTCGTTGAGGCATTCAATTGCCCGCTCGTACAGGGCGCGGCTTCGCCTTTCGTCCAGTCCCGAGGCTATCTCAATAAGGCAAAACGCCTTGCGGTAGGCCAAGTCCAGTTGTTCTTCCCACGGAAGCAGCTGCGGGTCAATACTATCGTAAATGTCAAGCGCATGCCGGTAGCTTTGCGGGTATTCCGGCCCGTAGTAGCAATCTCCAAGTGCCAGCTCGGCTTGCGAGCGCAACGGCGATGCCGGGTAGTCGGCCAAAAATCCCTCGAGCAGTGTGGCCGCGATTGCGCGGTCTATGTGCGTCAACGCCTTGCCTTTCAGCAGCGTCGCCCTCTGCCTCAGTTCGGCTGTCATCGGCTGTGAGAAGGCCGCGTCGGCCTCGTCGACGCATCCTATGTAGTTTCCGTCAGTGAGCATGGCCTGCGCCCGCTCTACGCATCCCTCCGCGTCGCTGTTGTTGATGCCGGCCATGGCTGCCGCAGCCCACCATGCCGCCATGCATATCATTATCTTTCTGATTTTCATCTTTGCCTTGTTTGATGCAAAGTTAATGCAAATCCACCGCCTCCCAAATAAAATTTTAATTTTTTAACGATGTATTTATTCCTATTAAAGCCTAAATTCAGTAACTTTGTAAGCTGCATTTTTCAGCATTCTTCATAAATGATTATTTTTGCGATAAAATAAATGCGACTTATCACCTCTTTCGCCGCTTTGGCGCTATTCGCCTCATCGGCCCTGGCCATCCCTGCATACCCAAAGCCAATTATATTCACTCAGCCCGACGGCTCTGAAATTTCAGTCCTAATCCGCGGCGACGAGCGCGCCCACTGTTATCTCTCCGAGGATGGCTATCTCCTCGTAAACGAAAACAATGCACTATATTACGGCAACGTTTCCGCCTCTGGTGTGATCAAGCGTTCCGATCTCTTGGCCCGCAAGCCTGAGTTGCGCTCCGACGTCGACCGCGCTTTCCTGCGCTCCGTCGACATGAAGGCTGTGGATTCCGCCATGCGCATTGTCGCCGATAAGTCCAAATACAGTGTCCGCCAGGTATTCGACGCCCCCGTCTCGTCAAGCGCCCCTTCCCGCGCGGCCTCGCATCCCAGCTATGGCAAGGGCCTTTTCCCCGGCACGCACTTTCCTGCCGTCGGCCAGCAAAAGGGCCTTGTCGTGCTCGTTGAGTACAAGGATAAGAAATTCACCCTCGACAATCCCCACGACTATTTCAGCCGCCTCCTTAATCAGGAGGGATTCAGCGACTATGACGCCACCGGCAGCGCCCGCGATTATTTCATCGACAATTCTGATGGCCAGTTCATCCCCGAATTTGACGTCTATGGCCCTATCACCCTGGAGAATAATATGTCGTACTATGGAGGCAACGACTCCAATGGCGATGACAAGGCTCCCGAGGAAATGGCCATCGAGGCCTGCCGGCAGCTCGACGCCACTGTCGACTTCAAGCAGTATGACCGCGACGGCGACGGATACATCGATAATGTCTACATCTTTTATGCCGGCCAGGGCGAGGCATCGGGCGGCAGCAACAACACGGTTTGGCCTCATTCCTGGGATGTCCGATATGTCGGCACATACATTTTCGACGGCGTCCGCCTGGGCAATTACGCATGCTCCAACGAATGGTTCGGAAATACCTACAGCGGATACCCTGATGGCATCGGCACATTTGTCCATGAGTTCGGCCACGTTATGGGCCTCCCCGACATTTACGCCACGAGTTATACTTCTTCATTCACTCCCGGCTCCTGGTGCGTGATGGACCAGGGGTCTTACAACAACAACAGCCGCACTCCCCCGGGCTACGGCGCCTTCGAGCGCAACGCCTTCGGTTGGTGCAAACCCGAAATCCTCGAATCCGCCGAAGGCTCGTATGAGCTCAATCCAATCGGTGAGACCAACGAGGCCTTCCTAATTCCCACATCAAAGGCCGACGAGTTCTTCCTCCTTGAAAATCGCCAAAAGACTGGTTGGGACGCCTACATCCCCGGCCACGGCATGCTGATTTGGCATGTTGACTACAACGAAACGGTTTGGAACAGCAATGTCGTGAATAATACCCCCTCCCACCAATATGTTGATATTGAGGAGGCCGACAATAAAAAGTCGGATTATAACCGCGCGGGCGACGCCTTCCCCGGCACCTCAGGCGTTACATCTTTCACCGATGACACCACCCCCGGCATGCTCACATGGGCCGGCGCTAAGCTCTATACCCCAATCGTTAACATTAAGGAGTCAAACGGCGTAATATCTTTCAGCGTCGGCCAGGTCGAAAAGCCCGTTTCTGACTTCGTCCTCCTTGACCCCGAGCCCGAAGACCTTACCGAAACTTCAGTCACCCTCCATTGGGGCGCCTACGAGGGAGCCAGGTACTACACCCTCTACCTCCGAGCTCAGGACGGCAGCTATAACGGCCGATACCTGACGGGCAGAAACGTAGGTAAAGTCACCAGCGTTACTGTGTCCGGCCTCAACCCCGGCACGCAGTACTATGCCTACATCGAGCCCGTCTCAATTTCCACTGGCACGGTCACCCCTTCAATCACCGTCGGCGCCCCCACAAACACCATCGCCTTCACCACGCTCGACAGCTCAGCGGGCATTGGCTCCATTTCGCCTGATCAGATTTCAGCATCGGCCGAATACTACAATCTCCAGGGAGTTCGCGTCGACGCCGACAGCCTTGTCCCCGGAATTTACATAGTTCGGCAAGGCTCTTCAGCCACAAAAGTGGTCATAAAATAGCCGTCTTTCCCGCCAGGCCTAAAATTCGCCCGAAAATCGGGCGAATTTTAGGCCCAATAAGCTTTATTTCTAAAAAATTTCGCTATCTTTGCGAAAAATAGTATTGTCACATCCGGCCCCATGGGCCAAAAATCCTTAAAGCGAAAAATCCCCAAGGACATTAAAGCCCTTAAAGCTCTTTAAAGACCCAAAAGCCCCCCGCGGCGGAAAAATCATCATAGACTTTCAACTATAATTTTCAAATAATAAACCCATCATGAATCAAAAGCTCGGTCTGGTAGTCGCCCTCGGCGCTGCCGTTCTATTCTCTTCATGTGGCAAGAAGCTCGGCCAATTCAGCGCCGACTACTTCAACACCAATCCCACTCCCCTCGAGGTTGTCGGCGAAAAGGTGCCCGCCACAGTCACCGGTAACATCCCCGCTAAGTTCTTCGTTAAGGATGCCTCTGTGACAGTTACTCCCTATCTCGTTTACAACGGCACCGAGGCCGCCTCTCAGTCCTACACTTTCCAGGGCGAAAAGGTCCGTGGAAACGCTCCCGTCATCTCCTATGATCGCGGCGGAATCGTTACAATCCCCGTCTCCTTCAACTACGTCCCCGAAATGGCCAAGAGCCAGCTCGAGCTCGCTTTCACCGTTAACCAGAACGGTAAGCAATACGTACTTCCCCGCGTAGCCGTCGGATATGGCGTCGTCGGCACAGCCGCCCTCGCAAACGCAAAGAGCGTTAACCCCTCTCTCGTCCCCGACAAGTACCAGCGCATCATCAATGAGAAGTACGCTGCCGACATTATGTTCCTTATCAACCAGGCTAATATCCGCAGCAACCAGCTCAACACTGACGCCATGCAGGAGCTCTGGAGCCAGATTAAGAAGACCAACGAGGAAAAGAACCTCGAGCTCGCCGAGCTCAACATCGAGTCCTACGCTTCTCCCGACGGCTCTTATGATTTCAACTACAACCTCGCTGAAAAGCGTGAAGGCAACACCGACTCTTACGTTAAGGAGCAGCTCAAGCAGGCTAAGATCACCGAGTTCACTAACCTCACATCTCAGTTCACCGCTGAAGACTGGGAAGGCTTCAAGAAGCTCATCGAAAAGAGCAACATCCAGGACAAGGACCTCATCCTCAACGTCCTCAGCATGTACAAGGATCCCGAAGAGCGCGAGCAGCAGATTCGCAACCTCTCTAGCGTATTCGAAGAGCTCGCCGACAATATCCTCCCGCAGCTCCGCTACTCTCGCATCACCGCTTCTGTTAACATCATCGGTAAGAGCGACGAAGAGCTCATCGACCTCGCTAAGACTAACCCCATCGCCCTCAACGTCGACGAAATCCTCTACGCTGCCACTCTCGTGAAGGACAAGAACCAGGAGCTCGCCATCTACAAGTCGGCTACTGCCCTCTTCCCCAAGGACTACCGCACCTGGAACAACCTCGGCATGGTGCAGTACCAGCTCGGCAAGTATAACGACGCAAAGGCTTCTTTCACAAAGTCTAACTCAATCCAGAAGAACCCCGAGGCCAGCATGAACCTCGCCCTCATCGACATGCTCGACGGCAACTATAAGGACGCTAACCAGCTCCTCGGCTCTGCAGCCGGCGCTAAGAACCTCAACGAGGCCCTCGGCACATACTACCTCAAGATGGGTGACAACGCCGCTGCCGCTCACGCTTTCGGCGACGCTAAGAGCAACAACGCTGCCCTCGCTCAGATCCTTACAAAGGACTACAGCAAGGCCCGCAACACCCTCGCTGCCATCAACACACCCGACGCCACAACATTCTACCTGATGGCTGTCCTCGCCGCTCGCACTAACAATGCCGCCGGCGTAACCGAGAACCTCCGCAAGGCCACGCAGCTCGACCCCGCAATGGGCGCCGCCGCTGCCAACGACCTCGAGTTCGCAAACTTCAACGTAAAGAACCTCTAATCCATCCGCAACGCACTGCTTCAGCCCAAAGAAGCAATACAATCGCAACCCAAAAAAGGCGGCGCCCACAAGCGCCGCCTTTCTCATATCCCCCCAAAAAAATCGTTAAATCGATATAACGATGAATCGATATAACGATATCACGATAAAACGATATCCCGATAAATCGATAATCCAAAAAAATCCGTGTAATCCGTGTAATCCGTAGTTAATCAGTCCGCGCGGGATTCAGTCCGCGCGGGTTTTTGTAACCCGCGCGCGCCGCAGCCCCCCCCTTCAGCCAAGCCAGCCATCTAAATCTCCACCCTCATCCCCTCATAAGCCAGCATAGTATTCGCAAACTCCTCCCGAGCCTGCGCCAAAAGCACGCTCTCATCCGCAGAATACTGCTTCGAAAAATGCCCGATAATCAGCTGGCCCACGCCAGCTTGCGCCGCGCATTGCCCCGCCTGCCGGGCCGTTG
>JAMPBQ010000024.1 GCA_023666615.1 Clostridium sp. | reverse complement strand
GAGGCCACACGCCGCGCCGTGGAGGCCGCCATGCAGCCGAAGGTGAAGGATCGCCCCGCCAGCGTGGCCCAATTCCTCTCCATGCTCCCCGGCGGCGAAGAATACCCGGTTTCCGCCCCCAAGCCAAAAGATACCAGCACAAGGATAATCCGCCCCTCCAAGCCCCGCCCCTCCAAGCCCCATTGGGCAATTTGGACTGCCATCATAATGACCGCCATCGCCGCAATAGCCTGGCTGTGCATCCCCCAAAACGTAGGGTCGCACCCAGGTGCGACCGTGGCAATCATCCAGGTTCCGCCATCGTCAAGCCCAGCTGAGCCAGTCATGATTTACGCATATACAGGCGGAGACTATCGTTCCTACACCGTTGCGGATTGGGATAGTTTCACAGCCGAACAGCGTGCTCAGCTTACACCAGTAGGCGTAAAACTCACAGCCAATGGCCAGCAATTCGTAATAGCCCCCACCGATGCAGGGGGTGAAGATGGATATATGTGGGAGGATGTGAAATCGCATGAAGATTGTGTTGACATTCCTATGCTAAATACTATCACATCTGATGCGGAGGCAAAAAGAGACTATGGCGGGGGTGCCAATACCAACGCAATCCTATCCTATGGCACAGCCAATGGCATAAAATTTCCAGCTGCAGAGGCTGCGCACAACTATTCTACAAAGGGCATGGGCGAAGGTTGGTGTTTGCCGGCTTCTGGCCAGCTCTGGCTGATGGGCCAGAACAAAGAAGCCATAAACAATGTCTTGGAAAAAATCGGAGGCAACGCTATCGCAGACGTTTGGCATTGGTCCTCGACAGAAGCGAATCCCTCACACGCCTGGGATTTTCGCATGGTTGATTGTGAAATCTGCGCAAACCCCAAGGGCGGCCACAGCAGGGTGCGCCCTTGCGCCCCTGTGCGGTAATGCGAGGCCATGCAAGGCTAGCAAATTTGGGGGGATAGACGTTTTAAGAGGGTGAAAATATTGGTATTTAGGTGTTGGGGTTTTCAGGAGTGCCTGGCTTTTGGCTGCCGAATTTGATGCCGTTTTTGACGCGGCGGCGGTATATTGAGAAGCTGTCGTAGCATATCCACGTAAGGATTGTGATGGAAATGAATTCAAACCATGCTTTGCCTGACGAGAAATCAGCCACAACGCCTGACGCCCTGACAGCCATATTTATGAGGCCCACTGCAAACAGCGTCCCCGATATATTGCGCTTCACCCTATTGCTTACCATAACCATAGTTGCTTTTTTGTTCTGCGAATTTAATAAAAAAATTCAGAAACACAAAATTGCGGTTTTGCAAGGGCTTGAGCAAAAGGAAGCATTTAACGCTTGCTTATGGCTGGAATGTGGAATTTTTTTTTTGATTGTTTCGCATTTATTTAGTAATTTTGTGAGCTCATTGTGTCTTGGCCGCGGCGTTTTGTCGAAGGGATGGCGCGGGCATGGCGATGGGGAATTTTTACCTTAGAAACTATTGCAATTACAAATATATGAAGCTTAAACTTTTCCTGCTTTTAATGCTGTCGGCGGCCTTGCCGTCGCTGGCGCAGACAGCCGGGCTCCAAGGAGTGGTGCTCGACGCATCGACCGGCGCGCCAATCAATGGCGCCAAGGTTACGCTAAATTCTCAAGCCATTGCCCGCCAGTCGGGCATCACGGGCGATTTTCTCTTGCCCAACGCCTCTGCGGGCTCTGACTTCATCGTCATCACCTGCGACGGATACTCTCCGCTGAGCGTGGAGGTGGCCATTCCGGCCAGCGGGGTGGTGAACCTCGGCGAGCTCAAGCTTGACAAGAGCAACGCCAATGAGGATGATTACTTCAGCTCGATTGAGGACCTGGTGTTTGACGAGAACGTGCTCGAAGACGAAGAGGGCAACTCGCAAAGCGTAGCCGCCCTTACCGGAGCCAACGACAACCTCTATTACAGCACGGCCAGCTACAATTTCGGCCCCATGTACTTCCGTTACCGCGGGTATGACAGCCGTTATCAGGCCGTGTACCTCAACGGCGTGGAGATGAACGACCTCATGCGCGGCCGCTTCAACTTCTCCAGCCTCTTGGGCATGACCAGCCGCGCTTTCCGCAACAAGACCACCACCGTTGGCCTTGACGCGTCGGCCTACGGATTCGGAGACATCGGCGGCAGCGTTAACTACAATACCGTGGCGGACACCTATGCCCCGGGATTCAACGGCAGCGTGGCCTTCACAAACTCCAACTATATGTACCGCGCCATGGCCACATACTCCACCGGCATGATGGACAACGGATTCGCCGTTACGGTATCCGCCATAGGCCGATACTCAAAGGAAGGCGTGGTGGAAGGAACTTTCTACAACTCAGGAGGCCTTTTCCTTTCCGTTGAGAGGAAGATTGACAACGACAACTCCATCACCCTCACGGCATTCGGCGGCCCGACGCAGCGCGCCAACTCTTCGGCCACCTATCAGGAGGCATACGACCTGGCCGGCTCAAACCTCTACAACCCAAACTGGGGATGGTACCAGGGCAAGAAGCGCGCCGCGCGCATCGTCGAGACCTTCGACCCCACAGTTATGCTGAACTGGCTGAACAAGAAGGACAACACCGTGCTGAACACAGCCGTTGCCGCCCGTTGGGTGAACTATTCGTCATCGGCCCTGCAGTACTATAAGGCCAACGACCCGAATCCGACCTACTACCGCTACTTGCCTTCTTATTACAAGGATAACCAAGAGCTTTTCGACCTTTACACCTACAATTGGGAGCACAGCGAATACACGCGCCAGATAAAGTGGGATGACCTTTATTACATCAATGCCCTCAACAATGAACAGAACAAGACTCTGCCCGAGAGCGAAAAGAAAGGCGCGTCGTACATCACCGAGAATAGGCACAGCAATGAGTTCAACATGATGTTCAACTCCTATCTCAACCAGCGCATCAACGCCAACATGACCCTCCAGGCCGGCGTATCGTTCAACTATACCAACGCTAAATACTACAAGACAGTGCGCGACCTTATGGGCGGCGAGTTCTGGCTCGACGTAGACCCATTCTCCGACCGTGACATCACGCTCAAGCCCGACAACTTGCAGAATGACCTGAACGAGCCCAACCGCCGCGTGGGGGTAAACGATAAGTTCGGCTACAACTATAACATCTATGCCCTGAAGGCCACCGCATGGCTGCAAAATGTGATCACGCTGCCCAAGTGGGACGTCAACTATGGCTTCAAGGTGGCCTACACCCAATTCCAGCGCGACGGCCACATGCGCAACGGACGCTCGCCCCACAACTCCTATGGGCATGGCGTGCGCCATACGTTCGACGACGCCACATTCAAGGTTGGCGCCACATATAAGCTCAATGGGCGCAACTTCTTCACTGCACACGCTGAGTACGGCACGATGGCTCCGCTGGCCGACAACGTGTACATCTCGCCCCGCATAAAGGACGACGCTGTGCCCAACCCGAAGAGCGAGCGCATCCTCACCGGCGACATCTCCTACACATGGAATTACCGCAGATTCCGCGGAAGCATCACAGCGTTCTACACCGACTTCAGCAACGCCATCGAGCGCTGTGGATTCTATGACGAACGCTATAACACCTACACCAACTTTGTGCTCAGCGACGTGAAGCGCGTGAACAAGGGCGTGGAGCTGGGCATGGCCTACAAGATCACTCCGTCGATCACCGCCACGTTCGCCGGCACATATTCCCGCTACCAGTACAAGAACAATCCGAAGGGCACGCGCTCATTTGAGAACGGCCTCTATGGCGACACCACGCAGGTGGTCTACCTGAAGAATTTCTACGCCGGCTCAGTGCCCCAGACCGTGGGCAACCTTGGCATTGACTGGGCCGCCCCGAAAAACTGGTTCTTCAACGTCAACGGCACATGGCAGGGCGACGCCTACGTCAACCTTTCTCCCGCTTACCACGAAGCTCTCCCCGACCTCCCCTCGGCCTTCCCCGGATACACCGAAGGCCAGCTTGAGGCAAAAATCCGCGAGCTCAGCGACCAGGAGAAGCTCAAGGACGCATTCTCGCTCAACGTCTCCATCGGCAAGCTGATTTACCTCAACCGCACGGCTTCGCTCAATATAAACGTGAACGTCAACAACGTGCTCAACAATCGCAATGTCGTGACATACGCTTACCAGCAGGGACGTCTTGACACAAAGAATTACGAACGCAACCAATACCCGAACCGTTACACCTACGCCCAGGGCATCCGCCTGTTTGTCAACGTAGGCGTGCGCTTCTGATAACTTCAACATAAGAAATCATGAAAATGAAAAATTACATATATGCGGCGGTTATGGGGCTGGCGGCCGCGACCGCAGCGTCCTGCAGCGATGACTTCACATATCCCCCGCTGGTGATCCCGCAGGCCACGATGGAGCCCACCTCCACCATCGGCGAGCTCAAGGAGCTGTACTGGCAGGATGACCGCAACTATTGCAGCAACATAGTGGCCCTCTCTGACGGCCGCGACTTGATAGTGAAGGGCCGCGTAGTCAGCTCCGATTCTACGGGCAATATCTTCAAGAACGTAGTGATTCAGGACAATTCAGGCGCCATCACGGTAGCCATCAACGCCTACGACCTCTATGCCACATATCAGTATGGGCAGGAAGTGGTGGTGAATTGCACCGGGCTGCAGATTGGCGGCTACAACGGCCTGATGCAGCTTGGCTCTGAGGGCACCTACAACGGCTCGCCCTCAATGACATTCATGTCGGAAGATGACTTCGCCGCCCATGCCGAGGCCGACGGTCTGCCCGCGCCTTCATTGGTCACTCCGGCAATCTTCACCATCGAGCAGCTAAAGGCCGCGCTCAACGACCCGGCCACAAAGCGCGAATACATGAGCCGCCTCGTAACGATTGAGAACGTTTCTTTTGAGACTCCCGGACAGAAGTTCGCCCCCACAACCAGCACAGACCGCTATGTGAAGGACGAGGCCGGAAACAAGCTCAATATCCGCTGCAGCAGCTATGCCACTTGGAAGGATGAAGTGATTCCTTCGGGCAGCGGCAACGTCACCGGCATACTCAGCTTCTACGGCACCGACTGGCAGATGCAGCTCAACGACCTCAGCGGCCTGGTGGGCTTCACCCCCTACGACCCCAGCCTCAATCCCGTAGAGCCCGCCAAGGGCGACGGCACAGTGGATGACCCCTACAATGTGGCAAAGGCCCTGGAGATTTGCGAGGCCAACGGCGAGACAAGCTCCACAATGGTATATACAGCGGGCTATGTGGTATCAGGCTCTATTGATACCAACTATGGCAACGCCACATGGGACATAGCCGACACCAAGGACGGAAGCACAATCCTAAAGGTATACCGCGTGAAGGATTTCGGCGGCGAGAAGTTCACTGATGCAGACAAGGTAAAGGTAGGCGACTACATCGTGGTCTACGCACCGCTCATCAATTATAAAGGCAATACGCCCGAGACAGGCGACAACGGCCAGCTCTACTCAATCAATGGCGAGCTTGCCGGCACCCCATCCGAGCCATCTGAGCCCGTGGAGCCCGGCGCAGAGCCCGCAGGCGACGGCACCGAGGCCAGCCCCTACAACATAGCAAAGGCCTACGAGGTGTGCATCGCCACCGGCGAGACTGCCACCACTGAAGAATATTACATTGGAGGATACGTAATCTCCGGCGAGATTACCGTAGAAAATTATGGCAATGCCACGTGGGTAGTGGCCGACAACAAGGAGGGCACAGGAAAGACCATCACATTCTTCCGAGTGAAGGACTTCGGCGGTGAGAAATTCACCGATGCCAACAAGGTGAAGAAGGGCGACTACATCGTGGTGAAGGCCCCACTCGTCAACTACAAGGGCAATACCCCCGAGACCAACTACGGCACCCTCATCTCCATCAATGGAGTTAAGGAGTAGGGGAGGCCGCCAACCATTAGGCTTTAAAGTTAACTATATTTATTTATCAGATATATAGACATTAAATGAAATCATACAAATCATATATCCTGGGGATGGCTGCCGCAGCGGCCGCCGGTCTGCTGGCCGGCTGCCAGGACGACTTTGACAAGGACGAAACTGTCGAAGCGCCCGTGGCCACCATCCAGCCCAATATGACAATCCTTGAACTCAAGCAAAAATATTGGGACGATGCCACAAACTATATCGACACCATTGGCGTGGAGAATGGCGTTTCCGATGGACAGAGCTACGTTATCTCCGGCCGCGTGGTATCGTCGGATGAGGCCGGCAATGTGTTCAAGAGCCTTGTAATCCAAGACGAAACAGCCGCCTTGGCGCTCTCAATCAATAGCTACAACCTCTACCTCAATTATCGCGTGGGGCAGGAAGTGGTGCTTGACCTTAACGGCATGTACATAGGCAAATACAATGGCCTGCAGCAGCTGGGCATGCCCGAATGGTACGCCAACGGCAATGCCTGGGAGGCTACATTCATGGCTCCGGAATTCTTCGAGATGCACGCGCAGCGCAATGGCTTCCCCGAGCCCGCGAAGATTGACACTCTTGAAATCAACTCTTTCTCCGAGCTGCCCTCTAATCCTGACGGGCTGATGAAATGGCAGAGCCAGCTGGTGAAGTTCAACAACGTCTATTTCCAGAACGCCGGCACTGAGCAATTCTCTGAGTACCACTCATCGGGCGTTAACCAGAATATCGTGGACGTGGACGGCAGCACGCTGCCCGTACGCACCAGCGGCTATTCAAATTTCTGGAACAACTATCTGCCTCAGGGCAATGGCGATGTGGTCTGCATCCTCAGCTATTATGGCACCACCGGCTGGCAGCTCCTGCTGAACGATTACCAAGGCTGCATGAACTTTGGCAATCCCACCGTGGCGCCCGGCACAGAGGATAATCCGCTTGACGTCAATGGCGCGATCGAGCTCATCAACAGCGGTGCCACCCGCGCGGGTTGGGTTAAGGGCTACATCGTGGGCGCTGTGGCTCCAGAGGTTGAGAGCATCAGCGGCAATGGCGACATTGAATGGAGCGGTGAAGTAGTTCTTGACAATACGCTCGTAATCGGACAGACCGCCGACACCAAGGACCTTGCCAACGCTCTCATCATAAATCTGCCCGAAGGCTCGGCTCTGCGCCAGTATGGCAACCTCGTTGACAATCCTGCGAATTACCAGAAGGAAATATGGGTGAAGGGCACATTTGGCATGTACATGGGCGCATACGGCGTGCTCGGCAACACGGGCTCAGCTTCGCAATTCAAGATTGAGGGCGTAACCATCGACTCGGGCGAGGTGCCCGCAGGCGACGGCACCGAGGCAAGCCCCTACAATGTGCAGCAAGTCATAGCCAAGAATCCTACGGGAAATGGAGATAATCCGGACGAGAAGGACGTATGGGTTGAAGGCTATATTGTAGGCTGGGCCGATATGAGCAGCATCTACTATATCAATGCTGAAACATCAAGATTTACTGTTCCGGCCACTGTGAATACCAACATACTCCTGGCACCTACGGCCGATGTTGCTGACTACAGCAAGTGCATAGGCATCCAGCTGCCCAGCGGAAATGTGCGCAATGGCCTCAATCTGCAGGATAATCCCGGAAATCTTGGGCGCAAGGTGTCAATCAAGGGCAATATAGCCAAATACTCCGGCGTCCCGGGCCTGCGCAGCGCCAGCCAGTACGTATTCGATGGCGACGCGCCTGGGCCTGACACCCCCTCCGCCGGCGAGCCCAAGGGCACAGGCACGGCTGAAGACCCGTATAACGCAACAAAGGCCATCGAAGTGGCTCAGGCCAACGGCGAGACATCAGAGACAAGCGTCTATACAGGCGGATATGTAATCTCAGGCTCTATCGACACCACCTATGGCAATGGCACTTGGACAATCGCCGACAATGCCGACGGCACCGGCTCCACTATCAAGGTGTTCCGCGCCAAGTATTTCAATAATCAGAGTTTTACAGACGCCGATAAGGTAAAGAATGGCGACTACATAGTGGTTTACGCTCCGCTCATCAACTACTATGGAAATACTCCCGAGACTAACCTTGGCTATCTCTATTCAATCAATGGCGAGACCGGCGACAATGGCGGTGGCGGTGAAGATCCCGATGAGCCGGATGAGCCCGACACCCCCGTCACCGACAATTCAGCGGACTTCAATACCTTCAACGGCGGAAAGGCGGTATCGGCATATGCAGATTATAGTACCACTAGCGGATGGAAGCTTGTTTGGGGCATGATTGCCGCAGGAGGCACTGACGCCACCAATTTCCTTAGCGCTGACGCCACCACGTTGATTCCTGTGATTGATGGTTCAAAGGCCCGTCCCGGTTCGCTTACGTCGCCTACCATTTCAGGGGGCATCGGCACGCTGAAATTCACCTATGGTTTCCCCTACAACGAAAGTAAGTGCCAGTTCACTGTCAATATTAAGCAGGACGGCTCAGTAGTGGCTACCGACACTGTTACTCTTGACAGCATCACCAAGGGCGTGGCGATGAGCTACTCGCATGAATTCAATGTGAAGGGAGATTTCGTAATAGAGATTGTAAACGACCTCTATTCCAACGCAGCCAGCGGCAATAAGGACCGAATAGCCCTCGTTGACCTTACCTGGACATCAAACAACTAATCCCCACATCCCCATACCAAAAAGGCTGCCGGCAATGCGCCGCGCAGCCTTTTTCATGCCCATCCCAAATCACATCTCAGTCCAATTCCGTGCTGCAATTCACCACAAAAACCTTGCAAATTGAAAATCCGATTTTTAATTTGCAAGGTTTTGAGGGTGTTTAAACATTTTTGGGGTGGGGGTCGTTGTATTTTAATATGGGTTTCAACTATTCAACTATTCAGCTATTAAAATACATTGAATTTTGTTTCAACTGATAATGTTTATAAATATGGGATTTATGAGAGGGAAAATTGGAATTGCGCTGGCTTGCGCGTGCTTGGCATGCGTTTCGGCCGGTGCGCAGACCGCTGATGCGGAGCAAATTGAGGCTATGAGGAAGAGCCATAAGGTGCTGTACTTTGGCGATGAGGAGAAGAAGGCTGAGGCGGACAGCGTGCGCAGAATGATCGACCGCTTCTATGTCACGCAGTACCACCATTTTCAAGACCCGCAGGCGCCCTATTTCTTGATGATGAGCCGCGATGCCACATTGGCTATGGGCATAGGCGGATTGGTGAGGATGCGCGGATGGTACGACTTTGACGGAGCTATGCCCGTGAACGGATTCATACCCTATATGATTCCCATCCCTGAAGATCCCGCCAACCAGCGAAGGCTTGCCGCCACGCCATCCGGCACAGCGCTGTTCTTCCGCATAATCGGACAGGACAAGACCTTGGGCAATTTCCAGGCCTTCATCCTAGCCGGCTTTGACGGCGGCACCGACAGCCAATTCAAACTAAAACAATCATATGTAATCATCAACGATTGGACCATCGGATACGCTCCAAGCGCATTCTGGGACCAGGCCGCAAATCCTCCGCTCATAGAGGCGCAAGGCCACACAGGGCAAGCCAACCGCACGGCCGTGCAGCTGCGTTGGACTCACCAGCTGCGGCACGGATGGTCGGTGGCGGCATCGGCTGAATTTCCTCAATCATACGCCGGGGCGGATGGCGTAAGCACGAAGGCGATCAACGATTGGCTGCCCGACATTGTGGCCTATGGGCAATATTCCTGGGCCAATGGGGCCGGGCATGCGCGCCTGTCGGCCTTGGCCCGCTGCTTGCCTTACCGCAATTTGGTAGAGGGCAAGAACCGCAATGTGGCGGGGTGGGGAGTGCAGCTGAGCGCTGTTTCCCCCGTTGGCTACAACTGGACGCTCTACGGCGAGGCCATAGCCGGCAAGGGCATCTCCAGCTATGTCAACGACTTGCGCATATCGCGGCTTGACCTGATAGCCGACGCCGCGCATACGGGCAAGATGTACGCCCCTTCGTGCTATGGATTCACGCTTGGGGTCAAGTACAATTTCCTGCCCAACCTCTTCGCATCCGTCTCAGCGAGCGAATCCCTCTACAAGCCCAAGCGGGCGGATGGCACGCAAGAATACAAGTACGGCCTTTACGGCATGGCGAATATCTTTTGGAATCTTACAGCTCGCATCCAGGCCGGCGCCGAATACGTGATAGGCAAGAGAATGAACTACGACGGCGCGCACGGCGACGCCCAGAGGGTGAATCTTCTATTCCAATATTCATTTTAGGGCGTATGTTTCAGAAATTTTGCGTAACTTTGTGACGAATATAAATATGCCACAATAATGAGCACAGAAAGCCCCTCCGCGGAGAAATGGACTGAGATTGAGCACCTGCCCGAATGGGATGAGGAATTTTATGACGTATATACCGCCAAAAAATTCGGCAAATGGGTCATGCTCAAGACATTGCGCCCTGAGCTAAAGGACAATCCCGAATCTCGGGCCATGATCGAGAAGGAGTTTGACGTGCGATATAATCTGGCGCATCCCAATATCGTGATGATCAATGATTTTGAGGATGTGCCGGGGATAGGGCGCTGCATCATCACCGATGACGTATATGGCAAATCTCTGCGCACGCTGATCGACGAGGGAGGCGTGACAGAGCACCATATCGACCAAATCAAGCATCAGCTGGTGAGCGCCATTTCATACATTCAGGCCAACCATATCGTGCATCGCGCCATACGGCCCGAAACCATAATATTTACGGAAAATATTGAGAATCTGAAGCTTATCGACGTAGGATTTGACCAAAAGAGCAAGCTGAAGCCCTCGCTGGTGAGCGAAGACATATACAACTATGGCATGCTGGTGCGTGAGGTGCTGGACAAGAGCGGCATACAGGACGCAAACCTTCGCCGCGTGGCCGACCGATGCCTCGACCCCGACCCTGAAAGGCGCTATTTGTCGACGGAATCGCTGCACATGGCCATAGAAGGCACGTCCATGGCCAAGGTCTACATCCTCATCATAGTTTTCCTGATTGTAATGATAGCCCTGCTTGGCATACTGATAGTCACGCTTCACTGATAAAAATTCACGCATACTGATGTCTGAAAATATAGAAATCCGCGCGCTAAAGCCCACAAAGGCGGAATACGAAAAATATACTCAATTCGGCATAGACCTATACAAGGGAAATGACTGCTTCGTGCCCCCGCTGGTGATGGACGAAGTGGACACTTTGCTCCCAAACAAGAATCCGGCCTTCGAATCGTGCGAATCCCAATCTTGGATGGCATACATCGGCGGCAAGCCCGCGGGGCGCATCACGGCTATAATCAACCGCAAGGCCAATGAAAAATTCGGTGAGAAGGCGGCCCGATTCGGATTCGTTGACTTCATTGAGGATTTTGATGTGGCAAAGGCGCTTTTCGGCGCTGCCGAAGAATGGGCGAAGTCAAAGGGCATGACCAAGATTGTGGGGCCGCTTGGATTTTCAGACATGGACCATGAAGGCATGCTCACATTCGGCTTTGACGAAATGGGCACTATGGCCACCATATACAATTATCCCTATTACCCTGAATACGTGGAAAGGCTGGGGTTCAAAAAAGTTGTGGACTATGTGGAGTACCGCATAACAGTGCCCGAGCAGGTGCCCGAAAAATACGCCCGCATAGCGAAGATAGTGGAGCATAGGCTGAACCTGAAGGTGAAGCGCATGCCTTCGCGCAAGGAGCTTGCCGCGCGATATGGCCAGGAGATATTCGCCCTTATCAACGAGGCTTACAGCGGCCTCTACGGCTATGTATCACTCTCGCCCAAGCAGATAGAGCATTACATAAAAATGTACCTTGGCATCCTCAAGCTTGACAACATATGCCTGATCGTGGATGAAAGCGACAAGCTGGTGTGCGTGGGCATATCGATGCCTTCGATGTCGGAGGCTTTGCGCAAAAGCGGTGGCCGGCTATTCCCGTTTGGGTGGTGGCATTTGCTGCGGGGCCTTGCCGGCCACACCGATGTTGTTGACCTCCTGTTGATCGCCGTAAAGCCCGAATATCAGGCCAAGGGCGTGAATGCGATGCTGTTCAACGAATTGATTCCCGCCTTCAACTCGCATGGCTATAAATTTGCCGAGAGCAATGTTGAGCTTGAGGAGAATGAGAGCGTGCAGAAGCAGTGGGACTACTTCGAGCGCAGGCTGCATAGGCGCAGAAGGGTCTATGGGAAGGAGATTTAGTTTTTAGATTTTAGTTTTTAGATTTTAGAATAGTCTTTGATTTTCAATTTAATATAGGCCTTGTATGAAACACATCTACCAGAAAAGCATTTTGGCCATTGCGGCCATTGTCCTGGCCGTGTCGCAGTCCTTCGCTGAGATACCGGCAGGATACTACAATTCAATCAACGGCAAGACCGATGCGCAGCTGAAGACGGCTGTGTATCAAGTGATACATAACCTTACGCGCATCTCATCTTATTCCGATTTGCCAAAATATTTCCAGAAGACCGATGTATATCCCGAATCCAACAGGTGGTGGGATATGTACAGCGATATTCCACTATACGCCCCGAGCTTCAGCGGGCTTAACCGCGAGCACTCTTTCCCGAAGAGCTGGTGGGGAGGCCTTACCAACGTAAACGCATACGTTGACCTCAACCACCTCTATCCTTCTGAAATGAAGGCGAACACCGCAAAGAGCAATTATCCGCTTGGCGAGGTTGACCCCAATTACAAGGCCGATTTCGACAATGGCGTTTGCAAGGTGGGTTATGCCGTGACAGGACAGGGCGGCGGCGCAAAATTCGTGTTTGAGCCCGCAGACGAATACAAGGGTGATTTCGCCCGCACATACTTTTACATGGTCACGTGCTATCAGGACTATACCTGGGAGCAAAAATACATGTACATGCTGCAGCAGAACACCTATCCCACGCTTTCCGGCTGGGCCCTTGATTTGCTGTTGAAATGGAGTCGCGAAGACCCCGTTTCGCAGAAGGAAATTGACCGAAACGAGCAGGTGTACAAGGCTCAGAACAACCGCAACCCCTTTATCGACTTCCCCTCGCTGGCTGAATACATTTGGGGCACGCATAAGGGCGAGCCTTTCGACATTAAGCAGGCCGGAGGCGGCACTGTTGAGCCCGCGGGCGACCCCGTGCTCATCACTCCCGTGCAGGATATGTCGCTCGACTTCGGCCAGGTGGCTCTTGGCAAGACCACCACAGCCAAGATGTTCTTTAAGGGAGAGAATCTCACGGGCAATATTTCTTTGAGGATATATAGCGGCAATAAGGATTATTTCACGGTGCCGTCAAACAAAATCGCGGCTAATCTTGTGAATGCGGCCGATGGCTATTGGCTCAATATCACTTATGCGCCAACAGCGCTTGGCGAGCATGCGTCGCGCCTTCTGATAAGCGACTACGATGGATCCAAATCGCGGGGAGTGGCGTTGATTGGCGAATGCCTGCCGGTGCCCACGCTTTCGGCATGCACTGCTCTGCCGGCCGCCGACATCACCTCCGATTCCTACCTGGCCTCGTGGACTTGCCCCGACGACGTTGTGGACTATTATGAGGTGACGCGCACCATGTACAGCGGAGGCGGCAGCAAGGAGGAGAAGCTTGTGGCCGAAGGCACAGAGCTTACCATCACCGATTTTGACGAGAATGAGCGTGAAAGCTACTACGTGCGCAGCGTTCGCCTCGGATATTACAGCGACCCCTCGAATGTGGTGTTCGTTGACCATCTTGGCATAACGGGCGTTGCCGTTGAGCAGCCCATGTACGCCATTGGCCAGGAAGGCGGCATACGCATCGCATGCAGCGCGCCGCAGACCGGCTGCCGCGTTTACGATGTGGCCGGAAGGCTTGTGACCGTTATGGATAGAGTAGAGAACAACAGCGAGATTTCACTGCCGCAAGGCGTGTACATCGTTGTCACAGACCAGTGCGGCACGCCCAGCCGCGTGGCCGTGCGTTGACGCAACGCGAAAAAATTAGCAAATTTTGACGTGTGGAGCTCTAAACCATAAGGGGCTTCACACGTCTTAATAATACAGCCTCCTTAACAGGAGCTGCCCAATAAACGCCAATTATAATCATATAAAATCTCAGAATACAGTGCGGAAACTAATATTCTCTCTTCTTTTGTCACTATTCGCCGTGGCGGCAGTCGCGGCCAACAAGCTCGACATACACAAGCCCGATTTAGAAAAAATAAAGAAAGAGACCTTAGATCCGCAGTCTAAGCGCCATTATCAAAAGCTCCTCAAGAAATTTATGAGCAATGACACAATCATGACTACCGAGGACTTTGAATATTTCTATTTCGGCACGCTTTATCAGGAGGATTACGACCCATACCGCCCGGTATATGACCAGCTCGCGCTCGACAGCATTTCGCCCCTCTATTACAAGGCGGAGCATACCCGCAGCGAGCTGGATAGGATGGAAAATTATGCAAGGAAGGCGCTTGAGGACAACCCTTTGGACCTTGCGCAGCTGAAGAACCTCGTGTTCGTGCAGGAAAAGAAGGGGAAGGTGAATCTTGCCAAAATATGGAAGAACAAGCTGAATCACTTGCTTCTGGCCATTGCGCAGTCCGGAACGGGATTGGACGCGGACAATGCATGGGTGGTGGTCTACCCCCGCCACGAATTTGATTTCCTCAATATTTCGGGCCTGGTGGTTGAAGGCAGCGAATTTCAAGAGCCTTACTATGAGAAATTCAACGTCAAGGCTAAGAGCGACAAGGATCCTACTGCATATTATTTCAATCTGCAGCCGGTGCTGGAGCAATATTACTTAAAGCACCCGACAGAAATGTGAGGATCGAGGCAATGCATCAAGATATTTCATGGTTAATCCTGTGAAATCTTGATTAATCAGGAAGGCCCTGGTTGGGGCTTGGTTAATCGCGGGCCTTTTTGCCGCGCACCTTGCTCAGGCGCAGCTTTATCACCCCAAACATCGCCTCGCCGAAGATGCTGGAATTCATTTTGCTCGTGCCCAGCACGCGGTTGACGAATATGATTGGCACCTCCACAACCTTAAACCCTAATTTGTAGGCCGTGTATTTCATCTCGATTTGGAAGGCGTATCCCTTGAATCGGATGGCGTCAAGGTCCATGCTTTCCAGCACGCGGCGCCTGTAGCACACAAATCCGGCGGTGGTGTCGCTTATGGGCATTGATGTAATTAGCTTCACGTATTTTGACGCGAAATACGACATCAGCACCCTCCCCATTGGCCAATTCACCACGTTCACGCCTTTGCTGTAGCGCGAGCCTATTGCCATGTCGGCGCCGTCGATAGCGGCTTGCCGCAGGCGCAACAGATCGGCCGGAGAGTGCGAAAAGTCAGCGTCCATCTCAAAGATGTACTCATATCCATGCTCCAGCGCCCATTTGAATCCCGCGATGTACGCCGTGCCCAAGCCCTGCTTGCCGGGCCGCTCCAGCATGAACACTCGCCCGGGGTTTTCCTTGATTTTGCCCCTCACGATTTCGGCGGTGCCATCCGGCGAGTTGTCGTCAACGATGAGCACGTCAAATGGAGGGTCAAGCGCAAGCACCGCGTCAATTATGGCGGCGGCATTCTCCTTTTCGTTGTATGTGGGTATGATGACGAGGCTCTTTTCGCCTTGTCCGCTGATTTCTTGCATGGCGTAGAGGGTTTTTACAATGCAAACTTACGGAAAAATTTTGCGTACACCAAAATTTTATTTGTAATTTTGCGCAACATAAAAGCTTTACCCTTATGCAACGCACCATAATCACCCACGCACGCTTTGCCGGGGAGACCTCGGCGGATTCTTGGATACTCATTGAAAACGACAGAATTAAGGAAATAGGGCGCGGAGAGGCGCCGAAGGATTGCGGCGAAGAATTTGACGCGCGCGGAATGCTGGCTATGCCGGGCGCCATAGACTGCCACGTGCATTTCCGCCAGCCGGGCATGGAGCATAAGGCCGACATTGCATCGGAAAGCTTTGCCGCTCTGGCCGGAGGCGTGACTTCGTACATGGATATGCCCAACAACAAGCCGGCCACCGTCACAATCGCCGATTGGGGGGCGAAGATGAGGATAGCCGAGGAGCATTCATGCATCAACTATTCATTTTTCATAGGGGCGACAAATGACAATATCGATGAACTGCGTGCGGCTGATTACACGCGTATACCCGGCGTAAAGCTGTTCATGGGATCGTCTACGGGGAATATGCTTGTGGATGACCAAAGGCAAATAGAGGAGATATTCGCCACGGTAGGCGCCATTGTGGCTGTGCATGCCGAGGACCAGGGCATAATATCGGGCAATGCGGCAATGGCAAAGGAGAAATATGCGGATGGGGAGGTGCCAGTGGCCGAGCATTCGCGCATACGCAGCGTTCAGGCTTGCTATGCGGCTACGGCTAAGGCTGTGGAGCTTGCCCTCAAGCATAGGCACAGGCTGCACATTTGCCACCTCACCACCGCGGCTGAGCTTGAATTGCTGCAGGATGGCCGACCGCAAGATAAAATAATTACATCGGAGGTGTCGCCTCATCATCTCATTTTCTGCGATGAGGATTATGGCAGGCTTGGAGCAAGGATAAAGATGAATCCTGCCGTCAAGTCCGCAGCCGACCGCGAGGCGTTGCGCCGCGCGCTGGCCGATGGGAAGATTGACATGGTGGCCACTGACCACGCTCCGCATCTTTTGTCGGAGAAAAAAGGGGATGCCTTGACGGCCGTGTCGGGGGCTCCCGCCGTGCAGTTCAGCCTGCCTCTTATGCTTGACTTTTTTGATGAAGGGACCGTAAGGCGTGCAATGTGCGAGGCGCCGGCCGAGGTGTATGGCATAGTCGACCGCGGAGCGCTGCGCCCCGGCGCATATGCCGACATCGCCCTTATCGACTGCAGCGCCGATAAGGAAATAGCCGATGCGGGTGTGCTGAGCAAATGCGGGTGGACGCCTTACGCCGGCATGCGACTGAGGCATGAGGTAAAGGCCGTGTTCGTCAACGGCAAGCTGGCATACAGCGGCGGCAAGATGCAAGCGCGCAATGCCATGCCGCTGAGGTTCGGAGGGGGTATAAACGCCTAATCCTCATTTAGAGGGGTAGCGTTTATTCCTCGTCTATGGGGTCGTAAGTTTCGTACAGGAAATCGTTGTAGGGGAAGCGCGCCATGTGTATCTCCTTCGCTTTCTTGTATATGAGATCCTTTAGGGCGTCGACATTGGTGCCCTTCTTCGCTGAAATGAATACGCAGTTGTCGCCCAGGCGGCTCATCCACGAGCGCTCCAGCTCCTCGAGGGGTATGTTTTCGCGCGTCGCCTCAGTGAGGTCGTTCTCGTCCTTTGGCTTGTAGGAGAAGGCGTCGATTTTATTGAAGACAATAATCATGGGCTTGTCGTTGCCTTGGCATATCTCGCTCAGGGTCTTGTCCACAACCTCAATTTGCTCTTCAAATTGCGGGTGTGAAATGTCAACGACATGAATCAGCAAGTCGGCGTCGCGCACCTCGTCGAGCGTTGACTTGAAAGAATTGACCAGGTGTGTCGGAAGCTTGCGGATGAATCCTACGGTATCGGTGAGAAGGATTGGCAGATTCTCAATCACCACCTTGCGCACAGTGGTGTCAAGCGTTGCGAAGAGCTTGTTTTCCGCGAAGACATCGCTTTTGCTCAGAAGATTCATCAGTGTAGACTTGCCTACGTTGGTGTATCCCACAAGGGCTATGCGTGTGAGCTTTCCGCGGTTTTTGCGCTGAATGGCCTTTTGCTTGTCTATGGCCGCCAGCTCGCCTTTCAGGCGTGAAATCCTGTCGAGGATGATACGTCGGTCAGTCTCAATCTGCGTTTCGCCCGGGCCTCTCATGCCGATGCCGCCCCGCTGGCGCTCAAGGTGCGTCCACATTCGCGTTAGGCGCGGCAATAGGTATTGGTATTGCGCCAATTCCACTTGAGTCTTTGCCGTAGCCGTTTGGGCTCGGTTAGCGAAAATGTCAAGGATGAGGCTTGTGCGGTCTAAAATCTTCACTTGCAGTTCCTTTTCTATGTTTGAGACCTGCTTTGTGGAGAGATCGTCGTCGAAAATCACCAAAGAAACGTCGTTTTCGTCTATGTACGCCTTTATTTCCTCAAGCTTTCCTTTTCCCACGAAGGTGCGCGGGTTGGGGTATGGCAGCCTTTGGAAAAATTGCTTAATGGGGTATGCGCCGGCTGTCTCGGCCAGGAAGGCGAGTTCGTCGATGTATTCTTGAGCCTTTTGCTCGGGCTGTTCGGGGGTGATAAGCGCCACAAGCACCGTGCGCTCGGCGTTGGCGGGCATTTCTTCAGAGGTTTTCATTTTAGTGCAAAAATATAATGCAAAGTTAACGCTTTTGTATAAAAAACAAAAATCGAAGCGAAATGGCTTTGCCGTCGGCCTCTAATCGGCATAAAACGTCAAAGGCCCCGGAAGGAAATTCCAAGGCCTTTGATGATTGGCTGACGCCCTTAGGGGGCGAATGCTTTTGTATGGGGTTACATTGCGAAAGCGTTGAATCCGCCGTCCACCACGGCCACTGTGCCGGTGACGAACGACGATGCGGCGCTGATCAGGTAATGGATGGTGCCACAAAGCTCCTCGGGGGCGCCGAAGCGCTTGAAGGGAGTCTGGCGTATCACGTCGGCGCCGCGCTGCGTAAGTGTGCCGTCAGGGTTGGTGAGAAGCGCGCGGTTTTGGTTTGTGAGGAAGAAGCCCGGGGCGATGGCGTTGACGCGGATGCCGGGGGTGAACTTGGTGGCTACCTCGTTGGCGAGGAAGGCAGTGAAGTTGCTGATGCCGGCCTTGGCTGCCGCGTAACCGCAGACGCGCGTCATTGGGCGGAAAGCCGCCATTGATGAGAAGTTGATGATTGAGCCTTGGCCGGCTTCAGTCATTGGCTTCAGGAACACTTGGGTGGGGATTACCGTGCCGGTGAGGTTGAGGTCAAGCACCTTTTGGAAATCGGCGACTTTCAGGTCAAAGAAAGTGCCGTTGGGAGAAATTGTGGCGCCGGGCATGTTTCCGCCGGCGGCGTTGAGCAGGGCGTCTACCTTGACGTACATAGCTACGATTTCGTCGCAGACCCTCTGCACATTTGCCTGGTCCATTACGTCGCACGCCCAGAATGCTGCTGTTCCCCCCTCAGAGGCGATTTCGCTCGCTATTTTGTCGCCTTCCTCCTTGCGGCGTCCCATAAGGGCTACCTTGCAGCCCTCTTTTGCCAGATATTTTGCAATGCAAGAGCCGAGTACGCCGGTGGCGCCGGTTATGGCCACTACTTTTCCGTTAATGTCAAATAATGAGTTCATGATTTATTGTTGGTGGAATGTTTCAGTGTGGCTGAAACGCTGTGAGACATGCAATTAATACAATTCGCGGTCAATTACGGCCATTACACCGTCCATTTGGCCCAGGGCCAGCATTCGGCCGTGGAAAGAATAGCCGGCGTTGTAGCCCATCTTTTCGTCGCCAAGCATCAGCGGAGCGTGGTCAACTCGCATGGGGAGAACCTTGCGGTCGAGCCCGCGCTCCTTAAGCGACGTTTCGAATATGCGGGTGATTTCCACAAGGTCAGTCCTGCCGCGTCCAAGATGGGGCGCTTCCTTGAAGTCGCCGTTTGGCAGCGCGTCGCATCGGCGCAGATGCACGAAATGCGTGCGCGGAGCAAACTCGCGCGCCATTTCCACGACGTCGTTGTGCGCCACGGCCGATAGGCTGCCGGCGCAGAATGTGAGGCCGTTGTGGACGTTTGGCACGGCGTCAAGAAACCAGCGGATATCTTCAGCGCATGTCACTATGCGCGGCAGGCCGAGGATTGGCATTGGGGGGTCGTCGGGGTGGACGCACATGTTTATCCCGTATTTCTCGCACACAGGCATGATGGCCTGCAGGAAATATTTCATGTTTTCGCGCAGCGCGTCCTTGTCTATTCCCTTGTAAAGGTCAAGAAGCTTGCGGAAGGTCTCCACGGGCGCCTTGTCGTCCTCCGATATGTTGCCGTTGACGAATCCCTGCGTCTTTACTATTATGTTCTCCACCAAGCGGTGCTCGCCTTGGGGCGTTATGCCCTTCTTTAGCTCAGCCACTCGCCGTAGGGTGTCTTCGTCCCAGTCCTTTTCAGCGCCGGGGCGGTTGAGGATGTAGATATCGAAATACGCGAATTCAGCCCGGTTGAAGTAAAGGTTGCTTGTGCCGTCGGGATTTGGATATTCGAGGTCGGTGCGCGCCCAGTCCAGCACGGGCATGAAGTTGTAGCAAATTGTGCGCACGCCCTGCTTTCCAAGGTTCTCCAGGCTGACCTTGTATTTCTCAATCAAATCGTCGCGGTCGGGGCCGGCGTATTTGATTGATTCCGAAACGGGGAGGCTCTCCACTACGCTCCATCGCAGGCCGTGGGCCTCGATGTAGTCCTTCATCTTTTTGATTTCCTCTTCAGTCCAGATTTCCCCGTTGGGGATGTGGTGCAGGGCGGTGACAATGCCCTCTACGCCGATTTGGCGCAGCATGTCAAGGGTGATTTTATCGTTGGGCCCAAACCAACGCCAAGTTTTTTCCATTATTTTTTGAATGATCGGTTTACAAATGGCAGGCAATCGTAAAGTGCTGTATTCCAGTATTCCCAGTTGTGTACGCCATCGCGGACGCGAAGCTGGGCGGGAATGCGGCTGTTGCGCATAGCCTGATAGAATGCAAGGTTGCAGTCAAGGAGGAAGTCATCGTCGCCGCAGTCAATGTACCAATCCACTGTGCGGAGCGCCTCTTTGGTCTTGTCGTCGGCGTTGAGCACAAACTCCACGCAGTCGTTCTCAAGGCATGAATTGGTGAGCTTTTCGTCCCAGCTGTTTGCCGCGGGCGAGCGGCGGTCTTCAGGAATTGACATGAGGGCGCTGATGGGGTAGGCGGCGGCGAACGCCTCGGGGTGGTGCTGGGCATATCCTGTCGTACCGCCGCCGCCCATTGACAGTCCGGCCAGGGCGCGGTGGCGCTTGTCACCTATTGCGCGGTATTTGCTCTCAATCTGCGGCATGAATTCCTGGAAGAAGAAGTCCTCGTATTTCCAATCGGGGATGTTGAAATATCCCGGCTGGGAGTTTGGCAGGCCTTGGTGGGCGTCGGGGGTGACGATGATCATCTCATCTATGGTGCCGTTCCATGTGAGCTTGTCGGCTATGAGCTTGAGCTGGCTCATGTCTTTCCAGTCGCTGTTTTTGCCGTAGAGCCCGTGCAGGAGGTAGAGCACGGGATATTTCTTGTCGGGATTCTTGTCGAAGCTTGCGGGCAGGTAGATTGTGTAGGCGCGCGGAGAGCCAAGAATTTCGCTGTATATGGTGTCGGTCAGGAACTTGCTTTGCGCGCCTGCGCAAAGGGCGGATGCCAGCGCCGCGCACACAAGGATAAAGAAATGTTTCATTTTTTTTCGAAGGATTTGGATTTTTCTGAATTGAGAAATCGAAATAACGATATAGCGTTATATCGTTATACGATTTTGGGCGATGTAAAGATGCGGCTATTCTATGCCGTTGCGCATGATGGAGAGCATCATGCGGCGGTCGGCCACCTTAATTTCGCCGGGTTTGTAGGAGATTGCTCCGGCCGCAACGAGATTGTCGAGGGCCGCCATGTAGCTGCTGCGCTGCACGCCAAGCATGGCATAGAGGTCGCGTTGCTTGCAGGTGATGGTGATGTCCTGCGCGTTGGGTTGAGTGAGCGATACAATCCACATTGCCAAGCGCTCCTCAATGCTTCCCGATGAAATGGCAAGGATGCCCTCAATGGTCTTCTGCGCATTCATTGAAAGGTAATTGAGAAGGTTGAACATATAGATTTTGTCTGAGGCCAAGAGGTTGATGTAGTCCTCCTTCGACACCTGCACAATGCCGGTCTCCTCGGCGGCCACGACGTCACCGGGGTAGAGGGTGGTGGAGCCGAAAAGGAAGTCGGGAGATATGACGTCGGGGGCCACCAGTCGCTGCGAAATGCGGAATCTGTCGGAAGGATTGGCGATGCTTACCGTCACAGAGCCTGAAATGACGAATTTGATATGCGTGCATTGCTCGCCCGCGCGCACGATGGTGTCTCCTTGCGAGTATTTAAGAAAGTGGAATTTGGCTGCTCCTACAGTCATTGCGATGCGTTCGCGTGTCACTCCCCTAAAGAGAGGAAGGTCGGAGAGAATATCAAACATGCTGTCCATAAGGCTCTTGTAAATTAAGAATTAGCAATTAGGGATTTCGCGGAGCTTAATCCCTAATTACTAATTAAAATAACGCTTTGGCGGCTGAAATGTTTCAGTCGGCCATGAATTTGGCTTCCCAACCCAGGGCGCTGGCTCCGAGCACAGCGGCATCGGCCTCCTTGAGCTCGCTAAGGAGCACCTTGGCTTTGCCCTTGAAAACGAACATCATGTTCTTTTCCATGGACTCTTTCAGGGGCTTGAGGAGCAAATCGCCGCTCTTCGCCAGGCCGCCGAAGAGGATGAATGCCTGCGGGGAAGTGAACACCATCATGTCGGCAAACGCCTCGCCAAGGATTTTTC
Organism: Clostridium sp.; assembly: GCA_023666615.1. Taxonomy (GTDB): domain Bacteria; phylum Bacteroidota; class Bacteroidia; order Bacteroidales; family Muribaculaceae; genus CAG-873. The sequence continues at coordinate 2,318 of JAMPBQ010000024.1, read as the reverse complement.
CCGTATAGTTGAATACGTCCTTGGCCAGCTTGTCTCCCTGCATGGCTGCGTCGTATACGTCTTTCGACGTGATGTCTTCAAGGGGGATGTTGCGCAGGAGCGACTGCTCATTGCGTATTTCAAGGAATTCACGGGCTGTCCTGGCCACGCCGGTGGCAGAGCAGTATGCCTCGAGGCATCCGGTGCGCCCGCAACCGCAAAGGCGGCCGTTGTTGCGCTTCACGATCAGGTGGCCGAGCTCGCCGGCGAAGCCGTCATGTCCATACACAAGCTGGCCGTTCACAACGATGCCCGACCCCACGCCAGTGCCGAGGGTGATCATGATGAAGTCTTTCATGCCTCGCGCGGCGCCGTATGTCATTTCGCCAATGGCTGCGGCGTTAGCGTCGTTTGTGATTGCCACCGGCAGGTCGAATTTGTCCTGCAGCATCTTTGCGAACGGAATAATGCCCTTCCACTGCAGATTTGCGGCGTTTTCGATAGTGCCGGTGTAATAGTTGGCGTTGGGGGCTCCGACGCCTATGCCATGGATTTTTCCCACGGCATCGTTGGCCTCAATCAGGCGGGTCACTTCGGTGTAGAGCTCATCGATGTAATCGTGGATGTCGGCATGCTTCGCCGTCTTGATGGAAGAGCTGGCGATGACTGTGCCTCGCGCGTCGACCAGGCCAAACACTGTGTTGGTGCCTCCGATGTCAATGCCTAAAACGTAGGGTTTCATTTTGGTTTTGAGTTTTTATTGGGGTTTAATACTATTAATAATTAACAAATTTAGGGGCGCTTTTTCTCAAAGAGGCAAGCGTCGCCATAGCTAAGAAAGCGAAAATCATGCGCCAAAGCGTAATCGTAGGCCTGGCGCCATGCGTCGCCGATGAATGCCGACACCAGGAGCAACAGGGTGCTCTTGGGCTGGTGGAAGTTGGTGATCATGCCGCTTACTATCTTATAGTCGTAGCCAGGTGCGATGATTATGCGAGTTGAGGCCACGAGGCTTTCCAGCCCGCGGGAGCGCAGATATGATGCCAGCGCGCCTAGGGCCTCTTCCTTTGATAGGCGAGGATGTCCTTCTCCATAAGGATACCACTGCGGCACCTCTCCATCCCACTGGCCTTGGCTTATTAGGCATCCGATATGGTAAAGGCTCTCCAGGGTGCGCACCGAGGTGGTGCCCACGGCGTAGACATGTCTGTCGTAGGCGGCCAGCTCTTCGATAAGTGACAGCGGCACGGAAATGAACTCGCTGTGCATTAGATGTTTGCTTACGTCGTCCTCCTTTACCGGCTGAAATGTGCCGGCGCCCACGTGGAGGGTGAGCTCGCGCATGGGGATGCCTTTGGCTGAGATTTCGCTTATTACTCGGTCGGTGAAGTGCAGGCCGGCCGTGGGGGCGGCCACTGACCCTTCGATTCGCGAATACACTGTCTGATAGTCGGCCTTGTCGCTGTCCTCGGTGTTGCGGTTGAGGTATGGCGGAATAGGAATTTCACCCGCGGACTCAATGATGCGCCCAAGCGACACTTGCGGGCAGTCCCATTGAAATTCAATGATTGAGGCGTTGCCCACCTTCTCAACGCGCCTTGCGTTGAGGGTGAAGCTGCGCCCGTCGACGCTTAGGGGCATGGCTAAATCGCCCTGCTTCCATTTTTTTGAATTGCCCACGAAGCACAGCCATTGGCTGGGCTCCGAGCCTGATAGGGCCAAGGCATAGTCGGATGGCGCATGCGGCTCAAGGCAGAAAATTTCAATCAATGCGCCGTCCCGGTCCTCGCCTTTGCGGAATCGGAGGCGCGCGTTGATGACGCGCGTATTGTTGCACACCAGCATTGCATCATTGGGCAACAGGGATGGGAGGTCGGTGAAAATGTGTTCGGCGATTTTTCCTTCACTGTTGAGATGCAGAAGCTTGCACATGTCGCGCTGCTGCAGCGGATGCCCCGCGATGCGGCTGTCGGGCAGCGGATAGTTGAACTCGTTAATATCGATGCTAATTTTTGCAGTCATAATTAATCACAAAGTTACAAATTATTTGAAAATGTTTGAAAAAAAATAATTAACTTTGAGGTCTGAAAACAAAAAAAGAGATTAAAGATTGCAAAATCCGAAAGGACTGCATATAGTTCTATTGGCTCTATGGCAAAAGTAGGAGACACAGTGAGATTTCTAAATTCTACGGGAGGCGGCGTGATAGTGCGCATAGCCGACGGCGTGGCCTACGTGGATGAAGACGGATTTGAGACCCCAACGCTCCTGAAGGAATGCGTTGTGGTGGGGCAGGCGCAGAGCGCGGCGCCAAAGACTAGGGCGCAGGAGGCCCCGCC
>JAMPBQ010000023.1 GCA_023666615.1 Clostridium sp. | reverse complement strand
CACAGGAGCAGCGCCGCCGCCCCCGCGGCCAGCGCCGGCCTGAGCCTCTTGCTTATTTTTCTATTTTCACCCATGCGCTTGATGTCATTGCCCTGCGTGAGGGATTGTACATGTCTTCCGCCAATGCCGGCGGCAATAGGTATTCGCCGCAATATGCCGCCCTTAACTTTATCTTTCGCTCCATTCTTTTCCCGGCGTCCAGCCTCCCGTAGAAGCTTGCTCGGTCGTCCCTCACGTCGCAATAGCCGTCGTCCGCCCGCTCCTCGCCCATCCCGGCAATGTCCGTCCAGCCTTGGCCGCCATTTTCGCTCACGCCGCATATCTCCCATCCGCTGGGTATCGCGTATGTCAAAGCCAAGTCCTCTATCTCGCCTCCCTGGTTCTTCACGTTTACGCAGGCGTAAAATTCAGTGCCTTGTTTGAGCCTGTCTATTCTCAGCGCCCTGCCTTTCAGGTCGGTATAGGTTACGTATGCCCTCATGCCGCGGTCTTCCGCGTTCACTTTTTCCGCAATCTGCGGCCTGCGGGCCACCGCTAGCGAAAGCTCTACGCTCCCTTCCCCGGCATTGGTTATCTCCACCGCCTGCCCCACAGCCTCCAGCTCAATGCTTTCCGCCCCTTTGATGCCTTGAATCAAAACGGGAGCCTTCCCTCTTTGCGTGATTTTCACCGCCTTTTCTCCGCCGCCAATCAGTTCTTCCATCCTATGCATGGCTATGGCGGAGAAGGCCAAGTCTTGCGTAACGTACCATCCCCCGCCGCACCACTTGGCTATTTTCCCGGCCGCCTCTATCGCCTTTGCCGCGTTTCCGCAAAGGGCGTAGGCCTCCATCTTCATCGCTTCGTCGCGCGTTTCTGAGCCAAACATATCTTTAGCTTCGGAGTATTCTATGCGTTCTGCCCGCTCTATCAGCTTGCCTGCCACGTCTTTCCTCCCGTACAGTGCGTATGCGCTGGCCAGGCAGTAAGCCGCGGTTTGCGTCAGTGTCTTTGATTCGCGCAACCTGTTCATTGCCGATTTCATAGGCCTTCCCGCCTTTGAAAGCGAATATAACCTAAATGCCTGTTCTACATCTGTTTCTTTTGAGTATCTATAATCTCTTGCGGCTTTTTCTTGGTAGCCCGCCCATTTTTCAAGGCTCGCTCCGCTGGCCTTGAATCCCTGCCTTTCTGCCTCGGATAGGGCGATTCCGGCCAGCGATGTCACCCATTTGTTGGATTCTTCTTGCCTCGGCCAGTACGCGAACCCTCCATCGCCTTGCTGCCTGCCGGCGATGCTGTTGACCAGCGTCGGCACCAGCGCCTCCATCCTGCCGCGCGTTTCCCGGCTGAGAAATTCCCGCCCGCATAGGATGAAAATGGCCTTGGACGACATTTGCTCTGTGCAATTGTGCGGATAATTCATGAAAAATTCCGCCGCGCCTCCGAAGTTTATGGCGGGCATTGCCGAAATCTGCAGCCGCGCGCTCTCGGCGCCGTCCCATGCCAGCGTCTTGCTTTCTCCCGCCCTCAGTGTTGCCTCTTTTGTGCTGATTATCTGTGGCATTGGATTCTTCACGCTTATGTAGGTGGTGTCCGCCATCCTGTGATTGCCGCTCTCGGCCTTCACTATGATGCGTGTCTTCCCTTCTTCCGCCTTGTCGCATTTTATCCTGAAATTCACCATCTTTTCTCCAGCATCCACAAATTTCAGATTCACGGCCTTGGCGCCGTCTAACTTTGCCGGCCCGGTTGCCTCCACCGTCACTTTCACGTCGCTTATGCCTCCGTCCATCGCGAATATGTTGACGGGCATTTCCGCCTCGTCCCCGCACGCCAGGATGCGCGGAAGGGTCGTCAGGACCATCAGCGGCGACGTCACTTTCACGGTCTTGTCGGCGTTGCCGTAGGCCCCTTGGTGAGCGGCCACAGCCATCACGCGCACCGATCCGACATAGTTTGGCAGGGTAATCTTGTGCGTATTCGCTCCGGATTTCAGCGTAAAGGGCCCTATGAATTTCACTACCGGGTTGAACCGCTTTTCTTTCCCCGCCGATTTGCGCAGCGCTTCGTCGCCGCCCACGCTCAGTATGGTGCGGAATTTTGCCCCAAATGCCCCGATCACGTTGCTGTACATGTCCCACGTGTCCACCCCCAAGGCCTCGCGCTGGTTCATCGCCGCCCACGGCCTCGGCGTCTTGAAGTTGGTGATGTCAAGGAGTCCCTCGTCCACTATGGCCAGGGTGTACGTCATTGGCTTGCCGTCCTTCTCCCTCACCTTTATCGTGAATTGCTCCTGCGGGCGCAGCTCTTCGGGCATGTCTATTTCTGGATGCAGCATCGTGCTCGGGTCTATCACCGACGCGCCGCGCACCCCATACATGCGTATCGGCAATTTTCCCTCGGTTTGGCTGTGCGGCCGCAGCAGGGTGGCATGTACGTAGAAGTTGGGCGCCATGGCCCCGTCCACCGGCAGCCTGAAGCACGTTTCCTTGTCCCCGGAGGTGCCCACCCAGTATCGCCGCATGGATTCCGTCCCGTTCTCGACTGATATCAGAGCCCTGCCTCCCTTGCATTTTGGCAGATACACGTTGGCGGTCTCCCCGGCATGGTAGGTCTTTTTGTCAAGGCTGAACGACAACTCTACGCTTGCATCGCCGCCTTCCCTCTCTGCGCGCCCTCTCCAGTCGGGCCAATCCACATTGATGATGCCTCCCGTGGCGTGGCCCCCTTTGGCGTCCCTCACATGCACGAGGTATCTTCCCCAATTCGGATATTCTACCCTGAATGGTATTTCAGCATGCCCATTCACGGCCGTGGCCGTGCCGCTGGCCACCAAATCCGCGGAGGTGCTTTTCACGTAGCGGTCAAGTTCGCTTGCGCCGGCGCCTTCCCACCACCAGTCCCAGTCCAACCTGTATATCTTGTAGTTAAGCTGGCGGCTCTTCAGCCTTTCTCCTTTTTGGTTGACAGCCACCACGCTGAATTTCAAGTCTTCATCCGTCAAGTAGTCTTTTTTTGACAGGTCGATGCCCACGTACACCCCAAATGGCGAATAGCGCACTGACCGCGACGCGATGCTCGCCTCGCCGCCCCCTTCAACCACCTTGGCCGTCAGGTTGGCGCGCAGCATCCCCGGCGAATTTATGTCCCCGCCTATGGCGCATTGCTTTTTTATTTGTCCTTCTTTGTCCAGCTTTCCGCTCAAAATTTGCTTTTCTGAAGATTTGAATGCTATCAGCGGATTGGCGAACACATGCTTTTTGTAGGCGGGGAATGGCGTCGTCTCCGCGTACAGCTCCATTTCCATTGACACTTGCATGCCGTCGGCGGCCGGCCCGCTGAGCCAATGCGCGTCAAGCCCCATTTCCGCCTGCTGCCCCGCCTGGATTATTTCTGGAGTGTGTATGTTGATTTTAAGCCTGTTGGGTTTTATGGTTTCTATCCTTACGGGGTGGCGGAAGGTCTGGTTGCCCACTTTGAATTGCGCGCTCCACAGACCTGTCGGCGCGTTCTCGTCGGTGTCTATGTGGAATGCGTAGAATCCATCCACGCCCTCTTTCAATGTTTGCCGCGCATATAGCTGTTCTTTAGGATTATAGAGTTCCAACACCACGGGATGGTTAGCCGGCAGGCTCCCCCGCTTGCTTTCAACGATAAGCGTGAGGTGCAGGCAGTCGCCGGGGCGCCATACGCCGCGGTCGCCGTATGTGAATCCCTTGATGCCGTCCTTCGTCCGCTTGCCCGATACATCGAAGTTGCTTGTCGAAAGTTCTTCCCCTCGCGTTATCTTCAGGTATGTCGTGCTCTTGCCGTCTGTCGCCGCCGCCATATAGGGCTTTTCACTAATCGCCATGGTCAAAAATCCATTCCCGTCGGTCTTGCCGGCTGCGATTTTCCTCAGCTGGTAGTTGTAAACCGTGACTGTGGCGCCCGCAGCCGGCCCGGCGGTGACGAGGTTTGTCACGACAAAATTGTACTTCTCTCCCTGCCCATGCTTTGCGATGAGCCCAAGGTCTGAGGCCACAAGGTTTCTCTCGGGCATCCTCCCGGATTCCATGTAGTATGATGGCTTGCTCGGGTCATTGGATTCTTTCCACATATATTCTTTCCAATCATAATCAGGCGCATATCTATAAATGAAAGGGCTCTCTCTGCTCCATGTCTCTTTGTCGCTTTCTGTGATTCCCGATTTTTCCTGTATCGTCTCAAGCCTCGCCTTGTCGTATAGCGAGTATGCCTGCCTGAACGAAAGTCTTACGTTGTATATCGCCCCCCTCTCCCTTTGGAATAGCCCCTTCAGGTCTATCGAGAAGTTCTGCCATTGGTGCAGGTTCAGCGTTTTGTCTTTGTCTAGCCTTACGGTCTTGCGGTATATCAGCGTCCCGAAGCGACGCAGCTCACCCTCTTCGTAGCCATTATAGCTCCCCTGCAGAAACGCCATAACGTTTTCGGGATAAATCTTTGCCACCTCTACGTCTACGGCCGCGAGGTTCACTGCCCTGAAGGGCAATTTCAGATTGCTGTTGTCGGGAAGTATCGACCCCTCAAACGGCATCTCTATGGCCGGCGGAATGGCTTCCTGCTCAAAATAGCGCACTGTCTCTTCTTCCAGGCTGCGCCCCTCCCTGTTTTTCACCAAGTCTGACACCCGCAAGGTCAATTCCTTAAGCCCGTTCTGCGGATAGCGTATCTTCACGTTGCATCCGTCGCGCTCTATCCTTGCCTCGTCAACGCGGTCTATCGTTATAAGCCCGTCAAGCTCTTGCGTTGCCGACAGCGGGCTGCTGAAGTCCAGGCTCAGGTATGGCTCGGCGGCCTCTACCCTCTCTGCCCTTAAAAGCCGAAATTCGGATATGGCGGGGATCGCCACTGTCCGCTCTTCCTTGGAGTAGCCAAAGAGCGGATTTGCGCTTATCTTCACCGCGCTGGGCTTTTCGCCTCGCTTGATGCCGGAAATCGTGAAGCTGCGGCTGCCGTCATCCTGCAGCTTGCCCATGCTTATGGCCGCCCCGGGATAATCGCAGACCAGTATGCCACCCCCTTCAGTCTCCTCGGCATCCCCGTCAATTGCCTCGGCGCCTCGATAACTATATTCCAGGACGCCGGCCACTATCATCTTTCCGGCGTCGTCTGGGTCGACTGTCGCCACCACCCGCGTCATCCTCATCTCTCTTTTGTCAACCACAAATTCAAATTTGAAGTCGCCAAGGCTGTCTATGCCCAAGAGTTCGGCCATTTTCAATCGGCATGTGTATTTTTCTCCCTGCTTGAGGCTGCCCGCCGGGATAAAGTCGATAAACCTATTGTCCTCTGAGAGTTTGGCCTCGCCCTTTACCGCGGGGGAAAACGCAAAACATGGGCCAAGCTGCGCTGCACTCTTCATTTTCTTCCTCATCGCCGGGGCCATTCTCATCTTCGGAGTCATTTCAATCCTGATTTTCGAATCTTTGTCTACATGCTCCGGCGCGTAGGCTGCAATCCATTTCGCGGCCTCCGCGCCGTTCATTTCCTTCCGGCTGGAAAATGCTGTTGAAATCGTGATAGCCAAGACCGCGGCAATGGCGGCGGCGATGACGGCGCCCAGGACGATGGGCTTGCCGGAACAAGCGAAAAGGCGCTTGATGGCAGTGGGTTGAAATAGTTTCATGCGTGGAGTAAATTTTTTCTGAAGCAAATTTCCCCCAAACAAATCGCCCGACAAAATCTTTTGCCGGGCGTTGTATGAAATCCCCTTCTATTGTGCGAAATGAATCCTACCGCCAAACGAGGTAATTCGTGTTCTCGGGCGCGTGCATCCCCCGCTTCCCTATCTCTGTCTTTTCTCCATTGCGCCCTATGGCAAAACCATTGGATGCACTCCCCACAAGATAAATAGCGTTGCTCACCCCCATGTCAACCAGCGTTTGCGAAAAGTCGCGGAAGGTCATCTCCCTCCTGCTCATTATCACCACATGCCGCCCGTCAAGCTCGGCCAAAGCCTTGCGCAACGATTTCCCCCTGGGCTTGTTCTCAACCACCTGGTTGCCAACAACCAGCGGATATTGGCGGAAGAAATAGCCATCATTCTCTATGGCTTGCTCAAGGTATGGAGTGGATTCGGCCACCCCTATCGTCATCTTGCCGCCGACTATGGCGCAGAACCCAGGCTTAGTGCGGCCCTTGCTCACCAGATTCCCGGCATTGACGAAAGCCCCCACGATTCCGCCGTTGTCCTTCCTTATGTCTGCCGCCTGCACCACAAACTTGGCCGTCGTGTCCGCCAACGCCTCTACGCCTATTTCCAGGCTGGGCGTCAAGTTCATCGGGGTGAATACCGTAAGCCGCATTCCGTTCACCAGCGTGTCTGAAATTTCTACATACCCGGCCTCAGCCGCGGGTATGGCTCCGGGCGCCTCGGCCATAGGCTCGGGTGTTTCTATCGACGCGGCCTCTTCAATCTCCGCCAGCTCAAGCTCTTCGTCATCTCCGGCGCCAAACAGCCCAAGCAGCGCGCAAATAATCAGCGCCGCCGCTATGCCGGCCGCCGCCGCAAAAGCCCAGTTGCGGCGCTTCCGCGCTATCCCCGGCTCGCCTGGTTTGGATTTGCCCTCCGCCGAAATCACGCGTATCTCATCATCTTCTATGTCATGCTGAATTTTGCTCATTTTCTAGCCTCCTGCTCTATCAAATCCTTAAGCGCCTTCAAGGCGTCGCGCGAGGCTGACAGCTCATGCTTGAATGTGCGGCAGTCCGATAGCGTTAGCTTCTGGCGCGCCGGATTTATGAATGTAATATAATTTAGGTTGACAATCAAGCTCTTGCCTATGCGCACAAACCTATTGTCTCCCTCTTCCACCATCTCAGCTATACGCCTCTCTATGTGGCCAAGCTGCAGGGTCAGGACATAAGCGCTCCCGTCGGCCGTGGTTATGGCCGAATAGTTGCCGTTGGCGCAGACATATGCCACTGCGTCCGCCGGCACGCGGATCAGCTCCGTTGAAGTGCTGAATAAGAATTCCTTTCCCATATCAGCCGCAAAAATACAAAATTCCCGCCAATATGCCCCCCTTCCCCTCTCCTCATTGTGCAAAATCCCCATTTTTTTGTCCAAAATCCCCTCCCCCCCATTCCTTCGAGGGTGTTGAAAAACTAAGCAAAAGCCTCGTAGAGGCTATATTGTAATTAACCCCAGGTGTAGCCTGGGGTCTATGATAATCAAAAATATAAGCCTCGTAGAGGCGCCGTTGTGGTAACAGCGTTTGTCCAGCCTTATTAGCGGTTTTTCAACACCTCCAAGAGCGAAAAAATATCTTTTTTGCTTAAAATAGTTGCAATTAAGCTACAAAATTTGTGGCTTTGTAAGGAGGAATTTAATTTTGCATATGGATAATAACCAATATGGGTAATAACCAAAATGTCATGGCTCTCTTCAATTTCTTTTCAGATATGTCGCCCGCTTCGGCTGTTAAGGATTCTCGCTTGCGCAGAACCCAGACAATTGCCTTCGCGGCATTCATCCTCTTCTGCCTGATCGATGTAATGTTCATAGCCCTGAAGTCGGCCAACGTAGTCTCGCCCGCCAACAACACTTATCGAGTGGCCATGTGCTGCGCCTCAATACTTGGATATGTAGCCCTCTACCCAATATCGTCAAATCTCCCCAGCGACTTTTTCGCCGCCGGGCAAATTATGCTCGAGCTCTTCTATCCCCTCACAGTGCCGGTGGCAATGTATCTCGGCACTGAAAGCATTGAGGACTACCTGACTATGTACTACGTATCGATGTTGATATGTGTGCTCTCAATCTACAATTGGTCAATGTTCCTGAGCAACAGCCGATTCTCTTGGCGTCAGCTAAGGTGGATACTCATTCTCCCGATGGTGGCGGTGTTCAACCTTGTCCAATCTTGGAATTTCATAGGCCGAATGGAAGGCCGCGAGCAGTGGCTCCACGTGGATTTCTACCACAATTTCGTCTGCATGGCGATCCTTCTGGCGCTTATTTTGGCCATGCCAATGGGGTATTGGGTGCTGACCCACTCCCGGGCTTTCGCCGGCGACAAAAATGAATTGGACATGCCCAATTTCTCCCCTCTAAATCGATATTTCTTCCTCTACGCATCAATTGCGGCCATCGGAATGCTGATGTTTTAATCTTCCCTACAAATGAGATTTTTGCGCGCTTTTTCGCCAAAAATCCTTACCTTTGCGCAAAGGTACATGCATCAAATATCAGCTTCAATATGAAATTATCTGAAAATAAGGGCGCTGTGCTCCACGGCGTGTTGCTTATCGCCTTGTTTTCCTTCTCCGCTTTCTACATTGCCGGATTCCAATGGGTGAAGGCGCTCCACCTTAGCCCGTTGATTGTGGGCATTGTGCTGGGCATGCTCTATGCCAACAGCCTTCGCAACCACCTCCCCTCCACATGGGTGCCGGGCATCAAGTTCTGCTCTAAGCAAGTGCTCCGCCTCGGCATCATTCTATATGGATTCAGGCTAACATTCCAGCAAGTCCTTGAGATTGGCGGGCCGGCCATTCTCATGGACACAATCATTATTTGCGGCACCCTCGCCATCGGCATCCTGGCCGGAAAGCTCCTGAAAATGGACACCGACACTACGCTGATGGTATCAACCGGCAGCGCCATTTGCGGCGCCGCGGCCGTGCTGGGCGCCGAGCCCGTGGTGAAGTGCCAGCCGTATAAGACCGCGATAGCCGTTTCCACTGTGGTGATTTTCGGCACCATTTCAATGTTTCTCTATCCTGTGATGTACCGCTCGGGCATCCTTGGCCTTTCCGACCAGCAGATGGCCATCTACGCCGGATCTACGCTCCACGAAGTGGCCCACGTCGTTGGCGCCGGCAACGCCATGGACCCCTCCGGCGAGCTGAGCATCGCCGACGCCGCCACAATCACCAAGATGATCAGGGTGATGATGCTCGCTCCGGTGCTCGTGGTCATGGGCTTTGTCCTGTCCCACATCCGCAAAAATCCCGAGCGGCCCGCCGAAGGCAAAGGCAAAGTGGCCATTCCTTGGTTCGCCTTTTGGTTTCTTGCCGTCATCGGCCTCAATTCTTGCCTGCAAAGCTCGGGGCTGATTCCCGCTGCCGCACTTGCTTCCATCACAGACGCCATTAATTCTTTCGACACGTTCCTTCTTACAATGGCTATGACAGCCTTGGGCGCGGAGACAAGCATCGACAAGTTCAAGCAAGCCGGAGCAAAGCCATTCGTCCTGGCCTTCATAATCTTCATTTGGCTCGTGATAGGCGGCGACCTCCTCACAAAAGCCATCTGCTAACCCCCATAAATAAACGACTAACGCCAAATACACCCATATGCGCTGGAATCTGCTAATCAACGACCTTCGCCTCGGCCTGGAGCACTACGCCGACCCTAACAAGGGTGCCGTGCGCACAGACTTCCGCCGCGACTACGACCGCCTCGTCTTCTCATCTCCCTTCCGCAGGCTGCAGAACAAGACGCAGGTGTTCCCCCTCCCCGGCAGCATCTTCGTGCATAACCGCCTTACGCATTCCCTCGAGGTCTCAAGCGTGGGCAAATCCTTGGCCGACAGCATAGTGGCTGAATTGCAGCAAAAATACGCTTCCGAAAGCTGGTGCGCTTCCCTGGCCGACATAGGCGACATCGTATCTGCGGCTTGCCTGGCCCACGACCTCGGCAATCCGCCATTCGGCCACTCGGGCGAAAAGGCCATTTCAGCCTTCTTCAGCGAGGGTGAAGGCGCCGGCCTGCAATCTATGCTTTCGCCGCGCCAATGGTCTGACTTCATCAATTTTGAAGGCAACGCAAATGCCTTCCGCGTGCTCACCCACCAATTCAAGGGCCGCCGCGCCGGAGGGTTCGCAATGACCTACAGCATGCTTGCCTCAATCGTGAAATACCCCTTCGACAGCTCATTGGCCGGCGAAAAGGGAAAGTTCGGATTCTTCGACAGCGAAAAATCCGACTTCATAAAGGTGGCCGACACCCTCGGAATGAAGCGCCTGCCATCGCCGGAGGGCTCGGTGGCCTATGCGCGCCATCCGCTTGTCTACATCGTGGAGGCCGCCGACGACATATGCTACGAAATAATGGACATTGAGGATGCCCACAAGCTGAAAATCCTCACCACCGCCGAGGTGCTCAACCTCCTTATGAATTTCTTCGAAGGCGAACAGCGCTCGCGCATCGAAAGCGTGGTGGAAAGCGTTGACGACCCCAACGAAAAGGTGGGCTATCTGCGTTCGCGCGCCATTGGCGATTTGGTAGACAGCTGCGCCGCGGCGTTCCTGCAGGGCGAAGAGCTTATTCTCGACGGCGCATTCTCGGGCTCGCTCATCGATCATCTGCCCCCGCGGCTGAAGCAGGCCTACGGCCGTTGCTCGGCCATATCCTGGAAGAAAATCTACAGCGCCCCCGATGTCGTAGACATTGACCTCGCCGGCAATCGCATCCTCACCTTCCTTTTGGAAAAGCTCACGCAAGCCGTGACTTACCCCAATCTATACTACAGCGCGCTCCTCCTTTCGCAGGTGCCAAGCCAATACGATGTATACGCCCCCGACCTATACACGCGCCTTCAGGCCGTAGTGGACCATATTTCAGCAATGACCGACGTCTACGCCCTCAACCTCTACCGCAAGCTCAACGGCCATTCCCTCCCCGCAGTGTAACCCACAATAAATCATGCATCCACATAAACCTGATAAATCAAACATTCACATCAACCTATAATTCCAAATTATGAAAAAATCCCTGGGGCTTCTTGCTCTTTTCTGCCTTATTTGGCATATCCAGATGAAGGCCGCGGAAATCACCGTCGCCTTCTCCGATCTGTCGCTAGCCACCGGCAGCCTGGTGGACCAAAGCCCAATCAAGCTAAATGACGACTTATCCATCTCTTTCGTAAACGATGGGGCTGCCACCGACCCTAAGATAGCATCCTCCGGAAAAGTGTCCATGCCAATGAACTCTGCCGTAAAGGTCTTTGGAAATAATGAAAATATCACCATCACAAAGATATCTTTTGATTGTAAAAATTTCACCACCGCAGGAACAGAATGTTCTCCGACAGGCACTTTCACCGTTGACAAAAGTTCCTCTACAAGCACATGGGAAGATGCAGTAGGCTCAAACATCGTACAAATCACATGTACATATTGCACTCCTTCCTTCAAATCTATCTCCGTAACGTACACAGGCGGAACAGGCGGCAGCGACCCGAATCCCGACCCCGACCCGGAGCCGGAGCCGGACCCGGAGCCGGACCCCAACGAAGGATTGTACACCTTCTTCACAAGCTTTGATTCCGCCGAGGATTTCAAAAAGCTGACAGCTATCAATGTCGATGACCGCACATACACCTGGACTTTCGACAAAACCGCTTCCGCGGCATCAATCCGCAACGACTTCTCCACCACAGCCGATTGCCCAAAGGACGATTACCTCGTTACTCCCGCCTTGCAGCTAAAGGCCGGCAAGCAATACCGCATATCATTCACGGCCTGGTGCGGCAACTCCGCTTACCCCGAAAAAATTTCCGCATGCGTCGGCAAGACCCCCACAGCCGCGGCCCTTACAAAAACGGTTGTGCCGGAATCCACTGTCGCATCTTCCTCGCCTATTCCTTTCAGCGGCGACTTCACGGTCGATGCTGACGGCGAATATTACGCCGCCATCCACGCCTCAAGCGACCCGGGCATGTTCATGCTCTACGCCGACGACTTTGAGGTTAGCCTCGGCGTAAGCGCCCTCGCTCCCGCCGAAGCAGATGATTTCACAATCACCCCCGACGCTGAAGGGGGGCTGAAAGCGCAAATCACCTTCACCACGCCCTCGCTTGACATGGCCGGCAACGCCCTGTCCTCGATATCCTCCGCTTCCGTAAAGCGCAATGGAGTGGAGATTGCGTCGCTCAAGCCCGCCCCCGGCGAGGCCGTTTCGCTGACCGATGTTGTCGACGCCGCAGGCTCATACCAATACTCAGTAACCTTCGCCAATGAGGCCGGCGGCCTTGGATTTGACACAAAGCAAACCGCCTATATCGGCCTTGCCGCTCCCGCTGACCCGACTGTGCTGGAAGCTAAAGAAATCTCCTACGGCACTATCGCCTTCAGCTGGAAGGAAGTGTCAACAAACGTTTATGGCCAAGCCATTTCGCCAAGAATCGTAACGTACACCATCACAAACTCCAAAGGGCAGACCGTCGCCTCCGGCCTCCAAGGCAGCGAGACCACTGTGACCTACCTCGAAGCCGCCGACCCTCAAGAGATTACGAGCTTCGCCATTAAGGCCGTTACCTCGGCCGGCGCCTCGGCAAAAAGCGCCGAAACGCCTCTGATGGCGGTAGGTTTCCCCTACTCCTTGCCTTACACGGAGGAATTCCCCGGCGGCGCCCTCACCCCAGGACAAGTGGCGGAGATAATTCCCGATGAGAACCACAGCTACGCGAAGTGGGACAGCTTCGAGCTCCTTATCGAGGACGGAATCAACCCGATTGACGAGGATGGAGGCTTGATGGCCCTGTTCCCATACGCCGCCGGCGACAAGTCAACATGGATTTCAGGCAAGATCCACATCGACGCCGACGCGCCAAACCCCTATCTTTCGTTCTTCTACTACCAAATCCCCGACGCTCCGGAGCGCATCGAGGTGGCCGTGAATGGCGAGACAATGCTGCAGGCCGGCATCGCAAATGCCGAGGCCGGCTGGAAAGAAGCCCTGATTGACCTGGAAAAATTCCGCGGCGCCGACGTGCGCTTCGCCATCACGGGATATTGCGTTGGCGGCGAGAATAAAATAGCCATCGACGACATAGCCGTGCGCAATGAGCTCGACAATGACCTCGCTATTGAGCGCGCCCGCATCCCGTTTGAAATGAAGCATGGCGCCGCCCACTCCTTCAACATCCGCGTGGCCAACAATGGCGTCCTGCCCTCAGGAGATTTCAAGATTGTAGTCACCAAGAACGGCGAGGACTTTGAGACGATCGCCGCTTCATCCCTCTCTCGCGGTGAAAAAGCGGAGTACACGCTTGCCAATGTCACTACCGAGGACGCCCCGGGCTCTGAGAATGTATTCGCCGTAAGCCTTGAAGCATCGGCTGCCGATGAAAAGCCCGAGGACAACACCCTCACCACCACATCCACCGTGGCCGAGCACCACCTTCCCGCTCCTTCCGCCATCTCAGCATCCGCAAGCGACGACATAACGCAAATCAACTGGAAGGCCATTGAGGCCGCGGATCGCCAAAGCCGCAAAATCACGGAAACATTTGAGAGCTATGACGAATTCGCCATGGACCAAGCCGGCGAATGGTCGTTCGTTGACGGCGACGGCTGCCCCGTGCTTGGCATTCGCGACGGCTACCACAGCTACCCCGGCATGCATTCGCCCATGGCGTTTATGGTGTTCAACAACCACGACGGCTATTTCCCGCAAATAGGCACTATGGACTTCACTCCCCACGCCGGCGGCCAGTTCATGATGTCGGCGTCAGTGGATGTAATCAACTCCGTTGACCGCCTCAATGACGACTGGATGATTTCGCCCCTCCTTTCCGGCGAAGCGCAGACAATCACGCTCTACGCCCGCAGCTCCAGCATGGTGTTCCGCGAGACATTCGACGTGATGGTCTCATCCGGCGGCAAGCTCACGCATGAGTTCTCCATAGCTAAATCATTCGCCTCCATCCCCTCTGAATGGACGCGCTATGACGTAGAGCTTCCGGCCGGCTCAACGTATTTCGCCATCCGCAACAACAGCTATGACCAGTACATGTTCTTCGTTGACAATATTACATTCGAGGCCGCGGCCGACGCCACCCCCGTTTCAGGATACGACGTGCTCAGCTTCGACGCCGATTCCAAGCTGATGCGCAAGCTGAATTCCGATCTCCTTGCCGAGCCGACGTTCTCAACGCAATACCTGGTCGCCGGCGACCAGTTCGTCGTAGCTGCCCGCTACGAAAACGGCGCGTATTCCCTCTCCGAGCCGCAGACTATCGCCACCTCGGGCATTGACGGCATCGAGGCCGATGAGGACAACGCCGAGCCTGAATATTTCAACATGCAGGGCATGCGCCTGCCACAGCCTCCCAAATCAGGCCCCTACATCGAGCGCCGCGGCCAAAAAGCCCGCAAGGTTTTTGTGAAATGTAGCTAAAGGCTTTGTGGGTATGGATTTTTTCCTTACCTTTGCATATTAAGTGTATACGGATTTTTGCGGAGCCGAAAGAACACTTTCGGCTCCGCTTATTCCGATATCCTTGTGTTTCGGTGCAAGTATTTAATATGCAATTAAATGGAAAAGTTCAACAAAAACGATATATCACGCCTGCGCAAACTGATTGACGATGCCGACAACATCGTGATCACCGGCCACATGACCCCCGACGGCGACGCCATAGGCTCCACCGTGGGCCTGATGCACGTGCTCGACGCCATGGGCAAGCGCCCAAAGGTGGTGGTGCCGGACCAGGTCACCAACCAGCTTTCCTTCCTGGCCAAGGGCGCCGACGTGGTGGTGTACAGCCGCAAGAAGGAATTCGCCGACCTGCTCTTCAGCAACGCCGACCTGATTCTTTGCCTTGACTACAACGCCCCGAAGCGTGTCGACCGCATGGCTCAGGCGCTGACGATGGCCACCGCCCCGAAGGTGCTGATCGACCACCACGAAGAGCCGGAATATTTCTGCGACATAACCATTTCACGCCCCGAGGCGTCTTCAACCTGCATGCTCCTCTTCAAGGTGCTATGCGCCCTGGAGCTCGTCGACGCCATCGATGAAAAGGCGGCCACATGCATCCTGGCCGGAATGATGACCGACACGGGCAATTTCTCTTTCAGCAACAGCGAAGACCCTGAGATATACGAGGTTGTGGCCGAACTGATTCGCCGCGGCGCCAGCAAGACCCGCCTCACCAAGCTCCTATTCGACACCTATTCAGCCGATTGCCTGAAGCTTAACGCTTACGCCATCGGCAAGAAGATGCGCCTATGGCCCGACAAGGGCGCCGCGCTTATCACCCTCACCCGCGACGAGCTTAACATGCACCATTACAAGCCCGGATACACCGAAGGCCTGGTGAACAAGCCTTTGGCAATCCCCGAAGTGGTGTACAGCGTGTACCTCCGCGAGGAGGAGCGATACGTAAAGGTGTCGATGCGCAGCGAGGGCGATTTCAACTGCAAGGAGGTGTGCGAGAAATATTTCAACGGCGGAGGCCACATCAATGCAGCCGGCGGTGAATTTTACGGCACAATGCAGAAGGCCGTGCAGACTCTTGAGGGCATACTCGACGAAAATTTTGAAAAATACATTAAAAAGCATAAATAAAAGGCAATGGCTTTCGGCGCCGCAAGCGCAGGCCAATCATATTCAGAAATACATACAAAGCAATGAAAATAAAATCTCTGCTCATAGCCCTCGGGGCTGTAATCGCCGCGGCCCTCGCTTCGTGCGACGATACCCGCTCATACGCTGAGCTCCTCAGCGACGAAAACAAAGCCGTTAACAATTTTCTCGTTGACCACAAGGTGGTTGGCTACGAAAAAAGGGATTCGACATTCAAGTTTGAATACGGCCCCGACGCCCCGTATTACCAGCTCGACGAAGACGCCCAGCTGTTCATGCAAGTGGTCGACCCCGGCACAGAGGGAAACCGCGCAAAATACGACCAACTGATTTATATGCGCTTTACGCGCTTCAACATAGCCGGCTACACCGACGGCGAATTTCCCGACGGCTCGGGCAACAGCTCCGACCTAACGCAGGGAAGCGCGTCGTTCCGTTTCGGCAATTTCTCAAACCAAAGCTCCACGCAATGGGGCGAAGGCATCCAGACGCCTCTGATATACCTGCCAATCGACTGCGAGGTGAACCTGATCATAAAGAGCCAAAAGGGACGCTACGATGAAATATCCGTTGTCATCCCCTACCTCTACAACCTCCGCTATTTCAAATCAATGATTTAAGCGAAAACCCATCTCCAAGCCGGCCCAAAAGCTAAAATCCAAAAACTAAAATCTAAAAAAACTCCATACCATGCCCCTAATAAAATCCATCTCCGGCATCCGCGGCACCATAGGCGGAAAAAGCGGCGACGGCCTTAACCCTGTCGACATCGCTAAGTTCACGGCGGCATACGCCACATACATCAAGCGCTCTTCTGCATGCAAGAAAGGCTGCATCGTTGTGGGGCGCGACGCCCGCCTATCCGGCAGCATGGTGTGCGACATCGTTGTGGGCACCCTCTGCGGAATGGGCCTTGACGCCATCAACATCGGCCTTGCCACAACCCCAACCACCGAAGTGGCCGTCGTGGGCGAGAAGGCCCTGGGCGGAATCATCATCACCGCCTCGCACAACCCCCTGCAATGGAACGCGCTGAAGCTTCTCAACGCCCGCGGCGAATTTCTTGACAAGGAGCAGGGCAACGAAGTGCTCGCGCTGGCCGAAAAAGAGGATTTCGACTTCGCCGAAGTGACAGAGCTGGGGCATGAATACACCAACAACACATACGCCCAAAAGCACATCGACCAAGTGCTGGCCCTCGATCTCGTTGACGCCGAGGCCATCGAGAAAGCGGACTTCACCGTGGCCGTAGACGCCGTCAACTCCGTAGGCGGAATTGTGATACCTCAGCTTCTGCGAGCACTGGGCGTGAAAAATATCATCGAGCTCAACTGCGAGCCTAACGGAAAATTCGCGCACACGCCAGAGCCCATCCCCGAAAACCTCACCGGCATCAGCGGACTTATGGCCAAGGGCGTGGCCGACGTGGCATTCGTGGTTGACCCCGACGTGGACCGCCTGGCAATAATCATGGAGGACGGCAGAATGTTTGGCGAGGAGTACACCTTGGTGTCCATCGCCGACTATGTGCTGAGCCACACCCCCGGCAACACTGTCTCAAACCTGAGCTCTTCTCGAGCCCTGCGCGACGTGACCCAGAAGCACGGCGGCGAATACCAGGCCGCGGCCGTGGGCGAGGTGAACGTCACCACCCTCATGCGCCAGACCGGCGCCATAATCGGCGGCGAGGGCAACGGCGGCGTCATATACCCTGCCGCGCACTACGGCCGCGACGCATTGGTGGGCGTGGCCCTGTTCCTCACAATGATGGCAAAAAGCGGCAAGAAAGTGAGCGAAATCAAGGCCGAAATGCCTGAATATTTCATTGCCAAGACCAAGGTGCAGCTTACGCCCGACATTGACGTTGACGCCGTGCTGGAAAAGGTGAAGAAGCATTACGCCAACGAAAAGCTCACCACTATCGATGGCGTGAAGATCGATTTTGCCGATTCTTGGGTGCATCTGCGCAAATCAAATACCGAGCCCATCATCCGCATCTACTCCGAAGCCCACACGATGGAGCAAGCCGAGGCCCTGGCCAAGGAAGTGGGCTCCATGCTGAAATAAAGGCCTCGCCATTGCAGGGACATGCCTTCAGCATGTCTGCCATACCAGCCCATTAGCAATATATCATTATCCCATATAAATTCCCCTCTCGCCTTGAAAAATCACCTCGCGCCCTTAGCGGCAATCTTTTCCCTGGCCCTGGCAGCCTGCTCTGGCAAAGGCAGCTCCGAGCAAGCCCAGCTCCCCACATGGATTGAGCAGGACTCCGCCGCCGCAATACACAGCCGGCTTCTCGCCGACTTCAGCCTCTCGCTTGACGAAGGCCTCGCCCTGATTCAAGAACAGCATCCGCAAGTCACGATGGATTCCCTGCGCGACTTTGCCTCTAAGCACTATGTTGAGATTATGGAAATCGACGGCGTGGAAAGGATGCACAAGAAATCGCCGCGCAACCTCAACCTCCTTAACCCCGCATACAACGGCGGATGGAAGATGCGCGGCGCCACGGCCTCGCCCCAGCGGGTGGCCTACGCCGATTCCGTGCTGCGCTACAGCAAGGGCGAGCTCGCCGACGGCGGAAAGCATCGCGTACGCATGAAGTTTGAAATCGACGTGCCGTTTGATTCCGCACTCATCGGCGACACACTGCGCGTGTGGATGCCATATCCGATGGAGGCTGACCGCCAAACCGACGTAATGCTGGCCGGCGCCTCGCAGGACTATGCAATCTCCACCCCTGAGCAAAGCATGCACAGCACCATCTATATGGAGGCGCCCGTGGACACCGCCGGCAATCACTTTGAATATGAGGCCGAATTCACCGCATGCGGCGCTTATGTGGCCCCGTCCCGCATTTTGGCTGACATCAAGCCCTACGACAAAGATTCGGAAGTATACCGCCGCTATACGGCATTCGACAATCCGCACATCATCCCGCTTGACTCCCTGGCAAAGGCGATAGTGGGCGGCGAGACGAACCCATACAAATGCAGCGAGCTGGTGTACGACTACATAATCCGCCGCTACCCTTGGGCCGGAGCGCGCGAGTACAGCACCATTCCCTGCATGCCTCAATACGTGCTGGAAGAAGGCCACGGCGATTGCGGCCAGGTGAGCCTGCTCTACATATCGCTCATGCGCTCCCTGGGCATCCCCGCGCGCTGGGAAAGCGGATGGATGCTGCATCCCGGCGAGAAGAACCTGCACGACTGGGCCGAGGTGTACTTCGAAGGCATAGGATGGGTGCCGGTAGACGTTTCTTTTGGCCGATACATCAATTGCCCCGACAATGAGATAGAGAAATTCTACTCTACGGGCATTGACTCTCACCGCTTTGTGGCAAACAAGGGCGTGAGCGGCGCATTCTATCCAGCAAAGAAATACGTGCGCAGCGAGACGGTCGACGCCCAGCTCGGCGAGGTGGAATGCACCCGCGGCAACCTTTTCTATCCGGCTTGGAACTCCCGATTCACCATCATTTCGCAAACTCCAATCAAATAATCTCTTACCCTCATAACCCACTATCATGAAAATTAATAGAACCCTTACAATAGCCGCAATGGCCATTTTGGGCGCCCTCTGCTCTTGGGCGGAGGATGCCTGGGGCCAGGTGCGCCTTTCGGTGGCCTGCATGCGCGAAGAGCCATCCTACCCCGCCGAGCAAGGCACGCAGGCCATAATGGGCATGCCGGTAAAGATTCTCGACGAGAAAAACGGCTGGCTGAAAATCGAAAGCCCCGACGGATACCAGGCCTGGGTGTGGAACAGCTCCATATCCAAGAAGACCGAGGCCGAGCTCGCGGCATGGCGAAAGGCTCCGCGCCTGGTTGTGACTGACCGCTACGAAACAATCGGCTACGACTCGCCAACCACCAACTCGCCGCGCCACACCGTGACCGACCTTGTGAACGGAAGCATTGTCGAGGGCTCGCTTCAGGGCAAAATCGCAAACGGCCGCGTGCAAGTCACCCTGCCCGACGCACGCAAATGCTGGGTGGACACGGCCAGCCTCACTCCAATAGAAAAGTGGGCTGCGCAGGACTTTGACCCCGACGTAATCCTTGACCAGGCATATGCCCTTGAGGGCCATCCATATATGTGGGGCGGCACTTCAACGAAGGGAGTGGACTGCTCCGGACTGGTGCGCGTCAGCTACTACGCCAACGGATTCATTCTCAAGCGCAACGCCTCACAGCAAGCAAAGCTTGGCACGCGCCTCGAGGCAGAAGATTGGCCCTCATACCAGCCCGGCGACCTCCTGTTCTTCGGCAATAACTCCACCGGTCGTGTCACTCATGTGGCCCTCTATGACCACGACGGCAAAATAATACACAGCGCCGGCAGCGTGAAGCGGAACAGCTGCGACCCCGATGCGCCTGACTATCTGCAGAGAAAGACCATGTGGGCCGTGCGCATCCACGGCCACGAAGGAGAAGAAGGCATCACGCAAGCGCGCAACCATCCCTGGTACTTTTGAGTGCTTCTCAGCCATTGTTAAGGAATTTAGGCCCTTAAATCACAATTAAATCATCACTTTTTTTCAATTTAAAGAATCCCTAGCCATGAACAGAAGAAATTTCCTGCGCACAGCAGCCCTCGGCGCCGCAATGGCAGCCGCCCCCATAAGCTTTTCCGCTTTCGGACAAGCCACAAAGAAAACATCAAGCTCATCAGGCCTCAACCTTTCGTTTGAGCCCTATGAGCTGAAGCTTAAGCATGCATTCAATCTGGCCAAGAACAAGCGCACCTCCACGCCGGGCGTCCAGGTGCAGATTGAATATGACGGCGTTGTCGGATATGGCGAGGCGTCAATGCCCCCCTACCTTGGCGAAAACGTGCAAAGCGTCACTGAATTTCTGTCGAAGCTTGACCTGACGCAGTTCAAGTCGCCATTCGCCATGGAGGAAATCCATGAATACCTCGACAAGGTGGCGCCAAACAACCGCGCGGCAAAGGCCTCGGTCGACATTGCCCTGCATGACCTCACCGGCAAAATCATGGGCCAGCCCTGGCATAAGATATGGGGGCTGAATCCCGACAAGGCGCCCAACACCAGCTACACCATAAGCTGGAATGACGACCCCGCCGAGATGGAGAAGGAATTTGAAGAGTGCGAGCCCTTCCGCATCATCAAGGTGAAGATGGGCGTCGGCCACGACAAGGAGCTCGTGGAGGCCTTCCGCAAAAAATATGACACCCCCATCTGCGTTGACGCGAACCAGGGCTGGAGCGACAAGAAGCACGCCCTGCACATGTGCGAGTGGCTGGCCGACCAGGGATGCGTGTTTGTGGAGCAGCCGATGCCGAAGGAGCAAGACGCCGACACCGCCTGGGTGCGCGAGCGCTCTCCCCTGCCTCTGATCGCCGATGAAAGCCTGCAGCGCCTGGGTGACGTAGAGCGCATGTCGCATTCATTCGACGGCATCAACATCAAGCTGATGAAGAGCACCGGCCTGCACGAAGCCTACAAGATGGCCGTGCTGGCCCGCGCCCTCGGCATGAAGGTGATGCTAGGCTGCATGACCGAGACATCCTGCGCCGTGACCGCCGCCGCGCAGCTCTCGCCCCTCGTTGACTGGGCCGACCTCGACGGCAACTTGCTGATAGCCAACGACCGCTTCGACGGCATAAAAATCGTGGACGGAAAGGTTACGATTCCCGACCGTCCCGGAATCGGCGTAGAATTATTATGAATGTTGACGTAATACATCTTCTCCCTGACTCTGTAGCCAACCAAATCGCTGCCGGCGAGGTGATTCAGCGCCCCGCCTCGGTGGTGAAGGAATTGGTGGAAAACTCTATCGACGCCGGCGCTTCCAAGGTGCAAATCATCATCAAGGACGCCGGCCGCACACTCATACAGGTGATTGACAACGGCTGCGGCATGTCGGTCACCGACGCGCGCATGGCCTTTGAAAGGCACGCCACATCGAAAATCAAGCAGGCCGCCGACCTCTACTCCCTGCACACCATGGGATTCCGCGGTGAGGCCCTCCCTTCGATCGCGGCCGTCTCAGAAATAGAGCTGCGCACCTTGCGCCCGGGCGACAGCGCCGGCACAAAACTGTGCATATCAGCCTCCAAGGTGGAAAGCCAGGAACCAATCATATGCACGCCGGGCTCCAACATGATGATCAAGCGCCTTTTCTTCAATCTTCCGGCCAGGCGAAAATTCCTGAAGAAAGACACGGTGGAGCTGGGCCACATTGTGCGCGAGTTTGAGCGTCTGGCCCTGGTCAACACCGGTGTGGAGTTCACATTGACGCACAACGACATCACCCTCTACCAGCTGATGCCCGCCAGCTTCAAGCAGCGCATCTGCGACCTCTTCGGCAAGAGCCTCGACAAGCAGCTGATACCAATCAGCACCGACACGTCCCTCGTCAGGATTGAAGGCTTCATATCCCTGCCGCAGAACGCCAAGCGCAGGGGCGCGCTGCAGTATTTCTTCGTCAATGGCCGCAACATGCGCCATGCATATTTCCACAAGGCCGTGCTGTCAAGCTACGAAGAGCTTATCTCGCCGGAGACCCAGCCAAGCTATTTCATAAAGTTCGACGTCGACCCCGAGACGATTGACGTAAACATCCACCCGCAGAAATACGAGGTGAAGTTTGAAAACGAGCAGCCGGTATGGCAAATCCTCTCCGCCGCGATAAAGGAATCCCTTGGGCGATACAACGCCGCTTCGGCCATTGACTTCGACGTTGTGGACGCGCCGGACATCCCCGTTTTCAATCCCGACCTCAAGGCATCGCCGGATTTGGACATTGACTATCACTTCAATCCCTTTAAAGACGACAACCCCAGGCCCACATCCCCCTTTGGCGATTACCGCTCAGGCACGCAGAAGGTGGACACTGATTGGCAAAAGCTCTACGAAGGATTCGCGCAAAAGAGCGCCGACGCCGCTGTCCCTGACCAGGACTTGACTCCACCTTGGCCCGCGGCCCCAGCCGTGGACAAAGACGGAGCCATGGTGGTGCCCTCGCTCAGCGCGCAGCTTGACAACGCCCGCGCCGAAGTGCCGGGCATGTTCCAAATAAAGGGCAGATACATAGCGGCGCCGTCAAAATCCGGCCTAATGCTGGTGGACCAGCACCGCGCCCACATACGCGTGCTCTTCGACCGCTACCTTTCCGCCGTAGAGCAGGGGCAAGTCACCTCGCAGAGGCTGATTTTTCCCGATGCCGTCACCCTCGACGCCGCCCAGTGCATAGTGGCGCAGTCCATTTCCGAGCTCCTGTCGTCAATGGGGTTTGACATCTCCAGCCTCGGAGGCCACGACTGGGCCATAAACGCTGTGCCGGCCATGCTGGGAAAAAGCAGCCCCGCGCTGGCGCTGGCCAACATCATTGACGCCGTGGCCGAGGCGGACGAGAATGTGGAGCAAAGCCAATGGCAAAAAATCGCATTGGCAATGGCGCGCTCGGCGGCCGTAAAGTACGGCACTCCCCTTTCCCAGCCTGAAATAGACACCCTCCTTTCAGACCTGTTTAAGTCATCAATGCCCGATTACACTCCCGACGGCCGACTAATCCTGCGGGTAATCGACATTGACGAGATTTTCAAAATGTTCTGACGATATGGCTAAACTCATTCTCTTCCCCGTGCCCATGGGCGAAACCGCCCCGCTGCAGGTGCTCCCCGCCTCAAACATTGAGCTTCTGCGCGGAGTGCGGCATTTCATTGTGGAGAACGTGCGCTCCGCCCGGCGCTTCATCAAGGCTTGCGACCGGGATTTCGACATTGACGCATGCCATTTCTCTGAACTCAACCGCCATACCGACCCAAAGGACATAGCCTCAATGCTTAAGCCTATGGAAGAGGGCTTTGACATTGGCGTAATCAGCGAGGCCGGATGCCCGGCGATAGCCGACCCCGGGGCTGACGTGGTGGCCATTGCCCAGGGCAGAGGCTATGAAGTCGTGCCGCTGGTGGGACCGTCCAGCATCATAATGTCGCTAATGGCCAGCGGGTTCAACGGGCAAAGCTTCGCATTTTGCGGTTATCTCCCAATCGAACCCGACGCCCGCGCCTCAAAGCTAAAGGAAATGGAGCGCAGAATCCGACGCGAACACCAGACGCAGATATTCATCGAGACCCCCTACCGCAACAACAAGCTCATCTCCGCCCTGGCCTCCGCGCTCCCGGCCGACCTGAAGCTGTGCGTAGCCTCCGACATAACCGGCCCGCGGCAGTCAATCATCACCCTCTCCCTTGGCGCATGGAAAGCCCGCAAGCCGGCCTACGACAAAATTCCCTCCATTTTTCTCCTGTACAAATAGAGGAGACGTCATTTAGCAGCATATACAATCCATTGAATTTTACATATTGACGAAGTGGCAAAAAGAAGCCGAAGGTCGGTGAGGCAGCTCGAGGATCTGCCCGGCCTCTTTGACAAAATAGACCTCGAATACCAGGCTCCCGACCCTTACAAGGAAATCGTGGACCAGCATCGGCGCGCCCAAGCCTCAGCCCACGGCATATCCCTTGAAATGGAGGATGGCGTGATAAAGGCAAAGCGCATTCTGCAATACATTTCATTCGGAAGCGGCAGCAGCGGGAATTGCGCCTACATAGGCGTCAGCGGCGAGGGTGGCGTCCTTATCGACGCCGGCGTGGAGGAAAAGACCGTGGTTGAAGGCCTGAAGGCAAACTGCATTCCGATTGACAAGATAGCTGGCATAATCATAACGCACGACCACACTGACCACGTGCGAAGCGCCTACCAGCTTCTACGCAAGAACCCCCAAATGCGCATCTTCTGCACTCCCCGCATTCTGCAGGGCATTCTGCGCCGCCACAGCATATCCAAGCGCATCAAGGATTACCACACATCGGTGTTCAAGGAATTTGTCTTTGACGCCGGGCCATTCAAGATCACGCCTTTCGAGACGAGCCATGACGGCACGGACAACGTGGGCTATTTCATAAACGTAGCAGACAGCAATTTCGTCGTCGCCACTGACATGGGGAAAATAACCGACCGAGCCGACCACTATATGCGCATGGCCAATTTCCTCATGATTGAGGCGAACTATGACGCGCAAATGCTGGCCACGGGCAAATACCCCGACTACCTTAAAGCGCGCATCCGCTCTGACTATGGCCACCTCGACAATATGGTCACAGCCAAATATCTCCAGGATATTTGGGGAAAGGCCCTGACCGACATATACCTGTGCCACCTCAGCGATGACAACAACCGCCCGGATGTGGCCATACGGGCCGTGAAGGCCGCGCTTGAGGAAAAAGGCGTGAAGGTGGGCGACGCCTCCGGCTCGGTTGAGGACCGAAACGCCGATGTGCATATCAGCGCGCTGCCCCGCTACGACGCCTCGCCCCTTTTCATCCATAGAGTATAATCGAAAAAACATCTCGCTATAACGCTATAACGATATAACGATATAACGAAAAAAAATCAATCAAAAACAAGGACTATGATTGAAGAAATTATAAAGCACAACCGCAAATTCGTGGCCGAAAAGGGCTATGAAAAGTTTATAACGTCAAAGTATCCCGACAAGAAAATCGCCATCGTCACTTGCATGGACACACGACTGGTGGAGCTTCTCCCCGCGGCCCTTGGCATAAAAAACGGCGACGTGAAGATGATTAAGAACGCCGGCGGCACAATCACGAATCCATTTGACTCCACCGTGCGTTCCCTTTTAGTGGCCATATACGAGCTGGGCGTGAACGAGATTATGATCATCGGCCACACATCCTGCGGCGTCCAGGGCATGAACGCTAAGGAAATGCTGCATCTGATGCGAGAGCGCGGCATCTCCGACGAGCATATTTCGCTTATGAAGCACTGCGGCATCGACCTTGACAGCTGGCTGCATGGATTCGACGATACCGAGGCCGCTGTGGCCGAAACGGTTGACCTAGTGCGCAACCACCCTCTCGTTCCCGCCGACATAACCGTCAGGGGATACATCATGGACTCAGTGACGGGAGCATTAACCCCAATTGAAGCATAAGCCATGACGCTAAACAAAAACGGGGAAAGCGCAACTATAGCCTTGCCCCAAAACATAGACGGAGAAATCCGCATCAAGCTTACATGGACTAAGGACACCAACGCCGGCTTCTTCCAAAGGATGCTTGGAGCCGACAGCGTGGACCTTGACCTCGGCTGCTACTACGAGCTGGCCAATGGCGAACGCACGCTCATTGACTGCCTGCAATTCGTGGCCGACGGCTTCTCGCCCTCCAGCGAACATTCCAAGCAAGGATGCTATGACGAAGAGCCTTACATCTGGCACACGGGCGACCATCGCGGACAATCACGTGACGAAGCCATGGAGGAGATTTTGGTGAATCCCGCCGGCCTGCCACATATCAAGAACATTACCGTATACGCATACATCTTCGACGGTCCCGCTTCCTGGGAGGCCTTCGGCGCAAAAGTGGCTATTGAGATTCCCGGCTGCGACCCTGTGGAAATGGCTCTGCCGGGTGACGGATCGAAGAATAGGTTTTGCGCGGCGATGCGCCTTGAAGTGTGCGACGACGCCAAATCAATCAAGGCCACTAAGCTCGGCACTATGCACTTGGGACATTCTGATTGTGACCAAGATTATGGCTGGGGGCTCAAATATCGCTCAGCCTAAAGCCCCGCAATTGGCTTTCCGCCCCCGGAAAAGACAAAAAAACGCAAAATAATGTCCTTTCACATTGATTTTTTTCAATTAACTATTTGGTAATTCAGACAAAATTGCGAACTTTGCAAAAGAATTCAATCATAATAAATATCAATCATGACAAAAGCAGAAATTGTTAATGAAATATCTCGTTCCACCGGTGTTGACCGCGCTTCAGCGCTCACAGTGGTCGAGAGCTTCATGGAGATCGTAAAGGACTCACTTGCCAATGGTGATAACGTTTATCTTCGCGGTTTTGGTTCGTTCATCATCAAGACACGCGCTGAGAAGATCGCCCGCAACATCACCAAGAACGAATCTGTTGTCGTTCCCGAGCACAAGATTCCCGCATTCAAGCCCAGCAACGCTTTCCGTGAAATGCTCGGTTGATCCAGCGAATTCTCCCAAAAGAATTAAGGGGGTGAGCCATCCGGCTCACCCCCGTTTATTTTTTATTTGTGTCAGCAATCTCCTTTAGGCTATCCCCTCAATAGCTTTATGAGCATAAGCATGGCCTCGGTGGAGGCGCGGTCTATTACGCGGTCGCGCAATCCGGGGAAGCGAAATTTCTTCGCCACCGCGCCTTGGGGCGTGCGCGCTGAAATCCACACTGTGCCCACAGGCTTGTCCGGCGTTCCGCCGCCCG
>JAMPBQ010000022.1 GCA_023666615.1 Clostridium sp. | reverse complement strand
TAAGCCACCGCAACCAGCGAACAAATCGATGAATGTGTAATTAGGCTTTGCCATAATTATAAAGTTAGGAACTTCCATGTAGGCAGACAGGCGACCTTACCGTGCCGAAGCACGCTCCGCATTGCGGAGAAACCTTTAGCGATTACAAGGAAGGTACTTAATATGTTGAATATAAGTTGTTACTTACATTGTCGGTCTTTGTCTGCGCGAGCGCGATTTAGATTGCAAAGATAAGGAATTTTTTCGACATCTCGGCAATCGCGGTAAAGGTATTATAGAGGAAAGCGTCCAATAAGATGTGCCAATAAGGCGTGCCGCGCCTGTCCTATGCTACAAGGATGCGCCTTTTTGATTAGATATGAAATATTTGGTTTGCTATTAATGTTTTATTTTGTGGAACGGGCTTTTAGCTTTTTCAGGAGGAATGAGGGGCAAGCCTTGAAGGTGACGCCGATGGAGAAGTTTGTGGCGGCTTTTTCTTTTGAGCGGACGCCGTCCTGAAGCTTGTCGCATCCAAGAAGCTGGTACACCCGCGCGTCGGCGGAGATTGAGAAGCCCGGGGTGAAGGTGTAGGAGTAGGAGAGGGAAAGCGTCAGCGTCTGAGGGTCGTCGAGGAGCATGCCGGGATATTTGGTTGAGGCCACGCCCCAGAGGGGCATGCCCAGGAGCGGCATGAATTTGTGGGCGCGGTAATATCCCAGCGAGGCTTCCAGCCCGCGATAATCGGCGTCGGCGTGGGCGTACCAGGCCGTGCCATTGTCATAAGGCCATGCCTTTCCCGCCTGCTGGAACGAAGCGAGGAAATCCGCCTCCAGCCGCACGCATTTCAGTCCATTGGGGTTGATGTTGAACTGCGCGCCGAAGCCTGCCGCGGCGTTGATCATTGTGTTTATGCCCGGCACGGCGTCGGAGTCAATCTCCCCGCCTCGATGCTCCACGAGAGCCTGCAGGGGCGAATAGAAATGCACATTGGAGGAAGGGTTGTTGTATCTGAAATTTGAGGATAGGCCCACAAAGAAGTTCTCGCGCCAAGGCGAGTTGTTGTATATGAAATTGCGCCAATCCACCCATAGGTCGAAGTCGGCCCAAGGGCGGCTGTACAGGATTTGGAATCCCGCCTCGGGGTCGGCAGTGAGGGCCAATTCGGGCGAGTAAAGCTGGGGCATGAGGCGGTGCTTTTCGGCGCCGTAGATGTTGCCCAGCACGAATGTGACTCCGCACGGCGCGGTGGCCACGGCCCTTAGGAACGGGAGGGCGTGCAGACCCTTGCTTGAATGCTCAGGGTCGTAATCGGGGATTGACAGGTAGTTTGAGTTTGGGTATTCATTCGCTCCCCAATAGTGCATGAGGTAGGCTCCGCCCTCAATCTTTACGTTCTTTGCGGGGGTGTAAGAGATGGTGGGCGTAAGCCTGAATCCCGGCAGGGAGTAGCCTTTCATCAGCGTTGTGAACTCATTGTTCACCAGAAACAGGTCGGCGTCAATGTTAAGCCTTAATTCGCGCGGATTAAAGGTTTGTGTTGATTTGCGCGGATTGTAATCAGTTTGGGCGGAGGCCGCCAGGCATATAAGCGACAGCCCAATGGCAAGAAGCTTCTTCATATTTGTATCGTGGGATTGGATGATTGATAGATGTTTATTAGGGGGAGGCCGTGTGATTTGAGTTTGTTTTCAAGCGGGGTGGGGTCGAGCCCGGCCTGGATTATGGCGGTGAATGGCGTTTTGCAGTCGGCCGGCGAGAACTTTTGGCCCATCCACGCTATGCGGTCGGGATTCTCTATGCTTCGGGCCAGCCTTACCGCCGGCATTACATTTCCGGCTTTGCCTTCGCCGAACACCAAAAGCGAACATTCCTCCGGACGTGAGTTGATCCACTCAATGGCTTTTTTCAGCCGTTCGGTGTTGCCGTCGATTGGGCCAACCCATGCGTATCTGCGGGCCTTCTCGTCGATGGTCGGAAAGGCGGAAAAGCCTTTGTCGACAGGGGGCTCCACGATAGCGTTTTTGAGCCCGTGCGGATAGAGGGCGCGCAATCTTTCAGAGGGAAAAATCCATTTGTCCACCCCTTCCTTTACTTCGGCCGGCACGCCCTTCGGAGCTTTTGAGTTTGGGAGGATTAGCATGGTGATTTTGGGCCGCTTCTTCGCTATCTTGCGGGCGGAAATGGACGCCATAGCATCCTTTATGCGCATGGCCAGAATCTCCTGGTCGGAATGCGAGTCGATGGCATATCTAACGCTCATTGCCGTAAAAGGGCTAAGCCAGGAAGGGGCGACGACGTGGTCGCCCGGGGCGGTTTCAACCTCCGCGGCAAGGCTATTCGGGAGTATTATGATCATAGGAAGAACTGTCCATTAGGTTATGCTTGATTATGTCGGCGCTTATTTCGCGCGCTTTTCTTTGGTGCTCGCCGCCAGTGCCAGGGGAGGCGTGGAGGGGAGAAAAGGCGGACATGCCCATGCCGGGCCATGCGTCTTGGCGCAGGCCCATAAGGTCGATGATAGTGGAATAAACGTCGATTTGCCCTATTTTCTTGTCGATTTTGCCCGCAATGGGCGAGTTCAGGATAATGAGGGGCACTTCCGTTTCGGGAGAAAGGATTTCCGCGGGCGCCTCCTGCTTTAGCCAAGCCGCGCGGTCGCTGCTGAGTGCCTCGTGGTCGCCCACGATTACCACCATTGTATCGTCCCAGTCGCTGCGGCTCTTGAGGTATTCAATCAAGGGGCGGAGCGAGCGGTCGGTGTAATTGGCCATTGTCATGTAATCGCGCATGCGATCAGGATATTTGCGCGAAATGTCGATGCCGCGCAGCTCCTCTTGCAGGCGGAAGGGGCTATGGCCTGAATATGTCACAAAATGCAGGTATATCGGCTGTCCTTCCGGCCAGAGGCCATCTTTCAGCTTGTCAACGCTTTGCGAGAGGAAAGCTCCGTCGCTGAGCTTGGCTGGGCTTCCCACCATTTCAGTCATTTTCCAGTCATCGCGCGATAGCATTGAGTCCACCTCAAAAGCCTTTGCCACAAGGCTTTGGTTCCATGTGATGGGCTTGTCGGCGGTGAAGAGCATGGCGCGCGCGCTTGAATCCCGGCGGTGCATTGCCTTGGGTATGGAAGGGTATGTGCGGTCAGGGTATCTCATGCTCCACACGGTCTCCTGCAGGGGCATCATGCCGGCCAGCATCAGAAGCTGGGCGTCGATGCTTCGTCCCGAGCCCACCTGCGACAGCACATGCGGGAAATACAGCGTAGCGGAGTCGGCAATAAGGCCGTTGAGATATGGGGTAATGGTCTTGTCGCCGTCAGCTTTTGCGTCAATAAGCCAACTTTCAAGCGATTCGCAGAATATAACCACGAGGTTTTTGCGGCCTTCCCTTTCCGCAATGGGATATGCCGCATCAAGGGCGAATTGATCGTCAAGCCAGTCGTTGACTTCCTTCGCGGTCTCCTCCGTGAGCTTGTCGGACTTAGACAATGAGGATGAAATCAGCACCGGCGGAAGGGTGTAGATTACGGGCGGCGTTGTAGAGTAATAGCAGCTGCCGCGGAGCTCTTCGATATGCTTCGTTATTCCGCCGCGCGAGATTGCGAATGCGGCTGACACCGCAATAAGGGCGGCGAGGGCCAGGGCGTATGGGGCAAGCGGGGTAGGGTGGGGGGCTTTTCTGTTTTTTCGAGATATAATGATGGATGAGGCTATCGCTATCAGCACGGGGATGATGTCCGCTATTCTGAACGATTCGCCCACTGAGGCCGTGAAATCCCCGAGGTTGGAAGCGAGCGCATAGCTGGAGAGCGGAATCCAGCTGAGGTAGGTGCGGCAATACATTAGGTTGGCCTCGAGGATAGCGGCGAATACAAGCCATATTGCCAGCTGCAGCCATTGCTTGGCGCCAAGGGCCGTGGGGAGGGCAAGCAGCAGGGCGAGGATGGCGGTGTTGACGTAGAGTTCAGGGAAGGACATGCCCCTGAAGGTAGTGTCGGCGCACCAAATGACATCCCAGGACAAAACCATGGCGAAGCCGCCTATCGCCGCCATAATAGCGCCGGACTTGGCAAACCGCGACCAAGCGCTCTTTCCCAAAGATATTTTTGAGGATGCTTTCGAATTTTTTTCCATATGGCAAAATTACGAAAAAAAATCTCACCGAGCATATCAAAATGTTGTAGGCATATGGTTTGTGCGGTATGATAAATCGGGCTTTGGCGGATTTTTTCATATGCGGAAGGGTGGCGGTTCTAGATCAAAAACCGCAAAAACGGCAAAAATATTGGATAAATCGTTAATTGACAATTGAATGTGGAAAATTAGACCTTTTGAGAATTTCACAAGGAAAATTTTTCGGGGAAGGGATTGTGAATTTTCGATTTTGAAAGCGATAAATTTGGAGGCATTTGTGGAATTGGCGAATTTTGCGTAACTTTGTGAGTTAATCTTGACGATATGCCAAATTCTATTCTTTGGAATAATCAAAACGTAGAGCTGCCCGCCCTTGACTATCCCCGACTGGAAAACTGGATCGCGGAGGTGGCGCATGCTCATGGCCGGATTCTTGGCGACATTGCATATATCTTTTGCGATGACGAAAAAATCATAGAAGTGAATCGGCGATTTTTGCAGCACGATTATTACACAGACATTATCACGTTTGACTACAGCCGAGGCAAGCTCGTGAGCGGGGATATGTTCATATCCCTTGACACCGTGGCCTCCAACGCCGAGGGCCTGGGGGTGGAATACCGCGCGGAATTGCTGCGCGTGATAATCCACGGCATTCTGCATCTCTGCGGAATCAACGACAAGGGCCCTGGCGAGCGTGAGATAATGGAGCAAAACGAGAATGAAGCATTAAGACTTTACGGCAATGACATTTGAATTTGACGTAATAGTTGTCGGAGGCGGCCACGCGGGATGCGAAGCCGCCGCCGCAGCCGCCAATATCGGTGCGCGCACCCTGCTGATAACCATGGATATGGACAAACTGGCGCAGATGAGCTGCAACCCTGCCGTGGGCGGAATAGCTAAGGGTCAGATAGTCAGGGAGATAGACGCTCTTGGCGGACAGATGGGCATTATTTCCGACCGCACGGCCATACAATTCCGCATGCTCAACCGCTCGAAAGGGCCGGCCATGTGGAGCCCTCGCGCGCAATCGGACCGCAACCGCTTTTCCGCGCTTTGGCGCCTTACCCTTGAGCAAATACCAAATCTTTCGATGTGGCAGGATTCCGTAGCTGATCTCATCATAGAAGAAGACGGCGCGACGCGTCTTGCCGGCGAAATGGCGGCGGATGCTGATGCCGCGGGGCGGGGGACAATGAAGGTAAAGGGCGTAGCCACTGTGCAGGGCGCGAGGTTTTACGCTCCGCAGGTAGTGCTCACCAATGGCACTTTCCTGAACGGCCTAATGCACATAGGCCGCGCGCAATTCCCCGGCGGCCGCATAGGCGAGCCCGCGTCATTTGGCCTAACCGAAAGCCTGAAGAGGCTTGGATTCAGGGCTGACAGGATGAAGACGGGTACGCCTGTGCGAATTGACGGACGCACCATCGACTTTACGCAAACCACGCCGCAGGAGGGAGAAAACGATTTCCATAAGTTTTCTTATTTGCCGGAGGTAACGCGAGAACTGAAACAGCGCGCATGCTACATCGCCTCGACCAATGCGGAAACTCACGAAATACTGCGCAAAGGCCTGCCCGATTCGCCTCTTTACAATGGGCAAATCCAAAGCATCGGGCCGAGGTATTGCCCAAGCATTGAGACTAAGATTGTAACATTCGCGGACAAGGATTCGCACCTGTTGTTCATAGAGCCGGAAGGGGAGGACACCGTGGAATATTACCTGAACGGCTTCTCCTCGTCGCTGCCGATTGACGTGCAGTTTGACGCGCTGCGCACCGTCCCGGCCCTGCGCGACGCCCAAATGTATCGCCCTGGCTACGCCATAGAATACGACTTTTTTGACCCGACGCAGCTAAAGCACACGTTGGAGACGAAGCTTGTGGCCGGGCTATTCTTCGCCGGGCAGATTAACGGCACCACCGGCTATGAAGAGGCCGCTGGGCAAGGCCTTGTGGCGGGCGCCAACGCCGCGCTGCGCGCCAAGGGTCTGCAGCCGTTCACCCTTGGGCGCGATGAATCATATATTGGAGTGCTAATAGACGACCTTGTTACAAAAGGCGTAGATGAGCCATACCGAATGTTTACGTCACGTGCAGAATATCGCATATTGCTGCGCCAAGACGACGCCGACGCGCGCCTTACTCCCAAGGGATTCGCCATTGGGCTTGCGCCAGAGCGGAGGATGCGGCTGCTGGAGGAAAAACTGAAACTGCGCGATTCCCTTATGGCGTTTATAAAAGAAAGCCCGGTTAAGCCCTCTGAAGAGACAAACGCATGGCTCGAGGGCAAGGGCTCAGCTCCGCTGCGGCATGGCGTAAGGCTTGTCGACATCCTTTCACGCCCGGGGATCACCCTTGCCGACTGCATGGAGATTGACCCCGGGCTGCGCGACAAGGTTGACGCCCTGCCCGCAGACCGGAGGGAGGAAATATCGGAGGCCGCTGAGATTCTTATAAAATACCAAGGCTATATCGACCGAGAGAAGCAAGTGGCTGAAAAGCTGCATAGGCTTGAGGGCATTTCAATCGAGGGCAAATTTGACTACCTTTCAATTTCAGCCCTGTCCACCGAGGCGCGCCAAAAGCTGCAGAAGATACAGCCGCAGACTATAGCGCAGGCCTCGCGCATTCCTGGAGTGTCGCCAAGCGACGTCAACATACTGCTAATGATGATGGGACGGTGAGGAATGTTCCACGTGGAACAATTGAGCTTTAATTCGCTAACACTTAAATATATCGCACATGCAAGAAACAAAACCAAACAACGATAAAGCAATGGAATACATCAAGTCGAAAATCAGGGACGTCATGGACTTCCCCACAAAGGGCATCGTGTTCAAGGACCTAACCACAGTGTTCAAGGATCCGCGCGCCCTGCACATAATAGGCTGGGACCTCTCGCAGCTCTACCGCGACAAGGGCGTGACGAAGGTGGTTGGCATCGAGTCGCGCGGCTTCATCGGCGGCTCAATCCTGGCCTTTGAGCTTGGCGCCGGCTTCGTGCCAGCCCGCAAGCCCGGCAAGCTGCCCGCCGACGTAATACGCGCTGAGTACGACAAGGAGTACGGCAAGGATGTGATTGAGATCCACCGCGACGCAATCACCGAGGACGACATAGTGGTGATACATGACGACGTGCTGGCGACCGGCGGCACCATGTCGGCCGTGTACCGCCTCGTGGAAAGCATGCATCCTAAGAAAATCTACGTGAACTTCATCATTGAGCTTTCCGCCCTGCACGGACGCGAGAACCTTCCGGAAGGCGTGGACGTTACATCTTTGATCACGTATTGATCATTTGTTTCGCAGAGATATTTCAGGACGTGCCTTTGGCCTTTGTTCGATGTGCCAAAGGCGCGTCTCTACATAATTAGTTCAACGCGACAAAGACGCGTCCCTACACAAGTTAGGATATGGCCATATTTGAGAAATCGCCCGAGCTGAAGGCGAAAATTTCAATTCTGCCGGATACGCCCGGCGTGTACACATACTACGACAAGAACGGCACGGTGATTTACATAGGGAAGGCCGTTAACTTGAAGCGCAGGGTGTCGTCCTATTTCACGCATAGGCACGACTCGCTGCGCACAAACCTGCTGGTGCGCGCCATTGAGGATATGTCCTACATTGTGGTGCCGACGGAGCAAGACGCCCTCAACCTTGAAAACTCCATGATCAAGGAGTACAAGCCGCGCTACAACGTGCTTCTCAAGGATGACAAGTCCTATCCGTGGATTGTGGTAACAAACGAGCTTTATCCGAGGGTATTCCTCACGCGGCAGCACATCAAGGACGGATCCCGCTACTATGGGCCCTACACAAACACCGGCGTGGCCAGGGTGGTGCTTGACCTGATAAGCGAGCTATACCCTGTGCGCACATGCCGCTTGCCCATCACCAAGGAATATTTAGCCAAGGGGAAGGGGAAACTGTGCCTGCAATACCATATCAAAAAGTGCGAAGGATGTTGCGTTGGGCTTGTTTCCCCCGAAGTTTATGGAGGCTACATTGATAAGATACGCCAGATTTTGCGGGGCGAGACGCATGAATTGATGCAATACCTGCGCGATGAAATGGCCAGGCTGGCCGCCGAGCTGAAGTTTGAGGAGGCGCAGGAGCTGAAGGATAAGTACGCGCTGCTGGAGCGCTACCAGTCGAAGAGCGTGATTGTGAGTCAGACCATAGACGAGATTGACGTGTTTGGGATTGACGATGACGACCGGGACGTTTACATAAACTACATGCACGTAAGGCATGGGGCGGTGGTGCGCAGCGTAACGCTGCGCTACAAGCGGCGCCTTGACGAGACCCAGGCTGAGATGCTGGCCTACGCCATGCAGGAGATAAAGAGCGACCTCGGGGTGGAGTATGACGAGGTAATCGTGCCCGAGGTGCCAGAAGGCGGCTGGGAGGGCGTGAGCTTCCTCGTGCCGCAGCGCGGCGACAAGGCCAAGCTCCTGGAGGTGTCGACAAAGAACGCGCGGCAGCGCAAGATTGACGACCTGAAGCATATGGAGAAGCTGGACCCCGAGCAGCACGTAGAGAGGCTGATGGAGCGCATGAAGGCTGATTTCCGCCTCACTGTCCAGCCTCGCCACATAGAATGCTTCGACAACTCCAATATTCAGGGCACGAATCCTGTGGCCTCGTGCGTGGTGTTCAAGAACGGCAAGCCGTCGAAAAAAGATTACCGCCATTTCAACATCAAGACGGTGGTTGGCCCCGACGATTTCGCGTCGATGAAAGAAGTGCTCACCCGTCGCTATACGCGCCTGATGCAGGAAGGCGAGGAATTGCCCCAGCTTGTGGTGGTTGACGGCGGCAAGGGCCAGCTCAGCGCTGCGGTGGAGGCCTTTGACGAGATGGGCATAAGGGGAAAGGTGGCGCTTGTGGGCATCGCCAAGCGCCTTGAGGAAATCTATTTTCCCGGCGACAGCCTGCCGCTGTACATAGACAAGACCTCGGAAAGCCTTAGGGTGATACAGCATCTGCGCGACGAGGCGCACCGCTTCGGCATCACGCATCACCGCGACCGCCGAAGCAAGGGGCAGCTCGTGAGCGAGCTTGACGGCATAAAGGGGATAGGGGAGAAAACCGCTCAGGCGTTGCTGCGCCAATTCAAGAGCGTAAAGCGCATACGCGAGGCGTCGCTGGAGGATATCGCCGCCGTAGTCGGCCCCGCCAAAGCCAAAATCGTGGCGGAAGGGCTAAAAAGCCCGGCGGCTGAGGGATAAGGCGAATAAGGCTTATAAGGCGGATAAGACTTATAAGACTTATAAGATTTATAAGGCGGATAAGATTTATAAGACTTATAAGATTTATAAGGCGGATAAGATTTATAAGACTTATAAGATTTATAAGGCGGATAAGATTTATAAGACTTATAAGATTTATAAGATTTATAAGATTTATAAGCGGCCCTGAAAAATGTCGATTTCCAAAAACTTTTCGTAACTTTGCAAAAATTGATTTTTAGCGTAACTGATATGTCGATTGATAGCATCATCTCGCAGGCTGTGGCCAAGGCCGTGGCCGAGCTCTACGGAGCGGACACAAAGCCTGAGGCAATCACGCCGCAGGCTACAAGAAAGGAATTTGAGGGCAACCTCACCGTAGTGGTTTTCCCTTGGGTGAAGCTTGCCCGCAAGGCGCCCGACGCGGTGGCCGCGGAGATCGGGCAATGGCTCGTTGAGAATGAGCCGGCCGTGAAGGCCTTCAACGCCGTGAAGGGATTCCTCAACCTCGTAATTGAGCCCACTTATTGGAACGGCGTGCTGCAGCATGTGCTTGACACCCCCAATTATGGCACAGTAGAGGCCACGGAGGACAGCCCACTGGTGATGGTGGAGTATTCATCGCCCAACACCAACAAGCCGCTGCACCTGGGCCATGTGCGCAACAACCTTCTTGGCAACAGCCTTTGCCGCATCCTCAAGG
This sequence comes from Clostridium sp., assembly GCA_023666615.1. Classification (GTDB taxonomy): domain Bacteria; phylum Bacteroidota; class Bacteroidia; order Bacteroidales; family Muribaculaceae; genus CAG-873. Next base: position 18,368 of record JAMPBQ010000022.1, on the reverse strand, counting down.
CCTGCGGCGACCGGGTGGTGCGCACCAACATCGTTAACGATCGCGGCATCCACATATGCAAATCCATGCTGGCATGGCAGAAGTGGGGCAACGGCGAGACGCCCGAATCATCGGGCAAGAAGGGCGACCATCTGATTGGCGACTACTATGTGCTCTTTGACAAGAAATATAAGGAACAGATAAGGGAGCTAATGGAGAAGGGCATGAGCGAGGACGAGGCGAAGAACGCCGCGCCGCTTATGCAGGAGGCTCGTCAGATGCTGGTGAAATGGGAGGCCAAGGACCCCGAGGTGCGCCAGCTATGGCAGATGATGAACGAGTGGGTCTACGCAGGATTTGACCAAACCTACAAGCGCATGGGCGTTGGGTTTGACAGAATATATTATGAATCAGATACTTACCTTGAGGGTAAGGAGAAAGTGCTTGAGGGGCTGGAGAAAGGCATCATGTACCGCAAGGAAGATGGTTCGGTATGGGCCGACCTCACCTCCGACGGGCTTGACCACAAGCTGCTTCTGCGCAGCGACGGCACCTCGGTGTACATGACTCAGGATATTGGCACGGCCAAGCTGCGCTACCGCGACTATCCCATCGACAAGATGGTGTATGTGGTTGGCAATGAGCAAAACTACCATTTCCAAGTGCTATCTCTCCTTCTCGACAAGCTTGGATTCAAGTGGGGCAAGGATTTGGTGCATTTCTCCTACGGCATGGTAGAGCTGCCCGAAGGCAAGATGAAGAGCCGCGAGGGCACGGTGGTAGACGCCGACGACCTCATGGAGGAAATGGTGGCGACGGCAAGGCAGGTTTCGGCCGAGCTCGGCAAGCTCGACGGCCTAAAGCCCGAGGAGATTGACGCGATCACCGAGATGGTGGGCCTGGGCGCCCTGAAATACTTCCTATTGAAAGTTGACCCGCGCAAGAACATGACCTTCAACCCGAAGGAATCCATTGACTTCAACGGCAACACCGGGCCCTTCATCCAGTACACCTACGCCCGCATCCGCTCAGTGCTTCGCCGCGCGGCTGAGGCCGGCATGAAGATTGGCGACTATTCAAAGGTCGAGCCCAATGAAAAGGAGATAGCCCTCATACAAAAGCTGGCCGACTTCCCGCAGACCGTGGCGGAGGCCGGACGCAGCTTCTCGCCCGCGCTGATCGCCAATTACGCCTATGACCTGGTGAAGACCTTCAACCAGTTCTACCACGACTATACCATCCTTGGCGAAGAAGACCCCGGCGTGCGCAGCCTACGCCTGGCGCTGAGCGAGGCCACCTCGCGCGTCATAGCCACGGCCACCGGCCTCTTGGGCATCAGCGTGCCCGAGCGCATGTGATTAAACCTTTTGGCGCGCCAATTGTCTTATTCATAAGCAACGGCCGCCGAATTGCCGCAGAGGCCATCTATGGCAAAGAGGCGGCGGTCAAAATTAAAAATCAATAAACCGAAAATATGAGTTATTATCAAGATCCCAACAGCCGCAACCGCGAGTATCCTCCGGTGTACAACGGCTACCAGCAGGCCTACGGGCAGCACACATTGTCGGTAGAGGACAAGGTGGCGAAGGCGATGAAGAATGTGTACATTCTGATGTGCCTCGCGTTGGTGGTGTCAGGCATCACCGCCTACCTATGCGCCTCAACCCCCGCCTTCATTCACTCCCTTGCCACCAGCAGCGCGCTGATGTGGGGCCTGATTATCGCTGAATTCGCGCTGGTGTTCATCATCTCCGGCGCCATCAACAAGCTGAGCACAGGGGTGGCCATGGCGCTGTTCCTGGCGTTCTCCATCGTCAACGGCATGATGCTGTCGTCGATATTCCTCGCCTACACGATGAGCTCCATCGCCAAGACATTCTTCATCACGGCGGGCACATTCGGCGCCATGAGCATCTACGGCTACACCACCAACCAGGACCTTGCCAAGATGGGCAACATCCTCTTTATGGCCCTCATAGGTCTGGTGATTGCCACGCTCGTCAACATGTTCCTGCACAGCAGCACCCTTGACTGGATTGTGTCCATAGCCGGCGTAATCATCTTTGTGGGCCTTACCGCATGGGATACGCAGGCCATCAAGAGAATGGCGGAGTACACACCCGACAACCACTTGGGCAAGCTGGCCGTAATCGGCGCGCTCAACCTCTACCTTGACTTCATCAACCTCTTCCTTTACCTCCTGCGCTTCTTCGGCAGCTCAAGGGACTAAGGCGAGGGCAAAGGGTATTCACCCAAAAGCATCGAAAGGTACAACAAACAAAAATGTCGTGTTTTTTATAATAAAAACACGACATTTTTGCTATCTTTGCATTCGTATTATTTAGACGCGCAATTAAACAATGCCCATGGTGGTATCAAAGACGATAAAGGAACAGATTGAAAAATTTCCAACTGATTTTGTGTTTGGGCTCTCCGACTTTAAGATGGATCCAAGCATGAATCAGGCTGTTGTGCGCACGCTTCAACGCATGGCTGAAAAAGGAGAGCTCCGAAAAATCTCAAAAGGAAAATACTACAAACCACGCCTTTCGATATTTGGTGAATTGAAGCCATCTCCATCTCAAATAGTTAAAGACCTTCTTTTCGATGGAGACAAAACAATCGGTTACCTTACATGCAGTTCCATTTATTCATCACTTGGGCTTACGACGCAAATATCTTCTAAGATTGAAATTGGTTCAAATCGTTATCGCCAACCCTTTGAAAGGAACGGCTATAACATTGCAATTGTATTGCAACGGAATGAAATCACAAAAGAGAACATACCGGCCTTAAGAGTCCTTGACTGCATCCGATTCTTTAAAGAAATTCCAGCCGCTATCCCCGACGAGGCCTGTGCGCGAATCATAGAGATTGTCAGAGGGTTTGATGATGAATATAGGCAGATTTTGACCGACTGCGCTTTGGCATATCAGCCATATGTGAGAGCTATCACAGGGGCTGTTCTTGAAAAATTGGGAGGCGATACCAACAACGTAAGGTCTCTTTTCGAATCACTGTCTGGGATCAGCCGTTATTATCTGCCTATAAGCAATGAAACTCTTACAAACAAATTAAAATGGAGAATATATGAATCTGCACGAAAATAAGGAGTTGTTCGAGGAAATTGTCCTTTATGCGGCACAACATATGGGAATAAAGGCATCTTACATTGAGAAGGATTATTGGATTACTCGTACACTAAAGCAAATGGTCGAAGCGGATCATTTCCATAAAGCCATTATTCAAAGGCGGCACAAGTTTATCTAAAGCATACTCTATAAGATATAGATTCTCTGAAGATGTGGATGTGGCCATTGTAGATGCCTCCAACTTCAGCGGAAATCAACTTAAGATGTTTATCAAGCGTCTTTCCAAGTCAATGTCTGCCGGCATGAAAGAAATTATAACTGAAGGCGTAACCAGCAAAGGCTCTCGATATTACAAAGTGATATATGGTTACGAATCCAATCCGGCTTTTTCAGCTATGGCATCCTTGGGCATTGAACCCATGAAAATCGGTCAACTGATGATAGAGATAAACTCCTTCGCGAATCCATATCCTTATGTGTCACGCAGAATTGAAAGCTTTATCAGTAGTTTCCTAGGAGATATAGGCAGAGATGACTTGATAAGACAATATGGTTTAAGCCCCTTCAATCTAAATGTTCTCGACAAGAATAGGACACTTACAGAAAAACTTGTGTCAGTGATAAGGTTTTCCTTGTCAGACAATTACCAATTTGACTTACCATCCAAAATAAGACATTTCTACGACCTCCATTATTTATTTTTGGAGGAAGAATGCAAGATATACCTGCATTCAGAATCATTCAAAAAAGATTTTGCTGACCTTCTAAATCATGACCGTGTAGAATTTGACAAACCATATGGCTGGAGAGGCAAAAACATAGAAAATTCAATGCTCCTGTCTGACTTTGTGGAAATCTGGAATTCACTGCTTGCGCCTGCCTACGTTAGAGAATTGCCAAATATTGCATACAAAAAAGTGCCCAGACCAGAATTAATTGCAGAATCCATAAGTGAAATCTTTTCGTGCATTATACATCAAAATTGATTGGTTAAGGACGAAATTAAGTGCTTTTTTCATAGTATTCTGACCATAACGCAACACACGCGATGTCGTGTTTTTATTGTGGAAAACACGACATCGCGTGTGTTGGCTTGAAACGGCATTATCATAGAGCGCCGATTCCGCAGTTTTCACAAGGTATTGCATCGGATGCGCCAGAGTGTTCCCTACGATTTATAGGATTTGTATATGGGGAATGGTTGATGTGGGGTGATGAGGGAGGGGAAAAAATAAGCAACTCTTGGGAAGAGATATGGATTAGACGCAATAGTTTATCCCGCAAATATTTATGGCAAGTGTTTTTGCCCGATTCCTAAACAAAATGCGGGAATCGGCGCAAAAATGGAAATTTTTTTATAAAATTTCCAGCCGAAAATTTGGTGTATATTAGTATTTTACGTAATTTTGTGGTCTGTAAAAAGTATCTCTTCCCAAGAGATATGGACTAGACGCATCATTTTAGACCTAAAAATACGATAAACCAATACACATCACTGAATATGAATTCCAAGATTGTTTCCTTATTTCTGTGCCTCGTCTTGGCCTTTGGAGCATTGGCGGCCTACGGCAAGGACGTTGACACGCGAGAGATGTCGTATGAGCTGAAGTGCGCGGGGAATGGCCAGCAGGGCTATTACCTGGTGGAAGTCACAGCCTACGTTGACAACAAGAAGAAGGTTAATATGGACGTTTTGAAGAAGTGCGCGGTGCATGGGGTGATTTTCAGCGGCTTCTCGGGCGAGCAGGGATGCAAATCGCAGAAGGCGATGCTCAGTCCGACCCGCGAGCAGCAGCACGCTGACTTCTTCAATGCCTTTTTCAAGACCGATTACCTGCGCTACGCCAGCGCGGTGGACCCTAGCATGACCACGATGAAGGTGGGCAAGCGCTATGCTGTGACCGGCACCATACAGGTGGCCAAGGACGAATTGCGCGAGACTTTGCAGGATGCCGGCATATTGAAGAAATTGGGATTTTGATAATTTAAACTTAAAAACGATATAAGAAGATGAAGAAGCTATTCATTATTATGGCTGCCGCGCTGTCGCTGGCGCTGGCGTCATGCGGCACAACGAAGTCGACGGCCTATATGACATACGAGACCCAATGCCTTGGCACTGAGCGCGACGGCTCGCAGACGCTGCAGGCCTGGGGCGAGGGGAAGAATAAGGCCGACGCCGAGGAGCAGGCCAAAAAGAACGCTGTAGAGGACGTGATATTCAAGGGCATTCAGGCGGGGAAATCAGACTGCACCAAGGTGCCGCTGGTGAACACTCCCAACGCAAGGCAGAAATACGAGGACTTTTTCAACGCCTTCTTTGCCGACGGCGGCGAATACAAGAATTTCGTGTCGATGGAGGATAAGAAGCGCCGCAGCGGCGACAAGGAGCATTACCAATATGGAGAGAAGCGCAGCGTGACTGTGAGGGTGCTCCGCCCGCAGCTGAAGAAGTATCTGCAGGAGAACGGAATTTTGCCCAAGTGAAACAGGATTTTGTAAGAGAAGACTGTGAAGGACTCAAAAATAAAGCTATGAAAAAGTATTTAGCAGCTTTGGCTTGCCTGATATTGGCGTCAGGCCTCGCCTTTGCCCAGAAGGCGACTAAGCCGAGGATAATGGTGCGCCCGGCCGAATCATGGTGTACGGAGAACGGCTATATGTCAATCGTGGAGAACCAGGACATGAAGGAGTTGATTCCCGACTACGAAGTGGCGCTTCAGACCAATGGCGACCTCACGCTTGTAATCTCAAAGATAGAGTCGTTGATGAACGACCGCGATTTCAGGATATCCAACTTTTTGCAGGCGATCCGCGGCGCAAAGGCGCAGGCCGGCCGCAACAGCGGGCTGACGTCGAAGGCCACGGGCAGCAACATCGCTGTGTCGTTCATGGACGAAATCAACAACGCGGCAAAGGCCGACGTGTATTTCGACGTGTACTGGAAGGTGACGAAGAACGGGCCGAAGAACACGGTGTCCTATACGCTGAGCGCTTACGATACGTATACCTACAATTCTATAGCGTCGACCTCAGGCACGGGAGCGCCATCGTTCTCGGCCGAGGTGCCGGTGTTGGTTGAGGAGGCTGTGCTGAGCAATATGGATTCCTTCCTCGACCAATTGCAGGGATATTTCGACGATTGCGTGGAGAACGGCCGCGGCATCTCAATAGAGATAAACGCCTTCGACGACGGCAGCGGGCTGGACATGGAATCGGAGTACGGCGGCAAGGAGCTCAGGGAAATCATCGAGGATTGGATTTCCGACAATTCAATCAACCGCGCCTATAATTTGGTGGACGACACGGAGACGGCCATGGTGTTTCAGGACGTGCGGATCCCCCTCTACGACGAGCGCGAGAGGCCAATGAACGCCGGCTCGTACGCACGCGGGCTCAGGAAACACCTGGAATCTCTGCAGATACCCGTGAAGCAGGGCAGCAGCACGCTTGGGCGGTGCCAACTTATTATAGGGCAAAAATGAAACAGGCTATGAAAAAGACATTGTTATCATTGGCATTCGCCATAGCCGCCATCGTGGCCATAGCCCAATCGGGCTGCGACATTGCCCTGAGCGTGTATTTCGCCGGCTCTTCATCGGAAATGACCGACCAAAACAGGACTTACCTCAGAAACGTAATCCAAAACGCGCTTGGTCGCAGCAGCGGCATGGCCAGCCTTGAGGATTCGCAATTTGGGGTTGTGGTGGACGCCGACATCGTGGACGAGCACATCATCTCCGGGGCGCCGGCAAAGACCGTGCTTAACCTGAGCATGAACCTGTCCCTGGCCGACGTGAAGGACGGCAAGCGGTTCTCCTCGGTGACAATCGACCTCAACGGAGTGGGAAATTCAAAGGGGAAGGCCTACGGCAACGCCATACGCAAGCTGAAGGCGCAGAGCCAGAGCCTCGAAAGCTTCGTCAAGAAAGCGAAGGATGAGATTGTGGGCTACTACAACAGCAACTACAAGGCGATAATCAAAAAGGCGGAGAACGAGGCGGCGATGCGCAATTACGAAGAGGCACTGTACAGGCTGATGTGCATTCCCGAGTGCTGCAACGGCTATGACGAAGCCATGGCGAAGGCGCGCGCGGTGTACAAGAAATTCATCGATCAGCAATGCCACGAGAACCTGGCGCAAGCGCAGGCCGCGTGGATGTCGGGCTTCACCAGGGAAAACGCCGCCGTGGCCAGCATCTTCCTGTCGGAGATTTATCCCGACGCGGCTTGCTATGGCGAGGCCAAGGAGCTTGTGGCGGAAATCAAGCGCCACATGGGCGAGGAATGGAAATTTGAGATGAAGCAGTGGAGCGACCTCGTGTCAGTGGAGAAGCAGCAGCTGAAGTTTGCGCAGGAAATCGCTACGGCTTACGCCCAAAACCAGCCCCAACAGGTGATACATCTCTGATATGGCAAGAAACATCGCGTTATTGCTTACGATAGCGCTCTGCGCCGTGGCCTCCATGGCGCAGAGCACATATCTCCTTTCCGTGGGCATTGCCGACTATAAGGAGATAAATGATTTGCGGCTGAGCGAGAACGACGCTGAGGACGTGGCGGTCCTGATGCGGGCCAACGGCGCCGAGGCGACCGTGGTCAAGGGGGCGGACGCCACCCACGAAGGCGTAATATTGGCCTTGAGGTCGATATTGGCAAAGGCCAAGCCCGAGGACAGCGTGGTGTTCTATTTCAGCGGGCATGGCTATGAAGGAGGATTCTGCTGCTGGGACATGGCCACGAAGTCGCCCTCGCTAAACCCCGGCAACGCCGCCAAGGCCGGCGACGCGCAGAGGCTCAACAAGGCCAACCGCTACTACGGCGGCCTGAGCTACGCCGAGCTGCAGGTGCTTTTCCGCAATTGCCGGGCCGGAAAAAAGATGATAATAGCCGACGCATGCTTCAGCGGCGGATTGCAGAAAGGCAACCATCTGAACGCGTCGGTGCAGTCGGCAAAGAAGGGCGAGCTTGTGTTCTTCCTCTCTTCGCAGCCTGATGAGACCTCACTGGAGTTTGCCGGGGGCAGAAACGGGCTATTTACGGAATATCTCCTGAAGGGCCTGGGCGGGGAGGCGGACAAGAACTCCGACGGCGTGATAAGCCTCGGTGAGCTGTACGGCTACGTGCAAGGTGGAGTGTCGGAATACGCCGCAAAGGTGCCGCACAGCCAGCATCCCGTGATGTGGGGCAGATTCAAGGCGGATATGCCAGTGTTGAAAATTAAATAGAAATCATAAAAAAACGAAAAAGATATGTTGAAGAAAATCATGTGCTCAATGGCCATGTCACTTCTCTTTTGCGCGGCGTCGGCCCAGGACTTGGCGCCGATGCACAACGACAAGGGGCAATTCGGATATGGCGAAAAGGGCAAGAAGGAGTTTGCCATAAAGGCCCAATGGGACGAGGCCAGGCCCTTCAATGAGTATGGGGTGGCCATCGTGAGGAAAGGCCAGAATTTTGGAGTTATCGACAAGCATGGCAAGCCAGTGGGCAAATCGATGAGCTACACTCTGATCGCGCCCTACGACGGCACGGACCTTTTGCTGGTGGCGCAGGGCGGCAGCCGCGTTGAGGACGCCTCGAAGATCAAGACCCGCGCGCTTCTTTGTCCCTATGGCTTCCAGGGCTCGCTGAGCTATCCCATCAACGGCGCCAAATGGGGCCTGATGCGCAAGGACGGCACATTCCAGATCGAGCCAAAATACCAGGAGATAAGCAGCCTGATGCAGGATGGGCAAATAATAGTGATGCTGAAGAATCTCCTTGGCGTAATCGACATCAACGACAGGGAGGTGTTTGAGCCCATCTACGACGCCATGACGCCCATCAACGACCAGGGCCTGGCCGCATTCCGCAAAAAGAAGTCGCAAAAATGGACTATCGTGAGGAAGGACGGCCGCACGCTGGTGGACGAGGACAAGAAGATCGCTCCCACCTACCGCCAATTCCAAAACGATTACTGGGGCAACATGAACATGGTGTCGGTTGACTCCCTTCTCAGCAACAGGGAGCTTTGGAAGGAAAGAGACCGCTTGATGCCGGTTATGACGTTCAGCAATTCGTGGATCAACAGCAAGCATCCCTACATTGTGGCCGAGAAGACCACCAAGGTGAAGAAAAACTACGTAAAGGAATTGGCCGTGTACGATATTGACGGCAAGGAGCTTGTGCCCTTCTCGGCGGGCATTTCGCACATGTCTGTGCCTTCAGAGGGCATAGCCGTGGCCTTTAGGGATGAACAGTGCGGGTTCTACAACCTCAACTCCAAGACCTTCACGCCGGTGGAGGCAAGGGTGTACCTGCCCTTCAAGAACGGCCGCTCGCTTTCATATTCGTCAAACAATGACGACATCTACCTTGTGGACGCCACCGGATCCCGCAAATCAGAGAGATTCGACAGCGTATCGATATGCAGCGACCGCTACATCGTGACAAAGGGGTCGCGCCAAGGCCTGATAACCCTCACAGGCGAGGAAATCATACCGCTGGAATGCCTTGAGGTGCGCGACGCCAACGAGGGGCTCTACGCGGTGCGTGACAACACCGGGGCGTTCGGATACCTTGATAAGGATGGCGGCCTGGTGATACCGCTGGAATACGCCGACGGCGGCGACTTCTTCAACGGCTATGCGATAGCCAGCAAGAAGGTGCCCGGCACGATGACGAAGCTCTCAGGCGTGATCAGCCGCAAGAACGAGGTGCTTGTGCCGCTGGAATATGAAAAGGCGGTGACTTCGCTCGACGACGCGGGCAAGCTCAACGTATGGGTGAAGAAGGATGGCGTGTTCAACTTCTACAATCTTGCGACCCATAAGCTCACGGCCACGAAATTCGCGGATATGAGCCGCGCCTCCTTTGGCACAATCACAAAGGACGAGCAGGGCAACTGCGGCCTAATCGTGGGCCATGAGGAGGTGATACCGTGCTCCTTGGCCAATGAGGACATGATAGCCGCCCTTTACTCCTTTATGCAGGACAACGGCATCAAGGCGGTGACATCCTCGCAGGCCCGCTCGATGGCCATAAGCCTGAACCCTGACAGGAACAAATTCAAGCTCAGCGAAAAGATAGAGCATACCTATTGGGACTTCTAAAAAACCGAAACAATGAAAAAGACAATCATATTATCGGCCGCGCTCGCATTGCTTTCAGCTCTGCCGGCTCCGGCCCAGAAAAACCAGGCATTGGAGGACAACTCCTATCGCCGCAGCTCGCTTTATTCCATACTCGTATCTCACACCGACAAGAAATTCAACTCTGAAATAGAGAACGTATTCTTGCAGATACCCATCCCCGACACCTACAACGACCATGACTTGAGCGTGAAGATAGTGAATATCGAGGGAAAAATCGAGCAGGAGAAGGTGGGCAAGAAGGACACGCCCATGGGGCATCCGCAAATCACTGAATTCCTGGAGAAGAATGAAATAGCCAGCCGATTGGTGGGCAAGTGGTTCCTCCGCGACTTCAACACCGGCGAGTGCTCGATGGACCTAGTTGGCTCCCGCGGCCTGTACGCCGCCAGCGAGATAGACAAGGCAAAGGCCGCCGCCAACCTCAAGGGCGAGGCTATGCTGGCCGACGCTGGCGAGGACTTGATTCAGAACACATTCGTGCTTGTAAACGACATCACATATATCGACAAGGGCGCGCGCTCGAAGAACGTGGGCCTCGGCCTGAAGATTTTGGGTTCGGTGGCCGCCATAGCCACAGGCGTGGATTCATTCAGCGACCTTGGAAATTTGGCGGGCGATATGGCCTCAACCCTTAAGGGCTTCTCCGTGAGCGTGAACACATCGCTCTATCAGCTGGTGTGGGACGATGAGGCGTCGGCCCTGACCTACGACAATTGGTGCGACCGCGATGCCTTTGAGGGCAACCGCGGGCGCTACAGGCTGAAGTTTGTGGGCCATCAGCTGAGCAAGGGCGGCACCACATCGTTCATGGGCATCCGCGAGGACCAGCCGGAGGTGATGATCCGCAAGGCATGCCAGCGCGCTTTGGATGAGAACATAGCCAATCTGCAGCAGAATTTCCAGGCCTTCCAGATAAAGACGCCTCTGGAGAGCGTAGAGCCCCTTGAGGCAAGGGTAGGCAAGAAGGAGGGCATCACCGAAAACTCGCGCTTTGAGGTGCTGGAGCCCCAAAAGGACGCCAACGGGAAGATCACCTACAAGAAAATTGGTGAAATCAAGCCCGTGCCCAATCTGATTTGGGACAACCGCTACATGGCCGAAGAGGAGCTCGCCCAGGGTGCCACCCTCGGCTGCACCACCTTCAAGAAGGTGAGCGGCGGCGACTTCCTGCCCGGCCACCTGATCCGCCAGATAAAGTAGCCAACGATAGAACCTAGGTTTTTTAATTCAATAATTAATTCACGTTTCTTTAACCAAATTTTTTCAGCAAATGAAAAAGATTCTCATGCTGGTTGTATTGGCGATTGCCGCTATTACGGCCAATGCTCAGGTGGAGGCAGGCTTCCGCCAGGGCGTGCGCGTCAACCTGGGCGCAAGCAACATTGCCGGCGAAGGCGACAAGATGACCTTTGGCTATGGCTTGGGCTGGGTCGCTGAGTACAACTTCTCGCCCAAGTTCTATGTTCAGTCTGGCCTTGGCCTTGAGAACATCGCCCACAAGGAAGATGGCATCAGCGGCACAATCAACGGCTACTATCTACAGCTGCCCATCCACGCCGGCTACCGCTTCGAGCTTGGCGAGACCAACTCTCTCTTCGTGCAGGCAGGCCCCACCCTTGGCGTAGGCCTCTTCGGCTCGGACATCGAATACACCGGTGGGAAGATTGGCTACTTTGACTTCGCAAAGCGATTCGACCTTGGTCTTGGCGGACGCATCGGGGTTGAGTTCAGCAAATTCCAGGTAAGCGTAGGCGCCAACTATGGTGTTCTTGAAGCAGCAAAGCACGGTGATGGCTACCACACTCTGACTGTCAATGCAGGCGTGGCCTACATCTTCTAAACCCGCCCTCAAACGCACGCATCAGCGGCCGCCCCTCGCGGCCGCTGATTTTTTAATCCTTTAAGCAGCCAATAGGCACTACCAGGACGCCGTCGGAAGGCCTTTTATAGGCAAATTGGCCAACACCTGTCAGCACCATCATAAAGGACGGCTTATTCATCCTGTCTGTGTCTATTTTTTCCGCAAGTTTGGTGAGGTTGGCCGCGCCTTCGTTTATTAATTTTTCGCCTCCGAGTTTCACTTCAATTAGTCCGTATTTCCCATTTTTCAGGTGTATCACGGCGTCGCATTCAAGGCCATTTTTGTCTCGGTAATGGTATACTGTTCCCCCTATGGCGTCGGCGTAGACCCTAAGGTCTCTTACGCATAGGGTTTCAAGCATCAGTCCCATCGTGTTCAAATCATTAATGAGGTCTTCCGGCCCAAGTCCCAGTGCGGCGGTGGCTATTGAAGGATCGGAAAAGTATCTTGTGTCGGAAGTGCGCACCGCGGTCTTGCTTCGCAGGTTAGGATTCCACGCGATAGAATCCTCAATAACAAAGATGCTTTTCAACGCTTTTATGTAATCGTATATTGTATTTTCCGAAGGCCCAACACCGTTTGCTGTCAAATCGGAAACAAAAGTTGATATCGTAGCTTGCACACCTTGGTTTCTGGCGTAGCTTCTCATCAGGCGCCGCGCCAATTCTTGGTCGCGCTGCGTGCCGTCAGTTCTTGAGATGTCGCTTCTTACCACTGCTTCAAAGTACTCTTCCGCCTGTATAAGCGATGCTTTAGGGTTGGACTTAAGCGTAGCTTTTGGCCAACCTCCTCGGCAAATCAAAAACGCGAGACGGTCTATGTCAATGTCGCTGGCGCCATCAATTGCGTCAGTGTTTTTGAAGAGCCTTGACAAACTTACGTCCCCGGAGGAATCGCCTGACTCCCAAAGGCTCATAGTGCGCAGTTTCAGCCATGACATGCGACCCGTGCCGGAATGGTAAATTTCATTTGGATTTGCCGGAACGGCAGAGCCGGTCAATATGAACTGTCCATCATCTCCGCGTTTGTCAATTTCATTCCTCACCGCATCCCAAATCTGTGGGGCTATTTGCCATTCGTCGATTAGTCGAGGAGTTTCGCCTTTCAATAGGCGTCCAATATTGGTTTGGGCTAAAATTAGGTTCTGTTCGCGGTTGTCAGGATCGGCCATGTACAGGACGCTTTTTGCGTGTTGGCATGCGAGAGTGGTCTTTCCGCAATACTTTGCGCCTTCAATCAGGACAGCCCCCATGGCATCTAATTTGTCGGACAGAATGTTGTCAGCTATTCTTGGTTTGTAGTCTGCCATATTTATAATCTTTTTGTGTCTGCGAAATTATAAATAATTTATTGAAACACAAAATAAAATTGGGGTTCGTTGTGGCAGTTGGCGGTTTTTCGTTGTGGCAGTTGGCGGTTTTTTGTTGTGGCAGTTGGCGGGGTTTGTGCCACAAGCGGCCTCTACGAGGCCGACCTTGATGATGGGATGCCTACCCCAGGCTTGCTCGCTTTGCTCGCCACCTGGGGTTTCGTCACGATTATGGAGCCTACGGCCCCGTTTTTTGCGCGGGTATATTTGCTAGCTCGCTTTGCTCGCCGCCTGGGGTTTCGTCACGATAATGAGGCCTACGGCCCCGTTTTTGCGCGCTTATATTTGTTTGCCGCCTTTGGGACCTGCACAATGATGGGGTCTGACGCCCCATGGCGTGTACAGCGCGTGGATAATCAGGATAAATGTGGCTTAAACAATGAGTTTATGATATTGCAAGACATGAGATGCCAAGCTTTTCTTCAATGTTTGCAATGCTTTTGAAACACAGATTCTCTGTGCCTGAGAGCAATTTGCTGACGTATTGAGGAGAGACCCCAAGTCGAGACGCCAAATCGGAACGTTTAAGGCCGTTGTCTTGCATGTAGCCAATGAGTGTAATGGCTAACTGACGAGACCAGCGAAGCCAACTGGCATTCTGTTGTCTCCACATTGCGTCCTCAATGAATTGCGAATGTGTTTCGCTTTTGTGCGCTTCTAAAAAATTTATTGTATTTTTTGCCATAATTCTATTCGGTTGTGAGTTCAACAAAACTATCTTGGTCAAAAATGCCATTTGATTTTAAAAATGATTTGCAACGATTGAGTTTCTCTAGCTCCTTGGCGGTGTGTTCGCGTTCTTGCATTGTGCGAGTTAATTTTATAGCTCCTCCGGTTATGACATAGACATTTGGCTCCAGTCGTATGGCATAGATTCTTAGCCAGCTTGCATGGCGTTCTCTATTCCAGTTGCGCGCTTTCTCTCGGGTTAGTTCCGACAATCTTGTGTCTGTTATTCCAAGAGGTTTGAAGATATCGTCAAGATTTTGGGTATAAGGAAATTCCATAACGAGTTCCTGAAGTCTTTCCGCATCCTCCAGCGTGTCTTCAACAGCTTTGTCAAGTCGTTCAATCTTGAAGAAATCTTTTAAGTCGTCAAAGTTTTCGATAAAGAAATTTAGAAGGTATTCCACATTGTTCCATTTGCGGAATAGCAATGTCAGCTCATCAACATCCTCATCTCTATCTTTAACAGCCCAAAGATGATCATAATTTTCTATAATCCTAACGAATTCCATAATATAAACGTTTTTGAGAATACAAAGTTAGTGAAAATTTTCAAAAAAAGTAAGCTTATGGGCTTAATTTTTTGAAAATTTGGTTTTGTTTCGTTGCTTCCGTAGGTTATGGAAGGATGGCTTTGGCGTGTTGGGGTGTGATGTGCGATTTAACATCGCGAAGCGATGTACCTACTGTAGTGTTTTGGGGATGTTAATGGGTGGGGGGTGGTTTCTGCGGCAGAAACAATTTTGGGATTTTGTTTCTGTGGCAGAAAAGTTTTTGACGATTTGTTTCTGTGGCAGAAAAGTTTTGGCTCTTGGCTATGATGTGGTGATAAGCGCATTGGGGATGCGGGAAAAGGAAAGAGGCGCGCCCGGGGTGGGCGCGCCTCTTTCGTGGGGGTATGGGGTTGGGGGTTATTTTACGACTACCTTGGTGGCCTTGGCGCCTTGGCGTTTGATGTAAAGGCCGGGGGCGAGGGCGTCAGCGTTGTGGCGGATGCCTCGCATGTCATAGTATTCAGCGGGGGCGTTCTCGTCTGCCTCAACCGCGCTGATGCCTGAGGTGCTCTCCTTCTTGCCGTTGAAAGTAACGAAGATGTTGGGCTCTGTTTGGCTTCCATCACCATTTGGATCCCAAGTTACATCAATGTTTAGGGATAGATTGCCATTTGCGTCTTCAGTGCCTGTGATTGCGGCGTCAGCCTCGATAAAACCTAATAGAGCATCGAAATGATGAGTACCATTATATGTTTTTACACCATTGTTTTCGGTGACTGTAACGTTGGGGACAACGATATCGCCTAATTCATCCCCTCCTAACATTAGGTTGTTAATGCTGACAGTACATTTGTTCTCACCGGTTTTCTCAATGTTTAAGGCTTGGTCTTCAATTTGGTCTTTATTTGCGCCAATGGCTTCAAGATCTATAGCAAGAATACCCTTATATACATCTTTTTCCGTGGGTTCTTCGGGTGTTTCCTCCTCTGCATATAGCAGTTTTACATTATCGACTGTCAGAGAGTTGCCTTCTCCAACAGCATCGGCTCCACCGAAATAGTCACCAGCAGAAATAACTATGTTCATCATTTCGGGCGTAGCATCGGATAGGTACTCGAAATTAGCGGAAAATTTTGTCCACTCATCAGTATTCTCTGTAATGGTGGCATAAATCTTGCCGATAAGTTCGAAATCATCAGAGGCTGATACTTCACCTCCTTGACAACCCGTCATATCCCAACCAAGCACACAACGATCGCGGTCAACCATGTCGGCCTTTGTTACTTTACCTCCGAGTGTTGTCAAAACAATGTCTCCAGGTACATCTTTTTGGGTTTTGTGTCCCTTCCATAGATAAGCAACAACCGTGGAATTTTCATTAGGTTTATTTGTTCCGCGTGAACGTTTGTACATAAATTCTATTCCTTGGGGACGGTCAGAGAACTCTATTCCGTCAAATACGCCACCATCACTGTTTTTAACAGAAGTAAATGTGGCTTCAGATGTAGACCAAGTTTTCCCTAAAGAAATATAAGCTGGTACAATTTGTGATTTTCTATACTGATTGGCGGTATTTATGAGCTTAACAGCTGACTCAGATTCATATCCTTCTGTTTTTTCTCCTACAGCGGTTGCCCCAGTACCGGATATGCCTATTACGTGGGATATATACCAAGAAGAAGGTGTTGTTCCCTTCGTTTTGGTGTTTCCTGTAGATGTCCAGGGGGTGCAGTCGCCCCAGTCTTCTTCGAAGCCGCCGTTAGGGACTTGGCTTTGCGCCAGGGCCATGCAGGTAGCGGCCAGGGCGCATAATGCTGCGTAGAATTTCTTCATATGCTTTGATTTTTTTAGTTTTCTTTGGGGCAAAGTTAGCGAATTTTATGATATGGAGGATGAAATTTGGCAAAAATGTGACGAAATGGCCAGTTTTTGGGTTGAAAAGGCGATTTGTGGTTGGCTTGGTATACCTTGGTGCCACAATCGATCTCTACGAGGCCGGCTATGGCAGTGTGATGTATATAACCCCAGGTTGCGCTCGCAAGCTCGCTCCGCCTGGGGTTTCATCACTATATAGCCCCTACGGGGCTGCATCATAATATGGCTCCGCCTGGGGTTTCATCACTATATAGCCCCTACGGGGCTGCATCATAATATGGCTTCGCTTGGGGTTTCATCACTATATCGCCCCTACGGGGCTGGATTATATATGATGGTGGATGGAGGCACAGCTTCGCTGTGCGCCTGGTGGGGGGAGTGTGAGCCCGTGGTAGGCCGTGCCTACCACGGGTTAACAATAGAGTCACGGCTTTGCCGTGTGTCTCTTTGTTTTGAAGTTTTTCAAATATGCGTGTGGAGGCGGTTATTTTGGGAGGAGGAGGCGCATTTGGCAGTTGGGGCAGTCGAAGGTAAGGCGGTAGGTGGCGGCTTTGTTTTTTAGGAAGAGTGTCGTGGGGAGCTTTTTTGCGCCGCTTAGGCGTAGGCAGGCGCCCAGTTCGCGGCGCAGGCAGTATTTTGTTGTCATCACTACTGTGCCGGCTTCTTTTGCAGAGGGCTTGGACGATGGGTCGGCCTTTGGGGCATAGGGCGCGGGGTCGGCGTTGGGGGCGGAGAGCTCGAAGGCGGGGTCGATTGATTCGGCGTCACTGTCGAGGTAGAATTGTCGCGCCAGGCTGTTGGCCACGTTGTCGTGGTAGGTCAGGCGCTTGGGGGCTTTGGGGGGATCTTGCGCGGGCTTGGGGGCTTGGCCGAGGGGGTGGGTTGTGAGGATGGTGAGGGTGAAAAGGTCAATGGCCTGGCGGCGCAGCGAGGCGAGGACGGAAGCGGGGATGAAAGCGTCGGCCGGCACATTGTCGCTGAGCGAAGCCAGGGCGAATGGGGTGCCGCCCAGTTTTGACAACGCGCGGGCGCGGGCCTCCTTTTGATCGGTCTTAGCCTTGTCGGCATCGCAGGGAATTGTGGCCACGCAATGGTGGGCGCCGCCGTCGTCAATGGCGAGGGCGAGCCTTCCGGGGAGAAGGTCGAGCGACATGTTGATGTCGATAAGGCGCTGCGGGCGGTCGGCGGCGAGCACGGCGGCAAGCTTTACGTCGGCATTGCGGTAGAGCGGGGCGCCGGACTGAATGTCGACGGGCGAGGCGGGAAAAAGCCTGTCGCCCTCGACCTTGTTGAGGCGGAATCCGCGGAAGGCCCCCGAGCGGTCAAAATATCCAAGGCCGTCGCCATTGTTGAGCTCGGCGTCAAGGGTGGCCACGATGGCCTTTCCCGCCATGCGCAGGGCCTTCCCCACGGGCTGCCCTATCCATTTTGGGGAAGCGCCTCCATTTGAAAGGAGATGCGCGGGGGCGCCATTTAGGAAATAGGGGGTGAATCCGCGGTTGAAGGCCTTGCTGACGTCGGCGGATATTGAGGTGATGCTTCGGCCCTGCGAGGCGCGGCAATATTCTGCGGGATGGTCGGCGATGATTTTATCCAAGGCCTTGCGGTAGGCCGATACAACGGTCTTCACGTATGCGGCATCCTTTAGGCGCCCCTCTATCTTGAAGGACGAAACGCCGGCTCGGGCCAGGGCCTCCAAGTCGCCGAGGCGGCAGAGGTCGCGCAGGGAGAGGAGGTGCTTGTTGGCGATCAGGACATTGCCCCGGTCGTCGACAAGGTCGTAGGCCATGCGGCACATCTGAGCGCACTCTCCGCGATTGGCGCTGCGGCCGTTGG
>JAMPBQ010000021.1 GCA_023666615.1 Clostridium sp. | reverse complement strand
CAAGCAGCCGGTGCCGCGCAGCGTGCTGAAGGCCTACGGCCTGAAAAAGCTCGTGTTCGGGCCCGACTATATCCTGCCTAAGCCCTTCGACCATCGCCTTCTCTTCAATGTGAGCTCGGCCGTGGCCATGGCGGCGCGGCAAAGCGGAGTGGCCACGCGCCCGATTTCCGACCCCAAGGAGTACCACGATTACCTTTGGGCCCTCGTCGACAGCGGCAGGCATTTCATTTGCCAGGTGCCGCGCAGCGAAAGCGCCGACGACCAGGTAGGGGTGGTGATGTCGTTCTGACCCCATTTTGGATATGCGCAAAAGGCCCCGTTTTTGAGGCTTTTTGCGCATTTTTCCCGCCTACACATTATTATATAGTTGTTATCTTGAAAAAAATGCGTAATTTTGGCGTCTGAAATTAAATCGAAAGGCAGAATGCTAAAAAATCTAGTCATAGTCGAGTCTCCAGCAAAGGCAAAGACTATAGAAAAATTTCTCGGCTCCGACTTTAAAGTGATGTCGAGCTACGGACATATTCGCGACCTCAAAAAGAAAAGCTTCAGCATCGACATTGATGCCGGATTCTCCCCGATATACGAAATTCCCGACGACAAGCGGCAGCTTGTCTCCGATTTGAAAAAGGCCGCCTCGCAGGCGCAGACCGTATGGCTCGCTTCCGATGAGGACCGCGAGGGAGAGGCCATAGCCTGGCACCTTTTTGAGGTGCTGGGCTTGGACCCGGCGCGCACAAAGCGCATAGTGTTCCACGAAATCACAAAGCCTGCCATACTCAACGCCATCGAGCATCCGCGCGACATTGACATAAACCTTGTCGACGCCCAGCAGGCGCGCCGAGTGCTTGACCGCATCGTGGGCTTCGAGCTCTCTCCCGTGCTTTGGCGCAAAATCAAGCCGGCCCTTTCCGCCGGCCGCGTGCAGTCGGTGGCCGTGAGGCTCATCGTGGAAAGGGAGAAGGAGATCAAGAATTTTGTCAGCGAGCCATATTACCGCGTCACAGCCGTCTTTTCATCGCCTTCCGATGGGCAATCCGTAAAGGCCGAGCTCTCGCGCCGCCTGCCGGACGAAAAGGCGGTGGAGGATTTTCTGCAGGCCTGCAAAAGCGCAGAGTTCAAGGTGGCCGGCATTGAAGCCAAGGATTTGAAGAAATCCCCGGCTCCGCCTTTCACCACGTCCACGCTGCAGCAGGAGGCCTCAAGAAAGCTCGGATTCACGGTCACGCAGACCATGCTTGTGGCCCAGAAGCTATATGAGGCCGGACACATCACGTACATGCGTACAGACTCAACAAATCTCTCCTCCCTGGCCATCGCCTCAATATCCGAGGAAATAACCGGCGGCATCGGCGAGCGCTATCTGAAAGTGCGCCATTACCACACAAAGGCGAAGGGGGCGCAAGAAGCCCACGAGGCCATACGCCCCACCTACATCAGCAGCCACGATATCGACGGCACCCCGCAGGAGAAGCGCCTTTATAACTTGATTTGGAAGCGCACCATTGCGTCGCAGATGGCCGACGCCGTGATTGAGAAGACCACGGTTGACATCCAGCCCTCCACCCGCCCTGAGCATTTCACCGCCACAGGCGAGGTGATTAAGTTCGACGGATTCCTCAAGGTGTACATTGAAAGCACCGACGATGAGGCCGCATCTGAGGGCGAGGGCCTGTTGCCCTCCCTCACCGTGGGCGAGACCCTGGAGAACAAAGCCATAACGGCCGCGCAGCGATACACCCTCCAGCCGCCGCGCTACACCGAGGCCTCGCTCGTGAAGAAAATGGAAGAGCTGGGCATTGGCCGCCCGTCAACATACGCCCCCACAATCTCCACCATCCAGCAGCGCGAATACGTAGAGAAGGGCGAAAAGCCGGGCGTGGAGCGCGAGCTGAAGATTTTCGAGCTGAAGGGCGGCAAAGTTAAGGCGTCAACAAAGACCGAAACCTACGGAGCTGAGCGCGGGAAGCTTATTCCCACCGACACCGGCATGATCGTAAACGATTTCCTTGAGCAGTATTTCTCATCGGTTGTAGACTACAATTTTACGGCCAATGTCGAGGAAAAATTCGACAACATAGCCGAGGGCAACCTCCAGTGGCCTTCGGTGATGAAGGATTTCTATGGCATGTTCCACCCGTCGGTGGACGCCGCCATGAACATGCGCATGGAGCACAAGGTGGGAGAGCGCGAGCTGGGCATTGACCCTCGCTCCGGAAAGCCTGTCACTGTGAAAATCGGACGATTTGGCCCATTGGTGCAGATTGGCGCCGCGGCCGATGACGAGAAGCCCCAATTCGCGTCCCTGCAAAAAGGGCAGTCGCTCTCCACCATCACCCTTGAGGAGGCCCTGAAGCTGTTTGAATTCCCCCGCGTCCTTGGCGAATACGAAGGGAAGGAAGTCTCGGTGGGCATCGGCAAGTTCGGCCCTTATGTTCGACATGACGGCAAGTACGCATCAATCCCCAAGGATATAGCCCCCGCCTCCCTCACTCTTGACCAGGCCATCGGCCTCATCAGCCAAAAGCGCGAGGCCGAAAGCAAAAAGCTCGTGAAGGCCTTTGACCAGGATCCCGATCTCCAAATCCTCAATGGCCGATATGGAGTGTACATTTCCTACAAAAAGGCCAACTACAAAATCCCAAAGACTGTAGAAGACCCCGCCGCCCTCACCTTCGACCAAGTGATGGAGATAATCAACACCCAAGAGTCCAAGCCATCAAAATCAAGAAAAGGAAAGAAAGCCTAATATGAAACCCCTCTCACGAAAGCCGGGCGCCGAAAGGTCCCGATTTGTTCCGGACACGATAATAGACCTCCCCGTCCAGGCCGAAACGGCCCTTTTGCCGCATCTTATCGATAGCCTGCCGCAGTGCAAAAGGCTTACGGTTAAGGAATACCTGAAGCACAACCAGGTGATGGTCAACGGCTCCGTTTCGCGCCAGTTTGACATGCCCCTTAAGCCGGGCGACGATGTGAAGGTCAACCAGTCGCGCGAATTTCAGGTGTTCCATCATCCGCGCATGAAGATATATTACGAAGACGATGACATAATCGTGGCCTATAAGGGCTACGGCCTTCTGAGCATGTCGTCGGACCGCCGCAGCAAGAAGGAGGAAGTCACGGCCTATTCAATACTGCGTGAATACCTGAAGCGCAAGGACCCATCCAACAAACTTTTCATCATCCACCGCCTTGACCAGCAGACCTCCGGCCTGATGATGTTCGCAAAAAGCCAAAAGGCCAAGGAGGCGATGCAGCATAACTGGAACAATATGGTGCTGGAGCGCAAATACGTGGCCGTCGTTGAGGGGCTTCTCGACAATCCAGAGGGTGAAGTGCGCAGCTACCTGGCCGAAAACTCGGCCCACGAGGTCTATTCCACCAATAATCCGGAGGAAGGGAAGCTCTCAGTGACTCGCTATCGCGTCCTAAAAGCGGGAAAGAACCGCACTCTCGTTGAGCTCTCGCTCGATACAGGGCGCAAAAACCAAATACGCGTGCATATGAAGGACCTCGGCCATCCCATTAGCGGCGACCGACGCTACGGCGCGCCCGTAAGCCCAATCCACCGCCTTGCTCTCCATGCCCGCACGCTCCGCTTCGTCCATCCGATTACGCGCAAGGACATGAACTTTACCAGCGACATTCCCCAATCCTTCTTCAAGCTCCTTTAATGTCCCCGCTGCCCCAAATAAAGACTCCTCAGATGTGGCGCCTCTCCATGGAGGTTCATCCCGCATGCGTCGATGTCGTGATCTATTCCCCCTTTGAGGAAAACTCGCTGATTTGTGAGAAGCTTGACCTTGATTCGGCCCTCACTCCTCTTGCGGCATTTGAAGAGTTGATTTATGAAAACCCGCTTCTGCTCTCCGATTTCAGGAAAGTGGACATGCTTATAGACACTCCCAAATTCACTTTTTTGCCGGTCGATTGCGCTACCGACGACGCATGCCGCATGGCCGTTGAAAAAATATGGCCGCAGCCTTCGCTTTCGGTAAGATCGATTCCCATTCCCGGCACATCCGACGCTATGGCGCTTGGCATTGATTCAGGCCTGGCCTCGTTCATTTCCCGCACATTTTTGGACACCGCTCCCTCGCATCCCATTGCCGCCTTGGCGTCATACTTCAGCCGGATAAGCGCGCAGGGAAACACAGGGAAGATTTTCGCCCACTTGCGTCAAGGCGCTGTTGACGTCATAGCCTTTAGTCCGGCCGACGCCCATGGCGGCGCGTCGCCATTGCGCATAGCTTGTTCGTATCCGGCGCCGGCGGTCGATGACATTGTGTATTTCATACTCGCCTCGGCCAAGCGGGGCGGATTCAATCTTGACAGTGACGAAATATTGCTTTGCGGCGACCCCGGGCTCCGTGAGCAAGCATCCGCCAAGTTGCGCGCATTTGCTAAATACGTTATGCCTGTAATATTCCCGTCCGAAATTTTCAAGGCTGGAAAGGCAGCCCTTTCCGCCCCGTTCGAACTTGTCATACTTCCCCTATGCGAATAATAAGAGGCAAATACGGACGTCGCCGCTTCGATGTCCCCAAAAACATCACCGCCAGGCCCACCACCGATTTCGCCCGCGAAAACATTTTCAACGTCCTTGAGAACATCGTTGATTTTGAGGGCGCCCGCGCCCTCGACCTTTTCGCCGGCACAGGCGCTATATCCTTTGAATTCCTGTCGCGCGGATGCGCTGCTGTCACATCTGTCGAAAAGGCCGAGACGCAGCATCGCTTCATACACAAGGTGTCCAAAGAGCTTGGCGCGCAGTACCACCGCATAATCCGCGGCGACGCCATAAAATACATAGCTTCGGCCACTCAGGGGCAAGGTTTCGATATTGTCTTCGCCGATCCTCCATACGACCTCCCCGGCTTTGAAGAAATACCCCCGGCCGTCTTGGCCTCATCCCTGATAGCCCCCGGCGGAATATTCATAATTGAGCATAGCGCAAAGAGAGATTTTTCCCATCTCCCGGGTTTCATCGACCACCGCGCCTACGGCTCTGTCAATTTCACCATCTTTCAAGCTCCTGATCGACAAGCTCCCGTTCAATAAGAAATAAATCAAGGCCGCGTCAATCCTGGCGCGGTCTCTTGATTCTTTATGGGTAAGGCGTTTTTTACGGCTCTTCGATCAGTATTGAGTCGAGCGCCCGGACTTTGGGGCTGAAGCTGGCGGCGATGAGGAATATCTTTTTTCCGGACGCGGCGAACTTCTTCCAGTATCCCTTTTCGCGGATTTGCGCCATGGCCTCCTCCGCCGACTTGTTCACCTTGAACTCGAACACGTATGCGAAGGCGTCGGTCTCTACGGTCAGGTCGATGCGGCCGTCGGAGGTGTGGTCCTCCATGCGCGCGTAAAATCCCACCATCTTGAATACCAGGTAAATCGCGTTTTGGAAGAACGTTTCCTTCGGGTCGCCGGAGCCGACGTGCGGCACGGTGCGCAGCAGGCTGTCGAGCCTTTGCATGAAGGCCTGCGGGTTGCCACGCTCGGCGTCATCAATGAATTTCCAAACATCGAACTCCGTGTTTGAGCTGTTTATGCCCATATAGATGGGGTAGAGGAAGTCGATGAAGCTTTCCTCCACTTCGCGGTTTGGGTATCCCAGCGTGTACTGGTCCTTTTGCGGGCTGTAGTCCTTTATCGTCAGATAGCCTGATTGGTACAGGGTCGGCAATGGGTCGCGGTCGAGGATGCTTTCGGTCCCAAGCCTATTGGCGTTGACGCTGTAGCTCTCAATGTCGCGCAGGCTCCACTGGCGGCTCTTCAGGAGCTTCACCACGTAAGTTGGCGTTCCGCTGTTGAACCAGTAGTTCCCCAGGGACTCGGCCGCGAACACGTTCACCAGGCTGAAAGGGTTGTATATGTCCTCCAGGCTCTTTGAGAAGTGGTATCCGTCGTACCGGCGCTTGAGCTCGGCGCGCGTCTCGGCGTACCCCCATCCCAGTCGGCTCGCCAGGCACTCGATGCCCTGGCGGAAGTATCCGTCGACCTCCCTGTTCGTGATTCCGCAAATTGCGGAGAACTTCGGCTCAAACGAGATGTCGCGCAGGTTGTTGAGGTCTGAGAAAATCGACACCTTGCTGAATCGGGCCACGCCCGTCAGCATGGCCAGCTCGATGTGCGCGTCCATTGTCTTCAGGTTTCCGTAGAATGCCTTGAGGGTGCCCCGGAATCGGTCGGCCAGGGCCTCGTCGTCGATGGCGGCCAGCATTGGCTTGTCGTATTCGTCCACCAGCACCACGGCCTTCCTGCCCGTGGCCAGGTGGGCGGCCTCGATCACGTTTGCGAAGCGCTCCGAGACGTCCCGATCCGGCTTTGCGCACCCGTAGAGGGTTTCCCAGCGCTCCAGCGCGGCCGAAAGGTGGCTTATCAGGGCCTCGTGGCAAGAATAGTCGCGGTTGTTCAGGTCGAGGTGCAGGACGGGGTGCGGCTCCCAGCTCTTTGCCAGAGAGTCGATGGCCAGCCCCCTGAACAGCTCTCGCCGCCCGCGGTAAAATGCCTCGATCGTCGACAGCAGCAGGCTCTTCCCAAACCTCCTCGGCCGCGACAGGAAATAATATCCGCCAGCCTTGACCAATTGGTATACAAGGGCGGTTTTGTCTACGTAGACAAAATTTCCTTCCCGAATCTTTTCAAAAGACTGAATCCCGACGGGATAGCGCAATTCTTCACACAAATTTTCCATAACGCAAAAATAATCATAAAAATCCACAAAAAGACCACACCGCGAAATTTTTTCGCGAATTTCCAAAATGTTAATGGCATCAAAACCTCGCATGGAGAATTTTGATGCCATTATCATTTGTGGCGCAAAAGCGGTCCGCCTATGCGGAATGGGGTTATTTTACGCGCGTAAAGTAAGAATATGGATCATTGTGGTCATCGTTTTTAACGATTAACTCGTCAGCGGTAACATTTATGATTGTGAAAATTTCTTTGCCGGCCCCCTCCCAATTAATCGTGAGGGTTGTGCCCTTTACCGACCATTTGAAAGTCTCGTCAATAGTGTAGTAGCTGTCGCCAACAACCGCGTCGTAGCCTGTGCCGTTCCCAAGGAACACCCAATGGTATCCATAAGAAACGTTTTTGCTCCATTCCCCTATGAGGAGCATTTCTGTTTTGTCGGACGTTCCCGGCTCGTCCTTGTCGTCGTCACCGCATGAGGCGAACGTTAGGCTGAACAGGGGAATAAGCATCACCATCAGCCATTTGAATAATTTTGCCATTGTTTTTTTTCGTGTCTCATCCATTCCCGAATCGACCTTTTGCGTTTATACGAAGAAGCGTGGAATGATGTTCTTGTCTATCTTACAGGAGGCATCGCCAAACGCCTAACTACTAAATAAACAGTCCACTCCCACGCCAAATCGGATATCGATGCCCCTTGTCGGGGAGTGGATATACGACAAGCATGAGCGTTTTGTTGACTGCTTTCTCTTTAGTAGTTTGAAAATTGGCGATTTCCTGTAAAAGATAAAGCAAAAAACGCTTCTAATATGTCTGTGTCAATCTGAAATTGACATCGCAAATTTACAACTTTTCCTTGACTTTGACAAGTCATTTGGCCCATCCATAATTTTTTTGGCGTTTTATGAAAAATTTTTGAGAATGGCTTGTGAGAATAAAAATTTGTTTATATCTTTGCATAACAGAACCATTCGCAGAAGCCAAGTGAAGGGACTATGCGGGAGGGACTGTGAGACATATGAAAAGCGTATACTGACGCTCTTTCTTGGCGTTCTGAAATCTGGAAAATTTCAATTGGAGTCAAGAATGAGACAACGGTAGACGTCTTGGTGGATATGTATATTCTTTCCAAATCCAGCGTGAGCGCTGGAGAGGAGATATTTGCATATTCTGCGTGAGGCTTCTGCGTTGTCCGTTCAACTCCAATGGGCATTTCCAGAGCCTCAGAACGTGGGACGGGCAACAAGTACGGCTCTCACGCTTTTTCTTTTTAACACTAAAATGTCTGCAAGGTGGGCCTGCTGGCGAGAATTTATGCCAATGGAATAATTTTAAGGCCTATTCATTTCCTGCAATGATTTCTTGAGTAGAGTTGTCATTCACCTATGACGATAATAGTGGATATTTCATTTTTGTCCTAAGAGGATTTGGGTGGACAGTTGAAATTTATCCATATTCAACGATGGTTAAGTCATATTTATCACTTTCTTTTCTTATATCAATAAATAGTCGAATTAAATGGAAAAATTTAAAAATTTTGTGATTTTTCTTATTGTGTTCGGATTTGCCTTTTTTGCCATTTCATGTGGAGATGGTGGTGACGAGCCCGAGCCCAATACGCCTGATACGCCAGCAGTTCCTAACGATCCAGATGATGGCGAAATTAAGTGTAAGGTAATTAGTAAAATAGAGCTTGAGAAAAGATATCCTAGTGGTTCTACCTTTTCACCCGATGTAATATTCTCTTCACCTAAATATGAATACAATAAGTGGTGGGATTTTTATTTGTTAAATTCATACAATGATGGATCCATTTCATTCAGTTGTTCCTATGATTTCCCATATTCTATATCACAAACTTTACGTAATTCGGACGGTCCCCTTATTAATTATGATATTGTGTATGAAATTGACCAAATCTCCCACCTTGTTTCCAAAGAACATCTAAGTGATATTGTACATCATGATTCAGCAGAGTATGAATACAAATATGATAATAAAAGAAGACTGATACAGGTTATATACCCTTCTGGCAAAAGTACAGATATAGCTTATGATGATTTTGATATAAGTAGAATCAGAACGTATATGGATGGAATATACTACTTAGAATATTATGATATAGTCGCTAAGCATATTCCTATTCAGTATTTTAACGAGACGACAACTCATTATGTTCCGTTGCTATATGCTTCTCAAATGATTCTTGAATCCGGATGGATGGGCAATTCAATTCCACTCCACCTCATAAAAACCGTTAAATGTGATGGTGGTGGTGAAGAATATAATTATAAGTATAAATTTGATAAAGATGGATATGTCACTGAGATGATAGAGGAAAAATGGACTGACACAGGAACATATATAAATACATATAAAATTGAATGGACAGAAACTGATAATTGTACATACATAAATTGGTTGTTTAACGATATTGGTTCTCCATATTACAAATATATGTAGAAATAAATTATAAAACCTATGTTTAAACCAGTCTGTATAAATCTAGGTTGAGTTAGTCATCATATAAAAAAGACGTTTGCTGGCGTTTTGTTACGAATCATAAGCTTCACATATGTTTTTCATTTATGAAAGACAATGTGAAGGCTTGAGATTCAGGATGAACAAAGGTACGAATCCTGCGTCTTGTTTTATGCCTATATCCGATTTGGGGATTTGATCGGATATGTTTGTAAATAAATAGGATGAGAATTTTTGAGTTTGTCCATCGTTCAATCTTTCTTCTTTCTCTGTTTTTTGTTTGCGCAGATATAACTTTAGCCGCGAGCGATAAAATCATCTTCCGCGACGGAAGGATTGAAGAAGTGACTATCGATCAAATCAGCGACGCCCAGCTGAGATTCAGGTCAAAGCGCGACAAGAAGGTGCAGCAGTCTGTACCCACAAAGGACATTTATATGTATTACATTGAGGCATACGGCAATACGTATGTTACCCCGGGCGGAAAGCGATTCAGCGGCGAGCCTCAGTCAGCCGGCAAGAATGTGGATATAATCTATCTGGTAAGCGGCAAGGAAATTGGAGTGGAGACGATAACTCGATTCCCGGATTCCATCAGCTATGTCGAGGCCAAAAAGCGAAAGAAAAATGAGCAGGCCTTTGCCATGAACCTCGACAATTCCCAAGTGTTCATGATTTGCTACAAAAATGGCATGACTGAGCTAATCACCAATTTGGAGCAGCTGAAAGACGTGCCCGAAGAGGCTCCCGAAGAGGCCCCTGAAGAAGAGGAAGAGGCTCCGCAATACAGCGTGGTCTTCCATGAAGTGAAGAAATGGGATACCTTGGAAAAACTCTCAAAAATGTACGGAGTCTCTCCCCAAGACATAAGGGAGTGGAATGACATCCCCGCCAACTTCAAGGTTAAGGCGCAGCTCGAAATTGGATCCAATCTCATGATTTACGTTCCGCTAACCGAAAAATGATGAAAGCCCTTAAATTTTCAGTTTGGATTTTGGCCGCCATATCCGCCATGTCATTTATTGCGGGTTGCGGTGGCAGCGGGAATGTCGACGTGATGCAGCTTATTCAGGAGCGCGACTCCTTGCGCCTGCAGGCCGAAGTGCAGTCACGCCGCCTGGTAAACATTGAGAAGGCTGTGGCTGCGATGAACGCCACCGTTGACTCAATCGCCAGGGAGGAAGAGATGATTTTCATAAATTATGACGGGGCGGAAGTCACGCGGCAAGGAGCGCTTGGAAATCTCGACCGATTCGAAGAAATGATTCGCCGGCAGGACCAGAAAATCAAGGAGCTCCAAGGGGAGTTGGCGAAAAATGATTTCAATTCAGATGCGCAAACCCTAATTTCAAACCTCCAGCTGCAGATTCAGCAGAAAAACGCGCAAATAGCCCAGCTGAGGAAAGAGCTTGAGAACAAGAATGTGGATATCGCCAAGCTGCGCCAGCAAGTGGCGCAACAGTCGCTGCGCATCTCGGCGCAGGATGAAACGATACAAGGGCTTGAAACCAAAACCGAGCGCCAAGGGCAGGCCTTGCAGCGCCAAGACGCTATTCTCAACACCGGATATGTCCTTGTCGGCTCAAAGGAGGAGCTTCGCGCAAAAGGGGTAATCGACAAGAAAGGAAAAATTGTGGGCGACGGGATGCTCGACAAGTCCAAATTCGCCAAAGTCGATATTCGGAAATGGAATGAAGTAAGCTTCTCGGCCAAAAAGCCAAGGATTCTCACAAATATGCCGCAAAGCGCCTATGTGCTCACCACATCCGGCTACGGACAATTCGTCCTGCGCGTAACGAATCCTACCGATTTTTGGAAATTCTCACCCTATCTGATTATACAAACTTATTGAATCCAATTTTTCTAAATAAAATTTAGCGATATGAAAAAACTATTTCTTTTCCTTGCCATGGGCCTTTGCGCCATGGCTTGGGCCTTCGCCAACGTTAACCACGTGGTAGAGCCGGGCGAAACGCTGAAAAGCATCGCCCAAAAATACGGCGTGACCGAAGCCAAGATCATCGAGCTCAACCCCGACGCCGCCCAATTCATCTACGTGGGCATGGAGCTCAACATCCCCGCAAACGCCGCCGTGGCCCAGAGCGCGGCGTCAACTTCAAATACAAGCAGCTCATCATCAACTTACGATAACGCCTCTTATTCGGAAGAAGATGAGAGCAAATGGTTTGGCATGGGAGATATTCATTATGGATTCCTTCAAAAGACCAAAGGAATGACCAACAATAATTTTGGATATTCTTTCACAATGGGCGCAGGCTATAAACTCTATGAAGGCCTATATGTCGGGGCAAGAATTGGTTATAATTCCGCCAATATGCATCTATTCGCATCAGAAAAAAGAGGTGGTTACGTTGAACAGAAAACTAACTACCACTTCATTTCCGTACCTTTGGAGCTTGGCTATATTTTGGGCGATAAGGTTGGATTAATCCCGCATGCGGGGATAGATTTGAATATGTGTGTTTCCGCAAAGACAAAATATAAGGACACTTCTTCTGGAGAGTTTCAAGGAAAGCCGAAGAAGCCGTTTGGAGCTGATTTCAACTTCGGCTTGAGGATAAAGCTATGGGAGTTCACAATAAACGGTGGATATCATATCCCTCTGAATAAAGGGCAGAAGGATGCGTTTGGAAAGGATCCATACTTATCTGTTGGCATTGGCTTTTTCATGTAAAAATCAGCAAGCCTCGATAATGTCCATCCCGTAGGTACATTGTCGAGGCTTTGTCAAGAATTGAACATAGACTGTAGGATCTGCAGGAGTCGCTACGCTTTACGCCAGAATTAAATCAATTTCTGATTCAGGCTTAACTTTGTCCGACGACACTGCTACTTGGTATCTTGACCCCTTATATTAGTGAATTATGGTGTGAATTCATTACTAGCAAATAAATAAAATGCAATGAAACTTAAAATAACTCTCTTGGTGTATATTACGACACTTATATTCACATTGATTGCGTGCTCGAGCGATGACAGCGATTCTGCCTCATGGGAAAAATTGATTGCTACGGAGTGGACAATGGATGATGGCACATATATTGTGTTCAATGAAGATGGCACTGGCTTTGAGAAGCCAAGCAAGAGCTCTTCGTCTTCAGAGAAATTTACATGGTCGATAAATGGCAGGACGCTCGTCCTTGTCTATGATGATGAAACAGAAATTTTCATCATATCATCATTGTCGCCCACAGAATTGACGCTTACTGACGAAGATGGGGACTCCATCGTTCTCACCACAAGCAAGCCTGTGGATACTGGCGATAAAAAGGAAGAAGACTCTTCGAAATATGACAAGGCTCTGATTGGCGAATGGTGGAAAGGCGATGTGCTTAAATCCTTGACAAAAAGGTATTTTTGTCCTAATGGCAAAGGATATGAAATACTTACCAGCAGGGATAATGACTATGGAATAAGATATAACTCATTCCTATGGGAAATCAACGACGAGGGCAATCTTTCAATGACCTATGGCTCTAGCACCCCTGATATTTATTCATACGAGATTTCTGACAAAAAACTGGTGCTAACGCCTATCCCCAATAATAAATATGACATTAAATATGAATACAGCTATAAGGGGTCGGAGTATGATGAAAATTTTGATGCCACCAAACTTCCGTTTGCAAATTACCTAAAGGGAGGTGGATACTATTATGAAATCACGAAAGTCACGTCAGGCTGCGATCACGCTGGAACTGGCGACAATATGAATGAACAATTTCTGCATTTCTTCGGCTCTGACGGAAAGCTGACCACCACCGGCCTGCGGATTTTCTACTATACGCCGAGATGGGATGGCATTGATTCTTATTGGGCAAGCGGCACATACTATATGTCTTTCCCATCCGCAGCCTATAAATATTCAGCAATGGGATATTGGGATGGCAGAAGAGCCGACATATATAGCGGCGCGAAGCTGACGATTACGAGGTCGGGGTCAATAACAACCTATGATTTTGTGGATAAGGAGATAGAATTGCACGTAGCCACATCAAAATAGGAGGAAAGCAGGGACATTTCTTCGGGCTTCTATTTTGTCAAATACCTTTAAAACAGCGTTATATTTTAGGATTTATCGAAATTTTGTATTTTTGGATTTTGAATCATGAATTACAAGAATTATTTCACCAGCATTTTATGTATAGCCGGTTTGGCCGCCTCGGCATGTTCATCTGACGAGGATGACGGGCTGTGGTCTCAAAATTATGACATTCGCGGCTATTGGGTCGACTATTCCGACGATTTGGCTTTGGAAATAATGTCAGATATTGAATATTCTGAAATGAAAGGGTTGGAGGGCAGCTGTGTTCCTACCGACAATGTTTTCCAACTGTGGCATCTAAGCAAAAATGGGGCAGAGAAGTATGTTGCATGGACATCACAGATCACTTCCTACTTTGCATTCTCCAATCCAGAATATACATGGAGGGATAAGGTGTACATATCCTCTTATGACGACAATAATCTATTCTTGGATGGCGTAGATTTTTATCATTTTACGCGTATATCGCAAAGTGAATTCGAATCATTGATCAATCAGACAGGCGGCAGTGGCAATGGTGGCGGCAATGGTGGCAACAACGGTGGCAATGGCAATGGCGGCGGAAGCTCGGATAAGACCTCAGAAACATTGTCTGTTTTATTAGAGCATAGGGCATGGTCTTGGTATAAAGGTGGATACGATACTGGCTTTTTCACATTCTATGATAAAAACAAGACTGCATTTGGCAAGAGTGGAACATCGGCAGTAGGCTCTTATGGAGTGCCTACACTTAATGCCAAAGGCTCATTCTCTTTAAGCGGCAGAATGATTATCGCAAATTATAATGATATTTCCATAGATCCGGATGTCGAGGCCGCCTTCAAGCAATTCCCGGGCTGGACAAACGGAGGTTCAAAGACAGTTTATTACACAATCAAATCAATTTCTGATTCAGGCCTAACCCTGTCTGATGGTACCACTACCTGGTACCTCGAGCCATTCTTTTAATTCTGTCCGGCCCGCAGGGGGAAAGCAAGGCCAAATCCAGCGGTTTCCTGTGGGAAATCAAATTGCATGCAAGGGGTTTAAGAAAATCTCAATAAACGACAAATGGCGCTTTTTAAAATGTACAAAGCGCCATTTGTCGTGTTTTTATCCGCCGCCACTGGATAAAAATACCCAATTTTATCAGCTGCCATTGGATAAAAACATGCATTTTTATCCGCCATCATTGGATAAAATTCGCTATATTTGCGGAAAAATATATCTAAATATGGTATTGCAGGAAGTATTAAAATCAATCATAATCGAGGGGCAAGAGTTGTTGGCGGAAATCTCTGCTGTGCCCCGCCATGCCGTAATTGAGCCCCAAGCCCGATATGTATTCGTCGGAATCAGGCAGTCGGGTAAGTCTTACATGCTATATTTGCAGGCTCAGCGCTTGATGAGAGAAGGACACGATATCAAAGAGATGATTTTCATAAATTTCGACGATGAGCGCCTGCTTAGCTTCGCCGCCGATGATTTCGATTCAATCCTCAAGGCATACGCCTCAATCTACGATTTCAAGCCAATTCTCTTTTTGGATGAAATCCAAAACATAACCGGATGGGAGCATTTTGCCAGGCGCCTCGCCAATCAGAAATATATGGTCTACGTCACCGGCAGCAACGCGAAAATGCTCAGCAAGGATATATCCACGATATTGGGAGCCAGGTATTTGGAGCAGCATGTGTTCCCTTATTCTCTGCGTGAATTCCTCTGCGCCGCGGGCGTAGAGGCTGACGACAATTGGATGTACGGCAAATCCCGAGGCGCCATCGACAGGAAGCTCAGCGAATACTTTCTTTGGGGAGGATTTCCCGAACTTAACCTGTTCGTAAACAAGCGCCGATGGCTTAACGAGCTATATGAGAAGATTCTTTTGGGCGACATCATTCAACGCAACGGCATTAAAAACGAAATGGCCTTGAGGCTTACCCTAAAGCGGCTGGCCGAAAACATCAAGACCCCAACATCATATAACCGCCTTGCGGGAATGGTTAAGGCCACCGGCTTCAGCATCACCCCCACATCAATATCCGATTACATAAAATATTGCATTGACGCATGCATGCTATTCACCCTTGAGAATTGGGCGTCAAAGTTTGTGGAACGCGCCACAGTGAAAAAGCACTATTTCATTGACAATGGCCTGTTGCACATTTTCTTGGCTGACAGTGAAACATCGCTCCTTGAAAACATCTGCGCCGTCGCTTTATATCGCAAGAGCTTTGTCGACAGCAGTTTTTCCCCATATTTCTACAACAAGGAAGTAGAGATTGACTTTTACCTCCCTGAGCAAAAAAAGGGGATACAAAGCAGCTACAGCATTAAGGATTCCGAAACCCTTGACCGGGAAGTAAAGTCGCTTGCCACATTCCACAAGCTTTATGGCCTACAGCAGGCCGAGATTGTAACATATTCGGAAGAAACAACCATTGAGATCCCTGGGCTAACAATCCAAGTCATCCCATTGGCCAAGTGGCTCCTATCCCTGGAGTAACCCTAAAGCTGCATTTGTGAAAATTTTTATGTCTTTGCATACAAAAAAAACAGTGTGTTTCAACATATTTTCACTAAATTTGCGCACGCGTTTTACTATTGCGGCATAGAACATAGTTGAATCCAAAAAACTAATCAAAAAACATATTATTGCGATGAAAAAACATCTGCTTTCGCTCGCGGCGGCCTTGTGCCTGTCCGCGGCATTCCCTGTGTCGGGCGGTGCGGCCGTGGCCGACGCCGCAGTCTCCGCTCAAGATGCCGGCGAAGAAATCCCTCTCATTGAGGTTGTTCTCGAGACACCGGGCACTCTCGGCGTAGAAATCCTTTACCAGGCCGACGTCCTAAGCGACGTAAAGCGCCTGAAGGTCGCCGGCACGTTCAACGACGCCGACTGGACCACCATCTCAAACCTCACCGCCATCCAAGAGCTTGACCTCAGCGCCGTCTCGTCCGCATCCGTGCCGAACGAGGCATTTCGCGGAAAAAGCCGTCTCAGCTCAGTTAAGCTTCCCTCCAACGCCACATCAATCGGGCAAAATGCCTTCTATCAGACCGTCCTTGCCGACATCACGATTCCGACAGGAGTGACATCAATTGGGTCGCAGGCGTTTCAGAGAATCACCACCCTCAAAACCGTGGAATTTGAAGAAGGGTCAAAATTGAAAACCATCTCGGATAATGCATTCTACAATTGCACCGGCTTGGAAAAGATTCATATTCCAGAGGGTTGTGCGACAATCCAATACAACGCCTTTTATTACTGCACCAGCTTGGCCGACCTTACGTTGCCCTCAACACTGACCACAATCGGAGACGCTGCCTTCTATAACACAAATAAATTGACCGAGCTTATTTTCCCTGAAAATTTGAAAAGTATTGGCAACAACGCATTCGGCTACAGCGGCCTCACAAGCGCAATGCTTCCAGCTGGCCTTGCCACTTTAAGCGGCAACGCATTCGCTGATTGCAAGTCATTGACAAAAGTGCAGCTTCCGTCTTACATTGACAGGTACGATTACAATTTCAGGTCTTGCACCAGCCTGAAGGAGGTGATCTGCCCTGCCGCCACGCCTCCGGCCTATTCCTCCGAGCCCTTTAATGGCGTCACGCTTTCAGGCGTCATCCTCACCGTGCCCGACTTTGCCGTGGCCTCATACAAGCTCGACAGCTACTGGATGCGCTTTGGCACAATCCAGGGTGGAGCCGAGGTCACCCTGTGCAACGTGGCCGGCCCCCTCTCCCTCACCAACGACCGTCGCATCAACGGCGTCCCCGATGTGACGCTCTTCACGGGCGGCTCCATTACCCTCGGCGGTCAGGCTCCGCAGGAATTCAGCTTGCTAGCGTTCCAGCAAAATTTCCGAAGCGCCAACAATTACCTTTTCTCTCAGTTCATCAACAATTGCCCTTCAGTAAGCTCCAAAAGCCTTAAGAACAGCATTAATGTTTATTCAAACACCTGGTACTTCATCAGTCCGATGGCCGATATAAAGCGTTCGGAAATTACTCACTCCAATTCGTCGGCCGCTATGGCCATTCGCCGCTACGACGGACAGAAGCGCGCCGAGAATGGCTCAGGCGGATGGACCAACCTTGCCGACGACGAGATGCTCCAGGCCGGAAAGGGATATATCATCCAGACGAACTATGAAGGCTGGATCTACTTCGCCACAGCGCTCGCATCCCCGCAGGCGCTTGCCGAGATAATACCTTCCGGCGACATAGCCCTGCCCCTCGAGGATTGGCCCGCCGAAATCACGGCCAACGCCGGCTGGAATTTCCTCGGAAATCCCTACCCAAGCTATTTCGACGCCCATTTCCTCGACTTCCCGGCGCCGATCACCGTTTACGACCCCAACAACCGCAATTACAAGGCCTACTCTCTGGCCGACGACAATTTCGTGCTCCAGCCCCTGCAGCCATTCTTCGTGCAGAAGCCTGACGGCGTCGGCGAAATCACATTCCTAAAGGAAGGCCGCCAGCTGTCCTCCACTCCCAACACCGGCGCATACAAGGCCCCCGCCATGCAGCCCTCCTCGCGTCTCATTTGCAACGTATCCATCAGCGGCAATGGCCTGGCCGACGCCACCCGCGTGGTAATCAATCCCCAGGCCTCGCTCGCCTACGAGACGAACTGCGACGCCGCCAAGATGATGAGCGCCGAGGTCGACGCCCTGCAGCTGTGGTCAATCGGCGCGCAGAATATTCCCATGGCCATCAACGAGCGTCCCAAGGAGGATGGATATGTGGCCTTGGCTGCCATGTTGCCGCAGGCCGGCGAATATGAAATCAGTCTTGACTGCGCCGACCAGAGCGTGACAATCCTTGACCGCCTCACATCAAAGAAGGCCCGCTCCCACAGCTTCACCGCCGAAGGCCTTGTCGACGGCCGCTTTGTCCTTGAAGTCCCTGAAGTCACCTCCGGCATTTCCGATGTTGAGGCCGTTTCAGGCCTCACGGTCAACGGCCATTCCGTATGCGCCGAGGTTGAAACAGTCGTATATGCAGTCGACGGCCGCGTCGTCGCCCATATCCTGCCAGGCTCTTCCGTCGAACTCCCCAATGGCGTCTACGTCGCCAAGGGCATTGATGGAAGCGCATCCAAATTTATCGTGAAATCAGCCGAAGGCAAATAAAATATGAAATCCCTGAAATTTTTGCTTGCGGCGGTGGGCTTGCTTGTAGCGGCCCTCGCCTGCGGCCAAACATTCAACCCCGCTGACCCGGCCGAGCCTGGCGGCATCCCCCTCTCTATCGGGATAGAGCCGCAGGGAGCCGGCTCTGTCTCGCCCGGCGCCTACACCCTGCAGATGCCCGGCGCAAGCGTCACGGCATCCGCCTCCTCAAATTCCGACTTTGTGTTCCAAGGCTGGGTCGACGCCCAGGGCAATGTGCTGTCCTCGTCGCGCAGCTATCGCTTTACGATGCCGGCCGAGCCCCTGAGCCTTACCGCAAAGTTCGTGTATGATCCCTCCGCGCCGGCTGAGCCTTCCGCCCCATCATCATATTCCCGGCTCTTCACGAAAGTGGAGCCCGCCGGGGCGGGGTCATTGAACATCAACAGCGGCACGCGCTACGAAATAGGCCAAAGCGTGTATGTGCGCGCCTACACAAATTCAAATTTCGTGTTCAAAGGCTGGCTTCTCGACGGAGAGCCATACCAGGGCGCACAGTCCATGTACTTCACCGTCGACGAATCCGACCATACCCTCACTGCCCTGTATGAATATTCTCCTTCCAGCCCGGCCGAGCCCTCGTCCCCTCAGCTTGAGCACAGCATCTTCCTGAAGGCCAATCCGGCCGATGGAGGATATTTCAACATATCTTCCCCATATAAGGTGAAGGCGGGAGAAGGAGTGTATATCCAAACCACCCCTAACCAGTATTATTCGTTTGATGGTTGGGCTAGCGAGGATGTCGAGCTGGATAATCCTTCATCGACAAGCTTCTATTTCATAATGCCTGACCATAACGTCACCCTTGCGGCTAATTTCTCCTTCAATTACAATCCTTCAAATCCCGCAGAGCCTTCATTGCCAGAGGGCGGCAGCACGCTGTATGGCCGCCGCGTGTCCACGCCTCCCGGCCAGACTGTGGCCTGGCCCATCTATCTCGAAAATTATTCCGAGGTGGTGAGCGTGGCCGTGGATGTGTCCATTCCTGACGGATTCGTCGCGGATATTGATGGAGCCCGTCTTTCGGAAAGGGCCGCGGCTCACACCCTTGCCATTGAGGAGGTTGACGCTGGCAAAGCTTATCGCTTCAGCATCAGGGGCACCGAGCCGCTAAAGGGCGTCAACGGGGCTCTCTTCACCCTGCCCATCGCCGCCCCGGCCGATGCCGAGGTAGGCTCCGTGCATTCCGTTGGCGTAAGCAAAGGCGTAATTTACAAATCCGATGGCTCCAACGAGATTATTGGCCTGCGCGACGGCGCCATAATAATCGCCCCTGTTCCCGATGTCCCGGTTGACGCTGTCGACTTGGCGGTGACCTCGGTGAGTGTTGCCAAGGCCGACATTAACCCTGGCGATAGCTTTGATGTGAATTGGTCTGTCAGCAATGTCGGCCAGCTCGCCGCGGCCGGCGGTTGGACCGAGCGAATCGCCCTGGTCGATGAAAGCGGCTACAGCCTCACCATTGCCACCACAGCCTACGACACGGACAACATGGCGCCCGGCGATATTGCCCTTCGCTCTGCCTCGGTCACCGTGCCCAAGCTCCCCGGCGTTGAAGGCAAGCTTAATGTGCGCGTCACCCTTACGGCCTCTGCCATGGCCGAGGAACCCGACGATCGTTTGGCCAACAACGTGGCCATGACCTCCGGTCTGCCAATCAATCTATCCAAGACGCTGGTTCTTTCTGTTCCTGAAAACGCGTTGGTGGAAGGCTCCACAGTCACTGCCCGCTGTCAGTTGGCGCGAAGCGGAGGCTGGGGCTCATCGGAAGAATTCGCCATATCCGTCTCCGGCGACGGCCGCCTCTCGGCTCCCTCCTCGGTGCTTATTCCCAAGAACCAAAGCGCAGCGTATTTCTATCTCACGCTCGCCGATAATGAAATTAATGATGACAGCGGCGATTTCACGGTCACGGTCTCCGGCTCCGGATATGATGCCGTCAGCGCTAGCGTGGCTGTTGAGGACGACGAATTGCCTGCCCTCAAGGTTGTAGCCAACCCTGAAGACTTTGCCGAAGGGGAATCCCTCACGCTTCTGATTACCGCAAGCCGCGCCCCGGCTCAGGATCTTCAGGTGAATATTGCCAGCAATTTCCCGAAAAGGCTTTCTTTGCCATCTTCGGTCATTCTTCCTGCGGGCCAGACGTCGGTTGAGGCCGTTGTCCAGGCCATCGACAATTCTGATATTGAGACTGTTGCGGATATCACATTCAAAGTCTCTGCCGCTGGCTATTCTCCGGCGGAAACCTACGTTTTCCTCTACGACAACGACGTGCCCTCCATATCCCTTGAGATTTCCCCCGCGATAGTCAGCGAGGGAGCCGGCCCCAACGCCGTGGTAGGCCGAGTGCGCCGCATGGATAAGCTCGATAATTCAGCCACGATTCTAATCACGCTTGACCCCTCTTCGGGTGTGTATGCCTCCAAAAGCAAGTTAACGATGAATCCAGGCGTCGAGGTGGCTGAATTCACCATTGGCGTGGTCGACAACGCCATTGTCGATGGCGACCGTGACGTCACAGTCACTGCCGCGGTCTACGCCACGAGCTGCAACTGCGCCATCTCGCAGGGCAGCGAGGGCTCTGTCTCGCAGACTTTCACCATAACC
This sequence comes from Clostridium sp., assembly GCA_023666615.1. Taxonomy (GTDB): domain Bacteria; phylum Bacteroidota; class Bacteroidia; order Bacteroidales; family Muribaculaceae; genus CAG-873. Next base: position 7,895 of record JAMPBQ010000021.1, on the reverse strand, counting down.
GACAACGACGGCCAGGCTCTAACCCTTACAAGCTCTTCCCCCTCGTTGGTGGAAGGTTCTAAGGGAAATGTCTTCACCGTTAGCCGCAACACCTCCACAGAGAATGCCCTTTCCGTGACAATCTCTTCCGACGCTGCCGACCGTTTCGTCTTTGAAAAGACAGTGGTGATTCCTGAAGGCAAAGCCTCTGCCACATTCACCGTCGACGTGCCCGAGGATCACAATGCCGACGATTCCGGCGTATATTCGTTCACGGCATCCGCCGAGGGCTTCTCCACCGGCTCATGCTGGGTGCAGATCACAGACACCACTCTCCCCGACGCCGTGATTAAGTCGCTATCGGTCGACAATGTGGCTCCCGAGGCAGGTTCTGTGGTTAAGGCCACAATCACGCTCGCCAACCAAGGCGCGGCCGTTCTTCCCGGCCAAACCCCTGTAAGCGTCCGCCTTTCCACGATGGCCGACCCCGTGCGCCTATTCACCAGGAATCCCCTCCAGCCGGGCGAAGAGGTAGTCCTCAATCAGTCCTTTGAGCTGCCTATGGTGACGGGACGTCTCACCCTCAACGCCTCAGTCAATGACGATAGGCGCGTCGCCGAGCAGGTCTACAACAACAACACCGCCACCCCCGTTGAGCTGATGCTCCAGTCGGGCTACAGCCTTGACGTTAATGTGGAGAAATCCGTATACAAGCCGGGTGAAACGGCCGTGATTTCCGGCCATGCCTCCGGCAACATCGAGAAGGGTGGTGCAGTTGAGGTCTACGTCATAAACAATGGCCTGCGCCAGGTTGAGCAAGTGCAAGTGGATGAAAACCTTGACTTCAAAATCGATTTCACTCCCTATTCCAAGCAGAATGGCCGATTCTACGTCGGCGCTTGCTTCCCTGGCGAAGGCGCCACCGAGCGCATGGCCTCGTTTGACGTATACGGCATCAACCTATCTAACGCTTATAATACCGTAAAGATTGATGCCGGCCAGTCGTCGACTGCCTCTGTCAACATTTCAAATTCAGGCGAGCTGGATATCAACGGCATCAAGGCCGAATTTTCCGCCCCGGAGAATTTCGAAATTACTCTTGACATGCCTTCCGCACTCGCTGCCGGCCAAAGCAAGGCCGCAACTTTCTCGGTAAAGGCGCTTAGCCCCACCGATGGCGTCGATTGGCAGCAAGTCCCCGTAAAGATTACATCAGCTCAAGGCACCGTCTCAAATTACCTCCTGTATCTCTACGCCACAAGCCCCAACGGCAAGCTGGCCGCGTCGCAGACTTCATTCAAAACCACGGTTACTAAGGCATCTACGCGCGAGGTATCGGTAAATCTCTTGAATCAGGGCAACGGCGCCACGGGAAAAATCTCAATTGACACCGGCACAGCCCCATGGCTCAAGAGCGCAACTCCCTCTTCTCTGCCTTCTCTGGCCCCGGGAGAGGAAACTACATTGGTGTTCTCCCTCTCGGCCCTCGACGGCATGCAGCTCAACAATCCCGTCTCGGCAAAGGCTGCCGTCAATTGCGAGAATGCCGACGGTCTGCTCATTAGCTTCAGCATGGAGCCTGTGGGCGAGGTGAATGGCACTCTTACGATCGACGTATGCGACGAGTATACTTACTATACCAAGGAAGCCCCGCATCTGCAGGGCGCAACGGTCACCGTTTCGCACCCCACCACTAAAGCGGTCATTGCCTCTGGCGTTTCCAATGAGGCTGGTATTTGCTCGTTCAATCTCCCCGAGGGCTATTACAGCCTCACGGTGACTGAGCCCAGGCACAACAGCCACTCTTCTGTGGTGATGGTGAATCCCGGCGTGGACACCAAGAAGGTTGTGAACCTTCCCACCGACGCAATTAAGGTGAATGTCACCTACGAGCAGACGGAAATTGAGGACGAGTATGAAATCGTTACTACGGTGAAGTACGAGACAAACGTTCCTATGCCCGTTGTCGAGGTAATTATGCCCGACCGCGTGAATGGCGAAGACCTGGCCGAAGGGCAGTCGCTCATGTTCAATGCCATCCTTACCAACAAAGGCCTGATCACGGCCCAGCACACAGGCCTTGAATTTGGCAATCTGTCAGACGGCTTTGAGATTGAGCTTCTTGCCGACGTTGGCTTTGAGTTGGCTCCTCAGCAGACTGTGATTATCCCCGTGCGCCTCACCAAAGTTGCCGCACCGGCCTATGCTCCCTTAAAGGCTGCCCGCGCCGGCTCTGGCGGCTGCCACATGGAAAGCTTCACATACTACGATTATGTCTGCGGCCCCGACAATGTTCCAGTCACTGTTCCACACACGGTGCAATATCAAGTTTGCAACCCGCCCAGCAGCCCTGGTGGCCCAGGTGGTCCGGGCGGCGGTTGGTGGCCGGGATTTAATTGGTCTTGGACAGGTCCAATCACTTCCGGCCCTTCCGCTCCGAACAATAATCCCTCCGATCCGGTGAAGCCCGATGAAAAGCATGACGACATTACCGTCGACGATTTAAGTTCGTTCGTCTGTGATCCCTGCACGCAGGAATGGGGTAGGAAGCTCGCGAAGTGTCTGGGATTTGACCCTGATCATCCATTCCGATCATTAATAGATATTCCAGGCGGTTCATGTATCACTGACGCTTATGATAATCTTATGGGCGTAGGCGATGGTATTGGCAGGAATATTTGGCACTGCGCTCTTGAGGCATGCAAGCTTATTGGCGGAGTGTTGATTGGAACAGCGCCCGCTACGGGCGGTGCCGGCGCAGCCATTGGCGGCGCAGCAAGGGCAATATGTGAATTTATGGAAAATGGCGATTCCTTCTATTACGATTGTTGGAAGCCTTTCCGAGAAGGTTGTACAAGCGCTAATAATGGAGGTGGCAATAAGGCTCCCGTATTCTATAAAACCGATAATCTTCCCAATGGCGACCTTGAACCCGTTGAGCCAAATGCAGGCAATTATCCCAGCTACATAGCTGAATTTCAAACTCGCCTAGCCGCGTGGACTGATATGGTGCATGGCGCTAATGAATATATGAAGGCCTTTGTTGGCGATGAGGTTATGTTCAGTTGTGACAAGGGCCAGCTCGCCACAATGTTCGACGCCCTAGCCCTTTGCTCTGTCACCTCGCCTGCCAACGCTGAGGCTCTCGAGGCCGTCCGCCCCGACAATGTGCCCGCGGAAAATTTCGCCGCATTCATCGACCGTTACAATAATTATCTGCGATACCTTGATGGTCTGGACGTGCAAGGCGATATGCCCAACACGGAACGCATGGACGCTGCTCTGAATCTTATGGGATTTGCCGTAAACAAAGTTAAAGATTTGGGCTACGATTCGTTCGACAAAATGATGGAAGCGGCCGTGGATGATTTCATCGAAGGATATGCCGATGAATCCTCAAGCGTCTGCGCCTCTGTCACACTGAAGATTTCGCAGACTATGACTATGGCCCGCCAGGCCATACGCGCCACACTCGAGGTGGGCAACGGCCACGAGTCCGACCCCATCCGTGACGCAAAGGTCTCTTTCTCTGTCACTGACCCTGACGGCGTCCTCGTAGGCAGCGACATCATGCAGATTTCGCCCGAGACGCTGAAGGGATTCCAAGGCGATCTATCCCTCGATGCAGGATGGACGCTTGAGGCCGGCGCCGACGGCGTGGCCACAATCCTTTTCATCCCCACGAAGAACGCAGCCCCCACTGATCCCTTGGATTACACCTTCAACGGAGCGCTCACTTATCTCGACCCCTTCTCCGGGCTGGAAGTGACCCGCTCGTTCTCTCCAGCCACACTCACCGTGAACCCCTCGCCCGTAATTGACCTGCACTATTTCATGCAGCGCGATATTATGGGCGACGACCCCCTCACGGCTGATGTAGTTGAGCCCAAGGTGCCCGGCGAGTTCGCCGTTGTCGTTAACAATAAGGGCTATGGTCAAGCCACTAATGTGCGATTCGTCACTAAGCAGCCCGAGATTGTGGAGAATGCAAAGGGATTGCTCATAGATTTCGCCTTTGTGGGCTCTTCTCTTGCCGGCGGAAGCGTCGTGCCGGTTCTAAGCGAGAAGATTCCTACGGAATTTGGCGATATCGACCCGCATTCTTCCACCTATGCCCAATGGTGGCTTGAAAGTTCCCTCATGGGCCACTTCGTTTCCTACGACGTGCAGGCCACTCACCTCACGAGCTACGGCAATGAAGACCTCTCGCTTCTCGACCAAGTTGAAATACACGAGCTGATTCGCGGCTTCACGCCCGAATCTGATTCCGATTCCAATGTGCGCGCATTCCTTGTTAATGACATTGCCGATTCGCATGATGAGCCCGATATGGTCTACACATCCGATGGCAATGACGCTCTTCCCGTCAACACTGAGCTTTCGGCCTCCCTTTCTAATGTTGACGCTAATGTTTGGCGCCTATCCATCTCTTCTGATGCCGACGGCTGGAATTATGGCAAGGTTGACGCCCCTGGTTTGGGCAAGCGCGGCATTGCCAAGGTTGTCCGCCTCAGCGATGGCAAGGAGGTGAATGCCGATAATTTCTGGACGTCTTACGCCACCCTTAACGACGCGCATGAGCCCACCTACGAGGACAAGCTCCATTTCGTAGCGCTTGGCGCCGGAAGCCAGTCCTTTGAAATTACGTTTGAGGAGCGGCCCGACACCCCTCTCGTCGTTGAGTCTTTCGATGGCGTTCCCGAGACCGGCGTTGCCGCCGCTTCTCCCGTGGTGAGCCTCACCGTTAATTTCAACAAGGAGATTGACCCCGCCTCCTTCACGGTTGAGGACTTGGCCCTCGCATGCCAAGGACTGAAGCAGGATGCCTCGAAGATTTCAATTTCGCCAATCTCCAATAAGGCTTTTGCCCTTGATTTGTCCGGCCTCACCGAGTCCACCGGATATTATGTCCTTACGGTCAATACCATCGGCATCGTCGATTCCGAAGGATTCTGTGGTGAGAACGGTGCTTCGGCCTCTTGGGTGCAGGTGATTGACGGCAAGGTGCATGTTGATGTCGTCGCTAATCCTCAGGGCAGCGCCGAGCTTTCCCCGGCTTCCGGCCAATTCGCCATCTCTGAGCCAATCGTGTTTGTCGCAGTGCCCGCTGAGGGCTACGAGTTCTCCCACTGGACCGACAATGAAGGAAACATCGTTTCCTACGACCCCTCTATCACTGTCGCCCCCGAGGAGGATTGCGTGTACACGGCCAATCTCACCCTCAAGAACTACAGCGTGGAGATTGACTCCGACATTGAGGGCGGGGCCATTGTAGGCGCCGGCTCGGGCATATACCCCCACGGCTCAAAGCTTTCGTTCTCAGCCGTGCCCCAAGAGGGTTGGGAATTCAAGCATTGGATCATCGATGGCGAAAAGGTTGAAGAGCCCGCCGCGTTCAGTCTCACCCTTGACGCATCCCGCGTGATTTCGGCTTCATTTGCTGAGTCGGACCTCTCGGCCATTGCCTACATCCAAATCGACAAAGAGCTAAAGCTCGCGCCGATGCCAATGACAAGATTTGTTGCCGTGTTCGCCGACGGCGTAGGCCCGATGGTAGTAGACTTCTACGACATTGCGGGCCACCTAAAGCTTCATTTTGAAGGCATAGCATCGCGCCAGCAAATGGATGTCTCGCCCCTCCCCGCGGGCCTCTACATCGTAAGCATCCAATCCCCCCAAGGCGCCTTCACCCGAAAAGCCCTCAAAAAATAAAGGTTCTTAAAAGTATCCGCCAAAGGCGGAAAAGCGTAAAAAAGAAATCGCCGCGGTCCTCCGCGGCGATTTTTATATCCCCCTAGTAGGGACATGCCTTCGGCATGTAAATCCTCCCCAGCTTGTTTCGTTGAGTTAGCGAACTCTGCTCGCCATTCGTTATCACGTTATTTCGTTAAATCGTTATCCCGAAAAAATCCGTGTAATTCGTGGTTTCTCCCTCAGCGCTAGCCAAAAGTCATCTGACGCGCCCCTGCGTCATCCCCCCAAAGCTCCCGTAATTCCCATAATTCCCGGTGCTGTGGTTGCCATTGCCGTAGCCGCTCCCATATCCCCCGGGCCCATATCCGCCGGCCGGGCCGAACTCGTCATCCTCATCCTCCTCATCGCCGGATTGTCTGTTGCGCTCGCCCTTCTTCGCCTTGGGCTTGTTCTTCTTTATCTCCAGGGGCTTCTGCGTATCCAGGGGCGTCTCATAGATATTCCACGCCTGCTCCACGTCCCAGTTCTTTTTCAGCGCTATCTTCTTCGGATAATAATACACCTCCTCCGGCTGTATCGAATCCGTCAGGGCTCCCGTATCCCATACCCCGTTGTCGTTGCTGTCTATGAAGATGCGGGCGTAAACATCCCCCGAGTTCTGGTAAGGGAAAACAGCCTTACCGTTCTTCACCTTAGCCTGCGTGCGCACTGCGTCGCTCTTCTCCAAAAGCTCTACCACGGCTGGCCGCCCTTCCAAGCCCTCAATGTTGAAGGTCAAGTTGGCGTATTCTTCCAGTGGACGCACCGTAAATTCATGCGCCGTGCTGTCGTTCCAAAATCCGTATACGCTCCGCACCGCCGCCGAGTCAACTATCAGCCTGTACTTCTGCCCGGGCTCCCACTTGCTGTATAGCCTGCGAGTGGTGAGAGGTGAGAGCGAATCGGGCACAAATCCGCCGTTTGCCACCGCCGTCCACGTCGTGTCTATAAGCGCCTCAAGCCTTACGCCTGCGCTGTCTATCGACGCTATGGGCTCGTTCGAACTGAACACCAGTGGCATATACACCTCCTGTTGTTGCTTCGTCACCGGCGAGAAAGTTATGAACGTCGGCTTGGGCGGCGTGCTGTCGTTCTCCTCCTCTTCCTTCTTTTTTTTCTTCTTATCTTTAGTCTTGGGGTCGAAGAAGAAGAACTTCAGCGTATCCGTAGTCCATGACAGCGCGTCCAGTGTGTCGGTGCGCTGGTATTTCACCGAAAGGAATAGCGAATCGGTGCGCAGCACCGCAGTGTCAGTTATCCAGTATGTCAATGAATCGCGCTTTGTGCTCGTGCCAAGTAGGCCCCACTCGTCGGCGCTTTTCCCCGCCAGGGGCCCCGACGCTATCGTCAATTCCGGCAGCGAATCCACCGGCGCGTTGAGTATCAGCGATATTCTGCGCCTGTCCGGACGCGAGTAGTCCTTCATGTATTGCGATTGATAGTTCTCGTTGAACCATGTCAGGAGCACGTCGTTGGGGAAGAAGGCCGTGCCCGCGCGGCTTTGGATCGAGTCCGACCCGTCATACGCCATCAGCGTGTCGCTAACCTCTATGGCTGTGGCGTAGGGCGTGATGATGGTGTCAAAAAATGCCACATCCTCCGACCGGTCCCACTTGTAGTCGCGGTTGACGTCGTTAAGTGCGTACACGCGGTATTTCCCCGGCTTCAGGTTGTGGATGGTGAATTGCCCAAGCTGGTTGGTGCGCGTGATGCGGTCAAAGGGTAGGGTGGTGATAGCCGTGTCTGAAAGGTTTGAATGCACGCCAACGAGCATCCCCTGCGCCGGCTCCAGCGTCCGCGCCTCAAGCACTAGTCCAGATATGCGCAGCGAGTCTATCGAATCGCCCGTCGAGAAGGAGTATGTGAATCCGTCCAGCACATTCCCTTCGTTGAGGTCCTTGATGGCGTCGCCGAAGTCTATCGTGTACGTCATGTTCTCCTGCAGGCTGTCGCGAAGCTGCACTGTCACCCTCTTCCCGTTGGCCGACACCTGCGGCGCGTCCTTCTGCACCGGCGATACTATCACCTTGTCGAAGGCGTCCTGAAGCTGCACATTCTCGTCAAAGAATATGTCGATTCTCTGACGGTCCACGTTCCGCGACCCATTGGCCGGGTTGGAGTAGGTGTGTTCGGGCGGGGTCTCGTCCCGCGGGCCGCCCTGCGGCCTGCCGATGCTGGCGCAG
>JAMPBQ010000020.1 GCA_023666615.1 Clostridium sp. | reverse complement strand
GGGCACGCCGACTTCGGCGGCGAGGTGGAGCGCGTGCTCAACATGGCCGACGGCTGCCTGCTGCTTGTAGATGCCTTTGAGGGCCCCATGCCGCAGACGCGCTTCGTGCTGCAGAAGGCCATTCAGATTGGCCTGAAGCCAGTGGTGGTGGTGAACAAGGTGGACAAGCCCAACTGCCGCCCCGACGAGGTGCAGGAGATGGTGTTCGACCTGATGTTCAGCCTCGACGCCACCGAAGACCAGCTTGACTTCCCCACAATATTCGGCTCGGCAAAGGAAGGCTGGATGAGCACCGACTGGCGCAAGCCCACCGACAACATCCTGCCTCTGCTCGACGCCATCATTGAATACATACCCGAGCCCAAGGTACTGGAGGGCGACCCGCAGATGCTGATCACCTCGCTTGACTATTCGAGCTATGTAGGCCGCATCGCGATAGGACGCGTACACCGCGGCACTCTGCGCGACGGCATGGACATAGCGCTGTGCAAAAAGGACGGCACCGTGTCGAAGCAGCGCATCAAGGAGCTGCATACCTTCGAGGGCATGGGGCGCAAGAAGGTGGATAGCGTATCCAGCGGCGACATATGCGCGCTGGTGGGCATCGACGGCTTTGAAATCGGCGATACCGTGGCCGACGTCAACAATCCCGAGCCGCTGCCTCGCATCAGCATCGACGAGCCCACAATGTCAATGACATTCACCATAAACGACAGCCCATTCTTCGGCCGCGACGGCAAATACGTGACCTCGCGCCACATTGCCGACCGCCTGGCCAAGGAGCTTGACAGGAACCTGGCCTTGAGGGTGGAGCGCGGCGACAACGACGATTCTTGGAAGGTGAGCGGCCGCGGCGTGCTGCACCTGTCGGTGCTGATTGAGACCATGCGCCGCGAGGGATATGAGCTGCAGGTGGGCCAGCCGCAGGTCATCATCAAAGAGATTGACGGGCAAAAGTGCGAGCCAATCGAGCTTCTCACCATCAACACCGCCGAAGAATACGCGTCAAAGATCATCGACATGGTGACGCGCCGCAAGGGCGAAATGCTGAGCATGACCGCCCAGGCCGGCGACCGCGTACACATGGAATTCCAGATTCCCTCCCGCGGCATCATAGGCCTGCGCAACAACGTGCTCACAGCCTCGGCCGGAGAGGCCATCATGGCCCACAGATTCCTCGACTACCAGCCTTGGAAGGGCGAAATAGAGCGGCGCACCAACGGCTCGCTCATAGCCCTTGAGGCGGGCACATCGTACGCCTACGCCATCGACAAGCTGCAGGACCGCGGCCGATTCTTCATCTTCCCTCAAGAGGACGTATACGCCGGACAGGTGGTAGGAGAGAACGCCAAGGACAACGACATCGTGGTAAACGTGACGAAATCGAAGAAGCTCACCAACATGCGCGCCTCCGGAGCCGACGACAAGGCCAGAATCGTACCCCCTGTAGTGTTTAGCCTCGAAGAGGCCCTTGAATACATCAAGGAGGACGAATACGTGGAGGTGACGCCCCACCACATCCGCCTCCGCAAAATAATTTTGGACGAAATAGAGCGCAAGCGCGCCAACCGATAAACAAACGCCGCCGTGACACCTTTCTCACTAAACATCAACGGAGAACTGCGCCAATTCGACCGTCCGCAGGTGATGGGCATTCTCAACGTCACCCCCGATTCCTTCTATGCCGAATCCCGCGCCTTCTCTTCCGCCGAGGTCATGCAAAAGGCGGAAGAAATGGCGAGGCAGGGAGCGGACATTATCGACATTGGCGCCTACTCCACCCGGCCGGGATGCGAGGAAGTGAGCGAAGATGAGGAGCTGCGCCGCCTGGAAATGGGCATGGAGGCCCTGCGCAAAGCGGCGCCGGACATCCTCGTTTCTGTCGACACCTTCCGCTCCGCCGTGGCGCGAAAGGCCGTGAGCGAGCTGGGGGCGAACATCATCAACGACATTTCCGGCGGTCAGCTTGACCCGAAAATGGCGGAAACGGCCGCAGAGCTGCACGCGCCGTACATAGCCATGCACATGCGCGGAACGCCGGCCGACATGCAGGAAAACACCGATTATGACAACCTTCTGCTTGACATCTTCACCGAGCTGGCCAAGCGCATCGCCACGCTCGAGCTTGCGGGAGTGAACGACATTATCATCGACCCGGGCTTCGGATTCAGCAAGACGCTTGAGCAAAACTACATGATTCTGAAGAATCTGTCGTTCTTCAAGGTGTTCCAGCTACCGGTGCTTGTGGGCGTATCGCGCAAGTCGATGGTGACAAAGCTCTTCAACATATCGGCAGATGAAGCCCTGGCCGGCACCACCTCCATCAACATGTACGCCCTGCAGCACGGAGCCGCCATCCTACGCGTGCATGACGTGGCCGCAGCCGCGCAGTCGGTGAAGATTTACGAACAGCTGCAAAAATACGCCTCATTGGGCCAATGCTGATTGAGGCCATAAAATAAGCGAGCCATGGTTGACTTCAACATAAAGGATCTCTTTGACATCGTCATCGTAGCGTTTCTCCTCTATTATGCCTACAAGCTGATGAAGGAGTCGGGCACCATCAGCATTTTCTATGGCGTGATGGCCTTCCTGGTGGTGTGGGTGATAGGGTCGGAGATTCTTGACATGAGGCTCTTTGGCACGATTTTGGACAAATTCATGAGCATCGGCCTTCTGATCCTCGTGATCCTCTTCCAGGACCAAATCAAGAGATTTCTCGTGGACTTGGGCTCGCACAAGCGCTGGCGGTTTCTGCGGCGGATCCTCGGGCACGGCAAGGACCAGGGCGAGGGGTCGACAAGGCTGAGGATTATGCCTATCGTGTATGCCTGCATGAGCATGTCGAAGAGCCGCACCGGCGCTCTGATAGTGATTCAGCAGAAGGTGCCGCTGGATGCCTACGCCAAGACCGGCGACATAATCGACGCGCGCATCAACCAGCGCCTGATTGAAAACATATTCTTCAAAAATTCTCCGCTGCATGACGGCGCCATGCTGGTGGCCGACGGGCGCATCGAGGCCGCGGGCTGCATCCTGCCGGTAAGCCATGACGACAACATACCGCGAGCCCTTGGCCTTAGGCATCGCTCGGCCCTGGGCGTGGCTCAGGCCACCGACGCCTTGGCCATAGTGGTTTCAGAAGAGACCGGCAACATTTCCGCCGCCCACCGCGGCGAGCTTAAGGTGAAGATTTCTTCAGCCGACCTCGAAAAAATCCTGTCCTCTCTTGAAGTTCCCTTGAATTAAGCCATAAACCGCATTTATCCTATAAGCTATGAAATACCTGGCCCTTATCTTATCAATCGCTGTTTGCCTTGCCATGCACGCCCAAAAAGGGGTGGACATATCCGAGCTCTCGCTCACCGAGAATCTGCAGCAGCCGGCTGTCTCCGGCAAGGCGCTCAAGCCCATACAGGCGCACATGGAAAAAATCCGCACATCGCTCGGCAAGCATTTCCAGGCTGTGGAGCTCGTGCGCGACGGGCAAGTCATAATTGTCGACATTCCCGCCTCTACCCTATTCGCGCCCAACGAAACGGCGCTTTTGGAAAGCGGCAAGCCCTTTTTGCGCCCGTTCCTCAATATGCTGAAATATCCCACGATGTACAAGCTTCTAGCCGTAATGCACAGTGATGACACCGGCGATGACCAATATGCATACGAGCTCACCTCGGAGCGCGCAGCGGCCGTGCAAGAATTCCTCTGCGAAGAGTCTGGCCAGGACGGCTCCAACGTTGTGGCATACGGCGTAGGCAAGGAAGACCCGGCCGCCCCCAACAATTCAATGGCCAGCCGCGCCGCCAACCGCCGCCTTGAGCTTTACATCGTGCCCCAATGGCAGCTCGTTGACCAAGCCAAATCGGGCAAGCTGAAATAAATACGTCAATATAGGGCGAATTTTACAAGAAAGCACGGAAATGTTACAATTCCGTGCTTTTTCCGTGCTTTTTCCGTAATTTTTCCGTAATTTTTCCGTAATTTTCCAAACTTTCCGTACTTTTTCCGTACTATTTTTCTTGGTTTGCATGAAATTTATGCATAATTTTGTGCGAAATAATTAAAATTCTAAAGTATATGAGGATTTGGGTTGCGACTTTATTCTTGCTTTTGTTTCTGCATGGCGCCGCTCAGGTGAGGGGCTTGGTGGTTGACGATTCCGACGGCATGGAGATTGCGGGGGCGGCGGTGAAGGCCTTTGGCCGCGATTCGCTGCCGCTGGAGAGCCGCGTCACCGGCGCCGACGGCCGATTCGCCCTGTCCATTTCCCCTGACAGCGTAAGGCTTGTGGAGATTTCCTTCACCGGCTATGAGGCGGCCAAGGCCCCGGGCGGGACTGTCGACTTGGGCGTCGTCAGGCTCAAGCCGAGCAAGGTGGTGCTCGACGCAGTGACCGTGACGGCTGAAAGCCGGCGGCAAGAGGCCGGAAAAGAGACCATACTGCTGACCGACTCCATAAGGAATTCGGCCGGAACGGCCGCGCTGATGATGGACGCGCTGCCGGGATTCAAGGTGGACTGGATTTCGGAGAGCGTGAGCGTGGGCATGGACAAGGACGTGCCGATAGTCGTGAACGGCAGGAACGTGGGCCTGCAGTACGCCAAGAGCCTAAACCCAAAGCGCATAAAGCTGATAGAAGTGCTGCGATTCCCTCCGGGGGAGTTTTCCGACTATCCGATTCTAATCAACATAGTGCTCTTTGAGAGCTACGTTGGCTGGGACGCCGCGGCAGGCGCCTCGGGCGTCGCATCAACAAGGAACGAGCACACCAACCAGGAATCGGCGTCGGCCGACGCCACGTTTTCTACAAGGACGTGGAGCGCCTACGGGTCAATCTCCTACAAAAGGGGCGACACATACGAGTCCGAGTCGTACCGGCGCGAGGTTGAGGGCTATGCGCCAGAGGCCACCGCGCCCATAGACGTTGACAAGCCCAACCTGCGACGGCGCTTCAGCGGCAACTCATTCAGCGCCGGCGCCGACAAGAGAATCGGCGGCCGCCACACCATATCGCTGCAAACATGGCTGGACCAGTCGCGCAGCAGGAGCCGTGACGCGTATGAGATGGCGAGCGGCGCCGCCCAGGCCAGCCTGGACAAGTACAATTCACTTAACTCAGTGACGGGCCTGTTCTACAGTGGTGCCATCGGCGACCGCCTGCTCGTGTACTCCAACCTACAGTACAACTATTATGACATAGACGAGCACCGAGACTTCACATATGGAGAGGAATCGTCGCCCTCACGCGTCAAGGGCCGGAAGGACTACGCCTACTTCTCCGCCACCGGCGCCTACAGCCTCAGCGGCCATTGGCAGGCTTCGCTGAGCTACTCCTACACATGGCGAAAGTACGAGAGCCACGAAAACGGAGCGGAGGACGCGTTCACCTCGAGGGAGGGCAGGAACAGAGCCGAGGCCGCGGTGACGTTTGCGCCCTCCAACAAGTTCAGCCTCAGGGCCGGCGGAAGCATGCTCAACATCTCCACCCACGCCGGGGGCAAGGAGGACAGCCACACCACGTGGATTCCGCGGGCTCAGGCGTATTACGCCCCATTCCGCTGGCTGAGGATGAGCGGTGTGTACTACAACGAAACGAGCTATCCGAATTTCGACCAACTCTCAACCGCCTCTTGGATGGTGTCAGCGCACATGCGGCAGACCGGCAACCCGGCGCTTCGCTCTGAGGTGTTCCACTACCTCAACCTCCAGGCAACATTCCTCGACTTCATTACATTCAACTACCTTTGGCGAAAGTCGGACGACAACATCGCCGACTGGTACGAGATGGAGGAGCCGGGGATGGTGACAAAGACGTACATCAACTGCGACTACCTCAGCCAATATGCGGGCGTGTCGGTTGACAAGAACCTGGCCAGGGGGCTAAACCTAAACTTCGTGGGCAGCTACCAGTGGTACAAGCGCTGGAGCGGCGGAAACCGCAACAGCGGCCGCACGTGGTACGGCGACCTTACATTGGCCTACGCCATAGGCCGCACCGGCCTTACGGTAATGGGCGAATATTTCCTGCGCCACGACCTTGAGCCCCTGCCCCAGGGCAGGAGGTACAACCAGCAGGAGATGCTGACACTGGGCGCCAACTACAGGCTTCTGAAGAACAGGCTATCCATCTCATTCAACGCCTGCATTCCGACAAGCCTTCTCAGCAAGCGCACATACACCAAAATCAACATACAAGGCTTCAAGTCAGAGACATTCCGCGACGACCGCGTAAATTCATCCATGCTTCAGCTCAGCATCCGTTGCAACATAGGCAAGGGCAAGGTCCAAAAATCGTCAAACGACTATAATATTGATGTTGAAAAATAAAGACTGAACGAAAGATTTATAACAATATTTGAGTTAGAACAAAGTCTTGCGTCTATTTGTTAAGAGGGAATACACGTTTCAACTAAAGCTATCTAAAAAAATGAACAAAACTTTCATCCTATTGATGCAGCTTTTTCTTCTTACAAATATTGGCGCATGGGCGCAAGCGCAAGGCGACAGCATTGCCGCGGTTTCGGATTCTTTGGACGTGAGGATGCTGGATGATGTGGTCATAGAGGCACGCACCCAACGGGTGATTCAGAATGGAGTTGAATATATTCCCGCCAAGAAGATAAAGAAGACGTCGATGAACGCCACTTCTTTGCTGCTGAACATGCAGATACCCCAACTGAACGTGGATCCCATAACCATGGCCGTTAACACTGTCAATGGAAAAGACGTGGCAATATTCATTGACTATGTGCCAGCGTCGGAGGAACAAATCAGTGGGCTTAGGCCAGAAGACGTGCTGAAAGTGGAGGTACTGGATTTCCCGCCCGACCCCCGATTTGGCGGGGCTGACCATGTGGTTAACTTCATCATGCAAAAATACGAATGGGGCGGCTACACTAAGCTCACCGCATCGGGGTCGGCCTTAGCCATGGACAATGCCACGGGCAGGGTGTTTTCGCGGTTCGTCTATAAAAAATGGACTATAGACGCATACGCCGTAGCCGGATTTACCCACTCCGGCCGCTACATCTACACATCAGAGTCCGCCTTTCGCGATGTGGATTTTGAAGGCAAGCATTACGATGAAATCAAACGCATTTCGGAGGTGGGCGGCAAATACCTGGGCCGAAGCAACAACCAGGCGGCATCGCTGGCGGCAAGCTACCAAAACGGGAAAACATACATCCAGCATGCCTTGGCATTCGGCAGAAACCATATTCCCGCCAACCGCTACGGCTCCGAGGTGAGCTTCTCCGACGATGCCATAGCCAAATCCACATCTTGGCGCAGCGGCAGAGAGCTGCAGCTGTACCCGACAATAAGGGGTTATTACCAATTCGGACTGCCGAGACAGAGCATGCTGGTGGCATCTTGGAATTTCAGCTATACATCATCGAAAAGCAGTTCATTCTATCATCTCGAAGGGTATTCACCCATTGAAAACGACAATAAGGAAAAGGCATACTCGCCAAATGCGCAACTGATGTATAAGCTCCCACTTGGCCACAACAACGCTCTGGCAGCAAATGTTTCAACATACAACAGCATATTCAATACACGCTATTTTGGAACTAGCCAGAGCACTCAAAAGCTTCTCTCTTCGGAGACTATGGCTATGCTTATTTACACGCATAATTGGAATAAGCTTAGCCTATATTCTCGCGTTGGGGCTTCCTATACAGTAGGGCGAGTGAATGGCGCCACCACCCTTCGCGAATGGAATCCTCGCCTGGGCTTACAGCTGTCCTGTAAATTCAGCGATAAACATTCCGCCTCATTAGAGGGATGGTGGGGAAATTCACATCCTCAACCATCAACCGCCAACGACGCCCTTGTACAACAAAATGAACTTCTTTGGATCCAGGGCAATCCTGACTTGCGCAACACTCTTTTTGCCAGCGCCACCGCTTCATATACATACATTCCCTCTAACAAATTGTCGCTTTCCGCCTTTCTGGAATATGAAGGCGAACCCCACAAGCAGGCTTACAGGTATTATTCCCTGCCCGGCCACGATGGCCTGGTGCGCCAATACATCAACAGCGGCACGTCCAATAGGTATTCAGCCTATATCAACGCCACCTGGCGCCTTTGGGACAATAGCCTTGTGCTGCGGGCTAGCGGCCAAATAGACCGCATAGTGTTCACCGGCAGCGAAGCGCAGACTATCAATTCCCTCTCTGGGGCGATAATAGCCCAGTACTCCAAGGACAGCTTTTCTCTTATGCTCTTTTATCAGACTCCAAAAAAGACCCTAGGAGTATGGGATTACGGCACTCGAAAAAAATCCGCCTACAGCTACGGCCTGACGGCAAACTATGTCATGGGCGCCTGGAAGGCCTCATTGCAATTCTACAACTGGCTTCGACGCGACGGATTCACCAATTCATGCTATTTCTCCCCTCGCTACTCAGAAATAGAGCGCAACTGGAGTTCATCTTTATCGCGAAGCATCGGTCTATCCATCTCCTATACATTCAGTTACGGCAAAAAGGTTTCTACCAGCAACGAACAGTCCAACGAACCCTCCGCCAGCAGCGCTATCTTAAAATAAATTAAAAGACGATAAAATCGTTGCCTTTTGAACCAGAACAAAAATAATATTGTTATAGGTATACATAAGTTTAATCAAAACTCAAATGTTTATGAAATTTAAATTTTTACTACTCCCACTTGTGTTTTTTTTCTCACTTAATCTACTGTCGGCAAAAGAACCTGCAATTAAAATTGGAGAGTTTGACGGAATGATTGCTGATTTCACAGGCCGTCCATCCACATCGCTGGTTAATACTTACAATGCTTATGCTCCATTTGAATTACCATCAGCTATTGTATGGGAAGACTCTTTAATCTCCATTCAGCCTCCAACCAATCCATTGGTCATCAACATAAAGTTAGCCAAGAATTTGATAGAAGGGCAACAAGACATAAAACAAATCTTTGAAGAAAAAGGGGAAAATTCGTTTACCTTGGAGTTATTCAAAAATTGGACTATAAGCGTTATAGGATATATGTGCTATCAGCTTTGCATACCTTTGGAGATTAGATATTATTCTGATTATTATAAGGAGCCCTTTTCTTTTGTTATAGCTGTTGAAGTCCTTGACCAAATATACGATCCAATGAAATCCATAAACAATAATCAACAAAAATAACTGTTTGTATGACAAAATGACAAAGCGTACGCCATATATAACTCCTTTTCGGATATTCTCATTATGCGCAGGCGGATACCATAAAGCTCAGATGCTCAATGAAAATAATGAATATTGCCTATATCCAACGGAAGAGGCAAAGGAAAAATTCGTCTATGATGTAATCCGGGAACGAGTTATGAACGCCGCCATATATGATTGACGTTGATGGCAAGGATACTTAAAAAATTTCCTTGCCTATAGACCTGTAAATTTGGATGAGAAGCTGTGAGTTTGTGAGACAGAGAGATGCGATGCAATGCGGGGTGGCCTGCCTGTGCATGGCGGCCCGAATGCACGGCGCGCGCATTTCGGTGGATGAGCTTGAGGAGGTGTGCCAACCAACGGCGGAGGGAGTATCGCTCAAGGGCATCATGGACGGCGCCGCCGCCATTGGGCTGAAAGGCGTGGCATCGAAGGTAGGGCTAGAGAGCGTCAGCCAATTGCCTCTGCCCGCAATCCTGCACTGGAATCAGAATCATTTTGTGGTGCTCCACAAGACAAGCCGCGACGGCAGCCTGCTGCATGTGGCCGACCCCGCCAAGGGCATGGTGAAATATTCACGCGAAGAATTTGCCCGGCATTGGGCCAGCGCTGAAATCAACGGGCAGCCGGCGGGGGTGGCGCTTATACTT
This sequence comes from Clostridium sp., assembly GCA_023666615.1. Taxonomy (GTDB): domain Bacteria; phylum Bacteroidota; class Bacteroidia; order Bacteroidales; family Muribaculaceae; genus CAG-873. Next base: position 20,175 of record JAMPBQ010000020.1, on the reverse strand, counting down.
GAGCCGGAACCTGAATTTTTGGAACATGCGCGCGAGGACAAGCGCGACAGCGGGGCTAGCCTTGCCGCGCTGTGGAAATACGCTAAGTCGTATCGCGGGCATTTTCTGACGATTGGGCTTCTTCTCCTTTTGGGCTCCGCGCTGCAGCTGGTGCTCCCTTTCCTTACGCAATGGATCGTAGACAAGGGCATTCGCCACGGCGACATAAAAATCATTTGGCTAATCCTCTTGGGCGAGCTTATGATAGTGATAGGCCGCACGGCGGCTGACTTCACCCGCAGGTGGCTGCTTCTGCACATATCCATGCGCATCAACATATCCCTGGTGAGCGACTTTTTCATCAAGCTCCTGAAGCTGCCAATGTCTTTTTTCGACACAAAGCTCATGGGGGATTTGCTGCAGCGCATGGCCGACCACGGCAGAGTGCAGCAATTCCTCACGGGGCAGGCTCTTGGTCTGATGTTCACGATGCTTTCGTTTATAGTGTTAGGCGCGGTGCTTTTCGTGTACAGCAAATTGATATTTACCGTGTTTCTTGTGGGAAGCGCCATATATGGCCTATGGATAGCCAGATTCCTGGCCCGGCGAAAGACGCTGGATTATGACCTATTTGAGCAGCAGGCCAAGAATCAAAACCAGACCTACCAATTCATCACTTCAATGCAGGAGATAAAGCTGCAAGGATGCGAGCGGCGGCGGCGCCAGGACTGGGAGGATGCGCAGATGGGGCTGTTTGCCGTGCAGATGAAGTCCCTGAAGCTGCAGCAGGCGCAGGAGGCGGGCTCCATATTCATCAACGAGGTCAAGAATATCCTCATCACGGTGCTGGCCGCCATGGCTGTGATAGACGGAAACATGACGCTGGGCGCCATGCTGGCGGTGCAGTACATCATTGGCCAGCTCAATTCCCCGGTGGAGCAGCTTATGGCCTTCATATATTCGCTGCAGGACGTGAAGATATCGCTGGAGCGCATCAATGAAATACACCGCCGGAAAAATGAGGAAGCGGACCGCGAAAACATAGCGGCATTCTGCACCGAGCGTTCTATAGTGTTTGACAATGTAGAGTTCAGATACGACAAGCATGCGCTTAAGAATACCCTCAGCGACATATCCCTTACCATACCCGAGGGGAAAGTTACGGCCATTGTGGGGGCCTCCGGCAGCGGAAAGACCACATTGGTGAAGCTGATGTTGGGCTATTACCCCGTGAACGCCGGCGCGCTGCGCATAGCTGGGCGAGACATTGGCGAATATGATATGAAATGGTGGCGCAGCCAGTGCGGAGCTGTAATGCAGGACGGCGTTATTTTCTCGGAATCCATTGAGAGGAACATAGCCATTGCCGACGGCGAAATTGACAGGGAACGGCTGGAGAGAGCGGCGCGCATAGCCTGCATCCACGATTACGTGATGAGCCTCCCCCTGAGATACAACACCAAGATAGGCCGCGACGGCGTAGGGCTGAGCCAGGGGCAGAAGCAGAGAATACTAATAGCCCGGGCGGTGTACAGGGATCCGTCGTTCATCTTCTTTGACGAGGCCACCAACGCGCTTGACGCCAAGAACGAAAGGGCGATAGTGGAAAATTTGGCCGATTTTTACCGCGGCCGCACAGTTGTGGTGGTGGCTCACAGGCTTAGCACCGTTAAGGACGCCGACCAAATAATAGTGATTGAGGGCGGGCGCATCGCTGAAATAGGCGCCCATGCCGAGCTTATAGCCCGCAAAGGCGCCTATTATTCCTTGGTGAAGAACCAGCTGGAGCTGGGGCAATAGGCTATATTCTCTCAAGCACTCGAGCCACGAGGTCCTCCATTCCGGCCTTATAGTTCGGATTCGCCTTGTTGCTGAACCTATTCGCTATTATTTGGCACACAGTCATGCACTTGTGGCCCATGAGCGCGCCCAGTCCCTGCAGCGGGGCGCTTTCCATTTCGTAGTTCGTGACGCGCCGCCCCTTGTACTCAAATTCTTCAATCCTGCGGTTAAGGTCGGGATTTGCCAGGCCCAGGCGCACCTTGCGGCCCTGCGGGCCATAGAAGCCCACGGCGGAAATGGTGTTGCCGCGCAGCATGTCATCCTTGCCGATGCGGCTCACCAGCTCAGGGTCGGCATCCACCACATAGGGGGCGGCCCAAAGGCGATTCCAGCCCGTGTGATGGCAAAGGGCGTGCTCAAAGCCGAGGTCGGCCACCTCATCACGGCCGTCGTAATAGTTCAGGACTCCGTCAAATCCAATGGCCTTTTCGGCAATGACGGGGGTGCCGATGGTGATGTCGGGCTGCAGAGAGCCCGATGTGCCTATGCGCACCATCGTGAGCGTGCGGTGGGCGTCCTTCACCTCGCGGGTGTTGAAGTCAACGTTGGCCAGGGCGTCGAGCTCGGTGACAACAATGTCTATGTTGTCCGGGCCGATTCCGTGGCTGATGCACATTATGGGCTCGCCCTTGAATGTGCCGCCGATAGTGTGGAATTCCCGCGAAGACACTTCAAAGTCTCGCGTATCAAAGAAAGAGGCTATCATGTCGACGCGCTGCGGGTCGCCGCACATTATAATCTTGTCGGTGAGCTGGTCGGGACGCAGGTGGAGATGAAAAACAGAGCCGTCAGGATTGATGATAAGCTCTGAATCGGGAATGGTTATTTTTGCCATGGCGGAAATTTTTCAGATATAAAATATAACTGCAAAATTAGCATAATTGTTCTTATTCCCAAACTTTCGCCTGAAAATTTGACGGAAAAAGAGTCCAATGTAAAAATAATTTGGATTTTCGAAAAATAAATTAGCGCTTCAAGCGTTATATGAGAATAAGATAAAAAAAAGATTAAAAGAATTTAACCACAATGCTATTATGAAGGTATTGCGATTGTGTACTATATTGGGCCTTGTGTCCATTCTGGCATCGTGCTCCAGCAATAAGCGGAGCAAATTTGTGTATTTTCAAGACATTGATACCGCTCCGAAGACGGAATTGCCCAGCTATGAGACAAGCATTAAGAACGGCGATGAATTGGTGATCACCGTCAACTCCACCGACCCCACAGCCACGGCCATATACAATGTGCCTCTGGCCAATCCGGCCTCTAACAGCGATTTGTCAGGACAGTCGCAGCCCCGGCAGCAGACCTACATAGTGGATACCGACGGGAACATCCAATTTCCCGTGCTTGGCGACGTCCACGTAGCCGGCCTCACACTTTCGCAAGTGCGCAAGATGCTTGAGGAGAGAATCAGCGCCGACGTGCAAGACCCGATAGTGAAAGTGGGCTATGACAACTATATCATCAATGTGGCCGGCGAGGTGAAAAATCCGCGCCAGCTGTATGTGAATCGCCCGCGGTTCAGCGTCCTCGACGCCATTTCCGCCTCAGGCGACCTCACGCCCTACGGCCGCAGGGACAATATTCTGGTGATACGCGAAGAAGAGGACGGCACACGCTCTTCGGCGCGCCTTGACATGACCAAATCTGACATTTTCGAATCGCCGTATTTCTACATGCAGCAAAACGACTATGTGTACGTGGAGCCCACAGAGGTGCGCGAGGACAATGCCGAATATAACCAAAACAACGCGTTTAAGCTCAGCGTAATATCCACAATCACAGGCGCCTGCTCAGTAGTGGCATCGCTAATCATTGCCCTGCTGAGATAATCGCCAGCCGCGTTTCAACTCTCCCCCCATAAAATATCATACCCCTTCCGAAGAAAAAATGGACAAAAAGAATACACAAAAGCAAAAAGCGCCTGCCTTCGACATTAAGAGAATCATAAAACTATGCTTTAAGTCCTGGAAGCTGATGGGCAGCTGCGTGGCGGCCATGCTTGCGCTTGCCGCGGCCTACCTATACATTAGGAAAGACAACGTCGAAGTGTTGGCCCAGCTGATGCTGCCTCCTGAATCCTCCAGCTCTGTCATGATGCCATATATGGAAATGGCGAGCGCCTTGTCCATGGACGGCATGTTCGGATCAAGCACCGACAACGAAATCGCTGTGATAAAATCACACACAGTATTTGAGCGCACGGTTCGCGAGCTGGGGCTTAACGTGTTCTATTACCAAAAACGCTATCCGCTGAAATGGTACGCCGCATATGACGACGCCCAGCTGAAGTTCACCACCCTTCCAAGCATTCCCGATACGATCAGGGCCTCACTAAGGTTTGACATTGACCCGAATGATGACGGCACATTTGATATTGTGTGCAAATACAAGCGCCACAAGCTGGCAAAGGCGAATAAGGCCGAGCTGCCAATAACCCTTGAGACCGCCTACGGCCCATTCACAATTGACAAAACCGAAGCCTTCGGGAAAAAGCCCGTCACCGGCTTCCGCATAATCTTTTCGTCATACAATGCCGCGGCGTATTCCTACAATGAAGCTGTGAACGTGTTCGCGCCAAGCAAAAAGACTGATTTCGTAGACCTGTCAATAAATACCAACGATCCAAAATTCGGCGTCAAGCTGCTAAGCAAAATCATTGACAACTATAATCTTGTGGGCAATAGATACCGTGATGACAACAGCACGCGCACCCTTGACTTCGTTAACAAGCGCCTTGAATCGCTTGAGACCGAATTGGCCCAGGCCGAAGGCAATATGACGTCTTTCAAAAAGACGCACGACATTGTCGAGCCTGAAATAGACATTACCACAGTTGTGGGAAAAGAAAATACTCTCGATGCCCAGATTTTCACCATGCAGACCGATCTTGAAATCATTCGCATGGCAAAGGAATTCCTGGCCAACCCCGAAAACAAGTACGCCCTGCTGCCCTCCATCCCAGGAGGCGGCCCCGAAATGTCTTCGTACAACGAACTTATTATGCGGCGCATGAGGCTGGTGACTTCCGCAAAGGAGAATAACCCCGTGCTCTTAAAGCTCAATGAGCAAATCGACGCCCTGCGCGAGAATATCATATTGAGCGTTGACCGCACTTACGAAAACATGAGTACACGCCTGGCCTCGATGAAGAAGGAAAACTCCGCCAATGAGGCCAGAAAAGGCAGCGTGCCCGAGATTCAGCAGGAATACGTGTCGCTGGGGCGCGACGCATATATGCTGCAGCAGCTCTACGTAGCCCTTCTTAAACAAAAGGAGGAAGCCGAGCTTAACATGATGAAGACCTCCCTCTCGATGATGACGGTTGACGCCCCCTACATGGTGCCCAAGCCCGCGGCGATGTCGGCAAAAAAAGTCCTCGCCGCCGCCATATTCCTTGGCCTATGCCTTGGCATGGCTATGGTTTATTTCCTTAAGCTGCCAAAAGCTCCATTTGTCGCCGCCAAGCAGATAGAGGATGCGTCGCAAGCCCCGGTGCTTGGCAATGTAGAATGCCAAGGCGGAGCGGGAAAGGGCATCATATCGTCAGACAACGCGGCCGCTGAGGCCATACGCATGCTGCGAAGCAATGTGATGCTTGCCCTTGGGGCGGAGAAAAAGAATGTAATGCTTGTTACGTCCGTTTCAAATGCCGAGGGATCAACATTCATTGCGTCAAATCTTGCCGTATCGCTGGCGAAGGCCGGCTACAGCACAGCCCTGGTAGAGGCCAATATGCGGTCGCCACGCTTTTCCGAGATTTTCGGCAAGCAGGCGCTCGCCAACACGCTTTCGGAAATAGTTGGCAATGGAAAGCCCTTCAATCCTGAAAGCTGCGGAATAGACAATCTGCGCATTGTAAGCGCCGGCAAATACAGCGGAAACCCCGCGGATTTGCTCGGAAGCGAGGCCATGTCTGAATTTGTGCGCAAGCTTTCCGCCGATTGCCAATACGTTGTGATCGACGCCACGCATCTGCGCGGCTACAGCGACGCGTTCGCCCTTGCCGAGGATGTTGACCTCACACTATTGGTGGCGCAGGCCGGCGTTGCGACTCCCGATGAGATGCAGTACGCAAATCAAATCTATGCCGATGGCCGACTGCCGCGCCTGGCTTGCGTAATTCTCTGCGAACAAAAATAAGCCATGGCCTACGCCGCTTTCATACTTGTCCTCCTCTCGGCTGTGGGGTTTTTCAACTACCACAACCTTGTGTCGGAAACCGTAACCAAACTGCTGTTTTTAATCTCGGTTACGGGCGCGGCGGGCATAGCGTGGATTCAGTCCAAACAAACGAATGAGCGAGAGGATTACCCGCGCACAGCGTGGCTGATGATTATGTGTGGCGTGGCGGTGTCAATATTTATGGCCACCTATTATCACCCCCAAAACCTCAAGGCGTCAATTGTCACCACCCTTCCCACCCTCTTCGCGTTCTTCACCTTTTGGATATACGTAAAGTTCAATTTCCCGATTGAGAACACGATAAAGGTTTTCATGGGATTGGCCGTCCTATCCTCCATAGTGTTTTTCTGCAATACGCTCACACTGCCCAACAACATGTTTGGCAAGCCCATGCTGGATTTGGACGAAAGCCGTGGCATAATCCGCGTGGCGCTTCCCTTCGTTGAATTGTTTCCCGTATTGATTTTCTATGTGATAAACCGCTGGCTGGAGGATAAGAATGCCAAATGGATATTTTTAGGCTCATTCCTGCTGCTGATGGTCATTCTGACAGTTACCAGGCAAGTGATCCTTTACACCCTGCTCCTTTCGGGCATATTCATCCTTAGGAAAACCAGCTGGAAAATCAAGGCGCTGATTTGCGCCGGCGCCGTAGCCATCGTTGCGTTTGTGTTGCCAATGATTCCCATTTACAACACTATGATGGAGCTGTCTGAGGACCAAATAGACAAAAGCGAAACGGAAGAAGAAGACGTGCGCATTCAGGCTTGGAGATTCTATACTTACGAAAACCAAACCGGAACGCTTACTCCCATCCTGGGCAACGGCATTCCCGCCCAAAACAAAAGCATTTGGGGCATAGCCTTTGACGCGGAGACCGATGAGCGCGGACTATTCTATGTCGATGTGGGCTGGGCCGGGTTCTACTGGCTGTACGGCGCAGTGGCATTGATTGGCCTCATCTGGCTTATGGTCGCGGCTCTCGTCAGGAAAAAGCCGGAAAATATGCAATTCCTGAATTACAGCATTGTTTTCTATATGCTTTTGCCTATAGCCAGCGGCCCAATATGCTATTTCTTTCAGATAACGGTGTTGATGGCTGTTTTCAGCATGGCCTTTACCTGCGAAGCCGATGAGCCGGCCGCATTCGAATTGGAAGAGAAAGAAGCCGAAAGCGCCAAAAGGCTATTGCCAAGATTCCCTCAGCTGAGATAAATTTATCCCCTCTAAAATAATTTGGCCTCAAGACGCGCAATCGCCGCATCTTGAGGCCAAATTGTTGATAGGATATTACCTAAAATCTGAACGGGTTGATGTTCATGTTCATAAAATAAATGGAGAGGACGATAAACACTGCGATAAGTATCGCCATAATCACGCCCAACGCCAAAAGCACACCCGCGCTGATCCTCTTCCACGAAAAAGCCGCCGCGCCAATGCCCCATGCCATAACGCCCATCAAAATGGCCAATGCCAGGCATAGGCACCCAAACCAGGCGCAGGCCGCCGCGCTGGTAAAAATCAGGCCGCTGCCGCCATTAATCAGCCACCCATCCTGGCCAATGCCGCTGAAAGGCATGAATATGGCCACAAATACGCCTATCAGACACGCGAACCCTGCCGCTGCAAACGCCAAGGCCAGCAAGCCCGCGAACACTTTGCACACAGCTCCTATCAGCGAAGTCGCCGCCTGCCCCACATTGCGGGAGTCAATCTTCCGCAGCTGCTCCTGCGCCGAATCGCGCAGGCTTTGCGCCACGCTGTCAAATGTCACCTCCCGCCCCTCCATCTCAAGCTTTTTGCGCGGCGTATTGGCCAGGGGAATCACCATCCAGGCTATCAGATAGCATATAAAGACAGGCATAACGTAGGTAGTGACTGCGAGAATCACCAACAGCACACGCATCACTCCGGCGTTCCACCCAAGGTACTTGGCCAATCCGCCTACAACGCCTCCCAGCACCTTGTCGTTGGGGTCCCTATACAGCTTCTTTTGCGGCTTTGGCTCCTTAGCCGCCTGATATGGCGGAGGGGCCATTTCTCCCCCACCCTCTCCTTCGCACGTGTGCTTTGATTGCATCCCGGCCAGCTCGCCGAGCTCTTCCGGGCTTCCTATTGTTTCGATTACATTATAGATGCACTGTATGTCTATCACATTCTTCCCCGCTTCCACCTTTTCCGACAGGAGCTCGCTGGCGCGGCATTCGATGTCGTCCACTATCTCTTTGCTTTCGGGCCCGGAGAAGGCATCAGCCAGCTGATGCAGATAGTTTTGCAGAAGATTGTATGCGTCTTCATCTATGTAAAAGACCTTATTGTTGATGTTGGCCTGCAATGCGCGTTTCATGTCTATTGTTTTTTATTGTTTGAGATTTTCTATTAGCGATATAGTGGCTGTGATTTCTCTCCAGCCTTCACGCAGCATTTCCAGGTATTGCTGGCCTTTTGGCGTGATGTTGTAATACTTTCTTGGCGGCCCGGCGGATGACTCTTCCCATCTGTAGGCCAAAAGCTCATCGTTCTTCAGCCGCGTCAGCAAGGGATAAAGCGTGCCCTCCACCACTATCATATGGGCGGCCTTTAGCCGCGCTATGATTTCCGAGGCGTAGATTTCGCCGCGGCTTATCAGAAGCAGCACGCAAAATTCCAGCATGCCTTTGCGCATTTGGGACTTTACTTTTTCGGCATTCATACTTGTCTGAATTGATTGTCTTTTGCTTGATGACGCAAAGGTATGTATAATTACAGTACCTTACAATACATAGTACTAAACTTTAACAAACATTAGCGAAAAAGAAGCCTCGCAATCAAGCTAATCCTGATTGCGAGGCGCATATCCTTGTGGCCATGCCGCTATTTACTCATATCGCATTTCATATATACTTGTGGCCATGCCGCTATTTACTCATATCGCATTTCGTCAAAGCCTTCCGCGTCAAACTCAGATGGATCGTACTCATCCGAGCCGTAGAACTCTTCATCGAGGTCTTCAATGTCGGCCGCAGTGGCGGCTACGGCTGTCTTTTTGTCGATGTCCTTTGTGAACTCGTCGATGTCAACCGTCTGGGGCGGAGCCTGGCCCAGGGAAAGCGAACAAACAGGATCCTTCAGGGTGCGCCCGGTGATAACCTCGCGCAGCTCCATATATAGATTGCGGTCGGTCATATAGTCGAAATCGAAAAGCATCTTTTGCCCCTCGTCGTCAAGATTGTCGCTGAGCACGCACTCATCCATAAGCCATACGTCCTGGTCGGAATCAAAACCCATGTCCTCCATGGCGATTTCCTTGCCCTTCTCCCAATCGTCGCCGCAGATGAAGAACGAACTCATCTGATTCTTATCGTACCCTACCGACTCGCAGATGGCGTTCTTCAGGTCCAGGAACGTAGCCGTGGCGTCGATGTCAATTTCTCTCTTGAAGTTGCTTACTTCGTCAGAGACGATTCTAAATTTGAATATCATATATTTGCTTTGCTGTCAGTGGTGAAAATTATCGTGGTGCTAATTTAACGCTTTATATGCGACAATTACAAATATTTTTGTGTTTAATTTTGTTAAAATTTGTTTACACCTTTTTCCCCGCATAAGCACGCTTCACTTTTTCAGCTCTTTAGGCCAATTTTACAAGAATCTTCTTTTTAGAAGCCTATAGCCTGCCCGGCCATTTCGCCACGACCGCCCACGCATAACGCCAATGTCTGCCGAATAATATCGCATATAGCATTCCTTTGCGTTTTTTTATGTTTTTAAATTTAAATTTCAAGCGAAATTATTGGTTTTTCTCAATTAAATGCGTTACTTTTGCACTTGAAATATGCATATTTATTAACTCTTACCTTAAAGACTGATTCCGAGAAAGCTAATCAACCATTATCAAATCATCACTAAAATTATGAATCGCCAACAACTTGACAAGATAGACATCCAAATACTGCAGAAGCTCGCCGACGATGGCCGCAAGCCTTACCTTGAAATCGCCCGAGAGCTCGGCGTTTCAGGCGCAGCAATCCACCAGCGCCTCCAAAGGCTCACCGCCAAGGGCGTGGTAAAGGGCACGGAATGCCTGATAAATCCCGCTTCGCTGGGCTACGACACATGCGCCTACATCGGCATCCTGCTCACAGACCCAACGAAATTCGACAAGGTGATAGCACACCTGGAGAAAATCCCCGAGGTAGTAGAGTGCCACTTCACAACTGGCCACTATGACATGTTCACTAAAGTGGTGGCGCGCAACAACAACCATCTCCTGCAGATTATCCAAACCCACTTCCAGAAGCTCGACGCCACGCGCACCGAGACCATCATATCATTCAAGGAAGTGTTCAAGCGCCAAATACCAATCACCAGCGAAAGCTGATGCCCAAGGCGCATTGCCAATAGGCGAAGGAAAAACAAAAAAACCGCCGCAGGCGGACAATGTGGGCGTCTCCTCCACATCATTGGATGGCGACACCCACATTTTTAATTTATCTTCATATCCTATTACTGCATAGGCCTATGCGCGAGTCCCGCATATTGAATCCAACCCCTCAATTGAATCCAAAACCCTAACAATACATAGACCCCAATGAAAGGAAAAGTGTTTAAGAACAGCAGCGGTGTAGAGCAAGACCAGGCCAAAATCCTGTATGACTACTACATCGATGCCGCTGAGCGCATCGTATCTGAAGAGGAGCGCATCGAGAAAGAGGCCCAAGCCCTGCAGGATGAGCGCGCCGAAATCGAAACAAAGATGAAGAACCTTTGGGTGTGGTTTCTTACCATCATCCTTTTCTTCATGTATTTCATCAAGAAAAACCAAATGACCCGTCGCATCGAGGAAATCGATGAAGAGATAAGCAAGCTGAAGAATGAATATGACAACATCTTCCGCGGATACGGCGTGACCAAGCTTGGCGTTGCATACGTGCCGGTGGCGGAAGAGATAAAATACAACGACCGCAGCTTTATGGTGGACTTCACCGGCCAAGTGGCTGATTCCCAAGTAAAGGTGCAGATGTCGCGCAAGCCCGAGCTACTCGTAGACACCATAGGCAAGTTAGACGCCCTTGCCGGCGAGGCCCCGCTGGTGGAGACCGGCGAAAAGGTTGAATCGGTGGACACATCTGAATACTCCCCATCAATCCAGGAAGTGCAAGTCTACGACTACATGGGCGCGATGGAGAACGCCCTGCGCACAGTCTCACACTGCATGCATGACGTTGACGTCTCTTCAGTATCGCTCCCGCTCGTATCCGACGGCAGCGACTATCTGCGCCACATAGAGGAATACGCCACTGACCAGCTGCCTGAATCGGCGCCGGTGATTGAGGTTTTCGACCGCGACCGCTATGCGTCGAGCATCGACAAATTCAAGGAACTCAACCGCCTGAAGGATTCATTCGCGGAAAAGGCCTTGCAGTTTGAGGACGTGCTGCGCTCTCTCATTGGCACCCTCGCCACTTCCGTCGACGCCCTGGCGCAGCTGAAGGAGGCATCTGTCGACAAAATGACCGGCGAAAGCAATACCCTTCTATTCAATATGCTGAAAGCTCCTTACAATCATTATTCGCCGGTGCTTGAGCGCGAGGAAATAGAACGCATCCGCCATGAAAAGTTTGACTACAGCGACAACGCCCAAGGCTACGACCCATTCAGCCTCAAGCAAAGTTCACGTGTGAAGCTGGACCCGCTCACAGGCTCTTGGGTGGCGGAAGACGGAAGCGTCACAAACTCGCCTTTCGCAGTGCATCAAGTGTTTGAGGAAATAGTGGCCCCGGTGGTGCAAAGCCTCATGATGGAGAACCGCATCGAGCGCCTGAAGATTTACAACCACATCCAAGACCAAAAGATTGAATACCTCAACCGCTGGCACCAAGACACCGAGGCGTTCTACCGCTCTAACCACGCCGAAAGCGCCGACATTATAAACCTTATGCAAGAGGCGCTGCGCAACTATGTGGCCGCCTACACCACCCTCGTTTCAATGCAGCGCACCGAGGATTCAATGAAGCAAAGCGACGGCCAGCTTGACTCAACTGTGGTGAACGCCATCGACGCCTCCTCCGAAACGCTCGACGCTTTCACGAAGCAAAGCGAGGAATTCCAGACCGTGCAATTGGAATTTGAGAAATTCATGCAGGAGCTCAAGGACGACATTGACCGCCGCGCCGAGGAGTTCGGCCATGTTGAATTCTACGACGCTAAGCTTCGCGACGGCTACGCCAATGAGGCCGCAGTGGCCTCGGCCGAAGTGGACCAGCTCGACGAGCGCCGGCGCGACCTCGCTTCGGTCAACCCATATTTCGCCAAGAAAGCCGAACTCCTCCCCGAGCCCGCTCTCGAAGAAAAGGCTTACGAGCACAGCGGAATCGACCTTCCCGAACTCGCCGCCGAGGTGCTCAAGAAATAATCATGTCTTCCACAATATCAAAACCTATTAAATTATGGCAAGCATAGATTGCGTGGTAGATACCAATCCGATGGCCAGCGAGCTCAGCTCTGTGTCAAGGCACGTCACCGGCACTACGGCCGCCGTGGTGGCCATGAAGGCCGCCGTGCTGAAGGCTGAATCCGATGCGGCCAACCACATTGTCGCCAATGTGAACCGTGGCTTCTACTCCCTAATTCATTCCCAAATTTCGCAAAAGATCGCGAAGCTCACCGCAGATGTCGACTCCTGGGTGATGAAGCTCTCGCAGCAGCGCCGCCAGCTCTTGGAGATACGCAACCGCATGGAGCGCGACTACATGATGCTCACCGCCCGATACACAAAGCTGTTCAACCGCCTTAACCGCAACCTCCTGGATCGCATCTACGCGCTGGACAAGCCCGTGATCGACTTCGCCGGCAAGGAAATGGACCGCGAGAACAACCGCCCGGCGCAGCTTACGGCAATTGTGCCCACGATGCAAAAGGAGTTCCTCTCAGCATCCCAGCGCCTTTTGATGTCTAGCCTAAAGCATCGCGGCAGCCAAGCCATCCTCTCGATGGATTCATACCTAAAGGCCCTGGCCGAGCAGGATGCCCTCTCTGCGCGCATCCTTTTGCCCAAGCCCCTTAAGGCTGACAGCCAAAAGGTGATGGCCCCTGTGATGATTATGGAGATGAACTTTGACAATTCTGGCGCCAAGGTCATGAAGATATTCTCTGACGAGGAGCTTGTGCCCAACCGCCATTCCGAGACAATACGCCAAGCGCAGAAGCGCATGGCTTGGACTGCGCCGCAATATGCCACCCAAGACCTCATTGGCGACTTCAACGGTTTGCTGGCGTCCTCGTCCGCCTCCGACCGCGTAAAGCGCACGGCCTATCAGCTATTCACCGCCACTGCTTTCTCAACTCTCAGCGATTCTCAGTCATGAGCTACACACGCACATTCCATAAGACGGTTACGGTACATTATTCCACTTCGGTATCATATCCGCCTTCAAAGAGCGGAGGCACGATATCAGTGTCAGGCACCGCATCTGAGAACGTAACCGTAAACATACATGTACAGACCGACCCGTTTGACCAGCAAGTGCATGCGTGCAACAACAATGTGAATCTTCTCACCGGGGCGGTCGCGGCCACCGAGATCGCGCAGGTTGCCTCCCTTAATGAGAACGCAAAGAAAGTGGGGAAGACTATTGTCGATGGTTTCTTCAAGACTGTCCGCTCTGAAATTTCCCAACAGATTTCCGCCCTGAAATCCGAAGTTGACGCCACTATCTCCCACCTGCAGGCCCTGGCCAAGCGATGCGCCGACAAGCGCCGCGAAATGCAAGTGGGATATGACCGCATCGCTTCGCAATACACCAAGACTTTCACCGACCTCAACCGCGAGCTTGAAAACCGCGTCTATATGCTCGACAAGCCCGCCTTCGACCTGCAGCGGCATACTCAAAAATACACCTTCCCGCTGTTGAACAGCGAATTGGTGGGCGGCGCCGCCGTTTCGAGCGTTGAGCAAATGCAGGCTGCGGCCATTCTTAGCGCCGCCTTGTCGAAAAGCCTGGCGATGAACGCGATAGGCGACATTCACGCCTACCTTCAAGAACAAGCCAAAGCCGAGGCCCTACTGCAGAAATGCTCTGTGCCTTCTTCAGGCCGTCCGGTAAAGTACGCCGCGGCTATACATTTCCAGCGCGTCGCGCCCGACAGAAGCATCAAGCGTGACACATATGTGCCAGAAACTTTGCAATTCGCCCGCGCACAGGCGGACACGCTCTTGCAGCAATACAATTGGAAAGGCCTAACTGAGGAAGAAATGACCGCGATTAACCAGCATTTTGAGGAAAGCCTGTCGGATGGCGCGGCTAAAGGCGCTTCCGCGCATGCCTCAAGGGTGCGCGAAACTGCGCGCCAGCTCTTCAATTCTGACGCGCGCAGAAATTTCAGCTACCAAAATTAGAACTGGGCCGCATCTATCACCTATTCAATCGACAAACCACAATGAAAGAACTCAAGGAAATAAAATTCAACGACAACCTCCTGTTCCTGCATGATAATCTTGTCACCTCCGGCATTCTGCCGCAAAAAGCCGCGGAATTGGCCCGCAGCATCGTAATTAAAGGCGAAACGATTGTGCAAGGCCCGGTATTCGCCCACAAGCTCACCCTCCAAAACGGCGATCTCGAAATCCAAGGCGCCACTTACGTGCAGAATGAGCTTTACGTCGACACCGACTACGCCGGAAAGGCGAAATTCATAAAGGCCGTGGCTAGCGCCGGATCGATCGCCTCGCGCGCCGCAAAGGCCTCTATTTCGTTTGGCAGCGACATCAACGCCAAGTCCGTGACTCTTTACAACGCCTTTGTGTGCGGTAGCATATACGCTGATGAAATCACGCTCTCCAACTGCGTTGTGATTGGCGGAGTGTTCGCCACGCAGGAGCTCAAAATCGACGGTTGCCTCGTGGGCACATTCAACGCGCCCTCCGTTTCCCTGTCGGGCGACAATGGCATCCTTCTGCCCAGCGCGTTCTCTATTGAGCCCATCAACGCCTCTCCCATGGCCACGCTCTACAATTACTCACTGGCCGACCTTGGCGCGCTCTACCAAGGAAAGGAACAAAGCCCCGAATCAGGAAAAATCAAAATCAGCCTGAAGGACGACGAAATGAAGGCGAATCTCTCTGATGGCGAGGTCAACAAGGCTTTGCGCAGCTACACGGTGGTGGGCAAGGTTTTGGCTGCCGACCTCATCGACAGCGACAAATTCCAAAACCATTTCCTGCTCACAGCCGCCGCCCTGGGCCCGCAGTTGCTGCGCACCTACAATATGTCGGACGGAAAAACGAAAATCACCCCGGAATCGCTGCGCGGATTCTTCTTCGACATTCTCAGCGGCAAAACAGCCGTAAAGCCCCTCGACGGCCATTTCTCTCTCTCTGACATTACCGATTAGGTCCTTTTCTGCAATCGCATAAATCCCCATAGCGCAGGCCTGCGAAAAGGAATACAAAAAATCAGGCGCGGTCCAAACTGAACCGCGCCCGATTTTTTTATTTTTGGTATTTACTCCCACTCGATGGTCGATGGCGGCTTTGAAGAGATGTCGTAGCAAACGCGGTTGACGCCCTTCACCTTGTTGATGATGTCGGTACTCACCTTGGCCAGGAATTCGTAAGGAAGATGAGCCCAGTCGGCTGTCATGGCATCGGTGCTGGTCACGGCTCGCAAGGCGACAGCGCGTTCGTAGGTGCGCTCGTCGCCCATGACGCCCACGCTCTGCACGGGCAGGAGCACAACCCCTGCCTGCCATACTTGGTCGTACAGGCCGTTGTCACGCAATCCCTGGATGAAGATGTCGTCGGCGTCCTGTAGAATGCTCACTTTCTCCGGGGTGATGTCGCCCAGGATGCGCACGGCAAGGCCGGGGCCTGGGAATGGATGCCGCTTGATTAGGTGTTCGGGCATGCCGAGCTCGCGCCCTACCGCCCTGACCTCGTCCTTGAACAGCAGGCGCAATGGCTCGCAAAGCTTCAGGTGCATCTTCTCCGGCAAGCCGCCCACATTGTGGTGGCTCTTGATGGTGGTGCCGGTGATCGACAGCGATTCTATGCAGTCGGGATAAATGGTGCCTTGCGCCAGCCATCTCACATCCTTGATTTTGCTCGCCTCCGCGTCGAATACGTCGATGAAGCCCTTGCCTATGATCTTGCGCTTCTTTTCCGGATCTGTTACGCCGGCCAGTTCGCTGAAGAATTTCTTGGAGGCATCTACGCCGATCACGTTTAGCCCAAGGCATTTGTAGTCGTTTAGCACGTTGGCGAACTCATTCTTTCTCAGCATGCCGTGGTCTACGAAAATGCAGGTGAGGTTCTTGCCAATGGCGCGGTTGAGGAGCACGGCGGCTACGGATGAATCTACGCCTCCGCTCAGCCCCAGCACCACCTTGTCGTCGCCCAGCTGCTCGCGAAGCTGCGCCACCGTGGATTCAATGAACGACGCGGCGCTCCAGTCTTGCTTTCCTCCGCATATGCCCACCACGAAATTGCGCAGCAATTGAGTGCCGCACTGGCTGTGGAATACCTCGGGATGGAATTGCACGCCCCATAGCAGTTCGCCCTCTGCGCGGTAGGCTGCGCATTTCACCTTATCGGTCGAAGCTATTATCTTGAAATTTTGCGGAAGCGATGTGATGGTGTCCCCGTGGCTCATCCACACCTGCGCTCCCGGCTCGATGCCATTGAAAAGGGGGTCTGCCTCGTCTACGGCGGAAAGGTGCGCACGGCCGTATTCGCGGCTGCCTGCCGGCTCCACGCTTCCGCCGTTTGCGTATGCCATCAGCTGCGCGCCGTAGCAGATGCCCAAGAGGGGATATTTGCCGCGCAGGTCGTCCAGCGACAGCTTGAAGGCCTTTTCGTCATATACCGAGAAGGGACTGCCGGAAAGAATCACGCCTATGACAGATGGATCGCCATAAGGAAATTTATTGTACGGCACGATTTCGCAGTACATGTTCAGCTCACGCACACGGCGGCCTATGAGCTGAGTGGTCTGCGAACCGAAGTCGAGAATAATGATTTTTTCTTGCATATATTTTAGAATCTTTAATTTTTATCGTAAATCTTCGCAAAGGCGGGGATAATTGGGGAGAGAGTTTGGTCGGGAGTCACAGGCACAACCGATATGTACTTGCGCCCCAGCCAGTATTCGTCAGTGTCCGTGGCGTCAGGCTCAGTGTTTACAAAACGCCCTGTGAGCCAAAAGAATGGATTGCCCTGCGGGTCCAGGTATCTCTCGTACTCTTCGCTCCAGTGGCCCTTTGCCGCGCGGCATGCCCTTACGCCCAAGGGCTCCACCAATGCGGGAATGTTGACATTCAGCGCAGTCCAGTGGGGCAATGGATTTTCCATAGCCTTGGCCAATATGTCTGACACAAAGCCAATCGACAGCGAAAAATCAGCCTTTAGCGAATGGTGCAGAAGGGAGAAGCCTATCGACGGAATCCCGTTCATACACCCCTCCATCACCGCCCCCATTGTGCCGGAGTAAGTTATGGCCGTGCCTGAATTGCTGCCGTGGTTGATGCCGGAAAGCACGTAATCGGGGCGGCGTGGCAGTATCGTGTGCATGGCTAGCTTCACGCAGTCCACCGGCGTCCCGCTCACTGAAAACACTCTGCATCCCTCTTCTTCGGCATGCTCGCTTATGCGCAGCGGCGCGCCCACGGTTATCGCCGATGACATGCCCGATTGAGGACGGGACGGCGCCACAATCACGACGTCGCCATACTGCTTGGCGCAACGCGCCAGGCTTCTAACGCCTTTGGCCTCTACGCCATCGTCATTCGTTACTAGTATCAGCTTGCGGTTGCTATCCATGTCTGCATGCGTTATTTTTCAGTCCTCTTTGCCGGACGGCCTTTCTTCTTTGGCTTTGCCGATTCGCATTCGACTTCTTCCTTTGGCGGCTCGGTGAATTGCTCATGCACGCTCTTGTTGCCCAAAAGGAATTCAGCGAATATCCTCACAACGTCTACGTTCACCGAATTGCCAAACTGCTTGTAGGCCTGAGCCTCAATGTCATCGCATTGGAAGGTGTCGGGAAAGCTCTGCAAGCGTGCGCACTCCCTCGGAGTAAGCTTCCTGCGCCTGGACCCCACAATGGGCGTCATCGGCACGGCCGTGAGCGTCGGGAAATGCCTCGTGTCCCTGGCGCGGATGCCTGATTGGCGGAATTGCATCACGGTGTTCCATAGGTCGGGGTTGTCGGTCTGCCCGGCATGGTACTCCAAGATTCGGCGAGCGCCCTTGAACTTGGGCAGCTTCTCCGCTTCCTTCAGCCACTTCGATATGAATTCAGGCGCCTTGTTGTAGAGTGCCACATTCCTCCTGGCTGTCGCCGCCTTTTCCGGCGTCAGCGAGTCCATGTCTATATACGCTGTCGAGGGCTTCAGGAAAAGGTCTGTGACGGAAAAAAGCGGGCATTCGCCTGTAATTTTCCGTATCCCCTGCAGAAATTCATTCCACTTGTCCACAACGTCTATTTCATCCTGACTCAGCATGTACCTCTCGATGTTCTCTATTTCTGAATCATCCTGCAGCACAGATTCTATGCTGCACGGCAATGCCTTTTCCTTGTCGAAATAAAACTCTGGCAGCTCGCCCACATCCTTGCGCACGGCCATAATGAACACGCGGTCGCGACGCTGGGGCACCCCGATATATGTAGGGCTGAAAATCACAGGCGTTGGCGACACGTTGTAGCCGGCCTCAACCAGGCTCTCGTGGATCACCCGCCAAGTGTTGCCATTGTCATGCGAGGCAAGGTTGCGCACATTCTCCAGCAAAAGATACTTTGGCTTGTGGTGCTTGGCTATGCGCAAAATGTCGAAAAATAGTGTGCCCTTTGTCGGATCGTTGAATCCAAGCCTCTTGCCGGCTATCGAAAACGCCTGGCAGGGAAATCCGCCGCATAGCACGTCATGCGCCGGTATGTCCGACGCCTCAACCTTTGTAATGTCGCCTATCGGCATGATGCCGTAATTCTTGTAATAGGTCTTTTGGCAATGCTTGTCTATGTCGCTCGCGAAGACGCACTCCCCGCCAAGCGATGTCATAACCTGGTGGAAGCCGCCTATGCCGCAAAACAAGTCTATAAATTTAAATTTTTCCATTGTCTATGATAAAATAAAGACACTTTCAGTCTTTGGCACAAAGTTAGCGAAAATCCACCAAATACGCAACCCTCCATCCGAATTTTTAGGCAAAAAAAGAGATGTCTCACGACATCTCTTTTCCTTTAAACCTTTATCTTAATCTAATACTATGAAAAACACACATGCAAATGTAGGCACTTTTTGGCATTTCTCCAAACTTTTCATCCATTTAAATGTGTTTTTTAACATACATTCACTAAATTTTGTCATTTTGAGGGTATTTTCACGGTTTTTTGCCCGCATTTCCCCGCTTTTTGCCCCACGGCGCCCTCCTTTCAAAGGCGTCAATGTAGCTGCCGGGGGTGGCATTGTAAATCCGCACGCCTTTCTTGTCTGCGAATTTTCTCATGCGGTGGTAGGAGGCAAACGCTATGCTGAAGCTCTCGAGTATTTGGTGCAGCGGATATTTCATGTAGTCGATGCGCTGCCTCTTCAGCTCTCGCTCGTCCTCTTTATAGAAATGAGGCTGTATCGACACCACGCAATTCTCATCGTCAACCGATATGGTCTTTAGCCAAGAGTGGTCGGCGCCGCATAGGTATATCTCCTTATACCCCATCACCATGGCGGCCATTATGGCCGGAATCAGCACGTTTCTTGGGCGCGGCATCCCCAGTCCCGAAGCGTAGGCGGCGGATTCGAGCCACCCCCACCCTTCCACGGCCACGGGATTGACGCATGCTATGGAGATGTTCGCGTTTTCCAATACGGCCTTCGGCAGCCTGTGCTTCTGCATGCGCGGCAGTATCAGGGTCATGGGCCAATCCACAGACGCCAGATTGCGCCATAGCTTATGCAGGTTGGGGTCATCCTTTCCTGAAAAGAAATGTGGGTCTATCATTATATAGTACGCGGGGCGTAAGCGCGCAAACTCGGGCGCGTTGGCCGCGAAGTTTACGGCCATCGTCGGCCATTGGGCCAGCTCTTCCGCATGGTTGGCTATGTCGTCGGCCAACGACGGCCCGTTGCCCATAATGATTATCCCTTCACCGTCCCGGCCGCCGGCCGCTTGGCGAAGGCCGCGGGCCACCGGAC
>JAMPBQ010000001.1:970647-1077405 GCA_023666615.1 Clostridium sp. | reverse complement strand
GCGCCAAAGGTCGACGCGGCGGGCGACCCCCTGGCGCAATGGGGCGACGACGTGCGCGCGCTGCTAAAGGGCCTGGCAAAGGTGTCGATGCTCTATTCAAAGCAAGCCGCCGTAGAGAGCGACAACTTCCGAAAGCTTCTCATCGCCTTCGCCCACGATATCCGAGTCATTATCATTATGATCATCGACCGCGTGGCATTGATGAGGGCGATAAACCACCACCCCAACGACAAGTTTGTGCATGACGTAGCCTACGAGTCAATCTACCTCTACGCCCCCCTTGCCCACCGTCTCGGCCTATACGCCCTGAAGCAAGAGCTTGAGGACATGTCACTGAAATACACCGACCGAGAGAAGTACACCGAAATCGCCCACAAGCTCAACCAAAAGAAAGACGAACGGCAAAAGTACATCGCCGCATTCGTCGAGCCCATAAAGGACAAGCTCCTCGCCGAGGGCTACGACTTTGAAATAAAGGGACGCCCAAAGTCTATCTATTCCATATGGAACAAGATGCGCAAGCAGAAGAACGACGTCGAAGACATCTTCGACCTCTTCGCCATACGCATCATCCTCAATTCTCCGCCGGAAAGGGAAAAGGCGCAGTGCTGGGGCGTTTTCTCAATCATCACCGACATGTACCGCCCAAATCCCGCCAGGATGAAGGACTGGATCAGCATACCGAAAAGCAACGGCTACGAATCGCTGCACACCACGGTCTACGGTCCAGCCGGACGATGGGTGGAGGTGCAGATCCGCACCCGGCGCATGGACGAAATTGCCGAAAAGGGCCTTGCGGCCCACTGGAAATACAAGGGGGGCAAGAGCGAAAGCGACCTCGACAAGTGGATGAACAACGTGCGTGACATCCTCGAGACGGCCGAAACAGGCCCGATGGAGCTGATGAAGAACCTCACAATGGACGTCTACGACAAAGAGGTTTTCGTTTTCACCCCCAAAGGCGACCTCTACAAGATGCCGATGGGCGCCACCGTCCTCGACTTCGCCTTCAACATCCACACCGGCCTGGGCTGCAAATGCACAGGCGGAAAGGTGAACGGCCGAAACCAGAAAATCAACTACAAGCTCCGCACGGGCGACACGGTGGAGATTCTCACCTCCTCCTCGCAAAAGCCGAAGGTGGACTGGCTAAACTTCGCCGTAACCTCAAAGGCCCGCAACAAAATCCGCTCCAGCGTGAAGGAGCAGGGCGGCACCCTGGCCGACTACGGTAAGGAGCTTCTGCAACGAAGGCTGAAAAACCGCAAGATAGAGTTTGAGGAAGGAGCCGTGGCAAAGCTTGTGAAGAAGATGGCCTACAAAACCGCAACCGACTTCTTCGACGCTCTCGGCCGCGACGAAATCGACGTAAAGGACGTGATTGAGCCTTACGTTGAAATCCTCACAAAGTCCGCCGAAGCCCCAAAAAGCGTCTCGGCCGACGAATACGTGATGCAGCCGCAGATTGACGAGGCGCAGGCGAAGTCAGACGAAATCCTCACTATCGGCAATGACGTCAAGGGCATGAAGTATAAATTCGCCCGCTGCTGCAATCCAATCTACGGCGACGACGTATTCGGCTTCATCAGCCTCGAGGGCGTGGTGAAAATTCACAAAGCTGATTGCCCTAACGCCGCCAATATCTTCCACAAATACCCCTACCGCATCATCCGCACCCGCTGGTCGGGAAAGGTGGGCGGGCAGTTCGCCGCAAACCTCAGCATCGTGGGCCGCGACGACATCGGCATTGTCACAAACATTACGTCAATAATAAACAAGGAAAAGGACGCCACTTTGCGCAGCATCTCCATCGATTCCCACGACGGCATCTTCAACGGATACCTAATCGTGGGAGTGGCCGATGCCGACAGCCTTGACGCCCTGATAAAAAAACTAAAAACCGTAAAAGGAGTAAAGGATGTACAACGCAATTAAGCGCCTGGCGCTGGCCGCCCTAATAGCCGCCTCGATGGCGGCCTGCGGCGATGAAGAAAAGGAAAAAGCCGATGCCATCTTGGTTGAAATAAGCCAAAGCCTCGAGGCCGGAGACTACGCCAAGGCATTGGCCCTGATGGATACCATTGACCAGCACTATCCCTCGCAAATCGAGGCTCGCAGGCAGGTGATTTCGCTCCGTCCCATTGGCATTGAGAAAGAGACATTGGCCATGATGGCCGCGGCCGACAGCGCCATAGCCTTCGCCCAGGCCGACCTCCAAGGCCTTGAGGCAAAGATGAAGCACGTTTCCGGCGACGACCTTGAGGGCTATTATGTGCCCGCCGACGCCTTCAACCCTTCATTCATCAATTCCACCGGAGTCGAGGCGCGCGTCAACGACGCCGACTTCACTTTTTATGTAGTAGCTCAAACTATGGGCCGCAGCCATGGCATAAGGGCCGTTGAGCTTTCTTCTGCCGACGGCGGCCGATATGAATCCGAATCCATCCCCGCCGACAGTGAACGCCGATTCACAATCGAAGGCAGCGAATCCGCCGTTTTCATCCCCGAAGAGGTGGAAGGCTTGGGCCAATGGACACTGTCCGCCGGCCCAATCACCGCGGCCCGCATCCTCACGTCCAAGGGCGCGGTTGATGTGAAAATCAAAGGCCCGCAGCAAAGGGCCTTCGCCACAGCATGGCAATACGCCGACGCCCGCGGCAGGCTCCAGCAGGCTTCCCGCCGCCGCGCCATGCTCGAGCAGCGCCTCCAAATAGCCCGCGACCAAATCGCCAACACTTCCACCTCCACCGACTAGTCCATACATCTTTTGATGTAAAGTTATTATGAAAAATAATGGAAGAACCAAGACATTTAACCCATATCGACTGTTTCGCCGGGCCAGGCGGCATTTGCACTGGTTTGGCAGCCGCAAGGTTCAAAACCCTTGTTGCAATAGAATATGTCAAGAGCTGCTGCGAAACATATAAAGCCAACCATCCGCAAGTGCATTGCATTCATTCAGACATAAGGAATGTGACAGAAAAAGATGTCGCAGGACGCATACCGAAAGAAGGCGTGGACTTGGTTACGTCGGGGATGCCCTGCGAGACATTCAGCTGTGCGGGCACCACTTCAAGGTCTTTCTATGATGATAGGCAATTCTTGTTTAGGGAAGGAATACGAATAGCGCAGCTATCCAATGCCAAAATGATACTATTTGAAAATGTCCCAGGCATTGCGTCAAAGACAGTGAGCCCCACCGATGGCACATTAATCGTAGACGTGCTGAAGAGCGAGTTGAAAGATGCGGGATATGGAAATTTCATAGAAGTGGTTTTGACGGCCACTGATTTTGGCGTCCCGCAAAAAAGAAGGCGCTATTTCATATTGGCCACAAGGTTCAAGGATTGGAAGCTAAGCGCGCCGACGCCAACCCAAGCCTCCCCCGTGACCGTGCGTGAAGCCTTTGCCGGCCTCCCGGATGTTGTGGCCAATTCTGACGAAGCCAAAGAGGAATATACTGAAGAAACCTCAGCTTATTCTGAATTAATGCGAGATTTGGATTTTTGGGATCGCAAGGAATTTGCTTCAGACAAGCTTACCTATCAAGTGCCAATGCGACATAAGGAGCATACCTTGAAAAGATTTGCTTTGATCAGGCCGGGCGAAGGCCTAAAAAATCTTTTTGAGAGGCTTGGCTCAGAAGAAATTGCAGAGTTGCAAAAGGATGGCACTTTGCCGAAAAAAGTATTTGCAAAGCGAAATATTAGACTTGAGCTTGGCAAGCCGTCATTGACGGTTACCAGCCATTGCCTTGACGAGAATCTTCATCCTATTTCAGACAGGGCCCTCACCGTGAGGGAATGCGCAAGGCTTCAGTCATTTCCGGACTCATATAATTTTTGCGGCGGCCCATTTATGGTAGGTCATGACAATAGGAAAGTACAAGATAAATATGAACAAATAGGCGATGCCGTGCCGCCTCTTTTGGCGTACGCATGGGGAAAAACCATAATCGAAATATTCGATAATAATTTAAGTCGAAATGAATGAAGATTTAATGTATAAATATTGCGTGGCTAAATATAATGAAATATACTCAGCCACCAAGCGATCATTGTCAGACGCTGCATTGAAGCGGTCTGGCAAAGACAATATTTCCGATTCCATAGCAAAAAAAATTGAAACCGATTCCCAACTTGAGGCGATAAAACAGACTATGATAGAGGGCAGGCTAAAATATCCCTCCTCGATATCGGAATTGTGGAATAACATTTACAAAGCCCACCTTTATAGGAAATCAGGAGTGAGCGATCCTGCGGTTGTGGCCAACGTGATAGCGGCCGCGCAAAGCTGGAAATCTTCTTCTGGACATGCTTTTGAGTACATGTCAAAGGAGCTCGCCAACCTTTCGCTCTCAGGCACCGCTATTAAATTCCTCCTTCAGAAAGATTTGAATGCTATTATTAAGGCAGATGGTCTGGCTAACGAAGTTAGGGACATAGCGTGGCTTGAAAAACAGATAAGAACTGATAATTTCGACTTATATTCTGCGGCAGAAATTGACGGAAAAACATATTGCTTTGGCTGTATCCAATGTAAAACCAGCATAAGAGATAGAGTTTCTAGAGATAGAGAAATATCTATGAATGCTATGCAGGCTTATTTTTGGAGCATTTCTCTTGTATTGGATGGTTCTATGCTTGTCACTCCAAAATACAAGTCTATGGTCAACGGCGGCTCTGTTACATTTAGAGAGAACGGCTGGCATGGCATGTACGACTTATCTCATACTACTCCTGGCAATCGATTATACAACCTTGATATGGACTTTCGAATCATTAAAGACCATGCTTTGCAAGCCTTTCACGCCTGGTCAGCCCAAAGACAATGGTTCACCCACGAATGGATAGCGAAATAATGGATTTTTAAATCCTGTTGAGCGCCCGCAGTATGATTTTATATTAAGAAATAGGCGCTAACTTTGACACCAATAAAAGACGGCTTGCTGAATGGATAATCAATGAGTAAACTCCTAAGCTGCGTGCAGGACAAATCAATACAAAATATAAAACCAATAGCTATAAATGAACTTAAAATTCGCATCAATCGCAATGGCAGCATCTCTGACATTAGCATCGTGCTCTGGAAGGCAAGAGGCCGAAAACCCCTTCTTCGAGCCCTTTGACACCCCCTATGGGTCGATCCCTTTCTCAAAAATAGAGAACAAGCACTACATGCCCGCTATTGACCGCGGCATCGAGCTCGCTAAGGCCGAAATAGACGAAATTGTCAACAATCCAGAGGCCCCCACTTTTGAAAACACCATTGTGGCCCTTGACCACAGCGGAGCCGACCTCGACCGCGTGCTCAACGTTTTCTTCAATCTACTTGAGGCTGACTCCGACGACGAAATGATGGAGATTTCCCTCGACGCCTCAAAGAAGCTCAGCGACTACTCCTCCGACATAATCCTCAACGAGGGACTGTGGAACAGGGTAAAGGCCGTATACGACAGCCGCGACAGCCTCTCCCTTTCTCCCGAGCAGCAGATGCTCCTGCAAAACACTTACGATGATTTCGCCAATTCCGGAGCGAATCTGCAGGGTGAAGACCGCGAGACATACCGCAAGCTTTCCTCCGAGCTCTCCGAGCTGACCACAGTGTTTGGCCAGAACGTGCTGAAGGAAATGGCCACATACGAAATTTGGCTCACAAAGGACGACCTCGACGGCCTGCCGGAATCCGTCACATCAGCCGCCGCCGAAGCCGCCAAGGCCAAGGGCCGCGAAGGGGAATACCTATTCACATTGGCCCAGCCAACCTACATTGCCTTTATGAAGTACAGCTCTCGACCCGACCTCCGTGAAAAGATGTACAGGCTCTATTCTGGCAGAAACACGAAGGGGGAATACTCCAACGCTGAAAACATTAAGAAAATCGCCGAGCTGCGCCTGCAAATCGCCAACCTCCTTGGCAGCGACACCTTCGCCGAGAAGAATCTGAAAAAGACCATGGCCGGCAGTCCAGAGGCAGTGTACCAACTGCTCGACCAGCTGCGCGACGCCTATGCCCCCGCCCTTAAGGCCGAAATGGACGAGCTCACGGCATTCGCCTCAAAATATGAAGGCAAGCCCGTCACCATCAACCCTTGGGATTATAGCTACTACAGCAACAAGCTTAAGGCGGAAAAGTACTCTTTCGATGAAGAGGAACTGCGCCCCTACTTCCCTCTCGACAAGGTGATCGATGGCGTATTCGGATTCGCCAACAAGATGTACGGCGTGAACTTCACCCTGCTTGACAGCGTTGATGTTTACCACCCCGACGTGAACGCTTACAAAGTCACTGACGGGGATGGCTCTTACCTCGGCATCCTCTACACCGATTTCTTCCCGCGCGATTCAAAGCGCCCCGGCGCGTGGATGACCGAGTTCAAGCCCCAATGGACCGATGAGGATGGCGCAAATTCCCGCCCTCTCGTTTCCATCGTGATGAACTTCAACAAGCCTTCTGGAGACAAGCCCGCCCTGCTCACTCCCTACGAGGTCGAGACTTTCCTGCATGAGTTCGGCCATTCCCTGCATGGCCTCCTCACGCAGTGCAACTACAAGACCCTTTCCGGCACCAACGTTTACCGAGATTTCGTGGAGCTCCCCTCGCAGTTCAATGAGAACTACCTCACAGAGAAGGAATTCCTTGACTCTTTCGCAAAGAATTACGAGACCGGCGATTCAATCCCGCAAAATCTCATTGACCGCCTCGTGGCTTCGCAGCGCTATGGAGCCGCCTACCAGTGCATGCGCCAGCTGATGTTCGGCTATCTCGATATGGCTTGGCATTCCATCAAGGAGCCGGTCGGCGACCCCGTTGAGTTTGAAAAGAAGGCGTACGAGTCTGTCGCCATCTTCCCCTATGTGGAAGGCACGATGGTATCCCCCACTTTCAGCCACATTTTCTCGGGAGGCTATGCCGCCGGATATTACAGCTACAAGTGGGCCGAGGTGCTCGACGCCGACGCGTTCGCGAAATTCCAGGAGGATGGCATCTTCAACAAGGATACGGCCGAATCATTCCGCAAGAACATCCTTGAGAAGGGCGGCACGGAAGACCCTGCCAAAATCTACCGCGATTTCCGCGGGCAAGATCCCACAATCGACGCCCTGCTTGTGCGCGACGGCATCAAGCATCCCGCCGACAAGAAGACTATCGCTTCTGAGCGCAAGAACTAAACGATAAATTCCGCGTAGTCGTCAAGATCGCGGATTGTAGGATATGGATTTATTTCCGCCTGGCTAGCCGTGTGCAGCTCAGGATTCGACACTGAAAGGCCCAGCAATCGTATGGGCCTTTCTTTGTTGTATTCCACCCCGTCAAGAATGGCGCGGCTCATGGCCATAAGCGCAGCCTCGGACGTGTCTATGAATTCTTCGGCCGAAACGCTGCGCGTGATTTGCTCAAAGTCGTAAAATTTTACCTTCACGGTGAATGTGCGCCCCTGGAATTGTGCCTTCTGCAGCCTTACGCGCAGGTCTATCACAAGGCTTTGCAGGGCCTCTTCAATGTCAAGCGGCTTGTAGATGTCGGTGAGGTACGTTTCTTCGCACCCCACTGATTTGCGCACTCTTTCTGTCACTACGGGCCTGTTGTCCACTCCCCTGGCGAAGTCGTAATATACGGCTCCCTGCTTGCCGAAAAACTGCAGGAGATATTCTAAGGATTTTCGCCGCAGCTGCAGGCCGGTGGATATCCCAAGGGCATGCATCTTTTCAGCTGTCTTGGGCCCTACGCCCCAAAAGTCTTCAATTGGCAGGGCGGCGATGAAATCCAGGGCCCTCTGCGGATGCACGGTGAACATCCCGTTGGGCTTCCTGTAATCGCTGGCTATCTTGGCCAGGAATTTGTTGTAGCTGATGCCGGCTGAGGCGGTCAGCCCGGTGCGTTCCCATATCTTCCGCTTGATTTCCCGGGCTATGTCCTGCGCCAAGGCTATCCCGGGCTTGTTCTCTGTCACATCAAGGAAGGCCTCGTCTATCGATATTGGCTCTACCAGGTCTGTGTATTCCAAGAATATCTCATGCACCTGCCGGGAAATCTCTTTATATAGTGCGAAATGGCAGGGCACCACTATCAGCTGCGGACATAGTTTCTTAGCCTTTGCCATGGGCATGGCCGAATGCACCCCGTACGGGCGCGCCTCGTAGCTGGCCGTGCATACGACGCTGCGGCTGCCGTCATAGCCTACGGCTATGGGCTTGCCGCGCAGCGACGGATTCTCCCGCTGCTCCACGGCGGCGAAGAAGGCGTCCATGTCGATATGTATGATTTTGCGCATTTTCAGAGCTAGACCGGTTTTCCTAACGCTATAACGTCAAAGCCGCGTCTTTTATTGTGCTCTGCCTCATTTGCGGTAGATGTATAGAGTATGCCAGCGGTTATTGTCGTTGCGAATCAACAGGGCGGATGCCTCAGCGCCGTCCCGCAGCCCGTACAGCATGGAGCCGGGCACGTATGCGCCCTCTATGAATCCAAACACCTTGCCGGGCTGGGATTCCTTTATGGTCAATGGTCCCCTTGCCACCTTCAGCCAAGGCAGGGGCTCATCAAGCCTGCATGGGCTGATAGCGATAATCTGCCCTTGCCGTTGGGGCGATCGGTAGGCCACATACACGCTGCCGTTGTGGGCCCTGGTTTCAAGCGGGTATTTCTTTGGCTTTATCCACAGCTCTTCATCGTCATGCCGCAGCATCCACGACGCCTCTGCGCTGTTGGCGGTGGAGCCTCTTTGCTCCCATGCCTTTACGTAGATGTCCCTTGGCAGGTTTTGAAATGCGAAGGCGTTGGCCATGGCGCAATATTCCGCGTAAAGCCTCGTGTTGTCTACAGGATAAGTGCCATAAGGCACCAGATGGAGCACTTCGTAGTACCAATGCTTGGGCGTCCAGCCCCTGGCCTCTATCGCATCGCGGTATTTGTTGAGCTCTGTCAGGGCATTCGCGTAATATCCTTTTTCGCAAAGGCAGTCGGCCAGCTTTAGCCTTATCGTCAGGGATGTTTCATCGGCCTTGGATTTGAATATGGAGTTGCACAGCATGCCTATCCTTAGGTCAAGGTCGTCCACCAGCTTCGACATGTCATCCCAAAGGTAGCTCTTGTCCGGCTGGGCCTCAAGCATGCTCCGAATGATGCCTATGGCGGATTCATAATCGCCATCGTAGGCATGCAGCTGCGCAGTGTAGCGGTAGAGGTGAAGGTTGGTTGGGTATGCCTCTATGGCCTTTTCAAGCAGCGCCCTTATTTTTTCGTCAGCGCTTGCTCCGGTCAAGTTGATGGCCCCCATGTAGGTGGCCAGAATCTTCTCCACGAGCGACGATTGCCTGTGGAATTCTTTTCCCGGATTCTGCCTCCAGTCTTCTTCCCGAAGGCTGTCAATGTCCCATTTATGGGCAAAGTCGAGGAAGGGCAGGCCTCTTGGCTCAGCCTTTTCTGTTTTGATGGCTTCTGCCATCATTAGCGAATGCAGAAGGGATGGCCGTGGCTGCATAATCAGCGCGTATTCGCCGATTATGGGCCATCTTTCATCTGCGGGAGCGGCGTCATTGGCGCGCAGGCGCTGATACAAAGCCCAGCCTTGGCGCTCGTTGGCGTCACAGCTCATCATGTTTTCTGCCACGGATAGGGCCTTGCCGGTCACCAAGTTGGCGGGATCGTGAGTCTCCCTGAGGGCTCGCATGCGTGACAGCAGCTCTACGGCGCCGGACTTTTCGGGATTATAGCCGGCATGCCTTAGGGCGTCATTGAGGCACCAGAATAGAGCTGTTGCCTCCAGTTTCCCGGGATTCGCCGAATACTCTTGTTCGGCCATTATCGTTGCATCTTCCAGGAAACCATTTTTTCGAAGATCGTTAATTTCCTTATAGGGCATTATGCGACGGATTTTTTTATAGGATCAGTGGTGAATCAATATTCAGTAACAGGATTGTTGCAAATGTAGCAATTATTCCCGTCTTATACAAACATATACAAATGATTTAGCGATTTTTATAACAAAAAACGCTAACCACCACCATTAGCCAATGCTAATCAATATATTTGAAGCCCATTCTACGCTTTACCGCCCCGTTATGTCCGTGTAATCCGTGAAATCCGTGGTTAATTTCCAGCGCCGTGTTATATTCATCCCAATGCGAATTTCTTCGCATAAAGCCGCGCTATTGCATAAAGCATCCACCCATACGCCGCCCCGATGGCCGCCCCTGCCAGTATATCCCCCGGATAATGCACCCCAAGGTATATTCTTGAGTAGCACTGCGCCACGGCCCATATGAATATCAGTATAGTATAAAGCATCCTTCGCATAAACAGGGACGAACACACGGCCAGGGCAAAGGTATTTGTGGCGTGGCATGACGGAAACCCGTAGGCCCCGCCTCGATAGCCGTTGACTATATGGGTAAAAACTGAGATCGGATTATCAAGATTCGCCGGCCGCAATCGTTCAGCCACGGGGCGGATGAGCCTTGCGCATGTAAGGTCGGAGCATGCCACCGCCACGCCTATCGCAGCCACCGCCACAAGCCCCATCTTCCACCCCAGCCTGCGCACAAGCAACCACGCTATGAGGATATACAGCGGTATCCAGACAAAGCGTCCGGAAAAGACATACATGGCCTGGTCAAGCCAATCGGCATGCAGGCCGTTTAGGGTGAGAAAGACGCTTGTGTCTATGTCAATGAGATAGTCTATCATCGCCTTGCAATGTCGTTGTAGAGGTGTTGATAGTATGCTTTGAGAGCCTCAAGAAGCCTCTGGTCTGACCCTTCAGCGGGCTGCAGGGTCGCTGTCTCTATTTCCGCGTAGCCTTCCCCGTCTGTAGCGGCAATCCATGATGGCTCGCTGAAGAATGCGATGGATGCCCTTCGCGGGTCAAGCAAGTTGCGGCTGAACTCAAATTTGCCGGCATCCGCCCCTGCCAGCGCCAATATCGTGGCGGCTATGTCGGTCTGCGACCCGGCCTTCTGCAGGACCGTTGAGTCGGGGGCAAGGTATTTCGCCGCCCCTCCGGCTATCACCAGCGGCACGCGGTGGCGCTGCAGGTGGTCTTCCAAATCCCGTGGGTACGACCCGTAATGGTCAGGCACGATAAACACAAGGGTGCTGTCGTATGCCGCTGTTTGCCGTAGTTGGTCCATATATGCGCCAAGGCAAGAATCCGCATAGGCGAATGCGTTTGCGGCCTTGTCTGCGTGGCGGCTGGCGTATGGCACTTCGTATGGCTCATGCGAGCTGGAGGTCTGCACCACGGTGAACCGCGGTTTTGCCTCTTTTTCGCTGGAGATTTCTTCAATGGCGCGGGTGAAAACCACATCGTCGTGCGCTCCCCATTTGCTTAGCCTCTGCGACATGGGGAAGTCTTTGTCGCTGACTATTCTATCAAAGCCACCCGCCACAAGCAGGGCGTTCATGTTTGTGAAGTTGGCGTCGCCGCCATAATAATAGCTTGTGGCATAGCCCGCATCCCTTAGGCTTGACGCTATGGCGGGAAGGGAATCAAGCTTGTCCACGTATTTCATTATGCTTGACGTCGGCTGCGCTGGATAGCCGTTGAGGATGGCGGCCAAGGCGCGGTCGGTGCGGAAGGAACTGGCGTAGATGTCTGTAAACAGAAGCCCTTCTCGCGCTATGCTGTCAAGCCGCATGGCTATCGGCTCTCCTCCAAGCGATGGCATCAGGTGGGAGGAGAAGCTCTCCAGGATTATCAGCTGTATGTGAGGCTTGAAGGGTAGCTTTGTCGTGAAGGAAGCGGAATCCGCTTCCTCCCAATTCCTAATTTCGCTGAATTTCCGCTCTGCCTCAGCGTTGTCCATGAATCGAAATTGCTTGGCGAAGTCGTCTGCATGGCTCAAAGAATACATAAGGCTGAACAGCGGGTCCATTGCCGCATGGTTTAGGCGCATGTCCTTGCTGAAGTATGCACGGCTGGGGTTCATTGTCGAGACGGTGAAGCCTCCCCTGATGGGAATGAAGAGAAGTGTCGTGGCCAAAGCCAAGAGGCATGCGCCTACCACCCTATTCTTGGGCATCAGCACGCCTTTGCCAAGGTTGCTGCACACGGCCAAGGCCTTTTTGCATAGGCACACTATCAAAGCTATGGTCACGGCCGCGCCGGTGAGCTGCATGAAGGAGATGCTGGCCATAGCCGATTTGGGCGAGGAGAAGAAGTAGAAGAGAGGCGTCTGGTCCAGGGGGAATTTCCAGTAGGGATAAAGCGCCGCGTTGAGCACCACGCCAAATGTGATTATCGCCGCCGTTATCCAAAAGTACGCCTTCATTGCCATGCGCAGCGCGGCCACCGCCTTGGTGGGCTTGCTGCCATCGCGCGGTGGGTTTATCGACCATGCCGGGGCGTCTTTCCAATGGGGGTCGGCCCATTGCAGGGCTATCAGCAGCAGGGCGGGGATCACCGTAAAGTATCCGGCCATCGTCATGTCCATCGCCAGCCCATGCCATATCGCCTGCGTCAAATCACCAAATGCATAACCTCCGACATACAGGACAAACACCGCCTTTCCCAACGCCAAAAGCGCCGTGTAGCACAAGAATATGAAGAGTATCTGCACCATCTGCGCCTTCCCTTGTTAACGGTTGTAGATTTCCGCCTTGTAGCGGCAAAGGTTTTCGGGCTTGGTCATCCAGGCGATTGTCTTCTCAAGGCCCTCTTCTAGGCTGACTTCGGGGCGCCAGCCGGTCAATTCTTTTATCAGGCTGTTGTCTCCGCAAAGCCTGAACACTTCGCTCTTTCCGGGGCGCAAGCGCTGGGGGTCTACCACAAAGTCAACGTCCTTGCCCATGATTTGGGCGATTTTCTCAAGCGTCTCGCGCATCGATATCTCTGTGCCGGTGGCGATATTTATCTCTTTTCCCTCTATTCCTTGGGCGTTGGCCAAGGCCAGGAATCCGCGGCAGGTGTCGCCAACATAGTTGAAGTCGCGGGTGGGCGTCAGGTCGCCAACTTTTATCCGCGTGGCGCCGTTGGCGATTTGCGTGATTATCGTGGGGATGATGGCGCGGGCGCTTTGCCGCGGGCCGTAGGTGTTGAAGGGACGGGCCACCACTACGGGAAGGTCAAAGGCGTTGCCGAAGCTCAGGGCTATCGCGTCGGCCCCGATCTTGCTGGCCGAATAGGGCGACTGTGGCTGGCGGGGGTGCCTCTCGTCGATGGGCACGTATTTCGCCGTGCCGTAGACCTCGCTGGTCGAGGTGACTATGATGCGGTCAAGGCCTCGCTGCATCGCCGCCTGGCACATGTTGAGCGTTCCCTTCACGTTGGTGTCTACATAGCTGTCGGGGGCAACGTAGCTGTATGGAATCGCTATAAGGGCCGCTAGGTGGAAGGCTGTGCCTACGCCGTCGCATATCTGGCGGCAGAAGTTGGGGTCGCGCACGTCCCCGCTCACCACTTCGAGGTTTTCATGCCTGTTGCCTTCCAGCCAGCCAAGATAATTGAATGAGTTGTACTGCGCCAATGCCCTCACCTTGTATCCCTCGCTCAATAGCAGGTCGGTGAGGTGCGACCCGATGAACCCGTCCGCGCCGGTCACAAGCACTGTCTTTTCCTTGTTTATCATAGTCCCGATAGTGTTTTGTCTTTGGGAAAGTTTTGGAATTTGGAAATTCTTGCCCTGTTTTTGGCTGAGCGGCCTTACTTGTTGCTGATGCGGAATACCCTCACCCCGACGAATTGCCGATTCTTCTTCATAAATTCCGCCAGCGGAAGCTTCGACACCACCACCTTGCCTTCGATCGACGACGCATGCATCACGTAGGGCTCGCCATCCTGAATCTTCACAAGGCCCATATGGCTTACGTCAAGGTTTTTCAGGTTTGAAACGAAGGCCAGAATGTCGCCGTTCTTGAAGCTTGACTTCACTTCCTTCCTCCCCAGGTCAATGGTCTTTATGTACGGGAATTTGTAGAGGCGGTAGCCGCTCTCGGTCTTCTTGATGCCGGCCAGGTTGGCGCTGTCGGCCAAGGCCGGATATTTCTCTGCATTTGCCGACATAAAGTCCATCGTGCGGCTCAGGTTGTTTACGCGCTCAAACACCCCGGTGGCGTCGATGATCGTGCCTCGGTACATGTTGTCCACGGCCCAATCGCAAACGTAATGCAGCCTGGATGGATAGCCGTTGACCTCCCCGCCGCGGTAGCGGATGCGTTGCAGGTTGTAGACAAAGTCGCGCCAGGACGAGCGTCCCTCGTCAAGGGTCAGGGCCATCGCCAGCATGTTCTCGACAAATGTCACGCAGTCAAACTCGTCAATGTTGATGGTCAGCATCTCTGGCTCGCCCTCAAGGGTGTGCGCCACGTAAGGCTTGCCCAAAAACTCCTCGCCGCAAAGCATCAGGTATTTTCCGGGCAGGCGGTAGTCGCCCTTCTTCTTGACGCTCGCCAATATGTCGTTAATCTTCGACGTATCAGTCTTTTCGTCGTGAAATTTCACCTTCGAGAAATCAAGAGCATAAACACTGGCCGCCATAGCCGCGCAAGCAAAAATCAGTATCAGTCTTTTCAGCATATCATTCGTTTCCTTTAGTAATGCAAAAGTACAACAAAATTTCCGCATTTCACCGTTATCTTGAAAAAATTAAAAAAATTTCCAAAAAACTATTGTGCAATTGAAAAAAAGCTCGTACCTTTGCATCGTAAAAAACAAAACCACCATTGGAGAGGTGGCAGAGTGGTCGATTGCGGCGGTCTTGAAAACCGTTGAGGGTCACACCTCCGGGGGTTCGAATCCCTCCCTCTCCGCCCACAGGCTGGAATCCTCGATTCCAGCCTTTTTCTTTCACCCACAGGCCAATCCCCTCCCCCAAAAAACAATTTATAACAATTTATCCTCTAAATTGTTATACGTTGAGTTTTCTTTAGTTTTGTCTGAGCCTTTCGTCTATCTCCCGGAGCTGAGCATGTAGCCGAAGCCGCGCTGGTTGATGATGTTGATGGAGGGGTCGCGCCGCAGGGCTTGGCGCAGCTTGTGGATATAGCCGTGCAGGGAATTGCGGTTGCTCACTTCATCTCTTCCCCACACCGCAATCATCAATTCCGAGGCGTCTACCGTCTTGCCGATGTTTGCCGCCAATTTCTCCAAAATCCTCGCCTCTATGTTCGACAAGGCGGATTCCTTGCCGCCGTATGACAATGATTGGCTCGCCACGTTAAACACATATCGCCCAATGGCATATGTTATGCTCTCCGACGGTGCGAGATGGCTGTTGCGGAGGAGTGCCTTGATGCGCACAAGAAGCTCCCGCAGCTCAAATGGCTTCCTCAAATAGTCATTTGCCCCGATGCCAAAGCCCTCCTCCACGTCATCAATGGAGCTTTTGGCCGTCAGAAAGATAATCGGCACATTAGCGGAAAGCCTGCGGATCTCCCTTGCCATAGCAAAACCATCAATCCGAGGCATCATCACGT
This sequence comes from Clostridium sp., assembly GCA_023666615.1. Taxonomy (GTDB): domain Bacteria; phylum Bacteroidota; class Bacteroidia; order Bacteroidales; family Muribaculaceae; genus CAG-873. The sequence goes on along the minus strand of JAMPBQ010000001.1, from coordinate 1,061,991 downwards.
CGGCCACAACCAAGTCAGCGCCCTCAGCCTTATATTTCGCAAAGCCTTCTATGCCATCGTACGCCGCCAGCGCGTCATAGCCCTGTTCCCGCAAAGTATCGCACATTATCAGCGAAAGGTCGCGTTCATCCTCTACAAAAAGTATCTTAGCCTTCATTGCCATTGAATTTTATCGTGAATGCAGTGCCTTCCCCTTCCTTGCTAATCGCGGTGATTCCCCACCCCATTTTCTCAAGAATGCTCCTCACATAGTACAGCCCAATGCCATATCCGCGCACGTCTTGGCGGTTGCCGTGCGGCACTCGGTAGAATTTGTCAAAAATAAACGGCATGCTTTTTTGCGGAATGCCTATGCCATTGTCCTTCACCAAAATCCTGTCTGAATTAATCATTAAATGGATATCAACCGATTCGCCGGAATATTTGATCGAATTGTCAATCAAATTGTTCAATACATTGGCCAAATGTGATTTGTCTGCCGTAACTTCAACGTCATCATCTGATTCCACCGAAATTGAAATTTCCTTCTCTCCCCTCATGCGTTGAGCCGTGGCCACCTCCTCAGCCAGCTCTGAAATGCGGACTCTCTCCATCTTCAGCGCCATCGTCTTGCGGCGCTCCATGCTCATCGCAAGTATATTCTCCACAAGTTCACCAAGCCTCTTCAGCTGTTTGATTGCTATCGTTAAATACGCATTCTTTTTCTCCTGGTCATTCGTTGTATCATAGTTAAGCAGCGCGTCATTGGCGGAATAGGCGATCGATATGGGCGTTTTCAGCTCATGGGTCATGTTGCTTACAAAATCATCCTTCATCTCCTCGATTGTCCTCAGCTTGGATACAGTGCGGAACAAATACCAAAATGCCGCGGCAAAAGTCGCCATCAAAAGAAAGATCGTCACAATCACCCCCATCATCTGCGAAAGAACATGCCGGGTGAGAGGAGAAATATAAGCCCTGTATGATAGGCCGGCGTCCGCATTAAATGGATAAACAAACACATCGCAGCCTTTTTCAGCCGCTTCCACGCTATTCATAACTATATCTCCATGATCATTAACTATTTCCACCGCCACAAAGTCAGGATATATATGCCTGCTGTTAAGCCGCATGGCAAACACGCTGTCCATAACTTCCAAATTTGGAGTGACATAAGGGTCCATAATGCCGTGGAATTGCCTGCCCACTGTGCTTATGAATACATTTGTGAAAGATCTGTCGCCTTCCACCTTCACCGCCTCTGCCGACACAGTGCCGTCAACATGAGTGGTTGTGGCTACCATCGTGCCATCGGGGTCTTGATACACCGAAGTCTCTCCCTTCCGCAGGGTGTCAGCCTCCTGGGCGCCTGCTTCCAACTCAGCGGTCGTTCCGGCCCGCGCCCTGTCGGCCCTTATCCAAAGTTCGTCAAGGTCGGCATCCGCCAGAGCCGTAACGACATCCCTCTCCACTGTATCCCTAATTGATTTATACAGCCTTATAAGAAAATACGCATTGCATATGAATATCGCAGCAATGGCCGCAATAAAAATTATCGAGTTAATCTTAAACTTTTTCATATGCGAATTTACAAACAATATTCCATTAATTCACCCCTTCCTATCGCAATATTAAGACTAAATAAGGGAAGGGTTAAGTCTAAATAAGGATGAAAGCTTGGATTAAGATTGTTTTCCGCAATAAATTTGCAAAGAAAACATTCAATCGTTATGAAAATTTTTACGTTTTTGCTTATTGGCTCTCTGACATCTTTAAGCGCCTTGGCGAATAGAGAGGAAATCGCCGACTCTTTGCAGTCGCAAGCGCTCAATGAGGTTGTCGTAAAGGGCGAAAAGCCGCAAATCAGGGCTGAGGACGGCATTATGTCTATTGACTTGCCCTCAATTGTCGCGGACAAGCCCGTCAACAATATTCTTGAAGCCCTTGGCTATTTGCCGGGCGTAGTGAGCAACAATGGCCTCATCGGCCTGGCCGGAGCTAGCAACGTCACAATCATCCTAAACGGGGAACTGACGAACATGCCTATTGAGAATCTCTACCAGCTTCTCTACACCACGCCAATCGACCGCCTAAAGACCGTAGAGGTGATGTACTCGGCGCCTGCGAAATACCACGTCAGCGGAGCGGTGATCAATGTGGTGCTGAAAACGCCCACGCCGCTCGATGGCTTGCAGGGGCAGGCCCGTGCCGGATACAGCCACAAGCATTATTCTTCCTACGGTGGCGGGCTTGCAGCCGTTTATGCCGCTAAGGACTGGACCTTTGATCTCAACTATGGGTTGTCGCGGGCAAAAACATGGAATCATGAAGAGACTTTCTCCAATCATATGCTTGACGGAAAGCGCAATATGATTGAGGATGATATGCGTCGAATATCCGAAAGCTTGACCAACAACATTTATGCCGCGGCATCCTACAAAACATTGCGGCTAACTTACAACGGGCAAATTACCTCTGATGCCAAAGGCCGGAGCTTGTCTTCAGGCACGTTGGGAAATTTCACCAACGCCTATGGTTATGACGGCCCCATCAACTATCACAGCGTAGCCCTGCGGTATTCCGCCCCATTCGGCCTCACTCTTGGCGGCGACTACACATATTATGGCGAGGCCCGCAACCAAACCCTGACTCAAGCCGGCGAATTCATATTGAGCTCTCTCAACCGCCAGGACATCAACCGCTGGCACGCCTATGCCGACCAGCAGCATCAGTTTGGAAAGTGGCAGATAAATTATGGCTTGGAATACCAGCGATCAAATGACCGGAGTTCGCAGTCGAACTATCCCAACGTGGATGGCGGCTTCACAGGAACATCTTCGGAGAATGTTGCCGACGCATACATCGGCCTGCAGAGGTCTTTTGAATGGGGACTGTCATTCAATGCCTCGGCAAAGGCGGAATACTTCCACAATGAAAATCAACATAATTGGAATTTCATCCCGCAGCTTGGCGCCACCTTCTACAAGACACCCAAAAGCATATTCCAACTCAATTTCACCTCTGAGCGCGTCTACCCTTCCTATTGGGAGCTTCACAGCCGCACTTCATACATCAACCCCTACTCAAAGGTGATTGGCAATCCCGCTTTGCAGCCTTACATTCAATACAACTCGCAATTCAGCTATATCTTCAAGCAAAAATACGCTGCAACCCTGTTTGTGCAGTATGGCGACAAGGCCACTGTGCAGCTTCCATACCAATCGCCTGGCGAGCTGGCCTTAATTTACCAGACAATCAATACAAACTATAAGCGCTCAATTGGCCTAAACTTAAACGCGCCTTTCAATGTCGGATATGTTTGGAACGCTGCGGCAACCGCCAATATCTACAATCAGCGTGAAAAGGCCAGCCATTTCCACAGCATAAGCTTTGACAACCACAAATGGATTCTCTACGGAGCCTTGAACAATTCTTTTAGATTCAGCCAAAACTGCCCCGTTTCTTTATCTCTTGACATCTCGTATCTCTCCCCCTCAATCCAAGGAATAGGCAATCTCTCGGCCATATGGAAAATAGATGCCGGAGCGAAGTGGCAGTTCGGGAAAAAACGGTGCTGCGAACTCGACCTAAAGGCCGACGACCTCTTTAACACTTGGTCACCTACTCTAGCAATCAACCACGCCGGCCAGGACTACCGCATGAAGATTCGCGACCTCACCCGCAGCCTCCGCCTCACATTCATTTGGCGATTCAACGGATTCAAGCCCAAATCAGACGCCACAATCGACACCTCCCGCTTCGGCACCTCAAACTAACCTAAGGCATATACAAAGACAAGGGGCATGAATGTTCATGCCCCTTGTCTTTGTATGGGTATTCTAATTTCGTTATTTTACGGGGAGGGTGAGGGTGGCGGTCTTTACGCCGGGGGCGGTGGCGGTGAAGGTCAGGGCGCCGGGCTCCTTGGCGCTGCGGGCGATGGCTGTGGCGGCGCCGCTGAAGAGCTTCATTTCTGGATTTTGGAATGGAAGGAGGCATGTGGGGTCGCCATTGGCGGCTGCCTCGTATGAGCCCGCGCCTTCAACCTTGAATTTAACCATGCGCGTATCCGTGGGCACAATGTTTCCGTCTTTGTCGGCCACTTGCACCGTTACATAAAGGAGGTCGTCTCCATTGGCTGCAAGCTCCTCGCGGTTGGGGGTAAGCACCAAGTGATGTGGCTTGCCTGCGGTCTTTACGGTCTTTTCCTCCGCGGCGTTTCCATTTTCATCGTATGCCACAACCTTGATTTCGCCCGGCTGATACACCACATCGTCCCAAATGAGCCTGTAGCGGTTCATTGATTCGCGAGTTGTCTTGTCGGGAAAATGGTTTTGGTCTGTCTTGTCAGTTGGCATGATTTTCTTCCCCTCCTCTTTTTCGCGGATGCCCTGGTTCACGCCATTCACAAACAGCTCAGCCTTAGGATAGGAGGTGTAAACCATCACTGGAGTCTGCTGCCCCTCGCGTCCTTTCCAGTTCCAGTGAGGCAAGATGTGCAGCGTAGGCGCGTCCTCCCGCCAAACGGAGCGATAGAGATAAGCTCGGTCCTTGGGCAGCGATGCAAGGTCAAAGATGCCGAACATGCTTGAATGGCTGGGCCACCCGTCGGTGGCGTACGGGGTAGGCTCCCCAAGATAGTCAAAGCCTGTCCACACAAATTGGCCTATGCACCAAGGATAGTCCTCATCCGCGGCAAAGTCAAGGTCCGGGATATTGCTCCAATAGCAGAACTCTGTATCGTAGGAAGAGCATTGATGGTCGTCATACGTCTTAGTGGACGACACTTCCATAGGGAATTTATACACGCCTCGCGACGAAACGGTGGATGCTGTCTCTGACCCGAGGATCAACTTTTGGGGAAGCCGCTCGTAGGCCGATTTGTAAAGATGCGGCTTATAGTTGAATCCGGGAATGTCGAGGGCTGCGGCAAATCCATTGTCAAGCACCGACAATGCCTGGTCCATGCCGCATGTCACAGGGCGAGTGGGATCAAGCTTATGCACCAAATCCTGAAGCATCACAAGCTCCCTCATTCCGGGCTCTCCGCCCTGGCTGGGCACTTCATTGCCGATGGACCACATCACCACCGACGGGCTGTTGCGATATTGCTCCACCATATTCGTGATGTCCCTTTCGGCCCATTCATTGAAGACCGCGCCGTATCCGTTGGGCGATTTCGGTCGGTAGCCCCAGTCGTCAAAGGGCTCCACCATCAGCATAATGCCCATCTCGTCGCAAAGCTCCACCAACTCCGGCGCAGGCATGTTGTGGGAAGTGCGTATTGCGTTCACGCCAATCTCCTTCATCAATTCGATTTGATGGCGCAGGGCCGACTTGTTGACGGCGGCCCCAAGCGGGCCAAGGTCATGGTGATTGCAAACGCCTTTGAACTTCGTGTATTTGCCGTTAAGGAAAAATCCCTCATCCGGAATGTACTCAATCTTGCGTATGCCAAAGCGGGTGTCATATTCGTCAACCACTTTGCCGTCAAGGGTTAATGTAGTCTTGGCTGTGTAAAGCGCGGGCGAATCAAGATCCCACAATTCGGGATTCTTTACACTGAAATTTTGTGTCAATTCCTGTCCGCGTGCCACAAAGTCAGTCTTGCCCGAAGCCACAATCTTGCCTTGCGGACTGTAAATGTTAGTGTTTACTACAATCTTCTCGCCAAAAGGCCAATCCTTGCTCTGCTTGGCGCCCTCAATCTTTGTGCGCAGGGTGACGCTGGCCAATTCGGGCGTAACATAGGGAGTTGTGACGTAGGTGCCCCAAATAGGAATATGCACCTTGCCGGTCTCCACGAGGTGGACATTGCGGTAAAGGCCGGCGCCGGGATACCAGCGGGAAGCCCGCTCATAGTTTTCAAGCTCCACTGTAAGCACATTTTCACCAAGGCGCAAGTCATTGTTGTCGAGCTCTACGTAGAATGAATTGTAGCCGTAAGGCCAGAACCCAACCTCTTTGCCGTTTATCTTCACATGCGCGTTGCTCATGGCGCCGTCAAACACTAAAGTGAATTGTCGCCCGGCGGTATCGGGAATTTCAAGCGTGCGGCGGTACACTCCCTTGCCTATGAAGGGCAAACCGCCTGTGCGTCCCGTCTTCAAAGATTTTTCTTTTTCTCCATCTTGCTCCACCATCACTTTCTGAAGGTCGTTTGAGCCGTCAAACGGGCCATAAACAGCCCAATCGTGGGGCACGCGCACGTTTTGCCATTCCTTCACATCCGAGAGCTCTCCCCTGGAAAATTGCCATCCCTCATTAAGAGTGGTTTCAGTCCTTTGCGCAAAGGCATCGGATGCGGCGAATGAGATTGCGAAGGCCGCAATGCAGCATGTCAGTTTCTTCATTATAATCAAATTTTTATAAAGTATTCATCTTGTATTTCACAGGCTTGCCTCCCTCGGGAGTGACAGTTAGCGTCACAGGCCCGCTTTCTCGGGTGGAGCGCAGAATCACCGACGCGCGGCCATTGTACAGCCGGCGGGTGTTGCCCACCATGGATTCTTCGCTCGTCATATCGCCATTCGTCACTCCTATGATTTCAGCCGGGCCTTCTACTTCAAAGCGCAAGGGAGTGTCTTCCGGCGCCACATGGCGGTTTTTGCTGTCCACCGCGAGTATTCTCACATGCTGGAGATCCATGCCGTCGGCCCTCCATTCGGGGTTGTCGGAGCTTATGTCAAGCTTTTTCATCTTTTCGGTGGTCTCAATGCGATGGCGGGCGATGGGCTTCTTTTCCCCCATCTTGTATGCCAAAGCCTCCAGCGTGCCGGGCTCATAGGCGACATCTTTCCAAAGGATGCGGTTGCGGCCGCGGCTGTTCACAGTGTCATTCGCCACGCGCCCGAGGCTGCGGCCATTCAGAAGAAGCTCCACCTCATCGCCGTTGGTGTAAGTATAGATGTCGTATTTGCTGCCCGGCTGGCGGTTCCAATGGTCAGTCTGCTGGTCACTGCCTATTTTGATGCCATTCCACATGCGCTGCTCCCCGGCGTTTTCAATCACAGAAATATGCACAAGAGGTTCATCGGGCTTGAAATAGCTGCGCAGGAAATACGCCATGGGCTTCGGCTCAAGGGAAATGTCAAACACGCCCTGCGTCCACCCCTTTGCCGGCCAGCCGGTGGATTCGCCTATATAGTCGATCATGCCCCAATACGAAAGGCCCACTACGCTGTTGCGGTCCATGTCGAAAAAGTTTGGACCCATATTTGAAAGATTGGCCTCGCTTTGGTAGAAAATCAAGTTGGGAAATCTGCGGTGGTCGCCGGGGAAATACATGTACCTGTAATTGTATGAGGCAATGTCTGTTTCGTGAACGAGGTCGGCTGGCAGCGAATCGGTCTCAAGATTGCGTCCGCGCGGGTGCATGGCAACGGTCGTAGGGCGCGTCTTGTCATATCTTTCCAGAAGGGTCTTTTGCAGCTTATAAGGCGTTACGCCCCAATCAGCGAAAGGAATGTCCCACAGGGTCTGGAGCTCATTTCCGAAGCTCCACATCACTACGCTGGGATGGTTGCGGTCACGCTTCACCCATTCGGGCACATCCTTGGGCCATTGCTCCATCCAGTCGCGGCGGCCGCCGGTGTATTGCTGCAGCCACTTGTCGTATATTTCATCCACCACCAGGATTCCGTATTTGTCGCAAAGGTCAAGGAGCTCCTCGCTGTATGGATTGTGTGAACTGCGAATCTGATTAAATCCAAACTCTTTCAGCTTTTGGATTTCTCGCTCTATCGAACGCGGATAAGCCGCCGCTCCGATTGCCCCATAAGAATTGTGCCCGGCCTGGCCCTGGAAGAGCACTTTCTTGCCATTGAGCTTGAAGCCGAATTCGGGAGAGTATTCAATCTTGCGCACTCCGAAGGCATCATCAACCTTATCTATCACATCGCCGTTGTCGTCAAGAAGCGATACCTCCACGCTGTAGAGATGCGGGGAATCAAGCTCCCATAGACGCGGATTCTTCATTTCGAAGCTGTCCACGAGATATTCCCTTGTGCGCATCTTTGGATTGAAGGGGAGCTTGGCAGTCTTTTCATATACCTTATTTCCGTCGGCGTCCTTTATCACTGCATTTACAGTGAGGTAATCGCCCTTGTGTTTGAGGGCGGCAATCTCAGCCTGCAGGCGCACCATAGCCCTGTCGGATTCGGCGACGGGTGTAGTTATATACAGAGGATGGCGCATAAAATATGTGTCGGGGTCAGTGACGACAACCTTCACCATGCGGTTGATGCCGCCGCCTGTGTACCAGCGCGAATTTTCAGGCGCGCCGGTATCGGCCCTGACGGCTATTACGTTTGGTCCGCCATAGTCAATCAAGTCGGTGACATCCACCTCAAATCCCACGTAGCCATAGTCGGTGCCGCCGACCTTCTTTCCGTTGAAATACACATCGCCCACCAACATTATGCCGCCGAAGTCGAGAAGCACGCGCTTGCCCTTCCAGCTCTGGTCCGGCACAAAATTGTAGCGATACCATCCTGCCCCCATCTCCTTGAAACCGCGAGAGCTCAGGCGCGAAAGCACGTTCGCAACTGGATTGTCGAGGTCGGGCTTCTCATCGGCCGAAGGCTCCACCCAAGGCTGGGAGATCTGAAAGTCATGCGGCAAGTTCACAATCTGCCATGCGCTGTCATCAAAATTAATGGCCTGTGCTTCTGCCGGGTCGCCGGCCATAAAGCGCCAGTCAAAATTGATGTCTTTTGTCTCACGAGGAGCGGCATTGGCAGAACCCTGCCCCATAAGCATACCCAATCCTATGATTGAGAACGACATTAATGTCCGATTTCTCTTTCTGGACATAGATTTTAGGTTGGAAAGGTACATTTGCATTAATTCTTCTAAAGTGCAAATTTAATTAAAATATACAATACATCCATCCTTTTACGCCATAAAATTTAATCCTGTATTTAAAAACATCGATCAAAACCTCAAAATTGCCATCTCCCAGTTTTATTTGGTACGATTAACAAAATCAGTAAAACAGTCATTTTTATTTGGTATGATTAACAAAATCAACGAAACGGCCATTTTTGTTTGGTATGATTAATAAAAATTCGTATCTTTGTGCCATGGAAATAATATCAAGAGAAATTTATATCAATCATATCCTGAAATTTATGAACAAAGGTATGATAATCGCCCTAACCGGTCAACGCCGAGTAGGCAAAAGTTTTGTGCTTAAGGAACTAGTCGAAATCACAAAACACCACAATCCCACCGCCAATATTGTGTACATAAATAAAGAGAAAAAGAAATTTGACTCTATAAAGACTGGCAAGGATTTATCTGCATACATTGAAGATAAGCTGTTGGAAAACAGAGAGAATTATCTCATAATCGATGAAGTGCAGGATATTGAAGGATTTGAAAACACATTAAGAAGCCTTAATGCCGATGAAGAGTGTCAAATAATAGTGACTGGCAGCAATGCCAAAATGCTGTCTTCTGAATTGTCTACTTATCTCGGAGGAAGGTATATCGATATTCATATACAAAGTCTTTCATATCGAGAATTTCTCAAATTTCATAAATTAGAAGATTCCGCACAAAACCTTGAAAAATATCTTTCTTATGGAGGATTGCCTCATCTGTATAGACTTGGGCTTGAAAACACGGATATGATCTGGGAGTACATCCAAAACATTTACAATACCATTGTTCTTAAGGATGTTATACAACGAGAGGGACTAAGAAATATTACCCTGTTTGAGAATCTAATGTCATACGTCAGTGACAATACGGGCCAACTTGTATCAGCTACTTCTCTGTCCAAATACCTTAAATCCCAAAAGATTGAAATGACGCCACTTTCCGCCATTAACTATTTGAAGGCCGCTTCAAACGCTTATATCATAAACAAAGTGCAAAGATATGATATACACGGAAAACGCCTGCTTGAAAGCAATGACAAATATTATTTTGAGGATTTGGGACTTAGAAACCTGCTTGTCGGAAGCAATCGCTCCAAGGACATTGAGAAGGTGATGGAGAATGCCGTTTACATACATTTGAAAAATCTCGGATATAAAGTTACAGTTGGCACACTTCCTATGGGAGAAATAGATTTTGTGGCGGAAAAAGGAGGCAAAACCATTTACATTCAAGTTGCTTATCTTTTGACAAATGAAGCTACAATTGAACGCGAATTTGGCAATCTTATGAAGATTCAAGACAACTATCCCAAATATGTCGTATCGATGGATCCCATCTCAACACAAAAGGATTATGAAGGAATCAAACACCTTCAATTAGGGGCCTTTTTGCTTTCAGATTCCCTTGGATAAAGTGGCTAAAGCACACGTTTTATAAAAAATGGGGCGGTGTTTGCTATTGTCTCAAAATTTTGTTGTAACTTTGAGGATTAAAACCACTGAAGAATGAAATTAATTAAGTACCCGATTGGAATACAGACTTTTTCCGACATCATAAATGGCGGATATGTTTACGTTGACAAGACAGAATACGTATGGAGCCTTGTCTCTCAAGGAAAATATTATTTCTTGAGCCGCCCACGCAGATTCGGAAAGAGCCTTTTACTTTCCACCATTGAATCTTTCTTCCGCGGACACAAACATCTGTTTGAAGGCCTATACATCCACAGCCAGGATTGGGGCTGGGAAGAGCATCCCGTGTTCCATCTCGCCTTGAATGGCCAAGACTATGATTCCGTGAAAAGCCTTGATGAAGTTCTCATCCACAATATAGCTGATTGGGAGAAGGAATATGGCATAACTCCCGACCCATCGATTACAACTCCGGCTGTGCGGTTTGCCAACTGCATTCGCCGAGCATCCGAAGCATTCGGCCGCCAGGTTGTAATTCTCATCGATGAATACGACCAACCCCTGCTCCAGAACATCGAAGAAGGAAAGACTGATCTGCACAATGCCCTGCGCAGCCATCTGCAGGCCTTCTTTTCAGTAATTAAGGCCCAGGATAAATATATACGTTTTGGGATGCTCACGGGCATATCAAAATTCAGCAAGTTGAGCGTTTTCAGCGGCCTCAACAACCTTAATGACATATCTTTTATCAACAGAACAAATGCCATATGCGGCATAAGTGAATCAGAGCTAATGGCCAATTTTCAAGATAGCATCTCCCAGTTGGCAGAAGCAAATCGCATAACTATCAATGAAACAAAGACACTGCTTAAAAAAGAATATGACGGATACCATTTTTCCGAGCATACTGAAGGAATCTACAACCCTTTCAGTTTGCTAAATGCCTTTTTCAATAATAAGTTTCGCCATTATTGGATAGAATCCGGCACGCCTTCATTCCTCATAAAACTCCTTGAAGAAAGAGATTGGGACTTAACGGAAATAAGCGGCTCTACGCTATCGGAGTCAGAAATGATGGGATCAGACAGGTACCTGACAAATCCTGTGCCGATGCTTTTCCAAAGCGGATACCTCACCATAAAGGGATACGATGATCAATTCAATGAATATTATCTCGACTATCCCAATGAGGAAGTGGCCGAGGGGTTCAGCATTGACTTACTGAAATCCTATTCCGGCCAGCCCGACGCGGATTCATTGATAAAGAAATTCGCAAAGGACGTGATTAAAGGGAAAGTCGATAAATTTATGGAATCCCTTCAATCCCTATTCGCCGACATTCCTTATGATCAAATCCTTGACAAAGAATTGCATTATGAGAACATGATGTATCTCGTGATGAAGCTGATGGGCTTTTATACCCACACCGAGTACAAAACCTCTCAAGGACGCATTGACATGGTCATTAAGACCGACAAATATGTCTATGTATTGGAATTTAAGCTGCACGGAACGCCCAAAGAGGCTTTAGCACAAATACGCGAAAAGGAGTACGCAAAGCCATTCATGAACGATGGCCGTGACATTATCCTCATTGGCGCGGCTTTCAGCGACGAAAAGCGCAATCTTGATTCTTGGGAAATTGAAGAATTGTGATCTAATATATAAAATTATGGAAAAGAAGAATATGCCGGTGCTTTTGCTTACGGGCTACCTCGGCAGCGGCAAAACCACACTCGTAAACCATATCCTCACAAATGAGCGGGGAATAAAATTCGCCGTCATAGTCAACGACATCGGCGAGGTGAACATTGACGCCGACCTCATTCAGAAGGGCGGAATAGTGGGGCAAAACGACGACAGCCTTGTGGCCCTGCAGAACGGATGCATTTGCTGCACGCTGAAAATGGATCTCGTAAAGCAAATCCAGGACATAATCGACATGCGCCGCTTTGATTACATTGTGATTGAGGCAAGCGGAATTTGCGAGCCCGAGCCCATTGCCCAAACCATATGCATGATGCCGCGCATGGACGCCCGCTACGCTAAGGAAGGCGCGCCGGTCCTGGACTGTGTATGCACAGTTGTTGACGCTTTGCGCCTACGCGACGAATTCGAATGTGGCGATTCCTTGCAGGCAGATTCCATCGATGACGAAGACATTGAGAATCTGATAATCCAGCAAATTGAGTTCTGCAATATCATTCTTCTCAACAAGGCTTCTGAAATCTCTGCGTCCGAGCTTGAAAGAATCCGCAAAATAGTGCGCGCGCTCCAGCCAAAGGCCGAGATTATTGAGTGCGACTACGCTGATGTGGACCTCAGCCTCTTGATCAATACACATAAATTCTCCTTCGGCGACGTTGCCCTCTCCGCAACTTGGGTAAATGAAATGGAACGTCCGCTTGAAGAGCTTGAAGAGGATGAACGCAGCCATGAACATGAACACCACCATGAACACGGCCATGGTGAAGAGCATGAGCATGAGCATGAGCATCACCACGAACACGAGCATGAGCACCACCATGAACACGAAGAGGAGGAGGGACACGAAGGCCATCACCATCATCACCACCATCACCACCACGATGAAGGCGAAGCTGAGGAGTACGGCATCAGCACATTCGTCTACTATCGCCGTCCGGCCTTTGACCTCAACAAATTCGACTATTTCGTTGCCACAAAATGGCCGAAGAGCGTAATTCGCTCAAAGGGCGTATGCTATTTCTCGCAAAACCCCGACATGTCCTACCTTTTCGAACAGGCCGGCAAGCAAAAGAAACTCACCGAGGCCGGACAGTGGTACGCTACGGCTCCCAAAGAAGAGCTCGCTGAATTTATGCGCCGCGACCCGAGCCTCGCTCGCGAATGGGATGACGCTTATGGCGACCGCATGCAAAAGATTGTTTTCATCGGCCACGACATGGACCGAGCCCAAATCACTGCCGACCTCGACGCCTGCCTCGAAAAATAAATTATCACCGAATTTTTCGGGGAGCGGCGCGACGCATCAAGACTATGCCGAATGCCGTCATAGCTACGGATATGATGACGTAGGCATAGTCGCTGCCGGCGCCGAATGTATCGAGGGTTGATTCCCCCGAGGAAAAATACTGCGATATCACGTAGACCGAATTATTGAGGGCGTGAAGAATAATGGGCGCCCAAATGCTTCCACCCCAAAGCAGGGAATATCCGAAAAATGCTCCAAGCAACAGCCTGGGCACAAAGCCATAGAACTGCATGTGCATAAGGCTGAACACGACCGCCGCAATCCATATCGCGGCATGCGCGTTTAATCCTCCTGTCGACATGATTCTTTGAAATGCGCCCCTGAACAGCAGTTCTTCGCTCAGTCCGGCGAATACTCCCACTATCAGCACTGACAATATCAAGTTGGGGATGTCATGCGGTCCTTGCAGCGCCTCCACCATCCCGACCGCGCTGTCCTCCATCGACCGCAGCGCGGTCTCCAGCCCTTCAGGCAATGGCAAATTTTGATTAAGCCATATCACATAGTTTAGCGCGGGTATAGCGCATATCATCACGCACACTCCCAATATCAGCATTCTCCAGTTCACCGGCTTGTCGATAGCCAACAGCGTCGCCGGCCGCCGCGTGCATACCACGGCGGTGATTATAGCCGGAGATATAAACATCAACACATCCTGAAGCACAGCCAGTATGCGCATTGCAGGCGTGCTATGCATTCCCCATTTGTATATGACAAAGGTGGATATCAGCGCCACAACAAAATAGCCAATTATAAAAGCAAAAAGAAGCATCAGCAAGCGCTTCCCCAGAGAAATGTTGAACTTCATAATTCCATATAATTTAGAAATTTAGGTAAAATTCCTTAGTAAGGTTGACATAATCCGAACTATATCCGCCATGCCCATCCCGCAAAGAGAGCGACGTTCTTTCGCATGGCCCGTCGATGCGCGAAAATTCCCACAAGATCCTTGTGGCCGGCTTTCCTGCGCTTTGCGAAACAAGGCATTGCCTGCGCAAGCGAAGCCTCTTCATCTCAGCCGCAAATATTAAGCTAGATGCGTTGTCGGCGGGAGTGACCATAGCCAATCTCCCATTTTCAGACAGCCATTTCGCGGCGATTTCAATTGCGGTTATAGGCAAAAGCCCTTCGCCATGCCTTGCGCATGCCCTGGCCGCGTCGGGAGATTTCAGATCGCTGGTGAAATATGGTGGATTGCATATGATCAAATCGGGTGTAATTTCCGGCCTATGCTCGCATGCGTCCGCCTGTATCACCCTTAAGTCCCTGGCCTCTGGGTATGCCTTGAAATTTTCCCTGGCGTCTTGGCATGCCCCGGGGGCTATCTCTATGGCCGTGACAGCGCAGCTGGGATTGCGCTGCGCCACCATCAATGACAAAATCCCCGACCCCGCGCCGAGGTCAATGACCATGCGAGCATCGTCCACGTCAACCCATGCCCCAAGCAACACACTGTCGGTGCATATCTTCATGCCACAATGGGCATCGCTGACTGAAAAACGCTTAAACCTGAACATCAGAACTTTGCCTTTGTGAATATTGATACTTGCGGAGAGGCAATCTTGCGGCTGACATCTCCAATCCGCAATTTTAGCGCCGTGAGGCCGCCTTCCATTCCTATCGCCAATTTGTGGGTGAGCATAACCGAGGCGTTGGAGTCCACGCTGATGTACACCGATCCGCTGTCTGCGTCATATCCTTTCGCCTTCAGATTGGTGGAATATCCACCTTCTGCCCCGGCGCCTATGGCGAAAGGCCCTGTTCCCAATTGCCAATGCGCCCGAGGTCCTAATCCAATCCTAATGCTGTTTAGCGGGCGCATGCACACTCTTTGCCCATTGGCTTTCACGGGAGTGGAAATCAATGATGCAGAGACAGAAACTCCCGCCCAGCCATTTGACAGGAAGGCGGCGCGCACTGTCGAAACCATCGACGTGCCTATCTTCATGTCGCCGAATTGCGAAGATAATGGAAAAGACGCGCCGGTTGACACCGACAAGAAGGGGCTGAAATCGTTCTCTGCGCGTCTCCACCCGTCAAAGGCATGGCCTCCGCCAAAT
The DNA here is from genome assembly GCA_023666615.1 of Clostridium sp. Classification (GTDB taxonomy): domain Bacteria; phylum Bacteroidota; class Bacteroidia; order Bacteroidales; family Muribaculaceae; genus CAG-873. Next base: position 1,046,641 of record JAMPBQ010000001.1, on the reverse strand, counting down.
ATTGCTCCGGTGATGAGTTCTGATATGGCGTCTGTGGCAATGCCTATGCCGGCGCCGGCAAACACATCGCCCGGATAATGCCTGCGGCTCATCACCCTCTGAAATCCCACGATATTAGCAGCGGCCTGGCCTCCTATGGCCCACCAGGGTGATCGATCTCCAAGCCAATATGTCACAGTCCCGGCAATGCCGTAGGCCCATGTGGCATGCTGCGATGGAAACGACTTGTAGTCTTTACCGTCAGGACGAAGCTCTCTTACGTTGTGCTTCAGCAGCTGCACCGCCGCAAGCCTGAGACCTGCGTTGATCCCCACATTCGTGGCCAGCCTATCCCATTTTATCTTAAATGCCGGCCGGACATCCTCCGCCTGGGATATGGAATCCGTCTGCGACTGGGCAAATGCCGGCGCAGAAAGGATTAAAGCTATTGCGGCGAGAATCAGTCGATGCATAATTTATTTTCAAAGGCCGAGTGAATCGTAAACAGCATTCATCAGCGCGCTGCGTGGCGCCACCTTAAGCCATGCGTCATTGTTGCGCGTGGGATCCACCCTGTTGTTGAGAAATACGAAAATTAGGTCATATTCAGGATCCACCCAAAACACAGTGCCGGTGTAGCCGGTGTGCCCATAAGTCGAAGGCGTGGCGCGCGCCACGGTGGAGGAATAGTCGGGATTTTCGAGATAAGGCTTGTCAAAGCCAAGGCCTCGGTGCGAGTTAGGGCTCTTGCTGTCAGTGAATAGATTTGTCGTCTCTTCCGAGAATATGCGCTCGCCTCCGTAGGTGCCGTCGTTGAGCCATGTCTGGCACAGTTTGGCTATGTCAGTGGCTGTGCCGAACACCCCGGCGTTTCCCTGCAGGCCGCCGGAGAAGGCCGCCAGCTCGTCATGCACATAGCCCTGCAGATGCTGCTTGCGCAGGTAGGTGTCATTTTCCGTAGCGGCTATGTCCGACGCCTCTGCCGTAAGGGTCGGGCGATAGCGGAATCCATATGCTCCAATCGGAGCCCACACGCTGTCAGTCACCCACTGGTCATGGCCCTGCCCTGTCACGCGCTGCTCCATGTCCATCAACAAGCAAAAGTTTAGGCAAGAATAAGTATAGTCGCGGTTAGCGCGCAGCTTGGAGGCATATATCTTATTCATTATTGTGTCATAAGCGGCATCGTTGAGATAAAGCCCCTTAGCGGCCTCAATTTCGAATCCGTTGCCCCGTGTGCGTGACGCTATGTCGGTGCGCATCTTGGCGTTTTGATTGCCATAAAGATTTCTGTACACCTTTATCTTATGGTTTTTGTCGTATTTCGAACTGAGGAGATTTCCCGTGTATGTAAGGGTGTCCATCATAATGTCAAACATTGGCAGCGAGGGCTGCATGCCGCTTTCGTGGTAGAGAAGCATTCTCGGGGTGATGCTGTCCTTGCCGGCCACGTTCAGGCCGGGTATGTATTCCTTTGCGAAGGCGTCCATTTCAAAAAGGCCAAGGTCATATGCCTTCATCACGCCCGGCAGCGTCCCAACGGTCTTTGATACAGATGCCAAGTCATAGAGCGTGAAGTCATTCACAGGCTTGCCGCCCTTTGTGGTCTTGCCATAGTTCTTGTTCACCACTATTTCTCCATTCCTGGCCACGAGCACTTGCCCGCCGGGGGTTGCCCCCTTCTCCACGGCTTCCGCCATAATGCTGTCGATTTTGGCGGTAAGGCTGGGATTCATCCCCACGGAATAGGGTGATGCATAGCCCAGGCGGGTTTTCCCAAAAGAAACGCCTTCGCCCGTTTTGGCCACGCCTTCGATGTTGACCGGCACTCGTCCATCAACATTGATGCCGGCGAAAAGCCCCATGGCTGCGGCGCGGCGAGTGTAGGGAGTATCGTCATACGCCAGCATTATTGCCTTTGCCCCGCCAAGGCTTTGCTTGAATTTCGTCACCTTATAAGGATTGATGAGGAATACCGGCACCAGTCCCGGCATGTCCGCCAGCTTTTGCATTGCCGCCACGGAGGACGCCTTGTCGTCATACACTGCCACAACCACAGTATTGAATTTTTTCAGCCTGTCCAATTCTGTTGCAGTCAGATTGCCGCCGTCGAAAACTGCCGCGTCAGCGTATTGTCGGCATAGGTTGTCGAATGCATTGCCGCTGGACGCCCCCACGTTCACTACCGCTATTTTGTTATGCGCAAGGTCGGAAATTGGCAATATGTGGCTTTCGTTTCTTATGACAGTGATTGACGCGTTGGCCAATGCCGTGTTCAGCGCGTCGGCCTCGGGCGAGTTGATCACAGCGCCGACATTGGCCTGGTCAACAGGTATACCCTCGCTCAGCCCTAAAGCATACTTATATGACAGAAGCTTTCTCACGCTTGCCTCCACTTGCTCCTTTGAAATCTCGCCATCTTCAATGGCTTTCATCACTGCGTCAAGGTCCGAGCGGGCGTTTATTGGGCTTAAAAGCATGTCGGCGCCGGCCTTCAGTGCCTCCACGCATGCGTTGCCGTCTGTGGCGGCACCCTTCATGCCCAGCGCGTCGGTGAATATCAGCCCCTCAAAGCCAAGCTGCTCCTTGAGCACGCCGGTGGTAATTGGCCGCGAAAGCGACGCGGGCGTTAGCGTTGAATCCAGCGACGGCACCGCAATGTGCCCTACCATCACCCCGCCAAGCTTTGCTCGGGAGTATTCTTCAAATGGCACGAAGTCCACGCTTTCTAGCTGCCGTCTAGTCTGTTTTAGTGTGGGCAATGCCTTGTGCGAGTCTACGTCAGTGTCGCCGTGCCCAGGAAAATGCTTCGACGTGCTCAGGACCCCGCCGCTTTCCAAGCCAAGGGCGTAAGCCGTGCCCAGCTTGGCCACTCTGGCAGGGTCTTCGCCAAACGAGCGCGTGCCTATCACCGGATTGGATGGATTGGAGTTGACGTCAAGCACAGGCGCGAAGTTCACCTGTATGCCCAATGCCTTGCATTCCCTGGCCATTTCCATGCCATAGTCATAAATCAGCCGCTCGTCCTGGATGGCTCCAAGCCCCATGTTGTATGGGAAGCGAGGCGTGCCGTCTATGCGCATCGACAGCCCCCATTCGCCGTCGAATGTCATCATCAGGGGCACTTTTGCGTAGGACTGCGCATAGTTCACCATTTCCGCGTAGTCGCTAAGCGACCCTTTGCTGAACAGGAATCCCCCCACCCCGTCTTCTTCCGTCAGCCTTTTTACGGCCGCCTTGTTGCCGGCCGAGGGGTCGGGAGTAACATGGGCTATTATCAGCTGCCCCACGCGCTGGCGCTCGCTGAGCGACGCATAAACGGAGTCTACCCACTCTACGCATTGCTCCGAACCGATTTGTGCATGCAGCGGGCTAACCTCAGGCACCGCGCACAATGCGCCGGCTATTTCGGCCAGCGCGATAATCAAAGAATCGATCATATCTTTTTCATTCTAACTTTGTCATTGGCTTTCATCTCTTTGCCCTTGCCTTTCCCGTTTTTGAAATAGTCGAGGAGGTCGTCAAATAGATATTTGTCGCTCTCCGCCACGGTTTTATGGTCTACAAGGCTTGAAAAGTAGTCGCCGCCGTTGGCCACGTAATCAATTGTGCCTACGTAGTACGTGCCATTGGGGTCAATGCGTTTCCCGTCTATTGTCACATTCACGCATTTGCCGCCGCGGTACTCTGCCTTTACGTTCTCGCTCACTCCTTGGCCATACTGGCTGGCCATGGTGTCAAACGCCTCAAGGAGCTGCTTTCCGCTTATTTCTATCACTTGCAGCCTGTTGTAGAAGGGCATAAGCGTAATCACCTGCCCTTCGCTCACCGGGCCCTTGGGTATGTCATTGCGGATGCCGCCCTTGTTTATGAATGCGAAATCTACGCCTGGGTACAGCTCTTTGCACCTTTCAAAAGCATAGTCCGCCACGAAGTTGAGCAAGGCCTGCCCGTCCTTGGGCATGTCTGCGGGGGCGGAGGTGACATATTTGTGGTTGAGCGCCTCAATCTCTTCGCGGTAAGGCGCCACGATGGCCTCCACGCTGCCGTCGGAGCGGGAATCCAGCCTGGCGTCAACGGGAATAAGCCTGTATTTAGGAGTGGAGCCGAGGTCGGATAGGTCAACTGTTATTTCTCCCAGATAGCGGCCTCCCTTGCCCGCCTGCGCCACAAGCACGTCCTTTCCGTCGGCATTCTTGATAATGTGCGGGGGCGAAGAAGGGTCGGCCGGGTCAACCGTGGTGTGGCTATGCCCTCCAATCACGGCGTCAATGTTGCTCGAGGCGGCCACCAGAGCCGTATCGGGCGAATATCCCACATGCGAAACGGCAATCACCATATCGGCGTTTTCAATGTTTTTCAGGTACCATGCCATCTTGTCGGCATACTCGGCATAGTCCAAATAGCCCATGCCTTCATAATTTCGGTCTGAAATCATGCCTTTTGGCTGCAGGTTGATTGGCATAAAAGCGATTCGCGCGCTGTCAACGTCATATATCTTGTAGGGCTTGAACAGGCCGTCAAGCGGCGTCTGCCTGAAGTCGTAATTGGCGCCTAATAGCGCGGCGTTGGCCATCTTCAGGTTCGCGGCCATTTTGCCCAGGCCATTGTCAAACTCGTGGTTTCCGAGAATGCGTATGTCATAGTCCAGGGCGTTCATCAGCTTCTCTTCCACTTCGCCCTGATAAAGGTTGAAGAAGAGCGTGCCCTGCACTATGTCGCCGGCGTCCACCAAGAGCGTATTGGCCTCTGCCCCGCGTATGCTGTCTATCAGCGCCTTCCTGCGCGCCACTCCGCCCATTCCGTCGGTATCGAAGGGGTCAATCTGCGAGTGCGTGTCGTTGGTGTGCATTATCACCAAATTCTCAGCGTTGGCTGCGCCGGCGCAAATTATGGCCAGTCCGCCGATGAGCATTCTTGAAAATATAGTCATGGTCTCAAGCGTGGTAAATTTAACTTTCCGACAAAGTTAAGCAATATTTTTAATTTTTCGCCCCAATATCCGCAAAAAGCTCCCGCTAATCCGGTGAGAAAAATATTTTTCGGCGATGATTTGTGAAAGTGGGGATTAATGGCTAATTTTGCAGCCGATATGTACTTATCCTAAATAAAATGGAAATAGTAAGAACAGTCAGCGCCCTGCGTAACGCCCTCGATCAGGCGCGCGCCCAGGGCAAATCCATAGGCCTGGTGCCAACTATGGGCGCCCTGCACGCCGGCCACATTTCTCTTATAGAGAAGGCGCGCCGCGACAACGACGTGGTGGTCGTCAGCGTGTTTGTCAACCCTACGCAGTTCAACAACCCTGAGGACTTGCGCACTTATCCGCGCACCGAACAGGCCGACTGCGAAAAGATGCGCCTGGCGGGGGTTGACTTCGCCCTCGTGCCCTCTGTTGAGGAAATGTACCCCGAGCCCGACAACCGCGTTTTCGACCTTGGCCCGGTGGCCGAGGTGATGGAGGGAGCCATGAGGCCCGGCCATTTCAACGGCGTGGCCCAGATCGTAAGCAAGCTTTTCAGCATAGTCCTTCCTGACCGCGCCTATTTCGGCGAAAAGGATTTCCAGCAGATTGCCGTGATTCGCCGCATGGTGGAGCTTGAGGGTTTCGACCTGGAAATTGTGCCTTGCCCCATAAAGCGCGAGGATGACGGACTGGCGATGAGCAGCCGCAATGTGCGCCTCACCCCCGAGCAAAGGATCATCGCCCCAAACATACACAAGGCTTTGGCCTCTTCCGTCGACTGGGCAAAGAATCACACGGTCCAGCAGACTGAAAAGTACGTTGTCGATGAAATTAACTCCTTCCCCGGCATGGAGGTGGAGTATTACCAAATTGTCGACGGAAAGACGATGCAGCCTATTTCTGACTGGAGCCAATCCTCCCAGCCCGTGGGATGCGTCACCGTATATTGCGGCGATGTCCGCCTTATTGATAATATTAAGTATTGATTCGCAGCGATGAACGTTGAAGTTCTGAAATCAAAGATCCACAGGGTGACGGTCACCGAAGCCCGCCTCGACTATATTGGCAGCATCACGATAGATGAGGAGCTGATGGACGCCGCCGGAATTATCCAAGGCGAACACGTTTACATTGTAAACAACAACAATGGCGCCCGACTGGAGACATACGCCATCCCAGGCCAGCGAGGCTCGGGCGTGATTTGCCTTAACGGCGCCGCCGCCCGCCTGGTGCAGCCCGGCGACATTATCATAATCATGGCCTACGGCTCTATGCCCATTGAAGAGGCAAGAGCCTTCAAGCCATCGGTGATTTTCCCTGACACGGCCACCAACAAGCTCTGACCCCCAAAACTAACCCCTTTAACACCACCTCCCCCATATAAAATGTTTGAAAATCTTACCGAACGCCTCGAACGCAGCTTCAAAATACTGAAGGGCCAAGGCAAAATCACTGAAATCAACGTTGCGGAAACTCTTAAGGATGTGCGCCGCGCTCTCATAGAATCTGACGTAAACTATAAGGTTGCGAAGAATTTCGTCGACACCGTCAAGCAGAAAGCTCTCGGCCAAAACGTGCTCACAGCCCTTAAGCCCAGCGAGCTTATGGTGAAAATCGTCTATGATGAGCTCACTTCCCTTATGGGCGATAAGGCCGAGCCCCTCAACCTAAAGGGCAAGCCCGCTGTGATTTTGATGTCTGGCCTCCAAGGCTCCGGCAAGACCACATTCACCGGGAAGCTGGCGAAAAAGCTCAAGAGCGAGAAGGGCATGCGTCCGCTCCTCGTGGCCGGCGACGTTTACCGCCCCGCGGCCATTGAGCAGCTGCAGACCCTGGCAAAGTCTATTGATGTGCCGGTTTATACCGAAGAGGGAAACAAGAATCCCGTGGAGATTGCCAAGAACGCAATCAAGTTCGCTAAGGAGAACCATAACGACCTCGTCATTATCGATACCGCCGGTCGCCTGGCTGTGGACGAAAAGATGATGGACGAGATTGAGGCCATCAAGAATGCGGTCAACCCCGACGAAATTCTATTCGTGGTAGACGCTATGACCGGCCAAGATGCCGTGAATACGGCTAAGGCCTTCAACGACCGCCTCGACTTCAACGGCGTTGTCCTCACTAAGCTGGACGGCGATACCCGCGGAGGCGCCGCGATATCCATCCGCACTGTCGTAAACAAGCCTATCAAGTTTATCGGCACGGGCGAAACCCTCGACGGCATTGACTTCTTCCATCCTGATCGCATGGCTGAGCGCATCCTTGGCATGGGCGACGTCAAGACCCTCGCCGAGTTGGCGATGAAGGAGTACGATGAGAAGAAGGCTAAGGAACTCGCCGACAAGCTCCGCAAAAACCAGTTCAATTTCAATGATTTCCTCAAGCAAATCGAGCAAATCAAGAAGCTTGGCAACATCAAGGACCTTGCTTCTATGATTCCCGGCGTAGGCAAGGCCATTAAGGATATCGACATTGACAACAACGCCTTCAAGGGCATCGAGGCAATCATTCATTCTATGACACCCTACGAACGCGAGAATCCTGATGTAATCAAAGGCACCAGGGTGCAGCGCATCGCCGCCGGCTCAGGCACTTCGGTCCAGGAGGTCAACCGGCTCATCAAGCAGTTCGCCGAAACAAGGAAGATGATGCAAATGGTGTCCTCCAACAAGAACCCCATGAACCTTATGAAGCAAATGAAGCAGGCGCGCGGAAAACGCCGCTGATTTTTCACTATCATTCACGATATTATGCAATTAATCGACGGAAAGAAAACTTCAGCCGACATTAAGGCCGAGATAGCCGCTGAAGTGGCCAAAATGGTTGCGGACGGAAAGAGGCGCCCGCATCTGGCAGCTATTCTCGTCGGCCACGATGGCGGCAGCGAGACGTATGTGGCCAACAAGGTGAAAAGCTGCGCGGAATGCGGCTTTGAAAGCACTCTCATCCGTTTTGAGGATGATGTCACCGAGCAGGAGCTCCTCAAAAAAGTGCAGGAATTGAACGAGGACGGCGCTATTGACGGTTTCATCGTGCAGCTGCCCCTTCCAAAGAATATCTCTGAGCAGAAGGTGATTGAGGCCATCGACTACCGCAAGGATGTGGACGGCTTTCACCCAATCAACGCCGGACGCATGGCCATCGGGCTCCCCTGCTTTGTTTCAGCCACCCCCGCCGGCATCCTTGAGCTTCTGGCTCGATACAACATTGAGACTAAGGGCAAGCACTGCGTGGTGCTTGGCCGCAGCAATATCGTTGGTCGCCCTATAGCCGAATTGATGATGCAGAAGCGTTATCCCGGCAATTGCACTGTCACTGTAGTCCACAGCGCCACTCCAAATATTGCCGATTTTACACGAGAAGCTGATATTATTATCGCCGCCATCGGCAAGCCCGCATTCGTAAAGGCGGATATGGTAAAGGATGGCGCCGTCATCATTGATGTGGGCACCACCCGCGTGCCGGATGCCTCGCGCAAGAGCGGCTTCCGCCTAAGCGGCGACGTCGATTTCAATGAAGTTGCCCCCAAGTGCAGCTATATCACCCCCGTCCCCGGCGGAGTAGGCCCCATGACAATCTGCTCCCTGATGAAAAACACCCTTCTGGCCGCCAAGCGCGCCATCTATAAGTAATACGCCATCCCCAAGGCTGTGTTACCCCCAAGCGCGGCCTAATAAGCCCCGTAGGGGCGTCTCGTGTTACAGCGCAGCGCGCCGCAGTGCAATAAGCCCCGTAGGGGCGTCTTGTGTTAAACCCCAGGCGAAGCGCAGCGTAGCCTGGGGCTAGAATAAAATAATGCACATCGGCCTCGTAGAGGTCGTTTGTGGCAAATAACAATCACTATGATTGCCAAATCCCTAATAGCGGCAGTAACCACAATCGTCTCCCAATACATCCCCTCTCCAGAGGCCACTTTGATTTTTGCGGGCGACGCAATGATGCACGAAGGGCAGATTGTCGCTGCGCGGCAGTCTGACGGCGTTTATGACTATAGCGAGTATTTCCAAAATGTGGATTCAATAGTCAGCTCCGCGGATTTTGCTGTCGTAAACCTTGAGACGCCACTTGGCGGGAAGCCCTACTCCGGCTATCCCTGCTTCTGCGCTCCCGATTCTTACGCAAAAGCCCTGAAGGACGCGGGGTTCGATATGTTCCTTTTGGCAAATAACCACATGCTTGACCGCGGCGAACGCGGCCTTAGGCGCACTGTTGATGCCGTAGACGCTCTGGGAGTGAAGCATGTGGGCGCATATCGCGACGTTGCGCAAAGAGATTCCCTCCTGCCGCTTGTGCAGGATGTGAATGGATTCAAGATAGGATTCCTGAATTACACCTATGGCACCAACGGCATTGTGGCTCGACACGGCGCCGTGGTTGATTACATCGACAGGGATAAAATCAAATCAGACATAGCGCACGCCCGCCAAGCCGGCGCTGAGCTTTTGTGCGTGACCATGCACTGGGGCGTGGAGTACAGGCTGCTGCCAAATAACGAGCAAGAGAATCTAGCCAATTTCCTTGAAGGCCAAGGCGTCGAGCTGATCATCGGAGGCCATCCCCACGTAATCCAGCCTATGGAGATGCGCCAAGATTCACTTGGCAATAAGAGGCTGGTTGCATACTCCCTTGGAAACTACATTTCAAATATGAAGACAAAAAGCACTCGAGGAGGCGCCATGTTGCAAGTAAAGCTGCGCCGTGATCACGACGGAGTGGCGCGTGTGGACACCGCTTGCTATCATCTCGTCTTCACAATCCCCGGCGCTCAGGGCTCTTCCAATTATCGCCTTGTGCATCCCGATTCCTGCAAGGGCCAATGGAAATACCACGCTAAAGCATTCGCCGACGAGGCCCGCTCAATCTTCCGATCCCACAACAAAAACGTCCCCGAAGCCCAATAACCCCCTAGGCCTCAACAACAATCATCATCTTCCTCGGCTCCGATGCTCCAGTCACCGCAAACAGCCTCTTGTCCCCGCCATCCTTCACCCCAAGCTTCTTCCTCAGCGCCTCTGCCTGCACATCGAAATTTCTCGCGGCCACCTGTATTCGCGGATAATCCCCCTTCAGCCTCTTTATGTATTTTGATTCATAAGGTATCACCGCCTCTATCTTGAACGCCTCCCCGGGAAATCCCTCCGGCGCCTCATCCCCAACATAAATATGCGTATTCGGATGCGGCTTCCCTATCCCGTATCTCTTTGACAATAAATTGAAAGGCGCGGTCTTCATCACCGCTGGATATGGCTCCAGCAAATATTCCCCCGGCTTTGGCGTCCTGATTTCAGCGGTTTCTTCCGCTTCTTCAGCCTTTGTGAAGGAAATGATGCAGGGCTCATGCCCATCAGCCAAAGTGACAGCCACAATCGGCGTTTCATCCGCGGGCAGTGGATCTTTCTTAAAGTCCACAACCGCCAAAAGCTCGCGGCATTCCGTTGGCGTGCCGATGCTCATAATTTGAACGCAATGCGGCAGGTCAGCCAGCACGCTGGAAATGTCAAGCATCGGCGACAGCTTCACAATCATCCGCCGTCCTTTTCGCCTCAACTCAGGCAGCATCTCCAAAATGTTTGGCTCGCAATCCGCCAAGGCGAACACTCGCCCGCCATCAACTCCCCTTCTCGCCGGATCAATGAATATCGCGCCGTAGGCCTCCTCCCCACATGCTTCCAAAAATTCCCGACAGTCGCAGTTAATTGTCTCAATCTCGCTTCCAAAATTGTTGATAAGGCATTTGGCCCTTTCTTCATCCCTCTCCACTGCCGTCACTTTCGCCGCTCTTCTGGCTATATGCCATGCGTCAATGCCAAGCCCCGCTGTAAGGTCAACAACCCTTTCTCCGATCTCAACCAAACCGGCATGAAATTCAGCCAAAAGGTCGCTCGTGGCCTGTTCCCCGGCCAAAACTGACGGAAACAAGAAATCAGGATGTTCTGCCAGAGTAGCGCGCAGCTTCTTGGCAAACTTCTTGCGGCATTCTATCTGCGTTATCGCAAAAACAAAGTCAATGCCCCCTTCCGCGCCGTGGTATTTGAGCCTAAGCTTTGACGCATCGGCCTCGGCGTTCTCTCTGACAAATTTCCAAAATTCCGTTTCCATCCTTAAAGCTAAAGTAAATGTTTAACTGCGCAAATAATTATCCCTCAACTCATGCTCAATAAACAGGCCCATAGCCGGATTGGCTACGGGCCCATGGTTTTTATCTTGCGCTACAGATTATTCGCCTTTGATTGCGGCTACGCCGGGAAGCACCTTGCCCTCGATGGCCTCGAGAAGGGCGCCGCCGCCGGTTGATACGTATGACACCTGGTCAGCAAGGCCAAACTTGTTTACGCATGCCACTGAGTCGCCACCGCCTACGAGCGAGAATGCGCCGTTGTTGGTAGCCTCCACGATAGCCTCTGCCACTGCGCGGCTGCCGGCTGTGAAATTGTCAAACTCAAACACTCCGGCCGGGCCGTTCCAGAGTATTGTCTTGGCGGGCTTGATCACTGCGGCGAATGCCTTGCAGGTCTCGGGGCCTGCGTCGAGGCCTTCCCAGCCGTCAGGTATTTCGTTCACCTTGCAGATCATTGTCTTGGCGTCGTTGCTGAATGAGTCTGCTGCAACACAGTCTGTGCCGAGCACCAGGTTCACGCCCTTCTCCTTTGCCTTTGCGATAATGTCAAGAGCCAAATCAAGCTTATCGTCCTCGCAAAGGGAGTTGCCGATATGGCCGCCCTGTGCCTTGGCGAATGTATATGTCATGCCGCCGCAAAGGATGAGGTTGTCCACCTTGTCCATAAGATTCATGATGATGCCAATCTTGGTGGATACCTTTGAGCCGCCCATGATGGCTGTGAAGGGGCGCTTGATGTCGCTGAGGATGTTGTCTACGGCCTTCACTTCCTTCTCCATCAGATAGCCGAGCATCTTGTTGTCGGCATCGAAATAGTCGGCGATGACGGCTGTTGATGCGTGCTTGCGGTGAGCTGTGCCGAAGGCGTCGTTTACATACACGTCAGCGTAGCTTGCCAGCTTCTTTGCGAATTCCTTCTGGCTCTTCTTCATGGCCTTCTTAGCCTCTTCGTAGCCGGGGTCGGTCTTGTCGATGCCTACGGGCTTGCCTTCTTCCTCGGGATAGAAGCGAAGGTTCTCGAGCAGGAGCACTTCGCCGGGCTTGAGGTTGGCTGCGGCCTCTTCCGCGTTGGCGCAGTCGGGTGCGAACTTCACGTCTGTGCCAAGAGCCTTTGCCACAGCGTCCTTGATCTGGCCAAGTGAATACTTGGGGTTTACCTTGCCCTTGGGCTTGCCCATGTGGCTCATTATGATCAGGCTGCCTCCGTCTTTGAGGATCTTCTCCAGCGTCGGGAGGGCGCCGCGGATGCGGGTGTCGTCGGTGATGTTGCCGTTTTCATCCAGGGGCACGTTGAAGTCTACGCGCACGATCGCCTTCTTGCCGGCGAAATTGTACTGGTCGATAGTCATTTTTTCCTTTATTTAAAGTTGAAAAGTTCTTATGTCTAAATTTTAAAAGTCCTAATCTTTCAAGTCGAAAAATCTTTATCCAATCCCTTAAATTTTTCCTGATGCAAAAATAGCGATTTTTACTCAATTTTATAAACTATTTCCCCGAAAAATTCTGCCGCCTTCCGCTTTCCTTTCATTTCTCTCTGCATATTATCGCCGCGCCGCTCAGCGTGTCGCCTGCCTCCATCTTCGAGCTGGCCGCAATCGCCAAGTATCTCACCCCTGTTCCCAGCATTGCCGTTATCGCCGTGCCTTGCGCCGACCCAAGCAGTCTCCAATGCCGCAAGTCGTCGCTCCCCAGTGCCGCAACCTTCGTAGTCCTTTTGCTCAAGCTCCCCGTAAGCGACACTGTCGATACGCCTTTCCTTTCCACGGGATACGCTATCTTTATCGGCCGGCTTATGATCATCGCCTTTCCGTCCTTCGACGTCATCCCCCAGCGCTTGTCCGCAAAGGAATAGGAATACGCTGTGTCGCCAATCGCCAGCAGCAGATTGTCCCCTTCCGCGTCATATGTCAATGTTCCTTTGCCTATCGCCTCCGCAAAGCTTGGCGGTCCGGCGATTCCTTCCGCCTCCATCAGCCCTTTTGCGGCGTCGCTATCCAGAAGCCTCTCATCCCCGGCGCCCGCCATTTCTGCCGACAGGCATTCTATCTGAGCCCCGCAAAGGTGGTATGCGCCACATTCCGCCGTAAACGCCACGCCACTCCCCGTCACCGCGATCCCTTTAGCCTCTTTCTCCGAAATGCGCACGGGCGCCGACCCTTTTGCCGCCGACATTGCCCATATGCCTGCCGTGGTGAACGCATACAGCGTGTATTGCCCAAATTGCCCTGCCGACATTGCCCTGTACGCATTCGCCAAATATTTTATCCTCCCCGCTCCTATCGTCGCCCTTAGCGTAAATGCAAATGGCCATTCTCCTTCTGCAATCCAAAGGCTGGCTGACGCATTGGCCGGCTCGGTCTCAGGCGTGTACAGCTGCGGCAACGTTTCCGCCTCGGGCGCCTTGGCATTCTCCAAATCCCCTACCCAATACGCCCCTGCCAGCGTTGGATGCTTTCGCATCGGAAGGCTCCACCCGTTGCCGCCCTGCCTTATCTCTATTTTGTACGTCCCGGGGTCTGAAGAATACAGATAATGGGGAAATGCCTCTGCCAGGCTGCAGCGCGGCGACTCCGCCGATGCGCTTGTCACGCTTGAATTGCCGTCATCCGCAAGGCTTCGTGTATATGTCGTCACTGTCACGGGCAGGTATGCCGGATCTTCCCGGCTCCCCTTTGCCGCCATCGCGCCGGCCAATGGCCACGGCCTTTGCGGCCTTATCTCCCCTGCTGCCGCCATCAGCGCGCCCCCGCCGCCCCAAAGCTTGTCGGGGATTATGCGTCGTGCCAGGTCCGTCTCATCTGCCTCCAGCGTCGGCAATTTCCTTATTTCTTCCCCCGATGTGCTGCAAATGTCAATGTCCTTGAATCCTTCTCGCTCTTGCGCCTCTGATATCGGAATGCTCCCCACAAGGTGGAATTCCCCGAGCGACAGAAGCTCCGACGCCATCGATAGGTTGGGCGTGATGTTCCATACGCTGCTTCTCAGTTCGTCCACGCCCACAAACCTGTCGGCATATTCGTCATTCCCGTTTGACCATTCTCCCGCGAAAACCTCCTCTTCTGCGGCACGCCCCCTGTCTGTAGAGTTGCTGAGATTCCTGTTCTTTATCACCGATGAATAGGAAACAATTCCTCCCATTGCCGGCGTCTCGGAAAATGTCGACGCGCTCTCGGTAACGAATATGTCTATGGCCGTTACATACGGGCCAAGGTCTTTTCTGTTGAAACGCCCCAGCCTGCACCGAAGCTTGAAGTAGTTCATGCCGGTGGCGTCTAGCTCCAGCACAGCCTCGTCGCTCGTGCTTGACGCCAGCGCGCTCGCCTTTATCATTGGCGGCAACAGGCTTGGCAGCATCAGAGCGGGCGGAGACGGCAGTATGTGGCTGCCGTCCGCAAGCCTAAGGGCATATCTTACGAAGAATGGCGAATGGAAATATCCTCCTGCCTCTATCTGCCCGCGCACGGCCTCTTTGAAGTCGCGGAAAATTGTCTGAGTGGCGGTCTCGGTATCCGAGGCCAGCTCCGCAGTCAGCGGATGCGTCGCCCAGGCTCCGCTCCCCTCTCCATGGTTTGGATTGCCGGCAGCCATCCACGCCGGCGCTGCGTACCGCCTGGGCATCGATAGCCCTCCTGCCCTCTGCAGCCCAAATTCCGCAATCGGCGGATTCCGCAAGTCAAGCATCGCATATCCGGCATCGGTCCAATGCGCGTATTCCAATCCTTCTGACGTGGCGATAATCAACAGCGCCCCGCGTGACGCCACGTCCTTCACTTTCCCAAATTCCTCTATGCATGCAAAGTCCTGCTTTTTCAGCGCCCCCTTCTTCTCGGCAGATGCCCAATACAGTATCTCTTCGCCATCCCCGACTCTCTCCACAGCTATCAGTCGGCTCCCCTCATTCTTGGAGTGGATATGCGTCAGCTCCCACCCCTCAGGCAATACATATTCCTTTTCAGGGATTCGGGCCGGCGCCAGCTCCCCGTTCTTTGGCATCATCCCAATGCATGCCGCCAATTCCCCGTCTTTGCAAAGATGTCCGCTCGGCGACGCGCTCAGTCCGGCGAATGTAATCTCTTTTTCCATCTCTACGCTGTCATTTTGTTGATTTGAAGCATCCTCCCGTATTCTTTCACGTATATCAGCGTGCCGCTTGCATAGTCAGCCTTCTCGCCTTGGTCCCCGATGAGGATTTGGGCCAACGCCTTGTTGTGCGCCCTCAGAGTATGTCCGCGTGTGCTGCGGCATACGCTGTTGAAGCTCCCAAGCATCCGCTCGCCCTTGCAAGCGATGTACATGTAGTATCTGCCATTCACTGTGGCAACGTTCACGGCATCACCGTGGCGCAGCCCAATTCTTGAGGCTGCGAATCCCGACACGTCTATGCGCCCGGATTTGTGGAAGGTCACGTCCGCCCTCCGGCTCTTTCCCAATATTTCCATAGAAATAATTTATTAATTATGAATTGTGCATTATGAATTGTGCATTATGAATTATGAATTATTCTTAATTTCTGTTGCAAATATACAGAATAATTTACCTAAAATCCAAATTTATTCTGTATTTTTCACAACATTTAACATTTATATAAAATCAAGATTCCTCAAGATGCCCCAAGATTCCACAAGATTCCTCAAGATACCCCAAGATTCCACAAGATCCCCCAAGTATTCTCCAAATTTCCAAAAAAAATTGCTAATTTTGCGTCCAAAATTCTCCGCAAAATGTGGCTAGCCTTATCATTCCTCTCGGCGTTCTGCCTCGGATTCTACGACATATTCAAGAAAATTTCTTTAAAGTCCAACAATGTCCTGTTGGTTCTCTTCCTAAATACGGTCTTCGGCACCCTACTAATGTCGCCGGTCATCATCGGCCAAATCTCGCAAGGCTCTCTCGGCCTTGGCGGCCTCGACGGCCACCTGCAGGTAATGCTTAAGGCCGCTATCGTGCTCAGCTCGTGGATATGCGGCTACTTCGCCATTAAGCACCTCCCCCTTACAATCCAAGGCCCCATCAACGCCAGCCGCCCCGTCCTCGTCCTGGTCGGAGCACTGGCCATCTTTGGCGAACGCCTCAACGCCCTTCAGTGGGCCGGCATCCTCCTTGGCTTCGCCTCCCTTTTCTTCATTTCAAGGCTTGGAGCGAAGGAAGGATTCTCATTCCGCCATTCTAAATGGCTCTATCTCGCCATCCTGGCCACGCTCCTCGGCGCAGTCAGCGCCCTGTACGATAAATATCTGATGCGTTTCCACGCCCCGGCCGAGGTACAAGCCTGGTATTCGCTCTACCAATGCATCCTAATGGGCGCAATCATCTGCCTTTTGCTCCCGCGCCATCCCTCTGGCGACAAATTCCGCTGGAAATGGAGCATACCCTGCATATCCCTGTTCCTGACTACGGCCGATCTGGCTTATTTCTACGCCCTGAGCTATCCCGATTCTATGATCGCAATCGTGTCAATGGTGCGCCGCGGCAGCGTAATAATCTCTTTCCTCTACGGCGTCCTAATCCTCCACGAAAAAAATATCAAGGCGAAGGCTGTCGACCTGGGAGTCTTGATAGTCAGCCTCTTGCTCCTCGTCCTTGGAGCCAACTCCTGAGCTCATACCCCAATCACATTCCTGACAATCCACCACACAAAGAAAAGCCCTACATACCCCAAAATAACCGCCTTCCCCTGCGCCACTGGCTGCAACCGCCTGGCCAGCGCACCATCCGACCATGTCGTATAGGCCACAGCCGCCGCCACAGGTATGGATATCACAAAGAAATAATTGTAACGCAGCGCCTCCAGCGGATGCCCATGCAGCAGCGCGTGCAGTGCTCGCGTAAATCCGCATCCCGGGCACTGCAGCCCCGTAATGGCATGAAACGCGCACTTCGGCATCCACCGCGCCCCGCTAGGGTCACAGAAAAAAACCACAGCGCACACCGCCGCCGCTACCGCCGCCCCGGCCAAAACAGCTATCCTCCTCTTCTCCATAATAACCTTAAGCGCAAAAATTCAATCGTTCATGAATATATATTCAATAAAAATTATTAATCACTAAAAAAATCCGTGGAATCCGTGAAATCCGTGGTTCTTCCTTGCCCGCAGCCGTCAAAACCCATAAAAGCCTATGCATTCCTCAGTATCTCCTCAACAAATGGCCTCCAAAACCTCTCCAGCTTCTTCTCGCCTACGCCCATCACTTCTGCAAATTCCCGCTTGTTCTTCGGCGCCTTGGCCGCCATGTCGGCTAGCGTTGCGTCGCTGAACACCATATAGGCCGGCATCCCCGCCGCCTTGGCCTGCGCCATCCTCACGCGCTTCAGCGCCTCAAGCAGCGTGTTCTTCGGCTTGGACTTGGACGCCTCTTTCTTTTTCTTCTCGGGCCTTGCGTCTATCACAAACTTGGAGAATGCCACCCTAGCCTCCCCCTTCAGCGCTTTCATCCCGTAGGGCGTCACGCTGAATCGCTTTCCTCGGTCGTAGTCGATCTCTATTAGCCCAAGGTGCAGCATCTGTTGCAGGTAATTGCCCCACTCCAGCGCGCCAAGGCTGCGCCCCACACCATAAGTCTTTATCAGGTGGTATCCTTTTTGCGTCAAATCAGCCTTGGCCGACCCTCGCAATATGTCTATCGTCATGGATTGACCTATGTTGCTGCCGGTGCGCAGTATGGCGCTCATCGCCATCTGCGAAAGCACGGTCCCGTCTATCCGCTCGGGCGGATTCTCGCACACGTCGCAGTTGTGGCAGTCGTGGTCCATCTCCTGCCCAAAGTAGCTCAACAGCATGCGCCGCCGGCAGTTCGAAGCCTCAGCGAAGGCCTTCATCCTTCCCAGCTTGTCCATGGCCACTTGCTGTTGGCCGCTCTCTTGCGCGAATTTCTCCAGCGCCACCACGTCGGCGTAGGAGTAGAACATCACAGCCTCGGCGGGCATGCCGTCACGCCCCGCCCTGCCCACTTCTTGGTAGTAGCTCTCGATGTTTCCTGGCATATTGAAATGGGCCACCCAGCGTATGTTGCTCTTGTCTATCCCCATCCCGAATGCCACTGTGGCGCACATAGCCTGCAGCTCGCCATTTATGAATGCCCTTTGCGACGCCTCCCTGGCCTGCGCCGTCATCCCCGCATGGTAGTGCATGGCCGTGAATCCTTTTCTCCTCAGCTCTTCGCACACGGCCTCGGTGCTCTTCTTCGATAGGCAATACACTATCCCTGAATCCTGCGGATGCCGCCTTATCAGCTCGGTTATGGCCTT
The DNA here is from genome assembly GCA_023666615.1 of Clostridium sp. Lineage (GTDB taxonomy): Bacteria > Bacteroidota > Bacteroidia > Bacteroidales > Muribaculaceae > CAG-873. Next base: position 1,028,330 of record JAMPBQ010000001.1, on the reverse strand, counting down.
CATCTTCTCGGCCCTCGATGAGGCCGCCCTCACGCTGATGCTGATGTTGGGCCGGTCAAACGACCCTACGTATTGGTAAGGCTCTTTCAGCCCCAGCTGCTTGGCTATGTCATCCCTGGTGATCTTGTCCGCTGTGGCCGTCAGGGCTATCACGGGAGTATTGGGGTACATTGCCTTGATGCGCCCAAGCGAGGTGTAAACGGGCCTGAAGTCGTGCCCCCACTGCGATATGCAATGAGCCTCGTCTATGGCGAATAGCGATATCCTTATGCTCTTCGACATGCGCTCAAGGTCGTTCAGAAGCCGCTCCGGCGACATGTACAGAAGCTTGATGTGGCCCGCGTATAGATGCTCTAGCACAGCCCTCTCGCTTTCTTGGTCGAGCCCGGAATGCAAGGCCGCCGCGGGAATGCCGTTGGCCTGCAGCCCATGCACCTGGTCTTGCATCAACGCTATCAGTGGCGACACTATTATCGCCACCCCTTCAAGCATTATGCCCGGTATCTGGTAGCATAGCGATTTTCCGCCTCCCGTGGGCATCAGCACGGTGGCGTCGCGCCCCATCGACACGGCCGTTATGATTTCCAGCTGTCCGGTCCTAAATGACCGATAGCCATAAAATTTCGCCAATAGGGCCAAGGCCCGCTGCTGTATCTCGGTTGCTGTCATTTATTGCCTGGTTTTGTCTTTTTCAACCCTCAAAGTTACGCATTTTTTCCCTTTCCCACAAATCTTGCCGGCATTTCGCGCGCGAACATATTTTTGACCCATTCGTTAATTAATATATGGCAACTATTTAATCTTTACGCAATATGAAACGCACTTTTGGTTTGTCGGCTTTATTCGCCGTTATGGCGGCAGTGTTTGGCGCTTGCAGCCCTTACACGCTTACCAACAGCGAGATATACAACGACGCCGACCTTGCGGATTACCACACTTTCCGCCTCGTCACTCCGGCCGACGGCGATCTCCCGCCGGGCATGGAGATGGTAACGTACTACAACATCGCGGCCGCAATTCGCGAGCAGCTTGTGGAAAGGGGGTTCACCGAGGACCCAAATTCTCCGCTCCTTGTTAACATCGGCCTAACAGTTAAGGAAGGCACTGAGCAGGTTCCATATACAACGCAAGTCCCCGTCTACAGCCCGGGTCCGCCGCCTCCTCCGCTGCCACGTCCTATCCCTGGCCCGCGTCCGCTTCCCGGCCCGGCGCATAACGGCCTTGTGCCTCATTTCATTTACCCTCGAGCCTATTATTGGCCTCAGTACGCCACGGTCACGCACTGGGTTACGCAAATCTATCGAGAAGGCGTCCTCACAATGGATTTGGTCAACATCCGCGAGATGAAGCCTCTGTATTCAGCCTCAGTCGCCACAATCCTTGACAATGGCGACAGCGAACTCCGAAATCTTTCGGGCATCGACAAGGCCGTCCAAGTCCTCTTCTCTAAATTCCCCGTCCCAATCCCCAAACATTAAACTATCCCCAATCCTTAACTAACCTCAAAAAAAAGATCAAGGATGGTAAAAGCCTCATAGAGGCTTAATTGTGAATAACCCCAGGCACAAGCCTGGGGTTATTCACAATAATTTATGTAAGCCTCGTAGAGGCGTCGTTGTGGTTCCAGCATTTGTCCTTGCTATTCGCTGTTTTTCAGAGTTCACGAATTTTTTCACATCATCAGCATTTCCCTCAGCACCACCGCGTTGTTGTGCGCCTCGTCATGCGACGAATACAGAAGCGTCACCTTCTTCTTGTCGGAAATCACATCCTTCAGCGTGCTGTAGGCCGGATTGGACAGAAGCTCCTGCTTGTATCGGTTCTCAAACTCCGCCCACTCATCGGTCGGATTCTGGTGAAACCATTCTCTGAGCTCATTCGACGGAGCCACTTCCTTATCCCATAGGTCATAATGAAATGTCTCATGCGACAAGCCCCTCGGCCATAGTCGATCCACGTACACCCTGAATCCATCGTCAGGGCTCTCGGGCTCGTAAGCCCTCTTCAATGCAATTGTGCGTTCCATAGCTTGTTGTTTAAAGGTTATTTTTTCTGATTTTCAAAATATCGAATAGTCTATGTCTCCTATGGCCCGGAATACGTAGTCGGCCTTGTCGGCCAGCGTTTCCGCCGGATTGGTAGTCGCCAAGGCTATCACCTTGGCCCCCGACCGTCTCCCGGCTAAAAGGCCATTGTACGAATCTTCCACCACATAGGAGTTCTCGGATTTGCAGCCTAGCCTCTCCGCTGCCAACAAATAGCCCTGCGGGTCTGGCTTCGACCTTTCTACGTCCGCGTCTGACACTATCGCGTCAAATTTCTCCTTCATCCATGGATGCTGGGCCCATAGCCGTTCCAGCTTTTGCTCGCTGCTGCTGGTCACGATGGCCGTGCCGTAGCCTTTGCCCTTTAGCATATCTATCAGATCCGACGCCCCCTCAAATACCCTATACGGCATATTCTCCTCAAATTCAATAAGCTCGCGCACTATCTCCGCATGCTCCTCTTCTTTGAAGTACCCCTCAAGTATCTGCTTGAGCGTCGTGCCCTTTATCCTTTGGGCAAAATCTGGGAAAGGCACCGAGTGCTTCTCACCCATGCCTCCCCAAAATTCCGAATAGATGCCTTCCGTGTCTATCAGCACCCCATCCAAGTCAAATAGCACCGCCTTATTCATAAATCATTATCGATTTAATATCGATTCAAATCAAAATTAAATCCGTGTAATCCGTGAAATCCGTGGTAAAACAATCTACCGTAATCCTTCCGTAAAATCCGTGGTAAATCCTTTGCCAACAGTCAGTATTTTCAGCAGCTGCAGCCGCCGCAGCATCCGCCGCCTTCGCCTTCTTTCTCTCCGCAGCCGCCTCCGCAACCGCAGCCGCAGCCCGCGCCGGAGGCTATGTGCAGCTCTTCATCAGTGGCGTCGCGCACTTCCTTGATGCTGCCGTCAAATCGGATGGTCTTGCCTGCCAGCGGATGGTTGAAGTCAAGCGTCACCTTGTCCTTGCCGATCTCGGTCACAAGGCCGCTCACCCTGTAACCTTCTGCCGTGAGCATGGGCACATACTTGCCTACCGCCACTACATCGGTGTCAAACTTTCCGTCAACCATGAACATATCCTTGTCAAGCGTTACAATCATCTCTGGATTATGTGCCCCGAATGCCTCTTCCGCCTTCGCGGTGACATTGAATTTGTCTCCCTTCACAAGGCCCTCGATGGCCTTCTCCAACGGAACGATTACGCCCTGCGTCACCCCAAATATTATCTGCTCGGGGTCTTGAGGGTCGCTTTGATGCTGCAGTGTCTCGCTGCCGTCTGCATTGACTGAATATAAGTCATACACGAGTGATACGTGTTTTCCTGGAACAATCTTTTCCATAATGTCTTTTATTTTTCTATTCTCAAAACAATCTAGCCAAAGCAAAAGTTCTCCCCGTTAGAGTACATTCACCTTCAGTGCCTTATATGCCCTGTCTGCCTTGGCCCGAGCATTCTCCAGCGTATCGGCCGTTGCCAATATCACGCCCATGCGCCTGTGTCCCTTCACCTCGGGCTTGCCAAATATGCGTATCTGCACGCCGGGCTCTTTCAGCACCTCGTTCAGGTTGCCCATCTCCACCTTGTCGGTATTGCCCTCGACCACGATTGCCCTTGACGCGCTTGGTCCGTAGAACCGTATCTCTGGCACGGGCAGACCAAGCAGCGCGCGGGCATGCAGCGCGAATTCGCTCATGTCCTGCGATATCATCGTCACCATACCCGTGTCATGCGGCCGTGGCGATACCTCGCTGAATATCGGCTCATGGTCTTTGATGAACATTTCCACGCCAAAGATGCCGTATCCGCCCAGGGCGTCTGTCACCTTCTTGGCGTATTCTTTGGCCTTCTCAAGCGCCGCGGTGCTCATCGGCTGCGGCTGCCACGATTCGCGATAGTCCCCGTCAACCTGTATATGGCCTATCGGCTCGCAATATGTCGTCCCGCTCACGCTCCTTACGGTCAGAAGGGTTATTTCATAGTCAAAGTTGACGAATCCTTCCACTATCACCTTCCCTGCCCCGGAACGGCCCTCGCTCTGCGAAATCTCCCACGAGCGATCTATGTCTTCTGGAGTCTTAATTACGGACTGCCCGTGTCCAGACGAGCTCATCACGGGCTTCACAACGCAGGGTATGCCTATCTCTTCCACCGCCTTCACAAAGTCTTCATAGTTGTCGGCGAAGCGGTAGGGCGACGTTGGTATGCCAAGGGTCTCGGCCGCCAGCCTCCTTATACCCTCTCGATTCATTGTCAGCACGGTTGCCTTGGCCGTGGGCGTTACATGCCATCCTTCTTTCTCCAGCTCCAAGAGCTCGGGAGTGGCTATGGCCTCTACCTCGGGTATGATGTGGTCTGGCTTTTCTTTCTCCACAACCTCTCGCAGAGCCTTGGCGTTGAGCATGTTGAATACGATGGCCTCATCTGCCACCTGCATGGCAGGCGCCATCGGGTATTTGTCGCAGGCCACAACCTCTATGCCGTACCTCTGCAGCTCTATGGTCACTTCCTTGCCGAGCTCTCCGCTGCCCAGCAGAAGGGCCTTGCGCCCTACTTCCGTAAATTTTGAACCGATCTTTGACATATCTCTCTTTTCTTTCTATTTTTCAGTTGAAGGTGTAGCGGAAAGGCGTTTTCCAATCTCCGATAAGCGCTTTCCGTTTGCAAAGTTAGCGTTTTTTTCTTTACATTTCCCCCTTTTTCATTTTTCTTATTCATTTATCTCCCCCTTATTTGCCCTTTAATCCATTTTTTCATTACCTTTGCGTATAAATTACCCTCGCAAAAATGGATAAAGACCAATTCAAAGCCATTATCGCCGACAGCGCCGACGCCATCGCCCGAATCCGGGCCCGGGCTCATGCCGCGCACGACAGCGTTAACCAGCATTATGACCGCACTCACCCCTATGGCTATCACCTCGACATGGTGGCGAAGGGCGTTGAGGATTATGCCGCCCCGGTTTGCCAAGAGCCCGCCGACGTCCTCCCGCTCTTTTTCGGAGCATTTTTTCATGATTCCATCGAAGACGCCCGCCTTACCTACAATGATGTCCTGGCCATTGCCCGCGAGTTTTTCCCCGAGGATAAAGCCGTTATGGCCACGGAGATTGTCTATGCCCTCACCAACGAGAAGGGCCGCACTCGCGCCGAGAGGGCCAACGATAAGTACTATTCCGGCATCCGCCTTACTCCTTACGCCCCTTTGGTTAAGCTCTCCGACCGCCTGGCCAACACCGCCTATTCGTCTTCCCACAGCGGTTGCGTCAATTCTTCCATGCGTGAGGTTTATCGCCATGAGCTCCCGCATTTCCTTAGCGCTATCCAATCCCCTTTGGCTGACTCTGACCCGCGCTTTGGCCTGCCCCAAGATATGGTCAACGCCATTAATTCTATCTAATGCGTCTTGCACAAATGAAATATTTTTTCCTTTCTCTCTTCCTGGGCCTGGCCTGTGTCGCCGTTTCTTTTGCCCAGTCCAACCCTAAGCGTGAATTTCGCGGTGCTTGGATGCACACCGTCTTTCAGGCCCAGTATGCCAAGCAGTCTACCGATGAGAACAAGGCCTACCTCCGCGATCAGCTCGACAAGCTGAAAGCCGCCGGTGTCAACGCAGTCTTGTTTCAGGTGCGCCCCAGCGCCGACGCTTTCTACGACAGCAAGTATGAGCCATGGAGCCGATTCCTCACCAAAGGGGGCGCCGCGCCTTCTCCTTACTGGGACCCCCTCCAATTCATGATTGAAGAGACGCATGCCCGCGGCATGGAGCTCCACGCCTGGCTTAATCCTTACAGGGTCACAACCTCTAAAAGCGAAGTCCTTCCTAAAAGCCACATCTATCACAAGGAGCCTTGGCGCTTCGTCAAGTATGAGGGCGACGGAAAGCTGTATTTTGACCCCGGCCTCCCGGAAAACCGCGAGTTTATCGTGAAGGTGGTGCTCGACATTGTCAACCGATACGATGTCGATGGCATCCATTTTGACGATTATTTCTACCCTTATCCCGCCGGCGGAAAGGATTTCCCCGACGCTAAGTCTTTCGCCAAATATGGCAAGGGTATGAAGCGTGATGATTGGCGCCGCCAAAATGTCGACAAGCTTATTGAGGATGTCTATTCCGCCATAAAGTCTAGCCGCCAGCCTTGGGTGCGCTTCGGCATTAGCCCATTCGGCATTTGGCGAAATAAGAAAAATGATTCCCGCGGCAGCGACACTAATGGCCTCGGAAATTATGATGATCTTTACGCCGATGTCCTCCTCTGGGCTCAAAAGGGATGGGTAGATTATCTAATCCCTCAGCTTTATTGGGAGCTGGAGCATGCCAAGGCCTCGTATCTCGTGCTCGTCGATTGGTGGGCAAATTCCGTCGACCCGAAATGCCAGCTATATATCGGCCAGGACGTAGAGCGCACTATGAAGCTGCCCGACATTGCCCCCTCAAAATCCCTGAATCAGCTCGACCACAAGGTGCGCCTCACTCGCGACGCCGAGTCTATCCAAGGCAATTGCTGGTGGCCCGGCTATTCTATCACGGCTGATTCCCAAGGCTCCGCCTCGGCCCTGAAGTCTGGCCTGCAGTCCACCTTCGCCCTGGTGCCTTCCTATTCTTCGATCAGCTCCGACGTTCCCTACCCGGTGAGGGATATGCGCCTTAAAAGCGGCACCCTCTCTTGGGAGGCCGCAGCCCCGGCTGGCAAAGTATCCGACCCCGTCCGGTTCGTCGTCTACAGGTTTGACACCCCCGAGGACATTGACTTTGAAAATCCCGCAAACATCCTCGACATAACCCCCGCCCGCAGCGTCAAGATCACCCGCCCCGGCATCTACTCAGTAACAGCCCTCGACCGCGCCAACAACGAATCCGACCCCTCAGAAAAAATCCAAATAAAATAACCGCTAGGTAGATGATGTTGAAAAAACTCAGCCAAGGCCTCGTAGAGGCCATATTGTGATTAGCCCCAGGCGCAGCCTGGGGCTAGCCATGGCCTCGTAGAGGCAATATTGTGATTAACCCCAGGCGTAGCCTGGGGGCTAGCCAAGGCCTCGTAGAGGCCATATTGTGATTAACTCCAGGCGCAGCCTGGGGGCTAGCCAAGGCCTCGTAGAGGCCATATTGTGATTAACCCCAGCCGTAGCCTGGGGGCTAGCCAAGGCCTCGTAGAGGCCACATTGTGATTAACCCCAGGCGCAGCCTGGGGGGCTAGCCAAGGCCTCGTAGAGGCCACATTGTGATTAACCCCAGGCGCAGCCTGGGGGGCTAGCCAAGGCCTCGTAGAGGCCATATTGTGATTAACCCCAGGCGTAGCCTGGGGGCTATGACAATCAGAAAGGCAAGCCTCGTAGAGGCGTCTTGTGGTTAAAGCAAATGTCCATCTTTTTTAAGCGCTTTTTCAACACCCTCTCCCCCTCCACAAAAATATAATCCCAAAAAATTAAAATCCCACCAAAAATCCGTGACGAACCCCCATCCCCCTCTAATCTCAATAATCATCCCCGCCTACAACTCCCAGGCCAACCTCGCCATAGCCATCCGCAGCGTCCTGGCCCAATCCCGCACCGACTTCGAGCTTATCATCATCGACGACGGCAGCGTAGACTCAACAGCCCAAATAGCCTCGGATTTCGCCAACCGCGACCCCAGAATAAAAGTCATTCGCCAAAGCAATCAAGGCCCTTCCTGCGCCCGAAATGCCGGCCTTGACATTGCCTCGGGCTCGTTCATCGCTTTCGTTGACGCCGACGACGCCATCCACCCTCGCTTCCTCGAGCTCGCCTTAAGCGCCCTGCGCTCTTCCGGCGCCGACATATACTCTTGCTCCGTCCTGAAAGGCGCAGCCCCCAAATGGAAACCCGCAAGCCCCAATCTCCAAGTCATGAAGCCCGCTCAGGCCATAGAGCGGGTGCTATACCAAAATAGCGGAATGCTCTGCTCCGCCTGGGGGCATCTATTCAAAGCCGGCCTCTTCGACGGCCTGCGTTTCCCCCCGGGCATCATCTACGAGGATTTGGATTTCTTCTATCGCGTTTATGAGCGGGCTTCCATGATTGCCCATTCCGACGCCCGCATGTATTTTTACCGCTCCAACCCCGCCGGCCTTCTCCACGTTTTCAGCCAAAAACGCCTCGATGTTCTCGCGGTCGTAGACAGGATTGTGGACCATTGCAAGGATTCCCCCGCTCTGCGCTTGGCGGCGATAGACCGCAAGTTCGCTGCCAACTTCAATATGTTTGTCCTTTGCTCCAGAAATTCCCACCCCGCCTCTTCCGCTTGTTGGGATGTGGTCAAGGCAAATCGCTCTTCAATCATCTTCAACCCCAAATCGAGGCTGAAAAATAAGATTGGCGCCCTCCTGTCCTACCTTGGAAAGAAATCCACATTGGCCATCGCATCTTTAATATACCGCACTGCATGAACAATATCATACGCATTGATTCCCTGTCACATCCCGGCCTGGCCCCCTACTGCGCCCTCACCGACGCTCAGCTTGCCAACAAGCTTCATCCCGACCAAGGCCTATTCATCGCCGAAAGCCCCAAGGTGATTAAGCTTGCACTCGACGCGGGCATGCGGCCCCTGTCTATGCTCTGCGAGGAGAAGCACATCGAGGGCGACGCCAAGGACATCATTTCCCGCTGCCCCGGTCTGGAAATCTTCACCGGCCCAAGGGAAACCCTCTCTTCCCTCACCGGCTATAAGCTCACCCGTGGAGTCCTCTGCGCCTTCCGTCGCCCCGCCCTTCCGGCTCCGGCCGATGTTTGCGCAGTCACAAAAAGGGTCGCCGTAATCGATGGCGTATGTGATACCACAAACATTGGCGCCATCTTCCGCTCAGCCGCGGCCCTGGGCATCGACGCTGTCCTCCTCACCCGGACAAGCTGCGACCCCCTCAACCGCCGGGCCGTGCGCGTCTCGATGGGCACCATATTCCAAATTCCCTGGACATGGATTGATTCTCCAGACTCCCTCAGGACGCTCGGCTTCAAGACAGTGGCAATGGCCCTCACCGACGACAGCCTCCCGATTGATTCCCCCCTCCTTTCCGCCGAGCCCCGCCTTGCCATAATCCTCGGCACGGAGGGCGACGGCCTTAGCCGCCAGGCTATTGCGAATGCCGACTTCGTCGCGCGCATCCCCATGTCGCACGGCGTCGACTCCCTCAACGTCGCCGCAGCCAGCGCCGTGGCCTTCTACCAGCTCACAAAATAAAACGATCGATATAACGATATAACGATATAACGATATAACGATAAAACGATAAAACGATAAAACGATAATACGAAATTAAATTAAAAAAATCCGTGGAATCCGTGGAATCCGTGGTTAAATCCCAAAAAAAATCCCACATCAAAAATCCGTGGTTAAATCCCCGCCAAAAAAAAATCCCACATCAAAAACACTAGCCCCCAATAGCCATTTCCCCGCAAAATTTGTTTATATCCATAAAAATCTCTATTTTTGTCAAAATTTTCTAACATTCAATCATCAATTATGGGAAAATTCCTTTCTGACTTCAAAGAGTTTGCCATGAAGGGCAACATCATCGACATGGCCGTCGGCGTTATAATCGGCGGGGCCTTCGGCAAAATCGTGTCCTCTCTCGTCAACGACATCATCATGCCATGCACCTCCCTCGTGACTGGCGGCGACGGCTACAAAAACCTAAAATACGTCCTGACACCCGCACGCGAAGCCACTGCCGACGGCGTCGCAGCCGTTGAAGAGGTCGCAATCAACTATGGCCTTTTCATCCAAAACATCGTCGATTTCCTTATCGTCGCCTTCAGCATCTTCGTCGCCCTCCGCGTCATTATGAAGTTCAAGAAGAAGGAAGAAAAAGCCGAAGAAGCCGCTCCCGCCGGCCCCACCCAGGAAGAACTCCTCACCCAAATCCGCGACCTGCTCAAGAAGGAAGTCGAAAAATAATGCCCATATTTCTCATCGGATTTATGTGCTCCGGCAAGACTACGCTCGGCCAGGCTCTGGCCAAGCGTTTGTCTATGCCTTTTTTTGACCTCGACGATTTCATTGAGGCTAAGTCCGGCGTCTCAATTTCCGAATTTTTCGCCTCCAAGGGCGAAGCCGCTTTCCGCTCCTTTGAGGCTGAGGCTCTGTCCGAACTGGCATCCAAAGGCCATGCGGTAATAGCCTGCGGCGGAGGCGCCCCATGCCATCCCGACGCCTGGCAGGCCATGCGCCGTTCCGGCGGCATTTCGGTTTGGCTTAAGCCGGAAAATGAGGATCGCCTCCTGCAGCGTCTTATCGATGGCCGAGCCAAGCGCCCGCTCATCGCCAATCTCGCATCCCCTTCCCGGATGCTCGACTTCGCCCGCCAAAAGCAGCGCGAACGCGAACCCCACTACGCCAAGGCCGACGCCGTCTTCGACTCGTCCTATCTGGAAAACGAAGCCGAAATACAGAAGTCTATCGACAGTTTCATCGACTTGCTGAAGATTTATGGAAAATAGCAAAACCAATTTTTCTCCCTCCCCCCTGGAGTGCATGCTCGGAATAGCCATTCCAAAGCCTCTGATCTCAATCGGGCTCCCGGCTCCCTCGCCCGGCGAAAGAAGATTTCCGCTCACCCCGGAGGCCGCCGGAATGCTCGTGGAGAGGGGATTCGCCGTAAAAATAGAAAAGGGCGCCTCCGAAAGCATACACTACAACGATTTGAGATATCGCCAGCAAGGCGCGGAAATTTGCCGCAGGGATGAAGCCCTTCGGGCCGACATTGTTATTTCTCTCTCCCCGCTTGAGCCCGCCGAGGCCAGGATGATCAAGCGCTCGGGAATGCTCATGACCCTTATGCGCTCTGTCGAGGACTCCCCCGAAGTCATAAGCGTCCTCCTCCGAAATAGGGTCATCGCCATCGCCATCGACCATATCGTCGACAGCCTCGGCCATCTCCCTTTCGCCGATATACTCGCCGAAATTTCAGGCCGCGCCGCCATCGCCATCGCCTCTTCGCTCCTGGCCGACGCCGAGCATGGCAAGGGCATCCTCCTCGGCGGCGTCGCCGGCATCGTCCCTTGCGAAGTCTGCATCCTCGGCTCGGGCATCGACGCCATCGCCGCGGCCCGCTCTTCCATCGGGCTCGGAGCCATGGTGCGAATGTTCGACAACGATGTCTACCGCCTCCGCGCCGCCTTGCGCGAGCTTGGCCCAGGCGTAATGGCATCCGCCCTCCATCCTCGCGTCCTCCTCAACGCCCTGCGCACGGCCGACGTCATCGTAGCCACCCCCGTCAAGCCCCTGCACGTCATCACCGCCGACGCTGTGGCCGAAATGAAATCCGGCGTCGTAATCTTCGACCTTAACGACGAGCCCGGCAAGGTTTTCCCCTCGCTGCGGCAAGTTGACCTCGGAAAAGTCGACGGCCCCGAAAGCAGCAGGTTCATATCAGCCTCCTCCCCGCTTGAGCTTGGCAGGCAAGCTTGCTATGTTTCCCCCGGAAACGCCGTGCCGCGCACCGCCGCCATGGCCCTGAGCAACACATTCCTGACAATGCTCTCGGAAATTTTCACCTGCGAAGGCGTCACTAACGCCCTGATGCTCAACAAGGGCCTCCAGCGCGCCGTCCTCACATTCCTCGGACGCCCGGTCAACTCCCGCATCGCCTCAATCGTCGGCCTGCGGCACGTCGACATAAATCTCCTCCTCCAATTCTCTTAATCAACCCTCTCCTATGGCGTCACGAAAGTTTTACGTAGTTTTCAAAGGCTATCAGCCCGGCATATATGACAGCTGGGATGAATGCAAAGCCCAAATCGACGGATTCAGCGGAGCCGCTTACAAAAGCTTCCCTTCCTGCGAGGAAGCCACCCAGGCCTTCCGAAAAGTCATGGATGTTGAGGAAATGCAGTTCTACACCTTCCTCGCCAAGGCAAAAGCCCAGGCCGTTAATTACGAAGCCTTCCCCGAAATCATCCAAGATTCAATCGCCGTCGACGGAGCCTGCGACAAAAATCCGGGCGGAAATGTCGAATACCAAGGTGTCAATGTTCGCACGGGAGAGCGCATTTTCCATTTCGGCCCCGTCCCGGGAGGCTCCAACAACATCGGCGAATACCTTGGCCTTGTCCATGCCCTCGCCCTCCTCCACCAAAAGGGCGACCGCTCCACTCCAATATATTCCGATTCTCTCACCGCCCAGGCCTGGGTGCGCAACAAGCGCCACAAATCCACTGTCAAGCTCCCCCCCGACTCAAAGCTCGCCCAGCTCCTCGCCCGCGCCGACTACTGGCTCCAGACCCACGCCCCCGCCAACCCCATCCTCAAATGGAAAACCGAAGAATGGGGCGAAATCCCCGCCGACTTCGGCCGCAAATAAACCAATCCCCCATCCAATCCTCCCCAATCTTAATCGCATCAAAAAAATCCGTGAAATCTGTGAAATCCGTGGTAAATCCCCCCACCAAATAAACATCAAACATACTCCATCCTAAAGCAAAGCAGCCTATATAGATTGCATCCAACAAAATTCCCGCAAACCGCCATGGCGTAATTAACCCAAACACCCCCGTCAACCCCGCTCGACGGCGACGCCAAAATATAAAAAGCGTCAGCTATGCTGTGGATAAACCCACAAAGAATAAACACCGGCACCGCAAAAAGCAGTGGCAAAAACGACTTCTCCCGCCCAAACTTTACGGCCGTTGTCATCATATACCCGCACATGGCCGCCAAAATCAGCGCCTGCCACCAGTCCAGCCCCCCGCGCTTGGCCGTAATAGCCCCCGCGGCATCAGATATCCCCTCCAGGCATCCATTCATAGCCACGGCCATAGCCGCGCATCCCACGATATTCCCAGCCAAAATCAGACCAAGCCGCTTCAGCTCAGCCCAATTCATCACAAACCCCGCCGTCCCCGTATAAAGAGGCAGCTTAAAATGCACACACGCCAATAGTCCAAAAGCGAACAACACAGCACCGGCCACGCCGCCAACCCGCAAAAAAACCACGCACCCTATTGAAATAGAAATGCCCGCCAAAACCGCGCCTCCAAAAAAACGCGCCAAATCCTTTCCTTCCATAAAACAATTAAAATTCCAAATCAAAAAATTTCGTTGTGTTCTTGAGCTCTGCTCAAGATTCTCAAACCTCAAACGCCAAAGCGCCAGCCCGGTTTCGTTGCATGCTTGAGCTTGCTCAAGATCTCCAAAACCTCAAACGCCCAAAGCGCCAGCCCGGTTTCGTTGCATGCTTGAGCTTGCTCAAGATCTCCAAAACCTCAAACGCCCAAAGCGCCAGCCCGGTTTCGTTGCGTGCTTGAGCTTGGTCAAGATCTCCAAAACCAAAATCTCCCGCAAAGTTACAAAAAAACGCCGCACATATTTTGTTATATTGAAAAAAAGTGCGTAACTTTGCACCATAATTTTTGGAAAGGTGCTCGAGTGGCTGAAGAGGCAGACCTGGAAAGTCTGTAACGGCCGAAAGCCGTTCGCGGGTTCGAATCCCGCCCTTTCCGCAAAAGGCCGCATCCGCGGCCTTTTATATATCCTCTCCCCACCAAAAAAATCCGTGAAATCCTCAATTATGGCCTCGTAGAGGCCAAATTGTGAATAACCCCAGGCGAAGCCTGGGGCCTCAAACAATCAATAATATAAGCCTCGTAGAGGCTTCGTTGTGGTTACAAAATCCGTGAAATCCGTGAAATCCGTGGTAAATCCACCAACAAAAAAAATCTTTTTTTGTCCATCTCGCGATTTTTTCCTAATTTTGCACTCGAATCGCGCATCAAGCGCAATCTTTTGCAATGGTACAATCATTCACATCACCATCAAGCCGCCCGCAGCATTACCTCATCAGCCGTTTGAGGTATGCCGACGCCATCATCCTCTTAATCTAACCCGGCGGCACGAATTCACCGAAAGCGGATTTTTCGCGTCGCGAAGATGGCGTATCCGCACTTTATCTCTAATTATCACAATCTTACATTTCATTTATTCTTATGTCCAAGAAACATCTTCTTGCGGCAGTGGCCTTGTGCGCTTTTGCTTGCTCGGCCTCTGCCCGCGAGGCGGTCTTAAGCGTCGATTCTCTCCTTCACCGGGTTGCCGCCGCCAACGCCGACGTTAAGGCGGCGCGCAGCGAATATCAAGCCACGCTCCAGGGCATCGCCGTAGCCGAAAGCGCTAAGCTGCCCACCCTTTCCGCCTCTTTAAATCTAAACTATCTGGGCGACGGCACTATCCTCGACCGAGATTTCTCAAACGCCATGCGAGATAAGCTCCCGCATTTCGGAAACACCCTCAATGTCAACCTCTATCAGCCCATCTACACCGGCGGAGCCATCACCGCGGCAATAGATTTGGCCAAGCTCACCGCCGATTTGGCGGAAATTGGCATCGAGCGCCAGGCCGACATTTCCGGCTTCGAGGCACTCGCCCGATACCTAAGCTTGATGAAGATGCGAAACCTGAAAAAGGTCTACGCCGAAAACCTCGCCCTTACCCGCCGGCTAATCGAAAATATGGAGGAACGCCACCAAATGGGCACCGCCCTAAAAAACGACGTCACCAGGTATGAGCTGCGCCTCTCCTCCCTCACTTACGATTCCCTATCTATCGACAATTCAATCTCAATCCTCAACCTTGACCTTGCCACCCTCCTCGGCTACGGCCCAGACACGGAGCTGATTCCATCTGAAATCACCGAAATGCCCTCCCTCTTGCCTGAGTCTTGGTGGATGTCAACCGCCGAAGGCTCTTCCCTCGAACTCCGATCTATCGACAAATCGGAATTGATGGCCCATGCCGGCCTAAAGCTGGAAAAGGCCGCAACTCGCCCCAGCCTCGGCATCGTAATCGGTGACCAGCTCACGGGCCCCGTCACCTTCGAGATTCCAGCCATAAATAAGAATTACAACGCTTGGTTCGCAGGCGTTTCTATCAAGTACGACATTTCTTCCCTTTGGCACGCCAACAAAAAAGTAAAGCAAAAACGGCTCGAAATTTTGTCTATCGCCGACAAGCGCGACGCCGCATCCCTTGCCATCGAAAGAAATGTCCACCAGGCGTATACCTCAATGCTCCAGGCGCGCCAAATGCTTGACACGGAAGAGCTGAACGTACGCCTCGCAAATGAAAACTACGATGTGGTGCAGACGCGTTTTGAAAACGACATGGCCCTCCTCACCGACATACTCGACGCCTCCACGGCGAAGCTTGACGCCGAGACGCGCCTCGTCAACGCCCGCATCGACCTCCTAATGTCCTTCTATAAGCTCCGATTCGTTTCCGGCATTCTTAATTCACAATTATAATCTTTAATCCCATACTGATATGAAACAAAAAACTCGCCGCCGCCTGCAGAACGCCGGTGTCCTCATCCTCATATGCCTTTGCCTCGCTTGGGTTGCAACCCGCTTTTGGGGCTTCACCTCATCCACATTCACCGACAACGCCCACGTTGAGCGCATGATTGTCCCGGTCAACAGCCGTGTCCAAGGCTTCGTCTCTGAAGTCCGTTTCGATGATTTCTCCCAAGTGAAAAAGGGAGATACACTCGCCATCATCGACGACGCCGAGTATGTGCTGCGCCTTGCCCAGGCCCGCGCCGACCTTGACAATGCCACTAAGGGCAAGGACGCTCTATCCACTTCCGCCTCTACCTCCCGCAATGACGTGGCCGTCACCGACGCCGCCATCACCGAGGTGAAGGCCCTCCTTGACAACGCCGAGGCTGACTTGCGCCGATATGAAGGCCTCCTGCAAAAGGGAGCTGTCACCCAGCAGCAGTTCGACGCCGTCAAGACCAACTACAATGCCCTGAGCGCTAAGTATCTCTCTATGACTCGCCAGCGCCAGTCGTCTTCTCTCGTCGTTACGGAAAAGACCGCGCGCCTTGGCCAAAACGACGCTATGATTGAAATGGCCCAGGCCGCCGTGCATCTCGCCGAGCTCAATCTATCTTACACGGTCATAATCGCCCCTTGCGACGGCTACTGCGCCGACAAGATGATTAAGCCGGGCCAACTGGTTCAGCCTGGCCAAACCCTGGTCGACATTGTTGACGCCGACGATGTTTGGGTCATAGCCAATTATCGCGAGAAGCAGACCTCTAAAATGGAAGTCGGCGACTCTGTCGAGGTAAAGGTCGATGCCATCCCAGGTGCTGTTTATTTGGGAGTAATATCTGAAATCTCCCCCGCAACAGGAGCTGCTTTCTCAGGCCAAACTCGCGCCAACGCGGTCGGAAATTTCGTGAAGGTGGAGCAAAGAATTCCGGTCAAGATTCGCCTATCCGCCTCCAACGGCGCCGAGAGCCTCGCAAGGCTTCGCGCCGGCATGAACGTTGAATGCAAAGTGATTGACTGATGGCTCACGGCATGCCCCCTGTGAGGCTGGTCACTCAGCTTCTCATGTTCAAGTCTTGGGTCCCCCACGGCGTGAGGTTCTGGTCCTTGATGATTTTCATCCTCTTTTTCCAATTCACCGGCGGCATCTATGCCGCCTCCATCTCCCAAATCCAGGGTGAATTGGCCTTCATTTCAGAGGATGTCACAATGGCCAGCTACTGCTCCCTGATCGGCCTCAACATAATTTTTCCCGTGCTCTTCCGCTGGAAATTCTTCTTCTACACGCGTCAAATGTGGTTCGTGGCAAGCATCGGCAGCCTCCTGTGCGCTGTTGCCGCCTTTTACTGCAATGTTCCTTGGCTGTTCTGCGGCATTTGCCTATTCGCCGGATATTTCAAGCTTATGGGCATGTTCGCCACTGTCTCCAACGTCCAGCTCAACTGGACGCCCACGCGCAGTTTCGGCGTTTTCCTCCCCATAATATTCCTCTTCGTCACCGGCACGGTGCAGCTTTCCAACATCGCAATGACGTGGATAGCCTATTATTTCAACTGGAAGCTGATGTACTGCGTCATTGTCGTTATGATGCTCGCGATTGACGCCATAGCTTATTTCATGATGAAGCCGGACCACCGCTGCGGCCCGTTCGTCCCGCTCAAGGGCGTCGACTGGATTGGCCATATCCTGTGGGCGGCCTTCTGCGTAGCCGCCGCATATGTGTTCAACTACGGCGAGCATTATGAGTGGTGGGAAAGCCGGGAAATATGTCTGGCTTCATATATCGCGGTCGTCCTGCTCATCCTCGCAATCGTCAGAATGCTCCGCCTTGGCGAGCGCGCCTTCATCACTCCCTCGGCTTTCACCTACCCCATCACATATTTCCTTTTGGTTCTCCTGATGGGCGTAAACATTGCCCTCGGAGCCGCCCACTACCTGCAGCCTATCTATGTCAATGGCATTCTTGGGTACGATTCAATCAACGCCATCGACCTCAATTGGCCCCAGCTTGCCGGCATAATCATGGGCGCTATCTTCTCCTTCTGGGCAATCATTAAGCTTAAGTGGAGCCTGCGCCGTTATTTCTTCTGCTGCCTGCTGTTCTTTTTCATGTACGCGGCCACGATGTATTTCATAGCCCTGCCGCAGACTCCGAAGGAATATCTCACTGTGCCAATCTTCATCCTCGGCTTCGCCGACGTAATGATTGAGGTCGGTGGCACTTACGCTCTCTCGCAGAAAGTGCCTTGGCCGGTGTTTTTCCCCAATATCACCATCATCGGTTTCGTGCGCTGCGGAATCGGCACTGCTGCCGGCGCATCCATCGTGGAAAGGCTGTTCGCCTCCAACATGCGCCAGTACGGCATCGTCGACGCCGTGCGCGAGACATTCGGCGTCGCCTCGTGGGTAATGATGGCCATGCTCGTCCTCATCCTGGCCTCCAACTTCAAGTCCGCCCCGCTGCGCCTCGTGCCAAAATGGACCACTGTAGTTGGCCTCCTCCGACGCGAAGCGGCGCCCCAAAAGGCCTGATTGCATATCGTCATAGGGAAAAGGCGTCTGAAGGGCTGCCCATAGTCAGCTTTTCAGGCGCTTTATCCATTGTGTGGGTGATGCCCCAAATTCCTTCTTGAAGCATTCCCTGAAATATGATGTTGAGCTGAGCCCCACCATGCCGGCTATTTCGCTCACTGAATATTTGCCCGTCAACAGAAGCTTTTCAGCCTGATGCACCCTCACCCTCTTTATGAAGTCGCTGATATTGCTTCCGGTTATGTCCTTCACTTTGCGGTAAAGCGTTGAATAGCTTACGCCCATCTGGCGGGCTATCTCATTGACGTCGCAGTTCTCTTCCTGCAGCCTTTCCTCCACAATCCCCGCCAGCCTCTGCGCAAAAGCCTTGTCGCTCTCATTAAGGCTGCTGTCTATCAGGGCCTGCCTCATTGTTTTGGATTGTTTCACTTCTTTCTCCATTTCGCGATGGCGCCTTGCCATTGACAATAAATGCCGCCTCAAGACATAGACGCAATAGACCGCCCCGATCGCCAAGGCCGCATACAGGATTTTTGCCCATGGCGAGGCCCACGGCGAGGGTTTTATTCTTATCTTCAGCTCGCTGGCCTGCTCGGGCCAGTCCTGGTTGACAAGCTTTGCCTTCACCTGCAACCGATGCGTGCCGGCTGGCAGGTTGTGAAATGTCAGCCTGGGCTCGTACCCTATCTCCATCCAATCGCTCGGCGAATCGCCCATCCTGTAGCAATAGACGCATTTTTCGGCCAGCGCCCTGTTCATCGGGCTGAATGTAACGGTGAATGTGTTCTGCTCATGGCTGAGCGTTATCTTCCCGTCCCCTATTGGCATGTTTGAATGCTTGTCCTTAATGCTGTTGCCCAAGATCGTGAATGACGTAAACACCGGCGACGCAACGCTCTCGCTGTGCCTCAAATCCTCTTCGTTGAAGTAGCATACTCCGTTCATGCTTCCCATGTAAATCATCCCGTCGCTCTTCCTTGCGCACGAATGCCTCAAGTAAGGTCCCGGCAATACGCCTTCTTTCTCCCCGAAATTCAAAAATTTGCCCTCATCGGCCACATAGCAGCTTATCCCCGCGTTGGTGCTGAGCCAAATATTCCCCTTTCCGTCTTCAACCAGCGACATCACGGATGCGCATTCCAGCCCGTCTTTCTCATTGTAAATTTCATAGCCTGGAGTTTCCGCGCCTATTTTCACCAGCCCTATGTCTGTGGCGATCCACGTATTCAGCCTCTTGTCAGTCATGATGTGGTTCACCGTGCAGGCGCGTCCAAATATCGGAGACGCCTCTATCTCTCCCGTCACTCTGCCATAGACATAAAGTCCGCAGCCATAAGTGCCAATCCACACATCCCCGTCCTTGTCTTCATGCAAAGCCGTGATTCCGCGCGGCGGCAGCATTGAGTTTTTGCTTGAATGCTCCCCAATAATGGCTCCATTGGAATCAAGCGTTATCAATGCCCCGTCTGAATATCCCATCCACAGCTTGCCTTCATGGTCCCACATTGTCGCGAACGGATACTGGTATCTGGGCTGGGCCAAAAGGCGTATCTTTCCTTTCGCCATGTCTATTTCTTCCAATCCCATATAGGAGGAAAGCAAGTAGGTCCCGCTTGCCTTGCCGGGAATGATGTCGAAATACGTCACAGATTTCAATTCCGAATTGTATGGGCTTATGAATCTGCGGTTAATCCCCTTTACGTTTACGGTTACGCCGCCTCCATCCGTGCCAATCAGCAATGTGTCCTCGCTTGCGGTCAGTCGCAGCGCCAGCGCTTCCTTGTCGTTGAGGCCATTGGTCACGCCGGGGATTTTGTCGATTCTCCAGCTTGAGAAATTTCCCCTCTCCCGATTGATGTAGCTGGCTCCTCCGCCGTTTGACCCGGCCCACAGGTTGCCAAAGCAGTCTTCCATCAAAGCATACACCGAAGGATTCGCTATCCCCCACTTGTAATCTCTCACAAACATATGGTGGATTCTCGTTCCGCTTTCCAGCGCCTCCTTCGCGTCGGCCTCATGCAAATAGCATATGTTGCTCAGCGTTCCGACCCATATGTGCCCGTCTGCCGTGCGCTCTATGTCGTAGATTGCGTGGCTCAATGCTTCTTCCCCTTGCTTCAGATTCCGAAAGCGGCTTATTTCCTCTCTTCTCGCGTCCATCACCGCCAGCCCCGCGTCTGTGCCTATCCATAGCGTATCTCCCTTTCCTTTGCAAAGAGCCCTCACCGCGCCCGAAGGCATATTGGAATTGGCCGGATAACGGCCTTTCACCTTCCCCTCCTGGATATTCATTCTCAAAAGTCCGTGCGATGAATGCCCTATCCACAAATCATCCCCGTCTGAAAGCAATCTATTCACAGCTCCGCTCGGAAAGTCCTTCACGCTTGAGCTGTTGTATCTTGTGAAGTCTCCTGTTGAATAGTCATATAAGTCCACCCCCTTGTCTGTCGCGATCCATATGCGCCCCTCCGCATCCGCCTCTATGTCATTGATTACGTCTGACGACAATGATTTTCCGTCATTTTCAGCGTGCCGGATGCGCGTAAACTCTTCAGTCCTGCAGTCAAAAACGCATAGTCCCGCCAAATTAGTGCCAACCCACACCTTGTCCCTCAGCGTATCAGCCTCCACCTTGCGTATCAGGTTTGAGCTTAGCCCCAAGGAATCCCCATCGTCGAAGTATTTCCACACATTTATCCCATCATGCCTATACAGCCCATAGGGGGTGCCGATCCAAATGTACCCCTTTTTGTCTTGAGCCAGGTCATTCACAGTAGTCGTCATCAGCCCATCTGCGTTGAGAAGGTTCACGCATTCCAGCTGCCGCAATTCAGGATATGCGGAAAATGCCGATAGAAGCATCGCAAACAGTGCGGATATTATGCGAAAAGTTTTCATTCAGGATTAAATCTAAGGCGCAATATACATTCATTTCAACCGCAAATATAGTGATTTCGTCATAAAAACGCATATTTTCCCGCAAAAAAACGACCAATTTTTCATCATTTCAGCTTTTTGGTCGGTTTTATGCGGAATAAAGGAGTGGGAAAGCGCTTTCGCGACCATAATTTTGCCGCATCAAACCATTTTATCACTTTTTATTCTTTTCATTCCATGAAAAAATTCCTCATGTTGATTTTAGCCTTAGCCTGCGTAGCCGCCGGCCTGGCCCAACAGAAAAATGTGAGCGGCGTCGTTTCCGACATCGGGGGCGAGCCGCTGATCGGCGTCGCCGTCTCCGTCAAAGGCAAAGACGTCTCATCAATCACCGATATTGACGGCCGCTATTCAATAATGGCGTCCGCTCAAGACGTGCTGCTCTTCACCTATGTCGGCTTTCTAAACGTTGAAGAGCCGGTAGGCGGCCGCTCCACAATCGATGTCGTGATGAAGGACAACACCGAGGAGCTTGACGAAGTCGTGGTGGTCGGTTACGGCACCATGAAAAAGTCGGACCTCACCGGCGCCGTAGTCCGCGCAAACCTTAAAGACCTGGAGAAATCCCCCAACACAAATCTCCTGCAATCGCTTCAAGGCACTGTGCCCGGCCTGAACATAGGCATGTCTACCGAGGCCGGCACCACTCCTTCCATGTCAATTCGCGGCACCAACACTATCTCTGGCAATTCAAGCGTGCTCATCATCCTTGATGGCGTTATCTACAACAGCTCCCTCACTTCGATCAATCCGGCCGACATTGAGTCAATCGATGTCCTAAAGGACGCCTCGGCAACCGCCGTATATGGCGCCCAGGCCGCCAACGGCGTCCTCCTTATCACCACGAAAAAGGGATCTGAGGGCAAGACTAAAGTCAGCTTCTCAACGGCATATTCCATATCAAACCCTACAAAGAATTATCGCCCAATGAACAGAAGCGAATACCTCCAATTCATGACTAATTTCTTCTACGATAAGGCCTACCTCGCCCCGGAATACACCACGCCAAATCCCGACTTCGACCTCTCGACCTATCTCCCCGATGCGGCGATGCGCGACATCAACCAGCCGGATGGCATCTCCGCCACCGATTACGATTGGTGGGATGAAGGCACCCAAAGCGGCCACATCTTTGAGAACCGCCTCAGCATTTCCGGAGGAAACAGCAGCGTAAAGTACTTGATTTCATATGAAAATGTCAGCCAGCAAGGCACCATGATCAACGATGATTTCAAGCGCAACAGCGCCCGCGTCAACCTTGACATCAACCCCTATAAGTGGCTCCGCCTTGGCGTCCAAGCGTTTGGATCATTCATCAATCAAGACGGCGTGGGAGTGGACATGGCCACTCTCATCCGCTCCTGCCCCCTTGTATCCCCTTACGCCGCTGATGGAAGCTACGTGGTGAATCCTCTGCAGACCCTCGACGTAAATCCATTCCTCGCCACAAGCGCCAGCGACAAGGATAGGCACAATTATTTCTTCGGAAACGTTACTGCCGAAATTATCCTTCCCGTTAAGGGCCTTACTTATCGCGTGAATTGGGGCAACAACTATCGCATCGACCAGCGCTTCTATGCCAACCAGTATGACGCCAGCCAAGCGGGAGACGCATATAAGAACAACACCACCTACTATGATTGGACAGTGGATAACATCTTGAATTACAACAATACATTCGGAAAGCACGGCATAGCGGCTACCCTCCTTTATGGAGCCAGCGAACGCAAGTACGATTTCACGGGCGCCGACGCCAAGAAATTCTCGCGAATGACCCTTGGCTTCAACTCCCTCGAGCTTGGCACCGACCAATACACTACTTCCGACGCCTGGAAGGAATCATTGAACTACCAGATGGCGCGCCTTAACTATAAGTTCGATGACAAGTATCTTGTTACGGCAACGGTGCGCAGGGACGGCTTCTCCGGCTTCGCTGAGAACAACAAATCTGCAGTGTTCCCTTCATTCGCCCTCGGATGGGTCATTTCCAACGAAGGCTTCTTCAACGCTTCTTTCGTGAATTTCCTTAAGCTCCGCGCCGGATGGGGCATCAGCGGCAACCTCACCAGCCGGTACAGCTCCCTTGCGAAAGTTTCCTCTGAGGCCGGATATGTGTTCGGCGACGGCGGCTCCACCGAGCTGCGACAACAGATTTCCTCAATGGGCAATGACAAGCTGAAGTGGGAAAAGACAAAAGGCTTCAATTTCGGCCTTGACTTCTCCCTATTCCACGGACGCCTGCACGGCTCAGTCGAAGCCTACACAACAAAGACGCATGATTTGCTGTGGAGCATGTCGATTCCTTCAATCACGGGCTACAAGACCGTAGCGACAAATATCGGCGAGCTCTCCAACAAGGGCGTTGAGCTCACGCTGACCTCTCACAACATCGCCTCTAAAGATTTTGAATGGACCACCACCTTCAATATCTCGCACAACACGAATAAAATCAATTCCCTCTTCGGAAAGGACGCCGATGGCGACGGAAAGGAAGACGACCTCGTGGCCAGCGGCCTATTCATCGGCGAGTCAGTCAACGCGATTTATGGGTACAAGATTGATGGCATATACCAGCTCGACGATGATATCCCCGCAGGATACCACCCGGGCAACTATAAGATTCATGACGTGGACGGGGATGGACAAATCACCACTAACGACCGCACCATTATTGGCTCTTCCGACCCTCTGCTGCGATTCGGCATTATGAACAGCCTTCGGTTTAAGAATTTCAACCTCAGCTTCTTCATTAATTCCGTGCAAGGCGGAAAGGATGGATACCTCGGCAACAACTCAAGCCAGCTAAACCAAGGCGACGCCAACAATAAGCGCTGGAACTCCCTCAACGGCCTCGGCCTCGACTATTGGTCTCCTTCAAATCCCGGCGGCCACTATTCAATGTCGACGGCAAGAGGAGCCATCAGCCCGTCGGCCTACCAAAGCCGCACCTTCGTAAGGCTTCAGGATGTAAACCTTGCCTACAATCTCCCGTCTTCCCTTGTAAGCCACATAGGATTGGAAAGCGTAAACGTATACTTCAGCGCCAAGAACCTGCTGACATTCACCAATTGGCGCGGCTGGGACCCCGAGGCCAACAGCAATTTCTGGGGCCGTCCCGTGATGCGAACATTCTCTTTCGGCCTTAACCTCACCATCTAATATCCTAAATCAATGAACAGCAAATATATAATAGCATTAGTCCTCGCCTCCGCCGGGCTCGTTTCCTGCAATGAGGATTCTTTCCTTAAGGAAACTCCAATGGACTTTATGAGCTCCGACAACTCATTCCTTACGCAAAGCGATTTTGATATGAGCGTCAACGACCTCTACTATCAAACCCGCATCGAATTCTATGGCTACGATGAAAATCGTCCGTTCGACTACATCTATGGCACCGACCTCGTTTATGACGGCGAGCCCGGAGGCAGCGAACGGCATGGAGCCACAGCCTCGGCCTACGCGGTAGACGGCGCTATCGCACGCCATCACTGGGATGCCCTCTACAAGATGATATCCACGGCAAATGTGATTAAGGACCGCGTCGCAAATCGTCCTTTCGACCAAGAAGCAATCGACGAGTACACGGCAAAGGCTCTTTTCTTCCGTGGCCTTTCCTACCGCACTCTGGCCTACCTTTACGGCGGCGTGCCTCTGGAGCTCGACGAAGTGACAGCTCCAAAGACGGACTATGTCCGCTCAACCCGCGAAGAAACTTTGCGCCAAGCGGCTTCCGACCTTGAATTCGCGGCAGCCCACCTAAAGGACATTGACAAGGTGCGCGATGGAGAAATCAACAAGCAAGCGGCAAATCATTTCCTTTCGGAAGTGTATCTGGCATTAGGCGAATACCAAAAGGCCGTTGACGCGGCCTCTGCCACAATTTCCTATTCGGCTGTTGCCCTCATGACAAACCGCTTTGGATCCAGCGCAAGCCACGAGCCCGGCGATGTGTTCTATGACCTGTACCGCTCGAATAACCAAAACCGTAAATCAGGCAACACTGAAGGCCTGTGGGTTATCCAGTACGAGACCGACCTCCCCGGCGGCGGCAGCTCTTCAGTCACCGCCAAGACGCTTGGCAATTATTGCTGGGAACGCCAGATCACTCCCATGGTGCGCGACGTCAACATCGGCGGCGTCCGCCCATTCACCCTTTGGCCCTGCAGCGACCTTACAGGCGGCCGCGGAATCGGCTGGGGCGTGTCCACGATATATTATTCAAATAAGATTTGGGAGGATGACTTCGATGGAGACATGCGCAATGCCAACCATAATTTCGTGCGCAAATTCCCCGTCCACAACCAGGCCTTCATTGATAAGTTTGGAATCTCTGAAATTGATGTGGAAAATCCCCCGGCCGGCCTTATCGTTGGCCCCGGCAACACCACTTCCATCCCAGCGCGTTGGCTGTATGCCTATCCTTCTAAGGTGACAACTCCCGGCGAGCACCCTGATGTCCTATACACCAACAAGGCCACGGGCGCCCTCAACGCCAGCGCCGGAGCCACATACACCGACCAATACATGGCGCGCCTGGCCGAAACCTACCTCCTTAGGGCCGAAGCATACCTGATGCTTAATCAGAGCGCCAAGGCGGCCGAGGATGTCAACGCAGTCCGCAGCCGAGCCCACGCCAAGCCCGCCACGGCCGAACAGATGAGTTTGGACTACATCCTGGACGAACGCGCCCGCGAGCTCGGCGTCGAAGAGCGCCGCGGCCTAACGCTCCGCCGCACAGGCACCCTCTACGACCGAGTGATGAAATACAACGCCTTCTATGCCGACCCGCAGAAGAATGGCGATGGCATAGGCTGGCAAAAGAAATATGACCTTCTGCCCATTCCCCTGAGCGTGATTGAGGCAAACACCGATGCCGTAATCACTCAAAACCCTGACTATTAAAATGGTTTTTAAGGTAATATAATTTTAGTGCGTGAGGCGGCCAATATCAATTATGACATGTTCATTGCAGAGATTTGGCCGCCTTCATTAATCATTTGATTATGCGAGTTTTATTTTTTGCTTTTATATCAATCGTTTTTTCCTTGTCCTCCTGGGGAGCCGGCATTGCATGGTCTGAAACGCGGCAGTCGTCTTCAGATTTCAGCCTCGCCGAATCTTCGATATTCTATTCCACTTCTGAGCCCGAACTTGTCGCCCTGGCGGCAAATATGCTTAAGGACGACATAAAGCGGGTTACAGGAAAGAAAGCCTCTTGCAAGCCCTACGGCATGCCCAAAGGGTCCAATGTGGTGATTGTGGCCACCCTCGGCAACAATCCTTTCGTTGAATCCCTAATCGCATCCGGCTCGCTCAATGCTGATTCCCTAAAGGGCGCGTGGGAGCGCTTTATAATCAAAACCGTTGACAAGCCCGCAAAAGGCGTCGAGAAGGCCCTCGTTATCCTCGGCAGCGACAGGCGCGGCGCGGCCTTCGGAGTCGCCTCCCTATCGGAAGAGATAGGCGTCTCCCCTTTCTATTGGTGGGCCGACGTTCCGCCTGTAAAGCATCCCGGCGTATTTATCCCCAAGACTGAATACCTGTCAAAATCCCCGACAGTAAAGTACCGCGGCATTTTCATCAACGACGAAGGATGGGGATTCCAGCCATGGGCCTCTAAAACCTTCGAGCCGGAAGCTGGCGCGCCCGGCCCCCGCACATACGAGAAAGTATGCGAACTGCTGATCCGCCTCAAAGCCAACATGCTGGCCCCGGCAATGCACCCCGCCACTGTCGCCTTCAACAAAATTCCAGAAAACAAGCGGGCCGCCGACCGGTGGGGCATCATAGTCACAACCTCGCACTGCGAGCCCCTGCACTACAATAACACCACTGAATGGGATAAGGAATCGCAAGGAGAGTGGAATTATCTTACAAACAAGAGCGGCATAAATTCTGTGCTGGAGCAAAGAGTAAGCGAAGTGGCGCCTTACGAAAACGTCTACGTCTTGGCCATGCGCGGCATTCACGACGCCGGACTCGTTGGCGTTCCCGAAGACCAAAAAGTGTCCGTGACCGAGGCCGCCCTCGCCGACCAGCGCCGGCTTCTCGCCAAATACATTGACAAGCCCATCGAGGAAATCCCCCAGGTTTTTGTCCCATACAAAGAGGTATTGGATATATACGAAAAAGGCCTATATCTGCCCGATGATGTCACCATAGTATGGCCTGATGATAACTTCGGTTATATCAAGCGGTTGTCCGATGAAAATGAACGAAAAAGAAAAGGTGGCTCGGGCGTATACTATCATATATCCTATTTGGGCGAACCGCATGATTATCTTTGGCTTAACACCACTCCTTCAACCCTAATCTACGAAGAAATGCGCAAAGCCCACCTCGCCGGTGCCGACAGATATTGGCTCTTAAATGTGGGCGACATCAAGCCCGGAGGCCTTGGCATTAAGCTATTTATGGAAATGGCTTGGGATATCGGCAAATTTGATTTTGACTCCGCTCACGACTTTGCCCCGACATTCCTTGCTTCCATATTCGGCGATGAATTTTATTCCGATTTATCCGACATAATGGAGACATACTATCTTGAGGGATTCCGCCGCAAGCCCGAAGCCATGGGATGGGGAATTGAATGGAACCACGCCTTCTCAAATGAGCGAATGACCGACACCGATTTTTCTTTCTCGAATTATGAGGAAGCGCAAAACAGGCTGAATGAATATGACCGCATTTCCAATATGTCCCAAAGCATTATGGACAGATTGCCCATGGATAAGAAAGACGCCTTTTTCCAGCTTGTGCATTATCCGGTGAAAGGCGCCGCCCTTATGAACCGCAAAATGCTCTTGGCTCAGCTCAGCCGGGAATACGCCAGGCAAAACCGCGCCGCCACCGCATCGGTCGCCGCAAAGGCACAAGAAGCCTTCGACAGCCTTTCGCTGCTCACCGAGGAGTACAATAGCCTGAAGGACGGCAAATGGCGGCATTTCATGCAGCTTGCGCCGGGCTGGACGGCCACTTATCTGCATATGCCAGATACCGGTGAGGCATCTTTGGCCGAAGGCCCCAGAATAAATGTATATGCGCCCGGCCAGTCAGGGAATTTCCCCTGCGGCCTTGGCGGAGCTATTCCCTGTCAATCCCCATATGCGTCGGAAACGCCTTACTTTGAAATTTACAACAGCGGAAACAAGCCTTTTGAGTGGAATGCCGTCTGCAATCACCCTGCCGTAAGCCTTACGGCCTCACATGGCGAAGTCGCCGACCAATGCCGCGTGGGGGTGAACATCGATTGGTCCAAGGCTGACGAAGGGATGTCCTCCGCCATCTGCGTGGTGAGCGGCTGCGGAAAGGAAATCACGGTGATTATTCCAATGCTAAAGCCCACAGCCCGGCAATTGTCCGACGCTAAAAATTGCCGCATTGAGCAAGGCGGCGCAGTGTCAATCCCGGCAGGCAAGCCTTCGCGCATTTTCGCTAATGGCGACACTGAGCTTCGGACAGTCAAAGGCTTGGGATATGAAAAGGACTGCTTGCTGATGGGAAATCCTTTTTCAGCCTTCAAACCCAGGGGATTGCGCAACAGGCCTAAGGCTGAATATGATTTTTATTCTTTCTCTGCGGGCAATGCGCATGTAAAAGTCCACGCCCTCCCCGTTTTTGGACTAAACAAAGGCTTTGGCACGGAGTATGGCATCCAGATTGACGACGGCATAGTAATTTGGCAAGGCGCGCCGTCAGCTGAATATTCCACACGCTGGAAAACAAACGTCATAAAGAACTCTGAAGTTTCC
Organism: Clostridium sp.; assembly: GCA_023666615.1. GTDB lineage: Bacteria > Bacteroidota > Bacteroidia > Bacteroidales > Muribaculaceae > CAG-873. The sequence continues at coordinate 999,773 of JAMPBQ010000001.1, read as the reverse complement.
ACCGCCATCCTCAACGTGGCCGAGCCCGGCAAGCACAAGCTCACGGTCTATTGCTCAGATCCAGGCATAGTCCTCCAAAAAATCATAATTGACTTTGGCGGAGAGAAGCATTCTTATTTAGGCCCTCCGGCAAGCCCGCTGATTCGATGATCGCTGAACGCTAAAAAGGCAGGCGGCCATCCAAGGCCGCCCGCCTTTTTTCATTGCTCGTTTTTGAGTTCGGCTATTCTTTGGTCAGAGAGCTTTTCCAGCTCGGGCTGCAGCGTGGCTGCGGCGGAAGGGTCTTTTTCCTTTAGATAGGCGTAGCGGCTTTCGCCGTTGATGAAATTAACCAAGGACCCAGCTTGCGGCGTGGGCGAGTCCACTGTGAGCGGCGGAGTGGCATGCGGATTGTAGTGGAAGGTTGGCCAGTACCCGCATTGCACAGCCTGCCTCATTTCCACTATCGCGTGGCTCATGCCCGCGCGTATGCCATGGTTGATGCAAGGGCAATAAGCTATCACAAGCGACGGCCCTTGGTATGCCTCGGCCTCTTGGAGCACCTTCACGGCCAATGCCGGATTCGCCCCAAGCGATATTTGGGCCACATAGACATACCCGTAGGCTATGGCCATTTGCCCAAGGCTTTTCTGCACGGTGCGCTTGCCCTGCGGCGCGTATTTTGCGATCGCTCCGAGGGGAGTCGCCTTCGACTCCTGGCCGCCGGTGTTGGAATAGCATTGCGTGTCCATCACAAGTATGTTGATGTCTACGTTCTGCGCTATCACGTGGTCAAGGCCGGCATAGCCTATGTCATAGGCCCAGCCGTCGCCTCCAATCGCCCAAACAGACTTCTTCACCAGCAAATCAGCCATACTTTCCGCCGCGGTGCCTTTGAGCATAGGCCGCAGCTTCACGGCCGCCTCCGAGCTCTTCTGAGCGTCTTCCTTTCCTTCCAACCATTCCGCAATGGCCTTTGAAAGGCCGCTGTCCGGATTGTCCTTCGCCATTTCGGCCAAAACGTCTGCAAGATGCTGCCTTCTGTGTGCTATGGCCAGGGCTATGCCAAGGCCATATTCGGCGTTGTCCTCAAAGAGCGAATTGCCCCATGCGGGGCCGCACCCGTTTTTGTCTGTGCAATAGGCCATTGAGGGGAAGTTGGCGCCCCATATCGACGAGCAGCCCGTGGCGTTGGCAATCACCATCCGCTCGCCAAACAGCTGAGTCAGAAGCTTTACGTAAGGCGTTTCGCCGCATCCGGCGCACGCCCCCGAAAATTCCAGCATTGGCTGCCGCAGCTGCGACCCCTTTACGGTGAATCGCGGCAGCAGGTCAGGCTTAAGCCCTATGTTCTCCTGCACATATCGCAATGCCGGCACCTGCACCGGGGTCTGGGTGGCTATCGGCTCCATGTCAAGCGCATGCCCGGGGCAAATCACGGCGCAGCTGCCGCAGCCTACGCAGTCCTGCGAATAAACCTGTATGCGGTAGCGGTAATTTCCGTCCGCCACACCCTTGAATGGTATTGTAGCCAGCGTGGCCGGCGCGTCCTTAGCTTCCGCCTCGTCAAGCACCACGGGGCGAATGGCTGCGTGCGGGCACACGAATGAGCACATCGTGCATTGTATGCATTTCGCCGGATTCCATTGAGGCACCTCGAGGGCTATGGCGCGCTTTTCGTAGGCGGTCGTGCCCATGGGGTAGAAACCATCAGGATGCATAGCGCTCACTGGCAGCGAGTCGCCTTCCAGGCGCATGCACGGCCTTGCAACTTTTTTGATAAAGTCGGGCACTGCCTCTCCTTCCACTTCTGCGGCGTCCTGCGCGTCCTTCCAGCCAGCCGGCACGGGTATCTCCACTATTGCGGAAGCCGCTGAAGTCACAGCCGCCAGATTCTTGTCCACGACAGCTTGCCCCTCATATATGTACATCTTTGCTATTAAATCTTTCAGGGATTGCAGGGCCTGGCCATAGTCAACCTCGCCGCATAGTTTGAGGAATGCCGCCTCCATTATAGTGTTGATTCTCACCCCAAGGCCATTGGCCGCGGCGATTTTTACGGCGTCAACGTTGTATACCTTCACTCCCCTCGCGGCAATCGCCCTTTTCAGCTTCGCCGGAAATTCTTTGTCGATATCCTCAACGCTCCAATCAGAATTGAGAAGCAATGCTCCGCCCGGCTTCAGCGCCGCAGCCAAGTCAAATCTTTTCACATAAGAGCTGCGGTTGCATGCCACCAGATCGGCCCAGTCAATCTTGTATTCCGACTTAATCGGGTCTTTGTCAACCCTCACTGACGAAACAGTATAGCCACCCGATTTTTTGGCCGAATATTCAAAATAGGCTTGGGCGTAGTTGCCTGACAGCTCGCTGATTATTTGCACAGCCTGCTTTGTGGCGCCCACCGTGCCATCAGAGCCTATGCCGTAGAACATGTATTGCCGCATCGTATCCGGCGAAATAAGCAAAGGCTCACCAACGCGCAGAGAAAGATACGTCACGTCGTCTTCAATGCCGACAGTGAACTGCCTTCCTCTTTCCGAAGTATCCAAGCAATCGAACACGGCCTTGGCCATCGCCGGCGAAAAGTCCTTTGACGATAGTCCATACCTCCCCCCTATCACCTTGATGTCGGCGCGCCCTTGGGTGTAAAGGGCTGTTACCACGTCAAGGTAAAGAGGCTCGCCCTGCGCCCCGGGCTCCTTTGTGCGGTCAAGCACGGCAATCTGCTTTACGCTGGCGGGGATGGCCGCCACAAGCTTTTCTGCCGAGAGCGGCCTGTAAAGCCTTACCTTCACCACTCCCGTCTTTCTCCCTTCTTTTTCGTTGAGGTATTTCACGGTCTGCTCCACCACCTCGGCGCTGGACCCCATTGTGACTATGACGCTGTCGGCATCCGCCGCGCCATAGTATTCAAACAGGCTGTAGTTTCTGCCGGTGAGCTCGCCCACCTTGCGCATCTGTTCTTCCACGATAGCGGGAAAAGCCGCATAATAGGGATTCGCGGCCTCGCGATTCTGGAAATATACGTCAGAATCCTGCGCCGTGCCCCTTATCTGCGGATGCTCGGGGTTCATGGCGCGCTTCCTGAACTCCTCCACCTTGCCGTAATCAACCAGCTTGGCTATGTCGGCGTAGTCTATCATCTCCACGGTGGCCATTTCATTGGAGGTGCGCCAGCCGTCGAACATATGCACCACCGGCAGCGACCCGCTTATGGCTGAAAGATGCGCCACGAGGGCCAGGTCCATCGCCTCCTGCACGCTGTTTGAGACAAGGATGGCGCATCCCGTGGCGCGAGTTGCCATAACGTCCTGGTGGTCGCCAAATATCGATAGGGCATGCGTAGCCAGCGAGCGGCAGCCCACATGGAACACTCCCGGCAGCAATTCGCCGCTTATCTTGTACATGTTCGGTATCATCAGCATCAGGCCCTGCGATGAGGTGAACGTCGTCGCCAGGGCTCCCCCGCTGAGAGCGCCGTGGGTAGCGCCCGCGGCGCCGAGCTCGCTCTCCATCTCCACTACATTCAAAGTGGAGCCAAACACATTCTTTCTGCCTTGTGCCGCCCATTGCTGCGCGGTCTCGCCCATCGACGCTATCGGCGTGATTGGATAGACGGTGGCCTCCTCGCTCAGGGCGTAGGCTATGTAAGTGGTGGCTGTGCAGCCGTCTATTATCTTCTTCATTCCTTTTAATCTAAAAAATGGGCAATCAACCACTAAGCCAATTGCCCATAACTAAACTTCATTAAAATCAAATATGCAATCCGGGGCACGGGCCGGCTACGAGCTGGGTGATCCATAACCACAGCGGGCACGTGACAATGAAGAGAATGACGCTCAATGTCAGCGACGATGTGCCCGTGGCCACATACGTATCATTTTCATCAGCTATGATAATGCCCGAGAATGCCGGCGGGAGAGCGCAGGAAACAACCAGCATGTACAGGTTGGCGGTCTCCATCTTGAATAGAAGGCCAAGCACCAATGCCACCGCAGGCATGACAAACAGCTTCAGGATTGAGCCAAGCACCGCCTGCCAGTTGATATCCACCTTGATTGACGAAAGGGTAATGCCCGCTGAGAATACGGCCATGGATGCGTTGGCCTTTGCCATAAGGTTGAAAGAAGGACTTGCCCATTCAGGCCATTTCACGCCTATGAGCACAAGAACGACAGCGAGGATAGGCGCCCAAGCCACAGGCTGCTTAAGGGCGTTGATCACGGGTTTCCACGCGCTTTGCTTCTTTTGCCCCGGCTTGTTGGCCATTGAAGAATCGAGAAGCGAAAGGCCGACAGGTATGCCGATGGCATTGACAACGATGCCCACGATGGCCACTACAAGCGCCACTTTAGGGTTCACGCCAAAGATAGGCTCCAGCACGGCGAATCCGAGGAAGCCGATTGTGGGCGAACCATTGATCAAGGCCGCAATCGCTCCATCGGCCCCATTATTGCCTTTGAAGCATTTCGCGAAAATGAAGTAAACCGCCATAAAGCAGCCCATGATCGCAATCGTAGACACAACCAGCAGCTTTATGTCTTCCTCAAGCATATGCCTGTTGGCGCTCATAATGCTGACGAACAAGGCTGCCGGCAATGCGAAATCGAGCACCACCTTGTTGAATTTCTTTGCGTCATCGCCTGTGAAGGCTCCTTTTTTGCCTGCGATGTAGCCTGCCAACATCACCACTACGATCGGGACAATCGCGTATAAGATAATGTGTTCCATAAATTAGGTATTAATAGTTGAACTTACATGTAAAAAGGGCGTGCCCCAGGCGCAGCCTAACGCGCCTATGGGGCACGCCCCGTTATGCTTTGATTCCCGAATTAAACGGTGATGTCCTGAAGAGGAGCGGGATTCAAGTATCCGATGTGTCCGCTCTCCTCGCCCGAGTTCGCGGCAAGCTGAACGTTGATCAAGCATGTCTTCTTCGATGCAACGGCTTCAGTGAAGGCCGCCTTCAGCTCGTCAGGAGTGGTTACGTAGTAGCCTACTCCACCGAACGCCTCTGCCATCTTGTCGTAGCGGGCATTGATGTCAAGCGTTGTGGGCGCGGGGTCGGTGGTGTTGTCCATTGGCTTGCCTATGCCGTTGTAGATGCCGCCGTTGTTGAAAATAACCACGGTGATAGGCAGCTTGAAGCGGCATGCGGTGGAAAATTCCATGCCTGAGAATCCAAACGCGGAATCACCCATAATGGCGGCGACGGGACGGCCGGTGGCCACAGTGGCGCCGATGCATGATCCCATGCCCATGCCCATGATGGCCCAGGTGGCGCAGTCCACGCGCCTGCGGGGGAGAGACATGTTGATGGCGTCGCGGGTATCGTCAAGCGTATTGGCGCCTTCGTTGATAAGGATAAGGTCGGAATTGCCTTCCACAAGGGGTTTAAGCACGTTCAGAGCCGTCCAGTGGTTCATAGGCATTGCAGCGGCGTTCTCTTGCAGGCGAGCGGCGAATTTCTGGTTCTTCACCTTCGTTTCAGCCTGAAGCGAAGCCACCCATGCCGGATCGGCCTGCATCTTCTTGCCTTCCATTGCGGCGAGGATGGCGTCGAGGGCCAAGCCCATGTCGCCTACGACAGGAGCCGCTATCGGGCGATTCACGTCGATTTCCTGCGGCTCTACGTCCACTTGGATGAACTTCATATCCTGATTCCATTTGCCCTTGCCGAATGAAAGCATCCAGTTGAGCCTTGCGCCGATGATCATCACCACATCAGCCTCCTTCATGATGGTTGAGCGGCATGACAGGGCGCTGAGAGGTCCGTCGTCAGGCATCAAGCCCTTTGCCATCGACATTGGCAGATAAGGAATGGAGTATTTCTCAATCAGCATCTTAATCTTGTCGTCGATCTGCGAGTAAGCGGCTCCCTTACCAAGAAGGATGGCCGGACGCTTGGCCGACGTAAGAATCTCAACAGCCCTGTCAACAGATGCCTGGTTGGGGGCGACGGGGGTATAGAGGTCTACGGGATCATAGAACAGCTTCTCTGCCTCGTCGGCATCCATGATTTCTCCGAGCGCCGGAGTGGTCATGTCAATGTATACGCCGCCGGGGCGTCCGCTTACCGCTGCGCGGTAAGCCCTGTTCACGGCCGACGGGATATCGCTGGCGTGGTAGCACCTGAATGCGGCCTTCACCAGAGGCTTGGCCGTATTGAACTGGTCAAGCTGCTCGTATGTGCCCATGTTCATGTCCACCATATGGGCGTCAGAGGCGCCTGAAATCTGAATCATTGGGTAGCAATTGACCGTAGCGTTGGCTGTTGCCGAAAGTCCATTGATGAATCCCAAGGATGAAACGGTCATAAGCACGCCGGGCTTCTTTGTAAGATAGCCCTCAGTGGCGGCGGCCATGCCTGCCTGCTGCTCAAAGCGGAATCCCACGAATCTGATGCCTTGCCCTTGCACAAGGTAGCCAGCCTCGGTGATTGGTATGCCCACAAGGCCATATACGTTTTCAATTCCGATTCTCTTTAGCGCGCGGGCAAGGATGTACATGCCGGTCACTTGATTGGGAAATTTAGGTGCAGTCTGCTGCGCTGCCGGGGTGGTTGTAGCCATAATTTCTTTGATTTTGATTAATAGTTGTTGGTTGTTGGCTATTAGTTGTTAGCCTTTAGTTATTTTGAACTAAAAACTAACAACTAAGAACTAAAATCTTTTACTTCGCTGCCGTTGCCGCGGGCTTGGGAAGGGGCTCGGTGGTGCCGTTCTTCGCGAATTCCGCAATCTGGTCGTCGGTATAGCCGTAAGCCTTCAGCACTTCGTCGGTGTTGCCGCCGAGCTCAGGAGCCGGGCCGTAGGTAGGCTGGTAGTTGCTCATCGTGAACGGGCAGCCCACAGTCACGAACTCGCCAATCTTTCCGCCCTGGTTGATCTTAACCAGAGTGTTGCCGTCATACAGAGATTCATCGGTCATAACCTCCTTGGTTGAAAGCACCGGGCCAACGGGCACGCCGTACTTGCCCAAAAGTTCTGTCACTTCATATTTGGTCTTGTCGGCTGTCCATGCGCCTATGCGGGCATAAATCTCTTGCTTGTGGCGATCGCGGGCGTCGGCAGTGTTGAAGTCGGGGTTGGTGAGCCAATCCTGGAATCCCATGGCCTGGCAAGCGAGCTCAAAGTCCTTGGCGCCTCGCTGCAGAATGATGTAGACGTAGTTGTTGGCGTCGACTTCCGAATCATAGCCGCCTGAAGGCTTGCACTTGTAGGTCCAGCCCAGCACGCCGCCGCCTTCGGTGTTGCCCGAGCGGGGCACGCAGTCACCGAATTTTCCGTTGGGGTACTGCGGGAATTGGGTCAGATAGCCAATCTTGTCGAGGGTGAGCTGGTCACGCGTCTTGATGCGGCAGAGGTTGAGGCATGCGTTGTGCATTGACTGATAAACATAGCATCCTTCGCCGGTCTTGTTGCGCTGCTGCAGCGCGGCCAAAAGGCCTATCAGAAGGTGCATGCCGGTGTTGGAGTCGCCAAGGGCGGCGCCTGACTGCGTAGGTATGTTGTATTCGCCGTCGAACCATCCCGTGGTCGACGCTGCGGCTGCGGTCACCTGTGCAACCGGCTCGTAAGCCTTCAAGTCCTTATATTTCGATGAGAGGGGGAAGCCCTTGATTGTGCCGTAGATGCACTTCGGATTAAGCTTATGCACCACATCCCAGCTGAATCCCAGCTTGTCCATTGCTCCCGGGTGGAGGTTTTCCACGAATATGTCGCAATCCTGGAGGAGCTTGGTCAGAATGGCCTTGCCGTCAGGAGTCTTGGCGTTGAGCGTGAGCGATTTCTTGTTGCTGTTGAGCTGCAGATAGTAATAGCTCGGGAGGTTAGGGTCGAACTGAAGTTCCTTACGGGTGGCGTCGCCTACTCCTGGGCGCTCGATCTTGATTACGTCTGCTCCAAGCCATGCGAGCATTTGAGTACATGAAGGGCCTGACTGGACTTCTGTGAAGTCGATTACCTTGATGCCCTGCAAAGGTGCTGTGTTCATAGTTGTCTGATTTAAAAAGATCTGTATTTTATGTTGATTATATTTCGCCTCTGTGCCTTAAAAGGACATCATTATAACAACCCTCGCGCTAAAAAGGTTGATAAAATTTTAAAATTTAAGCAAAAAAAATGGAGGCGACCGATTTTGGCCGCCTCCAACCTTAAGTTTGCATAATCAGTAAGTCACCATCGGCTCAAGCTCCTTGGCCTGGTCGATCATCTTCTGCACCTCGGCCACTGAGGGCACGCGGTTGCACAGGTTCTTCGCCTCGTTCACCTCCACCAGCTTGGGCTGCAGGTTTTCAGCCACGCGGTGGCGAAATTCCTTCACGGTGTCCACTCCGGCGGCCTCAAGAAGCTCGGCGAACTGCCCGGCCACGCCCTTGATGCGGAAAAGGTCGGCATGGTTGGTCCATTTAAGGATAAGCTTCTCGCTTATGCCGGTGGCCTCTGCCAATTCAGCGCGGCCCTTTTTGCCCGCGCATTTCTCCAGCAGTTGCTCTGTGGTTTCTACTCCCGCCGCGCGCAGCTTATCGGCGTAGCTTTGTCCGATGCCCTCAATTTGTTCAATCTTGTAAGCCATATCTTTGATGTATTAGTGTTTCTTAGTTCACTTTCATGAAATTCATTTGCCCGTCGGCGATGTGGCAGCCGTACATGTGAATGCGGTTGCACACCGGGCATTGGCACATCATCGACGCGTCGCCGTCGCCAAACAGCTTGGTGTCTATTACCTTCAGCGGAGCCCCTATGCATTGGCATGTTGCGTTGGCGAATCGCTCCAAAAGTGCTCGCACCGTGGAATTGTCGATATCCCTCAGATGGAATCCGAGGAAATTTTTGTGCGCTGGCTCTGCAGTGGTGGTTGATGTCATTGTATGATATAGGGTGAAAAGTTTGACATATAAGCGTTAGATTCAACCATTAAACAATCTTTTCGGCAAAAAGGTTCGCCCTTGCGGCAAGTTTATCGCGAAAAAACATTATATTTGCGTTTAGAAAAGAAAAGTTTAGCCAATATGTCAGACATTAATTTCACGCCGCGGTCTGTTTCGGAATTTCTTGACGCCGATGTCGACGAGCCATATATATTCAACATCCCCTCTTTTCAGAGAGGATACCGATGGATGCCCAAGCAGGTTGAGGACTTGCTCAAGGACCTTCATGACTTTGCCAACGATGACAGTTCCAATGTATATTACCTCCAACCCCTGGTGGTGAGGGGCGAGGGCAAAAAATGGGAGGTGCTTGACGGCCAACAGCGCCTGACCACTCTCAAGCTTATTCTTGCCGCCCTGCGAAAATACATCACTGAAGGCACAAGCGAGGCCAAGGTTGATTATCAAATCCACTATCTCAATAGGCTTAATCTTGACTTCAGCGCGCCAAAACCCAACGCCAACCTTGACAGCTACTATGTGGCGAAGGCCGACGAAACAATAAAATCGTGGATCGACACAAAGAAAAAAGAGAAGAAAAGCGCTGAATTGGAGCTGATGGCCCGCACCCTATATGGCGTGGAAAAGGGCAAAGCCGTGAAATTCATTTGGTATGAAGTGGAAGGAGACGATTCTTCAGACACCGGCGCCATCGCTACATTCAACCGCCTCAACCGCGGAAAGCTAAAGCTCACCCCTTCCGAGCTCATCAAGGCTCTCCTGATAATTTCCGCCGAAGGCGCCGAAGGCGGCGACCGCGACGCGCAGACAGTGCTTTCAATGGAATGGAATGAAATTGAAAGGCAATTCATGCGTGACGATTTCTTTGCCTTCATAAACTGCGGCAACGCACAGTACGACACCCGCACCGACCTTCTCTTCAACCACCTTGTGCGATCAAAGGGGGCGCAGGAAAAGGACGATGATTTCGCCTACCGATGGTTCCAAAATAAATATGACAACAAAGAATCAATCCTTGATATTTGGGAGCGCGACGTAAAGGACATATACGATATGCTCATGCAATGGTACGCTGACCCGGAAATGTACAATTGCATCGGATTCCTTTCACAGTGCAATGTGAAAATTGACCATATACGCGATGCTTTGGCCAAAGCCAAGGCGGAAAGAAAAAAGGAAGGCGGCCAATGGCGAAAGGAAGACAATGTCTTGCAGCTTAAGAAGCTGATAAAAAGCCAATTCAAGCCAATCAAGAATGACAGCAAGGAGCGTGGCAAAGAGAGCGTGCCATTTCCCGAGGCCATCAACTTGCTTGATTACAACAACAATAAAACATATATTTCGCGCATTCTCCTCCTTTTCAATGTGGAGACATACTCAAAGCTTAACCTGCGCTTCCCCTTTGACAGGTATGTTGATGAAAAATGGGACATCGAGCATGTTGATTCCCAAACCACCAACCCTCTAGCCAAGAACGAGGACCAATACAATTGGCTAAAATATTCTGCGGAGGTGGTGACGGAGCTGGCCGACGCGCACAGTGAGCTCTCATCGCTATCCGATGAAATTAAGGATTGCCTTGAGCAAGGCATAGAATCGCCCATGTGGAAATCACGATATACTGATTTGTACAATAGAATAGTAAATATCAGTTATATAAAGACTGACGACGCTGTGGCCGACAAAGACGCCATCGGAAATCTTACGCTCCTGGACTCCGCAACAAACCGCGGATACGGGAATGCGCTTTTCCCCTACAAAAGAAAGTGCATAGTCGAACGCGAAAAGACTGGCGCTTTCGTGCCCGCTTGCACCAGAAATCTATTCCTAAAATATTATTCGGGCGACAACGGCACAGGCGCAGGTAATTCCATTAAGTGGAGCGATTCTGACGCCACAGCCTACCGCAAGGCCATACGCGCGGCCATAGACCCTATTTTCAACCTTAAAGATTGACATCGGCATGGAATCATATTCTTTTACAGACCTTGTTAAAGGCATAGCTTTGAATGTCGAAGACAAGGACAATGAAGAAAAGATAGATCGCATAGTCATCCCAAAAATCCAACGCGATTATGCGCAAGGCCGAAGCGGCGTCCGCGCGTCGGATGTGCGAAATCTTTTTTCCGCTTCCCTGCTGGCCACGCTTAGGGCATCGGACGGAAGCGTTCAGATGCTTGACTTCGTATATGGATACCCCCACGGCAATTCATTCGAACCTCTGGATGGGCAACAGCGCCTCACTACCCTATTTCTCCTTCATTGGCTGACGCTTCCGCAAGCCAAGCGCAATTTGCTGAAAAAAAGCGATACGAATCAGCCATGCCTCAGCTACCGCACTCGCCCTTCCGCCAGGGATTTCTGCAAATTCCTTATAGAAATAGATTACGACGCGCTTGCCCGGAATTTTGACGCCGAAGCGGATAAGCGGAAGGAAACTAAGGAAGAGCGTCCAAAATTGTCAGCGCAGATAAGAGCCCTCGATGAATATCGCTACAATTGGGATTTGGACCCAACCGTAATTTCAATGCTGAGGATGCTTGACACATTGATGGACCAGCTGGGCTCTTTCTCCGACATTGCGAAGCTTAACGCCTCGAATCTTGACAACATCCGATTCCACATCCGTGATCTAAAAGACTTGAGCTTGAAGCAAGGCGATGACCTTTACGTGAAGATGAACGCCCGAGGACTTGAGCTTTCTGACTTTGACAACACAAAATCCGCCCTCGAAGCGGATATGATTTCGTCCGGCGTGGATGAAAGGACACAATCGCTGTGGCGCGCCGGCATCGATGGAGACTGGATTGACTATTTTTGGCACCGAGCCGCCGCGGACGACCCGAATGCCACTCTTTCCATCGACCAAATCCACATGATTGAAGACGACCTCAAGACGTTCATCCTCCGCCTTGTGGCGCTGCATTGGTTTACGGACATAATCCCCGGTTCAGAGCTGAATGAATATGAAAAATCAGTGCATGACCTCACCACGCAGACCTCCAGGGAAAAGCTTGATGAAGCTTTCACCAAGTATCTGCAAACCAGATTCAATGCAGAGCATGGACAAATGCCCGGCCATTGCCCCTCCATCGACTTTGAAGCGATCGCCCGCGAAATGGGCACCCTTTTCCATCGCGACGGGCAACAGGCATGCCTATCAGTTGACTCGATTGTGCCGGCGGATAAGCTGAAAATTGACCCTAAAAGCAATGTCGGCATTATAGACTCGATGATTGCCACTGACTTCACCAACACAAATCGACTGATGCTTTATGGCCTTCTGGCATTCTTGGATAAATTCCCCGCAAAGACAGTGTCCGCAGATGATTCGCTTAAGGCCGACCTGATTACATGGATGCGTCTCCTCCGCAATTTGTCCCTGCTGCAGAACACTTCTGAGCAATTCGACTCCGCGGAAAAGACTCTTGCGGGCATAGCGGGAATTAAGGCTTTCATTGATGATTTCGCAAAAAATAGAAATGAAGCCGATGCCATTGCACCTATGTCAAATTTCATCCGCGCAACCCCTTCGATTGAAGGTTTCGACAATGAGATTTTCAAAGAAGAGAAGATTAAGGAAGAACTTCGCGAGGACGCACAGTGGGATAATATCCTTGACCGATTTGAAAATGAAGGCTATCTATTCGGGCAGCTTAGGGCTCCCCTGCAGTGGGCCGGCGGCGACATAGACAAATTCAAATCCTATGCCATTGCCATAAACAAATTTATGGATGATGATTATGACGGGGCGCGCATGTACGCCGCCCTGCTGCTGATTTCCGACATAAGCGCGGATAAGTATCCTTTCGGAGATACGCTGCTCACATTCGACAACAATCGCGACCGAAGCTTCAAGCGTTACCTGCGCGAAAGCGTAGGCGGCACCTATGCCCCGGCCCTTAAAAAGCTGGCCGACATTTGGATTGAATGCCAAAAAGATGAAAAATCTTCAGTCGGAGATTTCCTTGAAGCCATAATCCAATCCAAAATGCATGACCCGAGCATAGCCCTGTGGAAGAGACAAATAGCCCAATTCCCGGAAACTATTTACGAAAGGAGCTTCTATCGGCGCATCGACATATCCAATCCTAACAATGCATATCTGATTGAAAGCCGCCAGTCTATAAAGAGGTGGAACATAAATCTTTGCTGGGAAAAGAAGACGACTTACACCGGCGAGGACTATATCCTGCACAACACAAAGGAGGAAACCGATGTTAAGGACTCTATCACCAACTCATCAGGAATCGTTGTGCTGAGAGGAGAAGACACACCAAATGACGCCCTATTTGCCAATGGACAATCAACAAATTGAACAGACAATGCTGGCGAAGGGCGTACGCCCTACTGCCAACAGGATTTTAGTACTGAGGGAGCTCGCCAAGGCCACTCGTCCCATTAGCATGGCCGAGCTTGAAGAGCTTATTGGCATGACCTTAAACAAGGCAAGCATTTTCCGCGTGCTGGAGCTCTTTGCCGAGCACGACATTGTGCATGAGATTGAAGACGGCAGCCGCAGCCTGAAATATGAGCTTTGCGGCTCAGCCAGCGGACACAGCGCCGCAGATGAACATCCGCACTTCTATTGCCAGAAGTGCGGACGCACCTTTTGCCTAGAAAATTTAAGCATACCAAAAATCAACCTCCCGGCAGGCTATTTGCCCCACTCGGTAAATTACATGGTTAAAGGACTTTGCCCTGACTGCGGCAAGGATGGCTCAGGTCTTTGACCTAGCCATTAGCTTGCCGGCCACTATAGCCAAAACGAAATATGCTGTGGCCAAAATCCACATCATGAGGTATGGATGCCCGTTTTCTGAAAGCGTGGCGCCATTGCTGTTGATGCGTATAAAGCCCTCAACGCCCCATGTGGCCGGCACCAGCGAGCCAACCGCGCGCCAAAACTCCGACATGGCATAACGCGGCCATGTAAGGCCTGAAAGGAACAGGAATATCACCGAGGTGAACACTATGGCCAAAAACACATATTCCCTCTCTTTCAATATGGGCACAACAGCCTGCCCAAGGAACGCCGTGGCCAAAAGCATTGGGAATATGAACAGCAAATAATCCGGGGCGGCCCCGATGTGCGGCAATGAGAACATCCAGGGTATGAAATGCAGCACGTAAATCGTAAGCGGGATGTAGAATACAACGTATGCCAATGCCTTGCCTATGACAGTGGCCCCAGTGCCGGCCCCAGGCACAGCCATCGGGTCGACTCCCCCGTTTGCCCTGCTCCTTTCTCGCGATGTGGCGCCAAGCAATCCCACCCCCAAGAACATGCTCTGCTGCAATATCAGCACTATGATGCCCGGAATGACGAACGAGGCGAAGCCCTGCTGGGTGTCGCCAAGGAAATGGCTGTTTGATTCCACCGGCATCTCCCCAACGCTTAGCGATTCAGCCCCAAGCATGCCTATCTTTTCCGAAGTGATGTCGCCGGCCAGCGCTATTTGCAGGTCGGTCATGGCAGAGAGCAAAGCGCGGTAGCGAAGAAGAAGGCTCATGTCGCAGTATAGGGTAGCATGGGCTTGCTCCCCGCTGCCGGCCTTCTTCCCAAAGTCAGAGGGTATCCGCAATATCGCGTATGCGTCATGATTCGCCCAAATCTCCTTCGCTTCCGACATGTTCGCCGCGTACCCGTACAGCCCAAACGCAGGCGTGGCCGATGCCTGCCTCACCAACTGTCGCGACGCCTGCGTGCGGCTGTCGTCAACCACAACCACAGAAACGTCTGTAACCACCTCTGGATTGTAAATCAGAGTGTAGACTATGGGATAGGCCAGTGGTAGCATCACAAAGAATATCATCAGCCCCATGTCATGGGTCATCAGCTGCCATTCCCGCCGAAACACTTTGGCTATGTAGAGGAAAAAGTCACGCATAATCCTTGAAGTTTTTATGGTACGTACACCGGCCGCAAGCACATTTTTTTCAGCCTTGACGTGAACAGCATTCCCGCATACAGGAACAGCAGCAATGCCGCGAAATAATATCTCGCGTAGTAGACGTCAAAACCGTTAAGCGCATGATTTATGTATATCAAGAACAGGTACCGCACAGGCGAGAGATAACTGAATATGGCTATGGCCCCGTACATCTTCTCCACGGGAAACGAAAATCCCGCGAAAGAGAATGTGAGGATGCCAAATAGCGAAACCACGCTTAGGGCCAGCCGAGGATTAGGCAATAGGCAACTCACCATCACCGCGAATGACTGGCACGCCGGCACAAAGATAACCGTTGCCAAGAGCAGCCATCCCAATGACCCTGACATTGGAAAATGCAGATACCTAAACAATATCGCTTCAATGCAAAGGCTGACGATAATGAATATCGCCGCCTGCGGCAAAAGCTTGCCCGTGAGGGCCACATTAATGCTGCCGCCGGCCTGCGATAGCCAGTCCGCGCTCGTGCCATGCTTGATTTCAACCGTGATTGTAAAGGCTGTGAAAATCATTATTATCAATCCCAGGCATCCGAATGTAAACGACGGCGTAAGGTAGTAGGAATAATTTATCCACGGATTCCCTATGCCCACCGAGTCAATCACCACAGGCTGCACCAACGGGGATATGGTCTCCGAGGTCAGCCCTACCGCCTGCAGTTTGGCCGATGCAACTGATCCCGCAGTGCTCACGGCTATGGTCTTGAAGCCCTTGAATGACAGGGTGCCGGGCACGAAATAGGTCATGTTCGTGTAATACTCCAGCGAGGGCGTATTGCCGCCCACGGCATCCTTCTCAAAGCCTTCGGGGATTACGAAGAATCCGAATATCTCGCCTTTCTTCACTCCCGACATTGCTTCAACATAGCTTTCGTCACGCTGGCATATGTCCACAAGCTCGGTGGCGTTGAGCGCCCTGATTACCTCTCTTGACATAGCCGAATGGTCAAGGTCAACCACCGAAGCCGGCACGCGCAAGGGCAATCCTTCGTGCAGAAGCGAGACAAAGAACAGTGCGCAGCCAATCGGCACCAGCGCCATCATCACCAGCGCGGTGAGTGATGATGACAGCCGCTTTAATTCTCGCCTTATGCTTTGCCAAAGATAGGTCATGGCTTATATTTTATAGAAAAATTGTCTTCTTATGAATTTCACTTGCGGCGGATGGCGCTCATGCCGGGGCGCAGGTTGTCCATATCCTCGGGGCGCGCCTTCACCTGGAATGTGCGGGTGCTCCAATCGCCTGTCGATTTCGACGCCTCCCATGTAGCGTATGACCCCATGTCCCTAATGTAGTACACCTTCGCTTCAACCTTTTTCATCTCCAAGGCCGGAATCTCCACCTCGATTGTTGACCCCATCATAAAGTCATGCAGATTGTCTTCACGTACGTTGAAGGTGATGTAGCGGTCATCCATCTTCAGAAGGCTTATGATTGGCGCGCCGGTTGCCACAAGCTCAGTCGCCTCTGGATATATCTGGTCAATGATGCCGTCGTAAGGCGCCGTCAAATAGCTGTCGTCAAGAAGCGCCATCACCTGCTCCACTCCACCGCCGGCGGCCGAAACAAGCGCCGCTGCCGATTCTTTGTCTTCGGCCTGCGCGCCTGATTTAGCCAAGGAGTACTGGCTTTCCGCGGCTCCCTGCGCCGCCACAGCGGCATCGTAAGCCGCCTTTGCCTCATCTCGCTTTTGTTCTGAAATAACGCCTTCTGCGAATAGGTTCTGCATGCGCTCGTAGGTCTTCTTCGTTATCGAAACGCTCGCCTTAGCCTGCTGCAGTAACTCGTATGCGGCCTGTATGATTTGGCTGCGGGTGCCCGCGTCTATTTTCTTGTCTTGAGCCTTGGCCACGTCTTGAAGGGCCTGAGCCTGCGTGAGCTGGGCCTCCACAAGGGCGGAATGTATGCGCACAAGGGTGTCGCCCGCCTTCACGGTGTCTCCCTCGCTTACATAGAAGTTTGCTATTCTGCCCGGCAGCTTGCCGGAAATGCGCACGGTGGTGCCTTCAATTTGTCCTTCAAGTATTTGGTCGGGCTTGTTTAAGAACAGAAATCCGATAATGGCAATCGCGATTACGGCTATTGCCACAATCCCCATGGTGATAAGAAGCGATTTGTTGGCTTTCTTTTCAGATTCGCTATCCATAATATTGCGGTGTTTTATTAATATTCAAGGTATTGTAAACTTATCTCAATTCTCCCAAAGTCTTCTTCAGGTAGGCGTCGCAAAGGCGTATGTCAATCATAGCGTCTACATATTCGCTGTTGGCCTTGAGCCATGCCGTCTGGGCCTCCATCACGGTTTCGGATGTCATAACTCCCTCGCGGAATCCAACGTTGGCGCTGTGGAGGTTTTCATTGGCCTTGTCAAGGTTGGAAAGGGTCATCTCGTATGTCTTTACTGCCTCTTGGGCGCGGAACGAGGCTTGGTTTACCTGCAAGTTTATCAAGTCCTTGGCGTCCTCGTATTGCATCTTCATCACAGTCACATCGGCGTCTGCGGCCTTGTACTTATAATAGTTTCCTCCCCAATGCCAAATGGGGATAGTCACAACCGCCCCTATCGAGAAAGCGCCCCCGAAACGGTTGCTGAACCCATTGAACATATTAGGATTGGAGAAGGAGTATGAGCCGATTAGGGCCACATTCGGAAGCATCGACGACAGCGCCAGCCTCTTTTTCTGCTCAGTGACACTGATTCCGTTCTCCAATGCCTTCAAGTCGCTCCTGTTGGCGTATACATCCTCCATGTTGTATTCCTTGGCAGGCAGAAGAAGCCCTTGAGCCATTTCGTCAATATTCGGGGATTCTTCATCCTCCAAATGCATGTCGGAATCTATGGGCAGTCCGCAAACCTGTGCTAGCGCCATTCGTGAAAGAGCCAGGCCGTTGTCTACCTTGGCCATGTCCACCTTGGCCGAGTTAAGCTTAACGTCGACGCTGAGAAGATCGCTGCGCGTAGCCACGCCTTGCTCCACCATCAGCCCCACATTGCGCTGCAGTGTGTCAAGAAGCTCGACATAGCTTTGCGCAAGCTTTTGCTTTGACTTCAGCGAAACAACCTGCCAATAGGCGGCGTCGACAGCATAAATCACATTTTGCTCCTCATTTTCGCTCAAATCCTTGGCCGCCTCCTCGGCGTATTTCGCTATCTTGTTCATAGCCTGTATCTTGCCTCCCATGTATATAGGCTGGGTGAGCGTTATCGCCCCAAAGAACACGTTATGCACATCATATGTCATTGCCTCCTTCGGGATCAAGGCGACTGTCTCGGGGATGTATTCCCCTGTGGCGGGATTCTTTATCGGCTCTCCGGTGAGAGGATTTTTCGCCAAGTTGAATTCATATTGCTGAGTGGCCGGATTGAAAGTCTTTGTAGGCAACAGCTGGTCTGAAGAAAACACGGAAATATCCTTCTGATTATAAGCGTATCCGCCGGCAAAGTCTATCGATGGCAAATATGCCGCAAAGGCCTCCTTGCTTTGAAAATGGGCCTTGTTTATCTGCTCGCGGCTCATCATCAGCTGCTTATTGCTCTTGAGGGCCATATTCCGGCATGAATCAAGCGAATATACAGGCCCTGCCCACGCGCCCAATGCCGCCGCCGCCCCGAATATCAGAAAAGGCAATCTCATAATTGATAGTTGACGTTTGTTAATTTCAAATGCAAAATTAATAAATCTTGCTTAATTTTCCCTACTAAAAAACAAACGCCCCTCCCCTAAAATTTGTTCACCCTTCATTTAATATACATACGGCAAAAAACTTCCAGTTAGGCGCCAAGGTTTATAAAACGATATTTTCATATCCGGTAAATTTCGTTTGAAATTAATCATTTTTTTCTATTTTAACACAAAATTTTAACGATTTAATCGCTAATTTTGCATTGATAAAATGTGCCTCAAAATGGCGCTTTTTTTCATCGGCATGAAAAGAAATTTAGACAATATTCCCAAAAATATAAACGCAGCCGCCCCCACCTCGTCCTCGCAGCGGCACATTTTTCTCGACGCCTTGCGCGGATTCGCCCTTTTGGGCGTGTGCCTGGCCAACTACCCCGAGTTCTCGCTATATACTTTCCTGCCTGACGCGGCAACAGAGGCCATGCCCACGGCTGCGGCGGACCGAGTGGTAAAATTCCTGCAGTATCTGTTCATCGACGGAAAATTCTATACTCTCTTCTCGCTCCTCTTCGGCATAGGCTTTTCAATCATCATCACCCATGCCGCCGAGCGCGGAGCCAACGGATTCCGCATATTCTATCGCAGAATGATAATCCTGGCTTTGATAGGCTGCGCGCATTTGATGCTGATATGGAGCGGCGACATTCTGCTTCTCTATGCCGTGCTTGGCATGCTGTTGCCCCTATTCCGCAATATGTCTGACAAGAAAATACTTATCACCGCCGGGGCATTGCTGTTGCTGCCCGTGCTGGTAGATGGGATTGCCGAATTGGCCGGCATTTTCTTTGCCAAATACCCCTATGGCCAATGGTGGCATTACGCCGGCATATGCGGCATAACCGAGGAGAATTTCGGCACATGGCTGCGCGACGCCGACAGTTACCTGCAAGTCCACCAATTCTTGATTCAAGGCGCATGGGAGCGCATGTATGAATTCGTCGACGGCAATAGATACTTCAAAGTGATGGGACTATTCTTGATTGGATTTGTGGTGGGCCGCAGAAAAATCTACGCTGATTTGAAGGCGTACAAGCCATTGCTCAATAAAGTCGCCCTTTGGGGATGCGTCCTTGGCCTGCCTTTGTCAGCGCTCTACGCCCTCAGCGGCGTCAACCATCACCCAATGGGCGCCGCCATGCACACCGTCCTCTATACCTTCAGCGTATATCCCCTCGGCTTCGCCTACGCCGCGCTTCTGGGCCTCTTCTGCATCAGGCATAAAGATTGGATCGCTTGGCGCTGGTTTGCAGCCCCGGGCCGCATGGCGCTCACCAACTACATCAGCCAATCCCTAATAGGCATGTTCCTTTTCTACGGCATCGGCCTGGGCCTGGGCGCATCAATTGGCCTGTGGCAAACCGAACTTATCGCGGCCGGCGTCTTTGCCTTCCAAATAGCGTTCAGCGCCGCCTGGCTGAAAGCATTCCGCTTCGGCCCCCTAGAATGGATTTGGCGAATGCTAACCTACGGCCGCTGGCTGAAAATCACAAAATAACCCATCGCCCAAAACATCCTTGCCAATAGGTTATTTAATTGTTTTCCAACAATTTCATTATCCTCTATTTCCCAAACTTTAAAAATTTTTGACTTTGGGAAGCAACAAATCGGCATTCAAATTTTAAGACCTATAAAACACCTTAACACAAAGAGGACGCGTTTAAAATCCATGGATTTTAAACGCGTCCTTCTGTGACCCCCGAGGGGCTCGAACCCTCGACCCACTGATTAAGAGTCAGTTGCTCTACCAACTGAGCTAGGGAGTCTCTTGCAATCAAGCCAACGCTTTTGTGACCCCCGAGGGGCTCGAACCCTCGACCCACTGATTAAGAGTCAGTTGCTCTACCAACTGAGCTAGGGAGTCTTTCTCTGCAATCGCGTTGTCTCTCAATTGCGGTGCAAAGTTAAGGATGTTTTTTGAATCTACCAACTTTTTTCAACACTTTTTTCAAAAAAAAATCATTTTTCGGCCATCCCGCACTTTTGCCGCAAAAAATTCCCTTCATTTCAAAAAATGTATTATCTTTGCCATTGTTAAATCATAATCAATATCAAATTAAGGATTCTTAATTAACCTTAAACTATGGACATCAATAGCATTATGACTAGCCTCGAGGCGAAGCACCCCGGGGAGAAAGAGTACCTCCAGGCTGTGCGTGAGGTGCTCATGTCAGTCCAAGACATCTACAACCAGCATCCGGAATTTGAGCGCAACAAGATCGTCGAGCGCATGGTCGAGCCCGACCGAATCGTGACCTTCCGCGTTACGTGGATCGACGACAAGGGCGAAGTCCAAAACAATATCGGATACCGCGTGCAGTTCAACAACGCCATTGGCCCCTACAAGGGCGGAATACGCTTCCACGCTTCCGTCAACCTCTCAATCCTGAAATTCCTCGGATTTGAGCAGACCTTCAAAAATGCCCTCACCACCCTCCCGATGGGCGGAGCGAAGGGCGGCAGCGACTTCTCTCCCCGCGGAAAGAGCGACCGCGAAATCATGCGCTTCTGCCAGGCGTTCATCCTCGGACTGTGGAAGAACCTCGGTCCGGACCGCGACGTGCCCGCCGGCGACATCGGCGTTGGCGGACGCGAGGTCGGCTACATGTACGGCATGTACAAGCGCCTCGTTAACCAGCACGACGGCACTTTCACCGGAAAGGGCCTGGAGTTCGGCGGAAGCCGAATACGCTCGGAGGCCACCGGCTTCGGCGCCCTATATTTCGTGCAAAGCATGCTCGCGCAGAAAAACGACAATATCGCCGGAAAGACCATCGCGATCTCCGGCTTCGGAAATGTCGCCTGGGGCGCTGCCCTTAAGGCCACTGAGCTTGGCGCTAAGGTCGTCACCATCTCCGGCCCCGACGGATACGTCTACGATCCCGAAGGCCTCGACATGGAGAAGATCGACTACATGCTTGACCTCCGCGCCAGCGGCAACGACGTTGTAGCCCCCTACGCCGAAAAATTCCCTAACTCCACTTTCTATGCCGGCAAAAAGCCTTGGGAGCAGAAGGTGGACATCGCCCTCCCCTGCGCCACACAGAACGAGCTAAACGGCGACGACGCCAAGCAGCTCATCGCCAATAAGGTGGAAATGGTGGCTGAAGTCAGCAACATGGGCTGCACCCCCGAAGCTATCGACGCCTTCATCGAGAGCCGCACCACGTATGCCCCGGGCAAGGCTGTCAACGCCGGCGGCGTGGCCACTTCAGGCCTTGAAATGAGCCAGAACGCAATGCACCTCCAGTGGAGCGCCGAGGAGGTGGACCAGCGCCTGCATGACATCATGAAAGACATCCATGGCCAGTGCCTGCAGTACGGCGTCGAGCCCGACGGCTATATCAACTACATGAAGGGAGCCAACATCGCCGGATTCATGAAGGTGGCCCACGCCATGATGGGCGAAGGCGTTTGCTGATGCCTCCCTTTGATTAAAAGCATTATCAGCCAAAGGCCGCGCCGAGAAATCGGCGCGGCCTTCTTGTTGTGTCTTCAAGCAATTGTCATGCTTTCTATTTGCCGCTCTTCTTGCCAATGGAGGCAAGCGTCTTCGGCGTAAGCACGGTGTGCCGCTTGCTGAATCTCACTGCGTTCATCTCCAGCGGCGTCATCCGCGCTATCCCCTCTATGTCAGGAATGGCCGGAGCCGCAGGCTGTATATTATTTTGCGGTATCGCTTCCATCTTCTTCGTCGTTTTTAACGTGTTTCAGCACTATTTCGTCAAATTTGTTCAGCCCGAGCATCACCAATGCGTAGCAGCAACCTAAGACTATGAATTCTACCGTGAATTCGGCGTCGAAGGATATCGCCTTCGTATATCCCCCAAGCAGATAAGCGAAAAAGAGAAGCCATAGCGTGCATTGCACGCTCACGCAAAGCGTACACCAGGCCTTTGCCTTGAATTTCTGGTACCAAATGCTCCATGCCGTGTATGGCAGGCACAGGATATTGATCAAAGCCAGGGCCGGCAAGGTCGACGGAAAGCACAGCATCACAAGCAGGCTTACTGAAAAATAAGCCATCCCAACTTCGCTCCATTTGAAAATGCCCATGAAGGACGACGCCTCTGACCTTGCTATAACGTCGCAGCCGCCCTCCTGCAGCACCGAGCACACGGCATCCATGGCATGCGTGCGGAATCCCAGCGACTTCAGCACAAGCATCCACGAAAACACTATGCCCATGCAGTCAAATACAAGCAGCGCCCAGGCCGCCGGATGCGCGTAGAGCCCAGAGGCGTACATGCCAAAGCCAAGCATAGCTGCGGCCAAGACAGCTAAAACCCACTGCTTCGCGGAGTTGGCTATCTCCCCGAAACAGTGCTTCCCATAGTCCGGCTCGGCGGACTCCTTGGTTGAGGAGGCTATAAGCGCTATGCCGTTCCACGCCGCCGCCAATTCCTCCACCGAAGCGGTGAAGAATCTATGCTGCGTCTGGTAAACGGCGTTGCCTCCGCCGACATGGGTCACGATGGCGAATCCACGCGGGGTGTCGGCCAAAAACGGCTTCGGCAATCGCGTTAGGGCCTCCGCCTTTCCTTCTTCCGGTATCTTCACGCCGGTCGAGCCCACTCCGTACTCTCGCAAAAGGGCGGAGAGGCCATACATCGTGCTGAATGGCATCTCCGCGAATCTTTTGTCTGAGTAGGTCTCGGTGTGCCTTACGCCAAGCGCCGTGAGGTAATCTGAGAACAGAGATGACATGGCTTCATTTCTTTTAGCCTGCGTATTGTCCTATCTTGGCCAACAGCACTTCTCCCTGCATCTCTCCGCTCTGGCGCCACATCTCTTTGCCATTTTGGTAGACGATGAAGGTAGGTATCGACTCCACCCTCTCGCTCTCGGCCAGCTCGCGGTTTTCGTCTATGTCAAATTGGTAGACGTCTACTTTGCCGGCCAGCAGCTCTTTTATCTGTTCTACGATTGGCATCATGCGTTGGCAGTGGGGGCACCACGACGCATAAAACTCTACCAGCACCGCTGGCGTGGTTGTGATTGCTTCGCTGTATGTCATAGCTGTAAAGGTTTAAATGTTTTCTTTGTCTCTAAAACAGCTATGGCAGGCGCAAAGTTCACTCCCCCGCCCTACTCAGTAAGGGGTATCAATTCGCCATAGCCTTCCTCGGCCATGCGCGAGCGGGGTATAAATCTCAGCGCCGCCGAGTTGATGCAATAGCGCAGCCCGCCTTCTTCCTTCGGGCCGTCGGGAAACACGTGCCCCAGGTGCGAATCGCTCTCCGACGCCCGCACCTCGGTGCGTGTCATGCCGTGGCTGTAGTCGGCGTTTTCTTTAAGCAGGTCGCGGCTGATGGGCCTGGTGAACGACGGCCAGCCGCATCCCGATTCAAATTTGTCGGCAGATGAGAACAGTGGCTCGCCCGATACGATGTCCACGTATATTCCCGGCTCAAAGTTGTCCCAGTATTTGTTGCGGAAAGGCGGCTCCGTGGCGGCATGCTGCGTCACGGCGTACTCCATGGGCGTCAGCCTGCGCCTTAGCTCTGCGTCCTCTTCGCTCTTGGCCTCCCCGCCCATCGCTTTCCTTACCGATAGGGGCACATATTCTTTGGCCTTCTTGAATAGGCTCAAGTCCACATGGCAGTATCCGCCCGGCGTCTTGTCAAGGTAATCTTGATGATATTCTTCTGCCGGATAGAAGTTTATGAGCTTTTTGGCCTCCACCTTGATTTGCCTGTCAGCCTCGGCCTGCTTTTTGCGCAGAAAGTCAACTACGGCCTCACCCGCCTGCCGGTCAGTCACGTAGATGCCGGTGCGGTACTGCGTGCCGCGGTCGCCCCCTTGCTTGTTCAGGGAGTACGGGTCTATTGCCTGCCAATAGATCTCCAGTAATTCCGTCAGGCTTATCACATCCGCGTCGTAGGTCACCTTCACGGTCTCGGCCGCGTGGGTCTCCCCCATGCATACTTCCTTGTACGTTGGATTGGCCACTACTGAGTTGGCGTATCCCGCCTCTGCGTCTATCACTCCGGGCACGAGGCTCATCAGCTTCTCTATGCCCCAAAAGCAGCCCCCGGCCAAATAAATCTCAGCCGAAGTGGCCACATGCCTATCTTTAGATTCCATATTGCAATTGTTTAATATAATCAGTAATGCCGTCAAAAATAGCGTTTTCCTCATTTCTCGCTAAATTCAAATTTATTTTAAAATAACGCTCGGCCGCCCCGCGCATTGTGCCGCGCCCCAGAAAAAATAATGATATAATGCAGACAAGGCGCGCCAGGATCTTGGCGCGCCTTGTTTATGCGTATGCGGCGTAATTTAGCGTATCACTTCCTTGGTAACCTTTCCGCCTCGGCGAACGATTACCAGTCCGCAAGCTTCGCTCTCGTTAAGCTTGCGGCCGTCTATTGAGTAATACTCAACGGGGCCATCCTGGGCGTCTGCGTCAATCGATGCCGCTCCGGCCTTGTCCTGAGCCTCCACCTTGATGCTGTAGACGTACGTGGCAGTATATTCTCTGGCGGCGGTAGTGCCATGTATGCCAATATGGTGAGCTCCATCGCTTTGGGCAGTGAACGATGTCTTTACTGTCTCGAATTTCGGATTCTTCGACTTAACGCTGCCGTCCTCAACCAACTTATGGATCTCAATCCCTTCACGTGTGGGGCTTGTGCCGGCGCATACTCTGTAAAGGGCCGGATATCTATCGTCGTCATTGCCGATTTCTATTGTCACATCATAGGCCGCTCCTTTCTCCAAATAGATTGCGGGCGTTATCAGCCAATCGTCGTTTGCGGCTGTGGAATTGCTTAATTTTGCCGCTTTTAACCCTGTATGATATTCCCAGTGATATACGTGGGTGGGATTCGCGAGCTTTGTCAAGATGGTGAACTCGTCAAATTCGGCCTTATCTTCGAAGTTGCAGGCGTACGGGGCCTTATATGAGCCTACACCCACTGTATTGGATTCTTGCGCCGCTGATTTCACTCCATGGTTGTCGGCATACACTTTGTAGGTGAATCTGACGCGGCCCTCTATGTCCGATACGGGGTCGAATGCCTCAAGTCCGCTTACGCCTGACGCCACAACGGTTTCATCGGGGAATCTAACGATGTCATATTTAAGATTGTCATAGTCGACATATCCATTGTTGACGCTTTTTTGAGGGGCCTCCCAAGTTATGCGGACGTTCTGCCCGTCAAGCTCAGCGGCGACTGAGCTCGGCGACAGCGGCATGTCATAACCCACATAGGTGTCGGTCAAGGCCTTGGGACTCTTTTCTCCCTTGCCGTTGCTAAGAATCACCGCGAAAGTGAACTGTCCATTGCCGGGCAAGTTCACTGCAGCCTCCACCTTTTGGCCGCACTCGCCTTGGCCTGAAGCCAAAAGAACATACTCCGCTTCGGCCTCTGCATATGGCCTGTAAAGGACCTCGTAGCCAACAGTGCCGCTAAGCTCGCCGCCGCCATAGGTGTTTGTGGGCACCGTGAATGAAATTTTGCCCTCAAGGCTGCCACCCACAAAGCTGTGGTCCACATTGAGCGCCTTGTCGGGAGCGGTGTCGGATGCCTCGGGTTCGAAGATGGCCAGGCCCTGAATTGCTTCGACACCGGGCAGGTCATAGATTTTCTCAACCGAGTAAGTGGCGAGGTCTATCTTGTAGAGCGTGGTGGTATCCTCAGTCACGCCTTCGGACTCTCCTCCCTTAAGCTGAAGGAAATAGTACATTGTGTCCGTGGCCTTGTCTATGGCGGCGGATGTGTTGTAATATCCGCTAAGCCCTGTGTTCGATATGGTCTCAATGTCGCCTGTCTCCTTGTTTATTTTCATCAAGAGGCCCTCTCTGGAGATAGCCCATAGCTGACCTTTGCTGTCAAAGTCCATGCCGGCCATATTCACGAATACGTCACAGATATTTTCAACAACGGAATAGTCCTTAATGTAGTTTTCGGGAGTGATCCAGCCGAATACTAGACGGGCTCCTTCATAGTTTTCATCGGGGTCGTGGAAGCATCCGTAGATTCGGTCGGTGGTAAGGTCGTAGGCCAAATCGTAGGCCCATGTGTCGCGGCCGCCGACGCCTCCCTCAAATTCCCAAGTCTCGGTGTTGTAGTCGAAGTTGCTCCACACCTCCATGCCCAACATCGACATGTACCATTGGCAATAGTAGTGGCCCTTGGCGTATGTGCCTCCGCCTGTGGCCTGTGGCTTGTCGCTGAGTATGGTCATTTCGGGCTGGGTTGTAGAGATTTTATAGATGCCCGATTTGCGTCCTTGGATCTTCGAGCCATAGGCGCATCCCATAAGCTGAACCTCACCTTGGGCCATCATGCACCCTCCTGTGAGGATAGCCGCGATTAGAAGTAAAATTTTTCTCATTGGCAATTGTTTTTTGAAAGTTGGTTTTGATGTTTGAATATGCCTATTAAAAACTATCGCAAAA
Source organism: Clostridium sp. (assembly GCA_023666615.1). Lineage (GTDB taxonomy): Bacteria > Bacteroidota > Bacteroidia > Bacteroidales > Muribaculaceae > CAG-873. The sequence goes on along the minus strand of JAMPBQ010000001.1, from coordinate 972,857 downwards.
TTATGCTATTTTGCGATAATATCAAAACAAATCACAAAATATTTAAATAAAGCCTAGCTTTTTTTGCAAACGACATCTCCAAGTATCCTGTTGGCCGCGCCATTTTATAAATGACGAAAACAATTTGTGTTCTATAGCGGGCCGATTAATGCACAAGGAAGGCTTGCCTCTGTTATTCCTTCAATTCTTTGCCTTAGTGATTCTTATTAGCTCATCGTGTATCGCCTTTACAAATTCCTTTAGGTTGCCGGCTATCTTTTTCGGCTGTATGTAGGCGAAGTATGACCCATCCCTTTGGTAAGAAGCCCTGAAGTCATTGTAATTGATGATCGCAAACACCTTGTCTTCATAGTTTATCCTCAAGAAATATAAAGGCCTGTACTGCTTGTAATCCCACAATTGCGACTGCAAGTCATTCTCCCTGAGCGTGAAGGTCCTCCCCGACCAATTGGACCTGTTCACATCGTCCGTAGCCGTCTTCGTTATCTTCATCTCCAGCATGGCGCCTCCCCCCAAAGCGAAGTCTGGCTCAAGGCTTACGTTCGTCAAGAGCTCAAACTCCTTGTCCTGTCCGTTTTTCCTGAAGTCGAATGTCGGATATTCCTCCTTCATCGTCCGGTAAATCAAGTCTGTAAACATGGCGTCAATGCACAGGTCTTTGGCCGTATGGTAGCAATCTCTGCCCCTAAGCCTCGCCTCTGAAAATTTCTCCGCAATCTGCCGCATCTTGTGCCATGATTCATTGTAATTATCGCAAAGGTCCTTCTCATCGGCCGAAATGATGATGTCTGTCACATACTGCGGATAATTGAGCCTATGGCAAATGTCGCCAATCTTTATCGGAGCTATCCCCAAATGTTCCAGCAACGCAATTCTTTGCTTAAACACCAAGCAAGCCTTCCTTCCGCCTGTCTTGTCAGCATAAAATTGATATTTCATAATAAAAAAACAGCAAGGCTCAAAAAAGAAAAGCAAAGACAAGCCGAGCCCAATTAAACTCATCCCCACCCTTGTGAAAAGTTCACGCCTGCAAATATAACCCCTTTTCTGATAAAATCCAAAAAAATCCACCTCTCCTCCACAACCCATAGAACGCCATCCCGATAGCACGATAGCACGATATATCGACAGTTCTTTATCTCGTAATCCCGATAGCACGATAGCACGATATATCGATAGCACGATATCTCGATAGTACGATATCTCGATAGCACGATATCCCGATAGCACGATATCCCGCCATATCATCGAAATTCCATGCAATCCCCGATTAAATCCCCAAAAAAACGCGCCCTCCAAAAAATCGGAAGGCGCGCTATATTAAAATTCAAAAAGCCAAAGCTCACTTGGCCAGCCAGCTGAAAAGATCCCAGCTTACCGTCAAGCCGGCCATCACAATCGATACCATCGACATCAGCTTGATCAAAATATTCAAGCTCGGGCCGGATGTATCCTTGAAGGGGTCGCCCACGGTGTCGCCGACAACGGTTGCCTTATGCACCTCGCTGCCCTTGCCGCCGAAATTCCCCTCTTCCACATACTTCTTTGCGTTGTCCCATGCTCCGCCCGCATTGGCCATAAAGATTGCCAATACAAAACCTGCCGATAGGCCGCCGCATAGAAGTCCTATCACGCCCGGCACGCCAAATATAAGGCCCGTAAGGATAGGAACGATAATCGCCAGCAGCGAAGGGAACACCATCTCCTTCTGCGCGCCCTTCGTGGATATCTGCACGCAGCGTGCGTAGTCGGGTTCTGCCTGGCCGGTCAGAATGCCCTTGATTTCGCGGAATTGCCTGCGCACCTCGTCCACCATGTGGCCTGCCGCGCGGCCCACGGCGTTCATTGTGAGCCCGCAGAACAGGAATGCCATCATGGCGCCGATGAACATGCCTGAAAGCACCTTCGGGTTCATCAAGGTCACGTCAAAATAGGTCATAAAGTCTGTAAACGTTGCCTCGTGGATGTTTACCAAATGGGGCGAAAGCGCCGTGCCAAGGTCAATCGTCGTTTGCCCTATGCGCTCAAGGCCTATGCGGATTTCTTCTATGTAGGATGCCAAAAGAGCCAAACCCGTGAGCGCGGCGGAGCCGATGGCAAAGCCTTTGCCGGTGGCGGCAGTGGTGTTGCCAAGTGAATCGAGGGCGTCGGTGCGCTTGCGCACTGCCTCGCCAAGTCCGCTCATCTCGGCGTTGCCGCCGGCATTGTCG
>JAMPBQ010000001.1:937313-970547 GCA_023666615.1 Clostridium sp. | reverse complement strand
GTAACCTTCTGATCCGTAGTCAGATGCTCTATTCAGTTGAGCTAGCGAACCATCCTTTGTTGGATTTCGACTGCAAAGTTAAGGCATATTTTCCGTTCCACCAAATTTTTTGTGAAAAATTTCCGAAAAAAAATCGCCGCAGGGAGCTCTCGCGAGCCTTGCGGCGAAATATCATATAATCTTAATCGATTTTGATTATAAATTGGAAAACGAAAAAGTTGCTTACTGTAATTATGACCACGTTTCACATTGTAGGTTTAAATGACATCCTGCATTTTTGCATAGTTTTGCCTAAAAATGGATTTTATCCCTTAATCTTAAATTTATAATCCGTAACTTTGCCATGGATATTTGTTATATTTCTATCGACAAATATTTTAATACGTTTCAACACATGCCCGAAATATCAATCCGCGGCGCGCAGATGCCGCAATCCCCCATACGCAAGCTCGCGCCGCTGGCTTACGAGGCGGAGGAAAGAGGGATAAAGGTGTACCGACTGAACATAGGCCAGCCCGACCTCCCCACCCCGCAGTGCGCGCTCGACGCCCTGAAGCATATCGACCGCAAAGTGCTGGAGTACAGCCCCAGCCAGGGATTCCTCAGCCTGCGGAAAAAGCTTTCGCAATACTACGCCACTTATGGCATCGACCTCTCGCCCGAAGAGATTATCGTAACCAACGGCGGCAGCGAGGCCGTGCTGTTCGCCTTCCTGAGCTGCCTCAACCCCGGCGACGAGATAATCGTGCCCGAGCCCGCCTATGCCAACTATATGGCCTTCGCAATCAGCGCCGGCGCGGTGATCCGCCCCGTGGTATCGACGATCGACGACGGCTTCGCACTGCCTCCGGTGGAGAAGTTTGAAGAATTGATCAACGAGCGCACCCGCGCCATTCTCATATGCAACCCCAACAATCCGACGGGCTACCTCTACACACGCCGCGAGATGGAGGCCATACGCCAGCTCGTGCTCAAGCATGACCTCTACCTGTTCAGCGACGAGGTGTACCGCGAATTTATCTATACGGGGTCGCCCTACATCAGCGCATGCCACCTGGAGGGGATAGGGCAGAATGTGATACTGATAGATTCCGTGTCGAAGCGCTACAGCGAATGCGGCATCCGCATCGGCGCCCTCTGCACCAAGAACGCCCTTGTGAGGCAGACCGTGCTGAAATTCTGCCAAGCGCGCCTCTCCCCTCCCCTCATAGGCCAAATCGTGGCCGAGGCCAGCATCGACGCCCCTGAGGAATACCGCAGGGAGGTGTACGAGGAATACCTCGAGCGGCGCAAATGCCTGATCGACGGCCTCAACCTCATCCCCGGCGTATATTCCCCCATCCCAATGGGCGCGTTCTACACCGTGGCGCGCCTACCGGTGGACGACGCCGAGGCCTTCTGCGAGTGGTGCCTGCGGGATTTCCAATACGAAGGGGCCACGGTGATGATGGCGCCGGGCGCCGGATTCTACTCCAACCCCGAGCTTGGGCGCAACGAGGTGCGCGTGGCCTACGTGCTCAACAAGGAGGACCTGCGCAAGGCCCTGGAGGTGCTGCGCGCCGCCTTGGAAGCATACGCCTCCAAATCATAGCCCGCACAAATTTCCGCCTATGTCAAAACGATTTTCCATAATAGTCCCTGTCTACAACCGCGTCGGAGAAGTCCATGACCTGCTCGAGAGCCTGGCGGCGCAGACATGCCGGAATTTTGAAGCGATCCTTGTGGAGGACGGCTCAACTCAACCCTGCGGCGAAGAGGCGGCCAAATATGCCGACCGCCTGGACGTGAAGTATTACTACAAGGAAAATGAGGGCCGCTCGATAGCACGCAATTACGGCATGGAGAGAGCCGAAGGCGAATATTTCATATTCTTTGACTCCGACTGCGTGATTCCTCCCGAATATTTCGCCACGATTTCGAAGGCGCTGGATGAGCGCGGGCTGGATTGCTTCGGAGGGCCCGACGCCGCCCATGAGTCATTCTCTGATGTGCAGAAGGCCATAAACTACTCCATGACATCCTTCCTCACCACGGGCGGCATACGCGGAGGCAAGGTAAGCCTGGAGAAGTTCACGCCCCGCACATTCAACATGGGCTTTTCGCGCAAAGTGCATGAAAAGGTGGGCGGATTCCGCGAGATGTTCTCCGAGGACATCGACATGAGCACCCGCATACGCCTGGCGGGCTTCTCAATCGGACTGATCCGCGAGGCGCCTGTTTGGCACAAGCGACGCATCGACTTCAGGAAATTCCTGCGGCAGGTGTACGTTTTTGGCATGTCGCGCATCACCCTGAAGCTGCTCTACCCGGGCTCGCTCAAGGCCGTGCATACGCTGCCGGCTCTTTTCACGCTGGGCAGCATAGCGCTCATCTTGCTGGCCATTTTCGTGAAATGGTGGTTTATCCTGCCGCTGGCGGCCTACATTTTGGCTGTGTTCACAGCCGCGCTCGCCACGACTCGCAGCCTGAAGATTGCGGCCCTGGCCGTGCCGTCGTCGCTGATACAGCTTTGGGGCTACGGCTGCGGTTTCATAAAGGCGTTTTTCCTGAAAATAATTCTCGGCCGCGGCCGCGACCAAGCCGAAGAAATCGCAATCCGCAAAGGGAAATAGACAAGCTAAAATCATCATGCTAATGGTTGACAATATCAAAACTGTAGGGATGCACCCTGGTGCATCCGCCACAGAACCAAACCCGCAAACTGCTGGGACACACTCTGCCGCATCCGACGTAGAGACAAATCTTCCAACTAGAAAAAATATTAGGGCTCCATTTCACAATTATTCTGGCGGTGACTATTTTGTGACAATTTGCACCCGTGATAAAACACACTACTTCGGAGAAATAAGAAATAATATTATGCATTTATCTCCAATAGGCATATTCGCAAATGAAGCTCTGAAAACTTTGCCTAGTCACTATCCCTATATTGAGGTGCCTTTATTTATTGTTATGCCCAATCATATACATGCGATTATTTCCATTTGCCAGCCAACGGATGCACCAGGGTGCATCCCTACAATTCGACCCGCATTAGGTGTTGTGATAGGTGGCTTCAAACAATCTGTCACAATGCACGCTAGGCGCAATGACATAGATTTTGGCTGGCAAAAACGATTTCATGACCATATCATTAGAAACGTTCATGATGGCAATCACATTGCAGAATACATAGAAACCAATGTGGCGAAATGGAGCACTGATTGTTTTAATCTCAAATAGAAAGAGATGAAATGAATAAATTGATAAAGGACCTCGACGCCAGCGAGCGGCCCAGGGAGAAGGTGCTGGACGGCAGAATCAAGGAGCTTTCCAACGCCGAGCTCATGGCCCTGCTCTTCGCCACGGGCATTAAGGGAAAGTCCGTAATTGAGCTCTCTGACGAAATACTGCGCGACAACGCCAACCACCTATCGCTGGTCACGAAATACACCCCGCAGGAGCTTTCCGCCAAATATCCCGGCATTGGGCCGGCAAAGGCCGTCACCCTTCTAGCGGCCCTCGAATTGGGCGCGCGCTCAGTGGCCGACGCCCAGGCCTTGAACACGCCGGTGGTGACGAGCTCAGAATCGGCCTACAAGATGATGAAGCCACATTTCATCGGCCTAAAGCATGAGGAATTTTGGGTGCTTTTCATCAATCGCGCCGGCCACGAAATACGCCGCGAGCGGATATCGCAGGGCGGCACCACGGCCACGGTGGTTGACATAAAGATTATCTTGCGCAAAGCCATTCAATGCCTGGCCTCGGGCATGCTGCTTTTCCACAACCACCCCTCAGGACAGCTTCGCCCCAGCGGCGAGGATGACAGCCTTACGCGACGCATCGCTGAAGGCGCCAAGATCATCGACGTGAGGGTGTATGACCACATAATAGCCACTGACGCAGGCTACTACTCATATAATGATCATGGAAAGCTGTGACAATTCATAATGATCAATGCATAATGCTCAATTCATAATGCATAATTCATAATCATAACTTAACACTTATACTTTATACTTTATACTTAATACTTTATACTTAATACTTAATACTTAATACTTAATACTTAATACTTAATACTTAATACTTAATACCTTATCCTTTTTTTCAAAATCATGCTTCCTACTCCTGTATACGTAATTTACGAAGATAAGCTCCGCAAGAATCTCGACCTTATTTCCGACGTCAACGCCCGGTCCGAGGCTAAAATCATAATGGCATTCAAGGCCAATGCGCTTTGGCGCACATTCCACATTTTCAAGGAGTACGGCATCGGATTTACGGCAAGTTCGCTCAACGAGATGCGCCTTGGCCTGGAATTTTTGGCCGACAAGGCCCACTCCTATTGCCCGGCATACACCGACGCGACCATCGACGAATACCTTGGCGGAAGCTCGCACATCACCTTCAATTCACTCAGCCAATACTCCCGCTTCGCCGAAAAGGCGCGCGTGAAGGGCGTTTCGTGCGGGGTGCGCGTCAACCCAAAGTGCTCGGTGATTGAGACAGACATTTACAATCCCGCCCTGCCCGGCTCGCGCTTCGGCGTATCTGCGGAAGACATAGGCGACAGGCTGCCTGCCGGCCTTGAAGGCCTGCATTTCCACGCCCTGTGCGAGAGCACTAGCTACGACCTGGAGAAGGTGCTTGCGGCGTTTGAATCGCAATTCGGGCATCTTCTGCCGCAAGTGAAGTGGGTCAACATGGGCGGCGGCCACCTTATGACGCGCGAAGGGTACGACACCGACCACCTGGTGCGTCTGCTTCAGGATTTCCGCTCGCGCTATCCATGGATTGAGGTGATACTTGAGCCAGGCAGCGCGTTCACCTGGCGCACCGGCGATCTGCAGACAACCGTGGTAGACGTTATGGAAAATGACGGCATACGCACGGCTATCATTGACGCCTCATTCGCCTGCCACATGCCCGACACCCTGGAGATGCCTTACCAGCCCATCATCACCGAGGCTTCGGACGCGGGCATCCCCTACCGGCTTGGCGGCAATTCATGCCTGAGCGGCGATTTCTGCGGCCCGTGGCATTTCGCCGAACCGCTAAAGCCGGGGCAACGCCTCACTCTGGAGGACATGAACCACTACACCACGGTGAAAACAACCATGTTCAATGGCATCCAACACCCCGACATAGCCCTAATTCATTCCGACGGCACGGCTGAATACCTCCGCCGCTTCACCTACGAAGACTACAAGCACCGCATGAGCTGACCCCCACCCCAAAAGCATAAAGCATGCGGAAATTGCGGAATATCGGCGAAATGAAATTGCTCCTTATCCTGGGAGTAGTGCTGATCCACTGCAATATCGCTGATGATTATTCACGGCCATATAGCCCGGGAGTGGAGATATGCAACTTTATTTCCTCAAACGTATGCCAAATTTGCGTGCCGTCCTTTTTCATAATTTCAGGATTCCTGTTTTTCAGGGGGATAAAGACATTTTCAGCATCGATCTATCTCTCCAAGCTCAGGCGCAGACTCCACAGCCTGCTGATTCCCTATCTGTTTTGGTGCGCGTTTTGCTGCCTACTGCTTTACGTCAAGCATGCATGCTTCCACATGCCGGGCCTGGGCATATTCCTTGACAACGGCAAAATAGATACCGCCAACCTCCTCAAAGGATTCATCTGCATCCAAGAGGCAGGAAATTACCCTTACGCCTTTGCATTTTGGTTCATTAGAAACCTTATGGCATTTTGCGCAATTTCCCCGCTGATATACGCTGTCTCAAAAAGCCGGCTGTTGCTGGCAGCCCTGTTTCTGACTTACATTTGCGTCGGCATTGACCTTTTCGGCGCGCAATGGTTCGCCCTAGGCGCCGCGCTTTCTCTCCAAAAATGGAATATCGACAGGCTCAAGCCCGGCTCGAAAGGCTTAGCGGCAATAGCGTCGGTTGCGTTTTGGGGATGCGCCTGCATTGACGCTGTGGCCGGCAACGCTGTTTTTCATAGCGCATGCTTTGCGATAAAGGTGCTGTCAGGCCTTTGGCTCACCTATCTGCTTGGCTCCCTCATCGGCAAATGCCACATTATGCGAAAATTGATGCCAGCCACATTCATGATCTATGCCACGCACCAGTGCTATTGCACGATCGCAAGGAAATTCTATGCCTCGATTTTCGGACATTCCGCCCTAATCGGCCCGATCGCAGCATACGCGCTAACATTTGCCACCCTCGTGGCGCTGGGATATATCACCTACGCGCTCCTGCATAAGCTTGCACCTCGATTTTTGGCCTTTATTGCCGGGGGGCGATACTAGCCGGTGCGCAAAGGCCAAAAACAAATCCGCGCGCAAAGGCCAAGGCCTTTGCGCGCGGATATTTCGTAAAAGTTTGAGGTTTATGCCTCAGCGATGGGGGTTACGTTCACGAATTTGCGGCCCTCTTTGCCTACGGTGAAGACTACTGTACCGTCAACGAGAGCGTAGAGAGTGTGGTCACGGCCGATGCCTACGTTGAGGCCGGGGTGATGCTGAGTGCCGCGCTGGCGCTTGATGATGTTGCCAGCCTTGGCGAATTGTCCGCCGAAGAGCTTAATGCCGAGTCGTTTGCTTTCTGATTCACGACCGTTCTTAGAGCTACCTACACCTTTTTTATGTGCCATTTCTTTACGGTTTTAAAGGGTTAAGCTACAATGTCCTTGATCACAACCTTGGTGAACTGCTGGCGATGGCCGTTCTTGCGGCGATAGCCCTTGCGACGCTTCTTCTTGAAAACGATCACTTTGTCACCTTTCACGAGGGGCATTTCCACCTCGCATACCACCTTGGCGCCCTCTACTACAGGCATGCCAATCTTCACTTCGCCATCATTGTCTGCGAGAAGCACGCGGTCGAACTCAATGGTCTGGCCCTCTTCTGCGCCGTCGATGTGCTGGACATACAGGTAGCGGTCTTTCTCAGCCTTGAACTGCTGTCCCTGGATTTCTACGATAACGTACATTTAAATGCGTAAATTTAAATTGGTTAACCCGCCGGGCGGACGTCACGCGCCTCTTTCTCTGTGCCCGTTACGGAAAAATTGCATGCAAAGGTAACGATTTTTCCCCGATCCACCAAGCTTTTTCGGCTATTTTTTTGCGAGCCAATCAGAAAAGCCGGCTTTTCCTGGAGGCGTCGATGCGCAGAAGGATGAATAGAAGAATGGTGAAGCCCCAAAGCGAGGAGCCTCCATAGCTGAAGAACGGCAGAGGGATGCCTATGACGGGACAGAGGCCTATCACCATGCCTATGTTGATGCAGAAGTGGAAGATAAGGTAAGAGGCCACGCAATAGGCGTAGACACGCCCGAATGTGCTGTGCTGCCTCTCGGCAATCTGTATTATCCTCAATATCATGGCCAGGAACAGAATCTCCACGCCCACAGAGCCCCAAAAGCCTTCCTCTTCGCCTATGGTGCAGAAGATGAAGTCGGTATGCTGCTCAGGCACGTATTTCAGCTTGGTCTGCGTGCCCTCCAGGAACCCCTTGCCCATAATACCGCCCGAACCGATGGCAATCTTCGACTGGTTGACGTTATAACCCGCGCCGCGCAGGTCCTCCTCAATGCCGAGCACCACCTTGATGCGCAGCTGCTGGTGGGGCATGAGCTTGTCGAAGGCGGCCTCGACGGTGAACAGAAAGCCCACCGACAGCACCGCCGTGGCTATGGGGATGAGGAGCTTGCGCATGCGCATGCGTACGCTTTCAAATGCGAGGTAAACGCATGCCACGCCTATGGCGAAGAGCATCGCCGCGCGGCCGGGAAGAATGATGTCGGTGAATGTGGCCAGCCCCCACATCGACAGGCCGCACAGGAGATACCACAGGAGCACATTGCGCGCTACCTCAATGTTGCGCTTGCCGTAGATTACGCTCATGGCGGCCGTTATCACCATCACGAGCACAAGTATCCAGAATTGACCGGCTTCAAGGCCGAGAATCTGCGATTCGGTGAACTTTATGGCCACAACGAATATCACCACAGAGAAAAGGGCTGCAAAGAGCACCAGGCCCGACATGCCCTCGCGGTAAAGCACAAAGAAGAGCGACATGTACACCAGGGCCGACCCCGTCTCATTCTGCAGGAGTATCAGCACGATAGGCATAAATATCAAGAGAAGGGCCTTGGCATAGTTGGACGCCTTTGCGTTCAGTCGGAAGTTGTATCCGCTGAAAAGCCTCGCCATGGCCAAGGCCGTGGCGAATTTGGCCAGTTCCGCCGGCTGAAGGCTCATCGGGCCGAGCACGAGCCAAGAGCGCGAGCCCTTGATGTCAGGGGCCAGGAATGGCGTAATGAACAATAGCGCCATCATGGCCCCGTATATCACGTAGGCGTAAGTCTCGTACACCCGCGTCTCCACCAGCAGCAGTGTAAGGCCGATCACAAGCGACAGGGCTATCCACCGCATTTGCTTGCCGGAAAACTCGTCGAATGAGAATAGGTTCGCCTCGTCATAGTCATAGCAGGCCGCATAGATGCTCACGGCGCCGCAAAGCACCATGATTAAATAAAGAATGATTGTGTACCAGTCGATTTGGCTGAATATCGATGTCTGGCCGTTGCGCAATTGGCTCATCTTCGCGGTTTATTTCTTGCTTTTGGGCGGTTCGTAATATACGCTGGTCGAGAGCAGGAAGTCCTCTAGGTATTTGCGGCTGGGGTGGATGGAATCGGTAAGGTATTTCTCCATCACCAGGCCGCCGATAGGCACGCCGAAGGTGGCGCCGAAGCCCGCGTTCTCCACGTACGCGCACACGGCGATCTTTGGCTTGTCGAATGGCGCGAATCCCATGAACGCCGAGTGGTCCTTGCCATGCGGGTTCTGCGCGGTGCCGGTCTTGCCCGCCACGTCTATGCCGGGGATCGCGGCCTTGCGGCACGTGCCGCCGGTCACGGCCATGCGCATGCCCGTGGCTATGTCGGTATAGAAATCCGGATTAATGGTGGGAATGCGCTTTTGCCGGTATTCGTCGCTGATCACAGTGTCCTGCACTCCCTTCACCACATGCGGGGTATAGAAATACCCGCGGTTTGCGATGGTGGCGCAAAGGTTGGCGATCTGCAGGGGCGTGGCCAACACCTCGCCCTGCCCGATGGCGACGGATATGATAGTGTTGGCGCTCCAGTGGGTGGCGCCATAGTTCTTGTCGTAGTATGCCGAATTGGGTATGAATCCGCGCCGCTCGCCAGGCAGGTCGATGCCCAGCTTGTAGCCGTAGCCCATCGAAACAAGGTGGTTTTTCCACACCTCAAACGCCTTGTCGGGCGACCCGTACTTTCCGCGCCTGTCGATCATGGATTTGAAGCCCCAGCAAAAATAGGCGTTGCATGACGTCTGCAGGGCCGGCAGCAGAGCCAAGGGGGAGCCATGACCGTGGCAACCCACTCGCAGGCCGCCGTTGATATAGCCGTGCGAGCAGGGGAACATAGTGCTGGGCGTGATTATCCCTTCCTCAAGGAATATCAGGCCCTGCGTGGGCTTAAAGGTGGAGCCGGGCGGATAGCCGGCCATAATGGCGCGGTCGAATAGAGGCCAGTCGGGGGCGTTAACGAGCTTGCGGTAATTCTCTCCGCGCTTGCGGCCCACGAGGAGGTTGGGGTCATAGTTGGGCGAGGACACGAGGCAGAGCACTTCGCCGGTCTCGGGCTCGATGGCCACCACGGCGCCGCGCTTGCCCACCATAAGGCTTTCGGCGTATTCCTGCAGCTTTATGTCGATGCTAAGCGTTAGGTCGCGCCCCGCTATCGGCGGCACGTCGTGCGCGCCGTCCTCGTATCGTCCCTGGATGCGCCCGTGGGCGTCGCGTATCAGAATCTCCACTCCCTTGATGCCGCGAAGCTCTTTTTCATAGCTCTTCTCAATGCCAAGGTCACCGGTGTAGTCGCCCGGCGCATAGTAATCGTCGGCCTGGATGTCGGCCTGCGAGGCCTCGCGGATATTGCCAAGCACGTTCGCTCCGGAGGTGCCGGCGTACTGCCTCAATATCCTTTTCTGTATGAAGAATCCCGGAAAGCGGTAAAGCTTCTCCTGCAGGCGGCCGTAATCCTGGGCCGACAGGTGGCTTACTAGCCTTTGCGGCGTATAGGATGAATAGCCGGGGTTGAGGCGCGGGTCCTTCATGTCGGCCATCCTCTTCATCAGCTCTTCCTTGGTCATGTTCAGGGCGTTGCAGAAGCTCACGGTGTCAAATTCCTGCACATCGCGCGGTATGAGCATCACATCGTAGGCCGGCTGGTTGAACACCACTAGCTCGCCCTTGCGGTCGTAGATCAAGCCGCGGGAGGGATAGATGGTCTTGCGAAGAAACGCGTTGGAATCCGCCGACCTCTTGTATTTTGCGTCGGCAATCTGCAGATTGAACAAGCGTATGCCGTAGATAAGGGCTATGAGTATGATAAACCCGCAGATTACGTATTTGCGTTTTTCCAGATTATAGTCTTTTCTCATTGTTGGCGTGTGAATATAGAGTCAAGAGCATAGATTAAAATTGACGTAAAGGCTGCGCTGGATAAGATTTGCAATAGTATTTTCCAAAAATTGAACACCGCGAAGGCGTCCACCGTTATGGCCAATGCGCAGTAGGCCAGCGTCATGGTCACCATGTATTTCAGGAAGGCGCCCGACCCCATCGACCTTTGGCTGGGCTTTAGGCCGGCCAGGTCGTCGTCGCGCTGCACGTAAAGGTGGAATATCGGCTTGCGCGCGAAGGCCAACGTGGTGCATGCCAAAGCGTTCACCCCGTATGTGTTGCTGAACACATCCACTATCAGTCCGAGCAAAAAGCCTATGGTGACCGAAAGGTTTGTGGGCCAGGTGATGGGCATGGAGATGATAGCGTAAATAAACACCAGGGGCACAGCCACGCCGAATAGCACGAGGTTGTTGAATATCACAGCCTGCGCCAGCACCAGGAGCACCACCTTGATGAAAAAATTAAACGCTATCTTTGACATCTTTTTTAAGTTGATTTCTTGTTTTTTCTCAGAGCTCTCAGAGGCATCGGAGTTCTCTGAGTTCTCTGATGGCTCTGAATCCTCAAATGATTTCTACCTTGCCGGCTTGTAGTCCGCCTCCTTCAGCTTATTGAGCTCGTCAATGTCGTTGTTTATCACAACCTGCGCATTGCTAAGCGTGGCGAAATCCGTGAAAAGCTTCACCTTCAGCGTAAAGAAATTGTCATTCTTGCCGTCAGAGCCTTCCTCCACCACCCCCACAGGCAATCCCTCGGGGAACACCGCCGAATAGCCGCTGGTCACCACCGTGTCGCCGGGATGGAACACCGTGTGCTTTGGCAGCTCTTCAAGAGTGGCGAAGCGCGGGTCAGAGCCGGTCCATGAAAGCGAACCGAAGTTGGAATTGCCCTTAATCTTGCACGAAAGCTTCAGGTTGGGATTAAGGAGGGATATGACCCTGGAATAGTGCGGACCAACCACATTCACTATGCCCACCACGCCATTCTGGTCCACCACGCCCATCTCCGGCCTTACTCCGTCGAGCTCGCCCTTGTTGAGCGTTATGTAGTTGTACGGCATGGCCACAGAGTTGCTGACCACGTGGGCCACAACAAAATCGAATTGCCGCGCCCCGGCGGGCATCAGGGTTGTGTCCTTCACCAGGGTATCCTCCCTCATGCGCAACACCTCCTTCTGCAGGCTTATCAGCTCGGCCTGCAGCATGGCGTTGCGCTCGTTCAGGTCATTGTTGGCCTGGCGGAGGTTGAAGTAGGAATACACCTCATTCGCCGCGCCGTACACCGTCGCCACCGCCGAATTGGCGGTGGTGAGGTACACGTGATGCTGGTATGGGTTGCGGCTGAAAAGGAGCGCGCAACTCAAGGCTGCATACAGCAGGAAGAAGAACCACTTGCTGTTGCGGACGAAAAATGAGATTAATTCCCTCAATTCTTTATCGTATTAGGAATTGGAATTTGTCGATATTCTTCAGGGCCACGCCCGTGCCGCGGGCCACTGCCAGGAGGGGATCCTCGGCTATGTGGAATTTTATGCCGATCTTGTCGGTCAGGCGCTTGTCAAGGCCGCGCAGCATGGCGCCGCCGCCTGCCAGCCAGATGCCGTTGCGCACGATGTCGGCGTATAGTTCGGGGGGCGTCTGCTCAAGGGCGCTGAGCACGGCGGCCTCAATCTTCGAAATTGACTTCTCGATGCAGTGGCTGATTTCCTGATAGGACACGGGCACCTCCATTGGCAGAGCCGTCATTTGGTTGGGGCCATGCACTACGAAGTCCTCCGGCGGATTGTCGATTTCCGTAAGGGCCGCGCCCACATTGATCTTGATGAGCTCAGCGGTGCGCTCGCCCACCTTCACGTTGTGCGCCCGGCGCATATGATTTTGGATATCGTCGGTGAGGTCGTCGCCCGCTATCTGGATGCTCTTGTTGCTCACGATGCCGCCAAGAGAGATTACGGCGATTTCCGTGGTGCCGCCGCCGATGTCCACAATCATGTTGCCCTCGGGGGCAGTCACGTCAAGGCCAATGCCAAGGGCCGCGGCCATGGGCTCGTAGATCATGTATGTGTCTCGGCTGCCTGCGTGCTCCGACGAATCGCGCACGGCGCGGGTCTCAACCTCGGTCGAGCCTGAAGGGATGCCTATCACCATGCGCAGCGACGGGGCGAACCAATTGTTCCTGGCGCTGGCCTTCTTCACCAAGCCGCGTATCATCAGCTCGGCAGCCTGGAAATCGGCGATCACGCCCTTGCGCAGGGGGCGAACGGTGCGTATATGCTCATGCTCCTTGCCTTGCATCTGCTGGGCCTCTTTGCCCACGGCAATGAGCTTTTCTGTCTTTTTGTCGATTGCCACGATTGAAGGCTCGTCCACCACGATCTTGTCGTTGTGGAGAATCACCGTGTTGGCGGTGCCAAGGTCAATGGCAATTTCCTTTGTGAAAGAGAAGAATCGCATTTTGGTTATTGAATGTATTTTGCTGTTTGTCTAATCTATTAATTTTGACATCTTGTCAATTTGTCATCTTGTCATTTTGTCAATTTGTCATTTTGTCATTTTGACAAAATGTCAAATCGAAAATTTCTCCATCAATGCTTGAAATGGCGGAAGCCGGTCATCACCATCGCCATGCCGTGGGCGTCGCAATATTCAATCGATTCGTTGTCACGGATTGAGCCCCCTGGGTGAATCACGGCCTTGATGCCGGCCTTGTCGGCTATCTCCACGCAGTCGGCGAAGGGGAAGAAGGCGTCCGACGCCATTACGGCCCCTTCAAGGTCGATATTGAAGCTGTGGGCCTTCTCTATTGCCTGCTTCAGCGCGTCCACGCGTGAGGTCTGGCCCACGCCGCTTGCGCAAAGCATCCCGTTCTTGGCTAGCACTATCGAGTTGCTCTTCGACTGCTTCACAATCTTGTTGGCGAAAAGCATGTCCTCTACCTGCTGGGCCGTGGGCGCTTCCTTCGTCACCACCCTCAAATCCTCGGGAGTCTCGGTCTTCAGGTCGCGCTCTTGCATCAGCGCGCCGTTAAGGCATGAGCGGAATGATCGCTTGCCCTCGATGCCGGCCTTCTGCACGAGGATGATGCGGTTCTTCTTCTGCGTAAGGATTGCAAGGGCGTCCTCTGTGTATGAGGGCGCGATGCACACCTCAAAGAAGATTTTGTGCATCTCCTGCGCCGTCACGGCGTCTACCTCGCGGTTGGCGATGAGGATGCCGCCGAATGCCGACACAGGGTCGCCGGCCAAGGCATCGGCCCATGCCTGCGCCAATGTGCCGCGTGTGGCCACGCCGCATGCGTTGTTATGCTTGAGTATTGCGAACGTCGGCTCCGCGAATTCGGCCATCAGGTTCACCGCGGCGTCGATGTCAAGAAGGTTATTGTAAGAGATTTCCTTTCCGTGCAGCTGGTCAAACATAGCGTTGAATTCTCCGAAGAAATATCCCTGCTGGTGGGGATTCTCGCCGTAGCGCATCGCCTTGCATCCGTCGATGGCAACGCGCATTGCCGAAGGCTGCTCAGTCAGAGAGTCAAAGTATCCGAATATGGCTGAATCGTAGGCCGATGACACGGCGAACGCCTCTTTGGCCAGCCACCGGCGCTCGGCCAGGCTGGTTGCCGCTCCATTCTTGTCGAGCATGCCCGCAAGAGCCGCGTATTGGCCTTTCGACGCCACGATGGCCACGTCGTTGAAGTTCTTTGCGGCCGCGCGTATCAGCGATATGCCGCCTATGTCGATTTTCTCGATGATGTCTTCCTGCGACGCGCCGGAAGCCACAGTGTCTACGAAGGGATAAAGGTCTACGATTACGAGGTCAATGGCCGGTATCTCATATTGCGCGGTCTCAGCCTGGTCGCCCTCATGTCCGCGGCGGTTGAGAATGCCGCCAAACACTTTGGGATGCAGAGTCTTCACGCGTCCCCCAAGTATTGAAGGGTAGCCGGTGAGGTCTTCTACGGCGTCGCACTCATAGCCAAGGCTTTCTATGAATTTGCGTGTGCCGCCGGTCGACAGGAAGCGAACGCCCCCGTCGTGGAGCATACGGAGAATTACGTCAAGTCCGTCTTTATGGTAGACAGACACAAGAGCGGTGGTAATCTTTTTCAGATCTGACATACTGGAAATCTTAAATAGCTATTTTTATCAAAGTGCAAATTTACAAAATAATCCCGCACCGCACAAATTTCATCCCACTCTTTTATTCTGTTTTTCCAAAATTTTAACGTTGCCCGCCTAACCCTGCAGGAACCGCTCCTAGCGCATGCAAAAAAAAGCCGCGCCCCGAAAGGCGCGGCCCATATGTCTTTTGCCAAATGGCTGGCCTGCTGGCGGCCTGTCAATTTCCGGCAGGAGCTGCGGCTGCGTTGGTCACCGGAGTCACGCCCAGGCGCTTTGCCACGATATTAGTGACGTCCTCCACCATAGCGCCCTCATAGACAGCCAAGTCTGCGGGGAAGATGAACACATATCCGCCTTCCTGGCCAATGGCCTTGGTTGCCTCCAGCACCTTCTGCTGGATGGGGTTGAGCTGCTGCACCTGCATGCGCTGCAGATCCTGCTGCGCGTTGTTGATGAACTGCTGAGCCTTCTGGTCAAGGTCGTTCATTTCCTGCATGCGGCGCTCCTTGATGGCTTGGGGGGTATTTGCGTCCTGCTCAAGCTGCTGGTATTCGGTGAGCTTCTTCTCAAACTCTTCCCTCAGCTTGCCATACTCGTCCTCATACTTCTTTGAGGCCTCGGCGATTTGGGTCTGCATTGCCGTGAACTCAGGCATGCCTTGAATGATGGAGTTGAAGTCGATTACGCCGAACTTCTGAGCGAAGATGCTCATGGGCAGCGCGATGAGTAGCGCCAAAATTGTTCTCTTATTCATGATTTTTGATTGATTTATATTTTCTTTCCTATTATGTTTATCCTATCAAGGCGCCTGGTTTGGCACCATTAGCGCAAAGATAAGAATAAAATTTGCATTTTCGCCTATCTTTATGCCATTAAAGCGATTTTTTGCCAATTTGCATATCAAATTGCCTATAATCTAAAATGTTTCGTTGAGTGTTTGAGCTTGCTCAAAAGCCTAAAGCCTAAAAACTAAAGCCTAAAAACTAAAAACTAATTCCCATATCCCATCTTTCCGAGCACCTCGTTGCTTACGTCGATGCGAGGCGACGCATAAATGATGTCGCTCGAAGACGCGCGGTCGAAAATGGCCTGATAGCCCCTCTCCTCAGCCACCTTCTTGATGGCGTTGTAGATATCATCCTGAATGGGCTTAAGCAATGTCTGGCGCTTTTGGTAGAGCTCGCCGTCCGGGCCAAAGTATTTGTACCTCAGCTCTGTCGCCTCCTTCTCCTTGGCCACGATTTCCTGCTCGCGCTTCTTTGCCTGCTCGTCGGTCAAGAACACCTTGTCCGACAAAAAGTTTTGGTACATGGTCTGAGCCTCGGCAGCCATGGCGTCAACCTCTTTCTGCCAACGCTGTGACAACTGGTCCAGCTGCTCATTTGCCATTTCGTATGCGGGGATGTTCTTGAGCACATACTCCATATCCACCATGGCGAATTTCTGTGCCATCGCCCCAATCGCGCCGGCCACAGCCACGCAAATTATCAGTGCTATACGCTTCATTATTTTCCGTATTTGAGTGTAACTATTATTTAAGACAATCAAACGCCCAAATAGTTTATTCTTAATGCAATTTTTCCGCTAAAGCCTTAATACTTCATCCTTTATCCTTTATCCTTTATACTTTATTTTTCATCCTTTATCCAAAGGCTTCTAGCCTTTGGATATCAGAATTCCTGGCCCAGGATAAAGTGGAAGTGGCTGCCGCCCTTCTCGCCGTAGGCGTCGGTGTCGAAGCCATATGCCCAGTCAATGCCCATCATGCCCACCATCGGCAGGAAGATGCGCACGCCGGCGCCGGCGCTCCTCTTCATCTGGAAGGGGTTGAACTGCCCTACCGAAGTCCACGCGTTGCCACCTTCCACGAATCCGAGGGCGTAGATGGTGGTGCTGGCCTGCAGCATCAGCGGGAAGTGCAGCTCAAGGCCAAAGCGGGTGTAGGCGTAGCCCTCGCGGCCCCATGGCGTCAGCGAGCCGTTGTCGTAGCCGCGAAGGGCAATGGTCTCGGTGGCCGTAGTGTAGCTGCCGCTCATGCCGTCGCCGCCTACGTAGAAGGTCTCAAACGGCGATTTCAAGTGCTTGTTGTAGCTGCCCAGAAGGCCGAAGTCAGCGCGTGTCATGAGCACGGGCGTCCATTTGCTCTCCATGCTTGCCAGCGGAGTGTAGGTGCGGCTCTTGAAGCGCAGCTTCCAATACTCAATCCACCTGTACATCTCTTTCTTCGCCTCCTCGGTGTTCTCCTGAGCCAGCTTAGCCCAATTCTTCTTTCCGAACAGCGATGCCGGAGGCGTCATCTGCAGGTTGAGCGAGAACATCGAGCCTGACCTCGTATAGAGCGGGCTGTCGATCGACTGGCGTGAAAGGGTCAAGCCCAAAACCAATGAGTTGCTCGCGCCATTGTTCATGTAGTAGAGGTATTCCCAGTTCTTCAGGTAGTACCAGGTATATCCCAGCTCGGCCGTAAATGTAAAGTAGTCGTCGGGCCATTTCAGGCGCTTGCCGAAGCCCACGTTCACGCCAAGCATCTGCAGAAGCTTGTTTGGGTCATATGCGCTTTCATATGAATATTGGTTGTAGTCACCGTAATTGTATCCATAGTTGCCCAATCCGTAGCCATACCCGTAATTCATGCCGCTATAGAGGTAATTCATATAGTTGCTGCTGTAGAACGACTGGTTGATGCCCGTCTGCCTGCTGTAGAAGGCCGACACCGATAGCGAGTTGGGCCTCTTCCCGCCAAACCACGGGTCAAGGAACGATATCGAATACGCCTGGAAATACCGCGCATTGGTTTGCGCCGATACGGTGAACGTCTGTCCCTCGCCCTGCGGTATGATGCCGCGGTAAGTGCTCGGATAAAGAAGGTTCTTTATCGAGAAGTTGGTGAACTTCAGCGATAGCTTGCCTATGATGCCGGTCTGTCCCCAGCCCATCGAAAATTCAATCTGGTCATTGGCCTTCGACTCAAGGTTGAAGTCGATGTCCACCGTGCCGGTCTCGGGATTGGGCTTGATGTCCGGGTTGAGGTTCTCGGGGTTGAAGTGGCCCGTGTTGGCGATTTCCATTAGCGAACGCTGCAGCTGGGTCTTGGAGAACAGGTCGCCCGGCCTTACAAACAGCTCGCGGCGTATCACCTTCTCGTACAGGCGGTCGTTGCCGTTGATGTTGATTTGGTTGATGTGCGCCGGCTGGCCCTCGTACATGCGCATCTCCAGCGCCACTGAATCGCCCTTGATTTCCTTCTCTATCGGCACAAGGTTGAGGAAGAGGTAGCCCTGGTCAAGGTAGAGGTTCGACACGGCGTCCTGGTCCTCTTGCAGGCGCTTGTTCAGCAGCTTTTGGTTGTAAACCTCGCCCGGGTGCATGTCAAGCACCTCCGACAACACCTCGCTGGGGTACACCGTATTGCCCACCCATTGTATGTCGCTGATGTAATATTTCTGCCCCTCGTCAAGGGTAATGTACACGTCTACCTTGTTTTCGTCGTAGTTCGCCACGCTGTCCTTCACTATCACTGCGTCGCGGTAGCCCAGCTCGTTGTATTTCTCTATGATGCGGTTCAAGTCGTCCTCATAATCACTCTCCACGAATTTCCTCCCGCGGAAAATGTTCCACAGGTTGCGGAAATAGCCGCGGTCACGCGTCTTCTTCATCGCGCTCTTCACCAGGCGGTCGGGCAGCACTTCGTTGCCGTCTACATAAATCTTATGCACCTTCACCTTGTCGTGGCGGTCCACGATGATGTCAACAAACACCTCATTCGGATTCGAGAGGTCGTCGCGCAGATTAATCTTCACATCGGCGTTGCCAAATCCCTTCTTCGAATAGTATGTCTCTATCAGCTTGATGGCGCGGTTCATGATGTTCTGCGTGATCTGGTTGCCCTTCTGCAGCTGCAGCATCTCCTGAATATCCTTCTTCTCGCCCTTCTTCATGCCGATGTAGTTCACCTCCGAGATGCGCGGCTGCGTGCGCAGAGCCAGCTCCAGCCAAGCCTCGTCGCCATAGGTCTTTTCCACCTTGATCTGAGCCTGCGAGAAAAGCCCCTGCCTCATGAGCCTCTTGGTGGCGTCGGTGATTTCCGGGCCGGGAATCGCAACGGTCTCTCCCACCTTCAGGCCGGAGTAGCCGATGATGATAAAGTCGTCATAATTCGGCGCGCCGGTCACGCGGATTCCGGCTATGACGTACTTCTTCGGATACGAATTGAATATCATCTTCGGATTGTAGATCGTATCGTTGAGGTGCGCCTCCACGCTGCTCTCAAGCGACTGGGCCCTCATGGGCGCCGAAGACGCGGCAAAAGCAAATGCCGCTATCGCCATCCATGCCGGCACGGCCCTACGGGCCAGCGCCTTGCTGGCTGTGGTCAGTCTTCCCAATATGTTGGAGCGGTGTATTGCTTTCTGTATCAATTTTTTCATAGAGCGGGATTTATTTGTTCGCTGGTCAATCCGAATCGGCGTTCGCGTCCGCGGTAATTGTCTATCGCGGCCTCAAACTCTTCTGTCGAAAATTCAGGCCAGTATGTAGGGGTAACGAATATTTCTGAATATGCTATCTGCCAAAGCAGGAAGTTGCTCACGCGCATGTCGCCGCCTGTGCGTATCAGCAGGTCGGGGTCAGGATATTTGGCCGTAGCCAGGTGCTGGCTCACGGTATCGGCGGTGATGTCCTCGGCGCTGTATTCCCCTACGGCCACCTCGCGCGCTATCTGCGCGCAGGCCCTGGTGATTTCCCACCGCGAGGAGTAGCTGAACGCCACCACCACCGTCAGCCCCGTGCATTGCGCGGTAGCCGCCATGCTCTTGTCCAGCCGCATCCGCGCCTCTGCGGGCATGCGGTCTACGTCGCCTATTATCTCAAGCTTGGCGTTGTTGGCTATCAGGCTGGGCGTCTCTTGCTCTAAAGCTATGGATATAAGGTGCATCAGCGCGTCGACTTCCGCCTGAGGTCTATTCCAATTCTCAGTGGAGAAGGCGTAGAGCGTAAGGTATTTTACGCCCATGTCGGAGGCCGCCTGCGTTATGCGGTGTACGGCCGTGACGCCCTCGACGTGCCCCGCCGAGCGTTCCAGTCCGCGCTCCTTGGCCCAGCGCCCGTTCCCATCCATGATGATGGCCACGTGCTCCGGCACCGGCTTTACGCTTATGTCATTGACTTTTTCCGCCATTTCTTCAATCCTTATAATTGCAAGTCTCGCACCGCTCGCCAAACTCATAGGTAAGGCCTATCATGATGCGAGAGCACCAGTCTGTATTTTTTATGAATGAGGTCTTTATCCCGGTAAGGTCGCTCAGGTTGGGCCCGTCGGCCTTGTCGCCTATCACCTTCGTCATAGTCCACTCCAGCGAGAGGTTTAGCCTCGGCTTGAGCTTGTATTTTATGCCGGCTCCCATCGGGATGGTCGGCGCGAAGGAGGTCTCGCCGTCGCAGCTGGCCAGGCTCACGCCTACGCCCAGCACGAGGTAAGGCGACCACCGGCTTAGCTTCTTGTAGGTCTCGCCTATGCCGTAAGGCAAGAAGTTGAATTCAGCCCTGGCCCCAAAGGTCACGAGCTTGCTCGTGAATGAGTATTGAGCCCCGCCCGGCAGCGCGTTGTCCATGTCAGCCGTGTTGCCGCTGAGCGTCGATAGCCCCAGCAGCCCGCGGAATGCCCACCTGACGTTGGGCAAATACCGCATCCCGGCCTCTACGCTAAAGCCCGGATGCTTGAACACCGTTGACCCGTTGGCGTCGCCCAGATAGCCGCTCATGCCAAGGCCGCCCCCCAAATCAAATTTGTAGGGAGCCGACTGTGAAAAGCCCAGCGCCACAGCTGTTATAGCTATGGCGGCCAGCATGGTCAGTCTGCGTAATAAGGCTTGCATCTAAGGTCTATTCGGTGATAATGATTGCGGTTTGTCAGCAGATGGGGCGGAAGGTGTATCTCAAAATCACGCCTCTCCACATCTGGTTGATGGGCTTGCCGTAGTAGTCGTAGCCCCCTATCATGTAGATGGCCGGGCACTCCCATTCGTCAATCAGCGTCGACACCCTTGACTGTCCCGTCGGCAATTCCGGCGTGCAGTGGGGCGGCAGCGGCCGTGTGCGCAGGTTGGTCCATTTGCTTGCGACGCGCGAGGCATGCATCGTGGTGGTGTATACGAAGGCGCTTGCGCCGTAGCTCGACGGCAGGTCTTCTGGCAGGGCCAAAAGCTCGGGCGCCTCGCGCCAGGTTATTCCCAAGTCAGTAGTCATGTACACTGTGCGGTTGATGGCTCCTTCGTCGTTGCGCCCGCCAAAGAGAAGGATGGCCGGATATTGCACCGGGCTCCATGTGGAGGACGGCACCTTGAAAAGGTCATATTCCACCACGCTCACATACTCAAGTCCTACGGGAAGGCCATAGCCTGGCCTGGAGATCTTGGCCCAATTCTCGCCGTCAAACGACCACGCGGCCGTCGATAGCGTGCCGTCCGACGCGCGTCCGCCAACTAGCACCGTCTGCGGCGCGTCGCCAATCGGCATTGTGTAAGTCAGCATTTCCGATGCTCCGCTCACGGGGAATCCTTCCGGCGCGTCCCATTCCTTCATGCTTGGATATGCGGCTATCTTCCATGCGTCTCCGCTCTGCTTGACGCCGATGAGCTGGTCTTCGTAGATTCCGGTTATGCCCTTCCAGCTCTGCCCTGTGGCCTGCCATGAGCCAAAGCCGGCCCCCTCGTAGAGCTCTCCGGCGGTTGACAGCATGTAAAGCTTGCTCTCAGCCGCAGTCAGCGTATTCACGTCCGCGGCAAAGGGCAGTGTCAGGCTCTCCGTGGCCCAGTCGGGGTCGGAGGGGTCGTCGGTGCTCGCAAGGCCATATGATGTCCCGTCTGTGGTCAGGCAGTAGTATTTGCCCCCAAATTCCACGGCCTTCTGCGCCGTCGGCGAGGCAATGGCTGTTGGCAGCTGGGCCATCTCCATTGATTTCCACATCAATGTGTCAGGCTTAACGGTATGCACGTTCACGTATATCTTGTATGTGCGGTTCACCGTGCCCGATTCCGACGTCACGCTCAGCGATACCGGGCCCCGCGAGAAGTCGATGGAGTCGGTGGAATTCTTCAGATAGTCCACTATCGAGTCAGTCTTGCCCTCGCGGGTGTATGTCAAGGTCACGGCCGATACGGTCGACGGCGTGGTGATGTCGGGGATTAGGCGGCTCACGTTTGTGCCGTAGGGCAGCGAGTCTGCATTGAATATCTCGCCCTTCACCAGGTCTATGGAGAAAAACACATTCTGAAGGCTGTCCAACACCTTGCTGTCCGACTTCAGTGAAAATGCCGTAACCTGCACCGACGAGGACGATTCGTAGGTGTATTCATCCGGCGAATCGCTGTTGCAGGCGCTGATGCCGGCCATTGCGCTTATGGTGAGTAGCGGGATTAGTTTTTTAATCATTTTTGAGATATTATTTTTCAAACTGCAAAATTATGATTTAGAATCCAAATCTACAAAGACTTTAAGCTAAATCACGTTTTTTTGCCGCTTTTTATATGTTTTTAGCGTCATTGAGCGCGTTGTGTGAATAATAATTAACATAGTGTCCATCGATGTTTCGCGTCAGCACCGGTATCTGGAAATGTGTTTCCGGAGCCTTAACCGATCCGTAGTCGCCTAGCGTTATCGGGCTGGTCTCTACCCGCGCCAAGTCCCATAGATCTTCATCGATGAACGACTGCAGCACCTGCGCCCCGCCCTCTACCATCACGTTGGTGATGCCGTATTTTTCATAAAGCTCGCGCATGGTGGCTTCCAAAGGCCGGTCTTCCCTCACAATTATCGGATTGCGCTTCATTATGTAGCTGTTTCCCCCCACTCTGCCGCGCCGGTCAAGCACTACGGGCCGCGGCGACGGCCCTGTCCAATAACGGGTGGAGAGGTGGGGGTCGTCGCTCAGCACCGTGCCGGACCCCACAAGTATTGCGTCGAAATGCGACCTCAGCCTATGCACCAGCACCTGCGTAAACGGGCTCGACAGAAGCGTCGGAGGCTCCCCGGGCGCGTGACGCCCGTCTATGAACCCGTCGGAGCTTTGCGCCCATTTCAGCAGAATGTAGGGCCGGCCTAAGCTGTGCGCCGTGATGAACATTGCGTTCATCTCCGCGCATTCTTTTTCCATAAACCCTTCCACTACTTCTATACCGGCCTGGCGCATGCGCTCTATGCCTCGGCCGGCCACTGCCGGAAAGGGATCCTTTACGCCAACCACTACCCGCGGTATCCCCATCTTTATTATCAAATCGGCGCATGGCCCGGTCTTCCCGGTGTGCGAGCATGGCTCAAGCGTAACGTACATGGTGCTGTCTTTCAGCGCCTCCTTGTCGGCAACGGCGTTGATCGCGTTCACCTCGGCATGCGCCTCTCCGCATTTGCGGTGGTAGCCTTCGCCAAGTATCTTGCCGTCGGGCCCTACGATCACGGCCCCCACCACCGGGTTGGGATGCGCGTATGTCATTCCGTGGCGCGCCAGCCTCAATGCGCGTTCCATATATTTGCGTTCTGTTTCCATGCTCGGGCTTTGTCTTTATGGTTGTGTCTATTTTTATCTGAATGCCGGCTCTTTTCTAAATGCCGGCTTTTATTTGAATGCCGGCGTTTATCTGAAGGTCAACGTGGACAGCAGCGATATCTTTTCGGCCAAGGCGCGCAGCTCTTCAACCGTCACCGCGTTGATGCGCTCCGCCACCTGCCGCCGGTCGGGCATTGTCCCGTGCCATAGCGCGGCGCGCCCGTCTGATATGGCGGCGTTTTCTCTGTTGTCTGATGCCACGGCCAGCTGCCCCAGAAATTGCTTTTTGGCCTGCGCAAGCGCCATAGCAGACAGTGGTTTGGCAGCCATCTCCGATATGTTTCTCTCCACGAGCTCGCGGCATTTGCCCGCGTCCTCGGGGTCGCATCCGAAATATACCGTGAAGAGCCCGCAGTCGCTCAAAAATGACGCGTTGGCCTCTACCGAGTACACCAGCCCGCGCTTCTCCCTTAGCTGCACGTTCAGGATGGAGTTCATGCCCGGGCCGCCAAGCATGTTGGTTAGAAGGCTCAGCGAGTAACGGTCAGGGCTGTAACGCCCGGAGGCGACCGCCCCCATCACGATGTGCGCCTGGTGCGACCCGATTTGCTTCTCTATGTCAAATATCCCCGCGCCTTTGATCGCCTCGCTCTCGTCTGCCCTTCCTTCCGGCCGGGGATTCTCAAGGCTGATGCCGGAAAAGGATTTCTCAACGGCCTTAGCCACCCTCTCCGCCGACGCCGGTCCGCTGTAGAACACTGTGATGTTGGGCGCCGTGTACCATTTCCTCAGGTATGCCATGCACTCTGGCGAGTTGAACCGAGAAAGCGCCTCGGTGTTCCCCAGTATGTTGTGCCCAAGGCTTGTGCCGGCGAATATCAGGTCCTCAAAGTCATCAAATATGGCGTCGCCGGGCATGTCAAGGTAGGTGTTGATTTCGTCGGCCACCACCTCTCGCTCTTTGTCTATCTCATGCTGCGGAAATCGCGAGTGAAGAGCCAGGTCGCCTATCAGGTCCATGGCGCGCAGAAGGTTGCCGGCGGGAGCCGCCGTGTACACCACAGTCTCTTCTTTTGTGGTGAAGGCGTTGATTTCTCCCCCCACTCTCTCCATTCTATTGTTGATGTGCCACAGCGTCCGCCGCTCTGTGCCCTTGAATATCGTATGCTCCACAAAGTGCGCCATCCCTTCTTGCCCCGGAGCGTCATCGCGGCTCCCCGCCTTGACGGCTATGCCGCAATATTCCACCGCGGCGCCCGGCACTCGCCTGTACGCCAAAAGCAGCCCCATAGACAGCCTGACCACCTCTCCGTCAATATTTTTTTTCGCCGACATCCTAAACAACTAAAGACTAAAAACTAAAAACTAAAGACTATGCCCAATCTCCCGAATCCTTTATCAGCTTTATCAGCAGCGGCAGCGCCTCGCCCGCCGGTATGTTCTTCACCTTGCACTCCTTGCCTTTGTAGAGGCTGACATTGCCTACGCCCGCGCCTACATACCCATAGTCGGCGTCGGCCATTTCCCCGGGGCCGTTCACGATGCAGCCCATCACGGCTATCTTCAGCCCCGCCAAGTGCTTTGTCGCCTCGCGCACCTTGGCCAGCTCCGCCTGAAGGTCAAAGAGAGTGCGCCCGCAGCTGGGGCACGCTATGTATTCGGTGCGGCTTATGCGCAGGCGCACCGCCTGCAGTATGCCCAAAGCCAGCGAGTTTATTTTTTCTTTTTCTATGTGAGGGGCCTCAATCCATATTCCGTCGCCGATACCGGCCAAAAGCACAGCCCCAAGGTCGGCCGACGCCTCTATCACTATGTCGTCGTAGCTCTTTTCGGGCCCGTAGCTCAGCTTAACTATAACCGGAGCATCATCGCCCTTCTGCATCATCTTGTGGAATTGCGCCTTGATTTCGGCCGGGGCGTTAGCCGTCTTGGCCTCTATGATTTTCACTCCCTCCGACAGCTCTTCCGCCTGCATGTCTAGCCCTATCACGGGATAGCCAAGTTCAAACGCCGTCTTTCTGCGCTCCGGCGCTATGCTGTTGTATCCAGGCGTCTCTTCCCCGTCAAATGTCGGAGCATCTGCCATTGCGGTTATGTGATCTATGAGTTTTCGGGCCACGGGTATCTCCGACTCGGGCGCCTCGCTCAGCGATACGCGTATCGTGTCGCCGATGCCGTCGGCCAGAAGCGACCCTATGCCCACTGCGCTCTTCACTCTGCCGTCCTCGCCGTCCCCGGCCTCGGTCACGCCAAGGTGCAGCGGATAGCTCATGCCTTCAGCGTCCATAGCCTTCACAAGTGTGCGCACGGTCTCGGTCATTACGACCACATTCGACGCCTTTATCGATATCACCGCCTCGTCGTAGCCATGCGCCCTGCAGATCCGCAGAAATTCCATCGCAGATTCGGTCATGCCCGCCGGAGTGTTGCCGTACCGGCTCATAATGCGGTCGGAGAGCGACCCGTGGTTCACGCCTATGCGCATGGCCACGCCGCGGCTCTTGCAAAGCTCTATCAGCGGCACCAGCTTGTCCTCTATCTTCTTTATCTCTGCCGCGTATTCTTCGTCTGTATATTCAAGGCTGCGGAATGTACGCGCCGGGTCTACGAAATTGCCGGGGTTAACACGCACTTTCTCCACATGCAGCGCGGCCTCAAACGCCGCCTCGGGGGTAAAGTGGATGTCGGCAACGAGCGGCACATTGCATCCATGCTCCCTCACAAGGGCGGAAATAGCGCCCAGGTTTCGCGCATGCTTCACGCTCTGCGCCGTTAGACGCACTATATCGCCGCCCGCCGCGGCTATCCGCTCTATCTGCGCCGCCGATGCCTCGGTGTCCAGTGTCGGAGTATTCGTCATTGACTGCGCCGCAATCGGGTTGTCACCCCCAATCGTGACGCATCCGATTCTCACCGGCGTCGATTTCCTGCGTTTGTATCCGAATGGCATATCTTATTTCACCAGATATTTGTAACCCTCAATCTTAGCCAATTCTTCATTGGCCTTAACTATCTTGCCTGCAAGCCCTTTTTTGTAGTCTGCGTATCGAGCCGCCAGCTCCGGGTCGGATATGGCCAATATCGATACGGCCATCACAGCCGCGTTCATTGCCCCATTGATGCCCATCGTGGCGACGGGGATGCCCGGAGGCATCTGCACTATCGAAAGCAGCGCGTCCATCCCGTCAAGGCTGGAGTTGATGGGCACTCCTATCACAGGCACTGTCGTCTGCGCCGCGATGACGCCTGGCAGCGCCGCCGCCATCCCCGCGGCAGCGATAATAACCTTGATGCCGCGCGAGGCCGCTTTGGCCGCAAACTCTTCCACTTGCGCGGGCGTGCGATGCGCGCTCAGCGCGTTCATTTCAAATGGCACTTCCATCTGCTCCAAAAATTCAGCCGCCTTCTTGAGCACCGGCAAATCCGATGTGCTCCCCATTATAACACTTACAATCGCCTTCATAAAAAATCTATTAAATCCAAATTTTAATCTCTTAAATCCCTTAATTCCATTAAATCCCTAAAAAAATCCCCTCATGCCAAAACCACCAAAGATACCACCACAAGCCCCAGCACTAGCCCGGCGTAGACCTGCCCCGGAGTATGCCTCCCAAGGTAAAGCCGCGCCGACCCAACAGCACCGGCCAACAGCACCGCGGCCGTGATCCACGGCAGCATCCACACTGTCCCCAGGCCCTTGTATGCTATGAACAGCACAAGCGCGCAAAGTCCGCCCATCACCATCCCGTGCGCGCTGATCTTCCAAAACAGGTTGATCACCATCGCCACGGCCGTAGAAGCAAACGCGCCAAGGAAAAACATCGCCAACCAATGCGGAGCGTGGATCTGATTCATGAAGAAGAATACTCCTAGATAGCATAGGGCCGTGACTATGAACGGTATCCCGCGCTGCTTCCTGTCGCTTATCGCCGTATCCGATACCTTCCCCATCCGCATCATCAGGATTATAACAGCCATCGGCACAACAGCCGTCACCATGAACACTATCAGCGACAGCAAAAACCTCGTCCGCTCAGGCAGTATCGACAGCCGGGTGATCCACAGCGCTATGGCGCAGGCGTACGTTGGCACAAGCAGCGGCGAAAAAACTCCGCTTAGCACCAGCGATGCCGTATTCACTATTCCCTTCTTATCTTGCTCTTCTTCTTGCATATCTTTCTATTATCGTATTTGTAGCTCTTCAATCTTCCTTGCGAAGCCTGGCCACGGGCAGCCCCAGCTTTTCCCTGTACTTGGTTATTGTCCGCCTGGCCATCTTGTAGCCTCTCTTTTCTAGTTCTTCTAGTATTGCTTGGTCGGAAAGCGGCCGTTGCTTGTCCTCAGCCCCAACGATTTGCGATATCGCGTCCATCAATTCATGCGCCGACGCATCGGCATCTTCCGTAGGCGCTTCGCCAAAGAACATTTTCATCGGGTAGACGCCCATGGCCGTGGCCAAATATTTGCCCGCTGTGCTGCGTGACACCACTGATATGTCGTATCCCGTATCCGCAGCTATGTCCTTCAGTATCATTGGCCGCAACTGCGCCATGTCGCCGCTCTGGAAAAATGGCGTCTGCCTTTTCACTATCGCCTGCGCCACATTCAGAAGGGTCTCCCCCCTTTGCTTGATGGCCTCGATGAAGGCCTGCGCGTCGTCATGCTTGAGCTTGATGAAGGCTTGTGCCTCGCGCTCGCCCTTCGTGCGCGGCTTGTCGCCCTCTCCGTCCAGGGCGAATGTCCGCTCCAGCTGCAGCTTCGGTATCCTGCCCGCTAGCGATACGCTCATACGCCCCTCCCCAAGGTCGTCGACTATCACGTCAGGGGTGATGTGCGACGTCCGCATCGCCGTGGGGCTCACGGCTATGGCCGACCCGGGCTTGGGATTCAGGCTGCGTATCAGCGCCAGGGCCTTCCGCAGCTCTTCCCGGTCATCAAGCCCAAGCTGCGCCTGCATCCGGTCATAATGCTTTTTCGAAAGCATGTCGAAATAGTCGCCCACCACCTCTTTCGCTATCCTCAAAGTCAAGTCTGACGGCTGCCGCCGCCTTAGCTGCAGCAATAGGCAATCGCGAAGGTCCACGGCCCCAACCCCGGCCGGGTCTAACCCGCGCACCGCGTCGAAGGCCTCGCGCATTTGCTCTTTCGTGGCGTCGATTTCTCCTGAAATGGCCAAATCGTCAGCCATCGACTGCAGCCCGCGTGTCATGTAGCCGTTCTCATCTATGTTGCCTATGATATAGAGCGCTATCTTGCGTATGTCCTCGTCCAATTCTATCTGGCCAAGCTGTGAGGATAGGTAAGTGTATAGGTCTGCAGTCTCTGACACCGAGCCCCAGTCGTAGGACGCCGCGCCCGAAGGCCGGTAATAGTCCGCCGGGTCGTCGTCCTTGTCGCCTTCATAGCCGGCGTCTGCCTGCCCATAATCCGAGTCCATGCCTTCCAGGCCATTCTCGCCGGCCCCTTCTTCCGCCTCGTCTTCGTAGTCGCCGTCCAATGAATCGGCCGCCTCCAAGGCCGGGTTGTCGTCGAGCTGCCTGCGCACCTCTTCCTCGACCTCGGGGGCGGTCATTTCTAGTAACCTCGCAAATTGCACCTGGCGCGGCGATAAACGCTGCGTCGTCTGCTGCTGCTGGTGTATGTTCAGCGACTCCTTCATCCTAACAATTCAAGAATCCGCGAAATCAAAATCAAATCAAAAAAATCCGTGTAATCCGTGAAATCCGTGGTTAATTCCTAGCGCAGATTTAGAATTCAGCGTTCTTCGGATAGCGGGGGAACGCTATCACGTCGCGGATGTTGGCCATGCCGGTCACAAACAGCACCAGACGCTCAAACCCTAAGCCAAAACCGCTGTGCGGCACCGTGCCGAATTTGCGCGTGTCAAGGTACCACCACATGTCCTTCATCGGTATCTGGCACTCGGTGATCCTCGCCATCAGCTTATCATAGTCCGCCTCACGCTCCGATCCCCCGATGATTTCCCCAATCTTCGGGAAGAGCACGTCCATCGCCCGCACGGTCTTGCCATCCTCGTTCTGCTTCATGTAGAAAGCCTTGATTTCCTTCGGATAGTCAGTCAGGATCACCGGCTTCTTGAAGTGCTCTTCCACCAGATAGCGCTCATGCTCGCTCTGTAGGTCGGTGCCCCAATGCACGGGGAATTCAAATTTCTTGCCCGATTCTTCAAGTATCTTCACGCCCTCGGTGTAGGTCAGCCGCACAAAGTCGTTGTGAAGCACAAATTCAAGGGTCTTGATCAAATCCTTGTCATAGTGCTCGGCCAAAAATTCTATGTCCTCGCGGCAATGCTCAAGAGCATAGGCTATGCAGTATTTTATGAACTCCTCGGCCAGGTCCATGTTGTCGGTGATGTCATAGAACGCCATCTCGGGCTCAATCATCCAGAATTCCGACAAGTGCCGCGGAGTGTTGCTGTTCTCTGCGCGGAAGGTAGGCCCGAAAGTGTAGATTTCGCCAAGTGCCGTTGCGCCAAGCTCGCCTTCCAGCTGCCCCGAAACGGTCAATGCCGTGGGCTTGCCGAAGAAGTCCTGGCTGTAGTCTACCTTCCCTTCCTCGGTGCGCGGCAGGTTCTCAAGGTCGAGGGTCGTAACCTGGAACATTGCGCCTGCGCCTTCGCAGTCGCTGGCCGTAATCAACGGCGTGTTCAGGTAGTAAAAGCCTTTCTCTTGGAAAAATTTATGCACTGCGAAAGCCAAGGCCGAACGCACTCTCAGCACTGCCGAGAACGTGTTGGTGCGCGGGCGCAGGTGAGCCTTTTCGCGCAGAAATTCCAGCGAGTGCCCTTTCTTCTGCAAGGGGTATTCTTCGGGGTCGGCCGTGCCGTAAACCTCAAATTCCGACGCCTGCACCTCGCAGGTCTGGCCCTTGCCCTGCGATTCCACCAATAGGCCGGCCACGCGCAGCGATGACCCCGTGGTAATCAGCTTCAAGTCTTCATCCTTGAATTTCTGCATGTCAAACACTATCTGCAGATTCTTGATGCATGAGCCGTCGTTGAGCGCCACAAACTGCACGTACTTGTTGCCTCTGCGGCTGCGCACCCAGCCCTTCACCTCCACTTCTTGTCCTTCCGGCGCAATCGTGAATATATCCTTTATCTTTATTCTCTTCATTTATATATATGTGTAGGGATGCACCCTGGTGCATCCGTTTCTATATCGTTATATTGCGCATTCGGGCGCGCCTCACTCAAAGCTGCCCATCTTCAGATAGTTCACTTCTTCCTGCGTGAGATAGCGCCAACGTCCGCGCGGCAGGTTCTTCTTGGTAAGCCCCGCGAAATACACGCGGTCAAGCTTCGTCACGTGGTAGCCAAGCGCCTCGAAGATGCGGCGCACGATGCGGTTGCGGCCCGAGTGGATCTCTATGCCCGCCTGGTTGCGGTCGGTCTCAGTGGCGTAGCTGATGGCGTCTGCGTGGATTTCGCCGTCCTCAAGCTCGATGCCGTCGGCTATCCGCTGCATGTCTTCTTCCGCGATGTCGTGGTCGGTCCACACGTGGTAAATCTTCTTCTTCGTGTATTTGGGATGCGTCAGCTTCGAAGCCAAGTCGCCGTCGTTCGTCAGCAAGAGCACGCCGGTGGTGTTGCGGTCAAGGCGGCCCACCGGGTAGATTCGCTCTGAGCATGCGCCCTTCACCAGGTCCATCACGGTGGTGCGCCCGTTCGGGTCGTCGCTTGTCGTCACGCAGTCCTTCGGCTTGTTCAGGAGTATGTAGCACTTTCTCTCCAGAGCCACTACCTTTTCATCGTATTCAACTACGTCGCTGTGCTTGATCTTGGTGCCGAGCTCGGTCACTACCTGTCCATTCACCTTCACCAAGCCTTGCTGTATGTATTCGTCTGCCTCGCGGCGTGAGCATATGCCGGCATTGGCCATGAATTTGTTCAGGCGCACCGTTTCATTTGGATCCGGTATCGGCATTTCATATTCTATCTGCTTGGGCCTGGGCACGAAGCTCTTCCCCTTTCCGGGGAACATGCCCCCGCCCTGGCGGTTGTATCCGCCCTTCCTATTGTTGTTGTAGCCGCCCTGGCGCTGCTGCCCTTGGCGGTTGTTGTAGCCGCCCTGGCGATTGTTGTTGTAGCCGCCTTGGCGCTGCTGCCCTTGGCGGTTGTACCCGCCCTGGCGATTGTTGCTGTATCCGCCCTCTGTGCGCTGATAGCCGCCTTCGGCGCGTTGATAACCGCCCTGGTAGCCGCCGTTCTCGTCCTGCTGCGTGCCGCCCGCGCCGTATTGGCGCTGGCCATACCCGCCCTGGCGGTTGTTGTTGTATCCGCCCTGGCGCTGCTGGTAGCCGCCCTGGCGGTTGTTGTAGCTGTTATAGCCTCCCTGGCGCTGATAGCCGCCCTGATGCTGCTGGTAGCCCTGGTAGCGCGGTTGCTGGTTCTCTCCGCCCTCGCCGGTGCCATTCTGCTCGCCGTGGCTCCCTTCCGACATCTGTTGCTGCTGGCGGGCATAGTAAGGGCTGCGCGGGAAATTGCTCTGGCGCTGCTGGCCATATCCCCCTTGGCGCTGCTGGTAGGGCCTGCGCTGGTATTGCCCATATTCCCCCTCAGGGCGCTCGGCCCCGCTGTTGTCGAATCGTGTCACTGTCGGGTCCGATTCCCTATTCACCGGGCGCATTTGCCCGATTCTTGGCCTTTTCGGCTTCTTGTCTCCCGGCTGCTGGGCAGCGCCGGTAGGCATGCTTGTGTCATTGTCCATAATTTATTTTGGCTGTGTTGATGTGTTAGCTTTATGTAAAATCCGTTGTATAAAGTTTAGTTGAATCTTATTTCGTTGTGTAAATCTCAATTGGTGCTGTTTCGTTGATAATTATCATTTAGTGTTTTTGGCGCGCCTCCCGGCTGCGCCACGCTTAAGCTCTATCCGTTATTCATTATAATTTACAAATCCTGTCTATCTTATTAATCTTATATGTCTTATATGCCTTATATGTCTTATATGCCTTATATGTCTTATATGTCTTATATGTCTTATATGCCTTATATATCTTATAAGCCTTATTATCTTACCTCTCTATCGCACATAGTTGGAATCCTCTATCCATTCAGTTTTCCGGCATAGATTGGCCTGAATCGCGCAGGCCGCTGGATACTATTTTGCTCTTTCAATCCTAATATCGTTGCAAAGTTAAAAATTTTAATTCTCATTTCCTAAATTTTAAGCTAAAAAAATAACGCCAAGTTCCCCGCTTTTGTTCCATAATTTCAAAGTCCTAATTTATCCGCCCCAAAATTCGTTATTTCGTTATTTCGTTATGCCGATATGTCCTCTTCAGAGTCCCTTTTCCCCAAAAATGCCCGAGGCAAGCGCCTAGCGCCCGCCTCGGACAGCTTGTGTGCAAATCATAGCGTAAATCACGAGTCATTTTCATGCTGCAAATTTACAGCCCCAAATCCCAAACGCACCATTATCTTGAAAAAAATGTGCAAACCTCCCCAAATGCTGTGCGAATTTTCACCTTACCACAAACTCCGCCACAGCTTGCGCCCCGGATTCATCCACCACTGCTAGCCTATGCGGCCCCGGCCCGGGATTCACCTGTATTTGGTGCAAATCACCGGTCGCCCCGGCAAAGTCATCATCCATATGCCAAAACAGCGTCGCCCCGGCATTGGCGTGCGTTGCCTTGAATACCAACGCATTCTCCTCATCCTTAGGCATCGACACAACCGCCCCGTTCCCTGGATAGATGATCTTTATTTGCCCCTCCCCGCCCTGCCCGGCCGGCGGTTCAAGGTAGCCTGCGTGATGCTGCTTGTAAAAATATTTCATCAGCGGCGGCAGCGTAAAATATGCCCTCATCTCCATCGGCTCCGATCCGTTCTCCACCCTCCTCCTTCCGTCCATCGACACCGGCAGCTCCTGGCAATATGGGCAAGCCTCGCTGTTTAGCCCCGCCTTTGCCACCATCCTGATCTCAGTCTCTGCGCAATATTTCCCGGCAAGATGCCCTGAATGCGTGCAAATTATTGCCTCTTCCCCTTCCGACGGCTCGCAAAACCATCCACTGTGCGGCAACAGGTTGAAAACGTCAAACATCACCGGCCCCGCCGTCCTGGCCCCGGTCAGCCCTGCCGCCCCGCTGCCATCC
>JAMPBQ010000001.1:884213-937213 GCA_023666615.1 Clostridium sp. | reverse complement strand
ATCAGGGCGCGCAGCGTCTCGGCGTCGGCCGGCGCGCTCACAATCATGTTGGGCACCGTGCGCATGTATGCCAAGTCGAATGCCCCGTGGTGGGTCACGCCGTCCTCGCCCACTATGCCGGCGCGGTCAATGCAGAAAGTCACCGGCAGCGAGCGTATGGCCACGTCGTGTATGATATTGTCGTAGGCCCTTTGCAAAAAGCTGGAGTAGATGGCCACGACAGGCTTAAGCCCCTCCTTCGCTAGGCCTCCCGCGAAGGTGACGGCATGCCCCTCGGATATGCCCACGTCAAACACTCGGTTGGGCAGTTCTTTCTGCATCACCGACACTGAAGTGCCGGAAAGCATGGCGGCGGTGATGGCCACCACCTTTTCATCCTTGCGGGCTATTTCAAGAAGTTCTTGTCCAAATACGTCCTGGAATTTCTTCGGCGCGGATTCGGAGCTCTCCTCTGTGCGCTTCCCCGTCACAGGGTCAAATTTGCCGGGAGCGTGCCATTCGGCGGGGTTCTTTTCCGCGGGCTCGAATCCTTTGCCCTTCACCGTGCGCAAATGCAGGAGCTTGGGGCCCTCCATATCCTTGATGTCGTTGAGCACCCTCACGATTTTGGATATGTCGTGCCCGTCAAACGGCCCGAAATATCGAATGTTGAGGCCCTCGAATATGTTTTGCTGGTCGGTGATGAGCGATTTCAGGCTATTGTTGAACCTCAATATTTTGCCGCGGTGCGATTCCGACACCAGCTTCAGTTTTTTTAGGGCGTTGAATACGCGGAAGCGCAGGTTGTTGTAGGTCGGCGACGTATTTATGTGGCCAAGGTAAGAATTTAGTGAGCCAACATTCTCGTCTATGGCCATGTCGTTGTCATTCAATATGACAAGCATGTCGTTGGGCGTGTTGGCGGCATTGTTCAGGCCCTCAAAGGCCAGGCCTCCGCTGATTGAGGCATCGCCTATCACGGCTATTACGTTGCGCAGCGGCTTTTCGTTCTGCAGCTTGGTGGCGACGGCCATGCCAAGGGCGGCTGAAATGGAGTTTGAGGCGTGCCCTGCCGTGAAGGTATCGTATTCGCTCTCGTCTGGATTCGGAAATCCGCTCAAGCCTCCGAATGTACGGTTGGTGGAGAATGCCTCCCTGCGCCCGGTGAGGAGCTTGTGGCCATAAGCTTGATGGCCCACATCCCACACAATGCGGTCGTAAGGCGTGTCAAACACATAATGCAGGGCCACCGTAAGCTCCACGGCCCCCATGCTTGATGCGAAATGGCCGGGATGCTCGCTGAGCTCTTCTATGAGAAAGCCGCGGATTTCAGAACAAAGTGCCGGCAGCTGCTCAAGGCTGAGCTTGCGCAGGTCGGCGGGAGATTCGATGGCGCTTAACAAAGGATATTTATCTTCTGTCTTTCCCATTTTTCACGTATTTCTTGTACATCGGCACGAATATGATTATGGCCGAGGCCACAATCACAAACGCGGTGTAGAGAGTGAACGGCCGCGAAGCCATCACTATCCACACCACAAGCAAGAGCCACAGAAGCCCAAGCACAGCGAAACGTATGATCACCGATGCGTTCATTGTTTGCAAAGTTAACGCTATTTTTTGTATATTTCCCATTTCGAATTCTAAATTATGTTTAAACGCTCAACTTTTTTGCCGTGCTTTGCGTTTAAACATGTGAAAAGCCTTATGCAAGCGCTAACGTTTCAGCCGCCCCATTTCCTCTATTCCGAGATTATGCAGGCGAACAGACAAAATGTTTAAACCTCTTAATACACAAATCTATGGATTCAGATAAGAAAAATAACAAGACTAACAAATGGCTCATTATCGGCGTCATAGTGCTGATTGGCCTGTTGCTCCTTTGGCTTAGCGTAGCCGACCTGCTTGGAGACACCGACGTAGCCGCATTCATATCTCCCGCCATCGCCTTGCGTGGCTGACAAAATTCGGATATTTAATGCCTCTGGCCCGCTAATTTATGATATTTTAAGGCGCAATATTTGGATTGCGCCTTAAATGTTATTAATTTTGCAAAAAATTTGCGGTCATTGCATTGCCGCAGAGCTTAACACCCAATATGGCAAAATTAAAGTCTGGGAAGATATCTACTCTTGGATCGCAGGTCACATCGGTGATCAGTGTCGCCCTTGTGTTGCTGATTCTCGGAGTTTTGGCGGCGGCGTCAATCACCACGCGCAAGCTCAACCATTCGCTGATGAGCAATGTTTCAGTGATCGCCAAGATGTCGCCTGAAGCCTCTCCAGAGGACGAATCCCGCGCCGCAGCGGCCATTAAGTCGCAGCCTTTCGCGGCGGAAGTCACATTCACAGCGGCAGACGAGGTGCTTGCCCAGGAGATGGAGCACAGCGCCGATGTGCTGGAAATAATCGGTGAAAATCCGTATTCATCTGAATTTGAAGTAAAGCTTGCCCCGCAGTACGTGCATCCCGACAGCATCACCGTGGTGAGCAATCGCCTTATGTTCATCGACGGCGTGGAAGAAGTGGTGTCACAGGCTGATATGGTGAAGGCCATGTCGGCCATATCGTCAAAGGGCGCCCTCGTGCTTTCGTGCATCGCTATAGTCCTGTTGGTGATTTCAATCGTTCTGATTTACAATACAGTGAGCATCGCAGTATATGCGCGGCGCTTCGTTATACGCACCATGCAGCTCGTGGGCGCCACTTCCGGATTCATCCGCAGGCCCTTCCTTGTGGCGGGCGCTTGGTGGGGAGTGTTCGCAGGCGTTATAGCCTCGTCGCTCCTTTGGGCATTGGCCTGTTATGTGCGCAGCCTCGACATTGACCTTGATTTCGCACTCGGCCTCGGCGACCTCTGCTTGGTAAGCCTTGGACTGATAATCATCGGCGTGGCCATATGCCTCGCCGCCACGTATTGTGCCACCACCCGATATCTGCGGGCCTCATACGACGTTCTTTATGCCTCATAGAGCATTGGCTCACAATATATTTGCTAAGATACTTACATAATTTCTGTTTCAACTTCCATATATGCAGCAAAACAAAAAAGATTCTCACACCACCGCATATTCCCAACCCAAAGGAGCCCAGGCGCAGAAGGACACCGCCGACGAGCTCCCGCTCGGAAAGAAGAATTTTATAATCATGGGCATATCCCTGTTGCTGATCATCATAGGCTTCGCCCTCACCAGCGGCTCGCCTTCCGGCCTTGAGGAATATAACCCCGACATATTCAGCGCCAGACGCATCATAGTGGGCCCCGCCCTTTGCTTCGTCGGATTCGTGCTGATGGCCATTGCGATCATCGTAAAGCCAAAAGGCAAATAATCAATTCTTGCTTCAATGGATTCAATACAAGCGATAATACTCGGCCTGGTGCAGGGCCTGTCGGAATATCTGCCGATAAGCTCTTCGGGCCATCTTGAAATATTCAAGCAAATCCTCGGCCTTGACTTGGAGGCGGGAGCCAGCTTGGAGTTCAGCGTCATGCTGCACGTGGCCACAGTGCTCAGCACGATTGTGGTGCTCTGGAAGGAATTTGCTCCCCTGTGCAAATCATTCTTCACATTCAAGAATGACGCCAACACCCGCTATGTGCTGAAGATTCTCCTTTCCTGCATCCCTGTGGGGATTGTGGGCGTAGTGTTCAAGAAAGACATTGAGGGTTTTTTCGGCGGCAACTTGATGGTGGTGGGCATATGTCTGCTGATCACCGCCGCGTTGCTGACATTTTGCTATTTCTTCCGCACCAATCCATTCACGGCCAAGAGCTACACGCCGAGGGACATCACATGGCTTGACGCCTTCATCATTGGCGTTTCACAAGCCGTGGCCGTGCTTCCCGGCCTTAGCCGCTCGGGCACAACAATCGCCACAGGCGTAATCATTGGCGACGACAGGGAGAAGGTGGCCCAATTCTCGTTCTTTATGGTGATTATCCCAATCCTTGGCGAAGCGCTTCTCGACATCGCCAAAATGGCGACAGGCTCAACGGCCGAAGCGGCGCAGATGGACGCCATCGGGCTCGCCCCGATGCTGATGGGATTCCTCGCGGCCTTCATATCGGGATGCTTCGCCTGCAAGTGGATGCTCAGCATAGTGAAGAAGGGCAAGCTCGTATGGTTTGCCGTGTATTGCGCCATAGCGGCCATCTTCTGCATCTGCTTCAGTTAACCCCCTCACAACTCAAGGATTAAAACGTGAACTTCATAGAAGGCGAAATATTATACATCGACAAGCCCTTGGGCTGGACATCCTTCGACGCCGTGAAGCGTCTGAGGGGCGCCCTTGCCCGCCGCACCGGCATAAAGAAAATCAAGGTCGGGCACGCCGGCACACTTGATCCCTTGGCCACCGGCGTTATGCTTATTTGCACCGGCCGCGCCACAAAGCGCATCGAGGAGCTGCAGTCCGGCGTTAAGGAATATGTGGCCAAAATGGCCTTGGGCGCCACCACCCCGTCGTTTGACCTCGAGACGGAAATTGACGCCACATACCCCACTGACCACATCACCAGGGAAATGGTGGTGCAAACATTGAAGAAATTCGTTGGCACAATAGAGCAAGTGCCGCCATCATACAGCGCCTGCAAGGTCGACGGCCAAAGGGCATACCACGCCGCCCGCAAAGGCAAGAATGTGGAGCTGAAGCCAAAGACGCTGGCCATAGACGAGATTGAGCTTCTGGACTTCTCGCCGAAAAGCATTACAGTGCGCGTGGTGTGCAGCAAAGGCACCTACATTCGGGCGCTGGCGCGCGACATAGGCGCAGCGCTGGGCTCAGGCGCACACCTTGCGGCCTTGCGCCGCACAAGGGTTGGCGATGCCGGCATCGAGGATTGCCTCAGCATCCCTCAGGCCGAGGAGCTCATCGCCAAAGCGGAAATTGAATATCCCGACTGGTTTGAATTTCCAAAAGACTGAAAATATAGATCACACATAATAAAAATCGCATTAAAATCAGAATATAAGCATGAAGCTGTCACAATTTAAATTCCGCCTGCCCGAAGAACTGATTGCCCAATATCCATCAGCGGAGCGCGACGAGTGCCGCCTGATGGTCGTACATCGCAAAACCGGCGACATTGAGCACATGATCTTCAAGAACGTGCTCGGGTACTTCGGGGACGGAGACGTGATGGTGTTCAACGACACCAAAGTTTTCCCAGCCCGCCTCTACGGAAACAAAGAGAAGACCGGCGCGCGCATCGAGGTGTTCTTGCTGCGCGAGCTCAATGAGGCCAACAAGCTTTGGGACGTGCTGGTGGAGCCAGCGCGCAAAATACGCATCGGAAACAAGCTGTATTTCGGCCCTGACGAGTCAATGGTAGCCGAGGTGATTGACAACACCACATCGCGCGGACGCACCCTGAGATTCCTTTACGACGGGCCTCACGATGAATTCAAGGCAGCCCTCTATGACCTGGGCATGACTCCCCTGCCGGAATACATAAAGCGTGAGCCGGAAGCCTCCGATGCGGAAAGATACCAGTGCATTTTCGCCGACAAGGAAGGCGCGGTTATGGCCCCGGCCGCCGGAGCGCATTTCACGCGTGAACTGATGAAGCGCCTTGAAATACGCGGAGTAAAGCAGGCATTCCTCACTATGCACTGCGGCTTGGGCAATTTCCGCGAGATAGACGTGGAAGACCTCACTAAGCACCGCATGGA
The DNA here is from genome assembly GCA_023666615.1 of Clostridium sp. GTDB lineage: Bacteria > Bacteroidota > Bacteroidia > Bacteroidales > Muribaculaceae > CAG-873. The sequence continues at coordinate 931,563 of JAMPBQ010000001.1, read as the reverse complement.
CTCTGAGCAGGTCATTGTTTCGCAAGAGCTGGTCGACACCGTGAACGCGGCAAAGGACGAAGACCGCCAGGTGTGCGCCGTGGGGGCCTCAACGCTGCGCGGCATTGAAAGCGCCGTGAGCATGGGCGGACACATGAAGACCTTCGACGGCTGGACCAACAAGTTCATCTTCCCGCCCTATGATTTCACTGTGGCCACATCCCTGATCAGCAATTTCCACCTCCCATATTCCACGATGCTTATGATTGTCTCCGCTTTCGGCGGATACGACCTCATTTCCCACGCCTACAGCGTGGCGGTGAAGGAGGGCTACAAATTCGGCGCCTACGGCGATGCCATGCTGATCATCTGAAGCGCCGCATATCATACTGAATTAAGAACTTAAAACACATATAATCATGGATAATGAAATTGACTGGGGCAACCTATCTTTCGGTTATCTACCCACCGACTATAATGTGCGCTGCCATTATGCCGATGGCAAGTGGGGCGAAATTGAGGTTTCAGACTCTCCCTACATCAATGTGCATATAGCCGCCACCGGTCTGCACTATGGCCAAGAAATCTTCGAAGGCATGAAAGCCTTCAGGGGAAAAGACGGTAAAGTACGCATTTTCCGCCTGGAAGAGAACGCAAAGCGCCTTCGCGAATCCGCCAAGGGCCTGATGATGGCCCAGGTGCCTGAGGATATTTTCCGTGAAATGGTGATCAAGGCCGTAAAGCTGAACGAGCGTTTCATCCCCCCGTATGGAACGGGAGCCTCCCTCTACATCAGGCCCATCGAATTTGGCACCAGCGCGCAAGTTGGCGTTAAGCCCGGCAAGGAGTATGAGTTCATTGTCTTTGTCACACCCGTTGGCCCGTATTTCAAGACAGGGTTCAAGCCCACCAACATCTGCATTATGCGCGAGTATGACCGCGTGGCTCCACGCGGCACTGGCCGTTGGAAGGTTGGCGGAAATTATGCCGCTTCGCTTGAGGCCGGCGAGCGCGCCCACTCAATGGGCTATTCCGCTGTGCTCTTCCTTGACCCCAAGGAGAAGAAATACCTCGACGAGTGCGGCCCGGCCAATTTTTTCGCCATCAAGGATGGGGTATACATCACCCCCGCCAGCGATTCAATTCTGCCTTCAATAACAAACAAGAGCCTTATGCAGCTGGCTCGCGACATGGGCATTGACGTGCAGCAGCGCCACATCACAGTGGACGAGCTGAAGGACATTCAGGAAGCCGCCGCATGCGGCACTGCGGCTGTAGCCTCTCCCGTAGGGGAAATCGACGATATCGACACCGGAGAGAAGTACGTAATATCTAAAGACGGCAACCCCGGCCCCATCACCACGGCGCTCTACAACAAGCTGCGCGCCATCCAGCTCGGAGAGGAAGAAGACATCCACGGCTGGAACACTATCCTCTGATCAGAAATGATTATCAACAGATAACACCATACTCTGATCAGAAATGATAGATTATCAACAGATAATAGACAAGTATTATCCCGCATCCGAGCCGGCCCTTAGGGAAACGCTGATTAAGCACAGCGCCCAAGTGGCCGGCTTGGCTCTTGAAATAGCCAAGGCAAAGCGCCTCAAACTGGATCCGGAGCAAATCAAAGCCGCGGCCATGCTCCACGACATCGGCATATTCCTCACCGACGCTCCGGGCATAAATTGCCTCGGCAAGGAACCGTACATCCGCCACGGCATCCTTGGCGCAGAGCTCTTGCGCAAGGAGGGCGCGCCGGAATGGGCCGCAAGGGTTGCCGAGCGACACACCGGGGCGGGCCTTGACGCTCAGGAAATCATCGACCAGCGCCTTCCCCTTCCCGCAAAGGACTATTTGCCGGAGACGCTGCTGGAGCGGTTGATTTGCTATGCTGATAAATTCTATTCCAAAAGCGGTGACATGCAGCGCAAGCCTTACGAAAAGGTCCGCGCCTCGATGGCACGCTTCGGCTCTCGCACCCTCGCCCGCTTCGACGCCCTCTATGGCGAATTCGGCCTCCCCTCTTCGAATGATTAGCTACCCTGTTGCGTCCGATGCAAAAGCCAACAAAATCTATGGGAGACGGATGCACCAGGGTGCATCCCTACTTTTATAATCAATCGCTTAGATATATAAATATAGCTGAATAGTTACAACGAAAAATGATTGCGCCGAACATAAAAAACGCCTTCCGGATGGGAGGCGTCAATTTTTTGTAGTCCTTAAGCGGGCCTGCCGGCTTACTTGCGGATACCAAGCTCTTTTTGAGCGATGATGGCGCGGTAGCGGTTGATGTCTTTGCGCACCAGGTAGTCGAGGAGACGACGACGCTTGCCTACCAGCATCTTAAGAGCGCGCTCTGTACTATGATCTTTGTGATTTGACTTCAGGTGCTGAGTCAAATGAGCGATACGGACCGAGAATAATGCAATCTGCGCTTCAGGTGAGCCAGTGTCAGTCTTGCCCTTACCGTACTTCTCGAAGATCTGTGCTTTTTCTTCAGAATTTAAGTGCATTCTTTCAGATGTTTAATTGTTAGAGATTATGTTTGTTCGTCAAAAGACAGCGCAAAGGTAGGCATTTTTCGTGAATTTAACAAATAGATGCCTCTTTTTTTTCTCATAAAAAAAAATATAGCTATTTTTGCATCACAAAACCCATACATTGCACATCCAAAAATGGACAAAGAGATAGTATTGAGCGGCATACGCTCCACAGGAAACCTTCACTTGGGCAATTATTACGGCGCCCTGCGCAATTTCGTGCGCATGCAGGACATTTACGACTGCAATTTCTTCATCGCCGACCTTCACGCCCTCACCACCAATCCCGACCCGACTCAGCTCCACGCCAGCGTAAAGCAAATCCTGGCTGAATACCTGGCCGCCGGCATTGACCCCGAAAAGGCCACCATTTTCATACAGAGCGACGTGCCCGAAGTGGCGGAAATGTACCTTTTGATGAATATGCACGTGGGCATCGGCGAGCTGATGCGCACCACATCGTTTAAGGACAAGGCCCGCAAGGCGCTAGGCATCGGCCCAGCCGCAAACTCTGAGGACGACGAGGCCTTTGAAAAGCAAATCATCGGCGCCGAGACAAACAAGCGCGTCAACGCCGGCCTTCTCACCTATCCCACCCTCATGGCGGTGGACATCCTCATCCAGAAAGCCACGAAGGTGCCAGTGGGAAAGGACCAGGAGCAGCACTTGGAGCTCACGCGCCGATTCGCCCGCCGGTTCAATTCGTTCTACAACGTCGATTTCTTCCCCGAGCCCCAGAACTTCAACTTCGGCGCCGCGGCAGTGAAGGTGCCCGGCCTCGACGGCAGCGGAAAGATGGGCAAGAGCGAAGGTAATTGCATCTACCTTATCGACGAGCCAAAGGCGTTGAAGAAAAAGGTGATGCGCGCCGTTACCGACGAAGGCCCAAAAGAGCCCAATTCACCAGTTTCCGCCCCAATCGCAAACCTTTTCACCCTTCTGGAGCTCACCAGCACGCCGGAAATCGTGCAGCAGTACAAAGACGCGTACGCCGACTGCTCAATCCGCTACGGCGACCTCAAAAAGCAGCTGGCCGAGGACATACTGAAGGTGACCACACCCATACGCGAACGCATCAACGACATTCTGGCCGATGAGGATTATCTGCGCAAGGTGGTGGACCGCGGAGCAGAAAAGGCTCGTGAGAGGGCCTCAAAGACTCTTGCCGAGATGCGCCACATAATGGGCATCCGCAGATTCTGAAATTATGGCCGACAATTATCTTGAAAGAAAAATGGAGGAGCATCGCAAAGGCGGCGCTCCTTCTTTTCGCCGCAAGCTGACGCCCACCGGCCAACGCCCGGGAAAGGTCATCATAGACTTCCCTCCGTTCAACGCATTTGTTTCCAACGTGGCATCAGAATGCGGGGCAGCCGTCGTAAAGGCCCTGTGCGACGCCGGATGCCGGGTGGCGTTCAGCCACCTTGACGAGAAGGCCGGTTCGGCTTTGGCACAGCGCTGCGGAGCCCAATTCCACCCGGGAAATCTGACATTCGCCCAGTCAATGGAGCGCCTGCGCAAATCGTGGGGCAAGGTGGACATCACAATATCTTTTGGCGGATACGAAGCCTCCGAATCCGGCGCTCGGGCAATTATTATTTCCGACCAAGAGCCGGCGACTGCGCCCCAAAGAGCAAACATCATACACATCCCCCATGATGGCATGGACCCAAAAGCTCTAGCAACGATGGTTATGCTTCTGTCCTCGCCTGCCACCGCGGGGATAAATGGCCAAATTTTCCGCCTTTAAATCAAAAATATCGGCAAAAACTTTGGCGATTCAAAAATAATCCATACTTTTGCATCACAAAACAACAAACTTTCGTATAATTTCTTTAATAAAACTAAACTACAATGGCTTACGTAATCACTGACTCATGCGTAGCATGCGGCACATGTCTGCCCGAATGCCCTACCGGCGCTATCTCTGAAGGCGATATCTATGTTATCGACCCCGACACCTGCATCGACTGCGGCACTTGCGCCAGCGTTTGCCCCAACGACGCCATCATCCCCGGCGAATAATCAGCAATTCACCGGCCATCGAGGCTGCAACAGCCTCCCCATATGGCAAAAAACTCATAAAAAGGCATTGTCCCATTACAGGACTTTGCCTTTTTTATGTATCCCAGCCGCGATTTTTCCGATTTATTCCATAATTTTGCCATATGATAAAGCATGCAATACCATACATCATAGCCGCCATCCTTTTCCCGCTTGCGGCCCTTTCGTCCTCCACAAAGCTTGAGCTTGACAGCGCTATCCTGTACGGCAAGCTCCCGTGCGGCCTGACATACTATATTCTCCAGTGCCCGCGGCCGGCTTACAAGGCCGATTTCTATCTATTGGCCAACATTGGATCCACAGTGGAGGAAACAAACCAATTGGGCTACGCCCACATGGTGGAGCATCTGGCTTTTTGCGGCTCTGAGCATTTCCCGTCCGGCTCGCTCGTGGACGACCTGCAGAAGCGCGGGCTCAGCTTCGGATACGACATAAACGCGTCAACATCGCACGACGCGACCATATTCAATATCTGCAACGTCGATACGCGCCTTGGCGAGGGGCTGGTCGACACCTGCCTCCTGGCGCTCAAGGACATAGCCTGCTCTCTTAGCTTCGAGCCGGAGATGGTGGAACGCGAAAAAATGGTGATACTTGAGGAGTGGCGTCAAGACAACGGGCCGTTCACCCGCCTTGTCGACAAAATGTTTCCGGTCCTCTTCGGACAAGAAAGCCGATACAACCACATGCCCATAGGCTCGCCCGCCGACTTCACCTCCGCTACGCCTGCCAAGCTTAGGGCCTTCTACGAAAAATGGTATCAGCCTCAGCACCAGGCAATAATCGTTGTTGGCAGCATCGACCCAGTGGATATAGAGAAAAAAATCAAGGAATTGTGGGCGGATGTCCCCGCTCCAGCCGAACCATCCACGCGCATATGGGAGCAAATTCCCGACCACAAAGAGTTGATAGCGGGCGTTGTCACCGACCCGCAATTTCCGGGATGCCAGATGGATTTGTGGTTCAAGGTTGACATTCCCCCTCGCGATGAGCGCGACCGCGTGAGCTATATCAACAGCAGCTTCATTGGATTTATGGCGCAAAAGGCTCTTTCCCAAAGGCTTGGCGATATCCTGTATGAAAAAGATTCGCCGTTTACAAGCGCCAATACTGACTTCTCACAATATTACCTTGCAGACAGCAAAGACGGATTCAGGCTCTATGCTCTATTCGACCGCAACAAGCGCATCAAAGCCCTCAGCCGGCTCATTGCTGAGATTAAGCGCATTGTGGAATACGGGATAACCAAGGAGGAGATGGCCCTCAACCTGCGCGCCATGCGCTCAATCGTCGAAAGCATCCCCGTGAAATTCGATGAATACAATAACTACGAGCAGTTTAACCGCATTTCCGAGCATTTCTTGAAGGGCAACATAGTGCTTTCTGAGGCTGATGAAGTCAAGGCGTATTCCAATTTTATCGATACCGTGCGGCCGGAGCATATCAACGCTTTTGTGCGCAAGAACTTAACCCGCGACAACCTGGCCGCCATGCTCGTGGAGAAGGAAGTCGATGGCGGCGACACTCCTTCACCCGAAGAGTTTTCTCGCATGATATCCGACATTTGGGACACAACCGCTGTGCGGCCATACGCAATGGACACTTCATACATGCGCCCCATTCTTTCCAAAAAACTTAAGCCCGGAAAAATAAGGGATTTCCAATACGATTCCCTTCTTTTCGCAAAGCATTATGCGCTGAGGAACGGCGCGCGTGTGGCCGTATGCATACGCGATGTTCTCACCGATGAGGTGGCTCTGCGCGCCGTGCAAAGAGGCGGCCAATCAGCCCTTCTGCCAATTAATTTCGCCGACGGCACATTCGCGGCCGACATGGCCGAACTCGGAGGCGTAGCCGACTTTTCATCTATCGACCTTCGGCGCAAATATGATGGCACGGGCATTGACCTGTCTGTTACATTTACCCCTTACGCGGAAATAATAGAGGGAACATCGCGGGTGAGCGAGCTTGAAGAGCTGATGGCTCTCCTGCACGCGCGCCTCACCACAGTGCGCGCCGACACCGCAGCCTTCAACAATTGGCTAGCCATACGCAAGGGAATGCTCAATGATTTCGGCAATACCCCAGAAAAAGTATTCTCAGATTCCATACGCTCAATCCTGTACCTGGACCAAAGGCCTCTGATGCGGCAAATTGGGAAATGCGACCTTGACACGCTTGACTACGCCAATTCACTCGAGCTATTCCGCCAAAGAATAGCCGACCCCGCCAACTTCGACTTCATAATAGTGGGCAATTTTGAGTTTGAGACGGTGGAACCGCTGATAGAAAAATACATAGGGTCTCTTCCCCCGGCGAAAGAGGAGCCAAAGCGCTATCCGCCATTCGGCCGCCTTGCCGCTGACGGCGAGCGCCATGTGAGGTTCTCCATGCCCTCGCAGTCTGAAGGGACAAAGGCATACATGGCCTACGAACTCCACCGCCCTTATTCCATGCAGGATGAAATGACCCTCGCCATCTTGGCGTCCATCATTGAAAAGCAATGCATAGAATCCCTGCGGAAAGACGCGGGAGGCACATACACGCCACGCGTCGACACGACTTCAGGCGAGGCTGACGGATTCCACAGCCTGTTCATATCATTCGACACCAACGCGGAAATGGCGCAAGGGCTTGTCGATGACGCCCAGGCCCTGATTCGCGACATTGCGGAAAACGGCGTCGACCCCGACCTGTTCAAGATGGTGAAGGATTATGAAACAAAGCTGGAATACAGCGCCACCCTGCAGCAGGCATATCCAATGACCTTACTCACGCACACAGCGCTTTACGGCGACATTGACCCGGCGCTGCGATTCCCGTGCGCCAGGGCCGTCACCCAAGAAATGATCCGCCAAATGGCCGCAGACCTCGTCTCAGCCCCGGTGCGCGTCACCCTCATCATGGACCAAACGCCCATCCCAGACTAACTATTTAACATCGCAGAGCGATGTCCCTACATTTTCAACATCACAAAGCGATGTCCCTACTTCTCGATATAGTAGTTGATGGAGGTGACTACGCGGATATTCTTGATGTAGGGAGTATAATTGTCACGGTCCTCGATTGAGAATTGGCCTTGCCGCGCGTTCTTGATTTTTCCTATCTTGCTGCCTGAATCCTCCGCGAATTTTTCAGCCGCAGCGCGAGCGTTTTTCGTTGCCTCGGCAATCATCTCCGGCTTGATGTCATTGAGCTTTGTGAACTCATAGACGATGCGAGCGTCCCAGTTGCCGGTTACTAGCGATACACCCTCCTTCAGCAATTCACCCTGCCTATTTATTAAGGCCCGCACCTGGTCCACCTTATCCGAGGCCACGGTAATGGTCATAGTGATATTGTACCTATAAGGCGCATTGTTGGAGCTGTAGGAATTTGACTGCATATCGTTGACATTGGGGGCGCCAATGGAATATTCTGACGCCGAAATGCCATTGCCGGTGAGGAAATCGGTCACAATCTTGTTGTTTGACTCTATTTGCCGATAGAGCATAGGCAGGTCATTGCCCATTAGGTTGTACTGCAATGGCCAAATTACCTTATCGGCGGGCATCTCGCGCTCGCACAGGCCCCTCACCTCAACTACTCTGCTGTTGTCGGTGAACGAAACGAGGCCGCTGCGCAGGCAAAGGCCAAGCGCAAGAAGACCGACAGCCACAATGGCCGCTGATACATAGCTTTTCATAATTTTCTTTTTTATTTAAATTCCACAAATGCGAAAGGCAACAATGACTTAATCGACTCCAGGATATAAACCTTTTCCTTTCCCACAAGAATCACCTTAACCGGATGTCCGGCAAGGGTCTCGTACTCCAGGAGCGACTGGCGGCATGCGCCGCAAGGCGAAATGGGCGCGTCGCAAAATTGCCCGTCCGTATCCCTCGCGGCAATGGCAATGGCCTGAAATTTTGCCTGGGGATATTTGGCATGCGCATAAAATGCGGCTGTGCGCTCCGCGCAGAGGCCTGACGGATAGGCGGCATTCTCTTGATTGCTGCCAACTACCACCTCGCCATTGTCAAGGCGAATCGCCGCGCCCACGCAAAACCTGCTGTAAGGCGCATAAGAACGGAAAGTCGCCTCCTTGGCCTGCTCCACTATCACACGGTCATCGATGCCAAGCTCGTCAAATCCCGCCTGGGTAACCTTCGCTGAAATCTCAAAATCCTTCATAGTTTATTCAATTCATAAATTACCGTATGACGGGGAAAATGTGTCGCCCATATTGGGGTCGCCGGTGGAAATGCCTTTCTTCAGCCATCGGGCGCGCTGTTCGCTTCTGCCGTGGTTGAACGAATCAGGCATCTCCCTCCCATAGGCCTTGCGCTGCAGATAATCGTCGCCAATCTTTGAGGCCACGTCAATGGCGTTCTCAACATCGCCGTCCTCAATAGATCCAAACATCGCATTGTCGCGATTGGCCCACACGCCGGCATAGAAATCGGCCTGCAGCTCAAGCCTTACGCTTATCTTGTTTGCCTCGGTTTCCGACATCCTCGCCATCTTCTGATGCGCCTCGGTAAGAGTGCCCAAAAGATATTGCACATGGTGGCCCACCTCATGGGCTATGACGTAGGCATAAGCGAAATCTCCGCCTCCGCCGATGGTTTGCTCCATATCCTTGAAGAAGTCAAGGTCAAGATACACCGTTTGGTCGCCGGAGCAATAGAATGGTCCGGTCTGAGAAGTGGCGTTTCCGCAGGCTGAATTTACGCTGCCGCTGAACACCACGAGCTTTGGCGGCTGATACTCGCCCCAGCCTTGGCGCCGAAATTCGGCCGTCCACACATCTTCCGTGCCGGCAAATACTTTTGAGGCCAAATCAAACAGGCGCTCGTCCTCGGCGTCAGCCACATATTCAGTCTGCTGCGAGGAGCCAAAGCCGCCTTGGCTCATTACGTTGCCCACAACGTCGCCAATGCCCCCGCCATTTAGGAACGTCATAACGGCTATGATAATCACGCCAACTATGCCGCCGCCTACCGCGGCCTTGCCTCCTCCGCTCAGTCCGCGCCGGTCCTCTACATTTCCGCTGCGCCTGCGTCCGTCAAGTCTCATAATTCTTTAAATCTAAAGTTGATATCGTTTTAAATACAAATTGGCGTAAGCCGATAAATAATTAACAATCAAATCAGCGAATCAGCGTTTGCCTTACGCCGTTTTTATGATTCAAATCATAGCCTCCACTCGTGCCACAAACTCTGCGGGAGAGAGGTCGAAAGGCAGCCACTCAATGTGGAATCCCCGCTTCTCCATGCCCCTGAACCACGTCATTTGCCTCTTGGCGAATTGGTGAATGGCTATTTCCAGCTCATCCACCATTTGTGAATAAGGGATTTTGCCTGTTACGTAAAGCGTCAAATACTTATACTCAAGGCCATAGTAAAGCAAATCATCAGCATCCACGCCTTGCGCCAGAAGCCGCTCCACCTCCTGGACCATGCCATGGTCAAGCCGATCCCTCAAACGGCGGGATATGCGGGCTCGGCGCTCCTCTCGCGGAATGTCCACGCCCACCAGCAGATAATTGTCAATTGGATGGGGCTTTGCCGCCTGGGCGGCCTGCGGGTACTCCAGATAATATTTCTCGATTTCAATCGCCCGGATGGCGCGCTGAGACGTGTCAACATCTGTGGTATTGTGCAGGGTCTTCATCGCCGCCAGCATCTCGGTGAGCTCTTCAAGGGATTTGCCCTTGAGCGATTCCCTCAAAATCTTGTTTTCAGGCACCTCGGGAAGTTCCAGGCCCTTCAGCACAGATTCAAGGTATAAGCCCGTGCCGCCGCACATTATCGGAAAAAGACCGCGGCGCCGAATATCTTCAATCGCTTTCCGGCTGTCCGCCAGAAAGCGATGAAGATTGTATTTTGAGCCGGCCGGAGCCACGTCCACGAGATGCACCGGCACATCGCCATACTCATCCAAGTCCTTGCCGGTGCCCAAATCCATTCCGCGGTACACTTGCCGGGAATCTGCGCTGATGATTTCGCCGCCGAGACTGCGGGCCACGGCCACGGCCTTGCCGGTTTTTCCCGAGGCCGTGGGGCCGGTGATGACTATCAGTTTCTTTTCTTCCATAGCCAATCTGCTCCGCCTACGTAATGGCGCCAGAATTTTCGCAGCCTGAAAAACCTCTTGTCCTCATTGTTTTGGGCCACGGCCAGCCAATGCAGGTCATTGTAGTCAAGATCCCAGTTTTTGAAATCTATAAGCTTGAAGGTAGGACGGTAATTGCGTATGGCGTAGAGCCGTTTGCCCTCTCGGTCGTAGGTCTTCCAGGCCATTGTCATAGTGTAGACACGATGGAGCTCGTAGGCCAGAGGACGCGTAATCTTTCCTGCCTTAATCAGCCTATCCACGTCAAGAAGCGTACACCATTTGCCGCTGAGCTTTGTTTGCTCCTCCTCCTCGCCAATGAATGCGGCGTAATGGAAACAATTTTGCTTATCAGTAGTGGTGACAAAAAGCGACTTCAGCGTAAATTCATCAAGCCCTGAAAGCGAACTGAAATCCTTTCTGGCCGTCTCATCGCTTACATTCTGCTCATAGGACCGTTTGTATACGGCCGGCGAATCCCAAAGGCCGATGCCAATCCCATCCACCTGCAACTCCTGCAGAAGAAGCTTGTCGCCGCGCACCACCATAAAGTGCTCCAGGGTATGGAATTTTTCATCGGCAGCCTGGCTTGACATCATCTTTATCTCAAAGTCCAGGCTGCTGTACTTCATGTAGAAATACACCAATGAGAACAGGTAGACCAGCCCGGGCACAACAAAGAAATAGAAAGCGTCCGGCGTATTGATGTTTACGTTGATGTAGAACAGGAAATAATAGGCCCATGTGACAACGGCAAGCGTCAAGGACAGGAAAAAGGCCATTCGCATTTGGAATTTCACCTCGTGGTGGAATACATTCCTTTCAAGCGTATCCTTTATGCTGTAACCGGCACTCTCCCTGCAGGCGTCGCACATGCCGGAATTTCCCCTGAAAATCAGCGCGTAGGCATATCCCACAACCATAGACGGATATACCACCAAAGTGGATATGAACGGAATCTCCGGATTTGCGTATTTCCCGCCAAAACTCGTATAGATCAACCATTTGCTGTTGATGAGGTTGATCACAACCATCGCCGCGAATGCAATGAATATGCTATAGTTGGTGGCAACGCTGAAAAGGGGGCAGAACGACGCTCCTTTCCGCGAATTAAAGTTATTGTAGATGTGCATGACCGCCAGGGCGGCAAAAGCCAGGAGCGGCATCCATAGAGGATGCACCCAATATCCGGCCACGCACAGAAGCGAGAGCGCGCCAAAGCGCACCGTCCACGACTTCATCAGGTAGCCAAGCACTCTTGCATAATTGACTTCAGTGGCCATTTTGTATCAGATTAAAGGTTTTTATTGAAGAAATCAAGCATCTTTGCGTACACCACGGCGCGCGCGTTGCAGCCATAGATGCTGTGGTTCATATTGACGAACGGGAATACGTCGCAAAGGCCGCCGGCGCTTTGCAGAGCCGATACGAACATAAGAGTATTCATCGGATGCACGTTGTCATCAGCCGTGCCGTACATAAGCAGGAGCGGGCACTGCAGCTGGCTGGCGCGGTTCAGCGGCGACAGCTCATAGCCCCGCTCGTTTTGCTGGGGCGTCTGCATGTATCGCTCGGTATATATCGAATCGTAGAATCTATATGACGTCACCGGCGCCACGGACACAGCCGCGGCATACGGGCCGCCGGGCACTGTCGACGCCATCAAGGCCTCAAAGCCGCCATAGCTCCATCCATATATGCCGATTTTCTTGGCGTCGGCCCATGTCTGAGACGCAGCCCAGCGCGCGGCGTTCACCTGGTCAATGGTCTCATAGTATCCAAGCTGCTTGTAGACCACGTCCTGGAATTTGCGGCCGCGCCCTCCGGTGCCTCGGCCATCCACGCAAACCACCGCGTAGCCCTGCATTACGAAATACTGCTCCCAATCAAGCGCCCACTTATTGAGCACCTGCTGCGAACCAGGTCCGCTATATTGGCTCATAATCACGGGACATTTGCCAGGCTTGGAAGGCAACATATAATAGCCGTTAAGCGTCACTCCGTCCGACTCCATCGTGAAGAAAACCTTCTTTGGCAAAGAGGCGAACTTTGCGGCATACTCAGCATTGTCCTCAAGCATGCGCACCCGCTTGCCATTTGCTTTGCATATTGTGTATACAGGCGGAGTGTTTGTGTCATTGTAGTTTATCAAGGCGTAAGCCATATCTGCTGAATAGCTTGCTGAGGAGGTGCCCTTCTCTTTCGATATCAATTCAGTCTGCCCCTTGAGGCTGACGCTGTAGATGGTGCGGTCCATCGGGGTGGGCTTCGCCGCTTGATAATAGACAGTGCCCTTGGCGTCAACGCCGTAAAAATCAGTAACGTCAAAATCCCCTGAAGTGATTGTGCGCAGCGGCGAGCCGGAATATGAATACTTATAGATATGCGTATAGCCTGATTTGTCGGAAAGAAGCACAAATCCGTCATCAAGATATGCAATGTCTTCATAAGTGGATGGATTGATCCATGCCTTTGAATCTTCGGCATAGACTGATTTTGTGACCGTGGACTTGGGATTGACGCTGTATATTTCAAGATGATTTTGGTCGCGGTTGAGGGTTGACACCATCAGCCTCTCCGGCGAATTGCCGTAGGCTATGCGGGGAATGTACTCAATCTTAGAGTCAGGAAGGCTGATATCCTTGATTTTCCTTGTTTCAATGTCATATGAATGAAGGCGCACCACCGAGTTCTTCTCTCCCGCCACGGGGTATTTGTATTGATAGATGCCTGGGTAAAACTCATATTGGTTCAATGGATCGCATGTGCCTTGATAGAGGGGAAGAGTGTAAAGAGGCACCTGCGCTTCGTCATAGCTCAGATAGCAAAGCGTAAGATTGTCGGGCGCCCATGCCATAGAAACGCTTGTGGAAAATTCCTCCTCATATACCCAGTCGGGTATACCGTTGATTTTCACGTTCTTTTCCCCATCCTTTGTCACCTGCACTTCCGAACCGTAGTCGTTCTTGCGTATGTAGATGTTGTTTTCCGCCACAAACGCCACCATACGGCCATCCGGCGAAAGCATGGGCGACTGCTGCTTTCTGAAATTTTCGCTTAGCGGCTTGAGAATGCGGCTGTGGGCCTCATAGACATAATATTTGGCTTTGAACGAATGGCGGTAGATTGGCTCTTTCTCATTGTACACTAATATATAGCGGCCGTTTTCGCTCATTTCAAAGCCATCAATGGCCGATACGATGCCCTCGCGGGTCTGACTTACGTCAAACACCGTTTCAATTTCCTTTCCCGTGGCAATGTCGTAGCGTACGATGGATTTTCCGTCAGCGGAAAGAAGGAGATACCCGTTGCCGTCAGGGGCGTATGTAAAGCTCGGAGGAGCGGCCGGGCGGTTCTGTGGAAATACATATGGCGCTATTTCTCGCACTGTAGGCGATACCTGGGCCGTCACAGATATTCCGGCGGCCAGCGCAAAAGCAAGGGAGAAATATTTAAATTTCATTTGGTTCAGGAAAATTATCTATTTTAGTCAAGCGGGTATTCCCGCAAGTTGTATCTTATATGCAAATCTCTGATTAATCAAACAGCGAGGGATGGCTTTCTGTTTCTATGCGCGGTTTGATTTTGGGCGGCTTGTATCCAAAGTCGGCGGAATCCTCCACACGCATTGATTCTTCGACCGGCGGAGCCGGCAAAAGCCAGTCTGCGTCAGCCAAAGGATGGGAGGACTGCTGGGCAAAGTCAATCTCAACGGCGTCGGACTTGGGGTTGAGCTCAGCGTCAAGCTCAGCTATGCGCTCGTTGAGCTCCTTCTGCACCCTAGCGTGCTCAATCAGGTTTTCGCGAATGGTATCGCGCAGGGATTCATTCTCCTTCTGCGAGGCATGCAAGGACGCCTTGAGCTTTTCTATGCGGGCGTCCATCTTAGTCTTCACCTGTTCAAACAGTCCTATCTGCTTCTGTATCTCTTCCATTTCACGCTGCGTCTCGTCATCGTCGGCCACTTGCGCGCGCAGCTCTTCCAGCTCCTCTTCCAGCTCATTAATCTTGGCGTCTTTTTGTTCGGCGTCGGATTTAAGCATTTCACACATTGCCTCCCTTTCCTCCGATTGGCGGCGTGCGTCCTCCAGCTTGGCGTTTGCAAGGTCCAGGGCGTTGGCGTTTTCTTCAACCTGGCGCTGCAGCGAGGCGGCGTTGGCGTTGGCCTCGGAAGCCTTTGCCTGAAGCTCGTTGAGCATGGCCTCGCCCATCTCGTCCTTAACCTTCGCTCCTCGCGAGAAGGTTTCCACTTGCGCGCGCAGCTCTTCGTTGTCGCGCTCCAAGGCCTCAATCTTCGACTTTGCCCCATCAAGCTCTTCCGAAGAGGCAGTGCCCGCATTGTCGCCCCCCATCCTTGAGCGCAGGTCTTCTATCTCAGCCTCAAGCACGGCCGATGCCTTAGCCTTGTTGAGCATGCACTTGTTCTCTATTTCAAACTGCTCTTTTTCGGCCTCAAGCCTCAGCACTTGCTCTTCAAGGTCGCGCACCCTTTCCGATAGGGCTCGTCGCTGCCTTTCAGCGCTGAGCTGCTTGTCCTTAATCTCGCTTTTCGCCCCTTCAAGGTCGGAGGTCTTCTTCTTCAGCGCCTCAGCCTCGGCAATGAGCCTCTCATGCTCTGACTGCCAAGAAGCCCTGGCGTTTTGGTCGGCGGCAAGCTTGAGGCTTTCCAAATATTCCTTCATCGAAGCGTCAAGCGCCTCGTAAAGGCATTGCTTTTGCTTGTCGGCATCAACACTGCGCGCCAAGAAGTCGGGCAAAGATGCGTTGAATATGGCCAACACGCGTTCAAATATGGCGTCAGTCCGCCCTTTGTCAAGTTCAAGGGACGGAGCTGGATCAACTTGCCGGGGATTTGCGTCGGTCAAGGCAGGACCTCCACCCTCAACAGCGGCGGTGTCCTCAAGCACCTCGTCGGAATCCCCGAAGCCGAATATGTTTGCAAGTTTGCCAAAGAAACTCATTAGCTTATATTTTGAATTTATTTATACGTCAATCAATATTGTTGGGCTTGAGCACCGTGCCTTGCCCCAGCTTGCCGTTTATTGCGATGCGCAAGGGATTGCCGAAGCGCACAATCCTCAGCCGGTCATCCTCCCATTCCGCGGGAAGCGAATCGAGGTATGCCACGTCGCATACGCCCTTGCCCACAGAGGGGTTTACAGTGAAATACCCGACGCCAAACGACGTAAGGTTTTGGAAAAAATGCGTGCCCTGGCTGGGCTCAATGTTATAGTTGGAAAGAGAGCACTCCACTATGAGCCTAGCCGAGGATATCGATGGCCACTTTACGGGAATGCCCAGCGAAGAATCGCTTGATCCCCATCGGCCGGGCCCAATCAGGACATAGCCCCGTCCTTCCTCGGCCAATTTCGCGTTTATCTTTGATATTCGCTCGGCCAGCTCAACATTGCGCATAAAGTCAAAGTTCTCCTGACGCACGTACACTATTGTGTCCACATTGTCGATGTTTCCATGCCCCAATGCGTTGTCGCATTTCAGTATGCACTCATCGTCGGGAAATTCAAGAATCTCATCGTCCACCATGTCGCGCTTGTCGATGATTGGCCGAATCTGCAGCCAATAGATGTTCCCCTTCAGCGGCCTCTCCGCCGAGGGGGGAAGAGGGGAAACCAGGCCGGCGAACTCAATCTCCACGGGCCTATTCATGGCCTTTTGCCCGAGCGTAAGCATATAGTCCACGGCTTCAGCCAGCGGGAAAGCTTTGTCACGCAGCATATTGGCAAACGTTATCACCCTGCGTCCGCGCCCGAAATCGTTGTCAATCAACATATCGGAATATGGATCATATGTGGATGCAATGTGCTTCAGCGCGCCTGTGCCGGCAAAATCCTGCACTTTTTTCTTTACGATGTTGAAGCCATCATCCACCTTCACGTCGTCAAGCTCGATCTTGTTTGGGGCAAGCGCCAGAAGATGCGTCTGCGTGTCGCGCAGAGCAAGGTCCAAAGTCGAGGTCTGCAGCACATTGCCGGGATGCCGCGGAGAGAACCTAAGGCTCTTGCCGCCGTCAACAATGTACTTGCCCAAGCCCGCGGCCACCTGCGCCACGCCTTCTTCGGGCTCTTCATCATTTATTGGATAATAGTTGAGCGACCTGCCCACGCCGGAGAAGGACGGAAAATAGCAATCGCCGTGGTATTCTCCCACAACCTCCTGAATGATTACGGCCATCTTCTCCTGGTCGATGACATTCGATGTGGCTGTCATGTAGGCCTTTGATTCGGCGAAAAAAACAGACGCGTACACGGCCTTTATGGCATTGCACATCATCTGCAGCATCTGATGCGGATCCTCCACGTTGGGAATCATATACGTGGAGTAGACCCCGGCGAATGGCTGATAGTGCGAATCCTCCAAAAGGCTTGAGCTGCGTATGGCCAATGGCCTGTCAAGAACTTCCTTCAGCGCCAATAAGTCCTCGCGAATGTATTCAGGTAGGCGCGCATCAAGGAACCGCTTCAGTATCTCTTCGTCCGAGGCGCCGCTAAGGGCTATCGGATATAGATTGTTGGCGGCCATAAACTCATCAAATATGTCGGTGCAAAGCACCACAGTGCGCGGTATGCTTATGGCGACGCCCTCAAAATTGTCGCATTTGGGATTTTTCTTGATAATAGAATCAATGAAGGCCAAGCCGCGGCCCTTGCCGCCAAGCGACCCTTCACCTATGCGGGCGAAGTTGGAGTAATGGTCAAACCTATCCTTTTGGAACACGGCCACCACTCCCCTATTCTTCATCTTGCGGTATTTGACTATCAAGTCAAATATCAGCTGCTTGGTCTCTTCCATCTTGTCAGGGCGGCTGCGGCGCATCCTCAGCACCTCGGCTATGGGGAAGAGAGCGCGGGAAGAGAGCCAGCGAGATATGTCGTTGCGCGAGGCATGGTAATACAGCGAATCGTCAGGAATGCTGAATACATTCTTCTGCAAGTCCTTCAGCGTCGCCAGACGCATAATCTCCATCCCGGTCTCGGGATTTCTGATTACGAAGTCGCCAAAGCCGAAGTTTTCGGTAATGGCCTGCCCAAGGTCCACCGGCAATTTCTTTGAATTTTTGTCGATGAATACATTGGTGAGGCCTCCCAGCTTGTCGGCGTTGGCCACCTCCGAAGATTCCATGATAATCGGCACGTAGGGGTCGCGCTCTCGAATGTACCTGGCAAGCTTTATGCCGGCCTCGCGGTCCTTTTCGCCTTCGCGGTTGAACGATACGTCGCTTATCACGCCCAACATGTTTTTGCCGTATTTTTCATACAGCTCCACAGCCTCCTCATAGTTGCGGGCAAGAATCACCTTTGGGCGTCCGCGCATGCGCAGCATCTGCTCGTGGGCGTTAAGCGCCTCGGTGCTGAACACCATCGACTGCTTGAGCAAATAGCGGTAAATCGAGGGAAGCACCGATGAGTAGAACCTCACTGAATCCTCAACAAGCAATATGGCTTGCACGCCCACGCCGAGCACATCGGCCTCAGCGTTGGCCTTGTCTTCCAAAAGCTTGAGGATGGCCAAAAGCAAATCGACATTGCCAAGCCAGCTGAACACAAAATCGATGTTCGACAAATCCTGGTTGGCAAGCCGGCGGGACACCTCCTTTGAAAACGGCGTCAGCACCACAAAGGGCACATCGGGATGCGCCGCCTTTATGGAGGCGGCCCCATCAAATGTTTCTGAAATGTCAACGCCGGGCATCGCAATCACCAGGTCGAAATTCTTCTGCGACATCACTTCAAGGGCCGCTGATACATGCGACACCCTCTGCACGCGGGGCGGTGAGCTTAGGTTGAGCGATACATACTCAAAATAGAGCTGTTCCTCCACGCGGCCATCCTCCTCCATCATGAAGGCATCGTAAGGCGAGGCTATCAGAAGCACGTTGAAAATGCGCTTCTGCATCAAGTCCTGAAAGGCCGTCTCCTTAAGGTATAATTGGCTTATGGCAGATTCGTTCATCCTGGCATTGCATTTAATGTGCAAATTTAATAATTTTTTCATCAATCAGCGCACAAATTTCCCCTTAATCAAAATAAATCATCAAATTTGTCCATCCTTAAACGCCCTCATAATCTCTTCAGCGCATTTTAGCGCGTGGCCGACGTCAGAGCATACAGCCAAAAATCGCCTGGTCCCGCGGTCATAGCGCATAGGATTCCTCAAAGATTCCGCCACGGCCTTCAAATCCGCCTTTCCCCTCGCTGAACTTTCCTGCCGGAAAAGCTCCACCCTGTATCGGCATCTCGCGTTTCCGCAATAAACTATGGCTATCGTGGCGTTGAGCTCTTTGTGCTCAATATGCAGCGCCATCTGCCCGTGTGGCTTGGCCGCATGCCATATCGACATGTCTATATGCAGCTTTCTCCCCTCAATCCACCATTGCGTGTGCCCCGACTGCAAATAGTAAATGCCAATGAACGCATCGCAAGGCCGCAGAAGCTGCCGCTTGCGGCATCCGTCTATCACGCCGGGGTCTTTCACTATGAATCCGTAAGGATACTCCATATCGGAAAATCTTGCCGCAATCTCCTCCAGGCTCAAGTTTGTCGTATGGTCTATTAGCTGGCGCACGAGCCCCGGTGCGTCCTGCATCAGCCTTTGCCAGTCGTAGTCCTTCCAGCACAGCGAAAGCACCATGTCGCCCCGCCGCACGATTGGATAAGCCTTGTGCCTGAGCGCCAGCAATGCGCGGCGCACGGGGTCCAGCTCATCCTTGCGGTCTATCTCAACTCCCCATATTTCATATATGCGGCCTATGTAACGCTCCAATTTGGATATTGAGAATTTCGCCTGCCGCTTCCCATCAATGTCTCCGCTTGATTTCTCCATGCACCAGGACACAACCTTCGCCACCCGCCCTCGCAGCATAGGATGCTCCTCCCCCTTCCGCAGAAGGCTTTGCAGCTTATCGTCAAATCCATATTCGTCAAGGAGCCTTATCTTCGCCGCCTCCTCTTCATTCAGGATTTTAGCGGGCGCATGCCTCATGCCCAACACCGAGGCCAAATTCGCGCTCGGCATGCGCTTGGCCAGGTCCATGGCCTGCTGCCTGTCGGCCGCGCCGGTCTTTTGGTAACGGGTGTAATTGCAAAGCAAATGCCCAAACCTCTCTATGTCCCGGTCGCCGGCTTGATTGCCGAACCGCATAGCGTAGGCAAGCATCGGGGGCGCCGCAAAGGCGTTCTCCATATCCACCCCGCATTCCACGCATCGGGCGTAAGCCGAATATACCCGCGGCAAATCCGCTATCAGGAAATTGCCGGCGTCGGCCGATTCGGGCTCGGCAGCCGACTTTATCGCCAACCGCAAAAATGCGTCCATCGACAATGGCCTATGTCTCCAAAACCAATCCTCCATTGCGTTCCATTCCTCAGCCACCCGCATCCTTTCAATCTCCGGCACAAGCCCAATGGCCAGCGCTCGCAGATTCTGCGCAAGGGTAAGGGGATGGCCGGTAGTGTTGATTGTGATGAACGCCCGCTCAGCTTCAGCGCGCCCGCCCATGTCAAAGTATCGGAAATTTATGTCATGGGCAAGGAATTTGGCGAATGCCTCCATGTCAAAATCCGGATTTTCCTCCAATTCCTTCTCAAACGCATAGTCAATGCTGCGTATGGCCCCCAAAAAGGACTGGGCGTTTATGTCAGCGTCGTACGATTTGAAATACCATTTGCTGCGCTCTATCTGCGAAAGCCTGCCCGAACGGCTTAAGAAGAATTTAGCCACCAGGTCAGTCAAAAAGTACATCGCCTCCGACTTGCTCTGGTATTGCAGCCTGGGTTCTACATCCCCTTCGTCGCTCTCGCGCACCAGGAATCTGCGAATGGCCTTGCCTATCTCCGTCTCGGGAATGCGCCGATAAATCATGCCCAGCATCAAGTACATGGTGGTCAGCCTTTGCTGCCCGTCGATAATGTTCAGCGAACCGCTGCCCTTTGGATATTCATATCCATAAAGAAGCCCTATTGACATGCCGCGGCCTCCTTCTCCCCCGGCTTTTTGCATGCGCATGAGCCCCTCAACGAATACAGAGCATTTGCGCTGCTCAATGGGCGACGACGTTTTTTCTATGCCCCAGCAATAATCCCTCTGCATGTCAGGGATCACGGGGGTGAACCCATAGCCAAATAGCTGAGCCAGGGTGTACATCCCGGCCTCTCCCCCATTCGTGTTCTTATTTCGCCGGTTATCTGTATCCATAGTATTGCTTCAGGGTTTTAAGGGTTAGGTTATAGTTGTCCACTATCTGCCGATGCCGCCATTCGTTGCCCGCGAATACGCATACGCTGTGCAGCAAGTTGCGGCTCTGGAACACGCCCAAGTCGCCCGGAGTGAGAAACATGATTTTTTTACGCGAAAAGGACGCGTTGCCAAATTCCACATTGTTCTGCCCGTACAGAAGCACAAGATTGCCAATGCAATGCTCCGACAGCGGCATGCCGTCGTCGTTCACTATCAAATCCCTGCGCATATACGAAGGGTCGGCCTCCAACTGCCTCACCGACATATGTATCTCATTGTCATTGCCGTCAAGAGGCCGTCCGTCTTTTCCGCGGTGCCACACTTTCGACTTTGAATAGATATGCTCCAGCGAGCGGTTGCCCCAAATAGAGAAGTCAAACCTTCGCCCGAGCTTTATGTCCTCGTCTATGTTCAGCCTCAGCAGCAAGTTGAGGGCGTCGCGCTTTGATTCGGTATGGTACACATCAGCCATGCTCAGCGAGGCCAAAAGCTCCTCAAACCGCGCGTCGGGCGAATCCTTCCTCCCTATCTCCTCATAAGTCATGCCCAGGAACGAATATTTGTACACGTCCTCAAGCTCGGCCTTGCCCATGGCGGCGGTGACGAAATAGTCATGCAAAAAGTCAAACCGTGAGCTGTCATCCTGCAGCAAAAGTATGGCCCTGATGCGGTTGTAAGTCTCCGGCGTCGACAATGCGTCCTCAAATCTCTTTTGCGCCAACCTGAGCCGCATGAAGAATCTGAGCGCCTTGCTCTCGGGCGATATCTTCACACCGTCAATGCTTTTGCGGAATTCTTCATATGACAATGGCTTTCGCATATTGGCGTCGCCGCGGTGGCGCAGGCAGAGGCGCAGCAGCAAGTCTATGGGCTGCGACTGCATTTCTCCATCGCCCACGTTCCAGTCGGCAAGGAAATATTCCTTCACATCCGCTTGGTTCCACCATCTCACCCAGTTTTCCCATTCAGCGGCATAGCGGCCGCGCACAGTGTCGGCAATGGCGTTTTCCCTCGCTCCGCCACATAGGCTCAGAAGCCGCGCCTTCACGAGGTCGCATTGGTGCAGCTGCGATTTCGTGCCATTCACCATCTTATATGCCACTAGCGACGGCGCGCCCTTCTTGGCCCGCACAAGGAGAAATATCACCTTGTCCAGCACAAAATCCGCAAATCTTTCCCGATCGATCTTCTCCGAATTGATTGCCGCGCTGATTATTCTCAGCGTCTTTTCACAGTAGTAGACATCTTGCGAGGACGCAGGGCCGGCGCTTTTCTCCCCAAGCATCCATGCCTTCGCCTCTCTGCGGCAAGCATAGTCCAGCTCAAACGCCTGCGGCCGGCCAAGCCGCATCAGCAAGAGCCGCAAGAATGTGAGCCGCTGCTGGCCATCCACAATCTCATTGCCGGCCAGTGTTACGCTTTGCAGAAAATAATCCTCTCCCCTTTCGTATGCGCGCAAAAGGTCGGAAATAAGGCGCGTGGGCGAATCAGGCGCACCATCGGCGCGAGCCTCTCCCCACACGTACCTGCGCTGGTACAAAGGCACGGTGAACCGCCCGCCGGCCTCCGCTATCAGCTCCCTAAGAGGTATTTTCCTTACTGCCATAATCCCGAATTTGAAACGTCTCCGCTAATATAACAATTATTTTCCGATTGCGTCATCGCAAATCACAATAAAGAATCCGCAATTCCAAAAATTATATTGAATTTCGCGAATCTAAGCGCCAAATACAAAAAAAGCGCCCCATTGATTAGGAGCGCCCCATTTGTATTGTCCTTTGGGTGTTTCTTACTTCAGGTTGGGCATAGGGCCGTACTTGTTGTCGCCTTCCTGGCTGGGCAGAAGCTCGAAGATGAGCAGGCAAAGGCTTCCAACAAACGGAATAATGCCGATGAACCACCACCAGCCGCTGCGGCCTGTGTCGTGCAGGCGGCGCACTACAAGAGCGATGCTGGGGATTATGATGGCAAAAGCATAAATCCAGCCAAGGATGGGGATAACGCAGACGATTAGAGAGAGTGCCCACCACCAATATTCCGAACGGCTTGCGCGGCCGTCGAAGTTGGCATAGTTCTTGAAGCCGCGGGACAGAGCCTCGCCGAAACCTACCATGCGCTGGTTGGCGTAGCCCTGCTGGGCGTAAGCATAGTTTTGTACTTCTTCCATTTTTATATGTTTTTAGATAGATTGTTTCTGATTTGACGCAAATTTACGAATAAATAATCAATTATCAATCAAATATTCCATTTATTTTGCGAATATTATTCATTTTTTTATTAAAAAGCCGGCGTTGAGGAAAAAGCCTCTCCGCCGGCCGATATAAAAATCAACTTGAAAATCAAGCAAGGAATCCGAGCAATACGCCGGCTGCGACAGCCGAACCAATCACGCCGGCCACATTCGGGCCCATAGCGTGCATCAGAAGGTAATTGCTGGGGTCATACTCCAATCCAAGGTTGTTGGAGATGCGCGCAGACATGGGCACAGCCGATACGCCGGCATTGCCTATGAGCGGGTTTATCTTCTTTGCCTTGGGCAAGAACAGGTTGAACAGCTTCACGAAAAGCACTCCAGACGTTGAGGCGATGATAAACGCCATAAAGCCCAGGAAGAAGATGAAGATTGTCTGCGGCGTAAGGAAGTGCGACGCCTGCGTGGAGCAGCCCACAGTAAGGCCCAAAAGAATCGTAACGATGTCAGTCAGGGCATTGCTTGCGGTCTTGGCCAGGCGGGTAGTCACTCCGCATTCGCGCAGAAGGTTGCCGAAGAAGAGCATGCCCAGCAGCGGCAGGCCCGAAGGCACCACAAAGCAGGTAAGGAGCATGCCCACGATGGGGAAAATGATCTTCTCGTTCTGCGATACGGCGCGGGCCGGCTTCATCTTTATCAGGCGCTCTTTCTTGGTGGTGAGCAGGCGCATGATCGGCGGCTGAATCACAGGCACAAGGGCCATGTAGGAATATGCCGACACCGCGATGGCGCCCATCAAGTTGGGGGCGAGCTTCGAGGAGAGGAAGATGGCCGTGGGGCCGTCAGCGCCGCCGATGATGGCGATTGCGCCGGCCTGGTCAGGCGCGAACCCGATGGCTAGAGCCACCATATACGCGCCGAAGATGCCAAACTGCGCCGCGGCGCCGATGAGCATGAGTTTGGGGTTGGCGATCAGGGCCGAGAAGTCGGTCATGGCGCCGATGCCAAGGAATATCAGGGGAGGATACCAGCCGCGCGCTACGCCATCATAGAGGATGTTGAGCACAGACCCTTCTTCATAGATGCCTATTTCCAGGCCGGCGGCTGTGTTGAACGGCACGTTGCCGATGAGGATGCCGAATCCGATGGGCACCAAGAGCATTGGCTCAAAGTTCTTCTTTATCGCTAGCCAGATAAAGAAGAGGCCCACGGCAAGCATCACGAAATTGCCAATCTCGCAGTTGGCGAATCCGGTCAATTCCCAGAATCGCTGAAGGTTGCCTTGTAGGAAATCATTCATAACGCCTTAGCTTTATGATTATTCAAGGGTGATGATGGGCGAGCCTTCAAGCACGGAGTCTCCTGCGCTGACGTTAATTGACGCCACCTTGCCGTCTCTGCCGGCGTGGATGGCGTTTTCCATCTTCATGGCCTCAAGCATGGCCACGGTGTCGGACGACTTCACTGTGTCGCCTACTTTCACGCTGATGGAGAGCACCACGCCGGGAAGCGGGGCCTTCACGGCGTATCCTCCGGCCGAAGCGGCCGCGGGCTTGGAGATTACCTTCTCGCCGGCCGAGGTGCGGGGGGCGGGAGCCGCCTTGGGGGCGGATACTTTCACTGGCTTTTGTTCCTCGGCGAGCTCTACGTTGTAGGGAATGCCGTTCACCTCTACATGGGCCGTGCTTCCCTCTATGTCGCCGATGGCAACTTTATATGTGTTGCCGTTGATTTTATACTTGTATTCTTTCATTGCTGTAAATGGTTAATTTTTTCGCCGCGGCTTCGGGTTAGCGAGGCATCTGGCGCAGGCTGTAGATTTTTGAGTTCCAAGGCGAATACGCGCGCTTCACCTTGTTGATGGTCAGCACGGCGCTTTCGGTGTCGTGGGCGTTAAGGTGCTGATAAAGCGCCATGCAGATGGCGGCGATCTCTTCGCCTGAATCATGCTCCACGTCCTTGGCCTTCACCGCTGCGGCCTCGCCTGCGGCTGATGACTGGGCCTTGGCCTTGTTCTTCTTCGATACGGATGACCCGATTTTGCTGATAAGCTTGAACGCGAGGCAGAGCAGGAGCAGCGCGCAGAACACGATGCCCATGGCCATAATGGCCATGCCGAATCCGTTGGGGTCGTACTTGGCGAAATCCGCCACCTTGTGGTTGGTGTCGCGTATCGTGTTCTCGCCGTTGGGCGTAATATAGAGCGCGGGGGTGCTTCCGTCGCGCACTTCCCATGCCTCTTCTCCGTTTTCGTCGACCACGCGGGCTAAGGACGCGTCGGCGGGGAGCGAGGCGGGCACCACCACTTCGTCAATCAGCGTCAACCCGTCGGCGTCGTAGATTCCAATCCAGTTGTCTTCGCCGGGGGTGAGGGTGAAGTTGGTGTGGAATGTGCCCTTCGTCGCGTCTGCGTCAGCGAAGAATATCACCATCTGCCGCTTGCCCATCTTTGTGCGCTCGTCGCCGAGGGGCACGGGGTAAAGCGTCTTGTTGGTGGAATCGTTGGTGAGGAATACGCTCGAAATCTCCAGCGGCCCGAAATTGCTGTTGTACAGCTCTATCCAGGCGCCTCGATTGCCGTAATCGTCAATTATGCTTGACTCATTCTGCACCATCACCTCGTTTATCTTCAGCGCTTTTCGGTTTTGGGCGAATGAGCATCCGAAGACTGCCAGCGCGGCGATGGCCAGCATTAGACATTTCCTTTTCATACGCGTTTACAGTGGTATGTTGCCATGTTTCTTGGCGGGATTCGTAAGCTTCTTGGTGGCCAGCTGCTGCAGCGCGCGGATGATGCGGAAGCGCGTGTTGCGCGGCTCTATCACATCGTCGATGTAGCCGTACTTTGCCGCGTTGTATGGGTTGCAGAAGAGCTTGTTGTATTCCGCCTCCTTTTCCTGAAGGAATTTCTTGGGGTCTTCCGCGGTCTTGGCCTCCTTGGCGTAGAGCACCTCAACGGCGCCGGCGCCGCCCATTACCGCGATTTCCGCTGTGGGCCATGCATAGTTCATGTCGCCGCGCAGCTGCTTGCAGCTCATCACGATGTGGCTGCCGCCGTAGCTCTTGCGCAGGGTTACGGTCACCTTGGGCACCGTGGCCTCGCCGTAGGCGTAGAGAAGCTTGGCGCCGTGCAGGATCACTGCGTTGTATTCTTGTCCTGTGCCGGGGAGGAAGCCGGGCACGTCAACCAATGTCACCAATGGAATGTTGAAGGCGTCGCAGAAGCGCACGAAGCGAGCCGCCTTGCGCGATGCGTTGCAGTCAAGCACGCCGGCAAGGTATTTGGGCTGGTTGGCCACGATGCCTACGGCCTGGCCGTTGAAGCGGGCGAAGCCGATGATGATGTTCTTGGCGTAATCCCGCTGCACCTCAAGGAATTCTCCGTTGTCGATGATCGCGCCGATCACCTCGTACATGTCGTAGGGCCGTGTGGCGGAATCGGGGATGATCTCGTTCAGTGAATCCTCCAGGCGGTCTATCGGGTCATTGCACTCCACCAATGGGGGCTCTTCAAGGTTGTTTTGCGGGATGAAGCTGAAGAGCTTGCGCAGAATCTTCAGGGCGTCCTCGCCATCTTCAGCCGCAAAGTGGGCCACGCCGCTCTTGGAGGCATGCACCTCTGCTCCGCCAAGGGCCTCTTGGGTCACGTCCTCGCCGGTGACGGTCTTCACCACCTTCGGGCCGGTGAGGAACATATAGGAAATGCCCTTGGCCATGATGGTGAAGTCGGTGAGGGCGGGCGAATAAACGGCGCCGCCTGCGCAGGGTCCGAGGATGGCCGAAAGCTGGGGCACGACGCCGGAGGCCAGGATGTTGCGCTCAAAGATTTCCGAGTAGCCGGCCAGCGCGTTGATGCCTTCCTGGATGCGGGCGCCGCCCGAGTCGTTCAGGCCGATGATCGGAGCGCCCATCTTCATGGCCATGTCCATGATCTTGCAGATCTTCAGCGCCATGGTCTCTGACAGCGAACCGCCAAATACGGTGAAGTCCTGTGCAAAGACGTAAACGAGGCGCCCTTCGATTGTGCCGTAGCCGGTGACTACGCCGTCGCCAAGGAATGATTTCTTTTCCTGCCCGAAGTTGTGGCAGCGGTGGCGCACAAACATATCGATTTCCTCAAACGATCCTTCGTCGAGGAGTTGGAGTATACGCTCGCGGGCCGTGTATTTGCCGCGTTCATGCTGCTTGTCGATGGCCTTCTGCCCACCGCCGAGGCGAGCCTCGGTGCGCAGCTCGATGAGTTCTTTTACTTTTTCAAGCTGATTGCTCATTATGATTTTGATTTAGTTTGTTGTTTTGTCTTTTTGCCGATTCTTTCGCGTCGGCGTTCGCCGCAAAAACACAATAGTGAATAAGCTATCTTCCTGAAGATGACTTATCCACTATTCCTGTCTTGCCTTTATTGCTTGTTGGGGTCTTCGCAAAGCTCAATCAGCGTGCCGCAGGTCGACTTCGGGTGGAGGAACGCGATGTTCAGCCCCTCTGCGCCTTTGCGGGGCGCCTTGTCGATCAGCTTTCCGCCCTTGCTCTCCACTTCCGCCAAAGCGTTGGCCACGCCGTCCTCTATGGCGAATGCCACGTGCTGGATGCCGCCGCGGCCGCCGTTCTTTTCTATGAATTTGGAGATGGCGCTCTCAGGCGATGTGCCCTCCAGAAGCTCTATCTTGGTCTGGCCTACCTTGAAGAAGGCTGTGCGCACTTTCTGGTCCGCTACTTCCTCTATGGCGAAGTATTTGAGGCCGAGCATGTTCTCGTAGAAGGGGATTGCCTCTTCAAGGCTGGGCACGGCTATGCCGATGTGCTCAATGTGGGATATTTCCATGATGAGATGGTTTATTAATTGTGATTTAAAGTTATGCGGTTTGCATTTCAGGGCGCGCCTCGGGAACCTCTGTCCCCTTGCTTTTTGGCGCGTTATTTCCCTATTATTTTGCAAATATACATATTTTTTGTCACAATGCCCACATTCCCTTAAAATTATTTGCAAATTTTTCCAAATGAATCGCCATCCTAACGTCTGAACCGCCTATACCCTTCCGCGTCATAAAGCATCTCTATCTGAGGCAGGCGGCGAAGGAAATCTTCAATGTCCTTTCTGCCGGGCTGCGTCCACTGCGTCTCGCTCATCGCCGCAAGGCGAGGAAGAAGCTTGTACTCCGCATAGCTCAGCGTCGGTATGTACTCGCACCATACGTTGCACTGCGCCCCTAATATATGCTTGGCCTCATCAGCCGTAAGCGTGGAGTCCACAGGCTCCAGGCTGTACACCTTCTCCACCGGCAGATATGTCATGTAAGTCAGCTTCTGTTCATCGGTGACGCTGTCGGGCGCCTGAAGATAGTCGAAGTAGCAGTAAGCCGTGGGCGTCAGGATGGCGTCATGCCCCATCTTTGCCGCCTTCACCGCGTATTTTGGCCCGCGCCACGACATTATCACGGCGCTGGGCTCAAGCCCCGGCTCCAATATCTCATCCCAACCTATGGCGCGCTTCCCGTTGGCCGCAAGCCGCTCAATGGCGTGGTTCATCACATGCGTCTGCAGCTTCTGCTCCGCGCTGCCGCGCTCATCGCCCTTAAGCCCAAGCGCCCTTATCTTGGCCTGGCATTTTTCGCACTCCTTCCACTTGGTCTTCGGGCATTCGTCGCCCCCTATGTGGAAGTATTCCGACGGGAATATCTCGCACAGTTCGTCAATCACGTCGTCAATCAGCGCATAAGTCGAGTCATTGCCCGCGCAAAGCACCTGGTCTGAAACGCCCCACCGCATCCACACCTCGTATGGGCCGCCCTCGCATCCCAGCGACGGATAGGCGTTGAGCGCCCCCTGCATGTGGCCGGGCATGTCAATCTCGGGCACCACGTCGATATGCCTCTCCGCGGCGTATCTCACTATCTCGCGGGCGTCGTCCTGCGTATAGTATCCCCCATAGGGTATGCTGTCGTTCTTTCCAAAGTCTGTGCCCACCATCGTGCCTTTTCTCCATGAGCCCTTCTCCGTAAGCAGCGGATATTTCTTCACCTCTATGCGCCAGCCCTGGTCGTCGGTCAAGTGCCAATGAAAATGGTTTACGTTGTGGAGCGCCAATATATCTATGTATTCCTTAACGCTGTCAACGGGAAAGAAATGCCTCGAACAGTCAAGATGCACGCCCCTGTAAGCAAAGCGGGGCGCGTCGTCTATCCTCACCGCGGGGAAATCCACGTCGGCATGCATCGCTTGCGGTATGGACTTGCGCAGTGTCTGCATCCCATAAAACGCTCCCGCAGCCGAGGCTCCGTCTATGGCTATCCCATCCTTCCCGGCCGTCAACCTATAGGCCTCGGCGTTGTCGCTCTCCAAAGTATCAGTCAGCGTGATGGCATTTCTCACCGGCGCCGGCGCCACTTTCAGCTCCAGCCCTGTCAGGGGCTTAAGGTATTCAGCCAGAAGCTCGGCGTTCCGCTTCATGGCGGGGTCTTCGCCATAGTAGGCTATCACTGTCTTTTCATTCAGGGCAAAACCTTCTTTCCCCTCCTCCAGCCTCACGCTCTGAGGCAAGGGAATCACATCGTACGACGCCGTCTGGCTTGGCCTCGATGAGCAAGAAGCAAAGGCAACACCCGCCGCCACGATCACAAACATTTTTTTCATGTGAAAATAGATTTAAATGCAATGCACAAATTTACAAAAAATCCCCCAATCCTCCAACGAATAATAGACAAAAAGATAAGCCTCGTAGAGGTGTCGTTGTGGTCAAATCAATTATTTATACTTTTTGGAGTCCCACTGTACATATCAATGGCATATGATGGCAGAATAACTATATCTAATATGGATTGTTACAACAGATTACAAATTATTTGCAAACAAAATCTCGTAAAGAAGAAAAATGTAACAAAAGTATGCTTGTTAATTATTATGAAAATCTTAAATTTGCATCATATAAAATTTTCATTTGAGTTAAAACAAACTGTAATATTAACCAAAAAAAAAGAGAAATCATGCATAAAATTACATTGCTGATTTGTATTGCAATATCTTTTTCCAACATAAAAGTGATTGCAGAAGAAAACGGCGCAGAGTTTGACGACGCGGCATTGAAGCGTTGGATACAGATTGGTGAGAAGTTGTTGCAGGCACAAGGCTTTGAGGAATACGTATCAAAAATGGACTCTCTTGACATTAATGTAGCCTCACCGGAAGGTTTTACCCTATTGTCCAAGCAGGAGAGGAAGAGTGGATTAGTTTTCTGTCCGAATCCGGAATATAAGTCGGAGCATTACAAGGGGGTAGTGGGCGCCAGCATGCTCGGGCCAGTGTTTGCGTCGGAATCTCAAGATGCTTGGATCGCCTACCCTTTGGCCATTGATTATGGATGGACTTCGCCTGATGAATTTGTGAAGGCCGAATTGGTGGCCGCAAATTCGGATTATGAGCTTGACATTAAACCATTGGTTGGCTTGGCAAAAGACACTGGCGATTGTAACGCTGATTCGATTTTGATATACGAATACGATATCGTGAATTTCGACATGAACGGCCATACGCATTGCGTGACTTTGAACCTGAGGAAGAAAGGGCGATATGCGGTGCCAATCAGAGTTTTTCTTAACGATGAAGGACTTAAGCGCAAGGATGAACATTTGGCCAAGGCGCTAAAGAGCGTGCGGTACGAGGATTAGCCAATGCAGCCCAAAAGAATTTTTGCCATGCGTCATTTCACGGCAAAGCCGTGACTCAACAGCAATTAAGCCATTGGAAAAAGGCGCAGTCGCGCCGTGCATGGCTCTATATTGCTAACCGAGTGGCAGGCCGCTAACGGCCTGCCACTCGGTTTACCATAGAAACACCGCCCTGCGGTGTCTTAAATATCACTATATTGCTTAATTTTTGCGCAAACTGGCCAAACGCCCTATTTGTACCTGGCCCAGCGGATCAAGTCCTTCACCGAAGGCTTCTTGCCGTACATGAAGATGCCCACGCGGTATATCTTAGCCGACAGCCATACCATAAAGACGAATCCCGCGAAAAGCAAAGCCAGCGACAGCCATATCTCCCAGCCAGGCACGCCAAACGGCAGCCTGGCCATCATCACCATTGGCGACGTCAGCGGTATGATGCCCAGCCAGAACGCCAGGCTCGACGTCGGGTCTTGCACCACCACCATGGAGAACACTATGCCAAGGATAATCGGTATCGTCGGGATTGATGACAGCTGCGATGCGTCCTGGATATTGTCGACGGCCGAGCCAATCGCAGCGTACACCGACGAATAGAGCATGTAGCCGCCAATCATAAACAGGAGGATGTAGGCGAAATACATCAGTATGCGCCCCGTATCGCCAAACTGCGCCATCATCGCCATCAAGTCGGCGTCGCCTTCCGCCGCCGCGGTAGCGGATAGAATGGGCATCCCCCAGAAGCTCACCGCCGCTATCAGCACGCCCCAAATCACTATCTGTGTCACCGCCACAAGGCCTATGCCAAGTATCTTGCCCAGCATCAGGGTGCCGGGCTTTACTGACGACACCACCACTTCCAGCACTCGGTTGTTCTTCTCCTCGATAATGGAGGTCATCACCATCTGCCCATAAATCAATATGAACATGTACAGCGTCATCATCATCGCTATGCCCAAAAGGTAGGCCACGGTCGACGAGGTCTCTTCTTCTTCCTCCGTGTCAAGCCTGTAGGTGGTAATGCTCACCTTGGGCTCTATCTCCTTCAGTATGCGGTCAAGGTTTTCTATGTCATAGCGCTTGATGCGTATCTCGCGTATGGCGCCCTTCATTTGGTCGGAGATGTAGCTCTCGGTCATCATCGACGGCGCGTTGTGGGTGTACATCTGTATGTTGCCCGGATTGTCCACGGCGTCCGCCCCGATCACGATCACTCCGTCATAATTCTCCGCCTTTTTCAGGCTGTCGATGGGAATGTCCTGCCCCACGGGGCGGAATGTCAGCTCGTCGGTGTTCTGCAGCATCGGCGATATCTGCTCGGTGAAGTCCACTACGGCTATGTCTTTCGATTCCGTGCCGGCCAAAATCATGGCCAGGGCCGGAGCCACCATCACGCCCACCATAAATATGGGCATCAAAATAGTGGTGATTATGAATGATTTTCGGCGCACTCTCTCCAGGTATTCGCGCCTTATGATGAGATAGAGGTTCTTGTTCATTGCTTTATGTATTCTGGTGGTAAGGTTTCGTTGGCTTCTTCCACTGCCTTTATGAATATGTCGTTCATCGACATCAGCATCGGCTGGAACGCGTAGACGTCCACGGCGGCATTGGCCTGCGATATCGCCGCTTTGCGCGCTTCCGGCTCCCCAAGCTGTATTTCAGCCATTCTGCGCCCATGCTTGTCGTTGGGCTTGCTTATTATCGCCGAGCATGTCCCTTCCAGCGACGCCGATAGCAAGGCGGGGTCGCCTTCGTATGTCACGAGGTACTTGTCTTTGCCAAATCGGCCGCGTATCTCTTCCACATCTCCCGTCAGGATGTTCTTTGATTTGTTTATCAGCGTGATGTTGTCGCATATCTCCTCCACGCTCCCCATATTGTGGGTGGAGAAAATCACGGTGGCGCCTTCGTCGCGCAGCCGCAGTATCTCATTCTTCAGCGTCTGCGCGTTGATGGGGTCGAAGCCGGAGAAGGGCTCGTCGAATATCAGAAGCTTGGGACGGTGCAGCACTGTGATGGCGAACTGCACCTTCTGGGCCATGCCCTTGGAGAGTTCTTCCACCTTCTTGTCCCACCATGAGGATATATCAAGCCTCTCAAACCATTCCCGCAGCTGCCGCCTGGCCTCATCGGCGCTCAGGCCCTTGAGCCGAGCAAAGAATGTGGCCTGCTCGCCAACCTTCATTTTCTTGTACAGGCCCCGCTCTTCAGGCAGGTAGCCTATGTTGCGCACGTCATCCTGCGTCAGCGGATGCCCGTCAAAAGTCACTGTGCCGCTGTCGGGCGCCGTGATGTGGTTGATTATTCGGATCAGTGTGGTCTTGCCGGCTCCGTTGGGCCCCAGCAAGCCGTACACCTTTCCCTCTGGCACTGCTATCGACACATTGTCCAGCGCCCTGTGCCCGGAATAGTCCTTGACTATGTCTCTCGCTTCAAGTATGTTCATCAAATCAAAAATAAAATTTCAAAAAATCAAAAATCAAAAATTTCAACCCGCCCCAATTCACCCCAATCAAGCCCAATCAAGCCCAATCAAGATTACACAAGCTTATCAAGATTACACAAACCCAATCTCCAATCAAAAAAAATCCGTGTAATCCGTGAAATCCGTGGTAAAATCCTTCACACTTCATCCTTCACACTTCATCCTTCATCCTTTATACTTTATACTTTATGCTAAGTATGCTTAGCATAATTAGCATAGCTTTCCGCCACCTCGTCTATCCCGATGCCCAAGGCCTTCATGTCCTCAAACAGCTCGCGAAGCTTCACGTTCTTGAACTCTTCCACTCGCCGCCGCCGCTCCTTCTCCTTGGCGCCATCCTCCAGGTAATAGCCCATGCCGCGCCGAGAGGCTATGACGCCTTCCTTCTCCAGCTCTTCAAGGGCGCTCAGCACCGTGCGGGTATTCACCATAAGCTCCACCGACAATTCTCGCACCGAAGGTATGCGCTCGCCCTCTTTCCACAATCCCGTCAGTATGCGGATGCTGAAAAGGTCAACGATTTGCCGGAATATGGGCTTGTCCGCC
Organism: Clostridium sp.; assembly: GCA_023666615.1. Classification (GTDB taxonomy): domain Bacteria; phylum Bacteroidota; class Bacteroidia; order Bacteroidales; family Muribaculaceae; genus CAG-873. The sequence continues at coordinate 897,738 of JAMPBQ010000001.1, read as the reverse complement.
TTAAAATCCACAGCGCTTGAGTTTCTTGTAGAGCAGGGGCAAAAACACGCTTACTATGGCCACGGCCATAAGCGTCCCCAAAATGAACACGTATTCTATCAAGTCGCCGACCTTGTATATGTCTTCCGGCGAGGTCATCTCGTCAAGATGCGTGAGAGCCCACACAAATCCAACCATGCCGCCAATCATAGATTCCGCAATCGTCGCCACAATGTAGGCCGCGAATATCATCGCCGCGCGGTTGGTCTTGCTCACAACCATCGCCCAAAGCGTCACCGGCACTATGGCAAAGGCATTGAAGAATTGGTAAGGATAGGTCCACCATCCAAAATCTATGCCCAAATCGCCTTCCATACCATACCTCGCGGTGATGGACTGCGCGCTCGGCACAGCGTCGGGGAACAAATACTGCAGAATGTAGTTGGGCCCATAAATCACCAAATACATGCCCACACCGAAATAGAGCAGAAGGAACACCAGCTTTTCCGTGGCCGTGGCGGGTAGAGCTGCGCATACGTGCCTATAATCTCTGCGGGTAATGCTTATAGGCGCCAAGTAATAGGCAAGCGACATCACCAGCCCACACACGGTCATCGGAAACAGCACATGCCCATAATGATTCCCCAGCGCCATAAGGCCAGTCATGGCCAGCGACAGAATAAAATAGATTATTATCTGCCAGTGAAGCACGGGATAGTAGAGCTTAAACAGCATCCCCACCCTTTTCCATTGAAATTTATTTATATCCATATTGCTATTCTTTCAAAAGCCTACATTTATATTTTCTTCTCACACCTTAATGGCGCCTCCTTCGATGAGCGCCTGATACAGGAGCACGAAATCAATCTGAGATTCCATAGTTCCGTCATTGGGTATGATGCCGCGGTAGCCGTTCATCGCCGGCTCGCTGTACACAGCGTCTTCTATCGGTTGCGCGCTGCTCACAAAGGCGTATTTGCGCCCCAGCTCGTATACGTCGGCCACCAATGGCATAGAGCCCCGGTGGATGAACATCAGCCCGTCAAACAGCGCCTGCATCTCATGCACGGTGTGAGTGGCCACTACTATGATTTTCCCTTCACCGCAATTTGACGCCAGCACCTTGTTAAGCGATTTCTTCGACTGTATGTCCAGCCCGTTGGCGGGCTCGTCCAGGAGAAGAACATCGGTGTTCAGGGCCAAGGCGTAGGAGATGCATGCCTTCTTGCGCCATCCAAGCGACATAGCCGCCAGCCTGTCGTCAGCGCTCATGCCAAACTCGCGCAGGTTGGCCTCAAGCTGCTCCCGCGAAAAGTTGGGATAGAAGGGCGCATGCCTCTCCGCCATCTCTCCGATCGTATTCAGCGGGAAATGGCAGTCATCAGGCAGGTAGAACACCTTCTCCAGCCCTTCGGGAGTGCGCTCGCTGATGTTTATTCCGTCGATCTTCACTTCGCCGGCCTGCGGCACAAGGTTGCCGCTCATCGCCTGCATCAGCGTGGTCTTGCCCGCCCCGTTGGGGCCAAGAAGCAAGTGGATTCCCGGCCCTATATCAGCTGTTATGCCGTTCAAGGCGTACGCCCCTTTTCGGTAGGCATAGCTCATGTTCTCTATCTTTATCTCTGCCATAGCTAAAAAAGTTTTAGGTGTTGTAGTGTTGTACAACACTGCAAAGTTACTGCCACATTTCGCATTTTCCAAATATTTTTGATGTTTTTTTCAAAAAAATCACATTTTTCCGGTTTCCTTTAAAACTTTGTTTGCGCCGCCGCTGTTTAATTCTAAACAAAAGCCAAATGACTAAGCGAGACAACTAACATCTATCAACTAAAAACTCACACACCATGTCCGAGCTCTCGATCATCCTCTCATGCGCCGTGTTCATCAGCTGCGCGCTGTTCTTCGCCCTGCGTTGCTTCTTCGCGTTCAAGCTCAGCAAAAGCTCTTCCCTGGCAGTGGATCGCTTTGACTCCGCAATGAATATCGGCCGGTGGATCCTACTTGGCCTTGTTTTCATCAGCGTTTGCCTTCTTATGATCGAGGTAATCATCGCCGAACTTACCGTTTCTTTCTAACAGTTCTACCTATGAAGACGGCTCAAGGGAATTACTGGACCACCGACCGCATAATGCACCTCATTCTCGGCATCGCCCTTGTGGCGATTGTCGTTATCCTGGTGCATTATCTCAGCAAGGTGCTCCTCCCCTTCCTCGCCGCTTGCTTCATAGCATATCTCATGCAGCCGCTTGTCGACATCAACATGAGGCTTCTGCGCTGCAAAAGACGCGCTCTCCCTTCCATTCTCACGCTTTTAGACATCCTCCTGATAATAGGGCTTGTCATCTATCTTTTCCTCCCTTCGGTCATCAAGGAATTGGGTACGCTTGGGGCAATCCTGCAAGACATCAGCTCGGGTAAAATGCAGATGCCGCCCATCTACAAGGGCGTGGCCGATTTCATCAATAAGTATTTCGACCCGCAAAGCCTGAAGCAATTCCTTTCGGGCGACCACATTATGGCCCTGATCAATGGCGGACAGTCAATTCTCGAGGAGTCAATCGACATACTCGTCTCAATCATATCTTGGCTGCTGATGATTGTATATCTGCTTTTCATCCTTATCGACTATCCCCAAATCAGCCGCGGCTTCAAGCTGATTGCCCCGCAAAAGTACCGCCCGCGCTTTATGAGCGTATTCTCCGACGTTTCACAAAGCATGAACCATTATTTCCGCGGCCAAGGCCTGGTGGCCATCTGCGCCATGGTCTTCTACTGCGTGGGCTTCACAATCGTAGGCCTCCCGCTGGCAATTCCCATGGGCCTTCTCGTCGGCATCCTCTACATGATTCCGTATTTCCAGTACGTAACGGTCATCCCCGTCGCCGCAATCTGCCTTGTCTATTCGCTTGGCGGAGAGGCGCAGTTCCTCCCGATGCTCGGCAAGTGCGGCCTGGTCTACGTCATCAGCCAATGCGTTTGCGACTACGTGATCACGCCCCACGTCATGGGAAAGGAAATGGGCCTGAATCCTGCCGTAATCCTCCTCTCCCTCTCAATATGGGGCTCCCTCCTCGGCATAATCGGCATGATCATAGCCCTCCCCCTCACCTCCCTCATCATCACCTACTACTCCCGCTACGTCAGCCAGCCGGCCCCTCCTCCCCCCGCCCCGCAGCAAGGGGGAAATTAGATCAATTTAATTTACATCCCAAGCATTGCGGCGGGCGCTATTCCAAGCACTGAGCATATCGCCCTGGCTATGCGCAGCGTTGGCTCTGACCTTCCGGAAATATAATCGCTCACCCTTGATGGGCTTATGCCTAATTCTGACGCCAGCTGCTTTTGCGTCATCCCCTTCTCTTCTATCGACAAGCTTATCAAATCCCCAATTGTAGGCTTTGATATAGGGTAATTTGCCTTTTCATACTCTTCCACCACGTCTGAAACAATGGTCAATTCAACCGCATTCTTATCATATGCGGTCGTTTCTTCCGTCACCAATGGCAAAAGTTCTTCAATGCGATTCAATGCATATTCATATTGCTCTTTCGTGATTTCCATATCCTTATTTTTAAATGGTTGAACAATCAATTTTATCATATTCAGCATGCGTGCCCACAAATCTTATGAAGATTCTGCCAATCGTGAATTTAATCACCACTATAAGCCTATATTTATTGCCTCTGATGTCAAAGACATAATGTTGATTGCCTACATAATCTGTAGATGGAAAATCCTCTTTGATTTCTGATAGGTTGCGCCATTCGGCATTTAGCGCCGTGTCGTACCATCGCTCCAGCGCCGCTTTTGAATCTTCTCGCCCCGGAGCTTCAAAAAATTCTTTAAGTTTTCTATGTGAGATTACATGCATTGTTTCCGCCTTATGGCTGCAAATTTAAAAACAAATTCCGATTTGCAAAAGTTTTTATGGATTTTTTTTTACAAATCCGAATTTTATCCTTAAAAATCTAAAAGCGGCATTGGATGGCGGCGATGATGTTGCGGGGGCGGATGCGGAATGAATGCTCCGTGCGCGACAGCGCCCCATAGGCCACATATTGGTAATTCCTTTTGTCAAGTAGATTGTTGGCCGTAACCGACAGCCTTATTTTTCCGCTCAGCTTCCACACAGCCGACGCGTCAATGAGCATCAAGCCCTCCACGTTCCCTTTTGGGAATTTCGTTGCGAAATGCTCCGCTCCAAAAGCAAATTCCACCCGGTCACGCGGCATAAGCGTGGCGTAAAGCTTTTGATTCAACGAATGCGTGTTGTGCTCGCCGCCTTCCATTTTCAGCCGGGAATAGCCATAATTTGCGTCATAGTTGATCGAAAGCCATCGCGCAAGGCTTCCCCTGAAATAAGGGTTCGCGGAAAAATTCAGCTGGCTGTAGTCCCGCGCGACATTGTCGCGCATTGATGAGGCGGAAATTGCGGATGCGCCAAATTCAAAGCCTATCACCATGCGGCTATGCCCAAGCCCCTTGCTTAGGCCTCCGTCCAGCCGCCATGAGCTGCTCGCCGCCGTCCGGCCGGCGTATGTCGAGACAATGAAATCATCCACGAAAATCTGGTTGGACATCGCCGCATTCCTGTTGTAGGCATATGATAGTGAAATGTTGGTGAATATGGACGCGAGGGGATTTCGATAGCGGTAAGACACCGATGCTGAAACGCTATGTGAATATCCATCTATCTCTTTGCCGACAAATAGATTGCGATAGTCAGAGAGAACTGGCGCCTGGACATTCAGATAAGCCTGAGGAGAGCTGAGCTTGTATGAGCCCGACACCGACAGCTCGCTCTTCGACGACGTCTTTTTGCGGATGTAAACATTCGGTGAGGCATTGATGTAGTCCCGCTTCCCATTTAGGCTGTGATGCAGCCATTTGACCGGAATTTTTGTTGAGACAAGGAGTCCGTTGCGTTCATAGTCCAGCTGCGGCGTGACGTATATATTTAAAAGAAATGCATTGTGAATCTTTGAGTTGTCAAATAAGCCCATGCCATCCAAAAATAAATCCATGCGATGATAGTTCACGTCAAGCCCTCCGTTGGCATAGAATTTCCAGAACCGCCCCAGCTTTCCCAGACGCGTCTCAGTCGTGCTCCGAAAGTCGGTGGCGCCGACAGTCTGAATGGCATTTTCCTCCCCGGCAATCGCCAGCCTGTCTGGACGGTGATGGAATATTGTTCGCGACGTCAGCTCAAACAGCCTCTTGTCATTGCGCTTTACCAGCTTGAGGTCGTTTTCCGCCGAGATATTGCGGCGGAGAATCCTTTGGTCAAGCTGAAACGAACCCGTTATCGCCGAATTTGAATTGTCCCACACCCCTTCAACCATGAATTTGTCCTTCAAGAAATATCCTCGTTTGTTGATCTGCACATTGAATTGCGCCGACAAATCATGGTTCTGCGTGCGCATGGAATTATTTTGCGCAAATTCCGGAATGGCCTGGCTGAAATAATCGGTGCGCAGGCCGGTGCGGTAGTCAAGGCGTTCGCCCACGTAGTTCAGCTTGAAGCGCATGGATACGTCGCCGCGCTTCCACGCAGTGATGGAATTGGCCAGCCACGATTGGTTGTCGCGAGTGCGCTTCTCGCTAAGCGGGGCGCTGACGATGTCGGCGGCAATGTATTCGGGCCAAAGCGATGAGGAATAGTCGGTAAGCTGCAAGTCGTTGAAGTCATGCTCCATAATCTGTTCGTCAGGATTCCAGCCCGTATTGCCTCCGCGCAGAGTGAGCACATTCTGGATTTTCGGGGCAATGCGCATGGCATAGAGCGAAGCATCGTAGAGCCACGGCTGCGCGCCCGTCCCGGCCTTGGACACGCCTACCCACTTCCCCTTGGCGTCGTCCTTCAACTTCAGGTTTATGCCGGCCTCTTCCGGGAAGTCTATACCTTCAAGGGCCTTGATGGGCTGATGGTTCTCCATCACCTCCACCGACTTCACATCCTCGTGCGAAAGATTGTTGGCGGCCAGGCCGTACTGTCCGCTGAGGAAGTCGTCTCCATCAATGTAGAATTTGTTTATAGGCTTGCCTTGGTATTTGATTGTGCCGTCATCCTCAACCTTTATGCCCGGCAGGCGCTTGATGACGTCGATAATGGCATTGTCCGACGCGTTGGCGTATTGCGCCACGTTGAACACCAGTGTATCCCCCTTCGCGTATATGTCCGGCGCGCGCACTATCACGTCCTTCAGCTTCGTGGCTTTCGGCCACAGCGTCACGCCTTTGGCAAAATCATAGCCGCGCGGCAGCTTCAGGGCTTCGTAGCCCATGCTGCGAAATGATACGGAATCTGCGGCCTCCGACAATTTGATTTTGAATGATCCGTCAGCGGCGGATGAGGCGAACGCCGTGGCCTTTCCCCGACTGTCAAGCGCCTGCACGATGACGCCGGAGATGGGGCCGCCAGTTTCGCCATCGTGGATGATTCCGGAAGCTGATTCCGGGGCCACCGCCGATGCCGGCAGCAGCCCAAGGATCAGCCATAGAATGAAAAAGCTGAGTCTGTTCATTTTATCCAATCACGTTCGGGGTAATCGTAAAGCAATTCGCAGGGTTCGTTTGAGTCAGTCACCGGGAGGCCGGTCTCATCCACCACATCGATGTGGTCGCCGGTGATGGCTTCATAGAATCCATATGGGTTCACGTCGTACTGGTGCTTTGCATCGTAAAATTTCTTGCGTGTAGTCTTGTTGTAGGGCACCTTGTAAATAGTAATTGGCCTGGTAGCGTTCGACTTTATTCCGATGCACTCAAATGCGTAGTCGCCGTCTTTGTCGGAGGCCTTCATGATAAGGCCCGGCAGGCCATGCAGCTTCCAAGGGCCGTCCATCAGCGGGATATCCTCCGCGTAGAACGCCGTCCACTCACGGCCGCGGAAATTGCATACGGCCGAGCGGCACTCATAGCCCAGCACATTGGTCGCGCTGTCGGCAATCTCCCATTCAATGGCGGGCATCTCCTCCTCATAGCGGAACCAGTCCATGCACACCTTCTCCGCATGCGTAAGTTTGCCCTGGGGATAATTCTTGAAGATCGTCAAGAAATCGCCATTTGAAAGCTTGCCGTCGATAATTGCGTCCATGATTTGGTCCTCCGACATATTCATTAGCATAGAGTCCACTGTCAGGTTCTTGTAGCTGGAGAATTTGGATAGGCCTCCGGGCGCGATTTGGAGAAGCATTTGGTCAGATACCATGTTGTCCTCAAAATGCCCGGTGGTGTCATTCCTCCAAGAGTAGTCGTAGACGAACTCCATAGTCTCCGTCCCGATTGTCTCAGTCTCGGGCGCCTTGGTCTGAGCGATGGTCAGAGTGCGGCGAATTTTGCCCGATGCGGACATTGCAAGCATCAGGATTGCCATGCAGATGATTGTAGATTTCTTCATATCAATTTCAGTGTTTATCGTTCACGGCGCAAAGTTACGGCCCTCGCCTCCCTTCAGGCGAAAATAATCATTATCCAATCATTAAGGAATTGCTGCTAAATTATTACTCCCCGCAAAAAAACTCACGCTTTCAGCCCATTATGCCAACGATAATCCCTATCTTTGCAACATGGAATTATGATTATACATCGTTAAATTTTAAAATCGAGTATTTCAATAAAATTTGTAAATTTGCATTATGAATAAATCCGATATAACTTCAAGTCTATCGCATTTTGAAGATTCAGCTTTCGAGAATCTCGTTGACCATATTGTGTCTTTGGTAAAAAATGCAAAAGAAAATATAATTCGTCAGATAGATGATACTCTGGTAACAACAAATTGGCACATTGGCGAATATATCATAGAATTTGAACAAAAAGGACAAACGAGAGCAACCTATGGAGAGGGTCTTATGCGCAAATTGTCAAAACGATTGACAATGATGCTTGGAAAGGGATATAGCTTGTCTAATTTGCACAATATGAGGCGGCTTTATCTCTATTATCCAAAATTCCAGACAGTGTCTGGAAAATTGAGTTGGTCTCATTGGTGTGAACTTTTGGAAATTGAGGATAAACTTGAGCGGCAATTCTATGAAAATGAATGTATATCCCAAAATTGGGGTGTGCGTACGCTCCGTCGCCAAATAGATTCTGGGCTTTTTATGAGGCTCGCGCAAAGCCAAGACAAAAAAGGAGTGTTGGAATTGGCAGAAAAAGGACAGTTGATTAATTGTCCTCAAGACGCCGTAAAAGATACTTTTGTTTTGGAGTTTTTGGGAATCCCAGAAGAAAAACATTATACAGAATCAAGCCTTGAAAAAGCTCTGATTGATAATATGCAAAAATTTTTGCTGGAATTAGGGAAAGGGTTTGCGTTCATTGGCGAGCAGTATCCTATTCAGATTGGAAACAGACATTACCATGTGGATTTGGTTTTTTATCATGCCATTTTGAAATGTTACGTTCTTATAGATTTAAAAAAATCAGGAGTAAGGCATTACGATATTGGCCAAATGAATATGTATTTGGGATATTTCGCTAATGAGGTTTCTCAAGACGATGATAATAAACCAATAGGAATTGTATTGTGCCATTCTAAAAATGAATTGGTTGTGGAGTATGCCACTTATGGAATGGACAGCAATATTTTTGTGTCAAAATATCAATTATATTTGCCGAATCGCGATGAATTAAGGCGAATGGTTCAATCTATAATTGAAGACAATTGATCATTTTGCTGCGGCATGGAAAAGAAGATAAAGGCGGTGTATATGCTCTCGATTGTGGCCATTCTTGCGTTCTTGGGGATGCAGGCGTATTGGCTGTATGGCCGGTACGAGTATTCTCTGCGGGAATATGAAGACCGGGCGGAGGCCTTGGTGGCTGAGGCCATGATGGAATATGACAGAGCCAGGGCCCGCAGCTCGGCCACTGTGGGCGACACAATCAGGGTGCAGTCAAGATTCCAGATGAACCATGGCGTGGACACCGTCGGCAAGCAGGTGCGCAATGTGACCGTGTCGACAAGCCTTGTCGACGGGCGGAGGCTCCTTGGCATTGCCGAAAATCGCAAGCTTACGCCGGAAGAAATGGCTCGTCTTGAGCAATTGGTGATGGACTCCCTGGAAACCGCTGACGCAAAGATTGCGTCAGTCGACGCCTCCAGCGCGCCCTCCGACGGCGTAGCTTGGAATGCCATGCGGAATTTCGAAAGGGAGATTCAGTCGCCTTTTACCGTGGAGGGCATTGACTCTATCCTAAAAAAGCACAGCCTCGATGCGGATATATCACTAATCCTGCTGGACAGTCTGACGTGGGCGCCCGTTGTCGCGCGGCATGCTTCATCGCTGTCTCCAAACCTAAAAATCATCACGCCATATTCCGAACTTGAAAGAAAGGCCGTGGTGATTGAATGCGGGATACCTTCCTCGGATATACTGCGCCAAATGGGCTGGACGCTTGTGATTGCGTTAGTCGTTTCGCTGCTGCTAATCCTATGCCTTGTATGGCAGATCAAGACCATAGCCAGGCTGACGCGCCTTGACAATATGCGCAATTCATTCATCACCACTATGATTCACGAACTGAAGCGCCCAATCTCCACCCTTAAGATGTGCGTTTCGGGCATTGACAATGACAGGCTGTTGGAGGATGCCTCTTTGAGGCATGAGTTGGTGGGTGAGACGCGCATTGCCCTTGACAATCTTTCGGCATACTTCTCCAAGCTGCGCGACATCGCATTCAACAACGTGGAACAGATTCCCCTTAACGTCACTGCATTCGGGCTGCGCGCTCTGGTGGATGACGTGACAAAATCCATGCCGCTGACTGGCGACAAGGAGGTGGCGTTTGAGAATGATGTTCCCTCGGAATTGGAAATATCGGCCGACCGCTCGCATATGATGAATATCCTCGCCAACCTTATCGAGAACGCAGTGAAATATTCCGGCAAAGAGGTGGAGATAAGGATAAGCGCGAAGCGCGCTCCCGATGGAATCAGCATAAAAGTGGCTGACAATGGCAAGGGCATTCCATCAACCGACAAGGACAAGATTTTCAACCGCTTTTATCGCGGCGGGGCATCCGCCACTGATGTTCCCGGCATGGGGCTTGGCCTTTCTTACGTAAAATTGCTCACGGAGGCCCATGGCGGACATGTCGCGGCGGAAAGCGCAGAAGGCAAAGGATCAACTTTTACCATAACACTCCCGCAATGAAAAAGATACTGCTTGTCGACGATGATTTGAAAAACTCAATGCTGCTAAAGCGCTTCATCGAGCTGGAAGGGTATGATGTGACGTACGCCCCCAACGGAAAGGTCGGATATGAGCTATACAAAGACTTGCGTCCCGACCTAATCCTCCTGGACATAAACATGCCGGAGATGAACGGATTCGAGGTGGCGCAAGCCATTCGGCAGGCCGACAAGAGGGTAATCATATTCTTTCTCACTGACCGCACCGACAAGGTGGACCGCCTGTATGGCTTCAAGCTCAAGGGCAACGACTATATACCCAAGCCCTTCTATCCGGAAGAATTGATAGCCAAAATCAACGAACGGTTTGAGAGCGCCCTCTCCAGCCAAGACGAGGAATACCGGCTGGGCGACACCATCTTCCGCCCGAATCTTTCCACCCTCACCTACAACGGCGAGACCCACTCCCTCTCAGTGCGCCAATCAGAAATCCTCACCATCCTCGCCCAAAACCTCGGAAAAATGGTGGAGCGCGACACAATCCTCAACGCCGTATGGGGCGACGCCAGCTACTCCAACTCCCTAGCCCTCAACGTGCAAATCACCTACCTCCGCAAGCTCCTCCCCGACCCCTCCCTCACCATCGCCTCCCTAAAGAAAAAAGGCTACATCCTCACCGCCCGCCAATAACGCCGAATGGGCGTTAACACTCTTGACTTATACTCCAAAACTCTCCTTGAGCGCCGTTGTAAATTCCTTTGAGTGGCGTTCCGTATAGAATGGCATACCCCAAATTTCAAAGTTTTGGTTGCCAGTACCGAATTGGATTAATCCTTCGCTATGGATTCTCTTCTCAAAATCCTCTTTCCATTTATCCCCGCCCCTCAGATGTTCGCCTTTGGGTTCAATGAAAATTTGGATATTGTCAAAGACCCCATCGCTATGTTTGCGTCGCATAAATAGCACAAAATCCGGCTCAGTAGCTCGGCCATCATCAAATGCATATATCTTCAAATTCTTATGATTACGAAGAAGATAAATTTCTTCATACTTTTCACGCAAATCATCAATTCTACTTTCAAAGTATTTTATGAGGCACTTCTCCTCCGAAGTCCCAAAGTTGTCATCATAGGCAAACCATTCCGCTGCATCGACATCCATGCGGAGGAATGTATTCACAGTAACCTTAATTGACTTTCCTTCCTCTTTGTCTTCGCCGCCATCAGACACTCGGAAAGTATGGTCTTTAAATACATCACGCACCTGCAAAGGCTTAAATATTCTCGTTCCTCTTAATCCGGCGCCGCTCTTTGAAAGCATCGGCGCAATCTGCTTCAACACTTCAAGGACGATATTCAGTTTATCTTTCTGCGAAAGGTCTGTGATTGCATCTTTGCGTCCAATCACATTCACTTGTATCTTGGCAAGGTAACTATCACTTTCTATAAACTCAGATATTGACTTCAGATTTGGATATACCTGCGATAAAGATTTGAATGTAAAATCCGGCAGTCGATTTATTGCCGCTCTCAATATATGCTTGCTGAAATCGCCAAGCGCTATTTTTCGCGTCATTAATGACACGGATTCCTGTGTAGTGGCTTTGGAGAAAGCCGTGCTTTGCTCCATATCGCCGCCTTTAATTCTGACAAGGCATGTTTTATCGAGTATCTCCCTGCCGATATTGGTGATTTCGCCATTCAACGAATAGGGCTCTTGCTCATTTGCAAAAACATAGCCATCTGTATAAAGCCGCGTTTGCTTGAAACTCTCCTTTAGCCTTTCCGTTACCGGCGCACTCTTTGGCGCGATAATGCCGCTATTAGTCAGAGCCGTATTCAATTCTTGAACATAGCGCGGATTATGCGAGGCATGGTAGTGCAGTGTTTCAAGCGCGCGGAGCCGGTTCGTCAAATCATTGTCAAACTTCCTCGCGCCTAATGGCAACGATATGTCAATTTCCTTGGGCACGGCAAATGGCATATATCGCGCACCGCGACCTATTAGTTGGGCTTCAGCATTGGTAGTCTTGCCAGGCTTATTTGAATTGCTGTCACGTGTATCGTAAAGTCGCACAATATCATAGAGATTCAGTACATCCCAGCCTTCATTGAGCATATCCACCGCAAATACGGCTCTGAACTCATTATCCTTGTCCTCCAATGAATTCAAATATGCTTGTTTTTCGGCTGTGATGTTGTTGCCGTCCACGAGCAACATCTTTTCCTCCTTGAAATCCTCTTGCAATTCAAGCAGAAGATTTTCATAACTTATGCCCTTTTCTTCTATGTAAGTAAAGGCATCCAGTATATCATCTTTTGCGTTTGCTCTGATACGTTGTAAATCTGCCACTGTCAGATTCTTCACGGCGTTGACAAATTCATCGTAAAACGCCTTGTTTTCCTTTATCGTTTTCGACTTGAACATCACAACTGGCTTGATGTTCTGCCGAATGGCCGTAAAGAGTTTTCGACGATACTGGCTAAGGACCATCGCTTGTATTGCTCGGTCGAGCGGTGAAGAATCACTCTGTACCACCGCTATATCTTTTGAATATCCGTCCTCGCGGAAGCGTCGGAGGGGATAGTCAAAGATTACTTTGTCCTTATATTTTTCAGCGATGCCGGGTTCGGTGAAATCTTCAGTTGCTGTAAATTCCAATAAGATATTTGGTTTTCCATCTTCGGAAGGACGATTGAATATGCGCATTACTGTGCTTTCCCAATCGTCTGTCGGGGTGAAGTCATCATCTCCGAAATCTATACTGGCCTGTAATGGGTTGTCATTCCCTTTCTTAACTGCGCCATTCATATGATGCGCTTCATCGCTTATCAGCACCAAACCTTTTGTGCTGAAATCGTTATAGCTTACCCCTCCTTCCTTTGGAGTGTTGAGGTCAGAATGAAGCCTTTGAATGGTTGTCAGGCAAAGATTGATGCAGTCATCGTCTGCTCCTTGGAAATTCTCTACTCTGCGAATTTCCACTTGCTTGCCCTCAATGTTAATTGTTTGTACAAACTGATATTTTGAGGAGGCGGCATTGAAGAGATTATCTTCGGTTTTACCGACCACGTTAGTACTCGGAACGAAGAAAAGAAAATTCCGATAACCTTGCTGATACAGATAGAGTATCAGACCGGCCATTATCAGAGTCTTGCCGCTTCCCGTGGCCATATGGAAAAGCAATTGAGGGCGTAACGGCTTATCTTCAAATTCATACTCCATAAAGTTTATGAAGTATTGAAACGCCTCTTTTTGATAAGTGCGTAACGGCATGAGCGGATTGAGTGACGTGCCGAAATATTCCGGCATTTCAGTTTTCTCTATCATCCGTTTGCCTAACTCTATCTGCAACTTGCTTTGCAAGTTATTCCGCAGATAGGATTCCATGTCAAACGCTTGCTTCTT
>JAMPBQ010000001.1:854380-884113 GCA_023666615.1 Clostridium sp. | reverse complement strand
CGCCTGTTACCGGCAGCGATCGGATTTTGATATCCCGCGCCGCCGCGGACGCCCGCGCAAAAACGCCGAGGAGCCAAAGGCCGCGCAGACAAAGGCAAAGCAAAAGAGGGGCAAGGACGCAGAGAATCCGGCTGAAGAGGCAAAGAAAGAGGCCGCAGCCGAGGAGACGGCGACAAAGCCGGACGCTGCGCCGGAAGAGCCGAAGGAGGCTGAAAGCCGCCAGCAAGAGGCTCCGGCTGAAAACGCCGAGCAGCCCAAGACCATATTCACCCCCAAGGGGGCGGAAGGCGGCACAGACAGCGCCTTTGGAGCCTTCTTCCCCCGCAGCGAGGGCCGCAAGTTTGTGCCCCGCAGCCAGAAGGAGCGCGAGGAGGCCGCAAAGCAGTCCCCCAGGCCTCAACCCCAACCCCAGCAACAGCAGCCGCAACAGCCCCAGGTGCCTATGGCTCCTATGGCCATAATGATTGGCGAGCCGGGTCAGAACATACCCAATCCTCCCGGCACGGGCAAAAAGAATAAGAAAAACCGCCAATTCCAGCAGCAGATACCCCAGATACCCTATTACGATTTCTCCGATTTCCTGGAGGCGCAGGGCGTGCTGGAGGTGGTGCCGGAAGGGCATGGATTCTTGCGCTCAAGCGACTACAACTATTTGCCGTCGCCTGACGACATATTGGTGAATCCGCAGCAAATAAAGGCGTTTGGGCTTAAGACCGGCGATGTGGTGGAATGTCTGATACGTCCGCCGCGCGAGGGAGAGAAATATTTCCCAATGACATCGGTGCTGAACGTCAACGGGCGATCGCCGGAATTTATCCGCGACCGCGTGCCATTTGAGCATCTCACCCCGCTTTTCCCCGATGAGAAATTTGACCTTACCAGTGGATCCACGTGCAACATCTCCACACGAGTTGTTGACATGTTCGCGCCCATCGGCAAAGGCCAGCGCGGCCTTATAGTGGCGCCCCCCAAGACCGGCAAGACAATCCTTCTGAAGGACATAGCAAACGCCATTGCTGAGAACCACCCCGAGACCTACATTATGATTCTTCTCATTGATGAACGCCCCGAGGAGGTGACCGATATGAGCCGCAGCGTAAACGCCGAGGTAATCGCCTCTACCTTCGACGAATCGGCCGAGCACCATGTGAAGATTGCATCAATCGTGTTGGAGAAGGCAAAGAGGCTTGTGGAGTGCGGCCACGACGTGGTGATTCTTCTTGACTCCATTACCCGACTTGCTCGCGCCTACAATACATGTTCGCCGGCATCCGGCAAGATACTGTCCGGCGGCGTCGACGCCAACGCGCTGCAAAAGCCCAAGCGTTTCTTCGGCGCCGCGCGCAATATAGAGAATGGCGGATCGCTCACCATCATCGCCACCGCGCTGACCGAGACATCGTCGAAGATGGACGAGGTGATTTTCGAGGAGTTCAAGGGCACAGGCAATATGGAGCTGCAGCTTGACCGCAAGCTTTCGAACAAACGCGTATTCCCCGCCGTTGACATCATCGCTTCGTCAACCCGCCGCGACGATTTGCTGTTGCGCACAGAGACGCTTAACCGCATGTGGATTCTGCGCCGCTTCCTTGGCGACCGCAACAGCCTTGAGGCAATGGAATTCATCAAGGACCGCATGGAGCGAACGCACGACAATGATGAGCTCCTGCGCACGATGAATGATTAAAGGAATTCAGAGCTAACAGATAGCTCAGAGCCCTCGGAGGGCTCAGAGGTCTCGGAGGCCTCCGAGAACTTCATACAAAACAAAAGCCCGCTTTTGGCGGGCTTTTGTTTTGGGAGTGCTTTGGATTTAGAAGTTGAATTGGGCCAGGCAGCATGCGCGGTAGGCCATGCGGTGGCTGCCATTGATGTTTGATCGCTTTCCGATGTTGAATTCAGCTCCTATTTGCCAACGCGAAGTGATGTTGTAGAATAGATTGGCCGCGCCATACAGGCCATACTTATAGTCGTCTCCGCTGTATGCCATTCCGCTTTTTGGAAGGATGCGCTCTTGGCTCACAATCAAAGTGCTGAACAGGCGATGGCTGAAATTGTACTGCAGGGCGGCGTACCATCCGTAGCTGAGGGTGGCTTTCATCTTGCCGGGCTCGGTAGACATCGCCACGAGGTCGTTGCTGCCAAGGGAAAGGTCGTTGATTTGATTGCCGATGCCTTGGCCGGTATATCCTGAACCGAATACTGTGAGCTGGCGGCAGGGGCGGAATACGGTGGTGAGGCTGACGCCCCACCCCGTGGCATAGCGGTTGCGCTGCTCCACTAGGTCGCGGTAGCGGATGCCCTTTACGATGCCGGAAAGGCGGATGTGCTCGTTGTGGCCCCAGCCGTACTGTACGAATCCCGAGAAATCGGGCATATATACGTTGCCCGCTTCTGTGTATGCGTTTGTAACATAGGTGTTATCGGGATTTTCAGCTGATAATGCAATAGTGAGGCCATTGCGGAACGAATGCATGTATCGCACGAGCACGCGGCGGTTTATCATTTCGGAGTTCGGGCCTGTGGTCTCCACGGTGGAGGGCTGCGCGCCGGGGTCGGTGAATGTAGAGAGGGTATAGCCGAGGGTCCAGTCGCCCGCTGTGGCGTATGCGTTCTTCAGCTTGAAATAATGGTCGTCGCCGCCTCCGGCGAATTTGGCCTGGATATAGAACTTGAATGTCCCTATCTTATCGTGATTTCCAAATACGGTGAGGAAAAGAGAGGAGTTGCCGATAGAGGTTTGGAATGCGTTTGGGCGCGCGTGGTCGGCTGGGATTGAGATGCTGTAAGGAGAGAAGCCGTCGCCGTCGATCATGCCGTGCCAATCATAGGCGCCTATGGCCGTGATGTTTCCGCCGACGCCCATTGCGATTTTGCTGTCGCGGCTCATCAAGAGGAAGTACGGAGCCTGTGGATCCTGGGCGTGCCTGAACTGGTCAGTGTAGAACTGCTCAATCAGGCGGGCATGCTCGATCGAATCGGCTCTGCCATCGCCGAAATATACGTATTTGTGTGATTCCAGGTCTTTCTTGTGGGCTTCTTCCACGTAGGAAGTTTGTGCGTTGGCGCCCAGAACTGAAGCAAGCAATGAGAGCGCAAAAATGCGAGTGCAAGTCATAGTTGAAACTTTGAAAATTTAAAAAAAAAGATGGCGTTATATTTAATATAACGCCATCTTTTTGCAAAAGTTCTTTAATTGGGGGATTATCCGCCAAAATTATCGTAGTGGATATTTTCGGGGTCAACGCCGAGGCTGTCGAGCATCTGGTTCACGGCATTCGACATCGGCCCGGGTCCGCACATGTAGTATTCTATGTCCTCGGGGGCATCGTGGTCCTTCAGATAGGTGTTGTATATTACCTGATGGACGAATCCGGGAGTGTACTTGACGCCTGCAGCGTCGGCTGCCGGGTCTGGGCGATCAAGCGCCAGGTGGAAGTGGAAATTGGGGAATTCCTTTTCTATATCGAGGAAATCTTGCAGATAGAACACCTCGTTGAGGGCGCGCGCGCCATAGAAATAGTGCATTTCTCGGTCGGTGCAGTGGAGGGTGCGCGTCATGTGCATGATTTGCGAGCGCAATGGCGCCATGCCGGCGCCTCCGCCGATCCACATCATTTCCTTTTTGCTGTCCAGGATAAGGTGGAAATCGCCGTAAGGGCCGCTCATTTTCACCTTGTCGCCGGGCTTGAGGGTGAATATGTAGCTGGAGGCGATGCCGGGCATTACATCCTGGAATCCCACCTCGGGCTTCGGCTTGAAGGGAGGAGTGGCGATGCGCACGGTGAGCATGAATCGATCGCCTTCGGCCGGATAGTTGGCCATTGAGTATGCGCGAATTGTTGTCTCCTCGTTTTTGCACTTAAGGCCGAAGAGGCCAAACTTCTCCCAAGAGGGGAGGTATTCGGCGCCGATGCTCTCCTTGTCGATGTCCTTGTCATAATCCATCGAGTAGGGGGGTATCTTGATTTGCGCGTATGAGCCGGGGAGGAAATCCATATGCTCGCCCGGGGGCAGGGCCACGATGAATTCCTTGATGAATGTGGCTACATTTTTGTTGGAGATCACCTCGCATTCGTATTCATGGACGTCGAGCACCGATGCGGGAACGCCTATGCTAAGGTCGCCCTTCACCTTCACCTGGCAGCCCAGGCGCCAATGGTCCTGGATTTGCTTGCGCGAGAAATGCACGGCTTCGGTGGGCAGAACTTCGCCTCCGCCCTCAAACACCTGCACTTTGCACTGTGCGCAGCTGCCTTTGCCGCCGCAAGCGCTGGGGAGGAACACATTTTGGTCGGCCAAGGCGGATAGGAGTGACTTTCCACTCTGCGCCTTCAATTCGGTGTCGCCGTTTACCTTAATTGTCACATCGCCGCTTTGCACAAGGAATCTCTTGGCCACAAGCAGCATAATGACGAGCAGGAGGGTAAGGCCCAGGAAGATGCCTACGCCTGCCAAAAGCGTGAGCGTCGTCACGCTTGAAAGAATGATTATAGCTGAAGTCATGGCTAAATGTCAGATTTTAATGCCGAGGAAGCTCATGAAGGCAATGCCCATGAGGGCGGTGAGGATAAACGTAATGCCAATGCCGCGCAGAGGCTTTGGGATATTGCTGTATTGCGCCAGGCGCTCGCGGATGGCCGCAACGGCCGTAATGGCCAAAAGCCAGCCGAGGCCCCAGCCACCGCCGGCGCACACCGCCGTCCACACTGAGGGGAAATCACGCTGCTGCATGAAAAGCGAGCCGCCGAGGATGGCGCAGTTTACGGCGATAAGCGGGAGGAAAATGCCGAGTGAGGCATACAGGGAGGGGCTGTATTTCTCCACGGTCATTTCCACCAGCTGGGTCATTGAAGCTATGACGGCGATGAACATGATCAGGGATAGGAAGCTGAGGTCAACGTCGGCGTATTCAGGGCCAAGCCAGGACAGAGCGCCGGCGCTGAGCACGTATGTCTGCAGGAGATAGTTGATTGGGAGGGTGATGACAAGCATGAAGGTCACAGCTACGCCCAGGCCGAAAGCCGTCTTCACGTTCTTCGAAACAGCCAGGAATGAGCACATTCCCAGGAAGTAGGCGAAGACCATGTTGTCGACGAAAATCGAGCGAATGAATATGTTGAAATTTTCCATTTGTTTTTTAGATTTTCCGTTACATCGTTATATCGGCATGTCGACATTACGAATTTTCCTGCAGTTCTTTGTTGCGAGCCCGATGCACCCAAATGATGCAAGCCACCACCACGAGGGCCATAGGCGGCAGAATCATCAGGCCGTTGTTGACATATCCGTGGTCATAGCACCATTGGGGCACCACTTTGAATCCAAGGAGAGTGCCGCTGCCCAGAAGCTCGCGGAAGAAACCGGTGATTATAAGGATAATTGCGTAGCCGATGCCGTTGCCTACGCCATCGAGGAAGGCAGGCCAGGGCTTGTTGCCCATGGCGAATGCCTCGAGGCGTCCCATTAGGATGCAGTTGGTGATAATCAGGCCGATGAATACTGAGAGCTGCTTGCTGACGTCGTAGGCGTAGGCCTTTAGGAGCTGGTCGACAATAACCACCAGGCCGGCCACAACCACCAACTGCACAATGATGCGGATGTTGGTGGGAATTGTGGAGCGCAGCATGGAAATTATCACATTGGCGAATGCCAGCACGGCAATCACCGACAGGCCCATAACTATGGCTGGCTCGAGCTTTGCGGTGACGGCAAGCACGGAGCATATGCCGAGCACCTGCACGATAACAGGGTTGTTTTTGGAAAAGGGGTTGAAGAACACATCCTTCAAATTCACTTTGTCTGCCATGGCTTAATTCCTGTTTGATAGGTTATTGAGGAAAGCGGCGTAGGGTTGGAGGCAATTGTCGAGCATGGCCCCTACGCCCTTGCTGGTGATAGTGCCGCCGGAGATGCCGTCAACGTAGTCGGCGTCGGGGTTGGAAGGCTTTTGCCCGGCCTTTACAACTTCTACCGGCACGAATTTGCCGTTCTTTATCATCTCCTTGCCGATGAATTCATTGCTGAAGGCTGGCTTTTCGATTTCGGCGCCAAGGCCTGGCGTCTCGCCCTGGTGTGCGAAATAAGCGCCGTAGACCGTGCTTCCGTCAGAGTCGAAGGCCACATATCCCCAAATAGGGCCCCAAAGGCCGGCTCCGTATGCGGGGAGGATGTATTTAGTGAGGCCATCGTCGGTGGTGCAGACGTACACGGGGAGCTGGCGGTCAGCGGCAGGCTCCTTGCTCATTTTTTCCACGTTAATGTCGAAAGCATCGTCGCCAATTGTCTCGCCCTTGTCGTTGACAACGATTTGGGAAGTGATGTACTTGGAGAAATCCGCCTTGACCGTGGCGGCGTCTGAAGATACATGCACAGCGGCGAGGATTTGCTTCATCTTGTCGGCGTTGGCATTGTCGATTTGCCGCGGCTTCAGGGCCGTAGCCGTAAGGGCCAGGGCTGAGCCCACCACCACCACGAGCAGTATTATATATATGATGGTGTAAGTGTTGCTTTGCTTATTCATTGCTCCTGAGTTTTAGCGGTGGTGAGACGTTTCATGCGCCTGCGTATGTTGCTCTGCACGACGCACCAGTCGATAAGCGGGGCGAAGGCGTTCATGAGCAGAACGGCCAGCATGGCGCCTTCGGGATAGCCGTTGTTATAGGTGCGTATCAGCACGGCGATAACGCCGATTAGGAAGCCGTAGATGTATTTTCCCGTGGTGGTGCGGGCGGCGGTGACAGGGTCAGTGGCCATGAACACTACCGCGAAGGCGAATCCGCCGTAGAGCAGCTGATCCCAGGCGGTGAGATAAGAGGCGGGGTAGGTGGGGGTGGCGCAGGCGTTGGCTATCCAGCCCATAATCAGGCCGCCGGCAACGGCGGAGAGGATAATTCGCCAAGAGGCGATTCCGGCGAGGGTGAGTATGCCGGCGCCGATGAGGATGCAGATTACCGAAGTTTCGCCAAATGAGCCGGGGATAAGGCCGACGAAGGCGTCCCACCAGGTGATAGCCGAGCCGTCGGCGCCGACCAAGCTGATGCCAGAGCCGGAAGATGTGGCGATTTGCCCCAAGGGAGTGGCGCAGCTGTAGGCATCGGGGGCTGTGGGACCAAATCCGAACTGTGTGCCGGTGGCGACGAATACGTGGTCGCCGGACATCTTGGCGGGATATGCGAAGAACAGGAACGCCCTGGCGATGAGGGCGACGTTGAACACGTTGTAGCCAGTGCCGCCGAATACCTCCTTTGCGAAGATCACGGCGAAGGCCACTGCCACGGCCAGCATCCAAAGGGGCGTCTCCACGGGGATAATCATGGGCACGAGGATGCCGGTTACGAGGAATCCTTCTTGAATCTCCTCCTTTTTAATCTGGGCGACTATGAATTCGATGCCGAGGCCTACGACATAGCTCACCACCACTTTGGGGAGGATGGCCAAAAAGCCGTAGAGCATGAGAGGCCAGAAGGGCTTGTCGGTGATGCCGCATGCCAGCCAATGCTGGTAGCCGGTGTTGTACATGCCGAAAAAGAAGCATGGCATTAGGGCCAGCACCACCATAATCATAGTGCGCTTGCTGTCCATGCTGTCGTGAATCTGCACCCCGCCGGAGGCCTTTGCCGTGGCGGAAGGGGTGAAGAGGAACGTGTCGAAGCCGTCGAAAACGGAGCGCAGCGGGTGCAGCTTGCCGCCTTCTTCAAAGTTTGGCCTGACGCGTTCGATGAATCTTTTTAAGGGCTTCACTATTTTTATATTTTTTTGTTTTTTGGGGTTTGGGGCAAATTGTCAAATTGTCAATTTGTCAAGGTGTCAAAATGTCAAGATGTCAATTTGTCAAGGTGACGATTTTTTTGTTAGAGCGGGCGGCTTTATTCTGTCTCCTTGCGGAGATAGTCGAGACCTTCGCGCACTATTTGCTGCAGGGGCATCTTCGACGTGTCGGCGTATTCGGCGAGGGCGAAATCCTCGGGGGCAACCTCGTAGATGCCGAGATTCTCCATGCCTTCTATGTCATGTGCAAGGATTGCCTTTATCAGGTATTCGCCCATAATGTCCATGGGGATGTACTTGTCGTATTGCCCCGACATGATCATGGCGCGCTTTCCGCCCAGCATGCGGGCGTCGGGCGAAAATTTGCGGCGCAAGAAATGGCCGGGAAATGTCTGGCTTGTGCTCATTTTGGAGGGAGAGAGGGATGCCCATCCCATGAATTCGTCCACATCGTCGCCGTTGGGGATGACAGTGACTTGCCTGTATGGGAATCGCAAGAAACCGTCTTCGGCCACTGCCGTGCCGGTGAGGACGTTGCCGGAGATTATGCGCACGTGGTGGTCAGCTTTTTTCAGGCGGCCGGCCGTTATGGCGTCGATTTGCGCTCCCATAGCGGTCTCTATCAGGCAGGGCTTCTCCACCTCCGAACCGGTGAGGGCCACGAGGGCCGTGCCGTCGAAAGTGCCGTCAAGCATAATTTGACCTATGCGGGCGAGGGTGACGGCGTCGAGCGTCCATACGGTTTCGCCCTTATTTATTGGCTTTATGTTTGCGATTTGCGAGCCTACATTGCCTGAGGGGTGCGGGCCCTGCACATGCACCATTTCCGCGCCGGCGATGTCGCCCAATGCCCAATCGTCGCCCACTGATACGTACACCTTGCCCTTGGTGGCTTTTTTCAGGAGCTCCACGCCGGCCTCAAGCTGAGGCTTCTTGCCGGCGAGCATCCTTGACATGGGCGCGGCCAGGGGCGCGCTGTCGATTGCGGTGACGAAGATGTCCCTTGCCGGCCTGTCGGGGCGGGGGACGATGTCGTATGGCCTTTGGCGCATCAGAGCCAGCATGCCGGAGGTGCACAGGAGGCTTATGGCCTTTCCGGGGCTGTCGATGCCGGAGTGGGGAAGAGCGGCGCTCTTCTGCTCGGCGTCAAGCTCCACCACAACGCGCTCTATCTTGCGGCGTTCGCCCCTGACAACGGCTTTGACGGTGCCGCTCACGGGGGATGCCACCTTCAGGGCTTCAAAGGCCTTGTCGCGCAGCAGTGGCTGGCCGGCCAGGATTTTGTCTCCCTCCTTCACCTCGAGCTTGGGGACCAAGCCGGGAAAGTCATCGGGGATGATGGCCGCGAAGGCCGGCATGGACTTTGCCGCGGACGAAGCGTCCGCCACCGCGCCGGCCAAGTTGAGGTCCAATCCCTTTTTAATCTTGATGTTCATGTCCTTGAGGGTATGTAAGTTGAAATGTTTAGTCAAAAATTGCGGCATGCGGGCATGCTTGGCTAATAATGGGCAAAGATATGAAAAATTATTTAAATATTATATGCGCGTACTTAAAAATAAGCCTTAATTTTGTCGGGGGAGGGAAATTGAAATCGCGGGCGAAAATGTTTGGAAAAAAGTTGTGAAAAAATTAATAATAAATGAAAAAACGAACAAATTGTGCGAAATTTATTTGGTGGAGAAAAAATAATTTGATAATTTTGCGTGTAGGAACAACGGAAAAACTAAATTTTTCAAGCGGGAGAAAGCGCCCGCGGCAAGTTGCAATACCATTAAGTCTATACTAATCAATCAAAAATAAACCCAATTAACAAAAAGTAAACTAAACCAAATGGAAGCTCAAAAGCCCAATGGTCAGCCCGCTAAGGCTGCCGCAGCCAAAGCTGCAAAGACTAACGTACCCGGCATCAAGAATGCATTCTGGGTAATCGTTGTATGCTGCATCATCGCAGTCCTCCTCTTCATCTTCTGGTTCGGACACCCCAGCCACTTCAACGAGGACGGCCATCCTCAGGACCTCTGGGGCACAATCTACAAGGGCGGTTTCATCGTGCCTATCCTCCAGACCCTCTTCCTCACTGTAATCGTGATCTCTTTTGAGCGCTGGTTCGCTCTGTCAGGCGCTAAGGGCACTGGCTCAATCTCCAAGTTCGTCGCTAACGTGAAGGCTTGCCTGCAGAAGAACGACATCGCCGGCGCGCAGGCTCTCTGCAAGAAGCAGAAAGGCTCAGTTGCAGCCGTTGTAAACGCAGCCCTCGCAAGCTACGCTGAAATGGACGCCAACACCACCCTCACCAAGGAGCAGAAGATTCTGAACATCCAGAAGCAGCTCGAAGAGGCTACCGCTCTCGAAATGCCCGCCCTGCAGCAGAACCTCCCCATCGTGGCCACCCTCACCACTCTCGGTACTCTCGTTGGTCTTCTCGGTACTGTAATGGGTATGATCAAGTCATTCCAGGCTCTGGCTCAGTCAGGCGCTCCCGACTCAACCGAACTGTCAACCGGTATCTCTGAGGCACTTATCAACACCGCCTTCGGTATCGCCACCGGTGCATTCGCTGTAATTTCGTACAACTACTACTCGAACAAGATTGATACGCTGACCTACGCAATCGACGAGATCGGCTTCTCTATCGTACAAACATTCGCTGCAACTCACTAATCCCTGATTATCCGAGTTTTAAAAATCCAGTAAACAAAGGTAAAATATGGGAAAAGTAAAAGTTAAGAAGAAGAGCACCTTCATCGACATGACGGCGATGAGTGACGTGACCGTTCTTTTGCTTACTTTCTTCATGTTGACTTCAACCTTCCTTCAGAAGGAGCCTACCATTGTCTACACCCCATCGTCTGTATCGGAAGAGAAAGTGCCGGTGAACAACCTTGTCACCGTGCTCATATCCTCAGCCGACAAGGGCGCCAAGGATGGCGAAGACCCCCTGTCAACCGAAGGCAAGATTTTCATCTCCTTCTCTGGCGGCCTCGACTCCACCCAGGCTGCGCCTTACATCAGGCGCAAGATGCTTGACAATGCAGTGCAAGTCTACAATGAGCAGCATCCAAAAGACCAGATCTCACTCAACGAAGCTCAGAAGAAGGTGTTTGTCGAGACCAACATGCTCGGCACCAGCTTCAAGCATCTCCCCGCGCTCCTTTCCATGAGCATGGGCGAAATTGACAAGGAGCAGGGCGACCTGCGCAATCCCAACACGGGAATTCCTATCAATGACAACAAGAACAAGGACGCCAACCTGAATGATTTCCAAGTATGGTGCCGCGCCATCTATCTGACCGCAAAGCAGATGCACGATGACAAGGCTTTGGCTGACAGCATGACCGCCGACGAGGCAAAGATGCTTGAGGACCTCTACAACGCAATCGTTAAGGAAGGCAAGGGCATTGCCATCAAGGCAGACAAGGACACCCCCTTCACCACGGTGAACCAAGTGTTTGACAACCTGCAGACAATGGCGCTCAACAAGTTCTCCCTTATGACAGCACTCACCTCTGAAGACGAATAAAGACCATGGCAGAAGTTCAAGAAAAAGAAGGCGGCAAGAAGAAAAAAGGCGCCCAGAAAAAAATGACTATCCGCGTGGACTTTACGCCCATGGTGGATATGAACATGCTTCTGATCACGTTCTTCATGCTTTGTACTACGATGATCAAGTCGCAGACTCTGCAGATCACCCTCCCCACCAACGAAAAGCTGGAGAAGGAGCAGCAGAACCAGGCAAAGCAGTCAGAAGCTATTACGCTCATCCTCGACACAGAGTACAAGGACGACGGTTTGACCCCCGCCACCGACCCCGAAACCGGAAAGACAATACACAACATCTACTGGTACAAGGGCCTTCCTGACACCACATTCCAGACCAACCTCATCGCCAAGGAGAATTTCATTGGTGACGGCCGCGACGCGAATGGTGTCAAGACCCAGCAGGGCATCCGCAAGATCCTTCGCGCCCAAAACACCGAAGTGCTCGCGAAATATGATGAATACAAGGAGATTTGGCGCAACAAGGGCGACTGGAAAGGCAAGAAAATGACCAAGGAAGTGTTTGACTCCCTGGCAAAGGCCAACGCCGGTGACACCCTCCTTACCCGTCCCGTTGTAATCATCAAGCCTGGCCCCAACGCCACGTATGAAAGCCTCATCAACGCGCTCGACGAAATGCAGATCAACCAGATCGCTCGCTACAGCATCCAGTTGCCCACGCATGTCGATTCGCTCCTTCTTGAGGACTACCAGCGCAGGCATCCCGCAGAGCATGTGATGAATGCGCCCGTGAGAGCTACATCTAATAAATAACCTTCAAAACTGACGAATTATGGCAAAAGATGTAGATCTTTCATCAAAAGAATGGCTTGACATAGTCTTTGACGGCAAAAACAAGGAGTACGGCGCATATGAAATGCGCGCCACCTCCACGGCTCGCCACAATAAGTCTGTAATCATAGTCATCATAGGCTTGGCGGTTATCCTCGCCCTCCTTATCCTCTCAATTTCCGGCGTATTCACCCGCGCTGAGTCTGACGGCCCCGACGCTGCCACTTCTCAGGAAGACGTGGTAATGTACGACGCTGAGCAGGAAGAGGAAATCCAGGAAGAGGAAATCATCGACATTCCTGAGCCCGAGCAAGAGGTGATGGAAAAGGAAGAGGTGGCCAACCAGATCCAGAACACCATCATCGACATCGTCGAAGATGAGAAGGTGATCAACGAAGTGAAGACCCAGGAAGAGCTTCGCAATGACGACCGCATGATTGGCGGCCAGGACATCAGCGACGGCGTCGACGATTTCACCAAGGAGGTCATCAAGGAAGAGGTTATCGTTGTTGAAGAAAAGCCGAAGGACGATATAGTCTATACCACGGCCAATGTGCAGCAACAGCCCGAATTCCCCGGCGGTGAAGCAGCCATGTACAAATGGCTTGGCGACCACATCCAATACCCCGCTCAGGCAGCTGAAGAGGGCGTATCCGGCCGCGTAGTTGTGCAGTTCGTGGTATCGAAGACCGGCGCAATCGAGAACATCCAAGTTGTCCGCGGCCGTCACCCGGCCCTCGACAAGGAGGCTCTCCGCGTGGTAAAGGCTATGCCTAGCTGGAATCCCGGCCGCAACAACGGCCAGCCTGTAAAGGTTACCTACAACCTCCCTGTGACGTTCAAACTCCAAAAGTAATTTCCGCGCCGGCAAGCGCGACAGCGCATGTATGGCGACCGCACTCACAAGCCTTCCCTCTGCAAGAGGGGAGGCTTTTTTATGCTGCATTTTCCCCGGCATGCCTATTTTTAATTTCGTTTTTCCGATTATTTTCAGTATCTTTGCAATCGTGAATCACAATTCTAAACTATAGGATACACAAAATGGGCAAAATCATAGCAATAGCCAATCAGAAGGGGGGCGTCGGAAAGACAACGACGGCCATCAATCTCGCAGCGTCTTTGGCCTCGCAGGGGAAAAAGGTGCTGTTGGTTGACGCTGACCCGCAGGCCAATTCCACCTCTGGCTACGGAATCGACCCGCGCACAATGGATTCTTCCATATATGAATGCCTGGCCGATGGCTATCCCGCAGATGGCGCACAAGTGGACACCTGCATGGAGAATCTGCAGCTTCTTGGCTCGCGTATCGATTTGGCCGGCGCTGAGATAGAGCTGATAGGCAAGCCCGACCGCGAGAGGGTGATGCAGCGCATGCTCGCTCCAGTAAAAGACAAGTACGATTACATCCTGATTGACTGTTCGCCTTCGCTTGGACTTATTACCGTAAACGCCCTTACGGCCGCAGATTCGGTGATAATACCCGTGCAAGCCGAGTATTTCGCCCTAGAAGGCATCAGCAAGCTGCTCAATACCATACGCATTCTCAAGAATCGCCTAAATCCCGACCTTGAGATTGAGGGATTCCTCCTTACGATGTACGACGCTCGCCTGCGCCTTGCCAACCAAATATATGAGGAGCTAAAGGGGCATTTCGGACGGATGGTGTTTGACACGGTCATACCCCGCAACATCCGCCTGAGCGAGGCTCCAAGCCATGGCCTGCCCGCAATCCTATACGATCCGGAGTCACGCGGCGCCACAAGCCATGTAATGCTGGCCAAGGAGCTGATTTCCAAGCATAGGAAACAAGCCTCCTAAACTCCACTCAACAGGTGGGAAGCAAGTGCCCTCAGCGCCAATCCTTATTGAAATTTAACCAATTACAGCCAAACCACATATCACTATGGCAGATCCAAAAAAACGCAATGCACTGGGCCGCGGCCTCGATGCCCTTATTTCGATGGACGACGCTCCTGCGCGCGGGTCCAGCGCCATCAGTGACATTGAGCTTAGTCGAATTTCACCCAATCCGGACCAGCCTCGCACGCTCTTTGACGAGGAATCGCTTTCTGAATTGGCCACCTCCATACGCGAGCTGGGCATAATCCAGCCATTGTCGTTGCGCAAGATTGGCGCCGACAGCTACCAAATCATAGCGGGGGAGAGGCGTTACCGCGCCGCCAAAATGGCCGGCCTTGACCGCGTGCCCGCATACATCCGCACGGCTAACGACGCTGAAATCACGGAGATGGCCCTGATTGAGAACATTCAGCGCGAAGACCTCAACCCAATAGAAATTTCCCTTGCTTTCAAGAAGCTTATCGACCAATACAGCCTTACGCAGGAGCGTCTGAGCGAGCGCATAGGCCGCAACCGCGCCACCATCGCCAACTTTCTGCGCCTTCTGCGCCTTCCCGCCCCCGTGCAGCTGGGCCTGCGCGACCGCAGGGTGGACATGGGCCATGCAAGGGCTCTCCTTACCATCGAACAGCCCGCCCTGCAGCTGAAGCTGTACAACGAAATCCTAAAGCACGGCC
Source organism: Clostridium sp. (assembly GCA_023666615.1). Taxonomy (GTDB): domain Bacteria; phylum Bacteroidota; class Bacteroidia; order Bacteroidales; family Muribaculaceae; genus CAG-873. Next base: position 869,477 of record JAMPBQ010000001.1, on the reverse strand, counting down.
TTTCGGTGCGGAAAGTGGAGGAGTTGGCCAAGGCTTACCGCGACGCGGCCGACAAGGAGTCAGTGCCCGCTGTGCCCGCGCCGAGAGCTAATGAATACGCCATCCTCAAAAAGCACCTTTCTTCGGTGTTTGAGATTCCCGTGCAAATGACGCGTGACAAGAGCGGCAAGGGAAAAATCACTTTTACGTTCAAGAACGACGAAGAGCTTGAGAAGCTCATCGCGCGATTCGATTCCCTAAAACAGAACTGACAACGGCATATGCGCTTTATCAGCGGAATATTATCACTCGTTTTCGCCTGCGTCATTTCAGCGCAGGCCTTCGCCGCGCCGTTTGACGCCGATTCCGTGGTCGAGTCCATGTCGTCTGACGCCGATTCCCTGGCCGTGGCGCGCCAGGCGGTCATAGCTGACAGCATTTCGGCGGAAATGCCGGCCACGCTGGACATTGACGCCTCTGAGCGGGGCGACGCCCTGGTGGGCGAAGAGTTTTCAACCGAAGGAGGAAAGTTCTCCATCCTTGGCACGGACACTATCCCCCTGGCGGTGCCGTTCAATAAATTCGCGGGCTATAACCAGTGGGAGGAGCGCGACGTAATGTACAATCCCGACCCCACCCGCGCCGTGTGGCTCTCGGCCCTTTTCCCCGGCCTTGGCCAGGTCTACAATCGGCGCTACTGGAAGCTTCCCATAATCGTCGGCGGCTACTTGGGCCTTGCATACGCCACCTCGTGGAACAACACCATGCTCACCGACTATACTCGGGCCTACCGCGACATCCTTGATTCCGATCCGGAGACGAAATCATACATGAATTTCTTCCCGCCCACGGTTGACGAGGGCAGCCTCGACAAGACGTGGCTCACTAATGTGCTGAAAAGCAAGCGCGATTATTTCCGGCGCAACCGCGACCTATGCATCATAAGCATGATTGGCGTATATTTCCTGGCGATGATCGACGCCTATGTCGACGCCTCGCTGGCGCATTTTGACATTAGCCCCGACCTTTCGATGGATGTGCATCCGGCCGTGTTCCAGGACGCGCGCAACCGCCTGCCCAGCGTTGGGCTCCTATGGGCGTTTACGTTTTAGCCCGAGAAGATAATGTATTAAGTATAAAGTATTAAGTATAAAGTATTAAGTATAAAGGATTAAGGGGGCGCTTTTGTTTTTTGCCTATTCGAAAAGATATTATATATAATGAAGAAGATATTGATTATTTGCGCTCTGGCTTGCGCGTCGTGCCTGCCTTCGATGGCTCAGGAGCTTTCGGCCAGGGACACCCTAACGGACCGGCATATAGTGGCGCCGTCGTCGTTTGACCACGCCACCCGCGACCTCTATGACAATTGGTATCTGCGCCGCTACACGGTGCTGGACAGCGTGGCTCGCAACGCCCGTGGCGAAGAGCCAACCGACGAGGTGCTCATTTCGCGTCTGCAAAGGCTGCCGGTTGTCATCGACATGCCCTTCAATCCCGTGGTGCGCAGCTACATCATGATGTATGTCAACAAGCCCAAGCTCGTAGAACGCATGTTGGGCCTTGGCCTCTACTACATGCCAATATTTGAGGATGCCCTGGAGAAATACCAGCTGCCGCATGAGCTGAAGTATCTCCCCATCATTGAATCGGCCCTCGACCCCAACGCCATCTCCAAGGCCGGCGCCGGCGGACTTTGGCAGTTCATGCCCTCCACAGCCACGGGTGAAGGCCTTGAGATAAACTCCCTCATCGACGAGCGCCGGGATCCCCTGGCGTCTTCCGACGCCGCGGCGCGCCTCCTTCTGAAATATTACAACATCTTCAATGACTGGCCATTGGCCATCGCCGCCTACAATTGCGGCCCGGGTAATGTGACAAAGGCCATCAAGAAGGCCGGCGACAAGCAGGACTTTTGGGAAATTTACCCTTTCTTGCCTGAGGAGACGAAGGGCTACGTGCCGGCCTTCATCGCCGCCAACTACATTATGAATTTCTATGCCGACCACGGCATCTCACACGCCCTTGCGCGCCGTCCCATAGTCACCGACACGGTGCATATCAACCGCCGCATCCACTTCCAGCAGATTTCCGACGTACTCGGAGTGCCCATGGACGAGCTGCGGATGCTCAATCCGCAATACCGCGCGGAGGTAATACCCGGAAACATACGCTCCTACCACCTCATTCTCCCCTCGGTGCAGAGCTATTGCTACGCCGCAAATGAAGACTCCATTGCCAATTATATGGCTGACACATACGCTCCGGCCGGGCGCAACGACAGGAACAGCAGCGTATCGTCGGACGAGCGAGGCAGCTACATCGAGGAACTCACCGTGGTGTACCACAAGGTGAAAAAGGGCGAGACCCTGCAGTCAATAGCTAAGAAATACGGCACCACCACAGCCCAGCTGCGCAAGGACAACAACCTGAAGAAAAACTCGGTAAAGGCGGGAAAGACGCTGAAGGTAAACGTCTACACCAAGCGCTACCTCGATGAGGGCGTTGCCGCCGAGGCTCAGCAGACGGCCGCAAAGCCTGAAAAGGCGTCCTCGAGCCAACCGCTGTCCAAGCCCGCGGCCTCGAAGGCGAAGACAAGCGGGAAAAAGGCGTCCGGCACAACCACCTATACCGTGCGCAAGGGCGACAGCCTGGATAAGATTGCGCGCAAGCATGGCGTGACGGTAAAGGCCATTAAAACGGCCAATGGCCTGAAAAATGACAAGATACAGGCCGGCCAAAAGCTGAAAATCCCCAAGAAATAATCGCCCTTTTGACCCCTTAAGCACCTTTAACCCCCTTTTAGCCCCTTAGCCTCCTAAAAGCCCCCTAACCCCAAGATTATCAATAATTAATGGAAAAAGAACCAAAAATCACCCCGGCGGAGGTTAATGTCTCCGAGCTCCCCGAAAACGCCTTCCGCCAGCTGGCGGCCGATGAGGAGTACGTGCCGGTGATGCATCCGGCCCACGACTATCCCGAGGCCACGCCCTATTCGGTAACGCTCGGCCTGATTCTGGCCGTCGTGTTCAGCGCCGCAGCCGCCTACCTTGGCCTGAAGGTGGGCCAGGTGTTCGAGGCCGCAATCCCAATCGCCATCATAGCCGTGGGCATCTCCGGCGCCACGGGCAAGAAGCATGCCCTGGGGCAGAACGTAATCATACAGTCAATCGGCGCCTGCTCGGGCGTGATTGTGGCCGGAGCCATCTTCACGCTCCCGGCCCTCTACATTCTGCAGGCCACGCACCCCGACATCACCGTCAACTTCCTTGAGATATTCCTCAGCTCGCTCCTCGGCGGCGTCCTGGGAATACTCTTCTTCATCCCCTTCCGCAAATATTTTGTGAAGGATATGCACGGAAAGTATCCCTTCCCCGAGGCTACGGCCACGGCGCAGGTGCTCATCAGCGGCAACGGAGCCGCCGCCAAGGACGGCCAGAAAAAGGGCGGCCAGGCGGCATTGCTCCTCGTGGCCTCGCTCGTGGGCGGCATCTACGACTACCTTGTATCCACCTTCGGCGCATGGGCCGATACCGTCACCACCACTGCATATTCCTGGGGAGCGGTCTTGGCTGAAAAGACGAAGTTTGTGTTCTCGTGCAGCACTTCGGCCGCCGTGCTCGGCCTTGGCTACATCGTGGGCCTGAAGTACGCCTTCGTCATCTTCGCCGGCTCCATATTCATATGGTGGATCATTATCCCGATAATGGGCGCCTACGGTTCGCCCGAAATGCAGGCAATGGCCCCGGCCGCCATCTTCGCCGACTATGCGCGCATGATTGGCATCGGCGGCATAGCCATGTCGGGCATCATAGGCATCATCAAGTCCTGGCCCATCATCCAGCAGGCCGTGGGCCTGGCCGGCCGGGAGCTCAAGGGCAGCGCCCAGGCCAAGGCGCAGGTGCGCTGGCAGAGCGACATCAGCATGAAGCACATAGCCTATTTCACGCTCATCGCCCTCGTGGCCGTGTTCCTCTTCTTCTGGCTAGGGGTTATCCACACCCTTTGGCAGGCCGTGATAGCCTGGGCCGTTGTCACCATAATAGCGTTCCTCTTCACCACCGTGGCCGCCAACGCCATCGCCATCGTGGGCAGCAACCCCGTCAGCGGCATGACCCTCATGACCCTCATCATCGCCTCGGGCGTATTCGTGGCCATCGGCCTTAGCGGCACCTCCGGCATCGTGGCAGCCATGATTCTCGGCGGCGTGGTCTGCACGGCCCTCTCCATGGCCGGCGGCTTCGTCACCGACCTGAAGGTGGGATATTGGCTGGGCTCCACGCCCCGCAAGCAAGAATCATGGAAATTCCTTGGCACCCTTGTCTCGGCCGCTACGGTCGGAGGCGTGATCATGGTGCTCAACCAGGTCTACACCTTCGGGCCCGACAGTGCCCTGGCCGCCCCGCAGGCCAACGCCATGGCCAAGGTCATAGAGCCAATGATGACCGGCGGCGAAGCGCCATGGACATTATATATAGTGGGCGCCATCCTGGCCCTCATCCTCAATTGGCTCGGCGTTCCCGCCCTGGCCTTCTGCCTGGGCATGTTCATCCCCCTAAGCCTCAACACCCCCATGCTCGTCGGCGGCCTTGTGTCGTGGTTCGTGGGCCGAAGTTCAAAGGACAAGGAGATTGTCAAGCGCCGCGCCGACCGAGGCACCCTCATCAGCTCCGGCCTGATAGCCGGCGGCGCCCTCTTCGGCGTATTCTCCGCCCTCACCATCATGTGCGGAGTGCCCCTGCCCGCCAACAATAATGAAGTGCCCGTGCAGATCCTCGGCCTCGTGGTATACGCCTGCATCGTCGGCTACCTCTACCTGGCCTCAGTCCGCGGCAAGAAATAGAAAATCAAAGCGGGTCGCAGACCCGCGGCAAGAAATATGCCGACGAAGAAAAGTAAAGCGGGTCGTAAACCCACAGAAATAAATGTGCCGGATAAGAAAAAGCGGGTCGTAGACCCGCAGAAATAAATATGCCGGATAAGCAAAGCGGGTCGTAGACCGCAGAAAGAAAAAGCTGGCTAATAAGAGAAAAGCGGGTCGTAGACCCGCAATTGTGAGTAAACCCCAGGCGGAGCGTCAGCGCAGCCTGGGGTAAGTTATATCCAGCATGCACAGCCTCGTAGAGGCTGCTTGTGGCAAATGCAGGGTTTATATCCACAATCGGCCTCTGCGAGGCCGGATATCTTTATAGGCATCTATATGCCCCAGGCTACGCTGGCGCTCCGCCTGGGGTTTGCTCACTATTGCGGGACCTACGGCCCCGCCGCCTCGCCGGCGCTAAAAAGCATTGACCGGCGGCGCCATTGCCCGCACTAAAAATTGCCTTTTTTAGCGTTTCTCCTACACATTTGCCTATCAGCCGCTTAAGAGGCGCGGATTGTTAAATCATTAATTTTTTCAACTTTTTTCTGAAAATAATTAAAGAAAAATTGCGATAATCCAAAATTTCTTTATAATTTTGCAAAATAATGATTATAAAACTTAGGTGCAATTTAGAAAAAATTAATTTAAAACTGCAAAATCATATTATTCGGAAGGGTGCGCCCGGCGCGGATTCCGTCCGCCAATTCATATCATATAGCGTAGAAGAAAAGTAATAAATATATTGTTTGTTTAATTTTTAGGTATGAAAAAGCTGTTTTTACTACTGGTTGCAGTTCTGACCATCGGACTGGCGGCGTCGGCGCAGACGCGCACCGTCACGGGAACTGTGACTGACGAGTCAAACGGAGAGCCCATCGTCGGAGCCAGCGTGCTCCCGTTCGGTGAGAAAATGGGCGTTTCCACTGACGTCGATGGTAATTTCTCCATCGTAGTCCCCACTAGCGTGCAGAGGCTTACTTTCTCTTATGTAGGCATGCACGAAAAGACCTTGCACATTCCCGCCAACGGCAAGATGAGCGTCCAGCTCGAGCCCAACAGCACGATGCTCGACGAGACAATCGTTGTCGCCTACGGCACGGCCAAAAAGGCCGCATACACCGGCTCGGCATCAGTCGTGAAGGCCGACCAGCTTGAGGACGCCATGGTCGCAAACGTCACCAATGCCCTTAGCGGCAAGATGGCCGGCGTGCAGACCCTCAGTTCAGACGGCGCTCCCGGACAGGGCTCTTCAGTCCGTATCCGCGGCGTAGGTTCTATCAACCTTTCTTCCACTCCTCTCTATGTAGTAGACGGCATGCCTTTTGACGGCGACATCAACACTATCGCCACCAACGACATCGAGTCAATGACCGTCCTGAAGGACGCCGCCTCTACCGCCCTCTATGGCGCCCGCGGCGCCAACGGCGTTATCCTTATCACCACAAAGAAGGGCAAGGCCGGCGAGGCTAAGATCACTGTGGACATGCGATGGGGCTCCAACTCTCGCGCCATTCCCCAGTATGACGTAATCAGCGATACTCGCCAATATTATGAGACTTACTTTCAGGCCGCTATGAACGACGCCACAAAATATAAGAAGCTCACTGGCGACGCCGCGTTCCTTTACGCCAACAACTCTATCAACAATTTCGGCTATACCACCTACACCATCCCCGGCGGCGAGTATGCGTTCGACGCTAATGGAAAGTTCAATCCCAACGCCACTCCCGGCTACTCCAACGGCCGTTACTATTTCCTTGCTGACGACTGGACAAAGGAGACCCTTATCCATGGCCTGCGCCAAGAATACACGGTTGGCATCCAGGGAGGCAACGACCGCCTGAACTACTACGTTTCGGGTTCTTACCTTGAAGATGGCGGCATCATCAAGAATTCTCACTTCAAGCGCCTCTCCACCCGCACATCTGTTGACTATCAGGCAAAGAGCTGGCTGAAGATTGGCACAACGATGAACTATACATACACCGACAGCGCATATCCCGACGACAACACCAATGAAAACGCCACTTCATCGGGCAACGCCTTCTATTTCATTAATGGCCTTGCTCCGGTATATCCCTTCTATGTGCGCAATCCTGATGGTTCGATTATGATCAACAGCACATACGGCAACAAGGTTTACGACTACGGCGACGGCAAGAACTATGGCAATGGCCCTCTCGGCTTCACCCGTACTCCTTCCGGCAACCCCGTGGGCCAGCTCACCTACGACACCACCGACTATCTCGTAGACATGTTCGATGGCAAGTGGTACGCCCAAATCACTCCTATTGAGAATTTGAACGTAACCGGCACTGTTGGATATATGGTCGACAACACTCGCCTGCACCAAGTGCTCAACGGCGTTTACGGCCAGTTCGCCGAAATGGGCGGACAAGCAATCCAGGTGGCTCAGCGTACGCGTTCGCTGCAAACTCAGCTGCTTGCCTCTTACGGATTCACCCTTGCTGAGAAGCACAACATTGATGTTCTCGCTGGCTATGAGTATCAGAGCCTTCAGCTGGAAACAGCGCAGGCTATTGGCTCAAACCTCTACAACCCCAATAGCTTCGTTGTAAACAACACCATCGACCAGCGCAACGGCTATGGCGATCAGGCCAACCTCGTGCATATCGGTTGGCTCGGCCGCTTGAACTACAACTATGACAACCGCTATTTCTTCATGGCGTCCATCCGCCACGACGGAAGCTCGCGCTTCGCTCCCGAACACCGCTGGGGCACATTCTGGTCGGCATCAGCTGGCTGGAACATCAGCAGCGAGAAGTTCATGGAAGACGCCACTTGGCTTGACCTCCTGAAGTTCAAGATTTCTTTCGGCCAGAACGGCAATGACGCCGTGGGCTCGAACTACATCGCTTACACCGATTTCTATCAAATGACAGGCGCCGACGGCGTATTCTCTGACGCTACTCTTTCATACAAGGGTAATCGCGACATCACTTGGGAAAAGTCATCGGCCTTCAACACCGGCTTCGACTTCGCTATGTGGAACGGCAAGCTGCAGGGTACTATCGAATACTACAGCCGCACCACCTCCAACATGCTCCTAAACCTTCCCACGGCTCCCTCTTTGGGCTACAGCTCTATTCCTATGAACGTGGGCAAGATGCGCAACTACGGCTTTGAGCTTGAGCTCAACTACACAATCTTCAACAACCGCAACATCACTTGGGATGTATTCGCCAACGTTACCGCTCCGAGCAACAAGGTGCTAAAGCTTGACCCCTCAATCCTCAATGAGGACGGCGAATGGATCAGCGGCAGCCGCATCTTCCAAATCGGCAAGTCTATGTACCAGTCTTACCTCGTTGAATACTGCGGTGTAGGACAGGAGGATACTGAAGCATACGTTAAGAATCCTGTAAAGGATGCTCTTGGAAATGTCATCGGCTATTCATACGATCCTTACAATGTGGCCGGCCTCGCCCTCTACCGCGCTTCTAAGCCCCACTACAATGAAGATGGAGTCGAGAATGGAAAAGAGGAGTACCTTACACCCGACTACAACGAGGCATACAACACCAACCGCAAAGCCACTGGCAACCTCATGCCTAAGGTTTACGGCGGTTTCGGCACCAGCGTAAAGGCTTATGGCTTCGACCTCTCCCTTAGCTTCGCATACCAGGCCGGCGGCCGCATCACCGACACCAGCTATCGCGGCTTTATGCATTCAGGCTCCGAGACCGGCCATGCTTGGCACAAGGACGTCATGAATGCTTGGACTCCAACCAACACAAACACCGACGTGCCCGCCCTCTACGCTTCCGGAGGCGCTTACAAGTATGCCAACGCCGCTGGCACTCGTTGGCTCACCTCAAGCAACTATGTGTCTCTGAACAACATCACCTTCGGCTATACCCTTCCCTCAAAGCTTACCAAGAAGTTCTCTCTCCAGTCTGTCCGTTTCTACGGCGTGGCTGAGAACGTAGCTCTCTGGAGTCGCCGCAAGGGTCTTGACCCACGCCAAGGCTTCGTTTCTTCTGAGAACTCGACTTACTCGCCCATGCGTACTATTTCAGGCGGTGTGCGCGTAGATTTCTAAATCCCATAAACATTCAAATAAATGAAATCCATATACAAATTAATGTCTATCGGCGCGCTGGCGGTCATGGCCTCAAGCTGCGCGGATGACCTTAACACAGAATACTATGGTGCATATGTCACCACGGAGCAGAAGGAGGAGACTCTTGGAATGGATCCGGCCAAGGCCCTTGCGGGCGTAACCGGCGCGTTCTCTTCGCTCAATCGCTACATGTCGGTGTATTCCAACCATTTCGACTTTGGTTATCCCGCGGTCATGATTGGCCTTGACCTGCAGACTGAGGACTTCATCGGCCTGGAGAGCGGATACAACTGGCACCAGTATTGGGAAGCTTGGATCAACCCAAACAACAACGGCGTTCCCACGAATATGATGTGGCACTACGCCTACAGTCAGGTCTTCGCCGCAAATGCGCTGATTGAGACCATTGCCCCTGACACCGACGACGATGAGCTCATGTTCTTCCTCGCCAATGGACATGCCATCCGCGCTTTCGACTATTTCACCCTTGTGCAGACCTACCAGTTCAACTATGTAGGCAACGAGAATAAGCTTGGCCTGCCCATCATCACCGAGCAAAATCAGGCTGAAGCCAGTGTTGATGGCTGTGCCCGCAGCACTGTGGCTGAGACCTACGCGCAGATTGAGAAGGACATCGACACCGCCATCTCTCTCCTGGAGAAGTCTAGCGTTACGGCCTCTGACGTCATCGACAGCAAGCCCAACCGCTTGATCACTCTAGCCTCCGCCTATGGCCTCCGCGCCCGCATCCACCTCGTAAAGCATGAATACGCTAAGGCCGCTGAGCTTGCCGAGAAGGCTATCAAGGAATTCTCCGGCCGCCCCTACACTATCGCCGAGGTCTCTAAGCCCTCTTTCACCAGCCTTGAAGATCCCTCTTGGATGTGGGGCCTCGCAATCGCCGAGACCGACCGCGTAGTTACCTCGGGCATCGTGAACTGGCCTTCTTTTGTCTGCACATTCTCTGACGGCTACGTAAACGTAGGCTCTTGGAAGTATTGCGGCCGAAAGCTCTATGACTACATCCCCTCCAGCGACGTGCGCAAGGGATGGTTTATCGACGACAATTATACCAGTCCCAATCTTTCTGACGCTCAGCAGAAATACATTGACGAGTATGTCGACCCCAGCCTCAACGTTAACAAGCTCCTTAATCAGGGCAATCTCAGTATCTCAAACATCTGGCCTCAGACCAATGTGAAGTTTGGCCCGTACAATGGCATTGTTGGCACCAGCGTCAACGCTAACGACATTCCCTTCATGCGTGTCGAAGAGATGTACTACATCAAGGCTGAAGGCCAGGCTATGTCCGGCAATACAGCGGGCGCTCTTGAAACGCTCACCAATTTCGTTAAGACTTACCGTGACCCCAAATATTCATTCTCCGGCTCTTCTGCCGAGGCCATCCAAAATGAAATCCTTTGGCAGCGTCGCGCCGAGCTGTGGGGTGAGGGCCTGGTTTACTTTGACATCATGCGCCTTAACCAAGGCGTTGACCGCAGGAATGACCGCTATCCCGGCAATTTCCGCTTCAACATCGCTCCCAATGACCCAGTGCTGATCTATTGCGTGCCCGAAAGCGAAATCACCGCAAACGCGAAGATTTCTTACAGCGAAGCCAATGCGTCAGCTCCTTCGCCTACTCCCGTGGCAGAATGACATTGACAATTATAATTTTAGACAAATTTTAATATGAAACTATATAAGCTTTCCATTTTGGCGCTTGCGCTGGCGGGAACTATGGCGGCATGTAGCGACGACGATTACACCGCTCCCGTCGCCACTCCCGGCGCTTTCTTCCCGGCAAGTTCGCCCGAGCTCGTTGAGTTGCCAATGACCGGCAATTCAGTCGACATCACCGTGCGCCGCAATTCCAACGTGCCGCAGGACCAAACCTTCCTCCTTACTTCAAGCGACTCCCTTGGCTTGCTCAAAATCCCTTCGAGCATCACATTCATAGGCCAGGAGCTCACCGCGCAGCTGCACATCACTTTCGATCCTGAAAAGATCGAGACAGACAAGACCTATCCCGCTGAAATCAAAATCGACGGAATGGCTAACTCATGGGGCATCACCGACTACCAATTCCGTTTTGGCCGCATGACGCCCTATGACATCACCGAGCTTGGCGAAGGCGTGTATATCTACTCTTGCTATTCCAGCGGCGCTACCGCCAACGAGGTTGAGCTGAAGGTTAATCCTAACAACCCCGATGTAGAATATTACATTGTGAAGAACTGGTGCAACACCAGCGATGATCCTGAAGACCCCAATGGGTATGACATGCAGCTTAAAGTTCGCAAGGACATTATCCTGCCCAATGGATATCCTTTGGTTGAGCTCGGCTGGCAAGACTGCAACTTTACAAATACCAACTACGCCGCAATCAAGATTATTGGCTATTTGGATTGGTGTATCTTCAATTATAAATTAACCCTTGAGGAGATCATAAATAAGTATCAATTCAACCTTGAGTCGACATCTGGAAGTGTGATCCTTTCTCCCGATATGGTTTCTTACTTTGATACAGATAAGGGTGTGCTCCATCTTTACAACTGTGCTGGCGCTTTTGATGCGGACGATAATTATCTCGGCAGGTTTGTCCCTGATTGGGAATACCTCTATCTCCCCGGATATCCTGACTATGACGTGCAGCTCAGCTACCTTGGCTTCTTCACCAACGCCGACGATGAGCTCACAGCCATTGGCGAGCTATATGCCGGAGAAGACGTAGAGAATGTTGACCTCTATAACATAGCGGGCGACGACATCGCGGCTGCTCTTGCCCAAATCGAATCCGGCGCGTTGGAGCCCAGCCAAAGCATTACCCCAGAGACCACTGACGCTATCCAGGTTAAGTTCACCGTGCCCGGCGCCGGCACCTATACGATGATCGCGGTTGTGTACGGTGAAGGCGAAATCCAAGGCTACGACTACGCCACATACACAATCGCCGGCAACGCCCCCGCAGTTGAAAACTGGGAAAGCATCGGCCAAGGCGTATACTATGATGGTTGGATTTTGCCGGCATACAGTGTAAACCCGTTTGAATGGGGTTGGTATGTTGAAATCGAGAAGAATCTTGATGTAGACGGTGAATACCGCATGGTTAATCCTTTTGGAGAAAGTTGCCCTGTAAGCAATGCTAATTTAAACAAGAAGGCGACCAACATCGTATTCAGCATAGCCGATCCGGAATTTCCTACCGTGCCATTCCAATTCTCCGGTTATGAGGATGAAGATGGAAGGCTTTGGATTGCGGATGCTGACTGGACTTACGAAAATCAGGGATATGGCAAAGAAATTTGCCAGCAGGTTCCACAAGTTGCCGCCCAATTATCCTACTTTGTAGAGGGAGTTCTGGAAATTACATGTCCTTGGTTTGCGGCAGACCGGAGTACAGGTAAATTTACATCCAATGTTGAACAATTGGGTATTCAATGGAATGGCAATTATCCCAGTGAATTGGTTTTCCCTGAATCTTCGCAGGCCGCTACCTCAGCCAAGGCTATCCGCCATATGGTAAGCAAAGACAACTTCATCAGGAATGCAAAGAGCATGAACAAGATGGTGGAGCAGCGCAAAAAGATTCGCAAGGACCGCGGAGCCAACCTCGGCAAGCCCCTTTCAATCCTCGCTGTAATGGATGCCGGCATGCTCCGTTAATCCATGAAATACGCTGATTAATCCCTAATTATGATCCCAACCGATTATAATTCCCCCAACTGATTAGCATTTATAATCATTAATACCCAGGCCGGCGGCTCCAGTGATGAAGCCGCCGGCTGTCTTATCCCCAAAAAACAACCAAATTCGGTTGTTTTCCGAAAAACAACCAAAAACGGTTGTATTTTATGAAAACAACCAAAAATGGTTGACAACAATGGCGAAGCCGTTGCATATAATCAGCCCTCGAATTCATCTCTAGGGCATCCAACATCCACCTCTCCAAATCAAATCCGTGAAACTGATTCCCCATTACTTGTGAAAATTCGGTTCATTCAAGGAGCCCTCGTAGAGGGCAATTTTGTGATGAAACCCCAGGCGGAGCGAGCCTGCGAGCGAAACCTGGGGTATGAAAGCCTCTCCCAAACAAGGACAGCCTCGCAGAGGCTGTTTGTGGTTGCAACATATGTCCATCCTTTTATCCGTTTTTAACACATAGTCCCATTCTTTTTGAAAAATAGTCTTACATCAAATTAAACTTTTTTTTAAAAATGTTGTTTTATATGTAAACTTTTATTAACTTTGCGTTATGAAAGATGAACGTAAAATATTATATTTCCGCGATTACTTTATTTCGTTCTATCGGTCGTTAGACGGAGGAGCACAAAAAAAATTCGATTATTCTCTTGCAATGCTCAAAATGCAAGAGAGGTTAAGCAAAAAATTTGTTAAACTTATCCGTGATGGAATTTATGAGCTTAGAGCTGAACACAATGGAAATATTTATCGAGCGTTCTTTATTTTCGATGAAGGCAATGTGGTTATGCTTTTCAATGGTTTTCAAAAGAAAACGCAGAAAACACCCGAGAAGGAGATTCAAAAAGCAATTCAGATTAAAAAAGAATATTATGAAAGCAAACAATGAGGTGGGGAGCTTTGATACGATCTTAGATGAAAAATATGGCAAAGCCGGATCCCCTGAAAGGGAAGAGTTCAATCGTGAGGCCTACGCCTATTGCATGGGCCAGATGGTAATGGAGGCACGCAAGCAAGAGAAGATGTCACAGTCAGAATTGGCCAAGATTGTTGGCACCAACAAAACGTATATTTCTCGAATAGAGCGCGGCATAATCGAACCGGGAATTGGCCTTTTCTGTCGCATAGCTGATGCGTTGGGCCTTCGTGTTGAACTGGTTAGGCCAATCCTAACAAAGTAACAGTAATATTGTGGCAAAGAAAATTGTTGAGACCCCTCTGATGAAGCAGTACATCGAGATGAAGCGAAAGCATCCCGATGCTATCCTCCTTTTCCGCGTTGGCGACTTCTACGAAACATTCTCCGACGACGCCATCGCCGCCTCGGAGATTCTCGGCATCACGCTTACGCGCCGCGCCAACGGCGCCGCGCAGTACGTCGAGCTCGCCGGCTTCCCCCATCATGCCCTCGACACGTATTTGCCAAAGCTCGTCAGGGCCGGCAAGCGAGTGGCCATATGCGAGCAGCTGGAGGACCCTAAGCTCACCAAGAAGCTCGTGAAGCGCGGCATCACCGAGCTGGTGACGCCAGGCGTGGCCATGACCGACAATGTGCTCAACCACCGCGAAAACAACTTCCTCGCCGCTATGCACATCGGAAAGACCGGCACCGGCGTGGCCTTCCTTGACATCAGCACGGGCGAATTCCTCGTTGGCGAGGGCACAATGGACTATGCCGACAAGCTCCTTGGCAATTTCTCCCCAAAAGAGCTCCTGATTGAGCGAGGCAACAGGCAGAAGGTGGAATCAGAGCTTTCTGCCCGATACCTCACATTCGACCTCGAGGACTGGATTTTCACCTCCGACGCCGCCCACGAGCGCCTTCTGAAGCAGTTTGCCACGGCCAACCTCAAGGGCTTTGGCATCGACAAGATGGAAAATGCCATCATAGCCGCCGGCGCAATCCTGTATTACCTCGACATCACCCAGCACACGCGCACCGGACACATCACCTCCATCGCCCGCATTGAGGCCGACAAGTACGTGAGGCTCGATAAGTTCACCGTGCGAAATCTTGAGCTGGTGCAGCCCATGTGCGAGGACGGCAAGAGCCTCCTTAGCGTAATCGACCGCACGGTGAGCCCGATGGGCGCGCGCATGCTCTCGCGCTGGATCATGTTTCCCCTGAAGGACCCGCGCGCCATCAACGACCGCCTCGACATCGTGGAGCATTTTTTCCGCCATCCCGACGACCGCGAGGCCCTGCGTCAGGCCCTGGAGCACATTGGCGACCTCGAGCGCCTGGTGGGCAAGGTGTCAACGCAGAGGATCACGCCGCGCGAGGCCGTGCAGATACGGGTGGCACTTGACAATCTTGAGCCGATTCGCGACATTTGCCTGGCCTCCGGCCAAGGCTCGCTCAAGGCCATCGGGGAGCAGCTGAATCCTCTTCCCGCCATCCGCCGCCGAATAGCCGAGACTCTGCGCGACGACGCCCCGGGCGCCATCGGCAAGAGCCAGGTGGTAAG
>JAMPBQ010000001.1:768448-854280 GCA_023666615.1 Clostridium sp. | reverse complement strand
GCGCCCGGCCTCGTCGCATCCGGCCTCAAGCCGGCCCGCAATATGGCAAGTCTCCAACATAAGCATTAATTTTTTTAGCGGAAGAAGCCGTAGAGGATGCCGCCGAGGACGATGGCGCAGCCGATGGCGGCGCAGGCTTTTTGCAGCCAGCGATAATGCTTTTCTTCCATTGATTCCTCCCACAGCGGCGGAAACGCCCTCCAAAGCAAAAGGCCGGATATAATGGCGGCGGCGCTCATCTTATTTTGAGAATTTCCAAGAATCGAAATTGAAGAGATTGCGTTTCTGCTGCTTGGAGCCTTTGAAAACAAAATAAAGGTCATGCACGCCCTCAGCTCCTGATATAGCACAGGACAAGGGCGCAATCTCGTTTTTTGTGCAGGTTACCGCTATTTCTCCTATTTTAGGGCCTTCCTCATCGTCGAGGCGGATCTCCATGACGCCGCCATAAAGCGGACAGGATACGTTGGCCGTGAACTCCTTTGCGCCTTCGCCAAAGTCAACTCCCCGCACTTTTATGTATTCGCCATCGTCAATGTTCACGACGAGCTGGTTCCAACGGTCGGCGGCCCAAGGATTGCGCGGCGTAGTCTTCAATCCGTATCCCCAAGCCATCTTTTCCGCCTCGTTGAGGCGGTATGGGTCAAGGGGCTCTATTTGCTCAATCTTGGTGTCGAACCAATATGGCACCTCCTGTATTGTGCCGTCGGCATTGAAATGCATCTCTGCGGCGCTGACCGAGCGCCGTTCCTTATATTCAGGCATCTCCAGCTTAAGCAGGTCGCTGTTCTGCCCGAAAAGGTAAGTTTTACCTTTATAGTCGATGATGCCGGGATGATTGCCGCGTGTGCGGTCGGTATGGTTCATAATGTGCCCATGATATTCCCATGGCCCTTCTATTGACTTGCTCATGGCGTATCCAATACCTTCGGGGCAACAAGTGGAGGCAAAAGCCAAATAATAATTGTCGCCGCGCCGATAGAGCCAAGGGCCCTCTTGATAATCAGTTATTGCCGGATGCTGGATTATCTCGCCTGAATAGGATATCATATCCTCATTAAGCTTCACCATATATAGGTTTGGATTTCCCCAATACAGGTAGGCTTGCCCGTCGTCGTCAATCATAACTGTGGGGTCTATGTCGTACCAGTGCTCCCTTTGCCACACCAGCGGCTCGCCAAGGGGATCTTTGAACGGCCCATAAGGAGAATCGGACACAAGGACGCCGATGCCGTGGCCATGCAGCGGGCAATACATATAGAATTTTCCATTGCGCTCCACCACCTGGATGGCCCATGCGCCGTTGTCGCGGTCAAACCATTTGAAATCATCGAGCGAAGCCACCGCGCCGCGGTCTTGCCAATTCACCATATCTGTGGACGTGTACAAAAGCCAGTTCTTCATCAGGAATCCTTCAGCATTGTCCTCGTCGTGCGAGGTATAGAGGAAGATTGTATCGTTATGTACCAGGGGCGCCGGGTCGGCCGTATAGTTTGTCTGAACAATGGGCATCTGGGCAATGCCTGAAATAAAACAGCATGCGGCGAAGGCCAATGCAATAGATTTTTTCATAGGGTATAATGTTTTTAAAGTGTTTCGGTGTGGAGGATGTAAACGCCAATATGGCTGAGAATGAGGATGCCGATGAGAATCCACGTGATTTCTTTGCGCTGCGGATAGCATATCCACGCGCATATGGCGTCAGCGATGCAGAACGCCGGATAGAGCCACAGCAGGCCCTGCAGAAGCGAACCTTCGGGCGCTTCGGCGGCCACACCAATGAAAAAGAATATGGGGGTGAGCAAAAAAAGGAGAAGAAGTATAAGCCACCAATAGCGCATAAGCCAACTATGAATTATGATTTGTGAATTATGATTTGCCAAGATAGGCGGCTATTGTCCGCTGCAAGCCGCGCTCAAGGCTGAATTTGGGGTTGAAGCCGAAGTCGCGCTGGGCGTCGCTTACGTCGCAATTCCAATTGCGCTGCTTCATTATTTTGAATTTGTCGCGGTTGAGGGTCGACGCTTTCATCTGCATAGCCGCCCATTTTTCGCTGACCACCGACGCGAAGTACACTACCCACATAGGCAGCTTTAGCGGTATCACCCACTTTTTGCCAAGAAGACGGGCCACGATGTCGCGGAATTCCTTCTGCGTATAGGCTCGCGGCTCGCTGATGATGTATTTCTTTTTGCACACGCCCGCGGCCAGCGCGTCGAACATTGCCGCCACCAGGTCCTCCACATATATGAATGTGAGCATCTGCTTGCGCATGCCCATGCCCACGTCCCAATGCTTGTCGATCATCTCTATCATCATCAGATAGTCCTTCTCGTGGGGGCCATAGACGCCCGTGGGGCGGAAGATTATCCAATTGAGGCCGGGCTGCATCTCCAGGTATGTCTCCGCCTTGATTTTGGAGAGGCCGTAGCGCGTATTGGGATTTGGAATGGTCTTGGATGTGAGCGGGGAGTAGCCCTTTTCATCGCCGGGGCCCAGGGCGCTGAGAGAGCTCATAAAGAGGAATCGCTCAGGCAGCATGTCCAAGTCCTTGAGCGCCTCAACGAATGTGCGCAGGTATTCGAAATTTATGCGGTTGAAGTCCTGGAAATTGGCGCATTTTGTGGCGCCTAGGTTCCATATGATATAGTCCCAACGGCCTGATTCAGGTTTGTTTTCTTCCAAGGCCTTGCGCACGGCCTCGGGGCTGTCGTAGTCGAATACGGCGAAATGCAGGTCTTCGTCCACGAGATAGCGCCTGGACGTGCTTTCGCGCACACCCGCCCAGACATCGTATCCGCGCCGAAGGCCCTCGGCGGCTATGAAGCCGCCGATGAATCCTCCGGCGCCGATTACAAGAAGCGATTTCATTTATTTGTGAATTCTTATCACTGTGAAAGAGTAGGGGGGCAGAGTCTGGTTCTGCAAAGCCTTTACCATAGTGTCGGTTACCACCGGCTTTTGCGCGGAATCCTCGGGATTTCCGCTGAGCACAGTCACGGTGGCATTCTTGCCGGCGCCCTTCAGGGCCTTGAGGTCAAGCTTGGCGTCGACGGCTACAGGCAGGAGGTTGGCCAGCTTGATGACGTAGTCGCCCGTGGCTTGGTCGTATACGATGGAGCTGCCTACGCGCGCGGCGGCCTTTTCGTTGTCAGTGTCGAGCTTTGTCTCGGCGTTGACATATCGCGTGCCGGCGTTTTGGCCGTAGAGCTGCTGCACGTAGTAGTCTGTGGTGGGCATCACTTCGGTATTGTTGAAATAGATGAGGTCAGGGCGCCACTGCGTGTGGCCTTCCTTGGCCAGAAGCGGCGCGTAGGAGGTCATGGCCACCACATCGGCGTTCCTCTCCACGCTTGTGAGGTACAGGGCCTCTGTCAGGGCTGTCTCCATATTGCTCTTGCGCCCGGGCACGTGCGAGGCCCATTCTCCCAGGTACACCTTCGTGCCCTTGCGGTCATAGTTATCGTAATAATCCTGGTTGTAGATCAGCCAAGCGGGATTCACGTAGTAATGCTCGTCAACATAGGGAATGTCCAGCTCGCGCGCCAGGCGCCAGCCTTCCTCGTAGTCGGTGCCTTCGTAGAATGGCCCCACTGTGCCCACAACCTCTATTTCGGGGTGCGCCTTCTTCACGGCGTCGTAGATGTATTTGAACCTCTCCTCAAACACGGGAGTGATCATGTCCTCATTGCCGATGCCGAGGTATTTGAGGTTGAACGGCTCGGGGTGGCCGGCGGCGGCGCGCTTCGAGCCCCATTCGCTGTCGGCCGGGCCGTTGGCGTATTCGATGAGGTCGAGGATGTCCTGCGTATAGGCCGGCATGTCCTCCATGGGGATGCCGCACTGCTGGCCGTATCGGGTGACGGGGCTATGCGTGCCATGCCATGCATGGCCGGAGTTTTGGCAGGGAACGCCCGCGGCTAGCACGGGCAGCGGAGCGGCGCCTATGTCCTCGCAGAATTGGAAATATTCGTAGTAGCCAATGCCGCGGCTCTGGTGGTAGCCCCAAAGGTTGCTCAGAGGCTTGCGCTCATGGAGCGGGCCGATGGAGCCTTTCCAGTCATAAATGTTGTCGATGCCATTGCCATGGGCCACGCATCCGCCGGGGAAGCGCACGAATTGCGGCTTAAGGTCGGCCAGGGTCTGCGCCAAATCCTTGCGAAGGCCGTTCTTGCGGCCCTTGAATGTATCCTGCGGAAAGAGGGAAATGAAGTCGAGGCTGGCCTTGCCCGGCTTGTTGAACCTGATTTTCAGCGATCCGTTGGCAACGTCGGCGGGCACGTCGAGCTCAAGGCTGTACTGCTTCCAATTATTCGAATTGATGCGCAGCGGCGCAGAGGCAACCACCTTGCCGCCGGCATTGAGGAGCTGCACATCCACGGAAGCGTTGCCCATGGCAAACATTGAGAAGTCGCATTTGCCCGCCTTCATTGCGATGCCGTCGAATCCGCCGTTGCTCAGGGAGTAGCCGGGGCTCTTGGCGTCGATGGAAATGTAGTGGCTATTGTTGGGGTGTATAGGGTTCTCGGTGGAAATTGCGTAAGTGCCGCCTGCATTGTTGGCGATGGTCCAGCCGGTAAGGGAATTCCATCCGTTATGGTCGGAGGGCGTATACTCGAAGTCGCGGTTTTGGATAAGCTCCGCGTAGAGGCCGCCGTCGGCCGAATAGTTGATGTCCTCAAAGAATATGCCCATGAGCTTATCGCTGATAGGCTTCGACTTATTTGTCGCCTTCACCCTGTAAGTTAGATTTTGAAGACCGGCGAATCGCTGAGCGTCGTCCTTCATCAGCTCGCCTTCGCGTGCGGCCTTCTCCGCGCGCATTGCGGCATAGGCCTTGAGCCTTTCCACTTCAGAGGCGGCCACCATCACCACGCTGCCGTCCACCATCTTTCCGTCGATATAGTAAGTGGTTGAGGGGTTTTCATCGGCCTTGCGGTCGGCATAGTTTTGCGCATGCCAATATAGAAGGTCGGGGGAGTTGACCGTGGCGGCAACACGCCCTTCCTTGTCGGCAATCCATGTGGCGGTCCAAGTGCCGTCGGCGTTATGGACAAGTTTGGGCATGAACATTGTCTTGTGGCTGCCCCATGGGCCGAAATCGCTGTTGACGAACGACATTCCGCCGCCAATCTGTTGCCACTGCTCCGATGGGTTGGCCCTATACGCAAGATGCATGCCGCCGCCGCCATCGCGGCTGGCGTAGGCCAAGAGTTCAAGACTGTCCGCTCTTTCATTTGCCGCAAAGGCGCTTGCGATGCCGCAGGCCATCGCCGCCGAAGCCACAAGGAATACCTTTAAGTGATTCATGAGATATAGATTGTATATGTTTGCACAAAGTTAAGCATAATTTTTAACTGCACCAAACCGCAAATGTCAATAAACTACCCGCCAAAGTCGCATTTTTTCTGTAAATTTGCGACATATATCAAAGGAATTGTGTTATGGACGAATTGCAGATCATCCAAAATAAGATTTATGAACTCCGAGGGCAAAAGGTAATGCTTGATTTCGACCTTGCGGAAATGTATGGAGTAGAGACCGCGCAGCTCAAACGAGCTGTCAGACGCAACATTGAACGTTTTGAAGGCGAGGACTTTATGTTTGAGATTACACATGATGAGTTTTTGAGATGCCAATTTGGCATCTCAAACGGACGCGGAGGCACTCGCTACCTGCCTTTCGCGTTTACAGAGCTTGGAGTGGCGATGCTTTCAAGCGTATTGCGGAGCGAGACCGCCATTGAGGTCAACAGGGGCATCATGCGGGCGTTTGTCACAGTGCGTCAGATGATTGCCGCCAATCCAGTTGCGCTGCGGCTCTCCACCCTCGAAAAGAAATTTGAGGAGCTGAAACAGGATTTGGAAGAAATTTTCACGGATTACAATGACATAAATGAAGACACGCGCGCTCAATTGGAAGCCATAAACGCAACGCTCGCCGAACTTAACGCAAAGCCAAAGCCCTCGCCCCGTCCGCGCATCGGATTCAAATGAAATCCGCCATAGCCTTGATATGCGTCCATTGCCGCTCTTTCATTTTTGCGCCTTCGCGGCTGCATAGGATTTATGCTTGTAATAGATTTTTCGGCGCACACCGCTGCGCTCCATATGTCTCACCAATTATCATTATCACATGAATAAGATTGTTTGCACATTCTTCTCGCTTTTGCTGTTTTCAGCCAATGCTGCTTCTGCCCTTGACTATGTAGTGGAAGGGGAAATTGCGGGATATGATGGAAAGATGCTGTATCTTCGCGACTACGACGACGAAATGAAAATAGACTCGACAATTGTTTCCAATGGAAAATTCAAATTTCAGGGCTCTTACCCACGCCCCGCATTCGTCAGGTTAGACGGAGGCAGAATGTATGCAAATTGCGTCCTTGACAGTCTCGTAGCAGTAGATTTCAATACGCACATTCCTTCTTCCGGCACATCCCTAACGATGAATTTCCTTGATTTAGCGTCTAAATTATCAGAACTTGACAATGAATTGGATAAGTTCGGAGAAGAACTGCAAGCTCATGGGTTTGAACAGCCGGAATTAGGCGATATTTATAAGCATCTATACGACAAGCTGCGCCCACAGAGATTAAAGCTGTTATATGACGCCATCGAAAACAATTCGAATGGCATTGGCGAATACGCCATAATGGAACTTGGAGGCTTTTGGGGACTGACTCCGGAAGAATGGGAGATCGCAGCCTCAAAGATATCGCCGTATTTGAGCGAACGCAGATTGTTCGGCTACTTCAACAAAAAATACTGTAGCTTGCGAAATTCCATGCCTGGCCGGCCGTTTATCGACTTCAGCGCAAAAACTGTTCATGGCAAGGATGTGAAATTATCTGATTATGCCGGAAAGGGGAAATATGTCCTGATCGATTTTTGGGCATCTTGGTGCGTCCCATGCAGGGAGGAGGCGGAGCAGACTCTACGCCCGCTTTATGAAAAATATAAGGATGACGGCCGCTTTATGATTCTAGGGGTCGCCACGTGGGATAGTCACGATAAAACGATTTCTGCGCTTGAAAAACTCAACTATCCTTGGCCTCAAATTATTGATGCCGGGGAAACCCCGATGAATATTTACGGATTCAATGCTATACCAATGATAATTCTGATAAGCCCCGACGGCACAATATTAAGGCGCGACCTGCGAGGAGACACCCTGCTGAACGCTGTCGATTCCGAACTCAACCAAGGCCTATAATCTTCTCTCCCCGAATCCGCCATTGCGCCTCCCTACCAAAGGGCCACCTTCATCCCGCCAGCCGTCAATTCAGCGGAGCGAGGTCTATTTTGTAGACGCCGATGTTGGATTGGGGCGGCTGGATGTGCATGATCATGTAGATTGGGGCGTACAGGATTGGGCCCTTCGCCTCTACATTGGCGTTGCCCAAAACTATGGCCTGGCCGGTTTCCGCCGAGTAGTCTTCAAGCATATTGGCCAAAGCGGCGTGTTTCATGTAGTCTTTGCCTGACTTTACCTCTATCGGCATTATTCGGTCCCCAATCTGCGCGATGAAATCCACCTCGCCGCGACGCTTATTGTTGTAGTAATAGGGAGTCAATCCATGGGCAAGGAGCTCTTGGGCTACGGCGTTTTCGTATACCGCGCCAATGTTTATCGAAGAATCCCCAGTCAGAATCTTCAGTTGTACGCCATTGGCGTATTGCGCGGCCAGAAGCCCCACATCATTGCTGAAAAGTTTGAAGAGGTTCCTGGTTTCCGCCAATTTCAGTGGCGCCTTCGGCTCCTCCACGTTATAGACAGGAATCACCACGCCGGCATCCTTTAGCCATAGAAAGCTGTCCTTGTAGCGGTCATATTTGGCGTGTTCGTTCAGATTCTTTAGAATGAATCGTTTGTTCTTCGAATCCAACTCCGAAGGCACGATGTCGAATATCTCCTTGATTTTGAGCTTATCATTTTCCGCATATTGGGAGATGTCAAGGCGATAGAGCGATACAATGTCTTGCTGCACATTCATCACATTGTTGACATTATTGGATACCATGTATTCGGCCACCGCGGCGGGCATCCCTCCCACAACAAGGTAGAGCCGAAACAGTTGCATCATCCTATCGTGGACAATCGAATCCACTGCGGTCCTCTTTTCCCAACAATCCCTTATATTCTGCCTGACCTGCTCGGAGACGCCCATATTGATAATGAACTCTTCAAAATCTATTGGGAACATTTCCTTTATGCCCATGTATCCAACGGGCTGGGATTTTATGTCCTTGAGCTCAACGCCTAAAAGGGATCCGCTCAAAATATACCTATACCGCCCGTCATCCACAAGGAATTTTATGGCCGTTATCAAATTGTCGCACTTCTGCACCTCATCGAAAAAAATCAAGGTCTCGCCTTTTATCATAGGTGTAGGCGTTAGGGCCGATAGGCGAAGCAATATCTCATCCGCCGAAGTGACATTTTTGAATATGTCCACGTATTCCGGATGCTCAATGAAATTGATTTCTATAAAGTTTTTGAAGCCTTTTCCAAGCTGCCGGGCGGAATAAGTCTTGCCGGTTTGGCGAGCGCCTGTCAGAAGCAATGCATTTTTAGAAGAGTCATAAAAATCTTCTATGTATTGGGTAATTTTGCGATAAAGCATATAATGTAATATTGTAAATAGTTAACAAACAATAATATATGTAATTTTAACAGATTTTAACCCGTTTTTTCAAGGCAAAAATAACGTTTTTTGCCTTTTTTTCAAAGTGTTTTTGGCGATTTTTGCCACTTTTTCAAGTTTTTTCCTCTGCCGAAAGGCCCATAAAAGAAAAATTAGGGCGCGCCGGCATTGGCGCGCCCTAGCTTGCATATTCAGTTTTTAATCCTTATCGTACCTTGAAGATTTTACTGACAAAATTAAAATTTTAATCCGTGAAATCCGTGATACTTTCCTATATTTAGCCTTTCATCGTCAGGAGGGGATTGTCGTCTAGCACTTGGTGTCGTCGCAGCGCTTGGCGTTCCACACCAGCAGGGTGAGGAGCACCGACAGGGCCGCCGCGCCAATCCAGAAAATGTTCACGTAGGTGAAATCATACACTTCGTTGCCCATCGCGTCCACCGTCTTGTGCGCCTCTATCAGCATGCCGTTCATAAGGTCTTGGAGGCCGGCTCCTAGATAGCTGGCGATGCCCACGACGCCAAGGGCGGCGCCTGCGGCGTTGCGCGGGGCGATGTCCACGGCCATAAGGCCGCCCAGGAAGCATATCAGCACGCCGATTCCAAGGCCGAACAGCACCATGGCGAAAATGTCAAGCCACAGGTTTTGCCCGGGCACAAGAAGGAATATCGACAGGGCCACAACGTTCATAAGCCCGGAAATCAGCGCCGGCACGTTGCGCGAGCCCTTGAAAAGCTTGTCGGAGATAAGGCCGGAGAACACCGTGCCTACGATGCCGCACACCGAGCTGATCGAGATGATGAATCCGGCGTCGAGAATGTCATATCCCTTCTCCGCCTGGAGATAGAATACGCCCCACGAGTTCACGGCATAGCGGCTGATGTACATGAAGGCGCTGGCTATGGCCAGAATCCATATGGGCAGGCTCTTCAGCACCTGCTTCTGTGCCTTGTTGAAATCCTCGCTCTGCGCCTTGGCCGGCTCGGCTCCGGGGTCGGGGCCCTGCAACATGAAGCCTTGGCTCTGCGGGGTGTCGCGCATGAAGATCAGCACCAACGCCAGGCCCACAAGGCCAACGGCGCCCGCGCCGATAAGGCCGTAGCGCCAGCCCATGGCGCTTGCAATCAAGGCGATTGTGATGAATGTGATTGCCTCGCCAAGGTTGTGGCTGGCGCTCCAAAAGCCGTAGAATGTGCCGCGCCGATTCGGCTCGTACCAGCGGTTGAGCGACACCACGCCCGCCGGCGCCCCCATCGACTGGAACCAGCCGTTGAGGCCCCAAAGGATGGCAAACACCAAGAATAGGTTGGTGAAGCCCAGCGCCAAGTTCACAAGGGCCGTCAGCAGAAGGCCCGTGGCCATGAACCTGCGCACGTTGCAGCGGTCGGCAAGGAAGCCGTTGGCCAGCTTGCCCACCGCGTAGACGAAGAACAGGCAAGACCCTATGATGCCCAGCTGCGTCTCGTTGAACACTCCCTCGTCCACTATCGGCTTGCGCACGATGTTCATGCTCAAGCGGCACACGTAGTAGAAGCCGTACGCTATCGTTGCCGACAGGAACGTGGCCAGCTGGATACGGCGGAAGTCCTTATGGCTGCGCCCGCTCAGCTTTGGGTTCGGAGCCGATATGCGGAAGAAATTGATTATGGAAGAAAATGCCATAGTCTATCTGGATTTTTCCGGCATCAATCATGCAGACCGCGGCCGCGGAGGTACTCTATCAGCCTGGCGGGGCGGTCGGTCTGGATCATTCTGGCGCCAAGCGTGTCGATCAGGTAGCCATAGCCCTCGTCAAGGCTGCGCAGGCTCATGTCGTCGTCGTGGCCGCCCGCCATCGTGTCCCAAAGGGTATTGTACCATATCAGCGAGCGCCCCTTCATCGTCTTGGCCAGCTTCAGGGGAAGCGGATTGGAATCGCTTACGAACAAAAGCTCGAATGCCACGGGGTGCATGTCGGCTATGAACGACTCAATCTCCTGCTCGGCGTTGGGCTCGTCAAGCTTCACAATGGGCATGTAGATCACCTCGTCGATGTAGGGGCCGAACAGCTCCTTCACCTCCTCATAGCTCTTGTTGCCCTTCATTATGATCTGGTCGGTGGTGCCGGTCTTCTTGGCCAGCTCCATCACTTGCGGGAAGTAGCGGTCGGCCTTGTCCAGGTTGATCATGATGCGCCCCTTTGCGCAGAGTAGGTATTCCTCCAGCGTGGGCACCTTCTGCTGAGTGCGTATGGCGCAGCCGTTCTTCAGGTTCACTTTGCGCACGGAGTCGATGCTTACTTCCGACACCTTTCCCTTGCCGGTGGTGGTGCGGTCCAGCTTGCCGTCGTGCATCAGGATCAGCACGCTGTCCTTCGTCATCTGCAGGTCTGCCTCCACAATGTCCACTCCCATGGCTATGGCGCCCTCAAGGCCTTCCAGGGAATTTTCCGAGAAATTTCGCCAGTCGCCTCGGTGCGAGGCCACTATCACTGATGAATCATCGCCCTTTAGGAGCTTCTCGCGTATCTGCTGCGCGCGGTTAAGCTGCGCCGCGGCGCATAGGCCGCAGCACAGCGATAATAGGATTATGTATTTCTTCATTTCGTTTCTATGATTGATTTATTGCTAGCAGTAGAGGATTACCAGTTGAGCACCCTCACCTTGTAGACGTCGATGTCCGGCACCTTGAAGGTCATGTCGTCCGGCCCGTCGAACACATTCTTGGTGTAGTGGATGGTCTGCGTCGACCATGTCTGCGTGCCCTCGGGCACCGTGGAGTCGGTGTACCAGCATTCTCCGGTCTCTGCGTTGTAGTTCATGCTCTTCAGAGCGGTGCTTCCGCTGAACAGGGTCATTTCCTTGAACGAGTTGGCGCCGATGTCGTAGAGGTAGCTGCGGCGTCCGGCCACGGAGAGCGTGTTGCTGTCAACGATGTTCAGGTCGTGCAGGCCGCCCTGCGGGGTGGAGATAGAGCGCTCCAGCTCAAGGCTCGGCGTCATAGTGTCGGCATCCTTCAGGATGTAGATGTTAAGCTTCTGTCCGCCGATGGCGTAGAGGCGCTGTGTGGCGTCTACCCATACCACGCCGTGGGCCGACGGCAGCTCTGACTCGAAGAGTATCTCGTTGGAGCGGCTCAGGTCATAAATCTGCAGCTTGTCGCCATTGTCTGAGCAAGCCACCACCACCTTGTTGCCGGGAAGCAATTCGGCCGAGTGCGCCCCGGGGGTCTGGTTGCTGTAGAAGAGCGGCTGCTTGGTCTCTATGTCAAGGAGCACTGTCCAGTTGTAGGAGCTGGTGCAGAGGAGCTTCTTGCCCTGGTCCACCGGCTTGCAGTCGTCAAGGTGGTTGCAGCGCTTAGCCGCCAGCCCTAGCACATCCTTTATGTCTGTGGCGTCCCATTGCCAGATCACGCCGCTCTGGTAATTGCCGCTGGATATCAGGCTGGGCTCTACCATATACACCATGTTCGATCCGCAGAACACTACGGTCCTTTGCTTCGGGTCGCTCACGTTGTCGGTGTTGTAGCGCTCCCCGCTCTCCAGCGTTATCGCCTCCTCATATGCCTTGGAGATTACGTTGCCTTCAGTGGTGGTGATTTTCACGGTGTAGCCCGATTCCAAAGCCACCGGGGCCAAAAGCACCGGTATCATCTGCGATTCGTTCACGCAGCTCAATGCCTGCGCGGGGGTGACGGTCACGGCCGACGCGTCGGCTGTGCTCTCGCCCGTAGCCGGGTCAAGGCTCACGTTTCCGGCAAGAAATCCGCCGCCGTTGGCCGATACCTCCACCTTGGCCACGCTGTAGTTGCCGCGCGCCACGTTCACGTAGAGCGTGGCGTAGGCCTGCTTCAGGTTGAGCGTCGCGCCTTCATAGGCCGTGAGCTTGCAGGTGGTGTATCCAATCTCAAGGGGTGAGATTGTGCCATCCTGCGCGGTGGGCACCTGGTAGTGTACCAAGCCGTCTACGCAGGTCACGTCGGCCGTGCTTGGATAATATCCTATCACTGTGGACTCTTCGTTCCTAGAGGCCTTCACCTGGAACATGAACAGGGCGCTGGCCGAGCCCGTGGTGATGGGGGCCGCGTAAGCCGCCTCCGACTTGCCGGGGCCGGCCACGAGCATGGCGGCCTTGTCCGAGCCTTGCCACAGGAGGTTCAGCGTTGAGCCGGTGGCGTTGTAATAGCGCCCAAGCGTGATGCTGGTCTTGGCGCCAACTTCGCCGATCACATTTTCTTCATCATCGGAGCAGCCCGTTGCCAAAAGGCAGCCAAGCATCGCGAGTGAGCTGCAAAATATTTTGGTAAGATTCATAATTTGTGTTCTTGTAAAAAGCGGGGCGCCTTCGTCGGCTGGCGCCGAGAAGGCGCCCCGCAGAAATTAATACCTATTGTGTCCTTATTTCACGCAGCAGCTGCCGCACTGGTCGCCGCCGTGGCTGCTCCAAGATGCGGCGCGCTCGCCGCCTACATATTTGCCTACAAAGATGCCATTGTCATTGCCTGCGCCGATATATGCGGAGAAGAAGATGCCACTGATGAAGTTGTTGCCGCCCATCTGCTTCTGGTTGGACGAGCTTCCATCCTGCCATTGATCCACCACATTGCCCGATGCGTCGAATATGAAATTGTAGTTCTGGATTTGGCCAGACGCTATCATATAGCGGTTCATATTGTCTACCGCGGGGTGGGAGTAGTTAAAGCCATTGTTGAATTCTTTGCCATTGAGTGTTACGAGTGTGGTGATATCCTTCTTCACCGCGGTGAGGTTGCCATCAATGATGTAGCAGTGCGAGTTCTTCGATCCTACGAATACGTCGCCGTTCGGCGCAACAACGGGCTCGTAGAGGTCATTGTTGGCCACTGTGAAGGCGTTCACCAGTACCTCGTGCGTATTCAGGTCGATCAAGCTCATCGCGCCGCCCTTGTGCGGAACGTAGGCCTTGGTGCGGTCGTTGCTTACCGCGAAGCCCGAAATTTCGGTCATGCCCTTGGCGAAGGTAAGCTCCTTGATCACATTGCCGGTGGCTGCGTCAAGGAAGGATACGGCCTTGGCGTTCTGAACGCCAACCACAAGCTCGTTGCCGTTAACCAGCAGGCCTGAGCCCTGGGCCGCCGCCTTGGCCTGCCAAATCTGTGAGCCGTTGTTGGCGTTGATGGCGAATACGTTGCCCGCATTGTCGCAGATGTAAACCACGTCGCCTGCCTTGTTAACAGCCGGAGCCGCTGCCTGCATGCTCTGGGCGCCCTTGAACATCCAACGGAGCTCGCCCTCTGCCGTCACGCAATAGAACTGTCCTGCTGTGGTTGTGCCATAGTAGATGTCGCCGTTCACGGGGTTCACGGTAAGCATATTGTAGCTGCCTCCCTTGGTCTCGGGATTGTATGTCCACTTCTTGGCGCCGGTCACCAGGTCAAAGGCGTAGAGGGCCGATACCTTGTTGAAGGTGATGATGTACACGGTCTTTCCGTCGGGAGAGAATACGGGGCATGTGCCCTTGAAGCCGTTGTAGGTTGTGCCGTC
This sequence comes from Clostridium sp., assembly GCA_023666615.1. GTDB lineage: Bacteria > Bacteroidota > Bacteroidia > Bacteroidales > Muribaculaceae > CAG-873. Next base: position 840,133 of record JAMPBQ010000001.1, on the reverse strand, counting down.
CTGCTCCCATGACGTCTCATATACGCCATATTCGCGCACATTGATGTAGATGTCCCAGGTCTGGATGCGGTGGCCGGTGTTGGCGCTCAGCGTAACCTTGGTCTCTGCGTTGGCGCCGGTGAAGGCGTATTCCACTTCATCGCCCTTCAATTCCACTCCTCCGGGGAATGTCCAGGTTACGTCTGTGTCGCCCGGACGGTCCTCGCGGTTGAACGTAAACTTGATGGGCTGGCCCACCACTGCGTATTCCGAGCTTACGAAATAGGGAGTGCCTTCCGACGGCATAGCGCGCAGCGATACGGTCTCCGATGCGCCCTTGGCGTAATTTGCCGTTATCTCAAATATATAGTTCGCGTCATTCTCCAGGCCTTCCACCATTGCGGTGTTCTCTTCTCCAGCGATGGTCTTGGTCTCAGCCTCGGCCGGGCTGCTCTCCTTGTAGTATTTCAGAGTGTAGTCTAGCACCGATGTGCCGGGCTTGGTCCAGCTCAGGAACACGTATCCGCTGCCGGTCTCGGCCGCAAAGTCCTTCACCGGGAAGCGAGTGGTGGCCGGGGTGGTCACTGCCTCTACCTTCTGCGAAATCAGGGTGCCATACACGGCCTGCACGCCGAATGTGTACTGGGTGCCATTGGCAAGCCCAGTAACAAGGTGCGTCATTGAGCCGGAGGTGCGTATCGTTATGTCCTGGTCGTCCGCGTCGGTGTAGGTCACCAGGAAGTCGGTGGGATTCCAGCCTGAAGGCATGGTCCACGTCAGCTCCACCTCTTCGTCGCCGGGCACGGCCACAAGGTCTGTAACCTGGTGGCGGGGGGCGCCGGCCTCAAATTCATCCTCGCTCCAGCAGGAGGCAAAGCCTGCCGCCATGCATGCGAGCGTTATGTAGCTTAATATTTTGTTCATGATAATGATTTACTTTTGAATTTAATAACCGGGATTCTGCCAGAGGATGGTCTTGTCGTTGGTAATCTCTATCTGGTCGTTGGGAATCGGGAAGAGCAAATCGGTCTCGTCGAGCGTGTAGCCAAGAGAGCGGAAGTATTCTACTGCCAGACCAAGGCGCACCAGGTCAAACCAGCGCTGTCCCTCAAGGGCGAATTCGCGTCCGCGCTCCGCGGCCAACTCGTTGACGAATGTCTTGGCCTCGGCCACGTCGGAGGAGGTAAGGGGATTCAGCCCTGCGCGCTCGCGGGTCATGTTAAGGTACTTCAGCGCGGTGGCCATGTCGGTGTCGGCCACTGCCTCGGCGTACATCAGCACCACGTCGGCATAGCGCAGGTGGGGGAAGTCGTTGCCCACAACGGTGGTGTACGTTGCATCGTAGGTGTCATACCATTTCTGCATCACATACACGTTGCCCACCTTCGTGTAGTTGGTCAGAAGGCCGTAGCGGTTGTCGCTGTTCTCATAGATGGCCTTGAACTCCATGGTGGGGTTCCTGATGTCCGCCTCCACGTTTGTTGATGAGCCGAACCAATATCCGTGGCCGGAATCATTGGTCTTGTTGTAATAGAGGGCGAAGATAATCTCCTTGTTCATCTTATTGCCGGTGTCGAACACGCGGGCGGTCGACGTCTCCAGGCCATAGTAGCTGTTGGCCATGGCCTTCTCCAGCGCGGCCTTGGCCTCAGTCTTGTGTCCGAAGGTCAGATGCACCTTGGCCAGAAGCGAAAGGGCGGCCATTGAGGTAACGCGCGCCTTCTCAGCGTCGGGGGTGTCGGGCAGCAGCGTTGCGGCCTCGGTAAGGTCCTTCACCAGGTATTCGTACATTTCCGCGTCGGTGCAGCGGATTACGTTCTTCGCGTCAGCCGGAGCCACTACTGTCGTGGACAGGGGCACGCCGCCGAACACCCTGTAAAGCGTGAAGTAGTGCCATGCGCGGATGAAAATCGTCTCACCGCGGTAGCGGTCGGCGTTGGCTATGCCCGACTTCCCGTCGAGGTGTGCGAGCAGGTCGTTGCAGCGGTAGATGCCATTGTACGTGTTCTTCCAAAGGGTGCTCAGAAGGCCGTTGTTGGCGATCGGCGTGAAATGGTCGAAGTCATAGCGGTCCTGCGTGGATACGGCCATGTCCTTCAGCTCGCTCTCGTCGCTGCGGTAGGCCAGCTCGTTCAGGTGGAAGCTAAGGCCGCTCTTCAGGCGGTGGTAGCAGCCGCGCACTCCCTGGTTGAAGTCGTTATCGTTCTGATAGAAGTTTCCTTCAGTCACATTGTTGCTCGGGTATTCATCAAAGAAGTCATTGCTGCATCCTGTGAAGAGAATCATCCCGGAGGCGATTGCAAGGCCTGAAAGTATGTTTTTTAATATTTTCATGGGATAAATGTCTGTTTTTTAAAGGTTGAAGTTGAGGCCAAAGCTAAACGACCTTGACAGGGGATAGGAGCAGTAGTCCTCGCCCGGCGTCAGGGCGTCGTCGGCGCGCTTGTTCACTTCGGGGTTGTATCCGCTGTATTTCGTCCACGTGAAGAGGTTGTTGCCCTGCAAGTACACTCTGAGCTTGTTGATGCCAAGCTTCTTCGTGATGCTCTGGGGCACGGTGTAGCCGATGCTCAAGTTCTGCAGGCGCAGGTAGGAGCCGTCCTCCAGGTGGAAGGTCGACGTGCAGGCGCCATTGCGGCCGGTGCTCTTGCGGGTGGCGCGGTTGAGGTTGCCGTAGGGGTAGCGCTCCAGCGATTCGCGCATCATGTTAGACGATGCCTCGTTGTTCAGGAGGTAGCGCCGCTCCAGGTTCAGGATTTCGTTGCCATAGACGCCCTGGAAGTTGGCGGCCAGGTCAAATCCCTTGTACCCCAGGTTGAGCGAGAAGCCATAGTAGAAGTCCGGCATGTAGTTGCCCACGATTGCGCGGTCCTCATCAGCCTCGATTATGCCGTTGCCGTTGACATCCACAAAGCGGAAGTCGCCAACCTCGGTCTCCGCGAAGTGCGGATAGGAGTCAAGCTCTTCCTGGTTGTGGAAGATGCCGTCCTGCACCATCAGGTAGTAGCAGCCTACCGGCTGGCCCACGCGCGTCAGGTAGTAGCCGCCCGAGTAGCTTGAGTTCTTGATTATGTCAGCGTTGTTGTCGCCAAGGGCTGTCACCTTGTTGCGGTTAAGCGACCAGTTGGCGGCGAAGGCGTAGTTGAAGTCGCCGTAGCTGTGGCGCGAAGTTACGTTCAGCTCAATGCCCTTGTTCTGCATCGAACCGATGTTGATCTTCGATGTGTCCACGCCTGATACCTGCGATACCGGCACGTCGAAGAGCATGTTGGAGGTGTTCGACAGGTAGAAGTCCGCGCTCAGCCCGAGGTAGCCGTTCCAAAGGTTGGCGTCCAAGCCTACGTTCCATTGCGTGTTCTTCTCCCAGCCCAGCGAGTTGTTGGCCAGCTTGGAGGGATAGTACATTGGCGAAAGGCCGCTGCCAAGGTCGATGGTGCTCATTGAGTAGAGAGCCAGGTATTCCGAGTTGCCAATCTGCGCGTTGCCGGTCTGGCCCACGCTGGCGCGGAGCTTAAGGTCGTTGATCCATGTCTGGTCGCGGAGGAATTTCTCCTCGCTAAGGCGCCAGCCGATGGAGGCTGCCGGGAAATAGCCCCAGCGGGTGTCGGGCGCGAAGCGCGAGCTGCCGTCGCCGCGTATCGAGAACGATAGCATGTAGGTGCCCTTGTAGCTGTACTGGGCGCGCACCAGCCAGGAGGCGAAGGTGTAGCCATAGTTGTTGTCATATGACGAATCCGGGTCGATGGTCACGCCCTTCGTGGTGCGTATCTTGTCGTCGCCCACAGTGCCCTTGCCCGTTAGGATCATCGTGTTGATGGTCTGCTTCTCGGCCTCGTATACGGCCACGGCGTTCACGCGGTGGTCGCCGAAGGTGCGGTTGAAGCTCAGCTGGTTCGATAGCGTCCAGTGGTAATAGTTGCGCGTATCGGCCGTGGCTGTGGGCTGGCTGGGGTCATCAAGGTATTTGTAGCCCCTCAGCGGCAGATAGGATGGGCGGTAGTATTGGCGCTGGTAATTGTAGATGTCTGTGCCGAACGTGATGCGGTACTCCAGGCCCTTTATGAATTCATATGCCGCGTATGCGTTGCCCATGATGTTGGTCTTCTTGCGCTTGTCGGTGATTTCCTTGGCAAGGGCCACGGGGTTCAGCACCTCGTTCAGCTGCCCGTCCCAGGTCTGCACGCGCAGAAGGCCGTTCATGTCCCAGTTGTAGCCGCCATCGGCGTTGTACACCGGGAATATCGGCGCCGCCATAAGGGCCGACGCTATCACGCCGTCGCCGCCGTATTGGGAATCGGCGTCCACGTTGTTCGTCACCGAATAGCTCGGGCTGAGGTTGATGCCCCACTTGAAGTTTCCTCGCTTGCCGTCAAGGTTGACGCGGGCTCCGAAGCGCTCGAAATCCGAGTTGATGATGGTGCCTTCGCGGTATAGGTAGTTCAGGCCGGCGTAGTAGTTCATGTATGTGTTCGATCCGCTGATGCTCACGTTGTGCTTGGTGGTGATCGCTGTGCGGAATATCTCGTCCTGCCAGTCGGTGTCGGTCAGGGTCCCGGTCTTGTCCTGAAGGTAGGCTTCAATCACGGGGTCGATGCGCTGGTAGGTCTGCGGGCGTTGGGCGCTGGGCATGTCGATTGACGCGTCCTTCACCTGGGTGATGAGGCAGCCGTTGTGGGCCTCGGCATAAAGGTTGGCGAACTCATATGCGTTAAGCATATCGATTTTCTTCGATACGTTGCTGAAGCCCACCATGCCGTCATAGCTGATCAGCGGCTTCTCGCTCTTGCCGCGCTTTGTGGTGACGATCACAACGCCGCATGAGCCGCGGCTGCCGTAGATGGCCGCCGCAGAGGCGTCTTTCAGCACCTCGAGGCTCTCGATGTCGCTGCTCTCAAGGTTGGCGAAGGCGCGGGCGTCGCATGTCACGCCGTCTATAACATAGAGGGGGTCGTTGCCCGATGTGGCCGACTGGATGCCGCGGATGCGCACGCTCACGTTGCCTTCGGGTGAGCCGCCAAGGTTAAGCACCTGCACGCCGGGCATCTTGGCCGCCATGGCCTCGCGGAAATCAGGGGTGGGCATAGTGGCGAAGTCCTCCGACTTAATCGAGGAGATGGACGTGGTCACGTCGCGCTTGTTCTGCACGCCGTAGCCCACTACCACTACGTCTTCAAGGTTGTTGTAGGAGGTGGCCATTTCCACATTGGCCACGTTCTGGCCTGCGGCCACCTTCACCTCTTGCGGGTTGTAGCCCACGTAGGTCACGATAAGGGTGGCTGCGCCCTTCACCTCAAGGGTGTAGTTGCCGTCAAGGTCGGTGTTCACGGCATTGCTTGTGCCCTTTACAGCCACAGAGGCGCCGATCAGGGGCTCGCCCTGCTCATCGACCACTGTGCCCGATACGCGGTGCGACGCCTCGGATGCCTGGCCCTTGGCGGCAGGCGTTAGCACGATCTTCGTGCCCTTCATCTCCATCTTCATCCCGGGAAGGGCCTGCGCTATGATGGATTGCACACTCTTGTTTTCTGCCTTCACGGTCACCTTTTCTGTCGGAAGATCAGCGTCGGCGTAGGCGAAGGTGTAATTGGTTTTCGCCTCAATGGCTTGAAGGAGCTCCTTCACAGAGGCGTTCTTGACGTCTACGCTCACTGTTGGCGATTGCGCCATGATGCCAAAGCTGCACATAAGGCACAGCAGCAAGGCCAGCCATGGCCCGCGACGCGTCCTTATTTTGATTGATTGCTTTATCTTCATGATAAATATGAAATGGTTGGTTTGTTACATGGTTATTAAATTGTTTTTATGTCCGCGGATGCGATTGCGCTCCGAAAAAGGTCGTCAACGACGCTTTTTGGTGAGCGTTATCGAGCCGTCTGGCTCGTAATTCGCTTTTGTGGATGTTAGGGTGGTCACCACCGCCAGCACTTCTTCCAGGCTGTCATGCCCCACGGTCATCGTTAGGCGGTATTTGGAGTCCAAGTCAGCCGATGCCTTTATCCTGACATTGTATTTGCGCTCGATGCTAGTGAGGATGTCAGCCAAGGGGGCGTTGGAGAATATCATCCTGTCCTGAATCCAACGGCAGTAATTGATGGCCTCAACTTCCCTCCTTACGATCTTGCGGCTGGCGGGATTGTAGGCTATCCGCTCGTTGGGCGACAATATCGCCGAAAAGGATTCGCCAAGGGCTTCCACCTTCACTTTTCCTCGCCTGAGCACTACGTCCTCTACAGCGCCGTCGCCATAGCCCCGGGCGTCGAAGGCCGTGCCCAGCACCTTCACCTGCAGATGCTCCATGCTAAGGGTGAAAGGGTGCGCCGCGTCCTTCTTCACCTCAAAGTAGCCTTCGCCCACAAGGGACGCGCTTCTGTTTTCGGCAAAGTCGGAATAATACTCCAGGCGGCTTGCCTCATTCAGCCATACGTCAGTGCCGTCGGGCAGCTTGTATTTGCCTACGCTGCCCTGCGCAGTTACCACCACAAGCTTTTGCGGGGGAGCCGCCACTGCTTCAATGGTGTTTCTTGAGGCCAGGAAAAAGCCGGTTGAAAATATGCATGCCGCCATTGCGGCGACAGCTCCACATCGCGCCAATAGACCTGCCTTTGCCCGCCTCTTGCGTCGAACGATAGCTCGCTCCAGCCTCTCCTCCATCTCTTCGGAGGGGAGAGCCGCGCCTTCGCTTTCGTTCCACAGCTCCAAAAGATCTCTTTCGGCTTTGAGGTCCAACGAGGCTTCGGAATCCCGCAAATAGTCGGCTATGCGTCTGATTTTGCTGTTGTCCATGGCTGGCGTGGATTGTTGTCCTTGGCTTTACTCGGCTTTTTGGGTCACTGTCAGTTCGTCGGAATATGTGCCGGCCGTAAACTTTACTGTCCCTATCCTCTCGGCCCCGGTGGTGTTGGCCTGCCAGGTGACATGCACTGCCGTAAATCCTTCTTTGCCCGAGGACACGTCTACTGATAGCCAGTCCGCCTGCGGGGTTGCAGTCCAGTCAAGAGTGGCGGCAATGGTAATCGATTGCTCTCCCTCAGCGGCCGGCGCGCTGATGCTTGTGGTGTACAGGTACACGCTGTCGGTCACAGTGTCGTCGATGTCCTCCGAGCAGCCTGTCTGCACAAAGCATGCGAGCAACATTGTAAACCAGATTAAAACACTTTTTTTCATTGGCTTATTAATTTAAGATGATTTGTAGCTTCGTGATTTGTTGGCTTATTAAGCTTCTTTATTGGTAAGGTGCTTTGGTGGGGGAAATTGGCAGTGGTGTTTTGGCTAATAAACGCTAATTAATGTAAACAGATGAATTTTGTAGTTTTTTTTGGCGTATCTTTGCCCATGAACCACAGCCGCTGATGCGGACTTTATGCATAATATCCTCCAATACCATTCGTGCAAGATATTTATTTCACCCCTCATTACGTAGAGCTTAAGAGTCTTAGTGAAGGAGATCCCGAAGCCCTTAAATATTTCTACGCGCATTACGCCGGCAAAATAACGGCTTTTGCGCAGAAGCTCCTCGGAAGCCGCGAGGAGGCGGAGGATATTGCGCATAATATTTTCCTGGAATTATGGGATGAACGCTGCAATGCTGTGTACATCAACTCCGTCGACGCATATCTTTTCTAGATGGCGCGCAACGCGGTGATGAACAGGCTCAGGGCGCGCAGCCGCGATTTAAATTACCGCAAGGCTCAAGGCGTCACCGAATCCACTCCCTGCGACTGCGGCGGCCTGGAGGAGGCCGAGCTCGATTCCCGGCTGATGCAGGCTATAGAGAATCTGCCCGAAAAGCAGCGCCAGGTGATGATCGGGCGCGTCAGCGGCCTCAGCCATGAGAAAATTTCAGAAGACCTTAACGTAAGCAAGCATACAATACACTACCACATCACATGCGCCATGCGAAATCTGCGCAGGGCGCTGGGGGTTTTCTTTTTCTGAAATTTTTCTCAAAATCTTTTATATGAAACGACTTATCGCATCTCTTGCCCTGGGCCTGGCTTCCATCGCGTTCTTGGCCGCCAAGCCCCTGCCTCCGCTGGAATTCACCTCCGGTCACGACCTTACCCTAATCAACAAGCTGATGGACACCCCTCGCAGATATGCGAGGCTGGACACCGCGAAATACCACGGGTTTTCTGCCTACCAAAGCGAAAACCTCGTACAGCAGTCGGCCGGCCTGGCGCTGGCCTTTGAGACTAACAGTGATTACATCTACGCAAACATTGACTTCATCAAGCGCGGCTCCGGGTGGAACGGCCCGCAAATGAGCATAGCCGGAGTGGACCTATACATCAAGGGCCCCAACGGCCAATGGATGTACGCCGGCAACAACACTCCGAAGGACGCCGACGATGAGACTTTCGAGCTCGTGAGCAACCTGGCGCCCGGCAACAAGGAGTGCCTTCTCTACCTCCCTACATACTCCGTGATTGACTCCATCAACATTGGCGTGGCGCCGGATTCGTATGTGCGGCCCATCGACAACCCCTTCCGCCACCGCATCGTATTCTGGGGGTCCAGCTTCACGCATGGCTCATCCGTTTCCCGGCCGGGCATGACCTATCCCCTGCAGCTTGAGCGCGCCACGGGGCTGCACACGCCCGTGCTGGGTGTCAGCGGCAATTCAAAGTTGCAGCAATCGTTCGCAAAGGCGCTGGCCGACACTCCGGCCGACGCCTTCGTGTTCGACGCATTCTCAAATCCGTCGGCCAAGGAGATAGAGGAGCGCTTCGATTCTTTCCTCGCCACTTTGCGCGCCAGCCACCCGCGCACCCCCATCATTTTCATGCAGACCATCTACCGCGAGCACCGGAATTTCGACCAGAAGTACGACAAAGCCGAGCAGGCAAAAATGGATATGGCCAAAAAGATGGTGGCAAAAGCAATGGAATCCGACCCAAACATCTATTTCATTGAGCCAAGCACAGGCAACGACCACGAGACGACATGCGACGGCACCCACCCCTCCGACCTCGGCTACTACCGCTGGATGCAATCAATAAAAGCCCCCATCCTCCAAATCCTCTCCAAATACGGCCTCAACTAACCACATTATTGAAAAAGCAATTATTATAATTATAATAATTGCTTTTTCAATAATGTAAAATTTACCACATAAATTATAGAATAACATATCGTTATTCTCCATCAAACTATCCCGAAATTCACCACTTAAGCCCGCATTCAGAAGATGAGGCTTAAGGCGCCAAGCCGGAGCATTGGAATGCGCACGAAGTCCCGCTCCGCGGCGCGGGGGTGGGGAAGCTGCAGGCGCGGATGGCCCATGCGCAGGCCCTCGATGGCCACTATGTCGATGTCAATTTCCCGGTCGCGGTATGATCCATCGGCGTTGCGGTGGGGCACGGCCGATATTTCCCGCTCTATCTCCTGCAAAGCGTCGAGCATGTCCAGGGCCCTTTGCTCCGTGGCCTCTCCGGGCACGGAGAGGCGGATGGTGAGGTTTACGTAAGAATTGGGAGATTCATATCCCCACGGCTCGCTCGCCAAAGGCTCCGTGCGCTTGATTTCACCCGCGGGGAAAGCGTAGGCAATCATGCCGACGCCCTTTTCCACGAAGCCCAAGGCATCGCCCATGTTGCTCCCGAGGCAAAGATACGCCACCATGCGGCCTATTTCTTTCCCCAGGTGGTTATCTGCGCCTTATCTCCGCTGATGCTTATATTTTGCACAGCATTGATCAGCCCTTGATGCTCCGCATTGAATTTTTCAAAATCCGCGCCATCAATAGGATATTCCTTGCCGTCTACAATCACAGCTGAAAGGCCGGGCCAAGCCTCCGACAGATTGGACAGAAGAGCATGCAGCCGGCGAGCCTCCTCGTTTCCGTTCGCCGTAACATCCGCGTTAGGCTCATTTGCGTCGCGGCGAGTATAGATTTCTACTGTGCCGTCTCCAAGCGTAACAATTTGTATGTCATCTTCATCCAAGGCTTGATATTGCTCAGCCGCAACCTTTTTGTTGTTGATAAGGTACACAGCGCCGGCAGGAGCGAGCATATCGATGGCGCTCTTCTTTTCAGCGGCGATGCAGCCAGTGATTGGATAAACGATGCCATCGAAAGACGAATCAGGTTCGCCTGCAGTGGCCAAATCGCCCACATAGATGAAATTGCCGTTAGTCACTGCGTCGGAATCAACGTTGGCGCCTCGGATTAGGAAAACATTGCTGTCTGCTGTGGAGGCGGCTGCCGCCGCAGCGTTCCCGGTCGCTTCCTGCACTTTAGAGTTGGTGCATGAGAAGAAAATAGCCCCGGCCAGCATCAGCGCAGGCAACATGCCCGCAAGTATGCGCATTTTGATGGGTTTGGTTGAATTCATCATCGCAAATCTTTTTTTGATATTAAGGTAATTGAAATTATTGGCAAGTGAAGGCTGATAAAAGACAGCTTACCAAGGCCTTCGCGGCGGTTGAGCCGGCTTGAAATCCAAAGGCGTTTTATGATATTCAGTTATTCTTTTGCCTGCTGTGTTGAGAAGATACCACCCCATAACTTTATCTTTAACGAGCGCCACTCCACGATGAAAGGGATAGGCTTCTTCAAAAAAATCAGACACGAGTTTATTGCCTTTTCCATTGATAAATGTCCAACCCATGACTTTATCTTTGACAAGAGCATATCCCTCGTGGAAATCATCTACCTCTGTGTAGTAGTCCGTAAATTTTTTCCCCGAAAGATCAATGAAGCACCATCCCATAATTTTATCCTTTACAGCGGCGGCTCCCTGACTATAAGGACGAATTTCTTCATAATAATCACTGATGCGTTTGCCATCAAGATCGGAAACGTACCATCCCATAATTCGGTCTTTTTGAATTATGAGACTGGGAGCGTCATCATAGTAATAATTACTGCTATCGTAAGGATAATAATATTGAGCATTGGCTGAGGCAAATGCCCAAATAAGTGAGAGTATGAGAATGACTCGTTTCATATTTTGCTTTTCCATTTAGACTGCAAAAATACAGAAAAGTTTATAACAAATACGATTCTGATTGTTATTTTAGTTGATATACTAAAAACTTGATTCTAAGTCTATGGTTTCGCGAGTGATTTACACCTAATTTTGTATAAATGGAAAAATCAAAAAGAAAGAAAATATCTAACACCCCTATCTTGAATCTTCTTGCTAACAATATAAGATACTACAGGAAGAAACTCAAACTCAGCCAAGAAAAACTGGCTGAACTGGCCGACTTGCACCCCACATATATCAGCAACATTGAGCAAGGAAAACGCAACCTTTCCCTGCAAACAGTCAGTGACATCGCCGACGCCTTCCAAATCCCCATCACCACCCTCCTCTCCAAAACCCAAGAATAACCAATGAACCAAGAATTCAACCCTGCAAGGTACGGACTGACACTGCAAAGCCTGATATGTGATATCTTCAAAATAAAGGTTAATGATAAAGCCTCCGCCCAATTCAATGCTAATTATGATGAAAGTAGTGTGGATGAATTGCTTCCTATAATACATAATGTAGTAAAGTCAGTTGGAGCTAAACCCATAAAACTTCTCACTTATACATTGGATTTAACTAATGGAAAGCATACAACTTCTCCACACAATTTTCTTCTTTCAAATGGAAAAACCCTATCCCTGCGCACAACATCAAGCACAGGAATGGTGGCTCCTCGCACCGTGGGACAAGCAGGATTTGATGTGCTGAATAAATACTTCTATGATATTTTCGGAGAAGAAGTATGCGACCAGGCACAGATTAGAAAGAAAATGTACTATCATATTCACGAAGCGTTGCCAATCTTCATAGAATGTTTCTTTCCTTCCGATTACAACATAATAATCGAACGAATGAAAGACGCAAAAGAGCCTCCAAGACTATCGTTATACAAATTGTCGGATATTGCCAATTATTCATTTGAAAGGAATGAATTTACTTTTACACGCGATTTAGACACTTGGGTTGAGAGCACCACTTTAAAATACCATGGTGTATCTATTGCAGAACTGCAAACTCACAGGAACAGAACTTTCAAATTTAGATTCAACATCAAAGCTATACCTAAGTGGTTCAGAATCTTAAAAAATACTACTGAAACCTTTGGCATTACAGCAGAAGCAACAATTTGTGATGTATTTGGTCTTGAAAAGCCGAACAGTTTTGCTACCCGCACATCTAATTCAATCTATTCTCATCTTTTGCCAATAGTAAAGGAAGCTTTCAAAACTATGCCTAAGCCCATTCGGCATACTGGATCTGAAGCTGGAGAACGTGGCAAATCAAGCAAATGTTCTTACGATTTCATTTTAGAAGGGGGTAAACAACTATCGCTAAAGACAAATACAGGCAATCGCATTTGTCCTCCAGAAGTAGGACAACCCGGACCTGACACTTGCTTGCTGTACTTCAAGGATTATCTTCCACAAGGGGTTACTATGATGACAAATGATTTGTTCAAACAAATGGTGTTTGATAAGATAGAGTGCCTTATTCCCATCTATCTTTCACATCTTTTTGATTCTGATTGGCTTTTGTGGATTTATAAATCAGGGGACATTTATAAATTTGAGGCCATACAAAAAAGCGAAATAAACTACAACTTCCCTTGGGTACACGAAAAGTTCACCTTCACCAAGGATTCGATTGAAGATTGGAAAGAGAGCAATACCGTAAAATATGATGGTAAAACCATAGGGGAATTCCAAGTCCACAATCATAGGGCTTGTTTTAAATTTAGATTCCACATGCCAACCATTCTCAAACTGCTTCGGATAAATAAGAATTAGTTTGAGCACATCCAGCTAATCAACCAATTCCCCAAAGGAATACCTTACGGCAAGGCCTATTGCCTTGCCCAACAATGGAGGTACTGCGTTGCCTATCTGCACAAGCTGTTTATTTTTAGGTCCCATGAATATGAAGTCGTCGGGAAATGACTGCAGACGCGCCATTTCACGGGCAGTAAGCACACGAGGCAGCCGCGGGTGTATATTTACTCCTCCATGATTTTCCTTTATTGTGCATGAGGCTTCATCCCATGGACATTTTTTCCACGCATCAGAATATCCCTTATAAAGGCTCTTGCCCTCTTCAAGTTCTATCATACGCTTTTCCATATCTGGACGGTGTTTGGTGGGAACATGATTGAATGATTCATCTTCCGGATGATTGATTAAATCTCCGATAGCCATCCCCGTAGTTATATATTTATCTGGGGTAAGGATTGGCTTTGGGTGAAAGTTTTTGTGGCCGATGCGGTTGCCTATGAAAATTATGCGCTCGCGTTTTTGCGGCGTGTAATAATCAGCGGCACAGAGCACCACCGCCTGCATCTCATATCCGGCCTCGTGAAAATCCTGTATAATTTTAGCCTCTACGGCTCCGTTGAGCATGCTGCGCAGCCCCTTTACGTTTTCACATATCACATATTCAGGTTGCAGTGTGGTGACAATTTCAAGCAATTCTTCATATAGAGAATTTCGAGGATCATCTACAATGCGGTTTCCCGCCATGCTGAATCCTTGGCAAGGAAAACCTCCAGCCACTACATTGAGTTTACGGCCGTTCAGTTGACGACGAACGGTATCATAGAATGCTTGCTTATTCTCTGTCAATTTTATGTCGCCGTTTATAAAGGGATGATTGAAATTGCGCTTGTATGTCATACATGCTTCCTTAAAGAAGTCAAGTCCGCATATTCCCTCCATCCCGGATAATTCAAGACCTTTGCTGAGACCACCACATCCACAAAACAAATCAACAAATGTCATTTGAGAATCAGGCACATCGTTCCACCATCTCGCTATGTCAACCCAATTGATCTTATAATTCTTTGCAACGGATATTTTGTTATTAACCTCAGATTTTGTATCTTTATGTTTTTTGCTTAAATACAGATCAATAGCCTCGGAAGAAATCACATAAGAACTACCTTTTTTCGTAGATTCCATTTCATTAGACGCTACAAGTCTCCTCACAGCCTTTTGTGTAAGACCAAGTTTTTGCGCTACCTCTATTATTGTAAAAGTTTGTGACATAAATATTTTATTTTTTTATGATATCTTTTTGAAAACGAAAATATATTCATGTTTGAATAAGAAAGTGTCACCTTTGAGTGTACGATAACGCCACAAGTCTTCGTTTCCTATTTTTGCTCTATTCCCTACCATGTCCTTGATGACGATCCCTTTCATTTTTACATTGAAGTTATTCTTAATAGCCTGCATCAGATAAAATGCTAGAGGAACGACTTCACCGTCCTTATATATGTCACCTACAATAAGCGACATATATTTTCCCGCCCTTAGCCATCTCCAACAGTTCCTTATTGCAAGTATAAATTTTTCTATAAATTTTGGTATATTGTCTATTCTCGACAGATCCTCTTCCTTTGATGTGAACTTTATTATGTTAAAATATGGAGGATGAACTATGATATGATCCACCATTTCTGCTCCGAATTCAGCCAAGTCTGCGGCGATATTGAGAGACACAGTTTCTGTATCGCAAATATCGCAGTTATGAATGCGGAAATTGATATTATCAACTCCAATCATTTTGGAATCAACATATTTAATGATATCTTTATTAATATCAAAACCTATGTAGTTTCGACCAAGAGTTTCGCATTCAAAAAGTGTGGTTCCACTCCCCATGAACGCCTCAAGCACGATATCTCCTTCTCTGGTATAGCGGCGAAGCATCTGATTTGGTATTTGTGGCACAAAATTTCCATGGTAAACATTGGCATGCTTACCACTTTGCGACCTCGGACCTATCAACCAAAGGCTATCGACGTTTATATCCACTGCGTTTAGATCGTCCTTTTCATTCATAAGACAGGGCGAAAATGTTTTTTTCCAATGCAAAGATACCATTTTATTTCTAATCCATAGCAATCCTTGCATGGCTTTTCTTTTGGATATAAATGACACATCACGGACTGAGAGCCCGTGATGTGTTTTTGTTGGTATGTAGTGGTTCGTTTTTAAGTGCAACCTTAATATTTGGGGGTTAGTCGAGGGTGCGCTCTACTTCTTTTTCTTCGAAGGCTTCGATTAGGTCGCCTACTTTGATGTCGTTGTAGCCTTGGATGGAGAGGCCGCAGTCGAGGCCCATGATCACTTCCTTGGCGTCGTCCTTGAAGCGCTTGAGCGAACCGAGGTTGCCTGTGTAGCGCACGATGCCGTCGCGGATCAGGCGCACCTTGCATCCCTTGCGTATGCGGCCCTCTATCACGAGCGCGCCGGCGATTGTGCCCACCTTGGATATGTGGTAGGTTTCCTTCACTTCGGCTGTGCCTATCACTTCCTCCTTGATTTCCGGAGCAAGCATGCCCGACATAGCGTCCTTCACTTCCTCGATGGCCTGGTAAATGACGGAGTAGAGGCGAATCTGCACGCCCTCGCGCTCGGCGGCCTTGCGGGCGGCCTGCGATGGACGCACCTGGAAGCCTATGATCACGGCGTCGGAGGCGGCGGCGAGCGTCACGTCGCTCTCTGAAATTTCGCCCACGGCCTTGTGCAGGACGTTGACCTGAATTTCCTCCGTAGAGAGCTTTATGAGCGAATCGCTGAGGGCTTCGATGGATCCGTCCACGTCGCCCTTTACGATGATGTTGAGCTCTTGGAAGTTTCCGATGGCGCGGCGGCGTCCGATATCCTCAAGGGTGAGAATCTTGGTGGTGCGCAGGCCCTGCTCGCGTTGCAGCTGCTCGCGCTTGGAGGCGATTTCTCGCGCTTCTTGCTCAGTGTCAAGCACATTGAATGTGTCGCCGGCCTGCGGCGCGCCGTTGAGACCGAGTATGAGCGCGGGAGTGGCGGGGCCGGCCTCCTTGATGCGCTGGTTGCGCTCGTTGAACATGGCCTTTACCTTGCCGAAATGATTGCCGGCAAGGATGATGTCGCCCACACGGAGCGTGCCGTTCTGCACAAGCACAGTGGCCACATATCCGCGTCCCTTGTCGAGGGACGATTCAATGATTGAGCCTACGGCGTTGCGGTTGGGGTTGGCCTTGAGGTCAAGAAGCTCCGCCTCAAGGAGCACCTTCTCCATAAGTTCTTCCACGCCTATGCCCTTCTTTGCGGAGATGTCCTGGCTTTGGTATTTGCCGCCCCAGTCCTCAACGAGATAGTTCATGCCAGCCAGCTCCTCCTTAATCTTTTCGGGGTTGGCGTGCGGCTTATCAATCTTATTTATTGCGAAAACGATGGGCACGTTTGCCGCGGTGGCGTGGTTGATTGCCTCCACGGTCTGCGGCATGACGTTGTCGTCGGCGGCCACGATGATGATTGCCAAGTCAGTCACCTGGGCGCCGCGGGCGCGCATGGCGGTGAACGCCTCGTGTCCCGGGGTGTCAAGGAACGTAATATGGCGTCCATCCTCAAGCTTAACGTTGTAGGCGCCGATGTGCTGGGTGATGCCTCCGGCCTCGCCAGCGATAACGTTGGCGTTGCGTATATAGTCGAGGAGAGATGTCTTGCCGTGGTCCACATGGCCCATCACAGTCACGATAGGCGGACGCGCCACTAGGTCTTCCTCGTTGTCCTCTTCCTGGTGTATGGCGTCGGCCACTTCGGCTGAAACGTATTCAGTCTTGAATCCGAACTCCTCGGCCACGATGTTGATGGTCTCGGCGTCGAGGCGCTGGTTGATTGATACCATCACGCCAATGCTCATGCAAGTGGCGATGACCTTGTTGATGGGCACATCCATCATCACGGCGAGGTCGTTGGCCGTAACGAACTCAGTAAGTTTCAGCGTCTTGCTTTCAGCCATTTCCTGCTGAATAGCCTCACGCTCGCGGCTTGCGTTGGCCTCGCGCTTCTCCTTGCGCCACTTAGCGCCTTTCTTCAGTCCCTTTTCCTTGGCTGTGAGGCGCGCGAGGGTCTCCTTAACCTGCTTTGAAACGTCCTCCTCGTTGACTTCGGCATGTACCGGAGCCGGAGCGTTTCTGCGGTTGTCCTTGTTCTTTCCCTTGTCATTTCGGCGTTGGTCGCGGTTCTTCTGCCCTTGCTGGCCTCCGCCTCCATTATTTCCGTTGCCTCCGCCGTTGTTTCCGCCTCCTTGCTTGGGGGCGTTTCCGGCCTGCTTTCCGGCCTTCTCAATGTCCACCTTCTCTTGTCCGCCTATTCTGCGGCGCTTTTTGCGGTCGCCATCGCGTCCGGGAGCACCGTTGCCTCCTTGCGCTTGGGCGCCGCCGCGGCGTTCGTTGCGGCGCTCCTCCTTGCTCTTTTTCTTTGGGCGCGTGGAGGAGTTGATGGCCGACAGGTCGATTTTTCCGAGGATATTAAGCGTTACCGGCGACTTGACGGGCTCTGTGGTGAATATTTCCTCTTCCTTCTTTTGTTCGGGCTTAGCCTCTGCCTTAGCCTCTGCCTTAGGCTCTGCTTTGGGTTCGATCTTAATTTCTTTTTTCACTTCAGTTTTAATTTCGGGCTTAGGTGCTGGTTTCACCTCGGGTTTTTGTTCGGGCTTGGGTTCTGCCTTTGGCTCAGACTTTGTTTCAGCCTTGGGCTCTGCCGCGGGCTTCACCTCTGCCGCGGGCTTTTCCTCCTTTGGCTCGGGGGTTGGCTCCTTGGTGGCTTTAGCTTCAGTTTTAGCCTCTTTTACATCATTCGCCTCAATCTTTGGTTCGGGCTTTTGTTCGGGTTTTGGCTCCTCTTTGGGCGCAGAAGGCTCAGTCTGCTTCTGCACTATGGGCATGCCATTTTTGTCGAAGGAGAGCTTTCCGAGCACACGTGGTTTGTTGGCGTCAGCGGGAATTTTAATTTCCTCATGTTTCGTCTCTGCGGGGCGTTGCTGTTCTTTCTTCTTGTTGGCGGGGAAAAGCTCATCCGACTTCTTTTTAAGATCTTTGTCGCCCTGGAATTCGGTGACAAGAATAGCCTCAACGTCGTCATTGACGCGGAAATTCGGATGCTCTTCGACGGGGATGCCTTTCTTGCGCATGAACTCGAATACCGTGGGCAGAGCGATATTGAGGTCTTTAGCTATTTTGCTGATTTTTTTCGCCATATATTGCTTTTAGTGTATTTTCTTGAGTGTTGGTTAGTTTTAGGCAGAAGCTTCATCGCCTGCATTATTCAGCGGGAGCGTCTTCCATTTCGTCATCTTCAAACTCAGCCTTCAGGACAGCTATTACGTTGTCTACTGTATCCTCCTCCAGGTCGGCCTTGTCGATAAGGATTTGGCGTGGAGTGTTGAGCACTGACTTGGCTGTGACGCATCCCATGTTCTTGAGAGCGTCGATTACCCACTCGTCGATTTCATCCTTGAATTCGTCAAGGTAGATATCATCATTGTATGCGTCGCCCGAATCGCGGTAAACGTCGATTACGTAGCCTGTAAGCATTGACGCCAGCTTGATGTTGGAGCCGTTGCGTCCGATGGCTAAAGACACCTCCTCAGGGCGCAAGAACACCTCAGCCTTCTTCTCCTCCTCGTCAAGGCGGATAGAGGATATCTTGGCGGGGCTAAGCGCGCGCTGGATGAAGAGCGAGGGATTGGATGTGTAGTTGATTACATCGATATTCTCATTGCGCAGCTCGCGCACGATACCGTGGATTCTCGATCCCTTCACGCCCACGCAAGCGCCTACGGGGTCGATGCGGTCGTCGTAGCTCTCTACGGCCACCTTCGCCCTCTCGCCGGGGATGCGGGCCACTGCGCGGATATTGATCAGGCCGTCATGTATCTCGGGCACTTCCAGCTCGAAGAGGCGTCGCAGGAAGTTGGGGTTGGTGCGCGACACTGTGATCTTCGGATTGTTGTTCTTATTGTCAACGTTAGCTATGACGGCCCTTACGGTCTCGCCCTTGCGGAAGAAGTCGCCGGGGATGGCCTCCGATTTCGGCAGGAGTAGCTCATTCTTCTCATCGTCGAGAAGAAGTGTCTCGCGCGACCATGTCTGGTAAACCTCTCCCGAAACGAGCTCGCCCTCCAGGTCCTTGAACTTGGCGTAGATGGCCTCCTTCTGCAGCTCAAGTATTTTCGACTGCAGGGTCTGGCGCAGAGTGAGGATGGCGCGGCGCCCGAATTTCTCGAATATGATTTCCCTTGTGTGCTCCTCGCCCACCTCAGCGTCGGGGTCGTTGTCGGCCTTGGCGTCGCTCAGGGATATTTGTTTGTATGGATTCTCCACTTCGCCGTCGGGCACAACCTCGAGGTTTTGGAAAATCTGCACGTCGCCCTTGTCGGGGTTGAGGATTACGTCAAAGTTTTCGGCCTCGTTGAACATCGACGACAGCACTTTGCGGAAAGAATCCTCAAGCACGCGTATCATCGTGGCCTTGTCAATGTTTTTGTGTTCCTTGAAGTCGGCGAACTGCTCGACCATATTCGGAGTTTCCTCTTTCTTTGCCATTTCCTGTGTATAGTAATTGGTAGTTATTAATCGTATTTATTAGAATTTGAATTTGTGCTTCACTTGCTTGCAGGCGTCCATCTTCAGATGCTCTGGCACCATCTGCACAGTAGGGCGCTTTGCCCCTGGCTCCTTCACCTTTGTTGGCACCTCTACGGTGAATGACGAGGTGTCGCCGTCGACCGCCGTGAGCGTTCCCGTTATCTTGCGGCCGTCGCGAGTGAGGACTTCCACCTCCTTGCCGAGATTCTTGGTGTACTGCTCCACCACCTTGAAGGGGGCTGTGATGCCGGCCGAACCCACCTCAAGGGAGAAGTCCTCCTTGTCGCGGTCAAGAGACGCCTCAATCTTATTGTGTATTTCGGTGCATAGGTCAAGGTCAACTCCATCGTTAGAGTCAATCTCCACCACTATGTCATTTTCAGGGCTGACGGTCAAGTCCACCAAAAAGACGCCGGTCCCCTCGATGGCCTTCAGCACTGTCTGCTTAAGCAATTCCTTATCTATCATAATTGTGTACGTTTTTTACGCCTTTATGCGCTTTGCTTGCATTTAAAAAAGTCGGAGGAAGCCGCCTGGCCTCCTCCGTCTCTTGAAGTTCACTGCAAAATTACTAAAAAAACGCCCACTTACCAAAAATCGTCGGCGCAAAGCAATGCCACACCTATGTTAATTAATAATATTTAGCATTTATTCTTATGATTTAACCTTTATTCCTCGGTCTTTTGGCGTGAGATTTATGTTGTAATCTATGAGGGAAATTATTTTAACTTATAACTAATCATACTAACCCGCACACACAATGATTGCACAGAACATCACCGACCTTATCGGCTTCACGCCCATGATGCGCCTTTACAGATACGAAGCCTCAGCCGGCATCAACGCGCACATATACGTAAAGATAGAATCATTCAATCCCGGAGGCAGCATAAAGGACCGCGTGGCCCTGTCCATGATTGACGACGCCGCGCAGAAGGGCATTCTCAAGCCCGGCGCTACCATTATTGAGCCCACCAGCGGCAACACGGGCATAGGCCTGGCCATGGTGGGGTCGGCCAGAGGATACAAGGTGATCCTAACGATGCCCGAAACAATGAGCGTGGAAAGGAGAAAGCTGCTTCAGGCCTACGGCGCGCAGCTGGAGCTTACTCCCGGGTCAAAGGGAATGGCCGGAGCCATAGAAAGGGCCAATGAGCTGCAAAGGGAAATGAAAGGGTCGGTGATTCTGGGGCAATTCGACAATCCCGCAAATCCAAAGGTGCATTATATGACCACCGGCGTGGAGATAGCCGACGACATGCAGGGACGCACCATCGACTTCTTTGTGGCCGGAGTGGGCACCGGGGGCACAATCACCGGATGCGCGCGGCGGCTGAAGCAAACTTATCCTTCAATGAAGGCTGTGGCCGTTGAACCCGCGAAATCTCCCGTGCTGTCAGGAGGAAACCCCGGCCCGCACGGCATAATGGGAATCGGGGCGGGATTCGTTCCGGCAAACTACGACGCCTCAGTGGTTGATGAGGTAATGCAAATCACCGATGAAGAGGCGAAGGATGCCATGCGCGCCTTGGCGAATGAGGAGGGGCTTCTGGCCGGCATCTCGTCAGGCGCCGCCCTGTGCGCGGCCGCAAAGCTGGCATCAAGGCCAGAAAACAAGGGAAAGACCTTCGTGGTGATTCTTCCCGATACGGGCGAACGTTACTTATCTGTGGTAAATTTCTGACAATGTATTCAAAAATCATATCAAAGACTGTAGAGGAGCTGGCCTGCGAGCGGAGCTACCGATTCCTTTTCCACAAGCACCGCGACGGCGGGCCACTGCCCTCTATGGAAGAGCTGCGCCGCATCACCGACCTATGCCGCGCCATAGTATTCCCGGGATATTTCGGCAATTCCACGATGAACGCCGATTTGCTGCGCTATCACCTGGGAATGTTCACCGAAAAGCTTTTTGAACTTCTGCGGCAGCAAGTGCATGCGGGCTTGTGCTTCCGCGACGACATGGCCGACAAGGATTCCCCCCTTTCATGGAGCGAGCAAAGGACCTTGGCGGGAAAAATATCAATAGAATTCATAGAGTGGCTGCCAGAGCTGAGGGAAATCCTCACCACTGACATACGCTCGATGTACGACGGCGACCCCGCGGCCAGCAGCTTCGGAGAGGTGATAAGTTGCTACCCTTCAATCCGCGCTGTGTGCAATTACAGGATAGCGCACAAGCTTCTCCTTCTGGACGTGCCGCTGATTCCGCGCATACTCACGGAAATAGCCCACAGCGAAACAGGCATTGACATACACCCCGGCGCCAGCATTGGCGAATACTTTACAATAGACCACGGCACGGGAGTGGTGATTGGCGAGACATGCGTGATAGGAAACCACGTAAAGCTTTACCAAGGCGTGACCCTCGGAGCCAAAAATTTCCCGTTGGATGAGAACGGCAATCCTATAAAGGGCATCCAGCGCCATCCGATAATAGAAGACAATGTGGTGATTTATGCCAACGCCACAATCCTCGGAAGAATCACCGTTGGGCACAACTCGGTGATCGGAGGAAACAAGTGGGTGACAAAGGATGTGCCTCCTGACACCGTCCTAACCCAATAATTCCTTAATCCTTTTCCTCCAAATGAAAAGAAGCTGCGGCGAGGGGTGTTTTTTCAACTCCCCTCGCTTTTCGTCTGCCTATGTTTGTTGTCCCAAAGTATGTAGCCTACGGAGAAAAGGCCGAGCACCACAAGGCATGCCGCTTGGCTGCTCCACATCACCATTGAGAAGGCTGTGCCCTGGGCGTCGCTGACGCCATAGAGTGTGAGGGCGAACATTACAGCGAGATTCCAAGGGCCAAGGCCGCCGTTGGAGGGAACAGCCATTGAGAAGCTGCCAAACACGAACACCACCAGGCCGGGCACAAGCCCGTAGGCCAAGCCGGGCTGAGTAATCAGCTCACGGGTGAACGGAAAGGCAAAAAATGTAACATACGTCTCCAAATAATAGCATATCCAGATGCCGAGAGTCAACAATACGTACTGCGTCTTGCCGTTCATCGTAAAAAGCACCTTGAATCCTCCCCACATCTGGTGGATGCTTTCTCCCACCTTTTGCACCCACTTGATGCGCCTGAAATAATGCAGCACGCTCCAAGCCGCAGCCACCGCGGCGGATATGCCTATCCACAGGAGCGGATCCTTGATGATATGGTCGATGTCGCGCCCCAAGGCGTAATGGCTGATAAAGGCCTCCATCGCGTGGTGCGCCACAATTAAAGACAAAATAAACAAGGCTATCACCACCACAAGGTCAGAACCACGGTCGCCCAAGTCAGTGCCCACCACAGTGGACAATGGCACCTTTTCCCGCCGACTTATGTACATGCACCTCCATGCCTCGCCAAGGCGGGGGAACACGAGGTTGAGGGCGTATGCCCCGAAGATGGCCACGCTTTCCCTCACCACCGGCATCCTCTCAACCCCGGCCGCCCGCAGCTGAATGCCCCAGCGTATGCCGCGAATCATATGGGATAGGGTGGTGATCACCATCATTAGCACAAGCCACCTGAATTCACATCCCTGGCGCACAATCTCCACTATCTCGTGGAACTTCACCTTCTGGAAAAGCCACACCACCAGCCCCACGGATATGGCTGCGGGAGTGGCATAGTCCAGCGACTTGCCCAATATATGCATGAAACCCGAGCGGGGCTGCGCAGGCGATTTCCCTCTTGCATCTGTATCTGAATCCATATCTAAAACGCTTTTAAGATTATAACGCCCCCCACACCCAAAATGCTCCCCTTTTCTACATTAAAATGCGCATAAAAGAATGAATATTAATTGGGCGTTGATAAAGCGTTGATAAATGATGATAACTTATCAGCAGATTTCGAGCAAGTTGATTTGTATTTTCCGAGAAAAATCGCATAAGGCAAACGAAAATTAGACTTCAAAATTGTGAGAACAATTCTTGCTGAGAGGTTGCTGGAGCAAAAATCTACGCATTTTTGCCTTTTATAATGGGAAAATTTATTAACTTTGCGGTTATAAACATAGCGTAGATAACTATCATATCACACTAATTTTCAGAGAAAACAAATGTAGATAACATTGAAGATTGCGTTGGCTGGGCATCAGCAACCCAAATTTCCAAATTTTTGCGAGGAAAGTTATGCTCGCTATCTACGCGCATTGTAGTTGTTATAGAAGTTTTTATTTTAAAATTTAAAAATTCTCAAATATAAATAATGAAAGTCGATAAGGCCTGCGGTGGATGCCAAGAAGGCGCCGGCGGAGAAACGCTGAAAGAGGAAATTCTCAAGCTGAAGAAAGAAAAGGGGGCCGTGATTCTTGCGCACTATTACCAGCGCGAAGAAATCCAAGACCTGGCCGATTACATTGGCGATTCTTTGGCCCTGGCGCAGATCGCCGCCAAGCTGGACGCCAAGCTCGTGGTGATGTGCGGCGTCCATTTCATGGGAGAGACCGTGAAAATAATCAGCCCTAACAAGAAGGTGCTCATTCCCGACACCGAGGCGGGCTGCTCTCTGGCCGACAGCTGCCCCGATGAGGCGTTCGCGGAATTTGTCGCCTCCCATCCCGACCATACGGTGATTTCATATGTCAACACCTCGGCCGGCGTGAAGGCCCTCACCGACGTGCTGGTGACTTCGGGCAACGCCCTTAAGATTGTGGGCACATTCAAGCCTGATGAGAAAATCATATTCGGCCCTGACCGCAACCTGGGCACATATATAAATAATGAGACAGGAAGAAACATGCTCCTTTGGAACGGCGCTTGCCATGTGCATGAGAAATTCTCCCTGGAAAAGATACTGAAGCAGAAGGAGGAATATCCCGGCAGCAAGATTCTGGTGCATCCAGAGTGCAAGCAGGCCCTGCATGTTATAGCCGACAAGGTGGGCAGCACGGCCGCATTGCTTAAGTACGCGCAGGAGAGCGATGCCGACACCTTCATTGTGGCCACTGAAAGCGGCATTCTGCATGAGATGCGGAAGAAATGCCCGCAAAAGAAGTTCGTGGCCGCTCCGCCGGAAGATGCGGGTTGCGCATGCAACGAATGCGCGTACATGAAGCTTAACACCCTGGAGAAGCTGCGCGACTGCCTTCGCGACGAGGCTCCGGAAATACGCGTCGACGCCGAGGTGGCTGAGAAGGCGCGCCGCCCAATTGAGCGCATGCTTGCCCTGAGCTGAGCGAAAGCAAAGATGATTTCACCATAAAAAACAAACACAATGCAATACAACCATAAAGAGATAGAGCCCAAGTGGCAACAATATTGGAAAGACAATAAGATATACAAGGTAGGCATCGACGAGGGGAAGAAGAAATTCTACGTGCTCGACATGTTCCCTTATCCCTCGGGCGCCGGCTTGCATGTGGGCCATCCCCTGGGCTATATTGCCAGCGACATATATTCCCGCTACAAGCGCCTGCAAGGTTTCAACGTGCTGCACCCAATGGGTTATGACGCCTACGGACTGCCTGCGGAGCAATACGCCATCCAGACAGGCCAGCATCCTGAAAAGACCACCAACGACAACATAGCGCGCTACCGCTCGCAGCTCGACAAGATAGGATTCTGCTATGATTGGGACCGTGAACTGCGCACATGCGACCCTGAATTTTACAAATGGACGCAGTGGGCCTTCATTCAGATGTTCAATTCGTATTACAGCTACGACGCCGACAAGGTGCGTCCCATTTCCGAATTGATAGCGCATTTTGAAGAAAAAGGCTCGGAAGGGCTGAACGTGGCGTGCAGCAAGCCCCTATCCTTCACAGCTGAAAAGTGGAAGGCCATGTCGGCAAAAGAAAAGAGCGACACGCTGATGAACTACCGCATGGCCTATCTCGGAAACACTATGGTGAACTGGTGCCCCAAGCTTGGCACCGTGCTGGCCAACGACGAGGTGAGCGAGGGCGTATCTCTGCGCGGCGGCTATCCCGTGGAGCAGAAGGTGATGTACCAGTGGTGCCTGAGGGTGAGCGCGTACGCGCAGCGCCTTCTCGACGGACTTGACAGCATCGACTGGACAGAAAGCCTGAAAGAGACCCAGCGCAATTGGATAGGACGCAGCGAAGGAGCCGAGATGAGGTTCAAAATCGCCGACAGCGACGTAGAGCTGGAAATCTTCACCACTCGCGCCGACACAGTGTTTGGCGTGACATTTATGGTGCTCGCCCCCGAAAGCAAATATGTGGGCATGGTCACCACTCCCGAGCAAAAGCAGGCCGTGGACGAATACTTGCAGGCCACCAAGCGCAAGACCGAGCGCGAGCGCATGATAGACAAGAAAGTGAGCGGCGTATTCACCGGAGCCTACGCCATCAATCCCCTCAACGGCGAGAAGATACCCGTATGGGTGAGCGACTACGTGCTCGCAGGCTATGGCACAGGCGCCATTATGGCCGTGCCCGCGCACGACAGCCGCGACTATGCCTTCGCCAAGCATTTCAATCTCCCAATTATTCCACTGATAGAAGGGGCTGACGTGAGCGAGGAAAGCTATGACGCGAAGGAAGGCATTGTCACCAATTCAAAATCAGACTTGCTTGACCTCAACGGCATGCAAGTGAAGGAAGCGATTGCCTACACCAAGAGGCGCATCAAGGAGCTGGGCATAGGCGAGGTAAAGGTGAACTATCGCCTGCGCGACGCCATTTTCAGCCGTCAGCGCTATTGGGGCGAACCCTTCCCCGTATATTATAAGGATGGCATACCCGAAACGCTGAGCGAGGACAAACTGCCTCTGCTGTTGCCGGAAGTGGACAAATTCCTCCCCACCGAGAGCGGCGAGCCTCCCCTGGGCCGCGCCGCCAACTGGAAGACTGAAGAGGGATATCCCTATGAGCTTTGCACCATGCCCGGCTTCGCGGGATCATCGGCCTACTACTTGCGATACATGGACCCGCGCAATGACAAGGCTCTCGTATCCAAGGAGGCTGACGAATACTGGCGTAATGTAGACCTGTACATAGGCGGCACGGAGCATGCTACCGGTCACCTTATCTACAGCCGCTTTTGGAATAAGGTGCTCTTTGACCTCGGATACGTGTGCGAGCAAGAGCCCTTCAAGAAGCTTGTGAACCAGGGCATGATTCAGGGACGCTCCAATTTCGTGTACCGCATCAAGGACACCAATACCTTCGTTTCTGCGGGATTGAAGGACAAATACGATGTCACCCCAATACACGTGGACATTAATCTCGTATCCAACGACATTCTTGACACCGAAAGGTTCAAGGCTTGGCGCCCGGAATTCAACGACGCCGAGTTTGTGCTTGAGGACGGCAAATACGTGTGTGGATGGGCTGTGGAGAAGATGTCAAAGTCTATGTTCAACGTCGTAAACCCCGACGACATAGTTGAGCGCTACGGAGCCGATACGCTTAGGCTGTACGAGATGTTCCTTGGCCCGCTTGAGCAAAGCAAGCCTTGGGACACCAACGGCATCGACGGCACCAACCGCTTCATAAAGAAGCTGTGGGGGCTATTCTACAAGGGCGACGAGCTTTTGGTAAGCGACGCGGAGCCAACAAAGGAAAACCTCAAGAGCCTGCACAAGCTTATCAAAAAGGTGACTTCAGACATTGAGAATTTCTCCTACAACACAAGCATAGCCGCATTCATGATTTGCGTAAATGAGCTTTCGCAGCAGAAATGCACGAGCAAGCTGGTGATGGAGCAGCTTCTGATACTTCTTGCTCCCTTCGCCCCGCATGTGACTGAAGAGCTGTGGCACAGCGCCATCGGGCATGACTCTACAATATGCGACGCCGCATGGCCGGAATGCAATGAAGAGTACCTCAAGGAGGATTCAGTGACCTATGCCGTATCCTTCAACGGCAAAGCGCGCTTCACAATGCAGGTGCCCTCCGGCACATCCAATGAAGACGCGGAGAAGGCCGCCTTGGGCCATGAGGGAGCCGCGAAATGGCTGGAAGGAAAGACCGTGCGCAAGGTGATAGTGGTGCCCAACAAGATCGTAAACATCGTTGTAGGATGAAAGAAAAAAGAGAAAAGGTGATGGCCACCCCCGCTACAAAGGGCGCCGTGATGTACGCTGGCGATGCAAAGAAGAATGAATCCTTCAAAGAGGGCTTCTTGCGCAGGGTGAAGGACAACACCAAAAGCCGCTGGATACGCTTTGGCGTTGTATCGCTCATATTCTTCGCGTGGGTGGTGTGGATGAACAACTACTGGTTCCTCCTCCTCTATCCATTGCTTTTCGACATATACATCACCGGCTACATTCCCTTCACATGGTGGAAGAAGGACAAGCGGCCGTGGGTGCGCAAGACCATGAGCTGGGTCGACGCCATTGTGTACGCCCTGGTGCTTGTGTACTTCGTGTTTGGCTTCCTTGGGCAAAACTATATGATACCCTCTTCGTCGCTGGAGAAGACGCTTCTAACTGGCGATTACCTGGTGGTGGACAAGGTCACATATGGGCCGCGAGTGCCCATCACGCCCATCAACTTTCCACTGGTACACAACACCATCCCCAAGCTAGGAATAGACAGCTACCTTGATTGGCCTGAAAATGACTACCGCCGCCTCCCCGGCCTGCGCTCGGTGGAGGAGAATGACATAGTGGTGTTCAATTTCCCCGCAGGCGACACCGTAGCCACAAAGTACGAGGAGACAAGCAACTACTATGACCTGGTGAAGCAATTCGGCAAGGCTGCGGTCACTGCGGACAAGTCAAGGTTTGGCGACATCAAATACCGCCCCGTGGACAGGCGCGTCAACTATGTTAAGAGATGCGTGGGCCTGCCGGGCGATACGTTCAAGATAGTGAATGACGTAATCACAATCAATGGGGAGGCCCGCAAGCAGCCGCAGCATGTGCAGTTCGCATACTTCGTTGGCATAAACCAGCCCCTAAGCAAGGAGTACATAGACCAGCTTGGCATCACTCCTTCGGATGTGGTGATGCTCGACACCAACAACGAATTGTCGGGAACTTTGATGCGCGGGTACAATTATCTCTATTGGCTGCCCCTGACTTCAGAAATGAAGGCTAATTTGGAAAGCATCGGGGCAAAGACCATAAAAGTGTCTGATGTGCGCAAGCAGCCTTTGGAATTGATGTTCGCTGAGGAGATATCGCAAGGTTGGACGCTTTCCGACTGGGGAGGCAGCCAAGGAGTGGTGATTCCCAAAAAGGGCATGAGCGTGGAGATGAACGATAGGAATTGGCATCTCTATAAGCGCGCAATCAGAGTGTACGAAGGAAATCCCGACGCCAAATATGAGAATGGGAAACTGTACATCGGAGGAAAGGAAATGGATTCATACACCTTCAAGATGGACTATTATTTCATGATGGGCGACAACCGCGACCTTTCCCTTGATTCAAGGTTCTGGGGATTCGTGCCTGAGGACCACATTGTGGGGCGTCCGCTTCTGGTGCTCGCTTCCTTCGACCGCGAAAACGGGGGCGTGAGGTGGAATCGCATATTCCGCTCTCCAAATCCCGACAAGTAAACATTAACAGGATTCAAAATGGATAAAAGCATAGAGAAAAAATTCATATACGTCGACGAGATGGACAAGAGCTTCGGCTTGGCCGGCATGGCCATCTCCCTTACGGCATGGGACAAGCATGACATGATAAGCGGCATCACGCTCGACGCCGAAGAAGGCGATTCGTCCATAACTTTCAGCCCGGAATTTTTCTTCAGCCAGAATCCGCGCATGTCGGCCCGCATAGCTTGGAATGAGCTTGTGAAGCAATACCAGATGTTTGTGGGCATGGTCATCGGCAACATATTGTGCCGCAAGACAGCCGGAAAGAATGATAGGCTGGGGTCGGAATTGTCTTCCGACATATACTCGCTGGTGGAGGATGAAGGCCTTGACCTCTGCGCTCTTGAAAAGGACGAGGTGGAGATTATATTCAACAAGACATATAATTTTCTTTCAGACTTTTTCAGCGACAGCCGCATGTCGGCTGCGGCCGACAGATTCGCATCCGACTTGCGTCTGCGCCGCAGCATGTCTACGTACGACATAGAGGATGAGCTTCGCTCACTGCATTTTTGAAAATTGCTTAAGGTAACTATCATAAACCACAGCGATGCCAGAGGCGGCGCCTCAGTGGTGTCGATGCGTTTGCTGCGCGCCCTGAGGGAGCAGGGGGTTGACGCCCGCATGCTCGTTATGCGCAAGGAAGGCAATTCGCCCTATGTGGAGAAGGCCGGGCCTGAATGGCTGCGCAAAATGTGCTTTTTGGAAGAGCACCTGCGCATATTCGCGTCGAATGGATTCAGCAAAAAGCGGCTGTTCCAGGCGTCGATAGCCAATTGCGGCCTGCCGCTGAGCAAGCATCCGCTGGTGAGAGAAGCTGATGTTGTGGTTTTGGCCTGGGTGAACCAAGGCATGATCTCCCTTAATGAAATATCAAAGATAGAGGCTCCGACTGTATGGGTGATGCATGACATGTGGTGCCTCACCGGCGTATGCCACCATGCCGGTGAATGCCGCAAATATGCTGGAGAATGCTCAGCATGCCCCGTGCTTGGAAGTCATGCCGCAAAAGATTTGTCTACGACAACGCAAAGAAGGAAAGCAAACCTTTACGGCAAAAAAAAGATAGCATTTGTGGCTGTCAGCAATTGGCTTGCCGAGAAAAGCCGAGAAAGCTCGCTTTTGTCAAGTCAGAGCGTAAGCGTTATCCCGAATGTGTTCCGCACAAAAGATTTCCATATAGGGGAAAAGCATGGAAACACAGTGGTGATGGGCGCGGCGCGGCTTGACGATCCAATAAAGAGATTAGACCTGGCGATAGACGCCCTTAACATGGTGCCAGGGATAAAAGTCAAGCTCTTTGGCGGATTAAAGGATGAAAGCATCCTTGAAAGGCTTAAGGCGGAAAAAGAATGGCTTGGTCCGATTTCAGACCAAGGCAAGATAGCTGAGATATATTCCGGGGCCGACATTGTGCTTTCATCGTCAATGTATGAAACCCTTCCCGGCACATTGATTGAAGGCATGGCCTCGGGTTGCATCCCGGTGACATTCGGCCAAGGAGGGCAAGCCGACATTGTGGAGCATCTATCCACAGGCTACATTGCTCAATATCCTTCAGCGCATGACCTTGCCGAGGGAATAAAGTGGGCGCTAAACAGTGGCATATGCGTGCAAAAGCTGAGGCAAAGCGTGGAGGACAAATTCTCGGCCTGCGCAGTGGCAAAAAAATATATAGGACTTTTCAACTCCCTAACTAAGAACTGACAATTATGATAAAGAATCTCCTATTCGACCTTGGAGGCGTGATAATGGAACTAAAGAGGTCGGCATGCGAAGAAGCGTTTGTTGAACTTGGACTGGACGACACCGGCAAATTCTTTGGCGAGTACTCCCAGCAAGGGCCATTCATGGAAATAGAGGAAGGAAAGATTACCCCCGAGCAATTTCATGACTGCGTGCGCGGGATAATCGGAAATTCGGATCTGACGGATAGGGAGATTGACTCGGCCTTTATGAAGTTTTTGGTGGGCATCCCCGTTGAGCGCCTGCGCCAGCTGCAATCGCTGCGCCGGCATTATGGAATATACCTGCTCAGCAATACAAATCCCATAATGTGGAACGATAAGATAGCCTCGGAATTCAGAAAAGACGGCCTTTGCGCGCAGGAGTATTTTGATGGCATAGTCACATCGTTTGAGGCAAAGGCGCTGAAGCCCGGCGCCGCCATATTCAAGTATGCGGAGGATCATCTTGGCATCAAGCCGGAGGAAACGCTGTTTTTGGATGATTCTCTGGACAATGTCAAAGCCGCCCAAGCCTTGGGATTCCATGGCTTGCATATAAAGCCCGGCGTGGAGTTTTGCGATGAGCTGGCAAAGATGGGCATAAAGTGATTTGAGGAGAATATGGGCGCGGCGGTAGCGGTAGGCATGTTTGATGGAGTGCATCTGGGGCATCAGTCGCTGGTGCACCAGTTGGGGCATTTTGCCAAAGAGCGTGGATTGGAGGCCGGCATCATCACGTTTTCCGACCATCCTTTGCGGCTGATTTGTCCCGATAAGGCCCCTAAGCTGCTCACATCGCCGGAAAAGAAAATAGAATATCTTCTGCAGGCCGGGGCTGACCGCGCGGTGGCTCTTGACTTTACAGAAGAATTGCGCAGGCTCACAGCAAGGGAGTTTATGCGAGAAATGTCAGAGCGAATGGGGATAAAGGCCTGGATGATAGGATTCAACCACCGTTTTGGCTCTGACGGATTGTCGGATATTGAAGATTACAAGCGGATAGGAAAAGAGTTGGGGATTGAAGTGGAGCGCGCGCGATGCGAGATGCTTGAGGGCATGGATAGGCCTGTGTGCTCATCCTTAATACGCCAAGAGCTGATTTTGGGAAACATTTGCCAAGCCAACGCGATGCTCGGCCGTCCTTATTCCATCACCGGCGCAGTGGAAGCGGGGAGGCGGATAGGCCGCACCATAGGCTTCCCCACCGCCAACGTAAGGCCAAAGCTTGACAATGCCTTGATACCCGAGCGCGGCGCATACGCGTGCATAGCCATAATAGACGGGAAAGAGTGGAAGGCAATGACCAACATAGGCGTGCGCCCTACCATAGGGCAAGGGCTTGCCCCGACGATAGAAACGCATGTGATTGGATTCAGCGGCGACCTTTACGGAAAAGAAATAGAGGTGCTTTTCCTGCGGAGGCTGCGCGATGAAAGGCGATTCGCGTCTTTGGACGAGCTGCGCGCGCAGCTGCGCTGCGATCTCCAGGAAATCCAAAAGGGAATATAGAAAAATAAAAATTGTCATTTTGTCAAATTGTCAAAATGACAATATGACAATATGACAAATTGACAATTTGACCAAAAGAAAAAACAACCAAAATTCTATTTACGATTGTAAATTTTTAATAAATTTGCAATCAATTTATTGCATAAATGTAGATAATTTTTTTGAAAAAATATGTTTTGCAATGTAAATTGTGTAAGGAAAAAGCTGTACCTTTGTATTCTGAACAATAGCAGGCTTGGATTTGCCTGAAAAAAATTAGTAACCATCAATGAACGAAGAAGTTTACCACATACCGGCCCTCTTGCCTGAAGCCCTTTCGGCTCTCGACATAAAGCCGGGCGGCACGTACGTTGACGCCACATTTGGCGGCGGCGGACATTCACGCGCCATTTTGGCAAGGCTTGAGCCGGGCCAAGGGAGGCTTTTATCGTTCGACCAGGACATTGAGGCCATTGAAAGGGCCGAGCCCGACGAACGCCTCACACTCGTGCATGGCAATTTCCGCTTCCTTGCCAATTTTTTGAGGTTCTATGGAGTGGAGCAGGGGCAGGTCGACGGCATCCTTGCCGACCTTGGCGTATCGTTTCACCATTTTGACGACGCCAAGCGCGGATTCTCATTCCGATTTGAGGGCCCCTTGGACATGCGCATGAATCAGCGCGCGCCCCTCACCGCCGCCGAGTTGATAGCGAAATCATCGGAGCAAGAGCTTGCCGACATGCTGTATCTCTATGGAGAGATGAAAAATGCGCGCAAAATAGCGTCGGCTCTTGCGCGCAAGCGTGTTGAGGCTCCAATCGATACTGTGGAGGCGCTTCTGGAGGTGCTGAAGCCCTTCATAAATCCGAAACAAGAGAAGAAGGAATTGGCCCAGGTGTTCCAGTCGCTGCGCATAGCCGTTAACAACGAGCTTGACGCCCTCAAGCAATTCCTGGAGCAGGCATGTTGCATGCTGCGGCCCGGCGGACGCCTCGCCATCATCACCTATCACTCTCTCGAGGACAGGCTGGTGAAGAACTTCATGCGCGCAGGCAATTTTGAAGGAAAGATAGAAAAAGACTTCTACGGGCGCATTCTCTCGCCCATGAAATTGATGGGAAGCAAGCCAATCACCCCTTCGCCTGAGGAAGTGGAGCGCAACCCGCGCAGCCGCAGCGCAAAGCTGAGGGTTGGAGAAAAGCTGTGAAAAAGAAAAATGCATGTCAGAAAAGATGCCGGAAGAAAAGAAAAATACTAAGAAGAGGTCAGCCGCCAAGAAAGAGGTGGTGAAGATTTCCCGTCATCTCATTTTTGGCGATGTTGTGTCAAGCACGTTCTTCAAGAAGAATAAGTTCACCATCTTCATTGTCATTGCCCTTCTTATGGCGTACATAACGTCGAAATATGAATGCATGACCAAGATGGAGGAGATACGCACGCTGGAGCGCGAGCTTGCCATAGTGAAGTCGAAGAGCCTGCGGGAAAGAGGCATCTACCGCAGCAACACGCGCGAATCAGTGATGCAGCATCGCATTGATTCAATAGGCCTGCCGCTGCTAAAGCAGCGCACTCCGCCGTTTAAGCTGAGCTATTAGTTTTGGCTTGGGCATTGGAGAAACAAGTTGTTTTTTTAAACCTTTCATTCCTTTAATCTCGTGGATAAAGACAGCAAGAAAAGTAAGCTCAATAAGAATAAGCGCGCGCAGATAATATGGCGCTACGGCATGGTGTCGCTGATCATCATAGGCCTTTGCATCGCCATATCCTACAATGCCGTAAAAAACACTGTGGTGGAATCCCATCATTGGAACAAGAAGGCGGAAAAGGCCCTTACGCGCCTGAGCTATGAGAAGCCGCGGCGCGGCGACATCCTGGCTGACGACGGCACTTTGCTGGCCACAACCCTGAAGGTTTGCGACATAGCCATCGACTACCGCAGCAACGCAAGAAACGATACATTCTTTGTGCAGTGCCTTGACTCCCTGTGCGATTCAATGGCATATTATTACCCCATGCGCACAAAGGCGGAGTGGAAGGAATTCCTGGCCAAGCCCCTTGCCCCAAAGAGGGAAGAGCGCAAGACAAAGGTGATACTCAAGGGGAGGAACATCTCTGAATACCAAAGGATGCTTAAATTTCCGTTCTTCAAGAAATTCAAGCGCAAATACGCGCATGGGCTGACATATTTCCAGACTGAGACGCGCCTTTATCCCTACGGCGAGATGGCCACCTTGAGCATTGGACGCTGCAACACGCGCATGATGCCAAGATACCAAGGTGAATGCGGTCCTTATGATTCAATTCCCGTCCTTGCCGGATATTCCGGCCTGGAATATGCCCTCAATGACATGCTTCAGGGCGAGATGGGCACGCAGAAGCTTGTGCCTCTGACGAGGAAAATGGAGAATTGGGTGGAGAAGCCTGCGGTGAACGGTCTTACCTTGCGCACCACCATCAACATTGAGATGCAGGATATCGTGGAGGGAGAGCTGAAGTCTATTCTCCAAGAATACCAGGCGCAGTGGGGAACATGCCTTCTGATGGAAGTGGCCACCGGCGACATCAAAGCCATATCCAACCTTGAATTGGACCCCAAGACGGGGAAATACATAGAGGCCCGCAACTATGCGGTGCAGGCCTACGAGCCCGGCTCGGTGATGAAGGTGATTTCAATGGTGCCGGCTCTTGAGGACGGATACGCCTTCCCGCTTAGCCGCAGCTTCCCGATAGGGCGCAGCTTCAAATACGCCGGGGGAAAGCCCATCACCGACACGCATTCGCCCGCGTATCTTGAAGTGGGGAGATTCATTGAATATTCCTCCAACATAGGCATGGCCAAGCTTATATGCCCGCGATATGAAAACAACCTCAACGGATTCCGCGACCGACTGGCCGCGATGGGATTCTTTGATCGCTTCAACACCGGCATGCACGGAGAGAGAAAGCCTTATTTTCCAACGCTTGACCCCAGGGCCGGCGGACGCGTTTCGCTTTCGAGGATGGCTTATGGCTACAGCACTATGATACCTCCCCTTTACACGTGCGCCATCTACAATGCCGTGGCGAACAAGGGAAAGTTTGTGCGCCCGCGCATAGTGCAATCTTACATACACCCCGACGGCACCATAGAGGACAACCCCATCAGTTATGTGCGCGACAGCATATGCTCGCAGCGCAACGCCAAGATACTTCTTGACATGATACACGGAGTGGTGTATGGAGAGGGAGGCACGGCGAAAACCCTGCGAAACGACACTGTGCATGTGATAGGCAAGACAGGCACTTGCATCATAGCCAATGAGAGCAAGCGCGATGAGGCCACGGGACAAATAATAAAGGGTGCGGGTGGATACAATGCCGGCCACTACCGTCTGTCATTCTGCGGCATATTCCCATATGAAGACCCGAAATACACTTGCATAACCGTGATATCCGACGCTCCGCTCACACGCAGCGCGGCAATGTCGTCGGGCAGAGTGGTGAAGAATGTGGCCATGAAGATGTACTCCCACGGCATGCTCGGGCGCTTTGCCGACTACAAAGAGGCATCAAATCCCGGCACTGTGCCCACTCTCTATGCCAGCGCGCCTTCGCAGCACAATGCCGTGAGGGGATACATAGAGTCAGCCCGCACACGCCAATTCAAATATCCTGAGCAGGATTTGCAGGTCGGAAAGGTGCCAAATGTCATTGGGCTTGGCATGCGCGACGCCCTTGCTCTGATAGAGGATAAAGGCTACGTAATGGATGCGGCGGGAGCGGGCTACGCCGCCGAGCAAGACCCTCCCGCCGGCGCTGAGGCCGAGAAAGGGCGAAAAATAAGCGTTAAATTTAAGGTGAGGTGAGCGTTTTCGGGTTTTTAAAGGTTTTTGTTTTATGAAACTTTCGGATTTTCTCAATCAATATGGCCAGCCGCTGGACAATGCCCGGTTGGAGGTGGCCGGCATTACGGCCAATTCACGCCAAGTTCGCCCCGGCTATGTGTTTGTGGCGGTGCCGGGCACTGTTGTGGACGGCCACCAGTACATAAAATCAGCAATCAGCGCGGGCGCGATAGCTGTAGTGTGTGAACAAGAGCAGGATGGCATTCGCGGGCTTGGAGCTGACATAGTGGTAACTCCAGACACTCACAAGGCCATTGGCGAGCTTGCGTCGCTGTTTTATGGGCATCCTTCGTCAAAAATGACTTTGATAGGCGTCACCGGCACAAACGGAAAGACCACCATTGCCACTCTCCTCTATGACATGGCGCGCCTGTTTGGCCACAAGGCGGGACTGATTTCCACAGTGGCGACAAAGATTGACGGCGTGGAGACGCCTTCCGACCATACCACTCCCGACCCCGTATCGCTGAACGCTATGATGGCGGATATGGTGGAGGCGGGGTGCGATTTCTGCGCGATGGAGGTGAGCAGCCACGCAGCAGACCAAAAGCGCATAGCCGGCCTGCAGTTTAATGGCGGAATATTTACGAATCTCACCCGCGACCATTTGGACTACCACAAGACATTCGCCAATTACCTGGCCGCGAAGAAGAGCTTCTTCGACGCGCTGCCCCCTGCGGCCTTTGCCTTGTCTAACATCGATGACCGCAACGGCGAGGTGATGATGCAGAACACAAAGGCCAGGAAGTTGACATACGCCTTGCAACGCCCCGCCGACTATGCTTGCAGGATAATGGAGGACCGCCTTGACGGCATGAAGCTTATGCTCAAGCGCAAGGGCATGAAGGAAGAGGAGGTGGATACGATGTTCACTGGGCGTTTCAACGCCTATAACCTCACCGCCGTGTACGGCGCATGCCTGGCGCTGGGATTCGATCCGCATGAGACTCTTGTGAAGCTCAGCATGCTCAGGCCGGTCACGGGGCGCATGCAGACATTGCACTCCCCGCAAGGGATTACTGCAGTGATAGACTATGCCCACACTCCCGACGCGATCGCAAACGCGCTGAAGGCTCTGGATGAAACCATGCGCGCGGCCGACGGCAAAAAGTCGGGAAGAATCATAACCGTATTCGGCGCCGGAGGAAACCGCGACAAGGGCAAGCGCCCGATGATGGCCGCGGAGGCCTGCAAGCTTAGCGACTTGATAATAATTACCTCCGACAATCCGCGCTTTGAAAATCCCGCTGAAATAGCCGCTGAGGTGCTGGCGGGCGTGCCGCAAGACAAGGCCGACATAGCCGAGGTGGTGATTGAGCGCGGCATGGCCATACGCAGGGCCGTGGAGCTGGCCAAGAGGGGAGACGTAATCCTGATAGCCGGCAAAGGGCATGAGACCACCCAGGTGATTGGCGATCAATCAATACATTTTTCAGACTTAGAGGAAACCAAAGAAGCCCTTGGGTTAATTCATAATTCATAATTCATAATCTCACTTTATCCTTCATACTTCATACTTTATCCTTTATATTCCATACTTTATATTTTTATTTAATAATCAATGTTTTACTATTTATTTCAGTATCTGCAGGAGATAGGCATTCCGGGCGCGAGGCTGATGAGCTATATTACAGTGCGCTCAGGGCTGGCTTTTGTACTGGCCATGCTCATCGCCATATTCTTCGGCAGAGTGATCATAAGGCGTTTGCAGCTGATGCAGATTGGCGAAATCATACGCAACCTCGGCATAGAGGGGCAAATGCAGAAGAAGGGCACTCCCACTATGGGCGGCGTGATCATTGTGCTTGCCATTGTGGCTCCGTGCCTGCTTGTGGCAAACCTTGGCAACGTGTACATGCTCCTGCTCCTATTCGCCACGCTTTGGCTGGGGCTGATAGGCTTCCTTGATGATTACAAGAAGCTGAAAAAGCACAATAAGGACGGAATAAAGGGGAAGTACAAAATCATAGGCCAGGTGGGCATAGCCTTGATTGTGGCCACGGTGATGTACTCCAGCAAGAGCATGGGCATCGTGGAGAACCGCGAGGTGATTGACGAGAGCACCCACCGCGTGGAAGAGGTGATATACGAAGAAGACATGGTGACGCACACCCCGCAGACAACCATACCTTTTGTGAAGAACAACAATTTCAATTATTCCTGGCTGACATCCTGGATGGGCGACAAGGCCCAGGCGGGGGGATGGATAGCGTTCTTCATTGTCACGGTATTTTTTGTAACAGCCACGAGCAACGGGGCCAACCTTACCGACGGGCTTGACGGCCTGGCCACGGGCACATCGGCGATCATAGGGTGCGCTTTGCTGATAATGGCTTATCTTGGCGGCAACGTAATATATTCATCCTATTTGAATATCATGTACATACCAGGCAGTGAGGAAATGGTGGTGTATATGGCCGCCTTTATGGGGGCGCTCGTGGGATTTCTGTGGTACAACGCTTCGCCCGCGCAAGTGTTCATGGGCGACACGGGCTCTCTGATGCTGGGAGGCGTGATAGCGGTTTTCGCCATCCTCATACGCAAAGAGCTCCTTCTGCCGGTGCTCTGCGCCATCTATTATGTAGAGGACTTGTCGGTGATGCTGCAGGTGGCTTATTTCAAGCGCACCGGCGGCAAGCGCATATTCAAGATGACGCCGCTGCACCACCATTTCCAAAAGGCCGGGGGCACGGTGCAGGCATTGATTCAGAGGCCATTCCAGCCAATCCCCGAGTCAAAGATTGTGACGCGATTTTGGATTATAGGCATAATTCTCGCCGTGCTCACATTCGTGACGCTGAAAATCAGATGATAAACACATTATATTAACAAACAGAAAAATACGCACAGATATGAAGCGCATAGTAGTGCTTGGAGCCGGAGAAAGCGGCGCGGGGGCGGCCGTTCTCGCAAAGGATAAGGGCTTCGACGTTTTTGTAAGCGACTTTGGAAAAATAGCCGACAAATATAAGCAGCTTCTCAATGAAGAAGGCATTGAATGGGAGGAAGGCGGGCATACGATGGACCGCATCCTTATGGCCGATGAGGTAATAAAGAGCCCGGGCATACCCCTTGACGCGCCGGTGATTGTGAAGGTAAACTCAAAGAACATCCCCGTTATTTCGGAGATTGAGTTCGCCGGTCGATACACTGACGCGAAGATGGTGTGCATCACGGGCAGCAACGGCAAAACCACTACCACTTTGCTCACTTACCACATACTCAAAGAGGCAGGATGCAACGTAGGACTTGCCGGAAATGTGGGCAAGAGCCTGGCGCTGCAGGTGGCCAGGGAGAAGCATGACGTGTATGTGATTGAGCTCAGCAGCTTCCAGCTTGACAATATGTATGACTTCCGAGCCAACATCGCGGTCATTCTCAACATAACTCCTGACCATCTTGACCGCTACGACCACAAGATGCAGAATTATGTGAACGCAAAATTCCGCATCTTGCAGAATATGACCCCGGTAGACGCCTTCATATATTGGCAGGACGACCCCATAGTGCGCGCCCAGATGCGCAACATGGCCATCGAGGCGAAGCTTTTCCCCTTCGGAGAGACCAAGGAAGAGGACAGCGCGGCATATGTGGATGCGGAGAATAATTTGATAATCAGCACTCCCGGCACATCCCTGCGCATGCCCAGAGCCGACCTTGCCCTCAACGGCATGCACAACCTATACAATTCAATGGCAGCGGGCATCTCAGCCGGCCTTTTGGAAATACGCAGCGACGTAATCCGCAAGGCCCTCGGCGACTTTGAGGGCGTGGAGCACAGGCTGGAATACGTTGCCACCGTGGATGGCGTGCGATACATCAATGATTCAAAGGCCACGAACGTAAACAGCACTTGGTACGCCCTGGAGAGCATGACCACACCCACCGTGCTGATACTTGGAGGCAAGGACAAGGGCAATGACTACAGCGAGATTCTTCCGCTTGTCCGACAAAAAGTGAAGGCCATTGTGGCCATGGGCAAAGACAACGCCAAAATCATAGACTTTTTCGGCAAGGAGAAGACTGTGGTTGACACCCACAGCCTCGCCGACGCCATAAGCAGCGCCAAGGCATTGGCTAGCGAGGGTGATACCGTACTCCTCTCTCCATGCTGCGCAAGCTTTGACCTCTTCAAAAGCTATGAGGACCGCGGCGCGCAGTTCAAAGAAGCAGTGCGCCAATTGAAATAAGAAAACAGAGCAATGGAAAAAACTATAACCGCCCCGGCGGCGGCGGCGCCTGCCGAACTAGACGGCGAAGTCATACAGCCGCGGCGCACCGACAAACAGATTTGGGGCATCTACATAGCCCTTTGCATCATCTCCATAATCGAGCTATACAGCGCGTCGAGCCATGAGGTGAACGCCTCCAACGTGCTCGGCCCGGTAATCAGGCACGTGGTTTTTCTGTTGGTAGGCCTTATGTTCATGATCTATCTGCAGAATCAGCATTACCGCAAATTCCTGCGCTGGTCATATATCTTCGCGGCTTTTTCGGCCGTGGCGATGCTCTATACCCTTAAATTCGGGGAAAACATCAACGGAGCCAACCGCAGTTTCTCGGTTGGCGGCCTTTTTGCCCTGCAGCCGGCGGAAATGCTCAAGCTCTCAGCGGCGCTGGTGCTTGCCGCCATATTGAGCAAGTCGCAGCTTACTGACAAAGAGGATGTTTCCTCCAAGGGTTTGAGAAAAGCAGTGATATGGGTTATGGTATGCGGCGGCCTCCTATTTTTCCAAGGCCTTACCAATACGCTGCTTGTGCTGGGCATAAGCTTTTCTATGATGATTATTGGCGGAGTGGGCTGGAAAAAGCTTGGCCTTGTGCTAAGCATTTTTATCGTTGCCGGCATATTGGGCATTGGCGCTAAGGTAGGCATGGCCTTGATGCACAAAAATGAGAAGGTAGAGCAGACTGAGATGGTGGTGCCCGGAACGGAAATAGTGCTTGGAGGCTATGACAATGAAGGCGACCAAGGCTTGGGACGAATTATTACGTGGCTAAACCGCGTTCAGCGCCACAACTCCGATGAGGCTAAGTGGGACGAGAAAATCACCGGCATCAATGCGCAGGAGCAATACTCCTACATGGCGCAGGCGCACGGCGGCGTGTTCGGCGTCATGCCGGGCAATTCACGCGAGACGGCTCGCCTGCCCCTCGCATCGAGCGATTACATCTACGCCATAGTCATAGAAGAGCTAGGATTGATTGGAGGCTTGATGGTTATGGTGCTGTACATGTGGCTTTTGGCAAGGGCGGCTCGCATCGCCAACAGGTGCCAGACCGCCTATCCCGCGCTTCTCGTGATAGGCATGGCCATATTCATAGCATACCAGGCCATATTCCATATGTGCATCGTCACGGGGGTTTTCCCGGTGTCGGGGCAGCCGTTGCCGCTGATATCCCGTGGCGGCACATCCGTGATAATCACATCAATAGCCCTTGGCATAATGCTCAGTGTAAGCCGATTTGCGGCACGCAAGGGCAAGCGTGCCGAGATAAAAGACGAGCTCTCAGCGCTGCCCGATGAGGTGAACGCCGAAAATCCGACTTAAAAATCGATATATCCCAAATCGTTATAACGATATAACGATATAACGAAAAAATATGATAGGAATGGAAAGAATATTGATAAGCGGCGGAGGCACGGGCGGGCATATTTTCCCGGCCTTGTCAATCGCCAACGCCATAAAAAGGAGGCATCCGCAGGCTGAAATATTGTTTGTGGGCGCTGACAACCGTATGGAAATGCAGCGGGTGCCCGATGCCGGATATGAAATAATAGGTCTGCCGGTGGCCGGATTTGACCGCAAGCGCCTATGGCGCAACTTCGGCGTGCTGCTGAAGCTTTGGCGGTCGATGCGCAAGGCTCGCAAGATTGTGCGTGATTTCAAGCCCGAAATAGCAATCGGAGTTGGAGGCTACGCCAGCGGCCCCACCCTCAAGGCAGCCCAAAAGGCTGGCGTCCCTACGCTTTTGCAGGAGCAAAATTCATATCCCGGCGTCACCAACAAACTTCTGGCGAAAAAGGCGCATGCCATCTGCGCGGCATATGAAGGGCTAGACAAATATTTTCCTGCCGAAAAAATCACCCTCACCGGCAATCCCGTGAGGGCCGACCTCGCCGCATGCTCCCTCTCTCAAGCACAAGCCAAAGAGGCGCTTGGATTTGACCCGAATTTGCCTTTGGCATTGGTGGTTGGCGGCAGCCTTGGCGCCCGCACCAT
Organism: Clostridium sp.; assembly: GCA_023666615.1. Lineage (GTDB taxonomy): Bacteria > Bacteroidota > Bacteroidia > Bacteroidales > Muribaculaceae > CAG-873. The sequence continues at coordinate 797,935 of JAMPBQ010000001.1, read as the reverse complement.
TAACGAGAGCATCGGACGAAACTTGCAGGCTATAACGGCTAACGCGCAATTGTTGTGGCAGACGGGAAAGAACGACGCTGAAAAATGGAGCGAAATGTCCAAGGGCTTTGACCGCGCCAAAGCCACGGTGTTCATTAAGGATATGGCCACAGCCTACCGCGCGGCTGACATCGTTGTTTCGCGCGCCGGCGCCGGCACCATCAGCGAGCTGGAGCTGCTGGGCAAGCCCGTGATTTTGGTGCCATCGCCAAATGTGGCTGAGGACCACCAGCGCAAGAACGCCATGGCCCTTGTGGAAAAAGGCGCCGCCATAATGATTGAGGACGCAAATGCGCCCGTTGAGCTGCCAAAGGCCATGGCCGCCCTCCTCTCTGATGAAAAGAAGAGGAAAAGCCTCAGCGAGAACATCGCCAAGATGGCATTGCCCGACGCTGACGAAAAGATTGTAGACATTATCGAAGAAGTGATATTAAAGTCGAAAAAAGGTGGAGACAAATAAGGTTTATTTTGTGGGAATAGGCGGCATAGGCATGGCCGCCTTGGCAAGATATTATATGTCGAAGGGATATGAAGTGGCCGGCTATGACCGCGCTCCGTCAGCCTTGACCCACGCGCTCGAAGCCGAGGGCGCCCGGGTGAGCTATGTCGACGGCATGGAGGCCGTGCCCGAGCAATTTCGCGACAAGGGCGCGGCAATGGTGGTGTACACGCCCGCCGTGCCGGAATCAAACGTGCCATTGTCCTTCTTCCGCTCAAACTCATTCGCCGTGCTAAAGCGCAGCACAGTGCTGGGGCTGATTACCCAAGGCAGCAAGGCCCTATGCTTCTCCGGCACGCACGGAAAGACCACTACCTCGTCAATGGCCGCCCACATACTGCATACGGCTCCTGTGGGCTGCAACGCATTCCTTGGCGGCATCCTGCGGAACTACAACAGCAATCTCCTTCTTAGCGCCACATCTCCCTACAGCGTGATAGAGGCCGACGAGTACGACCGTTCATTCCATACCCTCACCCCCTACATTGCCGTGGTGACAGCCACCGACCCTGACCACCTCGACATATACGGAAATGAGGAGAACTATCTTGAAAGCTTCGCCCATTTCACCGAGCTCATCCGTTCTGACGGCATCCTGATAGTGCATGAAGGCCTCAAGCTAAAGCCAAGGCCTCAAAAGGGCGTGAAGGTGTACACCTACTCACGCGACCACGGCGATTTCCATGCCGAAAACATACGCATGGGCCATGGCACGATCGTATACGATTTCGCCACGCCCTTTGGCGTCATAGCCGACATAGAGCTCGGCGTGCCCGTTGAGATAAACATTGAAAACGGCATAGCCGCCATGGCCGCGTGCTTGCTCACTGGCGACGTCACCCCCGAGACAATCCGCGATGCCATGGCCACCTTCCAGGGCGCTGAGCGCAGATTCCAATTCATCCTTAAGGACGACCTTGACGCTGTCCCGGACGGAAAGGTGATAATTGACGACTACGCGCATCACCCCGATGAAATAAGGCAGAGCATCCTTTCAGTGCGCGCTCTGTATCCGCACGCAAAGATTACAGCCGCATTCCAGCCGCACCTGTATAGCCGCACGCGTGATTTCGCCGACCAATTCGCCCGGGCGCTCGACCTTGCCGATGAAGTGATTCTCACGGATCTTTACCCCGCAAGGGAGATTCCCATACCGGGAATTTCAGAAAAAACCATCTACGACAAGCTCAAAACGCCAAATAAGCGGCTGATTCCTGAGCAAGATTTTGTAGATACGATGAAAAATCGTAACTTTGAGGTCTTATTGGCCTTAGGGGCCGGCGATCTGTCATTCCTCCTGCCCTCCCTGGCGGAAGAAATTAAAAACAAAAAATAAAAATGTCCAAACGCTCAGTCATACATTGCATCCTGTCCGTCTTGTTGATTGGATACCTTGTTTTCGCCCTGTGTTACACATCGCACAAGGCGAAGGCTGAGCCATATAAGGCTCTGGACATAAAGATTGAGCAGTCGCAAACCTCCGACTTCCTCACCCCCGAAATAATCGACGGGGCCATCGGCCATTTGCGCGACAGCATAAGCCGCATGCCGGCATGGCGAGTCAACACCCGCGGCATAGAGCTTTCAGTGCTTGGCCTTGACAACGTGGAGCAGGCCAACTGCGCGGCCCTGGGCAATCGCAGAGTGCTTTTGGAAGTGACGCCGCTGATACCTGTGGCGCGCGTGTACGATACGGGCTCAGACACCCCTACGTACTACATAAACCGCGCAGGGAAGAGGATGCGGCCCGATGCAAGATTCCGCGTCGATGTGTCCGTGGTGGTGGGGAATTTCGCCAACCGCAGCGCGGCGGATGTGATGCCGGTGATAGACTACGTGAATTCCGACGCCAGCCTGCGCAGCCTAATCAGCGCCTACGAGGTGAAGCCCAACGGCGACATAATGCTCGTGCCCATGATGCGCGGGCATGTGGTAAATTTCGGAGATACGGCCGACATAGCAAACAAATTCGCCCGATTGCGTGTTTTTTATCGCAAGGTGATGCCGGTAAAGGGATGGGAATATTACGACACCCTTTCCGTGAAATGGCGGGGGCAAGTCGTGGCCAAGCGCCACGGCAAAGACCAAAAAGCGTCGGCGGCGCCGGTGGAAGATTTCTCCGACATAGTCGATATCAACACCATGCTCACCGACATGGAAGAGTGAAGCCAATCCTCATTTATTCATTAACTAATTCTTTGTAAACTCGTTTCTTAATATACAAGATGTCCTATATAGTCGCATTAGAAATATCCGGTTCGCAAGTTAAAGGCGCTTTGGCAAAAACCTCGCCTTCGGCCTACACCCCCCTTGCAATCCCGCAGGTTGAGGCTGTGGTGAGCGAAGACAAAGTGAATTGCGTGCAATACGGGCGCGTGCAGAATTTGATTGAAGCCGCCACCAACTTAAGCTATGTGCTGCAGAAGCTGCAAAACCACCCTTCGATAGGCAAGGGCCGCATCAACGGCGCCTACGTGGCCTTGGCCGGCCGCTCGCTGGGGTCGGAGCAGACCTCCGCGGAATTGCCTCTGCCGCATGAAATGGAAATAACCGGCGACATACTGAAGCATCTTTTGGCCGTGGCCACAAAGCCCATATCCGGCGACAAGAAGGTCATCAAGGTCGTGCCCCGGAAATATTATGTCGACAACCAGGCTACCGCCAACCCCGTAGGGGCTCTTGGCACAAAGATAAGGGGCGAATTCACAGTGGTGACATGCAGCCCTACCAACCAGCGCAATCTTGAGCTTGTGCTCAACGAGCGCCTGCATCTCCCCGTTAAGGAATACGTGCCGACCCCCCTCACCACGGCTGCCATGGTGCTGGGCGAGGAGGAAAAGCAGCTGGGCTGCGCGCTGGTTGACGTAGGCGCGCAGACCACTACGGTATCCATCTACAAGGACCGCGCGTTGCAGCGCCTAGCCACCATCCCCATAGGGTCATACAATATCACCCATGACATAGCCATGGGATGCAACACCACCGACGAGCACGCCGAGGGCATGAAGCTTTCATTCGGCAACGCGCTTCCTGACAGCGCCGCCAATGACGATGCCATGGCAATGAATTGCTATGTGCAGGCGCGCGTTGGCGAGATTATAGCCAACATTATGGCGCAGATAGAGTATGCAGGATACAAGGCCTCTGATTTGTCGGCCGGATTCATCGTGGCCGGCCGCGGAGCAAAGCTGAAGAACTTCACCGCGGCCCTGGAGGCGCAGACGAAGATGAAGGCGCGCCTGGCGTCAGTGCCCGACACTGTTGCGGTAAAGGACGCGTCGGTGGAGCCCTCCGACTATATCTCGCTGATGTCGATTCTATCCTACGCCTCGGCCAAGCCTGGCGACGACACTTGCGTCGATTTCCCGCCAAAGCCCGTCTACGAAGACATTCCCCTTGAGCAAGAGGGCGGCGCTTCTGGATTTGACCCCTATGAAAGCGGCCGCGACGACGAAAACCTTCTTCTTGACGATGAGGAGCTGGAGCTGCGCAGGGCGCAGGCCGCTCAAAGGAGGCAAAAGGAGCAGGATAGGCTTTCCGCAGAGGAAGAGCGCCGCAGCAAAAAGGCAAAGCAAGAGGCTGAAAAGAAGGCAGCTAAGGAGGCAAAAGAGGCCGAAGAGCTTCGCCGCAAGCAGGAGAAGGAACGAAACAGAAAGGAAAGGCGCAGCATACTGAGCATGATGCGCGATAAATTCACTGAATTTGTGGGAGGAGACGATGAAGACGACTCCACGGATTTGGACCAGTAAATATATTTAAGGATAAAGGATTAAGGATAAAGGATTAAGTGAGTAGGCTTTAGGCCTAAAGCGGGATAATTGAAATATCAAAGCAAGAAACAATGACTCCGGAAGATATTCGCGACAATCATGATTTCATTCCCTCCGGCGGGAATGCCAGCATAGCCCCATACTCCTCCAACCGCATCAAGGTGATCGGCGTGGGCGGAGGCGGAAACAATGCCATCAACCATATGTATCGCCTTGGCGTGCGCGACGTCACTTTCATAGTGGCCAACACCGACCGCCAAGCCCTCAACAACTCACCCGTGCCTAATCGCGTGCTTCTGGGCCCATCCACCCTAAAAGGCCGCGGCGCAGGCAACCGCCCAGAAAAGGCGCATGCCGCCGCCGAGGAAAGCGCCGCCGAAATAGACGCCCTGTTTGACGATGAAACCGACATGGTGTTCATCACCGCGGGCATGGGCGGCGGCACCGGCACCGGCGCATCGCCCGTGATAGCGAAAATAGCCAAGGAGCGCGGCATCCTCACCATTGGCATTGTCACCATACCTTTCCTTTTTGAAGGACAAAAGAAAATCCTTAAGGCTCTGGAAGGAGCCAACGAAATGGGCAAATTTGTTGATGCCCTCCTCGTTATCAACAACGAGCGCCTTGGAGAGATATATAAGGACAGCGATTTCCTAAATGCATTCGGAAAGGCCGACGACATTCTATCTATGGCCGCGATGAGCATTTCGGAGATTGTGACCTGCAATGGCTACATCAATCTTGACTTCAATGATGTAGACAATACGCTGCGCGACGGCGGCACAGCCATCATTTCCACGGGATACGGCGAGGGAGAGAACCGCGTGCAGAAGGCTATCGAGGATGCTTTGCATTCCCCGCTCCTGCGCAACACCGACATCTTCGGCAGCCGCAAGCTCCTGTTCAACCTGTACTTCTCAACAAAGGCCAGCCAGGCGTTCAAGATTGACGAGACAAAGCAAATCACCGACTTTATCTCCAACCTCGATTCCGACGTCGACGTGATTTGGGGCGTCGCCATCGACGACTCCCTTGGCGACAAGGTGAAGTTCACAATCCTTGCCGCAGGCTTCGAGGTAACCATCTCTGACGACCAGGCCATAACATCGCCTTTGGTAATTTCTGACGACAAGCAGGATGCAAAGGCAAAAACGCAAGAGGAGCAAATCGCGGCCCAGCGCATTCTCGGAAATGAATACGGCGACAAGATTGAAGGACTCAACAGGCAGAAAGCGCAGAAGAGCTATATCATACTGCGGCCCGAGCAGCTGGACAGCGACCAGGCCATTGCCGCATTGGAGCAGAACCCGACCTTCAACCGCGACCGCGCAATAATCGACAGCCTCAAGGCCGCGGCCCCCGCCGCGCAGCCTCCCACAGCCCAAGCCCAGCTTGACAAGAACACCATTTCATTCGACGACATTTGATTGGCCCACGCATTTTGGTTTTGCGGGAAAATTTAGCTAATTTTGCGGGTAAAATATTAATGAATGTCAACATTTGAGATATTTTTGCTGATTTTCTCTCTAATAGCCATCGTGTGGGGAGCCTTCACGGGAATCATAGCGCAGCTGGGCTCGATAGCCGGGATAGTGGTGGGCGTCCTCGCTTGCCGCATTTTTGGGCATGATGCCTCCGATTGGCTCGCGTCTTTGGCGCAAAGCGGGTCAAGCCGCGCAATACTTACCGTCCTCGCCTACATCCTGGTGTTCGTTTTGGGCTATATTGCCGCCTGGGGGCTCTTCCGCATCCTGAAGATTGCGGCTAAAAAGATGCAGATAGGCATTCTCGACCGCCTTTGCGGCGCCGTGTTCAAGCTGTTTCTGTTCATCTTTTGCCTGAGCCTGGCCTTAAACCTATGGGGCGCGCTTGCCCCCGAAATGACGCCAAAGGGCGTGTGGGCGCAAAGGGTGGAGAGAATGGCGCCGCGAATACTTGGCTCAGCGGCCGTCACAAGCATATTTTCAGACAAAAGTTGACATGCCCCCGCGGGGTGAACATATATCGGCAAAAGAGCGTTGATAACAAAGATATAATTTCATCAGAATCAGCATGCAAAATTGCGAACTCGAAAATAGGAAAAACGACGATATTCTTGGCGAAAGCAATGGCGAATACAAGTACGGCTTTGTCACGGACATTGACACCGAAATAATCCCAAAGGGATTGTCGGAGGACGTCGTGCGATTGATTTCCAAGAAGAAGGGCGAGCCGGAGTGGCTGCTCGATTTTCGCTTGAGCGCTTATCGCAAATGGCTCACGATGACTATGCCGCGATGGGCGCATCTCGATATTCCCGACATTAACTATCAAGAAATAAGCTATTACGCGGCCCCGCAGCAAAAGAAGGAGGGGCCAAAGAGCCTCGATGACGTAGACCCGCAGCTTGTGGACACTTTCAACAAGCTGGGCATTTCGCTGGAGGAGCAAAAGAAGCTGGCCGGCGTGGCTGTGGACGCGGTGATGGATTCAGTGTCCGTGCATACCACCCACAAGGAGAAGCTGGCCGAAATGGGCATTATATTCTGCTCGTTCTCCGAGGCCGTGCGTGATTATCCTGATTTGGTGCGCAAATATCTTGGCAAGGTGGTGCCGCCGTCCGACAATTTCTTCGCCGCCCTCAATTCGGCGGTGTTCAGCGACGGGTCGTTTGTGTACATCCCCAAGGGCGTGCGCTGCCCGATGGAGCTTTCCACATATTTCCGCATCAACGCCGCCGGCACCGGGCAGTTTGAGCGCACTCTAATCGTGGCCGACGACGATTCCTATGTTTCTTATCTTGAAGGCTGCACCGCCCCGATGCGCGACGAAAACCAGCTGCACGCGGCCATCGTTGAGATTATTGTCGAGGACAGGGCTGAGGTGAAGTATTCCACCGTGCAGAATTGGTATGCCGGCGACAAGGAAGGCCGAGGCGGCGTCTACAATTTCGTCACCAAGCGCGGCCTTTGCAGGGGAGAATCCTCAAAGATTTCATGGACCCAGGTGGAGACCGGCTCAGCCATCACATGGAAATATCCCGGATGCATACTGAAGGGAGACAACTCAGTGGGCGAATTCTATTCTGTGGCCGTCACCAACAACCGCCAGCAGGCTGACACCGGCACGAAGATGATACACATTGGCCGCAACACCCGCTCCACAATTGTTTCAAAGGGCATATCCGCGGGCCACAGCCAGAATTCTTACCGTGGATTGGTGAAGGTGGCGCCGGGCGCCGAGGGGGCGAGAAATTACACGCAATGCGATTCCCTGCTCTTGAGCCAGACCTGCGGCGCACATACATTCCCCTATATTGATGTCCTCAACGACACAGCCATTGTGGAGCACGAGGCCACTACGTCGAAAATCTCCGAGGACCAAATCTTCTATTGCAACCAACGCGGCATCTCCACCGAGGAGGCCATTGGCCTTATCGTGAACGGCTACGCCAAGGAGGTGATGAACAAGCTGCCGATGGAGTTTGCCGTAGAGGCCCAGCGCCTGTTGTCCATTACGATTGAGGGCGGAGTGGGATAAGTAGAGTTTTTTGTCTTTAGATTTTAGCTGTTAGTTTTTTATGGATAACGATAATTTGCTTGAAGTGCGCGAACTCCGCGCGGGCATAGGCGAAAAAGAGATATTAAAAGGCATCAACCTTACGGTAAAGCCCGGCGAGGTGCATGCGATAATGGGCCCGAATGGCTCGGGAAAGAGCACATTCGCCGGCGTCCTTGCCGGCGACCCCCGATTCACTGTTTACGGGGGAGAGGCCAAGCTTGGAGGCGTTGAGCTTTTGGGCCTGGCTCCTGAAGACCGCTCGCACGAGGGGCTTTTCCTTTCATTCCAATATCCCGTGGAGATTCCCGGCGTGTCAATGGTGAATTTCATGCGCGCCGCCGTCAATGCCAAGCGCAAATATCTTAATGAAGAGCCACTGTCAGCCAGTGAGTTCCTTAAAATGATGAGGCAAAAGCGCGCCATAGTTGAGCTTGACAATAAACTGGCCTCGCGCTCGGTGAACGAAGGCTTTTCCGGCGGCGAGAAGAAGAGGAATGAAATATTCCAAATGGCCGTGCTTGAGCCTAAGCTCTCCATACTTGATGAGACGGATTCCGGCCTCGACATCGACGCCCTGCGCATCGTGGCCGGCGGCGTGAACAAGCTGAAGACAGATAAGAACGCCACCATCGTAATCACCCACTATCAGCGCCTGCTTGACTACATCAAGCCCGATTTCGTGCATATCCTCTACAAAGGCCGCATCGTGCATAGCGGCGGCCCCGAGCTTGCCCTCGAGCTTGAAGAGAAGGGCTATGACTGGATTAAGGAGCAAAACCAATAGGAGGACTGCTATGGATGCGCTTCAGCAATACATTTCGTTATATCGCGACAACGCCCGGGCGGTGGACGACAACGCCCCAGAGGTCCTGAATAGGCCTCGGCCCGTGGCGTTCAAGGCTCTTATGGGCCTTGAGCTTCCAAAGCTTGGGGCTGAGAGCTACGATGTGACCTCTCTCCCCGACATGCTTGCGCCCGACTTTGGCGTCAACATCAATCGCGTGCCCTTCTCCGCAGACGCGGCGGAGGCCTTCAAATGCGGCCTGCCCAATATCTCTACGCTTTTGGCCTTTGTGGTTAACGACGCTTTCCGCCCCACTCAGAGCTTGCTGCGCAATCTGCCCGAAGGCGTAACCGTGACTTCGCTTGCCGCGGCCGCGCGAGAGAATCCCGAATTGGTGGACAAAAGCTACAACGCCCTTGCCGGCCGTCATTTCGACGACCCGGTGGTGGCTCTCAACACATTGTTCGCCCAGGATGGAGTATTTATCCGCATTGCCCGCGGCGTGGCATTGGAAAAGCCGTTGCAAATCGTAAGCCTGCTCAATGCCTCAACCCCAATGCTTGCCCCTCGCCGCTTGCTGATATGCCTGGAGGAGGGAGCGAAGGCGTCGGTGCTGTGCTGCGACCATACGGCGGCGGGCGCGGCTTCATCGCTCAACTGCCAAGTGACGGAAATTTTCCTTGGCAAAGGCGCAAGGCTGGATTTGTGCGAGTTGGAGGAATCAAGTGTTTCTACCGGACGACTGTGCAAAACGTTCGCCACGCTCGACGATGGCGCCGAGCTCGTGGCTGACGGCGTGACGCTGATGTGCGGACATACGCGCAATGAATACGACATAGATATGCCGGGCAACCATGCCCGATGCCGTCTTGGTGGCATTGCCATCGCCTCCGGGGCGCAGACCGTGGACAGCCGCACAACCGTGCGCCACCATTCCCCCAAGGGCGAAAGCAACCAGATGTACAAGTACATTCTCGACGACAGCTCAAAGGGGTCATTCTATGGCTCTATAGTGGTGGATGAGGAGGCCAAGTTCACCAATGCCTATCAGAACAACCGCAATGTCTTGGCCAGCAAGGAGGCGAGGATGCACACCAGGCCGCAGCTGGAGATATATTGCGACGAGGTGAAATGCAGCCACGGCGCCACAGTGGGCCAGCTCGACGCCAATGCCCTATTTTACATGCGCACGCGTGGCATACCCGAGCCGCAGGCCAAGATGATGCTTATGCAGGCGTTTATGGCCGACGTAATCGACTCTATTCCAATTCCTGCTTTGCAAAGCCGCTTGCGCCAGCTTGTGGAGAGCCGCTTGGCCGGCAGCCATGACCTTTGCTCGGCGTGCCAGGACGATAAACAAAAAGATATATAAATCTTATAAGGCCCATAAGCCTTATAAGCGTGCATAGCTATGGACATAGAAAAAATCAGGCAAGACTTCCCTATACTCGACCGCAGCGTCAACGGCCGCAAGCTGATTTACCTTGACAATACGGCCACTTCGCAGACCCCATCGCTAGTGGTGGATGAAATCGCGCGCATGTACACCGTCTCTAAGGCAAATGTGCACCGCGGCGTGCATACGCTCTCGCAAGAGGCTACAGACGCGCAGGAGGCCGCGCGCAGGGCTGTGGCGGAATACATAAACGCCCCTTCGGCCGAGGAAGTGATCTTCACGCGCGGCACCACCGAGGCCATAAATCTTGTGGCCTCATCTTATGGGCAGCTACTTGATGATGGCGACGAGATAATCGTCACCGTGATGGAGCACCATTCCAACATTGTGCCGTGGCAGCTTCTGGGCATGAGGAAGAAGGTGGCCTTGCGCGTAGTGCCTATAAATGAGGTCGGGGAGCTTGACCTTGATGTCTATGAATCCCTTTTCAATGAGCGTACGCGGCTTGTGGCCTTTTGTCATGTCTCAAATGTCCTCGGCACGGTGAATCCCGCAAAGGAGATGATCGCCGTGGCGCACAGGCATGGAGTGCCCGCGCTGGTGGATGGCGCCCAGGCGTCGCCCCACTTGCGCATAGATGTTCAGGATCTCGACGCGGATTTCTATGCCTTTTCCGCCCATAAGATGTATGGGCCTACGGGAGTTGGCGTCCTTTTCGGCAAAAAGGAATGGCTGGAGAAGATGCCTCCCTACCAAGGCGGAGGAGAAATGATTGCGCACGTATCGTTTGAAGGCACCACTTTCGCCGAGCTGCCGTTCAAGTTTGAGGCCGGCACGCCCGACTTTGTGGGAATAGCCGCCATGCGCAAGGCTCTTGAGTACATCCAATCAATAGGACTTGAGAATATAGAGCGGCATGAAGCTGAGCTTATGATGCATGCGCAAAAGCGAATGCTGGAAGAAATACCCGGGCTGGCGATATACGGCCGCGCGCCGGGAAAATCCCCCGTCATTTCATTCAACATAGAGGGCGAGCACCACTATGACGTAGGGCTGTTGCTCGACAAGCTCGGAGTGGCCGTGCGCACAGGCCACCACTGCGCCCAGCCGCTGATGCAGGTCCTTGGCATCGAGGGATGCGTGCGCGCCTCTTTCGCCGTTTACAATACCCTATCCGAGGCCGATGCCTTTGTTGATGCCTTGGCTAGGGTTTCAGCTATGCTTCGCTGATGGAGACCTACGTGTACCCCGCGTCTTTTGAGCTGGAGATGGGCGGCTCGCTGTCTGAGCTGCGCATTGCCTATCACACCTACGGAAAGCTGAGCCCTGAAAAAGACAATGTGGTATGGGTATGCCACGCGCTTACCGCCAGCAGCGATGTTGCGGACTGGTGGCCCGGTACAGTGGAGGAGGGGAGGTTTCTTGACCCCGCAAAATATTTCATTGTATGCGCCAACATCATCGGCTCGTGCTATGGCACGACAGGGCCGATGAGCGAGAACCCCGCCACGGGCAAGCCTTATTTCAGGCAATTTCCCAAGTATACGATGCGCGATATCGTGAGGGCGCATATCCTCCTGGCCGACGCCTTGGGCATCGGAAAGATTCACGGCCTTGTCGGCAGCTCTGTGGGAGGATTCCAGGCCGTTGAGTGGGCGGTGATGCAGCCTTGGCGAATTGAGAGGCTGGCGCTGATTGCCACCGACGCGTACGCTTCGCCCTGGACTATCGCTATTGACGAGACTCAGCGCATGGCCATACTGAGCGATCCCACATATGCCGAGGACAGGGCTGACGGCGGAGCAAGAGGCCTAGCGGCGGCAAGGGCTTTGGGCCTCCTTACCTACCGCGGAGGAAAGGGATATAACCTCACTCAGCAAGACCTCGACGCCGAATGCTACCTTAATCCCGACCACAGGGCATGCACTTATCAGAGGCATCAGGGCGAAAAGCTTGTGCGCAGATTCGACGCCTACAGCTATATGGCCATCCTTCAATCGTTTGACACCCATAATGTTGGCCGCGGCCGCGGTGGCATCCAAAAGGCGCTTAAGGTCATATCGTGCCCTGCCTTGGTAGTTGGCCTCACCACCGACATAATTTTTACTCCCGAGGAAATGCGCGCTCTTGCCTCAATGATTCCAAACGCAGAGTACGCCCAAATAGATTCTCCCTTCGGCCACGACGGCTTTTTGGTGGAGGCCGACCAGCTCAACGCTTTGTTGAAGCCGTTTCTCGATGCCTGATTTTTCCGGCATTAGCAAAATCTTAAATCCAAAATGGATGCCGGATTGTTGATATTTAGGGATAATAAATTCAAAATTCAAAATTAATTATTATCTTTGCGATTGCGACAAACGCAACATACCTCTATGGCTCGGCTACGCTACATATTCATTTTGATTCTGACATTCGCATGCGCTCAAGGGCTTGCGGCCCAATCAAAATATGACAATGCCAAGGTGAAGGCCGACCGGTTTTTCCAATACAAGGAGTGGGGGAGCGCCGCGGCCATGTGCAATCTTATGATTTGGGAGAGGCCGGCTTTGGCCGAGCCATACGCCCGCGGAATAGTGGCATACGAGATGCTTGGCGACACAATAAGGCCGATGGAGCTTCTCGACAAAGCCATGCGCTACGGCGTGCCGCTGGATTCGGTGCTTACAGGCGTGCAGCGGCAGGCCTATGCGGTTGGGCGCGGCGCCATGTATGAGCAATTCATGCTTCAGGCCGCCAGTGAAAACAAATGGATGAAAAGGCCGCTCGACGCATATTTGCTGAGGTACTACGCCTTTAGGCAGGATGGGCCAAAAATGGCCGAGTACGCCCGGAAAATGCTTTCGGGAGCCCCGCGCAATATAGGATTTATGCTCACCTTGGCTGATGGATATATGCTTATGGGCGAGGCCGGCCTCGCCCGTGATGTATGGCTAAAAGCCCTTGATATTGAGCCTGACAACTTCAATGCTCTCCTGTGCATGGCCAATTTGGAGGATTTGGACGGAAGGACAGGCGAGGCGCTGGACTATTTCCGGCATGCCTATAGGGTGAAGCCAACCCCATATATAGCCGAAATGATAGATAAATTGTCAACAAAAAATAAGTAATTTAATAAGAACCTAAATATGAACGAGTTCGCAAAAAATGCCTTCCGCGTGTTCGAGCGCGCCACGGCCGACTATCATAAGACTGACCATGTCGATGCGCCAATCAACAACCCATATGATCCGGCGTTGATCGAATATACCCTTTACGCCAAAAACTGGATTGACGCGGTGCAGTGGCATCTTGAGGACATAATCCGCGACCCGCACATTGATCCCGTGCAGGCTCTTGGCCTTAAGCGCCGCATCGACCACTCAAACCAGGAGCGCACCGATATGGTGGAGGAGCTTGACACATATTTCCGCCGCAAATACGCTGATGTAGCTCCATTGCCCGATGCCACTATCAACACCGAAAGCCCGGCCTGGGCGCTGGACCGCCTCTCTATCTTGGCTCTGAAGATATACCATATGCAGGCTGAAGTGGCTCGCCCCGACGCCAGCGCCGACCATAAGGCGAAGTGCCAGGCTAAGCTAAGCGTCCTCCTTGAGCAGAAGGAGGACTTGATTTCCGCCATTGACCGGCTTCTTGATGACATTCAGTCCGGACGAAAGTACATGAAGGTGTACAGGCAGATGAAGATGTACAACGACCCCGACACCAACCCCGTGCTCTATGGCGCAAAGTAGCGTCGAGCCAAAGGCGTGGGACGCTACAGTCCTGGTGGTGAGGTTTTCAGCGCTGGGCGACGTGGCTATGACCATACCCGTGCTTTACAGCGCATGCGAATGCTACCCCTCCACCCGCTTCGTGATGGTCACGAAAAAGAATACGCGGGAAATGTTTGTCAACGCCCCGGCAAATCTCGAAGTCGTGGGCGTGGACATAAAGGACGACTATGTCGGCATCGGAGGCATGCGCAGGCTCATAGCTGACCTGTGTGAAAAATACAGCCCAAACACGCTGATTGACCTGCACGATGTGCTGCGCACGAAGCTGATGAGGATTTTTGCCCGCCTGCGTGGCATGAAGGTGGAGACCCTCAACAAAGGACGCAGCAACAAGCGCGCCCTGACGCGGCGGCATGGCAAGGTGATGCTCCCACTCACCACATCGCGAGCCCGCTATCGCGAGGCATTCTACAACGTTGGATATCCCATTGACTTGAAATTCAATGGCCTTTACGGCAATGGCAAGGCCCCCGTAGCTGATTTCGCCAAGATTTCAGGACCAAAGCCGGAAGGAGAAAAGTGGGTGGGCATAGCTCCCTTTGCGGCACATCAAGGAAAGATCTATCCTGCTGATATGATGGATAAGGTGGTGGGCATGGTGGCCGCCCGCGGCGATTGCCGCATCTTCATCTTTGGCGCCGGCGAGAAGGAAAGAGCCGTAGCCGAGGAATGGGAGAAGAAGTATCCATGCGTTGCCTCTTTGGCCGACAAGCGGTTTGGATTCAAGGCTGAGCTGGCGCTCTTGAGCCACATCGACGCTATGGTGACGATGGACAGCGCCAACATGCACCTCGCCGCCCTCACCCGCACGCCCACTATCAGCATATGGGGCGCCACACATTTCTATTGCGGCTTCAAAGGTTGGCGACAGAGCGAAAGCGACATGGTGCAGCTGCCCCTGCCTTGCCGCCCCTGCTCGGTGTTCGGCAACAAAAAGTGCTTCCGCGGAGATTGGCTTTGCCTCACCGGCATTCGCCCAGAGGTGATTTACGACAAGATAGCCGGCAAACTTTAAGCACCAAGACATTATCACAACGCGATGAGCGAAGAATTTGACATACGCAACAGCGCCTCCGACCGAGAGAAGGACTACGAAAAAGCCCTGCGCCCCGAGGCCTTCGGCGCTTTCAACGGGCAAGAAAAGATTGTGGCGAACCTGAAAGTGTTTGTGGAGGCCGCGCGCCGTCGTCACGAGCCGCTTGACCACACCCTGCTTTTTGGCCCGCCCGGCCTTGGAAAGACCACGCTTTCCGGCATTATTGCCAAGGAGCTGGGCGTGGGCATGAAGATTACTTCCGGCCCCGTCCTCGACAAGCCCGGCGATCTGGCGGGAATCCTCACATCGCTTGAGGAGAACGACGTGCTGTTTATCGATGAAATCCACCGGCTCAGCCCCATAGTGGAGGAGTACCTTTATTCGGCTATGGAGGATTTTCGCATCGACATTATGATTGACAAGGGCCCGGGCGCGCGGTCGGTGCAGCTCAGCCTTAGCCCATTCACTCTCGTCGGCGCCACTACGCGCAGCGGTTTGCTTACGTCTCCCTTGCGCGCCCGCTTTGGCATCAATTGCCATTTGGAGTATTACGACCATAAAGTGATTCAGCGCATCATCCTTCGTTCAGCCGGCCTGCTGAAAGTAAAATGCACGGATGAGGCTGCGATGGAAATAGCCCTGCGTTCACGCGGAACGCCGCGCATCGCCAACGCCCTGCTGCGCCGCGTGCGCGACTTCGCTCAAGTGAAGGGCACGGGCGTGATTGAGCCCCGCATAGCAAAGTACGCCCTTGAGGCGCTAAACATCGACAGGTACGGCCTCGATGAGATAGACAATAAAATTCTTACCACAATAATAAATAAATTTGGCGGCGGACCCGTGGGCCTATCCACAATCGCCACGGCCCTCGGCGAAGACACCGGCACGATTGAGGAAGTCTATGAGCCATACCTGATAAAGGAAGGCTTTATCAAGCGCACCCCACGCGGCCGCGAAGTCACCTCTCTCGCATACACCCACCTCAACCTCCCCCGCGACCCCCAAGCCACCCTCTTCTAACCCCGCGGCGAAGCCTCGTCATGCATACCAAAATTAACCCCACGGCGAAGCCGTGATTCTATGGTTAACCGCGGGTGCCTTTGGCACCCGCGGTCACAAATATATGCATGAAGAGCACGGCGAAGCCGTGCCTCATAGGATCCTACACAAGAAAAGCTGCAGGCATAAAGAACATTTTGCAACGATTCATTGTTACTCTCTTGTGCGACGCATCTCACAGACGATGCCCGCCAAAACGTTTCAGAAAATTCAAACAAAAAAATCAAAGCAAAATGAAGAAAATCTTTACCCTGCTCTTCGTCGCAGTGCTGGCGATCGGCGCTTACGCTCAAAGAGGCCAAATGGCCGCTGGCATCAACCTTATGGCTGTTCCTTCGCTAGAAAGCGGATACAAGGCCACAAACTTCGGATTCGGGGGCAAATTCCAGTACACCCTCACCAACAACATCCGTCTTGAAGGCGACATCGACTACCTGACAAAAAACAAGGGGCTGAGCCAGTTCGACATAATCGCTAACGCGCAGTACCTCTTCAACGTAGCTCCCCGCTTCAACATGTATCCTGTTGTCGGCATCGGCTACGCCAGCATCAACCATAAGGCATCAATCAATATGGGAGGTGAAATATTCGAAAACAGCAATTCCGAAGGACGATTCCTCTTCAACGCAGGCATTGGCTTCGAATATGAACTTACTAGCAACCTCGTTGGCAGCTTCGAAGTTAAATACCAGTATGTAGAAGATTGGCAGAAGCTTCCCATCTCAATTGGCATCGCTTACCGATTCTAATAAATTCTCATATAGCCATAGTAAGGCCGCCCATTCCCGGGCGGCCATTTTTTTGCCCAAATCCAGGCCTCAAATCTTCCCATAATCCCCAATAATCTAATTTGCCAATACCCAAAAATAAAAAAAGGAGAACCTCCAAAAAGGCTCTCCAAGTAGCGGGACTGAGAATTGAACTCAGGACCTCCGGGTTATGAATCCGACGCTCTAACCGACTGAGCTATCCCGCCATTGCGAGTGCAAAGTTAGCTACTAATGGCGAATTATCCAAATTTTTTCTCGCTTTTCTTTGTTTACTTGCCGTATTTTGCCTAATTTTGTGGATGAAGCCTGCATATCATCCCATGCAGGCCTCCCCCTTACCCTCTAATCCTTGCATATTATGCTCGTAAAGATCGAAGGCGCGGCCGTACAAGGCATCGACGCTATCATCATAACAATTGAAGTGTCGGTGGAAATCGGCGCGTCATTCACTATGGTTGGCCTGCCCGACACGGCCGTTAAGGAGAGCCTCGACCGTGTGCGGTCCGCAATTAAGCAAAGTGGCTACATATTCCCGCATCGAGCCACCATCGTCAACCTCGCTCCGGCAGATGTGCGCAAGGAGGGCGCCGCCTACGATTTGCCAATAGCCATTGGCATTTTGGCCGCCGCCGAGCTTCTGCGGCCGGTGCCGGCGCAAGGCACATACATGATGATGGGCGAGCTCTCTCTTGACGGCACCCTCCTCCCGGTGCGCGGTGTCCTCCCTATGGCCATCAAGGCCAGGGAAATGGGATTCAAGGGGATGATTTTGCCAAAAGGGAATGCCGTGGAGGCGGCCACGGTCAACAATCTTGAGGTTTACGGAGCCGAAAACCTGCGCCAAGTGGTGGAGTTCCTTACCGGAAACGCCCCGTTGGAGCCTACGATCGTAAACACCAGGGAAGAGTTTGCGAAAGCGAGTGTCCTGTTTGATGAAGATTTCAGCGACGTTTGCGGGCAGGAGAACGTAAAGCGCGCCTTTGAAGTGGCTTGCGCCGGTGGGCACAACATTCTCCTCGTTGGGCCTCCCGGCTCAGGCAAGTCAATGATGGCCAAGCGCCTGCCTTCAATTATGCCCCCTCTGACACTGCGCGAGGCTTTGGAGACAACAAAAATCCACTCAGTGGCCGGCGCCTTGAGGCGTGGCTCGTCCTTGATGGCCGCCCGTCCTTTTCGCGCCCCTCACCACACCATTTCCCCCGTGGCCCTCGTGGGTGGAGGCAACAACCCAAAGCCCGGCGAGATTTCCCTCGCCCACAATGGCATACTCTTCCTTGACGAATTTCCCGAATTTTCCCGCGGAGTCCTTGAAGTGCTGCGCCAGCCCCTGGAGGACCGCTCCATCACAATATCGCGCGCCAAATACAGCGTCGACTATCCAGCCGGCTTCATGCTCGTGGCCTCGATGAATCCATGCCCTTGCGGCTACTACAATCACCCCACAAAGACATGCACATGCACCCCCGGCGCAGTGGCGAAATACCTGAACCGCATCTCGGGGCCGCTGCTTGACCGCATCGACATCCAGTGCGAGATCATGCCGGTGCCGTTTGAAAAGCTGGCCCAGAGGGGGGAAGGCGAGCCCAGCCATGCCATAAGGGAAAGGGTTGTAAGGGCCCGCGCCATTCAAGAAAACCGATTCCGCGATGAGCCCGGCGTCCATTGCAATGCCCAAATGGGCAGCAAATTGCTGCGGAAGTGGGTGGCCCTCAATGATGAGAGCCGACAAATACTCGAAAAGCTGATGGTGAAGCATGACATGAGCGCCCGCGCCTACGACCGCATTCTGAAAGTATCCCGCACAATCGCCGACCTCGAAGGAAGCCCCGACGTAAAGCCGCAGCACGTGCGCGAAGCCGCCAGCTATCGCAACCTCGACCGCAGCAGCTGGGGCAAAATCTTCTGAAATTACCACACGCTCCACCCCGCCTTTCCCCCGGAAAAGTGGCCCCATCCGCAACATTCGCCCAGAAAATGTGATTCCATGCACATTTTTCGTACGAAAAATGTGATTATTAACACACTTTTCGTGCTTAAAATGTGAATGTGGCTTTGTTCCTACTCCATTTTTCATTAACTTTGCGGATGTCTAATGATTCATTAATTCAAGAATAAATATGTATAGAACCGCTGTTAAAGAGCTGATTAAATGGAAGGAGTCTCATAGGCGCAAGCCCTTGATAATAGAGGGGGCTCGACAGGTTGGCAAAACATGGTTGGTAAAAGAATTCGCAAAAGATAATTACAAGAATCTTGCGTACATTAATTTTGAAGAACAGGCATATTTGCGATCGTTGTTTGCCACTGACTACGACGTGAATAGAATAATGGAGGCAGTCAGCGCCGCCACCCATGAGGCTTGCAGCCCACATGATACCCTTATATTCTTTGATGAGATACAAGAGGCGCAAAATGGGCTGGCATCCCTAAAGTATTTCCACGAAAACGCTCCAGAATATCACGTGATTGCAGCGGGTTCGCTATTGGGCATTGAATTGCACAAGCGGCAATCCTTCCCTGTGGGGAAAGTGCAGCTTATGACGCTATATCCGATGAGTTTCCTGGAATTTTTAATGGCGATGAATGAAGGGGCTTTGGCGGATTTTATCCAAAAACAAGACTGGGACAGCATCAGCCTTTTCGCGCCCAAGCTTCAGGATTTGCTTAAGAAATACTATTTTGTGGGAGGCATGCCCGAAGCGGTGCTTTCATTCAGCGAGAATGGCGACTGGCAGGAAGCGCGCGCAATCCAAAATGAAATATTGCAGGGGTACGACAGAGATTTCTCTAAGCATGCTCCCAATGAAATAGTTCCGCGCATTAGAATGCTTTGGGATTCAATACCCTCTCAGCTCAGCAAAGAAAACCGAAAGTTCATATATGGCCTTGTGAAGCAGGGCGCTAGGGCAAGGGAGTATGAGATCGCTTTGCAATGGCTGATTGACGGCGGGCTGATTCATAAAGTTTCAAATGTGGCCGCGCCACGCATTCCATTGAAAAGTTACGAAGACAAGAACGCTTTCAAACTGTTTGTCGTTGACATTGGATTGCTCGGAGCAATGTCCTCCCTTGATTCCGAAACGATTGTCAATGGTAACAAGATATTCACAGAATTCAAGGGGGCGTTGACTGAGCAATATGTTCTTCAGCAGATATTGCTTAAGTACACTCCGTATTATTTTTCCAAAGCCAATTCTCAGCAAGAAATAGACTTTATTGTTGAGGCTGACGGAAAAGTGGTTCCGATTGAAGTTAAGGCGGAGGAAAACCTAAAGGCCAAGAGCTTGCGCAAATTCGTGGATGAAAACAAATCCGAGGTCGCATATCGTGTATCCATGTCGCCATACAGGAAAGAGGAATGGCTAACAAACATTCCGCTCTATTGTGTTCAGACAATATGATCAGCCGGCAAATTTGCATGGTGGCCTACGCCAGGCGCGGGAAGAAGCTCTGTCGCGGAAGCGCGGGAAAAGTGGCGAACAGGGCGCTGGGTCCGTCTATGAAGGACATGCCAAAGCCAAGGGCTGCCATGCTTTTGCGCATAGCCTCCACCGCGCCGGGATTTGCCACCGCAAGCACCGCCGATGACATGGGCGGCGTCCACCCCGGATCGAGCGTGGCGCTAGGTCCTATTATCAGCAATTCCTCGCATGCCCCCTCAAAGGCCGCCACGGCGGCCGCATCTGCCGGAATGGCCCATGAACAGCCCTTTTTGGCCGCCTTTACAAGCCTATCCGCATCCTTGCCCATGCCCCTTATCTTTTGCGGCTGGAAAAACACCGCAAGCCTGAAGGCCAGGCATTGCTCCAGTCCGGTGAATTCGGCATAGGCATAGTAAGGCAGCCTCTCGCGCAGGCACTCCGTTATCAGCCTGTATGCGAATGGGGAATGCACGCCAAAGCCGCGGCTGTGCCTGTATCGCTTAAGCCACATCATCTTTGCGAGCTATCCACTTTGCCGCCACTCCCAGTGAAAGAATCAGCAGCAGATATATCAATATCGCGCTGGCATAGGCAATCGAGCTTGTCACCTTGAGAATGCGCGGACTGAAGTCCATCACTACAGTATGCTTCCCGGCCGGCAAGCGCATGGCCCTGAGCACATAGTCCACGCGCCCAATCTCAGCCTTCTCCCCGTCAATAGTGGCGTTCCATCCCCACGGGAAGAATATCTCGGAGAAAACGGCCACGCAGCCGTCATTCGCTGTTGAAGTCTCATAGGTGAGCGTATTCGGAGTGTAATTGACGAGCTTGACGCAATCCCCCTCCGATGGCTTGGCCGGCTCGCCAAGCATGGCGCGGAATCTCTCATCCGCCACGGCTTCCGTGGCGGGCGAAATCACGGCCAGAGCGTTCATCTCATCATCGGCGCTTCCCACATATTCAATGTCCGACACCAGCCACGCATTGCCCAGAGCCGAAGTGTTCACCACGGCCGGATGATCCTTGTCGCCCGTGATTATGTAGCGCGCATTGAGCATGTCGAGCACGCGATAGTCAGCGCGCATGTTCTCCACCGCCTCTTTTTGATCGTCGGGATATAGCCCGGCTATGCTGTCGTCGCGCAGCTCGGGCATGTAGCCATATTGTCTTGCGGCCTGCATGCGGCGGCGAATCAAATCCTCATATCTATTGAGCTTTGCGGCGTGGTATCCGCCAATCATCTTGTGGTGGTACGAGCGGTCGGGAAGGTCAAACCCCGGAATGTCCATCACTCTGTAGCTCAAATCCTTGTCCTGAAGTATCGCTTGGTCCACGGCGTCCGGCGCATGGTTTGCTCCCTGCCCAAG
This sequence comes from Clostridium sp., assembly GCA_023666615.1. Lineage (GTDB taxonomy): Bacteria > Bacteroidota > Bacteroidia > Bacteroidales > Muribaculaceae > CAG-873. The sequence goes on along the minus strand of JAMPBQ010000001.1, from coordinate 776,477 downwards.
CGCCAGGGCAGGCGCAAAGCTTTCATGCGACAGATATCGCTTGTCCACGCCGTATAGGTCAAAGAGCACCAGCGCTCCGATGCCGCATCCCGCCACGGCCGTCTTGGCCTTTCCCTGCAGGTACAGCCACAGGATCCCGAAGCCGAGTGCGAGGAACAACAGCGACCGCAGCGCATCGTCCCTCACCATGCCGCGGCGCAGAGCGGTGATTGCCGCGAACGTCTCGCGCACGGGCGTTTGGTCGCCCAGCTGCTCATAAATCATCGACATCGTATATGCATCGCGCATAGTGAGATAGTCAATCTCCTGCCCCGCGAATTGCCTCAAATCCGCATTGTCGTTGTGCTGGTAAGCCCCCGGCGCCAGCCATGCCAAAACGCAGAAGAATGCCGGCACGCCAAATCCGAAATACAGCGCCTTAACTCCTTCCGGCTTTTTGCCCTTGGCCTTTTCTGCCCCCAAGTCCATTATGCGCCCCAGCGCCAGCATGGCCAAAAGCGGCATCGTGAACTCGGCTATCACCAGGATGCTCTCCACCGCTCGGAATTTATTGTACATTGGGAAGTGGTAAATCATAAAGTCGGTGATGCCTTCGCAATTGCGGCCCCAAGCCAGCACAATCGAAATCAAGGTAAGCGCCACCAGGGCCCACTTCACTGGCCCCTTCACTATCACGCAGCCCACAAGGAACAGTGCGCATATGATTGCCCCGACATACACCGGCCCGTTTGTGCCTTCTCCCTCATTGAAATATTGCTGGAAATATGGCAACAGCATATTCGCGTCGTAGGTGGCTGCGGATTGCGCCCCTGGCAGAGTCGACATTTGCGTGGCGGCCATCTGTCCGCCCACAGGCTTGGCCGACGCACCGCCCTTTATGTTGGGAATCAGCAGCGAGAATGTCTCGGCCTTCCCATAGCTCCAATTCACAATGTCGGCCTTCGGCATGCCCCCCGTGGGGCGTTCAGTCGCCTCCGCCCCGGCCTCCGAAGAGGGGAGGGGAGTAAGCTCCGACTGCGCGCGCTTGGTCTCCTTGGCGTATTCATAGGTGGTGAAGATGCTCGGTGAGTTGGCGCCAATGGCTAGAAAGCCGCCTGCCAAAAGGGCGCAGGTGCCGAGCCCCCATTGCCTAAGCTTCTTTTCCTTGATGGCCTCCGCCAAGAAGGCTATCGCCAGCCCGGCCATTACAAAAGCGAAATAATATGACATCTGAGGATGGTTGGCGTTGAGCTGCATCATGGCGAATAGCCCCGTCAGCGCAGCCCCGGCGATGTATCTTCCGCGGTAGCAAAGCCATAATCCGCCTATCGTGGGCGGAATGTAGGTGAGGGTGACGAATTTCCAGATATGCCCGGCCCCGATGATGATGATGTAGTACGAGGAGAAGCCCCATGCCACGGCGCCAATCAGCCCTATCCACCACCGCTGCTTCATGCAGCGCATCATTATCAAGAATCCGAACATCATCATAAACAGAAGGTTCGACGGCGCCGGCAGCCATAGCCCCATCACCCTGTCTATCCAGCTGAATAGCGAGTTAGAAGGATACGACGGCGATATTTGGAATGTGGGCATCCCCGAAAACAGAGAGTTGGTCCACAGGGCCTTCTCCCCGGTCAGCGCTTCAAACTCCGCGCCTTCTTGCCCATTGGCCTCGCCCTGCATCATATCCGCCTGGTTAAGGCTGTTGCCCTCAAAATTGTCTGGGTAGAAGAACGCCAAGGATATCGCGGCCAGCACGGCCATCGACAAGAAGAATCCCCACACGCTCGGGCGTTTCGCCATATCTATGATTTTTTCCATGTTTTTTCGGTTTTCGATTGATTGCTTGGTTTCAATTGGGCAAATTTAGCGAAAATACTTGAATCAGTCGCCTTTTGTCCAAATTTTGCCACTCTTGAATCCGAAATTTGTCATTGACAGATTTATTGATTATTTTTGCCGATAAAATTCACAAACATTTAACGATAAACCTGCCATGTTCGAAAAAGACATCTACATAGAGCGCAGGCGCGAACTCAAAAAGCGCCTCGGCTCCGGCGTCCTTCTCTTCCTCGGCAACGATGAAGTGGGCTGCAATTACCTCGACAACACATATAATTTCCGCCAGGATTCAACTTTCCTGTATTATTTCGGCCTCCCCTTCGCCGGCCTGGTCGCCGTGATTGACATCGACAACGACCGCGAAATAATTTTCGGCGACGAGCTCACCATTGACGACATCGTATGGATGGGCACGCAGCCCACCCTCCACGAAAAGGCCCACAGCGTGGGTGTCGACAGCGTCCTCCCCTACGCCGATTTGCGCGGATGGCTTGAGAAGGCCTCCGCAAAGGCTGCGCCGCAGTATCTTCCCGTCTACCGCCCTGAGCACTCCATTAAGCTGTGGAATCTCCTTGGCGTTAAGCCCGGAGAAGAGAAGCCCTCTGTGCCATTCATCCGCGCCGTGGTGGATATGCGCAATCACAAGAGGCCCGAGGAAATCGCCGAGATTGAGAAGGCTTGCCTCGTCACAGCCGACATGCATATTGAGGCCACAAAGTGCATCCGCCCCGGCATGCATGAATACGAAGTCGCCGCCGTGATTGAGTACGTGGCCGCCCGAAACAATTGCGCCCTGTCTTTCCCCACTATCTGCACAATCAACGGCCAGACCCTCCACAACCATTGCCACGACAATTTGATAAAGGAGGGCGACATGGTGCTGATCGACGCCGGAGCTGAGCGTCCTTCGGGATATGCCGGCGATATGTCCTCCACGATCTGCGCCTCGCCAAAGTTCACCGACCGGCAGAAGTCTATCTACTACATACAGGTGGCCTCTCATCTCGCGGCTGTGGACATGCTGCGCCCAGGCGTGCCTTTCCTTAATGTGTACGAGCGCGCCTCTGAGGTGATTTGCGCCGGCCTCAAGGACCTTGGCATCATGAAGGGCGACCCCGCCGAAGCCGTGCAGGCCGGAGCCCACGCCATGTTCTTCCCCTGCGGCCTTGGCCACATGATGGGCCTTGACGTCCACGATATGGAGAATCTCGGCGAGGTATACGTTGGCTATGACGGAAAGCCCAAGAGTACGCAGTTCGGACGAAAGTCTTTGCGTTTGGCCCGTCCGCTTGAGCCCGGCTTCGTCCTCACCATCGAGCCCGGCGTCTATTTCATCCCCGAGCTTATCGACCTTTGGAAGGGCCAGGGACTGTACACAGATTTCATAAATTACGCCGAGCTTGAGCATTGGCGCGATTTCGGAGGCATACGCAATGAGGAGGATTATCTTATCACTGCCGATGGCGCCCGCCGCCTTGGCAAGAAGATTCCTCTGACCACTGAAGAAGTCGAGGCCCTCAGATGAAAGCTTTCTCTCGTCCGGTGCTCCTTGGCGCGGCCGCAGTGCTGAGCTGGAGCACCGTCGCCACCGCCTTTAAGGTGGCCCTCAGCCATATGGACCCCTTTGAGATGGTGTTCGTGGCATCGGCGACGGCCTTGGCCGTTTTCACGGTATGGATGTGCGCCACGCGCTCTTGGGGAGAGCTCAAGGGCTTGCGCCCCGCTGTTTGGCTGCGTTTCGCCGCCCTGGGGCTGATAGCCCCTGTGGCATATTATCTTGTGCTGTTCAAGGCCTACGATTTTCTGCCGGCCCAGGTGGCCCAGCCCATCAATTACAGCTGGCCTATCCTTTTGGCAGTGATGCTGGCCATATTCACGCGCCGCCCCATTCCGGCCGCAAAGTATCTGGGCATGGGCGTATCCCTTGCCGGGGTGGCCGTGATTTCCCTCGGCGGCAGCGGCATTGGCGGCGCCGTTTCCCCTGTGGGAGTAGGCTTGGCCGCTCTCAGCGCCCTGCTTTGGGCGGCATACTGGATTGTCAACGACAGCCTGAAGGATGCCCTAAGCGAGGGCGCCGCCCTGTTCCTGACCTTTCTTTTCGGCATGGCCTACATGGTCATCGGCGCCGCGTTCCACCCGCTTCCCGCCTTCAGCGCCCCGGCCTTGCTCTCCGGCGCCTACATTGGCCTGTTTGAAATGGGCATTCCTTTCATTTGCTTTGGCCTGGCCATTCGCTCCACCGACAATCCCGCCCTTATCAACCAGATGTGCTATCTTTCGCCATTCCTATCGCTCTTCTTCATTTCTGTGGTGCTTGGCGAGACAATCGTGCCCGCCACCTACATAGGCCTTTCCCTAATAGTCGGAGGCTTGGTTTACAATCAATATTTCGCCCCAAAGTCAGCCCCCGCCCATTGACCCCAAGATTATGAAGAAGCCAAGCTGCCTGTGGATTGGCCTATGCGTCATTGTATTCATCTGCTTCCTGATTCAGGGGGAGTCGATTGAGCTTGATGGCGACGACCTATCCTATGCCGCATATTTCAACTATTACGGCGGCGGCCTTTTGCGCTATCCCCAGTGGGTGGTCAGGCATTGGTGGCTTGTCAATGGCAGGGCGGCCAACTACATTGCCCCGCTCCTCCTCTATTTCTCTCCCCGTTGGCTGTTGGTTGCGCTAAACGCTATAATGGCCTCATTGTTCATCTTCTTTTCAGGCCAGTGCCTCTATGGGCGCGGCGCCTATGCCAAGCTTTTGCTTGGAGCGCTTTTGCTGTTGACAATGGCCTGGTGGGATTCATCTGCTCTATTCGACGTATCCTTCAATTATGTGTGGGCCTCAGCCTTTGGCCTGTGTATTGTTTGGCTGTGGCAGGCGGGGAAAATAGAAGGCCTAACCAAAGGAAAGCTGGCGCTGGCGTGCCTGTTTGCCCTATTTGCCGGACAGATGCATGAGGCTATGTCCGTCCCCCTCTGCGCGGGCATTGCCGCATACTATCTAATGCCGGATAGGCGCAAGGCTATGTCGCGGAGAGTCAAGGCCTTTTTGGCGTCCTTTTTCATCGGCGCCATGCTGTGCCTGTTCTCGGCGGGCATTTGGAGGCGCCTGGCGATGGACAGTGTCCCTGACGATTCCGCGGTGATGATTTTGCTGAAGAGCGATTTCTGTGCCTTGTTCCTTTTGGTCGCCGTGGCTTTGTGCGCCGCATTCGATAGGAAAAGGCTCGCCGCTGTGGCAAATACGCCCTGGATTGTGTTTGCTGTGGCGGGCGTGGCCTCAATGTGCTTCAGCGCCGTCGGCGGCATTGTTGGGCGCAGCGGCTGGTTCGCGCAAGCGTTCTCCCTCATAGCCCTTGTTTGGCTGTTTTGGCCCAAAAGGCCGTCGCTGGCTCTAAAGCTTGCGGCCATTATCCTTTCCGCGGTTGCGGTTTGCGCATGGGCGGCTATGACATGCGTGCAGTGGCGTCTCGGAAAGGAGGCGCGCTTGGCCAGGGAACTTTACCTTAATAGTCCAAATGGCACATTCTTTATGGATCATTCGCGCGCGGATAAGGTGCCTTGGTATTCTTTGATGAGGCCGAGGGGCGCAGCCGTCAACAGCGATGATTACACCCGATGGCTATTTGTTGAGGAGTATCATATTGGCAAGCCATATGTTATGCTCCCGGCGGCGGATGAGACATTTCCCGTTGACAGCCTTTTGCTCAAGGACGCCTATTCTTCGCGCCCCAGGGCGGAGATTATGCTGCGCATTGTCCCGTACCATGGGCTTTGGCGCGATTCTTTGGGCAATGTCTGGGTCGAGGTTGTCGCGGACATTCATGGGAAGAAGGCCTACTTCAGCGAGCCCGTGGAATTGCGCCCCGGCGACAGGCTTCCCCCGCAGTGGCGCTGAAAAGGGCGCGAATTTTATGCTAATTTTCCGGATATTTTTTGCCTTTAGCGATTTTTCCTTAATAAATAGGAGATTATTGGCGGAAAATTCGTAACTTTGCGAGATTTTACACAGCAACTAAATTAAGAAGCTATATTTTTCCAATGAAAGTAATCAAAAAAACCATCGAGCTGCCTGATGGCCGCCAGATTTCTATCGAAACTGGCAAGTTGGCCAAGCAAGCCGATGGAGCGGTTGAAGTGCGCATGGGCGGCACTATGCTCCTGGCTACTGTCGTATCTGCCAAGGAGGCCGGCGAAGGCGTCGATTTTATGCCTTTGCAGGTTGAGTACAAAGAGAAATTTTCGGCTGCCGGCCGTTTCCCCGGAGGATTCCTCAAAAGAGAGGGCCGAGCCAGCGACTATGAAATATTGACGGCTCGTCTGGTGGATCGCGTGCTCCGCCCGCTTTTCCCCGACAATTATCATGCCGACACATTCGTTAACATCACCATGTATTCCGCCGACGGCGTTGATTGCCCCGACGCCCTGGCTGGCCTAGCCGCCTCTGCGGCCCTCGCTGTCAGCGACATCCCATTCAACGGCCCTATCGGCGAAGTGCGCGTGGCCCGCGTTGACGGCCAATTCGTCATCGACCCCACCTATGAGCAGCTTGAGCGCGCTGACATGGAGCTGATGGTCGGCGCCACCTACGAAAACATCATGATGGTGGAAGGCGAGCTTAGCGAGGCCAGCGAGGCCGACCTCCTTGAGGCTCTCAAGGCCGCGCACGCCGCCATCAAGACTATGTGCGTTGCCCAGAAGGAGCTCGCCGAAGAGGTTGGCTCCACCGTTAAGCGCGAATATTGCCACGAAGTTAACGACGAAGACCTCCGCAAGGACGTACACGATAAGTGCTACGACAAGGCATATGCCATCGCTAAGGCCGGCAGCGCCGACAAGCATTGGCGCCAGGATAGCTTCGACGCTATCTGCCAGGAGTACATCGACTCCCTCCCCGAAGAGGAAAAGGAGGAAAAGACTCCCCTCGTGAAGCGCTACTACCACGACGTTGAGCGCGAGGCCGTGCGCCGCTGCATCCTCGACGAGGGCATTCGCCTCGACGGCCGCAAGACCACCGAGATTCGCCCCATCTGGTGCGAGACCGACTATCTGCCCGGCCCTCACGGTTCGGCCATCTTCACCCGCGGCGAGACCCAGGCTCTGGCCACAGTCACCCTTGGCACAAAGCTCGACGAGAAGATTCTTGACGACGTCCTCAACCAGGGCACCGAGCGCTTCCTCCTGCACTACAACTTCCCGCCCTTCTCCACTGGCGAGGCTAAGGCTCAGCGCGGCGTAGGCCGCCGCGAGGTTGGCCATGGCAATCTTGCCCACCGCGCCCTGAAGAAGATGTTCCCCGCCGATTTCCCCTATGTTTGCCGCATCGTCAGCGACATCCTTGAGAGCAACGGTTCGTCTTCTATGGCCACCGTTTGCGCCGGCACCCTTTCGCTCCTCGACGCGGGCGTCAAGATGAAGAAGCCCGTCAGCGGCATCGCAATGGGCCTCATCACTGACACCGATAGCGACAAGTACGCTGTGCTCAGCGACATCCTCGGCGACGAGGACCACCTCGGTGATATGGACTTCAAGGTTACAGGCACGCGTGACGGCATCACCGCCACTCAGATGGACATCAAGTGCGACGGCCTCAGCTATGAAATCCTAGAAAAGGCCCTCATGCAGGCCCGCGAAGGACGCATGCACATCCTTGACATCATCGAGCAGACCATCCCCGCTCCCCGCGAGGACTACAAGCCCCACGTGCCCCGCATCGTCACTATGCTCATCCCCAAGGAGCTCATCGGCGCCGTAATCGGCCCGGGCGGAAAGGTAATCCAAGGCATTCAGGAAGAGAGCGGAGCCACCGTTTCTATCGACGAAATCCCCGAAGGCGGACACATCGAAGTGGCTGCCGCAAACAAGGCGTCCATCGACAAGGCCCTCTCTATGATCAAGGCTATCGTGGCCCAGCCCGAAGAAGGCACAGTTTACCACGGCACAGTGAAGTCTATTATGGAATTCGGTGCTTTCGTTGAGTTCATGCCCCACCGTGAAGGCCTCCTCCATATCTCTGAAATCGCTTGGGAGCGTCTTGAAAACATGGACGCATCCGGTCTGAAGGAAGGCGACGAAATTGACGTCAAGCTAATCGAGGTTGACAAGAAGAGCGGCAAGTTCCGCCTCTCAAGGCGCGTGCTCCTGCCCAAGCCCGAAGGCTATGTTGAGCCCGAGCGCAAGCCACGCGGACCCCGTCGCGATGGCGACA
>JAMPBQ010000001.1:719113-768348 GCA_023666615.1 Clostridium sp. | reverse complement strand
GATAGGTGTGCCGGGAATGGAAGCGGCTATGCTGAAAGCGGCCGCGCGCTCGGGAGCCAGCTCGATGGCCGCGGCTATGTCTCTCGGCGTCATTCCCACTGCCGCCAGCTTCAGCACGTCAGCTTCTTCATCCGGCTTTAGCTTCAGCAGCTCGGCAATGGCCTTATTCGTTTCCATATATTGAATTTTTTTTGTTCAGCTCATCTATTTGCGCTCTGATGGCGGCCAATTGATGCCCGGCCTCTGAAAGGTCGCACGGATGGCATCCAGGCCTTGAAAGGAAGCGTGAAAAATATGCGCGCCTCTGCTCGGAGCGGACCAGGCCTTCGGCTACTTTTTTTTTCTGCGTTCCAGTTCCGCCTTAAGCGCCTGCTTGCGGGCCGCCCATTTCTGATATGCAGCCTCCGACTTTTCGCTGGGCTCACCCTTCTGCGCGGCCACGCCGGCGGCCTTTTTATGCTTTGATTCGTTGACGGCCGCGCTGCGCAGCTGGTTCATCAAATCCAAGTCATCCATCTTCAACAAATCCTCAGCCGCTGCCATCTCACGGAATTTCGCGGCTTTTCCGAGAATCACGCCGTTCTCCTTGTAAAATTCCAGCTCATCCCAAATTTCGCGGTTCTTCAAATATTCCTCCACCACCGCCTCGCAGTCGGCGGCCGCGGCGGCTGAATCCTCATCGCCAAGCTCCTGCAGGCGGGTGTGGGCGGCCTTATATTTCCCGTACGCCGTGAACATATCCGCCACGAGCACCTTAAGCGCGTCAGGGCAATCGGGTTCGCTCAGGAAAGGGTATCTTTGCCGGAAGCCAATCATCTTGCGCGCCGTCTCCGGCGCTTCTGCAAGCTTAGGCCTCATTTCTTCAGCTTCCCCCTCTGGAGCATGACAATCTTCGATCTTAAGCGCCAGCTTGCGCATGGCGAGGCGAGGAAGGACGCGGAACTCCTCCTCCGTCAAGCCGGACAGCTTGCGCAGCTCGTCATAAAGCATCTCTCGGACAACGGCCGTATCCTCAAATGCGAATTGCCTCTTAAGCCGCAGGTTTGCTCCATATCGCTGGTATAGGGCCACGCCCTGCTCATATATTCGCGGCCCTGAAAGATAGGCCACGATTTCCCTCTTTTGTTGTGCAGTCATTGCGAAAAATTTTTTTCGGCAAAGATATGCCCGGTAATTACCAAGAGGAAGGACGCAAAGCGCCCCGCCGGACGCGTCCGGCGGGGCGAACAAAAGAGAACGAAAAGAATTGTCAGGCTGCGTAGCGGCTTTGCTCTATCCACACCACCTTGCCATCGCCTGCGTCAAAGGCGCGCAGGGTAAGCTGTGAGCCCTCGGTGGCGGTAAAGACTTTCCCGCCGCGCAGCAATATCTTGTCGGATGTTGTGGACACTGTAGGCGCGTCGCCGGCCACTCCCAGCAGGGTTATGACAGCGCCGTGCTGGCCGCCTTCGATTGAAGTGATGGCCGCAGACCCTGCGCTTAGCTGGTATTGGCCCTCCGAAACGAAGGAAACCGATACGGCCTCCGCGTCAACCGTTTCCACAGGCTCCTCCAGGGTCACGGTGCCCTGGTAGATGAAGATGTCATCGCCCTTGCTTATCTGGGCCAGCGTCATTTCATTGACGCTGCTCTCGTTATTGCCGGTGTAAGATGGAGTAAGCTTGCACGGATTGCACAGAGTCCCGATCAGGTCGGATGGCTGGCCTGAGCAATAGCGTATCACCACAATAAACTTGCGGTTGATGCTGTTGGTCTTGAACTCGCGCACCTCCTGCTTATTGCCTGGATGCTCAAACTTGATTGACGGCGTGAATCCCACCTTGTCAGTGTCGCCCTCCGGCGCGCTCGTCACCTCGATTGTGCCCGGTGTCATATAAATGACGTAGGCATAGCGGCCCGGCTTCATCACGATATTGTCTGCGATCACAACGCCCTTGTCGTCAGGCTTGGGCATGTAGGCTATGTCTTCAACGTCCATAAGCACCAGCTGATCTCTCGGCTGAATGCCAACGCCGGGGTTGCCCTCGGCGCGTAGCACGGATTTCTTTATGTACATATAAATCTTTTTTTGTTAAGTTAAACAAAAGTTGCGAAGGGCGAACGCAAGAGCCGCCGCCCCTCCCTACAGATATCAGCCTCGGGCCACCTCGTAGAACTTGCCGTCCTCAGCCTTCACAAGCTTGATGAAAGATCCCGACTTCAGATCAATATCCTCGGATAGCACGAAATTCCCGCCGTTGGCTATGGTTGTGGCATACTCTTCGCCAGCGCCATAGATGGTGTAGACTGTGCCAACAGCGACGTCGGCCAAATCGGTGATGGCGGTGACTTTGGTGTTGATTCCCACTATGAACTCTGTGGCGCCCAGCACGCTCGGCGAGGTCTCGTCAGGTTCGAACATATAGGAGTCCGCCGCCGACAGCGCACGGCTTATCTCTATGAACTTCCCGTCAGCCCGCTTCATAAGTCGGATGGTGTCTCCCTTTCGGGGAGTCCAGTCTGCAGCGATGAGCTCGAACCTGCCCTCCTTCTTAATCCTTACGCCATTGTCGCCGCCTGCGCCGCACTTGATGGTGACTGCTGTTCCCACCTCGGCATTCTCAATATCCGTGATGTCGAAAACAGAAGAATTGGCCACGGTAGCCACTGAATTGTGAAGCGCGGCATTGGGATTGGCATCTTTGTCTCCCTCCACAAAATATGTATCGGGCCGGTCATAGTCGTTGCACCATATCAGCTGGCGGCTTCCGTCCATATCCTGGCGGCTGGTGTACTTGCATCCCACCGCCATTGCCTGGATTGACTCCTTCCAGTTGCTCCACACGTCAAGCGACCAATTGCGCTGCTCAATCGTGAATTTCAGCATCTCGCCGGATATGTGGGTATAGGTCTTGATGTTGCCCTCAAGCGTCCAGAATATTCGGTGGTGGTTGTCGGCGTTTGGAATAGCCACGATTTTCACCGCAGGGAACTCCTTGACGTAATTGATGCCTGCCTTGTAGTCCTGATTCCTGCCATAGTGGGCTTCGTTGTACTTATGATACCATGGAATCATGAACGATGGCACATACAGCGCCACATTTCCCGAGTCGCGGAATTGCGATGGTATCATCTCGGTGCCGAGATAGAACACTTCTCCGATGTTGCCTGGAGTGATTCGAGGAAGGGAGAAGGGCTTGATCTGGTATACAATCTTCCCGGTGACACCGCCATTGGGAGTGAAGTCAACATAGCCCTCTACGCGCTTGCGGATGTACTCATAGATGCCATCCGCGGCCTCCATAGCCCGACCCGGCTTGTCAGGCTCAGGATTGCGGCGGACGCCATTGACGAAGCGCAGCTGCTGCTCGTTGTGCAGCGCCTTGGCAGTCTCCACAAGAAGGTATTCGATGAACGACAGCTTCAGCGGACTCGAGCCTTCTCTGTTGAGGTAGCCAATCCAGCTTTTCTCCAGCTTTTTGAGGCTCTTGAAGGTGTGGGCGAACATTACATCGTACATGCGCAGCGTCTCCGTGCCGAACTCGTATGACCCTTTTGCCACTTTGCTGAAGTCGCTCTCGCCTGACGTATCGGCCTGCGAGAACTCGCCCAAGAAAAGATTCACCAGCGTGTCCAAATCCTGGTGCCCGGCTTCCATAGGGAAGATGTCGGCAATTGAGGGAAGCTCAGCTAGGAACGTCTGCAGGCGGTCAGTCCAGCGTGTGCGATAGAATGCGCCAAGGTCGGCGCGAAGGGTCTCGTAGTCGACTGAGCTGGGCGATGGCACGGTTCCCGCCATCATGCCTGCGGCCGACAGCATGGCCGCGCGAGCGCGTTGGTTGTACGGTCGGCTCAAGCTCCAATGCTCGCCGGCCATGCCGCCAAGCTGCATGGAATCCTCTGCGTTGAATGCGCCAGTGGCTGCAATAGCGGCGGGCGCCGCTGTGTCCTGCTCGGGAAGCTTTGACAAGGCTGAGATCTTGCCATTCAGAGCCTCAATTTCCTTCTCCTTTTCTTCGATGGCCTTGGCATGCGCGGTTTTGTCGGCCGCTCTGTCCTTTCTCATGGCGTCAAGCTCGGCCTGGGTCTCCTCAAGCTGCTTGGTCACTGAGCCAAGCACTGCTGAAACCGCCGCCATCTTCTTGTCTTTGTCTTCTGCCTTGTGCGGCTTTGGATCCTTGAGGTAAGCCTTGAAGTCGACCAGGAATCTGTCAGAAAATCCATAGCCCTTCAGGGTTGCGCATTCCTCTTCCAAAAGGCTTTCATGGCCGTCAACCTTATTGAAGGCCGACAAGCCTAGAATGCCAAGAATTGCGGGAATAAGATTTGCGAAATTCATAAGCTAATGTTTTTTGATTTGGTTAATTGTATAGTTCTTCTGCATTTAGGCTCGTTGCCTGCGCCAGCACCCATGTCACTGCATCCTTTATTCCGCCAAATTGGTCGATGTATCCCAGCTTCACAGCCTCATTCGCGTCGAACATTTCGCCGCGGAACAGCGGAAGCTCCGGGTCATACGATATGCCAAGATTGCGGGCCACAGACTCCGAAAATAGCTTGTGTATCTTCTCTGCCTTAGCTTTCATGGGCTCTTCGTCATTGCTGTCCACTATGGCTCGGTACTCCCTATTCTTCAAATCCGCCGTATCGGGGTAAATCTCCCTGTAATCTATGCCATTTTGCCTGAAGTATTCCCTAAAGCTGTAGTGCGTGCAGACTATGCCCACGCTTCCCACCTCGCATAGGGGCGAAGCGATGAATGTGCGGTTAGCCGATGTGCCAAGCCAAAAATGCGCCGACGCCATGATTCCGGTCACTACGGCTGCCGTCGGCTTCTTGCAATGCTCAACAGCCGCAGCCGCGGCGTCGAGATGTGACACCATGCCGCCAGGCCCGTCTATCACCAGGACGATTCCGCAGATACTGGGATTCAGCTCGGCCGCCTCAATCTGCCGAATAAGCCATTCCGATTCCCACGAATACAAAGTGCCCGCAAGGTTTATCACCGCTATCGAATAGATGGGCAGGGCTATGTCATCCAGCTCGTACCACTTGGCCATGTACGGAGCCGTAGTGGCCATGCACGAGCATTTCGCTTTTGAGAGCTGTGCCACAGCTCCCTCTATGTTGCCGGATATTATGCACGGCAATATAAGCGCCACGGTGTTTTCCAAGTCATGGCGCAGAATAGTCCAATTGTCTGAAAAAAATCTTTGCAGTCTGTTCATGCCCGCAAATTAACGCATTCCATCGCGGGCGCGGAAGGACTCACGCCATGAGGAAGGCGTCTTCGTCTGTATCTTCTCCGGTCAATGTCACCGAAACAACTCCGCCGGCGTCAACAAATTCAAGCGAAAGCGGATACGATGGCGAGCCAGACACCCTAATGCAGCCAGCCTCATCCACATACTCCGCTATCAATGCGCCAAGCCTTAGCGACCTAAGCCTGTTGGCCATGTCCGCTCCAACATTAGGCATTTCGATGCTTATTTTCTTCTTTACAGCCCCGTCATCACGGCTTTGCTCCACTTTTAGCGTTCCGGGCACCCCCCCGGCGTCCTCAAAGGCAGACAAAGGCCTTACCAGCGCCCTCGATCCAATCCTAGCATAATTTTCAAGGCGATCTATAAGGCACAGCTTCAAGCTGTGGCATTTGGAAATGGCGGTTCTATACATGTTTAAAATATAAGTAAGTAATTAAAAATCAATATTTCATCATTAATCGGACATTTCCCCGCCTTTTTTCCTCAAAATAGCGGACAAAACCAAGCGCCGGGTCGGAGAGAAAAAGCGACCTAAGCCGAAATTTTTTTTCGTCGATACCCGCGCTTGCTCCTTCGCCGCATTTTGTCGCGCCACCTTTGGTAATTCTTCAGCATCGCATCCTCAGAAATGGAGTCAATCCCGTACCTTGACATAAACAGAAGGGCGGTGTCCTTGAACTGCATCCCATGCACATGCTTGTTTTCATCCATTGCGTCGTGCAGCTCAGCCCACATCATCAGCCTCAGCTTGTCGCCTATCATTTTTTGAGCGCGGCATGAAAGATAATTGTAGTACAGAGGATCCTTCCCCTCGCGCCTATCGGGCAGAGCTATCTCAAGATTCCCTGAATCGACAGGGCAATCCTTAGGGCGCTTTCTCATCAAGTCAAATATCAATACGTAAATATCAAGCATTGGAGGGAATCTGACAGCTCCAGCCTCTGCATCGAAATATTTTCCCCGCACATATTCCGCAACATGCGGCTCTACTGAAATTTTTGCAACAATCATTGTGTAAAATGGCATTGAATTTATCCGCAAATATACGAATATTTTATGAAATATATGGTGTGATTTAACCGTATTATTGATTTGTTCACCCTGCGGCTTCAAAATTCATCAGAAATTTTTGTTGCATTGTCACGCTTTTCCAATTCAATGAAAATCAAAGTTATGTACTGAAACAAAACCGATTTTTCACTTTGTGGCCGCCTCCCGAATTTTGTGGCAAAAGTCCGTTTTTAAAGGCCGTAACAAAACCAATAATTTTTGTTACGACCTTTGTTGCCGCTTTTGTTGCCGCTATTCCCCTATTATTTCTATATTGATTTTTAATTTGTTACTCTTTTTGCGAACAATATGTTACAAGGTAACAAAAAATTAATATAAAATAGTGAGGGGGTGTTGGGGAGGATGAATGGCGGAAGAATGGCGGGCTGGAAAAAAGGCAAGGCCGCGGCGTATCTTTTTGACAAGATTCGCCGCGGCCTTTAGCAAGAAACCAAATGCCATTTATTGGCAATTCACAAAAAAAATGATATTTTTTTGAAAACAATTGATTTTTTGCTTGGCAGTTTCAAAAATATTTCGTATCTTTGTATTGTAATCAAGGAGAGATTACAACGGAGATGCTCGATGCCGATAAAAGAAGAGTTAACCCCGACAAACTTAATTACGATGAGCCTAAAAGTTGTGATTAAAGTTTGGAAAGTGAGGCTAACGGTTGAAATAAGCCTCTAATCCAAAGAATGGGTGGCGAAGAGCCTTAAAGACCTCAAAAAGGTCGCCCAATCTTTGTCGGGATTAAACTCAATACAAAATTACAATTTTATTATGGAAAATCAAAGCGAAGAGAAAAAAAACAATCGAGGAGGCGCACGCCCTGGCGCCGGACGTCCTAAAGGCCGCAACAACTATCGGTCAATCGGCCTGCGAATCCCTCAGGATGTGGCCGAAATTTTAGACGGGCAGGAAAAGAGATCGCAATTCATCATCGACGCAATAAGGGCATACGCAAAAGCCCTTGCGGCCGAATGAGGCATTCCCCCGCCATTGTTAAAGCTTCAGCGCTTCTTGTGTTGGAGGGGGTGGCGGGGGATTTTTCAGCCGTTCGGCTTCCTTGGTGGTGCGCAGGTATATCATTTCTTTCTGTATCTTTTTATGCGATATCGGATCCTCAACGCGCCGCATTATGCGAGACCCCGAATTGTGCAGCTCTTCGGGATTCATGCAGTCGATATAATCGCAAGTGAAGCAGAATCCTTTCAGTGACTTTGTAAATTTCTGCATTGTGATTTTTGACACTCCGGAAAAGCGTTTGTAAGCCTCAAAGGCATCTTCCCTGACGATTTCCCGGTTAACGTTGTCGCCATTGCCGTTTTCATCAATGGAGAAGTAGCCCTCGGCCCATTCGCGGAAATTGTCCGACATGTCCCGCAGATATTTGCGGAATATGATATTGCCCATCTGCGGCTCGATCTTCACGTTAAGCGGAGCCACTGAAAGGTAAAACTTCACGCATTGAAGCACAAAGTTTATATCAGCCTCCCATTCCGCTTCAGTGTATCCGCTGCCAAACAGGTCTTTGTTGAAGTCTGTGCTGATCTTCCGCGTTTCTAGGTAATCGTTGTCTTCAGTCCGCTGATGGTAATAGTCAGAGAATACAACGAAAAGCATGCGACCAACGCTGGAGCCGTCAAACTCCTTCGGCACGTAGTTGGTGGTAAACGCGAATTTCGGCGCGTCCTGAAACGCCAGGGTATAGGTTGAAACGTTCTTTGTGTTAATCGTTATATCGCTCGTAATATTGTCGTAGAATTGTTTGAACGGCAGATATTCGTCGCAGTCATCAACGACAACGATGCCGAGATGTTTGCTTACCTGCTCGAATGCGAATTGATTTTCCAGTAATTTCGGATTGCGCCCGGAGAACTTCAGCCAGCGGGTAAAGTTCGACAGTGCGCGGAACATGAAGGATTTGCCCGATCGCCCATTGCATTGATCATTTTCGCCCACGACGTTATCCATGACGAACGGGGCCCATGCCCTCGATTCTGACTTGTAGCGGTGCATCATAAATCCGATTGTAAAAATCTTGTTGATGAGGCACTGCTTCTGTTCCTGTATTTCAGCGGCGGTCAGGGCCGGGCCGGCGATGTCGAAGCGGTGGGCGGCGCGATAGGCTTCCGCCTCCTCTTGGGGCAATGCATTCAGATGCTCCTCCAGTTCCTTGCGCCAGTGGATGCGAGAGGAATTAATCAGGTATTTGAAATAATTGGAAGGCTGATTTTCCGCCACCTCAATATTGAAATCTTCGCTTTCGCATTGTCCTTCGGGGTGGGTTATCGTGAACATATCGGGAAGGAATTTGATGTTATGTCCGATAACATTCTCCTCCCACACGTATCTCCCTGTTGACGCCGAACGGCTGTCATGCTGAATTATCTCCTTTCCAGTCACCTCTACTGTGAATTTGGGGAAATAAAAGAACTGCGAACGCTCCGTATAGTTGGTGAAATCGGGGTCAACCTCCCGCAAAGCTTCGAGGTATTGCGCCGACAGCTTGGAATCCTGCAGAATCTGATTCCTCAGTTCCCTCGGCTGTTTGGTGTCGATGGACCAGTTGAGCACAAATTCGCGTATTTCTTTTGCTGTAACGTGCTTCACGATGTTGCCTTGCATTCTCACGAATTGTGTTCCGGGGGCATGTTTGTCCTTCAGCGTAAAGAATCCGTTGAGCATCAAAAACTCGTGAAGGCACGAAATGTCCAGCGCGTATTTGTATTTTTTAGCCTTGTCGCTCCAAGTCTCCGTCCAAAACTTTGCCGGAGTGGCAAGATTCATTAGGCCGTGGAAGTCGCTGCTTCTGTCATATATCTCCATCCAATCCCGGAAATCCTTTCGCGGCTTGCCTCTGTTGTCTCGATACGCCGTAAGATTTTCCGGAAGCCAGATTGTGTGTATGTCAATATATTTAAGCGCCAGCTCTGTGCCCTTTAGCCGGCCGGTGGCGTCGATGTCGGGTATATTGTATATTGTTTCAGCGTATTTCGTAATCTTGCGCCACTCTTCTTCGCTCGGTGAATAAGTCTCCGAATTAAACCACAGAGGATGATGTCCTAGTGAGCGAACACACAACGCGTCCCTTTCTCCGCTGCATATTATCGCTTCTGGCAATTTCTTTTCCCTATAGGGTTTGTTCTCGTTTGCGGGATCGCTGTTCCACTTCTTCTCCGCTTCGTCATTGAATTTCTTGTATGCGGCCTCCAGCTCAAAGAGCCCGTTGATGTAGCAGCGAGGTTTCTTTCCGGCGGGTTGGTATTGGAATCTCCATTGCTTTTCGGGATTCAGCGGCTCGTACACTTTGTAAAAGCAGTCAGCCTTTCCATGTTCATTAACAAACCAGCATTCCCTCACGAATATTGGATAGTTTTCATTCGAGTGCTTGTACACCGCCTCGCGGTTCTTCACCCCAACCACATATTCCGCCCTGTGCCAGTGCAGCGATTCCAAAGTCTCCACTGTCACCCTTGGTCCCATTGTCTTGCACTCTCTTTCAGTAAATCTTTGATTTATCTCTTTGTCCCAGGATCCATCAGCTTGATCGGGATTTGCGCGCTCCTTGCGTATGTCAGGCCTGTTGACTGATCGGTTTATCTCATCTGTTACGTTGAATATCGCTGCAAGGTCGAGAATGGCTTCGGTAAATCTCAGCCCAGTCTTTTCCATGTGAACATCGATGGGGCTTTTGGCCCTCTCGCTGTTGTCGCCAAAGTCAGTGAACATCCACACCGGGCAGCCCTTCCTGTCATAAAGCTTAACTCTGGCTGAAGGAGTCCTCTCTTCTTCTCTCGCCTTGAAAGGTTTGTTAGCCCGAGCCGCTTCTTCCACTGCCGGGAAATGCAAGGCAAGTATTCGCAGCCCGGCATCAGTGGCCGCGTATAGTTTTTCAGTAGATATCATCCCTTATTCAATTATTTCAACTGCCTCACCGAACACTTCCTCAATGGCCGCAACCACAAGCTGCAGAAGGAATACCAGCTCCCTCCTATGCGAAATTTCAATGGTTGACATTTCTACGTCGTCTTTGTATACGCCTGAAACGCTCAGCCCCTCCGCCTCATCTATTTTATCCGCCAGTTTCAATGGCAGAGTTGACCCCATGATGCAAACGAAGGCCCTTCCAGGCTCCGCATTCAATGTCGCCGTGCATTTCCCAAATCGAATCGTCTTTTCCGCGTGGAAGTATATTTCCTTTCCCGATACCTCAAGAGTTACCTTATTTATCATCTTCTTTGCGGGCTCTGGCACTCGAACTTTATGGTACAGCCAATTGTTCAATGTATGGGAAGGTATTCCGCACGCTTCAGCCAAGCGCATCTTTACTGTGCCATATTCGCCGTAAGGGACACTGTACTGAAGCCAATGCTTCAATATTTCACCGTCTGATTGTTGAATAATTCTATGTTCCATTTTGTGAAATTAAAAATTTTGTGTAACTTTACGATGCAAATATAATAAACAAATCCATTAGTAAGGTAAATAATAACCGTTAATTATTATTAAATATTTTATAATTATGGCCAATCTTCTTTTAATTAGAGATTTATGTGATAGCAAGAAATTGACTATCCGAGAGCTAGCCAAACGCATCGGGCGTGACGAAAGTTCGGTGCAGAGCGCAATTCGCCGTGGCTCGACTTATACCTCAACGCTGGAATCTATTGCCAAGGTGCTGGGTGTTCCAGCAGGCATTTTCTTCGATGGGTTTCAGAAAAATGACAGCGAAGAGCTGCGCAAAGAGGTGCAGCACCTCAAACAGCTCCTTGCGGAGAAGGAACGCACAATTGAGATTTTAATGGCTGGCCGCGCCAAATAAAATTCCTTTAAAAGCGTATTAAAATCCGATTCATAGGGTGTGAAATACCTTATTTACAAATAATTGCAAAAAGGGCTAATCTCCGCATCCAAAATCCGTCTCGGACACCGCAAAGACCAAATTACAAAAAAATCCATTTCCCTCACAACTGAAAATCAGAATGTTGAGATATTGGTCAATATGGAATCCCTTCTCGTCCTCTCCGCCATACGAAATTTAAATTTCGTTGACCGCCCCTGTAATCATCAGAATTACAGGGGTTTATGGTTATCCACAAAAAAGGTGTTTTTTTGGCATGTGGTTTACTTGCAAAAGCCTAAATAAAGATTTTTTTAGGCGCAGCTAAAGGGAAGCGGCGGATGGCATCTATTGTCTTATGGATTGGCGTGGCATAATCTATGCAGTCGCGCTTGCATCTTAGATAGGCTGGCGAATATGGATGCGCCAGCACCTCTTGCAGCATTTCAATTTTGGCCTCCACCATGCTTGAGCGTATGGTAGAGGCCTTTTGTTTTGTATCGCCCTTAAGCCAGTGCATTCTATATGCCGGAAGCGTCCGTCCGTTTGGCATCTCTGTGTGGAGGTAATGGCTTATGAAATAATCTCTGCCCTGCATCTTCTCAACCATCTTTCTGTTGGTCAGAACCTTCCCATTGGCCTTTACGTGGACCGGCTGCCGTGTGGCGGTGTATGTTAGCCGATCAATAAGGGAGAAAATCGACAAATGCTGTTGCGCTGGGTTGCTGCCAATGCGGAAAAATATGGCATCGTAAGGGCAGCGCCATTCCACCCTCTTGATGTCCTGAAAATGGAAAACAACCATCTGCGTCAGTGCGGGCAGAGGTTGCCACGTGGCTCTCTCAGCGCATGCCAACAGGGTCTCATCATCAACGGTGTATGGATTGAACCTCAATACCTTATCGGCAAGAATAGCGTTCAGCCTGCCCATAACCTCATCTTGCGACCTCAACAGTCCCCACGGATTATGTCCATAAATGTACGATGGCGGCTCAAAGCCCTCTATATCCAATTCCTCCAGCATGCCAGTAAAATAAAAGATAACAACATCAATCAAGTGCTCCAGCTCCAATGCTGACTTTGCAAATATACAACAAAACATTCAAATTTATATTCATATCTTAAAAATAGCTACAACTTTTAATTTTTTCTATGCCACACATAATTAACAGCCCATAATCCCTGCAAATATAGTATAATCCAATTATTTTTCGTAATTTTGACGCCTAAAAGCATCGACTATGAAATTTTTGAAATACCCAATCGGCATACAGACGTTCGAGAAAATACGGGCCGAGGGCTACATATACGTTGACAAGACAAAATACGTGTATGACCTCGCTACTAGGGGCCAATACTATTTCTTAAGCCGGCCTCGCCGTTTTGGCAAAAGTCTCCTGTTGTCTACATTTGAGTCCTTCTTCCGCGGCCACAAGGAGCTTTTCAAGGGACTGTACGCCTACGATCAGGATTGGGACTGGGCAGAGTACCCTGTGTTCCACCTTGCCCTTAACGGACAGGACTACGACTCGGTGGAAAAGCTTGATGAAACGCTCTACAACAACATAGAGCTATGGGAACAGCAATATGCGCTTCCCGCCGGCAACCGCTCTATGTCACCATCTACAAGATTCTTCAACGGCATATACAATGCCAGCGCCAAGGCCGGCAGAGGCGTCGTAATCCTCATCGACGAGTACGACCAGCCACTGCTCCACAACATTGAGCAAGGCAAAGAAGAACTCCACAACAGGCTCCGTGAGCACTTGCAGGCATTCTACTCAGTCATGAAGGCGCAGGACAAGTACATCCGCTTTGCAATCCTGACGGGCATATCAAAGTTCAGCAAAGTAAGCGTGTTCAGTGGCCTGAACAACCTTAAAGACATATCATTTAACGACAACACCAATGCCATATGTGGCATAAGTGAGAGCGAACTAAAGGAGAACTTTGCTGAAAGTATTTCAGAGCTTGCTGCCGCCAACCGAATGACTGATGGACAAGTGGCCTCACGACTGAAAGAGGAATATGACGGATACCATTTCAGCGAGGAGGGAGAAGGAGTTTACAATCCTTTCAGTCTGCTAAATGCTTTTGACAACGGCAAGTTCCGCCACTACTGGGTCGCAAGCGGCACCCCCTCATTCCTAATAAAGCTGCTTGAAAACCGCAACTGGGACCTCTCCCGCATCAGCGGATCTACAGTCAGCGAAAGCGAAATCATGGGGGCGGATCGATACCTAACAAACCCCATCCCGATGCTCCTGCAGAGCGGATACCTCACAATAAAGGAATACGACCCGACATTCAACGAGTACCGCCTTGACTACCCCAACGAGGAGGTGGCCGAAGGCTTCAACAGCGATCTGCTTAAGGCCTATTCATGCAAAACGGATGCGGACATTCTAATAAAGGACTTCGTTAAGGCCGTCAATAAAGGCGAGCCCGAAAAGTTCATGAAATCCCTCCAGTCGCTCCTTGCCGACATCCCATACGACCAAATCCTCAACAAGGAGCTGCATTATGAAAACATGATGTTCCTCGTAATGAAGCTGATGGGATTCTACACCCACACTGAGTACAAGACCTCTAGCGGCCGCATTGACATGGTGGTGAAGACTGACCGGTACGTGTATATCATGGAATTCAAGCTACACGGCACGCCCCGCGAGGCCTTGGACCAGATAAAGCAAAAGGGGTACGCAAAGCCTTTCGCCAACGACGCCAGGGGGACAATCCTTATCGGAGCCGCCTTCAGCGACAAAAAGCGAAACATCGAATCCTGGCTGATTGAAACAATCTGACAATTCCCCAAAAAAACAATTCACCCGGCTCAAAACCGGGTGAAATTTTTTATTGCTTATTGCTCCAGTAATCTTCTAGCCGCTTGGCCTCTTCCTTTGTGATGTGAATCACCGCGCCATGCTTGGGGCTTTTGAAGTTTGTGGCCTTCATCGCCCCCTCGTTAAACCTTCCAAGAGGCTTGAACGTCTTGAAGTCAGAAGTCTCAACAAAACCGAAATTATGCGGATGTATGCTGAATATGTCATACATCACCACCCACTTGTCCTCGCCTATGCGTTTCCACGTCGTTGGGGCTTCGCACGCGCCAGGCTCCGCATCGATCCACTCATCCATATATGCATATCCGCCGTTCACCCTGTCGGAAACAGCCATCTTCACTCCCCCGGGATTCTCCTGCGCGCAATAAGTCATAAAATAGCGTCCGTCTGGCATTGGCGCAATGTCCGCGTCAAGTATCTGGATGTCAGGATTTGGATAAACAAACAGTTCTTTTGGCTCGGACACGAATGTCGTAAAGTCCGGATCGGCATAGGCGTAGAAAAGCCTTGACTTCTTCTCCCTCGGGTCTCCGCCTTCCAGCCTCTCCCCCCTCTCTCGCAGAGTAAAGTACACCATCATCTTGCCCTCCTGCGGATCATAAATCGTTTCGGGCGCCCAAAAACACCCTACCTCGCTGTACTTCTCCGGGAAAAGCTTGTCAATGCGCACAAGACTGTGTGACCAGTGGATCAAATCTTCCGACTTCATCAGCACAATGCCGCGGTTGTTTCCCCAGCCATACTCATCCGGCCTTTCCCATTGTGTGTCACGTAGGCCGCGCTGCTTCCCAAAAACGTGCAAATCAGTCATCACCATATAGAATGCCCCATCCGGCCCCCTATATATGTGCGGGTCGCGTATGCCGTGCTGCTCTGAAATGGAATCTCCGCCTATCACCGGATTTCCGTCATTGACAGCCGTGAACTCATACCCGTCATGGCTGGTCGCCATAAACAGCGAATGCGTCGGATCGCTGAAGAACGTAAACAGGTATGCTCCCATCTCATCTTCCGACGGAGCCTGCGCCAAAGCCGAAATCCCGGCGCAAGCCATCAAAATCATCAAATATTTTCTCATAAGCCAATCAAATCTACTGCCTAATGCCTAACGCCTAATGCCTACCTTTCCACATAGCTGTTGAACGAATGCGGCTCAAGTCTCAAATTAAGGAACTTCTTCCCTACCTCCACACTTACGGCCTTCTCTTCATCGCTGAAGTTGCCGGCGACAACCACATATTTCCCGTCCGGCGTCACCGCCACCAGCACGGGCGTCCTTTCATCGCCACTAGCCTGGAATCCCACGATCTTCGCATTCTCTCGGATAAAGTGGCTGTAATGCCGATATGCCTGCCACTCTGGCACATACTCATACGTGCGGTCCTTTGAGTTGACGCGCACCAGCGCGTTCTGCCTCCACCCCCACGGACTCTCGCCTTGGTCGGGAAGAACCATATTCCAGTTGTTGTATTCCGTGCAGCCATTTCCTAAATAATGGTTTATCAAATGGAAAGTATGCTCCGCGGTCCTCCAGTCCATCGAACCGTTGCCGCACTCGCTTTCCGTGCTTATATAGCGGTAATTGGGAAACTCCTCCCTGATTTTGGGCAAAATCTGCCCTCCTTCCCATTGGAATCCTACGCCCGTTATGTTGTCCTTCATCCTCGGATCGGAAAGAAGCCCCTTCACGTGGTCATATCGGTTAGTGTTGAACGTGCCCAGGCACAGCTCTACGCCCGGATTCTTCTCCTTCAGCGTGGGCGAAAGATAGTCAAGGTTAAATCTCAATATGCCCTCTAAGGTCCAAGGGCATCCCGGATAGGGAGTATAGCTGTATGCCTCATTCTGGTACATTACCATGTCAATCGGCACGCCCTGCTCGCCATAAAGGTCGATGAATCGGCTGAACATGTTGGCGTAGCTCTGAAGATAGCGCGGATCCTGTATAAAGAAATCCTGCACAGCCATGCGCCGCGGAAATCTGTTTTTGTCAGGGTTCACCTGCTCATTGTCCGAGCGGTCTCCATCCCCGAACAGCAAATGGTCCAGCTTCGGGTCAAGGTCATTGTGCTTATTGCTCTGCACGGCATAGTGGTTGTTGATTTTCATCCACGCCGGCGGGCTCCAGGGCGACATCCAAAATCTAATGTCTGGATTATATTTCTGCGCCGCGCGTATGTAGGGGATTATCGTAAGCTTGTCGCGGTCGATATTGAAATATTTCAGGTCAAAGTCTCCCTGCACGTCGCTGCATGAATACCACGACATGGCGTAGTCGTTGGCGTTCATCGATATGCGCCCCAGCGAGAAGCCCAATTCCCCGTCGGGCGAAAAGGCGCGGCTCAATATCTCGTCCTGCTCTTCTCGCCCCAGCATGCACAGGGCGTTCCAGTCCTGTTCGTTGAATGTCGTGCCCCACCTCCTGAATGTGGAAATCGGATTGGAGGCGTCGGTCTTTACCACATCGGCGCCGGCGGCCGATCCCTGCGCCTTTATGTCCTTTCCCTTTTCCCATGCGGATGCCTCTGTGCTTATGTAGTGGCTGAAGGCCTGCGCCGATGCCCCCGAGCCAACAGCGGCCGCTCCCGCGCAAATCATGATTTTGAAGCAATTTCCCATAATTTATAAAAATGGCATTGGTTTATTATCTTTGGCAAAGATAAAACAAAAAGTCTGCAATAACAAAATGCTATCGCAGACTTTTCCCTTATATGGCGAATTTTTGCCCCTTCTGGACTTTCGCCCTATTTCTTATTCCTTCGTGAACTGGTCCTTGGGTACCCCGCATACCGGGCAAACCCAATCATCCGGAAGGTCCTCAAACTTTGTGCCCGGCCCAATGCCATTCTCTGGATCGCCTTTTGCGGGGTCATATTCCCATCCGCATACGTCGCAAACATATTTGTCCATATCTCAAAATCTGTTTAAGTTATATCCAAAAAACGCCTCGCCATTGCCGAAGGTTCACAAAATGTCCCCAATTTTCGCAATGCCGCGCTAAGGGCTGAATGGCCGGTGATGAGCCTTTCAATGTATCACCAGCTCCTGCACCGCCGGCTTATGCTCAGAATCGCCATCAGCCTCCAGGCATAAGGTTATTCCGCTCCACAGCCGCCTTGGGTCTTCGCCGAAATAATATGGATCTTTTTTGAATGTGTACTCCCCGGTCTGGATTGCCGGCCCAGATATCAGCGTTACGCGCGGCCTAGTCTGCGCATGCTCCGATGTAGGCATTGTCCGCGTCTCGTCGCAGAAGAAGGGCTCTACCGTAAATTCATCCCCTTCCAGATTTATGTTTATCTTTACGTGGGATTCAGGGTCGTACTTCAATTCCGCCCCATTTATCTTTGCGTTGAGGTATTGCATCTTCTTCCCGCGGGTCTCGGCGTACCTGGCTTTGGCCAGCCCGGCCATCTCTTCATCCTGGTACCAAAACATTTCATGCGGATTCTGGCTCTCGGTCCCGTCCTCAATCCACCGCGAATAATGCACGCCTCCTTCAGGCCTTGGATTCTCCAGCGCCTTGGCTATGAATCGGGCCATATAGTCCATCGTCTCTGGGCAAAGGTCAAAATGGCCGCGCCCGGCGTCGCACAGAAAGGATATCCTGCTGTCGGGATACATCATCCTGAAGGCCAGCGCGGGCCTCACGCGGGCCTCCCACCATTCATATTCGCCCTCTATCATCAAGCCGGGTATGCGGTCGATGTTGCGAGTCCTCCCCCATTCCACATTGGCGCCGCCATAGCCGCAAAGGTTGGTCCTCGGCGCGTCGCCGTGATAAGAGATTATGCACAGTGTGCGCTCAGGGTTCCAGGCCGCGAAGTTCCACGGGAAAGTAGCCTGCGCCGAGTGCCCGAAAGGTATCACAGGCGCCGTCAAAATCTCCGGATGTTCAGTCGATTCCGCAAATTCCGCCATTATGCTGTCAAACCTCTCTTGGCATCCCTTGCTTACATCCCAGTTCTGCGACCCGCTCTGCACAAAGGCCATAGCCACGCCCAGGCTGTCCATCTTTCCGCAAAATTCCGCGCTGCGGAACAGCACCTCTTCTGTCATGTTCTGATGCGCGTACAGCACTGCCTTCACCTCCTTTGCGCCAAAGGGCAGCCTGATGCACGCCCTTCTCCCCGGCTCGCCGCCGATGTAGTCGAATCTCGCTTTTTTCTTTTGCAATTCCGTTTGCTCGCGCATATAGTCCGTAATCGCCCTCACCGAGTCCACATTGGCGTGCAGTCGGTCAAATCGTGTCCCGAAAGGTCCCATGGTCAACGGCCGCGCGTCGTTGTCCTGATGCGCCACGCAATGCAGCACGAAATAATTCACCCCCGCGTCGCTTAGCTTTTCAATGTCCTCCTTGAAATTGTGCAATGCAGGCTCTATGTCCGCATCCCCTGGATAAGCCGTAAACACTTCGCAGCCTATCGTTTCGCGCCCTGCGGAGTGCCCGTATCTAGACACAAACCTTGGCCGCTCTATCGACCCATAGTGGCAGCGCGCCCAATATTCGCTCATGGGCAAGTCCAATGAGTAGGCGTATTCTTTGCGGTCAAAGTCGCCGTTCCCGTACGGCTCGCCCGCCAATTTCAGCCCATACGGCTCTAGCATCTCCTTAAAAGGCAACACAAATTCTTCCATAAAAAGCTTTTGCTTCGTCTTGTTTGCCTTGCCTATGCCGCCGTTCAGGAAATCCTTCCCTTCTCCGCTTGTCAAATATTCTTTTCCCATCGATTCAGTATAGTCCTGGCCGCCTGCCTCCCAGCTGTCTATTACTATGTACGCCAGCGTATTGCCGCAATATTCCCTCAGTTCTTCCAGCAGCGGGCGCAGGAATCTTTCAAAATGCGCCTGCGCGCCGATCCTTGACAGCTTGTCCGTCTCAAGCCCTATCCCCGATTCCGGCGCAGCCGTCACGGTCTCCCCCGTAGTGGTGTATCCTATTCGCCTGTACGTTTTCCCGCTGCCGGGCTGCGTCAGCGCTTCAATGCTCCTCAAGTTGGTCCCCCTGTTGCTCGTCAGCCTTATGTACTTTGCCTCTGTGGGCTCACAGCTGAAATGCATAGTTATGTCTCTCGCCTTTAGCGCCGGGCCCGATGCCGTGCCGGCCTCTGTCCACGTTTTGCCGTCCACGCTTAGTTCCACCTTCAGCTTCGGGGCGTAATCCCTAGGCCCGTCAAACGGGTCCAACGGCTTCTCTCGCTCTCCGCGCCATATGTTCAGCCCTGTCACCGGCTTCTTACGGTTCAGCGTCACCACAATGCTTTCGTCCTTCTCCAGCCGCTTGTTCAAGTCCTGCATCTCATCGTCGCAGTCTGTCTCCTGCGTGAATATGTCGCGGTAAAATCCATGCTTGTGGTGCGGCATCGGCGGATTCTTTTTGCTTGATACGCTCCATGTCAGCTCTTTCATCGACTCCTCTGGCCTTATCCACGGGCCGCCCATCGCCGTATAGCCGGGCGAATTGTGGATGCCAAGCATGATGCCAAGCCTTTTAGCCTCGGCGCAAGCATGCTTCACGGCCTCAACCCACTCCGCGCTGCCATAGTCCACTGGCCCGCGCTCCACGCCAACCCATGTGTCGAATATGAAAGCCGACTCTATTCCCGCCGCCTTCATGTATTCCAAATCCTTAGTTATCCCTTCCTTGGATATGTTCCCGTTCATCCACTCCCAGTAGCACCCCGTCACCGGGTGCGCTCCGGCAGCCAGCGCAATCAAAGCCGCCGCAAATAATCCAAAAAGCCTCATCTCAAAAAATTTAAAAATTCAAAATCAAAAAAAGCCAAAGCCCTTTAAAGGCCCTTTAAAGACCCTTAAAGACCTAAAAAGTCCTCAAGAAAAGAATCTCTTCCGCAAAGTTAAGCTTTTTTCCCATACAACCGCCATTATCCCCAAAAAAATTTGTTTCCACCCCCCCCTTGTGGTTAAAGCTTTTGTCCATCCTGCGCTATACTTCCCCCACCTTTTATCCTACATAAATCCAAAGCCTCAAAAACCAACCAACCACGTAAAAAAACTGATTACACGAAAAAAAATCCGTGTAATCAGTGAAATCCGTGGTTATTCTCCTTAGCCTAAGCTTCTAATCGCACTATCAGTGAAATCCGTGGTTATTACTTAGCCTAAGCCTTTAATCGCACTATCCGTGTAAGCCGTGGTCCTATTTCTTAGCCGCCCAATTAAGTATCTCCAGCGCGTCCTCGCAAATCATCTCAGGCTGCAGGCGATTCTTCCTGGCCATATCCGCATAATCATACGCATCCGCAAACTCCTTCTTCAGGCCATAGCACTTCACCACCATTGGCCTTGTGCCATAGAATCGAGCCACCTTTTCGCCAAACCCGCCGTCGAGCACCCCGTCCTCAAGAGTTATGACAAGCCTGTGACCGCTCTCAAGCCCCCTGAGCATTTCTTCATCAAGCCCGCTCAGGTAGCGCGGATTTATCAGTGTGGCGTTTACGCCCTTTTCAGCCAGCTTGTCTGCGGCGGCCTGTCCTAGCCCGAAGAACGTGCCGGCGGCAATGATGGCCACATCGCGGCCCTCGCGCTCCACGGCGTACTTGTTCAAATCCGAATAGTCGGTCGGAAATTCTTTGCCGGATTCAACCACTTGCCCGCCGGGCACCCTGATGGCCACGGGGTGCTCTTCTTGCTTCATCGCCCAGTCAAGCATCGCCAGGTATTCCTCCTTGCATGTCGGAGCCAGGTACACGAAATTCGGTATGTTGCTGATCAAGGCTATGTCAAACCACCCCAGGTGCGTAACATCGTTCATGCCATAGAGCGTAGCGTAGAATATGCCCACTACTATTGGAGTGCGGTTGATGGCCACATCCTGCGAAAGCTGGTCATATGCCCTTTGTATAAACGAGCTCACCACGCCGAAGAAGGGCTTCGCTCCGCCCTTGGCCAGGCCCGACGCCAATGCCACAGCCTCTTGCTCGGCTATGCCTACGTCTATGAATTGCTTTCCCGCCTCTTTCC
Organism: Clostridium sp.; assembly: GCA_023666615.1. Lineage (GTDB taxonomy): Bacteria > Bacteroidota > Bacteroidia > Bacteroidales > Muribaculaceae > CAG-873. The sequence continues at coordinate 747,382 of JAMPBQ010000001.1, read as the reverse complement.
TTTCAGCGGGGTGGAACCCGAAGATGCCGGGCGTCCCGGCGGTAATGGCGCACACGGTGGGGTCGGCCTTCATCATCTCCAGAAGGTGATGCGAGGTGATGTGCCCATAGTCCGGCGCCTCGGATATGCGCAGCGGGTGCCCGGTGCCCAGGTCAAACGGGCCGCCAAAGTGGTAGGTCTCACGGTCCGCCTCCGCTGGGGCATAGCCTTTGCCCTTTTGCGTATTGATGTGCAGCACCACGGGATGATCTATATCCTTCACCTCAGAGAAGGACTTCACCAGCTCTTCCACATTGTTGCCGTCCTTCACATAGCGGTAGTCGTATCCGAACACCTTGAAGTAGTTCGGCTCTGCCTGCCCGTCGCTCTTGCGCAGAAGCCGCAGGTTGTCATATAGCCCGCCGTGGTTCTCGGCTATCGACATGTCATTGTCATTGACCACTACAATGAAGTTCGTTCCAAGCTCCGCCGCGTAGTCCAGCCCTTCAAAAGCCTCGCCACCGCTCAGCGACCCGTCGCCCACCACGGCTATCACATTCTCTTTCTCTCCTTTCAGGTCGCGGGCCTTTGCCAGGCCTCCCGCCAGGCTCACTGCCGTTGACGTATGCCCGATCGTGAACAAGTCATATGGGCTCTCGCCGGGTTCGGTGAAGCCGGTCACGTCATCGAAATGCGCCGGGTCGATAAACGCCTGCATGCGGCCTGTCAGCATTTTGTGTACGTACGACTGGTGCGAAACGTCGAATACTATTTTGTCTTCCGGCGCGTCAAACACATAGTGCATGGCCACTGTGGCTTCCACCATGCCAAGGTTCGGCCCGATATGGCCCCCATGGCGGCTTAGCTTGAAAAGGAGCGCCTCGCGCAGCTGCTTGCACAGGCCCGGCAGCTCCGCCGGCGCCAAGGATTTTATGTCCTTTGGCGAATGAATGTCTTTCAGTTCCATCTGTCTATTCAGTTTATCCTATTTATAATTGTCATCCTTTTTATAATTGTCATCATTTTGTGAATGCATCTCTTATTTATGATCGCAATCATTATTATGAATGCATCATTATGAATGCCTCCTTTATTGTGAATGCAATCCTTCGAAAAATGCCTCTATCGGATCTTTCCAAAATCCTTTGCACAAAATTCTTCCGCAAAATAAACAATTTTTCTCGGATTTAGCATTGCAAATTTTTCGGAAATATTTGCCAATTTCTCATCTCTGCCTTCATGCCGCCCCGCAAGACCCTCCACGCCACGCCTTCAAAAAGTCTCAATTTATTATTCCTCCGTTTTGTTTCAATTTATTATGTCTTTTTGTTTCAGTGCCTTGTCCGAAATTTTTGCGATAATAATTTATTTGAACGGAATTGGATTATTCAATACTGATTTTGACATTTGCCAGCCTTAATTTTGCAACACAAAGATTGGCCTTTGTCCGCCATCATCGCCTTGACAATACCAAAACAAAAACAATATGATAAAACATCTACTCACTTTCGCGGCAGCCGCCTCAATCGCCCTGAGCGCTTCGGCTGAACTCAACTTCACTTTCGGCACCAGCCTCGACGGCTGGAATTTCGGCAGCGACCCCAAGCTGGAAAATGGCCATGTAGTCGTTGATCTGGCCGTGCAATCCAATGGCGAATTTCGCCAAGACTTCAAGCACACTGGCTCTAATGTCACCATCGACCCCGCCACAGAAAAGGTTTTCGCCTTCAAGTTCATCGGCGAAATGCCTAAGGCTAACTACTCGTTTAACCTGAAAGGCGGTGACGTTAAAGTAGAGAAGCCGAATTTCCGTAAAAACGACAATACAGCCAACACACTTTCTACTATAGGTGGCAATTATGTACTGTATGTTGACCTCTCCAACAATGAGGCCTACACTTCAGCCGCATCTTTTACTCCCTCAACCTTTGAAATGAAAGTGGCGGACGTAGCCGCTGACGCCGAGGTCCTCTCCTACACAATCGACTGGATCAAGAGCTTTGAATCAATGGACGCCCTGAAAGCCTCGATGAATGCCGCCGACGACGAAAACGACCAGGACGAGGCAAACGCCCCTGTAGTAAATACAACAACCGGCACCCCTTACGGTAGCCTCACCGCAGCTATTGACGCAGCCTCCGCCGGCGACGAAATCATAATCAAGCAAGACCAGGTTGTGAGCGGCCGCTACGGCATAACCAAGGCCATAACCGTCAGCGGCGCCACCGGAAACGAAGTGATAACCGAATCAAGCAATAACACTACTTTCTTCCTGGTTTCAAACAGCAAGTATGGTGAAATAAATTTCAAGAATCTTATAATTTCCGGCAGTGGCAAAACCACAAACAAGCATATCTTTGAAATTCAAAATGGAGGAAATATTGTTACATTTGAGAATGTGACCTTCAAGGATATTACTCTATCGAAAGCCAATGCCATCAAGCAAACCAATGGGGGCAAAACAGTGTTTAAGAACGTAAAGTTTGAAAACATCGCTTTTGCCGAAGACATGCCCGCAATCTTCCTTGGCAATAACTGCCAAACCACTCTCTCTGGCGAAATTCAAAACGCTTCAGTTTATTTGCAGAAGACAAACTCTGTAATCAAGGTTGCCGCAGGCGGAATCACAGGCACACCTATCCCCCTGACATTGGAGGACGCTCGTTCCGCTGGCGCAAAGATGGTTGAAGGCACAACCAACGTGGAAATGTTCACCATCACAAACGAAGGCTTCAGCCTCCTGGCTGACGAGGCTAACAACAACATCATCCTCGCCGAAGCGACTGACGGCATCGAAAGCATCGACGCCGACCTCGACGCCCCCGTGGAATACTTCAACATGCAAGGCGTAAAAGTGGCCGAACCAACCCCAGGCCTCTACATCATGCGCCAAGGCTCCAAAACCGCCAAAGTCCTCATAAAATAACCCCCGCCCTCGTAGAGGGCGAATCGTGACGAAACCCCAGGCAAAGCCTGGGGAGGACGACACCAAACAGGCCACGCCCTCGTAGAGGGCGTTTGTGGAGCAGACAACAATACAACATAGATAAGGTTAAATTTGTAAAGAATTAGGTTAGATTAAGGTTTCCCGAAAAACGCGTTCGACCAACCCCCGAACGCGTTTTTTCACGCCCTAACCCCCATTAAAATGTCCAACCTACACACTCATTCCCCCATAAAAATGCGCGTCCTAATAACTTATTCCCCCATAAAAATGCGCCACTACCACATTTATTCACCCATAAAAGTGCGCAAAAATTTGTCAATCCCCTAACAAACAGCTATCTTTGCGCATCACAAAACCAAACCCGTATGAAACGCAGCATCTACAGTCAACTATTAGCCTGGAAAGCCTCAAAAAATAGAAAGCCTCTCATGCTTTATGGCGCGAGGCAGGTGGGCAAGACTTACATCCTAAAAGAATTTGGAAAGAATGAGTTTGAAAATATGGTGTATATCAACTGCTACAAAAATAAAGTGGCGGAAACCTTATTCTCTGAAGACAAAGACGTGCGTCGCATTTTGCTTGGGTTCTCAGCTTTAAGCGGCCAGGACATAAGTGAAGGCAAAACTCTCGTTTTCCTTGACGAAATCCAGGATATACCCGACGCTGTTGCTTCGCTTAAATACTTCTGTGAGGAGTTGCCCGAGATATTCATTGTTACCGCCGGCTCGCTGCTAGGGGTCTTAAACATGGAGGGTAAGCCTTTCCCCTCTGGGAAGGTAAATATGCTTCATATGTATCCTATGACATTCGATGAATTTCTTGACGCCCTCGGCGAGGATAAGATGCTGCGGCTGTTAAATGCCAATGGGCAAGAGGAGACCGTCAACGCATTGCTCCCAAAATACACCGAATTGCTCCGCCAATATTATTTTGTAGGCGGCATGCCGGAAGCTGTCGCGGAATTTATCAGCAACCGCACGCCCGAAAATGTTAGAAAGATTCAAGAGGATATCCTATCCGCATATGACGCCGACATTGCGAAGCATGCGGGCAAAGAGACGCAAAAGGCCAGGCTGGTAATGGAAGCCATACCGTCGCAACTGGCGAAGGAAAATAAAAAATTCGTATTCGGCGCCCTACGAAAGGGCGCCCGCGCAGCGGAGTATGAAAACGCCATTCAATGGCTTGTCGACGCCGGTCTCGTCTATAAAATACCTCGCCTTTCTAAAGTGGATATGCCAATCTCTTTTTTTATGGACAAGGATGCTTTCAAGCTTTTCATCCTCGACGTAGGACTCTTGGGCGCTATGGCACACATCCCCCCCGCAATAATGCTCATCGGAAACAATGTCTTTTCTGATTACAAAGGAGCCTTCACCGAAAATTACGCCCTAACTCAGATAATTGGCCTCCCCAATACATATGTCGGTTACTATTCTAAAGAAAACTCTTCGTTGGAGATTGACTTCATTGTCCAGGCTGGCAGCCGCATCATACCTGTGGAAGTTAAGGCGGAGGAAAATGTTAAATCAAAATCCTTGCGCCAGTTCATCACTGTGGACAATGCCGACGATGGCCTTAGCGGAGTTAGATTCTCAATGAAAGGCTTCAAAAAACAGGACTGGATGGAGAATGTCCCGCTTTTCGCCATCAATTCTTATGTGGGAAAAATCGCAAATGGCGATTGAGGCGATTGCCTTTCAAAATTTTTTCGTAATTTTGTGGCAACATGAATTGGGCTAAAGGCATATCATCTTTTTTGCGCCGCAGCAGCGCCCCCAAGCATAAGGGCGACTTCGTGCGGCGCCCCCGCTATAGGCTTGCCCTCGAAAACCTCAGCGCCCTATCGCGCGTATGGGAATTCAAAGCCTCCCGCCGCGGTATGGCGCTCGCCGCCGTTGCCCTATTCGCCGCCACCGGCGTCTTTTGGTTCGTAATCTATGTCTACACGCCCCTCAGGGGCGTCCTCCCCGTCGGAATGAGCTATGACCTCCGTGAGGACTACGACGAAATGTCGCTCAGGCTGGATTCCGCTCTTGAGGCCCAACGCATTGCCGACGCCTACACCCAAAACATCGAGCGCGTGCTCCTCCTTTCTGCCGACACAGCCCTATCCACAACCGACCCTCAGCCCACGCCCCAAGAAGCATCCACCCCCAAATTGCTCCCCCTTGACTCGCTCATCGAGGCCTCGGCGGCCGAGCGAAGCTTTGTCAGCCGGTTCGAGCAGGCCGAGCGCTACAACCTCTCAGTCCTCTCCCCCATCGTGGCCGAGGGCATGACATTCTTCCCGCCAATCGCGGGCATCCCGATAGAAGACCGTGTCTCCGACGCCGGCATTCCGTCCATCGCGGCGGCCGCGGGACGCGTTTTCCCCGTATCCGCGGCCTACCGCGGCACCGTCCTGAACTCCTACTTCACCACCGGCAGGGGCCTTACCCTCGTTGTGCAGCACCCGAATGACTTCGTCTCCATCTACTCCGGCCTCTCAGAGACATTCGCCTCCAGGGGCGACAAGCTAAATGCAGGCGCGCGCGTCGGCCTCGCCGGCAAATACCCCTTCTCCTTCGAGCTCTGGCACAACGGCTCCCCCCTCCCCGTCCGCGACTACATCATGATGCAATGACAGACATTTGACAGGCATCAACAAATTTACAAAATAAGTTTTAGTCTTTACTTTTCAATTAATATGAAATATACATTTATAATACCGCCAGTCAGCGACGAATCAAAGCGTCCTGCTGAACGCTCCGCCGGATGCACAAGAGTGGTGTACCCAATTCCAAATATATACGAACTGATAGTTGCGGCAGTGCTTCATCGATGCGGACGTGATGTAGCATTAGAGGATTTCACAACTCCCACACAGCGTTCTTATGACAATTTCATAGAATGGCTAAAAAATGACGATAGTGATATATACTGTATTTGGGGCGTAAATCTTTCTATAATCGATGATGTCAAAGCCATTGAATGCATTCTGGACACAAAACATTCGTCCAAAATATTGCTTATGGGGCCCGCCCCAACATTCTTCTCAAAAAGTTACCCGGTTGATCCAAGGATATACATTGCAAGAGGCGAACCTGAAAAAACCGTGGAGGAATGGGATTCGGCAATCACCACTGGCGACGCTTTCGATAAGATTGACGGCCTCACCTGGCATAAAGACGGCAAAACCATCCACAACAGACCTAGGAAACTAAATCGCTCATTTGATGACCTGCCCTTTCCGTTTCGGGAATTGCTGAAAACAGATTACCACAATCCTAAAATTAAGCTTGGTCCATACACTACAGTCCTGACATCCCGAAACTGCCCTTACCAGTGTATTTACTGTGTGCCAAGCTCTCTTACTTTCGCAAGGGAACTCGAGGCAAAGGCCGCTTCCAACCATAAGCCGATTATCTCTTATAGAAGCATCGAGAGCATTAATGACGAACTGAAGATGCTTCATTCTCAAGGATACAGAGCCTTAGGATTCGTGGATGACAATTTTATTTGGAATGAGGAACGTACTTTTTCTATCTGTGAATTACTGAAAAAATACGGCTTTGTTTGGGGTTGCCAAGCCAGAGTGGACGCTATCACTGAACCGATTGCTAAAGCCTTGGGGGAAAGTGGTTGCGCGTATGTGGATTTAGGCATCGAATCCTTCGATGATGAAATCCTTAAATACATTAAGAAAGGTATTTCATCAAAGGACATTTACCGAGCAATTAAATTGCTGCAGAAATACAAGGTACCCGTTAAACTCAATGTTCTAATAGGCACTTGCCCTCTGGAAACGAAAGAAACAATCAAGAACACAGTCTCTCAAGCGAAAAAATTGAAGGTAGACCAATTGATGGTAAATATAGTATCTCCTTTTCCTGGAACCGAACTATACGATTTGGCCATTAAGAATGGCTGGATAGTAGGAGGCGAATACAAACCCACAGATGTACAGAAAGAATCAATATTAAATTATCCTAAGCTCACAGCAAAACAAATGGAAAGGGCACTCTTCAAGGCTAACCTTGAGTTTTTTATTTCCCCCAATTTTATACTCAAACAACTGAAACGATTTAACTCCTTAAGTGAGTTTAAAGTGGCACTAAAAGCTTTGTGGATTAAATTATTCGGGTAATTTATATGTCAATTTCAATAATTGTCATCTCTTGGAATTCCTTGCCAATGCTCCGGCGTTGCCTTGAATCATTGACAGATATAGTTTCTCGCAATAGTGCTGAATTAATTTGGGTGGACAACGGATCTAATGACAACGCGAAGGATTATATCGCCAATAAATTCCCAAATGCAAAAAGGATTATTTTGCCGGAAAATAAAGGAGTTGCATACGCCAGAAATGTCGGAGTAAGAGAGAGCGTAGGGGATTATATACTTTTTCTTGACGATGATACCGAAGCTTCAACAAAAGCCATTGATTCAATGACAGAATTTTTGTCCTCACACAAAAATGTCGGCATCGCAGCTTGCTCATTGCGGGACTTCGAAGGCAATCTTCAGCCATCTTTCAAGTCTTATCCGGGATTGATTTGCAAAGTACGCAATGCAATTGCATCAGCGTTCAACTTAAAAGATAACGTTGATTTACCTGCCCGCGAACTATATCCTACATACGTTATAGGTGCTTGCCAACTTATAAAAAGAGACGTGTTTGACACCATCGGATTGCTTGATGAAAACATTTTCTATGGCCCTGAAGATGCGGATTTTTGCATACGCGCCAAAGAACATGGATATGACACAGTCTTCCTCCCCGATATATCCATACTCCACCATTGGAGAAGGATTTCCTCTCGTTCCCTATTTTCAAAAATTTCGCTTTTGCACATTAAAGCGCTGATATATTTTTGGCGAAAACATCATAGGCTTTGGAGTTAAAGCAGCATTTGAGTCCATTCAACCTTTTTTTATGCCACTGAATAAAAAGCTTAACAGTGCGTTTCTATTTATTACATAACGATATAAAAGCATAGGGAAAACAATGCCGCTTAAAATTGCAGTAAAGGCTACAACAATGAATGTGGCTCCTTGGGCATCTTCAATTGAAAACAATCTAAAAATTACAACTTTGCTCCCCCTTTCAAATATTGTATGAAATAGATATATGCCATAAGAGTATGCGGCAAATGCACAAACCATGAATCTGAATTCCTTTGAACACCTTTTTATCCCATATTGACAAAAACGAACTACCGCATAAATCCCCAAATATGGCAGAATGATATTCCCAAGTGAATTAAAGCTTGGAAAAAATAAATAGAAGAATTCCCCTATAAAAAAAGGCAATATCGCCAACCAAATAGATTTTTTCAAAATTATTTTTATATAATCAGCATATTCACATGATACAACTCCCAACATAAAATAAACAAACATATTTTGCGTTTCATATAGACAAAACATACTCGGCGCCTTATATGGAATATAAGCCAATATAATACTGGATACAAACAGGATAATTCTTGATAATTTGCTATTGAACAAAGCAACAATTACAAATATCCACCATAACGCCCAAAGAAACCATAGATAATAACCCGCATCCGGATAATAGAACATCCTTATATAAGACATAGCATCCACTTGGTGATTAACATACGAATTCCCCTCCAACAACTTTAACGTTATCACAATTATTGATACCGAAAAATACGGCAACATTAATCGCTTGAACTTTTTCATTAAAAATTTGCCATAATCAATCTTATATGATACAGCCTTATATAGAAATCCACTTATAAACATAAAAAGGGGCATGTGGAAACTGTAAATAAAGTCATATATCTGATTCCACCAAAATGGCGGATTTTTAGGAAACAAATGCCCAATTACCACCAAAATAATAGCAATGTCTCTTGCAAAATCAATTGAATACCAATGTTTGGCATTATGTGTAGCCACTTCGGACATTATTTTAATGATGAAAATTTTTACTTAAATCCTTTTTATTATTTTACAAAAGTACAACAAAATCTTCAGATTTTTACTCCGGCAAAATAATGAAATGATTTTTTTAGAGGGAAGATACAAAATTTTTATGTATTTCCATCCTAAACATAAAAATGTTTGAATTTTATGTGAAAAACTTACCAACAAAAAAAAATGACCTTATGCGACCGAGCGCACCATATAGGTCCGCTGCTGCGACCAACCCTGCGTAAGATTGCGAATCTGCAAAGAAACCATTCCGATATACTCCCCAAGCTGCCTCCGGATGGCGTCCAATAGGCTTGTCATAGAATCCGCCCCGCAAATGCGAACATTAAGAAGTTCTCTTCCCAATACTGATGCCCTAGCGAAAATCACATCATTGCTTCCAAACGTTTTCATCTCTTTCCTAATTTTTGGTGAATAATAAACTTTTATGACGCAAAGTTAGCGCCGCCCCCGGGAAGCAACCTTGCACACCCCCGCTAACAAAAGCCAAAACCAAAAAAAATCCCCCAATCCCCCCTAACGAAAAACCGTCAAAACGTCAAAACAACAAAACAACAAAACAACAAAATGACAAAACGTCAAAACGACAAAACGACAAAACGACAAAACGATAGAACGATATAACGATATAACGATATAACGATAAAATGCCAAACAGCCAATCCGTTACCCCGCCAAATAATCCCCTCCCCTCCCCCCCCACACACAAAAAAGGCCATCGGCAAAAAGCCGATGGCCCATAATTCCTCGCTAAAACAAATTCATCGCTGCACACGGCCATTGGCGCTGCCTCCGGCAAGCGCCTCAACCTCAGCCGCCGAAACAAGATTGAAGTCGCCATTGATGGTCTGCTTCAGGGCCGACGCCGCAACCGCAAACTCCAAGGCGTCGCCCTGATTGTCCATCGTGAGCAATCCATGGATCAATCCGCCAGAGAACGAATCGCCTCCGCCCACTCGGTCAATGATGGGATTGATGTCATAGCGCTTGCTCTGATAGAACTCCTTCCCGTTGTATATCATCGCCTTCCAGCCATTGTGCGTGGCCGAGAAAGACTCGCGCAAAGTCGAAACGACATACTTGAATCCAAACTCCTTCATCATGGCCTGGAAAATTCCCTTGTAGCCCTCAGCATCAGTGTTGCCGCCTTCCACATCAGCGTCCGGCTTGAACCCAAGGCAAAGCTCAGCGTCCTCCTCATTGCCGATGCAAACATCAACGTACTTCATCAGCGGACGCATGATCGACTGCGCCTTCTCCGAGGTCCACAGCTTCTTGCGGAAATTAAGGTCTACGCTGACCGTCACGCCGTGGCGCTTCGCGGCCTCGCACGCAAGGCGCGTGAGCTCGGCGGCCTTGTCGCTGATGGCGGGAGTGATGCCGCTCCAGTGGAACCAATCCGCCCCCTCCATGATTTTGTCGAAATCAAAATCCTCGGGCATGGCCTCGGAGATCGACGAATGGGCGCGGTCATAAATCACCTTTGACGGGCGCATCGACGCGCCGGTCTCGCAATAGTAGATGCCCACCCTGTCGCCGCCGCGGGCGATGTGCTCAGTGTGTACGCCATAGCGGCGCAGAGCGTTTAGAGCCGCCTGACCTATCTCATGCTTGGGAAGCTTGCTCACAAAATAGGCGTCATGCCCATAGTTGGCGCAGCTTACGGCCACATTGGCCTCGCCGCCGCCCCAAATCACATCAAAATTGTCCACCTGCACAAAGCGATGGCACCCTGCCGGTGATAGGCGAAGCATTATTTCGCCCAAAGTGATAATCTTCATGTTGGCTTATCTTATTTTTGTTGATTCTTTCACTCCGCAAATTTAGCGATTATTTTCATAATGCGGCTATCCCTTTACACAAACATATACGAAAAAATGCCTCAAAAAATAAAAATGAACTTTCAATAGTTATTGATATTCCGCGAATATTGCCTAACTTTGCGTTACTTAAGGATATGAAAACATCTATTGAAATCAATCATAAGGCGCTAGTCCTCCTCTTTTTTGCCCTGGCCTCGGCTTTCGGCTCGGCCTTGGCGCAGCGCCAGCTCGACACGGGCGAATCGAAGAAAGACAACGGCCCGGTCCAGGTAGCATATGCCTGGAGCCCGCTTTGGCCCACGGGGCAGCATGAACCCGCCCCAATGGACACGCTGGAATACAACTACTTCCAGCGCGCCATCCCGTCTGAAATCTCTTATGCATGGGCTTGCACCGGCAATCTCGGGGCCGAAGGCAAGAACATGCTATTCATGCATCAGCGCCCAATCAGCGAGTTCTTCCTGCAAGACGCCCAAATGGCCTGGACCCCAACTTATTCCGACATTAAATTCTACAACACGCGCATCCCGATGACCCAGGTATCTTACAATACCGGCGGCGGACGCGAAAACGCCCAGGACCGCCTGCAAATGCTTTTCTCGGGAAATGCCGGCAAGAAAACGCAGATTGGGGCCAACCTCGATTACATCTATTCGAAGGGAAGCTACGACAACCAGGCCGCCAAGGGCCTTATCTGGGGCCTTAGCGGCTCCCACATGGGCGACAGGCTGGAGGTGCAGGCATCCTGGAACCATTACAACCTCCTCAACAAGGAGAATGGAGGAATCACTAACGACCTCTACATCACAGACCCGGCGCAGCTGCAGGGCGGCGTCACTACCATCAACCCTAAATCCATTCCCACGCGCCTCTCCCACGCCCACACCAAAATCGTGGGCGGAGAGCTCCTGCTCAACGGCCGCTACAAAGTGGGATATTGGCATGAAGAGGAAATCGACGATACCACCACCCTAAGGGAATACATTCCGTTCACGGCTTTCTTCTACACCCTCAACTTCAAGAACGCCAAGCATATATTCCGCGACGACAATATGGCGGAGGTCAACGATTTCTTTGGCCGGGCGTATCTTAACCCTGACATTACGGATGACCGCACCAGCTATTCCTCCTTCGCCAATACCGCGGGCGTTTCCCTTCTGGAAGGATTCAACAAATACGCTAAATTCGGCCTTTCAGCATTCGTGACATACGAAATGCGCAAGTACACGCAGGCCGTCGACACACTCGACCGCACAATGGAAGGCGGCCTGGGCCTGACGCCTTTCCCCGAAGGAATGGCGTCAGTCCTGGCCCGGAAATCGCAAAATCTGGCATGGGCCGGCGCGCAAATTTCTAAGCAGCAAGGTTCTATCCTTACATACGAGGCCACCGGACAAATAGGGTTCCTCGGCGACGCGGCCGGCGAAATTAAGGTCGACGGCAGCATCAAGACTCGCATACCCCTTCTGGGCGACACTGTCGGTCTGACCGCTTACGGCTCGCTCAGAAACACTTCCCCTTCCTATCTCTTGAAGGAATACATTAGCAATCACTTCATTTGGCAAAATTCATTCAGCAAGGAACGCCGCCTCCGCTTTGGCGGCATTCTTTCGATTCCATGGACTAACACCTCAGTGAACATCGGAGCCGAAACACTCCAAAACCTTATCTATTTTGACCAAAACGCCTTGCCGGCGCAAAACGGCGGCGCCCTGCAGGTTTTCTCCGCCTCGCTATCCCAAAACTTCAAGCTGGGCATACTCCACTGGAACAATAAGCTCACATTCCAGACCTCTAGCAACGACGCCGTGATGCCCCTCCCGAAGATTGCCCTCTACAGCAACCTGTACATCCTGTGCCGAATTGCCACCCTGCATCTGCAGCTGGGCATCGACTGCGACTATTATTCAAAATATTACGCCCCGGGGTATCAGCCCGCCACTGCCACTTTCTACAATCAGAGGGAAATGAAGCTCGGCAATTACCCATTCATGAACGCATACGCCAACATGAAGCTTGGCCGCGTTAGGTTCTACGTGATGATGTCCCACGTCAACCAGGGTATGTTCAGCAACGAATACTTCTCGTCGCCTCACTATCCCCTCAACCCGCGCCGATTCCAAATGGGCCTTTCAGTTGACTTCCTCGACTAAGCCATGCGCAAAATCAAGCCATACACATCCCGCCTGTGGGCAATGCTCCTAATCCTTGTGGCGATTGTGGTGTTGATGGCAATGCTCCGCCAATGTTCCCATCGACAGGCCTCCCCCTTCCGCCTTGAATACACAAAGTCTGGAGGCGACACCCTCGACGTGGCAATAGAAATGGCCCCCGGCATATATTCCCTGGCCGGTGACACCGTCATAGGCCGCGACTACTCCCTCTTGCTCAAAATGTCCTCTGAAATAGGCCGCCCGGTAAAATTCCACCCCTTCGTCCCCCTGGGCCATGCCCTTGCCGGCCTGCGCGATGGCGACTATGACATAGTGGCCGCATCCCTGCCGGCCACCGCCGATTTGCGCGACTCATTCCTCCTCTCCGACCCCGTCTACCTTGACCGCGAGGTGCTCGTGCAGAGATTGGATTCAGCCTCCGTCCCGGCCATCACATCTCAGCTGCAGCTGGCCAAGGACACCATTTGGCTCGCGGCCGACTCTCCTTTCGCCCAACGCATTAAAAACCTTTCGCAGGAAATAGGCGACACAATCTACGTGCTCCAATCCCCGCAATACAGTGCCGAGCACCTGGTGATCCTCGTGGCTAAGGGAAAAATAAGGCTTGCCGTCGTCAACGAGAGCATAGCCGCCCGAATGGCAAAGGACTATCCGCAGATCGACGCCTCAACCCCAATATCATTCACCCAATTCCAGGCATGGGCCCTGCGGAAGGGCAATGACAGCCTGGCCTCCATAATCAACGCCTGGCTGAAATCCTCCTCCGCCGCGGATTCTCGGGAAACCACCCCTTCTCAACCCGCCTCCGCTGGTCAAAAATCTCCTTTATAGTCCAGAACGACGAAAACGCCGTCACGCCAAGCACTGCCTGCCAAAACACATCGCCGACGCACATCGACGCCGCCAGGCACATGACCCCTAGCACAAGGAACCACCACCAGCAGCCCGTGCCGAAATAGTACTCGCACTTTATCACTATCGGATGAAAAAAGCCTATGATCAAGAATGTGCAGGCCCCGATGGCCAAGCCCAGAAGATTGTATTCGCTCAAATATTCCATGCGGCAAAGTTAGCCCTTTTCCCCCGCACGCACAACCCCAGTCTGCGCTAAAATCACCCCTCGCGAAAAAAATTTGCAAAATCCCGAACTTTTTTCAGCTAACTAATGTTAGAATTACAAATCATCTAACTAAACAACTATTTATTATGAAAAAAGTCACACTAATGATCACCCTCGCGCTAAGCAGCGTGGTGGTTTTCGCCCAAAAGCCTGACAAAGCCGAGCTAAAGCAAATGCAAGCTTTCCTGCAGCAGCCCGCAGCTGAAGCATCTTCAAATGCTCAGGCCCTCAATATCGTCGACCTTAAGAACCCGGCCACTTGGGAAGGCGTGACCATGGAGAATGGACACATTACATCCATCGACTGGAAAGGCAAGAAACTTGCCGGCTCTCTCGACATCTCTGGTTTTGACAACCTGCAGAAAGTCGATGTCTCAAGAAATCATATCACCGCTGTCAACGTTTCCGGCGACGCGGCCCTTACGGAGCTTAACGCCTCTCGCAACAAAATGACAGCCTGCGATCTCTCCGGCGCAACAGCCCTCGAGAAGGTTTCCATCAACAACAACCGTCTTACCGACGTCACATTCACCCAAATCCCTGCGTTGAAGACCCTCAACTGCTCCAACAACGCTTTCGCTGAACTCAGCCTCTCCGGAGCCCCCTCCCTTGAGACCCTCAACTGCCAAAGCAACCGCCTTGAAGTCCTCGACATCCAGGGATGCAGCAAGCTGAAAAACCTCTACTGTGGCTACAACAAGCTCAATCAGGTGATTCTCGCCGGCGTAGAAGGACTGACCAACTTCAACTGTGACGACAACCGCATCGCAAACCTCGTGATGCAGGGACTCCCTTCGCTCAGCACATTCATCTGCAGCGACAACAACATGAAGGGCCTCGTGGTCCGCGATTGCAAGAGCGTGCTTGACATCGTTTGCTCATACAACGACCTCACAAGCTTCACCGTTGAGAACTGCCCGCAGCTCCTCTTCGTTGACTGCTCCTACAACGACCTCACAAGCCTTACGCTGAGCAACCAGACATTCCTACAGCGCATCCTCTGCAACAACAACCAACTGACAATGCTCGATGTATCGTTCGACCAGAACCTTACATACATCAATTGCCGCTTCAACACCATCACCGACTTCCGCACCGAAGCATGCCCCAACCTCCACATGATCGCCTGCGAATGGGGTGGATTCTAATCCCTGGAGCAACGCCCGGCGTTGCATAGTCAAACACAATAAGCGGCCCGCATCCCCAAAAGGAAGCGGGCCGCATATTTATGCCTTACTCATGCCTAAGCGACAAGGCCGCCCGCGGCAGCGCCCTCAGCTCCGGCCACGGCTCCGGCTCCGAAGCAAGACGGCTATTAGCCGATCACTTCACAGGCATCTTCTCAATCCTGCGCTCATGGCGGCCGCCCTCAAATTCCGTCGACAGGAAAGTCTCAAGAATCTCGATGGCCAGCTCAGGGGAAATAAACCTCGCCGGAAGCACCAGCACATTGGCGTTATTGTGGGCGCGGGCCAGACGCGCCAGCTCAGGCGTCCAGCAAAGGGCCGCGCGGATGCCCTGATGCTTGTTCAGCGTCATGGCTATGCCATTGCCCGAGCCGCACATCGCGATTCCGGGATAAACCTCCCCGCGCTCAACCGCCAGGGCGCACGGATGCGCAAAATCCGCATAGTCGCAGCTATCCGAGCTGTGCGTCCCGAAATCCTCATACTCCACATGGTTGGCGTCAAGATAGCCCTCGATGATGCACTTCAGCTCATAGCCCGCATGGTCGCTGCAAAGCCCCGCCTTCACTCCATTCTTCAAAATATTCATATCAAAAAAATTAAACTATAGTCCAAAAAAACATTGCACCACGCAAAAATAAGAAAAAAATCCCATCCCAAGAAAAAAATCACCCAAAATCCCTTGTCAATTCAAAAATAATGCCTACCTTTGCATCATCAAAACCAACCGATGCCCAGGTGGCGGAATGGTAGACGCGCTCGTTTCAGGTGCGAGTGCTGAGAGGCGTGCAGGTTCGAGTCCTGTTCTGGGCACTGATTCCTTGATTATCACTTGATAATCAAGGAATCTTAGTTTTATATGATGTTAAAATCAACCCCTTGTCTACACCAAGCCATATCTTCTAAACAATCTGGCATTCCTTCTAAAACATTCCGCTAAACAATCTGACTTCCATTCTAAAAGTCTGGCATACTTTTTAAAACAATCTGAATATGAATAAATTTATCGTATATTTGCTTGGAGTAATTTCCGGCTTGGCTCTTTCTTATGCTTTCGCCTCCCATGAACAGGCAGCCACCCCCACTGATTCCGAAATCAAAGGGCTTGAAATATTCAGCGAACCTGCCGATTATATGGATTACACTCAGTTTCATATATCCCAAGTACTGGAGGATGGGTACGCATTAGCCCGCGCCGATGAAATTTTAGGGCCCCACGTTTTCATCATACCAAATGAAAATCAACACTTCTACGACAACCAAACCATCAATCTAGCTGAGAACCAATGCGCGCAGCATGTTGGCACTTATAAATATAAAGACAATTTTAACTCCAACAAAACTGTGCCAGCCATTAAGATAGTCAATGGCGCGGAATCCCCGCTGCGCAAAAGCTCAAAGGCAAACAATGGCATTACGCTATTTGACAAGCCTGGGGAATGTGTGAGCCGCAGGAATTTTGAAATCCAAAAAGTCTTGGATTCCGGCGACGCAATAGCTTTGGAAATACACGATAACATTGCCGGACATATATTCACATCTGACTTAGAAGTGCTGTTTTTGGCCAAGGATGGAAATTCCTTCTATGAGAAACAAATAGTGAAAGTGCCGTCCGGCAAATGCGCAAGGCAAATAGGCACCTACAAGTATGAACATCGATATTCAGACACAAAGGTAATTCCCATAGTGAAAATCATGTAAATCCCCCACCCAAACCAATGCCGATTGGAAATTTCGCGAAATTGAGCAGGAACCTTACGAACACCTGATGCGCGGCAACATCGTCGACTGGCACGGAAATACGGAATGGGCATATTGGAAGAACATGATGGGGCTGTTGGAACCGGCCTTTCCCAGCTTCAGGGAGAATGAGAAGGCAGACTGCGTGTTCACCAACGCCACATTTTTCAACACGCCAAAAACGAAGGACGTGTTTGAGCGACTGTATGACAAAACGCGTCCATTCACCTTAAAGCTTATTGCCATACTCTCACCCGAGATTGCGGTCTGCCTCTCCCCTAATAATTTTCAAAGGATGAAGCGCACGCTCAAATGCGATTTCCAGTTTTTGGAAGTGTTTGGCAGCCGACTAACGATTGGCATCTACAACAACTCTGTTTTCGTCAACACATACCACCCGGCGTCCTACTATTCATCCGCATACAAAGACCTTGTTCGGAAATCTCTGAAAATAATTCGTGAAAACCTCACTGCTAACCTTAGTAAAATCTTCGACCTGCTGAGGTCCTCGCTTCAAAACGAATGGAATGAAATGAACGCCATGCCAGCTCTCGAATCACAAATCAAGAACTCAAAGATATAAGCATACTCATCTAAAAAACTTCAGAAACGATGTCGGATTCTAACCGTATTCCATAGTCTAACAACGAGTTATTTCCTCGCGTATGTGCATAAATATAACATTTTAAGATAATTAAATGCCTAATTTACGGTCCGATAATTTAGTCTAAAGAATCCGGTCCGTCTTCGTTATTTTCGCCATCGTTATTTTCTTGACTGCCATTTATTTCTTTAAACAATGGCATGAAAATAGAGAGGAAGGATGAATTGCTTGTGAAATAATGTTTATCTTCTTCGAGTTTGTCAAGGATAAGATGAAAACCATAATTGGCATATTCGTCCATTGTTTTAATTAATGCAGAAATAGCGTTAGACAATGGTATTTCTCCGCGTTCAACGGCAAGAAGGTCTATATCAGTTTTTGCTACCGCAGCAGCAAAAATGAAATCACGGAGGCGAGAGTATGCTTTTCTTTCTCCACGTGAGTCAAGATTGCCCCAATATTGGATGGCTTGGCCAAAGGTCTTTTTCTCACCCTCAATTGGTCGTCTCTTATTAGAATATAATCCCAAGAAGAAAGCGAGAATATAAACCTCGTATCCACCTCCAAGAGAATAACCCCTTGATGTGTTAAGTTTTGTTGCCCCGCTGCCATAGTCAGCTATTTGACGGATTACTGACTCTTCAAGCTCTGTCTCGAAATATACATTTCGTTTAGCCCAGTTATCGTAAATCCGTTCAGGAGCATGTGGAACTTTTTCGTTGTTCATGTTAACGGATTTTTTGTATTAGTGTTTGAATTGTTGACTGGTCTTTATCATCAAATGGGCGCTTCTTTTCGATTCTATAGATTGTGCCCTTAATGTCAAGGTCATTAATCATCTTCTCATCGAGAACGTACTGGTTGCTACTGATCTCATTTAGGAAACTTTTTGTAACAATGATAATCTGTTTATCAAGATTATCGATGATACGAAAGAAGTCCTTTTCCTTGCCCACAGCAAAAGATGATGTAGGAGCGTCAAAAAGGAGTGGATACTCGTCATCCTTTTTGATTTCAGTGAGTTCCGAGACTGCGAAAAGTACAGACATATACATCGTAGTTTCGAGAGCTTTGTTCGGATCTATAGACGACCCGTCAGCATCGACAAGTTGAATACGAAGAGCGCCAGATACATCTGCGATAATTCTCACGGTTCCCTTGAAGTCTTCGACATTCAACTTAGCAAGATATTTGTTGGCAACGACTTCAAGTTCGCTCACAAATTCTGTTTTATTGCGGACAAGCGCACTTTGAAACGCTTTTTGAATTGCTTCAAATGCTTCAGCTATCTTAGTGTAGATTTCAGCAGGAGTATTTTCTGCGAGTTTGTTAAGATCCTCTCGTTTTTGAGCAATTTGCTCTTCCAGACGAGAAATAGTATGTTGAAGATTAACAATCTTCAGTTCACACTCATGCTTATACTTATTCCAATTAGTCAAATTGGTAAAATTATTAAGCAGTGCTTCTTTGGATATGCCGGGGACACGCGCTTGGAGCTTACGTTGGTCTTCTTCTACTTTTGCAATGTTGTCCTCAATATGCCGGAGGTCCTTCTTGCGAGCCTCATTAAACTCAAGCAAATCGAGAATTTGCTGATAAATCTTTGCTATTCCATCACGCTCATTATTAATGATGGTTTCTCTTTTTGCAAGCTGAGGGATAAACGAGAATGGGAAACATGGCTCCGGCTCCTCTTCACCTTTAAGACTTTCAAGATAAGCATTGAGTTTATCTTGAATATAGTTATAAGCCGCCGACCCTTCGGGTGCGGGCGTCCCACAAACTTTGCATATATGATCATTAAGCATTTCGCGCATGAACTTTTCATCCGGAGCGTAAACAGGAAGAGGAGTAGCTCCATTTTCAAGTTCGAGCTTCATTTTTTTTATGGCTTTGCGTTCGCCGAGCTTTATACTATATTCATGTTCTTCTTTTCGACGTTCTCTCTCCGCCTTAGCGACCTTTGCTGAAAATTCGTCAAGGATAGGCATAATTCCACCTAAGACAAGCATATCATCAAGAAGCGCAACAGTATAATTCTCGTGAATTCGAGATTGGCATAATGCACGGTCACGTGTAAGAGCGTTTAGCCGGGACTCTAATGCCTTCATTTCTTCAGAAGCCTCTTTAGAATTGACTATAGCATCTATTTGAGTAGTATATTCACGAGATTCTTCTTGCTTTAGACGAAGCTCTCTTTGTGCTTGTGATAGTTGTGAGGTCAAACTGTCAATGTCTCTGGTTAAACGGTCATTGTCGCGCTTGTTTTTCGCATTCTTCGAAATTGCATTGGTAGAAGCACGCTGAGCGTATGCGGTTGCATACTTAGTAAACTCAGTGTATTTCTCAGAGTGACGCACCGAACTGAACGTGTGGATGAGATACTGCAAGGTCTGATGCTGATTTAAGATTTTAAGGCTTTCCTCACCTGCCATCAGGCTGAAATGACGTATAGAAGCGTTAAAGCACCTATCAAGTAGCGCGGCACCATTGGTTTGTACGCGCGTAGAGCCCTCCTCGGTGTAGCCTGTGAAATTCACTGGAGATATGCGTATGTCTGAGTCATCAGCGCACTTCGTAAAGCTAAATGACTTCTCTATGCGATAGTTGGAATCGTTATGCTCAAAGTCAATAGCAACCATTACTTCTTCTGAGTTACCAGGAATTAGGTTTGCAATGGCTTTCTTAGCTACAACTCTTTTATTGTCGTTACGAACTTGGTTCTCGAACAACCACTCGATAGCATCGTAGAGGTTGGTCTTTCCTTCACCATTGGCTCCGATGATGAGAGTCAGTCCAGAATTTATCTGGAATAGGTTAGGGCCTACATAGCTTCGGAAATTTTTGATTTCAATAGTCTTTATCCTCATATTAGAATAGTATCGTTGAGGTGATGTTGGATTTTTATGTAAAGTGCCTTGAACGATGATTCATCAAAATCATCTTTCACGGAATCTATTATCATTCCTATACTCGCGACTATAGGATTGTCAGATTGAAGAGCATCATATAATGATGGGTAATCAGCGGGGGCTATCTCGTACTTCTTGATGAGGCTTTCATCAGAGATTACAAGTTGAAGTATTCTATCTTGCCGAGTCATCTTCGTATATATTTAAGTTAAAATGATTTAGTATTGGAGTCAATTCTTTTAGAGTAGCTGAAGGATTCTCAGATAAGGAGGCAAAGTCTTTAACCCTCCTTAGCTCGGTACGTAGAAGATTACGTTCAACGAGATAAGCTGGAGAGTCTCGGTTTATCATCGGTGCAACTACCAAGTCATGTATTATGGCATATTGTTTGTCATTATGGTTGCGAAGTATTCGCCCTCGACGTTGAATAAATTGGCGGGGGTTTCCCGTACTTGCACAAAAGATAGCTAATTCACTACGAGGAACGTCTACACCCTCGTCCAAGCATTTCATAGAGGTTAGAACATCTAATCTGCCAGAAGCGAAGTCAGATAATAAATCTGAACGGTTCTTGCTATTAGAAGCGAATTGTGCTACTGTAATGTGTGAATCAATATTTTTAACGATGTTAGTATATAGGTCAATTAGATGAACAGACTCTTCGTCGTTATAAATATTATCAGCTATCTCATCATCAATGTCACTGCTATTTCCCTCAGGGACATAAACAAGTGTGTATTTCAGCGACTTAGTCTCTTCATATCTTTTTTGAAGAATCTCATTGAATAACTTTTGTTTATTTACCGCTTTGTGAACAATTCTTTTACGCTTTATAAGTAAAGCTGTAAGCATTGGATCATCCTTGAATTTGTCACCATTGAATGTCATATACTTTGCAATGCGGGTAGAAAGCGCCAAGTACTCATCGAATTCAGTTTCAGTGAGATTGACAATGTGTGGAAAATAAAAGTAACGACATAGAACATTGTTTTTAATCGCTTTATCCATAGGATATGAGAATGTATATTCATCACGATTGAATCCAAAGAAATCTGCAATCTTTTTGTTACCGGAATCATCGAATTGTCTCTCAGGGGTGGCTGAGAGACCAATTCGTCTTTTATAAGGAATTTTGGGCAAAAGTTTGACTACTTGTGATGCACCCATATTGTGGGCTTCATCAGCAATAAATAATAATTTAGTGCGGGCGAAACTAAATAGTTTAGAGTATACAGATTCTCTTATTAAGGAGGCATATGTAACTATAAGGATATAATCTACAGTAGTTGCATTTAGTTGCTCTAACATAGTGAGTCTTGCGACTTCCTCTTTCCACGAAGTATTGTGAGAATATATCTTAACAATGGAATCAAATCCGAATTTCCTACATTCGTCCGCCCATTGATCGACTAATGAGGTTGTGGGGACAACAATAATTGCTTTATAGTAGTTGGAGTGTTTATATATTTCAAGCAGGCAATTCAATGAAGTGATTGTCTTGCCAGTACCGGTTGCCATGGCAAAGAAGCCCTTTTGTCCGTTATTTTTCCAATTAGTAAAGGCTTCACTTTGGTACTCTCTCGGACCCGCAGGGAACGGGAAATGAGGTGAATTGGAAATTCTGTCCTTTTCCTTAATCGTATTGATTGCCGAAACAATGCGTTCTTTTGCTTTCGATAGAGCTTTACGGACTGTTGACGGGATTGATGACTTATCTATGTTGTCAATAAGTTCCTGCTCGTTATCAAGTAACTCTTGGAGATGTTTAGGTTTTGAATGCTCAATGATGTATCCTTTTAATGCCGTCGCCTCAATAAATTCTACGTCATCGTCTTCGCCTTTGAATGTCTTGTCAAAAGAGGACTGTATTCCTTTAATGCGACCATTGTCAGCTACACCATTCCAGTCGCAATACACTCCAAGACTTTCCTTGTTGTGCATTAGGGCAGACAATGAGAAATTAACAGAGCCTTCAAATCCCACTTTATTTATACCATCAGAGAATGTACCACATTTTGTATGGGCTATACCACTTCCATTGACCATACGCACTATCTTGATTTCAATACGGTCATTACGGATTAGCCAAGCCAAACAATCAAAGAAATGTTTGTTTCGGCTGTTCAGCGTAAATGCGAGATCCTCTAAGTTGTTGAGGTCGAAATATGGCAGTTCGCCCGGTTCGTGTGCCATTGATATGGCTGATACATCGTCGCTGCTAAGAATGTCGTTGATAATCATGCGTATCTTGCCGCCATTATATATAAAGGAGGCGAAGCCGTATGATAGGACATTGATTGCTGACGATGAGAAGAAGCCGAGCATTAGGTCAAAGGATGTGGCATTGCACAGTGCTTCGGAAAAGAAGCCTACCGGCTCCGATTCTGAATTTGTTTGATACCTGAATGATTCAGGCCATGTCACATCGGTCTTCAGCATAGTTATATAAAGCAATTAGCGCAAAATGCGTCGTTATCTTCATCGGGGTCCCCGAATAGGTCAACCAATTTTGAGCTACCGGCTTTCTTCTTGGCTTCCTGTTTCTTGATTGCGTCAAGTTTTATTTGCCTAACTCGTTCCGGTTTTATAAGCTCGGCAAGACTCTCATTCTGATTCCAAGTGTAGCCGTCTTTCTCAAACTCAATTGCCTTTGCAAAGAGGTCGGGATGTTGCTCATAGAGCCATATCCATTCTATCTTCTGCTGGAAGAAACAGAAATAGCATCCGGAGCGACTGCGATTATAAGTGCCAATTTTTCCATCCACCTCGAATTCGATGGGTTTATAATACGCAGGAACTCCAACACCACTGTCTTCAAGAATACGGAATATATCGTCTCTTACCAAGATGTCGTCGTTGTCAATCAGCGGAAACTCATCAAGTTTTCCGACCGGATAATCCGTACCCTTGAGATATTCAAACACAGCTTTATTGAATAGCTTGACATCAATATCCATCAGAGCATTGGCTTTCTTTCCGTAGAAGAAATCCTTTGTGAGCGGTCTCTCCAATATTTTTTTGAGTTGCGGTCGCAATTCTTCGGGGGCGATGCTCAAGTATATTTCAGTAAACCGTTCAATATTGTTCTTGTGAACTATTGTGTGGATTACATCTATACTCCAGATGTTCTTTCTGAATGGGAATATAGCTTGAATATTAGGCTTTGTTGAGACATAGCCTTCGCGGTCTTCATCGCCACGGATGCCAACGTATGAGATTGTGGGTGTGTCACCGACAAACCTTTCCATCTCAGCGAGCTTCATCTTTTGGGTACACCAACGTTGCTGAGGTGAGGGCAGGAAATTCCCGCTCGCTTTCAGAAAATGCTCAAAGGGTGTTGGCTCCGGGCTATCTTCAGCTGCACGGAGTCGTTTGATACCACCAAGATAAGATTCCAAACGATTTATCAAAAGGTCGGTCTCGGCAAGTTCGCAACCGGTATCGGTATTGTAGTATTCCACATGAAGATTGGGGTACTTCCCCTTCATGTAGATTGCCAATGCTGCGCTGTCTTTGCCTCCGGATATGCCTAAAACGTGTCTTATCTGTGTCATTTCACCTTGTTGTTTAGAAGTTTAAGCAATACGCAGATATTCAACTCCTCATCGTCGGACAAGAACGATTCTATCTTTGAGACAATGTCCTCTGCTGCTTTTGATTTGCTTCGCGGCAAACGATAAGTCTGAGACTTTGAGAAAGAACCCTGATTGGAAGCCAGTTCAAAGTTGAACGCCTCTGAATCATCTTCAGAGTTGGTCTCGCCTATTGCTGAGTATCTTTCCAGTTCACTCAATAGGTGAAGCATCTGTTGTATCAACAGTGGTTCATCAGAGTCTTTTGTCTCATCAAGACGCTTGTCATTCACCACAATGGCCAATTTCTCTATGAACTCTCGTTTTGTCTCTGACGGCGTGATTATTCGGTCAAGGAACGAACGAGTCTTCGGTGTGAGAATACGTTTGTCAATGCTTTGATAGCGAGATGTAAGCAGCTCTTTATAATCCTCAAAGTCTTGTGGCAGACCGAGATGCTCTATGATTTTTTCTTCAATCCTGTCGATGAAATTATCATAACAGGTATTTAACTCTCTTACTGCTCTACGGATAAGGTCGAGATATTGCTGAACGAACTCTTCGCTTTCCAAATCCTTGTAGCCGAATGCTGCCGGGAGATCCTCAAAGAATGTTTTGGCCGGATCCTGTGCATCGGACAATACGTCTCGAAACTTCGCAGTATATGCGCTGTCAAACTTTCGTGTAATCTTGGCGTAGTTGTTCAGACTACGGTAGAAATGGAAGAATGGTTTTACTGTTTCCAGTAGCGAATCAGCAGAAACACCAACGCAGTCATCTTTACGAAGGAACTGACGATAGCGTTTGAAGAATTCCAATTTCACACCGGAAACATTGAACGCTTTTACTGAGAAATCGTTGATGCGCTTCTGAATAAGTTCAAATACCTCCTTATTGATAGTCAACACAAATGTGTTGCCGTTATAGAGGGCAAAGTCTTGTTGGTTGACAAAGAGGAAGATTGGAATCCAGAAATCTATTACACCTTGTTTCAGCTTATATGGCGCAGACCGCAATATCTTTGCCAACTCAGAAAGTTTTCGTGGTTTGTCGGTTGTGCTGTTGATGAACTTGGTTGACGCATCCCAAAGAGTCTTCAACTCCATTGTAGTTGGCGCGCCGAGAACCCAATTACCGTTTTCATCTTGGCGGTGAATTCCTGAGTCCCTGAACAGGGTAAAGTAGATTGTCTTTTCGGGAGGGAACGACTGAATACCAAATTCAGCCTCGTCAGAATGGTTGAGCATTGCATCAAGCAGGTTTACTCGTGCAAGAGATATTGCCGAGCTTAACTTCTGACGGTTAAACAACTCGTTACGGATGATGGGAGTCTTATAATACACTACATCGCAAACATGAGACAACAGTTTGTTGAAATCTCTGATTGAGTTTATCTCAACAACCTCTCCATTGAAATACCAGACAACACTGTTGCTTTCAGAGGTCAAGGATGCATTTATCGCATCATTAAGTTTCTGGCTTTCGTAGTTCTTCTGATTTTCAAGCTCAACCTTTGCTATTCTATCATCAAATGCAACATTCTCAATCACATATTGCAGCTTCTTTATCTCATACAGATGCTTGATAATTGTATCCGTATTTTTGAAATAGCCGTATATTGTCGCTCCGGAATTTGATGAAGCCGACATTCCTTTTACCTCTGACTCAATTTCTGAGAGAGGAAAGACAAGTTGTATGTATCCGTCAATGTCGCCGGATGGCTCAATGATTGTCGGCTCATTCACTACGCGATATTCAAAGTATCTCGGAGTCCCTGTTCTGTAGTATGAAGCCGAAGCGATGGAAGCCTTCTGCTTGAAATATGGCGCTATTTCTTCTAGTGCAAGATTCGGAGTCGGAACTATGGAGGCTGCCTTGTATAACTCGTTCTCAATATCAATGTTTGTTCCTTCAAACAGAATATATTGCGACTTATATTTGGCGAAGCGTATTACTTGCTGGCTTTCAAGCTTATCTATGAGACTCTTGACATTAGTGAGACCCAAAGCATTCTCTCCGTATGTAATGAGGAAATCATTGTCGAGGACTACGCCATTGAAGAACATATTGATTAGACCAATGGTCTTAATCAGTTTCAGGCAGTCCTTAATAATAGAATCTTCCAAATTGGATGCCACAATTCGTTCGATAGCAACTGACAATGAACGCCAGCCCATTGAATCGGAATTAGTTTCGTTTATTGCCGTGTAGAAGTGGTAAGTCAGATAGTCATAGACTGATGCGACACTATAAGTGAGAGATGGAGTCACTTTGAATGCTTTAAGTGACCCTTCGCCCTGCGCTGATAAAAACGAGAATAGGGAACGTTCGTTTTGGCCATACTTCTGTATCGCCAGTGTCAGACATACTGCGGATATTGGGTCAAGAGGGAAGAGTAGTTTTGCAGTCTCAAAATCAAGATTGCGAGATACTATCTTACTCCTTTGCCCGAGGTCGTATAATAAATTGAGCGAGACTTCCTCTCCTTGTGAAAGGCGCGGACGTTGTTCAAGCCTTTTTGCTGTCAATGATAGCAGTTGCTCAACTGGCTCTGCAAAAACTATCTCTTGAAATCTACCCTTGACTTTCTGCCATTCGTTTCGCTGTACTTCGGTCAACCCCGAAGAGTAACTGCCAAAGTTCTGATGGAGAGTGGTTATCAGGATAATGTTTCTGCTTGGCACGTTGACAAATTCGGATAGTTTCTGGAGAAAGTATAATTCCTTTTCCGGATTTGTCTTGGCGGCATGTTCAAGTATCTTCCCGAACTCATCAATCACTATCACAAGAAACTTATTCTGTTTCCTGAGTGATTGATAATATTGGCTAAGTTCATTGAGCGCGTTTGCTTCATGGCTTCCAAGTTTAGCTGCAAGCAGATTATTCAAGGGGGCATAATCTCCAACAATATTGAGAAACTCAAATCCACCGACACGACCAAGTACGCCGCGTTTGATGAGCCGATTATTCCCTTTTGTTAGGTCATCTTCGAGTGCCAATATGAAACTTGACTTGCCTGTACCGTATGTGCCTATTATGGAGAAAGAATGATGGCCACTGTTAAAACTGTTGACGATATTGCCGGCAACAAGCTTTGCATTTTCGGTAACTATATACCGAAAATCATCAGCGGTGTTCATTTCTATATTTACCGATGGAATGTAGCTCATAGTTGTTCGTAATAATGGTTAAGAGCTTCAAATTCATCTATCTCCCCAATAAATTGCACATTCTTTACACCGCTGTTATCTGAGAAAACCAATGTGCCGGGAAATATCTTTTCCAAAGAACGGATGATGTCTATGAGAGAAACCATGGGTAACCCGAAAATCAAAGACAACTTTTGAAGAACATCAAAAGATATAGTTTTGTCGGTGCCTCTCATTCTGAGGAGGGCAAACAAAATAATCTCAGGAGCGATGTCCTCCGGATTGGAGACTTTAAAGCAGTATGTGTCGTTGCCTTTATTGATGATAAATCTAAGTACAATCATCAGTGCAGAAAAGTCCTCGATTGTTTTCAGGTCTGATGGAGCGACATAGTTTTTCAACAAAACTCCGATGTCTTTACGCACAGTATTTTCGTTATAGACGTTCTTCTGTTCGGGAACAGCACATTTCCGTTTAATGAAAGACTGGAGTTCTGACCTCGTAAACTCTTTCTTCTCCCTTTGATATTCTACAAACAGCAGGTTGTATAGACTTGCCACTTCTGAAGCAACCAAAAGAAAATGTAGAAGCCAAATCGTATTGATGTCCTCCGCAAATGGGTCTTTGCCTTTTTTTGTATCAAATATGTAGGTAGAGATTGGTTCAAGAAAGTCTGACTTGGTCAGTCCGAATGCGCGCAGCCAAAATCGTATTGACGCGACCATATTCTTGCCTACGCCCAGCTTTGCCACGGCATCAACATCCGTGAAACTGTTGTCGGCAAGCAAGTAGTCATATCCCTTTTTCAACCACAGGGATTTGCATTGAAAGGACTCATGTCCTGAAAAACTATATCTGCTCAATGTTATTAAAATACAAGTGTCCAAATCTCTTCGCAAGAGATTTGGACAACTATAAATTGATTGAGAATCCGATATTTAGAATGCCGATTTTGGGTACTTTACTAAACAAGTGGATGAAAAATATCATATACGATACAGATAAATGTCTGATCATACCCTAAAATTCAGATTTTTTCACTAATTTTGCGGATATTAGGTATCTCTTGCGAAGAGATTTGGATAGCTGCTAAACAAAATGACAATAACAGATTAC
>JAMPBQ010000001.1:693324-719013 GCA_023666615.1 Clostridium sp. | reverse complement strand
CCCAGGGCGCTACTGTGCAGGGGACGCTGCAGCAGGCGCTAAGCAGGCTGTTGCGCCAACCGGTGTCGGTGATCGGGGCCGGGCGCACAGATACCGATGTGAACGCGCGCATGATGATAGCGCATTTTGACGCGGAAGGCGAGCTTCCGGCCGACCTCGCCTATAGGCTCAACGCGATGGCGGGGAAGGGGATAGCCATATACAAGATTTGGCCGGTGGAGGCGGATGCGCATGCGAGATTTGACGCCAAGGAGCGGACTTACCGCTATTTCGCGTCGATGGGCAAAACTCCGTTTGGATGGCCATTGACATGGCTATCGGTCAATGAATTGGATTTTGACAAGATGAATGAGGCGACCCGATACCTGATAGGTCGGCAGGATTTTACCTCGTTTTCCAAGCTGCATACGCAGGTAAAGACGAATATTTGCGATGTGAGGAAGGCGCGGTGGATTCGCGTAGATGACGGGCAGACTCCGCTGGGGTCGGAGGGGAATCTGTGGTATTTTGAGATTTCGGCCGACCGATTTTTGCGGAATATGGTGCGGGCGATTGTTGGGACGCTGGTGGATGTAGGGCGCGGGAAGCTGCCGCCGGAAGCCGTGAAGGACATAATAGAGAGGCGAGACAGGCGCTGCGCGGGGACTTCGATGCCGGGGCATGCGCTCTATTTATGGGACATAAAGTATTAGCCAACGATGATGTCAGCGTGGATGCCTAAAAACAAGGATAAAAAATAATCACGGATTTCACGTATTACACGGATTTTTTTTTGAATTTGTTTGAAAAAATTTCGTTATGCGGAATATTTACATTAACTTTGCACACTGAATCAAGATAAAAAACAAATAGTCATTATCATAATGGATAAGAAAACTACAGAAATCAATAATCAGGCACTCGCCGCGGAGGCTGAGGCAGCGGAAAAGGCCGCAAAAGTGAAGAAGGCGATAATGTGGGTAACCGGCATAGTGGCAGTAGTTGCCATCATAGCCTTGGCATGGTACTTTATAGCCGCCAGCAACACCAAGAAGGCCAACAGCGCAATAGCCGTGGCCGACATCGCGGCATATGAGATGCAGCCTGATTCAGTGCAGCTTTCGCTCTACGAGCAGGCGGCAAAGGCCGGAAGCAAGAGCGGGGACCGCGCATCTCTGGAGGCGGCCATTCGCCTTTACAAGAACGGCGAATATGAGAAAGCCCTGACCTACCTGAACGACGCGAGCGTTTCGAGCGACATCGTAGAAGCCGGCCGCTATTCACTGATGGGCGACTGCTACGTTAACCTAAACGACCTTGACAAGGCGCTGAATTGCTACAAGAAGGCTGTAAGCGCGGCAGACAACAATCCTGAGGTGGTGCCCTTCGTGCTTGTGAAGGAGGCCAACATCTACAGGGAGCAGAAGAACTATGCCAACGAAAGCGAGTGCTACAAGAACATCATAGCAAACTATCCGCAATACCTTCAGACGCACCCGCAGATCCTGCCTCGCGCAGAGCGCGCAAAGGCTGCGGCAAAATAATGGGAAAAAACGGAAACAAAGAATAGATGAGAGCGGGGCTAATGGGTCTCGCTTTCTTTTTTGACAGAAAAATGCAGAACAACATAAAGGAGCTTGCCACGGAGCCGGTGGGCAAGCTGTTGTGGAGGTATAGCCTTCCGGCCGTGATAGGCATGATGGTGATGGCGCTGTACAATTGCGTGGACCGCATCTTCATAGGGCAGGGCGTTGGACCGGAGGCGATTTCGGGCTTGGCGGTAACCTTTCCAGTGATGAACCTTTCTGCGGCGCTGGGCGTGCTGATAGGCGGCGGCGCTGCGGCGCGCACCTCGATATTGCTAGGGGCCAGGGATTTTGAAGGAGCTGAAAGGGTGCTTGGCAATTCGCTGCTTCTGACCTTGGTGATAGGCACGATCTATATTTCCCTCTTCGGCATATTCGTAGACGATATTCTTTTGGCTTTCGGGGCTACGGCTGTTACGCTGCCATATGCGCGGGACTTTATGCTGTGGATAATCCCCGGCATGATAGTGATAAACATTACCTTCAGCTTCAACAACATAATGCGCGCGTCGGGGTATCCCGTAAGGGCGATGGTGACGATGATGATAGGAGCTGTGTGCAACGCGATACTCGCGCCCATCTTCATTTTCTGGCTTGACCTTGGGATAAAGGGGGCGGCCATTGCCACGGACATCTCCATGGTGATATCGGCGATATTCGTGATGAGCCATTTCATCAGCAAGAAATCCACGATACACTTCCGCAAGGGCATCTACGGCTTGAGGTGGAGGATAGTGTGGGCGATAGTGTCGATAGGCGCGGCGCCGTCGCTGGTGAACGCGGCGTCATGCTTTGTGACGATGCAGCTGAATCAGTCGCTATTGCGCTATGGCGGCGACATAGACGTTGGGGCGGCTGGCATCTTCATTACATATTCATCCTTGCTGGTGACATTTGTGGTGGGGCTCGGCCTTGGGATGCAGCCCATTGTGGGCTACAACTATGGCGCGGGTTTGCTTGGCAGGCTAAAGAAGGTGTATGTCTTGGCCACCGTTGTGGCTACGGGAGTATGCACGCTTGGCTGCGTAGTGGGCATAACTTTCCCGAAATACATAGCAATGGTGTTTACGACAG
This sequence comes from Clostridium sp., assembly GCA_023666615.1. Classification (GTDB taxonomy): domain Bacteria; phylum Bacteroidota; class Bacteroidia; order Bacteroidales; family Muribaculaceae; genus CAG-873. The sequence continues at coordinate 716,374 of JAMPBQ010000001.1, read as the reverse complement.
ACGCGCACCTCATAGACGTTACGGCTAATGGGTTGAAGATAGCGATGGTGGCTTTTTGGGTAGTTGGCTTCCAGATTATCTCCACGGGATTTTTCCAAAGCATAGGCAAGGCCGGGAAATCGATATTTTTGAGCCTTGTAAGGCAAGTGATATTCCTTTTGCCTTTGCTTCTGATACTGCCGGGCTATTATAGGCTGGACGGCGTGTGGGTGGCATTCCCCGTATCGGACGCAATGGCTACGATATGCACCATCATACTTATAATCATACAATTCAGACAAATATACAACGATGAGCACAAAAGGAATCAAGACCCTATACGCCACTGACTTGGACGGCACACTACTGGGAAGGGACGCAAAGCTGTCGGGTACGGGTGTGCGGCTGTACCGCGAACTTCTCGACAAAGGGGTTATGCTCACGTTCATCACCGCTCGGTCGCCCGCCACGATTGAGCCGATATTGGCTGCGGCCAGGCCCACGCTGCCGGGCGTGGCTATGACCGGCTGCGCTATATGGAATCCGAATACGAGGCAGTATGAGGATGTGATTTACCACGACCCGGCGCATGCCCGGCGCATTATGGAGATTTGCCTTAGGGAGGGGTTTACGCCGTTTGTGTACACGATGCGCAAGGGCGGCAACCACATTGACGTGTACCATCGGGCGGCCGAACTTACTGCGCTTGAGAAGAAATTTGTGGAGGACCGAACGCTGAATGATTTGAAGTCTTTTTCCCTACATCAGGCTGCGCCTGAAGACACGGCTGACTGCACGCTATTGTTTTTCGGGATGGGGGAGCAGGAGAGGGTGAAGGCCGTGGCTGAGGCGATACGCATGGAGACTGGGTGCGCGGCGTCGTGCTATCCTGACACTTACAACCCTGGGGTGATGTTGCTTGAGGTGTTCGCGGCGGGGGTAACGAAGGCCAATGGGCTGATGCGGCTGAAGAAGCTGTTTGGCGCGGAGAGGGTAGTGGTTTTTGGGGATAATTTGAATGACGTGCCTATGTTTGAGGCCGCGGATTTTGCCGTGGCAGTGGCCAATGCGCATGAGGAGGTGAAAAAAGCCGCCGATTTGGTGATCGGCGGCAATGATGAGGATGCAGTGCTGAGGTATATTGCGGGATGCCTTTAGGTTTGGGGAATCATGATTTAGCTTGGGGAATCTTGAATTATCTTGTGGAATCTTGATTTTCTTGGGGGCTTGATTTGGATTTTTTGATTTTTAGTTTTGGAGGGTGTAGGCGTTGGTGACGGGGTGGGCAGTGCCGTCGGGGAGGATAAGGGTGGTGGATGCGCCATCGATTGATTTTACGCTTGCGTAGGTGACTTTTCCGTCCTTCCATGCGGCGTCGACGATGAATCCGCCGCGGGCCCTTAGGCCGGTGAATGAACCATCGACCCACTCATTCGGTAGGGAGGGGAGGAGGCGAATCTCTTCGGGAGTGGATTGCAGGAGCATTTCAGCCACGCCGGCCGTGCCGCCAAAATTGCCATCGATTTGGAATGGCGCGTGCGCGTCGAGGAGATTAGGATATGTGCCGCCGCCGCGCCGCTTGTCAGGGCCTTGGTATCCGTCGGGGCTAATGTATTTCAGCAGTTGGCGATACATATGGTATGCGCCCTGGCTGTCACGCAGGCGAGCAAGGAGGTTGATTCTCCATCCAGTGCTCCAGCCTGTAGAGTTGTCGCCTTTGATTTCAAGGGCTTTCGCAGCGGCGGCGGCCAAATCGGGAGTTTTCTCAACAGAAATATGGTGGCCGGGGAAAAGGCCGAAGAGGTGGGATTGATGGCGGTGCTGCGGGTCTTGGTCCTTCCAATCGTGATACCATTCCTGGATGCTGCCGTCGGCGCCTATGCTGTAGGGGGCGAGCTTATCGAGGGCGGCCTTTGCCTCGGCCTGGAAATCCTCGTCGACATTTAACTCAGCGGCCGCGGCGATAGCATTGGATAGGCAATCGCGGATCATGGCCAAGTCAGCGGTGCCGCCGTAGAGAGTGGCGCCATTGTATCCGCCATCGGCAACGTAGACGTTTTCGGGGGAAGTAGAGGGCGCGGTCAGGAGGCGGCCGTTATGCTCCACCAGCCAATCGATGCAGAACATCGCGGCGCCCTTTAGCGCAGGGTAGCCGATGGCCAGGCGCTCCTTATCCTTTGAGAAAGAATAGTGCTCCCAAATGTGGGAAGATAGCCACGCGCCGCCCATGTTCCAGTTGGCCCAAACGGGGTTGCCAGTGCCCAGGCCTACGGGGCAGGACATAGCCCAAATGTCGGAATTGTGGCCCGCGCACCATCCACGATTGACGCCATAATAATGCTTTGCAGTAAGGGCGCCAGTGGCGGCGACATTGTTTATCCACGGGAGCATCGTCTTGGCCTGAAGCTCGCCCAAGCCGGTGATTTCCGCGGGCCAGTAATTCTCCTCCACATTGATATTCACAGTGTAATTGCTGCTCCATGGCGGGCAAACGCTCTCATTCCACAGCCCTTGCAAGTTGGCGGGGACGCCTTCGGTGCGTGAGCAAGAGATAAGGAGGTAGCGGCCATATTGGAAATAGGTCTCTTCAAGGTCGGGATTCGCCTCGCCGAGGTCGGTGTACCGCATCAGCTGCACATCAGTGGGGAGGGCGGCAATTTCCGGAGGAGTTGAGCCCAGGTCAATGTCGGCGGCGGCGAAAAGGCGGCGATAATCGGCAATGTGGGCAAGCACGAGCTCAGATTCAGGCTTTGCGGCGGCCCTGTCGATGCGGCCGCGCGCAATGGCCATATAGTCGCGGCCTTCGGTGGCGGGATTTTTGTCGAAGCCGTTGAAGCTTGTGGCGTTAGTGAAGTAGATTGATACGTCAGTGACATCCTTCAGTGAGATGGAGCCGTCGGCATTTGCCAGGCATATGCCCTTTGCATTGTTGACGGCCTTCAGAATGGAGCAGAAGCGTGTGGCCCGGGCGGAATCGTACTTGTGGGCGTTGGCGTCGACATAGCTGGGCTTGGAATCGTAGGCCGCGTATCCAGTCATCTGCATCTCATCGGCGGATGCCTTCACCTCGTGGGGCAGGAGCGATTCGAGGGAGAGGGTGGCGCTGATGGGAGAGCCGGCGGTGATGTGGATCAGTATTACGGAATCCGGGGCTGAGGCCAAATATGTGACGCTATGCTTATTGCCATCCAATGAATACTGCGTGCTGGCTATGGCCTCGTTTAGGTCAAGCTTGCGCGAGTAATCCTCAAGAGTGAATGAATCGGGCCTGTCGTAGGTGATGCGCAGAGTGCCCAAGGGCTGGTAATTCTGGCAGTAATGGCCTTGCACCTTCTTTTGGAGCTGGTCGGCAAGGGCGTAATCCTCATTGAAGAGGGCTTGGCGTATATCGGGGATATGCGCGTATGCGTCAGGGTTGAACACCTGGGTGTCAGGCTCGCCCGTCCAAAGGGTAATGTCATTCAGTGAAATTCTGTCTTGGCCGGGGCCGCCGTACACGATGGCTCCAATGTTGCCGTTTCCTATTACGATAGCCTCCTCAAAGAAGGACGCGGGCTTATCGAAATGCAGTAGATTTTTTTGCGCATTGGCGGAAAAAGCCGCGCATAGGGCGAGGGCGGATGCAAATAGCGTTTTATTCATGGGGGTGATTCGCGATGAGATTAGACTTGCAATGCAAAAGTAATAAAAATGCGCGGAATGGATGAGGCGGAAGACGGATATAATTTGTGATTGACATTTTTTTTTCGTTACTTTGCAATAAATAAAGGCAAATGCGCAGGATAGAAGAGATAAGGCTAAACAATGTTCTGCCGAATGTATTCGCGGACAGGGCAGATAGGATGGGCAAGTCAGAGATATGGCTTGGCCAGGCTGTCTTTTTGCGCGGGGGGCGATACATCGTGACGGCAGAGTCCGGTACGGGCAAATCGTCGATGTGCAGCTATATATACGGCAATCGCTCAGATTATCAAGGCGAGATACTTTTTGACGGGAGGAACATACGCACATTCAGCATGAAGGATTGGTGCGATGTGAGGTGCGCCGGCATATCCATCCTGCCGCAGGAGCTCAGGCTTTTCCCCGAGCTTACGGCCTACGAGAACATCGAGATAAAGAACAGGCTGACTTCGCACTGCACCAAGGCGCAGATCATGGAGATGCTTGAAAGGCTGGAGATTTCCGACAAGGCGGATGTGAAGGCCGGGAAAATGTCGGTGGGCCAGCAGCAGAGAGTGGCCATAGCAAGGGCCATGTGCCAACCGTTTTCATTCTTGTTTTTGGATGAGCCGGTGAGCCATCTTGACGAGAGGAACAACCGCATAGCCGGCGCCCTGATGCAGGAATGCGCGGAAAGGCAGGGAGCTGCGATAGTGGCTACCTCCGTTGGGAACAACGTGATTTTGGAAGGGGACATCACATATTTGGCGCTATGATTTGGAAATTGATTAGAAAGAACATAAGCGCGGGCCAGATATGCGGCTACGCCTTGGCCAACCTCATAGGCCTGGCCATCGTGATAACGGCGCTGAAATTTTACGCCGACGCCTCGGGGCTTCTGCATGGGGCATCATCGGAAAAAGACAAGGGCTCGGAGAGCTATATGGTGATATCCAAGCCGGTGTCGATGTTTGATACATTCGGCTTTGGCGGTGCCGGCAGCGGCATATCAGAAGAAGAGGAGGCCGACCTGAAGGCCCAGCCATGGGTTGACGGGGTGGGAGAGTTCACATCGGCCAATTTCGGCATTGTAGGCGCCGTAGAGATGCAGGGGCGCGGGCTGCGGTCGTACATATTTTTGGAGTCTGTGCCCGACGAATACCTTGACGTCCACCCCAAAGAGTGGGGATTTGACGCCAGCAAGGGGCAAGGGGCGGAGATACCTGTGATAGTATCGAAAGACTACCTTTCGCTGTACAATTACGGTTTTGCGCCATCGCGCGGGATGCCTCAGCTGTCGGAATCGCTTGTGTCAAACATACCTATTACGCTTTACCTCACGGGCAATGGGCATGCCGACGCCTATCGGGCCAGAATCGTGGGGTTTTCCTCCAGGCTCAACACCTTGGCCGTGCCGCAGGAATTTATGGACTGGGCTAATTTGAGGTATTCCAACACGCCGCAGACAAGGCCCTCGCGGCTGATAGTGAGGCTTAAGACGCCGGGCGACCCCGAGGCCGCCAAGTATTTGGAGAAGAATGGATACGAAGCGGCCGGCGAGAGGCTGGACCAAGGCAAGGCGGCCTTCGCGCTAAAGCTCGTGACTGGGGTGGTTGTTGGCATTGGTGGCATCATAAGCGCATTGGCGTTGTTCATATTGCTGCTGAGCGTTTCGCTTCTTCTGCAGAAGAACAGGGATAAGAACGCGGGTCTGATATTGCTGGGATATTCTCCCATGCAAGTATCGGCCGTTTATTTTCGGCTTGTGGCTCTGGTCAACGCTTGCGTTTTGGCGTTGTCCATCCTTATTATGCTTTGCGCCTCGCACGTGTGGACCGGGATGCTGCAGGGAGTTGGCTTCAAGGCCACATCGGTTTGGATGCCGATTGCCGTGGGGACGGGGATAGTCATAGCGATTACCGTCATCAACTTCGCGGCGATATATCGGTCGGTGAGGAGGAGCTTCTAAGCCTAGCGTTTTGTTTTATGAAATTTCATTTTTTAAGATAAATAAAAATAAGATCCATGAAAAAATTTTTAACATTGACGCTTTGCGCTGCCGCCGGGCTTTGCGGATATGCCGCGGAGCTGCCACAGCGAGCTGACGTAATAGACGCGCTGCACAAGGCCAATCGTCATTGGCAGGCCACTCATCCAGAGCATGGCCGTTCGTTCTGGGACAATGCCGCCTACCATACGGGCAATATGGAGGCATATTTCCTGACAGGCGAGCAGGACTACTATGACTATTCCGAGGCATGGGCCAACCACAATGAATGGAAGGGCGCGAAGGGGGCCGACCCGTCGAAATGGAAGTACAGCTACGGAGAGAGCGATGATTTCGTACTCTTCGGCGACTATCAGATTTGCTTCCAGACCTACGTTGACCTCTACAACGTGAAGCCTGACGAGCAGAAGATAGCCCGCGCGCGCCAGGTGATGGAATATGAGATGGCTACGGATACGACCGACTATTGGTGGTGGGCCGACGGCCTATATATGGTAATGCCTGTGATGACAAAGCTCTATAAGGTGACCGGCAACCCTCTATACCTTGAGAAGCTGCATGAATACTGGACGGTTTCAAACTCGATAATGTACGACCCTGAGACGGGGCTTTATTTCCGCGACGGCAAGTATGTGTATCCCAAGCACAAGAGCGCCAACGGGAAGAAGGATTTCTGGGCGCGCGGTGATGGCTGGGTGCTGGCCGCCTTCGCTAAGATACTGAAGGATCTGCCCGCCAATGATCCGCACCGCGCCGAATATGAGGAATATTACAAGAAGCAGGCAGCCGCTGTGGCTGCATGCCAGCAGCCGGAAGGATACTGGACTCGCAGCATGCTTGACCCTGAGCACGCGCCGGGGCCAGAGACTTCGGGCACGGCCTTCTTCACCTATGGCCTTCTTTGGGGCCTGAACAATGGCTATCTCGACAAGGAGACTTACGAGCCAGTCGTGGCAAAGTCATGGGACTATTTGGCCAATACGGCACTGCAGGCCGATGGCGCAGTGGGATATGTGCAGCCGATTGGCGAAAAGGCGATTCCCGGCCAGGTGGTTGACACTAATTCCACGGCCAACTTTGGCGTTGGCGCGTTCCTTCTTGCCGCATGCGAGATGGCGCGTTATTTGGATAAGTAAGAGTTTTGCTCTTTGGATATAAAAGGCGCATGGACTGTTTGGCTCATGCGCTTGATTTTTGGCCGGACTTTATCGGACTTGCACTTGTTTGGTAGCTTAGGCTTTGGCGGGGAGCCATGTGAGGCGGCACCAGAGGTCTTCGAGGGGTCCGCGGCTGCGGATGGTGAGCCACCAGCGGCAGAAGGCGTATTGGGCGAGGAAGATGGCGACGCCCACGAGGATGCTGGGAGCGATCCCCAAGTAACGGTAGAGGCCCAGGCCCCAATTATAGAATAAGAATGATCCGACGATGCTTTGGGTGACATAGCACGTCATGCTGAGGCGACCGTAGGGTATGATTTTGTTGAGCGCGGGGGTGAGGCTGGTGCGATAATAGAAGAATATCACGAAGGAGACGAGCATAAACATGAAGGCCATGCGGGCCAGGGATGAGACTATGATGTTGAGAGAGAAGCGCAAGCCTTGGCTTTCGATGTATTGCGGGAGCATTGACGAAAGGCCGTTTAGGGCAAAGAAGGCTATGAGGGAAATGAAGGCTGTCTTAATCCAATTGTCGGTGTATTTTGCTTTGAACCACCCTTGGCGGCCTATGAGCATGCCGATGATGAAGAGACTGGCTGTCTGGAAAATGCGGCCTTGATTCCACGACCATGCCAGGCTGGCGAGCTGGCCTTCCCAAAGGTTCATCTTTGCGGTGCTGAGAAAGGTGCCGTCGCTTTGTTCAGCGAAGGCGGCGCTCCAAAATGGGCCGTCGTTGATCATTGGCGCCACATAGCCGGGGTCGGCGACGCTCATTATTGCATTGAATACGCTGATAGGCTGGATTGCGAGGATGGCCGCCAGCCAAAGCAAAACCTTTGTGGAAAGGCGGCATGTGAGCACCAGCGTGAATCCAACCAGGGCATACATTACTAGCACTTCGCCGGTGAAGAACATGGCGTTGATGTTGCCGATGGCGAACAGGATGAGCAGGCGCCAGCAGAAGCGCAGGCGGAAGTCGTTGCCCTTCATGCGCTGATTGTCGTCCTGAATGAAAAAGCTAAATCCGAAGAGCAGGGCAAAAATGGCGTAGGCTTTGCCGCTGATCATAAAAAAAGTGCTGTCCCAAACGGCTCGGTCGAGGAAATTGAGCCAGGCGGGCTGCGCGGAGGTGTCGGGGAAGCTGTAGAAATTGAAATGCTCAATGGAATGGATGAGGATGATGGCCAAAACGGATAGGCCTCGAAGCACATCGGCGACGTCGACGCGGGAGTGCTTTGGCGCTGCGGCAATTGGATTTTCCATGGTTAAGAACTATTAAAATGAATTTGAGGGCAAAAGTACGAAAATTTGGGCAACAGGTCAATATCCGTGATAATTTAGAGGGAGAAAAAATCAGCCCTGATGCGAGTCTTCGCCTCGGGGCTGATTTGGCGGTTTGGCGCATGGGGGCGCCAATGTTTTTCTGCGCAAAGGCTTATTCGCCTTCTTCACTACCGCGATTTTTCGCTTTGTTTTTTGTTTTTTCCGCCATAGGCTTGGCGTCGTCCTTTTCCTCCTTGAGGTCGATTTCGTTGCGGTCTTTATCGAACACCTTGTATTGGAGCATGGCCAGCGACTGGTCAGGGATGATTTTGAAGGATCCCCCCAGGGAGCGCCTCCATTTCCAAAGGAGAGACGAGAAGAAATATCCTTTCTTTATGTAGGCGTCGACGTAGGGATGCACGTACATTTTCACGCCCGACAAACCCATTCCGCTGATTACGTACTTCAGCTTGTCGAAGAGGGTGTCGGTGAAAAGGAGGGAGGGCTGCACCTCGCCTTTGCCGTGGCAAGAGGGACAAGACTCTGAAGTGGTGATGTCCATTGCAGGGCGCACCCTTTGTCGGGTAATCTGCATCAGCCCGAATTTGCTCAGGGGCAGAATGTTGTGTCGAGCGCGGTCGTTTGCCATCACTTCACGCATGTGCTCGTACAGCTGCTGGCGATGCTCGGGCTTGTTCATGTCGATGAAGTCGATGACGATTATTCCGCCCATGTCGCGCAGCCTGAGCTGGCGGGCAATTTCATCGGCGGCGCGCAGGTTCACCTCCAGGGCGTTGCTCTCTTGGTCTGGCGCGGCCTTTGACCGGTTGCCGGAGTTTACGTCGATAACGTGCAGGGCCTCAGTGCTCTCAATGATAAGGTAAGCGCCGGATTTGAATGAAACGGTCTTCCCAAAAGAGGCTTTAATCTGCTTGGTGATATTGAAGTGGTCAAAGACGGGTATATCGTCCTTGTAGAGCTTAACGATGTCGGCCCTCTCGGGTGCGATCAGGGAAACATACTTCAATATCTGCGAGTAAACCTCGGGGTCGTTGACGTGGATGCTTTCAAACGAAGGGCTGAATACGTCGCGGAGCATGCCTACGATGCGGCTTTCCTCTTCGAAAATGAGGGCTGGGGCTTGCGAGGCGCGCGCTTTTTCTATGGCGTCTTCCCAGCAAGAGCGCAGGGTGAGCATTTCGCTGTTGAGGTCTGCGGCGCCCTTTCCTTCGGCGGATGTGCGCACGATTACGCCGAAATTCTTTGGCTTGATCGACGCGATAAGCTGGCGCAGGCGTACCTTTTCCTCCGTGCTCTTGATTTTCTGCGAGATAGAGATTTTGTCGGAGAAGGGGATGAGCACCATGTATCGGCCGGTGAAAGAAATTTCGGTGGTGAGCCTTGGGCCCTTTGAAGATATTGGCTCCTTTACGATTTGCACAAGGAGCTGTTGGCCGGGCTGGATTACGTCGCTGATGGCGCCGTGCTTGTCGATATCCGGCAGGAGCTTGATTTTAGACAGGGGCGTCACCGTGGCAGTGCGGTCGCCCTCAAGAAGCTGGGTGAGAAATTCCTTGTAGGTGGAGAATCTCGGCCCGAGGTCGAGGTAGTGAAGAAAAGCGTCCTTGTCATAGCCGACGTTTACAAACGCGGCGTTAAGCCCCGGCATCAGCTTTTTCACCTTAGCCAGGTAGATGTCGCCGACAGCATACGCGATGTTGCGCGCCTCCTTTTGCAGGGAGACGAGCCTGGAGTCCTCGGTAAGGGCGATGGACACCTCGTTGGGCTGTACGTCGACGATTAGTTCGCTTTTCATTTGTTTTGGCGTTTAGAATCTAAAAAAAAGAACAGACTATACCCGATAGCTGGAATGAAGCCCCCGGAAGCAGTCTGTTCGATGAATTCTTTTTGCTTGTCGAGATAGAATCAGGAGAAGCTTGGCGGGCCGGGACAGCCGGCCGGGCCTTACTTCTTCTTGTGGCGATTCTTTCTCAGGCGCTTTTTGCGCTTGTGCGTAGCCATCTTGTGGCCTTTTCTTTTCTTTCCGCTTGGCATTTTTGCTGAGTTAAGTAAGGGTTAGACGATATGTTGTTTTTATAATAGTTTTAAAAACTTTGAAAGGGTTGAATAGGCTATGGAAGCCTAATTTCCATTTTCGAGTGCAAATATCGGAATTATTTTTCAAACAAAATAATAATTGCGGTAAAAATCTCGCTTTTGCGCTAAAATTTCGGGTTTTGGGCACAAATGCGGGGCTGGAATTGACAAAAAGGCGAAAGCGCGCGTCCTATTCGACGCGTGCTTTCGTCCTGAGTTCGGACCAATACATCTTGCTTTAGGGATGCGTCGCTTTCATACGCAATCCGCCTGTCAGAGAGGCTTCGCGATTTCTATCGCCCCATTCGGCTAAGGTCATCTATGTGTGTTTTTCAAAGATAGTACCATTCTTTGTTCTTTTGAAATTTAAACGCGGAAGCCGCTTCAAAGGTTTAAGGAATTAGCATATTTAATTTTCTTTCACAATTAGGGATGTTTTTGGCGGTAAATTGGGGAAAAATTACTAACTTTGCGCCGCTTTTCAGCTATTAACGCCTCGTTAATGGAGATATTGAGTGAGAAAATCGCAATAAATATATAAGGAAAAAGTATGTTTACAATCTTTCATGGATTCCATTTGGTGGAAGAGTACCATCAATGGAAAAAGAATCACAGAAGCAACAAGAATCCGCTGGGCGTGAAAGCTGTGAAGCTCTTCTTCGCCATAGTCATTCCCCTCTTTTTCTGGATAGCCCCCTCGGCAGTGTATGGGCTGCCCGGCCTTACGCCCGTAGAGCACCGCGTGCTGGCTATCTTCGCCTTTGCCGCGCTGATGTGGCTCTTTGACGCTGTGCCGGCATGGACCACTTCGCTGGTGGTGGTGGTGCTTCTGCTTTTCTGCACCTCCAACAGCGCGCTATGGTTCTTCCAGACGGGCGCTGACGGCGAGAAGATGGCCAATTTGGTTAACAATACGGCCATTCTGCATTGCTTCGCCGACCCCACCATTATGCTTTTCATCGGCGGCTTTATCATAGCCATCGCGGCCACGAAGTCAGGTCTTGACGTGAAGCTTGCCAAGGTGATGCTTACACCTTTCGGCACCAAGTCGGAGAATGTGCTCCTGGGCTTCTTGCTCGTAACGGCTCTCTTCTCAATGTTCATAAGCAATACCGCCACGGCCGCCATGATGCTCACGTTCCTGGCGCCGGTGCTAAGCGCCCTGCCGGCTGACGGCAAAGGCAAGATTGGCCTGGCATTGGCCATACCCGTGGGAGCCAACATAGGCGGCATGGGCACCCCCATCGGCACGCCTCCCAACGCGATCGCGCTGAAATTCCTCAACGATCCCGAGGGCATGAACATGGGCATTGGCTTCGGCCAGTGGATGATGGTGATGGTGCCCCTGACGATCGTGCTTCTTCTCATCGCATTCATGGTGCTCAAGCGCCTCTTCCCCTTCAAGCAGAAGACCATACATCTGCAAATTGAATCCAACCACACTCCCCATTGGAAAGACAAAGTTGTGTACGTGACATTCGCCGTCACCGTGCTCCTCTGGCTCACCGACTCGATCACCGGCGTAAACGCCAACGTGGTGGCTATGCTGCCTGTGGGCGTGCTCTGCATCGCGGGAGTCATCACCAAGCGCGACCTTGAGCAGCTCTCTTGGAGCATCCTATGGATGATAGCCGGCGCGTTCGCCCTTGGCGTAGGCATGCAGCAGTCCGGCCTAGCCACTCACTTGATTGAGGCGGTGCCCTTCGACCAATGGTCGCCGCTGGCCGTGCTGATTGGCTCAGGCTTGCTGTGCTATCTGATGGCCAACTTCATCAGCCACACCGCCACCGCGGCGCTCTTCATTCCCATCCTTGCAATCGCGGGCGGGTCTATGACTGAGCAGCTTGCTCCGTTTGGAGGAGTGTCTACGCTTCTTATCGGCGTTGCGATATGCTCGTCAGTGGCGATGGTGCTCCCGATTTCGACCCCGCCGAACGCCTTGGCCGACGCCACTGGCTTCATCAAGCAAAAGGATATGGTAAAGACCGGCCTGATCATGGGCTGCGTGGGTCTTATCCTTGGCTACCTTGTGCTGATATTCTGCGGCGTGAAGGGAATCTTTTGATTAGGATAAGGCAATAAGGGCCTTAAGGTTTTTAAAAGTCTTTAGGGATTTTGAGACCTTTAGGGGTCTTTGGAAAATTAAAGGCATTCGCCCGGTTTTTGGGCGGATGCCTTTTTATTTAGGCATTTTGGTGTTGTGCAATTAGAGGATAAATCGTATCTTTGCGGAAGAGTTTGAGAAATATTCAATTAAATAAATCCATGAAAAAATTAATCTTAACCCTTTTTGCCGTTTTGGCCTTCAGCGGCTGGGCATCAGCCATGAAGGTGGCGAGCGAGAGCGCATGGTGCTGGTTTGCCGACCCTCGCGCGCTGCATTTCGAGACTCCCGACGGAAGAATCAACTGCACGTATCTCGGATACATCGATACGCACGGAAATGTGCGCGCCATGCAGTACGATTTCAATAAGGAAGAGCAGACCGAGGTGCTGGTGAGGTCATATTTTCAGCCCGACGACCACAACAACCCCACGTTCTTGGCTTTGCCCGATGGCAGAATAATGATATTCTATTCCCGCCATACCGATGAGCCATGCTTCTACTACCGGATATCGCAGCAGCCGGGCGACATCACCACGCTGGGCGAGGAGAAGGTGCTGAAGACTGAGAACAATACCACATACCCTTCGCCGTTTATCCTTTCATCCGATCCCCACCACATCTATCTATGCTGGCGCGGCATAAATTGGCATCCCACCATAGCGCGGCTGTCGATGCCCGACGCCTCTGACAATGTGAGCTTTGTGGGCGGCCCTTATCAAATAGTGCAGAGCACCGGGGCGCGCCCATACGCGAAGTACGCCTCCAACGGCAAAGATAAGATTTATGTGGCCTATACCACGGGGCATCCCGACAATGAAGACCCCAACTATCTTTATTTCAATGAAATCTCCGTGCCGGACCTCGCACTTTCGGATATTGAGGGCAAGCGTCTTTCCAATATAGCCGATGGGCCATACAATGTGAATAAGACAGACGAGTTTGTGGCGGAAAACGCCGATATGGTGGTGGACGCCTCCCCATATCGCGATTGGCTTTCGCAGGTGGTGATTGACAAGAAGGGCAATCCGGTGATCGCAATGACCCGCATAAGCAAAGACAAGCGCAGCCACAACTATTATCTGGCGACCCGCAAAGACGGGAAGTGGCAGAAGAAGCTTGTGGCGCATGGCGGAGGCCATTTCCATCAGTCGCCCGACATAGAGCATTGCTACAGCGGCGGCATGGCCATAAACCCTGACAACGTGAATGAGGTGTATTGCTCGGTGCCCGTGGACGGAGCCAACGGCAGGAAATATGAGATAGTGAAATATACTCTTGACGGCAATGGGGAGATAAAGGCGACAAGCGCCGTGACCTCCAACTCCACCCTTAACAATTCGCGGCCCTTTGTCATAGCCGGTACAGGAGAGTCCGCCTTGAAGATGGGTTGGCTGAATGGCGACTATTATGATTGGATCGTGAGCGCGCAGAGGCCCAAGGGATATTGCACCGATGTGATTGTGGACTTCAACGGATTTGACTCGCTGCCCTATGGCACGCACAAGCTCGGCAGGGAATACACCGGAATGCCCGAGAAATTTGACCTCAACTCCGATTTCCTCTTTACGCAGAAAATCAAGCCCGATACGGCGTCGTATGGCGGCATGCTTCTGCAGATTCCATTTGGCCCCGCCTACTGGCTCGACGCCACAACGATGAAGCCAGAGATTCGATACAAGAAAAAAGCGTACAAGAGCTCAAACATGCTTGCCACGGCCGATGAATGGGCTCGCCAACCGCGAGGCACTAACGGCAAATGGTATGCGCCGGTGAAGATGACGGAGTTTGAGCTCACTATGGAATATGCCAACGGCGTGCTTTCAACTTTTATCAACGGACTGCTTGACCAAAAGGTAAGGCTGGCGCCTTCGCGCGCGGTGGTTGACGTGTTCCAAATCAATCAGCCCGACAAAAAGCTGAGCCCTTACACCGGTATGACAAGAAAGCATTGGGTAGAGGCCGGTGAAAAGATTCTTGCCGGCGCCTTCGGCCAGCTTAATTCTATTGACGGCCAAATGTATTTCCAGCGGCAGCTTGACAAGACATATCCGCGCAATGAGGGCGGCATCACAGTGGCCAAGCTGGAAGGCCTGGCGCGCACATTCTTCCTGGCGGCGCCGCTGCTGATGGAGAATCCCGACCTTGAGCTCAATGGCATAAAGGTGGCCGAATATTACCGCAAGCACATACTGGGCCTCGTAGACCCCAACAGCCCAGACTATCAGCCTCAGAAGCCCAATGGCCCGAGCCAGACCCTGCTTGAGCTTGGTTCAATAGCGCTTTGCCTGAAGATATGCCAGCCGGTTGTTTGGGACACTTTCTCAAAGGAAGAGAAGGACGCCCTGGCCACTCTGATGCTCAACTATGGGCAAGGGCCTACGATCGACAGCAATTGGCGATTCTTCAATGTGTTCAATATGAGCTTCTGCAAGGACCAGGGCTACGAGGTGAACGATGAATATCTGCGATTCAACCTTGATAAGCTTTTGGAGAGGTACAGGGGCGAAGGATGGTACAACGACGCTCCGGCCTATGACTATTACAGCATGTGGGCATTCCAAAGCTACGGCCCCCTTTGGGCTCACCTTTGGGGAAAGCATTATCCCGAGGCTGCGGACAAGTTCTTCGCCAATCAGGCCGACATGGTAGACAATTACCCTTATATGTTCAGCCGCGACGGCAAGATGAACATGTGGGGACGCAGCCTGCCCTACCGGTTCGCTTGCGTTACGCCGCTGCCGCTTGTGGAATATGGCGACGAGCATCTCGCAAAGGCTGAATCCTCCACCAACTATGGCTGGCTGCGCCGCATCGCTTCATCCACCTTGCTGCAGTTTATGCAGAACCCGAATTTCCTTGACGAGGATGGCATACCCGTGATGGGCTATTATGGCAAATTCGCGCCCTGTGTGCAGATATACAGCTGCCGAGGCAGCGTCTACTGGCTAAGCAAGGCATTCTTCGCACTCCTTTTGCCGGAAGATTCGAAATTCTGGAGCGCGGTTGAGAACAATGGGCCGTGGGAGAAAGAGATGCAGGCCGGAAAGGTATACAACAAATTCCAGCCGGCCACTAATCTGATGATTACCGACTATCCGAACGTTGGAGGCGCCGAGATGCGCTCATGGTGCAAGGAAACAGTGGCTAGCGACTGGCAGAAATTCCGCAGCAGTGAGAATTACAATAAGCTTGCCTACCATACCGAATTTCCCTGGATGGCTGACGGAAAGGACGGCGAGGTGTCGATGAACTATGCGACGCTCAACGACAACGGCGATTGGGAAGTGCTGCGCCTCTATGATTTCCAAAGCTTTGACGCCGGCCAATACCGACGCAACGCCGAGCTTGAGACCAACCGCGATGTGAAGTATCAGCTTACCGACATCACCCTCCCCGACGGCGTGTTGCGTGTAGACAAGGTGAAGCTGCCCAAGCAGACAAAAGTGCGCCTTGGCAGCTACTCGCTTGGCGGCGACGCCCTTTCAAATTCAGTAAGGAATGACGCATATGGCCATACGGCAATCACTGTAAGCAATGGAGAATACAGCCTTGCCGTGGTGCCTGTGAGCGGCTGGGATAGTGCTTCCGCCGCATTCCCTTATGGCTTGCACCCCGTATCCGACCAATGCGCGGTGGTGATTTCCGAGGCGGCCCCCGTTGACGAGCAAGTGTTCGTCACGCTGCATCTTTGGAAGAAGGGCGACAAGCCTTTCAGCTCAGCCGAGCTTTCAAAGGTGAAGTCAGTGGACGTAAATGCCGACAAGACTGAGGTGAAGGTGACGATGGCCGACGGCTCTGTCCACAACGTGATATTTTAATTTTTATAAATAGAAACAGAAACAAACCACGGATTGAACGGATTTTTTTAATTAATCCAGACAATCCGTGGTATTATTATATCTATTTTCTATCTTTTTTTCATTCTTCATAAAAATTTTTTTTCAAATACTTGTGATTTCAAGAATTTGACGTAACTTTGCAATCAAAGACATACATCACAGAAGCCCAAGCTGGTTTAGAGAGTGGTGGGATGTCAGAACATAAATAAGAAGCGTTTATCCGCGCTGATTCTTGACTGCTTGAAATTCTCGCAAAATTTCTTCTCTGTCAAGGATTGAGCAACGGTAGATGCCCGTGGATATGTAATTTCAAAACTCGGAGTGTGCCCCGTGAGTGGCATGTCCCGAATTATTGGTTACATATATAAGCGTGGGCTTCTGCGTTGCCGTCCAACAGAGAAAGGCAATGCGAGAAGCCTCAAGCAGTAGGATGGCAACCGATACAGATTCCTACGCTTTTTTTGTAAACCAGTCTATAGCCAACGAGAGGAAGACCGCGGCGCCGAAATGTTTATGCCAAGCAAAAAGTATTTATTCAATCTGTTGGCATTGCTGATATCTTTGACAGGGTGTAGCTCTTATAACCCCACGACTTCTGTCAGTTATCAGTCGATAAGACCAACTGAAATTATGGATCAGTCTGAGAATCCAATAGAGGATGCGTCCATAGCGATTTACTCAATTGTTGATGAGGATGGGAATTTTGATGTACTGGTGCAGAATTTAACAGATGACGTGCTAACCATTGATCAGACAAAGTCATTTTTTGTGACTCCGACAAAAGAGTCCAAGTCATATTTCGATCCTACGGTTAGGACTACAAGCAATACTACATCCACGGCTTCAGAAAACGGGAGGACATTTAATTTGGGTGGTCTGGCCAATGTTTTAGGTATTGGCGGTGTCGCTGGAACATTGATGAATGCAACATCTTTAGGGCAATCGAACACCATTATGAACGGTACCACTTATACGGAGGTAGTGGCGGATTTGCCAAAAGTATCGATTGGACCAAGAGGCAGAATGGCGATGTCTAAAACCTTCAAGATTAATTTAGATGATAGTGGACAAATGTTGAATGCCACACCCGAAGATTCACAGATTACGTTCTCTGTATGCATCACTTATTCTTTTGATGATGGAGAAACATATGATAGGATAGTCGCTGATTTTTATTGTAATTCTAATATCCTTGAATTGGTGACAAATAGGAAAACAAATGAAGCTGTGAGGAGAATACTTCAGAAGAAACCCAATGCAACTCTTGAACCTTGGTTTAAATTTGAATCAGGTAGAGTCAGAGGATTTTGGTCGGAATTTGAGAACGATGGAGTCTATAATTTGGGAACATTTATAAAATATCAATAATATGAGAGGAATTCGACTGTTGCTGTTTATATTTTTGGCGACAATATTTATCATAGGTTTGGAAGGATGTTCATCAAAAATGAACTGTCTTGTTTATGGCAAGCCCGGCACAGAAGTGTATGATTCTAAAAATCAGTGGCTAGGCACAATAGATAATGACGGGAAAACGAAAATTGTCCTCAATAGGAAAGAAAGACATGACTTTGTCTACACGAAAGAAGGTAAAGACACTCCTATTATGCCTATTGGCTTGAACTACGACAAGCGCAACAATACATTTCGAGATATAATGGCAGGAGTTACTTGTTTTCCAACAATTTATATTTCGGCAGCCGCATGGAATAATTACCATAAAAATGCGGATGTGGAAGATGGACTTAAACTTCACAAAAGACAAAACACTAATGAAGATTTGATGCTAATGGTCAATTCTTCTACAAATCCTTATGATGAAATTCGGAGTTTGAATGTTAAATCCCATAAATTTGGAAGGTTGAGAAATGAGGAAAAAAACAAGATTGAAACCAAAACTAATGATTTGGAGTGGATTAACACAGATGGTGAGGTTAAAGAAATTAAATCATTTGGGATAGAGGTAAATAATCAGTCCAAGTCTCAATCGTTCAAAGGGAACATAGTCTTTGATTTTTCAACTGACCCCAAAAATCCTGTCATAAAAATCAAAGGAAAGTTGAAAAATGGAAAAATTTTCAGCCATAATATTGAACTCAACAAGCTTTTCAAGAAAAGTGGCAGTAAATATTTTGCGACTGAAAAACATGAAAAGACGTCCGTAGAAATAACACCGCTTGACAATGGTAATGCTATGTTGACATTTGAGTTGAATGAGACACCTGTAAAGATTATGTTCAACCCGAAATCATTCGTCGCAAAGGAAAAAGGTAATGATTTGAAAAATCTATTTGATTAGTGAATAGATTCCCAAAATGACAGCATGCGCCGGGCCACGAGCTCGGCGCTGTTGTTTCTGTCAATGAAGCTTCGCCCCTGTGACATAAAGTATTCCAGTAAAGAGGTGTCCTCTATAATGGTGTTGAACATTCGCTCAAATTTAGGAATATCTGCGGGGTCGGGATTTATGATTGGGCGCAAGAAGTCTTCGCCTATAAAATCATAGAATGCTTTTTCGCCGCCGCTGACCACGGCCTTTCCACGCGCCATGGCCATAAGGGCCGTGGTGGCCGGGGAGTAGGAATAAAGCTGGTCGATAACGATGTGGGCATTGTCAAGACGCTTCAGAAATTCCGGGAATGGCACATTTTGGACTATGTCAAGGGAAATTTTGCCGGGGTGTTTGGAGATTACATTTCGGACGGCGTCAAGAAGGATATCGAACCCCTTTTCAATTTCCCTGCCTTTGTGGCATGCGGCAAGTATGCGTACGGGGCCTTCTCCAATTTCACAGCAGGGTGTTTCTGTTGGTATTTCAATGGGGATGCCGGCGTATGCGATTTTTTCCTTAGGGAAACAACGCCGCATTGCCACATGGTACTCATAAAGGGCAGTGATGCAGCCGTCGAGATTATCATGCAGATAATCTGTGTAGTCTTTAAGCGGCGAGTGTGTCCAGTTGTATTCAATCTCAGGAAAGCGCAGGGCGAAGGGCGTTGGCTTTCCGTCCACTCTATACTCGTTGTACCGCAGCGGGCCGTAGTTTCCTATGCACATGCGCACATAGGGGGTGTCGTTGGAGAGAGAAGTCAGGAAAACGCGCCCGTTTTGTTTTTTGATTTTATCGAAAAGCGGACGGAGGAGGTATGGGCGCAGCTCAACGAAAATTGGGTCGTGAAGCTGCACAATGTCGAATCCTTTCAGCTCGTTGGCGCACAGGCGGTGCATGCGGCAGCAGAGCTTGAATCCTCCCCAAAGACTTGACTTGCGGGAAAGATCGATGTCGCGATAAGTCTGCATCCATCCATTTCCAGCGGAAGCCACCGTCACTTCGTGCCCCATTTTTGACAGCGCTTTGGCCGCGCAATTATGATAATTGCTAGAATCCCCGAGGAATAAAATTTTCATAGCAGGATTAATTGTTGCTGAAAAAGAGGTGAGGGCGATTCAGCGCATAGCCCGCTCCTCGCAGCAAATGATACAAGTTTTTAAAGAAATTGGACTTTGTCCGAAGCGCCTTTAGGGGGATTCGCAGAGGGAAAGTGAATGGATGCTTAAGGGCGATTACCGCACCTTGCGCTTTAAGCACGCCGGGATTTGACTGCAGCCTATAGCCTGTCGTGACGCCTTTGTGCGTCCCTATCTTGATGGGAAAGAACATCCCCTTTAACCCGTTGTTTTTGGCTTGCAGCAGGAATATGTCCTCTTCTCCGCAGGGCATGTCTGAAACACCGACCCCAAAGCTTTCGTTGAAAGAAAGCCCGGTTTTATTTATTGATTTGGTGCGGAAGGCTATTTCAGGGGAATATGGCATGTAATTCCTGAAATATTTCCACAAATTATGCTTAGCGGGGGGGTAAGAGCCGCCAAAGGGCTGGGTGACGATGAAGGTGGCTACGTCAATGCCTTTATTCTCTTCAAACGCTTCGATTATTTTGGACAAGCCATTTTTATCATATTCAATGTCGTCGTCGGCAATCAATGCGTAAGGGGCGGAGGCTAGGGCAATTGCTATGTTTCTGTTTACGCTCAGGCCAGACGTGGATGAGAAACGCACATCTACGTCTGGCCTGAGCAATGTTTTGGGCAATTCGGTTGGTTCGCATTGGCATGACACAAGATACTCTACATTCGCCAGCTCAGGCAAAGACATTTTGCCTACGCGGGCCAGGCCTTCCTTTCCGAATGTAGAGATTAATACTTGCAGCAGCGCCATATTTCTTGAATCGTTTATTTGGCGGAAACTTTTATTTTGGCGGTTTTCAGGCCGGGGGCTTTGGCGGAGATTGTGGTGGAGCCCTTCTTGTCGAGGCGTACGGCGGCCAGGGCGCGGCCTTGGAAGGCTTTGCGCTTGGCGGAGGGGTAGGGCGCCATATCGGTCATATCGGCGCTGCCCGTGGCAAGGAGGGTGGCGGGGCCGCTAACAGAAAATTCTATCTCGTCCGCGGCTATGGGCACGGCAATGCCGTTTGCGTCAACCACTTCGGCTAATATATAGGCAATGTCTTCACCATCGGCTGAATAAATATCGCTGTCGGCAGTGAGCCTGATGGCTTTTGGGGTTCCGGCGGTGGCTATCTCGCCCAATTCATGTTCGTTTCCTTCGGAGTCTACGCCCACCATTTTGAGGACGCCGGGCTCATAGGCGGTTTTGAAAACGGCCATAAAGCCATTTTCCTTATTGCAAGGGGATTGGCCGATTGCCTTCCCGTTGAGGTAGACTTTGGCTTGCGGGTAGGAAGTGACAGCTTCAATTTCAATGTCCTTTCCTTCCCATCCCGGCCAGGTCCAGGACTGTGCTGCGGGATATGTGCCCCATTGTGTTTCGCGAATTTCACCCTTGTAGCCGTTAGGCTCGCGCACGGCCAGATAGCCCTTTGGGCCCTCCTCCTTTGAGTGGTTGTAGAGGAAATCTCGATAAAGGGATATTGGCTTTCGCGCGCCGGTGAGGTCAATGTCGCCGCAGTAGGAGCCATGCCAGGGCCATTGCTGGCGATGATAGTGCTCGCCTTCGGTCTGTCCTTTATAATAGTGGCGCCCGATTCCGGATTCGCCAATATAGTCGATGGCAGTCCATACGAAATCGCCGATGACGTAGGGATGCTCAGTGGCCATGCGCCAATTAGAGAAAGCGTCACGCGGATATGATTCGGTTTGCCACATCACGCGGCCGGGCACGCGGGCATGGTCTGATTCGGCCTTGTGTATCATATAGTTGTAGCCGACTATGTCATGCTCGGCGGCGAGTGGGTCGTAGATGTCCCATTCGGGGTCCCATGCGGCGAGGGCGGAAGTGACGGGGCGGGAGGGGTCGATAGCGCGGCAGAGGGCGGCCATATTATGCGCGGTCTTTACCGCCTCGATTTTCTTTCTTTCAATAATTTCATTGCCGATACTCCAGCACATGATAGAGGGATGGTTGCGGTCGCGAAGCACCATTCGAGAAAGGTCGTCGGCCCACCATTGGTCGATTAGCTCGGCGTAGTCATGCTCGGTTTTTTTATCGCGCCATCCGTCGAATGCCTCGTCGATTACGATAAGGCCTTGGCGGTCGCACTCGTCGAGGAATGCGGGCGAGGGCGGGTTGTGGCTCGTACGCACGGCATTAAAACCGGCCTCCTTCATAAGCCTTACTTTTCGCGCCTCGGCGGCGTCAGGACTGGCGGCTCCCAAGATGCCATTGTCGTGATGCACGCATCCGCCATTTAGGGTAATTGGATTGCCGTTGAGGCGCAGGCCTCGGTTGGCGTTGAAATCGAATTTCCTTATGCCGAATTCCTCGGAAATTTCATCTATGAAATCTCCGTTGGCGTCAGTGGCCGTGATGACGGCGGTGTAGAGCCAGGGCGAGTCAGGCGACCAAAGGAAAGGCTTTTCGATGGAAAATGATGAGCGCGTGGAGAGCGTATCTCCGGCATTTGGGCTCAGCGAATATGTCTTTGAGGCCACATGGGCGCCCTCGGGGGATAAAATCTCGATGGAGACATTGGCTTTCGCCTTAGAATCGCTGGCGTTGATTAGTCCGGCATTGATGTTTACTGTAGCCTCGTGCTTGCTTACCTGCGGGGAGGTTATGGCTAGAGCCCATGGCTCAAGGTGGATTTTGGGCGTGCGCACAAGCCAAACATGGCGGTACAGGCCCGACCCCGAGTACCAGCGGCTATTGCGCTGGCGGGAGTTGTCGACCTTCACCTCTATGGTGTTGTCGCCGGCTTTAGCCATAGGCGTAATGTCGACATAGAAAGACGAATAGCCGTAGGGGTGTCCGCCGGCGTGGACGCCATTGACCTTCACGTCAGTGTCCATGTAAGCGCCTTCGAAATAAAGGCGATATAGCTCATTGGGGGATATTTGAGGAAGATTCAGCGTCTTTGTGTAATATCCAACTCCTGTGGGGAGGTATGCGGCATCGTTATTGGCCGCAGCCTTGCGGTCGTAAGGGCCTTCAATGCTCCAGTCGTGGGGCAAGTCCACGGTTTTCCACACGATGCTGTCTGGGCTGAACCTCCAGTCGCGGTCAATTTTCACATCTCTCTGCGCCAGGGCTGTGAGCGCAAAAAGACTGCATGCTATCGCGGCTAAGTTTTTCATTTTGATTGGGGTATATTGATGATTAAAGATTGCTGCGCATGCCGAGGCGGCAATGCAAAGGCAAAGATAGCGATAATTTGCGGGAAATACAATAAAAAGCCTTGCCCGGCTCACGCCGCGCAAGGCCCACAATTAAGAGAATCTATACGATTTCTTCGAAATTTTTATTGTAGTATGAAGTCCAGTTGAGTCGAAGATTAGTCGATAGGCTCGTCAGCGGGGTATCCGCCCATTTCGCGGATGGCGTTCTTGAGCATAACGTACTGCTGGAAGAGGTGGTTAACCGGCACCTCGCCCTTGGTGTAGTCGTGCATCGGGCTCTTGAGGAAGAAGCTGAGGAAGCGCTGGA
>JAMPBQ010000001.1:589160-693224 GCA_023666615.1 Clostridium sp. | reverse complement strand
GCCTGTTCCAAGCGCGTCGGGCGTCAGCGCGTCAAGCGCGAAGTAGCCGTTTGAGATGCCGCTCCATCCCCAGTTGAAGTGGAACATCCCGTTGCCGTCGTAGCCGTCGCAGATGAAGGAGTGGCCGCCGCCGAGGTACGAGCCGCCGCCGTAGAGGATCGGGCCTACGTTCTTGAGGTTGTCATAGATCATCTGCTCCCACTCGGGCGTAGTGTAGTATGCCCTGAGCTCATATTTGGAGTTGCCGTCGTAATTGAAGTATTTCACCAGGCCCTTGCGGATGTTCATCGCCAGGGCGCCGGTGGCGTCGGTGCTGTAGTCGCTCCTTACGGAGTAGCCGCATGCCTGCATCAGGTAAGCCACGGCATCCGCCTGCGCGCTGGTGTATTCGCCGGGGATATAGCGCTCCAGCATATTGGCCCAGTCGAATTTCTTGCGCGAAAAGTCAAGGGTCAGCTTCTTTGCGATTGATTCGCTGGTGTAGGAGATGCTGCCCTGCCCTTTTTCGGGATATTGCCAATAGTTCATCACCTGCGCCATGGCCGTCGCCACGCATCCGGTGTAGGTGCGGTTGGCGCCATAGAGCGGCGCCTTGTTGTTGTAGGGCTCTATCTGGTCCCATAGGGTCTTGATCTGCGGAGCGATCGCCTCGCCCTTGACGGCCGTGGCGAACAGGAATTTCGGGCCCTCGCCCTGATCTTCGGCGGATGCCCCTGACAGAGCCCCGGATTGGTTGGCGTATTCTATCCGTCGGCCATATTCCGAAAGCCACCACTCAAAGTCCGGCGAAATGTTCTCCACTGCGAAGCTGCCCTCGTCGGAATAGCCCAGCACCGGCAATGCCATGTCGTCCGCGCCCAAAAGCATGTAGCCCAGGTTCTCTCCGCGGTTGAACACGTACACTGCAGCCTCTCCCGACGGCGTCTTGGACGTATGCGCCAGCTTCAGCGGCGCGGATGCGGCCATTCTCTTCCCGTTGGTGTCCTGATTGGCGCGGGCCAATGCCTCCTCCGGGCTTAGGGTCTTGGCCATCAGCGGCATCGCCGCCAGCGCCAGCCCCCCAAGCAATATATATCTATTCTTCATCTATTCTGAAATAATCCAATAAAAAATCCTATTAAAGTAATCCGTGTAATCTGTGAAATCCGTGGTGGAAATTCCCATCGGAGCCTCCGTGAAATCCGTGGTGAAATTCCATCGGAGCCTACGTGAAATCACGTCATCTTATTTCACCGCAATCTTCAGCGTGGATTCGCCGGCCACAGCCAGGTATATGCCCGCGGGCAGCGACGCTGTCTCTGCCTCGCCAATGCCCTGCGCCACAGGCACGCCTTGCATGTTGTATATCGTTATGTTCTCGCCTTGGCATTTCACGGTGTTGCCGTCAAACGATATGCGTGAATCCGACTCCCCTGTGATGTCGCCGATGCCGGCCGACGATTTGTCAAAGGGCAGGTCATAGAAATCCGCAGTGTAGCCGTTCTCGCCGTCGCTCTCATTCAGCCAGGTGATCATCAGCTTGTTGGTGCCGTCAAACACCGGCGAAATCTGGATATTCCTCATTGCGCCTTTCTCGCACGGCTGAAGGTGCAGTAGTGTTTTGCCTTTCCAGTCGTTGTCCTCCGATTGCGGCTGCGCCACAATCAGCTCCTCCTGCGATTCGGTCGATCCGGCCTGGATGCCGCGCTTCACCAAAAGCATGTATTCATATTCGTCGCCGGAGTGGAAAGTCTTCGGGTGCAGCATCGCTCCGTTCATGTAGCTCTGTGCATAGTACACGTTCTTGCCCATATTGATGTAGTCCATGCGCTCATACTTGCCGGCCTTGTCAAACCATGCCACGCGCATCACGTCATTCTCGTCCTCGTCAACGGTGGGCACGCGCAGCTCAAAGCAGTATTTCCAGTCGCCTGCGCCCATCGGCACGCGGTCGAAGTTGGCCAGCATCAGGTCGGGGTCGCTGTCTGGGTCTGCCTGCAGCGTTGCTGGTATCGTCACGGTCTTTCTCGTTAGTCCTTCATATAGGTCTACCATATAATAATAGTAGTCCTCATCGTAAAATACGAAGCAGTGCAGCGGATTCTCGCCTTCTACATTGGTCAGCTCCACATTGCTGTCGGCGTATTCAAACAGCGTTGTCTTGAGCTTGCCGCTCGAGTCATAGACATAGAAGCAATAATCGGCCTCGCCGTCAAGGGCGATTTTAAAGTTGCTGCGCATCACGTAGAAGCTCGGCTTGCCGTCGGTCGTGAAATGCCCAAAGTCTATATCCTTCCCCCAGCGAAGGTTGCCCACTGAATAGTAGGTGAAATAGGCGTCGTGGTCCGTATCCTTCATCATCGGTATCTCAGTCGTGTAGGCCAGTGTAGCGCTGTTGGGATGCAGCTCGTACATGTCTATCACAAGGCTGTTGCCCTCGCGCATCGATATGTCGTCAGTCGTGCTGTAGTAGGGGTTGAAAAATGGCTCTTTGTAATGCGGTACCACCATGTAGGGCTTTCCATTGTACATGCTGGAGATGGCCACTGCCGATGTCTCCTGGTTGCCTTGGAATTGCAGATAGGGCAGCTTGATTGAGGCCACCTTCGACAGCTCTCCGCTGGCGTCTACCTTGCCGCGGATGTTGAGTATCATCGTCTGCGATTTCACCAGCTCCCAGTACATCTCTTCCTCGCTCAGGTTGCCGATGTTCTCCAGGAAATCTGGAGTGTCATAGGCCGCAAAGGTCATAAAGTAATTCTCATCGCCGTTGGTGGAGGCGTCAAGCACATCATTGATGAACGACTCGTATTCAGCCACGGGCTTGTCGCACACCTTCTCCACGTCCTTGCCGCTTGCCGCGTCGTATACGGGCAGGGTCTCTTTATCCCCGTTTAGTGAATAGATCACTGAGCGGTAGGCGTTCATGCCCTCTGTGGTAGTGTTCACCGCTATCGACACCACTATCTCGTACTTGTCGTCGGTATTGAAGAAGCGCTGGGTCACCACCGGCAGGAGGTCGATGCCTAGCGACGGCCCGGGCACGCGCACCTCGTTGTCGCGGTAGCGCATCTTGTCGTGGATCGTGCCCACCAGCTGCATCTGCGAATCGTAGATGCAGTATTCGTATTCGGTCAGAATCTGGTCCACGTAGTATTCATGCTGCACGGGCTTGCACCACAGCTTCGAGGTATAGTACCACATTTCCCCGTTGGGGCCGTCCATGTCCAGGAACCTCTCTACGGGTCCTACGCTCGTGCTTGGCTGGAGGAGCTCCTCTGCCATGTTCCCCTCCTCAAGGGGATTTACTTTCTTTGTGATGTTTGTGTTGATCTTGGCAATCTGTGCATTGCGCTGGCTCAGCGTCATCCCGGCGTTTGGAGCCATCTTCCTCATGATTTGGCTCATGTTGCTCTCCTGCCTCATTGCTGGGGCTGCGGCCTTGGCCTCTGCCGTTAAGCATAGAGCGCACACTGCCAATGTTGTTGTTAACTTGTAGAAATGCTTCATTTCCTTTGCAAAATATTGGTAAGGTTAAGTATTAATGCGATTGAAGTCGTATAAATGATATTTAAATGATTTAAAATTGGGATCCCAAAAATGGGAATGATCGACAATTGTTCAATGATTGGGTTTACAATCGGCAAAATTACACAAAATAATTCAAAACCAAAAACTTTTCCAATAAAATCACCCAAAAAAATTAAAAAATAAAAATTTTCGCCAATTTTTAATTAAAATCCGAAACAATCCGCAAAAAATAGCAATCCCCCCAAAAAACAAAAAAGGCCCCAAGCAAATGCCTGGGGCCAAATTATTCACGCTTGCGCGTCCTTAAAAAATCATTCCTCCGGATCAAGCAGCGCAATGCGGTAATTGCCCTGCCCAAGGAAATCCTTCATAAAATTCTGCACATCCTCAATCGTCACAGAATTGATCGTCTCAACATCGTTGGCCATCACGTCAACGCCGTTCAGCTGCGTTGCCACCATCTGGCCCAGCCAGCCGTCATTCTGCTCGCGGTCCTCATTGGCGCTCTTCACCATGAACTCCTTCACCGGGTTAAGCTCCTCAGCCTTGATGTCGGCAGTCATGGCATGCACCATCTTGTCAATCTCGCTAAGCGCCTGCTCCTTCATCTCCGGCTTCATCGGGAACGGAATCTGCATCAGCGTATTGTACTTGCCCTGGCGCTTCATGTTGCTTACTGCGCCGATGGAGTACACCGCTCCCATCTCCTCGCGGATTGTCTTCAGAAGGCGGTTGCTCAGGATCTGGCCCACCATCGACGAAATCTTCTTGTTCTTCGCAGTGTAAGGCATGTCGCCCTCCACTACGATTGCCACCCAAGTCTGCGGTGTCTCCATCTTCGTTGTGAAGGTGTCGCGCGCAGTGCCCGGAGTTATTTCGCGGTCTGCGTTCACCACGTACTCAGTAGTCTTCTTCTTCGCGTCGGCCGGCAGCGTGGCTATGTACTGCTCAAGGAGAGGAGTGATCTGCTCCACGGTCACGTCGCCCACGAAGTAGAACGTATAGTCCGCCGCGTTGGCCAGGCTGGAGTGGATGATGTCAAGTATCGCCTCGCGGTTGGCCGCGTTCACAGCCTCGCTGGTGATCACCTGCGACGCCGCGCTCTTGTAGAACGCCTTCGTCATGTCGCGCTGGAAGATAAACTGCGGGTTGAGAGCCTGGTTGGCCAGGGCTGACGAAATCATGTTCTGCATTGCCTTGTACTCCTGCTCATTGATGGCAAAGTCGGTGAAGGTCATGTAGATGAGTTCCATCAGCGTCGGCAGGTCCTTCACGGTCGAAGACCCCGTCACCTCGCGGTTGTAGTCGTCAAGGCTAAGGCTTACGTTCGCTTGCTTGCCCGAAAGGTAGCGCTGCATGTCGGTGCTCGTGTAGTCGCCAAGGCCATGCTGCGATGCCGCGTAGGGCATGAACATCAGCTCGTTGGCCTTGTCGTCGCCGATCGTCGATGTGCCGCCGATCGCCACTGCCGTAAACAGTATCTCATCCTTCTTGTAGTCCGTGTGCTTAACGTACACCTTCACGCCGTTGCTCAGCGTCAGCGCCTCGCAGTCCCACTGAGCGTCGTACTCGGTGGCCACTACCTTTCCGGGAGCCGGCAGCGCCGGAATCAGCGGCTCGGTCTTCACCTCTTCTTTATATGCCTCGATTTCTTCTGCGTCAACCTTGGCCACTATCTCGGCCACCTGCGCGTCGGTGGGCACGTCGATGCCCTCTTTCTGCGGGAAAAGGCCCAGGAACACGCGGTTGTCGTTCGTAATAAGCTCGGGCAGAATCTGGTTGATGGCGTCCACCGGGATGTTCGGCACCAGCATGTTCATCAGCTGGAACTTGTCCTCGGCCGACGGAATCGGCTCGTTGTCAAGGAAATTGTCAACGTACTCCTGCACGTATGCCTCGTTCTGGCGCTTCTCGCGGCCGTTGTACCATTTCTCAAGCCCCGACAGGTATTCTGAGCGAGCGCGGTCATATTCCGTGATGGTGAATCCGTGCCTCTGGGCGCGCAGCAATTCGCGGTATACGGCCTCAAACGCCTGCAGCGATTCGTTGCCCTTCGGGATCACCACTACGTTGAACGCGTCCTTCGTCTTCGCCAGGAAGAAGTTGCCGTAGTCGGCCCCTGCCTGCGCGAAGGGGGCGTCGGGCGTCTTGCCAAGGTCGGTCAGGCGCTGGTCAAGCATCACCTCCACCATGTGTATCAGATAGTCGGTCAGCACGTACATGCTGTTGCCCTTCATCTCGTTGGGGAAGGCGTCGGTCTTGAACATCAGCTGCATGATGATGTTGGTCTGCTCGGGGTCGCTGCCTATGGCGTAGATGGTCCCGGGGGTGTCCTCTACCGGCAGGTACTCGCGCGCCTGGGCGTCGGTCGGCATCGGGATCGGGCCGAACATCTCCTTGATCTTGCCTTCGATGTAGTCAACATCGATGTCGCCCACCACGATGATGCCCTGTTGGTCCGGGCGGTACCATGTGTGGTAGTAGTCCCTGAGCGCCTCGTAGGGGAAGTTGTCTACAACCTCCATCGTGCCTATCGGAAGGCGCTCTCCATATTTGTTGTTTGGGTACATCGTCGGCAGCAAGTTCTCAATGATACGCATCTGCCCGGCCATCGAGCGGCGCCATTCCTGATGGATCACACCGCGCTCCTTGTCTATCTCCTCGCCTTCCAGCGATAGCGCGCATGCCCAGTCATGCAGGATCAATAGGCATGAATCCTGCACCGAGGTCCTCTCAACGGGCACATTGCTGATGTTGTACACCGTCTGGTCCACCGATGTGTAAGCGTTCAGGTTCTGGCCGAACTTAACGCCCACCGATTCCAGCCAGTCGATGATCCCGTTGCCGGGAAAATTCTCTGTGCCGTTGAAGCACATGTGCTCCAGGAAGTGCGCCAGGCCCCGTTGGTTGTCATTCTCAAGGATTGAGCCCACCTTCTGCGCGATGTAGAAATCCGCCTGCCCCTTAGGCGTCTCATTGTGGCGGATATAATATGTAAGGCCGTTGTCAAGATGCCCGATGCGCACATCCGGGTCAACCGGCACCGGCGGAAGCCCCTGAGCCGTAGCCGTAGCCGCAATGCCCAGCATTGCCGCCATCAGCAGCAATGCCCTCTTCAAATGTTTAATCATAGAAAATATATTTAATAAAAAATCAAAAACCTTCACGGTGTTGCAGCGATGTACAACACCGCAAAGGTAATACAAAATTTCTTTTCTACAAAAAAATTTTCAGTCTTTAGCGTTGAGATGGGCAATTAGGGAATTGATCATCTTGTTGATTTCAACAATCAATGTTTTTGCGGATGTTGTCTCGTGTCTATCAATTAAATTTAGGCGATTGCAAATTTCTAATTGCGTCTCTATCTCTAAAATTGATCCTCTTGAAATTGACAAGAATTTTATGAATTCTTTTGGTGATGTTCTTCCATGGCCTTCGGCAATATTGGATGGAACGGAAACCACGGCTCTGCGCAACTGGTCTGAAAGAGCGTAAGTCTCTTCTTTGGGGAGAAATTTCGCCAATCGATAGACTTCAATCGTTAAGTCCATCGCCTTTTGCCATACAATCAATTGTTTATAATCACTTGTCCTCAAGAGAAATCTATTTATCTAACAACTAAAAACTAACAACTAACAACTCCCGCTATAGCGGCTGTATCCCTGGCAATTACCAGCTCTTCATCAGTCGGCACCACCATCACAGTCACCTTCGACTCCGGCGTAGAAATCACAGCCTCAACCCCGCGAGCCCCGGCATTCGCCTCAGCGTCAATCTCAACCCCCATGAATCCAAGAGGCTTGCAGACATTCGTGCGAGTCCCCGTTTGGTTCTCGCCAACGCCGCCCGTGAAAACTATGATGTCCACGCCGCCCATCTCCGCCGCATAGGCTCCGATGTACTTCGTGATGCGCAGCTCATACATGTCCAGCGCCAGCTTCGCGTTCTCGTTCCCCGCCGCTATGGCTTGCTCTATCTCGCGCATGTCGCTCGAAATCTCGCTCACGCCCAGCACGCCGCTCTCCTTGTTTATAAGCTTCTGCAGCTCCGTCGCCGACAGATTGTGCTTCAGCATAAGGTAAGTCAACGCCCCGGGGTCAACGTCGCCAACGCGTGTGCCCATCATAAGGCCCTCGGTCGGCGTAAGGCCCATCGACGTATCAATGCTCTTGCCCTCATACACAGCCGTGATCGACCCGCCGTTGCCTACATGGCACGTGATGATGCGCTTATCCTTGATGTCAACCCCAAGTATCTCGCATGCCCGCTGCGACACATAGCGGTGGCTGGTCCCGTGGAAGCCGTACCTGCGCACACCGTCCTCAAGATAATACTTGTAAGGCAGAGGGTACATGAACGACTTCGGCGGCATCGTCTGGTGGAAAGCCGTATCAAACACCGCCACCTGTGGCACCTTCGGCAGCACGGCCTCTATGGCCTCAATGCCTGTGATGTTTGCCGGATTGTGCAGCGGAGCCAAGTCATAGCAAGCCTTCACCTGCTCTATCACCTCCGGCGTAATCAGCACGCTCTTGTTGAACTTCTCCGCGCCATGCACCACGCGGTGGCCCACGGCGTCAATCTCATCATAGCTTCCGATCACGCCGTTATCCGGGCTCGTCAGCAAGTCAAGCACAGCCTTCACCGCTCCCTTGTGGTCTGTGAGGCCAAGCTCGATAATCTCCTTTGTCCCGTCGGCCTTCTTGAATTTCAGGAATCCGCCGTCAAGGCCAATCTTCTCCACGCCGCCCTCGGCCAATGTCTTCTCGTCAGCTGTATCTATCAGCTTATATTTTACGCTGCTGCTTCCGCAGTTCAGCACCAAAATCTTCATAGGAAAAAATTAAAAAAAAACAAATATTTTCGTTGAGTTAGGGAGCTCTGCTCCCCCCCCCCTTGGCGCCAAGCCTGTTTCGTTGGGTGAGGGAGCCTGCTCCCAAAAATCACTTCATCCCAATCGCCTGGTTGCAGGTGATGATGATAGTCTTATAAATATCCTCCGGGAAGCATCCGCGAGAAAGGTCATTCACCGGCGCCGCTAATCCTTGCAGCACAGGTCCTACAGCCTGCACCCCGCCAAGGCGCTGCACCAGCTTGTAAGCTATGTTGCCCACCTCGAGGCTCGGGAAAACAAGCACGTTGGCCTTGCCGCTCAGCGGCGAGGTCGGCGCCTTCAGAGCCGCCACCGACGGCACGATGGCTGCGTCCGTCTGCAGCTCCCCGTCGATGATCAGCTTTGGATCCAGCTTGTGCGCGATCTCCAGAGCCTTCACCACCTTGTCAACAGCCGGATGCGACGCGCTCCCCTTCGTCGAGAACGAAAGCAATGCCACCCTCGGCTCTATCCCCGCGATGTCGCGCGCCGTCTTTCCGGCAGCCACAGCTATCTGCGCCAGCTCCGCCGCGCTCGGGTCGGGCACAACGGCGCAGTCGGCGAATACCATCACGCCGTCGCTCCCAAAAGGCATCCCCTCGGGCAGAAGCATGATGAAAGCCCCCGACACAACCTCAATCCCCGGCATCGTCTTTATCACCTGGAACGCAGCCCTGAGCACATTGCCCGTCGTGTTGCGAGCCCCGGCTACCTGACCGTCCGCGTCCCCGTTCTTGATCATCAAGCAGCCAAGGTACAGCGGATTCGCCGCCGTCAGCCTCGACTCCTCCTCAGTCATCCCTTTCTTCTTGCGCAGCGAGTAGAGTAGGGGGGCGTAGCGGTCTATCACCTTCTCGTCCGCCGGGTTCACTATCGTGGCCTTGCCTATGTGCGCCAGCTTGAGCTCGGCGGCTAGGTTCTTGATCTCATCCGGATCGCCGATAAGGATTACATCGGCTATCTTCTCCGCTATGATGCGGTCGGCCGCCGTCAGTGTGCGCGGCTCGGTGCCTTCGGGTAGCACAATGCGCTGCGGGTTCGCCTTCGCATTGGCCGTCAGTTTTTCAAATAGATCCATCGTATGGTTAATTTTGAATGTTTTCTATGCCTATTTTAGCTTATGCGTTTTATATTAGCAAAGTTACTAATTTCCGTATAAAATACATCGTTATTTTGAAAAAAATATTCCCTTTTTCCTCCAACTTTTGTTTTATTGGGGAATGTGCGGATTTTTTTTCGTACTTTTGCGTCTAATTAAATTTGATTATCCAATATGCTTCAATTCATATTGCGCCCGGCAAGCGGCGAATACTCTCTCCCGGAGCTTGCCCAAATGGCCATCGAAGGCGGATGCCTCTGGCTTAGGTTCGATCCACAAGGCATCCCGCAAGCCGACGTCAGGGACGCCCTCGCCGAAATTATGCCCCTCTGCAAGGAAAACGGCACAATCCTCACCATTGAAAACGACATCGACCTCGCCAAGGAAATGGGCGTTCACGGTGTCCACCTCCGCTCTTGCGGAAAATCCCCGATGGAGGTCCGCGAGCTTCTTGGCCCGGAGGCCATCATAGGCGTCGAGGTCCCCTCCGCAGTTTCTGCCATTGGCCTAAAGAGCCTTGACGTCGACTATGTCGCGTTCCCCGAAGGATGGCCAATCGATAAGCTCGCCGAAAAAATCTCCGCCTCCCGCGGAGCCGGCCTCGAGCTCCCCATTGTGGCCCAGGGCGACTTCACCCTCGGCGAAATCCCCGCCCTCCTCGCCGCAAAGGCCAGCGGCCTGGCCACATCAGCCCCCATCTCCCAAAGCCCCGACCCCGTAGCCGCCACCGCCGCCTACATCGCCGCCCTAAAAAATCAATAAAAATCAAGATTTCCCAAGCTCAATCAAGATTCCCCAAGCTCAATCAAGATTCCCCAAGCTCAATCAAGATTCCCCAAGAGCAATCAAGCCCCCCCACAAGATTCCCCAAGAAAAAAATCCCCACCCAAATATGCTCTCATCCCTAAAGCGCCTCCTTTGGCAAATGGTGATCCCAATCGCCATTGGCGTCGGCGTGGCCGTATGGCTTTTTAAGGATGAATTCTCCCTCGGCGATATCTCGAAAATCACATTCGGCTGGCGCCAAGTCATCGGCATCGGCGTCGCCCTCCTGTTCGCCGTCGGCCGCGACTACGGCCTCACATGGCGATTCCATACCATCGCCAAGCCATCCCTCTCGTGGGGCAAGGCCCTCAAAGTCGACCTAATGTGCGCATTCACCTCCGCCATAACCCCCTCCGCCGTCGGCGGAAGCGCCCTCGCCATCTTCTTCCTCAACACCGAAGGCGTTAAAGTCGGACGTGCCACCGCCCTAACCCTCACAACCCTCTTTCTCGACGAACTCTTTTTCGTCATCGTCTGCCCAATTGTCATCCTCTGCCTGCCCTTTGACCAGCTCTTCGGCGGCCTTGGCCGCGGAGCCTTCCTCCAAGGCCTCGAAATCGCCTTCTGGCTTGTCTATGCCGGCATCGTCGTCTGGACAGCCATCCTCTTCACAGGCATCCTCCTGAAGCCCCAGCTAGTGCGAGGCCTCCTCCTCAAGCTCTTCTCCCTCCCCGTCCTAAGGCGCTGGCATAAAAACATCTCCAAAGTCGGCGACAACATCGTGGCCACATCCGAGTGGATCAAAACTTGCTCCAAGAAGTGGTGGGCCAACGTTTTCTTCGCCACGGTCCTCTCATGGTTCTGCCGATTCCTAATCGTAAATGCCCTCTTCTGGGCGTTCCTCCCCGGCGTATCCCCATGGCTCGTGTTCGGACGCCAGCTCATCGTTTGGGTGGTCCTCATGGTCAGCCCCACCCCCGGCGGCTCCGGCCTCAGCGAGTGGATATTCACCGAATACTACGGCGACCTAATCTCAGCCCCCAACCTGGCCCTCGTCATAGCCCTAATCTGGCGCCTAATCACCTACTACATCTACCTCGCCATCGGCGTCCCCCTCCTCACCACCTACTTCCGCAAAAAAAAAGACATAAAAAATCCCAATAATCTGTGATAACCCCACCCCATGCCCCCATAAATAATCACTAAAAAACAGTGTAAAAAAAATCCGTGTAATCCGTGAAATCCGTGGTAAATCCCCAACCCCCCCGCCTAAAAACTCCGTGAAATCCGTGGTAAATTTCCCCCCATCCCATAACTCCCAATACAAAATAAACCCGTGGTAAAGCATATCCTCCCCCTAATCCTGGCCATCCTCTCCCTGGCATCTGCATACGCCCAAGCCCCAACAGTCTACGTCCTCGACCTCAACGACGAAGTCGATGCCAAAATGTGGATGCAAACCCGCCGCGCCCTCGACACCGCAAAGGACCTCGACGCATCCCTCCTCGTAGTCCACATCAACACATACGGCGGCGCCGTAGACGCCGCCGACTCAATACGCACCGCACTGCTGCGCACCCCCATCCCCACAGTCGCCTTCGTAGATACCAACGCCGCCTCCGCAGGCTCCCTAATCACCCTCGCCTGCGATTCAGTCTATATGGCCCCCGGCGGCAGCTACGGCGCCAGTTCTGTCGTCAACCAGTCCGGCGAAATTATGCCCGACAAGTACCAATCCTACATGAAATCAATCATGCGGGCCACAGCCGAGAGCCACGGCAAAATTTGGAATCCCGAAGATTCCGCATGGCAATGGCGGCGCGACCCCGCCATTGCCCAAGGCTTCGTAAACCCCGACAGCGTCATCACCCTTACCCCCGAGGAAGCCATCGCCGTTGGCTATGCCGAAGGCAAAGCCTCGTCTGTCAACGAAGTCATCCGCCACCACATCGATGGCGAATACCGCGTCGAGCGATTTGAATCCACAGCCACCGACCACATCATCGGATTCCTCGCCAGCGCCGCCGTCCGCGCCGTCCTCATAATGCTCATCCTCGGCGGTATCTACTTCGAAATGCACACCCCTGGCCTCGGATTCGCCGGCGGCGTAGCCTTCGTCGCCGCCATCCTATACTTCCTCCCCACAATCATCACCGGCACAATGGCCCCCTGGGTCGTTATCGTATTCATCCTCGGCATAGTCCTCCTGGCCCTTGAGCTCTTCGTCATCCCGGGTTTCGGCCTCTGCGGAGTGGCAGGCATCCTGGCCATTCTGGCCGCTATAATGGGTGGAATGCTCAACACCGACTCAATCAACGGCGTCTACGCCGTCGATTTCACAAAAGCCCTCACAATATCCTCGATAGGCATAATCCTAACAGTCATCCTCGCCTGGTACCTCACATCAAAGCACGGCCCTCGCTGGGCCCGCCGGGTAGCCACCCTAGAGACCGACCTAAAAGTATCAGAAGGCTACATCGGCGTAGACCAAGCCATCTCAAAATTCGTCGGAAAAGAAGGCGAAGCAATCACAGACCTACGCCCCGCCGGCAAAATCATGATCGACGGCCAAGAATTCGACGCCGTATCCCTAAGCGGCTACATCGAAGCCCACACAAAAATAAAAGCCGAGCGTTTCGAAAACGCCCAGCTCTACGTCCGCAAATAATCCCCAGGTGGTGCTTGAAAAACTCAGCTAAAGCCTCGTAGAGGCAAAGAGAAGAGGTGCTTGAAAAACTCAGCTAAAGCCTCGTAGAGGCTTAATTGTGATTAACCCCAGGTCTAGCCTGGGGTATTTGAGAATCAATTAGGTAAGCCTCGTAGAGGCTTAATTGTGATTAACCCCAGGCGTAGCCTGGGGTATTTGAGAATCAATCAGGTAAGCCTCGTAGAGGCTTAATTGTGATTAACCCCAGG
This sequence comes from Clostridium sp., assembly GCA_023666615.1. Taxonomy (GTDB): domain Bacteria; phylum Bacteroidota; class Bacteroidia; order Bacteroidales; family Muribaculaceae; genus CAG-873. The sequence continues at coordinate 680,061 of JAMPBQ010000001.1, read as the reverse complement.
CGTAGCCTGGGGTATTTGAGAATCAATTAGGTAAGCCTCGTAGAGGTGCCGTTGTGGTTACAGCATTTGCCTATACTCTTCGCTGTCATTTAACGCCCTCCCGGGCAAAATCACCTTACCACAATCTTCTCTGCCTTCCTCCCGGCAACCTTGACATACACGCCGGCCGGAAGCGCATCCCCATTCATGCGGATGCCCTGCAGATTGTAGTACACAGGCTCGCCATCGACCTCAGCCTCTATGTCTACAGTTCCGGCGGTCTCTGCCGGACCGTTGCCTACATAAAGATTGTAAAGCAAATAGCTCGGGCGGCCCCAATTGCCAAGTTTCGCAGTCTTGAAGTCACCGTTCTCCATCAGATTCTCAGTGCTGCCTTCCTTTGTCAGCGAGAAATTGTCAAAATAGATTGCCGAGCCGGCGTAATTCTCTTCTCCGCCGAATACGAGGTTGATCACCGAAACAGCGCCGCTGAAGGTATAAGTCTTGCTTATGCTGTTCCATGCATTCGCCTTCACCGCAAATTCGCCGCCGCCGTACCATGCTGCGTCATCCACCGTGCCCCAAATTGAGCCCTTGCCGGCCTGCAGTCCATACACGTCAAATTTCAGAGTGTACGTCCCTGCCTCCAACGCCGTCGGGAATGTGTACTGCGCGCTGAGGTCCCATGTGTTCGTCGCCTTTTGCATCTCGAGCCTGTCGGCGATTAGGCACTGGCGGGCAGGGGTGAGAGGTGTATCGTCATGCGTCACTTTTATCCACGCAAATTCCAGGTCGCCCTCAAATGTCCCCGGCAGCATCACCACCTCGCATTTTCCGTCTGCCACATTGTGGAAGTCAAAGCTCTGCTCTGACCACTCTGTCGTCACGGCCATCTTTGTCTCTGCGCACTCCCCTTCTCCCCAGCCCCAGAGAAATTTAGTGGAGATTGTGCCCTCCTTCGAGCTCTTCACCTTCATCGTTACGGTATAGCTGTAAACCGACTCCGTTTTTACAGGGTAGCTCGCGAAGAACTGGTACCAGCTCCCGGGATAAGACGCCTTCATTACCCCATTCTCAAACGTTGGAATATACCCCATGTCATAAAATGGGAATTCCGTGAGCGTAGAGTAGTCGAGAGTATAATCGACCACCTCCGCAGCGCCGGCCGACATCATCGTAGCCCCGGCGCAAACCAATGCAAGTAAATGTTTCACCATAAGTAAATATTTAAGGTCAAAAAAAACTAATCCAAAGCCGTCCCTGAAGCCCCCCGAAAAGGCTTTATGAGAAAGGTTAATGCAAAATTAACCCGCATCCAGCCGCCCCCGGCCTCCAAAGCGCAACAAAAGCCTATCCCTACGTTACGCCGCAAGTGCATGAAACAAAAAATGTCCCAAAAGCGAGCATCCGCCCCATCCACCAAAATCCATCATCCCGTTAAATCGATTCTTCGTTAAATCGAAATTTCGTTAAATCAATAATTCGATAAATCGATATTTCGATATAACGATATTTCGTTAAATCCTTAAATCGTTATTTCGAAAATATCTCCTAATCCCCGAAAAAGAAATCCGTGGAATCCGTGAAATCCGCGGTAAATATCCCATGCCCCATCCTCCAGCAAAAATCCGCGGTAAAAATCCCCCCTGCCCCCCTCCCCAAAAAAGAAAAAGCGGGGCCAAAAGCCCCGCTTTTCAAGCCCCCAGTCTATGGGGCCTATCATTTATTCAGCGCGCATCCCTTGCACTTCTCCGAAATCTCTGTGAAGAAATCATTCCCCTTGTCATCAACAAGGATAAATGCCGGGAAATCCTCAACCTCAATCTTCCAGATGGCCTCCATCCCAAGCTCAGGATACTCCAAAAGCTCAACCTTCTTGATGCTGTTCTGCGCCAGCACTGCTGCCGGGCCGCCGATCGATCCCAAATAGAATCCGCCGTGCTTCTTGCATGCGTCTGTCACCTGTTTCGACCTATTGCCCTTGGCTATCATCACCATCGACCCACCATGGCTCTGGAAAAGGTCAACGTACGGATCCATGCGGCCTGCCGTTGTCGGTCCGAACGATCCAGAAGGCATTCCGGCCGGCGTCTTGGCCGGGCCTGCATAGTAGATTGGATGATCCTTCAGGTATTGCGGCATCGGCTCCCCATTGTCAAGGCGCTCCTTGATCTTTGCGTGCGCTATGTCGCGGCCCACGATGATTGTGCCGTTCAGCGAAAGTCGCGTCGATACCGGGTATTTCGTCAGCTCGGCCAGTATCTCGTCCATCGGGCGGTTAAGGTCGATCTTCACCACCTTCCCCTCGCCGGCCTTGCGGTATTCATCAGGTATCAGCTCACCTGGATTATAGTCAAGCTTCTCAATCCAAAGGCCTTCGCGGTTGATCTTCGCCTTGATGTTGCGGTCGGCCGAGCAGCTCACGCCCAGGCCCACAGGGCAAGACGCGCCGTGCCTTGGCAGGCGGATCACGCGGATGTCATGCGCATAATACTTGCCGCCGAACTGCGCTCCAAGCCCTATCTCCTCCGACGCCTTCTTCAGCTCCTTCTCAAGCTCGATGTCGCGGAAAGCGTGGCCCAGCTCATTGCCCTTCGTGGGCAGGTTGTCGTAGTATTTCACTGACGCCTTCTTCACAGTAGCCAAGTTCATCTCAGCCGATGTGCCGCCTATCACAAACGCTATGTGGTAGGGTGGGCAGGCCGCTGTGCCCAAAGTCTTCATCTTCTCCACGAGGAAGGGGAGGAGGGTCTTCGGATTGATCAGCGCCTTGGTCTCCTGGTAAAGGTAAGTTTTGTTGGCCGAACCGCCGCCCTTGGCCACAAAAAGGAAATGGTATTCATCCCCTTCTGTTGCGTGGATGTCAATTTGAGCCGGCAGGTTGCACCCGGTGTTCACCTCGTCATACATGTTCAGCGGTGCGTTCTGCGAATAGCGAAGATTGTCTGTGGTATAGGTGTCATACACGCCCTTCGAAATTTTCTCCTCGTCGTCGCAGCCCGTGTAAACGTTCTGCCCCTTCTCTGCGTGGCAGATCGCCGTGCCCGTGTCCTGGCAGAATGGCAGCTGCCCCTTGGCGGCCACCTCGGCGTTGCGCAGCATCGTCAATGCCACAAACTTGTCATTCTCGCTCGCCTCCGGGTCCGATAGTATCTTTGCCACCATCTTGTTGTGCTCACGGCGAAGCATGAAGGCGTTGTCATGCGTGCATTGGCGTGCCAGCACGGTCAGTGCCTCTGGGTCTACCACGAGAAATTCATGTCCACCCCAGTTCTCTACCTTCACGTAGTCCGAGGTCAGGTGATAGTACTCAGTCGTATCCGGTCCCAGAGGGAACATAGGCTGGTACTTAAACGGTTTTGTTGCCATAATATTATGATTGTATTTTATAGTCCAAACGCTCAAGAGCGGCCTCCGCCGCATCCCTCCGCAAAGTTAACCAAAAATTCCGAAAAATCTCGCTATCGCAAAATAAAAAGTCACCCTCCCCCCAAAAACATCCCCACCCGCGCGCATCCAGCCACCCACCAGTTGCCCCCACACGCCCCCTCATTCCTCCCATTGGCCCCAAGCTCACAGCGCCGCCCCAACTTGCTCCGCTATGGCCCGCATCCCCGCCTGCGACGGATGCCCCATCTGCTTGTCAATGTCATGCAGCTGCACATTAGTTACCCCGTACTGCCCGCATATCTCATCCATTGACTTCGTTACGGCATCGCTCAGCTGCGAGTTCGTAATGTTGATTATCCGCGCCTGCGGATATGCCTCCTTGAGGCTGTGCAGCATATAGGCGAAAGCCGGCCGGAACGTAAACAAGTCCTCCTTTGTCCAGTCCGAATACTTATATCCTCCAATAGGCGCCTTGGCCCACGAATCATTCGTGCCCCCAAACACCAGGATGATGTCAGGATTGCCCAAATTCAGCACGCGGGTGATAAAGGCGCGGTCGCTGTAGTCCTTATTGCCATAACCTGTGCAGCTCACGGTCGACCCTGAATAAGAGTTGTTGCGCTCCATCTTCAGCCCCTTTTCGCGGCACAGTATGCTCCACCACATTTGATTCTCCTCCTTCACGTCGTTCTTCTTGTCCCAACCGCTGTCTGGCCCGTTGTACCAGCTTAGGTTGGTCTCCGGCTGCACCGCCCCGCCGTAGGTGGAGTATGAATCTCCAAGCACTGACACCTTCTTTTGCGCCATGGCGCCAAGTGCCAGCGCCATAAGCATAATTGCCGTAATAAAGCGAATTGATTTCATGATATTTAAGTTTTTTATTTTCCGTTTCTTATTTTTGCGTATACGCTCCCGTCGCCGTTGTGCCAGGTGCCGCTCTCTGGCCTCCCTTCCCGGTTGAAGGTCCCCTCGTACCACATCCCGTCAGGCAGCGTCAGCTTCCCCTTGGCATATCGGTCATTGTCGAAAGTGCCCACAAAATGGTGCGCATGCCCTTCGTAATCATAGTCATACACGCCCTTTCCCTGGCGCATTCCATGGCGGTATTCACCGGTGTAGACGCCGGTGGCGTATCTCCCCGTCCCTATCCCGTGGGGTATCGCCACGGTGTGAGTGCTGTCTATGGCGCCGGTGTAAAAGTACTCCTCCCCGTTTGAGCTGACAAACTCCAGGTTCTCTGCATGCGTGCGGTCAGCGATTCTTTGTTCTGTCTTCTCCGGCCTATGCATTTGCTTATGCCTTATCCAGAAATATCCTCCCGCTATGGCCAATATCAAAGCCATCAATATAATGGCAAGCATTTTCCATTTCCGTTCTCCATCCCCCCTTTCGCTATATGCCTCCGAGCCCTCCGAGTTCTCCGAGCCCTCAGAGAAATCAGAGCCCTCAGAGTTCTCCGAGCCCTCCGATCTCTCCCCAATCTCAGCCTCACCCCTATGGGTAATATTTCCCGTGTCGGATGCCTCGGGCAGGCGCTCTATGTATTCCAGCATTTCATCCATGTCTTGGATGCGGTCCTTCGGCCTTAGCGCCAGTCCTTTGCGCAAGAGCTCCACAAGCTCCGCCGATGCGCCGGCCTCCTCCAAAAGCTTGTGCGGAAATTCCTCGTCAAACGCGCTTTGGGGCAGAGGGTCGCGTTTGGTCGCCATCTTGTATATGGTGGCCGTCAGAGCGTATGTGTCCAAGGTTGCGGGCAGCCCGTTTGAAAAGTCGCTTCTGTATCCCTGTTGCTCAAGCGGGCGGTAAAGGTCTGTGTCTACGCCCAATGAGGATGCCGACCTCCCTTCTTCGTCAAATTGCTTGGAAAACCCGAAGTCGATGAGCACAAGCTGGTCGCGGTCGCGCATCATCACGTTCGACGGCCTGACGTCAAGGTGAAGGATATTCTTCCTGTGCATTATGCGCAGGGCCTTGGCCAGCTGCCGTGTGAATGACTTTATTTCCACCGCTGATAGAGGCCCGTTTTCGCTGATGTATTGCTCAAGGTCGCCGCCGGAGATCAATTCCATTGAGAAATAGGAGGTATTGTTCGCCTCAAACGCCTCATAAATCTTTACAATCCCCGATGTGTTAAAGTTCTCAAGGTTTTGCGCCTCGTTGATGAATTTCGACCGGTTGTTGTCGAAAAGGCTGCCGTCACTGGCGCACGTCACCATGCCGTTCTGCCTCCCGTTCACCCCCTTGATGAAGTATTCCTTCAGTGCCATGGAGCGTGTCCCGGCATGCCTGTCGGCCTTCAGCCGTGCCTCCGCCAGGTAGGTGATGCCGTAGGCTCCCTGTCCAAGTGTCCTTGCGATGGTGTAGGTGTACTCCTCGCCGTCCACTATGGCCCCGGGCTGCAGATGCGTGGCGTCGCTTTGCATTTCCTCTATCGCTTTGAGAATTTTATCGCGTTCTTGCCGCAGCGCGCTATGTAGATGCCGGTTGGCAGTGGCCTTGCGTCAAATTCGGCTGTCGTCGATTCTCCCACCTTCTGGCCTGTGATGCTGTATATGCTCAGTGTCCCCGATGCGTGGATGAGTCTTCCGTCAAATGTTATCCCGCGTGCCGCCCCTTCTATGTCGTGGGCCCCTGCGTTCTCCTTGGCGGGCATGTATGTCACAAGCCCCAGGCTGGCGTCGTCCGCCTTGTGGAATATCACGCTTTCAATGTTCTCTGCCGTCTGCGCCGGCACGCTCCACGTATTGTTCTGCGCCATCACGTCGGTCGTCCCGTTGTTGTAGAGGTCATATGGCGTATCGTTGTTGCCGTTGTTCGCGAAGGTGTTCCCGCCCGGGCTCGCGGGGTTGCCTATCTCTCCAAGGCTGACGTTGTCGCACCCCACCAGCGTCACGCCCCAGAGCGAGTTTTCGATGTGGCATCCCGATATCACGCCGTCTAGCCCATAGTTGTATCCCGAAAAGTTGATGCCGCTGCCCCCGTTCATCGGGTTTGTCTCGTGGTTGTTGTCTGCGATGTTGCAGTCCCGCACCTCTATGTGCATCGAGCCGGTGCCGGTCACGCCGTAGCGGTGGTCTCTGATTTCGCAGTTGCGGATAAGCACCTTGTTTTCTCCTTTAGCGCTCATGAGGTTGGCCACTCCTATGCCGCCTACGCGGTTGCGTCCGGTGCCGATGAATGTGCAGTCCTCAATCGTTATCGGCAGCGCTCCGCCTACGGTTAAGTTGATTTGCGGTTTGTTGGTGTTCGATGTATTGTTGTCCGTGAATTTGCACCCCTTGATGTTGAGCCCGCAGTAATATGTGGCGGCTCCGGCTATCGCGGGCACCGTGCATTTCGTGAACTCGCAGTTGGTGATGTTGTAGACGCCCCCCGTCGGCCCGGTCACAAGCGCTCCGTTTGAGCTGAGCTCTCCGTTGGCGTAGCTGAAGGTGCAATTCTCCACATCCATCCCCTGGCTCCCCAAGCTGCGCAGTGAGGCGTATTCAAAGTCGATGTTGGCCACTTTCGTGTTCTCCCCTCCAGCGGCCGGGCTGTAGTCGATGTTGATGCCCTTAGGCGTGGCCAGGGCGTTGGTCCGCGTCACCTTGGCGCGTCCGCTGGCCCTCAGGTCGCTTTTCCCCTCTAGCCATAGGCATACCCCTTTTCCCATGCGTATTTCCTTCACGCCGCTAAGGCTGAATGTATCATCGGGGCCGATGGTCACGTCCTTCGCCATGCTGAATACGCCCGGCTCGATCTGGCTTACCCCGGAATTAGCCTGCCCGGCCAAAACGCTCATCGTATAGTCTGTGGCATAAGCCTGTGCCGCCGCCAAAAATGCGGCAAGGGCAATCGCTATTCGTGTAATGCTTTTATCCATAGGTTTATCATCTTTTTTCTCTTCTGCAAAGTTAAGGCTTTAATTTCAATTTGCCCCGTTATCTTGAAAAAAACTCGCGGCTTTTTTCTCTTTTTTCCCTGCAAAGCGTTACCTTTGCATTCGTTAAGTCTAATATCGAAATCCTAAGCGATTATGCGAATTTTCAGCTCTTCAGTTGTTTATCTGTTTTTGGCTTTGGCTGCGGTTGCCTCTGGCTCGGCCTTTGCCCAGTCCCCGAAAGTCATTGCCCACCGCGGCTATTGGCAGGCCGACGGCTCGGCCCAAAATTCTATCCGCTCTTTGGTGAAGGCGGATTCTGTAGGATGCTACGCATCGGAGTTCGATGTATGGCTGACCGCCGACAGCGTCCTCGTCGTTAACCACGACCCCGCAATCAACGGCCACGTAATCGAGTTCTCCGACTCCAAGACAATCTTGGCCCAAAAGCTCGCCAATGGCGAAAATGTATCTACACTCGACGAATACCTGCAGGCCGCCGTCCCTCTCTCCACAAGGCTCGTCCTTGAGCTCAAGAAGCACGACAGCAGCGCCGCCGAGGCTCTCGCCGTCAAGGAATCGCTCCGCCTAGTGGAAAAGTACGGCCTCGATTCGCGCACTGATTACATCACCTTCTCTCCACAGGCCTTTTGGGGCTATATCAAAGGCGCCAAGAAGGATAGCGAGGTCTACTATCTCAACGGCGATTTCATACCCGCCCAAATAAAGCACATGCGTGGCGCTGGCATTGACTATTCGCTCCGTACGATGCAGAATCATCCAGAGTGGTTCCGACAGGCCCACGACCTCGGCCTAAAGGTGAACGTCTGGACCGTAAACGCCCCGGAGGACATGCGTTGGTGCATTGAAAACGGCGCCGACTTCATCACCACTAACGACCCCGAGCTCCTCCAAAAAATAATCTCTGAATATGCCGAAAAGTAATCCGCGGGCATATCCTCTGGCGGGCATCAGTTCTGAACTTTGCTCTTTTCGTGTTCGTTATATTAGCACTAAATGCTTATGATTATGAAAACGTACAAGTTTGCGCTGGCCTTTGCGGCCCTCGTTTCGGCGGCCTTTGCCGGCTGCCAGCCTAAGCAGGAAAAAGCTGAAAGCTTCAATATCTCTACTGAATCTTTCCATTGGGCCGACTCGGTGCCTGACGGAAATATGGTCTCAACTGTGGATATTCGCGTCACTGCCCCGGATGAGAGCAGCGCCGACTACGCCGCGGCAACGAAATGGATTGCCGCCCGGCTCGGTGTCGATGCCGCCCAGGCGAACGCCCCAATGCAAAAATTGATGCAGGAAGTTGGCTCGGCCCATGTCGACAGCATCAAGGAAAACCTCGCCCGGCTCCATGCGGCAGGCTATGATGAGATTATGCCCAGCGAATATTCCTGGCGCATTGCCCCGGTGTATTTCACTGACCAATATGTCACTTACACCGACACGGCTTACGCATACGAGGGCGGTGCCCACGGCATCACACTGTTCGACGCCGCCACATTCACCCTTGCCGATGGCAAGCACTGGGGCTATGATATGTTCAACCCCCAAAAGCTGGACGATTTGAGGCTAATGGTCATAAACGCCTTGGCAACGCAATATTTTGGCGTGGACAATGTCGATGAGATGGCGCCCAGGCTTCTCGAATCGGTGGAAAGCGTCACACTCCCGTCCTGCCCCCCTTATCTTACTGCCGATGGCGTGGCCTTCACCTACCAGCAGTATGAGATAGCTCCTTACAGCGAGGGTATGCCTTCGTGCGTGCTCAGCTTCTTCGACGTGCATAATTTCTTAACCCCTGATTTCGCAAAATATATCAGCGAATAGTGAATCTGAAATCAAAATTTATGTCGGTTGCCGCGGCCGCCTTGGCGCTGGCCGCATGCTCCCGGCAAGACAAGCTTCAACCGGGCGACTTGCTGTTTCAGGCATGCGAGTCGTCTGATTTTGTTGATGCTATCAATGGGGCCACTTCCGGGAGCACGCGGTTTTCCCACGTTGGAATATTCTGCATCGAGGATGGCCTGCCAATGGTGATTGAGGCAACCCCAAGCAGGGGAGTGGTGGCCACTCCCCTTGACTCGTTTTTGGCCGAGCCGGTGGTGGCTATGCGCCTCAGCCCCGGCGTGGCGGATGCCGATAAGGCCATCGAAAGGGCTCGCCTGATGATTGGAATGCCTTATGACTGGGAGTTTGACCCCGCCAACGCCAAAATGTATTGCTCTGAGCTGGTCCAAGCGGCCTATCTCGACCCCTTCGGACGCCCTGTGTTTGAGTCTATCCCTATGAATTTTATGGCCGCGGACACTATGCCCCGTTTTTGGATCGATTTGTTCCATGGCTTGGGCAAGCCAATACCGCAAGGAGCCCCCGGCACCAACCCTAACTCAATCGCCGCATCCCCGGCCTTGAGGATTATAGAGTTTAGCAACTGATTTTTTCAAAATACCATGCACCATTTAAATTTCAAAGGCATTGCGGCGTTGGCTGCCGCAGCCCTCGTGGCCAATTCGGCCGCTATCGCCCTGGACATTAAGATGTACAGCGGCCAGGCGGATACTGTTTTCTCCGCCAATCAGACCATCGTCGGAGCCTCCGCCCCCGGCGCGAAAGTGACAATCAATGGCGCCGAGCCTGTGTGCAATGCCGTTGGCTCGTTCGCTTACAAGCTTGCCCTCCAGCCCGGCGACAACAAAGTGGAAATCACGGCCGAAAAGGACGGCCAGTCCGCCAATAAGTCCTTCAGTATCTTCCGCGCCGAGCCAAAGCCCAAAGCCGCCAAGGGCGCCAAGCCAAAGGCTGATGCCACATTCTCCACGCCATTCTTCGTTGCCTCCAAGCCCAGGGCGTATCTGCAATACGGCAATGGTGACGATCGCCTGGGAGGTTCCAAGATGGGCTTCATCGCCCCCGACATTCCCCTGAAGGTGGTGGGGGAGAGCGACAATCTGTACAAGGTGGCTCTCTCTTCAAATCGCTGGGCCTACATTCCGCAATCATACGCCGAGCCTACCGACAAGGTGGCGGCCCCGGTCGTGACCGGAAGCTGGTCGGTAAGCAATCAAGGGAAATTTGACCGCGTCAGCGTATCCCTCCCGGCTCGCCTCCCGTATTATTCCTACACGCGACTGGACCCCTCCACGATTGAAATCGAGCTTTATGGCGCCATGGACAACAGCAATTGGATGGTGCAGCGGTCAATGGAACTCGGAATGGTGGACTACGTGTATTTCGAGCAGCCCGAAAGCGATGTCTATAAGGTGGTTATCAGAATGAAGGAAAAATACCAGTGGGGATATTCGATTGATTATCAGGGCAACACCCTCTGCATTGATGTGCGCCACAGCCCCGCCGACCTTTCGATTAAGGGCGTTCTAATAGGCCTTGACGCAGGACATGGCGGCGAGTATCCCGGCGCCTTCTCTCCATCCGGCCTATCGGAAAAGGAAGTCAATCTCGACATAATCCTGCGCCTTCGCGACCTCATCGTCAAGGCCGGGGGCAATGTCGTGCTCACCCGCGACGGCGACACTGGCCCATCCATGGCGGAGCGCAAGCGCATCTGGAAAGAGGCAGGCGTGGACTTGGCCGTCTCTGTGCATAACAATTGGACGTCCGACCCCTTCTCCGCCCCCGGCACCTCGGCCTACTATAAGCACCTGTTTGACCGCCCCCTGGCCCAGGCTCTCCTCGGACGCATGCTCGAGACCGGCCTAAACCTTTATGGACTCACCGGCAATTTCAATTTCTCCCTCAACGGCCCCACCGACTATCCCAACGCCCTGATTGAGGCCATGTTCATGAACTCCCTCCAAGAAGAAGAGCTCCTCGCCACCCCCGAATTCCGCCAAAAAGTGGCCGAAAAAATCTTCGCCGGTCTCCAAGACTACCTCAAAGCCGCCAACTCCGCCAAATCTAAGAAATAAAGTCCTGGCGACCCCAAGCCTCAAGCTCATCCGGGGCATACGGTCTGAAAGCATTGCAGGGATCGCACAAATTATACGGATTCCACAGATTAAGTTTTGCTGTGGAATCCGTCTTTTTTTAATTTCTCTGGATACCCCCGCGCCTCTATGCTCTGTTGTGTGGTCTTATATCCATTAAAAAATAACTTGTGAATTTCGATTTTTACTCGCCGAACATGCGTTTGATGGCGGCAAATCGGAGCTGGTGGTATAGCTTTGCCTGAGGGGAATCGGGAACAACACCCTCAAATGCGTGCATCACCCCCGGGATTACATGGATTTCTGTGCTGACGCCTGCGCAAATCAGTCGTTGCGCATACTTCAGGCTCGCCATACAAAAGAGGTCGAGCGAACCCACTATGATAAATGTCGCAGGCAGATTGTCTACATTTTTTGCGAGGGCGGCAGAGAAGTATGGAAGTTCTTCTTCGCTCAGCTTTTGGTTGCCAAGAAGCGTTGACCAACCCAAGCGGTTATACTGGGGAGTCCATATAAATTCTCCTGCGTATGGGTTCGGCATCTGATCGTCAGCCGTGCAAGTGCGGCAGTCGAGCATGGGGTATGTCAGAGCCTCGCCACAAAGAGGCACGCAGCCTTTGTCACGATTGTATAGGGCAAGGCGAGCCGCAAGTCCCCCGCCCGCGCTTTCGCCTGATATGACTATGCGCTTGGGGTCGCCGCCAAATTCTGCCGCATGGTCATAGATGTATTCAAGGCCGGCGTAGCAGTCATCTATGTCAGCGGGGAAAGGCGAAACAGTGGCTATGCGGTATTCTACGCTCACAAGTATGGCCTGAAGCTCGTTGGTTATCACATCCGGAGGGGTAAGCATTGTGTTGGCATCGCCTATCACATACCCTCCGCCGTGGATGAAGTACACGATAGGGAGCGCCCCTTGTCTGGTAAGTTTTGTTGGCTTCCAGATATAAAGGTCTATGGAATTGTCATCCATGCCCTTGATTGTGATTTTTTCAGAGCCGGGCAATTTCTTGCCGCCGGCCAGCATCCCTATGAGCGGGTTTTTGTCGAGGGGCATCTGTCCGGCCGCATATATATCATCAATATTGGGGAGTTGATACTCCTTGGCCAGAAGATATTTTGACTTAATTTCTTGCTCCATAATTTTTTGTTTATATGATTTTCTGGATTTCCTTTTCTACGCTCTCCATTGAGTCGGTCGGCTCAAATCTGGCCACAACGTTTCCTTCTCGATCAATCAAGAATTTTGTGAAATTCCACTTGATGTCAGGGCTGTCGGCATAGTTTGGATCTTGCTTCGACATCATCTCGTCAAGTATCTTTCCGAATTGCGTGCTGGTGTCAAAGCCTCCGAATCCCTTTTGTTGCTTGAGCCATTTGTATAGTTCTGTCTGATTGGCTCCGTTTACCTCAATCTTTTTATATTGGGGAAACTTGGTGCCGTAGTTTAGCTGACAGAACTGGGTGGTCTCTTTGTCGCTTTCGGGTGATTGTTGCCCGAACTGGTTGCATGGGAAATCGAGTATTTCCAAGCCGTTGTCATGGTACTTCTCATAGAGTCGCTCCAAATCTTCATACTGGGGCGTAAAGCCGCAGCGGCTAGCCGTATTGACAATCAGTAATACTTTCCCTTTAAAGTCTGACATAGGGATAGAATCGCCCGTCTGCGATGCTATCTTAAAATCATAAATGCTTTTATCTGCCATCTTTGATATTTTTTTTATTCCTGCCGAAAAAAGGCTTGGCAGGGCTATGTGTTTCATAAAGGCGGGCCTTGCCTTGTTTATGGCAAAGCCTGCCCATTGGTTTTTAGAAGCTTATTTCACGGTTGATTTTGCGAATCTTGGCCGACAGCATCAGTCGGTAGATGCCGAAGCAGATGAACGAGATACCGATATAGAGCCAAACGGCAACACCTCCGGCAATGGGGCCGGCGAGGAAGATGACTGTCAGTACAAGGGTTATCAACAGGAATGCGAGGAACCATCCGAGCATCCCGGAATCATAAGAAGTGAGCATGCACGATTCCGCGATTGAGTTTATCACCGCAAAAACCAAATAGATGCCAATGACATAAATGAACGTGACAGTCAGGACGCTCTGCGGCAATGTGAACAGCCATATTCCGCATATCACCTCTAATATCCCCAGCGCCAGCGGCCAACCCCATGTAGGCAACGCCTTTCTTGATGTAACCGCAAGGCAGATGTTGGCGATTCCCGCTATGGTTAAGAGCGCTGCGAATACGCAGGCCAGAACAGGCAGCGACGAAGCCGGCGAGCATAGGCACCATATCCCGATGGCTATTGCAAAAATTCCCGTAAGCATGGGCACCCACCAATATTTGGTGAGACCGCCCTTAAAAATCATGTCTTTCATAATATTCCGTTTTTAGCGTTTCAATACCAGTTTCATTGTGCCTTGCACCACAAGCAGGCAGAGGCAGCATGTGATTATGCCCATTAGCTGAGTGCAAATCCAGGGCATTTCAAGATCATTGATCGCAAAAGCCGTGGTCATCGCGACAGCCGAGTTTACGCCAAGGTATGCCAGCGGAAGGATTGCGAGAGCCCATAGGCTTCTTGCGCCATTGAAATAGTCGCGATAGCGATATAGAATCGCAATTCCGAGGAAAAGGCCCGCGTTGTTCATAAACATCCACCACAGAGGCATGTTGACGCTTCCGCCAATCACCACCAAAGGCTGGTTGCCGTAATAAACATATAGGCCTCCGACTCCGAGGAACACTATTTCAGCGATTACATCGGTCAAGACGGCAAGCCAATACACAGCCCAAAGCCTCTTGGTCGAGGCATTGTCAAGCAGCGCCTTATACATCGTGTAGCCCACTACCGCGACATAGCTCCACCAAACGACTACAACATGGAGATCCATCTTGTGTCCCAGAAGCGTAAACAAAGTGAACTTTTCGTTCGGCGAAACAGTCCAGTAAATGCAGTTGAGCAAGCAGTTGACGGCTTCAGGAAAAACGAAAAGAAATCCGGCAACCCAGATTGTAACCGGCAGCCAGTTCTTAGTTTTCTTTGCCAGGCGACACGCCAAGACAAGATAGATGATTCCGGCCAATATCAATGCCGCGCAAATCCACCACACATGAGCCGTATTATAGGCATATCCCGTAGGTATTTCAGGGATTTGGGGTAGTGAGAAATAATTATCCATAGTTGAAATATTTTAGTTTGTTAATGAATTTATAACAACTATGGGATATCAAAGATTTGTTCTTATGGGCAGTAGTGTTGGCCTATTGGATTGCGCTTTTTTCGCTTGCGCGCAATTCTGCCGAATATCAGCCCGCCCGTGGCGCTTACTGGCATAACTTATAGAATCCCGCGTTGGAGGTCAGTGAATTAGTCGAGGATTCGTAAATAAACGTTTGTGCGGCAAAGGAAGGATTAGCCTTGTCAGGGTCGTCATATAAGGTGCGCTCCGCATGTTGGGGTGACCCGAAAACCCGAAAATTCAACAGTCGGGAAGCTGGATCTGACGTGTTGAGGGTGGAATTTGCCAAGGGAAGCAATGTGCCGTCTTTAACAAAAATGGGACATTCGTTCGGTCTTATGGAAACTTTTATGCTCTCGCCATCGCTGTCTATCGCATCTCCGCTGAAAAAATCGTGCCATTTGCCTTTGGGAAAATAGATTAACGCTGAAGTCTGATTAGCCTCTGTCTGAGGGGCGACCATAATTGCATCCCCCATCATGTATTGATTGGATACATACAGTAAATTTTCAGATTCTTCGGGGTAGTCGAGAATCAATGCCCTGAACGGAGGTTGGCCATTAAGGTGATAATTTACAAATGCCGCATGAAGATAGGGAATAAGCGACATCCTTAAATCGATTAGCGACTTGAATTTATCCTTGATCATAGAATCCGCTTCAATAAATTGAGCCCAAGGCAGATCTTCAAGAAACCAGCCATTGTACATGCAAAGGGGTGAAAAAACCGCTGTGCTCATGCGCAAAAGCAGCTCTTCAGGCGATTTCGCGTCACGCAGTTCTGGACACCACAGCAATCCGGAAAAGCCGGCTTGGGGGATGCCTTTGACGAATGTGCGATGATCATACAGGTCGCTATAAAGCACAAAAGGACTTGGCGCCGCTAAAGCGCCGGAGCTTCTCACAAGACTGTAAGTGCGTATGTCTCGTTTGCGGAAAAGCTCATTGAGCGTTTGCTGGAACTTGACTCCAATAAGATTATGCATTTGCTCGCCATCAGCCCCGGACGGAAATTTTGATATATATGGGAAGGACCAATTCCCAGTGAAGTCAGAATTGTCGCATTCATCTGCCTTGAAGCCCGACAGGCCCCACCCTACATATTCATCCAAAACATCTGAATAAATTCGGCGCCCCTCCTTTGTCAGGAAGTCCGGCACCAAGCCATCCCACACAGTGAAATCGCCCGACCATTCCTTCAGTTTATTCCAAGATGGCGACGTGGGGTGTGTGAACGCCTGCAGCCACATATTGAGATGAATGCCCCGTTCGCTTAAATCAGCGATAAAATTTTGGGGCGCGGGAAATTTGTTTTCATCCCAGACAAGCGAGCTCGAATATGCATGGGTCTGCCAATGCGTCTCAAGTCCCAACACGTCGCAGGCGATTCCAGAGGATGACAAGCTGTCGGCGATGGAAAGGAATCTATCGGCTGTAAAGTTGGAATTTCCCCGATACCAGAAGCCAAGGCCCCATCTCGGAGGGACTGTGCCTCCCCCGGAAAACATATTGTAGCGCGCCACGGCGTCAATCATGTTGGGCCCGCCAAAAACATATATGTCTATGCCTTTGGAAAATGGAATTTCAATGAGCATCTCACTGTCCATGTGCATGCCGGTGCGTTGATAATTGCTCATTGTCGCATTCCAAGCATCATTGCTGTCATCGTTGCTGTCTATATTTCCGCGTTGGTCTATATTCCGATTTTTGTTGCCGCAATGGAAAGTGATGTCTCTTGAGCTATCAACAAAAACCCCATACCCTTCCGTTGTCGCATAAAAAGGAACTGGAGCGTGGGAGTCGCCGGTGTCAATCTTTGGATCTGCGTTTACGCGTAAAGTCTTTTTTGTGCCGCGATGATTGAATGTCCCGAACTGAAGCCCCAATCCATAGACTCCCTCGCCGGCTTTCAGAGGCAGCGATACGACTATTCCGCGCGCGGATTGCTCGAAAATCGGCGTGACAGGGCATTCTTTGTCGCCATAATATCCCGGCATTTCAGTTTTTAAATAATCTGGATGCAGGCGAATCGGAGTGATTGAATCCGGAGATCCGAAAGTGAATTTCCAAACGCCGGGTGCTACATTCTGTGCTATATAATGATTGTCCGCCTGGGCGTAGGTAAAGATGGATGATAGCATTAAGGCCATAACAAGCCTTGCGGAGCTTATAAGATTTTTTAAGCTCAGTATGTTGGCGACAAAAGATGTGGACATTCTTTTTACCATATTTTAGTTTGTTTGGTGAAAGAGTCAAAGATTGGAGAATTGGATTCGCTCTCCCGCACGTAGCTGCCGTAAGCCATGAAATAGCGGTTTATTTCAGGGCTTGCGTTTTCTCCATGGGCGGGATAAGAATAGGCGAGGATGTAGGCGTCTGTGTCAAACTGGCCTAAGGTGTGGCAGGAATTGCGGTGCATGATATGGCCATCGGCTCTTGAGTTGAGGTATACATCGGTTACATTGATGCCATCGTCAATCCGGACGCCATAGCCGTCAATCACTTCCAAGCGTGTGACGCGCGCCCGCTTGCCGCACGAGTCGGGAAGCATTATTGCCGTTACGAATTTTTGTTCGTTGCGCTTCCGCGGGTCACGCACTGTATAGTATGCCTCGTTTTCTGTCAGCTGCTTTGCTTTTGGGGCCTCATGCCGCTCTGCCTTTAGGTTAAATGGGAAATCGTGTTCAAACTCGCTTTCTGTCAGATATTCAGGCCACAGTGGGCGCACAGCTACTTTGCTGTCGCCGTTTTCAATCATAATGTCGACGCCCTCTTTCGCTGAAGGCATTCCCGGATGCAGAGTCCATGAAAATTCGCCATAATCAAACGACCGGGCATCGTCAATGACGAGAATCACATTGTCAATCCAAAGGAAACTGCGGAGATTGCGCTGAAAATATTTTCCAGTCGGGCCTGAGGCGTCGGCGCTGATGAATCTGATGCCTTTCCCCTCTGTGACATCCGTGATTCTTCCATCGCTGTAAGATCCTTGATACTGATGTTCCGGGGGCTGTGCGTTGCCATCAACCATAAGCACATTGTGGGCCTGGCTTTGGAAAAAATAATTTCTGTAATTCGGGTTTGGATACCAGCAGTTTCCCGCATCCTTGATCACCGGAAGCCCATTGTGGTAAAGGATAAAGGAGGCGGCATCCGCGTGGGCGTGATTCCATGTGTGCCCGCATTTCACTCCAAGCAGGCTTTTGTCGCATGCCCAGGAGTCACGTATGGATGCCCATCCATTAGCCAAATAGGCTACATGTTTTGGCAGTGAGGGCAGGGATAATTCCGCTTCCGCCTCAGGGGTTATCAGCAGGCCGAGCGGCGAAGATAATGACAATCCTTCACGGTGCTGGTCAGGAGTGATTTGTGATAGGTACCACAACATATTGTCATCACGCGCCCCCATGGCATACAATAGCTTTACGCACATCTCGCCGTTGGAGTATTCATCGCCGTCGCCAAAGTAAAGCGACGGCATTTTCCCTTCAGATACGGGATAGCATGTATGCATAAAATATTCCGCGATTTTCCGGTCTGAATCCGATATGTTGTAATTTCCCGAATTGCGGTTTCCTTTTGCAAATCTATAAAGCAAATATTGTGACATGCCATAATTAGCGTAATTCACGCTCTCATAGTACGCGCCATTGTCGATTGACTGAGGTTTGTTCTGATAAAAATCGCCATTGAACCGCACCCATTCCGATACAGCCCGGTCGGCGGCCTCAATCCATGATTTCAATTCGGGCATCTCTTTTTCAATGGCCATGCATGCTATTGCGCAATTGCCGATGCATGCCATCCAATAGTTGTGCCCCATGGAGTTTATTGTGTGATGGCGCGTCAGAGGATTTAGCCAGTCATGAAGCGTGGGTTCTATGCTGGCGTCATAGATGCACTTGGCCAAGGAGTCGCGCATTTCGGCGGAAATATCCTGATAAATGGCGTCGTAGGCTACAGCCATATTGTAGTTCGCCCTTGCGGTTGCCAGCTGTGAACGCCATGCTGGTTCGCGGTGAAGCATGTCGAGAGGCTCAAGCGACCCATGCTTAGACAGTTTTGCAATGGTCTCTATTATTTTTTCCTTGACTTTCGGCTTATGCTCAACCAGGTAGACCAAGGCCAAGTGCTCGAGTTTTTCGTATGGCATGGATTCTCCCAAAGCCTTCTCGGAAATGGTTTTGACTTTTGCGTAACCGGTCTGATAGGAAGTGTCGGTCTTAAGCCGTCCTTTCAGCTGTGAAATGTTTTCATTGCTGAAAATCAAGCATGGCCTTTCTTGGGCTTCTGTTGTGAAGGCTCCCAATATTATTAAAATCAACATAATGATATGCTGAAATTTCTCAACGAAAGCTTCCAATAAGAAGTGCGATTTTTGTGTCATGTGCGGTTAATGGATTTATTTGGTTCGTGCTCTTTGTGTGCGGGCTTAAGGTTTTATGCGGTAGGCTTTGGGAGAGAGGCCGGTGTGGCGCTTGAAGTATTTTCCAAAAAATGATTGATTGGGGAAATTGAGCGTATAGGAAATTTCCTGGATGCTCATCGAAGAATACTTTATGAGATTCTTTGCTTCAAGAATGACATATTCGTCAATCCATTCCGTTGCCAGCTTCCCGCTTGCTTTTTTTATCATAAGGCTCAGATATTTCGGGCTAAGGTGCATCTTGTCGGAATAGAACTTGATGGAATGGTGTCGCTTGTAGTTCTCCTCAAGCAGTCGCATAAAATTGTCGAAGTGTGAGTTGTCTTGGGCGGGAAGAAAATCTGAATATGAATTTCCGTACTGAGAGTTCAGTTCATATAATGCCCGATATAGAAATGTCCTGAAAGATGCGTCTGCCAATTCTCTTTGATAAGCGTTGAAGCTGTCCAATTCCACAAAATCAGCGGTCATCGACATCAGAGACCGCAATTGGGCGCATGCTTTCTCTGACAATGGGCACACTTGATGTTCCCGCACTATTTTGTATTGCAATGGAATGTTGTCAAACTTTATGCCTAGATCGTCGATAAATTTTCGTGTGAAAACCATTATGTTGAGTTTGCTTGGCTCAAGTGCGTTAAGCTGCAAAATTGTTCCGGGATTGTAGAGAAACATGCTGTGGGCGGGCAGCGTCACGCTATAAAGGTTGCACGTGAGCTCAATTAATCCAGAAGAACAAACCACAAATACATATGCGTCAATCTTGACCGGGTATTTGAATATGTCTCTGTCAGTATCCGTGCATACCTCCTTTAGGCAACAATGATTGCCATACCTCACGCTTTCTCTTAAGATTTTGCTAAGGGACAATAATTTATCAAAAGATAGGGCGTCTATGTAGCGGACTTTGGTTCCCAAATTATTTTTCATGCTACAAAGTTAGCGTTTTTTTACTGATAAACGCTCATAAATCCATAAATACGACCATTTGGCTAAAACACCAATCCATCAAGCCTCATTTCATTATCGTTTGTGGAAATATCAAGGACTTTTTAGTTGTTATATTTGCATGAAAAATTCTACTATAACATTTCGTCATGTTTCAACTATCAAATTACAAGCATTTCTTTCCTTTCACCGTTTTGCTGGTTGCAATGGCATCTTGCGGACACAGCAGCCCTGAAATTCACGGCGGCAACACAGACCCTGTGAGGGTAAAGGTGTTTTCCGCCAATCCGTCGGCGTCGGCGTCAGCCGACACCTATTCCGGCACAATAGAGGCCTTTAGTTCAACCACGGTCAGCTTTTCCGTGGCGGGCACTATCAGCAAAATCTGCGTGGAGGAGGGTCAACGGGTATCAAAAGGGCAATTGATCGCAAGCGTTGACGGCGCGTCATTGCGAAATGCGTATGACATAGCCTTGGCTGCGCTTCATGAGGCGCAGGATGCTTACGGCAGGATGAAGAAGCTGCATGATGCGAACGCTCTGCCGGATATGCAATGGGTGGCCGTTCAGGAAAAGCTCAAGCAGGCCGAGGCCGCTGCCGCAATAGCGAAAACGGGCATGAATGATGCTGATATCCATGCTCCGATGTCGGGTGTGGTGGCGCATAAGCTTGCCGATGTCGGGCAGACAGTGGCCCCCGGCATTCCTGTTGTTGAGATTATGGATGTATCCGCATTGAAAATTAAGATTTCTGTGCCGGAGGCCGACCTTGCAAATCTCAAAGAAGGGATGAGCGCAGCCATAACCGCCGGCGGCCGTTCCTATGCGGGAACATTGGCGGAAAAGGCGGTGGCGGCTAACTCGCTGTCGCGCAACTATGATGTCAAATTCAGAATAAGCAATCCTGACGGCAATCTTCTGCCCGGTATGATATGCAGTGTGGAGGTGGATGGCGCCTCTCCTTCATCCGGCGCGGTTGAAGATGCCGAAATAGTGTTGCCGCCTCAGGCCGTTGTGCTCGATTTTGATAATGCCAAATACGTTTGGGTGAAGAAAAACGGTCTCGCCCAGCGAGTGAAGGTCGATGTTGGAGGGTTGGATTCAAGAGGCATTATAGTCACGGGCGGATTGGCCACTGCCGACAGCGTTATAGTTGAGGGCCAGCAGAAACTCAGCAGCGGACTTAAAGTTGTATCTGTAAACTGAGCCTGATATGGAGAAATTCAAGAATCCCAATATTGTATCTATTGGCTTGCAGTATCGGCGCATTGTGATGCTGATGGCTGTGGTGCTGATAGCGTGGGGCGTATATTCCCTCGTCAAGATGGATAAGAACGAATTTCCGTCGTTCACTATCCGCGAGGGCGTTGTCGCCGCCGTATATCCCGGGGCCGACGCTTCGCAGGTTGAGCAGGAAGTGCTCAAGCCGCTTCAGGATTACGTGTTCAGCTTCAAGGAGGTCAACAAAGAGAAAACCACCGCGCAGGCATCCGACGGAATGGTGATGATTTTTGTGACCCTGGACGATAATGTCGGCAAAGTCTCTTCCGACCAGTTCTGGGATAAGTTCAAGCTGGGCATGGATAATGTCAAGGCGTCTTTGCCCGCCGGCGTGCTTGCCGTGCGGACTATCTCTGATTTTGGCAATACATCCGCTCTATTGTTGACAATGCAGGGGAAAGACAAGACATATCGAGAATTGCATGACTATATGAATCAGCTGCGCGACCGGCTGAGAGCCGTGCCGAGCATCGGAACAATGACCGTCTATGGCGAACAGACCGAACAGGTAGGCGTGCATATCAACACCGAGCGTCTTTCCCATTACGGCATTGACGAGAAAACCCTTGCGCTGACTCTGTTTGCGCAGGGATTTGAAACCACAGGAGGCCGCATAAAATCACAGGATTACACCATGCCGATATATGTGGAGGAGTCGTTCAATTCCGTTAATGACATTAAGGAGACGGTCGTTTTCTCAACGCCGGCGGGTGATGTGGTGCGCCTTGGCGACATAGCCGAAGTGGAGCGCGAGTATCCCGAACCTACGAGCTACATTACCAACAATGGGGAGAAATGCCTTCTTCTCAGCATTGAGATGAAAGACGGCGAGAATATCGTGGCTATGGGCGACGCCGCCGGCAAGGTTATCGATGAGTTTGCCAAGGACATGCCTGCCGATATGGAGCTTTTCAAGATCACTGACCAGCCTACGGTGGTCAACCTCAGCGTCCTTGATTTCCTTCGCGAGCTTCTGATCGCGATTGTGGCGGTGTTGGTGGTGATTATGCTCCTTCTCCCGCTGAAGGTAGCGTTCATCGCCGCTCTCACAATTCCTATCAGCATATTCATATCTCTCGGTTTATTTTACGCCTTCGGCATTGAGCTGAACACAGTGACGCTTGCGTGCCTGATTGTTTCGCTTGGCATGATTGTCGACAACTCTGTTGTGATTATAGACGAGTATGTGGATTTGATTTCCGATGGAATGCCGCATATGCAGGCCACAATCAATGCCGGCACTATGTTCTTCCGCGCTATTCTGTCGGCCACCCTGGCCATTTCCATTACGTTCTTCCCATTCCTCATCACAATGACGGGAATGTTCCGCGACTTCCTGACATTCTTCCCGTGGGCCATACTGCTTATCCTCACTGTGTCGCTGATCGTGGCCGAGCTGCTTGTGCCTTATCTTCAGTACAAGATCATCAAGAAGCCGATTTATGCAATCGAAAAGCAGGCAATTGAATCCGGCAAGAAAAAATTCTCCTTTTTCGTCAGCCTTCAAAATTGGTACAACAAGCTGGTGGCCCTGGTATTCGCATGGCCAAAAACCAGCATCGCCATAGGCATTGTATCCGTCATATTGGGCGCATGGTGCTTCATTTCCCGCCCAATACAGTTGATGCCTATTGCCGAGCGCGACCAGTTCGCGGTGGAAATATATCTGCCGGAAGGGTCGTCGCTTGACAAGACTGACATAATTGCCGACAGCCTGGCAAAGATATTGCGCAAAGACGAGCGTGTGGTTTCCGTGGCGTCATTCCACGGCATGTCATCACCGCGTTTTCAGACCACATACGCTCCGCAGGTTGGCGGCCCCAACTACGCCCAGTTTATCGTCAACACCAAGAGCAACGAGGCCACAATTGAATTGCTGAATGAATATTCGCCTCTCTACCAAGACTATTTCCCCGGAGCATACGTCAAATTCAAGCAGCTGAGCTATTCCAATGCAAAGTATCCGGTTGAAGTGCGCCTGCAGGGACTAGACTATAATAAGAATTTGCAGGCAGCCGACACTATATTGTCGATTATGCGCCGCATACCGGGCCTTACGCTTGTGCGTCCAGGAGCAGGAAGCCAACTCGTGGCTGCCACGGTTGATCCCAATTCCACTCAGATGTCGCGCCTTGGCCTTAACAACACATTGCTTGAGATGACTCTCGCGATGCGGTATGGCTCAGGCATCCCGATGGGCACTCTTTGGGAGGGCGATTATGGCATAGGCATTGTCGCCAAGACGCAAAATTCTGACAGCTCGACATATGCCGCCCTGATGCGCGAGCCAATCCCGGTGATGGGCATCGGCAACACTCCCCTCAAAGCCTTTGCCGAAGTCAATCCGACATGGCATCCAGGACAAATCAACTATCGGGGAGGGCTGCCTACGGCCATTATATCCGCAGACAATGTGCGCGGCCAGAACGCGCTAGCCAAAACCACGATACTCCAAAAGGAGATTGAAAAGGTAGGCCTGCCCGATGGCGTTGCCGTAAGCTACGGCGGCGACTATGAGCAAGCCACCGAGATTATCCCCCAAATGGGAGGCGCTCTGCTGATTGCCGTTGTGATCATATTCTTCATATTGCTTTTCCACTATAAGGGCGTAACCGTGCCATTCCTGATGCTCTTCTCTTTGATTTTCATCATTCCGGGCGCCGGGGCGGGGCTCGCCATAATGGGTGAAGTGATTAGCCTTACCGGTGTGCTTGGCCTGATAAGCCTGATGGGCATTCTCGTCAGAAATGTCATAATTATGTTTGACTATGCCGAGGAATTGCAGGAGGGAGGAATGTCGGTCAAAGATTCGATCTATCAGGCGGCTGAGCGGCGTATGCGCCCTATCTTCCTGACCTCCGCCGCAGCCACTATGGGAGTGCTCCCGATGGTAATTTCCGGCAGCGCGCTTTGGAAGCCAATGGGCATAATAATATTCTTCGGCACGCCGATTACGATGATTTTTATTCTTACGGTTATTCCGATCCTATATTGGAAATTCTGCAAGAAGGCTGCTCCGACAATCGAGCTTCCGGTTTATCCCGTGGAAGAGACCGCTGCGCCAACCACTCAAACGAAACAAGACAATGAAAAGTAGATTTATAATTTGTTCATTCGCGGCCTTGGCATTGTCGGCGTTAGTCGGCAATGCTCAAGAGACCGCTCCGACGGATACCTTGACCCTCTCTTTGGAACAATGCCGGCAGATGGCTCTCAGCGGCAACTCATCGGCAAAGACTGCGGCCAACAACATAAAAGCCGCTAAAGAGACCTCCGATGAGGCTTTCACCAAATATTTCCCTGACATATCCGCAAGCGGCGGATACTTTTGGGCAAACCATGACGTGATTCAATACAACGTCATGAACATGTTTGAGCTCGGCTTGATTGACAAAGGCTATACCGCCGGCGTCACCGCCGTGCAGCCGATCTTCGCCGGAGGGCAGATTGTCAATGGCAATGCCCTGGCGCATATTGGCGAGCGAGTGGCAGAACTGCGCAAGCGACAGACCGATGAAGAAGTCTGCGTCTCGGTTGACAAATACTACTGGAAGCTTGTGTCGCTGCAGTCACAACGCGAGACATTGGCCTCATTGATCGAAATGCTCGATACGCTGGAATATCAGACGCGGGCGGCGGTTGACGCAGGCGTAATTTTGAAAAACGACCTGCTCAAAGTCGAGCTCCAGCGCAATGACTTCAAGTCAACGATGATCGACCTTGACAATGGCATTGCGCTTTGCTCAAATCTGCTTGGGCAGTATATCGGAGCCGGTCTTACGCCAATAAAGGTGGCGGAGAGGGTCGTGCCGTCAGAAATGCCGGAATTCGCCTTCGGCATGTGGCGCAATCCTCAGGATGCCGTTGTCGACACTCCAGACTATGAAATGCTTAATTCGGCGGTTCGCGCCGCTGAGCTGGAGAAAAAGATGGCCGTTGGCGCCAATCTCCCAACAGTGGGGCTTGGCGCGGGATGGTTTTTCCACAATCTCCTTGATGAAAACCAAAACTTCGGCGCTGTGTTTATCTCGGTGAAAGTGCCGCTGACCGGATGGTGGGGAGGCTCGCATGCGATCAAGAAGAAAAAGCTTCAGCTGCAAAACGCCCGCATTCAATTTGAAGACGGCCAGGAAATGCTTCAGATTGCGATGCGTGACGCATGGGATAACCTCACAGCCGCATATCGCAAGATGCGGAATGCCCGTGAATCAATTGGCCAAGCAGATGAAAACCTGCGGCTGAACAGGAATTATTATGATGTTGGCGCATCAACTATCACCGACCTTCTTGAAGCCCAGACCCTCTACAAACGAGCCTATGATCAATACATAGCCTCCTACGCCGACTATCGCCTCCGCGCCACCGAATACCTAAAAGCCTCCGGACAGCTTTCAGCGGACAATGCCATTATGGCTGTTGGCGGCTGACGGGGGCGTAGCGGCCGCCGGGGATTGAGATGATCATGTCCTCAAATTCCAGGCGAAAGAGGCGGTCGGCAACGGTGGCGTAGGTCTGGCCCAGGGCCACGCACATGTCGTTCACCGTGGCGTCGGGGTTTGCCTTTATGTAATCGTAAAGCTCCTGCAGCTCAGGCGTCAGGGCGGGGAAGAGCGTGGGCTGGGCGGCTGTGGATTTCGCCTCTTCATCCCAGCCCATGGCCGATAGAAGGTCGTCGGCGCATGTGATGAGCTGGGCCGTCTGGTTGGCTATCAGCCGGTTGGTGCCGCGGCTATATATGTCGCTTGTTCTGCCGGGCAGGGCAAAGACATCGCGGCTGTAGAGCGACGCTATGCGGGCCGTGGACATTGAGCCGCCTTTTAAATCGCTTTCCACTACCACCAGGCAATCGCTCAGCCCCGCCACTATGCGGTTGCGCGCCAGGAAATTGGAGCGGTGCAGCCTTGAGCTGGAGGGATATTCCGTCACAAGCGCGCCGCCATCCTTGGCTATGCGAGCCGCATAGCTGCGGTGGTCGGCCGGATAGACAGTGTTCAGGCCGTGGGCCAGAACCGCCACCGTGGGCAGGCCGGCCTCCATGGCGGCTTTGTGGGCGCAGATGTCTATGCCATAGGCAAGGCCGCTTATTATGGCTGTGCCGGGTATGGCTTTGGCTAAATCCTCCACCAGCCGGCGAGTGAAGTCGGAGCCGTAGTAGGTGGCATGGCGAGTGCCCACGATTCCCACCGTGCGCTTGAAGTTAAGCCCGCACCCGCCCAGCTTGTAGAGCACGAAAGGAGCGTCGGAGCATGGCATGAGCCTTGTGGGGTAGGGGGCTTCGCCGCGCATCAGGGCATCAATGTTGTTTTGCCTTGCAAAGGCCGCCTCAAGCTCTCCCTTTTGCAGAAGGTCGCGGCGGTAGGCATCGTCAAAAATAGGGAAGCTGTGGCCCGCCAATGCTGTGAGCTCGCGCTTCGATAAGGAGAAAAAGGCATCGACGCCGCCGACGCGCTCCATCAATTCGTCTGCGGCCTCCCCAATTATCCCCTTGGCCATCGACAGGGCGATGCGCTTCGCTAAGCCATTGGCCTCCATCATTTAAGAAAAGGCTGAAAGGCTTCCGCCAGGGCCTCGCCGCGGGAAAGGCGCCCATTCTCTATGCAAGCTATCTTTACCACCCCGGCTGCGGCCAGCTCGCCGTCCGCCCTGTAGATGTCCTGTTCGAAGATGAATTGCGCGCCATGCCTGCTGATGTTGAGGCAGCTCACCATTTCATCGCTCAGGCGCAGCGGCTGCTTGTAGCTTATCTCGATTCGGGTGGCCACGGGGTCGATGCCCCTCTCTCGCATTTGGCGGAAGGTGATGCCGGCTTTGCGGCAAAATTCGTGGCGGGTGTGCTCCATATAGTGCAGGTATTCGGCGTTGTTTACTATTCCCTCGGCGTCGACTTCATAGTCGCGCACCTGCATTTGCATCGAAAATGTGTATTTGCTTGTATCCATTTTGTTTTGTGACGTCTCATTTGCAGCGTAAAATTAGTTAAAATATAGGAAATCTCAAAACAAAACGCTAATTTTGCCCTAAAATCTCCTGTATGAAATTTTTCTTAAGTCGCATTTTTCCCTTCATTATGGCTATGGCGCTGGCATGGCTTCAATCCCTTGCCTGCACTTCAATCTTGGTATCGGCCGAGGCTTCTGCCACAGGCAGGCCCTTGATGTGGAAGCACCGCGACACAGGCGCGCCTGACAACTTTCTTGCCAGGGTTGAAAAGGATGGATGCCATTCTTATGTAGGGCTTTTCAACGGTGGCGATTCGCTGCTGCGCGAGGCATGGATGGGCATGAACGATGCCGGGTTCGCCATTATGAACACTGCTTCATACAATCTTATGCCCGACACTTGCAAGTACGCCGACCAAGAGGGCGTGGTTATGGCCATGGCTCTAGAAAAGTGCGCTACCCTGGCCGACTTCGAGGCGCTTATTGATTCCTTGCCAAAGCCTATGGGCGTACAGGCGAATTTCGGCGTGATGGACGGCCAAGGCGGCCTTGCGTATTATGAGACCGACGACAATGGGTTCAAGCGCTTCGACGTGGCCGATGCCCCGGAAGGCTTCATAGTCCGCACCAATTTTTCCGTCTCGGGCGAGCATCCCGGCGGCATGGGATATATCAGATACGACAATGTATATAAAATCCTGGAAGAGCAAATGCGAGCCAAAAGCATTTCTCCAGCCGATCTTACCGAAGGCTGTTCGCGCTCGTTCAGGCATTCTCTGCTTGGGCGCGACCCGATAGCGGAGGGCGACCATTGGGCTGTGGACCAAGACTTCATTCCGCGCTATATTTCAACCTCGTCGATTGTTATAGAGGGCGTTGACGCCTCCCACAGCCAGCCTTTGATGTGGGCGGCCTTGGGTTATCCTCCCTGCTCATATGTCAGGAAGGTCACGCTGGATAGCGTTCCCGAAGATTTGGCGCCCGCTCTCCCGGGCTGGCACAGCAAAGCTTGCATTGAGGCGAATAACCTGAAAGATAAGGTGTTTCATCGCAGGAAAGGCAATGGCAAAAGATACCTCGATTTTGATGTGCTGCGCCCGATAAATGAGGAAATGAGGAAAAAGGCCCTCGCTGAATACGAAAACCAATAATCCAATCCAATGATGTCACCCGCCATCGTCACCATACTCTTGCTAATCGTTTCAAACGTGTTCATGACATTCGCCTGGTACGGCCACCTCAGGCTGCAGACAGCCGGAGTGTCCACCAATTGGCCCCTGTGGGGCGTGATCCTCTTTTCTTGGGGAATCGCCCTGCTGGAGTATTGTTTCATGATTCCCGCCAACCGCATCGGATTTTCCGGCAACGGCGGCCCTTACAATCTCGTGCAGCTGAAGGTGATGCAAGAAGCCATCACTTTGGTGGTGTTCACGGTGATAGTGATGTTTATGTTTCAGGGCGTCACGCTGAAGTGGAACCACTTTGCGGCGTTTCTAATGCTCATTGGCGCCGTCTACCTTGTGTTTATGGAATGACAATTATTCATAAAAATCTAATAATAAATGAACAAACGTATTCTGTCCCTTCTTGCCCTGGGCATGGCGGCGGCCACAATGGTGGCTCAAAAGCCTATGAAGGCCCCGGCTGGAGGCAAGCAAATCAGCGATCATCTGATTGGCATCTTTTTTGAGGACATAAGCTCGTCGGCCGATGGCGGCCTCAACGCCGAGCTTGTTCAGAACGGCTCTTTCGAGTTCAGCCCCGTTGAGCGCGACGGCTGGGGCCCCGGCACAGCATGGCGATTTATCCGCCCGGGCCATTCCCTAGGAAATCTTGAGGTGAAGCAGCAAAATCCCATCCATCCCAACAATCCAAACTACATGCGCCTCTCCACGGAAAGGACCCGCGAGTTCAAGGACTACAAGGGATGGCGTGGCGTGGGCCTGAGCAATAGCGGATTCGACGGCATCAGCGTAAAGAAGGGGGAGGATTATGACTTCTCAGTGTTCATGCGCAATGTTGGGGGAACCGACATGAAGGTGCGCGTGGCCCTGGTGCAGCCTCAGCGCCATTCTGAGCCAAAGCTTCTGGCCGACGCCACAATCAGCGTTGACAGCGGGGATTGGAAAAAGTACGAGTGTACGCTCCGTCCGACTGAGGACTGCAAGGAAGCGTCGCTTTGGATTCTCGCCCTCGACAATGGCGCAATCGACGTGGATATGGTTTCGCTCGTTCCCGAAGACACCTACATGGGCCATGGCCTGCGCAAGGACCTTGCCCAATCGCTCGCTGACCTTAATCCTAAATTCCTCCGTTTCCCCGGCGGATGCGTGGTGCATGGCGGCGGCGACGGCTTTTGGAACACCTACCGCTGGAAAGAGACCATCGGCCCGAAGGAGACCCGCAAGCAGCAGAAGAACACCTGGGGCTACCACCAGTCGATGGGCCTTGGCTATCAGGAGTATTTCCAGCTGTGCGAAGACCTCGGCATGGAGCCGCTGCCCATCCTGCCTTGCGGCGTGAGCTGCCAGGGCGCCAATGGCGGCTGGGGCATGTGGCCCGACCAGGCTCAGGACGCATGCGACATGGCCGATATGGACGAATGGCTGCAGGACGCCCTCGACCTCATTGAGTGGGCAAACGGCGACGTGAACACAAAGTGGGGCAAGGTGCGCGCTGAAAATGGCCACCCCGAGCCTTTCAACCTGAAATACCTCGGCATAGGCAATGAGGAGAAAATCTCGCCCGAATTTGAAGAACGCTTCAAATACATGTACGACCGCATCAAGGAGGCTCATCCCGAAATCGTAATCGTGGGCACTGCCGGCCCCGGCTCGCATGCCGGAAATCCCGACTATGAGGCCGGCTGGCGCCTGGCCGATGAAATAGGCTTGCCCATCATCGATGAGCACTACTATGAGCCGCGCGAATATTTCTTGAAGTCGCGTCAGTATGATGCCTACCCCCGCGACCGCAAAACCACTGTTTATCTTGGCGAATACGCGGCAAAGGACAAGAAGCTGATCGACGCCCTGGCTGAAGCCCTCTACCTTCTGCACGTTGAGCGCAACGCCGATGTGGTGGAAATGACCTCCTACGCTCCTCTCTTCGCCCGCAAGAACGCCACCAACTGGAATCCGGACCTCATATATTTCGACAATGAAAAGGTGTTCCCTACATGCAGCTACTATGTGCAGCAGATGTTTGGGCAATCTGCCGGCGACCATTACTACGGCGACTGCGTGACCATAGTTGACCCCGACAAGTCGGAGGGCGAGGGATACTTGCAGGAGCAGTCTGTAATCCTTGACTCAAAGAACCACAAGCTCTACGTAAAGGTTGCCAACGCCACCGACAAGGAAAAGACAGCCAAGCTGGACCTTTCTCGCTTCAAGATTAAAGCCACCGCCGAAAAGACCACTCTCAAAGGAAATCCCGAGGATGAAAACAACTTTGACGCCCAGCCAATAGCCCCCGTCAAAGAAACAATAAAGGCCTCCAAAAAAGCCTCCCTCACCCTCCCGCCTTATTCCTTCACTATGCTGGAATATGCCCTCTAATCAGGTCGTTGAAAAATTCAACGCCCTTATAAACACGACAGCGGAGCCGCAATGGCTCCGCTGTCGTTGCTTTATCCTTATTAGTGTGAGGTTGTTTCTTTCAGTCTGAAGTTGTTTGCTTATGCATGAGAATGTTTGCGAGAATCCTTATGGCATAAGAATTAGTATTTTTTCCAGCTATGAATGCCAAATTTACCGCAGCACCAGCCTGTAGGCAGTGGCCTGACGACAGAATAAATTACTTTTCCGCACTTTGAGCAGTACCATTTCATAATAAAAAACTTTTATGTTAATGCCTAATTCTATTTATGTTTCCGCAAAGGTACTGATAAAAAACAAAATTCTACCCCCCCCCTGTTAATAAATGTTAAATCAGTCTAAGATCCATTGCATTTCCCGATTTATCGTAGTTTGCCCGCCCCAAAAATCCCGATTTATCGTAGTTTGCCCGCCCCAAAAATTCCGATTTATCGTAGTTTGCATGGCATCTTTTTGGTCATTTATCGAAGTTTTGTTATCTTTGTGCTTTAAATAATATACTTATGGACACATCAATACTGCTTGAGATATTGCGAGA
The DNA here is from genome assembly GCA_023666615.1 of Clostridium sp. Classification (GTDB taxonomy): domain Bacteria; phylum Bacteroidota; class Bacteroidia; order Bacteroidales; family Muribaculaceae; genus CAG-873. The sequence continues at coordinate 648,905 of JAMPBQ010000001.1, read as the reverse complement.
CCAACGGGAGGAGCTTGCCGCACATCGTTCAGAGTTATTTTGTGAACGAGTGGAAGAGTCAATGATTAAGCTTGAGAGCAAAAAAGCTCAGGTTGTAATAGGTGTGCGTCGCAGCGGGAAATCAACTCTTTGTCTAAATGCATTAAATAAGGCGAACGTGAAATTCGCATATGTGAATTTTGATGATGAGCGTTTGGTTAATTTGTCGGCCGACGACTTGAATGACGTATTGAAATGTCTTTACCAGATTTATGGCGATTTCACTCATTTGTTTCTTGATGAGGCACAGAATATTGAAGGTTGGCATCTATTTGTCAACAGGTTGCTCAGGAAAGGAATGAAAATTATAATAACAGGCAGCAATGCGAAACTGCTTAGCAGTGAATTGTCCACATATCTTACCGGGCGTTATAACGAAATAGAATTGTTCCCATTTTCATTCCGTGAATTTTGTGAAATGAAGAGAGTGGAGACGACCGAACTTTCCACAAAAACCGATGCAATGCTTCGCCGAGCCTTCGACGAGTACATTATGGTTGGGGGATTTCCTGAGATTGTAAACGGAGAGGAGAACGCGGAAGACTATATCGACACTTTGGTGTCAAATATACTGGAGAGGGATATCGTGCAGCGTTTTAAGATAAGATACAAAGACGCCTTTAAGTCATTGTCGAATCATCTTATGAACATTGCTCCCTGTGAAGTTGTATATACGGCATTGCAGAAGGCATTTAATTTCAAAAATGACAAAACTGTTGAAAACTATGTAGGATATCTCTATCAGGCATATCTGATGAAGCGGTTGTGCAAATTTTCAAACAAAAGCAGCGAACGTATCCGCAATGCGAAATGTTACCCCATCGATGTTGTCCTTATGAACTCACGAAAGGATGCATATGCTAAAGATAATTTAGGTTGGAGACTAGAAACGCTGGTATATTTGTCTCTATGTAGAAAATATGGGATTGGATACGACATTTACTACTATAAAACTGATTCATATGAAATTGATTTTGTGGTAACCCATCGTTCAACGGTTGTGGAGCTTGTACAGGTTTCTTATGATATATCCTCTGAAAAGACATTCAATCGAGAAATCTCCGCGTTGCAGAAAGCTGGAAAGGCACTTAAATGTGATAAATTAACACTAATAACCGGCTATGAGGAAAGAACGCTTGAGACACAAGGGCAAATCATTAATGTCAATGCGGCATATAAATGGCTTCTATAAAAATTAACCTAAAAAAATTTAAGCCAACCTGTTGACAAGATCTTCTCTCTTAGTCAATAATAGACTGTCTCAAAGTATGTTATGGATTTAGTTCGCCAAATTGTGGTGATTTCATTCGGTAAATTGTTGTAATTCCGCTCGGTAAATTGTTGTGATTTCATTCACCAAATTGTGGTGATTTCGTTCGAGAAGTTGTGGAAATTATTTTGGGTTTGAGAATTATGGGGAAAGATGGCGCGCATCTCGCGAAAAATTCGTATATTTGCGGGAAATTTGTTTGATTGCCACGTTGTAGGTGGCGATTTCTTGTTAAACAATACGTTTTTAAATGATTAACATCACTTTCCCTGACCAATCGGTCAAACAGTACGAGGCGGGTGTGACCCCGCTTCAAATCGCTGAGAGCATCAGCGCCGGCTTGGCCCGCGACGTCCTTGCCTCCTCGGTCAACGACCAGGAGTGGGACCTCTCCCGCCCAATCAACGAAGACGCCGAGATAAAGTTCTTCAAATGGGATGATCCGGAAGGCAAGCACGCTTTCTGGCACAGTTCGGCCCACCTTTTGGCTGAGGCTCTCCAGGAATTGTACCCCGGAGTGAAGTTCGGCATCGGCCCGGCCATCGAAAACGGCTTCTATTACGACATAGATCCGGGCGAACATCAGATTACATCGGCCGACTTCCCGAAAATCGAAAAGAAAATGCTTGAGCTGGCTCAGCAGAAGCAGGACATTGTGCGCGCTGACATAAGCAAGGCCGACGCTCTAAAGCTCTTCGGCGACCGCGGCGAGGAGTACAAATGCGAGCTCATCAGCGAGCTGGAGGACGGCCACATCACCACATACACCCAAGGCTCATTCACCGACCTTTGCCGCGGGCCGCACATTCCCAATACGGCTCCCATCAAGGCCGCCAAGGTGATGTCGCTGGCCGGAGCATATTGGCGCGGCGACGAAAAGCGCAACCAGCTGGTGCGCGTCTATGGCATCACTTTCCCCAAGAAGAAGATGCTCGACGAATACCTGGCTCTCCTTGAGGAGGCCAAGAAACGCGACCACCGTAAGCTGGGCAAGGAGATGGAGCTCTTTGCGTTCTCGCAGAATGTTGGTGCCGGCTTGCCCCTGTGGCTCCCTAAAGGCACTGCCCTTCGCGACCGCCTGGAGCAGTTCCTCCGCAAGATACAGAAGCAATACGGATATCAGCAAGTAATCACCCCGCATATTGGCAACAAACAGCTTTACGTGACCTCCGGCCACTACGCTAAATACGGCAAGGACTCGTTCCAGCCCATCCACACGCCGGAAGAAGGCGAGGAGTACATGCTCAAGCCGATGAACTGCCCCCACCACTGCGAAATATTCAAGGCCTCGCCCCGCAGCTACCGCGAGCTGCCGCTGCGCCTTGCCGAATTCGGCACCGTATACCGCTACGAGCAGAGCGGCGAGCTCCACGGACTGACACGCGTGCGCGGCTTTACGCAGGATGACGCGCACATCTACTGCGCCCCCGACCAGATCAAGGGCGAATTCTTGAAGGTGATGGACATTATCTTCTACATTTTCAAGGCGCTTAAGTTCGACAATTTTGAGGCTCAGATTTCCCTGCGCGACCCCAACAACAAGCAGAAGTACATCGGTAGCGACGAGAATTGGCAGCTGGCCGAAACGGCTATCATTGAGGCCTGCGAGGAAAAAGGGCTGAAGGCGCGCAAGGAATACGGCGAAGCCGCATTCTACGGCCCAAAGCTTGACTTTATGGTGAAGGACGCCATCGGCCGCCGATGGCAGCTGGGCACAATACAGGTGGACTACAACTTGCCCGAGCGCTTCCAGCTGGAATACACCGGAGCCGACAACCAAAAGCACCGCCCCGTGATGATTCACCGCGCCCCCTTCGGCTCCATGGAAAGGTTTGTGGCCGTGCTTCTTGAGCACACCGCCGGCAAATTCCCGCTTTGGCTTGCCCCTGACCAGGCTGTCATACTCCCCATCAGCGAAAAATTCAACGACTACGCCTACGAGGTGAAGAAGCAGCTTGAGGCTGCCGACGTGCGCGTGGCTGTTGATGACCGCAATGAGAAGATTGGGCGCAAAATTCGCGACAATGAGCTCAAAAGGATACCCTATTTGCTCATCGTAGGCGAAAAAGAGCAACAAAATGGCGAAGTTTCTGTAAGAAAACAGGGTGAAGGCGACCAAGGTTCGATAAAAATTGCTACCTTTGCAGAAAATTTGGCCAAAGAGGTCGATAATATGATTAATCAATAACCCCACTGAATGGAGAAAAAGCCCTTTATTCCCGGCCCGCGTCCGCCGCGCCCACAAAATAATGGCCCGCAGCGCCGCCCGCAAAACAACAAAGATGCCAACGCCATAAATGAGCACATCCGCGCCCGCGAAGTGCGATTAGTAGGCGACAACGTTGAAAACGGCATTTACACCATTCAGGAGGCTCGCCGCATGGCCGAGGACCTTGAGCTGGACCTCGTGGAGATTTCCGCATCGGCAAATCCCCCCGTATGCAAGATACTTGACTACCAAAAGTATCTTTACCAGCAGAAGAAGAAGCAAAAGGAAGCCAAGGCCAAGTCAGTGAAGGTTGTCATAAAGGAGATTCGCTTCGGTCCCCAAACTGACGACCACGACTACAACTTCAAGCTAAAGCACGCTATCGGCTTTTTGCAGGAAGGGTCAAAGGTTAAGGCCTACGTGTTTTTCAAGGGCCGTTCAATCCTCTTCAAGGAGCAAGGCGAAGTGTTGTTGCTGCGTTTCGCCAATGACTTGGAAGAATACGGCAAGGTGGAGCAGATGCCCCTGCTTGAAGGCAAGCGCATGATCATAATGATATCGCCCAAGAAAAAGCAATAGCCCAAACAAGATGAATCAGGCCACGCGTTGGCCAAGAATTATATAACACAAGTTTAAACAATCAATTTAAAATGCCCAAGATTAAGACTAATTCCGGTGCCAAAAAGAGGTTCGCCCTTACCGGATCAGGAAGGATCAAGAGAAAGCACGCTTTCCACAGCCACATTCTCACAAAGAAGACTAAGAAACAGAAGAGGAATCTCACCCACTCAGGCCTCGTAAGCAAGGTGGACGAGAAGGCAGTAAAGACGCTCCTTGGCATGCGTTAAGCTCCTCGGATTTGAAAAAATCCGCGTCTCTTCAACAAAAACTTCGTGATTTATAATCATTTTTTACTAACCGAATGCACAGCATGACAAGAGCCCGCCGATGGGCGGCGCCGCTGACATTCAAAAATCAAGACTAAAATGCCTAGATCAGTCAACCACGTCGCTTCACGCGCACGTCGCAAGAAAATCCTGAAGCTAACCCGCGGCTACTTTGGTTGCCGCCGCAACGTCTGGACCGTCGCCAAGAACACTTGGGAAAAAGGTCTGACCTACGCTTACCGCGATCGCAAGGACAAGAAGCACAATTTCCGCGCCCTGTGGATTCAGCGCATCAACGCAGCCGCACGCATGGAGGATCTCAACTACTCTCAGCTTATGGGCCTCATCCACAAAGCCGGAATCGAGATCAACCGCAAAGTTCTCGCCGACCTCGCCCTCAACAATCCCGCAGCCTTCAAGGCTGTTGTTGAAAAGGTCAAGAACGCTTAATCAACCCTATTGTTAACAAAAACTTTTACATCAAGAATATGATTATCGTACCCGTAAAAGAAGGCGAGAACATCGAAAGAGCACTCAAGAAGTTCAAGCGCAAATTCGAAAAGACTGGCATCATCAAGGAGCTCCGCGCTCGCCAGGCCTTCCAAAAGCCCTCTGTCACCAACCGCAAAAAGATGATGAAGGCTATCTACGTGCAGAAGCTCCGCCTCGTAGAAGATTAATCTGTCCCAAACGTTGGGCTGCGATTGCCCCAACAGCTACAATAACAATAAGGCGCGCCGTTTTCGGCGCGCCTTATTGTTATTGTCTGCAACTCAATCCGTCATTTGACTTCTTCCCAGCGGAATACTGAACCGTTGCGGCGTGCCGGGTCCGGGCCTTTGAAGTCGCAGCTGTAGCTGCTGCCTGTGGTTGGGCTCATGCCCAGATAGGTGTGACTGTCCATTGACATAAGCATAAATTGGCCGTCAAGATAGTCTTGCCACATAAATACGGTGGCCTTGTCAGCGTCGGGAGTGAATCGCGCGTCGCCCGGGATGCCGTGGCCGGAGATGCGGACATACCGCCCGTCAGCGCATCTGAGCGCCACTTGCCCCTTTCCTCGGTCTTCCACCGTGAATTGAGTCTGTTCTGAATTATCGCCGGCGCGTGTATCATGCATCAATCCGTGCGGGAGGGCTTTGGCTGGCCGGTCAGTGGCGAGGTTGATCATTCGGAATTTCTTTCCGAAGGGGATGTTGCCGCTGCGGTCAGCCATAGGTTCGTCAACCGTGAAGTTGTCAAACAAGGCATAGCCACCCTTTGCCCCCTTGTGGTTGAATGCGAAAAGCGAAGCTCGTGAGCCTTGAAATGTGCAAAGCTGGTAGGTGAGCTTCATCACCTGGCCAATTGGAGAAAAATCCTTTCCGTTCAGAGAATAGGCGTATTGGGCCCGGTCATTGTCATAATCACCGTCAAGGCGCAGCCATACATTGCCGTCAGCGAGGTTGACCGGAACATCGATGGTGTCGTTGTTCGCTTGCTCAAAGCAGCGGAGGATCGTCTTGTCCTTTCCGTCCTTTACGATGCCAACCCAAGAGCATGGCACATTGATGTTGCCAAGGCCGGCCACATCGCCGTCCTTAAGATTCTTTGCGTTCAGCTCAACGGTGACTATGGATTTAGGCCCGATTACTCGCTGCGTGAGAGTGTTGCGCGCCCACATCAGCTGCTCGGCGGGCATTGTCTTAAGCTTAAGCTTGCCCTTGTCGAGGCCCCACATCTTGTCGTCAGGGTTATGGTTCCACTGCCATACTCGTCCGAGCGTTTTGCCGTCGAAATTTTCATTGCGTTCGTATGGCGCGTGGGGCTCAATTGCGGCTTTTGTGTCAGGCTTCAGCCAGGTGCGGGGCGCGCGTCCCAGATTTCCAGGCAGGCCGATCATAGGCCAGCCGTCAACCCAAGTGATGGGCATAAGGTCGACCGTGCGGCCGATTGAGTGGAAGTCTTGCATCAGCAGTGCCCACCATTGGCCGTCGGGAGTGGATACAATGCCGCCTTGATGGGCGTTTGTCGCAGCCGTGGCGTTCACATCGGGGTCAGGGAGGCGGAATTCGCTGCCGTCCGGCACAATCCCACCTTTCCATTGAGTGAGGCCGGCGGGGTGATAGCCGTAGGTTTCATCCGCTGTGATTGTGATGGTCTCGTAGGGCCCCCATATTGATTTGGAGCGTGAGCATAGGGTGCGCCCATTGGGCATATAGTCAGTGGAGATTAGATAGTACATCCCATCAATCTTGTACATATGGTGCCCCTCGCCCACTGCGTTGCCTTCTGGTATGATTGTGCGCTCAGTCTCGTAAATTGGCTCGGAAAGGTCTGGCTTCAGTTCGGTGCATTTTACGTCGCCATATCCGTGGATTGCATAAATCTTTCCGTCATCGTCAAAAAGGACTGAAAGGTCATAGATGCGCCCCTTCATGTTTATGTGTTCCCAAGGTCCGCGCGGGTCTTCCGCCACGTACACTTGGAGTCCCTTTCCGTTGACATTCGAGAAAACATAGAATTTCCCATTGTTGTATCGAATGCACGGAGCCCAAATGCCCTGGCCGTATATGTGCTTGCCGTCCTCAAGAGAGAAGGCGGGATCGTCAAACTCATATCGGTCGAAGCAATAGCTCAGCTGCTCCCAATTCACCAGGTCTTTTGAGTGTAGGATGTTCACTCCCGGCACGGTGTGCATGGTGGTGCCGGCCAGGTAATAGTCGTCGCCAACGCGCAGTATGTCCGGGTCGGAATACTCGTCGTAGAACAGCGGATTAGTGAACGTGCCATTACCGTTGTCTGCTGTCCAGGACTTGGCCCAGCCGGCCAGGGCGGCGGACAAGGCCAATGCGGTTGTGAAAAGTGGTTTTAAGTTCATATTGATTTAAGGATTATGATGTTATGCTGAGCTTATAGCATTGTAAAGGCTTTCTTGATTGCTGTCTCCGCCTTTGTAGAGGGGTCGGCGTCGAATATTTTCTTCAGAGCCTTTTGGCTTGCCGGGCGTGGGAATCCAAGCGCCACGAGCGCTGCAATGGCGTTTTCGTACTCGTCATTGTTCTTCAGCGTGGAGGCAACCGACTCGTCTTCAGTGAGCTTGATTTTGCCCTTGAGGTCTACTATGATACGCTGGGCAGTCTTTTGTCCAATCCCCTTTACCGCTTTAAGCCGTGTCTCTTCTCCATTTGCTATCACAAGCTCCAGTTCAGTGGCCGGAATGGATGAAAGTATTATTCGCGCGGTGCCGGCGCCTACTCCAGAGACCCCGATAAGTTCGCGAAACAGCGAGCGTTCGCGGTCATCGATAAAGCCGAAAAGCACCCATGCGTCTTCTCGGATAGACTCATGTACCAATAGCTTTGTCACATCTTTGCCCTGTAAGGCGTCAAAGGTTGTCAGGGTTATGTTCAGCAGGTATCCTATGCCGGCGGCGGTCTCCACTACCACCGTTGCGGGAGTGAGCTCTGAGATTTTGCCTTTTATGTATTCAATCATTTTTGTTGTCAGTTAGAGGTTGAGGCGAGGAGTCTGAGGACGATGTGGATTTTTTCCCAATGCGCCGTCCATTGTCGATCGCTTGCAGAAGCTTTAGCAGGTCAGTGCGTATGGCTTTAAGGCGCTCTATAGCTTGATAGTGCTTGCTCACGCCGGAGTGGTTGTGCGTTATTATTTCTTGTGCCTTCTCAATCTTGAATCCTCGCTCCTTCACGAGATACCTCACCATTTTTATTTTCTCAATGTCGTAGGCTGTGTAGAAACGAGTGCCTTTATCGTTGCGCCTAGGCTTGATCACGGTGAATTGCGTTTCCCAAAACCTTAGGGTGGGCTGGGGGATGCCCAATATTTCGGACACCTCGCTTATTTTGTAATATTTCTTTTCAATGCTGTCAGCCATAGTGAATTGGGATAATGTTTAGTCCATCATGTGGCCTGCGTTTTCGGCCATGCGTATCATCTCGTCGTACTCCTCCGGGGTGAGATCGTAGAAATAATAGTTTACTGGGTTCTGCGGTACGCCCCTAAGCCGCACCTCGTAATGCAGATGCGGGCCTGTACTTTTGCCGGTGTTTCCCACTTCGGCTATTTTTTCGCCTCTTTCCACAGTCATTCCAACGCGAGTGTTGATTTTCGATAGGTGCGCGTATCGGGTCAGATAGTTGTGTCCGTGGTCAATCTCCACAAGGTTGCCGTATCCGCTTCGCCACCCGGCGAACACCACCTTCCCCCGGCCCGTAGCGTAAACGTCAGTGCCGATTGGAGCGGAGAAGTCCATGCCCTCATGCAGGCGCTTTGTGCCGTAGATTGGATCTACGCGATAGCCGTATCCTGAGGCCATTTGCCTGAGCTTGCTTTCCGATACGGGCTGAATGGCCGGGATGTGCTCAAGCCGGTCTTTTTGGTTTAATGCCTCTTGTCGCAGAAAATCAAAAGATTTTATTTGGGAATAGACTTGTCGGTCGAGGGTGTTGAGCCTGTCTGACAATGATCTTACAAGTTCTTCATCGTTAAGGTTATCGGGAGATGTCAACTCTGCGCCGGCATAGCGTTGCGCCGCCGTAATAGGCTCGGCCTGAAGCATTACCCGGTAAAAGTTATTGTCGCGTGCGGCAATGTCCTCCATCACGGCAAAAGCCTCGTCGGCTTGCTTGGCCAGCATTTCGTAGCGCATGCGAAGCCGTTCATTTTCATGTCGCAATGCCTTTTCTTTGGGAAAGTCAAAGAAATAATAGACGGTGATGAATAAGACGGCGCCTATGCCTATGCCGATGATGAACTGACGAATCACTGCCCACCAGCGTTCGCGGGCGGATGGATATACGCGCTCATAGGTGTCGGCCGAAGCGTTGTATTTGTAATATACTTTTTTTGCCATATCTTTCCATTGGCAAAAATAGCGAAAAATTTTGACAAATCACCCCTCAATTCGGCATGTCACGGCATAATCCAAAAAAAATTCTCCGTTCTGCGGCATCAGCATTCAAAAGGTGATACGCCCAAAATATGTTTGATGAGCGACGGGTCTATACCGGCCTCAAGCAGTTTTTTTGCATTATCCTTTCTCTCTTCCATCCGGCCTTCCATCCGGCCCTCCATACGTCCCTTTTCTGCGCCTTCCTCCAGCGCCGCTTCACGATAAAGGGTCATATCTTCATAATATCGTTTGGATTGGCGGTATGCCACCATGTCTTCCTTGGCAAGGCTGGTGATTTCTGCGGCATTGAACATGTCCTTGTATTCTCCGCTTTTGTAAGCTGTCGAATCCTTATCCATAAGATGCATGTTTTTAATTAAAAAAGCTGTTTTCTCCAAGTCTGTTTTACAATCTTCCCATTTAGCCTTTGTTTCTTCAAGACAAACAATCTGCAGACGCAAAAGGTTTGAGAACGTTTCGTGTGTCTCTGCCTCCCTCATTTGAAAGTCGTGAAGAAGGCGTGGCTGTAGATGGCGAAATTGAAAGTCAACAAAAAATATGCCATAAACCGGACTGTAATCATAAATAGATCCTTTGTGCCCTTGGTTTGCCAGTCCTTTGGCCATATAGTACATTACCCGTTTTTCAAAATGAGCATGATATACCTGTTGCATTTCGAGAATGAAATGTTCCTTTTGTCCATTGCTGGTGCAATACACGTCGTATATTATCCTTTTGCCGTCAGAGTCTGCGGGAAGAACTTCTTTGTCATGATAAGTTACGTCCAGAATGTTTACGCCCTCTTTAGAGAAGAGTGTGTTCAGAAACTTTATTAAAATTGGCTTGAAAGCTTCATTGCCGAACACTCTCTTAAAGCCAAAGTCGGTCATCAAGTTGATGAAAGTGCCTAAATTTTCCAATAGCGATGATTTTTTCGCTAAATTACAAAACTTTATCCATTTTCCAAAAAATTGGGGATAAAAAAAGTTTGGGCTCGCGTGGAGCCCAAACTTTATGTTTGCGCACAGGCCGGATTATTTCTTCTCTTCTTTGATGAGCACCTTGTCAATCATGCCGTAATCCTTGGCCTCTTCGGCTGTCATCCAGTAGTCGCGGTCGCTGTCGGCCCAAACCTTGTCAAAAGGCTGGCCGCTGTGGTTGGCGATGATGGTGTACAGCTCTTTTTTCAGCTTTTGGATTTCGCGAGCCGTGATTTCAATATCGCTGGCTTGTCCCTGGGCGCCTCCCATAGGCTGGTGGATCATAATGCGGGAGTGGGGCAGGGCAAAGCGCTTGCCATTTTGGCCGGCTACGAGGAGCACCGCAGCCATCGAAGCGGCCATGCCGGTGCAGATGGTGGCTACGTCGCTATTGATGTATTGCATCGTATCATATATGCCAAGGCCCGCATAAACGCTGCCGCCGGGAGAGTTGATGTAGATGGATACGTCCTTGCCCGGATCAGCTGAATCCAGGTACAGGAGCTGAGCTTGGATCACGTTGGCTGTGTAGTCATTGACCTCAGTGCCAAGGAAAATGATGCGGTCCATCATAAGGCGGGAGAATACATCCATTTGCGCTACGTTGAGCTGACGTTCCTCGATGATGGTGGGTGAGATGTAGCTTGCGCGGATATCGGCATTAGAGGCCGATACGTATTGGTCAAGCGCCAGGCCGTTCATGCCAAGGTGCTTGAGCGCATAATTGCGAAAATCGTTGTTCATATTTTTTATTTGATTGTTTTTTTCTTTATGTTTATACAAACGCTGGACGCTTGTATTTTATTATAACAAATATCGCGCCGAAATTCCCGTTTTTCACATGACAAGCTCTGAAAACAGGCGGTTGAAGGTTGCGTCAAGGTCTTCCGCAATGCCCGGATGAGGCCGTGAGCACTGTATTACGCTGCTTTTTTCGGCGGAAATCCAGCGGAATCGTTCTTCAGGTGGAAATTCGGCGATTGGCCCGGCACTTTTTTTCCCTTCCGCTATGTCGGCTAATGATTGCAGCTGGCGCGCCAGAGCGTCAAGGTCGGTGTCAGGAGACAGCGATTTGACACGCTGGGCGGGAATGTTAAGGGACAGGCGCAACCATCTGCGGCGCTTGCACATCATCGCGAGCCCAACGTTTATGAATTCTTCGCGGTCAATACGTGGCACATACCTTATTACGGCATATTCATATAGATTTTGACTTTGCATCGCCCACTATCTTAACTATGTCAACTTCTTTCAATCGCTTTATGATAAAACCTCGGTACACTTCCCGACGCTCTTCGGCTTCTTTTAACGAACCATCGTTCCAGCGTAGCCATTCCGTCGGCAGAGCATCCACTATTTCAGAAAGCCGTTCTGCTGTCAGCCGGCTGCGCATAATCTTGTCGGCCTCTTCCATTTTTGTGGCTTTCCGCAGCAAGGCATGATCCTTGATATATGGAAATGGCGTGAGAGCGGCTTTTTCCCAACCGGTCCAATTGTGGTGGAAATAAAATGCGGCGCCATGGTCAATCAGCCAAATTTCTTTGTTCCACAGCAGCATATTGGTATTCTTGATGGTGCGGTCGACATTGGTTATAAAGGCGTCTAGCCATACAATCATTGAGGCCTGCAAGTCGTCGATTGGATTGGCGTAAGGGTCTACCGTCATAGCTCCCTGCAGGAAATGCACGCCAAGATTGAGGCCGATGCTCCATTTCAACAGATCCTGTATCTCTTCGTCAGGCTCGGCCTGTCCGAAATATTCATCGAGGCTTAGAAACACTTGCTCAGGCACTTTCAGCCCGGCCGCGCGCGCTATTTCGCTGCCGAGGAAGTCTGCGATCAGTGCCTTTTCCCTATGTCCGGCTCCACGGAATTTCACCACATATTTGAATCCGTCATTGGCCTCCGCCAGCGCCGGCAGAGATCCGCCCTCTCTAAGCGGAGAGATATACCTCACCAATTCTTCTCTTCTAATTTCCATAACGAATCAACAGCGTTTCGCGCCGATATGTTTTCGCGGTCTTAGGGTCTTTGCGCTCAATCGCCATATTGCTTTAGGTATTCCCGGCATGTCAACGCGAGCTCATCATACCATTCCTTGCCGAATCGACGAATCAGCGGGCCCTTCAAAAATTCATATACGCGCAGTCCTTTGGCTCTGCCCAAAACCTCAGCGCATTTGCATATCTTCCAGCTGTGGTAATTCACCGCGGTGAATGTCTTGTGCTCAGTGAGGCGCAGCGGATAAAGATGGCAAGACATTGGCTTGCAGAATGTAGTGCGTCCTTCACGGTATGCCTTTTCCAGCGCGCAGATGCACATGCCCCCTTCGGCATAGGTGGAAAACACACAGTTTTTGCCATCGACTATTTGCGTCACCCGCTCGCCTTCAGGGTCTAAATATGAGAGTCCGTCTTCTTCAATCGCCCTTTTTGCGGCTGGCAAAAGATCATCCCAGATATCTGGCAGGACTTTCCTTATTTCTTCAACCTCTTCGTCAGTAACCGGCGCGCCTGCGTCGCCTTCAATGCAGCAGGCGCCAAGGCATTTGTCCAAGTCGCAGCAGAAAAATTTTTCAACCACGTCAAGCGAGACAAGAGCGTTCTGTATCTGTAACATAATAGGGATTTCTTGTTTGGTGATTTGATGATTATCTCCCACTGTATATGGTGGAGACGCCGATGAGGCGATCGTATCTTTCGCCCGGGCTGCGGGCATATACCTTGATGAGGTATTCATGCGCAGTCTCGTAGTAATTGCCTTCAATCGGGGCGGGCGTGGCGGTGTCCTTGCCTTTTGGCAGCGTGAGATATTGGTAGTTGTATGCGCCTTGTTTCAGCAGCATGCTTCGTTCGTATCGGCCGGTTGCGCGGTTGTAGGTCATCAGCGCCTCGGGATCAAATCTGCGATAAGTCAAGTCGCCGTCGATGAACACCATAGCGTCTTGTTCCTGTGGCATGTCAAGGGTAAAGTGGACCACAACATAGTCGGCCTCAATGTCGCTTTGCTCTGAATTGTATTCCCTTATTTTGAATCGGCCGAATTGCGTTTGGTCATATTCGTATCGCCCTCCGGTTCGCGGCAAATCCTCTATTAGGGTGGCGTGATAATAGGGGTCAAGATATGCAATGTTGTCCACCCTCATGCCCGGGTAAGTTACGGAAATGACTTCAAATCGGCGGTATTCGTTACCGGCCTCGAAGATCAGCTGCGGCATGTGCTCGTATATGGCCTCCCTGCGTCCGTTCATGCGCAGGGGGTGCAGCAAGGTAGCCTCGTTGTCGAGGCGGGAATCTTGCTGCACTTGCAGGATAATGTCGTTGTATGGGTCTGCCACGCCCGAATGCTCCGTGTCTATCGCGATTAAGAGCTGTTGGTGCCCTTCATTGATTGAGGTGTCGGTGCGGGACGTAACCTCGCTGCGTATGCCGGCCGTCTGTTCAGTCACCATGAATCGGCACTGCAGCCAAATGTCGTCAGGATCATCTTCGCTGTATATTTGCAGAAGATAATTTCCTGAGACTTTAGGGGCAACATCAGCATTCGGAATGGCGAGCTCGTAATGCACATAATGCGTTGTTGTCAGCTGCGAGAAATCGTAGTCCTCAATGCGCCCTTCGTTGAATCCATTGAGAAATTCGGTGTCCACAAGGATTGAAGGCTGCCAGTCGGCGTTGCAATGCACAAGGCGATAGCGGAGGTAAGAGCGGTCTTCCGCCAGGTGGTCAAATGAAAATATCAATTGGTCGCCTGAGTCAAGCAATAGCACGGGCGGCGCCATCCCGTCAGAGGCCAGATGCGCCTCCAGGGTCTTCACCTTTTCGTTAAAGATTCCGGTGAGCGTATCCATCGCCATGCAAAAAAAAGGCAATGCAAGGCATAATATGCAAACAAACCATCTCATCACCATTCGATTGGGGCTAGGCCTCTTTCCTGCAGGTAGGAGTTGGCTTGTGAAAAATGCTTGCATCCAAAAAATCCTCTATATGCCGAAAGCGGAGAAGGGTGGGGAGCGGTGAGCACAAGATGTCGGGAGCGGTCAATGAATGCCCCTTTGCGTATGGCGTAGCTGCCCCAAAGCATGAACACAAGCCCTTCTCGATCCTTCGCCAATCGCATAACGGCTTCATCTGTAAGCGTCTCCCACCCCTTTCCTTGGTGCGACCCTGCGCGGTGCGCCTCTACGGTGAGTGTGGCGTTGAGAAGAAGCACGCCTTGGCGAGCCCATCGGCTCAAATCGCCTGATGCGGGCGCGTGCTTGCCCAGATCGGAGCTTATTTCGCGGTAAATGTTTACCAGCGAGGGGGGAAGTGGCATTCCTTCGGCCACGGAGAAGCATAGCCCGTTGGCTTGGCCTACGTCATGGTAGGGGTCTTGGCCGAGAATCACTACCTTTACTTTGTCAAATGGGCACGCATCAAAGGCGGCGAAGATTTTTCCCGCCGGAGGAAACACCTGATTTGTGGCGTACTCTTGCCTTATGAAGTCTGTGAGCGCTTTGAAATAAGGCTTGTCAAACTCCGGCGCCAATTTTTCTTTCCACGATTCCTCTATGCGTACGTCCATTATAAATTTATTTTCAGTATTGGGCAAAATTACAAAAAAAAGTCGTACCTTTGCGCAAGACAAGGATAAAATCGCGCCCGTAGTTCAATGGATAGAATTATGGATTCCGGTTCCATCGATTGGGGTTCGACTCCCCACGGGCGTACAAATCTTGATTTTTCCCCGCCATGCGTTTGATTTTGCGCGGCGGGGTTGTTTTTTATATTTTGTCCAGATAATATTCCCTGAGCTTTTTCCAATCGTAATATGGCCCGTCGACATTGCCCATCGGCAGCTTCGCTTCCCGCTCGTTCAGCAAAACTTTTACCAGGATATCTTCACAATCCTTGGTGTCTTTTTTCCGATAAAAAATAATTTGGATATTTGCGGCCATCGGCACCACCTGATAATCCTTCCATCCAATTTTCTCCAATTGCTCAAGGTCGTCTATGTCCGCGTCCAAATCATTCAGCCCCATAAGCACTGCCAGCGGAAAGACCACGCTGTCGTGGCCGTATCTTAGGTTTGCGCTTGGGCGCTGGGATGTCATGGCCGTATCGGCGCTGGCTATTATGTTGTTCAGAAGGTTTGTCTGTGAAAATGGCGGCCGATTGTTTGTCAAGTTGGTGTTTCCTGATTGAAGATACCATTGCGCGTTGTTGTGCAGCCATTGCTCGTAGATTTCTTTTTCTGTGAATATTGAATCCACCAGCCAAGGCTGGGCGGAATGGCTTTGGCTATTTGCCAGGGAATAGAACAGTGGGCCGGAGAGTCTTTCAGCAATGCTGTCATTAATATATTTGTCGCTTTTGAATAGCTTATGAAGGAATTCGCCTTTGTTTGAGTGCCGGCGTTTGAAGTCCTTCAGTATTGTTCCATAAGCTTTCTTGCTGATGGCTTCAGCCTCTTTGTCAGAAAAGTTGATATATCGCATATCCGCTTGGCTGGCGTCGGTTGACATATTTATTTGGGGGCATAGGGCCCTAATGGCGTCAAGGCCGTTTTGCATTGACAGTATGGCTCTGATCACCACTGAAGACCTGGCCGTTACATTAGCGTCATCCGTGAAAATTTGCGGAAAGTTCTCCACCATTCGCTTTGCTATCGCCTTATGCTGCAAGGCTCCCACTTCGGTCAATTCGCCTGAGCGTCCTTTGCTCCATTCCTCTTTTGCGTTTTTTATGGTTTGGAATGTGGCTTCTCCAATGTCAGTTAGTGCGCTGTCGTTTCTCGCCGCGCTTAATATCTCGAAAGAATTGTCATAGAACTTTGAGCCTATGTGCCATCTGCTTCCATGCCGGCCGTAATGCTCCATGTGGAAAGGCTCGTATCCTTCGGGAGCCGGGGTTAGGGCTGGAGGATTGTCCAGCAAGTAAGGATAGGCGTAGTACTTGCCGGCGGCTTGATGCGAGGTGAGGCCAAATGTCGGCGTCTCGGCGCGTGACATGCAAATCGCTGATATTAAGAAAATCAGCGAAAGCTGCATTTTGATGCAATGTTTCATTGATATTGATATTTTGGTAAAATTATAAGCGTTGGCGCATGGGCATAATGTGGGCTAATTGCTTTAATTGGTATTGAAGGCTATTTTATTCTGAGGACTGCGCGGATGGCGGGAGGGGCTAGGTATACGGCGGCCGCCGCGCCTATAAGGTCTGCGGCTAGGTCGGAGAGGTCGCCTTGGCGGGTGCGGGTGAGGGCGGATTGTGCAATCTCCGTAAAGGCGGAGAACAGCGCCACACCGAGCCAGATGGATGCCATAAGTTTGAACGATAGCTTGGGCACGCGGGTGTTCTTGCGCTGAAGGTCAAACGCCACGGCTCCAACAAGGCCGCCCATCATCACCGCGTGAATGATTTTGTCGAGGTGGGGTATGGGCGGCATTTTTGTGTCGGGCAAGGGGTCGGAGGCGAATACCGCGTATAGGATAACCGCCAATGTCAGCATTGATGGCCAAAAGTCTTTAAGGAATCGGCGTATCATCGCGAGGGCGTAGTTGGCTGATGATTTATTGCAGCGCCTTGGCTACAGTCGCCTTCAGCTCCTCGCCCTGCAAATCGCGGAATACGATTGTGCCCTGAGGGTCAATGAGCATGATGCACGGGATAGCCTGAATTCCGTAAAGGTCAGTGGCTTCATTGCCGGTGTTGATTATGCAGTCCCAGGGAATTTGCATGCGGTCGATGCATGCGAGCGTATCTTCAGGCTTGTCCCACACGGCCACCCCCACCACTTGCAGCCCTTTTGACTCATATTTTTCGCGAAGTTCCTTTATCACGGGTATTTCCCTCATGCAAGGGCCGCACCAGCTGGCGAAGAAATCGACAAGGGTATGCTTGCCTTTGCCGACATAGTCGCTCAGGCGCTTTGTGGATCCGTCGTATGTGGCTTCAAAATCCGCATAAGGCTTGCCGGCGGAATAGGCCAGCTTGTTGCTTGCCCCTTCCACTATTTTGCGCACTCGGGCGTAATTCTTCAGCTCGGAATGCAGCCCCACGAATGCCAGCATTTGGGGCACTTCGGTGTAGTATGCGTAATCATTGAAGAAAATCAAGGAGATTGGATTGTCGAGGTTATCCTCGATGGCTCGCGTAAGGAAATCAATATATTCTATGATGATATCCTTGCGGGAAGCCGCATCCTTTGTCTCTGAATATTTTTTATCATATGCTGTGGCTGAATCCGCCAGCGCATTGTACATGTCGTTGTACATCGAGCCCACGCCGCGATGCATGGTCTGGTTGAAGGCCGTTGTGCCTTCTTCAAGTATGAATGATCCATAGCGCTGGTCGTCGGCTATGATTCTCACTACGATGGGCTCGTCAATATCGCCGGTGAATACGGCCGCGCCGTCCTTAACAGCCACACTGTCAAATTTTTCACCGGTGTCATAGTTGTATAGGTATGTCATAGTGCCGGCTTCAACACCCGGCATTGGCACGATGGCTTTATAGGTTGATTGGGCTGTGGCTGTCAGAGCTGTCAAGGCCGCGGCCAAAAGTAGGGCATGCTTCATCTTTGGAAAAATTTAGTCATTAGGGATATGTTTAGGCAAATTTACGTTTTTTTCGCCACGCGTCAAAAAAAATCCAACCTTGCCATTGAATTGGTGGTTGGATTGTTTGATTAGCGCTTCAGCAAGGTCTTTGCCGACTCGTTTCTAATCAAGCGGCAGCCTTGCTTAAGGTCTTTAAGCCATGCGTTGAAATCGCCGCATTGTATATTTGAAACATAGGATGTCGGCGGATTGTTTTGTTTGCGCTCGTTAAAAATCAAAAAGAAACGCGGGGCGCTGTTTGCGCTTCCCTGTCTGCCTCAAACTGCGGGCGCTGCTGGAATCCGAACAGCCCGGCCCAAATGTTGCCCGGGAAGCGGCGCACCATCAGGTTGTAGGCTGTGACTTGCTCGATGAATCTGCCCCTCTCTGTGGCTATGCGGTTTTCCGTGCCTTCAAGCTGCGCCTGCAGGTTGAGGAATTGCTGGTCGGCCTTGAGGTCGGGGTATGCTTCCCTTACGGCATTTACATAGATGCTCAGCGCCTTTTGCAGGTCGGCCTGCGATTGGCTGTAGTTTTGGTAGGCTTGCTGCGTTGCGGGCACGCTGTCAGATGCCATAGCCTGCGCTTGAGAGTAGGCGTCGCTTAGTCCGGCGCGGGCTTGAGTCACTTTCTCGTATGTCTCGCTTTCATGCTTGGCGTATCCCTTTACAGTCTCTACGAGATTGGGGATAAGGTCAAACCGGCGCTGGTATTGGTTTTCCACCTGGCTCCAGGCCTGGTTTACGTTTGTCTCAGCTGTCACAAGCTTGTTGTAGGTGGAGCATCCATTGGCTCCAAGAAGAAACACCAGCACAACAAAGATTGCGAAAATGATGGTTCCTTTTCCTAATGATTTCATATCATTCAGTTTAATTAAAAATAATTTATTCTAAATGTTTTATGCGTCAAGTTAAAAAAAAACACTTAATCCTTAATCTTTAATACTTAATACTTTGAAAAAAAATCCAAAGGATTTTTTTTCACCAGCTTCCCGAGGCGCCGCCGCCGCCTGTCATGCCGCCGCCGAATCCTCCTCCGATCGAGCCTCCCCCAAATCCGCCGAATCCGCCTCCGCCTCTTCCTCCGCCTCCGATGGGGAGAATCACCACAGGCTGCTCCTTCTTTGGCAGGGCATATGGCTTTGATTCAGTGTGATGGCAATTGATGCACACATATTGCTTTTCGGCCAGGCCTTCTTGCCTATATGTGGGCTGACGTAGCACGTGGGTGCCGGTGAGCTTGAGGGTGTGCGCATGGCAATTTCCGCAGATGCGGTAGCCGGAAGTTGGATTGACGAAAGTGAATATGTCAGTTTCGCCGCATTTCGGGCATAGCCATACGTCATAGTCCACGCTCTTGATTCGCTCCTCAAGGTCTTGCGCCCGCGAGAGGTAGCGGTTGTCGGTGTCTTCATCAAGCTTTTGCATCTTGGCTCCGCAGGTGTGGCATCGGCGGGGATGGTCGCGCCAATGCCTGCGCAAAAGCCACAGCGCGCCCGAGGCGAGGATTGGGATGCCTATGAAAAACACTGTCACAATCCAAAACAGCCTCTGTGTGCGGCTGGAATCCACATATTTTTCGAAATCGCTTTGCCCGCGCCGTGAATAGCAATAGTAGGCTATGTAAATCAGCATCGCGCCCATAGCCAACAATCCCATAGTCAGATAGAGGGAGAAAAAGCCTTCTTCGGGAGTGTTCTGGCTGTCGAGTATTTGTGATTTCAGCTCTGCCGCGGCCTCGGGATTTGTCATGATCCTGTGCATTTCGGTCACGGCGTCCACCACGGCCATGTCGTAATCGTCATTCTTTAGGCGCGGCACCATGATGTTGCGTATGATATGGCTGCACACCACGTCGGGGAGTATGCCCTCCACGCCGTAGCCTGTGCGTATCGTCACCTTGCGCGGCTCTTTGGCCAGCACCATCAGCACGCCATTGTCTTTGTCGCTCTTCCCGATGCGCCATTTGTCGAAAAGCCTGGTGGAAAAATCATCAATGTTTTCGGGGTCGATGTCGTCGACCACCACCACGGCCACTTCCGCCGATGTGCGTTTTCGCACATCAAACAGCAGAGAGTCTATGCGCGAGTTGGCCGCGGCGGAAAGTATGCCGTCGGGATTCGATAGGTGCTTATGGTAGTCGGTGGCCTGCACCTTGGGCACATCGTCAATGGTGTACTTTGCGGCGTGGGCGGCTGCGCACCCAAGCAAGATGATTATTATGCAATAGAAGAAACGTTTCATATATCGTGATAGCATGGCTTTGGCTTGAGTCGTCCTGCCTATGCATAACTATACAATGCAAAAATAGGAAAAAAGTTTTGCAGGCACAAAAAAAATTGATTGTCGTCTCGACAACCAATCTTAATTAACCTTAAATCTAATACCATGAAAAACACGATGCAAATTTAAATGCAATTTTTCGCTTAGACAAATATTTTAGCGAAAAAATGAAAGAGTTTGCCGCATTTTTGTTGGAATTAGTTATTTTTTTTTTTCTCTGGCGGATTGCCGCAGATCAGCCTCGCGTTCGGCCCGCAGCTGGTCGCGCTTGCGCATAAAAAAGAATAAGAGGATTATCACCGCGAGGGTGACGCCGATCACCCCGAAATAGAATAAGGATGAATGCACGCCCGCGCGATAGTCGGGGTATGCCATAATGCTCATCACGGCCAGATAGATAAGCAGGATGGCCGGGATGAATATGTGGCGCTTTATGGGAAGCTTCATTTGGTATTGGTTTATGAGGCAGTGTTTTGGTTGTCAGAAGTTTGGTAAGGGGATTTTTTCGGGTCGAATTGGCCAGACGTGAGGCAATCGTAAATCCTGAGGCATGCCCAGGCGTCAGTGGCGGCATAGACTTGCTGTGGCATCGTGAGCGAGGGCGCCTCCCAATTTGTGAGCCGCTGCTGTTTGGAAATTTTCTTTCCGAAGAGGATGGCGTAGATGCGCTGCAGCGACAGGTCGGCTATATGGTATTGTTTCACTATGTGCTGCAGATCGATGAATCCTGCGGGCTCAAACTGTGATGACCGGTGCATCACTGAGAAATCGTCATGCACCGATAGGCCAATCTTCAGTATGTCAGGGCTTTCAATCAAGTACTGCAGGGCCTGGGGGAATCCGATTTTGTTGAGGCGGAAGAGGTAGCACACGCTGTCGGTGGAAAGCTGCATCAAAGCCACTTTGTTGGCATGGTTTTTCTTGAACGACGGCCTTGTCTCGGTGTCGAATCCAATCACCTTGCATTGGCGCAGGCTCTCCACGGCCGGAGCCACGTCCTCGGGCTTGTCTATAAGCTTCACATCCCCGCGGAAAGTCTCTACGGGGAGAGACGATATCTCTGTCTTGGGAATTGAAACGCTATAATTGTCAGGCATCTCCAAATGGGTTAAGGCTATCAGTTAAGCACAAGGCCGGGCATATCGTTAACGGCCATGTAGGTGCGCGCGAATTGTCGGATAAACGACAATGTTTTTCGTCTTGCGCCGTTGGAGACTGTCTTATTGCTTTCTGCGCGGCCGGCGCGCGTGGAGTGTTGAGTAGAGGTTTGGTCCATAGGCAAAATTTTAATAGTTGACTCACTATTTAAACGCCTTCCCGCCCCCTTTATTGTGCCCTCCGGCTACAAAAAAACTATGTTCTGCAGCATCCTTTTGTGTCAAATATTCTTTAGCCTATTCGAAATCATTCAATCCGCATAAATGAAAATTTATCTCTGTCGAATCGATAGGCTAAAAATTTTTCTTTTGACTCCCATTGGCATGACTTCCTGTGGCAAAATATGCGCTTGCTATTCGTTTGGAAGAATATGCGCCCTGTGTTCAAGTCTGTTTACAACATATATTTGTTCGCTTAAGCAATAATATGTTAATTCTCTTCCATTATTTAATGTAATGTGTATTTGTCCTCCTTTCAGATAATACGTTCCTGATTCTTGACTGGGATTGCCTTCATTTAATATGCATTTTCCATTTGGATAATACTTGTCATTCTTTTCAGGATATTCACTCTTTGGGTCATATCCACTGAAGACTGTCGTATATTCAAAATAATGGATAGAATTATTAACCTTAACTTCATCCATAATCTCGTCACCCATATAGCAAACGCCATTATTATATCTGAAGCTTTGTGATTTGCCACCCGGAAAGTCAGCTTTGATAATATCCTTATCAATTTGATATTTGCCTATTTCACTCCAGGCATCGAATCCTATCGTATAAAAAATGCCACATATCCCATCAGGATAAAAAGATGCTTCTAAATATGCGCCGTCTTCAGAGATTTTCGTCTGGAATGTCTTAAGTTCTTGAAATGATGTCATATCCTGGTCCGTTTCGTTTTCCTGCGCCATAGGCTCAATGGAACCAATCGATTGTAAATCAGATTCTACATCAACATATTGATAGTAAATTATATCGTCCAAGAAAAATCCATAAGAACTGAAATAATATATTTTTTTCTCAGTATCTGAATTTTTCAAATATATTATTTTGTCTTTAATCCAATAACTTCCATAATGTGTGATATGTGTGGATGGGCTATGAGAATTTTCTTGGGGATGAAATTTGCTATGTTGATACCTATTGTCTTCAAAGCTTAGGGTGTACACATCAGTGCCATTTATGTCATATCCGCGGAAAGTAGTTCTATCATTGAAAAGTTGGCCTTCATTTGAATTCAATTGCGGGGAAACTCGCGGGATAGTATTTCCAGAGTACCATAATTTGCTGTCATCGTAATTTATAACAAATTTTGGCTCTCCTTTGAGGATTATGTTTATCTCGCCGTCAACAACCTCATATGTTCCAATATTGATGCCTGTCCATCCACCGTCGCCTTCAAATTTTCCGCAAGTTCCATCGGGATAAAATACGTAGTCATAATAATAACTGTCGTCTATCCCAGACCGGTACTCTCTGACTTCGGAAAAATGAGGTTGATATTTTGTTTCAGCAAGCTGTTTAGTTTCTTCGCCCGAAATGTCCCCGTTTGCCGGCTGGCCCGGATTCTGAATTCCGACCGTTCCGCCAGGAGATTTATTTTCAAGCTTATGGTCTTTAACGCCAAATATGAAATATAGCAGTGCGCAGATAATTAATAGCAATGAAATTATGGCTATCCAAATCCCCGGATGTGATTTTTTTGAAGAGGCGGTATTTGAGCCTGCAGAAGCCGACGCATGGCTAACGTCCTCAATATTGGCGATGAGCGTAACTGAGCCATCGGCCTCCACGCGATACACCTCGCCAGACTCTGATATTTGGTATTTTGATGGAATAGACTCTTCCTCAAAGGGCAAATTGGAGATTTTCCTTAATGAGCCATCCTCCTCAACCTGGAATTGAGTTCCATCAGGTGCTTTGTATGTTTTCTTTCCGCGATTTCCCATTTCAATTATTTAGTTTCCTTCTGAATCTTCTTTGTTGGCATAGTCGAGGACTATGCTGCGGGTTATTTGAAGGGGGTATGAAAAAATCTCCGCCATTTCACCGCCAATTTTCGGATTGTTGGTGTTGCAGATGAGGGTATACTGTGTCAGAGAGCCAATAAGGCGTTGAGTGTACTCCATGTTGTCGCGGTTGAGTAAATCGAGAATCATCTTCACGCCGATTGTTGTTACAAAATTTATATCAGCGGATATGCCTGGCTCAAAACTGCCTACCTCGCCCATATAAATGTGGGTGTTTGCTTCAACACGTCCAGATGTTTCGGTCATAGTGGCCATGAAGTCTTCATAGTCCGGCATGCCTTCAGGCATACAGTAAAAAATTTCACCGGCAAAAGCTCGTTCCCAACAGCCTATTGATATGAATGGCATGCCATTAGGTTTTGCCAACAGCTGAGCGGCATAGTAATCGCCCTCACGATTGTCAGCGCAGCCTACCATAATCGCATCAGGAGTACAGAAAGGCTCAATCTCAGCAAGAGGGACATCCTGTATTCGCTTATGCGAAGCTTGGACTTCAGCGGCAGGGTTTATTTGGAGGATGCGCTCACGGAGTGCGGTGGTCTTGTACTTGCCCACATCGAGTATCCCACACTGATGGCGGCATATATTGTGGTAACTCAAAACATCCATGTCAATGAGGAAGAATCGTCCCACACCGGCTCTGGCAAGCTCAAGGGCGACAAGACTGCCCACTGAGCCACAACCGATAATGACGGCTCCTTTTTTGAGCATTATTTCAGATTCAAGAATGCCGGTGTTGCGTGAGAATATGTCAATCTTCAAGCTGTATCCCTCCGGCTTGCAGGCTTTGCCATCCGAAGTCCTGAATTGTATGTTGCCATCTGAATCTTTCCACCCTGAAATCATATCGTCGGTGTGTTCAGGTTTCTCATTGCGGAAATGGCCAAGCAGAACCATCTTTTCTCCTCCCAAACGATTGTTGGGGGCATCAATCGAAATTATATTATAGTAATTTGATTCGTTGTGATGATATCCCCAAAGTTCGTGGTAGCCTTCAATGCCGAGCGGATAGCAAACGGTCGGTTTCAACCCCTTGCCCTTCATAAATTTGTTGATGTCAATCGTAGCCATGGGAAGATTCGTTATAGGCTATTGTGCCGGACTTTTGCTGTTTTGGTCATTTGTGAGCGCTGGCGTTGGATTAAGCTCGCGACGGTCAGCGTCAATATATCTCAAGGCGAAGAACTTTTCAGGAATAAGGTCATCGCCAACTTCAACATCAACCGTTGAATAAGCAATGTTGCGAGGTCGCACTCCGTCATTGTGATCAAGATGATACATAGTCAGTCGGAATGCCGGATCTATATTGACAAGACCGGAAATTACGCCATAGGGATTCTTTGATGCAAAGTCGGAGTTAGTGCCATCATCAATTGAAGAGAAGTAGTCCATCGAGCCGGGATGACGGTGCCAAAGTCCAAGCACTTGCAGCGGTTCTTTGTACTGATTGGCCACGGATGTGCCCAGATAGTTCACAAAATTCTGGTCGTACTCAAAGTAAGATGGCTGGAAAACGCCGTTGAAGCCTGGCGGAATCATTTCCATCACCACCCACAGGCCGTTGTCAAGGATGTATCCGAGAAAAATGCCTCCCGTTTCTACCGGGTGTTTGGCAAAACTTTCGCGGATTATTGCATTGTAGGCCTTGTCGCTAATGATTACTGTTTCGCACTTATTGCTCATGTTCCGATAGTTTTAGATGCCTCCATGCCGATTGAATTCCGCGAGAGGCAAATCCCCGGTAAGAACAAGCTCGAATGCGATAAACCATTTTGAAGCCCATCCAAGAACAGAGGCGGCTGTGTGAGTTGTATCTCCGAGTTTTTGATTTCCGACTTTTTGGTCTTCAGCTTCATTTGTGCAAAGGTAAAAGTTTTGCGCATCATCTTGAAGGAGGTGAAACGGTCGGAAACCGGCTATTTCTATAAGCTCATCGACATCTGGCATAAGAGGATATACCTTAACCGAAGACCCCATTTTCTGATAGGGGTGGTTGTTGTCATAGACGGCTAAGACATGGTACTGGCGTTTTTCGCCAAACTTAGACTCGTATACGCCGGGTTCAAGTACGCCAACCCAACATAGCCTGCCATCTTCAAGCTTGTCGAGGGTGAATTGCGGAAAATTCCGAGCCATAGCAATTTTTTCCAGGTTAAGAAGCTTAGTATTTGTTTCGTACCATTGAGCGGCAAGTTTCCCCTTGTCAACTTCAACGGTTGCTTCTTGGCCTTGTGCCATGGCATTCCCGCCCTTGGCAATCTTGACTGTTTCGCCCTTGCTGAGGCGTTCGCGCAATTCACGGCGTTTCTTTGCCGCGGCATCTTCCCCGGCAAACTTGCCAACTGGGATGTTGATTAAATTATTCATATGCATAAACCTCCAATCGTTTGTTTGACATTGATATTATAGTGTTGCTAAGCTTTTGGAATAGCAAGCGAAATCATTTGGATAATTGTCGAGCACCCCAACAGTCACTGTGCCATCATTGTTTGCTCTGAAATTTATAGGTTCACCCATTGATGCGTTTCTTTAATATTTCACGTAAGTTCTCTGTAGAAAAATTGCCGGGGCTGTTGAGGTTATAGTCGACAGTCCATGTATTGCGTCGTTCAGTAAGATTTTCAGGTGACATTTCGTCCGGCGCATCATTTATGGCGGTATTGCCTGAAACGGATGCCATATTGTTTGCGGAAGTCCCGGCAGGGGCGAGAATTTGTCCTTCTGAATTGTTGTAGAAGGCATATCCGGGCGCTATGATATCGCCTAAAATTGAAGATTCGGCCGCATCCTCAAATTCATCAATTTTTGTAGACACATATTCAAGCAATTCGTTAAGCCCCTTGCCTTGCATGCCATCACTGCCATAAACGTATGCCTCAAGCCATTTGAGATATTCCATGATGTATTTGGAATAGTATTCTTTCCGCTTGCCATCGCTCCAATATTGCGCGGTAAGAGATGCTTGGCCTTCAAGTTGACGCATCAACTCGATGCCTTGTCTTGCATAGTCTGGTATAATGCTCATCTTGATAAGTCGTAGCTAAACATTCCATATCGTTCTCTTGCCTCTCTCCCGCAAACGCATGCGATGATGGGGCGATGACAGCCTGGGCATAAAGCCACGGTGTTGTTTCCGTGAAGCTGATGGTCGCCATGGTTGTTTGCCGATTGCCTCTCTATTATTTGTTCAATGCCTTGGCGGAACTTATCCTTCTTTTTTTCCTCCGATGGGCCATGTCCATCTGGCCTCATGTCATTTGGCGCATCGGACCTATATGATGGACTATTCCTGCCAATATTGACGCGAAGATATTTCTCGACAATTTCTAAAATTTGTTTCATCTTTTCAGAGGCGTCTTTTGTGAGATTTTCTCCAAGCCACTGAAGAATGCCATCTCCACCACCGGGAGCAATAATTCCAAATGGTTGGCGGTATCTATTAAACTCACAACCGACTTCGCTTTTTATGCGCTCGAGTTTTTCAATTATGGAGTGTATTCGAGAAACTTCTTTTTCCGCTGAGCGTACGTCTCGCTCTTCACAAGAGCAATTAGGCTCTATGTATTCTTCTTTTTCGTCATCATAGTAGCCTGATTCGCGGCATGCTGATAGAGCGGACTGAGCAATTGAAAGAGACTCTTCCGCCGCCCTGAGCCTATTGTTGGCCTCTTCGATTTTCTGTTCCATGGCATATTCTATAGAACGGAAATAGCCATCAACAGCTTCGCGCAGACGCATGATTGAATCCCCCGCATAATGCACAGCATTGCCGAGGTCAACCAACATGCGATGGTCGGATATGTATGCGCCAGTGGGCTTTATGGCTTCGGGAAGTACCATTGGATGCATTATTTAATGCCGGTAGAGGCTTTTTCGTATTTTATGATTTCATCGATGCGAGGCGGAAGATATTTGTTTGCCCAATCATTGTACTTTTCGGAAAGCCGGACAATGGTCTCACGGCTATCTTTGAATTCATCGCTGAATTCCTCCATCTTTTCGTCGGTCCATTCTTCTCCGAGTGCTTTAAGGTTGCCCCAAAGAACGTCATAGAGGTCCTTGAGGGCATCTGACATAGCCCTAAGCTCGCTTTGCAAAGTGATAAGGGATTGTGATGTGACTTCTGTATGAGAGAGTGATGCCATAATTATAAGTCGTTGTAGGTTTCAAGAATGGACTGAAGTTGAGCGAGAGGGCCGCTTTCGAATTCCTCTATGTCTTTGCAAAGAGGCAAAAAAATTTCGCGGTCCTTGGAAAATTCACGTTGGTATTTTTGGAATTGGGCGTCTTTCCATGCTGAGGCAACTTCTGCCATAGCCGCATCAGTGCGCTTCAGCTGTTCCTGGAGATTCTCAACTATATCAAGAAGCTCGTAACGAAATTTTTGAATAGCTTCGGGGTCGTTAATCATTCCGGGCATATCATGAAAATTTATAGGGTTTGAATTTGATAAGAATATTGCGGTTGTTATCTCTCAGATAACCGCGGTATTTCGACGATGGCCTGTTGAATACAAAAAGCTTATTTGCCGCGGAAGAACCAATAATCTTTGTTGAGTCTATTTCCGGCATTTGGAGCGCAACGCGATAGTTGAATGCGTTTAGAACGGGACCAATTCGGTTAAGATTTTCTAAACTGTCAACTTGGAGAATGGTAAAGACGCCGACCGAAGATCCATTTCGCAAGATGTATTCGAGCAGTGTGGCGGATGCCGATGGCTTTTCGTATTTGCCGGAAGTGTCTTTATCAAAGGCTCGACAATTTTGGAAATCAAAAATGCCAAGATAGACGTACGCAAAATTGGAATCCGGCATTTCTTTGCGTTCATCAATCAACTCTTTTAATTGGTTTAGAGTTTCCTCGATTTCGGGCGCCTTGGCGGGGAATGCGGAGCCAAATGGCAGCGAACTGATTGTAGACAACATTTTGCCGGTCATTGTATTGTCTGAACGCATGCAATTAATGACTATGAAGGTGGCCTCGTTTGCGCTGTGATATGTGGATGCGGATATAAGCGAGTGGAAACATACGCTTTCCGCGATGTCCGTTTCGCCTCCAATGACGAGTAGATTGTTTGCGCCTTCAAGGCGAAGTTCAAGGTTGACATCATAGTCGCTGACACATATTGACTCGCCAAGATAAATTGGGATTGGGCTTCCCGGCTTGCGAATCCCATTGTGGCTCTTTTCTAAGCGGCGATTCTTAAAGTCGGGTTGCTCTGCAGAACGGAATACTTTCATAGGTTCTCGTCCATAGCTTTGTCCTTTCTCGAAATCCATTAAATTCGCAAGGATGGATTCTATGTCAGTTTTCGACACATAAAATCCTTGCACGATTTCATTGTCATAAGCCGCGCCGGATTCAGAGTTATAAATGCATTGGCCAGTGCGCAGGCGAGGCATTCCTTCATTTCTGTCTGATGAAATAAGCGCGGCGAAGTCTGCCGGTGAACTCTTGAAAACTATGCGGTTTGCGATAAGGTCGCGTGGCAGAAATGAGCCCGAAGGGAGCTTTTGGGTGGCAAGCACCAAGTTTATTCCGAATTTTCGGAATTCTTGAATGATTATGTGGATTTTGGAGTTGGCTTCACGTGAAATCAAGTCATTCTCGATTTCAAAGAGCTTTTGGAATTCATCGATGATGACGAGAATGCGCGGCGCTTTGATTTCAGGCGCGGCTTGTTTTAAGTCAACGATGTTGCTCACATTGTGTTCGCGGCATAGGGTCATGCGTCTCGCCCCCTCCTCAACAAGTTCATTGAGAATGCTTAGGCCGAATTCTCTTTCAGCCTCGGGAGCGATTACGCGCGCATGAGGCAGTTTTCCAAGCGCGTATGAATTAAATTCAACTCCAGAAAAATCAATTAAGTACATCCTTAACTCATCAGGTGAATACTTTATGGCCGCGCCGCATATCAAAGAGTGAAGGAATACGCTTTTGCCTGAGCCGGGGATGCCAATGACAACAGCTGTGTTCTGTCCGCTTTCTTGTGTTATTTTTAGCGACTTTACATGCATGTCATTCCCAAGGCCAAATGGGATTTCAATTTGTTTCGCGCTATCTGAATTCCACCATTCAGCCGATGGGGCAATGTAATCTGATATAGGGATAACAACATCTTCTCTCAACTCGCATTTAGAGTTGATTTCCTTGACAATGCTTTTGAGCTCTGTTTCCGATAAAGTTTCAAAGAATTTATTGCCGTCAAAATCATTCCCGGCATTAACGCTAAAGAAGTTATCCTCTCTGTCCTCAAAATGGTACGTATTCGTCGTCTCGAGGAATTTGGATAGGTTGAAGGACTCGGCTCCTTTTTGTGGCGCATTGTCGACGACGGCTTTATCAGCGATAATTACGATGTATATGCCAACTTTGGGACCGACATTGGCTAAACGCATAAGATTGTCAAGGCTGTCAGCGGCAAAGCCATGAGGGAAGTTCTTGATAACAAGGAGTATGTTTGTCTCCTTGTTTTCGTGGACGGTATTATAATCTTGAAGAGTTTGTCCTTTTTCGACGAGAAGATTCCTTAGGATGAAGCTGGCTCGTTCCTGAAGCGATTTCAATGTTTCGCGTACCTCTTCTGTGCGTGAAACTATTTTGTATAGGTCGTGGTTCAGAAGCTTAAATGTATCATCAAGCCCAGTCATGTAATCAGTGTCAATCACAATCGTGCGGATTAAGTGCGTGGGGTTGCTTCGATACAGCTTGCCGATAATGCTGTTTATAAACTCATTGCCTTTGTGTTCAGTTGCTGAATCAAAGGTTATGGCTAGATTTTTATCCCCTAAGATTTTTAAGAAATCAATGCGCGTCAATGTTATTTTCTCCAAAGGCTGGAATAGGGTGAAATCTGTATGGCCTATGGATATGCTTGAAGTCGTGAAACATTTTTTTAATGAATCAACTCTATCAATCTCTGATGCATAAAAGCGGTTTAGCTTTTCAGATGCGGAATTTGCCGTGTCTGTTATTATGGCGATAGCTCTGCGTGGCAAGTCCGCAAGCTCGCAACAGTCGTTAAGTCTGCGCACAACAGTTAGGAGATTGTCGAACGAATCGTTGTATTCCTTTATTAAATAGTCGCGTTCGGCCTCTATTGTGTTAAACAGCTTCCTATATGGTTGATTAGAAGATGGAACGATGTCTTTTATTTGGTTTAAAATATCTGTGATGTCAAAATTTCGGCTTGCTTTGTCTGTGGATTCATTTTGCGGCTCATGCTTGCTTAAATCCATGGAGCGAATAGACGCCAGCGTGTCAAGCAGCCCAGGAATGTCTGCGATGTTAAACCAATTCACCATCCCGTCAACGCTCACATCTGTGTCTTCATTTACAGATACAGAGGCTAATGCGTTCAATGTATAGGGGCCGTAAGGATTGCCGGCGCGGCGAATGTAAAATATAGAGCGCTCGCTAAACTGCGGGGGTGTTTTGTACGTTGGGGCGGCTTGTGACCCGTTTGTATTGTTATTGGTTTCAAGGAGGCTAAGGTCCAGCGAATCTATCAATTCAGTGTAGTCAACCGCCTCTTTCCACTCGTTGGTTTCTGTAGAGAGAACCAATATATCTGGAGTCAAGCGCATGTCAACTATGGTTTCGAGCGAAAATGGCCCGAAAAAATCATTGTCAAGCTGTACATAATAAAGAGTTTCAGACATATGTTTAAGCGCTGGTGTAATTTCTCAGCATTGCCCTATCGCTTTAAGGAATTTATGCGTATTGAGTAGTATATGAGAGAAAATGCCGAATATATAAAATAAGGTATCGCAATAAGGGTGGTTAACAATAAGAAAGATAGACATTTAAAGACAAAGCCCATTCCATCATTCTTCGTAAATGACAAGCCTTCAAAAATGTTGCTTCGCCAGGTATTGCCAACGCCCATCAATGCCAATCCGGCTAGGCCAAGGGTAAGAACGCCAACAGCCGCCGTCTTTCGCTTTTGTTTGCATTTGAAGTATTCTTCAGTGGGAATGAACACGTGTTCTTCTTCGATATCCTCATTTAAAGAATCTTCATAACTATCATGTTGCCCAATAGCCGTTTCATGTTGCCCAATAGCCGTTTGAATGTCCGCGGGGCCGTCTTGGCATAGCGTTGGGTAGTTTGCTATTATGTGAGACAGTTCAACACAGTCTTTGGCATGAATCCAATTAGAGTTTTCACGGCGCACATAAGTCTCTGTGTTTAAGGGCAGTGAAATGAGTTCCGCATAGGTCAGCCCTTTATGAATCTCATCTCCTATGTACACGTCGTAAGTCATTTTGCGGTTGATTTATCAATATCTCTAAACAAGAGATTTGGATTTTCAAGTTATCATTGAATTACAACAAGATACGCAACCAATGTAACCCCAATTGCTAAACAAATTGTGACAAATATTCAAATCTGTTGTTAGGCATCAAAAATTTCCCGAGTTGTTTATCCCTACTTTCCAAGATTTTTCGTAACTTTGTAACCAGAATATGTATCTCTTGTTTAGAGATTTGGATGATTGATAAACGGATTAGGCTCGATTTTTGAGAATTGGTTGCGCTGGGAAATGGCTAACTTTGCGGAGTAATTCTAAAACGACAAGAAAATATGCATTTGTTTCACGCTCTCCTTGGCATACTCAATGCCATGAGCCCCTATATCTTGCTTGGCTTCTTTATTGCGGGCCTGCTCCATGCCTTCTGCAATCCATCGATGATGAGCCGCCAGCTTTCCGGCCGAGGATTCGGCCCAATCGTTAAAGCCGCGTTGTTTGGCATTCCTCTGCCCCTTTGTTCATGCGGCGTCCTTCCTACGGCCGTGTCACTGCGCAGGGCGGGCGCGTCCAAGGGTGCCACGGCGTCGTTCCTTATAGCCACGCCCCAGACGGGTGTTGATTCAATAGCCGCCACGTGGTCGCTGCTTGGGCTTCCATTCGCGGTGATTAGGCCGGTCGCCGCCCTCGTGGGGTCGGTGTTTGGCGGCGCGTTGGTCGGAGCCTCTGACAAGGGGGCCGGCGCTGAGGTGAAGATGGATCAGTCTGACAATCGAAAGCCTACATTTTTTGGTCGGCTTGCTGACGCCATCCGCTACGGCATGGTCGACATGGTGGCAAGCGTGGGCAAGTGGCTTGTGATAGGCCTTGTGATAGCGGCTTGCATCACGGTGTTTGTGCCGGACGAAATATTCTTGGGCCTGAAGGAGTACCCTATTTTGGCCATGCTTCTGATGGTAGTGGTGGCGGTGCCCATGTATATTTGCGCCACGGGCTCGATTCCAATAGCCCTTTCGCTGATGCTCAAGGGACTTACGCCCGGCGTTGGCTTTGTGCTGCTCATGGCCGGCCCGGCGGCCAATTTCGCCTCTGTTATGGTGCTTCGCAAAGAGCTTGGCTCCCGCGGCACCGCTATGTACGTGGCATCGGTGGTAATCACGGCGATAGCCTTTGGCCTGTTGATTGACTATCTTTTGCCCGCGTCCTGGTTCTTGCCTGACGCATCAATCCTTGCCCCCGGCGGGCATCACGGGCTTGGCATATTTGATACGATTTGTTCCGTAGTGCTCGTTGGGCTTCTGATAAACGCCTATATCCAGCATCGCCGGGGAAATGTGCATTCTCATCATCACGCGCACGGCGATGCGCCTGAAATGGAAATAAAGGTTGAAGGGATGATGTGCCCGCACTGCCAGGCGGCTGTGCGCGATGGCCTCAGCGAGCTTGATGGCGTCGACGCCGTGGAGGTTGACCTTGGCAAGGGCTTGGCCTATGTCCACGGGCATGTGGCCCGCGAGTCGGTGGTGGCAAAAATAGAGGCCCTGGGGTATGATGTGAAATGATATTCGCAAATTCGCTAAATCGCTATGCCGTCATATAGCCATATCGTTATATCGACATATCGATATATCGATTTTGCGGTATGGCGATTTTATTTTTTCGTCATAAAGAAGTATTTCCAAAGCGGAGCGGCCATTAAGGCCTGCTTTATTTCGTCGCGCTGCAGCATGCCCAGCACGTCGGAGGGATGCAGCACGTGTACGCGTATGTCCTCGGTGGCGTCGAGACGCTGTTCGCTGATGCGCTTTACTTCGGTGGCCAAATAGCAATAGGTGAGGTTGTTGGTGACTGAAGGGTTGCCTGAAATCACTGAAAATAGCTGCCATTGGCCGCCGCCAAAGCCGGTCTCCTCTTGCAGCTCGCGCTTTGCCGCGTCGAGCGTGTCTTCGCCTTCCTCCACCACGCCGGCCACGATCTCAAAGAATACATCGCGCAACCCATGCCGGTATTGCTCTATCATCACGAAATCGCCCTCTTCGGTTATGGCTATCACATTCACCCACGATGGATATTCGAGTATGTAAAACTCAGGGTTAACCTTGCCGTCTGGCAGGCGCACGGCATCGCGCCTTACTGTGAGCCATGGGCGGCGAAAGAGATATTCGCTCTTCTCAACAGCCCATTTCATATCGGAATTCATAATTCAAAATGCATAATTCATAATCTATTATTAATATTGCGAGGGCAAATGGGGGCGTTTAGTAGGAGTAAGTGGAGATTAGCTTGCGGATGTTGTAGGTTGACGACATTGATTCGCCGTATGCGCCGGCGGACCGGATAGCGATGAGGTCACCGCGCCGCGCCGATGGCAGGCTGTAGTCCTCAGCGAAGGTGTCGGCGGTTTCGCAAATCGGGCCAACTACGTCATAAACCTCGTTCGGGGCGAAGCTTGTGAGGTTTTCAATCAGATGGCAGGCTTCATATAGGGCGGGGCGGATCAGGTCGTTCATGCCGGCGTCGATTATGAGGAATTGCTTGCTTATGCCCCGTTTCACGTAGATTACGCGGGAAATCAATGATCCGCATTGCCCAACGATGGCCCTGCCAAGCTCGAAATGCAATTGCTTGCCCTTCAAGGGGGCCAATCCTTGCTTGAAGCAGTCAAAATATGCCTTGAAGTCGGGAATGGGGTGTCCGATGGGGTCGTCATAGTCTATGCCCAATCCGCCGCCCACGTTTATGTGTTCAATATCAATGCCCTTCACTTTGCATTTCTCCACTATTTCCCTCACCCTCTCGCAAAGAAGGACAAAGGGCTCATTGATGGTGATTTGGGACCCTATATGGAAATGCAGCCCCATAAGTTTCAGCCCCGGGAGGACGCGGGCGGTGTCCAACGCCTGGTCCAGCATGCGCAGGTCTATGCCGAACTTGTTTTCGCTCAGGCCGGTGGTGATGTAGTGGTGGGTGTGCGCGTCGATATTTGGATTGACGCGCAGCGCTATTGGCGCCGTCTTGTTCATCTGCACGGCGATTTCGTTCATGATGTACAGCTCCTCGATAGATTCGATGTTGAAGCATCCGATGCCCACGCGCAGGGCCAGCGCAATCTCGCGGTTGGTCTTGCCCACGCCGGAATAGGCTATTGATGCCGGGGCGAACCCGTTGGCTATGGCTGTGGAAATCTCGCCGCCGCTCACGCAGTCGGCGCCGATGCCGTGAGAGGCTATCATTTGCAGCACGCGCGGGTTGCTGTTGGCCTTTAGCGCATAGTGCATATGGCCATTTGCGGGCAAATTTTCCTTTACGGCGCAAAGCGTGTCGTGCAGGAGCTGCAGGTCGTAATAGTAGAATGGAGTGGGCCGGTCGGCGAAGCTGTCGATGGGCAGGGAGTATTTGTCGCGTATCATAATTTTCTTTTAATAAAAGCAAAGGTACGGCTTTTTTCGTTTATTTTTTATTACTTTTGTGTACATTCTCTAAATTATCTGACATAACGATGAAAGCTACAGCCAAGATATTATGCCTGGTGGCGGCGCTCATGCCAATGTTTCAAGCCAAAGCCGAGTGGGTGGAAGATTACCAATTGACTGAAGATGCCGTATATACCGGCAATCTTGAGGATGGGAACCCCGACGGGTACGGCACGCTCAGATATGAAAAGGGCAAGCATGCCGGAAGCGTGTACTCGGGGCATTTTTCAAATGGATACAAGCAAGGCTTGGGAAAGTGGACGCGCGCCGACGGCACGGTGGAATTTGGCGAGTTCGTGGATGGCCTTTGGAGCAAGCCCGCCGGGCAGGCGTTCAATCCCGGCGACCTAATCTACGGCATAGACCTATCCGCCTACAACAAGGGCGTGGACCTTTCGCAGGTGGCGATTTTCACTGACCGCAACGGCCTGGTGCATGGTGACAAGGCCAGCCGCTCTGATGTGAAGTCGGGCAAATACCTTCAGCCTGTGCAATTCGCTTACGTGCGCGCCACGGTCGGCGCTTCTGACCAGGACTCCCTCTATGCCCGCTATTCCGAACAGGCCAAGCGATATGGCATACCCAAGGGCAGCTACCATCTTCTTTGCTATAATTCAGACCCTGAGGCGCAGGCCGACAATTTCATAAAGCAGTGCAACGGTTTTCAGGATGATGACCTTATTCCGGTGGTTGACATTGAATTGCTGAAGAATCAAATAGCTAAGGCCGGCAAGAAGAACGTGCCTGTGATCGTTGATAAATTCCTTCGCTATTTTAGGAAGAAGACGGGAATAAAGCCCATCATATACACCAACAATAATTTCGCCAAGGAGTATCTTGACCTTTCACGCCTGAAGGGGTACACGCTTTGGGTGTCGCGCTATCATTATTTGGAGCCGGACATACATCCATGGTACATATGGCAATTCAGCGAAAACGGGAAAGTGCGCGGCTACGGCCGTCCGCTTGACCTGAATTTTTATGATGGCAACCGCGCATCATTCAACCGCAAAGTCCGCCTTCCCCAGAAAACTAGCGATTGACGACCATTTTCATTGCCACAGGGTCAAAAGCCATGGATGTGTTGGCGAAAAGGCGTTGGATGTGGCCTTGCGCGGCCATTTCGGCGGCTGGCAGCGTGATTAGCCGCGGAGAGTCGATAAGGGCGATGTCGTCGCAAAGCTGAAGCGCGATGTCGAGCTCGTGGGTGGAGAAGATGATCGTCTTTCCGCGCTCGTGGGCTAAGCGAGCCAAAAGCGAACAGAGCTCGTAGCGGTTTGGCAAATCGAGGAAAGATGTGGGCTCGTCCAAAAGCATGATAGGAGTGTCCTGCGCCAGGGCGCGCGCTATCATCACGCGTTGGCATTCGCCGTCGCTTATTCGGTCGAGGGGCTTGTCGGCGAATGCTTCCATTCCCACCATCGCCAGCGATTGCTCCACAATGATTTTGTCCTCAGCGGAGAGCCTGCCGATCCAGTCGGTGTAGGGCGCGCGGCCCATTCCCACGGCGTCGCGGCAGAGCATATTGGGTATCCTTACTTTTTGCGTTGTTACGAAGGCCACGGCGCGCGCCCGCTGCGGCAGGGGCATTTCGTCAATTCCAACGGCGCGTTCGGCAATGCCAGCCACAGCCACCTTGCCTGAAATCGGGCTTTCCAGTCCGGCCATGGCCCGCAGCAGGGTGGATTTTCCAGCGCCGTTCCTTCCAATCAAAGCCACAAGCCGGCCTGGAAAGAAGGCTGCCTCCGCATCCTCCAAAAGATGGCGGCTGCCATAGCCTACGGTGAGATGCTGCAGCGAAATCATTGTGCCATATTTTTGTTTTTCAACACTATCCATATCACAATCGGAATCCCAAGCATTGCGGTGACGGAATTTATGGGAAGCGTGAGGCATTTTGACGCTATGTCGCACGCCAGCATCAGGGCCACGCCAGTGAGGATGGCGGCGGGCATGAGCGTTCGGTGGTCGGAAGTAAGGAATAGAGCCCTGGCCACGTGGGGCACTGCCAGGCCTATGAATCCAATTGGGCCGCAAAACGCTGTGATTGTGCCTGCCAGCAGGGTGGTGGACAGGAATATTATGGCGCGTGACTTGCGTATGTTCAGGCCCATCGTGCGGGCGTATTGCTCTCCGAACAAAAGAAGGTTCAGCGGCTTTATTGCCGCGACGCAAAAGATTAGGCCGGCTATCACGGCCGGAGCCAGAAGCCGCATTTGCGGCGAGGTAACATCGCCGAGCGAACCCATTGTCCACATTACAAATGATTTAAGGGCGTCTTCGTGGCTGATGTATTGCAATATCTGCACAATGGCGCTCACTCCCGAGGAGAACATCATTCCTAAAATAAGGATTACCATTATATCCTTAATCCTTTGGCCCACAA
This sequence comes from Clostridium sp., assembly GCA_023666615.1. Classification (GTDB taxonomy): domain Bacteria; phylum Bacteroidota; class Bacteroidia; order Bacteroidales; family Muribaculaceae; genus CAG-873. Next base: position 611,459 of record JAMPBQ010000001.1, on the reverse strand, counting down.
TGGCAATAGCCGTGAGCACCAAGGCCGAGCCAATCCATGCGGCGCCGGCTATGCCAAGCTGGCTGATGAAAGACCCGCGCAGGCCAAATGCGGGCACGGCCAAAAGGAAGATAGCCACTCCAAGGCTCGCGCCGGAGGTGATGCCCAGCGCGTATGGGCCTGCAAGGGGATTGCGGAAAAGCGTCTGCATCTGCAGGCCGCTGGCCGAAAGCGCCGCCCCGGCGAACACAGCCGCTATGGCCTTCATGAGCCTAATCCTGCGCACTATTGTCACAGTCGGCCCATCGGAGTTGCCGCACAGTGCGTCCCAAAGGTCAGAGGGCGCAAGCCGCACGGCCCCCGTGAGCATATCGGCAGCGAACAGCATGATGATCGCGGCGGAAAGCACTGTGAACAATATGGCTCTTCTTGATTTCAACGCAGTCTCTGATAGTAGGTGAAGGGCAGTGAGTCAAGAGCCTCGGGATGGAAAATCTTAATTAGGTCGGTGAGCACTAGTTCGGGATTGGCCACGCCGCTTTCCCAATAGTCGTTGCCTCCGCCTTCAGTGGCGCGCAATGTGGCATTCCATACATTTCCTTCCCTCATGGGCTTGGTGTCGGCGAACTTCGGGAGCGCCTTGGCGAGGTCAGACATTGATGTGAATTGCCCAACGTTGATCCAATAGTCGCTTTGGTCGGCAAGCAAATAGGCTTCCTCCAGGTCAATTGGCATGGAGGCGTTGGATTCTGATTTGGAATATGCGTATTCTCCTCCGGCGTCGGCTATAAGCGTGGCCACATAGCTTGTGGGCGGCGCCATCACCCATGAATCGGCATAAGGCGTGTTGATCATCACGCGAGGACGGACGCTGAAGGTGTCGGCCATCTCCTTTAGCCTGCAGTATTCTGGGGCTATGGCGCCAAATCTTTCTGCGCCTTCATCCCTTTGGCCGGCCATTTCGCCTATTGCCACCATCCATTCTGCCTTTCCCAAAGGATGCTCTTCAAGGTATTCGCCAATGTAGGCGAAAGGAATTCCGAGCTCACGCAGCTTGCCTTCCATAGAGTTGGCGCCGTTCACGCCATAAAGGAGCACCAAATCCGGGTCTATGGCCACGAGGGTCTCATAGTCGATATTTCCCTCATAGCCTATGTCGGGAATATCAGCATTGTTTGTAATCCTATCATTGGTGATGTACGCCTTGCCTGAAACGGCCGCCACTCGGTCAATCTCGTCAATGGCGTCGAGCATTGCGATATGTGTAGACGACATGCACACGATGCGCTTCGCGTCGCCGTCAAGCACTTGGCCTTCAAACCCCTCCGGCGCTTTCTCTCCGCCACGCGAAATGAAGAGCATGGTGGCGTCGCCCTCGCCGGAGCCTTGCCAGGGAGAATGGCAAACAATTATGCTGCTTTGCGCGCCGGGCGCAGTCTTTATTTCAAAGCCTCCGGCATAGGACGGCTCGTAGAGATTCACGCTGTAATCGCTCAAGTCGGCTTGCCTTTTGCCGCATCCGGCCAGCGCCAGGGCGATAAGCATGCCGCAGAAGCGTCCTAATGTAATTTTCATGCGTATGGGATTGTTTTAATTTTTCAGAATATGCTCAAACAATTTGCGGTAAAACGCGTTTTTGCTAAGTGTCTCGGCCTCGCCTATTATAACCAGTTTCATGCGTGCGCGGGTCATGGCCACGTTCATGCGGCGCAAATCGTTGAGGAATCCAATTTGCCCATGCTCGTTTGCCCTTACGAGGCTTATGAATATCACATCGCGCTCCTGTCCTTGGAAGCCGTCAACGGTGTGGACGGTGATGAGGCGGCGGAATCGCTTGAGGCCTTCCGACCGCTTAATGCAGGCGCGCAGGTATTGCACCTGCGCTTTGTAGGGGGATATTATGCCGAAGTCGATGCGCTCTTCCAGCACGCGCCGCGGGCCAATCATCTTTATGTATTCCTCCAGCTTTTGCAGAAGGAGCTCGGCCTCGGGCTTGTTGATGCGGCCGAAGCTGTCGCCGACGAATTGTTCCTTAAAGTCAAGGCCGGAGGTGTCAATCCACGAAATGGGGGCGTCCATGTCTAGGATGCCGCGCCATTCCACCTCGGGGGCCGCTTCGAGCTTGCCGCCATAAAACCAATCGGAGGAGAATTGCATGATGGGCTTGGACATGCGGTATTGCGTGTCGAGGAGCGTCACGGCCTCTGGATGCGTTTCTACAAGCTGTTGCATCAAAGTGCGCCCCAGGCCGGCCTTTTCGGCGTCATAGCATTTGATTGTCGGGGGCAGCTGCTGGTGGTCGCCGGCCAGCACCACGCGGTCGGCCTTGCGGATCGCTATCCAGCAAGCGGCCTCAAGCGCCTGTGCCGCCTCGTCGATGAATAGCGTGCCGAATTTTCGGCCATATAGCAACCGATGGTTGCTGCTCACTAAGGTAGAGGCCACTACGTGGGCGCTGTTGAACAAGTCCTCGTTTATCGCTATCTCAAGTTCCTCGCCCCGGCTTTTTAGGCGGCTGATGCGGCTTCGCAGGGATTCACGTTCGGAATACGAGCGCTTGCGTGCCTGCGACCTAAGCGCGCGCATTTCCTTTCGGATTGCCCAAAGCTCGGGGTAGGAGGGATGCGCTTCAAATCGCCGCTCGTAGGTGAATGACAGCATTTTGTCGTTGACTCGCGATGGATTGCCGATGCGCAGCACGTTGATGCCGCGGTCCACCAGCTTTTCTGAAATCCAGTCAACGGCCATATTGCTTTGTGCGCACACCAACGCCTGCGGCTCACGGCGCAAGGTCTCGAATATGGCTTCCACCAAGGTTGTGGTCTTGCCCGTGCCCGGAGGTCCATGCACGATTGCCACATCCCTTGAGGCGAGCACCTTGTTGACGGCTGATTCCTGCGATTTATTAAGCCAATGCATGCTTATGCCCGGAAATTCTCGGAATCGGGCCTTGGCGCCGCCAAGCATAAGGTCGCGCAGCTCGGCCAGCCTATTGCCTTTGGCGCTGGCCGTGGCGCTCAGAGCCTCAAACATGGCCTGGTAGCTTGTTTCATCGAAATAAAGTTGCACTCCCAGCATGTCCGCGCCTTGCAGATTGGCTATGGCTCCCGCGCCGGGCATAACGGCCACCATGCGCTGGTCGTCGGCATAGCTTACGGTGGCGGTGAAGTTGTAATATGCAAGAGTCCCGTCGGCGTTTTGCCTGAAAAAGCATATTGGGCGCGAAAACTCAAAGCCGTGCTCGATATCGGTGTCTGAATCGCGCGTCACTTCCAGCACAAGCTGGTTGAGCGAATTGTAGTAGGAACGCCCTGTGCGCACGGGGAACCAAGCCATTCCCCTTTTCACTTTCCGCATTACCCCCATGGCCTCAGTCTGCCGCTGAAATTCCTCTTTTTCATAGAGGTATTCCATGCGCAGGAGCATCTGCTGCTTTTGCAGATGCGCGGCCGGGCTTCCCTTTGGGGCTTTGTTCTCTTTCATGCGGGCTGTGTCATTCAAATTTTAGAGGGATAAAGTCTTGCAGGGGTATTTCTTCGTAAGTAATTGAAAGCGTGGAGAGGGCTGAGGGGACAATAAGCTTGTCGAGAAGGGAGAAGGCGGGGCGCCCAAAGTCATAGGATTTGCCCCAAAGGAGCATTGAAGCGCTGGCGTAGCTGAATTCATAAAATCCGCCGCCAAGGCATTCTTCTCCCGGCAGGAGAAGGTCGCGGTGGAGGCGTACGTTGCCAAAGCGGAAATGCCCGGTGTTGGTTATTATGAACTTTTGTGCCATGGTCAATATGGGAAATCAAGCAGCCTGCGGTACACTTGATGCACGGGCAGGCCCATTACGTTGTAGAAGCTGCCTTCAATCCTGCGGATTGACGCCGCGCCAATCCATTCCTGTATGCCGTAGGCCCCGGCCTTGTCAAATGGGCGGAACATTTGCGAGTAGAGCCTGGCCCGCTTTGGATCCAGCTCGGCGAAAAGCACCTTCGTTGTCTCAGAGAAGGATATCGTCTTGGCGGCGGAGGCCAGCGTGACGCCGGTAACCACCAAATGCTCCCTTCCGCTTAGCTCCATAAGCATCTCCACGGCATTGTCCTCGTCCTTTGGCTTGCCAAGCATTATGGCCCGCGTCGCTTTTGGCACGATTACGCCGGTGTCCGCCGTGAGAAGAATTTGCCCTGGCTTCAGGAGCGGAAGATAGGCGTCGGATTTAAGCTTTGACAGGTATTCCGGCACATCGGCGGCCTCCATGTCTGCGGGATATTTTTCATCCACCTCATGCATCTTGGGAATGCTGAAGTTGGACGAAATCATGCCCAGAAGTTCACGGCGTCTGGGAGAATTGCTGGCCAGCAGGATATGGGCTTTTGTGGGGTTAAGCTCGCCTAAGTCAATCATGATTGTATAAATTTCAGTGTATTACCAGCCAAAGGCATCGTCGCTGGTGAGCCATACGCCTCTAGCCTTGAGCATCTCTTCAAGGAGCTCGCGGGCCACTCCGTAGCCGCCGTTGGCCTTGGTGATGAAGCATGCTATCGCTTTAATGTCGGGCGAGGCGTCGGCCGGAGCCACGGGCAGCCCTACGCTCTGCATCGGCAGCATGTCGGGAATGTCATCGCCCACATATGCCACTTCATGCGCGGTGAGCCCTCGGCGGCGCATCCATTCCTCGAGCACCGGCAGCTTGTCGCCCGCCTTGAGATATATGTCGGTTATGCCCAAGGCATTATATCTGGCTGCGATCGACTGCGTGTTCGCGCCGGTGATTATGGCTATTTCAATTCCCATCTTGCGGGCAAGCTGCAGGGCGTAGCCGTCCTTTATGTTGACCATGCGCTGGGGCACGCCCTTGTCATCCATAGGTATGGTTGATGGGGAAAGAACGCCGTCGACATCGAAGGCCACGCCGCGCAGGGCATTCAGGTCATAGTCTATTCTGCTCATTTGCTTATGTGGTTGGCTATTGATTGAGAGAGAGTTTCATATATTGAAAGGTCAAGGCCCGATAGCATGGAGCGATGCTTTGCCATGACGTTTTCGTCGCCTCGGGCTGCCGGGCCGGTCTGCGCTTGGTAGGGGTGCATGCGCATGGCCTTGGTAAGAGTGGCCTCGAGCAGGGGCTTGAGCACATCCAGGCCATAGCCGTCTTTTGCGAGAATGTCTGCGGAGATGCCCCAAAGGTTGTTGGCGAAGTTGCATGCGAATACGGCCGCAAGGTGCAAGGTGGCGCGCTTTGCGGAATCGGCCTCGTACACTCGCGCGCTGATTTGCCGCGCAAGCGAGGATAGGGCTTGAAACGCCTCGGGGCTGTTGCCTTCAATGAAAAACGGCACTTGGCTAACGTCTACGGCATCCGCTTTTGAAAAGGTCTGCAGCGGATAGAACACGCCAAACAAGTTTGACGCCTCGGATATTGCATGTGCGGGTACGCTGCCAGACGTATGCGCCACTATGCCTTTAATTTTTGGCATGGCTTTGGCCACCTCGGCCACGGCATCGTCCTTTACGGAAATTATGCAGAAGTCAGCGTCAGGGGAAATTGCGGACAATGAATCGATAGGACGGCAATTTTTCAATCTTCGGGCTAGGGCCTCCGCGTGATCAAGGGTGGGGGAGTACACTTGCGTGACATCGGCCACGGCGTCAAGGGCCGGAGCCAAGCTCCAGGCCACATTGCCCGCTCCGATATATGTTATTCTTGCCCTGTGGTCCATCCGCCTATATGCACTTTTTCCCACATTAGCTTTTCGGGGTCAACCGGCTTGCGCTGCTCGGCGCTGATGCCAAGCGACAGGATTATGGGCACCTGCATGGCATCGGGAATGCCCAGGATTTCTTTTGCGGTGTTTTGGGCTGGCTCGTTCTCGGCATTGTCGCGGCATCGCAGCTGTATCCAGCATGAACCTACTCCAAGCGCCGCGGCCTGCAGATGCATCATGGCCGCCGCCACTGCGCAATCTTCAATCCATACGTCACTCTTTTCGGGGTCGGCGCAAATGGCTATTGCCAGCGACGCTCCCACCAATGGCTTTGAGCCAAAAGGCTTGCATCCAGCCAAGGCCTGCAGCTTGTCCTTGTCCTCCACCACAACGAATTGCCATGGGCGCGAGCTTTTGGATGATGGAGCCAATAGGCCGGCCTCAAGGATTTGCTTTGTGGCTTCGGGAGATATGTCCTCGCCTGTGTATTTGCGGATGCTGTGGCGCTCAAAAAGGAGCTGGTTTAGATTCTTGTCCATGTGAAATATCTTTACTGATGCATTTCCTCCGCGCCCGCATGCTAAGCCGCAGCCTATGGCAAAAAACCTGGCGGGGCCTAAACCGCGCGATTTGTGTACACCCATGCGCCTGAATATTTTTCACGGTTTTGGCGCACGGCCTTGTAGGCCTCCGATTGGTTGTCGAAGCCTTCGGAGTATACGCGTATGCGGCCGTCGGCTTCTATGATCTGCCAAGAGGGGTCGTTGAGGGAAATGAATTTTTGGGCTTCAGCGGCGGATGTGAACGAGCCGACAATCACGAGGTACTTTGGAGCCCTTTGCGTTTGCGCGGGTTCGTCTATCTCTATTATGGATTCAGCGCTGCCTATTATAATCAATTCTGACGGCTGGGAAGCCTCTTCTTCGGCGCATGGCAGTTCCGGTCCGCCGCTGGGCAGGAGCTCTTCAGCGGGCATGCGCTGCACTGAGGGCGAAAGCGATGCGAGGGCCGCGCTGTCCACCGATATCGGGGTTGACGCCACGAAGCAAATGCCAATCAAAAGCGCCACCGAGGCGGCAACCCTTGTGAATCTGCCAATGGGCGAGTATGGACGCGCTATCGGCGCCAATGGCGCTGATGCCGCCTGCGCCGTGGGCATCTCCTGGAAGCTTATTTCCGGCAGGCCGCCGGTGGCGGAGCTTGACATTGGGGAAACGAACGCGCAGAACTCGGGAGACGCTGAGGCGTCGGTGAATTTGAGGATGCCCAGGCGGCCAATGGCCACTTCGCCTTGCGAATGCAGCTGGCGCAGCATCGCCTCGGCGCAGGAATCCACGATTGAGCATGCGGCGTCGTAGCTAATGCCCTCGGCCTTGGCTATCGAGCAAGCCAAGTGGCCATCGGAGTCCTTAAGCATTGGATTGAAGGCGAAGACCCTGGTAGGAGGCATAATGGACAAGGTGTCACAGTCGATGCGGGCGCTTTGGTAGCGCGCCAGCACGGCTCCGATGCCGGGGATGATCACGCAGTCGTTGCGCGACATCAAGTATTCAATATGCCTTATCAAGGAATTCACGTTGCAAAATTACTCCAAATTTTTTTCCTGCCCAAATGTATGCGTAAACTTTGGGGGCAAAGTTATCAACAAATGTAGATAATTATCTACATTCAGAAAAAGTTATCTACATTTTTGCCGACTTATCTACATTTTTGCCCCACTTATCTACATCTCCGCTGTTTGGTGTTGAAAATTCAAGGCCTGAGACAATTGACAATTATGAGCTACCTTTGCCACAATAAAGCTACACCAATTTCCTCCCATGTCAAACAGCAAATCATTTTACCGGCTATTCAAAATCTTTTCCAAAATAAAGAGCCCTCGGTTGAAGGTTTTGGCTCTGTTGTCCGCGCATTTGTCGGGCAGGCGCTACATAGGCGTATACCTTGATCCGGTGCTTGCCTGCAACATTAGATGCCGCATGTGCTATTTCAGCGACAGCTCCAATAGGCCCAAGGCCGGCATTCCTATGAGCGCGGAGCGGCTCGGAGAAATTGAAAAGGCGTTTTTCGGCCGCCCTTGAAGCTGCAAATTGGCTGCGGCGCCGAGCCAACGGTATATCCGCATCTTAAGGAGATTGTGGAAAGAGGCAAGAAGGCCGGCATGCCATACATTGAAATCACAACGAATGGCCAGCTTCTTGGATATGAGGAGTTGAAGGCGCTGGTTGATGCGGGTTTGGACGGAATCACCCTTTCTCTGCATGGCACCACCGCGGAGACATACGAATACCTGATGCAGGGGGCGAAATTCGCCAACCTGCAGAGGCTTATAGCCGACGTGGCTCGCTTGCAAAAAGAGATGCCGTCATTCTCCCTTAGGGTGAATTATACAATGAACAATTTGAATTTCAGAGAGCTGTCTGAAGTTTTCAAATTATTTGGCGACGCTCTTATCGACGTGTTGCAAGTCAGGCCGATACAACGCTTGGGCGATACGGCTTATGTCGATTTTAGCCTTGATGGCATCATCGCGGAATATGATTCTGTGATTGTGCCGCTTAAGGAGGAGTGCGAGAGGAGGGGCATTACAAGCATGCTGCCAACCGCCGAAAATCTGCATGAGGTGGACGAAAATAGGTCGGAGATCAATCGAGTGGTGGAAAACATTACATATTGCTATGTTTCAAACCAAAGCGCCTACAAGCCGGACTTTGACTTGTCAAAAGACACGTTCAATTCCTACTGGCGCCGCCACGCCCTCGCAAAGCAACTCTCTGTCCTGGCCATCAAAGGCATAAGGGCTCCCCAATCAAAAATCGACCGCTCAAAGAAAATGAACTACACGATAGATTGAGGATGTCATGAAATTTTTGGGGAAAATTGTTTGCGTATTTGGCGGAAATTGGCTAATTTTGCGATTAATTCAAATTTTTTAGAATATTATGGCTGAAAAGATCGAATCAGCGGCAGCAGAGGAGGCTAAGGGCCTTAACTTTGTCGAAGAATTAGTGCTAAAGGACCTCCAAGAGGGAAAGAACGGCGGAAGGCTCAACACTCGCTTCCCGCCAGAGCCAAACGGCTACCTGCACATTGGCCACGCTAAGGCCATCTGCATGGACTTTGGCGTCGCCGCAAAGTTCGGCGGCACATGCAACCTGCGATTTGATGACACTAATCCCGTAAAGGAAGACGTGGAGTACGTTGAATCCATTATGGAGGATATCCATTGGCTGGGCTTCGATTGGGGCGACCGCCTATATTACGCGTCAGATTACTTTCCCAAGCTCTTTGACTTGGCCGTGCGCCTGATTAAGGAGGGAAAGGCTTACGTCGACGACCAGACCTCCGAGCAAATCGCTGAGCAGAAGGGAAATCCTTCTACTCCGGGCAAAGAGAGCCCTTACCGCAACCGCTCAGTGGAGGAGAATCTCGACCTTTTCCTGCGCATGAACGCCGGAGAGTTTGAAGAAGGTTCGCGCGTGTTGCGCGCAAAGATAGATATGTCTTCGCCAAACATGCACTTCCGCGATCCGATCATGTACCGTATCATCAAGCATCCCCACCACCGCACCGGCACCACATGGAAGGTGTACCCAATGTATGACTTCGCGCATGGCCAGAGCGACTACTTTGAGGGTGTGACGCACTCAATCTGCACGCTTGAGTTTGTGGTGCATCGCCCGCTTTACGAATATTTCGTGAAGGAGCTCGCCGACGAGACATATTGCCCCAGGCAGATTGAGTTCAACCGCCTGAACCTCACCTATACCGTGATGAGCAAGCGCAAGCTCCTGCAGCTCGTCAAGGAAGGCCTGGTCGACGGCTGGGACGACCCCCGCATGCCCACCATCTCCGGCATGCGCCGCCGCGGCTTCACTCCGCAGAGCATCCGCAACTTCATCGACACCATTGGCTACACCAAATACGAGGCCCTGAACAGCATCAGCCTTCTGGAGCATGCCGTGCGCGACGACCTCAACCGAATAGCCACGCGTGTGATGGGCGTAATCAACCCCGTGAAGCTCGTAATCACCAACTATCCTGAAGGCAAGACCGAGATGGTGGAGATGGAGAACAATCCCGAGGATCCAAACGCAGGCGTTCACCAAATGCCATTCAGCCGCGAGATTTACATCGAGCACGAGGACTTTATGGAGAATCCTCCAAAGAAATTCTTCCGCCTGGCCCCCGGGGGCGAGGTGCGCCTGAAGGGCGCTTACATCATAAAGTGCGAGGAAGTGGTGAAGGATGCCGAAGGCAACATCACTGAGCTGCGCTGCACCTATGATCCCGAGACGCGCAGCGGGCTGCCGGGCGCCAACCGCAAGGTTAAGGGCACCCTCCACTGGGTATCGGCCAAGGACGCCGTTGACGCCGAGGCAAGGATGTACGACCGCCTCTTCAGCGTGGAGAATCCCGCCGCTGAGCCCGACCGCGACTTCCGCGACATGCTCAACCCCGATTCGCTAAAGGTGGTGAAGGGCATCAAGATTGAGCCCTACGCAGCCGAAATAGCCAAGCAGGGCGCCAAGCTGCAGTTCCAGCGCATCGGATATTTCACTCCTGACTACAGCTCCACGCCCGAGCATCTGGTGTTCAACCGCACCATCGCGCTGAAGGACAGCTGGGAAAAAGAGCAGAAAAAATAACGCATGGACGACGACGAGGAATACGTAGACAATCGCGACGAGGTGCTCGCCAAATTCCGCGAGCAGCTTGGCAAGCCCATATCAGAAAGATTCTTCGACGAGGATTTTCTTCTGGATGTTTTCGACTTTGCCGGAGACATCCAGAACGATTATCTCCGGATGGAGGCTATGATGTGCCTGGCGCGCTTCTATCCCGACAGCGAATTTTTCCAGGAACGCAGGGGCATTTTCTATTCCCAATATTCAGATGAGGCCCGCGCGGCCTTCCTTTCCGACAACCCCGACGCCGGCAATATGATTATTGACATTTTGAGGGTGAAGGAGTTGATGCCGGAAGGCGAAGAGGCAAAGAGCGCCTTGGACGGCTTGATAGCCAGATATGACCATCTCTCAGATGAGGAAATAATTCAGTTTGTGGATCTAGCGTCTTCCCTGGGGCAGCTGCAATGGCTCAAGGACAATATGAAGATGCTCATGCGGAAATGCGATAACGCCAACGTGCTCCCATATGAAGTGGCCATTGCCGCCGACACGCACCATGACAATGCCTTCGCCATCGAGCTTCTTGAGGGCTTGACCCAGTCAGAGCCATTCAATTCGTATTTTTGGATGTCGCTTGCTCGGCAGTATTTTGAGATTAATGAGGGCGAAAAGGCTCTTTCAGCCGTAGATTACTCCTTGGCCATCAATCCCGACGCCCCATTGTCGCTTTTGGCCAAAGCGCGCATACTGTACGCAATGGAAAAGCCTCTTGACGAGGTGCTTCCTTTGCTGAAAAAGGCCACCGCCCTGGATCCGGGGAATATCGACATTGCCAGATATTCGGCATCGGTTTATTTCGCGGAAAACATGCCCGAAAAATCGCGCCAGGCAATAATTGACGCCATAGACAATGGCGCGCCCGAGCTTGAGCTGATCCCCGACTTGCTGGCATATGGAGCGGGCAACGCCGACGAACTCTTTGACCGCTATTATAAGCTCAATGATGACAACACGCAGGTGATGTGGGCGTCATGGGCGCAGCAGCTGTCAATGCAGGGATTCACCGACTTGGCCAAAAAGGCCCTGGCGTGCTATGAGCGCAACGCCGGGGAAAAGATACCCTCGATTTTCGCGATTGAGGACGAATTCATCGCAAAGAATTTCAAAAAGGCTGTGGAATACCTTGACCAATACATCAAAGGGCTGCAGGCCAATGAAATGGATTTTCCATCCGTTTTGGCCATACACTTGATATCCATGGTCAAGACAGGAGAAATAACAAAGGCCGCGGCCCTTTGCGATTTCATACAGAAGAATATAGACGCCACCCAATACAGCTCTGTGGCCCATCGCCTGGAATTTGTGGGAGTGATGGCCATAGTGGCCAATTTCAAGCGCCGCCTCGCCGAAAAGCCTTTGGCCTCCGACTGGGAGTCGTGGGACCCCCTTGCCTTTTGGTAATGTCCTTTTAGGCAACCGCCAAAAAGGACGGATAAAGGGATTATGAATTAAGAATTATGAATTAAGAATTACAAAATATGATCACATTCTTCAAGAAAGGCACATCAAAAATCTATGCCGTTGAGAGCCAGGCAGCTCTTGCGGATTTGGATAAGGAAAAGCTCACATGGCTTTTCGATGGGGCCTCTCCATTGTCGTCAAAGCAGGTGAAGGGCGTATTTGTTGGCCCGCGAAAGGAGATGATTACCCCCTGGAGCACCAATGCCGTAGAAATCACCCAAAACATGGGCATGGAGGGAATCCTTCGCATCGAAGAGTTCATGCACGCCGATTCTGACGCCCCTGTATTCGACAAGATGCTGCAGCGCGTCTACAACGGCCTTGACGCCAACGTTTTCAATATCAGCCGCCGTCCTGATGAAATCGTGTACATTGAAGATATAAGCGAGTACAACAAGGCTGAGGGCCTGGCGCTTAGCCCCGAAGAGGAGGCATATCTGCGCGATTTGTCCAAGAAGCTTGGCCGGCCGCTCACCGACAGCGAGGTGTTTGGCTTTTCGCAGGTCAATTCAGAGCATTGCCGCCATAAGATTTTCGGCGGGACGTTCATTATAGACGGAGAGGAGAAGCCGGCGTCGCTTTTCAGCCTAATCAAGAAGACATCGAAAGAGAATCCAAATGGCCTTGTTTCTGCCTACAAGGACAATGTGGCTTTCGTGAAAGGGCCGAAAATAACCCAATTCGCCCCGGAGAAGGCTGACGAGCCATCCATTTTCGCCGAAAAGCCCCTTTCCACTGTGATATCGCTCAAGGCTGAGACGCATAATTTCCCCACCACCGTTGAGCCATTCAACGGAGCGGCCACCGGCAGCGGCGGCGAAATACGCGACCGCCTCGGCGGCGGCAAAGCTTCCCTGCCATTGGCAGGCACGGCTGTGTATATGACTTCGTATCCGCGCTTGTCGCCTGAGCATCGCTGGGAATTGATCACAAACCCGCGCGTTTGGCTCTACCAAACTCCGGCGGAAATATTGATTAAGGCCAGCAACGGAGCCAGCGACTTTGGCAATAAGTTTGGCCAGCCGCTGATTTGCGGTTCTCTGCTTACCTTTGAGCATGATGAAAACGGCAAGCTGTATGCCTATGACAAGGTGATTATGCTGGCCGGCGGCGTTGGCTACGCCGCAGCCAAGGACGCCATAAAGGGCGTGCCCGAGGCAGGCCGCAAGGTGGTGCTCCTGGGCGGCGACAATTACCGCATCGGCATGGGCGGCGGCGCTGTTTCTTCTGTAGAGACAGGGCAGTACGCCAACGCAATCGAGCTCAACGCCGTGCAGCGCGCCAACCCCGAGATGCAGAAGCGCGTCAGCAACGTGATCCGCGCCTTGGCTGAAGGCGGCGACAATCCAATAATATCAATCCATGACCACGGCGCAGGCGGCCACCTCAACGCCCTTTCCGAGCTCGTTGAGGCCACGGGCGGCCACATCGACATGGCCTCCCTGCCAATAGGCGACCCTACGCTTTCCGCCAAGGAGATTATCGGAAACGAAAGCCAGGAGCGCATGGGCATGGTGGTGAACGCTGAGGACATTCCATACATTGAGCGTATAGCACAGCGTGAGCGCGCTCCGATGTACGTAGTGGGCGAGACTACTGACGATCACCGCTTTGTGTTTGAACAGGCTGATGGCGTTAAGCCCATTGACCTGGCCATGTCGGACATGTTCGGAAATTCGCCCAAGACCGTGATGGAGGATGAGACTGTTGAGGTATCATACAAGCCGGTTGACACAGACCCCGGAAAGCTTGACCAATACGTGCGCGACGTGCTCTCGCTTGAGGCCGTGGCATGCAAGGACTGGCTCACAAATAAGGTGGACCGCTCCGTTACCGGGCGCATTGCGCGCCAGCAGTGCCAGGGCGAAATACAGCTGCCGCTCAGTGATTGCGGCGTTGTGGCCCTTGATTATGAGGGCAAGGCCGGCATAGCCACGTCAATCGGCCATGCTCCGCAGGCCGCCCTGGTGGATTCAGCCGCAGGTTCGGTGCTAGCCATAGCCGAGGCGCTTACCAATATCGCCGGAGCCAACCTCAAGAAGGGACTTAAGAGCGTATCGCTCAGCGCCAACTGGATGTGGCCGTGCAAAAACAAAGGCGAGGACGCCGCCCTTTACCGCGCGGTGAAGGCCTGCAGCGACTTTGCCATTGAATTGGGCATCAATATCCCCACGGGCAAGGATTCCCTATCAATGACCCAAAAATACGGCGACGAGAAGGTTTATGCCCCCGGCACGGTGATTATATCCGCCGCGGGCGAGGTGTCATATGTGCGCCGCACTCTCTCCCCCGTGCTAAAAAACAGCCTCAGCTCACAGATGTACTACATAGATTTCTCCTCCGACGCCCTGAAGCTTGGCGGCAGCGCCTTGGCGCAGACCCTCAATCGGCTTGGCGACGAGGTGCCCACGGTGAAGGACGCCGAGAAGTTCAAGGCGGCGTTCGCGGCCGTGCAGCAGCTGGTGAAAGGGCGCAAGCTCCTAGCCATGCACGATGTCAGCGCAGGCGGATTGATCACCACGCTTTTGGAAATGACCTTCGGCAATGTCAACGGCGGCCTTAAGGTGTACACCGATGGCTTCAAGATGTACGGTGAGGAAGACCTCGTGAAGATTCTGTTCGCTGAAAATCCGGCAATTGTGATCCAAGTAGACGACCGGCAGAAGGCGGACGTAGAGAAAGTGCTAGATCAGGCCGGCGTGAAGTATTTCCCCGTGGGATGCCCGCAAAGCGAGCGTGTGGTTATGGTCACCCACGGCGAGGCCGAGCATCTCTTCGGCATTGACTATCTGCGCGATGTATGGTACGAGCCCTCTTATATGCTGGATTGCCTGCAGAGCGGAGAAAAGTGCGCCGCAATGCGATTCAACAACTATAAGCAGCAGCCAATACGCTATGCTTTCCGCGCTGATTTCAGCGGCAAGCTTTCGGCCTATGCGCCGGAGGGCGAGAAGAGAGCGGGCAGTGGCGCCGCCGAGCGTCCGCGCGCGGCTATCATCCGCGAAAAGGGTGTGAACAGCGACCGAGAAATGGCATACTCGTTGTATCTGGCCGGATTCGACGTGGTGGACGTGCATATGACCGACTTGATGAGCGGCCGCGCCACTCTGGAGGATGTGAATATGATAGTGTTCTGCGGAGGATTCTCCAACAGCGACGTTTTGGGCTCGGCCAAGGGCTGGGCAAGCGGATTCGTGTGGAACGAAAACGCCAAGCGCGCTCTTGAAAACTTCTATAAGCGAGAGGATACCCTCAGTCTTGGAGTATGCAACGGCTGCCAGCTGATGATTGCCCTTGGGCTGATAAATCCCGAGCATGAGAAGCCCGCGCGCATGGACCACAACATTTCGCATAAGTTTGAGTCTGAATTTGTGGGTGTTGCCATTCCGGAAAATAAGTCGGTGATGTTCGGCAACCTTTCCGGCACGCGCACAGGCGTGTGGGTGGCCCACGGCGAAGGACGCTTCATTCTGCCAGAAGGCCTTGACAAGTACAATGTGATAGCTCGCTACAGCTACAAGCAGTATCCCGGCAACCCCAACGGGTCGGTCGGCGCTGTGGCCGGCATCGCGTCGGCCGACGGCCGCCACGTGGCGATCATGCCGCATCCCGAGCGCAGCCTATTGCCTTGGCAGTGCGCATATTATCCGCGCGCTCGCCGCAACGACGACGTCACCCCTTGGTTCAAGGCGTTTGTAAATGCCCGCCAATGGATTGAGGCTAAGAAGAAGTAAAGATGGACAGGGATGCATCAGTGCGCATCCATACATTGAGTATCAGTCAATTATAAAATTGATAGGAATAAAACAAATGGCCCGCAAAATTGCGGGCCATTTGTTTTATTTATTGATATGGGTTATTTTACGGAGAGGGTGATTATTGACTTGGCGGGCATTGTGAGAGTGAGCTTTCCGTTGGAGATTTTTGCTCCGGTGAAGGGCTTGAGGCTTACCTTTTCAGGTTGGCCGAAGTCATTGTAATCAGCGATGTTGGCGCATGTGAGGATTTCGCCTGTGGCCTTTGCGTTCTTCAATCCGGCGGGCAGGGCTATCTCGATTGGCTGCGTTTCGTTGAGGTCAACGTTTGTGAGCGAAATAGTGTAGACGCCATCCTTTACTGAGGCCGTGGCGCTTACGTTAGGCACCAGGCGGCCGCCGTCCACTTTGCGGTAGGCGGTGTTGACGTCCAGAGGCACTAGCTTGGCGTCCTGGTGGGGCACGTACATTTTAAACACGTAGTAGGTGGGCGTGAGCACCATTTGGTCTCCCTTTGTGAGCACCATCGACTGCAGCACGTTGGCGATCTGCGCGATGTTGGTCATCTTCACGCGGCGCGTGTAATTGTGGAAAACGTTGAGCGAAAGGGCGGCTACCATAGCGTCGCGCATAGTGTTCTGCTGGTAGAGGTGGCCGCGGATTGTGCCAGGCTCTTCGTCCCACCAAGTGCCCCATTCGTCAACGAGAAGGCCGATGTTGCCGCGGCGGTCGTAGCGGTCCATAATATCCACGTGCTTTTTGATGACGTCCTCGATCTCAAGGCACTTTCCGAGCGTCCAATAGTAATCGTCATTGTCGAATTTCGTGGCGGCTCCCTTGCTTCCGCTCCAGGTGGTCACGGTATAGTAGTGCAGGGATATGCCGTCCATGTATCGGCCGGCGTTTTTCATCATCACCTCCGTCCAGTTATAGTCGTAGTCGCTTGCTCCAGAGGCGATTTTGTAAAGGTGATTGCCGTTGAAATTGCGGCAATATGTCTGATAGCGGCGATAAACGTTGGCGTAGTATTCCGGCGTGAAATTGCCTCCGCATCCCCAGCTTTCGTTGCCTACGCCGAGGTATTTCAGATGCCAGGGCTCCTTGCGGCCGTTTTCGGCGCGCAGCTTAGCCATAGGGCCGTCTGCCGCGGTGATGTATTCCACCCATTTGGCGAGTTCCTCTACAGTGCCGCTTCCCACGTTTCCGCTGAGGTATGGCTCGCAGTCCAGCATCTCGCAGAGGTTGAAGAACTCATGCGTGCCGAAGCTGTTGTCCTCAACCGTGCCGCCCCAGTTGTTGTTTACCATTCGCGGGCGATTTTCGCGCGGGCCGATGCCGTCCATCCAGTGGTATTCGTCGGCGAAGCATCCGCCGGGCCAGCGGAGCACGGGCACCTTGAGCTCGCGGAAGGCCTGCAGAACATCATTGCGGTAGCCGTTGGTGTTTGGGATGTCGCTGTCGGGGCCAACCCAAATGCCGCCATAGATGCATGTGCCGAGGTGCTCGGCGAATTGGCCGTAGATTTCCTTTTGGATGATGGGCGATTCATCGTTGACGTTGAGGGTGATAGTCACCGGGCTGGCGGCAAATGCCGTAGCGGCCAAGGCGGAGACAGCGTCCAAAAGCAAGAATTTTTTCATAAGGGATATGTTTTGAGATTGATTTGCTTGTATTTAAGGATTTCGATATATCGATATATCGATATATCGATATATCGTCATATCGTCATATCGTTATATCGAGATGGCGAGGTAACGAAATTATTTTACGCGCTTTAGCCATACGCTGCGGCCGCGGGCGTCGAGTCCGGTTGCGAGGATGGTGCGCTGCTGCAGCTCCCAGTCGTGGCCGTGGTGAACGATAATGCCCGAGATTTCCTCGGAAGGCGATTTAAGGCTGAGAAGCTGGCTGTCGGCATCGAATTTCCATTCCCATTGGCCGTCGGTGGCGCCCTGTGGCTTGAAGGTGATCAGCGTTGACTTGTTGAGCGAGCCCCTGAGCGGGTCGCCTTCCTTCCATTCGGCTTTCACTTCTCGCTGGTCGTTGGGCTCTTGAATCCTTATGATTTCCCACTGCCCGGCCAAGTCCTCGTCTGAAAACTTGCGCGCCGGGGTGCCCGCGTACCTTTCCGGCGAAACCACCGGCCATCCGTCAGGGGTAAAGAATATCTCGCGCAGGTGCAAGTCCATCATGCCGTAGCCGGGGGCGAGGCGCCCTTGGTGGGCCATAAAATAGCGGCCGGCGCCGTCAGCCATCACTCCGCAATGACCGGTGCCGCCCCAGCCTATATGGCCTTCAAATTGATAGGGTGCGGTAAGGATTGGGAAATTATTGGTTGTGTCGGCTATTTCCTTGCCGAAGAAGTCGATGAACGGGCCTTCAGCCGCATTTCCGCGAGCCGCGCGCACATTGTATGTGTTTGCCAAATCGTCGTACGATCCGAAATAATAGTACCTTCCCTGCTCGGGCACATTGATAATTTCAGGCCCTTCAAGGTTGCCGCGGCGGTAATTCGCTCGCCTTGCCACAAGATGGCCCAAATCCCCCTCAGCCTTCGCGAGGCCGGTGGCGGGGTCAAGCTCCACGCAGTACAGACCTTCGAAATAGGAGCCATAGTGCATCCATTGGCGGCCTTCGGGGTCGACGGCCACAGAGGGGTCAATGGCGTTCATAGGCGTATCGTTGTTGGTGCGCACCACTATGCCCTTGTGCGTCCACGGGCCTTCGGGGGATGGGGCCTCGGCCAAGGATATGGCGGATGTCTTTCTGCCAAAGGCTGATAGGCAGTAATATAGGCGGAAAGTCTTTCCATCGGGGGCGGGAATCATATAAGGCGCCCAAATATTGCCGGGGCCTCGGCCGTTATTGTTGTCGGCCACCCACTTTGCGCCCTCCTGCGGGATAGAGTCAAACGCCCAGCCCAAAAATTCCCAATTCACTAGGTCGGCAGAGCGGCGCATCTGGAGGAATCCCATCTTCGGGCGCTCACGCCTTTCCTGCGGACGCTGCCGGCGCTGGAAATATATGGCGTCGGTGGAGTACATATAATAGAAATCGCCCACTTTCCGGCCGGCGGGATCATGCACGTTATAGGTGCCCCAAGCGCGCATGCTGTCGGGGAAAGCTACGTCAGAATAATCGTCGGGCCAGGGATTTTCTTCATGCGTCGGGACGTATGGCTCGGACGCGAAGGCGGCGCATGCCGCCGCAAATCCCGCAAGCAATAGGGTAGGGAGTTTTATCATGGCTTGAAACGTTGAAAAATTTTGCAGCGTAAAATTATTATTTTTCCCCCTCGCGTAAGGTGAAGATATTGCGAAAAAAGGTGGACGCTCTAAAATTTAGCGCATTATTTTGCATTCCTTCAAGATATTTTCACTAAATTCGCCACACAATATTTCAGATTGGAGCGAATCCCTCCTAATATCCGCAATCCTAAACGCCATGAATAGATTAGGCCATATCATCGAAATTCTTCCTGCTTCGCTGGCGAAGCTGGCGGCATGCCTGTGCCTGGCCGTTATCTCGGCCATTTCAGCGCGGGCGGAATTTCCGGCCTCGTTCAGCATGAGGCACATCACCATCGACGACGGATTGGGGAGAAACTTCATTGACGACATATACAGGGATTCCCGCGGATTCGTATGGCTATCCCTTGGGGGCGGCGGCCTTGTGAGGTATGACGGGCATTCGATGCTCACATTCTCCGAAGCGTCCTCCTCCAGGCGCATTCCCTGTGATTTCGTGCATAACGTGGCGGAGGATATCCACCGCAGGCTTTGGGTGGCCACCTCCAACGGCCTTGCCGCGATCGACCTCAACCGCATGCGCCCCATTGAGCTTGGCTGCCTTTCCCCGTCGCTGGCCGACTTGGCTGAAAAAGAGATAACTTCGGTCTACGCCGACGCCGGCGGCAATATATGGCTATGCCATAGCGGAATCATACGCTGCCTGCAGTTCGATGCCGGCGGAAATCTGTGCGGGAACGGCGCGCTTGACACCAAACGGCCCCATGACTACATCATATTCAGGCAAGTGGGGCAAAAGGTGTGGACATCCTTCAATGGCAAGATTTACGCCCTGTCGGCTACGCCGCAGGAAGGCCTCGCCGCAAAAATCAGCGCTGAGGAGCAGGAAGCGGGCATTCCGCCGGGCGCCGTGGTGAGCCAAATGCTTGAGCGCTCAGAGGATGTGTGGATTTCAACATCCGAGGGCCTCGTGCGCTACAACACCGCCTCGCGGCGCAGCAAGCTGTACAGGAGCGTTGAGAATGACGAGTCCACCCTTTCGCAGAATTTCGTTACCGACCTTGCGATAGCCCCCGACAACAGGCTGATAGCCTCCACTTTGTGTGGTTACAACATCTATAACGCCCTCACTGACGACTTCTCGCGCGTGGCGCAGGAAGAAGGCGGCCTCAACAGCCCATTCATAAATTGCATGCTGGCCGAAGGGCAAAACCTTTGGATAGGCACCGAATCGGGCGGCGTGAACCTTCTGACGCCTAAAGGCATAGACTGCGATTTCTTTCCCACGGGCCACCCCGTCAACGCCGTCTACACCGACCCCATGGGCACGGTGTGGGTGGGGTGCGTCGAGGGCGGCCTCTACCAGCTGCAGAGCGGCAATACCGTGCTGGCCAAAGTGGCCGACGCCTCCAATTCCTTGCCGCACAATTCAGTGAGCGCCATTGCCATGGACAGCCGCGGCCATCTTTGGCTGGGCACCTGGGGCGGGGGAGTGGCCATGGTGAGCCACGACAACCCCAAGGAGCGGCTTATGGTGATCGACGTCTTTGATTCGCATAGGCGGCACAACATAGGCTCGATAATCTATGATTACATTAACGATGGCATTTGGATTGGGGCCAACCCAGGCATATTTTTCTACGATTGCAAGAGCGGGCGCACCATTTCGCCCATAGCCAACTCCACAGAATTCGCCTACGGCCCGCTTGGCGCCGAGATAGACTGCGACGGCCACCTTTGGATGGGATGCAACAAGGGCCTTTATGACATTGACTTGCTCTCAAGGAAGGGCGATGCCTGGAATTTCAGGTTCCTTGACAAAAAGCTGGACGCCCCCGAAGGCGGCCTGAACGAGAACATCAGCTGTGTTTCCCTTGCGCCCGACGGCGTGCTGTGGATTGGCAGCGACAGCCATGGAGTGTACAGGCGCGTGGTGGAGGACGGCCGGGAATCCTTTGTAAACTATCCGGCCACAAGCGGCCTTTCCCACAACGCCGTGAAGGGCCTGGGCTTTTCCGACGGAAACGTATGGATCGCCACGGCCAAGGGCCTGACGTCGATATCGAAGCTTGACGGCTCCATCAACACCTATTTCAAGGCCAACGGCCTCCCTGAGGACTCGTTTTACTGGAACGCCGCCTCGTCGTCTCATGACTCCGGTGTGTATTTCGGCGCCCTTGGCGGCCTGGTGGCGGTCAAGCCCGAAAATCGGCGCACTGCCACATCCCTGCCCGTGGTGTTCACCTCGCTATCCGTCGACAACTGCTCTGATTCAGAGGCATACGCCGATGCCGACGTCAGTGTGGCCGGACGCGTAAGGCTGCATGAGCGCAACAGGTCCTTCACCGTCACCTTCTCCGCCCTCGACTTTTCATCCGGCCCGGCCAACCAGTACCAGTACATGCTCGACGGGTTCGACAAGGATTGGATTGTCCTTCCCGAGGGACGCAATGACGTGTCATACACCAATTTGTCGCCCGGGCACTACTCCCTGAAGGTGAAATATGGCCCCTACGGCATGGCCTCGGTACTTCCCGTAGACGTTAGCCCCTACTTCTACAATACGCCTTGGTTCATCCTGCTTCTTGTCCTGATCCTGTCTTCGCTCATATGGGCGGCGTATCGGCTGAGGATGAGGAGCTTGCTGCGGCAAAAGACCGAATTGGCCATAAAGATAGAGGAACGCACGCGCGAAATATCCATGCAGAAGCAGCGAATCGAGGAGCAGGCCCGCCAGGTGCAGGAATTTACCGTGGAGAGGCTGTCGTTTTTCACCAACCTCACCCACGAGTTCCGCACGCCCATAACCCTCGTGCTCGGGCCGCTGGAGCATGCCATGAAGCTCACCGACAACCCAAAGGCGCAGGATCTATTGCACATGGCCTTGCGCAACGCCCAATACCTCATGTCGCTCGTGAACCAGCTGATGGATTTCCGCAAAATAGAGAGCGGGAAGATGGAGATACACCGCGACAAGGGCGATTTCCGCGCCTTTGTGGAGGAAGTGGCCCAATATTTCCGCCTTCTCCTCGACAACCGCGGCATCAAGCTCGTGACGTACTTCCACCTAAGCGAGGGAGAAATAAGCTTCGACAAGGAGGCCATGCGCAAGCTCTTGCACAATTTCCTGAGCAACGCGTCGAAATACACGCCCGACGGTGGCGTCATATCGATCTACGCAGCCGAGCTGCGCGCCGATGAAGGGCGCCGCATGCTTTACATCAGCGTCAAGGACACCGGCGACGGCTTGGATGAGGCCGACTTGGAAAAGGTGTTCGACAAGTTCTATCAGGGCAAGAGCCCTATGAAATATCCCTCGCCGATGGGGTCCAGCGGCCTTGGCCTGCACCTGTGCAAGAGCATAGTGGAGGCGTATGGAGGCACGCTGCGCGCCAAGAACAACCACGGGGCGGGCTGCAGCTTCCGCATGCTACTGCCTTTGACCGATGAGCCCGCGCGGGCTCATCGGTCAAGC
>JAMPBQ010000001.1:557835-589060 GCA_023666615.1 Clostridium sp. | reverse complement strand
TGGCGCAGAGCTCGAACGAAAGCTGGTCAGAGTCCACGGGGTGGAACGAACCGTCGAGGAGCGTTACCTTCAGGCGCTCTACAGGGTAGCCGGCGAGCACGCCGTTGCGCATTGCCTGCTGGAAGCCCTTCTGCACTGAGGGGATGTATTCCTTAGGCACGTTGCCGCCCTTCACCTCGTCGATGAACTGCAGGCTGCCCACGAAATCGTCGTCAGCGGGCTCAACCCTTACGATGATGTCGGCGAACTTGCCGCGGCCGCCGGTCTGCTTCTTGAATACCTCGCGAAGCTCTACGGGTTTGGTGATTGCTTCCTTGTATGTTACTTGCGGACGTCCCTGGTTGCACTCTACCTTGAATTCGCGGCGCAGGCGGTCGATGATGATGTCGAGGTGAAGCTCGCCCATGCCGGAGATAACGGTTTGGCCGGTCTCCTCGTTGGTCTGCACGCGGAATGTCGGGTCTTCCTCAGCCAGCTTCTGCAGGCCAACTCCGAGCTTGTCGAGGTCCTTCTGCGTCTTGGGCTCAACGGCGATGCCGATAACGGGATCGGGGAATTCCATTGCCTCAAGCACGATGGGATGGTTTTCGTCGCAAAGGGTGTCGCCTGTGCGGATATCCTTGAAGCCTACGCCTGCGCCGATGTCGCCGCAGCCGATCTTCTCCTTGGGGTTCTGCTTGTTGGAGTGCATTTGGAAGAGGCGCGAGATGCGTTCCTTCTTGCCCGAGCGAGCGTTGAGCACGTAGCTGCCGGCCTCAACGTCGCCTGAATATACGCGGATGAAGCAAAGGCGGCCTACATACGGGTCTGTGGCGATCTTGAACGCCAGGGCGCACATGGGCGAATCGCTTGAGGGCTCGCGGGTCTCGGTCACGTCGGGGTCGCCGGGGAGGTGGCCCTCAACGGCGCCGGCGTCAACCGGGCTGGGCAGATATGCGCATACGTCGTCAAGAAGGCACTGCACGCCCTTGTTCTTGAACGACGAGCCGCAAATCATCGGCACGATGTCCATCTTAAGCGTTGCCTTGCGGATGGCGCTCTTGATTTCGTCCTCGGTGATGGTTGAAGGATCGTCAAAGTATTTTGCCATGAGGTCGTCGTCGTATTCGGCGATGGTCTCAAGCATCTTGTCGCGCCATTCCTCGGCCTCAGCCACGAGGTTGGCGGGGATGTCCTCGATTGAATAGTCAGCGCCCATTGTCTCGTCGTGCCAGAAGATCGCCTTCATGCGCACCAAGTCCACGCAGCCCTTGAAGGTCTCTTCAGCGCCGATGGGGATTTGGATGGGGCAAGGGTTGGCGCCGAGGATTTCGCGCACCTGGCGCACTACCTCGAAGAAGTTTGCGCCCGAGCGGTCCATCTTGTTGACGTATCCGATGCGGGGAACATTGTATTTGTCAGCCTGGCGCCATACGGTCTCAGACTGGGGTTCAACGCCGCCTACGGCGCAGAACGTGGCCACAGCGCCGTCGAGGATGCGCAGCGAGCGCTCTACCTCCACGGTGAAGTCAACGTGCCCGGGGGTGTCGATGAGGTTTATCTTATATTTCTCGCCATTGTAGTTCCAGAAAGCGGTGGTGGCGGCGGAGGTGATGGTGATGCCGCGCTCCTGCTCCTGCTCCATCCAGTCCATCGTGGCGGCGCCGTCATGCACCTCGCCGATCTTGTGGGTCAGGCCGGTGTAGAAGAGGATACGCTCCGATGTGGTGGTCTTGCCGGCATCGATGTGGGCCATGATGCCGATGTTGCGAGTGTATTTGAGTAATTCGTCAGATTTAGCCATTGTTGTATATCTGGATTGGAATTTGCTATCGATGAAATGTTAGAAGCGGAAGTGTGCGAACGCGCGGTTAGCCTCTGCCATCTTGTGCATGTCCTCCTTGCGCTTGAAGGCGCCGCCCTGGTTGTTAAAAGCGTCTACGATCTCAGCGGCGAGCTTGTCGCTCATGCTCTTGCCGCCGCGCTTGCGGGCATAGGAGATAAGATTTTTCATTGATATTGATTCCTTGCGGTCCGGGCGAATCTCGGTGGGGACCTGGAAGGTGGCGCCGCCTACGCGACGCGACTTTACCTCTACTTGAGGGGTTACGTTCTCAAGAGCCTTTTTCCAGATGTCGAGGGCGGCCAGCTCCTCGTTGGGCAGCTTGGACTTCACAGTGTCAAGCGCATTGTAGAAAATGGTGTATGCCGTGTTCTTCTTGCCGTCGTACATGAGGTGGTTCACAAACTTTGACACTCTCACGTCTCCGAATACGGGATCGGGCAGGATTACCCTTTTCTTAGGCTTTGCCTTTCTCATTTTGTTGTTTGAGCTTGTGTTTTTGATTGCTTGGCTGCTTGTTGCTTTGTCATCTTCAGCCCTCCCGTCCTTCGCGACGCCCTCTGGCGCGCAGGCTTGTTGGCGGGAGGCTTACTCAGCCGGTGGTTTCCGCGATCAAGAAATTCAAAAACGAGTTAAATAACTTTTGTTGTTATGGCCCCGTTGCGGCGGAGGCCTGTTCTCGTGGTGCTTTAAGATTGCTTCACCCCACCTTATTAAATAAGGGCGGGATTACTTCTTGGCTGCACCGGCCTTGGGACGCTTGGCTCCGTACTTGGAGCGGCGCTGCGTGCGGTCCTTCACGCCCGACGTATCGAGAGTGCCGCGGACGATGTGGTAGCGAACACCGGGGAGGTCCTTGACGCGGCCGCCGCGCACCAGCACGATTGAGTGCTCCTGCAGGTTGTGGCCCTCGCCGGGGATGTAGCTGTTCACTTCCTTTCCGTTGGTCAGTCTCACACGTGCGACCTTGCGCATCGCCGAATTAGGCTTCTTGGGCGTGGTGGTGTACACACGCACGCAAACGCCTCGGCGCTGGGGGCAAGAGTCCAGAGCGGGCGACTTGCTTTTGTCCACGAGCGCCACGCGTCCTTTTCTTACTAATTGCGAAATAGTAGGCATCTTAGTGTTTAATTTTTTTCTTTTACAGTTATGTCTCTAATGATGTTTATTCAAAATCATACGCGCCTCCACACCGCCTTTCGGCGCCTACCCGCCTATCCCATAACGGATTAGGGCGCACGCCACCGGCCTTTGCCTGGAATTGCACTGCAAAATTACAAATTATTTCGCTAATACACAAATATTTCAGCCATTTTTTCACATCCCCGCGATTTTTTTCCTTTTGTTTCAGCAGCTCCAGATTTCTTCCGAATCTATGCCTCGCCCGTCTTCCGGATAGAGCTCGTCGTAGTATTTGCCGTCGTAGACGAAACCTTGGAGCATGCACTCCTCGTATTCATCAAAAATCCAGTCGACAGTCACTAAGCAGAATTTTTTAGGGTCAAACGATTCGCCTTCCGGAATCTCGATTTGTATAGAACCGCTGGATTTCAGAGTCTCGAGATTTGCGACCGCGGCACCATCCACGCGTTCAATGAATTCGTTCACATCAAGGTTATCGAAGCTATCGGAGATCTCATCGGCGTTTTCAAGATCCCAGAAGTCGCCAAAATCTTCTTCGCTGTACTCTGTCTCGACTCCATTGTCCTCGACAGTCCATTCCATGAAATCCTCAGTTGTGAACCGGCTTTCCCCTTCCAGCGGATCGCCCTCATCATCAAGGACATCGATCCTGCGCTCCACGGCGTAGAGCGAAATCGTTATCGTCTTCATTTTCTTTTCTTCTTCCATAAAAACGGATTTTTTATTATACACTACGCAAAGATAGCATCTTCTATTCTAATTTCAAAAAAACGGGCTAAATATTTCATCTCATGTAGACGCCAGAGCGCCACCAAAAAACAAATTCCATATTGTACTATTAATCAATAAATTACCCCCCCCCACGAAAAGATTATGTTTTTCCCGCGCTTTTTTGTTGTTTTCCACAAAAAATATTTATACCTTTGCGTCGCATGACAATCAGCATGCACTAGCTAAATGGCCTTTGATTCACGCTTATGGCACATAAAAAAGAACCATTGCCAAACCTCAACTAAACAAAATTTATACATGAAAATTTTTTTCTCCGTCACGCTTGCTATACTCTTGGCTATCTCCTGCCTGCATGCGCAAAAAGCCACCGTAGGCGACTTCACGTACTCCCTATCTAACGGCAGCGCCACCCTGAGCGAATACTCCGGTTCGTCGACCTCCGTTGTGATTCCCGACGAAATCACAGTCGATGAAACCACCTACGCCGTAACGCGCATATCCAACTCCGCGTTCTCAAACAATAGCGCCATCGAGTCTGTGGCTATCCCCGAAAGCGTCAACAGCATTGACGGATATGCGTTTTCAATGTGCTCGGCGCTGAAGTCGGTCAACATCCCGGAGGCCGTCACAATTATTTACAACAATACATTCGAACAATGCATATCCCTTGAAGCAATCACCCTCCCTTCAGGCCTGACATCAATTGGCGAATGGGCGTTCTTCAGGTGCTCGGCGCTGAAAGAAATCGCCGTGCCCGAAAAGGTAGCCGTCATACAATCCCAAACATTCAGCGAATGCTCGTCGCTGACCAAAGCCTCTCTCCCTTCCGCATTGGCGTCAATAGGTTACGGCGCATTTATGAAATGCTCTTCGCTGGCGGCCATCGATCTTCCGGCTTCATTATCTTCCATAGGCGAATGCGCATTCGAGTCTTGCTCGGCGCTGAAACAAATCATCGTGCCCGATGGTGTCGGCTCTATCGCGCCATACGCCTTCAATAAATGTTCGTCACTTACAAATATCACCCTGCCGGCGGCCGCCACGTCAATAGGCAGCACAGCGTTCGGCGACTGCATTTCGCTGGAGAGCGTCACTCTTCCGGCTTCACTGACATCCATGGGGAAATCATGTTTCTACGGATGCAAGGCGCTAAAATCAATAGATATACCCGAAGGCGTCACTAGCATCCCCGAACAAGCATTTCTTTCTTGCTCCTCGCTTGCCTCCGTCCATATCCAGGCAAACGTAAACGCTATTCAGGGCGAGTCCTTCGCTTCATGCAACGCCCTGTCTCAAATAACTTGCGACGCCGCCACGCCGCCCGTCTTGGGGTCTTCTACTTTTTGGGGCGCCCATAGCGATGCCTTCTCCCAAATCACATACGAGCAGGCCGAAGTCACAGTGCCCGAAGCTTCGATTGAGGCCTACCAGCAGGCCGACGAATGGAAGAATTTCAAGAGCCTCTTCAAAGTCAACGAGGTAAAGGCCGGGGACTTCACATACCTTCTTGATGGAGACAAAATGAAGATAACATCCTATACGGGCCTGGGCGGCGCCGTGACCGTGCCGGCCAAAATCACAGTCAACGATATTGAATATGATGTTGACGGGTCAGAAAATGACATTTTCCGAAACAACTCCACAATCACTTCAATAGTTATAGAAGAAGGAATCACCTCTCTAGGCGAATACTTCTGCAGCGGATGCTCAGCCCTAACATCATGCGCGCTTCCCTCAACCTTGACAAAGGTGCCTTACAGCATGTTCAAAGATTGCGCTGAACTTGCCTCAGCCACCCTCCCTGAAGGCATCACATCGCTTCAGAGCGACGTTTTCGCCAACTGCAAGTCCCTGGCGTCAATCGATCTTCCCGAAACATTGGCTGAAATACGCCTGCGCACTTTCTCCGGCTGCTCATCGCTGCAGAGCATCGTCCTGCCGGCATCCTTGGCATCGATCGGCACCTCTGGCTTCTCAAACTGCTCCAGCCTGGCATCCATAACCTCAAATGCAGCGGTGCCGCCGACCATCAGCAACAGCACATTCTCTTCCTCCACTTACGCCGAAGCTGCCCTATGCGTTCCCGATGAAAGCGTTGAAGCCTATAGTCAGGCCACGGGTTGGAAAAAATTTGAAAAAATCAATGCTTCATCAGGAATTGAAGATATTGCAATCGACAAAGACAAGGATGCCCCGGCCTATGACCTTCAGGGACGCCCTGTCTCAAATGCCCGCAAAGGACAGATTCTTATCAAAAACGGCCGCAAATACATAGCCAAATAACGCTTTTAGCGCGGAGGGAAGATATTTTTTGGCTATCTTTGCCGCTATGAAACGTGACTATTTCGCTCTGTGGGGCCTCTTGGCCGCCGCATTTATCATATTTCTCGGCATTTCGGCCTTTGGCGACGAGGTGAGCATCGGCGGTTCATCTTGGCGCACGTCGGGCATGGCCAAAGAAATCTTCGGCGAAGGCGCCATCCTCCCAAACATGCTTTCAGCAGCCCCCGACTCGTCCGTCCTGTCAGCCCCGTCCGACTCGACCGCCCTATCCGACTTGGCCGACTCGACTAACGTCGCGCTTGACGTCCAAATCCCAGATTCTATTTCAACCCCCTCCGCGCCCGCTGACTCCGCAGGCCTAACAATCCTGTTCATCGGCGACAGCATGCTTGAAGGCCTCGGCCAGCGCCTTGCGGCATACTGCGACGCCTCCGGCCACAAGCTCTACACCGTCATTTGGTACAGCTCTACCTCTGAAATATGGGGCAACGCCAAGCTCCTCTCAAAATACATCAGCCAGGTAAAGCCGCAGTTCATATTCATCTGTCTCGGCGCCAACGAGCTTTTCGTGCGCGACATCGCCACAAAGCGCGACAAGCATGTGAAATCAATCCTGGCCGAGGCCGGCAGCATACCCTATCTTTGGATCGGGCCGCCCAACTGGAAGGAGGACACCGGCATCAACGACCTTGTGGCTTCAAACGTTCCCAAAGGGCGATTTTTCCTTACCAACGGCATGAAATTCAACCGCAAAAAGGATGGCGCGCACCCAACCTATGAATCCGCCGCCCTATGGATGGATAGCGTGATCCGCTGGATGCCGGTCCATTGTCCCGACGCTCCGATATTCTCCGCCGCGGAAAAAACAAAGGCAAGGCCCGCCCGCCAGTACATCCACCAGCCAGGCGCCAATCCATGATTCTCTGCGACAGCATATTATCCAACATCGGCCGCCTCCTTGCCTACGACGCCTCCAGTCCAATGCTCTTCTCTTCAGGAGTGTTTTGGGCTCTGTTCCTCGTGTTTCTGCCTGCCTTCGCCATGCTTCGCCAAAGGCTTTGGCAAATGCTGGGCTTCGTGGTCACTTTTAGCCTGTATTTCTACTATAAGTCAAGCGGATGGTTTGTTCTCATGCTCGCCGGCACGTCACTGCTCGATTGGCTCATGTCAAAAGCCATGACTCGCACGGGCATCCAATGGCGCAGGCGCCTCTATGCCTCCATCTCCATAATCTCATCCCTCGGCATCCTCGCATATTTCAAGTACGCCAATTTCTTCCTATGGAATTGGAACGCCATGGTGCAGGGGAATTTCCAGCCTCTCGACATCATCCTGCCCGTGGGCATATCATTCTACACATTCCAGTCTGTCAGCTACATAGTTGACGTGTACAAAGGACGCGTAAAGCCAACGCCTACATGGCTCGAATACGCGTTCTACCTCTCCTTCTTCCCCGCCTTGGTGGCCGGTCCCATCGTGCGCGCCGACTATTTCCTCCCGCAAATAAGTCAGAGCCGCCACGCCACGCGCACGGAAATGTACGCCGGCCTCTGGCTCATAATCATCGGCGTAATCAAAAAGGCGCTTATCGCCGACTACATTGCCCAATTCAACGACCTCGTTTTCGACTCCCCCGGCGCATACACCGGCTTTGAGACCCTCATGGGCGTCATAGGCTATACGATGCAGATTTACTGCGACTTCTCCGGATACTCCGACATGGCCATAGGCCTGGCAATGATCATGGGATTCAAGCTCGCCAAAAACTTCGACTTCCCATATCGCTCATCCAACCTTACCGAATTTTGGCATCGCTGGCACATATCCCTATCCACCTGGCTGCGCGATTACGTCTACATCCCCCTCGGCGGCAACCGAAAAGGCGTGGCGCGCACCTACATCAACAATTTCCTCACCATGCTCATCGGAGGCCTTTGGCACGGCGCCGCATGGAAATTCGTATTTTGGGGCGCGATGCACGGAGCCGGCCTCGCCATGCACAAGGCATGCAAGCCTTGGCTCGACCGCCTGCCCGACAGCTGGGCAATAAGAATAGCATCCTGGGCGCTGACAATGATATGCGTCTCAACCCTTTGGATTTACTTCCGCGCAGCCTCATGGCAAGACGCTTGGGTGATGATCCACTCCATATTCGCCGACTTCACCCCGCAATCAATCATTCCATTCTTCCAAGCCCGCGCCACATGGGCCGCAATGATGGCCGCAATCATCCTCGCCCACGCAATCCCCGCCAAGGCATGGGACCGCGCAGCCTCAGCATTCATCACCACCCACTGGGCCACAAAGCTCGCCATCTTCCTTATCGTCGTCCAATTCGTAATCGAATTCCGCTCCCAAGACGTCGCCCCCTTCATCTACTTCCAATTCTGACGCCCGCCCGCCCACCGGGAGCAAGCTCCCACACACAACGAAACAACCCTTAAACAATAACAGAAACCGCCCACATCAAAAAAAACTCATCCACAATAAAATCCAAGAGCAAAAGCCTCCGTCAGCCCTGTTTCGTTGAGTGCGCGAGCTTGCTCGCCAAATCCCCAATGCCATGCTTCCCAACATAGACGCATACACCCATGCAACCACCTCACACAAACCGGAAAACTACCATAAGCGAGCTCTCTGGCATGACTACCGTTCAAAATGCATCTACATGATTACGACAAATAAGATGCCAGGCATACCCGCATTCAGCAAAATCGAAGGGCAAATCTCCAACGGAAAAGCTGCGGCTAAAAGTGTAAACACAAGCATAGGCGCCATCCTTTGCAAAGCTCTGCGAGAATTGCCAAAGCTCTTTCCCGAAATACGCATCTTGCAGTACATAATAATGCCTGATCATATTCACCTGCTGCTTGAGGCAACCATAAACCTGAATTACCATATTTCTGACGCAATAAGAACTTATAAGCAAAACTGTTCACGCTATTACTCAGAATTATTGCTTCGTAAACATAATTTTTCCTTTTCCGGCCAAGTCTTCACCGACGGATACCACGACCGCATCCTAACTGGCAGTGGCCAGCTGCAAACCCTCATAGCCTACATTCGCGACAACCCCCGCCGCCTCTTCCTCAAACAAACATTCCCCGAAGCCTTCCAAAGCCACATCACCCTACAATTCCAAGACCTCGAGCTATCAATCTACGGCAACCCGCTCCTCCTCGAATGCCCAGGCAAACAAGCCGTGCGGTTCAGTTCCCGCTTCTCCCCCGAAGACCTTGCGAGAAAGAAAATGAATTGGAATGAAGCCATCCGCGAAGGCTCGCCAATAATCTCCCCATTCATCCACCCCACAGAAAGAGAATGCCTGGACAAAGCCATCGCGCAAGGCGGCAAAGCAATCATCATCCGAGAAAACGGCTTCCCCGAAAAATGGAAGCCGGAAAAGAAACATTTCGAAGCCTGCGCCCAGGGCCGCCTCCTATTCATCGCCCCAAAAGCCCACAACTCACCACGCCAAAATCTAACCCGCGACGAATGCCTACGCCTCAACCACATCGCCGAGCGCCTCACCGCCATCCGCCCCGGCCAATACACACTGCGCCGCGAATAAAAAAAACAGCGGCGCCAAAAACCGGCAGCCGCTGTTTCGTTGTGTGCGCGAGCCCTGCTCGCCTCAATAACCCTTCATCCATTCCAAAAGCAGATACAATTTTTGTCACATATCCAAAACCTCGATATCTACTCCAGCCCATTATAATATCAATATAGCATCCCCATATAAAGCCGACGTTTGAATATGCAATACCACGCATTAAATTATTTATCCGTGAATTCCGTATAATCCGTGAAATCCGTGGTTAAATTTAAGACAAGTTAAGACATTAACACCGCTATTCTTCGGGGGCGGCAAAGGCGTAGGCGCCGAGGTCATTGGCGCGGGGCGCGCCGTAGAAATCTACGGCGAGGGGATGCTCGCTCAGCGAGGGATCGGCGGCGCCGATGGCCGGCGAATCCGGCTTTAGGCGGTAGTCGAAGAGGTATTCGCTGCGCTCAGTGTAGAAGAGCGGGTCGGCATCCCAAAGGCAATCGATAAAATTGTCGTCGTCTGTGCCGGCGCTTTTGAATAGGCATCGGCTGAACGTCACGGGGCGGCCGGAGATGTCCTTTGGCAAAAGCTCCTGCCCAAGCCCCCACGTGATGCAGTTGGTGGCATAAAGGCGAGTATCGGTAACGCCGTCCTCGGGCGAAACGATATTCCATGCCGCATCTGTGATTGCGGAAAACAGATAGTGGTTGGAGAGCGTGCATTGGTCAAACCTGTAATCGCCGCCCGACAAGGCCACAAGCCCCATGCCAGCCTCGGCAAACTCGCACCCATAAGCTTCCACATTGGCCATTTCCGCCTCAAGCACATACCCCCCCGAATTGCGCAATCGGCAATTCTCAAGCAGCAGTTCTCGCTCGCCGCTGCCGTCGCCGCGCACGGCCACTCCATTGACGGTATTGCTTATCACCGTAAAGGCCAGCTCATTGCCTTTTGACCCCGGCATAAACTCCACGCCATCCCATTGCCGCGACATAATCTCAAACGAAACGCCCGTAAGCACTTCGCCTATGCGGTCGCCCGTGAGCGTGACCGGCGCCTGAGGCGTTCCCTTCGACAGAAGTCGCCCATGCACCACAAGCCGCGCCTTGTCGCGGAACAGCAGCTTGACCCCCTCCTCAAGCACAAGCGTGGCCTCGGGGCGCACCACCAGCGAATCGGCTATGCGGTAAGGCTTGCCGGCCTTAAGCGAGGCATCCTCCGTAATCTCAACCCCCTGCATGCGCACAATATCCTGCCCTTGGGCAGTCACAAGCACGCTCTCGGTGCGACCATTAGTGGTGAAGTCAAGGCTGGCCTCAACATCAATCGGCAAATCCACCCCATTTTCCGGCAACACCGCCTCAATGAACACAAAAATAGAGTCCTTGGCGCGAATCTCTACGTCAGAAAAATCCTTTCCGCTCATGCCGTCGACATTGATGCGGAAGAGCGGAGCGTTCTCGCCCGAAAGGCTTATTCGAGAGATATTCAACCCCTTGGAGTTGCGGTTGTACACGGTCATGCGGCTCGTCACCGTCAGTTCGCCGGTGAACACAGGGCCAATGTCAAGAGTGTCGCAAGAGAAAGCCGGCTGCGCCGAAGGAGATGTGTCAATGCCATCCTCAATGCACCCCGCCAAAAAAGCTATAAGCGCTGGAAGTATAAAGATTAAGAATTTTCGCATATACAAAATGGATAACGAAAGGCAAACCGCCTCTTCCCCTCTATAACGCAAAACATTGCCTTTTATTGTGCCCCCGGCTTTTCAATTACACCCTACCCTTCTCAAATTACATCTCAAGCAACTCTTGAACTTCTTTTTTCAACAAAGGTATGTGTTTAATCACAATGGCCCAAATCATGTCATCGCTTACACTGTCATATCCGTGTATAACATAATTCCTAGTATCAACGATTTTTCTAGCGCTGGTTATCTGTATTTCAGGCTTAATTTTCAGAATTTGATTTATAGCCTCTCCAATAATTGCAATATTCATTTGAATCGCTCTCTTCAGCATCTGATCTTTACAGTAATCATCAAATCTTCGAGGCGCATCAACAAAATAAGACTCAACTTCACAAATTGAGTTCAATACATCATTTAAATACTTTTGAATTTTTCTATCCATAAATCAACTTGCGTGTCTCATTTAGTTCATCCCTAAAATATGGATTCCTCACTGCCCTATCTTCGGTTATATCAATCCTCCTTCCCAACAACTCCTCAAGCGCATACATAAAGCCAAAGAAATTATCAGCATAATCCATAAGCCCTATTCTGTCTCTATCAAAATCTACACATACGTCCACATCGCTTTTGTCAGTAAATCGAGGTGTAAGTATGGAACCAAAAACCCACAATTTACGCACATGGAAACGCCTGCATAACTCAATTATTTTAGACAGATTTATTTCAATTAATTTCATATGCACCAATTTTTAAAGCAAATTTATAAATAAAACGTTGAATGACAAAATATTGATTATTCTTTTTGTTTAATAATTTTCATCACCTGTCTGACTCCGTTTCCTCCAATAAATACAACAGGTTGCAACCCATTGAGTTGCAACCTGCCAATTTAGAAAATGTCGGGGTGAGAAGACTCGAACTTCCGACCTCCACGTCCCGAACGTGGCGCGCTAGCCAACTGTGCTACACCCCGATTGACGTTTTCCGACGGCAAAGTTACGCATTTTTTTTGATTCTGCGCACATTAAAGGCGATTTTTTTTGATTTCCTAAAAATATTTGTGCGTGCAAAAAAATTTTCATAACTTTGCACCATACGTCGCCCTAATGGTGGAATGGTAGACACGAGGGACTTAAAATCCCTTGGCCATTGCGGCCGTGTGGGTTCGAGTCCCACTTTGGGCACGCTTTTCAGAGATAGTTTGATTGTAAAGATTTTCAATCGGCTATCTCTTTTTTTTATGTTTTACCTATATGAAAATGAAATCAATTCTTGCTGCCGCGGCCTTGGCCGCGTCCTTCCCGGCAATGGCCGGCAATCCCATCATCCACACATGCTTCACCACCGACCCGGCGCCAATGGTCAGCGGCGACCGGCTGTATATCTACACCGGTCACGACGAGGACGGCGCCGACTTCTTTTGGATGAACGAGTGGCGGGCGTATTCCACCGATGACATGGCCAACTGGACAGACCACGGCCCGGTCCTCGACCTTGGCGATTTCTTTTGGGCCGACGACCGAGCCTGGGCACCTCAGGCCGTGGAGAGAAACGGCAAGTTCTACCTATACGTTCCCGCGCACTCCACCGTCTCTGGCGGCATGGCGATTGGAGTAGCCGTGGCCGACAGCCCCGTAGGCCCATTCCGCGACGCATTGGGCCGCCCGCTGTTTGACGATGGCTCGTGGGACAACATCGACCCCACAGTTTTCATTGATGATGACGGCCAGGCCTACCTCGCTTGGGGAAATCCAACTCTCCACATCGCCCCGCTGGCCGACGATATGGTCAGCTTTAAGGAAGAGCCTTCGCTAATTGACCAAAACGAAGCCAGCTTTGGCGGCATGATGTCGCATCAGGGCGCCGAAGACGTAAAGTCGAAGGACTGCTATACCGAAGGCCCATGGCTCACCAAGCGCGCCGGCAAATACCAGCTGCTCTACGCCGCCGGAGGAATACCCGAACACATCTCCTACAGCGAAGCCGACAGCCCGTTTGGCCCTTGGCGATACAGGGGAATAGTCATGCCCCTGCAGGACACAAATTCGTTCACCAACCATTGCGGCGTGGCCGATTTCATGGGCCATTCTTATTTCTTCTACCATACAGGCAAATTGCCCAACGGTGGAGGATTCGCCCGCAGCGTAGCCGTTGAAGAGTTTGAATACGAGCCTGATGGCTCTTTCCCCACAATCTTGGCCACTGATGAAGGAGTGGCTCCACTGAAAAACTACAGCCCTTTCTCCCGCCGGAATCAAGCCGAAACAATGGCGGCCTCCAGCGGCGTAAAGACCGAGCCCAATGCACGCAGCGGCGTATACGTCTCCGACACCCACAATGGCGACTGGACCATGCTGCGAAATGTCGATTTCGGCACCAGCCCCTTTTCCGGCACCCTTAAAGTCCGCGCCGCCTCTGCCCTGCAGGGCGGCGCGATTGAAATGCGAGCCGACAGCGTCGACGGCCGCTTGATTTCCGCTTTGTCCGTGCCCGACACCGGAGGATGGGAAGAATGGGGCGAATTTCAAGCCGAGCTCTTCCCGATATCAGGCGTGCATGACGTCTATTTCGTCTTCAATGGCCCAAAAGGCTCAAAGCTCATCAATTTCGACTGGTGGGAGATTTTCTGACGGCCTATATCCCATAAAGAAACATCCAACAAAAAAAGGTTTTGGGCGAAAAATCCCAAAACCTTTTTTTTATCGCATCGCCAAGCCTCAATCCATCAGCTTGCGGTAGCGGCGGCGAGGCGGCTCCTTGCCGCCGTTTTGCTGTTTCTTATATTCCTCATAATCGCTGTACGATCCCTGATAGAACACCACTTTGCCATCGCCCTCAAACGATAGTATGTGCGTGCAAATGCGGTCAAGGAACCATCGGTCGTGGCTCACCACCACGGCGCACCCGGCGAAATCATCCAGGCCTTCCTCAAGCGCGCGCAGGGTATTGACATCAATGTCGTTGGTCGGCTCGTCGAGCAGAAGCACGTTGCCCTCTTCCTTCAACGCCATGGCCAGGTGCAGGCGGTTTCGCTCGCCGCCGGAAAGCACCGCTATCTTCTTCTCTTGGTCCGACCCGGTGAAGTTGAATTTCGACAGGTAGGCGCGCGCGTTTACGTCGCGTCCGCCCATGCGGAACGATTCTACGCCCTGCGATATCACCTCATACACGCTCTTCTCCGGCACAAGGTCATGGTGGCGCTGGTCCACAT
The DNA here is from genome assembly GCA_023666615.1 of Clostridium sp. Taxonomy (GTDB): domain Bacteria; phylum Bacteroidota; class Bacteroidia; order Bacteroidales; family Muribaculaceae; genus CAG-873. The sequence goes on along the minus strand of JAMPBQ010000001.1, from coordinate 574,632 downwards.
AGGCGATCTTCACTGTCTCGCCCACGTCAAATGTCCCGGCGTCAGCCTTTTCCTGCCCCATGATAAGCCTGAACAGCGTGGTCTTGCCCGCCCCGTTGGGGCCTATCACGCCCACGATGCCGTTGGGCGGAAGCATGAACGACAAATCCTCAAACAGCTTCTTGCGGCCAAATGACTTTGCCAGCCCATTGGCCTCAATCACCTTGTTGCCAAGGCGAGGCCCGTTCGGGATGAAAATCTCCAGCTTCTCTTCTTTCTGCTTCTGGTCCTCGTTCAGCAATCGGTCGTAGCTCGAAAGGCGCGCCTTGCCCTTGGCCTGGCGCGCCTTCGGCGCCATGCGCACCCATTCCAGCTCGCGCTCCAGCGTCTTGCGCCGCTTGCTGGCCTGTTTCTCCTCCATAGCCATGCGCTTGGTCTTTTGGTCAAGCCATGAAGAGTAATTCCCCTTCCATGGAATGCCCTCGCCACGGTCAAGCTCGAGAATCCAGCCCGCCACATGGTCCAGGAAATATCGGTCGTGGGTAATGGCGATTACGGTGCCCGGATATTGCTGCAAGTGCTGCTCCAGCCAGTCGATGCTCTCCGCGTCAAGGTGGTTGGTGGGCTCGTCAAGCAAAAGTATGTCAGGATGCTGCAGCAAAAGCCGTATCAGCGCCACCCGGCGGCGCTCGCCGCCGGAAAGAGTGGATATCTTTTGGTCGTCGGGCGGGCACTGCAGGGCGTCCATAGCGCGCTCCAGCTTGGAATCGATATTCCACGCGTCAGCGGCGTCTAGCTTGTCCTGCAGCTCAGCCTGGCGAGCTATAAGCTGGTCCATCTTGTCAGGATTCTCCAGCACCTCGGGGTCGCCGAAGGCCGCATTCACCTGGTCATACTCCGCCAAAAGGTCCATTATGGGCTGCACGCCCTCGCGCACCACTTCTATCACAGTCTTATCTGGGTCCAGCTGCGGCTCCTGCTCCAGGTATCCCACAGAATATCCCGGGGCGAACACCACCTCTCCCTGATATTGCTTGTCAATCCCGGCGATTATCTTCAGCAAGGATGACTTGCCCGAGCCGTTGAGGCCGATGATGCCTATCTTGGCGCCGTAGAAGAATGAAAGGTATATGTCCTTCAGCACCTGCTTTTGTGGCGGATAAGTCTTGGAGACCCCCACCATCGAGAATATCACTTTTTTGTCGTCTGCCATATTTGGTTTATTTATATTTGCGAATTAAGTATGGAGGCCGCCCTTGCCTCCCCTTTGCCTTGAGGCGGCTTTATGCCGCCTCGTTTGCCTACGTTATCGCTTGCGCGGAGCGAATTTCACCGGATAATCGCACCGGATTTTGCCGTTGGCGATGTTTGAAAGCTTGGCCTTGTTCATCAGCCTGCGCGCCGCCGAGACATAGTCCATGTACACCTTGCCCTCAAGATGGTCGCACTCATGCTGCACGATGCGCGCCACGAATCCCGACAGCTCTTCCTCGTGCGGCTGAAAGTTCTCGTCTAGCCATTTAAGCCTTATGTGCTCCACGCGCTTCACGTCCTCCGACAGCCCCGGCAGGCTCAGGCAGCCCTCCGACCGGCTAACTGCCTCGCCATCCAGCACCTCTATCTCAGGGTTGATCAGCGCATGCTTCCAATCCTTGCATTCAGGAAACGAATCCGCCAAGGGATTGGCGTCAATCACCACCAGCCTTATGTTCTTCCCGATTTGCGGGGCGGCCAGCCCCACGCCCTCGGAAAAATACATCGTCTCAAACATATTGTCGATGAGGGCCTTCACTTCCGGATAATCCGGCGTTATGTCCTCCGACACCGCCCTAAGCACAGGATGGCCATAAAGATATATTGGTAATTTCATATTTGGTTTTGTTTTGAATTCAGATAGTCATTGAGTATTATGGAGGCCGAAATCATGTCCACCGCGGCCTTGTCGCGGCGGTCGGCCTTCTTCATGCCGCCGTCAATCATGGCCCTATGCGCCAGCGCCGACGTAAACCTCTCGTCATAAAACTCTATCGGCGTATCCGGCACAGCCTTCTGAAGGCTCTTCATGGCCGGCATAAGGTACCTCTGCGATTCCGAGGCCTCACCGCGCAGCGTCGTCGGCAGCCCCACTATGATTTTGTCAACGCCATTTTCCTTTACGTACGCCGACACAAACGCGTTTAGGTCGCAAGCCCGCACCGTAGTCAGCGGGTTCGCCACAATCCGCAGCGGATCAGTCACCGCGATCCCGCAGCGCTTCCGCCCAAAATCTATTGCCAGCAATCGTCCCATAAATATTCACGCAAAGTTACGAATTTTCCCGCCAATTACAAAATTCCCACTTCCTATCTCTTGAATAAAAAGCCCTCTCTCAAAAATTAACAAACCCTGTTTCGTTAAGTGTGTGAGCTTGCTCGCTGCCCAAAACCCGCCGCCTAAATCAAAAAAGTCGGCTTAAGCGTCAGCCTGCACCCTATGCTCTCCTTGAATCGGCACAGCCCCTCGTTCGGAATGCCATGCGTCGACGCCGGCCCTATGTCCAGCGTCTTGACCCCAATTTCCCGATAGTATCCCAAAAGAAATTCCGGCAAAATATTCATCGGCCGCTTCTCCGAGTGCCCCGGCGCATCGCCCCAGTAGATCACCTGCGCAATCTCCCCATTGATGCGGTAGGCCATGGCCGCGGCCACATCCTCCCCTTCAAGGCTCATCACGAAAAAGTCAGCGCAAACCCCTCCCGGCCCCGGCGCCACAGTTTGCCTTATCCGCTCCAGGCTCATCGCCAGCGGATACCCATGCGCCTCCCGATTGGCGCTGATTACCGCGTACGCCCTCGCCATATCATCAGTCTTCTCAAAGACAAAGCCTTGTCTCTTGGCCTGATTGTAATTCTTTCTCCCCTGCCTGCTGAGCGAAGAAATAAATTCATCCCCCCTCCCCACAGGCAAATGGTAATTGTAATCCCAAACTGTCTTCCTGGCGAAATTCCCCAGCACCCCGTGCATCGCCGGCAGCGCCTGCGGGTCATAAAACGCCGGCGGCAAAGTTATCTCCAGCGGTGCCCCCTGCAGCGTATCCGCGAGCTCGGATATGAAATCATAAATCCTCTCCAGGCTCTGCGCCTTGCGGTAGGCAATCTCCGCGAATGGAGCCGAAAAAGGAGCCACCCATTTCCCATCCCTGTACCCCAAGATTATGCCAAGCCGCGGCGCATCCTTCTCGTCGTACGACACAAAATGCCTCACCGCCTCCGCCCTTCCGGCGTTAACCTCTATAAACGCCCGCGTGCCGTAAGGCGTCCGGCTTTCGGGAAACGCCTGATAGTACTCATCGGCCATGACCATCCTCACCGTGCTCATCCCTATCCCTCAAAAATTCCCTTGCCCTGCCGAGCCACCTCCGGCGCCCTCGAGTCAAGACAATCCACAATAGTCGTTGCCTGCGTCCCCGGTTCGCCTCCGTCGATTATCAGCTCGGCGTAAGCCGCATGCCTTTCGGCGATCTCCTCTACAGTCAATTCTTCCCCCTCTTCAGTGGCCGACGCCGATAGCATCGGCCGCCCCAGCGCCTCCACAAGAGCCCGCGCCACCGGGTCGGAAGGAATGCGTATCCCCACCGTGCGCCTCCCCTTGAACGCCTTTGGAAGCCTCGACGACGCCGGTAGCACAAACGTGAACGGCCCGGGCAAATGCCGCTTCAGAAGGGAAAAGGCCCGGTTGTCTATCTGCGCGTACTCAGCGGCCATCGATATGTCTGAGCAAACTATCGACAGCATCTGCTTGGCCGGATTGATGCCCTTCGCCGCGCATAGCCGCTCGATGGCGCGGCTGCTGAGCGCGTCGCACCCCAGCGCGTACAGCGAATCCGTCGGATAAACCACGATTTTGCCATCCGCCAAGGCCTTGGCCCCGGCCGCTATGGCGCGCTCGTCTATTGAGGTGGGATATACTTGTAGGTGTTGCATGCCGCAAAAATAATAATTTTTTTTCATCATTGCCCCATTTTATTTGGATTTGTTGAAAATCTGAGCTAACTTTGTACTGTCAAGGTCGGCAGATTCATCTTTTTATGTCTTCCCTGTAACCAAGAGGCCTGATGGCCAAAAATTTAAGTATCATTGTGAGGCAATGCCGCGCTACAGACAAATAAGCTGGCCCTGGTGGCCTTGACTATTTTTCCCTAATTCTGCAGCATGATTCTCATTGTTGACGACGATAAAAGCATTCGGCTCTCTCTTGGTCTGCTCTTGAAAAAAGCCGGCTACAACGTGGCCTATGCCCCCGACCCCGCCTCCGCCATCGACGCCGTTAGAGCACAGCCAATGCAGCTGATCCTCATGGATATGAACTATGGCAGTTCCACCTCCGGCCAAGAGGGCCTCGAATTGCTCGCAAAAACCCGCGTTTTCCAGCCAGACACCCCGGTCATTCTCATCACCGCCTGGGGCAGCATCGACCTCGCTGTACAGGGAGTTAAGGCCGGAGCCTATGATTTCATCACTAAGCCTTGGAGCAACCATGCCCTCCTACAGCGCATCGCCACGGCCATTAGCCTAAAGTCGCAGCCTGCCCTGACCGACGCTGATTTCGACCGCGCGGGAATAATTGGAAACGACCCTAAGCTCCTCGACCTCCTTGACACAGCCCGCCGCATTGCCCCCACCGACGCCCCGGTGCTAATCCTCGGCGAGAATGGAACCGGAAAGGAAATGATCGCCAACGCCATCCATCTCAACAGCCTCCGCGCAAAGAACCCCTTCATTATGGTCAACCTCGGCGGCATCCCCCAGTCGCTTTTCGAGAGCGAAATGTTCGGATACGCCAAGGGCGCCTTCACCGGAGCCGTAGCCCAAAGAATAGGCCGCTTTGAAATGGCCGACACAGGCACGATTTTCCTCGACGAAATTGGCGACCTCGACCTCGCCTGCCAAGTCAAGCTCCTTCGCGTGCTCCAGCAGCACACCTTCGAGCCCCTCGGCGACAGCCGCCCAAAAAAGGTCGACATTCGAGTCATATGCGCCACCAACGCCGACCTTCCCGCTATGGTGGCCGAACGCACCTTCCGCGAGGACCTCTTCTACCGCATCAACCTCATCACCCTGCGCCTCCCCGCCCTGCGCGAGCGCCCCGGCGACATTCCCCTCCTTGTCCGCCATTTCATCCGCCAAGCCTCCCTCCATTCGGGCTCCGTTCCGGAAATTTCCCCCGACGCCATGGAGTATCTAACGCGCCTGCCATACCCCGGCAACATCCGCCAGCTAAAAAACATCGTCGACCGCGCCGTCCTCGTCGGAGGCCCCCGCCTTGAAAAAGAAGACTTCGCCCCCTCCGCGGACATGCCTTCGGCATGCAGCCCAACCCCTGCCGGCGACCACGCGGACACGCATTCAGCGCCAACCCCGCCCCTGCGCTCCCTCGAGCAGGCTGCCATCCAAAACGCCCTTGACAAATGCGGCGGCAATCTCTCCCAGGCCGCCCGCATGCTCAAGATCACACGCCAGGCCCTATACAGGCGCATGGAAAAATACGGCATGAAATAGTCATGGGCTCCCGGTTCGCCTTCTTCCTCGTCCTCTTATGCATAGCGGCGGCCACCGCCCTGCTCTATTGGATGCCCGCTGGCCTGAAATGGTCGGCCTATGTCGCCCTCGGAGCCGCCCTCCTGGCCCTTATCATCCTTTATTGCCGCATCGTAATGCCCTCTACAGCCGCCGCACGCGGCCTTGAGCTCATCGCCGCCCAGGACTTCAACAATTTCCTCGCAAAGGTAGGCGAGCGGAATGCCGACCGCGTGGTCGCCCTTTTCAACGAAATTATCGCCAAGCTCCACAGCGAGCGCCTGCGCAATCTCGAGCAGGAGACCTTCCTCCAGCTCCTGGTTCAGGCCTCCCCTATGGGCGTAGCCCTCCTCGACTTTGACGGCGGCATCGCCATGGCCAACCCTTCATTCCTCTCCATCATGGGCATTGAAGCCGAAGGCTTGGCCATCGGCAAGAAAATCTCGCGGCTCTCTTCCCCCATCGCCGCCGCAATCGATGCCGTGCCGCTGGGACAAAGCCGCGTCATTAGCTCCGGCGACGGCCGCATGTGGAAATGCTATCACCTCTCTTTCATCCAGACCGGCTTCAAACGCCGTTTCTTCCTCCTCGAAAGCCTTACGGAGGAAATAATCAGCGCCGAGCGAAAAGCCTACGAGAAGGTCATTCGCACTATCTCGCACGAAGTCAACAACACCCTCGGAGGCGTCAAAAGCGTCCTCGAGCTTGTATCCGACACATCCCCGGACGACGACCTCAGGGAGGTCGCCCTCAGCTGCTCGCAGAGATGCGACAATCTTTCCTCCTTCATCCGCGCCTACGCCGATGTCGTCAAGCTCCCCGACCCGGTGAGGGTCAAAACCGACCTGGCCGCCGAAATCCGAAAAATGCTCCCCTTCCTTCAAGGCATCGCCGCCCAGAAGGCTGAGCTCCGCTTCCGAGCCCCGGACTGCCCCGTGTATGCTATGGTCGACATGCCCCTGCTGCAGCAGGCCATCGTAAATATCGTGAAAAACGCCGTCGAAAGCATCTCCACAGCCGGATTCGTGGATATCTCAATCCAAAATTCCGATAACGCCGCATTCCTGGAAATTTCCAACAACGGCGCCCCAATCCCGCAAGAGGCCTGCAACCAGCTCTTCACCCCATTTTTCACCACCAAGCGCTCCGGCCGCGGCCTGGGCCTCACCCTTACGGCCGACATCCTCCGCAAGCACAATGCCTCCTTCCGCCTCCGCACCGGCCCCGACGCCATCACCCGCTTCTCAATCTCCCTCTAAACGCAAAAAAAATCCGTTTCATCAATTAATCTGTGCAATCCGTGAAATCCGTGGTTATTTCCTAGCCTGAAGTTTTCTGCGTACACAAAATTCCCATATTTGTATATTTCACATTTTTGGGCTACCTTTGCCTTTATTTTTCTAAACACCCATGAATAATTGTGACATTTGTTGCATCGGGCACATTACGCTCGATAAAATCATAACCCCTAAGCTGACCGTTCACATGCCCGGCGGCACGGCCTTCTACGTCGCCCACGCAATGGCCAGCCTTGACCCTTCCGATTTCTTGCTGGTCACTGCCCTTGCCGACTCTGAAATGAAGGCCGTCGACGACATCCGCGCCCGCGGCGTCAACGTATGTCCCCTCCCTAGCCGCCATTCCGTCTATTTCGAAAACAAGTACGGCGAAAACCAAAACGAGCGCTCCCAGCGAGTGCTCGCCAAGGCCGATCCGTTCACAATCGATAGCGTCAAGGACATCAACGCTAAGTATTTTCACCTCGGCACCCTCCTGGCCGACGATTTCTCTACCGACCTAATCAAATTCCTGCACTCCAAGGGCATCGTTTCTGTCGACGCTCAAGGCTATCTGCGCGAAGTGCGCGGACAGCAGGTGTTCCCCGTCGATTGGCCCGACAAGAAGGACGCCCTGAAATACATCGACATCCTAAAGGTGAATGAGCGAGAGGCCGAAGTCCTTACCGGCATTTCCGACCCGCACCTCGCCGCTGAGGCCCTCGCCGAGTGGGGCGTGAAGGAGGTTATCCTCACCCTCGGCAGCATGGGCTCGAAAATTTACGCCAATGGCGTCTTCTACGAAATCCCGGCCTACGAGCCCACCGAGGTCGTCGACGCCACAGGTTGCGGCGACACATACATGGCCGGCTATCTTTATATGCGCAATAAGGGCGCCGGCTACGAGGAAAGCGGTAAATTCGCCGCCGCTATGTGTACGATTAAGCTCCAGGCCTCAGGCCCCTTCTCCGCCACCGACGCCGACGTGCGCGCCGTTATGGCCCGCAACGATTAATATCTCTCTTGCAATGGACAATAAGAAAACCGCATCGCTGGTGCCCCATAAGTATCTGGCACCATTCGTGCTCATCACATCCCTCTTTTTCCTTTGGGGATTCTCCCGTTCAATCCTCGATGTGCTCAACAAGCACTTTCAGGACGTTATGGCCCTCTCTAAGACGGAGTCCGGCCTAATCCAGGCCGCCGTCTACACCGCTTATTTCCTCGTAGCGATCCCCGCAGGCCTTTACATCACCCGCCGTGGCTATCGCCAGGGTGTCGTGCTCGGCCTCCTCCTTTTCGCCGCCGGAGCATTTATGTTCATCCCCGGCGAAGCCCTCGGCTCTTTCGGTTTTTTCCTTGCGGCCCTCTTCGTCCTCGGATGCGGACTGGTCTTCCTTGAGACCGCGGCAAACCCCTACGCCGCAAATCTCGGCGACCCGCGCACTAGCGCCAGCCGCCTCAACCTCGCACAGGCCTTCAACGGCATGGGTTGCATCTTCGGCCCGCTGATTTTCGGCGGCATCCTTTTCTCTGAAGGCGAAGACGGTAGCATCGGCGCATTGGCAATCCCTTATTCGGTGATGGGCGTCGTGGTGCTCCTTGTCGCTTGGATTTTCACTCGCGTTGACCTTCCCGAAATCAAGCAGGACGGAGGCGATTCCCCTGCGGAAAAGGGCATCAGCCTATGGGCCTACAAGCCTTTTGTTTTTGGCCTCGCAGCAATTTTCTTCTATGAAATCGCCGAAATTTCAATCAACAGCTTTTTCATTAATTATTTCACCGAGGACGGCTCCATCTCCGCGGCCGACGCCTCTAAGCTTCTGTCTATTTGCGGCCTTGGCCTCTTCTTCGCCGGCAGGCTCATTGGCAGCGGCGTAATGCGCCATGTCAGCGCCCAGAAGGTGCTCCTCGTCTGCGCCCTCGCCACGGTCTGCTGCACACTCCTGGTCATTTGCTTTGGCCCCCGCCTTGGCCGATGGGCCCTGTGCGCTTGCTATCTGTTTGAGTCGATTATGTTCCCCACGATTTTCGCCCTCTCTGTCAGCGGCATTGGCAATCTATCTAAGCGCGCATCATCTTTCCTTATGATGAGCCCCATCGGCGGCGCCATCGGCACGCTCTGCATGGGATTCGTGGCCGACCATTCCAATATGTCCATATCCTTCGTCGTCCCAATGTGCGGATACGCCGTTGTCCTTGCCTTCGCCATCTACATGTCCCTTCGCCCCGCGACAAAAAAATCCGTGTAATCCGTGTAATCCGTGGTTATTTCTTTGATATGTCCTTTCCTCATCCGCCCTTTAGCTTAGCATGAAACAATACCTCAGCCTCCTGCGCCGCATCCTCGACGAAGGCGTCGACAAGTCTGACCGCACCGGCACCGGCACGCGCTCCGTTTTCGGCCATCAAATGCGCTTTGATCTGTCCGAGGGCTTCCCCTTGGTAACCACAAAAAAGGTGCATCTAAAATCCATAATCTACGAATTGCTTTGGTTCCTTAATGGCGACACCAACGTTAAATTCCTTCAGGAACACGGCGTCCGCATATGGAACGAATGGGCCGATCCTGACGGCGGCCTCGGACACATCTATGGCTATCAATGGCGCTCTTGGCCTGACTATAACGGGGGCCACATCGACCAAATTAAGCAGGCCGTGCATGACATAATGCACAACCCCGATTCACGCCGCATCATCGTTAGCGCCTGGAACGTTGCCGACCTCGGCAATATGAACCTCCCGCCCTGCCACGCCTTCTTCCAGTTCTACGTCGCAAACGGCCGCCTCAGCCTCCAGCTTTACCAGCGCAGCGCCGACACATTCCTCGGCGTCCCATTCAACATCGCCTCCTACGCCCTCCTCCTTATGATGATGGCCCAGGTCACAGGCCTGCAGCCCGGCGAATTTGTCCACACCCTCGGCGACACACACCTATACCTAAATCATCTCGACCAGGCCCGCCTCCAGCTCGAGCGCGACCCGCGTCCGCTCCCGCGCATGGTGATAAACCCCGATGTTAAAGACATTTTCAGCTTCAAGTACGAAGACTTCTCCCTTGAAGGCTACGACCCGCATCCCCACATCCCAGCCCCAATATCCGTATGACAATTATAGCCGCCATCACACGCGACCTCGCCATTGGGCGCAACGGCGATATGATCTACCACATATCCGCCGACCTTAAGCGATTCAAAGCCCTCACAATGGGCCATCCCCTCGTAATGGGCCGCCGCACATTCGAATCATTCCCCAACGGCCCCCTCCCCGGCCGCCTCAACATCGTCATCACCTCCAACCCCGCCTACTCCCCCAAATCCACCCCCCAACTCCAACCCCTCCCCCCCCAAGACAAGGCAATAACGCCCCCCTCCCCCCAGCCCTCCCTCAAAGGCAAAGGAATAGCGCACCCATCCCTCCAGGACGCCCTCGAAGGCAAAGGAATAGCGCACCCATCCCTCCAGGACGCCCTCGAAGGCAAGGCAATAATAGTTGTCCCCTCCCTTCAGGCTGCCCTCGAGATTGCTGGAAAAGACGCGATGATAATAGGCGGCGGCCAAATCTACGCCCAGGCTATGCCGCTGGCTGACACCCTCGAAATCACAGAAATAGACGCCGAGGCCCCCGACGCCGACACCCGATTCCCCGCTATAGACCCCGCCAAATGGCAAATAGCAAAAGCCTCCCCCTGGCAAACAGCCCCAAACACACCCCCATTCCGCTACCTAACCTACCTCCCCCGCTAAAAAAAATCCCGCCATCCCCAAAAAAGCAATCCCAAAAAAATTTCGATATCTCGATAGCACGATATATCGATAAAAATCAATAAATCCCCAAAAAATAGCACGGCGAAGCCGTGCCTCCATAGTTAACCGAGGGTAGGCGCTGGGCGCCTACCCCCGGCATTAGCCCCCCCCCAAAAAAAAGCACGGCGAAGCCGTGCCTCCATAGTTAACCGAGGGTAGGCGCCCAGCGCCTACCCTCGGCCTTATCCTCCCCCCAAAAAAAGCACGGCGAAGCCGTGCCTCCTCAATATATCAAACCAGCGTCCTCCCCTTCTCTATCGCCTGCTCATTAAGCGGTATCAAATGATGATGCCGTTCAGGCAAAGTCTTCTTAAGCCCCCGCACCACAGCGTCGGTCGAAAGCAAATTCCTTGCGCTCAGGAGAGCCCCCAGAAGCACCATATTGTAAGTCTTCGAATTGCCAAGCTCAAGCACAGCGTCCATCGCGTTCACCGGAAGCACTGTGATGTCTGTGCGCGTCGGCGCATGGTGTATCCCGTAAGGGTCATATATCAGCGTGCCTCCCGGCTTCACCTTCCCCTCAAACTTGTCTAGGCTCTGCTGGTTAAGTATCACCGCTGTGTCATACTTGTCCAGCACCGGCGACGATATCGACTTATCGCTCAGGATCACAGTCACATTTGCCGTGCCTCCGCGCTGCTCTGGCCCGTAGGCCGGCATCCACGTCACCTCAAGATTGTCCATTAGGCCGGCATATGCAAGGATCTTGCCCATTGAAAGCACGCCCTGGCCGCCGAATCCGGCTATGATTATTTCCTCTTTCATTGTCTTATTTTCTTATAGGTCCTTAAGGTCGCCGAGCGGATACTTCTCGGTCATGTGCTCTTTTAGCCATTCATTCGCCTTCTCCGGCGTCATTTTCCAGCCCGATGGGCAATTCGACACAACCTCCACAACCGAGGTCCCCTTCTTTGCCATCGCGTTCTGGAATGCCTTCTTTATCGCGTTCTTGCACTTGCGCGCCGCCGCCGCCGAAAACACCGCCTGCCGCGTCACATAGCATGTGCCGTCAAGCTCTGCCAATAGGTTCGAAATCTTTATCGGATAGCCGTTCAGGTCGGCCCTCCGCCCGTACGGCGTCGTGGCCGTCTTTTGCCCTATCAGCGTCGTCGGTGCCATCTGCCCCCCGGTCATGCCGTAAATAGCGTTGTTGATGAAGACTATCACTATGTTCTCGCCGCGGTTGGCCGCATGTATCGTCTCTGCCGTGCCTATCGCAGCAAGGTCGCCGTCGCCCTGGTACGTAAAAACCACATTCTCGGGCTCCAGCCTCGATATGGCCGTGGCCACTGCCGGAGCGCGCCCGTGTGCGGCCTCTACCCAGTCTACGTCTATGTAGTTATATGCGAACACCGCGCAGCCAACAGGGGCTATCCCCACTGTCCGGTCCTCGATGCCAAGCTCGTCTATTACCTCAGCCACAAGCTTGTGTACAACGCCGTGGCCGCACCCGGGGCAATAGTGCGTGATATTGTCGGTCAATAGCCGCGGGCGGCTGTGTACCTTATTCTCGGGTTTTATTATTTCTTCAATCGTCATTTTCTGTTTCTTTTTGGAGTTGGTTACGCTTGCTCGCCTTTGATGAAGTCTGCCTTTAGCGCCTCTTCTATCTCGCCGGGATTCGGCACGATGCCGCCCATGCGACCAAAGTGCCGCACCGGCACCGCGCCGTTCACCGCCAAGCGCACGTCTTCAATCATTTGTCCGGCGTTGAGCTCTACGCATAGTATGCCCTTCACCTTCTTCCCCAGCTCGGCTATCTCCTTCGTGGGGAACGGCCATAGGGTGATTGGACGGAACAGGCCCACTTTCAAGCCTTGCTCGCGCATCTCCTCTATCGCCTTCTGGCAGATGCGCGCCACCGACCCGAACGCTACTATGGCGTATTCCGCGTCCTCAGTCATGAATTCGCTGTAACGCACCTCATTCTCCTCTATCTGGCGGTATTTTTCCTGGAATCTAAGGTTGTTTACCTCCATCTTCTCCGGCTCCATCTCCAGCGAAGTGATGATGTTGCGCGCCTTGCGCCCATGCTTGCCGCATGCCGCCCAGGGGCACTGCTCGCGCACCTCTTCTTCTGTGCGCCGCGGATGAAAGTCGGGAAGCACCACCTTCTCCATCATCTGACCCACTACGCCGTCGGCCAGCATCATCACCGGATTCCTGTACTTAAACGCCAAATCCTTGGCTAACCCCACGAAATCAGCCATTTCCTGCACCGTGGCCGGCGATAGCACTATCAGCCTGTAGTCGCCATGGCCGCCGCCCTTGGTGGCCTGGAAATAGTCAGCCTGCGAGGGCTGGATTGTGCCAAGGCCTGGCCCGCCGCGCATGGCGTTTACTATCAATGCGGGAAGCTCTGCCCCCGCCAAATAGGATATGCCCTCCATCTTCAGGCTGATGCCCGGGCTTGAGGAGGAGGTCATTACGGCCTTACCCGCCGAAGCACCGCCGTAAACCATGTTTATCGCAGCCACTTCGCTTTCCGCCTGAAGCACCACCATGCCGGTTGTCTCCCACGGCATCTGCTCCTCTAGCGTCTCCAGCACCTCTGACTGCGGTGTGATGGGGTATCCGAAATAGCCATCCATCCCGTAGCGGATTGCCGCGTGCGCGATGGCCTCGTTGCCCTTCATCAGTCTTATTTCTTCCATTTCTTTTGGGATTTTTCTTTTCTGATTTTGGTTCTTTTTGGCGCGCGTCAATTGACCTCGCGCCTATCATCTAATCGCTGCGCCTCATGCCTCGCCGGCGAGCTATCATTTTATCACTACGCGGTAAACCTCGATGCAGTCATCCGGGCATACAGTCGCGCACTGCGCGCACCCTATGCAGTTTTCCGGCTGTGACATGAACGCGAAGTGGTACCCGCGGTCATTCACCTCCTTCGGCTGCAGCGACAGCGTATCAGTCGGGCAGGCCACTACGCATAGGTCGCATCCTTTGCAGCGATTCACGTCTACGGTGACGGCGCCTTGTACTTTTGCCATTATATATTTGTCTTTTTAGGTTAGCTATTTCTAAAAATATATTTTCTCACAAAATTAATTAAATTTCCGACAAAATCAAAAAAATTTGCTCTAAATTAGCCTTTGGCACACTCCGCCCCCCCTTTGTGCGCATAAAACAATCTGTGAAATCCGTGAAATCCGTGGTAAATTCTCCCACAGCCGCCGCGGGTTTGTAACCCGCGGCCAATCAACCCCCGTCCACCTACGGCATCACAAAAAATATCGGCTCATCCCTAAAATTGGTAATCAGCGCATACCTCGTCCCGTCAGGGTCCTCAGCGATCATCCCCGCCCACCCCTCAGGCAGCTGGCCAGAAATATCCGCGGTCTTCCCCGCAAGCCTGCTCGTAGTCGCCGCGTCCACGCCGGAATAATACGCGATCCCTCGCTGCGCCGCGATTTCTCCCTCCGCCAGCGGCCGCTGCTCGTCGGTATACACCGGCACGAGCCTCGCTATCCCTATGCTGTTGCTGATGCTCTTGTCGCCAAAACGCATCATCGGCTTCTCCCCGGCCACGGTCACGCCTATCGCGTTGTCTACATTCACCCACCCCGACTCAAATGTCTTGGGCTCGGCCCCGTCCGACTCAAATTTTCCGCCCTCGCTATATATCTCGCGGCTTTCCTTCAGCCAGGGGTCAACACTGATGGCCAACAGCCCGCCAAATTCATTCTTCAGCGTCGCCTCCCTTAGCGCAGTCACGCGGTAGAGGTACATCACGGCATTCCCCGGCGTGCTGTAGATGGCGAAGTCATGGCGCAGCGTCTTGTTGTCGCAAAGCAGCGTGCCGCTGGCCGTGTACGCGTCGCCTCGAAGCTCAAATCGGCATTCCCCCTCGCCTATGGCGTTCACCGGAAGGCTGTCTAGCGCCGTCCACCCTATGATGTTGCCGGTGTTGTGCGCCTTGTACGGCACCACTATCTTCGCCAGCTCCGGATCGTTCGGCACGAAATATCCCGTATAGCTCTTCAGGCCCTTGCTCCACGAAAATATGGAAAACCTCTCCTTTGTGCTGGCCCTCACGATATCCTGGCACTCAAATTCCTTGGCCTCCGCCATGCTCTGCCTGAATTCCTCCCAGTCGGTCGGCTGCAGGTCGGCTGTCGGCATCAGCTCGTGCATCAGGTAAGTCATCATCACCCTGTGTGCCTGCACGCCCATTCGCCGCGGGCCTATGTCGCTGTGCAGAAGCCACGACCCGTCCGGCGTAGTCTTTTGCCTCGATTTTATCGCCTTGTAGGCAAGGTTCTCCAGCATCAGAGCATTGGGGTCCCGCAAAAAGCAGGCCGCCGTGGTGTACGACGTGATTTGGTCGAATAGGAACATGCTCCAGTCGTTGCCGTTGGGCATCGCCAGCTCGCCGTCCGCCAGCGCCAACTGCGCCAGCACATTGTCCATCACCTCCTGGTTGTTGTGCATCAGCGCGTTCGTCTGCCATTTCGGCTTCTTGCCTTGCATCAGCTTCAGCGCCAGGGCCGATTCGCCAAGCTCCTGCATCACCACGTTCTGGTACGACGTGTGGAAATACCCATGGTTCTGCAGCGTATAGTCGGGGAAGAGGCACGCTCCCTCGTAGAGCTCGGCCACAGTCGCCTTGTCGCGCCCCGGGTCAATCACGCTGTTGTCCTCCGCGTCGGTCGCTATCGAGTAAGAGTTGATCGCGAACGCCCGCAGCCGGTCAAACCATTTTTTCGCCAGCTTGTCATTCGGGTAAAGGCCCAGGGCGCATGCCAAAATGTTCGCCTCCCAGCCGTTCTCCTCGGCCTTGGTGTCGCCCCCGGCGTACCCCGCCGGTATGCTGCGCTCCAGCTCGTAGTCGCACTCCGCCTTAACCATGTTGTAGATCGCCTTCTTCTGCTCCTTCGTCAAGTCTGACCGAAGGAAATGCGACGCCATTGCCAGCGACAATGTCCACAGCGAGCTCTCCCATACGTGGTCTGCCTCGCTCACCGACCCCCAGTTGCGCCCGTCTGTGCATTTCGCCAGGCCATTCGCCTTGTGAGTGGAATAGCCGTATGTCAAAGCCTTCTTCGCCATCTCCTTGATCTCGGCGTAGTCAAGACCCTCGGGCAGCTCCACTTTCCCCGGGCCGTACTCGCAAAGCATGGCGCAGACCATAGCCATGTCGGCGTTGGTGCGCACGCCGTCCTCATTGCTCTGCCCCGCGCTGTTGGCCCTGAAATAGCCCTGCTTCTCTCCCGCGGAATTCTCCCCGGCATCAGTGTAAAGCCCCGTGGCATAAGGCATAAAGTCGGCCAGCATCTGCAAAAGCCCGGCCTTCATCTCATCCTCTGCCACAAACCCGGCCTCAGCAACCCCCTTCGCGCCAGCCTCAGCAAAGCCCTCAACCTTCGCGCCAGCCTCAGTCGCAAAAGCCTCATCCGCCGCAGACACCAGCAAAGCCGCCGCCAGCATCGCAAAACCAATTATCCTCCTAGCTATTTTCATGATCTTAGAAATATTTTCAGTAAAAAAAATTCAATCGCTGTCTATCCAAATGTAGGGATGCACCCTGGTGCATCCGTTCGCCCATCCTCGTTATCCCGTTATTCCGAAAAAAAACGTTATGCCGTTAAATCGTTATCCCGAAAAAACGCCATGCCTTTTTCTCGTTATCCCGCTATCCCGAAAAAAATCGTCATCCCGCCATTTCCACAAAAGCGTCCCAGGCGTGACCCATGAAACACTACGGCAAAAACCCGCGGAACTAACACACCACAAAATTAGGCATTTTTTCCCGCATCTCACCGTTATCTTGAAAAAAAAGTTGCCCCGCGCCCCAAAAATTGCCCCGCAAATTGCGCATAATCAAAAAAAATTCCCTAACTTTGCATCGCATTAGCCCGGATGGCGGAATTGGCAGACGCGCTGGTCTCAAACACCAGTGGAGCGATCCATCTCGGTTCGAGCCCGAGTCCGGGTACAAACCCAAACACCCATCCCCCCCAAGCGGAAGTTGGCGCAAGCTGGCTTCCGCTTACCTTATCCCCAAAGCAAAAACCCGCCACCCCGCCAAATCAACATCCCATCAATAAATCGATAGCACGATATATCGATAGCACGATAAATCGATAAATCGATATATCGATAGCACGAAAAAACGCCACCGCGCCACCCCCCCCCGCCAAATCCCTCCCCCCACTCCAAAAAAATCCCATCCGCCCCATAA
>JAMPBQ010000001.1:529029-557735 GCA_023666615.1 Clostridium sp. | reverse complement strand
GCCGCCGCCGGAAGAGCGTCCGCCACTGCCAAAGCCGCCGAAGCTGCCGCTGGATGACGAAGAGCGACGAGGAGAGCTATAGCCATTATTGTTTGAGCTATTCCCATTGTTTCTTCCGCGGGAAGGCGTGTTTATGTGTGTGCCTGAGCCATTATTGCTGTTGACCGGAGCGCTGTTTAAGCCTGGACGGGACGTGCCCGCTTGGCCGGGGCGCGAAGAATTGCCGAAGCTTCCGGGACGCGTGACAGTGCCATAGCCAGAATTGCCGGGACGAGAGGACGAACCATATCCCATATTGCCTGGACGAGAAGCAGCGGCGCCTCCAGGACGCCGGGAGCCTGCGCCAGAATAGGTGGGATTATGCACGCCTGATGAGCCGATGCCGGTAACAGGGCGCGCGGGGACATTTCCGCCCCAGCCCCATGCGGGACCGCCCCATACAGGACCACCCCAGCCCGGGCCGCCCCAACCCCAGCTCCAACTCCAAGATGGACCCCATCCCCACGACGGGCCCCAAGCCCAGTAGGGATCATAGAACCACGGATTTCTCCAGCCCCAACTGATGCTCCATGAGGGGCCGCCCCAGCCCCAATACCAGGAATTTGACCAGTAAGGGAATGCCCAAGGGTCGTTCACCACGTAGACATTCACAGAAGTCTGGGGCTCGCTGTAGTAGTATTGCTGAAGTTCCTCATCCTTTGAGCCTGAAACAATGTCGGCATTGTGGAAGGCCTCCAGCCGGCGCGTAGCGGCAAAGTAATCGCGCGAGGCTGAATCCGCGGGCACAGAATCGGCCACAAGGAATTGGCCGTGGCGATTGTATTCATCCACGTTTCGGGTAGAGCCGGTGTTGACATAATATGTATCGGCGGCGGGATAATCCGCTACGCCGGAGTACTGGTAGACGGTGCGGACGGCGGGCTTTGCCACATTCACCGGCTTTTTATCCTTTGAACTGTCGTGGTAGATATCATCGTCATAGTAGTCCTGGGCAAAAGCGATTGCCGGGAGGGCCATCAGCGCGGCTGCGGCCAGCATTCGGATGTGTGCTTTCGATACGCTCTTCATATTGATATATCCTCCTTTGGGGTTAGTTGGTTGTTAACCGTTAGTTTTATTTCTGTTAGCCGCCGGCGATTGAAAGCCGGCTTTATAATTATTAGACTCAAAAACAATGTGAAAGTTTAAAACAAACCTACCGCAAATATAGGCAATATCATCAATATTACAATGAAAATCGCCGAAAAATGTGCCATTCCGGCGATTTTCTTTGCGAATGCAGCGCATTACATTTCCAAGTCAATCCTATTGCCGGGGCGCATCTCATATGCGGCCATAGCGATGGTGAATCCCCAATAAATGAAGGCAATTGAGATAAGGAATGAGCTCATGAAGATGATGTTGGCCAGGCCTGACTCAATGAACAGGTAGCCAATCACCAGCATCAGCAGGCCATTGATGATGCCAAGCCACCACCAGCGGCGCCCCATTGAGGAGGCTGATACCAATTCCTCAAATCCCCAAAATATGAATATGAAGGCCAGCATATAGGGGAATACCGCCTCCGCAAGCGGAAGGTCGCGCACCAAGGCGAAGCCAATGAGCATGTCGATAACGCCACCTACAAGCCACCATCCCCAGCCTCGGGGACGGTCGCTGCCCGCGGAAACGCATACCATAACCACGCCGGAGACTATAAGGAGCCATCCGAACAGCATAGACGCCACGGCGAAGCCCACAACGGGCCATACCCAATAGCAAAAGCCGCCAAGCACCATCAAGATGCCAACGGCGAGGACGAGCCACCAAAGGCGGTTGTTGCCATAAAATGTAATCTTAGTGTCTTTCATAATAGTTGAATTTTATGTGGTTAGCAATGATTCTGCTTTTGCCGGCGCCTACTGCCCGGAGGCATAGCCTAGTATTGTGGGCGACTTCACGTCCACCCCAAATTCCTTCGCCCTTTGCAGGATGGCCCGAGCCAGCTTTGGCTTGAGCTCTTCAGGACAATCCCGGAAATAAGCCTCGGCGGCGCGCACATGCTCGGCGTCGGGCATTGGATACTCTCTGCGCTCTGGCAGCCCGAACACGCTGTCAGGCAGAGCCTTCTTCTCTTCGTAAGACAATCTATCACTCATGATAATACACATTTTGCGGCGAGGCGAATTAATCCCCGCCTCCCATAAAATAAGAACAACCCTGCCGCCAAAATAGTTCCTGATTTTTGACGAGAGGGGAAACATCTTTACGAATTATTTGTTTTATCGGAGTAAAAACGTTAAATTTGCACAATTTAAAGACCAATAGGAGCAATTTATAATTCAACTATAATCCAAAAGACATGAGCATTCCACTCAGGAGCGCAGCCACGATGACCGGCCGGCGGATGGCCGGGGCGCGGGCGCTATGGCGCGCCAACGGCATGAAGGAAGAACAAATGGGCAAGCCGGTGATAGCTATCGTCAATTCGTTCACCCAATTCGTGCCCGGACACACCCATCTGCATAAGATAGGACAAATCGTGAAGCAAGAAATCGAGAAGCTCGGCTGCTTCGCGGCGGAATTCAACACCATCGCCGTTGACGACGGCATAGCCATGGGGCACGACGGAATGCTCTACTCCCTGCCCTCGCGCGACCTTATAGCGGACTCGGTGGAATACATGGTGAACGCACACAAGGCCGACGCCATGGTGTGCATATCCAACTGCGACAAAGTGACGCCCGGCATGCTTTTGGCGGCCATGCGCCTCAACATACCCGCCATTTTCGTGTCGGGCGGCCCGATGGAGGCCGGCAACGTAGACGGAAAAGATGTTGACCTTGTGGACATTATGGTGCAGAGCGCCGACGAAGGCATATCAGACAGCAAAATAAAGCTTTTGGAGCAGAGGGGTTGTCCCACTTGCGGCTCATGCTCGGGAATGTTTACCGCCAACTCCATGAATTCGCTCACTGAGGCTATTGGCCTCGCTCTTCCCGGCAACGGCACGCTGGTGGCGACGCATTCGGAGCGCATAGAGCTTTTCCGCCGCGCCGCGAGGCAGATTGTGGCAAACGCAAAGGCCTATTATGAGAACGAGGATGCATCCGTACTGCCGCGCAGCATCGCCACAAGGGAGGCAATGCTCAACGCCATGGCTCTCGACATAGCCATGGGCGGAAGCACCAACACCGTGCTGCACCTTCTGGCCATAGCGGCAGAGGCCGAAGCGGACTTTACTATTGACGACATAGACTCGCTTTCGCGAAAAGTGGGCGTACTGTGCAAGGTGGCGCCAAACTCGGCCTACCACATACAGGATGTGCATCGCGCCGGCGGCATACCTACCATCCTGAAGCAGCTGGCCGACGCCGGCTTGATCGACACCTCTGTGAGGAGGGTTGACGGCCTTACCCTATCAGAGATGATTGAAAGCTGGGCGCAGGGCGGGAGCCGATTTTCAATCGACGCTATGCGCATGTGGCTATGCGCGCCGGCAGGCAGGCGCACTACCGAGATGGGCTCGCAAAGCAATGCTTACACAAGCCTTGACACAGACCGCGCCAGGGGATGCATACGCGACGCAGGGCATGCCTATGTGAAGGACGGCGGGCTGGCTGTGCTGAAAGGCAACCTCGCCCCCGACGGATGCGTGGTGAAGACAGCGGGCGTTGACCCCTCTATATTCAAATTCAGCGGGAGAGCGCGTGTGTTTGAAAGCCAGGAGACGGCGGTTGACGCCATTTTGTCGGACAAGATTGAGGCCGGCGACGTGGTTGTAATCAGATACGAAGGTCCCAAGGGCGGCCCCGGCATGCAGGAAATGCTCTACCCCACCAGCTATCTGAAATCGAAGCGCCTGGGGAAGGCGTGCGCGCTGGTTACCGACGGAAGATTCTCCGGCGGCACATCCGGACTGAGCATAGGCCACGTATCGCCCGAGGCCGCCAACAAAGGGCCAATCGCCCTGGTGCGCGACGGGGACATCATCGACATTGACATTCCCGCCCGCAGCATCTCCCTGTGCATATCTGACGAGGAAATGGCCGCGCGCAGAAAAGAGGAGGAGGCCAGGGGCGATAAGGCGTACACTCCCGCCAATCGCGACAGGAAAATTTCCAAAGCCCTCCGCGCCTACGCCTCAATGGTGACATCGGCCGACAAAGGAGGAGTGAGAGTAGTCGGTTAGGCTTTAGGCCTTAGATTCCACACTTTATACTTTAGACTTCATACTTTAGACTTTATATATTAGATATTTATGTCTGAGACAATAACGGGAGCGGAAGCTCTATTGAAATCGCTTGTCACTGAGGGAGTGGATTTGGTGTTCGGTTATCCGGGAGGCCAAATACTGCCCGTCTACGATAAACTATATGATTATCAGGATAAAATCAATCATATATTGACGCGCCACGAACAAGGGGCCATACACGCCGCCCAAGGGTTCGCCAGGGTAACGAACCGCCCCGGGGTGGTGATCGTCACCTCCGGCCCCGGCGCCGCGAACTTGATTACGGGCCTGAGCGACGCGCAGATGGACTCTACGCCGCTCGTGGTGATCTCCGGCCAGGTGAGCGCAAAGTTCCTTGGAAGCGACGCCTTCCAAGAGACAGACGTAGTGGGCATAACCCAGCCCATCACGAAATGGGCGTTGCAGGTGCGCCGCGCGGTTGACATCCCCGCGGCGGTGGCCCGCGCATTCTACATAGCCTCCACCGGCAGGCCCGGCCCTGTTGTGCTCGACATAGCCAGGGACGCCCAAGTGGGCGAAATAGAATGGAACGAGTACAAAAAGCTCAATTTCATACGCAGCTACAATCCGCGCCCAAAGGCTGTGCCGGCTGACATTGTGAAGGCCGCTGGCATAATAAATTCCGCCCAAAGGCCGCTGATTCTGGCCGGACACGGCGTAATGATTTCAGGAGCCGAGGAAGAATTGGCGCAAATGGCTGAAAAGGGCGGCATCCCCGTAGCATCCACCCTTTTAGGGCTATCCAACATGCCTTCAGACCATCCGCTATACAAGGGCATGCTGGGCATGCACGGCAACATAGGGCCCAACTATCTCACCAACAGCGCCGACGTGATCATAGCCATAGGCATGCGATTCGACGACAGAATCACGGGAGACACCAACCGATACGCCAAGCAGGCGAAAATCATACACATAGACATTGATTCATCGGAATTTAACCGCAACGTCAAGGTTGACCATGCGATACACGGCGACGCACGGGACGCTCTGATGCAGCTCATACCGCTTATTGAGCCCGCAAAACACGATGAATGGCTTTCCGAATTTGACCGCCTCAACGCCATAGAAGACGAAAAGGTGAAGCGGCCGGAGCTGCACCACAAAGGGCCCCTCACCATGGGCGAGACCGTGAAATGCGTATCCGATTGCGCCGGGGGCGACGCCATATTAGTCACCGACGTTGGGCAGAACCAAATGATGGCAGCCCGATACTTTTCCTTCTCCAAGCCGCGGAGCATAGTCACCTCCGGCGGCCTTGGCACAATGGGATTCGGATTGCCCGCTGCGATAGGCGCCAAGATGGGCGCACCTGAGCGCACAGTGTGCTATTTTTCAGGCGACGGCGGATTCCAGATGACCATTGAAGAGCTTGGCACGATAATGCAATACGGCACGGCGGTGAAAATCATTGTGTTGAACAACAGTTTCCTGGGGAATGTGCGACAATGGCAGGAGCTGTTTTACGGAGCCCGCTTTTCGCAAACGCCCATGCTGAACCCCGATTTCCGCATGATAGCCCGCGCCTACGGCATCGAGGCCGAGGATGTGGACGACCGCAAGGACTTGGACGCGGCTGTGGATCGAATGCTCAAGCACGATGGCCCGTATCTGCTGAATGTGCGCATAGCGTCGGAGGGAATGGTGTTCCCGATGATTCCCGCCGGGCAAAGCGTTGTGGACATAATGCTCTCAAGGGAGGAAAGATTCAGCTGTTAGATATTTTGTTTTTAGATTTTATACTTGGAAATTATGACCTCGCATCAGCAATTATTTACCCTCACCATATATTCGGAGCATTGTGTTGGACTTCTCAACCAGGTGTCGATTATATTTACGCGCCGATGCCTCAACATAGAGGATGTCTCCGCCAGCCGCACATCGATAAAAGGCATACACCGCCTCACCATCACCGTATGGAGCGACCGCGATACGATGGAAAAGGTGGTGAAGCAAATAGAGAAGCGCATCGACGTGCTGCGCGCATTCCTTTACACGGATTCTGACATAATTTATCAAGAAATAGCTCTTTACAAGGTAGATACCGACAAACTAATGAAAGAACAGCGCCTTGAGAGCCTTATCAGGCACCACGGCGCGCGCATTCTGGAAATCACCCCTGACTTTACGGTGGTCGAGAAGGCCGGGCAGCCATGGGAGACTGAGGCCCTGCTGGAAGAGCTGGAGCCATTGGGGCTAAGGCAATTCGTGCGCAGCGGCCGCGTGTGCGTCACAAAATCCTCTCAAGAACATCTCAATCTTTACCTGCAAGAGCAAGAGCTGCGCAAGCAGACTATAGAAATGCGACAAAACAATGAATAACCAATTACCCGACGAACTTTCGCGCACCTACACCCTCACGGCAGGCGAGACCGACGCGCAGGGGCGCCTGCCCCTGCCGCTGATTGTGACCCGCGTGATAGAGGTGGCCACGGCGCACGCCGATTTGCTTGGGCTGGGATACGCCAACCTCATCGAGCACCGCGCGGGCTGGGTGCTTTCACGCCTTAGCGTGGAGATGGACAGATATCCCCGCATAGGCGAGACTTACACGTTCACAACGTATATTCAGTCCTACACGCGCCTATACAGCGACAGATGCTTTGTGATCACTGACGACCAAGGAGAGGAGATAGGCCATGTGCGCTCCATGTGGGCAGCGATAGACATGGACAAGAGATGCGCAGTGGACTTGACGCAGTTCAATCCCGAGCATTTCGTGGTCAACACCAGGCGGCAGTGCCCGATACCGATGCCAAAGAAGATACCTTTGGTGAAGGAAGGCGAGGCTGAGGCCACACCCTACACATTCAAGTATTGCGACATTGATTTTCATCGGCATGTGAATACTGTGATGTATGTGCGGCTGCTGCTCAACCAGTGGCCGATGGAATTTTTCGACAAATGCAGAATCCACCGGTTCGCAATCGCCTTCCACAGCGAATGCCACTTTGGGCAAGAGGCGGTAGTGCTGCGCAGCGATGAAGGAAACCAAAGCATTTGTGAGATTCGCGTAGAAGACAAGCGCGCTGTGGCCGCCTCGTTTGAATTTGAATGAATTTTAATCCCAGACGCGGCATGCCGCGTCCCCACAAAATAAATTATATGGCAAAACTAAATTTTGGCGGCGTAGAAGAGACCGTCATCACCCGCGGAGAATTTTCGATGGAGAAGGCCCGCGAGGCGCTTAAGGATGAGACAATCGCAGTGATCGGATATGGCGTGCAGGGCCCGGGGCAGAGCCTCAACCTAAAGGACAATGGCTTCAACGTGATAGTGGGCCAGCGCCAAGGCAAGACATACGACAAGGCCGTGAAGGACGGGTGGAAGCCCGACGAGACCCTCTTTTCAATCGAGGAGGCATGCCAGCGCGGCACCATCATAATGTGCCTTCTGTCGGACGCCGCCGTAATCAGCCAGTGGCCCACAATCAAGAAGCATCTTACAGCCGGCAAAGCGCTGTATTTCTCGCATGGCTTTGCCATAACTTGGAGCGACCGCACGGGCGTGGTGCCTCCGAAGGACATCGACGTGATAATGGTTGCGCCCAAGGGTTCCGGCTCGACTGTGCGCTCGCTGTTCCTTGAAGGCCGCGGCATCAACGCCTCGTTCGCCATAGAGCAGGATTATACAGGCAAGGCGCTTGAACGCACCCTCGCCCTGGGCATTGGCATTGGTTCGGGCTATCTTTTCGAGACGACATTCCGCCGCGAGGCCGTAAGCGACCTCACGGGAGAGCGCGGCTCGCTGATGGGCGCAATCCAAGGCCTTTTCCTCGCGCAATACGAGGTGCTTCGCGAGAATGAACACACTCCTTCCGAGGCATTCAACGAAACAGTGGAGGAGCTCACGCAATCGCTCATGCCCCTCTTCGCCACCAAGGGCATGGACTGGATGTACGCCAACTGCTCAACCACGGCGCAGCGCGGCGCGCTGGACTGGATGACACCCTTCCACGACGCCATCAAGCCGGTGATGCAGCGTCTCTACCAAAGCGTGAAGGAAGGCGTCGAAGCCCAGAAGAGCATCGATTCCAACTCCGCGCCCGACTATCGCGAAAAGCTGAACGAAGAGCTGCGCCAGCTGCGCGAAAGCGAAATGTGGCGCGCCGCCGAGACCGTGCGCCAGCTCCGCCCCGAAAACAAATAATCCCATCAATCAATCCTAAACATAGAAAAAGCGCCGACAGCCTTGGGCTATCGGCGCTTTTGGTATTAATGTGGACTTGTTTTTATTTTGCGGAGAGCTTTTCTTTGAGGGCTGCGAGGGCCTCGATGTCGCCGAAAGTGGTCTTTTCGGTGGCGGTGGCCAATGCGGGAGCCTCTTCGCGGCGGGCGTTGGATGCCTGACGCTGCTTGCGGCGCTCGGCGTTCTTCTCCGCGCGGGTCGCATCTTCGAAGATGCGGCTGTGAGAGAGGATGATGCGCTTGCTGTCCTTATTGAACTCAATCACCTTGAACTGGAGCTTCTCGTCAACCTTAGCCTGCGAGCCGTCTTCCTTAACGAGGTGCTTGGGAGTGGCGAAGCCTTCAACGCCGTAAGGCAGGGCAACGACTGCGCCCTTCTCGAGCATCTCAACGATTGTGCCTTCGTGAACAGAGCCGATTGTGAAGATGGTCTCGAATACGTCCCAAGGATTCTCTTCAAGCTGCTTGTGGCCGAGGCTCAGGCGGCGGTTGTCCTTGTCGATGGCGAGAACCTCAACATCGATGTCGGCGCCAATCTGAGTGAACTCGCTGGGGTGCTTGATTTTCTTTGTCCAGCTGAGGTCGCTGATGTGGATGAGGCCTTCTACGCCCTCCTCGATTTCAACGAACACGCCGAAGTTGGTGAAGTTGCGCACCTTTGCGGTGTGGCGGCTGCCGATGGGGTATTTGGTCTCGATGTTCTCCCAGGGATCGTTCTTGAGCTGCTTGATGCCAAGGCTCATCTTGCGGTCTTCGCGGTCGAGTGTGAGGATTACGGCCTCAACTTCGTCGCCAACCTTCATGAAGTCCTGAGCTGAGCGGAGGTGCTGACTCCAAGACATTTCTGAAACGTGGATAAGACCCTCTACGCCGGGGGCGATTTCGAGGAATGCGCCGTAGTCTGCCATAACGACTACCTTGCCCTTTACGCGATCGCCAACCTTGAGGTTGGGATCCAGAGCGTCCCATGGATGGGGATGGAGCTGCTTGAGGCCCAGTGCGATGCGCTTCTTCTCGTCGTCGAAGTCGAGGATAACGACATTGAGCTTCTGGTCGAGCTCGACAACCTCTGAGGGGTGCTGCACGCGGCCCCAGCTGAGGTCGGTGATGTGGATAAGGCCGTCTACGCCGCCCAGGTCGATGAATACGCCGTAGGTGGTGATGTTCTTGACGGTGCCTTCGAGCACCTGGCCTTTCTCAAGCTTGGAGATGATTTCCTTCTTCTGCTGCTCGAGCTCCTCTTCGATGAGAGCCTTGTGGCTGACAACGACGTTCTTGTATTCCTCGTTGATCTTAACCACCTTGAATTCCATAGTCTTGCCGACGAATACGTCGTAGTCGCGGATGGGCTTTACGTCGATCTGCGAGCCGGGGAGGAATGCCTCGATGCCGAAAACGTCGACAATCATGCCGCCCTTTGTGCGGCACTTGATGAATCCCTTGATGACCTCGTCGTTGGCCAGGGCAGCGTTGACACGCTCCCAGCTGCGAGATGCGCGGGCCTTCTTGTGCGAAAGGATGAGCTGGCCTTTCTTGTCTTCCTGGTTTTCGATGAAAACCTCCACCTTGTCGCCCACCTTAAGGTCGGGGTTGTAGCGGAATTCGCTCATAGGGATGATGCCGTCGCTCTTGTATCCGATGTTAACCACAGCTTCGCGCTTGTTGAGGGCGATGATGGTACCTTCGATTACATCCTTGTCCTTCACGGTGTTGAGGGACTCGTCATAGACGCTGGTGAGCTCTTCGCGAGTCTTCGCGCCGGCTGATTCGCCGTTCTCGTAGGCTTCCCAATCGAAGTCTTCGATAGGGCTGTTCTTTACTTCTTCAGTCATTAAAAAGTTAATAAATATGGTTAATAAATAGTCTGTGCCTAAAGCCCAAGGGCTAAAGGCGATGCAAAGGTAGCTATTTTTTTTGAAAGTTGGTGATATTAAGGAGAAAAAATCTTTTTAGCGCGGCAAAAGGGAATCTTTTTTTGTTGGGAACAAAAATTTTCATAATTTTGCGGATGGAAATGGTGCGCTTGACGCCGCAGGGCGTCAGCGCTTAAAAGGGAATCCGGTGTGAATCCGGGACAGTACCCGCTGCTGTAATTTACCTCCCGGCCGACAAAGGCCGGCCCCGACTGTGCGTAGTCCATTGGAGAATGCATCTCCGAGAAGGAGCGCGGAAGGAATGGAAAAAGTCAGAATACCTGCCTACCGACATTTAAATGAGAGCGCGCCTACGGGATGATGGGCCAGAATCTCAACCCGCCCAAACGGCGGGGATAGGCATTGGCCTATACACCCATGCTCCGCTCTTGGAGTCTTCCCGTACGCAATTCTCGCTTTGCGAAATCGCCGAATTGGCAAATAGTGATTAAGGAAGACCCTGATGGAGCAAAAATCAAGACATACAAGCAAGGAGACAAGCGTCAAGTGCGCCTGCCGATTGCTCAAATTCATCATATTATGCGGACTGTTTGCGCCATCGTCCTATGCGCAGGACAGCCTCGGCCTTGACACCACACAAGTGCTCCGCAACGTGGTGGTTACCGCCAAGCGGCGCCCCTTGGCCACGGCCCAGGACCTCTCTGGCGCTGAGCTGCAGGCCCTGTCGTCTACTTCAATCGCCGACGCGCTGAAATATTTCGCCGGGGTGCAGATTAAGGACTATGGCGGCCTGGGCGGCATGAAGACGGTGAACGTGCGATCGCTTGGCGCCCAGCATGTAGGCGTATACATCGACGGAATCAGAATCACCAACGCGCAGAACGGCACAGTGGACCTCGGAAAATATTCGCTGTCGACCCTTGAATCAGTTTCGCTGTACAACGCCAACAAGCTTGACCGATGCCAATCGGCGTCGGAGTTCGCGTCGGGGGCCACCGTGTATTTGCGCACCAGGCGCCCACAGGTTGACTCAATATCGGCAATGGGCGCTATAGGGTCATTTCACACTTACAAAGGGCGCCTATCCGCCCAAATGCGCCGCGGAGGCTGGGCCGGATTCCTTGATGGCGAATACCTGAAATCAAAAGGCGACTATAAATTCAGGTATAAATCAGAATATGAAGATACCGTGGGAACACGGCGCAACTCTGACATAGAGTATTACCGAATAGAGGGGGCGCTCTTCAAAAATGGATTTTCCACACATCTTTACTGCTACGTATCCGAACGAGGGGTGCCCGGAGGCATCGTGCGCCGCCTGTCAGATAAATATGTGAATGTAGGTCGCGAGTGGGACGCTGATTGGTTCGCCCAGGCGTCCTGGTCGCACCAATTTTCCGCGACGCACCAGGTGCTCTTCAACGCTAAATACACGCAGGAGTACCTACGCTATTGCACCGACTACCCCGAAAACCAAAATACCGCCAGAGTGAACAACCACTATTGGCAAAAGGACGCCTACGCATCAGCCTCATACGCTTTCACGCCTTGGCGATGGATTTCGCTCAACGTGGGCTACGACGCCCGCATGTCATGGCTGAAGGCCGATTTGAAGAATTTCCACACTGTGCGCCGCCTCGACCAAAAGGCTGTGGCCGCAGTGCAGGCTGAATACATGAAGATTCGCCTGGCCGCCTCGCTGCTCTTCCAGCATTACCGCGACCATACGATCACCCACGCCGGGGCAGCCGACCCGCTGCACAAATTCACGCCTTCCGTAACTTTGGGATATTCAGTCGGCGGATTTTCCTTCCGCGCCTGGTACAAGAAGATATTCCGCGTGCCCACGCTCAATGACCTTTACTACACCCAGGTGGGCAACCGCAACCTCAAGCCGGAATACACGCGGCAATACAACCTTGGAGCTGAATACCACTACGACAATTCCCTATGGTCGGCATCGGCGCAGGCCGACGCCTATATCAACAGCATCACTGACCGAATCGTGTGCCTGCCGCTGAAAGGCACCTACTCATGGTCGATGATGAATTATGGCAAAACCTATTGCCGAGGGCTCAACGCCACGGTGCAGGGGCGATACTCGCCGCGCTCGTGGAATTTCTCACTGCTCACCTCGCTTACGTGGCAGCGCGACGTAAACAAGACCGACCCGGAAAGCGAATCATACAACCGCCCCATCTGCTATTCTCCCACTCTATCCTACGGAATCACGGGCATCGTGGGCTGGAAGACGCTCTCGCTAACAGCATCAGTGCTCCACGTGGGCGAGCGCATGTGGAGCTACGCCGATCCCGAGGACGTGCTCAAGGCCTACGACAACGTGGACCTGAAGCTGACCGGCATCTGGCGCATGCTTACGGCCTCGCTGGAAATCAACGACCTGCTGGATGAGCAATACGAGCACGTGCCGCGCTACCCCATGCCGGGCCGCAGCTTCACCTTCTCCCTCACCGTTTCAATCTAAAAACCAAACAAAAGCTTATGAATAGACTTTGCCTAAAACTAATATCCTGCATGCTGGCATGCCTGCTGGCTGCGCCGCTTTTCGCGCAGGAAAAAATAATATTGCTTAACGAAGGCAATTGGCAGGCCGACAACGGCCGCGTATCCTACTTTGAGGACGGCAAAATTGTGAGCAACCAGTGGTTTCGGGAGGCAAACGGATACAAGCTGGGCGACACGCCCAACGACATCATACAAATCAACGACAACCTAATAGCCATTGCAATCAACTGGAGCAACATCGTGCAGTTCATCACTCCAAAAGGAAAGGCGGTGGCCGCCACGGAAGAGGTGCCCAACAACCGCAAGCTCGCTTCCGATGGCCGCTACGTTTACGTTTCTTCCTATGGCCACGAATGCATGACCATAAATGGCATGATGTCGTTCACGAAAGGCTACGTGGCAAAGATTGACATAAGCACCTTCAAGACCGTATCGGCCGTGGAAGTGGGATATGAGCCAGAGGGCATAGCTTATTACAAGGGCTATCTCTTCGTGGCAAACACCGGCGGATACGCCTTCAACGAGGACCATGAATATGAGACTACCGTCAGCATTATCGACGCCGCCACAATGAAGGTGATTCGCAATGTCGACACCGGCCAAATCAACCTTTACGGCAAGATGTCGCAGAGCGGGCGATATCTTTGCATCAACTCGCCGGGCGATTACTACGATGTACAGGCCGCGACTATAATATTCGACTGCGATGCCGCTTTGGCGGGAAAGAAGGACGATGAATGCTTCGTTAAGCTTGATTATGCCTCCACCTACAATTGCACTACTCTTGATGGACAATTCTATGCCATTGGCTCCCGGTATTCATATTATACAGGCGAATACACATTCAACTACGTCATAATCGACCCCGCCAAAGTGATGGCGTCATATGGGGGAGAGGGCATCGACGACAACTTTCCCGGCTCTGTCCTGGCTGACCTGAAAAAGCTCACCATGCCCTATGGCATCTACATAAACCCATACACCGGCTATATCTACGCCACAGACGCTGGAAACTACGTTGAGGCCGGCGGATTGCTGCAATGGTCGCCTCAGGGCAAATATATTGGCCGATACCGCGTATACATCAACCCGGCACACTTCCTGGCTTTGCCGCCAGACGGCCACTTCCCAGCCGGAGCGGAAAACATCACAATCGACGAGCCGGCTGACGGCCCAATCTTCAATCTCCAGGGCATCAGGATTGACCATCCGCGCCCCGGCCAGCTCTACATCCAAAACGGGAAAAAGCGCATCATGCGATAATCAATATTTACCATTATCATATTTTTTGTTTAGCTTATGAAACTAAAATCATTGGCAATCACTCTTCTGGCCGTGGCCGGGATGTGCGCCCCAGCGCACGCCACCAATCTCACG
Organism: Clostridium sp.; assembly: GCA_023666615.1. GTDB lineage: Bacteria > Bacteroidota > Bacteroidia > Bacteroidales > Muribaculaceae > CAG-873. The sequence continues at coordinate 543,537 of JAMPBQ010000001.1, read as the reverse complement.
GTGAAGATGAACAGCGTGTCAACGACCATGTCATTGACGCCATTGGCCGGCGGAGACCCCGTGCAGGCCGGAGATCCCTCAAACAACATCTACAAATTTGACGTTGAAGGAGGAGACTATCTGCTCACCGCCTACGCAAAAGACGGCACCACCGTGAACGGCACCATGGAGGTGTACGTTGACCCCGACAGCGTGGCCCAGCAGCTAACGGTGCTCACCCTCACCGCATACGCAAGCAACAAGAATTGGGTGGTGGATGAAGACTACACCATCCGCACAGAAGTACACAGCCGCGAAGGAAAGATCCAAAAAATAACAATGGGCAACAGCGTTACGGCCGGCCGCAAGACATTCCTGGCCCTTAACGGCAACACATATCTCACATACTTCGATCCTAGCGAGGAGCATGTGAAGGAAGGCTACACTACGCTTTTCAGGGTCGGCACGCTCACCGGAAACATAAATATTTCCGGGGCGATTCCCCTCGGCGGAGATTTCTCCATCACAGCTCCAAAGGATGCCGGAGTTGAGCTTAACATCAAGCGCGTGCACTTCTCTGACTTCGAGCATATAGAGCCCAAAAGCGTAGAGCCCGATGGCAATAATTTAGTATACACCTACTATCTCGCCCAAGGCCAGGTATACAACTTCCGCACATGGAAAGAGGGAGGCCTTACACAGGCTGCGCAGTTCACTTATTCGGCAAAGGAGGAAGACCGCCCCGTGATTGTGCTTACCGACGCTGACTATCAGACTTATGACCCAACGGCAATCAACCACTCCCCCCAAAGCAACAGTGGATATGAGACCGGCGACATCCTCACAAATGCGCCATATCAAGGCTTCATTTCTATGAAGAGCGGCGAGACTCGCCTTTCGCACTGCATGCGCATGTGGGAGCTGACCGACGATTCCTCAAACAATTACTTCTTCGAGCCTGATTACCACTACACCGTGCTTGATCTTGACGGCAAGCCTTCAACCAATGTAGTCGAAGTTATCGAGGCCAATCCAAACACATCTTCATGGGCTACGCTCAAGGCAAAAGGCAAGGGCACGGCAATCGTGCTCGTAACATACGACGGCATACAAGTAGACACATGGAACAAAACTGGGCGTTCGCCTTATCTTGGCGGCGAGTTCTGGGGCGCAATATGGCCCGAGAACACTGCGGCTTTCGTAGTGGCCGTGGATGAAGGAGAATCCGCCGTTAAGCCCAATATGGTTGTCAACCAGGCTTACAACCAAGGCGCCCTGAAGATGTCGGGCGACAACGTTGACGCCGAGCACGACGTATTCTATTACTTAGACACTGAAGAAGGCGCAAATTATACGTTCACGCCCGAAGGCGCGGCATCCGTTGCTTTGGCCTACCCGACAATCGGGGACCGCATGGCCACATACACGGGCTTCTCATCTGAAGGCGTCACCGCAAATGAAGACGGCTCATACACTCTGCTGCTTAAGGAAGGACGCCACATCGTGAAGCTCACCGACGCCTCTGGAAATTCAACTTACCAAGTAATCAGAGGCCGCAAATGCCACCGCGAAATCACAAACGTAACTCGTCCCGGAAGCCAAATTTTCCAGCCCGGCGACCAAATCAAGATTCAGTACTCCGGCCTTTACCACCCGGCCAATAAGATTGCCGGCATCTACAATATGTCGGCTTATGTCACTTACAATGGCACCCCCAACGGCACTTCGTTGATACTTGGCTCAGGCCAGTACACATTCGGCTCAGTGGCCAAGGCGCAGGCTGTCGACATAACCATCGCCGCTGATCATGACGTGCAGGCTCAGCCTCAGATCGAGATGACTGAAGGCGTCATTCAGGTCAATGGATATGGCGATCCCATAGGCAACCACAGAAATATAGATCCGATATGCGGCCGTTCGCCTAACTTTACCGCCGTTCCCCACAAAACATATTTCGGCGCGCTGCCCGACGTTGCCATTCCTCTCTCCGCGGTGAAGAATTTTGAAATTAAGCTGAACTGCAATGTTGAGGACGCTGAAATAAAAGTTGCCTTCCTTGGCAAGGACCTGGAACCGGGCGAAAATGGCATTTATGAAGGCACATACGGCGATTACAGCGTAGTGGCCAGCAAGAAGGGATACCGCTGCTTCAGGCACACATTCAATATCCCAGACGACGCCGAGGGAATGCAGACATTCAATATAGAAATGATTGAGGACGCAAACTCTTGGGATGGCCAAACTCTCACAGAACCGGCATTGGTTGACGGCGTATACAGCATCTCAAATGGCGCTGAGCTGGCATGGTTTGCCAACCACGTAGCGAGCGAAGCCACCGCATCAGCAGTGCTCACCGACGACATAGAGCTTGGCGCCTATGACTGGAATGCCATCGGCGCTACTTCTTCCAAGCCCTTCAGCGGCACATTCGACGGCAAGATGCACACTGTGAATGGGCTATACATCAACCAGTCCGGCACTCAATACCTTGGTCTCTTCGGCTATCTGAAGGGTTCGGCCGCCAACGTTGTCAAAATATCCAACGTTGCAGTCAGTGGCCAGGCCACAGTCAAGAGCCACGGCGGCGGTCTGGCTGGCTATGCCACGGACTATGTTGAGATTGACCGCTGCAGCAATTCCGCTGCCATCACCGGCGGCTCCAACCTTGGCGGCATTGTTGGCTATATCACCGGAACACACTCCAAGATTACGAACTGCTACAACACTGGCGACATCAACGGCACTGGCAATACAGGAGGCATCGTTGGCGGCCACACAACACAGGCCACTGTGATTGAAAACGTTTTCAACACTGGCGAGCTTGTAGGCAACTACGTGGGAGGATGCGTTGGATCATCAATGGCCAAGCCCGGCCTGAAGAATGCCTACACTTTGGGCGAATATGTTGTGACTACGGGGCAGACTACAGTTACAGAAGAGGAGATGGAATCGGGCGCGGTCGCATATCTCCTCGGCGCGGCATTTGGCCAAGAGATTGGCACTGAAAAGCTCCCGATCATTGGCGGAGCAAAAGTACATAAGGTTACTTATACTCTGATTTCCGACGAAGCCATGGCCCTTAACAACGATGAGGCCGAGCTCTACACCAATGGCCTGCTGCCCGCCACAATTGATGGCGAGGAGGCCCACTGGTACGCCGACGCTGAGATGACTTCCCCCGTTACAACAATAGAATCCGACGCCGACCTTTTCCTCAAGCTTGGAGCGCTTTCAGGCGTGGAAGGCATTGAGATGGATGTTGAAGGGCCAGCGCGCTGGTTCAACATCCAAGGCATCGAGGTGGCTGAGCCGGCCCCAGGCTCGCATGGCATTTTCATCAAGATATCCAATGGAAAGAGCCAAAAGATAAGGCTATGATATTGGCCAACCGCAACGAAAAGCCCGGCGCATGCCGGGCTTTTTTATTCACACTCGGCGATTTTTAAACAAATATTGCTACCTTTGCATAAAACTTTCCGCTATTTATGAGAAAAGTTGCCTTAATGGCAACGCAATCCCGCAAACTCAATCACCTCCGTGCGCGTTTTCAATGAATAAACGCGTTTTTCAAAACTAAAGGAGACTACAATATGAAAGATCTGTGCATCTTGCCCAACATAATCCAACGCCAAGCGCGCAAATACGAGGATAAAACAGTCATAACCTACGTCAACGAAAACCGCGAAACACTTGACTCTTACTCCTGGGCCAGGCTGGAGCGCGAGGTGGGCTGCGCCGCCTGCGCAATGGAGACCCTTGGCATAGAAAAGTCGGACAAAATACTAATCTTCAGCCCCAACAGGCCGGAGATGATCATCACCGATTTTGCAGCCTACCGCAACGGCGCAGCGCCCATATCGATATATTCCACTTCAAGCGTGGAGCAGGCGGCCTACACTATGACCGACTGCCAGGCTAAGATGGCATTCGTGGGCGGCCCCGAGCAGGCCGCGGCAATGGACAGCGCGCTTAGCCTTGCCGGAAAGGAGGACATGGTGGTCGTGGCTTTCGACAAGCCGACATTCGAGGCTTTGCGCTGCAAGCGCCGCATGCTTTGGGCCGATATCCTGGCCCTGGGCGATAAGGCTTCTGATTTGTGCCGCAAAGCCGTGGATGAAAGGCGAGAAGGCATAACGCCGGAAGACATAGCCACATTCATTTACACTTCTGGCACCACGGGAGAGCCCAAGGGAGCTGTGCTGACGCATGATTGCTTTGACGCAATCTTTGCCATGCATGACGAGCGCCTCACGATGCTGAGCGACCGGGACGCCTCTCTTTGCTTTCTGCCGCTAAGCCATATCTTTGAAAAAGCGTGGAGCTATTATTGCTTAACGATTGGCATACCCATTGCCATAAACCAAAACGCGAAAGAGATAGCGAAGACCCTGGCATGGACGCATCCGACTTGCATGTGCAGCGTGCCGAGATTCTGGGAAAAGGCCTATCAGACCATCAATGAAAAGATGGCGAAAATGCCCTTGGCAAAGCGGATGATGATGAAGGCCGCGCTGAGGATAGGCAAGAAGCGCAATCTGCAGTACTCGCGGCTCGGGCTGCGGGCGCCATGGCACGTGGAGCGAGCCTACCAATTTTTCGACAAGACGGTGTTTTCGCCCGTGCGCAGGCTGATGGGCGTGGACCGCGCCAACATACTCCCTACGGCCGGAGCGCCGATATCGTCGGAAATCGTAGAGTTTTTCCGCGCCATAGGCATCCCTGTGCTTGTTGGATACGGGCTGTCGGAGACTACGGCCACCGTCACTTGCTATCCGCAAACGGGATATGTCATAGGCAGCGTGGGCACCGTGATGCCGCACTTGGAAGTGCGCATCGGCCTCAAGGGAGAAATTCAGGTTAAGGGACGCACGGTGATGAAGGAATACCATAACAAGCCGCAGGCCACCGCCGAGGCGTTCACCGAGGATGGGTGGTTCCGCACGGGCGACGCGGGATATTTCGACGACAGCGGCGCGCTGGTGCTGACCGAGCGCCTGAAAGACCTTTTCAAGACAAGCAACGGCAAATACATAGCCCCTCAGGCGCTTGAGACGATGCTTGGGTCTGACAAGTACATAGAGCAAGTGGCCATTGTGGGCGAAAGCCGCAAGTACGTCACCGCGATAATCATTCCGGCTTTTGAGGCGCTGAAGGAATACGCGAAGAAGAAGAAAATAGCTTTCCGCGGCATTGATGACCTGATTCAAAATTCTGAAATAATACAGATGCTGCAGGACCGCATAGAAAAGATGCAGAAGGCTCTGCCAAGCTTTGAGCGCATCAAGAAATTCACCCTGCTGCCAAAGGCCTTCACAATAGAGTCTGGCGAGCTCACCAATACCCTGAAGATACGCCGGCCCGTAATCGCCGCGCACTATGCCAAGGAAATCGAAGCGATGTATTAACGCTTGAATTTAGAAAATCTTTTTTTTTACCAGACAAAACGCAAGACTAATGAAAATATACACACGCACCGGAGACAAGGGGCTCACCTCGCTCGTCGGGGGAAAGCGTGTCCCCAAAACATCCTCGCGCCTTGAGGCATACGGCACAGTCGACGAACTGAACTCGCACATAGGCCTTCTGTTGGCCTACGGCGAAATTCCTCCACAAGCCGTGGGAACGCTGCGACGCGTGCAGCACCGTCTTTTCAACCTCGGCAGCCAACTGGCCACAGAGCCGGAATCGCCATACCAACCGCAAGGCATAAGCCAAAGGGATGTGGCCGAACTGGAGAACGCCATTGACGAAACTGAAGAGCGGCTGCCGCGCCACGACCGATTCATCCTGCCCGGGGGGACACTGGCCTCAGCACAGGCCCACGTATGCCGCACAGTGGCAAGAAGGGCTGAGCGGCGCATGCTGCAGATGGCGGAAGACGACAACCCCGTAGGCCCCGAGGCCCTGAGCTACATCAACCGCCTGAGCGACTATCTCTTCGTCCTGGCGCGAGAAATCAACAAATTTGCGGGCGCAGATGAGATTTTTTGGGATAAACAATTGTAAATCCGAAAAAATTGCATACCTTTGTGCGCTTTTTCAGAAAGCCGCAGACAACAGGAAGTTCAACACACATAAAACCAAACAATTGCTATGTACAATAAGCAATCAAACGTATACTGGACGCTCGAGCTCGCGTCAAAGCTTGAAGACGCCCCCTGGCCCGCCACCAAAGACGAGCTCATCGACTACGCCCAGCGCAGCGGAGCCCCCCTTGAAGTAATCGAAAACCTCCAAGAAATGGAAGACGAAGGCGAAACCTACGAATCAATCGAAGACATCTGGCCCGACTACCCCTCAAAAGAAGACTTCTTCTTCAACGAAGACGAATATTAACAAAATTTAACAGATTAAATATCTGAAATACAATTAGTTGACTGCCACAATGAGCGACAGTCAACTTTTTTATGTACACATTTTAACACATTTCACAGCGAAATAAACTGTTGTAAAACAGGTGATTCCAAAATATCTAAAACTTACCCACCGGACGTAAACCATCGCAAAACAGGTGCAACCATTACCCAAATCCAAGGAGGATGAACATTGCAGTTAACCCATTGAAACATTGGGATTAAACAGGTCTTCAACCGCTGTCGCAGAGGGTATTTGGGGGCTGATTCCTGGTTGCATTAGGTGGTTGAAATTGTACAAACAGGTGAATCCGAGTGTGTATATGGGAGGTATCGACCATTCCTTGCTACTGGAAAGTGGATATATTTGTCCGAGAATGGACTTTAGCTTTATATTGTTTGATGAATATATGAGTTATGAAATGGGTTTAGATATTGCATGATAACTAATGTCTCAATAAGAGATATTTTAGTAATTTTCAGCGAAAGTAAACTTTTCAGGGGGAGCTTTATATAATAGTGGTATCGTAAAAATCTATTAACTTCGTGCCATTATGGGAAAAGAAGCGTCTCCATATCCTACAGGTCATCTCAGGCTTTATAAGACGAGTCGTCAGAAGAGCGACAAGCCTCTGACGGTTCAGCTTGAATATGCGGTTAACTCTTATGCTATCCGCAGATCAACCGGTGTCTCAACTATGGAGGTTGATTGGAACCCGAAGGAGAATAAGGGTCGCGGTGGTGTCAGAGCTACATACGGACCTGACTACCGAAATATTAACAATCGCCTTGCCCGCAAGCTTGATGAGATTGATTCTCGCATAGCTGACTGGTGCGAGAAACATCCGCGACAGCTAACTGTTGAGATGCTCAAAGCGTTGGTTGATAATCTTCCAATCACCCGAGAGGATAAGGGTATCGACTTCTGCGAGTATGTTACTACGCTGCTCAAAAACGAATATGAGCGCAACAAGATAGGACATAGCGTATATAAGAATGGTCTGAGCGGCATGAGGATATTCTCGCAGTTTCTAAAGTCGGAGAAGCTGGGTACCTATGCTAAGGACAAGATATATGTGTCGGAGATTTCAACTTCATTGATAGAGCGGTATATCAAGTATCGACGTGAAGTGAAGAATAATGGTAACGAGACCATCAACCATGCTCTGACACCGATTCTTAAGGGATGTCGACAAGCTATGATTGACGGTTACATCTCTTCCCAGCTATCATACGCTATCCAAGGTATGAGGATTATAAAGAAGGTTTCGCTTGAAAAGGAGGAAGCTACAAAGGTAAAACATCTTACCAAAGAACAGATTGCACAGCTAATAGAATTTTACCACAGCGACAAAGAACCTCGCAGAAAGGAGTATGTCGAGATGTTTCTATTTGCTATGTATGCGTGCGGACTGAGACTGGTTGACATTATCACGCTCCAGTGGAGTGATATAGATCTCGAAAAAAAGACGCTCAATAAAATTCAAGTGAAAACCAGGAACCGCAATGTGATACCGTTGACGGATCAAGCATTGGGTATCTTGAAATCATGGGAAGGGAAGCATGAGAGGTTCGTATTCGGATTGCTCCCTGATGAAATCAATCTCGATGATGCAGCTTCTTTCTATACCCACCGCAATGCAAAGACAAAGGGCATCAACCAGTCCCTTACCGTGATAGGAGAGAAACTGGGAATGCCCTTCGACCTCACGTTTCATGTCGCACGACACACATTCGCTGTGCAAAGCCTTAACAACGGTGTTCCGATGACGATGGTGAGTCAGTTTCTCGGTCACTCATCCACTGAGATAACCGAGAAAGTGTATGCTCACTTCATTCCGGCAAAGATGCTTGACGAACTGTCAAAGATCAGCCTTCCATCCCTTTAGGATTGATGCCATTGGATTTGCAATAGTTATACAAGACTGTCCGTGATGTCTTGATGCCGTTCTCTTTAGCATACCGCATATTATCGCCCACAGAAAGCCTTGGATCGTACCATTCCGAGGCTTTAATTTTACCCGGGACAGTCGCTATTCCATTGTAGGAACAGTAACGTTGCAAGGTCCGACCACTTACCTTTATCCCTTTCACCTCGGCTATTTCGAGATTCTCTGTCATGGTTTTATTGGGATCATACCACTCTGAGATAGTTCGGTAGTTTTCCAACATCAATGCCTTGCGGGAATATGACAATCGGGAAATATTATTCTGTGTGCAATATCCCGGAGATGTTGTTATATGACCTGCACGCACCGATATAAAATCCATCTATTCCACATCGTAGTTCATCACTTCGACAGCTTTCGATGCAATGAACCTGCTCGACAGGACTCCATCGCTATTGTCATAATAGTGATAGACTCGATGCACGAGGTTGTATAGCAATTCAAGCAACGTAATGTCCGGTTTAATCTTTCGTATTATGCATCCGTCCACAAATAGACGGTTACGTCGTTTCTCGCCATCTTTAAACCTGTTGATGTTGTATTTTCCAGTTGCGGAACTGTATCTTACAAACAGTGACATATAATCATCGGGGATAATGCAGTATCCGGATTCATTATATTTCAGCTTTGACCATCGAGTAAGCTTGAATATTTTCCCATAAAAATCAAGAAACCCCTTCCTGTCCATTTCGAGCATCTCCAGCGGTTCTCTAAGTTCTTTCAATACATTTGTACCGTTTTGGACTTTAGGTTTATATTGTTTTTGATTATTATGATATATATTATTGTTATTGAAATATTTCTCTACAGGGATGATGATTGATACCGGATTCGTAAGCGGAGTAAGTGGATTGAGAGTCTTTCTCGGGAACAAACCTCTTTGCCCACAAATAGCGATGGGTTCTGAGTCGGGAACTACAATGTCAGTTAGAGATGAATATATAATATTAGAGCGGTAGACATATGCTTTTTTGTTTGTGCCATTCATCAACTGCGACAGTACCCTCCCGCAATGGTCTTTGGTGTCAGTCAGTCCTATCATGCAACTTATCGTATCATACATCTGCACGAAGACATTACTATAGAGCGGTTCCTTGAAAATATATACAAGGCGATAGCGATATTTCTTTTTTCCATTGTTATTTGAGAAAGTCTCGTAGGCGAAGGTGGGTTTCAGGGGGCATTTGTCAACAAAGTCCTTCAACGGTACTTCCGCTTCATCAACATCAATGCTTACAGTTTGTGTCTGCTTAAATTTTTCCTTGATTCTTCGGGAACCGAAGTAAATATGACAATAGGAGTAGCCTTCGGTAATAAGGGCTACAAAATCGTTGATAGATAGTTTTCGCCTTACCCATTGCATGGCGCGGTAGTCGACTTGCGTCGGTTTGTGGTCATACCCTTTATGTGAAAGGGTAACATCAAATTTAAAATTAGGTTCTTTTTCCATTTCATTAAAAAAATCGTTTACAAAGTATATATCGCAGGAAATGGAAAGTTTTAAAAAAGTGACCCGGACATAAAGAATCCGGGTCACTTTTTTCATGTTGCCGTGTCAATTTAAAAACGTATCAATTTAATCTTGTAAAGTTATCCTGATACACCTGTTTTTCGTGTCGATTTAATCTTTTAGATTATGTCGATGCGGTTTTGTTAGAGTTTATTGACGGTTACTTACCGCAGGCTACTTGCGTATAACGATGGCGTAATAGGGGTTGTCAGGAGAATAGCGCCATTTGGCTTCTCCTGCAAAGTTCCACCGATCCATAACCTCACGCAGATATTTGGGTGGATTAAGGCTTTGTTTAATCAATCGATTGGAAGTCCGACGAAATAAACGGTTACATGCCTGTTTGTCATACTTGCGAGATTTGCAATTGGCAATATAACCAACCGCTTCTTTCTTTTTGCTCCTACTCATGGTCTGTAATGTTTTTGCCTGCACACGGGATGCAGACAGATTGAACATTACTTGACCGTAGTTTTTAGATTTGACATATCCATAATAGTGTGTATTTTCAAATAGTAGCGACGGTTCTTACAAGCTCGATGCGCATGCCCAAAGCATCGATGATACGGTAGAACATGCTCACACTGGGAACGATTCCCCCATTTTCCAAACGGGAGATATAGGACTTAGTCACATTTACCTTCTCTGCAAGCTGTGACTGAGTCATCTTCACTTCTTTGCGGGCATCATGCAGAATTTGCCCCGTATAAAAGTTGCGGGCATCATCAAGAGCCTGCTCTCTTTCCGGAGAACCCGTCTTGCCAAACTTGGCATCGAGCACGATGTCGTAATCTCTAATTTGATGATCGTTTGTCTGCATAGCCATCCTCTTTGATTTGCCACAAAGGTAGCAAAAAGTTTCAATATATTAAAACTTTATTCTTCGCATTAACGCTGAGTGTATTCTCAGTTGTCATTAGCGTGATGATTCACATTTTCATTTGCATTATCATTTACATTAGCTTATATTTTGGTTAGTTTCCGGTTTCATTAGCTCTTGCGTTGCGCGATAAAGATTTTGTTATTGGAAAAATCCTTTATCAATATCCTTTCAAGAAGAAGCTGCGTTGATAGTTGTTCGACGATGGTTGCCAGTTTCCTGTTTGATATGCCTTTTACTCTGATTGAGATTGAGTTGTCGCTGAAAATCTCACCGGTGTCAGCAATATATTTGCCTTTGAAATGATTGCCGATGGTGTATGTCACAGAACTATCAGTTTCAACCATACAGGCATTGATGTCATTCAGCGTTGTCTCCGGGAGGTTAGAAGGGAGAATAATGTAATAGCCACTGCTCAACGATGGTTCAAATGAGTTGCTGTTAATGTGACATTCACGGAGGAATCCTCCCTTTTGTATTGGATGTCCGTTGGGGAGTGTGATTCTTCCTGAAGGGTGGAAATATCTGATTTCACCAAATTTTATATGGGTAGTACTTGTGAAAATATGCAGCGATTTCATTTTCCAGTTCATAGATAAGTCTTTCAATGTAGATTCGGTTTATTTCAGCGGTTTGACGAGTAATCTTGACCCCAAAGCCATTTTCGGAGGCTATTGAGTCAGTTCGGGGATCATAGAAATATTCCGTTGTAGTGTCATCTCTCCAGTTGAATGCTATCGGATAATCGCCTTTGTGGATTTCGTACCATATTTTATTGATGACTTCCTCCCGCTTTGGAGCTAAACAGTGATAGTGTTCTTCAAGTCTCTCTTTGACTTGATTTGGAACAGGATTATATGGTTGACGTAGAGACACAGGTGCAACATCTACCACAATTCCTTGCTCATCAATCACCTTATAAACATCCTCCGAGATGTCATGTAGGCCGATATTGGGTAGGAGCGGCTTTCCCCCGAAGCTCCACTGGTATTTCACCACTTCTTCCCATACGAAATCCATTGTCATAGGGGTGTTGAGCACGATTCCGCATTGCCACTGAGTGTTGACAAGCATCTCAACAATGTCACCCGGATTGAACAGAATTTGCTCCGGGCTGCGCCCCCAAAATGCATTACCGAAGGGGTTTGCTACAAGTTGATCAAACTCCTCACGGGTAATGCGTTTTGCCGCGCCTTTATGTCTCTTTTGTTTAGGCATGATTGTTATCCGAGATTTCGTCTTCAAAGAAGCGAATGTTAAAGTCCAGTTCTACTTTAGCTCGCCATAGAGCGGATTTCATGTCTTCATCAACGCTTTCGTTTCGCATCACAGGGTCAAGCATCGCGTTATAATCTGCTATGCTAACACTACGCAAATGAGGATTCTTGTCAAGGAAATCTCTTATAGCGTCGTGGAATTCCTCATCATCGTCAATATCAAGAATCCGCTCAGTTTCTCTCGGGCTATCAAAAATCCAATGCATATCGGTAGGCAACAATACTTTGAGTTCCTGCTCGTACTCATTGATAGACTTTTCTGAACGGCGCCAAAGATATTTGCCAAATTCAGCCGGATACCGGGGATCCTTCCATGTGAAGTTGAACCATACTTCGCAAGGATCGTACCATGCATCCAGTTCAAAACCCTCATTGGGGTTAAAAGAAACCACTTCCCAAGGGACACAATGAAAATGATTTTTTTCGCCCCTCTTGAAAACAGCCTTCAGCTTGTTGCCTTTGCAGTCAACAAGTCCCCACAAACCGTCCTCTCCTTGATAGAGTTCATAAGGCGGATTGCCGTTTTCGTACACTTCGTTATACTTTAGACTCATCTCTCAATTCTTTCATTTTATCTGCAATCCAGCGTTCCCCCGACTGGGTGGTCATGCTTTGCATTGTAAGAGTTACTTCTGCCCAGAAATCGTTGAGACGCACCAGGTCTGGTATGGAAAAGTGCTTGTAATAGCAAAGACAATAAGGACCATATCCTACGATGCGGTTGCTGAATGCATCATGACCGAACACTCCGTGACTTCCCCATGATACACCATCGTCAGCTGTATTCGTTTTATCAGGGTCTATCGTAACGACTCCGAGGTTTTCATCTTCAGTCGCAAAGTAGTAACTTTCAAGCGTTTTTATCATAAGTTGGAAGTCAGTACCATAAAATTCATCATTGGTAAGAGTCAGAACCGATTCCGCTGAATCATAGGAAAACATTAGCGTGCCTTCTATCTCGTAATCATCGTCGAAATCCATATCAACAGAGATGGAGTCTCTCATCGATGTAGTACGACGGAACAACTCATTGCGCAGGTGGAGAAGATGATCGTTTATTCTGTCGAAATGCCCCATCTCCTCAGTGGTGCCTTGGAACATATGATTGAGGATACCAGAGCGTTTAAGCAACAATCCTTCAAGCCGCTCCAAAACCCTTGGGTATTTGCGTTTACGCCACAGAAAAACCGAATCAGGATCATCGGTACCGATAATCTTGCGGATAGCGGCCTCAATCTTCTGGAGCTTTGCTCTTTGTTGTTCGATTCTTGTCATATTGGCATTACATTTATTCTACATCTGCAAATATAGACCTTATGTCCCAAGCAACAGCATAACTATATGTCGGAAAAAGCTGACAGAATCAACTCAATTTGTGAAATTGGAATTTTATTACTAAATTTGCAATCAAATTAAACAATGTCTTTAGCATGAGAGTTATAACAGAAGAGCCGCTAAAGGAATATATAGCCCGGTTTCCGGATACGCAGACCGCTTTGCAGGCATGGCTTAAGACTGTGAAGAAAGCCCGATGGACTAACTTTGCTGACGTCAAGCGAGACTTCAACAGCGTTGACAATGTTGGCAACCAGCATTATGTGTTCAATATCCGTGGCAATAACCACCGGCTTGTAGTGGTGATTAAATTCACCATACAATGGATTTATATCCGGTTTATCGGGACTCATGCCGAATATGACAAGATTGATGCATCAACCATATAAAAATAGAACGATGACTAAGATAGAAAACGAGAATCAATATCGCTGGGCTCTGAGCCGAGTAGAAGAAATCCTGCCATTCGTTAAGGATGATACTCCCCTTGACGACCCTTACAGCATTGAGCTTGATTTGCTTTCGGGTCTCGTGGCTGACTACTCCGATGAGCATTACTCGATTGGTGAACCAACATTGGTTGATATGCTCAAGCTCCGCATGTATGAAATGGGACTCAACCAATTAGCTCTTTCAAAGTTGCTTGGAATCGCTCCATCGCGTATCTGCGAATACTTGTCTGGCAAGAAAGAACCGACGCTCCGACAGGCAAGAATAATAAGCAGCAAGCTCAATATCGACCCTGCAATTGTGCTGGGGGTATAAGACGATAGTTAGTATTCGGTTTTATATCCTATTCGTCGTCGAGGTTGGCCTCTCTTCTCTTGAAGTCTTGCCAATGTCTCGTTTATCAGCTCCAACTGCACTCTTGTATCCTCGTTGATGTCGTTATAATCGGAAAATATTTCTTCTAAATCCTGTTTTAATTCATCGAAATTTCTTTCCAGAGACCTTATTCTCTTTTCGACTGGGATATTAGAAATAGTTTGTCTCACTGCGACGAACGCCCTCATAATCCCGATGTTAATTTGTATTGCTGTCTTTGAATTTAAGACACTGCTTAACATAGCGACACCTAATTCTGTAAAAGCGAATGGAGAACGTCTCAATCCCATTTTGACAGAATTGGACATCTCAATTTGTGATTTCCAATCTTCAAATTCGTCGTTTGACAGTTGAAACATAAAATCATCCGGAAATCTCTCAATGTTTCGTCTCACCGCCT
>JAMPBQ010000001.1:503652-528929 GCA_023666615.1 Clostridium sp. | reverse complement strand
TTCCCCCGAGGAAGAGTGGGGAAAAAGTCATTGCACTTCTTATTGGAAACTTTCTATTGCTTTTTTATTCGGGTTTTGGGGCGAATTTCGAAAATAATGGCTAATTTTGCGTAATTGATTGGCTTGGCCCTTGGCTTGGCTACAAACCACACTAAACTGCATATATACATAAATGGAAAATAAGACATTCAAACGCACTCTCATCACTACGGCTCTGCCTTACGCCAACGGGCCCGTCCATATCGGCCACCTTGCCGGCGTATACGTCCCCGCAGACATCTACGCACGCTATCTACGCCTTCAGGGCAGGGAGGTGTTCATGGTGGGCGGCAGCGACGAGCACGGCGTGCCCATCACGCTTAAGGCGCGCAAGGAAGGCGTCACCCCTCAGGACATTGTAGACCGCTACCACAAGATTATCAAGGACTCGATGGAGGAGCTCGGCATTTCGTTTGATGTCTATTCACGCACCACAAGCGACATACATTCCGACACGGCCTCAGAGTTTTTCCGCCGCCTTTACGACAGCGGCAAATTCGTGGTGCAGACTTCACTGCAGCCTTACGACGCCGAGGCCGGCGAATTTCTGGCTGACCGATACGTTGTCGGCACTTGCCCTAAATGCGGAAATGACGGAGCTTACGGCGACCAATGCGAAAAGTGCGGATCGAGCCTCAACGCCACCGACCTCATCAATCCCCGATCAGCCCTAACCAACGCCCCCATCACAATGAAGGAGACCACCCACTGGTATCTTCCGCTGAATGACTACGAAGAGGCCCTGCGCCAGTGGATTCTCGAAGGCCACAAGGAATGGAAGACCAACGTGTACGGCCAATGCAAGTCCTGGCTTGACGGCGGCCTGCAGCCGCGCGCCGTAAGCCGCGACCTCAACTGGGGTGTCCCCGTGCCCGTGGAGGGCGCCGAGGGCAAGGTGCTCTACGTATGGTTTGACGCCCCAATCGGCTACATTTCCAATACCAAAGAGGCTCTGCCCGACACCTGGGAAAAGTGGTGGAAGGACCCCGAGACGCGCATAATAAACTTCATCGGAAAGGACAACATCGTATTCCACTGCATCGTGTTCCCCGCGATGCTTATGGCCTACGGCGACGGCTACCAGCTGCCGGACAATGTCCCCGCCAACGAATTCCTCAACCTTGAGGGAAAGAAAATCTCCACTTCGCGCAATTGGGCCGTATGGCTCCACGAATACCTCCGCGACTTCCCCGGCAAGCAGGACGTGCTGCGCTACGTGCTCACCGCCAACGCCCCGGAGGCCAAAGACAACGATTTTTCATGGGCCGAATTCCAAACCCGCAACAACAGCGAATTAGTGGCCACGCTGGGCAATTTCGTGAACCGCGCCATCGTGCTCACCCACAAATATTTCGACGGCGTGACGCCCGCGGCCGGCCCATTGGCCGACGCCGATATGAAGGCCTTCGCCGAAATCCGCGCCGCCAAGGACGAGCTCACCGACTGCCTGGAGACATTCCACTTCCGTGAAGCCTCCAACAAGGCCATGGAGATCGCCCGCATCGGCAACCGCTACCTGCAAGAGACCGAACCCTGGAAGGTGGCCAAGACCGACATCGCCCGCACAGCCACAATCCTCAACGTGGCCCTGCAGATATGCGCCGACCTGGCCATAGCCTTCGAGCCTATCCTGCCATTCATGTCGCAGAAGCTCTGCAAGATGCTGGGCCTTGAGGAAATTAATTGGGATATGATCGGCGGCGCCGACATTGTAAAGGCCGGCCAAAGGCTTGGCGCTCCCGAGCTGCTGTTTGAGAAGATTGAGGACGACGCCATTGCTGCCCAGCTGCAGCGCCTGGCCGACATTGAAAAGCAAAACCAAATCGACAGCTTCAAGGCCGAGCCCCAGGCCGAGGATGTGGACTTTGATACGTTCTGCAAGAGCGACCTCCGCGTGGGCACAGTGCTCGAATGCAAAAAGGTGCCCAAGGCCGACAAGCTCCTGCAATTCCTGATTGACGATGGCCTGGAGAAGCGCACAATCGTTTCCGGCATCGCAAAATACTACAATCCTGACGACCTCGTGGGCAAGCAAGTGTGCTTCATAGCCAATCTCCCCCCGCGCAAGCTGAAGGGCATCGTTTCGCAAGGCATGATCCTCAGCGCCGTCAACGGCGACGGTTCGCTGGTGCTCATCGAGCCCTCGGCCTCCGTGAATCCAGGCGCAAAAATCGGATAGAAATGCAGCGCAAGCCAAAGATATTGATCATCTATACCGGCGGCACCATAGGCATGATCGAGGACCCCGCCACGGGCGTCCTCAGACCTTTCGACTTCAATCATTTGATTGAAAATGTGCCACGCGTGAAGAAGCTCGATTACGAGATCGACAACATTCAGTTCGATTCTCCGATCGACTCTTCCGACATGACCCCTGCCCATTGGCAGGCGATGGCGCGGGGCATCGCCGAGAATTACGATAAATACGACGGCTTTGTGGTCCTGCACGGCACCGACACCATGGCCTACACGGCGTCAGCCCTGTCGTTCATGCTCGAGAATCTGCGCAAGCCGGTAATAATCACCGGGTCGCAGCTGCCTATAGGCGAGGTGCGCACCGATGGCGAAGAGAACCTTATCACCGCTCTGCAGATTGCCGCGGCCCGCGACACCGACGGCCGTCCTATGGTACAGGAAGTGGCCATCCTGTTTGAGAATTTCCTATGGAGGGGCAACCGCGCCTCAAAGCGCTCGGCCGATAATTTCAATGCCTTCACCAGCAACAACTATCCACCACTTGCCCGCATAGGCCTCGACATTTATTACGACAAGGACGCCCTAGCACGCAGCGCGGCCCAGCCTCCGCTCAATCCGCGCTACGCCCTTGACACCTCAGTCATCTCCATCGACCTATTCCCCGGCCTGACTTCGGAAAGCTTGCGCCACGCCCTGGCAACGCCGGGCATAAAGGGCGTGGTCCTGCGCACGTTCGGCGCCGGCAATACCCCTACGGCCCCTTGGTTCGTCGATGAGATAAAAAGCGCCATTGACCGCGGCATCATCATCGTAAACGTCACTCAATGCGCCAGCGGCTCGGTTAGGGCCATCTACAAAGGATGCGACGCACTGGCATCGGCCGGTGTAATATCCGGCCGCGACATCACCTTTGAGGCCGCAATCACAAAGCTGATGTTCCTCCTGGGCATCGGGCTGGAGCATTCCGCCGTGCGCACATACCTCAACACGCCCCTATGCGGCGAAATGACGGCGTAAATTCAAACTGTGTCATAACCACTTAATTTCAACTATAAATATGTTAAGCGTAAACATCGAGAAGGCTCTCAACGAGCAGATCAATGCCGAGTTTTGGTCGGCATACCTCTATTTGGCCATGGCCTGCAACTTCGAGGCCGATGGCAAGCCCGGAATCGCCAACTGGTTCCGCATCCAATTCCAGGAAGAGCAGGCCCACGCCCAAATCTTCATGAACTATGTCAACGCCCGCGGCGGACGCGTCGTGCTTAAGCCCATCGCCGAAGTGCCCGAGAAGTGGGAGTGCCCCGTATGCGCATTCAAGGACACGCTCGCTCATGAGCAGAAGGTCACAGCTATGATCAACAACATCTACGCTCTGGCCGAGAAGGAGCATGACTACGCTACGCGCGAAAAGCTCAACTGGTTCATCTCCGAGCAGGTTGAAGAAGAAGAGACCGCGCAGGAGCTAATCGACAAGTTCACCCTCATCGGCAAAGACGGAATGGGCATCTACATGCTCGACCAGGAACTCGCCGCACGCACATACACAGCCCCGGCGCCCCTCGCCTCCGCAGAATAACACCACCCTACATCCAACACATAAAAACGGCAAAACGCGCCCACAAAGCGCTTTTTGCCGCTTTTTTTGTCCCTTGGCGAACCTTACGCACCATTGGCTTGTTGTAATGAGTGACTAAAAAACAATCACTCACTATGGATAAGAAAAGCATCAAGGGCACCCGCACTGAACACAACCTGCTCGCCTCTTTCGCCGGCGAAAGCCAGGCGCGTTCTCGATACACCCTATTCGCGCAAAAGGCGCTTGAAGAAGGATACCACCAAATTGCAAACGTTTTCCTCGAGACAGCCGAGCAGGAGCTCAGCCACGCGCAGAAGTTCTTCTCGCTCCTTGAAGGCGGCACAGTCACAATCACCGCCGGATACCCCGCAGGCACCGTTGGCACCACGCTTGAAAACCTAGCCGCAGCCGCAGCCGGCGAGCGCGAAGAGTGGAGCGACCTCTATGACAACTTCGCAAAGGTGGCGGACGAGGAAGGTTTCCCGCAGATTGCTGCCGCGTATAGGCTTGTTGCCAAGGTGGAGACCATGCACGAGCAGCGCTACATCAAGCTTATGGAGCGCGTCCAAAACGGGCAGGTGTTCTCAAATCCCGAGCCCGTGGACTGGATGTGCCTAAAGTGCGGATACACCGTAAACGCCAAGGATGCCCCCAAGCGCTGCCCCGTATGCGGCATGGACCAAGGATGGTTCCAGCGCAAGGCCGAGAACTACTAAGCATCTCCCCATAACCCCAAAAAAAGCATCAGCCGCAGGGCCCACAGCCCCGCGGCTTTTTTAGCCCTCCCCCGCCTCCCCTATTGTCACATTAAACTATTTTTCGTAATTTTGCCCGTCTGGCATAATAATTTCATATGGATAAAGAAAAAATTGAATATATTGTGGTCGTAGTTGGGGAATTTGCTCGACAATACAATATCTCATACAAAGACGCCTATTGGTTCATTCGGAGAAACAATGGCCTTGACCTCCTTGACAAAGGCTACAGTGTTGAACATACATTTTCCATAGAAGAAACCATCCACAATATCCATAAATACTGCACGCGCCAAAATCAAAGACACAAATGAAGCTCTACCACGGCACAAATTGCTCCTTCGATAAGATATCACTGGACAAATCAAGGCCAAACAAAGATTTTGGCAAAGGCTTCTATCTCTCTTCCGACCTTTCCCAAGCCAAGGAAATGGCAATGCACAAAGTTCTTCAAGAAGAAGGCATTCCATTAGTCTTAACTTACGAATTTGATGAGAGCGTCCTTGCGGGCGAAAATTTAAAAGTCAAAATATTTGATTCGTATTCCATAGAATGGGTTGAATTCATTTTGGCCAACAGAACAAATACATCATCGGCCAATGTACATGACTATGATATTGTTGTTGGCCCAATAGCTGACGACAAAGTAGGTGTGCAGATTTTCCGTTATCTCAACGATTACATTGATATACACAAGCTTGTCGAAAACCTAAAATACAAAAAAATTACAACCCAATACTTCTTCGGCACCGAAAAAGCCCTAAGCCTATTATCGAAATTATGACTAAAGACGACTATTTTTTGCTTGACAATATTATTGCCTCACTCACGCAGATAACTATGGAGAAAGAGAATTTGGATTTGGTGCAAGCGTTGGACAAGATCTATGGTTCAAAAACTTTCGAGAAACTGCAAAACCCGTCCACCGGTCTTCTTTCCCAAAGTCCGCTGTACATCTACGATGTGTTGCGCACAAATGGCTAATGCGATTTATATTGTCACATTAAACTATTTTTCGTAATTTTGCCCGTTGAATATCAATCATTGATTATGGATCTTTTCGAAACCGTAAACGAAGGCATCAAGAATGCCATGAAGGCCCGCGACCGCGTGCGCCTCGAAGCCCTTAAAGGCATCAAAAAAGAATTTCTCGAAGCGCGCACCGCCCCTGGCGCAAACGGCGAGCTTCCCGACGATAAGGCTATGGCCATACTCGTGAAGATGGCAAAACAGCGCAAGGAGTCTGCGCAAATTTACACCGACAACAGCCGCCCCGACCTGGCAGAGGGCGAACTCGCAGAATTGGCCGTAATCGAAGAATTCCTACCCAAGAAGCTATCCGCCGACGAACTCCAGGCTGAGCTCCAGGCAATCATCGCCGAAGTGGGCGCCACTTCCCAAAAGGAGATGGGCCGCGTAATGGGCGTGGCCTCAAAAAAGCTCGCCGGCCGCGCCGAAGGCAAAGACATATCTGCAATGGTGCGCCAGCTCCTCGCTTAATTCCCCTCCATCGAATATGCTTACACTCCAACAGATAAAAGAAGCTCCCGATCGCATCGTGGAGCGCCTTGCCGTCAAGGGATTTGACGGCAAGAAGGCAATAGCCGACGTGCTTCAGCTCGACACAAAGCGCCGCGAGCTGCAGCTGAGCAACGACAACCAGGCCGCAGAGCTCAACAAAATCGCCGCTCAAATCGGAAAGCTAATGAAGGCCGGCCAAAAGGAAGAGGCCGAAACCGCCAAGCAGCAAGTGGCAGCACTCAAGGAAAACCAAAAGCAGATAGCCGACGCCCTGGCGGCCACAGAGGCCTCAATCAAGGAAATCCTCCTGAACGTGCCAAACGTGCCCTGCGACATGGTGCCCGAAGGCAAGACTGCAGCCGACAACGTTGTTGAGAAGACCGGCGGCCCGATGCCCGAGCTTGGCCCCGACGCTCTCCCGCACTGGGAGCTCGCAAAGAAATACAATCTCATCGATTTCGACCTGGGCGTGAAAATCACCGGAGCCGGATTCCCCGTCTACATCGGCAAAGGCGCCAAGCTGCAGCGCGCTCTCATCCAGTTCTTCCTCGACGAAGCCTCAAAGGCCGGATACCTCGAAATCCAGCCTCCCTACGTAGTGAACGAAGCCTCCGGATACGGCACTGGCCAGCTCCCCGACAAGGAAGGCCAGATGTACCACTGCACCCTCGACAACCTCTACCTCATACCCACCGCCGAGGTGCCAGTCACCAACCTCTACCGCGACGTAATCATCCCCTCCGATAAGCTCCCCATCAAGAACTGCGCCTATTCCGCATGCTTCCGCCGCGAGGCCGGCAGCTATGGCAAGGACGTGCGCGGCCTCAACCGCCTGCACCAGTTCGACAAGGTGGAAATCGTGCGCATCGAGAAGCCAGAGGATTCCTACGCAGCTCTTGAAGAGATGAAGAACCACGTGCAAGGCCTGCTCGAAAAGCTTGGCCTGCCTTGGCACATACTCCGCCTCTGCGGCGGCGACATGAGCTTCACTTCCGCCATCACCTTCGACTTCGAGGTATACTCCGCCGCACAAGGCCGCTGGCTGGAAGTATCATCCGTATCCAACTTCGAGACCTACCAGGCCAACCGCCTGAAATGCCGCTACCGCGCCGAGGACAAAAAGACCCGCCTGTGCCACACCCTCAATGGCTCAGCCCTGGCCCTCCCCCGCATCGTAGCCGCCCTCCTCGAAAACAACCAGACCCCCGAGGGCATCATCGTCCCCGAATGCCTGCGCAAATACACCGGCTTCGACATCATCGACTAACCGCCGCTCCGCGGCGTAGCCGTAACTCATTGGTTAACCGCGGGTGGTTGCGAGCATGCTCGCAACCACCCGCGGTCTCTCTATCCTCCATTACTGCGCGGCTTCGCCGAGCCTGATTATACCGAAAAGTTCGTTAGAACGTTATATCGTTTGAACGTTAGCGTGCGCCTTTTCATCGCCCTGCATCGATTAATAAGTAGCATTAGTGCAGCGCATCCTCGCGCCAAAGCCGCTACGCCTGGCTGATCAGCTCGAGGATATCCTTTACTGTGAGCTTGCCGGCCATGTCCGTGCCTTCGAGGAGCGAGTCGGCCAGGTCGCGCTTGGTGCGGTGCAGGCGGAGTATCTTCTCTTCGATAGTGTTTTTCGCCACGAGGTGGTAGACCGTCACATCGCGCGTCTGCCCTATGCGGTAGGCGCGGTCAGTAGCCTGCTGCTCGATGGCCGGATTCCACCACGGGTCGAGGTGCATCACGTAGTTCGCCTCCGGCAGATTCAGCCCAAGGCCGCCGGCCTTGAGGCTTATCAGAAACAGCGGCACATCGCCATTGCGGAACTGCGTCACCAGCTGCTCGCGCTGCTTCATCGTGGTGCTTCCGTCAAGATACAGGTACTTCTCTCCCGCCTTGTCCAAAGCCTTGCGCACAATGTCCAGATACGACGTGAACTGGCTGAACACCAGCATGCGGTTGCGCCCATTCCCCTTAAACTCGGAAACAATGTCAAGGAATGCCTGCACCTTTGAATCCTCGCCCGCATAGCTCGCGTCAACAAGCTTCATCGAGCACGCCGCGCGCCGCAGGCGCGTAATCTCCGCCAGCGTGTTTATATCCACCTTGTCGGCCGTCTCAATCTCTTGCGCGGCCTTCTTGCGCATGGCCTCATACCGCGTCATTTCAGCCGTCGAAAGCTCCACCGGCACGATGATCTCATTCTTCTCCGGTAAATCGTCGACCACCTCAGCCTTGGTGCGCCTAAGCATGAACGGCTTCAATATCCCCTGCAAGGCCTTTCTGCGCCCCTTGTCGTTGTCCTCGGTGATGGGCTTGACGAATTTATGCTTGAATGTATCAAAGCCGCCCAAAAGACCGGGGTTGATGAATCTGAATAGATTCCATATCTCCCCCAAATGATTCTGAATGGGCGTACCCGTCAGTATTATCCTATAATCCGCCTGCAGCTGCATGGCCACATGCGACATCTTCGTCTCCCTATTCTTTATCGTATGCGCCTCGTCAAGGCAGATAGTGCTCCATTTCTTCTCCACAAGCGCATCCTCTTCAGTGTTGAGAAGGCCATATGTTGACAACACCACATCATATCCCTTAGCCCCCTTGATAGTAGCGGCGCGGTCCTCAGCCTTATTCAGCACCGTGGGGCGCAGCGTAGGCGCAAACCTCGCCAGCTCTGCCTCCCAGTTGGGCACAACCGACGCCGGAGCCACCACCAATGCAGGCCCCTCTTCGGCCTTCGACAGAAGGAAGGCTATGGTCTGCACAGTCTTGCCAAGGCCCATGTCATCGGCGAGGCATGCGCCCGCCCCCCACGAGGCCAGGCGGCTCATCCACTGAAATCCCTCCACCTGGTAAGGGCGCAGCTCCGCGTTGAGCGTCTTGGGCACCGGCGGATTGCAATTTTGGCTATCCTTTATGTTCTTCTGCAGCTCAGTCAGCTTCTGGTCAAATTTCACCTTGAATTCCCCATCCAGGGCCGCGTCGTCGAGCATGGCGGCGTTTATCTGCGAAATCTGTAACTTGTTGTGGTTCCTCACCGCCATAGCCTCTATCTTCTCCAGCTGCCTGCGCAGCTTCTTGTCAATCTCAATGAAGAGCTCGTCGTTGAGGCGAAGGTATCTGCCCTTGTCGCGCTGCACGAGCTCCAGAAGCTGCGCCATCGTCAGCACAGTCTTGTCGTCAATGCGCACGTCGCCCTCAATGTCAAACCACCCGTTGTTGGCCTTCAGGCCTACGTTCCAGCTTGCCCCGGCCGACTGCTTCACCTGCAGCCCCTTGCCCTGCATCCAATCTATGGCCACATTGTCGGAATGCGCCTGCGCCCACCCCATCAATTCCAATAGTGCCGGAATCTCCAGCGTGGCCCTGTATTCGTCCTCATAAAGGTCAATCCCCGAGATATTCTCCATAGCCTCGCAAATGGCCTCATAGGACGCTTTTTCGCCGTCAATGTCGCGCACCACCCTCACCTGCTGGCCGCCAACATTGTCTATCAGCTCTTTTCTCCCCTCTCCCGGCGCCGGCGTCTTCAGGCTGTCGGGCAGCGGCTGGGCGCAGAATGCCGCGTCGTAAGTCCCGTTTGCGCCGGGCTGCAGCTTTACGGCTATCATAGGCCTTCCATGATATTCCGGCAGCGACTTGCGGTCGAGAAGCTTTGAGCGCACCTCCACCACCTCATCCACCAGAGCCATAAGCGACCGCAGTTTTTCCTCCGCCTCTAACGGAAAGCTTTTGGCCTCCGACAGCAATGGCTGCAGCACAGCCCTGGCCTTTTCGCTTATCGATATCAGCGCGTAGCTGCCGTCCTTCCTCTTTGTCAGCACTGCCGGCTCATCCAAGTCAGACGCCCTGAGGTTCGATGTTATCTCAAACCCCGCTGTTTTCTTGTCTACCGAAATATATGGCGTCTCTTCCTCCAGGTTCATCGGCTCCATGCCGCGGCCGCGCCTGCTTTCCACATATAGGCGGTCGCATCCTTTTAGGGCGGGCAGCGCCACTGACGCCCTGGGCCAATAATAGGCCGATGTGCATATAGCGGCGAAGGCCTCGTCATATTTGTCCGCGTCCTTTAGCTTTGACAATGAATATGTGCTCCTGGCCATGCTCCTCGGCGTTCCCCACCTCTGGCTCTTAAGCCAGCTTTGCTCCATAGGGTACAGCTCGCCGCTGCCCTCGTTGAACACGAATATCCTCCTTGTCTGCCTCACTGCCGACGGAGCCTCCTGCTTCATCAGCTTCTCGCTTATGTTCTCTATCAGCCTCTCCCACTTTTGCTTGTATGGCACGGTAAGCACCGCCGGGAGGCCGCCATAAGCCTCCAGGAGCTCCTGAGCCTGCTCGGCCGCCGGCGTCACTTCATGCCTGACTATCGCGTACGCCGACTCTCCGGTCACATAGCTAAGCGCCGGCACCTCAAAATGCCTCCCTATCATCTGCGCCAGATATATCAAGTTGCCCGACCTCTCTCCGCCAAGCATCGCCGAAAAGCATTGCCGCACACGCAGCGCGTCAACCTGCCTGTTGGGGTCTAGCGCAGCCTCGCTCAAAATCGTGGCAAGAGTGAAGTCCTGGTCCCTAAACTCCTGCGAATAGAGCCTCTTCGCCAGAGCCTTGCTCTTCGTAGTGGAAAGGTGCAGGCAGGCGGCCGCCGCAAAGTATTCGCTGAAGAACATTGTCGGCACCCCGCGCTTCTTCTCATCTTCGCCGAAATATGATGCGGCCATCTTGTTCAGCTCAATGCATCTCTCATAATCCCCTACATTGCATGCTCTTATCGCCGCCGTCATAAGCCGCGCCGCCGATACGTTCTTTATTTTTCCAAAATCAACGTCATATATCCCGTCCTGCACGTACGATTGATACGCCTGCAAGTCAAGTATGTCCGCCGCCATGTTAGGATGCCTCTCTGAAAATTCAGCGCGCCACAGTTCAAATTGGCTGTTCTCTATCCGCCTATTGCAGATATTGGCCTTATCCACATACGCGAGCATGCATGCATACAATTGCGCGTGAGGAAGGTACGACAGGAACCTTAGCGCCTGCGGATCATCCCATGAAAGGTTCTCCGCCAATTCTCCCGCCATGTATGGGCGCAATTCTTCCTCATCCTTGGGCTTTGGCCCCCCGCAAAATGCGTAATTCACCACATTGTACAGAGATATCGCCTTTGGGTTGTCCTTGAACAATGGCTTCAGCGTCTTCATCAGCGCCGGCTTTTTCTGGCAGGCATACACAATTATAGGCAACACCTGGTCGTCCATCGGCGAAAAGCTGTAAAAGCTCCAGTACATCAGCTTGCTGTTGGCCAAATCCTTCACTATCTTCTCAAATGCCTCTTCTCTCATCCCAAGCGTTTTCAACAGCGCCTTATAATATGCGTTCCACCGCCCAATCGAATCCCCATACAGGGCTGAAAACAGCAAAACGGCCAGCTTTAAGTCCGTCAGAGTAGAATACTTGGAAAAATATCCGCTAAAATCCATAGTCCATTCAGTTTAATCGTGCAATCTACAAAATTAACGCTTTTAATCCATAAAGCTAAATTTTTTCCCCGCAAAATTCATAAAAAAAAGAGGCGCGCCCGTTTTCCGGGGCGCGCCTCTATATGGCGTTGACTAAATGTTAGCCGTTGATGATCTCCACATGGTCCACATCCTGGATTTCCTTGCTCTCCGCAAAGATATCCTCAATGTCGTCCTTGCAGCCCACCACGAGGCGCTCGTATTCGCGAAGGCCGGTGCCGGCGGGGATCAAGTGGCCGCAAATCACGTTCTCCTTCATGCCCTCAAGCGTATCGGTCTTGCCGTTGATGGCTGCCTCGTTGAGCACCTTGGTGGTCTCCTGGAACGATGCGGCCGAGATGAAGCTCGACGTCTGCAGAGCCGCGCGGGTGATGCCTTGCAGTATCTGCTCGGAGGTTGCGGGCAGCGCGTCGCGCACTTGGATTGTCTTCAGGTCGCGGCGCTTCAGAGCCGAATTCTCGTCGCGAAGCTTGCGCGCGCTGATGATCTGGCCCTTCTTCACGTTCTCGCTGTCGCCCGGGTCGGTCACAACCTTCTTGCCCCAGATGCGGTCGTTCTCGTCCATGAAGTCGCGCTTGTCCACAATCTGCGCCTCAAGGAAGTTGGTGTCGCCGGGCTCAAGGATGTTCACCTTGCGCATCATTTGGCGCACAATCACCTCAAAGTGCTTGTCGTTGATCTTCACGCCCTGCATGCGGTACACGTCCTGCACCTGGTTCACGATGTACTCCTGCACGGCCGTCGGGCCCATGATGTTCAGGATGTCGGCCGGAGTGATGGCGCCGTCCGACAGCGGCGTGCCGGCGCGCACATAGTCCTCTTCCTGCACCAGGATCTGCTTGCTCAGGGGCACGAGGTACTTGCGCTCGTCGCCCACCTTGCTGGTGATGGTGATCTCGCGGTTGCCGCGCTTGATCTTTCCGAAATGCACCTCACCGTCGATTTCCGACACGATGGCCGGATTTGACGGGTTGCGCGCCTCGAACAGCTCGGTTACGCGCGGAAGGCCGCCGGTGATGTCGCCGGCGCCGCCGCTGCTTGCACGCGGTATCTTCACGAAGATTTCGCCTACCTTCACCTCGTCGCCCTCTTCCTTCATCAGGTGGGCGCCCACAGGCAGCGAGTACACCTTGGCAAACGGATTGCCATCCGCGTCCTTCTTATTCTCGTCTACGATGGCCACCTCAGGCACAATGCCCTTTTCGCGGCTCTCGATGATTACGCGGTCCTCAAGGCCCGAGCCCTCATCGATGTCCACGCGGTATGTCACGTCCTTCGTAAGGTTCTTGTAGTTCACCTTGCCCGCAACTTCGCTCACGATTACGGCGTTGAAGGGGTCCCATTCGCATATCACGTCGCCCTTCTTGATTTCAGCCCCGTTGGGGAAGAAAAGCTTGGAGCCGTAAGGTATCGGCGCGCTGGTCAGCACCATCTTGGTCTTCGGGTCGATGATGCGCATTTCGGCCAGTCGGCCCACCACCACTTCCATGTTGCGGCTGGTGTCCGCCGTTGCCGGATCCGCGAATACGTCGGCATGCACCTTCTCATCGGTCTTTACCGTGCGGAGCTCGTCGATTTCAAGTATGCCGTCGTAGTGCGACTTGTTCTGCGATACCGCCGCCACGTTGCTTGCGACACCGCCCACGTGGAATGTACGCAGTGTCAGCTGTGTGCCAGGCTCGCCGATTGACTGCGCCGCGATCACGCCCACGGCCTCGCCCTTCTGCACCATGCGGTTGTTCGAAAGGTTGCGTCCGTAGCATTTCGCGCACACGCCGCGCTTGGCCTCGCAGGTCAGCACCGAGCGGATTTCCACGCTCTCGATCGGCGACGCGTCGATGCGGTCGGCGGCTGCGTCGTTGATTTCCTCGCCGGCGCGCACTATGATTTCCTCTGTCTGCGGGTCCACGATGTCATGCACCGATACGCGGCCGAGGATGCGCTCGCCAAGCGAAGCCACAACTTCGTCGTTGTTCTTTATCTCCCGGCATACAAGTCCGCGCAGCGTGCCGCAGTCCTCTTCGTTGATGATCACGTCGTGGGCCACGTCCACAAGGCGGCGCGTCAGGTAGCCGGCGTCGGCGGTCTTTAGCGCCGTATCGGCAAGGCCCTTGCGGGCGCCGTGGGTGGAGATGAAATATTCCAGCACCGACAGGCCTTCCTTGAAGTTGGCCAAAATCGGGTTCTCGATGATCTGGCCGCCTTCGGCGCCGGCCTTCTGGGGCTTGGCCATAAGGCCGCGCATGCCTGCCAGCTGGCGGATCTGGTCCTTCGAGCCGCGGGCGCCGGAATCAAGCATCATGTACACTGAGTTGAATCCCTGGTTGGCCTCGGCCATCTGCTTCATCAAGATTGACGTAAGCTCGGAGTTGACGTGCGTCCAAATGTCGATAATCTGGTTGTAGCGCTCGGTGTTGGTGATGAAGCCCATTGAATAGTTGTTCATCACCTCTTCAACCTCGGCGTATCCCTTGGCCACGATTTCTTCCTTCTCTGCCGGAATGATCACGTCGCCCAGGTTGAACGACAGGCCGCCCTTGAAGGCCATGTAGTAGCCAAGGTTCTTGATGTCGTCAAGGAACTTTGCCGAGCGCGGTATGCCGCACTTCTTGATCACCTTCGAGATGATATTCCTGAGGCTCTTCTTCGACAGGATTTCATTGACGTAGCCTATCTCCTTGGGCACGTACTCGTTCACCAGCACGCGGCCCACAGAGGTATTCTTTACAATATGCTTTATCGGATTGCCGTTCTCATCGATGTCGTCCACCATCACGTTCACCGGTGCGTGCAGCGTCACGCGGCCTTCATTGTAGGCGATGCGCGCCTCCTTCGGGCCGTAGAAGGTGATGCCTTCGCCCTTGTCGCCCTTGCGCAGCTTGGTGATGTAGTATAGTCCAAGCACCATGTCCTGCGACGGCACGGTGATGGGAGCGCCGTTGGCGGGGTTAAGGATGTTGTGCGCGCCGAGCATCAGCATCTGAGCCTCTAGCACAGCCTCGTTGCCAAGGGGCAAATGCACGGCCATCTGGTCGCCGTCGAAGTCGGCGTTGAACGCCGTACATGCCAGCGGGTGCAGCTGGATGGCCTTGCCCTCGATCATCTTGGGCTGGAACGCCTGGATGCCGAGGCGGTGCAGTGTGGGGGCGCGGTTTAGGAGCACCGGGTGGCCCTTCATCACATGCTCAAGGATATCCCATACCACAGGCTCTTTGCGGTCTACGATCTTCTTTGCGCTCTTCACGGTCTTCACGATGCCTCGCTCAATGAGCTTGCGGATCACAAACGGCTTGTAGAGCTCTGCGGCCATGTCCTTCGGCAGGCCGCACTCGTGCATCTTCAGCTCGGGGCCTACGACGATTACCGAACGCGCCGAATAGTCAACGCGCTTGCCCAGTAGGTTCTGGCGGAAGCGGCCCTGCTTGCCTTTCAGAGAGTCTGAAAGAGACTTCAGCGGGCGGTTGGCCTCGCTCTTCACGGCCGACGACTTGCGGCTGTTGTCCAGTAGAGAGTCCACGGCCTCTTGCAGCATGCGCTTTTCATTGCGCAGAATCACCTCCGGAGCCTTGATTTCGATCAGGCGCTTCAGGCGGTTGTTGCGGATGATTACGCGGCGATACAGGTCGTTGAGGTCGGAAGTCGCGAATCGGCCGCCATCGAGGGGCACAAGGGGGCGTAGCTCCGGCGGAATCACTGGCACAACCTGCAGTATCATCCACTCGGGCTTGTTCACGTTGCGCGACCCGCGGAAGGACTCCACTACCTGTAGGCGCTTCAGGGCCTCGGTCTTGCGCTGTTGGCTGCTGCCCTCCTTGTTGGCCTGGTCGCGCAGCTTGTACGACAGGTCGTCAAGGTCTAGCTGCGTCAGCAAGTCGTACACAGCCTCTGCGCCCATCTTGGCGATGAACTTGTTGGGGTCGGAATCGTCCAAAAGCTGGTTGCCCTCGGGCAGGTTGTCCATTATGTTGATGTATTCGTCCTCAGTCAGGAGGTCGAGGCGCTGCGTGCCGTTCTCTACGTCGAGCTCGGCTGCGGCGCCGGGCTGCAGCACGATGTAGCGCTCGTAGTAGATCACTGAATCAAGCTTCTTCGATGGAAGTCCCAGAAGATATCCTATCTTGTTGGGCAAGGAGCGGAAATACCATATGTGAGCCACGGGCACTACAAGCTTGATGTGGCCCATGCGCTCGCGGCGCACCTTCTTCTCTGTCACCTCCACGCCGCAACGGTCGCACACGATGCCCTTGTAGCGTATGCGCTTGTACTTCCCGCAGTGGCACTCATAGTCCTTTACCGGACCAAAAATGCGCTCGCAGAACAGGCCGTCGCGCTCGGGCTTGTAGGTGCGATAGTTGATTGTCTCGGGCTTGAGAACCTCGCCTGACGAATTTTCAAGGATTTCCTCGGGCGATGCAAGCCCGATGGTAATCTTTGAAAACCCGTTTTTTGTCTTAGTTTCTTTCCTGAAAGCCATATATTGAGATATGTGTATTTTAATATGGATTGTTTTATGTTTGTTCGAGCCGCTAAAGCCTTATTCTAAAGCCTAAAATCTAAAAACTAAAGACTAAGAATCACTCCAGCTTCACGCTCAGGCCAAGGCCGCGCAGCTCGTGCAGGAGCACGTTCAACGATTCCGGTATCCCGGCCTGCGGCATGGCGTCGCCCTTTACGATGGCCTCGTATGCCTTCGAGCGGCCGTTGACGTCATCGCTCTTGATGGTCAGGATCTCCTGCAGCACGTGGCTGGCGCCGAAGGCCTCGAGCGCCCATACCTCCATCTCACCGAAGCGCTGTCCGCCGAACTGCGCCTTGCCGCCTAGCGGCTGCTGCGTAATCAGCGAGTACGGTCCGATTGAGCGCGCGTGCATCTTGTCCTCTACCATGTGGCCGAGCTTTAGCATGTAAATCACGCCCACGGTGGCCGGCTGGTCAAATCTCTCGCCCGTGCCGCCGTCATAGAGGTAAGTCTTGCCGAAGCGCGGCAGCCCTGCCTTGTCGGTCAGAGCGTTGATGTCGTCGAGCGACGCGCCGTCGAAAATCGGCGTTGCGTACTTCTCGCCCAGCTCGCGTCCTGCCCAACCGAGCACTGTCTCGAATATCTGGCCAAGGTTCATGCGCGAAGGCACGCCCAGAGGGTTAAGGCAGATGTCAACAGGCGTCCCGTCGGCCAGGTAAGGCATATCCTCCCTGCGCACGATGCGCGATACGATGCCCTTGTTGCCGTGTCGTCCTGCCATCTTATCGCCTACGCCTATCTTGCGCTTCTTGGCTATGTACACCTTGGCGATCTGCATGATGCCCGAGGGCAGCTCGTCGCCGATGCTGATGTCAAACTTCTTGCGCCTCAGCTCTGCGTCGATTTCCTTCGACTTGCGCAGATAGTTCACTATCGTGCGGCGGATCAGGTCGTTGGTGTGCTCGTCTGATGTCCACCCGCTGAGGTTGATGGTGTCAAAGTTCAGGTCGCGCAGAGCGGCTGCGGTGAATTTCGACCCCTGTGGTATGATGTTGCTGCCGATGAAGTCCTTGATGCCCTGCGAGGTCTTGCCGGCCGTAAGGGTCATTAGCTTCGACACGAGCACGTCCTTCAGGTCGTTAAGCTTCGTTTCATATTCTTCGTCAAGCTTGGGCAGAAGCGCGTTGGCGGCCTTCGACTTGCGCTTGGCGGCCTTCGAGAAGAGGTGAGTGCCGATCACGACGCCCTTCAGCGACGGCGATGCCTTGAGCGACGCGTCCTTCACGTCGCCGGCCTTGTCGCCAAAGATGGCGCGCAGAAGCTTCTCCTCTGGCGTCGGGTCGGATTCGCCCTTAGGCGTAATCTTGCCTATCATGATGTCGCCGGGCACCACATGCGCGCCGACGCGGATGATGCCGCGCTCGTCGAGGTCCTTGGTCGCGTCCTCGCTCACGTTCGGGATGTCGCTCGTCAGCTCCTCAAGGCCGCGCTTGGTCTCGCGCACTTCCAGAGAATATTCGTCAACATGCACCGACGTTAGGATATCGTCGCGCACCATGCGCTCGTTGAGCACGATGGCGTCCTCATAGTTGTAACCCTTCCAGGGCATGAACGCCACCTTCAGGTTGCGACCGAGGGCGAGCTCGCCCTTTTCGCTTGAATAGCCTTCTGTCAGGATGTCGCCCTTATCCACCCTCTGGCCTGCCTTGCAGATGGGGCGCAAGTCGATGGTGGTGCTTTGGTTGGTCTTGCGCCATTTCGGCAGCCTGTATTCTTTTACGTTTGACTCAAACGCCACAAATTCGTCCTCCTCGGTGCGGTCATAGCGTATGCGGATCACGGTGGCGTCCACAAACTCTATCACGCCCGGGCCCTCTGCGGCGATCTGGGTGCGGGAGTCGCGCACGAGCTGGCCTTCTATGCCGGTGCCCACGATAGGGCTCTCGCTGCGCATCAAGG
Source organism: Clostridium sp. (assembly GCA_023666615.1). Lineage (GTDB taxonomy): Bacteria > Bacteroidota > Bacteroidia > Bacteroidales > Muribaculaceae > CAG-873. Next base: position 510,899 of record JAMPBQ010000001.1, on the reverse strand, counting down.
GCACTGCCTGGCGCATCATGTTCGATCCCATCAATGCGCGGTTGGCGTCGTCATGCTCAAGGAAGGGAATGAGCGACGCGGCGATTGACGCGATCTGCGTCGGCGATACGTCCATCAGCTGCACCTCGGAGGGAGCCACTACGGGGAAGTCGGCGTCGAGGCGAGCCTTTACGCGCTCGCGGATGAAAGTGCCGTCGGGGTTGAGCGGAGCGTTGCCCTGGGCTATGATGTGGCCCTCTTCGATTTCAGCCGTCAGGTAGGTCACCTCGTCATTGTTAAGGTTCACCTTGCTGTCCTCAACCTTGCGGTAGGGCGTCTCGATGAATCCAAGGTCGTTGATCTTAGCGTAAACGCAAAGCGAGGAGATAAGACCGATGTTCGGGCCTTCTGGGGTCTCGATTGGGCAAAGGCGGCCGTAGTGCGTATAGTGTACGTCGCGCACCTCAAAGCCCGCGCGCTCTCTTGAGAGGCCGCCGGGGCCAAGGGCCGACATGCGGCGCTTGTGAGTAATCTCCGCCAGCGGGTTGGTCTGGTCCATGAACTGCGACAGCGCGTTGGTGCCGAAGAACGTATTGATCACTGACGAGATTGTCTTCGCGTTGATCAAGTCGATGGGCTTGAACACCTCGTTGTCCCTCACGTTCATCCTCTCGCGGATGGTGCGCGACATGCGGGCCAAGCCCACGCCGAATTGGTTATACAGCTGCTCGCCCACTGTGCGCACGCGGCGGTTGCTCAGGTGGTCGATGTCGTCCACCGCCGCCTTCGAGTTGATCAGCTCTATCAGATATTTGATGATGGCGATGATGTCCTCGCGAGTCAGCACCTTCACGTCCATCGACGTGTCAAGGCCAAGCTTCTTGTTGATGCGGTAGCGGCCCACCGTGCCAAGGTCGTAGCGCTTCTCCGAGAAGAAGAGGTTCGTGATCACCTCACGCGCGCTGGCGTCGTCTGGCGGCTCGGCGTTGCGCAGCTGCCTGTATATGTATTGTATTGCATCCTGCTCAGTGTTGGAGGTATCCTTCTGCAGGGTGTTGAAGATGATTGAATAGTCGCTGGCGTTGGCGTCCTCCTTGTGCAGAAGCACATAGTCTACGCCTGATTCAAGGATCAGCGGTATGTTCTCCTCTGAAATCTCAGCCTCGCGGTCAAGCACCACCTCGGTGCGCTCCAGAGTCGATACCTCGCCGGTATCCTCGTCTACAAAGTCCTCAACCCATGTCTTCAGCACGCGGGCGGCCAGCTTGCGCCCGATGGCCTTCTTCAGGTTGGTCTTGTTCACTTTAATTTCTTCTGCCAGGCCGAAAATCTCTATGATGTCCTTGTCGCTTTCTAGGCCAATCGCGCGAAGAAGGGTGGTCACCGGAAGCTTCTTCTTGCGGTCGATGTACGCATACATCACATTGTTGATGTCGGTGGCGAACTCTATCCACGACCCGCGGAACGGGATGATGCGGGCGGAATAGAGAAGAGTGCCGTTGGCGTGCGTGCTCTGCCCGAAGAATACGCCCGGCGAGCGGTGCAGCTGCGACACGATGACGCGTTCGGCGCCATTGATCACGAACGTGCCCTTGTCGGTCATGTACGGGATCGGGCCCAGGTACACGTCTTGAATCACCGGCTCGAAATCCTCATGGTCCGGGTCGGTGCAGTATAATTTGAGTTTCGCCTTTAAGGGCACGCTGTATGTTAGCCCCCGCTCCAAGCATTCCTCAATCGTGTAGCGTGGAGGATCGATATAATAGTCGATGAACTCCAGCACAAAGCTGTTCCTGGTGTCGACTATCGGGAAATTCTCGGCAAATACCTTGTACAGGCCCTCATTGTTGCGCTTCTCCGGCGGAGTGTCCAGCTGCAGAAAGTCCTGAAATGACTTCAGCTGTACCTCTAAAAAATCCGGATACGGAAGGGGATTCTTTACCGATGCGAAATTTTTGCGTGATTTATCGTTGTTTACTGACATCTAATTAAGGAAATATGTTGGGTAAAAGCAGAGGAACTCAAATTTCTCGCGGGATTCGCCGCCTTGCATAGCTAGCCTCTGGCAGTAAGGCCTTCCTTGGCCGCCAGAGGGCTCCCGCTTTGGGCCGTCCGCCTGCCTTTTGGCTGGCTCCGAGCCCTGTCGCTTCGTTTTATAGACAAAAAGGTTAAGAATCCACTTGGTAGGGGATTCTTAACCCAAATACCTGATTGTCAGGTATCTTATTTCAGTTCTACTTCAGCGCCCTCAGCCTCAAGACGCTCCTTCAAGCTGTCTGCGTCGGCCTTTGCTACGCCTTCCTTAACGGTTGCGGGTGCGCCGTCAACCATGTCCTTTGCCTCCTTAAGGCCAAGTCCGGTGATTTCCTTGATGAGCTTAACCACTTTGAGCTTGTTAGCGCCGCCTGACTTCAGGATTACGTCGAATGAGGTCTTCTCCTCTTCTGCGGGAGCTGCTGCTGCGGGGCCGGCTGCTACTGCAACTGCGGCTGCGGCGGGTTCGATGCCGTACTCGTCCTTCAGGATCTGTGCGAGTTCGTTTACTTCCTTTACGGTAAGGTTAACAAGTTGTTCAGCAAAAGCTTTAAGATCTGCCATTGTAGTATTGTGTTTGTTTTGTTTGTTTTTTGTTGATTGGTTGGGGGTTATTCGCCCTTCTTCGAAAGGGTCTCAAGCACGCCGTGGATGGTGTTCGCGCCGCTCTGGAGGGCGGATACAACGTTCTTGGCCGGGCTCTGCAGGAGCGCAACGATATCGGCGATGAGCTCGTTCTTGCTCTTGATCGATGCAAGAGCCTCGATGCTGTCTGCGCCATAAACGCACTCCTCTACGTAAGCTGCCTTCAGGCGGGGAAGCGTGTCGCCCTTCTTTACGAAGTCCTTCAGCAGCTTGGCGGGGGCGTTGCCCACTTTAGTGAGCATCAGTGACGTGGATTCCTTCAGCGCCGGATAAAGTCCGCTGTAGTCGGCGTCGAGCTCTTCGAAGGCCTTGTGCAGAAGGGTGTTCTTTACAACCATCAGCTTGATGTCGGCCTTGAAGCATGCGCGGCGCAGCTCGCTGGTCTTCTCAGCGTTCAGGCCTGCTGTCTCTACCAGATAGAAAGCGGGGTACTCGGTGAGCACGTGCTTGATCTTCTGGTATACAAGTTCTTTATCTTCCTTTTTCATTGTAGTCGCTGGTTTAAGATGATTCATTAAGCATCTACTGACTTGGTGTCAACCTTGACGCCAGGGCTCATGGTGCTCGAAAGATAAATGCTCTTGATGTATGTGCCCTTTGCGGTGGCGGGCTTCAGCTTGATAAGAGTGTTGATGAACTCCTTTGCGTTGTCCCTCATTTGCTCGGGCGTGAAAGATACCTTGCCAATCGAAGAGTGTACGATGCCGTTCTTGTCTACCTTGAAGTCAATCTTGCCCTTCTTTACCTCTTCTACGGCCTTGGCTACGTCCATAGTCACTGTACCGCTCTTGGGGTTAGGCATCAAGCCGCGAGGTCCAAGGATGCGGCCAAGCTGGCCCACCTTGCCCATCACTGACGGCATGGTGATGATCACGTCTACGTCTGTCCAGCCTTCCTTTATCTTCTGGATGTACTCGTCAAGGCCCACATAGTCGGCGCCGGCAGCCTTGGCCTCTGCCTCCTTGTCGGGGGTGCAAAGCACAAGCACGCGGATCACCTTGCCGGTGCCATGGGGCAGAGTGCAGACGCCGCGCACCATCTGATTGGCCTTGCGGGGGTCTACGCCCAGGCGCACGTCGATGTCAAAAGACGCGTCGAACTTCGTATACGTTACTTCTTTCACTTTCTCGGCTGCTTCCAGCAGTGGGTAGGCTTTCCCGGCTTCAATCTTCGCTAAGGCTACCTTTTGATTCTTGGTAAGTTTACTCATCTTGATTGAATTTATTAGTTATTGGCAGGGAATGCGCCCTTTACGCTGATGCCCATGCTGCGAGCTGTGCCCGCTACCATGCGCATTGCTGATTCTACAGTGAAGCAGTTGAGGTCGGGCATTTTGTCTTCTGCAATTGTCTTTACCTGGTCCCAGGTGATCTCAGCCACCTTCTTGCGGTTGGGCTGCGCTGATCCGGACTTAACCTTGGTTGCCTCCTTCAGCTGCACTGCCACAGGCGGTGTCTTTACGACAAAGTCAAAAGTCTTGTCTGCGTAGTAAGTGATTACTACAGGAAGAATCTTTCCGGCCTTGTCCTGGGTGCGGGCGTTGAATTGCTTGCAAAATTCCATGATGTTGATGCCCTTGGAACCAAGAGCAGGGCCAACTGGTGGCGAGGGGTTAGCCGCGCCGCCCTTAATCTGCAATTTAATCTGGCCAGCAATTTCTTTTGCCATTTCTTTAACTACTTTTTGATTAATTAATCATTCTCTTCATTTTTTATGAAGTCAGGTCTCTGTCGATAGCGGCCGCTTTCGCCGGCCTGCAGTAGATCACTCCCTCACTACTTGCCAATTGTCAAGTTCCAGAAGCGTCTTGCGCCCGAATATCTTGACAGCCACTTTCAGCTTGCCCTTCTCTTTCGAAACATCCTCGATGATGCCCGAGAACCCGTTGAACGGCCCTTCGTTCACCTTCACTGTCTCCCCCACTATCCAATCGTAGGTCTCGCCTTCCGGTGTCTCCGAGAAATCGTCGGCCGTGCCGAGCATCCTCTTGACGTCGGCCTCCGACAGGCGCTCGATCTTCGAGCCCTTGCCGCGTCCGCGCAGAAAGTCAATCACGTTGGTGGTGTTGGACACTTCATGGATCAGTTCGCCCGTGGGTTCGCATTCTATGAATACATAGCCGCTGAATAAATTGCGCTCTTTGTACACCTTCTTGCCTCCCCGCACGGTCACAACCTTCTCGGTAGGTATGAGCACCTGAAAAAGATGGTCGCCAAGGGTGCCGTTCTTCATTGCTCCTTCAAGGAGCTCCTTCACGCTGGCTTCCTTTCCGGAGATGGCACGCAGCACGTACCATCCTCTTTTGTACTCTTCTTCTTTCTCTGCCATATCTATTTTTCCTTAAAGGTGAAGATAGTTGCAAGCTGCGGATGCGCGCCGGCGGCAAAATCGGGGTGGGCCCCGATGGTGGAAGCATTCAAACCGCTCGGCCTGTTCCTATTGGCTCGCTATGAAAAGATTTTTTTGTTTATTCCTCTTTGTTCCGGGCTTCCGCCCGCATTTTCGCTAAATTCCACGCTTGGCCTTTTCACACAAAAAACCTCATCTCGAATATCGAAATGCGGTCTCTTGTCTTATTTTGCCATCCTGTCGATGTTAATCGGTGCGCGCTCAGCTCCAAAGGTTCGGAAGGTGGTAAATGCCCTTCATCCCCCACTCGGATATCTGATCCATTATCAATACCACTACAGCTATTATCGCCGAAGCAACCATTACGATTAAGGCCGACTTCACAACTTGACTGCCAGTGGGCCAGGACGTCTTGTATTTAAGCTCCTGGTATGAATCCTTTAAAGCGTTTCCTATTTTAGTAAAAATGCTCATTTCTTTTGTCTTTTTGCACGGGACGAGAGGCTCGAACTCCCGACCCTCGGTTTTGGAGACCGATGCTCTACCAACTGAGCTAGTCCCGTGTGTGAAAATGAGAGGCGCCTCCGCCTGCGGCTTTGCCGCCTCTCATTATGTTCTCTCTTTATTAGTCGAGGATCTCAGTGATCTGGCCTGAACCTACTGTGCGGCCGCCCTCACGGATAGCGAAGCGAAGACCTGCGTCGCATGCAACCGGAGTGATAAGCTCTACAAAAATCTCTACGTTGTCGCCGGGCATTACCATGTCAACGCCTTCGGGAAGGGTGATCTCGCCGGTTACGTCGAGTGTGCGGATGTAGAACTGGGGACGATAGTGGTTGTGGAACGGTGTGTGGCGTCCGCCTTCTTCCTTCTTCAGGATGTAGACTGAAGCCTTGAACTTGCTGTGGGGCTTTACTACGCCGGGGTGGCAGATTACCATGCCGCGCTTTACGTCCTTCTTGTCGATGCCGCGGAGGAGAAGACCTACGTTGTCACCAGCCTCGCCTTCGTCAAGAATCTTGCGGAACATCTCAACGCCGGTCACGGTCGACTTCATTGATGCGCCAAGGCCCATGATTTGTACTTCGTCGCCCACCTTTACAACGCCGGTCTCGATACGGCCTGTTGCTACAGTGCCGCGGCCGGTGATGGTGAACACGTCCTCAACAGGCATCAGGAAGGGCTTGTCGATGGCGCGCGGAGGCAGAGGAATCCACTCGTCTACTGCAGCCATAAGCTCCATTACCTTCTCTTCCCACTGCGGCTCGCCGTTGAGAGCGCCGAGGGCTGAACCGCGGATAACGGGAGTGTTGTCGCCGTCATAGTCGTACTGGTTCAGAAGGTCACGCATATCCATTTCGCTGAATTCGATCATCTCCTCGTCGTCGACCATGTCGCACTTGTTGAGGAAAACAACGATGCGGGGCACGTTCACCTGGCGGGCGAGCAGGATGTGCTCACGGGTCTGGGGCATCGGGCCGTCTGTTGCGGCTACAACGATGATTGCGCCGTCCATCTGGGCTGCACCGGTTACCATGTTCTTTACGTAGTCAGCGTGTCCGGGGCAGTCTACGTGTGCATAGTGGCGGTTGGCGGTCTCGTATTCTACGTGTGCGGTGTTGATTGTAATACCGCGCTCCTTCTCCTCAGGGGCGTTGTCAATCTGGTCGAATGACTTTACCTCTGATAGGCCCTGCTTTGCCAAAACGGTGGTGATGGCTGCGGTAAGGGTCGTCTTGCCGTGGTCAACGTGACCGATGGTGCCGATGTTTACGTGCGGCTTCGTTCTTTCGAATTTCTCTTTAGCCATAGTGGTTGTTTTATGTCGTTTTAAATTATTTTCATTTGCCACAAAAGACCTCGGAGGCGCCTGGGCCACCGGGGCTTTTTAGTTGCTTGAGCCGATGGCGGGATTTGAACCCGCGACCTCTTCCTTACCAAGGAAGTGCTCTACCCCTGAGCTACATAGGCAACTACACAAAAAAGAGCGGAAGACGGGGCTCGAACCCGCGACCCTCAGCTTGGAAGGCTGATGCTCTACCAAGTGAGCTACTTCCGCGTTCAGTGAGTGGGCGAAGATGGATTCGAACCACCGAAGGTATAAACCAGCAGATTTACAGTCTGCCCCATTTGGCCACTCTGGTATTCGCCCGTATTCTTTAGTATGTTAATCTTCTCTTTTTTCTTCGAGCCTCTTGTCGGATTCGAACCAACGACCCCGAGATTACAAATCACGTGCT
>JAMPBQ010000001.1:481068-503552 GCA_023666615.1 Clostridium sp. | reverse complement strand
CGGCTGTGGCGCGGGCTCCGGGACAGGCTGTGGCGCCGAGGCGGGGATTGGTTCCTCATAGGGCTGTGGCGCCGGGGCTGGGTTCTTCTTCGGGCTGAAGATTGAAAGGGGGACGGAGAAAGTGAGCTTCACCTCCAGGCCATTGTACTTACGCTTGCTGTTGTCGGCGAAATGGGCCCATTCGGAGCCTTCAACGACGGGAATGCGCTTAGAGGCGGAGGCGTCGCGGCCGTATGTGTCGGTGAATCCCATTTCATACATCAATTCGGCGCCAAGGGAGCAAGCCTCTCCGGCCATGGTGAATCTCCAATCGGCGCCGAGGCCGATGGCTCCGCTGAAGTATGTTTTGGCCATGTTGGCGGTGGATGCTGAAATTTTCATGCGGTCGACACCCGAGGCGGAGGTGATATCACGCGAGATGGAGCCGCCGTGGGCGAAGCCGATGATTGGGGCGATGTAGGCGTAGGGGCGCCAGCGTGATTGCAGGGAGCCGAAACGGTACATTATGGGTAGGCGGAGGTCGAAGTAATGTCCGCTGACCTTATAGCTGAAATTGGAATATCCGTGCTGTTGGTAGTAGCCGGGGACGTCGCTCATGATTTTGACGAGAGAGCCACCACGGTTAGCGAATGCCAGCTCGGGGCGGATGGCCCAGTTGAGGTTTTCGCCCCAGGCTTTTTGGGCGAAAATCGAGAAAGCCCCAGAGACGAGGTCGTTGGATTTTGGGAATATTTCTTTGTCAAGGCCGGAGATGCGCATAAAAGATGTGTGCATGCCCGCTGAAACGCCGATTCGCCAGGAATCGTTTTCCTGGATCTGAGCGCCGGCGGTGAAGGCGGCGAACATCAAAGACAAGGCGCAGAGGCCTTTTGGGCTCAACAATCGCATAATAGACAATGTTTTGAGATGAGATAATGGATAGGTGTGTTGTTTGCGATGCTATTGCTGGTGCAAAGGTATGAAAATTTTTTCAAAAAAAAGTAGCGAAAAAATTTGGAAAATATAAAAAGTCGCCGTAACTTTGCAGTGCTTTTAGCGAGGAGACGGGCGCTTAGCTCAGCTGGTTCAGAGCGTCTGCCTTACAAGCAGAGGGTCGGGGGTTCGAATCCCTCAGCGCCCACAAGATATATATATCCCTTCTCCTCCTAAAGCATTTTCCCGCAAGGGCGCTTAGCTCAGCTGGTTCAGAGCGTCTGCCTTACAAGCAGAGGGTCGGGGGTTCGAATCCCTCAGCGCCCACAAGACGATAGCCGCAAGAAATCTTGCGGCTATCGTCTTTTTATGCGGGGTGGATGCCACAATGCGACCTCTACGAGGCCGCTCTTTGGGGGAGAGGGGCAGATATCGGTCGGCCCCAGGCCACGGCCTGGGGTTTGCTCACGATTGCGGGGCCTACGGCCCCGCTCCAGGCTTTCGCATGGGTTTTGCTCACGATTGCGAGGCCTACGGCCCCGCTCCAGGGTCTCGCTTGGGTTTTGCTCACGATTGCGGGGCCTACGGCCCCGCCTTTTTTGCGTGGGCTGGGCGGCACAAGGCGATGGGGTGCGGCTCCGCTGTTTTTCGCTTTTTGGAATTTTTTTCGATATAACGTGCTAACGTGCTAACGATATATCGAATTTTTTTGGGGATGCCACACGCTGTCTCTGCGAGGCAGCGTATTGCGGGGAGGGGCGCCCCCAGGCAGCCTCGTCTGGCCCCAGGCCATGGCCTGGGGTTTGCTCACGATTGGGGGGCCTACGGCCCCGCTTTTTGGGGGGATGGGGTTAGCCGCATTTGCTGGTGCCACAGGAGGTGCAGATCAGGCATCCTTCTTGGTAGACGAGGGTGTTGTTGCCGCAGTTGGGGCAGCATTGGCCAGCTTTTGTGCCGTTGGGGATGTATTTTTTCAGGGCGCGCTCAACTCCCATTTTCCATGTGTTGATGGATTGGCTGTTGAGCTCGAGGCCGTCGACCATCTTGATGACTTGCTCAATGGGCATGCCGTAGCGGAGTACGCCTGAGATTAGCTTGGCGTAGTTCCAGTATTCGGGGTTGAATTTATAGGAGAGGCCTTCGATCGTGGTCTTGTATCCTCGCTTGTTGATGAACTGGAAGTCGTAGCGCTTGTTGCCGTCTGGGTCAATCGCCTTTATGATTTTGCCGTGCGTGACGGACTTGGGGCAGAAGATGCCGTCTTCGTCGTCGGCCAGGCCGGTGAAAATTTCGTAGGGCTTTCCGTTGACGAGGCCAACGAAGGCAATCCATTTTTCCTTGTTGTTTTGGAAGCGGACAACGTCGGCCTCAAGCTCGATGGGGCGCTTGCTGACGTGGGCCGGTGGAGCCATGGGCGATTCTTCGGGCTTCTTTTCGATGGAGATTAGGACGCCGTTGCGCGAGCCGTCGCGATAGACGGTGCAGCCTTTGCAACCTTCTTTCCAGGCCTGTGTGTAGAGCTGGGCTACGGTCTCTTCGTCGATGTCGGAGGGGAGGTTGATGGTGACAGAGATTGAATGGTCAACCCATTTTTGGACGGCGCCCTGCATGCGCACCTTCTCGAGCCAGTCGATGTCGTTGGCGGTGGCACCTGCGTAGGGGGACTTTGCCACGAGCTCGTCGATTTCCTCTTGGGAGTAGTTGTCGCGCACCTCATAGCCGGCCACTTTCATCCAATCGATGAATTTAGGGTGGTAGACAACGTATTCCTCAAAGGCGTCGCCGGTCTCGTCGACAAAGTCGACGCGCACATCGGCGTCGTTGGGGTTAACCTTGCGGCGGCGCTTGTATACGGGCATGAAAACGGGTTCGATGCCGGATGTGGTGCGTGTCATTAGGCTTGTGGTGCCGGTGGGTGCGATGGTGAGGCATGCGATGTTGCGGCGGCCGTGTTTCGCCATGTCTTCGTAAAGGTCTGGGTCGGCCTGCTTTAGCCTGTTGATATACGGGTTATCCTTTTCCCTTTGTGCGTCGTAGATTTCGAATGCGCCCCTCTCCTTAGCCAGGTCGACGGAGGCGCGGTATATGGCCAGGGCCAGGGCTCGGTGGACGGAAACGGAAAATTCCGTGGCCTGCGGGGTGCCGTACTTTAGGCCCATTGCGGCGATCATGTCGCCCTCGGCCGTTGTGCCCACGCCGGTGCGTCGGCCCTTGAGGGTCTTTGCCTTAATTTTTTCCCAAAGGTGTCGCTCGGTGTGCTTTACCTCTTCGGGCTCGGGGTCGGCGTCAATCTTCTTGAGGATAGTGTCGATTTTCTCCATTTCAAGGTCGATTATGTCGTCCATGATGCGCTGGGCCTTGGCGGCGTGCTCGCGCAAGAGGGCGAAGTCGAATTCGGCCTGCGGGGTGAAGGGATTCTTGACGTATGAGAAGAGGTTGATGGCCAGGAGGCGGCAGCTGTCGTAGGGGCAAAGGGGGATTTCGCCGCAGGGGTTGGTGGAGATGGTCTCGAAACCAAGGTCGGCGTAGCAGTCGGGGACTGATTCGCGGCGGATAGTGTCCCAAAACAGGACGCCGGGCTCGGCGCTGCGCCAAGCGTTGTGGATTATTTTGTTCCAAAGGGCGGAGGCGTCTATTTCCTTTTTCACGGCGGGCTCTCCCTCGATGGGGTATTGCTGTGTGAAGGGGGCGCCTTCGGTGGCCGCCTTCATGAAATCGTCGGTAACGCGTACGGAAACGTTGGCGCCGGTGACCTTTCCCTCGGTCATCTTTGCGTCGATGAAGGCCTCGGAGTCGGGGTGCTTGATTGAGACTGTGAGCATCAGGGCGCCGCGGCGTCCGTCCTGCGCCACTTCGCGGGTGGAGTTGGAGTAACGTTCCATAAAAGGCACCAGGCCGGTGCTGGTGAGGGCTGAATTGTTGACGGCAGTGCCCTTGGGGCGTATGTGGCTGAGGTCGTGGCCTACGCCTCCGCGGCGCTTCATGAGCTGCACCTGCTCCTCGTCGATGCGAATGATGCCGCCGTAGGAGTCGGGATGGCCGTCGATGCCTATAACGAAGCAATTGGAGAGGGATCCGACCTGGTGGTTGTTGCCGATTCCGCTCATTGGGCTGCCCTGCGGGACTATGTAGCGGAAATCCTTCAGGACATCAAAGACTTGACTTTCAGAGAGCGGGTTGGGGTATTTTCGCTCGATGCGGGCCACCTCGGAGGCGATGCGGCGGTGCATGTCGTCGGGGGTCAGCTCGTAGATGTTACCTTCGGAATCCTTTAGGGCGTACTTGCTCACCCAGACGCGGGCTGCAAGCTGGTCGCCGCCGAAATATTTCAGAGAGGCCTCGTAGGCCTGGTCGTATGTATATGCCATTGGAGAAATGAATAATTCAGCGGCAAAGGTACAAAAATTTTTGGCATATACCCAATCAATTGGCAGCCAATGTAAGATAGAATTGGCGCTTGAGTTCATCATCGATTGAGATAACTTGCAGAAAATGAGACCATGACAATTTGGACACCAGTGGTGTCCAAATTGTCATGTCAGGGAAAACATCTGCAAATCTACGCATTCGGTTGAGATTCTTCTCTGAAAATTCTTTGCCTCCATATTCAGAAGTAAGTTGCTGCGAGATGGTAGCTATTCTTTGTCCCCACAAAGAGAAAAACGCGGGGACAAAGAATTTTTTTCGGTTCCGCTGCCGCGGGGGATTAGTACATGTGGGCGGGGCGGAGGAGGTCGTTGACTGTTTTAACGGGGTTGAAGCTTTCGGCGGGGACTTCGATGAAGAGGGTGAGCCAGTCGCTCATGGCGCCGTTCCATAGGCCGGGGAGCTCGAGGGCGCGGAGCTCGCGGCCGTCGAGGGATTTTGAGGAAATGAAGCCGGTGTTTGGGTCAACGTATTTGGGCAGGTCGAATTTCTTTCCGTTGATGTCCTTGATGTAGCATACGAGGTCTACGGGGTTGAAGTGAGTGGCCTGGGCCATTATGTCGGCGTACGCGGGCACAGATGTGTCGATCTGTGTGGATTCGAGGATTTGCGGGGATGCAGTGCCGTCGGCGTTGTAGGCGATGAAGGGGCCTCCGCCGGGCTCGCCTTCGTTCTTCACCATGCCGCATGCGCGCATGGGGCGGTCGAGCTTGCCGATGAGGAAGTCGGCCAGGGCGGCGCCGCGGAGTGTGTCGAATTCCTTGGCGTAGATGAAGAATTCGTGTTTGAGGAAGCCGCAGATTTCCTGCAGGTCTTGCTCGCTGTAGCGGCCGTCGCGGAGCTTGCGCAGGTAGGCGTCGACCTTGTCATGGGCAAGGATTAGGGCGCCGCCGAGGACGCGCTTTGAGCGGATTGTGGCCTGGCGCTTCGTGTCGGGCACTACGTTGTCGATATTTTTGATGAACACCACTGTCGATTCTATGTCGTTGAGGTTCTCGATCAGCGCGCCGTGGCCGCCGGGGCGGAACACCATGTCGCCGTTTTTGTCGCGGAAAAGCTCGTTTTCGGGGGTGACAGCCACGGTGTCGGTGGAGGGCTTTTGCTGCGATGTGGTTACGTCGTATTTCAGTCCGGTGGCTTTTTCAAATGTGGGCACGGCCTTGGCGAGCTTGTCGTCGAAGAGCCGCTGGTGGTTGGCCGAAACGGTGAAGTGGAGGTTGACCTTTCCGTCGGTTGCGGCGGTCTGGGCGCCTTCCATCAGCTGCTCCTCGAGGGGGGTGCGCACGCTGCCGTCGGGGTATTTGTGGAAAGAGAGCACGGCCTTGGGGAGGGCGCCGTAGTTGAGGCCCTCGGGGAGGATGATGCCTGCGATAACGTCCTTGTGACGTCCTTCGGCCATCAACTCTTCGGCGCTCTTGCCGTGGAGGCGCATGAGGGCTTGGTTGAGCTCGGCGTAGAATGGGGCTTCGGTGATGCGCGCCAGGAGCTTGTCGGGGTCGCTGCCGGGCTTTGGCATAGCGTCGGCTCCGTTGACGTAGGCGAATAGGGCCTTGAACATGCGCGAAGCGGCTCCGGATGCGGGCACGAACTTGCACACTTCGCCGCCATCGGCCAGGTACTTCTGCCAGCGGGCCTCTGCGGCGTCCTGCTGCTGGGCGTCGAGGCGGAGGATGCCTTCGCCTACCTTGGCGGAGGAGTGTAGCTTAAGGAATGGGAAACCGGTGTGGAATCGGGCCAGCTGCTCGTTGAGCTTCTCTTCAGATATGCCTTTCTTTTGGAGGAAGGCCGCGTCTTTTTCAGTCAGCATTTGTCGTTGAATTTTATTGGGGGTAATATTTTGGGAATTCAGAATAGGGGGATTTTTACCTTACGCGGCGCACTCTCTTTATCAGATTGTAGGCGGCGACTTTTCCGAGCTCGCCGGCCTTGCTGAGGTCATCGATGCCGCCTTTTTCGTCGCCGGCCTTCAGCTTGATGTATCCGCGGTTGAAATATGCTTCGCCCATAGAGGGCTCAAGCTCGATGGCCTTAGTGTAGGCCTCGGAGGCAGCCGGGAGATTGCCCATAGAGTAGAGGATATTGCCTTTGTCGTACCACAGGGCGGAGGTGCGGGGGGAATACTGGATGGCGCGGTCAATGTCGGCCAGGGCCAGGGCCAGGCTTTCGCGGCGGGTGTCAAGGGAGGAAAGGCCGGTCTCGGCGCGGTCGTAAGGGGCGGACTCAAGGCTTTGGTAGTAGCGTGACTGCGCGCGCAACATGTAGGCCAGGGCATGGTCAGGGTTCATTTCCACGGCGCGGTCAAGGTCGGATATTGCCGCCTGATAGTTGCGCAACGTTATGAAGTCGAGGGCTCGGCCAAGATAGTCGATTGTGCGCGGCTGGTGGGTGGCCAGGTATGAGTTGTAATAGTCGATAGACTCGAAATGGCGTTTAATCAGCTCGGGGTCGGAGAGGCGCACGGGGCGGCTGGTGACGAACACCATGAATCGCAGCATTCGCGAGGCGTTGATGTCGTCCACTTCCTTCATCTGGTAAGTGTTTTCGCTTAGCTCTCCCGGGGAAGAGTAGAGCGAAACGTCGATGTAGGGCTCAATGTCAATCTGTATGTCGCGGTCCTGCACACGGCCGCGTATGGCCTGGTTGTTGTAGTCGCCATCAATGCGGGTGTCATTGTCGATTGTAAGGAGGGCGTTGAAGCGGTTTGCGGCCGATTCGCGCGTCAGCTCTTCGGGCAGTGTGTCGTCGACAATCGCCTCTTTGGCATTTTGATTGGCGCCGGCGGCGATATCCTGCGGCTTTTCGGAGGCGTTTTTGCGGGCGAGTGCCATGGCATGCTCGTAGTCTGCCTTGGCGTTCTTCATGTCGCCCTTTTCGCGGTAAAACTCGCTGCGCATGAAATATGCGGAGGAAAAGGAGGGCATCTTGCCAATTACCTCTGAAATGTCGGCAATGGCCTTATCGAAGTCCTTTTTCTCGCTGTACACGATTGAGCGGTTGTAGAGCGCCCTTTCGTCATCGGGGGTGATTTTCAGAAGGCGGTTGAGGTCGAGCAAGGCGCGGTCGTTGTCGCCCACCTCCATCAAAAGGAGCGAGCGGTTGAAGAGCGCCGTTGAGCTGAGCGGCTCGAGGTCGAGGGCATAATCAAAGTCGGCCATTGCTCCGAAATAGTCGTCGAGCTCGTGGCGGAGGAATGCGCGGTTGATGTACAGGCCGGACAGCTTAGGCTCAAGTTTTATGGCCTTGTCCATGTCGGCCAGGGCTTTTTCGTAGTCCTTGTGCTTGTCGATGGCAATCGAGGCTCGGAAGAGGTAGGAGTTCAGCATGTTGGGATTCAGCTTTATGGCCTTGTCCACATCCTCTTCGGCGGCGAGGGTGTCGCCGGCCTCGAGGCGCAGCTTGGCCCTAGCCACGTATGCCTTGTCGTAGAGGCGATAGTGCTTCAGGATTTCTGAGATGGTGGTGTCGGCCTGCTCGATCAGACCTTCGTCCTCTTGCGCCAGGGCCTTGTTGAACAGGATGTTGCGGTTGTTTGGCAGGAGGGCCAGAGCCTCGTTGTAGTCATCGATCGCCCCGCGGTTCAGGCCCAGGTTTTGGCGCGCCACGCCCCTGACCTCCCAAGCGTCGGGCAGGTATGGGTTGATGGAAATGCACTTTGAGGCGTCGTCGATGGCGCCTCGGTAATCCTCAAGGTTCAGCTTTGCGATTGCCCTCATCAGATAGGGCTGGGGCAGATACGGCTTTGACTGGATGGCCTGGTTGAAATATTGTATTGAAAGCACATAATCCTCAAAATACAGGGCGTTTTGGCCCACTCTGAGCACCTGGTCAGTGTTGATCTGGGCTCTCCCGGCAAGCCCGGTCGCCAATAAGGCTATGATTATGGCGATTTTGTTCAAGAAACTCTTCATCATGATGGCAAATTTACGAAAAATATCCGCAAATCCCCAACCAAAACCTTAAAACATTGAAAAAATGCCTGTGGGCAATCTTTCGCCGCAAAAAGAAGGGAGGGCGCCGCGCGGCGCCCTCCCCGGGGTTGGTGTGCATTTAAATTATTTCACTATCACTTTTTTGCCGCCGCGGATGTAGACGCCGGGGGCCGCCTTGGATGGGTCTGTGCCCATGTTGACGCCGTTGAGGTTGATGTATTCATCTTCGGCGCTGCTGTCTTCGGCGCCGATGTCCGTGATGCCGGACGTGCCTCCAATCGTGAAGGTTATGGGGCCGGATATGTCCACGTATTTGCGGGTCTTCGCGTCATAGTACTGTAGGTAGGCGTCGTAGATGTCGCCTTCGGTGGCCGCCAGGGCGCCGCCGAATTCCACTTCGGCCTGCTGGTTGGGCTGGATGTAGTATTTTGGCGACGCTATGCGGTTGAGAAGGGTGAACTTGCCGTCGGCCTCCGTGCCGATGGCGAGGTAGAGGCTTTCGGAGAAGTATCCCGTGTTGGAAGTGATTGTGGCCTTTATGCGTATGTTGTTGGGGTCAACGCCGTTTGCGTCCACGATTTCAGCGTCGGCGGTTGAGGGCGTGGCCACGCCGGCATACGGGTTGATGGTCACTTCGATTGGGTCGCTCACAATCATGCCTGTCTCGGTCACCACGAACACAAGGGTGTATTTGCCCTTAAGCCTTTGGTTGCCGAGGGTGCCTGAGTATTTGAATGTGGACGGGTCGTCGGGCTTTGCGCTCACCACTATGTCCTCGCCTTGGAAGTCGCTGACGAAATCCTCGCCATAGTATTCGCCAAGGACGGGAGCCACCTTGTTGTAGAAGTTGCGGTCGCCCGTGCCAACGATGTCGGCCGTGAGCGTATATCCTCCACCGGCATAGAGCGGGGTGCCAAATTCGATGTTGGAAATCTTGATGTCGGCCGGGCGCGGCTTCTCAAAGAAGATGCTGTCGCCTTCCACTGTGGCCAGCGAAAAGGTCTGGTATGCCTGGTTCACGAAGAAATCCTGCCATTCTCCGCCCTGGATCTTGCATTCGGCGTAGACACTGTATGTGCCTTCCTCCAGGTCGGCGGGAATTTCATTGAGGTATCCCCTGAATCCGCGCAGGGGGCCCAGGTCGTAGTCCCGGATGTAATAGCACTCCTGGTGCCTAACTGCGCCGGTGGAGTTTTTCACGAATTTCAGGCCAAATGTTGTCTTTATGTCGGCCATATTGAAGTTCCAGAAGCCGCCGTCCTCGATGCAGGGCTCCACGACGATTGTGTCGCCCAGCACGGTGTTGTATTCCGAGCTAATGGTCATGCCTTCGTCGGCGGCCATGATTGGCAGCCATTTGTCAACGGAAGTGGGCTCGTAAAGGCCGGGGATGATTTGTTGGTTGCTGTTGTAGCCGGCCGATGAACCGCCGATGCCCTGCATGCCTGGATTCAGGGCGTTGAGCATGAAATAGCCGTCGCTCATGCCGCCCCAGCCCCAATTGAAGTGGAAATAGCCGTCGCCGCTGTATCCGTCGCATACGAATGCGTGGCCGCCGCTGTCGCTTTGGCCGCAATAAAGCAGCGGGCCGTGCAGCGTCAGATAATTGTAGACGTAATCGTTGAGCGCCTCAAATTCCAGCCAGTCGCCAAAGAGGATGCCGGCCTGGGAGCAGCCGAAGTATGTGAAGGCTCCTTTGGCGCCGTTAAGCGACGTGGCGCCGCTCGACGAAGGCGAGTAGTCCATGGACGATGCCATGCCGCATGCCAGCATCAAGTTGGCCACGGCCAGGTTTTGCTCGGGCGTGGACTTGTCGTTGTACACGTTTGCCATTTGGTCCCAGGCCAGGGGGATAGTGTCGAAGTCGCAGGTGAGGGTTTGCCGGCCTGTGCTCCAGGAGTAGGAGGCAACGCCTGTGGCCTTCTTGGGGAATTGGTGGTAATTGAGCACCTGCGCCTCGGCCGTGGCTAGGCAGCCGGTCACTGAGCGGCGACCGTTCAGAAGCGGACAGCGGTCGTTGTATGGCGCGCTTTGGTTCCAGAAGGTCTTAACCATCGGAGCGATGGCGGCTCTTTCGGTCGATGCGCGCTTGCGTGCGAAAGAGGCCCTGGGGGCGCCGCTTTGCTCGGCGGCGGCTATTTGGGCTGCGTAGCCGTCGATCCACCATTGCATGCTGGCGGGTATGTTGTGCGGGTCAAATTCTCCGCTGTCGCTATAGCCGAGGATGGCTCGGCTGGAGAGGTCGCTGGCGCTCACCACGGCAAATCCCTTGCCGGCGGCAGGGGTAAATACGTAGGCCGCGGGCGTTTCCTCAGCGTAGGAGAAGGTATACGTCAGGGCTGGCGCGTCAAGCTTTTTCACCGCTTTTCTTGCCTTGCCGAGGCTTGCGGGCGCATCTTCGGAGGATGTGTCGGCCTGGAGGGCTCTTTGCAGCGCCGCCTCCGGCGAAAGTATTTCGGCCTGTAGGGCCGGGGCGGCCAAAGCCGTAGCCCCAAGGCACAGCATCAGCTTTAGCCCATAATGGAATGTTTTCATCAAAAGAAAGTTTAAGAGTGATTATGTCTCTTAATATTCAAAAGATTACACGGGAATATGGCTATCCCGTGTAATCAAAGGCGAATTTAAATGGTTCGACATTTATCGGTTGATAACCTTTGCGGTCTTTGTCTTGCCGTTGCTGTACACGGTCCTTACGATGTAAACCTTGCCGTCGGCCTGTGCGGGCTCAGCCACCTCTACGCCTTGGAGGTTATAGTATGTCTTTACAACGACCTCTTCAGCAAAGTCGCCGGTGATGTCCTCTACGCCGGCCAAATCCTCCAGCGCCTGGTAATTCGTAAAGTCGTTCCACATTTCGGCCGACTTGTATGCCTCTATGGATGCTTTAGGCACGTAGACTGTTGCAGTTTCCAGGCATTTAGTGCCAAAAAGATAATAATCTAATTTTGTAACTGTAGGAGGCGTGGAAGCGCGCACTATGATAGTCTCTGGATTAACGGAATTGAAGGCTGTCGCGCCTATTGTCGTGAGGGTTGAAGGCAAATCCAATTTTTTGATTCCCGTGCAGTTGTAAAAAGCGTCTTGCGCAATTGATTCATATCCTTCAGGAATTACGACTTCTTCAAGGCCATAGCAGAATTTGAATGCTACGAATGGAATTTCCTTGCAATATTTGGGATTAGGCTCAATTGTGAGTTTTTTTGCGCCTTTAGCCTGATAGAAAGACTGTTCGCCAAAGGTTTTGAGATCGTTTGGAATGTAGATTTCTGGCATAACGTAGCAATTATTGAAGGCCATGGCTCCAATAGATTTTACGCTTTTTGGCACTGAGACATTTAATACTCTGCAATTGGAGAACGCGTTCGCTCCGATAGTTTCCAAAGTTTCGGGCAATTCGTTGGTCGCCTCCATGTATTTGCAAAATGTGAAAGCGCTTATGCCGATATACTTCAGATGAGGTGGGAAAGTGATTTTCTCAATGATGCTGTTATTCGTATTCATCAAGTTGGCGCCAATAGAGTCCACCTCATTTGGGAAAGTGAACTCGGAGCCATAGCCGTATGGATATCCAACACAAGTGCGTCCAGACTTGGTGTACATTACGCCATCGATTGATTTGTACATGGGGTTTTCCGGAGATACGTTGATGGCCTTTAGCGACTCATTCTTCATGAATACGCCTTGATTTGACACTGTTACGCACCCCGCGGGAATTTCAGAAAGGGAGCTTAGCTCTGAGGCCATTGCGAAGGCGCCTTCTTCAAGTTCTTCTATGCCCGTGCCCATGTCGATGGATTGCGCTTCACAGTTGTTGAAGGCGTTGTTTCGTATTACTCGCACCGTGTTGGGTAATTTCACAGACTTTGCCGCAGTGTAAGCGAAGGCTTCCTTGCCTACGGCAATCACTCTGTAGTTGACTGCTCCAATTTTCACAATTGAGGGAATCACAATGTCGCCCGTGTATTTGCCCTCTGCCACTTCCACGCCGCTGCCGTCTTCAGCCAGTGTGTAGTTGATGCCGTCTACCGTGAAGGTCTCGGCCGAGGCCGCGCCGGCCCCAAGGATTGCCATCAGGCATGCGTTGAGTAAAAATTTCTTCATTCGCTTTTGTGTTTATGTTTAACTTACTGAAATTGTCAAATTCTTATTATTTCAAATAAAAGTGAAAGCTTTTGCGATAAAATCTAATTATTTTTCAGCTTTCGGTTGCAAAGTTAAACATTCTTTCACAAAATACCCCCCCCATTTGTTAATATTTGTTAATAAAGACGTTTTTAGTGCTCTATCCCATGAAATTCCGTAACCGCCGCAACAGTTACGGCGGTTACGGAATTATAGCTTGTCGGGGTAATTGATATGGGGAATTGAAGAGGCGTATCACATGTCAGCCATTGTCAGCAGCCGTGTTTCGATTTCATAATTTGAAAGAATGGCGGCGCGCGCATGTTCCACTTTTTCCATAAACAGCTTGTGGTCATAATTGCGCGCTTGTCGTTTTACTTCGGCCGCAATTGCCTTTTTCTCCTGTGCGAGGATGGCAATTATGTCTATTTCATTGGCCTCTTTCCCTTTCTTGCGTTCCCACCAAGAACCAATGTTGGAGTACAAATGGCTCTCCATCATTTTCAATTTGAACCATTTTTCAAGAGCCGCGCCGGAGAATGTTGGATAGTCTTTCTTTATAATTTCTTTTAGGGCAATGAAATTTTTGATTTCTATTATTGATTGATTCTTGTCGAAATACCGAAACCAAAATCTAAGAAAGTTGTCATTAATCTCATACCTAATTGCATGCGTACCCTCTTTTGCGAATATTGGGCGGCAGCGGCGTATAAGCGAATAATCCTCCATCAGCCGCTGCAGCTGTCCACCTACGCTTATGTTTAGGGCGCTTTCAATCTGCGATTGTGTGTTTATGCCTGAGGCTATGCAGCTGAGGATTGAAAAATATGAACCATAGTCCTTGCCAAATTCCTCAATGAGAATGTTTTTTCCCTCTTCTGTGAATGGGGAGTTTTCCCTTACGACATAATCAAAAATCCCATCTATTGAGAGGTCCGTATTTTCGCAAATCAGCTCAATGTATTTGGGCACTCCTCCCGTTATGGAATATAGGGCAAGCAGTTCGTCGTTGCCATACCCTGGACGAAAATCATTCATTATTTCCTTCATTGTCTCGGTGCCGAACCCTGACAGGCGTATTATGTTGTCGGCGCGGCCGAAGAGAGGCTCCTTGTATCCTTCAAAGATTTTGTGCATCATTGAAAACACAGATCCCATAAGGATGAGATTTATGTTGGTCTGTTGCCGATATTGGTCCCATAAATTCTGCACATCGCTGTAAACTGAGGGATTGATGTTTGTGAATTCTTGAAATTCATCAATAATCAAGTTGAACTTGCGAGTCTTTGCAAGTTCAAGCAGTAGCCTGAAAATAGACTCAAATGATTTAATCGCCTGTGGTACGTAACAGTTGAGGGCGGAGGCAATGAGGCGGCCGAACTCTTCGCAGAGCGCCGCTTCGCTCTTGCGACTTACGAAAAGATACACCGTAGGAAAATCGCCTTTTGCCGCTTCCATCGCCAGCGAGGTTTTGCCTATGCGCCGGCGTCCGGTGATTACAGTCATTCGAGAATAATTATTAAAAGAAAGATTCCTTATTCTCTGCAGTTCAGCTATTTCCGATTTGCGATTGTAGAATTTCATTTCATATGGTAATTTTGTAACCGCCGCAACAGTTGCGGCGGTTACAAAATTAGAGATTAAATTCTATTTCTCCAAAAGAAAACGCAAATTTTTTGCTGCGAGACAGTGTATTTATGTATTGAAAAAAACTCGGCAAATACATTTTCTGCAAATACTTTTTATACCTTAAAGGGTATAAAAATGTAGGGTGGATGTGGGTATTACACCCTAAAGGGTATAAAACGCGGGCGGCGGTTAGTCGAGGATGATTGTGAGGATGTCGTCGGGGTTGGAGACGATATGGTCGGCGTAGGCTGCCTTGAGCTCGGAGGCCGGGCGGAAGCCCCATGTCACCCCCACTGACTCCACGCAGGCGCGCCGGGCTGTCTCCATATCCACGCCTGAATCGCCGATGTAGAGCACGTCGGCCTTTGGCGTGGGGCATTCGTTAAGGGCGGCGAAGACAATTGACGGGTCGGGCTTGCGCGGGACGCCCGGCACATTGCCCAGTACTGCCTTCCAATTGGCCTCGGGGAAATAGTGGCCAATGATTTGCGTGACCGCGCTTTGGTATTTGTTGCTTGTTACGGCCAGGTTCACGCCGTTGTCGCTCAGCCTGCGCAGAAGCTCGGGTATGCCGGGGTAGGGGACGGTGGTGTCGCAGCAGTGCTCATCGTAATGTTTCTTGAAATGCACCAGCATGCGGTCCACAATCTGCGGATATGCCTCACCGGCGGGGAGGGCGCGCTCTATGAGCTTGCGCACGCCGTTGCCCACCATGTCGGGATAGGCGGTGATGGCATGCGTGGAAAATCCCATTTGGTTCAGGGCGTAATTTACAGCGTTGCCGAGGTCTTCAATCGTGTTCAGCAGGGTGCCGTCGAGGTCGAATATGGCGAAAGTCTTCATTATGGCTTGAATTTTAGAATGGATAGCCCACGGCGAAGTGGAAGTTGACGTCGCGCCGCCAGCTGGGGTGGAACAGCGGCCACGAGGCCTGGTTGGTGGCGGGATTGTGCGCCTTTACGCCGAGGTCGAGGCGCAGAAGGAAATATGTGAAGTCGAGGCGCAGGCCCATGCCGTAGGAGGCGGCCAGCTGCTTATAGAACTTGTCGAATCGGAAAACGCCCCCCGGCTGGTTTTCGTAGCTGCGGATGGTCCATACGTTGCCGGCATCGACGAACAGCGCGCCCTCAAACACCCAAAACAGCTTGGCGCGGTATTCCATGTTGAGGTTCAGCAGGATGTCGCCGCACTGGTTGATGAAGTTCGTAACGGAATTCTTTGAATCGTACGATCCGGGGCCAAGCGTGCGCACACCCCAGCCCCTGACGCCGTTGGCGCCGCCGGCGTAGAACCTCTTTTCAAAAGGCACCATTTCGGAATTGAGGTATGGCACCGCCACGCCTCCGCCGGCGTGGAAATTGAGCGAATGCCTTTGGTTGAAGTTGATTGAGTAGGTATAATCCGCCTCGGCCTTAAAATATTGGGCGTATTGAATGCCGAACACCTTGTAGGCGCCATCGCTTTTCTTTTGTCCTGTGAGCTTTGAGAGGGCGTAGAGCGCGTTGCCGGCAAGCTCTAGCGAGCCGTGGAATGTGCGCACGCGCGGCTGGAAGGCCGGCGCGCCGAGCGACGCCGAGGGTATGCGCCGGTTCGACAGATAGACGCTGATGCCCGTGCGCATTATGAAGTGGTCCTCGTAGCTGTAGCGCAGCAGGGGGTTGGCCGGCGCTATGGAGTCGAGGAAATTGAGCGTGCTCTTGGGCAGGCGCACATAGTTGATGTCTATCAGGTCAAACTGATAGCGGGTGCGCCGCGTGCCGCGCGAGTGGCTCCACTTGTATCGCCATGCCGCGCCGGCTATGATGCGGGTGTATTCCGGTCGCTCCTGGTAATTGCCGGAAATGGCGAACTCTGTAGATGCCCTGCGGCGGCGCTTGTATTCGCTCGTTAGGAAGGGAAATTCAAATTTTGGAAAGGTGATGCCCACCTCGCCGGCGAATTCAGTGTAGCGGTTGTTTATGATGTTGAGGCTCTTGCCCGAAAGGTGCTCATAGGCGCCGCGCACCTTCACGGTGAGGAGGTTGGATCGCTTCGCCAAATTGCGGTGCTGGTAGGTGATGCCGGCGCCGAATCCAAGGTCGCCCTCTGAATTGGTGCCCTCAAGCTCAAATGTTATGCCCTGCTTCTTGTTTCGGGAGAGGAGGATGTATGCGTCCAGCCCATAGTCTGCCACCGGCTTGAACACAATGTTGACATACCTGAGGATGCCCAGCTGGTTGAGGGCCTCATAGGTGTTCTCGACATCGCGGGTATTGTACAGCTCGCCCGGATGCAGGTGGCATTTCTCCTCAAGGATTCCCGGCGTGATGTAGCGGTCAGGGCCATAAAGCACCTTCAGACCTTTGATGTCCACCGTGTCGCAGTCGGGAAAGTTGAGCTCGGCGCCGCTGCGCTGCGAGTCATAGTCCGTGACGAAATAAACGTGGCGCAGCCTATAAGTGTGGTGATCGGGAATCTCAGGCGATTCCGACATTGAGAAGTGATCCTCAATCACCGTGGCGTCCGGGGTGATTGCCTCGGCGATCTCCTCGTTGACTCCCTTTTCCTGCTGCCGGGGCGGATTGATGTGCATAGTGAGGGCCACGGCTGTGGAGCCGGCCACAGTATCGGCCACGAAGGTCACATAGTCCTTGGCGAAAGCGTAATAGCCCTTGCGGCGCAGCAGGGCGGCAATGTCGGTACGGTATTGGTCCAGGAGGGTGCGGTCCAAGAGCTGGCCGTCGATGGCGGGGAGGGCGGCCGTATCGGCGTAGAATATCGCCGCCACGGCCGAATCGGGGATTTCGTATCTTACGTGGGCTATGCGCATAGGTTGGCCGGGATGCACGTTGTAGGTGATGTCGATGCGCTTCTTGCGGTGGTTCGCCGCGGAGTCAACGTCAACTTCGGCATGGAGGTATCCCTTGTTCACCAGCGCTTGCCTTAGCTGCTGCTCGGAAAACGCCGTGAGCGAAGGGTCGAAGATCACCGGGGGCTGGCCTATCTTCTGCAGCCAGCGGTTGTACCATTTTGTGGAATCCCGCCCCGAAAGGCTGTAGATGCCCAGCTGCATCTTGGCGAATCCGAGCACCTTATGGTTGGGCGTCTGGCGCAGATAGTTGTACAGTTCGCCTGGCTTGATTGAATCGCCATCCACGCGGATCGACACCTTGTTGAGCAGGAGGCGGCCGTCGGGCACATGCTTGGTGGAGCTGCAGCTCCAAAGAAGAGCGGCGGCCATCAAGATTAGAATGCGCAAGGGCGATTTCCTTATTTTTTCGATAAGTCGAGCCATGTGGACAGATTTGGCTGTAAAAAAAAGAATGAGTAAATGCAACCAATCGATTGTCAATTACTCATTCTCTGCGGTGCGGACGAGACTCGAACTCGCGACCTCCGGCGTGACAGGCCGGCATTCTAACCTGCTGAACTACCGCACCTCGTTTAGGATTTCTTGGCATCTCGATGCCGTTCCTTCCGTTTTGCGTTGCAAAGTTACGGCGAATTTTTCATTCCACCAAACATTTTTCAAACTTTTTTTCAGAAAAATTGCATAAATTTTCTACCGAGTTGATTTTCAGCGGCCGAAAACGAAGGGCAGGACATACTCATAGGGCACGCTCTTTCCCTGGTCGCGCGCCGGGGTGAAGCCCGATATCTGCGCCATGCCTTCCATGATGCATTTTTCCCAGGTGGTGTATTGGTCGGCCTGACGATAGTGGCCGTCGACATTGCGCACGCATTTTATGGTCGTGGGGTCAATGTCGCCGTTCTCAAGCACAACGAATGAGCAATAGATGCGTTTTTGGTGGCTATAGACGTGGGGAATGCGCATCACCTTTTTCAGGTCGGAATATAGCGCCTTGTTGCCGCCGGGGTATTGGGGCGCGGCGTCGCATCGGTCTATGTTGGTGTAGACGCCATCGGGGCGCGACGGCCCGCGTCGCTTGCCTCCGGCGTATGGCGCGGCGGGGCGCGGCTTGGTCACGTCGGGTATCTCTTCCTTCACGGCTAAAAGGGAGTCGATTGAGCCGCCGTTGAGAGTTAGGACGTGCTGATAGGCCACGCTGTAGTCGAATGTCTCGGCCGGTATGAAGCCGGGCAATCGCTTTATGGCGTCCTTCACCGCCCTTTCGTAGGGCGTGGCCGCCGCCCCGGCTGTGTATTTCCCGTCGGCCTGCCTGTGCAGGAATTCAATGCCGCCGTAGTCTATCTCGCCAAGGCGGCTCACCTTGAATGTACAGTACACGGGAAGCTCGCGCCCGGAAATGTTCTTGTTGGGAATCTGCGCGTCGAAGTACATTAGCATTGGCCCTTCTCCGCCGGGAAATTCGGGCATGCTCATCACTGTGTCGGCTATCGTGTAGAGCTTGCCGTCCTCCTCCATGGTCTGGGCGCCGGCGCTGATGGCGATGGCCAGCGCCGCCGCCAATATGGCATATTTCATCTTTAGCATCTGTTTTTTTATAGGATTGTGCGACGCAAAATTACGCAATAAATGCCCGCCCCACAAAATTTAGACGCTAAAAATATCGGCCTTGCGGCGCTAAATCTTGATGTAGATGCGCTTGCGGTAGAGGATATAGCCGATGCACCAGTTCAGGAGCACGAAGAGCACGGCGAAAGCGAGCGAGGCCAACGTCTTGTCGTCGCCGCACATGGGAGTGAGCAGATGATTGTAGATGTAGCCCTTGAGCGATATGTATCCGCTGGCGTTGTCGGCCGGCACGCGGATAAAGCCTATGAGAATCGACAGGATGGCGCCAAGGCAGTACATGAAGAGCGGATTGATGCCGAAGGCCTCGAAGAAGCGGCACCAGCGCTTGTGCCCTTTGATGTCGATTACCCATATCAGCAGGGCCAACAAGCTGGCGGCCATGCCGCAGGTGGTGAACACGAAGGTGGGCGACCAGATTTTCTTGTTGATGGGGCAGCCGTAGCTCAGCAGCAGGCCGCAGAAGGTGAGGGCGGTGCCCACGACGAAGAGCTTGTTGATGCGCAGTTCATTGTCTTTTGTCGACGCTATCAGCCCCCCGCACAGGAATCCTATGAGGCAGTGCGCTATTGAGGGCAGGGTGGAGAGCAGGCCCTCGGGGTCGAATTTCAGCCTTACGCCGTCGATGGTGTCGGCGTACATGTGGTTTTCGCCCAGCACCTTGTGGTCGACTATGGAGATCACGTTGCGGTCTGAAAATTCAAAGCCATTCCCGAAGAGAAGGATGAGGAAGTAGCCAACGAGGATGATGCCTACTGTCCAGATGAGCCCCTTGCGGCTGAGCAGAACGGCCAACAGAGCCGTCGCGCCGTAGCATAGGGCCAGCCTGGGCATGACCCCAAGGATGCGGATGTGGCTGAAGTCAAACAGGGCGTCCATAACCGACACCTCCGGATTGCGCATGCCCGAGAGCATGCGGGCAAACCAGGCGATGAACATGCCTATGAGGAAAATCACCACCGTGCGCCGCAGAATTTTCGCCACGCATGGCCACGACCAGCTGAAGTCATATTTCCGCAGGGAGAAATATGTGGAAATGCCCATGATGAACATGAAGAAGGGAAACACGAGGTCGGTGGGCGTCAGTCCATGCCACGGAGCGTGCTCCAGTGGCGAATAGATGTTGCCCCACGAACCTGGGTTGTTCACAAGAATCATTCCGGCTATGGTGATGCCTCGCAGAATGTCGAGGGCGAGTAGGCGGCCGGAGGCCTTGGCTTTTTGCTGCATGTCTTATATGGCGCTTATTTTGATGGGGGCAAGGTCGGGGTTGGAGTCACCGGCGTTTTGCCGGGCGCGGCGGCGGGTTTATTGTCGGGTGAAGGGGAAGGCGAGGGCTGGGCCGGCGTCTTTGAGTCCGTCTTGGAGCTGCTGGGCTTTGAGTTGTTGGGCTTGGCCCCGCTTAGGATGCTGCCGGCCGCAGTGGGCTTCTGCGGTTTCTCTTCCTCGGCCGCAGGCGTTTCCTGCGTATCGGTCTTGTCGACTATCGATGAGATGATGTGGCTGCCTTCGTCCTGCTTTGACGGGTCGGAGCCCTGCGCGGCTTGAGGCTTGTCGTTTATTTTGGGCTTTGCGGGCGCGGCAGTCGGTTTTGCGGGGTCGGCGTGCTGCGCGGGCGCCTCTTGCTCTGTGGTTTCCTCTTGCGGAGCTTCTTCCTTTGGGTCATCTTTGCCGCTGAAGATTAGGGTCAGCGCCAGGGCTATGGCTATTGCCGCCACGCCCGCGATTGCCACCAGCTTCCAGGGCATCTTTCCCTTTTGGTTGGAGGCTTTGGGCTTTTCGGCCACCGGCGGCATTTTGCCGTCAAGCATGGCCTCTGTGGCCTTGAAGTATGCCGCGTCGGGGGAGGATAGGGCTCCGTCGACCACTTGCGCTATGCACATCGTGAAATTGTCTGAGGCGCCGGCCTTTTGCACCGCGGCCTTGATGTTGCCCATCAGGCTGTCGAGGTCGTCGGGGCTGGCGCCGATTGTCTCTTCCAGGTCCTTGTCCCTGAGCATGCCGCTCACGCCGTCGGTGCAGAGAATCACGGTGTCGCCATTGGCCAGGGGATAGGGCTTGAACAGGGCCTCGGGCTCGGCGGCGTCCATTGCGTCGCAAAGCGAGCGGGTTATGACATTGCTTTGCGGATAGTCGAATGCCTGGTCGCGCGTGATTTCGCCCTGGTCCACGAGGGTCTGCACATAGCTGTGGTCCTTGGTGATTTGGTGCAGCCCCTCGCTGTTGAAGACATACGCGCGGCTGTCGCCGCACCACGATACATACAGCTTTGCGCCGTAGATCCACGCCAGCACTATCGTAGTGCCCATGCCTTGGATTTCGGGATTGCGCATCGCCGCCGCCTTGATCTTGGCATCGGCGGCCATTATCGCCTCGTTCATGAATTGCTCTATCGAGGCGTCGCTCTTCACGGCCTGCGGGGTGATTCTTACGGGAGAGAACGACGCCTTGATTGACTCAATGGCGGTGGCCGAGGCCACTTCGCCGGCGTTCATGCCGCCCATGCCGTCGGCCACGACCATCAACGCGCCGTTGGCGCCGAGGTCAAAGGCCCGCGCGCTGTCGCATGCGGTGGCGGTGACGGTAAGGTCGGGAA
This sequence comes from Clostridium sp., assembly GCA_023666615.1. GTDB lineage: Bacteria > Bacteroidota > Bacteroidia > Bacteroidales > Muribaculaceae > CAG-873. The sequence continues at coordinate 482,464 of JAMPBQ010000001.1, read as the reverse complement.
TCGCCAGGTAGTTGTCTTCATTGTTGGCGCGCACAAGCCCCACGTCGGTGAGCGCCCCTATTTTCAGTTTGATTGGCATGTCAGAAAGAATGAGCAAATTGATTTCCGCAAATATACGAAAAAGACGCAGCCAAATCAAAGCATCCGCCGTCTTTTTTTGCCAACCGCCCCAAATATTTTGCGAATGCCAATGCAAGCATCCAAAAAGTAGGTTAATCAAACTATTTCGACTTCAAACCCACCTGAACAGTTGCCAAAATGCCATCGCCGCCATCCACCTCCAAATTTGGTGGAAACCTGTAATTCCTGTATTTTAAAATTGGCGGAAACTTGTATTCTGTTTAAATTGTGCTATATCTGTGTTTTTTTGTGAGTAAAAAATGGGGGATTCTACGCCACTTGCATGGGGATGCCGGTGGCGGAGAAGATGCGGTCGGCGATGGACTGGAGCTCTTCGCGGGGGATTTTCTGCAGGGAATGCTCGGGCGTCTGCCGGTCGATTGAGTAAATCATAATCTCTCGTGGCTTAATCTTCTTGTAAGCCTCAATCAGGGCGTCGACCTCGGCGTCGGTGGTGTTGTCAAACTCTGCGCCATCGTGGCTGCCTCGAGTGAACATGGTCTGAATTATGCCCGTGCCGGCAAACTGTCGCAGATTCTCCACAACTTTCTCAACGGTGAAATCCTTCGAGCCCGGCCGGTCCAGCATGCGCATCGTGGCATCCACGGCGCTGTCGAGCTTTAGGATGTTGTTGTCCACCTTAAGTAAGGCGGCCGCCACCTCGGGCTTGTGGATCATTGTGGCGTTGGTGAGCACGCTCACCTTTGTTTCGGGATAAAAATGGTCACGCAGGATGATTGTATCGTCCACAATGTCGGGGAAATCAGGGTGAAGGGTGGGCTCGCCGTTGCCGGAGAACGTGATTACGTCAAGGCGCTTCTCCTCCGCCCACATCTCGGCCAGCTTGTCGTTGAGCTTGCGCATCACATCCTTGTGCGATGGGATGCCAGACTTGCCAGGGCCTTGGGCGTTGTAGCCCGCCTCGCAATAGAGGCAATCAAATGAGCATGTCTTGCCGTCGTTGGGCGATAGGTTTATGCCCAGAGACACCCCCAGGCGGCGTGAATGGATGGGGCCGAAGATTGTGTCGTGGAAAAGTACTGTCTGCATCTGTAAGTCCGTTTGCGATAATGATTTGTTGTTAGAATGGATAGCCTATGGCAAGGTGGAAGGCCAGGCTGTTGCCGAACGACGTCATATTGTAGTATCCTTTCTTGCCCGTGTCGTACGGCGCGTGGATGCCTACGCCGAGGTCGCCGCGCACCACCAGCATGCCGAGGTCGAAGCGCAGGCCAACGCCCGTGCCCGTGGCCAGGTCCTTGAAGAATGTGCGGCC
>JAMPBQ010000001.1:383611-480968 GCA_023666615.1 Clostridium sp. | reverse complement strand
GCGGCAGCACCGCGCCGCCCGAATTGGCGCGGCAGCGGGGCCGTAGGCCTCGCAATTGTGAAGAAACCCCAGGCTGCGCTGCGCTTCGCCTGGGGTCTCTTAATATATATAGCAAAAGGGCCTCGTAGAGGTCCTTTGTGGCATAACCTATTACTTGCCGTGAGATCGCTTGCCGCAATCCCCCGCCGCTAGCTCCTTCAAAAAAGGCTTCATCTGATAATCCCTCCCGAAGAACACCGGATAATCCGTCCTCCCGCGCACAGGATAATCATTCTTCCATGAGCTGCCATCCTCTACGCCCCACACATTCACGCGGCTTATCACGTCGGAATGGCGCAGCAGTAGATTCATCACATCCAGCATCCTCGCGTTCCACTCCTCCGATACGCCCGCGGGCAGCCCGTTGGGGTAAGGATCTACCACCTCTCTCATCTTCACAATGTCCGAGACATTGGCCGAGCGGCTCACAGTAGGCAGCGCGCTCATGTCAAATTCCGTAATCATTACATTGCAGCCCGTCCCGGCAAAAGCCATAAGCGACTCCTCAAACTCCCCAAGGTCGGGATAATCCATGCCCATGTGCGCCTGCATGCCTATCGCGTCTATTCGCAGCCCGCGCTCCTTCAGGTCGTTCACAATCTTTACATATGCATCCCTGCGCCCCTTCACGTTCATGCCGTAGTCGTTGATGTAAAGCTGAGCGTCAGGGTCGGCCTCATGCGCGTATTCAAACGCCAAGGGGATGAACTCCTCCCCAAGTATGTCATAGAACGGGCTCTTCCTGTATGACCCGTCCTCTACGATCGCCTCGTTCACTACGTCCCAGCCTTTCACCTTGCCCTTGTAGCGGCTCATCAGCGCGTGGATATGGTCATGCATGCGGCTCTTCAGCGTATCGGCGCACACGTATTTCCCGTTATCGTCATACGCAAACCACGGCGCCAGCTGCGAATGCCACACCAGGCAATGCCCAACTACGAACATCCCGTTCTCGCAGCCAAAGTTCACGAAGCTGTCCGCCGCCGCCCACTCATATTTGTCCTTCTCCGGGTGTATCTTCTCCGACTTCATCACATTCTCCGCCACAATCGTGTTGAAATGGCGCTTCGCTATCTCCAGCGCAATGCTGTCTCCCCCTGATATCTGATTGGCGTTCATAGCCGCCCCTATCATAAATTTCCCTTCAAAGATGTCCTTCAGCGGAGCCTCGGCTGTCTCCGTCGTCGATGCGCAGCCGGCCCCGCAAAGCGCCAGTGCCGCAAGCAAAGTATTTGTGATCTTTTTCATCGCGTATTGTGTTTATTTTGTTTCTGTTTATCTGTTGTCGTGGTGTTTTGCCATATATTCCGATGGCGTCATGCCGTACATTTCTTTGAATACGGTAGCAAAGGAGTTCGCGCTCTTGAAGCCTACCATTATGCTCACCTCCGATACGTTCAGCTTAGCGCTCTGCATTATCTCCGCCGCCTTCTGCAGCCTGATGTTCCTTACGAAGTCGCGCGTCGTTTGGTTGGTGATGGCCTTTAGCTTCCTGTGCAGATGCACCCTGCTTATGCCTATCTCCTGCGCTATCGTCTCTATCGTGATCTCGCTGTTGCCCAGGTTGGCGTTCACCACCTTCAGCACCCTGTCCAATAGCTGGTCGTCGTGGCTCTTCACCACTGGCGCCTCCACCTTCTCCGACTGGTCTTGCTGCCCGGAATACACATTCTTCAGCCTGTCATGCGCGCTCAGGAGGCTCCGCACCTTCTTCTTCAGAATGCTTACGCTGAACGGCTTCTGCACATAGTCATCGGCCCCGCTGTCCAGCCCTTCCATCACGTCGCTTTCTCTCGTCTTGGCCGTCAGCAATATCACGGGTATATGGTTGATGTTGATATTGTCCCTTATCTTGCGAGTCAGCGTCAGGCCATCCATCTCGGGCATCATCACGTCGCTTATCACCAGTCCGGGCGCCTCCTTGTGTATTGCCTCCAAGGCCTCGCGCCCGTTGCCGAAGGTCTCTACGCGGTAGTCGCTTGCCAGCTGGCCCGCTATGTACGACGCAATCTCCTTGTCGTCCTCCACTATGTACACAAGGTGTGTCCTGCGCTTGCTTGCGCCCTCTGTCTCATAGTCTTCAGGCACGCCAAGGTCTTTGTATGCCGGCTTTGTTGCCTGCCTTTCAGCCTTTGCCGGCGTCTCTGCCCGCTCCGCGTTTTCTGAGCGCAATGGCCATTCAGCTATGAATCGGCTGCCTTGTCCCGCCGGATTGTCCTCTACCCACAGCTTCCCGCCGTGAAGATGCATCAGCCTCGACGCCAGGTGAAGCCCTATGCCGGTCCCGCTGGCGTAGTTGTCCGCCACGCGGTAGAAGCGGTCGAAGATGTGCTCCCGGTCTTTCTCCGCCACGCCAACGCCCGTGTCGGTAACTATCAGTCGCGCCTTGGCCCCGGTCTTCCCTGCCGGGTCGGCCTCCAGCGAGATTTCCACCTTCCCGCCCTTGGGCGTGTATTTTATGGCGTTCGACAGCAAGTTCATCGCCACCTTGTCAAAGTTCTCTATGTCTATGTCCGCCTCAAGGTCGTCGCAACCCTTGTGCGTAAAGGTAAGCTCTATTTGGTTCTTCTTCGCCGCTGGCTCGAATGTGTGGTAGAGGTCTTCTATAAAGCCCACCATCTTCACCCGGCTCATCTGCATGCTCATCTTGTTCTTGTCTATCTTCCGCAAGTCCATGATCTCATTCACAAGCCTCAATATGCGGTTGCTGTTGCGAAGGATTATGTTGTAAGTCTGCTGCCTCCCGGGGTCTTTGTCCTCGGCTATCAGCTGCTCCACCGGTCCTATCACCAGCGACATAGGCGTCTTTATCTCGTGGCTCACGTTGGTGAAGAACTGCAGCTTGCCCTCCTTCACCTCTTCTTCATGCCTGTGCTGCATCTCCAATATCCGCTGCTTTTGACGCTGGCGGAAATACATGATCACCGCTCCAGCCAGCCCTAGCGCCAAGAATATGTACAGGGCCCGTGCCCACCATGTGGAGTACCACGCCGGAGCTATTGTTATCAGAAGAGATTTCACCTGCGATTCAGCCCCTTTGTCTACGGCTTTGAGAAGCAGCCTGTGGTCGCCGGCCGGCAGGTGCGAGAACGACAGCCGAGCCCCCTGGCTGTAGGTCGATGCGTTCTGCGAGGGTATCTGCTGCCATTCGCTGCCGTCAAGCGAGTAATAGAAGGCCGGCGCGGCGTGCGTAAACGGGTCGCTCACGTTGAAGTCTAGCGAAAAGGAGTTGTCCGAAGGCGACAGCCTGAAGGTGTCGGTCTCAAACACCGCCTTGTCGGTTACCGGTGTCGACCCTGACGCCTTTACACCAGCCTTGATTTCTTCTCCGCCCACGTAGAATCGGCTCAGCCTCAGCGCTGTCGGGGTGCTGAAGCCGCTTATCTTGTCAGGGTTGAAATAAGTCACTCCCTTTATGCCCCCGAAATAGAGGTTGCCCTTGCCGTCTGAGCATGACGCCCCTTTGTAAAATTCATTCCCCTGAAGTCCGTCGTTGTAGTTGTAGTTCACCGCTGCGCCGGTTTGGGGGTCATATCTAAAGATGCCCGAATTGGTGCTCACCCACAGATTTGTCCCGCGTTTCTCCACGGCGTGGACTATGCTTCCCACAAGTCCCTCTATGCGCTCATGGTTCCCGTTGCGGGGATTCACGCTCATTAGGCCGTGGTTGGTGCCGATCCATAGGGTTTTGCTTTTGGCGTCCATCAAGATGGAGGTGATGATTTGCCCTGGCACCAAATGCCGGATTCTCGAGCCCTCCGCCTCAAAAAGTCCGTCGTACGACCCAAAATAAATCCTCCCCGATGTCTCGTCGCGCTCCAGGCACGTTATCCATGGATTGTATCCGTCCTGCGTCTTAAATGGCCCTACATTGCCGTTGTGGTCCAGCTTGTATAGCCCGTTGCCCATAGTGGCTATGTACATTTCCCCGTCAGCCCCTTCAATCATGTCGAATATGTGGCTCAGCTGGCGCCCCTGCCCGTCGCGGATGTCAATCCTTTTGTAGCTTCCTGTAGCCGGGTCTACAATGCCAAGGCCCTTGTCGTACGACGCCACCCAAAGCTTGCCCTTGGCGTCGGTATAAAATTTGTTGATCACTGCCGGAAAGGATTTCTGCGGGCTGAAATGCACGCTGTGCATGCGGTCAGGGCTCACGCAATATGCCCCGTCAAAGTCTGTGCCTACCCATAGGTTGTCCCTTTCGTCCACGTACACCGCGGTGACGCACGCCTCGCCGATTAGCTTTGCCTGCAGCGTCTCCCTCCCAAGGGTGTTGAACGTGTTGGTCTGCTTAGGCACCATCACCAAGCCCTTCTGGTAAAGGCCCACCCACAGGTTCCCGTATTCGTCGTAGTCAAGGCTGTGTACCTTTTGGGGCAGAGAGCCCTCGCCCATCAGGTCAAGCGCCATCAGTCCTTCCTCCGGATGGCTCGGATTGTATGATGCCATTCCCGTCCAGTCGGTGCCTATCAGAAGAATGCCCGCGTCTGATGTCAATAGCGTCGAAATCGGCGCCCATATGCTCCCAACTGTCTCAAATTTGTCCGTCGCGGGGTCCAGCTGCAGAAGCTCGCCCTCTTGCGTGCCTACAAACACCTCTCCCGTGGGAGTCACGCACGCCGATAGAGGCTCCGGAGCGTCGGGATAGTCGAAATAATGCTTAGTTTTCCCGTCTTTCTCCACTTTGGTCAGCCCACCATGGATATTCGATGTCAACCATACGCTCCCGTCCAGATCGGCCACAAGCTTTTTTATTTGCAGCCCGGGCTCGGAGTAGATGATGTTTTTATAGCGCACCACCTTGTTCGAGGGCACCACGGCCTCCGCCAGCACCCTGCCTCCAAACAACAGCCTCCCGTCCGATGTGATCACGATGTCGCTTACTGAATAGCCGCGGTCCTCGCTGCTCTTTGAGTCAATGGGATAAAAGGAATCGGTGGAGGCATTGTAAATCTGCACGCCGGCGTAGGTGCATACCAGCAAATTCTTGTCGTTGTCCTCAAATACTGAGGTCACAAAGTTGTCCGACAGCGACGTTGAGTCGCTCGGCTCATTGCGGTAAATCTTGAATCTTGACCCGTCAAAGCGGTTTAGGCCATCTTCGGTTGCCACCCAGAGAAATCCGTTGCTGTCATAGAGCGTCTTGTTGATCAGCGTGCTCGACAGATGCGAATCGCTTGTGAAGAAATGCATGTGCTGGGCGGCCGCCATGCCATAAATGGCTATGGCTGCGACGGCGGCTATTATGCGTCGCATCCTCGATAGCGTGGCGTTATGTTTAGGCAAATGCATAAGTTTAGATTTTTTTTGTTTCCTACGGCAAAGTTAGCCATTAAAAGCCTCCCCGCGCCGTTATCTTGAAAATAATTAAAATTTTTTTTTGAATAAAAAAATAGGGGGGCCCGCTTCACAGTGTGCCCCCCTCATGCACAAATTTTGATTGTAAAGTATCCTAAAAATTCGCGGGGCGGAAGCGCGAGGGGAAATCGCATCCCCGCCCCGCGAATAGTCAATTGTTCATAAGGCCTTCGGCCACGCCGGCATAGGCGGGCTTGCGGCTGTAGGAGCGGTACCACAGGCCTACGGGAGCGCCCGGGCGCCAACCGCTGCCTTCGGGGCTGTCGGTCTGGCACCAGAAGGTGATGCCGTATTGCTGGTCTGCGGGTATTAGCTCGAAATATTTCTCGACGATGAACTGATAATAGTCGGCCATCCTTTTCTCTTGCTCGAGGGTGAGCTCGTCATATTTCAGGTCATTTCCGTCGATGTCTACATATCCCATGTCAAGCTCGGTCACGCGCACCAGCTTGCCCGTGGCGGCCATCAGGCGGAACATCTCTTCGATGTGGGCTTTTTTGCTCTCCTGAGTGGCTTCGTTCTCATAGCAAGATATGTGCATCTGGGTGCCGATGCCGTCGATGCGCGTTTCGCCGTCTTCCTCCCAGCGGCCGATCCAATGGATCAGGCTCTTGAGCTTCTTGTTGTTGTCCCAGTCGCTCTCTAGGTTGTAGTCGTTGATGAAGAGCTTCAGGTTTGCCGGGTTACCGCCGTATTCGGCAAAGTATTGGCGGGCGTACTTGTGGGCTGTGCGCACATAGTCGATGCTGCCAAGGTAATCCTGCCAGTAGAAATCATTGGCATTCTCATGGTTGGGGTCGCTCTGCAGGGGATAGAAGCCATAGCCGTTGTCGCCGCCGCCGGAGATTGCCTCGTTCACGAGGTCCCAATCCTCAACGCGTCCCTCAGTAGCCTCCATCATGCCGCTGATCCAGCGCTCCATTTCGGCTGTGAGGATTTCCTTCTTCTCCTGGTCGGAGAGCGGACGGGTGTTGCCGCTCACCTCAACGCCCCACTCGATGTCGTCAAACCAGTAGGTGCAGGCGGTCTGAGCCTTTGAGAGGTTGAACGCTATGGTGTTGCAGCCCGCCTGCTCTGCTCCGATCACGCCGGAGTACTTGAACTCCTTCCACTCTGTCGTGAAGGCCGGAGACCCGATGAACGACCAGTGCATGTAGTTGCCCGGACCATTGTGGGCCTGCGTATCCGCCGTGCGCTCTTCGCTGGCGCGCATCTTGAACTTAACCACGTATTCTTCGCCTGCCTCCCAGGTATGGCCCGGAGTGGTGATGAAGAATTGAGTATCCCAGTCGGTCGACGGATTGGCCGCGCAATGCACCTCATAGGCATGGCCCTCGCCGTCAGCCCCGGTGCCGGCATCGCCTATGCGGCATGCCACCGGGCCCGCGCCCTCGGCCATGAAGAAGCATGACACGTCGTCGCCCTCAGCGTCGCCGTTTGTCACATAGCTCTTTATGTACTTTCCGCCGGTGCTCTCAGTGTGGGCAATGGTGATCGACTCAATCTCCATGGTGCCTGAATAGACGCCGGGCTGGATCACGACGAAGCTGTTGGTGGTGGTCAGCCCTTCATACTTGATGGTGACATCGCCCCACTCGCCGCCTTCGGGGTAGCTGCCCTTCTTCTCAAGGAGCTCGCCCCAATTGCCGAACTGCAGGTTGAATTCGCCGGGCACAGAGGCGCGCATGCGGATTGTCACTTGGTATTCATACTTGGGATTGGTGGATATGCCGTCGGCGATGAAGAATTGGTACCAGCCGCCGTCGGGATTGCTTGCCACGAGGTTGCCGTCTACCACGTCGGGCTCATATCCCATCACATAGAATGGGAATTTGCTCATCCCGGCAAAGTTCTGCACCTTGTCTTCGACCAGCGCGGCCTCGCCGCCGCTGATTTCCTGGTCGGCGATCAGCGAGTTGAGCCATTTCACGTTCTGCTGCGCGTGCCAGCCGAGAGTATGCCCATAGACCTTAAGGCCTGCGTTGGTGACATTCTCTACAGAGGTGCGCACGGTGGTGAAATCCATTGTGCCGTTGTCGCCCACGCATGATGCGTACTTCATGGCGTTGCCGAAGGTCACCTGGTCAAAGTTAGCGTTGGTCACGCGGTACACTTGACCCAGCTTGTTGTAGTCGCCCGCCTCAATGGCTCCGCCAAGGTTGAAGATCGGGTGTGCCGTGCGGTCCACGTAATCCTTCAAGTTGCCGTAGGCGCTCAGGTATTCATAATCCGCAATCGACTGGGGCTTTTCCACTGCATATTCGCGGATGTCGGTGTCGGCGCAGGCGGCCAGGGTCATAGCCGCCATTGCCATTGCCGCATATTGTATCTGTTTCATATATCTGCGGATTCAGATTAGTTTACTTTGTAAGTGAATGTCTCTAGCTTGTTCAGCTTGCTCTGGTATACCATCGTCTCCTTCACGCTCACTGCCAGGCTGCCGGCCTCCCCGGTGGCCAAGTTGTAGTCATAAGGCGTCGAATAGCTGAATTCCAGTTCTATCAGGTCGCGGTCCTTGCCGCCCCACGCCTGCGCTGCCCCGTGGTAGGTGTACTTGCCCGTGCCGCTGGCCGTGATGCCCGGCGTGGCGCTCGTCACGGTGATGCCGCCGTCTCCCGCGAAGCTCAGAAGAAGGTCCGCTTTGATTGTCAGCTCGCCCATGCTGCCGTCGGCCTTAACCTGCGGCACCGCTGTCGACATGGTGTAGATGCATGTGCTGATGGTGTTGCACGTCAGGTAGTGGATTTCTTCCTTCTCCCAATAGCCCGCGTTGTGCTCGCGCACAGTCGCCGTGCCGTTGATCGTAGTCGTCTCTGTGCCGCGGCTGAGCCATGACCCTGTCCACGTGTTCTTGAACTTCACGCCATAAAGTGTATAGTCCTTGGGCTGAACGCTCCAGTCGGCGCTGTTCACCGGGTTCGGGTCGGCCACGCCCTCTACGGGAGTCCCGGCCAGGATGTCGGTCGATGCCTTCACGATTCGCACCGGCAGCACGTAATTCAGCTCTGCGGCCTTGGGGTCGTTGAAGAAGGCGTCGTTCAGCTGCACCATGATAGCCCCCATCACCTTCCCCTTGGGGATGGTGATGGTTGTGCCGCCCACTACGCTGTAGTATTCCTGCGGCAATGCCAGCACGGGGCTTCCGTCGTCGAAGGTAAGGCCGTCCACAAGGCTGTTGTCGATCGCCACCTCCACTGTGCGGTTCTCCTTGTTGGTGTTTACGCCCCCGAGCGTCACGTACACCTCGAATTTGTGCTCGTTGTCAAGGCTCGTGTCAAAGTCGCCGTCCTCACCCAGGCTAAGGGTCAGCACCGGGGTCTGATACGCGAAGTACACGTTCTGGGTGTCGAAGTCCTCAAACTCCTGATTGCCGTTCTCGCAGGCCGTCAAGCCTGCGGCGAAGGCCGCTCCCAGCATGATTTTATATAGATTTTTCATTGTCAAGTTTCAATTTGTGCATTAGTCTTTTACCACCCCTTGTTCTGCTTCAGGTTGGAGAATTTCAGTATTTCGCTGTAAGGGATGGGGCCATAGTACTGGAAATCGCGGAAATTGCGCGTCTCTACGTCAATCACGGTGTATTCTCCGTCACTGATGCTCATGCCCTTTACGGTCTCGTTCAGCTCCGCCTTCCAGCGGCGAAGGTCCCAGAAGCGGTGGCCTTCGAAGCATAGCTCCAGCCTGCGCTCGTTCCTGATCAGCTCGCGCATCTTCTCCTTGTCGGCCTTGCATGCCTCAAGGTACGCGTCGTTGCCTGCCCCTACTCCGGCGCGGCTGCGGATCGCCTTGATCACGTCATATGCGCTGTAGCCGTTGCTCCCCTGGCCTGTCGGGCCCCAGCTTTCGTTGGCGGCCTCCGCGTAGTCCAGGTAGATTTCAGTGTAGCGGATGCGCGGCGTGTAGTGGTAGCGTGAGTTGGTGCCGTTCGGGTTCAGGCTTACGTCCTGGCGCAGAAGCTTGCGCAGGTAGTAGCCCGTGCGGGTGCTCGTCGCGATCTTGTTCAGCGCGTTGTTGTCCGGCCCGTCCACTGCCGTGTTCACAGTCGTTCCCTCAAGGGCGCATGTCATGCCGTTGTAGGTCACGTAAGCGGCCAGGCGCGGGTCGCGGCCCGCATACGGATTCTTTGCGTCATAGCCCGAATTTGGGTCGCTGATCGGATAACCGTTGGCCATCGGGAACGCGTCTACAAGGTTCTGTGAGGGATTCAGGCGGCCGTTGCCGTAGAGCGTCGGCGGGAAGTGGTCGCTCTCCAGCGAGGTGCTCTCGCTCTTTTCTCCGCGCCACAGCACTTCCTTCGGGCTGTAGCCGTTTGCGAGGTTCTCTATCTCAGTGGCGTTGCAGTACCAGGTGTATCCGTTGGGGTCAACTCCGTCGATGCCGCCGGCGTAGGCCAGTGTCTTGGCCGCCTGGTTGGCCGCCATTTCGTAGGTCACGCCTGATGCCCCGCTGTACGCCGGGCTGGCTGCAAGGATGTAGGTCTGCGTAAGCACTGCCTGGGCGATGCGGCCCGACATGCGCCCAAGGAAGTTCTCGCCAAAGGCGCGGTTCACCTGGTTGGTGCCGTATTTCGCCTGCATCCTTGCTAGCTCGGATGCGTCGCCATATTCTGATGGCAGCAGGTCCATCGCCAGCGCGATGTCGCTCTCAATAGCCTTCACGCATTCCGCGAAGGTGTTGCGCGGCACGTTGAAGTCGCTCCCCTGCGATTCGGGCTCCGTCAGGATTGGAATACCCAGAAGCTCGCCGTCGGCCGTATAGCCGCCGTGCGACTGCAGCAGGTAGTACGTAAACATAGCCCTCAGCGCGTAGGCCTCGCCCATGTGCCTGTCCAGGAACATCTTGTTGAGCGTCTCGTCGCTGTTCCACTCCACATCCGGAGCGTACTGCATGAAAAGGTTGATGTATTGGATTGCCGCGCGGCAGTTCTGCCAGCGGTCAAACGGGTTGTTGTCGCTCGTCCATGTGCCGGCCGCCAGCTTGCGGTAGCTGTTCGTAGCGTCATTGCTCACGGCATCATCCGTAGCCACGTCGCTGAAGCTGTAGCTGCCGTTGGGCAGGCGGGTGTATGCGTTGCCCAGAAGGTTGCCGGCATAGTCGGGGTTTGTGAGGACAGCGTCGAGGCCGAGATTGTTTTCAATCGCGGGCTCAAAGAGGTCATCGCACGATGCCAGCATGCAAGCCAGACCAAGTATTGGGATTATCTTTTTCATTGTCATGATTGTCTTTAAGGTTTAGAAGTCTACGCGGAAGCCGAAATTGTAGCTGCGGCACTGCGGCGCGCTGCCTACGTTCATCTCAATGTACTTGCGCTCCTTCGATATCGTGGCCAGGTTGTTGCCCTGCACATGCAGCTGGATGCCCTTCACGAATTTGTTGGCGAACCATTTCGACGGGAAGTCGTAAGTCAGCTGCACAACGTTCAGATAGAAGGCGTCGGTGTCATACATCCAGTAGTCGCTCGTCACGAAGTTGAGCTCGCCGCCCTGCGTCGTCAGGCGGGGATAAGTGGCCGTGGCGGCTGTCTCGGGAGTCCAGCGCCCAAGCACGGGCTCGCTGTATTTTCCGTCGCCGTAAACCCACATGTAGCTGTTGTTCTTCACACCGTTGCCTCCCTGCTGTCCGCTGCCGGTGACGAAAAGGGTGAAGCCCTTGTAAGCCAGCGTCAGGTTCACGCCATAGGTGAACGGAGCTCTCCACTTGCCTATCACCACTTGGTCCTTTCCGTCGATGATGCCGTCGCCGTTCTGGTCCTTGTATTTCAGGTCGCCGGGTTTCGTGGTGTTGTTGATCACCGCCGAATTGGCGATCTCTTCTTCGCTCTGGAAGTAGCCAAGGCACTGGTAACCGCGCAGCGCGTCCACGTTTTGCCCCTCGCCCTTCAGCCAGTCATATTCCACATTCTCGCTCACCTTCGTGTTCTTCGAGGTCGCGTACATCCCGTTCAGCCCGAGGCTTGCGCTGAAGTCGCCGAATTTCTTCGTCAGCCTCACCCCGAAGTCTACGCCCTGGCGGCGCTGGTCGTTGAGGTTGGCGTAGGGACGAAGGTCGCTCACCGGCCACCATGTCTGGAAGTAGTTGGGGTATTCTATGGCCGGAATGCCCAGAAGCCCGCTCGTGGTCGTGTTGAAGTAGTTGGCGCTCACCTGCACCTGGTTGTTGAACATCGATGCGTCCAATCCCACCGTAAATTCCTTGCGCTTCACGAACGTCAGGTCATAGTTGCGTCCGCGGTGGCTGTCGAAGGTCTGCAGCGCGTTGGCGCTCTCGTTCCAGCCCCACCACGTGTTGGTCGACGTGAACACGTCCTCATACATGTAGTAGTCCTCTATGTCAAGGTCTTGGTTCACGATGCCGCCGGTCACGTTCAGCTTCAGCTCGTTCAGCCAGCTTGCGTCCTTCAGGAAGTCTTCCTGCGAAATGCGCCATGCCAAAGCGCCTGTCGGCGAGAAGGCGTTGCGGTGGCCGGGAGCCAGCTTCGATGAGTGGGCCATTGCCCCGCTGAATTCCGCAAAGTACTTGCTTGCGTAGTTGTAGCTCAGGTTTAGGCCAAGGTTCACGTTGCTGGTGCGGTGGTATTCCTCAGTGTAGCTCTGCTGGTATCCGTTGGCCAGAAGCATAGCCCCTACGTTATGCGCGCCCCCGAAGGTGCGGTTGTAGTCAAAGAACGCGTTGAAGAGGATCGTCTGGCGCTCGGTCGACCCCCCCACGTTCTGCGTGGCCGTGCGCTTGTCGATATTGTATTTCTTCAGCGAAGATATGATGTCGTAGCCAAGAGCGTCGTCCCACGTAGCCTCATATGTGGCATAATCGTTGTTGATCGATGTCGTGTAGCTTGTGCTGTAGTCCACGCCGAACTGGGCCTGGAAGCGAAGTCCCTCCAGAAGTCGTCCGAGGTTTAGCTTAACGCCGGCGTCGAATTGCAGCTGGCGGCTGGTCCATGTGTTGTACCCTGCCGCGTACATGGCCGCAAACGGGTTGGTGGCGTAGTTCTGCGTGCCGCCGATCAGGTATTTCCCGTCGATCAGGTACATCGAGTTCTTCAGGTAAGTCTGCTGCTCCTGGTCTGTCGGGTCAAGCATGTCGATTGGGATAAGCGGCACCAGGGGCGACGAGCCGGGGTTGGTAGGGCGCAGCGTTGAGCTGTTGCTCCAATAATTAGCGTTGTCGTTCCTTGCGTCATAGAATGTGGCGCTTGTGTTGATCCACGCTCCCACCCAGTCGTTGAGCTTCAGGTCGATGTTGCCGCGGACGCTCAAGCGCGTTGTCCCGTTCTTCTTTCCCTCGCCGAAGTTGATGAGGTCATCGTTGTGGTACAGGTCAATGTTGGCGTAGAAGGTCGCGTACTTGCCGCCTCCGCGGAATTCCGCCGTGCCCTGGTATAGCCAATAGTTCTTCTTCAGATAGTCGTCCGAGAAGAAGTTGGTGTTCGGATAGCGGTATATGTTCTTTCCCGAAGAATAGTTGTATATGTCCTCGGGGGTGAAGGCCGCCTCAAGCCCGTCGTTAAGCCTGGCCTCGTTGTAGAGGGTCATGTACTCGGCCGATCCAAGATATTTGGGATAGCTCTTTGGCACGAACACCGACGCGTTGCCATGCACGTTCACGCTCAGCCCCGTGGCGTCGTTGCCGCGCTTCGTGGTGATCAAAATCACGCCCTTTGCCGCGCGGGGGCCGTAAAGCACCACGGCCTGGGCGCTCTTCAGGAAGGTGATGGTGGCAATCTCCGACGGCAGCACGTTGTTGGCGTCGCGCGGCACTCCGTCTACGAGCACCAGAGCTTCGCCCTGGTTCCATAGCTGGCCGTTGTAGCCCCCTACGAACGATTGCATGTCGTTCAGCGAGTACGTGGCGAAGCGCTTCTCTGACAGAGCCTCGACATCCACCTGTTTGGTGCCGCCGACCACTGCAGCCTGGTCTACGTCGCGGAAGGCTACATGCACCTTCGACGAATCTGCCGCCTCTTGCGCCGTGGCGCTTATGGCGCACATGGCCGCTGCCGCGCTCAGTAAAATGGTATTATATGTTAGTTTCATTATTATTTCCTTATGAAATGATTGGATTTAATTACCAGCCGGGATTCTGTGGGAAATCGGGCGACATGTTCACATCTGATAATTTCAGCGGCATCCAATAATGCTTCTCGCTGAAGTTGCGCGTCAGTATCACCTCTTCGCGCCAGCCGCTTACCGCGTTCTCCTTCGGATTCGCCGCGTCAAACTCCCCGGCGCGCGTAAATTCCTGCGACGTCTTGATGGTGTACGGATATTTGTCGATCAGCATCCAGCGGCGCAGGTCGTTGAAGCGCAAGCCTTCCCACGACAGCTCTACGGCGCGCTCGCGGCGAAGCTCCGACATGAACCCTTCCAAATCGCCGGTGTACTTCGAGTTGAGGCCCTCAACTCCGGCGCGCTCGCGTATCTTGTTCACGGCGTCGATCGCTGTCAGCGAGCATTTGCCGGCGCGGGCGTTCGGGTTCTGCGTTGCCTGGGCCACTGCCTCGGCGTACATCAAGTACACGTCCGCCAGGCGCAGGTATGCCACGTTGATGCAGAATTGCGGGCTCCAGCCCCACCCGTCGTCGGCCTTGTTGCATTTCGGATGCAGGAATTTGCGTATCGCATATCCAGTGCGGTTGTAGGTGTCCAGCTGGCCGCGGCAATAGCCGTCAGTGTACAGCTGGGCGTTCTGCAGATCGGCCGCATAGGTGCTGTTGTCGCTCACAAAGGCGCCGTCATACAGCACGTCGTTGTAGAAGCGCGGGTCGCGGTCCTTCCATGGATGCGTCGGGTCGAAGCCCGAATCGGGGTCGCTCAGCGGCAGTCCGTTGGCCATGCCGTAGTAGTTCACATAGTTGGCCGTTGCCGAGAAGGTAACTGAGCCGTCGGTCTGGTAGGGGCGCGGCAGGTATTGCAGCGCCAGGCCGTAGCGGGTGTTCTGCCACGGGCCGGCCACTGATGCGCGCATGATGGCCTCTGTGCTGCCGGGAAGGCGGCCGCCCTGCGAGAAGGAATAGAACACGTCTGCTATGTTGGCGTAGTCTACAAGCGCGTACTGCGTTTGCCCGCTCTCCACCAGGTCAAGAAGCTCGGCGAAGGCGTCCGCCGCCTGCTGGCAATATTCCTTGTTGTAGGAGCTTTGGCCGGTCACGGTCTTGTTCATCAGCGGAGAGCCGGCGTAGAGGTAATTCTTCGCCAAGAAGCCCAGCGCCCAGATCTTGTTGGCGCGCAGCTGGTTCTTGCCGTTGGTCGAAACTGAGATGTTGGTCTTGTCCCAGTCGATGGGCAGAAGGTCTGCAGCCCGGCGGAGGTCGGCGGCCACCAGGTCTGCGCATTCGTTGTATGCCAGCCTGGGCTCGTCGATGCGCTCGTTGGCGTCAATCACCTTGTTGATGTAGGGAATTCCCCCAAAGTATTGCATCAGCATGAAGTGGCACCACCCGCGGAAGAACAGCAGCTGCCCCTCTATCGCGTTTTTCTGCGCCTGGGTGGCGTCGGTCAGGCGGTCAAGGTTCGCCAGGCCCAGGTTGCACTGCCGGATGTTGTACCAGCAGCAGGGCCAAAGTCCCTTGTTGAAGCGCGAATCGTCGCCATCGTTTTTCGTCGGATTGAAGGCGGAGCGGTCCAGCCAGCCCGTGGCCCAGCCGTCGTGCTCTGACTGCCAGCCCCAGAAGTCGCCCTGGTCTATCTTATAGCCCATATGGTAGTTGCAGTTGGTGGAGAGCAGCTCGTCTTCGCCCCAGTTGAACGAATTTGTCCAGTATCCCTTCGAAAAGTCGGGTATGTTGTTGTACATAATCTCCACAAAGCCCTGGAAGTTCTGGAAATCCTTGAAGGCCTCCTCTTCCGAGATGTCCGACTCTTCGCTCTTGTCGAGGTAGTCGGTGCAGCCCGTCATGGTCAGCGAGGCTGCCGCCAGAATGCACGCGGCGTATGTTGCTTTTATGTTTAGTTTCATGGATTTTCTGCGTTAAATGTCAAACTTGAAGCCGAGGTTGAAGCGCTTTACGGTCGGATATGCCCCCTGCGATGCCAGGCCGGTGCCTGCGAAGTTGCTCTCGCGGTCGTCTGGCATGCGGCTCCACACCCATAGGTTGTTGCCGTTCAGGTAGAGCTTGAAGTTGCTAAGCCCAAGCTTCTTCACCCACCCCTTGGTCCACGTATACGCGATTTCGGCGTTCTTCAGGCGGATGTAGCTGCCGTCATAGTGGAAGCGCATGCCGTCATAGTTGGAGGGGGTCGAGTCCCAGCGCGGCAGCGGCGCGTCGGCGTCCTGGTTCCATGCGCTCCAGTATGACCCGTCCACGCTGTACACGGTGTCCTTGTGCCCGCTGAACGAGGTGAAGCTTACCCAGCGGTTCACGTTGGTCACGCCATAGAACTGCACATAAGCCGAGAAGCCCTTCCACTCAAAGCCGATCGTGCCGGAGTATGTGTTCTCTGGCGTGCCGGTGTACCCGTAGGGCGCCGAGTCGTTGCTGTCTATCACGCCGTCGCCGTTATAGTCCACGTTTGCGTACATGCCCGGCAGCTTTTGGTTGTCGTTGGTGTTGTGCTGCGTCGTGCCGTAAACCTGCGACCACGTATTGGCGTAGCCTGCCGTATAGATCACGTGGTCCTGCCCGATGGCGTAGCCTGTGCTCTTCTGGTATGAGGGCGTCAGCTGCGGATCGTCATATTCAAGGATCTTATTCTTGGCGTGAGTCATGTTAAAGTTGCCCCATACGTGCCAATCCTTGCCGAAGGTGTAGTTCAGGCGAAGCTCAAATTCGTAGCCCGTGGTGCGCACGCGTCCCAGGTTCGCTGTCGGCGCTGTGCCGCCGTAGTAGCTGGGCACCGCGCGGTTGTCGCCCGTGATGAGGATGTCCTTGCGCTTGTCGGTGAAGAACTCAAGGCTGCCCGCAGCGAAGTGGTTCCAAAATGAATAGTCGATGCCTATGTTCTGCTTGATCGCGGTCTCCCAATGCACGTCGGGGTTGCCCATCTGCGAGAGGTAGTACCATTGGTAGGGGCTCATCACGCGGTTCTCGATGCCCTGCATTGAGGTGCCGCCGTACGCCCACTGTGTGGCGTAGAGCCAGCGCGAGGGCACGTAGTCCTCGCCCACTTCGCCGTAGGAGTAGCGCACCTTCAGGAGGTCGATGATGCCGTGGCTCCAGTTCATGAATTTTTCATTGGTGATCATCCAGCCGATAGCGCCTGAATTGAAGTAGTGGAAGCGGTTCTTGTTGCTGAAGCGCTCTGATCCGTTGTAGGCTCCGTTGTACTCAGCAAAGTAGCGGTCGCCGAAGTTGTATGTCAAGCGGAACGCCCAGTCCTCGCGGTAGTTGGTGAACTGAGAGCCGTACGTCTGCTCTGTGCGGTTGAACACGCCCATCGCGCTCACGTCATGCTGCCCGAATTGGCGTGCCCAGTTGATTTGGGCCTGGTAGAAGAGGTTGCGCTGGGTCTGCCAGTTGTTGACTGAGCCTCCCACGGGCGCCCACTCGATGCCTTCCACGAAGTCGAAGCCCTGCTTGCTCTGGCTCTCTTCTTTATAATAGGTAATGCCGGTCTCGGGGTCGATCCACTTGAATTGCGCTGCGTGGTAAAGGTCGTTGATGCCGCGGCCCGCCTCTACGAATACGTTGTCCCATGACACCATCGCCGATGCCCTCAGGCCCTTGGTGATGAAGCTGAGGTCTTGCTCAAGGGTGAAGTCGGTGTTGACGCGGGTGGTCGTCACCTTCTCCAGGCCCGCCAGCGCCAGGTTGGTGATGGAGTTCGGAGCTCCCTGCGAGTCGGGGCGGTAGTAGCCCCAGGTGCCGTCGCTGTAGCGCGGCAGGAAGGCGTCGGGCGACGACGAGTATGCGGCCTGCCATAGCTGTGAGGCGCCGAATGAATCGTCAGCAACGTTCCATGCCGACCTCTTCTGCCCGTTGCTGCCGAAGAGGTTCACCTTCAGGGTCGTGCTCTTGGTGATGGAGAAGTCAAGGTTCGAACGCACGTTGATGCGGTTGAAGCCGTAGCCGGGCTGGTAGCCGCGGTTGTTGTCCCATTCGCGGAACATGTCGCCTTCATGCAGGAAGTCGATCGACGCGAAGTATTTCACAAACTGCGTGCCGCCCGAGATGTTGATGTTCGGGTTGTAGCTCATCGCATGCTTCTTGAAGAGCTCGTCGCGCCAGTTCACGTCTACGTAGCGCTCCTGCTCTTCCAGCCCGATGGGGTTGCGGTATTTGTTGATGATTTCCGCTGTGGTGATTTTCTCCCACGAAGCGGGCACAAGGCCAAGCTCGCGCTCGATCACTGTGTTGCGAAGCGTCAAGGCGTCGGCCGAATTGTAGATGCTGGGCATCTGCGACACCACCTTCATCGTGGCGTTCATCCCCACGGAGATTTTCGCGCGTCCGTCCTGTCCGCGCTTGGTGGTGATCAGGATTACGCCGTTGGCGCCCTTCACGCCGTACACCGCCGTGGCCGAAGCGTCTTTCAGCACGGAAATGGATTGCACTGATGTGATGTCTACAGCGCTCATCGGGCGCTCGATGCCGTCCACAAGGATCAGAGGCTGCGAGTTGTTCCATGAGCTCACGCCGCGGATCACGATGGTCGGGTCCTCGGCGCCGGGCATGCCGGTGGACGACGTCGTGATCACGCCGGGAAGGTTGCCCGTCAGGGCCGCGCCTACGCTGCTTACGCCGCCGGCCCGCTCCAGCACTTCGCCGGAGGTCTGCGTGATGGCGCCAACTACCGACACCTTCTTCTGCTGGCCATAGCCGACTACTACGACTTCGTCGAGCACGTCGGCATTCTCGCGCAGCACGATGTTAACCACTGAGCGTCCTTTTACGGCCTCCTCAACGGGGTCCATGCCCACGTACGTGGCCACGAGCACCGCCTTGCTTGGGTCAGCGACGTTGAGCTTGTAGTTGCCATCCAGGTCGGTGGTGGCGCCTTGCCCATTGCCGCCTTTCACCATCACGGCAACGCCCACCAACGGCTCACCGTTTTCGTCGGTGACCTGTCCCGTCACCAAGTCCGCAAGGGCCAGGCACGGTGTGAGCAATATTGCCATCATCATAATGGTGATGCGATTCAAGATTGCTTTTTTCATTAGAAATGGTTATTTGTTTTGATTTAGGTAATTAGTTTTCTTCATTTGTCATTTGGGGGAGCATGGCATCTGCATGGAGTTAGATTTAGGCCTCGTCCGTAAATGGTGGACAAAATTACACAACTTTATTAATAAGCTGAAATTTACGGCGAAACTTAACTATCGCGAAACGTTACATTTAGCGTGCGTGGGCGTAACAGATTTGTTAGCCCACGCAACGCCGCCTGCGTAATCACTTTATTTTCTAATCATTACCTTTTCGCCGCCAATTATGTAAATTCCTGTCGGAAGCTGCGATTTTGCCTCTGACGGGCTCACGCCTCTCATCAGCATTATGCCCTCGAGATTGTAAACATCCACCTCTTCTTCTCCCTCCAATATCTTGATGTCTTCTGTCGAGAGAAAGTCCTCGTCATTGGTGGCGTACACGCAATCTATCTCAAATGCGTTGTCGTTGCTCGAGTTCGGGTCTTGCCCGTAGCACCAGAATCCTATGATGTAGAGATGCGACGGATCCATGGCCTCGCTGGTGCCGTCCTTCTTCATCCTTTGCAGGTCGATCTTGCAATAGCTGTTGTCCCCCGCGTTGGCATAGCAGCCCCCGGCCCAATAGTCCGGCTGGTCAAATGCCCTCAGCGAAAGCCCGTCCCATGGGCTGGAGCGCTTCTTGAATTTAGCCACGAGGTATTTGTATTCGCTCAGGTCTAGCCCGCTTGAATATTTCCATCCGCCAAATCCGTACTGCCCAAGGACCACTCTGTGCGTTTCCTCGTCAAACGACCCGCTCATCCATATGTTGGGGTTGAAATGCTCCTTCGTCAGCGGGAAAGAGGTGCTCTCAACCTGCACCTTCACGCTCTTCGCCTCCCCCATCGGCCCGGCGTAGCTGATGGTAAGAGTGGCGTTGCCGTCCTTCAGCGCGTTGATGCGCCCCCCGGCCACGCTCACAACACCCGGGTTGCTTGACGCGTAGCTGGCCGCTAAGCTCACGTTTTCTTCGTGCCCGTCCATGAATACGGCCGTTACGTCAATTGTGGTGCTTGATCCGCTCAGAAGCACCACCCTGTCGGCGGCTGTGCGCAGATGGCTCAGGCTCAGGGATTCCGCGGAATAGCCCTTGAAATTGCTGTCATAATATTTGTCTTCCGTGAAGTCGGGCTCGGTGCTGAACCAGTCTACTTCCACCTTTCCTCCCAGCGCCTTGGTGGCGTAGTTGAAGATCGCCCATTTGTTGCCGGTGAACACTGATAGGTCGTACACCATCATAAATTCTTCTCCAAGCTGTGTGAAGGTCTTGTTGTCAAGGCTATAGTAAAATTTCACCTTACCCGTGTTGAACGAGGCGTCGCCGCGCAAGTATACGATGTCCGACGCCGCTTGCGGCCCTGCTGTCTCTATCTTCGCTATTTTGGAGGTCAGCGACGCTTTCTCGAAATAGAATGTTTTCTTGCCGCCCTCCATCTTCACTCCGATGCACGAGTAGGGATCTTGCATCGCCGCCAGGCCCGCCCGGTCGCCTTCTTTCATCCCCGATATGTCTATGGCTATTGTGCCATAGCTGTGGTCTAGCTTGTCGTGGTATGTCATTATGCGCTGGGTCAATGTGTTGCGCGCATAATAGAGGTCGTTTGTCACCGATGCCGTGTGCAGCGTCAGCCATCCCGCTCTCTCCACAAGGCTCCATTTGCCGGCGTCGGGGTTGTGGTTCCAGCCCCATTGCAGTCCCAGGCTGTAGCTCCTGAAGGGGTCGTTAGTGGGCAATGCCTTGATCGGTGACGCGACCCCTGCCGGCTTGGTTCCCTGCGTGAGCGCGGTGCCCTGGGTCACGATCACCGGCCAATCGCCGCTCCAGTACACGGGAAGAAGCATCGGCGCGCGCCCGAAGGGCCATATCTCTGTCATGAGCATTGTGTACCATTGCCCGGCGGCCGTCTGCACCAGCGCTCCCTGGTGTACGCTCTTGGGGCTGAGGTTGAGCACCATCTTTTCTTCGTAGGGCCCGAACGGGTCTTTGCTGCGGAAGCAAACCTGTGTCCCGGGGATGCCCCCATATGTGGAATAGATGTAATAGTAATCCCCTATCTTGTACATGCGCGACCCCTCAAGGCCCTCGCGCCATGTGTAGGTGATCACATGCTCATCACGCACGCGGTTGAAGTCTTCGTCCAGCTTGGCCACGTGCAGCTCGTTGATACCGTAGGCCACATAGATGTCGTCACCGTCAAAGAGCAGGCCGCAGTCATAGTAGCTGTCGTTCAGCTTCTTTTTCTCCCAGGCGCCGGCCGGGTCGGTCGCGGTCAGCAGGTAGGAGCCTTCATCGTTGGTGTTGAACAGAATGTAGAATACACCGTCATGGTATTGCAGCGACGTGGCCCATTGCCCCTTGCCGTAGCGGTTTTGCCCGTTCTGCAAGTTATAGGGATCTGTCGCCTCGATGTTCGCCAGCGGGTTTGAGCAGTATTCCCAGTTCACCAAGTCTTTGGATTTCAATATGGTGGCGCCGGGGAATATGTGCATCGTCGTGCTTATCATATAGTAGGTGTCCTCCACCCTTATCACGTCGGGGTCGGGGAAGTCGCCGTATATCAGCGGGTTGGCGTATGTGCCGTTCCCCTTGTCGCTCAACGCCTGGTATGTGAATTCCGCATGCGGATAATTCTGCGTCTTGTAGTCCTGGTACCAATGGTAGATGGGCCATGGGCAGGCCTCGGGGTCGTTGAGGAAAGTGTAGTTGCCAGGCGTCCCGGCCACGTTCTTGAATTTTGCCATCAGCTCGGCGCCGGTGAACAGAAGCCAGCTCACATTGCCGGCGTCGTCGGTGATTTTCTTGAAGTTGGCGCCGAAGCCCGTTCCTCCGGCTGTCCCGGTGTAGCCTTTGCCCCAGCTGGCGTTGTAGTGCTCGGGCGCCCAGTCCATTTCGGTGACCATGATGGGCGCGAAGTCGGCCACCGGCTGCACGTCGGCGTTCCAGCCTTGAAGGAAGTCATTGTAGCCCGTAGTGCTTCCAA
Organism: Clostridium sp.; assembly: GCA_023666615.1. Lineage (GTDB taxonomy): Bacteria > Bacteroidota > Bacteroidia > Bacteroidales > Muribaculaceae > CAG-873. Next base: position 459,471 of record JAMPBQ010000001.1, on the reverse strand, counting down.
ACCACCCCGGATATATATGTACGGCATAGCCGATGTTTTCGCCCTCAATCGGATTTTCGGCATACCCGGCGTATTTTGATTGGTAGCCCAGCCCGGGCACCCACAGGATGTTGCCGCAGCCGTTGGCTCGGATGGCGTCGACTATCTCCTGGAAATATTGCTTCAGAGCGTCGAATTGCGGCTGAGTGCTCCCGCCGACGCTCCCGTCTGTCCCCTTGATGCGCACGGGCTCGTTGGCCAGCTCAAACATTATGTGGGGATTGTTCTTAAGCTTGGCGTGCGACGATACGTGCTTCCACACCTTTATCAGGTATTCCTGATACGCGTCGCCCACCGCTATCTCTTCGGGGCACACTCCCGGCGGCCGCATCACCACATATAGCCCGTGGCTAGTCGCGTACTCCGCCATCGGGATGAACACGGAGTTGAGGTAGGTCTTGAATCTATCGAAGTTGAAAGCGGATATGTCATTCTCGCCTGTAGTCTGCTGCCCGGGGGTGTTGCTCCAATAGGGGTCCATGTGAAGGCGCAGAAAGTTCACTTCCCATCCCGCGTTGAGGATGTCGTCTATCAAGCCTTGGTTGTAGCTCAGGCATGCAGCCACATCATAATTGTTCCACTTCGTCATCTGTTCGTTGAACCATGGGCTGTAGGTCTGCGCGAAGCCGTGCAAGTTCACCACGTTGCCTTGTTGGTCGGTAAGGTATTTCCCCTCCACCTTCAGCCGCGGCATTTCCATTCCCTTCCACCCCCAAGAGGGAATCGCCGCAAGGGCAAGCATAAGGGATAAAATCGCTGATTTAAGTTTCATTATTAATGGTATTGATAGTTGGCATTAATGGTATTAACAGTTGGCATCAATGGCATTGCCAGTTGTCGTCAACGGCATTGATGGTTGCCGCATGACAGTTTTTCCTATGCAAAATTACCAAATAACACCTTTCCCATCGAAAAAATAATGTAACATAAATCCCTCTCTTGCGGCCTCTGCCGCAACATACCCTTATCCCTGCGCTACATTTCGCCCCTTCCCCCCCATTCTCTTGCCTTTTCCCCTATTCCTTGATGCTTCCGACCACGTTTAGCGCGTCATCATCCGCCACCATCGCCGGCCGATAGTCAGCCGCCCGGGTGGACATTTCCACATTTTCAAGCGCTATCCCGTCCACGTGCCGCATGAATAGCCCCCAAGCGGGCAGCTCGCCGAACATATGAAATTCCGGATAGGAGGCAATCTCCTCAGGGATATCCTTGTACCTGTATTTACCTATGTAGGCCATACCCTTCGTGCCGCGCCCGGGATAGGACACCTTGATGTTCGATAGCCTTACGTTCTCCACCCTGTGCCCGGGTATGCCCGTGATGCTGGCCGGAAAGGGATTGTGTATGGTGTTTATCTCTGGCCCGCGGATGTCATATTCAGCGTCGGGGCGTCCGAAGGGCACTTCACAGGTCAGGTTGCTTATGCTCACTCCGCTGATTTTTCCCGGCCGTTCGCCATGCCGATGCCCTAGGCGTATGAAGAAGGCGTTGCCGGTGTTGACAGCCTCCAGCGAATCCACAACGATGTTCTCTATCACGGCCCCGTCCACCGACTCTATGGCGATGGCCGAGCGGAAGGTGTCGCGCACTTTGTTGTTTCGGATGGTAACGTTGCGGAATCCCCCAAACGACCCAGTGCCCATCTTTATCGCGCTTGCGCTGCTCGCTATGCTGTTGCCATAAATGAATATGCTGTCATTGCAATCATCCGGGTCTGACGATTTTAGGCAAATCCCGTCATCGGCCGCGTCAATGCTGCAGCCAGTCACCCTCACGTTGTGGCAATCCACCATGTCAATTCCGTCGTTGTTCCAATACGCGCGGTTCACAAAGTCAATCCCGCTTATCGTCACATTGCGGCATTTGTTCATCGACAATCCCCAGCTGGCCGACGCTCTAAGCCTCACATCTTTCACCGCTAGCGTATCCACCCCGTCAAATTCCAAAAGCTTTGGCCTAAGGTTGGGCCGCATCCTCCTCGTGCTGTAGCCCGGATCAATGCGCTCCCCTATGTGGTGGAGGCTGTCTATGGCCAGCGCCAGCTCAAGGCCCCGCCCGTCAATCATTCCTTTTCCAGTTATGGCCACATTCTTCGCACCCACAGCCACAACCAAAGCAAAGTGGTTGGTCTCCTCTATGCTCGCCTTGTCGTTGTAATACGCCGGATAGTCATACGGATTCACGCTTCCCAATATGGTCGCCCCCTCCATAAGCCTCAGCTCCACATTCGACTTCATCTCAATCGTGCCGCAGAGGTACTCCCCCGCCTCCAACTCCAGCACGCCCCCTCCCTGTGAAGAAATGGAATCAATCGCCCGCTGCAGCTCACCCGTCACAGCCACATCGCGCCCCTTAGGCTCCACAGCCCCGCCCTCGCAAAAGCAAACCGCCATCGCCAAACAAAAAACCAGCCTCCTCACAAATCCCGCCTTCACAAAATCCATCTCCATAAATCCAGTCAAAAATTAAATAATTTCAGTAGCAAAACAAATCCAGTCAAAAATTAATAACAAATTAATCTCATCCGCAAAGTTAGCCATTAAAACCCGCAAAATCCCGTTATCTTGAAAAAAAATAAGGGTGCGGTTGAAAAACTCAGTCAAAAGCCTCGTAGAGGCTTTTTGAGAATAACCCCGGACAAAGCCTGTAACCATTGATAAACAACCAGGTAAGCCTCGTAGAGGCTTTTTGTGTATAACCCCAGGCGAAGCCTATAGCCATTGATAAACAACCAAGTAAGCCTCGTAGAGGCTTTTTGTGCATAACCCTTGGCGAAGCCTATAGCTATTGATAAACAACCAAGTAAGCCTCGTAGAGGCTTTTTGTGTATAACCCCAGGCAAAGCCTGGGGGAGGTATGACAATCAATCAGGTAAGCCTCGTAGAGGCGTCTTGTGGTCACAACCTTTTGCCAGCTTATCAACATCCACCTCCCCTAAAAAAATCCGTGTATTCCGTGAAATCCGTGGTTCCCTCACCTCCGTGGCCACACCCCACACAAAAAAAAGCCAACCGCGGGGCAAAAGCCCCCGCGGCCGGCATAACCATAAATTCTTCAGACAAAAATCAAACGTACATATTCACGATAGCCTCGTACAGCTCCTGCTTGCCGCTGGTCTGCTTGGGCTCGCCCTGTGTCTTGGCGTAAGCCACAACATCCTCCAGGCTCAGCTTGCCCTCCTCAAACTCCTTGCCCTTGCCGGCGTCGAAGCTTGCGTAACGCTCCTTTAGCATCTCAGGCAGCGGCGACTCAGTGAGGATGGCAGCTGCGCTCTCAAGCGCGCGGGCCATGGCGTCCATGCCCGCAATGTGGGCGATGAAAATATCCTCAAGGTCGGTGCTGTTGCGGCGCGTCTTGGCGTCAAAGTTAGTGCCGCCATTGCCCAGTCCGCCGTTGCGGATGATTTGCATCATGGCCTGCGTAAGCTCATAGTTGTCAATGGGGAATTGGTCTGTATCCCAACCGTTTTGGTAATCGCCGCGGTTGGCGTCGATGCTTCCCAGCATATTGTTGTCCACTGCCACGCAGAGCTCATGCTCGAATGTGTGGCCGGCCAGGGTGGCGTGGTTTACTTCGATGTTCACCTTGAAGTCCTTGTCAAGGCCGTGAGCCTTCAGGAAGCCGACAACAGTCTCAGTGTCAACGTCGTACTGGTGCTTTGAGGGCTCCATGGGCTTGGGCTCGATCAGGAATGTGCCGGTGAATCCCTTGCTGCGGGCATAGTCGCGGGCTATGGTCAGCATCTGGGCCAAATGCTCCTTCTCGCGCTTCTGGTCGGTGTTCAGAAGGCTCATGTAGCCCTCGCGGCCGCCCCAGAACACATAGTTGGTGCCCCCAAGGGCTATGGTCGCGTCGATGGCGTTCTTGATTTGCACCGCTGCGCGTGCCACAACGTCAAAGTCAGGGTTGGTGGCGGCGCCGTTCATATAGCGGCCGTTGCCGAATACATTGGCTGTGCCCCAAAGATTCTTGATGCCGGTGGCGGCCATCTTCTCCTTCAGGTATTCAGTGATTTCCTTCATGCGGGCCTCATAGCTCTCAATGTCCTCAAGGTCCCCGATCAGATCGGTGTCGTGGAAGCAGAAGTATTCGATGCCAAGCTTCTCCATCACCTCAAACCCGGCGTCGGCCTTTTGCTTTGCTACGGTCATCACGTCGGCGCCCTGGTTCCAGGGGAAGGTCTTCGTGCCTACGCCGAACTGGTCGCCGCCCTCTGCGCAGAGGGTGTGCCACCATGCCATGGCGAATTTCAGCCATTCCTTCATGGGCTTGCCAAGCACCATCTTTTCTGCGTCATAGTAGCGGTAGGCCAGAGGATTCTTGCTCTCCTTGCCTTCAAACTTTATCTTCCCGATTGAGGGGAAATACTCTTTTGTTGCCATTTTTTATGTTTATTTTGGTTGTTTTTAGTCTTTTCTGATTTCCTTTGCCAGGCAGGCCTTCCAATTGGCGTAAGCCTGAAGATAGGGAGCGCGCTCTGCCGCCGGCACGATGGTGTCCAGCTTAGCCAAAGTCGAGAAAGCTTCGGCGGCGCTCTTGTAGATGCCCGCGCCGATGCCGGCCCCACGCGCTGCGCCCACGGCCCCGTCTGTGTCATATAGCTCTATCTCAGCCCCCGTCACGCCGGCAAGCGTGTCGCGGAAGATGGGCGACAGGAACATGTTGGCCTTCCCTGCGTGGATTTTGCTTACCTCAAGGCCCATTTCCTTCATGATCTCTATGCCGTACATGAACGAGAACACGATGCCCTCCTGCGCCGCACGCAGCATATGCTCGCGCCGGTGGATGTTGAAATTGATGCCGTGCATCGAGCAGCCGGTCTCTTTGTTCTCCAGCACGCGCTCAGCCCCGTTGCCGAAGGGCAGTATTGATAGCCCTTCGCACCCTATGGGCGCCTTGGCCGCGATGTCGTTCATCTCGGAATAGGACGTGCCGGCGTCGGCCACGTTGCGCCGCATCCAGCTGTTGAGGATGCCCGTGCCGTTGATGCAAGTCATTACGCCGATGCGAGGCGCCTCGGCCGTATGGTTGACGTGAGCGAAGTTGTTCACCCGGCTTTGCTTATCGTACGCTATCTGCCCGTTTATGCCGTACACCACGCCCGATGTCCCGGCCGTGGATGCTATCTCGCCGGGGTTAAGCACGGCGAGGGAGAGGGCATTGTTCGGCTGGTCGCCGGCGCGGTAAGTCACCGGCGTCCCTTTGGCTAGGCCAAGGTCGGCCGCCGCATCCGCCGTGAGCTCGCCCTGCATGCTGAAGGTCGGCTTCACATCCGGCAGGATGTCAGCCGGCAGGCCGTAGTAGTCCATCAGGAAGCGCGCTGCGGCGTTCTCCTTAAAGTCCCAAAGCATATATTCGCTCAGTCCTTCCGCCGTGGTGCAAAGTTCCCCTGTCATTCGCCATGCGGCGTATTCGCCGGGAAGCATCACCTTGTGGATTTTCTCAAACGTCTCTGGCTCGTTCTCTTTCACCCAAGCCAGCTTGGCGGCGGTGAAATTGCCGGGCGAGTTCAGCAAATGCTCCAGGCATTGCTCGCGCCCAAGCTCGTTGAAGGCCTTCTCGCCGTAGGGCACGCCGCGGCTGTCGCACCAGATGATGGCGTCGCGAAGCACATTCCCTTCCTTGTCCACGGCCACAAGCCCGTGCATTTGGTAGGAAATGCCTATGGCCTTGATGTCCGCGGGGTCCGCCTTGCTCTCTGCAAGCACCGCCTGCGTGGCCGATTTCAAGTAGCTCCACCAATCCTCGGGCTTCTGCTCGGCCCAGCCGGCCTTCAGCGCCTTGATTGGCGCCTCGCTCTTGGGGAAGAAGTCGCTGGCCACGCAGCGGCCAGTGCCGGCGTCAACCAATGCCGCCTTCACCGACGAGCTTCCTATGTCATAACCTAATAGATACATGCGTCTATATATTTATCGAGATAAAATCAATCTATTTATAAGACATCTAAGGAAACACATAAGGCATCTAAGATACATAAGACTTATAAGTTTTATAAGTTTTATAAGACTTATTAGAATTATAAGATTTATAAGAATTTATAAGAATTTATAAGATCTATGAATATCCTGTGGCCTCATCCTTGCCATCTTCAATGGCAAAGTTACATAAAATTTATGATATTGTACGCATCACTGCGCACAATATCATGTAACCTAATAATCCTTATTTTTTTACCAAACCATTATATGTTTTCTATGAGACTCAATTTTTACGGAATGAGCTTGAGCGTGCCGTCGGGCATATGCTCTATTTCACTCACTTTCAGGCTGCGAAGCCACGATTTCCCTCCAGAGGGCGCGCTGTCGTGGTGCAGCATGTACCACTTCCCCTTAAATTCCACGATGCAGTGGTGGGTGGTCCAGCCAATCACCGGGTCGAGAAGCTTGCCGGCGTATTTGAACGGCCCATAGGGGCTCTCGCCTATGGCGTAGTTCAGTGTGTGGTGGTCGCCCGTTGAGTACGAGAAATAATACTTGTCGCCATGCTTGTGCATCCAGCTGGCCTCGAAGAAGCGGCGCGGGTCGCCATGCTTCAGGGGCTCGCCGTTTTCGTCAAGCACCACCACGGGGCGCGGTTCCTCGGCGAATTGCAGCATGTCCTCGGTCAGCTTCACCACCCTCGACGGCAGCGCCGGCTCGTCATCGGCGGGCAGCGCCGGCTGGTCTACCGCCTTGTTGTCGCGGTAGCGCTGCAGCTGTCCGCCCCAAATGCCGCCGAAGAACATCAGGTAGTCGTCGCCATCCTTGAAAACGGCCATGTCTATGCTGTAGCTCCCGCGGATCGGGTCGGGCTGCGGGATGAATGGCCCTTCAGGCCTGTCGGCTATAGCCACGCCCACGCGGAATATGTCGTTCTTATCCTTGGCCGGGAAATACATGTAATATTTTCCGTCCTTTTCCACGCAGTCGTTGTCCCAAAGCTGGCGGCTTGCCCATGGAATGTCCGCAAGGTCAAGCGCTTTGCCGTGGTCCACCACCTCTCCGTGCAGCGGATCGTCGGTCGACAGCACGTGGTAGTCCTTCATTATGTAGCAGTCTCCGTTGTCGGTCTCTATGTTCTTTTCCTCCCAATCGTGTGAAGGATAGATGTATAGCCTGCCGTTGAATACGTGGGCCGATGGGTCGGCCATATAGTCCTGTGGAAAAAGGTATCTTGTCATTTCGCTCTATTTCAATTTTTTACAGTTGCGGTATTTCAAATCTTCCGATTGGGGTATTTCAATTTTGCGATTGTTGATTTCAATTTTTGCGATTGAGGCGCCCAAGCTTTGCGGTTAGTTGCGCGGAGGATTCACCGATACGCTGTCATCATCCATCGCCTTGTGCCTCTTTTCTATGTCAAGGTTGATGCGGTCAATGGTGGCGTCGTCAAGCTCATAGCGGGAGATGATGAACATGGCCACAACAAGGAGCGCCGCGGGAATCACGGCCACAAGCCAAAGGATGCCCTCTTCAGCCATGGAGGTCTGCTGCGGAAGGTCTTTGCTGAATCCGACCCACGCCAGCACCAGGCCCGGCACCACGCCGCCAAGAGCCATACCCGCCTTGTAGAAGATGCCCGTCAAGGCGTTGACTATCCCCGATATGCGGCGCCCGTGGGTGTATTCCCCGTATGAAATCACTTCAGGCACAAGTGCCCACATGTAGCCCGTGGCCACAATCACGCCGGTCGACTTCACGAACTGAGCCACGTACACTATCCACATTTGCGTGCGCAGAGCCTCAATCTTAGTCACCGCGTAGAGCATGATCATGCCTATGATGGCCACGGATAGGAAGATGTTGAACATTCCCCTCTTGCCCACCATGCGCTTGATTGCCGGCACTAGCGGCATGAAGATGAAGGCGGGAATGGAGCCAAGCCCCATGAAGATCGAAAGATCCGAAGCCGACCCTCCAAGGTTGTAGTTGATGTAATACGCCCCCGCGGAGTTGCCGATGGCCATCATGGCAAAGGCTGTGATGAAGAAGAATGCCAGGATGCGCAGCGGGCGGTTATGCACAAATTCCATCCAAAGGTCGGAGATCTTCACGTTTTCTGTCGCGCTCTTGTCCATCACCACCCTTTCGCGGCACTGCGTGAAGCAGAACACAAGCAGAGCCAGGCCCGCAACTCCGTATATGGCCATCGTAGTCAGCCATGCGCTGTCGCTTGTGCTCATGTCCTCGCTCTCGGAGGGGTCAAGAAGCTTGAGCGCGATTGGTATGCCCATCCCCACGGCGAGGCCGCCGATGTTGGCCATGAACATTCTCACGGACGTTAGCACCGTGATTTCCTGCGTGTCTCGCGTCAGCGAGGCGTTGAGAGCGCCGTAGGGCACGTTCACCAAGGTGTAGCACATTGAAAGCCCCACATAGGTGATGTAAGCGTAAAGCAGCGAGCCGGAAAATCCATTCCAAAAGCAAAGGATGGCGAAGCCGGTCAAGGGGATGCCGCCCAAAAGCAAGTAGGAGCGGTATTTGCCCCATTTGGGGTCATGCTTGTCGACGAAGGCGCCCACAAACGGGTCCCAAACCACATCTACGATGCGCACTATCAAGAACATCACAGCGGCCACAGCCGGGTTGAGGCCGTAGACGTTGGTGTAGAAGAACAGCAGGTACATGCTGATCGTCTGATAGATGAGGTTTTGGGCAAGGTCGCCCGAGCCAAAGCCTATTCGCTGTGTCCAGCTCAGCCGGCAAAAGCCTTTTGCTTCGGCTTTGGCCGTTGCGCTTTCGTTTATGGTGGCGGTCATTTCCATTGCATTCAATATATGAGTTTCATGGTTGTTAATTCACTTTGCAAATTTAGCTATTCATCTCCCACGCGTCAATATCTTTTAGTATCTTAGCACCCAAAGCTATGTTACGCGGCTGGGCGGTGGCGTAACATTTTGCCCTTTCAGCGCAACGCAACGGCCAAAATTCAGCGAAATGCGCATCTGCGCAGGCGTATTTGGGCCTTTTGCAGCGGAAATCGCAATGTCAGGATTGCCCCATTGATGTCTATCTGCGCGTTGCATTCCCGCTCTAAGCGATTCCCATCGGCGTCAATCCACACCAAGTCGTAATTTCCGATGAAAATGGTGGGCGAAAGCCGACCCTTTATCGACATTGGCGTCCATCGGCCGGCTTCGGCCTCAGCTCCGCCAAGATAAACGATGTCGTAATCCCCCTCAGCGTTTTTTATAGTGGCCAGGTGGTATCGCCCTCCAAGGGAGGCGGCGCCGGGGTCTATGTCGCGGTCCATGTATTCCCACAGGCCCTCGGCTTTGTCAGTTGAAGGCGCAAGCGCTTCCTCTATCGCGGCCAAATCCGCCAATTCGTGCTTTTCAATCGCCGGCCTCGGCAGCCACATTGCGCTTAGCCGCTGGCAATCGAGGGGAGTTTTGGCGACGAGCCAAATCCCTGCCGCGCCGTCGGGGTCATAAGCTACGCTGCACGAAGCGTCTTTTGTCATCGCCCTAGCCGAATAGCCGTCATATACCAAACACAAGGACTCAAATCCGGGGCTTGGGGTGAATGAATGTTCCTCCTCTGGATAATCCTTCCCTCCCCTCATTCGGCCTATGGTGAGTGACGCCTCTCCGGCATAAATGTCATCATCCCCGCCAAAGAGGCGAAGGCGGCAATATGAATAGTTGAGCGAATCGCTTGCGTTCCACGCCAAGGTGGCGATGGCCAGCGCGCCGGGGCGCGGCTGCCTTATGCGGATATGCGCGTCAACACACTTCGGATTGGGCGGCACCTCGCCAAGATTGGTTATTCCCGGATTGACGCGAAGGCATGGGTCATGCCAGTCATTGCGTTGGGCCGCGACTGACAAAATTCCCAAAAGCGCAAGCAGGCCCAAAGCCCGCCATCGCCGGGAAAACCCATTATAATTCAATCCTTTCAGTATAAATTTCCGTATTAAAGTCGTATTAAAATCGTATTAAAGTCGTATTGAAACCGTAATTTTTCCGTAATATTTCCGTAAAAAAACCGTAATTTTTCCGTAAAAAATCCGTGTAATCCGTGAAATCAGCGGCAAAACACTCTATCCAAAGAAATCAGCGGCAAAACACTCTATCCAAAGAAATCAGCGGCAAAACACTCTATCCAAAGAAATCCGTGGCAAAATGCCTACAGCAAATAATCACTCGGGAGCATTGATCTTGCTGAGCCATTGCTCATACACCCTCGACGCAATCTGCGCCATCATCACCGGAGGCACCGACATGCCGCATACGTACGCCGGCTTCTCCTTGCCAAAGTCATAATCCTGCGGGAAGGTCGACGCCGAGATTATCTCAGCGTTGTTCAGGCCGCGCGGCTCATCAAACAGCACTAGAGAATCCCCGGCGCATATCGTATTGCAGGCGCGGTGGGAATACACAAATTTCGAACTGAAGAACCCATTTGGATTGCCGCCACTGCGCGCGCTGCATTTCTCCAATCCGATGTCGCCTTCCTCCTTCAGCGCCCACAGATCCGCCGCCCTGGGCGTCAGCGGCTTGTCCATCCCTTCAGTCTTAATTTCCGAAAAAGGTATTGGCTCTTCGCTGAATGTCATGTCAATCGTCGGTATGGCGTCAAATAGGTTGTAAGTGGCAGGCACCTTCTCCACAAGATCTTTTCTCAGGCAAAGGAAGAACACGCGCTCTCTCCGCTGCGGCACGCCCATGTCCTGCCCATTGAGCAGCACATGCTGACAAGAATACCCGGCCTCGTCAAATTCCCGGTAGATGCGGTCCACATAAGCCTTGGCGTTGCCCTGCAGCAAGCCCTTCACGTTCTCGGCTATCACCACCTTCGGCTGCAGCCTCTTGGCAAGGTCTATAAAGTCGAAGAACAGCGTATCAAGCACCTGCTCCGCCTGCCCCTCGCGGAATTTCTTCTCTACTCCCCACGCTTCCTCGCGGCTGCCGGCTATGGAGAATGTGGAGCAGGGCGGCGAACCGTCGAGCACGTCAAGGTTGTAGAGCTCCGCCGGCAAGTCCTCTCTATTCTTAAATTCCTGGATTGGGCCCAAGAACGCGAATTTTGGATGGTGGTTGGCCTCGTAGATTGACAGCATGCGCTTGTCAATCTCATTGCACCCCAGCACATCGTACCCCGCCAGCTTGTAGCCCATAGTTGAGCCTCCGCCGCAGGCGAAACATGAAAAAACCTTGCCCTTGTCCTTGGAAAAGGACGCATCCTTGAGATTCCAGCTGTATTTGAATTTATGACCCATCTGCCAATATATGTGTATATGATTGCTTCTTTATGGGCAAAATTAATCAATTCTTGCGGATTACACAAATGCAAAATTTTGCCGCATCGCGGCGATTGTGAACTTTTTTTCGCGTAACTTTGTTGTACAATTGCCGATTTTGGCTTGCGTTTCAACATAATACGTTTCAATTTCCATATGATGGTCACTCTCAAGAACAATCTACTTACGGTCGTCATCAGCGCACACGGCGCTGAGTTGCAAAGTATTAAGAACAATGTCACGGGACATGAATATCTCTGGCAAGGCGACCCCCGCTTTTGGGGGCGGCGCTCGCCGGTGCTTTTCCCTATCGTAGGCTCTCTTTGGGAGAAGCGCTATCGAATGGATGGCAAGGAATACACGCTTGGCCAGCACGGCTTTGCGCGCGACTGCGAGTTCTCCATTATGGATGACGTGCCGGCGGACGAGGCATGGTTCGCCCTGGAGTGGAACGACGAGACGCTGAAATTGTACCCCCGCAAGTTTCGTCTGGAAATTGGCTATCGACTTGTAGATGAACGCATCACGGTAATGTGGACGGTACAAAATCTTGACTCGCGCGATATGGCTTTCCAAATCGGAGCGCATCCGGCATTCTACTATCCCGACTTTTCGCCATCCGATCCTGTCCATGCCTACCTCCTTTTCGACAACAGCACAATCGAATCGCAGGTATTGGCCGAAAAGGGATGCGTTGGCGATGAGACGAAAAAGGTGCTGCTCAACCACGAGGGAATGCTGCCCGTTACATCCGACACTTTCACGCATGACGCCCTAATCCTTGCCGACGAACAGGTGCATCGCGTATCGATGCTCGACAAGGCCAAATCGCCGTACCTGTCAATGATCTTCCGCGCCCCGCTGGTGGGCCTCTGGTCGCCCAAGCCCGACGCCCCATTCATGTGCATCGAGCCCTGGTACGGCCGCTGCGACCGCCGCGGCTACGAAGGCCCCTTCGACCAGCGCGACTACGTAAACCTCCTCTCCCCCCGCCGCTCCTTCAACGCCAGCTACCTAATCATCATCGAAAACCTCTAACCCACCCCATTTTAGCTATTGATTTCATCTCCTCATATGCTTTTCTTACCCTCTCTTTCTCTTCCTTAAATACAGGTTTCGGTTGCGAAATCATCTTTTCAAAACGTTCCGCATCCTTGCCATACAGTACCTTATGGACTATCGGGATATGAATACCGGCTCCAAAATCTGAAGTCCAAGAGCCATTTCAATCTTGCTGATGGTTTCGATGGAGAGATTTTCAGTTCCTTTCAGCAGTTGTGAAACGTATTGTTGAGTGCAACCCATTCGCTCGGCCACTTACCTCTGAATTAGCACAAGCTCCTCCATCTTGTCGAGCATCATTATAGCAATACGTTGAGAGTAGCGCAGCCATTCCTTGTTAGTCAACCGCGCCTCCGCTTTCTCTCTCCATTTTGAAGGTGTAGCTGATATGTATGCCTCCAACCGATTTTGTATCTCTTTCATAGTAACAAGCATTAAAGTTCAGCAATATATTCAATTCAACGATTTATCACAATAACGAATCTTTCCACAGATGGTCCACTCTGCAAAAATCACTTAATTCAATTGCAAAAAGACAGTCAAAACGTTGTTTTTTTTTATTTTTTATCAATATATTTGCGGAAAATAATTTTCAAATTTAAATCTTATCCAAATAAAATGAAGAAAAAACTAATTTTTAGCATCGGATTAATGCTTGTCATATTTGTCGCTTGCAAGACAGATGATTTTTCCGTAGTGGAAACAAATACATGTGAAGGGGTATATTATGATCGGGATGAGAATCATTCCAATCATCAAACTAATGATTATGCGGGCATCGTACAATTAATTATCGTTAAATAGTTTTAAATTATAGGATATGAAGAAGCTAATTATTTTTGGATTTATTGCGGGGTGCTTGATGGGGTGCTCAAATGATGAGCCTTCGGATGGCAAGGCTAACAGTGACAATTCCTATGAGAGGATTACGCTTTCGCGGGCAGAAAGCACTGTGGCTAACGCCAATCATAATTTTGCCTGGCGTTTTTTTGAGAAAGCTAGCGAGGACAATCAAGGGAAAAATATTTGCATATCCCCTTTGAGCACAAGCATTTCATTGATGATGATTCTCAACGGGGCCGGCGGAGAAACCAGAGAGGAAATCATCAATGTGTTGGGCCTTGACGACATGAGCGTTGATGAAATTAATGAGTGCAGCCACTTTATGGTGACGAAGCTCATAAACCGTGACAAAGAATGCGCGCTGAGCGTAGCCAACTCCATGTGGATGAGTGAATCGTTGCCCATAAAGGAAGGATACAAAAAAGCCTTACAGGAGAATTTTGACGCTGAAGCGTTTAATTTGGATATGCGGAATTTCTCAAAAGAGGCCAACAAATGGTGTAGCAAAAAGACAAACAGATTGATTGACAATCTTATAAAGGAAGGCGAGTCATACGATTTTGCGTTGATAAATGCTCTGTATTACCGAAACTTATGGGCTGATCACGTAAAATTTGAGTCGAAAGGGCAACAAACATTTACGAATTGCGATGGTACAAAGAGTAGCGCCAGCTATATGAAAGCCAAAAACGTGACCTGCCGATATGGGGAAGGGGAAACGTGGAGGACCGCGCACATACCTTTTGGCAATGGCGCATATTATATGTCTATCACTTTACCAAATGTAGGCGTGGATTTGGATGAATGCATATCTGACTTAGGCGAAAAGTTCCGCAATTATATGAATGTGAAATTAGACATTACTATGCCTAAATTTGAGGCACAGGGGGAATTGAATATAATAAACAGCTTGAGGTCGCTTGGAATCAGAAAGGCCTTTGACCCCAGGGAGGCGGATTTCCGATATGTCTCTGACATAGATACCTATATTAATACAATGAAACAGGGGTGCAACATAAAGGTTGACGAAAAGGGGGCCGAAGCCGCCGCGGTGACAATCACCGGATTCTACACAACGAGCAATAATCCTTTGAGACCAGATCCAATAGTTGTGGACAGGCCCTTTATCTTCTCAATTTATGAGTGCTCCACTAACAGCATCTTGTTTGTTGGGAAGGTGGAGATGATGTAGGTTGCGTATTCATCGGACATATACCCGCCCTAGCGGACAGAGTGGTAAACCGCGCTTAATCACCAATCTAAAGGGCAAGGGGCACAGCTTTGCAGTGCTTATGGAGAGGATAGTGACCGCGGGGGGCATCAATTGCCACCCGCGGCCAAACATATAGCCACGGCTTTGCCGTGGCTTGCCTGAGCCTTTGCCGCACACCATATAATTGAGTCATTTATACTTAATCAACACCTGTGTGGTCCGAAAATCCGCAGCGCCTTATTTCATCCGTGAAATCCGTTAAATCCGTGGCGCCTTCTTTTCTTCCGTGCAATCCATGGTGCATCTCCCCACGCTCAGCTGTGGTTTGGGCATGAAAAAAGGCATCCCGGGAGGGGATGCCTTGGAGGTACCAAGCAGAATCGAACTGCTGTAAACGGTTTTGCAGACCGGCGCCTCACCACTCGGCCATGGTACCATTTGTGATTTCGTCTGCAAAGTTATGCGCTTTTGTTCTATTTTCCAAATTTTCTTCAAAAAAAATCTTTTTTTCGCGCTTTATTTGTTTGCTTGCATATTTTTCTGTAACTTTGTAGCGTCGGGGTTTGCCGTCATTTTGCGGCACCCCACCGCCCCGCAATCTAAATCTTACCATTTATATCATGAATCTTTCAAAATCATTAATTTCCGCCGTCGCCCTGGCATTCGCCATGCAAGGGGCAAGCGCCGTGGAACTTAACCTGCAAACCAACAAGGTGGGAGCCGAGGTGCAGCCCACCATGTACGGCATCTTCTTTGAGGATATAAACTATGGCGCCGACGGCGGCCTATATGCAGAGAAAATCAAAAACCGCTCGTTTGAATTTCCCCAAGCGCTAATGGGCTGGGAGTCCTTCGGCAACGTTAAGGTCATGAACGACGGCCCGTTTGAACGCGCCCCACACTACGTGCGCCTTGGCAATCCCGGCCACGGCCACAAGCACACCGGCCTGGCCAACGAGGGATTCTTTGGCGTTTCCGTGGAGAAGGGCGCCGAGTATCGATTCAGCGTTTGGGCGCGCGTGCCGCAGGGCGGCGAGGCCAAAATCCGCGTAGAGCTTGCCGACCCCAACACTATGGGCGAGAGCCAGAACAAGGGCGACAAGACCATCACCATCGATTCAAAGGAATGGAAAAAATATACCGCAGTGCTCACTCCCTCGGAGACCATCAAGGACGGCCAGCTGCGCATCTTCCTCGTCAAGCCAGAAAAGGCCGAGGTGGACCTCGAGCACGTATCGCTATTCCCCGTTGACACATGGAACGGCCACGAAAACGGCATGCGCAAAGACCTGGCGCAAAAGCTGTACGACCTGCACCCCGGAGTGTTCCGCTTCCCCGGCGGCTGCATCGTTGAGGGCACCGACCTCGAAACACGCTATCAATGGAAGAACACCGTTGGCCCGGTTGAAAACCGCCCCACCAACGAAAACCGCTGGCACTATACCTTCCCGCACCGCTTCTTCCCCGACTATTTCCAGAGCAACGGCCTGGGATTCTACGAATACTTCCTGCTGAGCGAGGAAATCGGGTCAGAGCCACTGCCCATCCTCAGCGTAGGCCTGGCTTGCCAATACCAAAACGATGACGAGCACGCGCACGTGCCCGTGGACCAGCTTGAGCCCTACATCCAGGACGCCCTTGACCTGATTGAATTCGCCAACGGCGATACCAACACCACTTGGGGCAAGCTTCGCGCCGACATGGGCCACCCGGCTCCCTTCAACCTCAAGTTTGTCGGCATCGGCAACGAGCAATGGGGCCCCGAATACGTAGTGCGCCTTGAGAAATTCCTTGACGTGCTTCGCAAGCAGCATCCCGAAATCAAGATTGTGGGCTCATCCGGCCCCAACTCCGAAGGCAAGGACTTCGACTATCTCTGGCCTGAAATGACCCGCCTGAACGCCGACCTCGTCGACGAGCATTTCTACCGCCCCGAATCTTGGTTCCTGGCCCAGGGCTCACGCTACGACAACTACGACCGCAAGGGCCCGAAGGTGTTCGCAGGCGAATACGCATGCCACGGCAAGGGCAAGAAATACAATCATTTCAACGCCTCGCTTCTTGAGGCCGCCTTCATGACCGGCCTTGAGCGCAACGCCGACGTGGTGCATATGGCCACATACGCGCCTCTCTTCGCGCACGTTGACGGTTGGCAATGGCGCCCCGATATGATTTGGTTTGACAACCTTGAATCCTTCCCCACCGCCAGCTACTACGTGCAGCAGCTCTACGCCACCAATCCCGGCACCAACGTGCTGCCTCTCATCGGCAAAGACGGCAAGCCCCTCACCGGCGCTGAAGGCCAGGACGGAGTCTTCGCCAGCGCTGTGCTTGACGGCAACAGCGGCGAATACATTGTGAAAGTGGTCAACACCGGCGACACTGAGCAGCCGCTCACCATCAACTTTGACGGCCTAAAGAAGAAAGAAGGCATCGTAGGCGCCTTGGTTACAACCCTGCACGCCGACGACCTGGCCGAGAACAGCCTTGAAAACCCGCGCGCAGTGGAGCCCAAGCTCGAGCGCATAGCCCTTGAAAACGCGCAGAACTACACCACGGTTCTGCCCGCAAAAACTTTCAAGGTCTACCGATTCCAAAAGAAATAACCGTTCATATACTTGAATTTTATTTTGGGGCATCCGCCGTGAGGCGTGTGCCCTTTTTTATTGCGCATCACACAAAGGCTGGATTTTTCCGATATGACGATAATGCATTTTAGGCAAATCGGGCTCAGTCAGAACAATTGGGGGAGGAAAAGCTTTTTATAAGGCAAAGGACAATTACATGGAAACAATGACGATATATGGACGATTCAAGGAGATGGCGAGCAAGCATCCCGATGCCCCAGCCGTGATTGAGGACGAGCGCACACTGACGTATGCGGAGTTGGATGCGTTGGCCGACAGCATAATGCAGAAGTTTTATGAGGCAAAGCCAAAGTTCGTAGGCATTGTGATGCACCACGGGGCGGAGCAGATAGCGACAATGCTGGCTGTGCTGAAAAGCGGCGCGGCCTATGTGCCCGCCGAGCCCTCCTTGCCGCAAGAGCGCATCGACTATATGATGCAGACAGCCGGGGCAAAGCTGATCATCACCGACAACTATTGCCGGCGCCTGCAGCCCGCGCCCGAGGGGCTGGCGGATAGATCAAAGCCTGATGGTGTGGCATACGCGCTGTACACGTCGGGGACTACGGGACGCCCAAAGGGCGTGGTGGTCGAAAATCATTCCGTGGTGAATTATGCGCAGGCCTTTGAGGCGGAATTTCACACCGGGCCGGGCGACGTCATGCTGCAGTATTCGGTTTGCTCGTTCGACATTTTCGTTGAGGAAGTCTTCACCACCCTGCTCAACGGGGCCGCCGTGTGCATACCTTCATACGGCGTCCACAACGGGTCGCTGGAGGGGCTTATGAAATTTGCGGAACGCCACAAGGTGACGATAATCGACGGATTCCCGTACCTCCTTGCGGAAATGAACAAGCTGTCCGAAATCCCGGCCTCCATAAAGCTAATAATCAGCGGTGGAGACGTGATACGCGGATGCTACATTTCCAATCTGCGCGGACGCGGCATAAAAATTTACAATACTTACGGACCCTCGGAGACGACAGTGTGCTCAAACTATTACCGGGTTGACAACGCCGAGCCGCTTGAGGACGGCACCTTCCCCATAGGAAAAGCCGTGAAAGGAGTTGAAGTGAAGATTCTCGACAAGAACCTGCGCGAGGCGAAGCGGGGCGAAGTGGGCGAAATATGCATATTCGGCGAGGGAGTGAGCCGGGGCTATTTGGGCAATCCCCCTGAACAGAAGAACTTTGTGACGATGAAGGACGGCCGGCGGATGTACCGCAGCGGCGACCTCGGATATGAGCTGCCCGACGGCAACATCGCCTTTCTGCGGCGGCGCGACGACCAGGTGATGATCCTCGGCAAGAGGGTTGAGCCGGAGGAGGTGGAGAACGCGCTGAACACATGCCCTTGCGTAGACCGCGGCGCCGTGAGGGCATTCCTTGACGAGAACGGACTGCATTACCTTGTGGCGTACGTCATGGCCGGAGAGGGCTGCACGCTGCATAAAATTCGGGAGTGGCTGAAGTCGAAATTGACCGACTTCATGATTCCGGAATATTTCGTAAGAGTGAAGCATATACCGCTGACGCGGCGCGGCAAGGTGGACACGGCGGCATTGCCCGTGGTGATGAAGGAGGGCGGCGTATGATCAAGATAAGGGAAATAGCGTCGATTGACGAGCTGATGGTATGGCGCGAAGAGGTTATCGCTAATGTTTTTGGGGAAGAGCCTGACGATAAGCTGCTTGCCGCAAACCGAAGATACTACGAAAGCCATGCAGCGGGCAATGGCCACATTGCATTAGTGGCGGCATGCGGCGGCGAGGACTGCGGATGCGGCGGAGCCTGTTTTTCAGAAGAGCTGCCGTCGCCGGAGAATCCGAGCGGGAAGTGCGCCTATCTGATGAACATTTACGTGCGCAAGGAGCACAGAAACCGCGGAATAGCCCACCAAATCGCAAAGAGGCTCATTGAAATAGCCATAGAGAGGGGCTGCGACAAAATATTTCTTGAAACCTCGGCGGAAGGCCGCCGAGTGTATTATTCACTTGGATTCCGGGAAATGCCGGACATGATGATTTATGGCAAGGAGAATTAAAATAGGCAATCTGAGCTGCATGCTCAGCAACGATGCCGTCCCTGGCAAAATAGCGTACATCCTCTATCCCATGGATGATCTGCTCGATAACTGGATTGACCCTGCTGCAAAGCAATATGGGACGTCCATTGCCGTCATCACCGGCATGGACTGGCAAAACGTATTCAGCCCCTGGCCTGCGAAGGGCGTGCCCGCCGGCAGTCCGGACTTCAAGGGCGAATCGCCGGGATTTCTGAAAATGCTACAAAATGAAGTGATTCCGAAGATAGAAGAAGCGATGGGGCTTGCCGGAAAGCCGGAGAGGACGCTAGTGGGCGTATCAATGTCAGGGCTTTTCGTGCTATGGCAGTGGATGCTGTGCGACACTTTCAAGAACATAGCTTCGTTGTCAGGCTCGTTCTGGTATGAAGGATTCATGCAATGGTTTGATTCGCGGCAAACACCACCCAAAAACGGCCTGGCATACTTTCTTTTGGGCATACAAGAGCCCAAAACGAGGGTAAAGGCCTTCCAATGCGTAGGGGAAAACACCACCGCGATTGTAGAACGCCTGAAAACAGATGGCGTACGCACAGAATTTCAAAGCGTACACGGCAACCACTACTCCAACCCCCTTCCGCGCCTTGAAGACGCCTTCTCGGCGATTTACGCGCCTGCACGCAGAAAATAGCCAGCGCCGAGAAGCCTATTTGCGGCGGGGAGCGAAAAATTTGAGGGAGAGGGGTTGGGGGATAGGAAAATTTTCGTAAATTTGCGATTCGAAATGTTTAACTAATTGTCATTGTCTTGGACACAGACCCCTTGCCGGTGATGGACATGCTCTGCATGGTCCTGTCGGCCATACCCCCAGAATTCGGCGCCCCGCAGATAGCGAGTCTTATCGTGGCAGCGCTATGCCTTATGGCGTCGGGCTTTATCTCCGGATCGGAGATAGCGTTTTTCTCCCTTACTGAATCCCAAATCGACGAGCTTGACGAAGAGCAGGCCCTGCGCATTCGGTCAATGCTGGCCAAGCCGGAGAGGCTTTTGGCCACAATCCTCATCGCCAACAATCTGGTGAACGTGACGATCGTAGTGCTCACGAATTTCGCTCTCGGAGCGCTGTTCACGGGCATGGCCCCATGGATGAGCTTCGTGCTTCAGTCAGTAATCCTCACCTTTTTGATATTGCTTTTCGGAGAAATCCTGCCCAAGCTCTACGCCACTAACAACACCGTGAAATGGGCGCTCTTCGCCCAGCCCGCGCTGCAGACGCTGATGAAGCTGTTTCGACCCATATCGGGCATGCTGGTGCGCAGCACAAGCATCGTTAACCGCGTGGTGACGAACAACGCGAGCATCAACGCAGACGAGCTTTCGCAAGCCCTTGACTTGACCGACGTGCAGGCCACCGACGACAAGCAGATGCTTGAAGGCATCCTAAAATTCGGCGACACTGCGGCGTCGGAGATAATGACCCCGCGAGTGGAGATTGTGGGCATTGACTACGCGTCTACCTTCGACCAGGCTTTGGCAAAGATTGTGGAGACCGGCTATTCACGCCTGCCGGTGTACGACGATACGATGGACAACATCAAAGGCGTCCTTTACTCGCGCGACATGCTGCCGCACATCGGCAAGCCCCTGAACGGATTTGACTGGCATACCCTCCTGAGGGAGGCATATTACGTGCCTGAATCGCGGCAAATCGACGACCTTCTTGAGGACTTCCGCAAACTGAAAAAGCACATAGCCATTGTGATAGACGAATACGGAGGCACGCAGGGCGTAGTGACGCTGGAGGACGTGCTCGAAGAGATTGTGGGCGACATCAATGACGAATACGATGAGGATGAGCAATACTTTACGCGCCTCTCGCCCGACACCTACAACTTTGAAGGGCGCACTCCCCTCACCGACTTTTTCAGAATAACCGGCCTTGACGAGGAAGAATTCGCCGATGTCACAGAAGACGCAGAGACTCTGGCCGGCATGCTATTAACAATTAAAGGCGACTTCCCGAAGGACAAGGAGCCACTGGCCTACGGACGGTGCCGATTCCTGGTGCTGAAAGTGGCCGAACACCGAATTGTATCAGTACGTGTCAATATCAAGACTGAAAACGGCGGCGCTCGCTAGCGCCTTATTGCTTGCCCTGGCGTGCTGCTCAAAGCCGCATGCTCAGGGAGACGCCATGCCGCGGCGCACGGCATATCCGCGCGTGGCGGAATACGCCGAGCGATACGCAGCGGTGGACAGCCTGCCGCTGCGCATAGAGGCGAACGCCCAGGCGAAGACAACGACCGAACACATGCCGGACGGAAGCGTATGGCTAAACATTGAATATCCGGCCTATAAGGCCCGCGTGTACCTTACGCTTACTCCGGTGGATGCGTCCACTGTGGAGGCCGCCCTCGAAAACCGCGCCGAACGCATAGGCCTCAACCTGGGAAACGCGCAGGCGGAATCGGAGCATTTCATGAATCCAAACGATTACTACGCAACGCTGGTGAAGGCTCCGCAGGCATTGCCTCTCCCCGTGCATTTCATAGCCGTGAAGCCCGACGCCCCCAAATGGCTTGTGTCCGGCTCAGCGATGATTGACGGCACCGGCGCGCAGACTCCCGCCGACTCCATCGCCCCGGTGATTGAGACCATATACCGAGATGTATCACACGCAATGCAGCGTCTTGATTAGATGAAAAAGAAAACTATCGGCACCACCACAATTTGCCTTGCTGAGATTGCGACATCGGAAGAAAATAGGCGGCAATCAAGGAGAGATAGAGAGAAGGATGCGACAAGGCGCGCGGGGGAAGAGCTTGGCGTAAAGATAAGCCACGCGGCTGACGGAGCGCCCGCATGCGAAGGCTTCAACATCTCAGTGACGCACAGCCAGACTGTGGCCGCTGTGGCCATTGACCCATGCCGCCGCATAGGCATAGATGCGGAGACTTGGCGCGAAGCCCTGCGGCGCACACGCCCAAAATATTTATCGGAAAGGGAGTTAATAATTTTCACCGACGAATCGTCCATGCTTTGGGCGTGGACAGTGAAAGAAGCTGTGTATAAGGCCGCACCCTCCCCCAAGCCCTTAATGACTGAAATAGAATGCGATAAGGACCGGTCGGTTGCAATGGCGCATGGGCAAGCCTACGACGCGGAAAGCTGGATGGAGGGCGACAACATGCTCACCTTGGCATATCCGGCCAACAAATATCCTGCCTGCAAATGATTGACCTTAAAGAGGATATCAGGGGCAAAGCCATAGAGTGCGGCGCGGTGAAATGCGGATTCGCGCGATGTGAACCCTTATCGCAGCATATGCGCGAAATATACGGCAACTGGATCGCCGCAGGGCGAAATGGCGAGATGGCATATTGCGAAAAACACACCGAACAACGCAATGACCCGCGTCTGCTTTTGGAAGGAGCCAATACGGTGATCTGCTGCGCCTTCGCGTATGGATACCCCGGTAACGACGCCTGCCTGATAAGCGAATACGCACGGGGAAAGGATTACCACATCGCCTTGAAGCAAAGGCTTGACCTTCTGGGGCAATACATCCAAGAAAAATATGGCGGGGAGACTCGCGCGCTTGTGGATACGGCGCCGATGCGCGAAAGATATTGGGCCACGCAATGCGGGCTGGGATATGCCGGAATAAACAACCAGCTGATTATCCCCGGCATAGGCAGCCGAGTGTTTCTTGGCGAGCTGCTTTGGACCGGCAGCGTTGAGCCCGACGCCCCATGCCGGAGCAAGTGCCTGGAATGCATGGCTTGCGTGCGCGCATGCCCCGGCAAGGCCCTTGACGGCAAGGGAGGCTGCGACGCGGGGCGATGCCTTTCTTGCCTTACTATCGAAAGCCGCGGGGAAATTCCCCAAGACATACGCATGGGCCTCACACTCTACGGGTGCGACGCTTGCCTTGCGGCCTGCCCTGAAGGGAATTTATACCCTGATGGCGCATTGCCGGAATTTGCGCCTCGAGAAGAAATCCTTTCCCTTACTCCCAAATCCTTGCTGGAAATGGGGTCAGGCGCCTACAAGCGCCTAGTTGGCGGCAGCGCTATGCGGCGTGTTCCCCTACCCCGCCTTAAATACTTGGCGCAGAAGTACATCAACGAGGCCAACCGTGAGAAGCGGAATGATTCCAATTCGAATGACAATCGCGAGAAACGGAATACGGATTTTGTGGATTGAAAAAAAATAGCTACCTTTGTATGCGACAATGATAGGCTGATTCGCGAAAAGACAAAAGATGGCTGATTACCCCAAAGAGAACCCCGAGCTGATAGAGAGGCTGCGCCAGCCGGCGCAGTGCCGCCAGGCGTTCACCGAGGTCATCAGCCAGTATTCGGAGCCCCTATATTGGCAGATTCGCCGCATGGTGCAGAACCACGACGACGCCAACGATTTGCTGCAGAACACGTTTATGAAGGCTTGGCAAAGCCTTGAGAATTTCCGCGGCGACGCCAAGCTCTCGACATGGCTCTACAAGATAGCCATAAACGAAGCCATTTCCCATTTGGAAAAAGAGCGCAAGCGGCTTGACATTTCCATAGATGAGGAAGGGTCGCACTTGGCTCACCTGATTGAGGCCGATGAGCACATCGATGGCGACGAGCTGGCGCTTAAGCTGAGAAAAGCGATAGCATCGCTGCCTGAAAAGCAAAGGCTTGTGTTCAACATGAAATACTTCGACAATATGAAATACGAAGACATGTCGGAGGTGCTGGGCACGTCGGTGGGGGCGCTTAAGGCGTCTTACCACCTGGCCACAAAAAAAATTGAGCAATTTTTTCAGGATAACGATTAAACCATGGCGGCATAAATCCGTCAAAATAAAACAAAGCATAACACTGCATCTTATTAACAACAAAAGCAATGAAGCAAGAGAAGAAAATACTTGACGAAAAGGCTCCCCGGGATGGCATGACCGTGCCGGCAGGCTATTTCGCCGAATTCGCCTGCCGAATGGCTCTCTCTCTTGAAAAGACTGAATATGAGGAGCAGGCGCATGCGCCAATCGCCATCAAGCCTCGCAGCTTTTGGGAGCGAGTGCGTCCGTACGCCTACATGGCGGCAATGTTCGCGGGCGTATGGTGCATGCTGAAAATGTTTACGCTGATGAGCTCCAACACAGGCCAAGTCACACTCTCCCCCACTCTTAGCAAGGCGCTGGCCAATGAGACATTCGTCAATGAATACGTGATGCCCGAAATCGACCAGTACGACATAATGTCGCAAATGATGGATGAGGGCTTTGACCTCGACCTTCTCTCAAAGGATTTTGACGAGGCCTTTGAGGGCGAAGATTCAGAATACACAAAGGTAAGCTTAGAAATTGAGTAAGACAATGAATAGGACATTTGCCATCATAGCATTGATTGTCTGCGCATGCGCAAGCGCCATGGCCCAGCCGCCGCGCCAAAACTCCATGACTGAAGAAGAGCGCGACCTTTGGCTGGCGGAGCTAAGGCAGTACAAGCACGAATTTATCGCCAAGGAGCTCTCCTTGTCTACCGACCAGCAGGAGGCCTTCTTCCCCCTCTACGACGAAATGGACGACCAGCTCACCGACATAGCGCAGGAGGTAAGAGACCTGGAAATGTCCATCAACAGCAGCCCCACGGCGTCGGCCGAAGAAGTGCAGGCCGCGGCATTCGCGCTTTTTGACCAAAAAAGAAGGGAATCCGTGGTTGAGCTCCTCTATTTCGAGAAATTCAAAGACACCCTAACCCCGAAACAATTATTTCGCCTCAAAAACGCAGAACGAAAGTTCACCCAACAATTAGTCAAGCACCACCGCCGCAAATAAGCGCGCGGCCTGGGCAAGACAACAAACCGACTTTTTCATTTCAAATTGATTCGCGGGACGCACTCATGCGCGTCCCGCGAATAATTTATGCGGACGCCTACTTGAGAAAAATTTCTCCTTTTTTTGAAAAAACAAAGGCCTGGCGCCGAACATTTCAGCACGGTTCTTGTTTTATTTGCAAACACGTTTCAACACTTGCTTATGAGAGCAAACTTATCGCTAATCGCGTTAATGCTTATTGTCAACCCCCTGACGGCTTCGGCCGAGGGGGTTGGGCAATTTGCCAATCGCATTGACGGACTTCAAAACTACATCTCCGACGCCCACTTTGAAGTGCTTCTGCCCCAGGCGCAAGACCCTGTTGCGTATGAACTGACACTCCAAAGCTCGCCAACTGAGGAGGACGACACATTGGCGCCATGCCAATATCTCATAACATGGGCCACGGAATCGCACGGCTCTGAATTAAAGGGCTTTTCAGCATATTTTGACGGAAACGCCTACAGGCTTAGAAACAACAAGCTGCAGGAATACCACTACAGCCAGAATCCCGAGCCTTTCAGCACATCGGCGGCGGGCGTGAAGGGCGGCGTGCAGCAACAGGCGCAATTTTCAGAATACCTTCCGCAATTCATAGCGCAGAGGCTAAGGGAAATGGCGGAAGATACGTCATACCGCTACCATTTTCATCCCGACACCATCGTGGGCGGCAAACGCAGAATCGTGGTGGACGGGCAAAAGGAAACAATGGGATACGTTTCATCAGAATTTGAATATGTATTTGACCACGACACATGGCTTCCGGTGAGCGTTTCGCTGGTGAACAGCCCCGGCGCCATCAGCGAGCAGCTGGTGGATGTGACATACGCTCCTTCTGCCTCAAAGCCAATAGAGCTGACCGAGGACGCGCTGATAGCGAATTGGCCGGAAGAATTTGAGCTATATAGGCAAAACACATTCCGCTCAGAAAACCTTGCCGGAAAGCCGCTGCCGTCATATTCATGCCAATATCTTGACGGACAAAACCGGGCCGAACACATGGCCGGACGCAAGCTTGACCGTCCCGCCATAATAGCTGTAATAGATCCCGAGGTCTCCACTGCGGCAGAAACAATAGCGGACGTGCGCGCAGTGGCGGAAACATTGCCGCAGAGCGTTGACGTGATATGGGCATTCAACGACAACAATGCGTCCGACGCGTCTGAGCTCCTTGGAAAAATACAGCCGGAAGAAATTGCCTTGATTTCAGCGCGCTCAATCGTGCGCAACTGCGGCATCACTCTTTTCCCCACAATAATGCTTGTGGGGTCAGACGGCATAGTGGAGGATGTGATTCCCGGCTACAACAATCAGCTGGAGGAAATTGTTATACAGAAGGCGTCGCTCTTGCGGTGACGCCCATAAGAAAGAAATTCAAAAAAAACACTTGTTTTATGAACGCAAAGAACGTAGAAACAATCTATTTCCAGGGCACTCCGTGCCATACATGCGGGCTTGTGCCCAAGGCCTTAGACAAGGCGCCGGCATTCACCCTGATAGGCACAGACCTCAAGCCGATTGACGCCGGCAGCTTTGCCGGAAAGAGAATCGTGCTGAACGTATTCCCGAGCCTCGATACACCGGTGTGCTCGGCAAGCGTGCGCCGCTTCAACCAGGAGGCAGCCAGCATGAAAAACACGGCTGTAGTGTGCGCGTCAATGGACCTCCCCTTTGCCGCAGCCAGATTCTGCTCGGCCAACGACATTAAAAACGTAAGCTTTGGCTCAGCGTTCCGCGATCCGAAATTCGGCGCGGACTACGGACTGACAATTGTTGACGGCCCCTTGGCCGGACTTTTGGCACGCGCCGTGATAATCATTGATGAGGACGGCCGCGTGAAATACAGCGAGCTTGTGGAGGAAATCACCAACGAGCCCAACTATGACGCAGCCCTCTCCGCGCTGAAGTAGAAATAATTTTGGCAACGGCATAAAAAATAGATAGGCTTCCGCATGAATGCGCGGAAGCCTATCTATTTTTTTTATTTAAGGGTTAAGTGGCTAAATCTTCTTGATGGAAAATTCCACCTGGATTTTTTCCCTCTCCACTACGGCTTTCTTGCCGTTCATTTCGAGCACCTTCATCACAGAAGGCTCATCCACGCTCTTGCCAATCTCTTGGCGAAGCATGTCAATCATAGGCTTAATTTGGCTCTTGATCATTGACTCCATTATCGCGTTGGACTCACCGCGGGGGAAAGTAACGCGAATGTCATCATCCTCGCATTCAACTTTGACATCGGCGGGATTGCCCTTGAAGGTGATTGAATCGCCTTCGGCGGTGTATGTCTCAGGGGCCGTGGCCTTGAGGTATACATCAATCTTCATCCTTGTCTCCTTGTCAAAGATGCTCATAGTCACTTCCTGTTTTTCCGTGCATGTGTTTTCAGTTTCGAATATGCACTCAACGATAGAGGTGACCTTTACGCTCTCATCGGGCGAAGGCATTTCTATTTTCTTGGACTTCCACTTTGTGCCCGCCAATTCCGCGGGAGTAATGGCAGAGGCCGCAATGGCGCAGAACGCCACGGCCACAAAGGCCAGAATAAATTTTTTCATATAGTCTTCAAGTTAAGAATTTTAGATGGAAAGGCGGCGCAGAGTCTCCACGAGCTCGGGATTGATGCTCTTGTCATTCTTTATCGCCTTAACGAATGGCACGTACACGATTTCATCATTGCGAATGCCAATCATAACGTTGCGCTGGTCATCATTGATGGCGTCGATAGCGGCGGCGCCAAGGCGGGATGCCAATATGCGGTCGGCCGCGGTGGGAGAACCGCCACGCTGCAAGTGGCCAAGGATAGAGACGCGCACGTCATAGGAGGGATACTCATTCTTCACGCGCTCTGCCAGGCCCATGGCCCCGCCGGTGATTGGGCTTTCAGCCACAAGCACGATTGAAGAGTTCTTGCTCTTGCGAAATCCATTCTGAATTAGCTCGGCCAACTGGTCGACCTTCGTGGATATTTCCGGTATGATGGCGGCCTCGGCGCCAGAAGCAATTGCGCCGTTGAGGGCGAGGAAGCCGGCGTCACGCCCCATAACCTCGATGAAGAACAGGCGCTCGTGGGAAGTGGCGGTATCGCGGATTTTATCCACGCAATCCATAATGGTGTTCAGAGCCGTGTCATATCCGATGGTTCGGTCTGTGCCGTAAAGGTCATTGTCGATAGTGCCCGGCAGGCCTACGATAGGAATATTAAACTCGTTGGCGAATATGCGAGCGCCGGTCAGCGAGCCGTCGCCGCCGATAACAACCAAGGCGTCGATATTGTGGCGCTTAAGGTTGTCATAAGCCAGCTGCCTGCCTTCCTTTGTCTCAAACTCTTTGCAGCGCGCGGTCTTCAGGATAGTGCCGCCCTGCTGAATGATGTTTGAAACGTTCTGGGTCTTGAACTCAACAATCTCATCAGTGATAAGGCCGCGGTAGCCGCGGTATATGCCCATAACTTTCAGGCCAGAATATATTGCAGAGCGAGTCACCGCCCTGATAGCGGCATTCATGCCGGGGGCGTCGCCGCCGGATGTGAGTATGCCTACACACTTAATTTCGGACATAGATTGGGGTGTTTTTAGTTATTAGCCATTGGTTTTTATTCTTTTGTGCCGAAGCAGAGGTCGCCGGCGTCACCCAGGCCGGGAACAATGTAGCTGTGGTCGTCGATATGATCATCGACAGCGCCGATCCACACAGTTGTCTTCTCTTCGGGGAAGACTGACTTTACATAGTCAACGGCCTTCTGCGATGCGATCACCGAAGCCACATGCACATGCTTGGGGGTGCCTTTGGTGAGCAGCGCGCGGTAGCTGAGCTCCATCGATGAGCCGGTAGCGAGCATGGGGTCGCACAGCACAAGCACCTTTCCGTCGATGCGCGGAGAGGCGAGATACTCAATGAGGACGTCGAAATTCTCCTTCTCGCGATACTTTCTGTAGGCGGAAACGAATGCGTTTTCCGCATGGTCGAAGAAATCGAGAAACCCTTGATGAAAAGGCAGACCGGCGCGGAAAATGGTGCCAAGCACCACTTGGTCGGCCACGACGTGGCAATCCGCCACGCCCAGGGGCGTGGTGGTTTTCTCCACTTTGTATTCAAGGGTCTTTGAAATTTCGTAGGCCATGGCGTTTCCCACGCGCTCAAGATTGCGGCGGAAGCGCATGCTGTCCTTCTGCACGGCCACATTGCGCATTTCGCTCATATACTGGCTCACGAGAGAGGGCGTTTTGTCAAAATTAATGACTTCCATATGAGATTATCAGTTTTTATTCTTATAAGTTTTATAAGTCTTATAGGTCTTATAAAATTTATAACGCTTAATTTTTTATTTGCCTTCAACAATTTCAAGAATCTTAACGGGAATCTCAATGTTATTGTTCAGGCCCTTGAACTTATCCGCGCCCACGCCTACGGCAAATACCGGCACAGGATTTCCTGTGTGGCTGGTAGCCACGAATCCGATGCCCGCCGCGTCATTGAGCACTTTGAACACTTCGGCCACGAAACCATTGAAGTTGGCATAAAGGGTGCGCTGGTCGTCAGAATCACGCTTAGACAAAGTATCTTCAAACTTTTTCCGGAGAGACGCTTCCTGCTTTTCGTTTACAGGGACTCCCTGCCAGAATCCAAAAGTTTTGGCGAGCTCTTCCTTCATTTCGTCCCAGGATGCAACGGTATTGTCCTCCAGCATCTTCCGCACTTTTTTCTGGAAAGCTTCCTTTGACGCTTTTTGGTAATCGAAAAGGCCAAGCTTCGCGTTATAGCCGAGGAAGGGATTGCCGATTGCCATGCCGCCTGTGTCGTGGTCGGCGGTGACAACGATAAGCGTTTCATCGGGATGCTGCTTATAGAAGTCATATGCAATGTCAAGGGCTTGATTGAAATTAAGAACCTCCTTGATGGCGGCGCCGCCGTCATTGGCGTGCAGCGCATGGTCGATGTTTCCGCCCTCCACCATCATAAAGAATGCGTTGGGCGACACCTTCTTCAGGTGGTCAAGGCATTGCTGGGTGAGGAAGGGAAGATAGAGGTTGTTGTCAATTGAATCGATCGTGTAGCCAACATCGTTGGGGTTTGTGCCCCAATGGTTAAGCATCACCACTTTCTGCGCATCGCCAATGTATTGGACTGAATCAGGACCGAAGACCACCTTCACGCCGTTTTCAGCGAAAACATCATAAAGATAAGGCTTTCCCTCCTTTGCGGGCTTGCGCCATCCGGCCCCGCCGATGAACTCAAATCCGCTTTCGGCCGCTTGAACACCAATTTCATACGACATATTTCTGGATGGAACGTGGGCATAGAAGGCTCCCGGGGTGGCATCATCGGGGGAAACTGAGGTAATGTCTCCGATGCCATATCCCATCGCTTTTAGGGTTGATGCCATTGAGTACACGGGTATGGAATCCGGGGCCATTCCGAGCATGCCGTTCTTGGTCTTTGTTCCGGTGGAGAGAGCAGTGCCTGCGGCTGCGGAGTCAGTGACGGGCGAGCTTGCGCTGTAGGTCATGCACATTCCGGCCACGGGAAATTGCATCATTGTTATGGGAGTGTCGTTGCCGAGAATCTGTCGGTTGTACATTTCCGCGGCCATAGCCGGGCCCATGCCCATGCCGTCGCCGATATAATAGAATATATACTTGGGGGCAGCGGCCTGCGCTGATATGGACATAGCCGCACACGCAGCGCAGAGGCCCAATTTCTTTAATTTGCTTATCATTTATTTGGGTTTTTAGATTTATTGTCGTTTAGCTCTATGAGCTTGTCCATTATGTTGCGGTCATTGCACAGTCGTGGCACCTTCCTTTGTCCGCCAAGCTTGCCGGTCAGCCCCAGCCAGGCGTCAAAAAGGCCGGGCTTGGCATCGACAATTTCAAGGCGGTCAAGGAATAGAGAACCCGCGCGCTTTGCCTGATAGTCGGAGTTTTCCTCTTGCAATCGCCGGTCAAGCTCGTCGGCGAAGGCCTCCAAATCGCGGGGAGAATGCTCCCATTCTATCATCCACTGGTGGCGCCCGCGGCGCTTGCCTGAAGCGTAGACGGGCGCGGCGGTGTAGTTGGCGATGGCGCATCCCTGCGCGGCGCATGCTTTGGCTATCGCCGCCTCGGCGTTATGCACCATCAGCTCTTCACCAAAGGCGTTTATATAGCTCTTTGTGCGCCCGGCTATGGTTATCATTACCGGGTGCCGTTGATCGACCATTACGGTGTCGCCGATGGCGTAGCGCCACAGCCCGTTGCAGGCGGAAATCACCAGGGCGTAGGTGCGCCCCAGCTCCACTCCCCACAGCGGAACAGCGTCTTCGGGGAAAGCCTCCCCCACCTGTTCAAGGGGAACGAATTCATAGAACACCCCTTGCTTGGCAAGGAGCATCATGGCCTTTTCGGAATATTCAATCTGGGTGCCGAAAAATCCTTCAGAGGCGTTGTATGTCTCAACGTAATTCATGCCTATCGGCATGATTTCCCTGTATTCCCGCGCGTATGGGGCAAAAGCTATGCCGCCGTGGAAGAACACTTCAAGGTTTGGCCAAATATCCGAAATATTAGTCTTCCCGGCATCCTCAAGAATGCGCTTGAGCACAGTAAGCATCCACGACGGGACGCCGGAAATATTTGTGACATTCTCCTTAGCCACCGCATGCGCCAATGCGGGAAGCTTCTCTTTCCAGTCGGCCATGAGGGCGATCTTCTTGCCCGGCACGCGGAAAAGGCCCACAAGCGGATTGATCGCGTCTATGAGGTTGGCGGAGAGATCGCCCACTTTCACTCCGGCGGGCAAAGACGCGAGCTCGTTGGCAAAGCTGCCGCCAAGAATCAATCCCTTTCCGGAGAACATGCGCGATGCGGGATTCTCGTCCAGGTAAAAGGCCACAGGCGCCGAGGCGCCGGGATAGTGGTTGACATCCAAGGAATCCTTCGTGACAGGAATGAACTTGCTTTTGCCGCCGGAAGTGCCGGAGGACTGGGCGAAACGCCTACAAACGCCCGGCCAAAGCACATCGGCCTCGCCGTTTACCATTCGCATCACCTCAGTGCGGATTTCCTCATACTCTATTACAGGCACGACCTTGCGATATTCTTCATAATTCATGCCCTTGCGCAGCCCATGGGCGGCGCCCCACTGCGTATTCACGCCTTTGCCAATAAGCCAGTCCAGCACAGCACGCTGGGATTTTTCCGCCTTAACAGCGTCGTCGAACATCCTATCGACGCGAGGGCGAAAAAGCCTTGAAACTATTGGCGTTATATCCATCATATACTGGCGAATGAGATAATTTCCCTAAAAAGAACGTTTCTTCTTTATTTACGCAAAGATACGGTTTTTTATTTGGATTATAACAAATCCGAATAAAAATTGAAGCAAGAAGATTAATTTTTTTGCCGAAATTACATGCCTGAAGCCGCATCCACTGCCGCAGAAATGCTTGCGCCCCTGTAAATTTGGCGGCCTGCGGTGTCAGCCACAATATAATATGGGAGCGCAGGGATGGCGAGCCTATCAACATCCCTCGCATATACTCCCCCCGGGGCCCAAGCCTGCTGCCATGTGGCGGAATCCCAGCGCACGGCCGACCGCCACGAGATGGTGTCGCGGCATAGCATGAAGTCGAGCACCCTTGCCTTGCCTTCCTTGTCGAGGCGACGCAATGCCGGGACGATTGAATCACGCCTCGATTCACGCTCGGTGGTGAAGGCTATAAGGGTGGGCTGCTTGCCCGCGGGGGTGAAATACAGAGTAGTGTCCTTCCATCGAGGGCGATAGCGCAGAGTGTCTATAACCGACAATTCAGCGGGGATGGCAAATGCGCTCACTGTTGAAAGGTAGCCGTCGAGTATGGAGCCTGCGCCGGTGCGCTCGGCTACAAGACGCATAATTGAATCAGCGCGGGTGGGATTCAGGCGAGTGTCATAAGCGGTGGCCATAAGCATCGCGCCGGCAATGGATTGGGGATTTTCTGAAATGAAGGCCTCAATCAACCCATTGGCCCTACCGCGGTCATTGCCGACCAATGCCTTGGCGTTTTCATTCGCGAACGCGGCAAAATCGGCGTTGGCTTGCGACCCGCTCTGCAGCCGCATAAGGAACGGATTGCCGCGGTCTATCATGATTTTGGCCTTGTCGCCATTCGCCATGTAAAGGCATCCAAGCGTATTGGACTCATTGTCCATTATCTCCACAATCGTGGGCTTAGGGCTGTGGCCGACAAACTCGAATTTTCCGGCATTGGCCACCGTCACAGAAGAGACGGTGGACACATTGCCGTAATATTTCATGTAGAGGTTCATCGAGGGAGCGCCGACAATTTCCCCTGAAATGGTGAACTTGTCGCTACCGCCGCAGGCTGCCATAAGGCATGCCGCCACGCCGGCGCAGGCCCCCCGCAATAGATTTTTTGTTAATGACATATTATATCATTTAATTTCTTTCACTTCCAGGCGATCGCCCTGTTCATTGGCGATAGAGCGATAGTAACGTTCATCGTAGCCGGGAAAGTCGGGATATTCCGGCACGCCTTCAGGAGTCAGGGCGAATTTCCCGTCCACCTCCTTCTTGCGGTTGCCGTCAAGATATTTCACAAACAGGTAATCGCCGAGGTTTTTGTAGGCCGTGGTGGCCTGCGCCGTAAGATTGTCGGAAATGCCCTGCAGCAAGGCCTGTGCTTGCGGATACTCAAGGCCGGCCACGGCGGCCTGCGACGATGCCACGGTGGCTTCGGCCAACTCCTCAAGAGGCTGCTGCACTTTGCGGATGTCGGGAATCATCTGCGAATATCGGTTGTAGGCCTGGTTTGCCACGTAATTGTTCACCCAGAACATAGCATCCCAAGAAAGATTAAGCAAGTCGCCATTGCCGCGCGCCAGCTGGCGCGGAGCATGCGTGGCGGAGTTGAATATTGGCACGTACACGCATGTGTTTGCGTCGTCCACGCCGTACCACATAATGCCCTTCATGGCCTGCGGGCGAGAGGCGTTCATCGATGAAACGAGAGAGAAGCCGGTCTGCTGTGTGGCGATGGCTCGCTCATGCGTGTACTCCTTTCCGTCGACCTTGAAAGTGAGCGGGCGCCAGCGGTAAGGCACCGCGTAGGCCCCGGCGCCAATGTCCTGCGTCATGTCCAGCGGCGTTCCCTCAAAATGGTCGCGCATCATCCATTTGAGGTCATTGGCGCTCACCAGGCTCTTGTTCGGCTTCACCCAAAGGGGGAGGGGCTCGCCCTTGCCCTCAGTGATCCAAGGGAGGTACTTGTCCATGCCGTCGGCAAAGCGGTTGTAATAGCTCCACACTCGTCCGTCGCAGCCGCGCAGGGCGCCCATGTCGTAGACGGCATATGCCCTTGAAAAGTCAAAATCTTTATCCTTGCCGCTGAAATACCCCTTCTTGCGCGCAAATTCAATCACGTCAGGCGAATAAAGGGTCTCGGGGTCGTCAAGGGGGAATTGGTGAATGCGCGCATGGTTGGCGTGGCCACTGATGTATCCGTCCGGCACGCGCCTGGCCACCCACACGGCGCCCTTGTCATCCTTGCCTTTGCCAATCATTTCCATAATCCACACCTCATTGGCGTCGGCGATGGAGAAGGATTCGCCCTCGGAGGCGTATCCATATTCAGCCACGAGATCGGTCATCGTTTTTAGCGCCTCACGGGCGGTCTTTGAGCGCTCAAGGGCTATGTAGATTAGCGAACCGTAGTCTATCATGCCCGATCCAGCCAGCTCTTCGCGGCCGCCCCATGTGCTCTCCACCACAGTGACGCCATGCTCGTTCATATTGCCCATCACGGCGTAAGTGGCGGATGGCTGAGGAATCTCGCCGAGGAATTTGTTGGTGTCCCATTCATACACCTTTCTCATTTCACCCGGGGCATGGGAGGCGGCGGGCGCATAGGCCAAGTCGCCGTACAGCGTATGGCTGTCGGCGGCGTATGTCACCATTGCCGAGGCGTCGGCCGAAGCGCCCGGCGTGGCTATCAGGCTTGTGCAAGCCATGGCTGCGGTCGCCGCGCAGGCGAACAGCAGTGATAATGCAGCTTTTTTCATTTGCTTAAATGTGACTGTTGTTTAAACAGCAAAGTTAATGAAAAGCCGCAGCATTGCCACCGCGCTGGGCCGCAAAGATTCGCAAAAATGCAAGGGTCCGTTTGTGAATAAATCTGCATTAAAGAAAAATAATGCAAAAATCAGGTATTCGGCAGCCATTTAGCCGATAAATTATGGAGAAAAAAAGCTGTTATTTAGCCAAGGTTTTATATATTTGCACACAAAATCGGCAACGAGCAATGAAGGCTGTGCTTTTATCAATAGTCCTTTTGGGCCTGGCGGTGGTTATGCTGGGCGTAAAGGTGTTATTTGTGAAAGGAGCAAAGTTTCCGATGGGACATCACGCCCATCATCCCCGAAATGGCGTTGCCGGCCAACGAAAAACGAAACAATAACAATCAAAACACAAAACATTTCTAAATGAAAAAGCTTACCTACATCTTGCTTGCTTTGCTCGCATTCGCAGCCGTAAGCTGCGGCAGCGGCTCAGCCGACAAGTCCGGAGCAGACTCAACCGCCGTGGGCGGCGCCAAGCTTGGCGATGCTTATGAGACGTCAATCAATATCAGATACGTCTCTCTCGACTCAATTTACGCGCATTATCGCCTAGCGCAGCAGGTGGATTCGGCCATCAACGCCGACCTCCTCGCCGCCCAAAAGCAGACCTCACAATATGAGAATCAAATCAACAGCATGCGCTCAAAGATAGAGCAGAACGTGCAGCAGAACAGTTATCTCACGCAGCAGAGCTACGAGAAGGACGTGCAGGATTTCCAGAACTTGGGCAATTCCCTCTCGCAAAAGGTGCAGCAGATTGAATTGCAAACACGCAACCGCGCGGCAAGCCTTACAAATGTGGTGAACGATTCTATCCGCAATTTCATCGCCGATTATAATAAGGATAAGAAATACGATGCCATTCTGTATTACAACCCGGTGGTTGGCATGGGTTCAGCCCTCTATATGAATCCCAAACTGGACATCACCAATGAAATCTTGAATGGCCTCAACGCGCGCTACGGCTCAAAGGCCAACGTTGCGGCAAAAAAATAAACAATTCAGCCTCATGGCTTCCGCCGGCACAGCGGAAATCATAAGGCTGAATTTCCCCTTATCAATACCATACGCGACCTAAATCTTTGCCTTCAGCACAAAATATCCATTCAAGCCACTCTGCCTAATACTTTGAGATTCGCGGCTTGAATATTGATGATTATAACTACGTTGTTTCCTATGACGCGGGAGCAAGAGGCTTCCGACTGTTTCGACTACCATACCCTAAACTAATCCATAATTTATCAACATTATCAATTTATGAGAATTTCTACAACGAAAGCGGGAGCGCATCGTTGGATGAAGGCTGCGGCATTGGCTGCGGCCCTGGTCATTCCATCCCTTGCCTCCGCGCAAACTGACCTTCTCGAGGGAGCCATTCCATCTAATCCTTCTGAGAGCGGCACGAAAGTAACGCCTTACCAAGTTGGTTGGCGTTTCGACGGCTGCTCAGAGTCAGACTTCACCGCCAACAATGGCATGGATGACGCCGGCACATATTTCCGCACCGGCATGGGCCTTAAGGGCAATGGCGGCACCCACGACAACTCCACTGTGCTCTACGTAAAAAATACGGGCACGAAATATGCCTTCCCCGTCAATCCCGAGGCAGGCAAAATTTATGAGCTGCAGGGCGACCTTTACCGCAGAAACGGCGGCGAAGCCACTGTCACATTTACATTTTGGCTGGCTGACAACCTCAAAGCAGAAAACCCCTATGGAACGCATACTGTCAGCCAATCCAACTTCAACAATAAAGTGCTGACTCTCGGCAACCATAAGATACGCTTTGCCGTGACGGAGCCTGCAGAGCAATGCTATTTCCTTTATTCAACCGAAACCAGCAATTGGGGCCGCGGCGGCCTGGTTGACGGAGTCAAGCTCGTTGAGATCGGCAATGCCGCATATGTGACCTATGAAGTAGGCGAAGACGCTGAAGGCCCCGCAACCTCCGTTTTCGTGGAAGGCGAGACCTTCACCATCAGCGGCGCGCCCTCGGCCACTCGCGCAGGCTATAACCTCGAAGGCTGGTACCTTGACGAGGCTTATACCCAGCCCGTGGAATATCCTTTGGCCATAACTGAATCCACCACCCTTTACGCGAAGTGGGGTGAAAAGGGGCAATCAGGCAACTTTATGGAAGGCTGGGACGGCAATGGCCGCGGCGTAAGCAGCGACCGCCCCGACATGTTCGGCTGGCAGGCAACTCCCGAGGTGGAATGGGCCACTGCATTCACCGGCGTAACTTATGCGTTTGGCTATCGTGATGACATAAAGGTTGGAGGCGTAGACACTCGCGTTCTTCTCGCCCCCCACAGCCAGGCAATCTTCTCATATCCGGTGAACAAACTTAAGCAAGGCAAGATTTACCTTATGACCGCCGATGCGGCATATATGAATCATCCCTACACTCAGTATTTCTCAATCAATTCTCAGCGTGATGGCAAAGGCCAGGAATTCGGCGCTACGTCTGTAAGCGCTCAATGGGACCGCGTTGCCACTGCAAAAGCATACTTCGAATTGCCTGAGGACATGGACGAAGTGTATGTGCTTTGGCAAGTGAAGCAGTCTTCGGAGACTGACCGCGCCATCACTTGGAACTACAGCCTCGTTGAGGACAAGACAGCCCACCGCGTCACTTTCATGGACGGCGAAACAGTGCTGGCGCGCCAGTACTTCTCCGACGGCGAAAGCTACACGGCCACAGCCCCCACAGCTACCGAGAAGGAGGGCTACGACTTCATCGGCTGGTACACCGACCCCGAATTCAAGACGGGCTTCAACTTCAACGCTCCCCTTACGGAGGACGCAACCATCTACGCCCGCTATCTTGAGGAAGGCGCCACCGGCGAACTCTCCGACCTCACAATCGCAGAGAGCACCACTCTTCCCGCCCTTGCCCTGGCGAACGCCAAGGTTGTAGGCGACGCTAAGCTGCACCTCACCGGCGGACGCCCATTCATCGGCGGATCAAAAGTTGACCTTGCCGGCTCGGCCAACCTCCTCTATGTGGAGCGCATCCGCCCGAGCGACATCCTCAACGACTATAAGGACGTAATCACCGTTGCCGGCCAGGCGCTCAATCCCGAGCATGACCGCGTGGCCATCTACGCCAACGGCTCGCTCATCATCCCCGGCGGCTGGGACATCGTGCCTATGACCCTCTACACCGAACCCAACCTCCAAGGCGAATCAAAGGAATGCTTCCAGGACATCTTCTACCGCGGCATCCTCTCTGACAATGACCTTGGCACAAGCGAAGAGCTCGGCGAGAAATTCGACAACAAGATCCGCTCATTCCGCCTTGCCTATGGATACATGGCGGTGATTGCCAACCACCCCGATGGCACCGGATTCTCTCGCTGCTACATCGCCAATGACGGCGACCTCGTGGTCAACGAGCTGCCCGAAGGCCTTGAGTTCGCTTCATTCGTGAAAGTAAGCCGCTGGCAGTGGGTTAGCAAGAAGGGCGGCGCAAACCTTGACCGCAACCTTACCGGCATCACTTGGTACTATGACTGGAACATCGGCGGCGAAAGCACCAACCCCAATTTTGAGTATGCAGCTATCCGCCAAAACCTCGGTTGGCCCGGATGGAACGACATCGCCAGCAAGCCCAATGTATCGCACTGCAGCGGCCTGAACGAGCCTGACCACTCCGACCAGTCGAACGCCTCTGAGAAAGAAGCTATCGCCCAATGGCACGAAATGTTCCGCACAGGCATGCGCCTTGGCTCGCCCACGCCCGACAGCTTCGGCAAGGGATGGCTCAACACATTCATGGAATACGCCGAAAGACTCAACTACCGCGTGGATTATGTTGTGTACCATATGTATGAAAAGAACCGCAATGGCAGCAACCTGAAGAGCGCTATCGAGACCAACTCAGCTCGCTTCGGCCACCGTCCTCTCTGGATCACCGAATGGAACAACGGCGCCAACTGGACAGATGAGACTTGGCCAACAGAGTCAGGCCCGCAAATGGATGCCGAATTCAACAAGATTCTTGACGAAAACGGCAACGAAAAGACCGTAAACCGCCCGCACTCCCCCGAGAACTCGGCAAAGCAGGTGGCATGGCTAAAGGACGTGCTCCCCGCGCTTGACGAAGCTCCCTACCTTGAGCGCCACGCCTGGTACGACTGGGTGCAGGACGCACGCGCGCTGGTGCTCGGCGGCAAGCTCACCCCCGCAGGCGAGACATTCCGCGACCATCAGGCATCCCTGGCCTACCGCTCAGACCACGAATACGTACACACTTGGAAGATTGCGCCGGCATGGCTAGAAAAGGATTTCTCAGACGACTTCAAGAGCTACGTTATCAGCTGGTATGACCACAACGGCGAGACCGGAAAGAGCTATACCCTTGAGCGCAAAGACAACAACGTGGATGAAAGCTGGCACGTGGTAAAGGAATTTAAGGCCGGTGAGGATTATGACAACACCCGCGGCGTAACAATCACATTCACCGACCCGATCCAATACGACAAGCAGACCTATCGCATCAAGGCCCTTTCATACAAGGGCGACGAATCTGTTTACTCATATGAAATAGTATTCGACCGCGACAACGCTCCGGCGGCTCCCTCTGTAACAGCAAAGGCTGTTTCAACCTCAATCATCGAGCTGACATGGAACGCCGTAAGCGGAGCGCGCGGCTACATGATCGAACGCGCCCTTACCCCCAAGGACGCCGACAGCGAGCCCGCATACGAGGTGATTGTAGAGAACACCACCGAAACTCTCTTCCGCGACGAGGAGCTTGAGGCCGGCACATCCTACACATACCGCGTATCAACACTGAGCACCGCCGCAAGCGCAAACTCATCCACCATAGTGTGCGAAACCAAGGACCTCACCGCTCCGGCGGCCGCTGAGGACATCTTCGCCGCCAGCGGCGACGCTAAGGTCACCATCACATGGGAATTTGAGTACGATGTGAATTATAGCGTCTACCGCTCAGACGCCGAAGAGGGCGAATATGCTGAGGTGGGCGATGTAGAGGGAGGCAACCGATTTGTTGACGCCACTGTTGAGAACGGCAAGACCTATTACTATAAGGTGCAGCCTTACAATTCAATCGGCAAGGCCGATATGTCGGCGGCCTATAAGGCCACTCCCGGCGAGGGCCAGCACCTCCTCATCCGCTTCAATGCTAACAACACCGTCAAGGACGAATGGGGCGGCTACCACGCAACCCTCGTTGGCGAGCCCAAGGCTGTCGAAGGCCGCAACACTAGCGAAATGGGCGTGCAGCTTGGCGAGAACAACTCGCACATCACGCTGCCTGCAGGAGTGGTGAGCGAGCTCGACGGCGACTTCACTATCGCCACTTGGATTAAGATCGGCAACAACGCCCGCATCTTTGACTTCAACAATGGCACCGGCACATTCATGATGTTCCAGCCCGCGTCCAACACCGGCATGCGCTACAAAATCACCTGCGCCGAGGGCACATTCGACTATACCTTCCCGCATGAGGCTTTCGACCGCGAGAGATGGAATCACATCGCTCTCGTAAGCGAAGGCGACAACATGAGCCTGTACATCAACGGTGAATTGGCATCCTCCACCGAGGGCACAGACGCTGAAGGCACGCTGGTGGCCCCCGCCGCAATGGGCGTAACCCCCACCAACTACCTCGGCCGCTCAGCATGGGCTAGCGACGCCTACGGCAAGCATGCCTTCGACGACTTCGCGATCTACAGCAAGGCTTTGGACGAGAATCAAATCTACGAGCTCTTCGCCAACAACCAGTATCTATCTGAAATGGACATAATCGGCGGCAACGCCGACGGCGGCGTGACAGTGCGCGTGGCCGGGCATGATGTTATCGTCACCGTGCCAACAGCGCGCGTGATCAACGTAGTTTCAGTCGATGGCCGCGTCATTCGCACAATCAAGGCCGAGGCCGGCCACAACACCATTTCAGGACTTGGCAGCGGATTCTATATCATCGAGGGCTGCAAGGCTGTAGTGAAGTAATTTAGCCGATTTCATCCGGCCTGCGATCCCCGCAGGCTGCGGACTGGCCGCAAAAAAGGAGGGGAGGCTGCTTGGGCAGCCTCCCCTCTTGTATTCTTTACAGTCGGAGCGCGTTACTTTTCGTCAGCGTTGATGATGCAAATGCTTACGCGGTTCCAAGATTCCTGGTCAAACATGTGGCCGATGCCCTCGCCTTGCGCGTCGATGCGGTCAGCGCTGATCTTATAGGTCTTCACCAGCATGTTCTTTACGGATTCAGCGCGCCTCTGAGCCAGTTTCTCGTTGAATTCTGGATTGCCGTCCTGCGATGCATAGCCCTTCACTACGAGGGTAGCCTTGGGGTGATCCTTCAGGTAATCGGCTATCATCTCTACGTTAGGCTTCTGGTCGGCGGTAATCGTAGAAGAACCAATCTTGTAGAAGACATAGCGCACGGTCTGCAGGAAATTGTTCTCCTGAACCTCCTTGACTACGGGCACGGGGGCGTTCTGCAGAGCCACTACCTGGGCGGCAAGCACTGCGTTTTCGTCCTGGAGGGCTGCGTTAGCCTGCGTTGCGGCCAGAGTGGCGGCGCGCAGGTCATTGATTTGGCCGTTCAGGGCGTCGATTTCAGCCTGGTCATAGGGGCGGACAACCTTGAATCCATTTCCGCCGAAATGGTAGGTGACACCTGCCATGAGGTTGAAGGTCGCGCGGTTGGCATTGTAGGATGCCGAGCTCTGAGCCGCGCCGCCATCGCTCATGTCATAGTAGACAGACGGGCTGACATTGATTGTGACATAGTCGCTCACGTTGAAGTTGAAATTCAAGCCAACGCGTGTGCCGAAATAGTTGTGGTCGGGTATGGCCGTCTCATACATGTGACCCCATCCGGCGCCTGCCACAGCCTCAATGGTGAACGGGCGCACGGTGCCGTCGTAGCCCCCGAAGAGGTTGAAGAGGTCGGCCGTGCCATACAGGCCTACATAAGAGTCATCAAACACCGTGCTGCTGTGGGTGCGTCCCTTCCACGACGATGTGTTGATGCCAAAATATCCCTCGGCGCCGATTCCGAACACGGGAGTCAGCTGCTTTTTAACTTGCAGTCCTACAACAGGGCGCATTGATTTAAAGAACGGATTGTGGGTAAGAGGTGTTGCGACACCACCCTGTACTCCGAGCGACCAATTGTCGCAGAAGCGAGGACCTTCGGCGTACTGTGCCGATGCTGATAGTGCGCAGGCTGCGCAGGCAGCCGCTAAGATAAAGCTTTTCATCATTCTCAAATAAATTAGATGATAAACATGTGTTTTTTATAGCGCGCCCGGTTGAAGCGGGCGATAGATTGAGGCGGCCATTTTCGCCGCTCTTCACAATATCAAACAATGCCCCCTCCAAAAATGTTCGCTCCGCCCTCCCCAAGTCTTCATAATCCTCCAAAATATATGGGACATTTACAAAAAAAATGTGACCGCAAAGCCACATTTCAAAAAGTCGGGGTGACAGGATTCGAACCTGCGACCACCTGGTCCCAAACCAGGCGCGCTACCGGACTGCGCTACGCCCCGATTTCCGAGGGCAAAGTTAAGGCTTTTATCCGAATTTTCCAAATCTGCGCGCGGGGAAATCGCTGTTTTTTGATTGGCATTATTTTGCGCAGGTGCATTCTTATTGATTTTCATCAACTTACACTATGTTTGAATAATATTCCTCATTTTTTAGCGCTTTTTTTCGGGCGCTTTGCTTTGAAATTTTTTCAAAAATCGCTAATTTTGTGACCGATATAGAAAAACCAGCCCCCATAAATCAAAGAAATCATGGAAAAGACTCTCATAATCCTCAAGCCGTCAACAATCCAACGCGCCCTCATAGGCAAGGTGATCGACCGCTTTCAGCAAAAAGGCCTGACTGTGGCAGGCATCAAGATGATGCAGCTCGATGAGAGCATCCTCCGTGAGCATTACGCCCACCTGGTGGACCGCCCATTCTTCCCCACTTTGGTGAAGTCTATGATGGCTACCCCGGTGATTGTGATGTGTCTGAAGGGCAAGGACGTGGTGGCGGTGGTGCGCGCAATGACCGGCGCCACAAACAGCCGCGCCGCAGCCCCCGGCACCATCCGCGGCGACTTTGGCATGAGCGGGCAGGAAAACATCATCCACGCATCGGATTCCCCCGAGAACGCTGTGATTGAAATCAACCGCTTCTTCAAGCCGGAAGAAATCTTTGAATACGATCCAATCACTTTCCCCTCAATCTATGCGCCGGATGAGCGTAACTGATTAAACGGATTGCCATCGCGGCCGCCAGGGCGCGATGGCCTAAACAATATAAAATGCAGCTTTCAAAAACAATCATTTCCATTTTGGCGATTGGCCTGTCTGCAATGTTTGCGCAGGCGCAGGAGCCTACATACCGTCTCCCTGGGCAGCACAGCCAGCAAAACGCTGACCTCCTTGCCCACCAAGAGATGATGACCGACCAAATACCACTTGACGTAAACAATTACATCGACTTCGCCGATGAGGAGGAGCCGGAGCTTGACATTTACACCGAAGGGTGGGACAGCAAGCTCGTAAATTGCTACGCCGGCGTTGACGTGCCGCAAACCGCGGTGATCGACGTTTCAAAGTTCTGCATGCCGCATCCCGGATACATCACCTCCCCCTACGGCTACCGCAAACGTTTCCGCCGCCAGCACAAGGGCGTTGACCTTAAGCTGAACATCGGCGACACCGTGCGCGCAGCCTTCGACGGCAGGGTGCGCATCACAAATTTCGAGCGCCGCGGCTACGGATACTACGTGGTGATCCGCCACACCAACGATCTTGAAACCGTATATGGCCACCTTTCCAAATTCCTCGTTGAGCCGGACCAGTACGTTAAGGCGGGCGACCCCATAGCCCTCGGCGGCAACACCGGACGCAGCACCGGCCCGCACCTCCATTTTGAGACGCGATATATGGGATATGCCATCAACCCCACGGCCATCTTCGATTTCCCGAACCAGACTGTATATGATGATAAGTTCACTTTTGACAAGAAGACTTATCAAAACGGCAGCCGCTATGACGCAAAGGCAAATGCCGAATACGCCAATGCGTACCGCAAGGCGCATCCAATCGTGTACAGCAACACGAAGACTTCTAGCAAAACCTCAAGTTCGAAGGACTCCAAATACTATTATGTAAAGAGTGGAGACAGCCTGAGCAAGATTGCGCAGAAGAACGGCACAACCGTAAACGCACTTTGCCGACTAAACAATATTTCAAGGACCACAACCCTCAAGCCCAAGCAAAGATTGAGAGTACGTTGACCTATAGAAAAGATAAAGCCTAAAGGCGCGCAAAAATGCGCGCCTTTTGTTTTTTCCGCAGCCAAAGCCTAGCCAACCTGATTTTTATACCTGCGTTCCCTGAAAACAAACTCCGCGAATTGGCCAAATATTCCATTAAATTGGAAGAATGGGAGTATTTTAGATTGTTTTGCATAGCAAGTGTAAGATTTTCCGTAACTTTGTTTTGAATTTTCCATAAGCTTAAAAAGTAATT
Organism: Clostridium sp.; assembly: GCA_023666615.1. Taxonomy (GTDB): domain Bacteria; phylum Bacteroidota; class Bacteroidia; order Bacteroidales; family Muribaculaceae; genus CAG-873. The sequence goes on along the minus strand of JAMPBQ010000001.1, from coordinate 414,970 downwards.
CCAATAGATGAATAAAACCCTGATTTTATTTTTGATTGCATTATGCCCGGCGCTGTGCTTCTCTCAAGAAAATCCAAATGCTGGCCTCACCTTGACGCTCGACGATTGCCTGCGCATAGCCCTGAGCGAAAACCCCACCGTAAAGGTGGCGGATATGGAGATCAAGCGCATGGACTATTCCAAGATTGAGACGCTTTCGGGCCTTTTGCCTCAGGCCTCATTCAGCGGCACATACAACCGCATGCTGGCCAAGCAAGTGATGTACATGAATATGGACGGATTCGGCGGCGACGCCGCCGAAGGAGGCGAAGACGCACCGGCCACTTCGCGCGCCGGTTCTTCACGCGCCTCAAGCGGCGGAGGAGGAATAAAAGTGGGCCTTGACAACTCCTATCAAGTTGGATTCTCTGCTTCGATGCCTCTCATTGCTCCGCAGCTGTGGGCATCCCTCAAGCTCTCCGACAGCCAAATCCTGCAGGCAGTGGAGCAAAGCCGCGCATCAAAGCTCGATCTCGTAAATCAAGTGAAGAATGCGTATTATTCACTAATGCTTGCCGAAGATTCCCGCAAGGTGATGCAGGAAAGCTACGACATGGCCGCCCTCACAAACGAGATTTACACCAAAAAGCATGCCGCCGGCGCCGCCAGCGACTATGAAGTGCTCCGCACATCAGTGGCCATGAAGAATATCGAGCCTCAGCTGATGCAGGCCGACATTGCCATCAAGCAGGCGCGCCTGCAACTTGCCATACTCATGGGCATGGACACCAACAGCCCATTCTCCATACGCGGAGAGCTAAAGGAATACGAATCCACAATGTATTCCGACCTTCTTGACCTCAGCGGCGACTACGCCTCAAACTCTTCATTGATTTTAAACGACATACAGACACGCCAATTGGAAAGGGCCCTGAAAGTGCAATATGCGTCGCTTTATCCCACCCTTTCGGCAAACGCCAACTATAGCTGGACGTCAATGTCAAACGGCTCTCCATTCCGCAATTTCCGATGGACGCCCTATTCGTCAGCAGGCCTCACCCTGTCGGTGCCCCTCCTTACAGGTGGCAGCCGCTACAGCAAGATTAAGCAAGCGCGCCTGCAGGTAGAGGAGATGAAATGGCAGCGGGAAAACCTTGAGCGCACCGTTTCAATGCAGGTGGATTTGGCCATCGACAACATCAAGGTGAATGTGGAGCAGATAGCCTCTTGCTCTGAAAGCGTCAAGGAGGCCCAGCGAGCCCACGACATCCAAGAGCAAAGCTTTGCCATTGGCGCCACATCTTATCTCGACCTTCGCGATTCCGAGTTGGCGCTTACGCAAAGCCGCCTCACATACATCCAGGCCATATACAACTACCTCGTGGCCCAAAGCGAGCTCGAACTATTGCGCGGCACAGCCAAACTGGAATATTGACAAAAACAATTCCACATAATTCATTGTAAACCAAAAATTTAAAATTATGAATTATGCATTATGAATTGCGCATTGTTAATTGTGCATTATAAATTATGAATTAACTAAAAGAACTAAAATGAAATACCTCCCCGCACTTGCAGCCATGTCGCTGGCCATCGCCTTCAGCTCATGCTCCGGCAAAGACGAAACATCCACAACTGTTGTTGAAGAGGAACTGCCGCGTGTGGAATTGGCGGCAGCCTACAGCCAGGACGTGCCACGAAAGAAGTCCTACACGGCCAACGTTGAGGCCGATAACACCAATAACATTGCGCCGTCAACCCCAAACCGCATAAAGAAAATTAACGTGGAGGTAGGCGACCAGGTGCGCAAAGGGCAAGTGCTGGTGACTTTGGACCGAGCCAGCATCGACCAGGTAAAGGTGAACCTTGACAACACCCAGCGCGAATATGACCGCGCAGTGCAGCTCCTTAACATTGGCGCCGGCACGCAGCAGAGCGTTGACCAAATGAAAGCCCAGCTTGACGCCCTAAAGACACAATACGCCAATCTGGAGGAAAACACCGTGCTCACATCCCCAATCAACGGCGTGGTTACCGCGCGAAATTACGACCCGGGCGACATGACCGGCAATCTGCCTGTGCTCACCGTTGGCCAAATCATCCCGCAAGTAAAGGTTATAATAAATGTTACCGAAAATGACCTCACCCTTGTGCAGCCCGGAAAGCCGGTGACAGTGGTTTTCGACGCCCTTCCCGGCGAGGAATACGGCGGCAAAATCGCTAGAATATACCCCACTGTCGACCCCGCCACCCGCACATTCAAGAGCGAAATCCTAATTTCCAACCCTAAAGGGCAAATCCTGCCGGGCATGTTCGCCAGAGTCAACATGGACCTTGGCACGCAACGCAACGTCGTTGTGCCCGACCGCGCCATAGTAAAGCAGTCCGGTTCAGGCAACAAGTACGTTTACGCCTATCACCCCGATGGCACAGTCTCATACAACAAAGTGGAGCTCGGCCAACGCCTTGGCGACAGCTATGAGCTTATTTCCGGCATTGAAGATGGCGATTCTGTGGTAATATCCGGCCAAAGCCGCCTTGCCGACGGCGTGGCCGTGGAAGTGATTAGAAAGTGATTAGTTTTTAGTCTTTGGTCTTTAGACTTCATACTACTTCATACTTCATACTTCATACTTAATACTTAATACTTTATACTTTATCCTTCATACTTTATATTAAACCATGAGCTTATACGGCAGCGCGGTGAAGCGCCCGATTATGACCACGCTATGCTTTGTGGCTGTAGTGATCATGGGCCTTTTCTCCCTTTCAACCCTACCTATCGACCTCTATCCCGACATAGAGACCAATACCCTGATGGTGATGACCACCTATCAAGGCGCCTCGGCTCAGGACATAGAGCAAAATGTGACGCGTCCGCTTGAGAATGTGCTCAACTCGGTCGAGAATCTCAAGCACATCACCTCAAAAAGCCGCGAAAACATCTCCGTGATCACCCTTGAATTTGAATACGGCGAGGATATCGACGTGCTCACCAACGACGTGCGCGACAAGCTCGATATGGTGTCCAGCTCAATGCCCGACGACGCCGAGACCCCCATTATCTTCAAGTTCTCCACCGATATGATTCCCATCGTGCTTCTTTCGGCGCAGGCCGACGAGAGCATGCCGGGACTATACAAGATTCTCGATGACGTGGTGGCCAACCCGCTGGCGCGCATCAATGGCGTGGGCTCTGTATCCATCTCCGGCGCCCCCAAGCGTGAAATCCACATATATGCCGATCCCGCCCGCCTGGAGGCCTACAACCTCTCAATCGAGCAGATCTCACAAATCATTGCGGCGGAAAACAAGAATATCCCCGGCGGCGCCTTCGACATTGGCTCCGACACATATTCTATGCGCGTGCAGGGCGAGTTTACTTCAGCCGACCAGATGCGCGATATCGTAGTGGCCTACAGCGGGCGCACACCCGTTTATCTGCGTGACGTGGCCCGCGTGGACGATTCACTCGAAGAGCGCGCCCAGGAAACGTATAACGATGGCAAGCGCGGCGCCATGATAATCATCCAAAAGCAGAGCGGCGCCAATTCCGTGGAAATATCCAACCAGGTGCTGAAGATGCTGCCGACACTGCAAAAGCGCCTCCCGTCTGACGTAAAGCTAGGCATAATAGTCGATACCAGCGACAACATACGCAACACCATTGCCTCGCTCGTTGAGACTGTGCTCTACGCCCTGCTTTTCGTGATGATAGTGGTATTCTTCTTCCTCGGACGCTGGCGCGCCACTCTCATCATCGTCATCACAATCCCCATCTCGCTCATTGCCTCGTTTATATATCTGGCAATGACCGGAAACACCCTCAACATCGTCTCCCTCTCGGCCTTGTCAATCTCAATCGGCATGGTGGTGGACGACGCCATCGTGGTGCTTGAGAACGTAACAACTCACATAGAGCGTGGCTCCGATCCCAAGCAGGCTGCCGTGCATGGCACCAACGAGGTGGCAATCTCGGTTATTGCCTCCACCCTCACCCTCATCGCCGTGTTCTTCCCGCTTACCCTTGTGACCGGAATGACCGGCGTCCTCTTCCGACAGCTCGGATGGATGGTGACCATCATGATGATCATCTCCACCACATGCGCCCTCTCGCTCACTCCGATGCTCTGCAGCCAGCTCCTGCGCCGCAATCCCAACCACGGCAAGCTCTACAAGATATTCTTCACTCCAATCAACAAGGGCCTCGACGCCTTCGACAATGGATATGCCTCGCTTGTGACATGGGTGGTGGGCCACCGCTGGACCACAGTCTGCATCTGCGTAGCCATATTCATTGGCTCCATCTTCCTTATGAAGCAAGTGGGCACTGAGTTCTTCCCCACCGCCGACGACGGACGCCTTGGCGTCAACCTTGAGCTGCCCATTGGCACACGAGTGGAAATATCCCAAGAGGTCACCGAAAGGCTCGCGAAAGAGTGGAGAGAAAAATACCCCGAAATCAAGGTGCTCAACTATACCACCGGCCAGGCCTCCAGCGATAACACCTTCGCCTCGCTAAGCGACAACGGCAGCCACATCGTGTCAATGAACATCAAGCTCCTCGACCCGGGCGACCGCGACCGCGGCATCACCGAAATCGCAGCCCTGATGCGCCAGGACCTCAAGAATTATCCTGAATTCAAAAAGGCGCAGGTCAACGTAGGCGGAAACCGCGGCGGATCAATGGGCGGTCAGACCACCATTGACTATGAAATCTACGGATATGACTTTACAGAAACCGATTCCGTGGCCCAAAAGATGAAGCGGATGCTTGAGGGCATACCAGGCACCGCCGACATCATCATATCTCGTTCCGACTACCAGCCTGAGTATCAGGTAGACTTCGACCGCGAAAAGCTTGCCCTGTATGGCCTCAACCTCTCCACGGCCGCCAATGCCCTGCGCAACCGCATCAACGGCTCCTTGGCATCGCGCTTCCGCGAGGACGGCGAGGAATACGACATCAAGGTAATGTACGCCCCCGAGCACCGCACCTCAATCGAAGACATTGAAAATATCCTGATTTACAACAATGCCGGCCAAGCGGTGCGCATTCGCGACGTAGGCCAGGTGGTGGAACGCTTCACCCCGCCCACAATCGAGCGCAAGGACCGCGAGCGCATCATCACCGTTTCCACTGTGGTGCAAGATGTGCCCATGAGCCAAGTGGTGGAGCAGTCGCTGGCGGAAATAGACAAAATGGACATTCCGCAGGACATTGCCATACAGCTTTCCGGCAGCTACGAGGACCAGCAAGACTCATTCAAGGACCTCCTGATGCTGGCTGTGCTGATTATCCTATTGGTCTACATTGTGATGGCCGCGCAGTTTGAAAGCTATACATATCCCGCCATCATCATGACTTCGCTTATGTTCGCCTTCTCCGGCATATTCATAATCCTTTGGCTTACAGGCCACACGCTGAACGTTATGTCAATGATTGGAGCCATCATGCTCATTGGCATCGTGGTGAAGAACGGCATCGTGCTCATCGACTACATAACCCTCAACCGCGAAAGGGGCATGTCAGTGCGCAGAGCCGTAATCCATGGCTGCAAATCGCGCTTGCGCCCGGTAGTTATGACCACCCTCACAACAATCCTCGGCATGGTGCCCATGGCCGTGGGCACAGGCCAAGGCGCTGAAATGTGGCGTCCAATGGGCGTTGCGGTTATTGGCGGCCTTACGTTCTCCACAATCCTCACCCTCCTCTTCGTGCCGGTGCTCTATTGCATCTTCGCCTCCAACGGCATCTTGCGCCAACGCCGCCTCCACGCAAAGGTCCTAACCGCCAAAAAAAATTGACAATCTGACAAAATGACAATTTGACATATTGTCAAAATGAAAAAAGAAAAAGAATCAATGAAATCCATCCTCATAACATTCGACCAGGCGCACTACGCTAAAATCATCGATATGCTCGAGCGCGCCAATTGCCGCGGATTCACCGCCTGGGAGCAAGTGCAGGGTCGCGGTTCAGCCCAAGGCGAACCCCACTACGGCTCCCACGCGTGGCCATCCTTGGCCTCAGCCATCATCACAATAGTCGAAGACCACCGCGTGGCCGACGTTCTCGCCAAACTAAAGGCCATGGACGAAGACCGCCCAAAGCTGGGGCTGCGGGCCTTCGTCTGGAACATTGAGCAGATGATCTGACGCACATAGCCCCTCAAGGGCTTTAGAGTTCTCAAAGTTCTCAAAGCCCTCAGAGGTCTCTGAGGTCTCTGAGGTCTCTGAGGACTCAGAGTTTTCTGAGTTTTTTGAGTGCTCAAAGTCTTCAGAGCCCTCCGCGATCTCCGCCCCCGCGCAAAGATTTTCTTTGTGTAAGTGAAAAGTTATTTGTAATTTTGCGATTATGAAAATTTTCACTAACGAACAGATACGCGAAATTGAGCGCTGCACCATCGAGGATGAAGGCATCCCGATGATTGAGCTCATTGAGCGCGCCGGAGAAGGCATCGCCGATGAAATAGCATCACGCTGGCAGCCCTCCAAGCGCACCATTGTATTTGCCGGATGGGGCAACAATGGCGCTGACGCGTTGGTGGCCGTCAGAAGGCTGATTGACAAAGGGTTCGACCCTCAAATATACCTATTCAACATTGGAGGCAAGCGCCTCACGGCTGAATGTCAGGCGTCGAAGGAGCGCCTCCTCGATGAATGCCCCGACGCAAAGCTCACGGAAATAACCTACCAATTCTTCATCCCTGAATTTGAAAAGGACAGCCTGATTGTCGACGGTATTTTCGGCAGCGGCCTCGACCGCCCCCTGCCGCAAAGCTTCAGCATGCTGCTGCGCGCTGTGGCCGACTCGCAGGCCGAAGTCGTGGCCATTGACATTCCCTCCGGCCTGTTTGGCGATTGGAACACCACAGTGGTGAATAACAGCCTGGCTCCCGCCACCCTCACTCTCGCAATCGAATTCCCGCGCCTTTCATTCTTCATTGACGACCACAGCGAACTCATTGGCGAGTGGAAGGCCATTAGCGTCGGCCTAAGCCGAAAGGCTATGCGCCAAGCGCAATACAAGTTTTACCTCATCACGGCCAGGGACGTTAAGCGCATGCTCCAGCCCCGATCCCTCACATGTTCAAAGGCCGACTTCGGCAGCGCGCTGATTTGCGCCGGCAGCTATGGCATGATGGGCGCCGCTGTGCTCGTCGCAAAGGGATGCCTGCGGTCCGGCGTAGGAAAGCTTACGGTCTACTCTCCACGATGCGGATACTACGTGATGCAAAGCTCGGTGCCCTCGGCGATGTTCGCGCGCGACAGCCACGATACGGTAATCTCCGAAATTACCCTCACGCAGAACTATGACGCCGTGGCGATTGGCCCGGGCATCGGCCACCACGACTTCACAATAAACGCCCTTGAAAATTTCCTGAAAGTGGCTAACGCCAACGGACGCCCGGTAGTCCTCGACGCCGACGCCCTCAACTGCATTGCCATGCGCCCCATAATGCTTAATTACCTCCCGGTGATGTCGGTGCTTACGCCCCACGCCGCGGAGTTTGACCGCCTTTTCGGCGCCCAAACCTCGGCGGAAACGCGCCTGCTCAAAGCCATTGAAGTGGCAAAGTACCACAACGTGGTCATTGTGCTCAAAGGAAGGTTTACAGCCGTTGTGCGCCCCGACGGAAAAGTGCATTTCAATTCCTCCGGCACTCCCGCCCTGGCCACAGCCGGCAGCGGCGATGTCCTCACCGGCGTGATAGCCGGCCTCATGGCGCAGCATTACAAGCCTGAGACCGCAGCGGTGCTCGGCGCTTACATACACGGCCTCGCAGGCGAAATTTGCGCCGAAACGCATGGGGCATACGGCGTCACTTCCGAAGACGTGGCCGATTGCATCGGCATCGCCATCAAGCATTTGATGGAGGATTAATCCCTATAAAACTGTAATTTAGATGAATATGATGATAAAATCCATATTAGGCGGCTTAGCCCTCTGCGCCTCAGCCCTAGCCTTTGGCCAGTCCACCACCAAGCTCACCGCCACTAAGGCCAACGACTTTGGCATCGTTTACTCCCTGCCGATAACTACCCTCGACATCACTATCGAAACGGAAATCACCGAACAGACGCCCGGCGAGCTTGCAAATTACGCCAAGCTTTGCCTGAATATCGACGACGCCATCACTAAACCTTCGAAATCAGCCTCAATCAAGAGCATTGTCATAAACTCCCGCGGCGTCCCCGACCCCGACAACCGCTGGATGATGCAATTCAAGGCCGCCCAGCCGGTCTTCGTGCTCCTAAATGACGCCGAAGTACCCTTGGCCATTAACACTGAGGAAACAGCCCCTGCCCGCCAGCAAGAGCTCCCCGTGGCCCAAAAGGCCGGCCCGACGCCGCTGGAGACGCCCGCCGCCAGGCAAGCCATAACGCAGGACATAACAATGGCCTTCAACACATCAAAGCGCGCCCAGCTAACTGCCGAGCGCATATTTGAGCTTCGCCAAAACCGCAACGACCTTATCTCGGGCCAGGCCGACAACACCCCGCCCGACGGGCAATCGATGCAGCTGGCTCTTGACAATCTTGCCGCCCAGGAAGCCGCGCTAACGGCTATGTTCGCCGGCACAACCCGCACATGGACCGAGGTTTCAACCATCAACTTCACCCCTAGCACCGAAAATGTGGTAGACATGATCATCGCCCGCCTCGCAGACGACGGCCTGGTCGACGCTGACGACCTGCGCGGAGCCCCCGTCTACCTATCCATGACTGTTACCTCCCGAGGCGACATTCCGGTTGACGACAAGGGAGAGGAAAAGCCATTCCCGAAAGGCGGCGTTGCATACAACATCCCGGGCACAGCGGGCGTCTACATCACTTTCGACGGCGATGAAGTGGCCGCGCAAGAATTTCCAATTGCCCAGCTGGGCGTAGCCTATGGCATCGACCCAAAGATGTTCACCGACCGCAAAGCGCCCGCAATGGCCACTTTCGACCCCGCCACCGGCGCCCTAATCTCCCTCGAAATAAAATAACCCCCCCCTAAAGTCCTTAAAAACATTAAATTCCCTAAAATTCCCCTCCTTACCCCTCCCCATTCCATGAACAAGCTAATCCTTTCTATCGCGGCCTGCCTTGCCCTCCCAATGTCCGCATTAGCGCAAAGCCAGCTCTACCCAAATACATTCGACCTTACCGATGTTGAAATCACCGCCGGGCCATTCAAGCACGCCTGCGAGCTAAACGTCAGCACCCTCTTGCAATATGACACTGACCGCCTCATGGCGCCCTACCTCAAGACTGCGGGCCTGCAGCCCAAGGGCGAAAGCTTCGAAAACTGGATTGGCCTCGACGGACACGTCGGCGGACACTATCTTTCTGCGTGCGCCATCCACTACGCAGCCACAGGCAATGAAGAGCTGAAGCGCCGTGCGGATTATATGGTCGACGAGATTGCCCGCGCCCAAGAGGCCGGCGGCGACGGATATGTCGGCGGCGTGGAGCGCAAATGCTGGCAGCGCGTCGCCAATGGCGACGTGGCCGCCGTGTGGGACTACTGGGTGCCTTGGTACAACCTCCACAAGACCTTCGCCGGCCTGCGCGACGCTTGGCTATATGCCGGCAATGACAAGGCCCGCGCGTCTTTCCTCGCCCTTTGCGATTGGTGCGTCGATCTCGTTGCCCCCCTCTCCGATAAGCAAATGGAGGACATGCTCAATTGCGAATTTGGCGGTATGGACGAGGTGCTGGCCGACGCATACCAAATGACCGGAGATAATAAATACCTCGACTGCGCAAAAAAATTCTCCCACCACTGGCTGCTCGACAGCATGGCCGCGGCCACGGATAATCTTGACAACAAGCACGCCAACACTCAAGTGCCAAAGGTGGTGGGCTATCAGCGCATCGCAGAGCTTTCCACCGATGCGGCCGACGCAGAGCTCTACGATCTAGCCTCCCGCAACTTCTGGAATTTTGTGGTGAACGACCGTTCCCTCGCCCTTGGCGGAAACAGCCGCCGCGAGCATTTTGCCTCAGCCGCCGACTGCCTTAGCTACGTGGAAGAGCGCGAAGGACCTGAATCGTGCAACACCAACAACATGCTCAAGCTCACCGAAGGCCTCTTCCGAATGCACGGCGATGCGCGCTACGTCGACTTCTACGAGCGCGCCATGCTCAACCATATCCTCTCCACCCAGCATCCCGAACACGGCGGATACGTATATTTCACCTCCGCACGCCCAGGCCATTACCGCGTATACTCCACCCCGAACTCCGCCATGTGGTGCTGCGTGGGCACCGGAATGGAAAACCACGGCAAATACGGCCAATTCATTTATTCGCATCAGGGCGACACCCTCGATGTCAACCTCTTCCTCCCATCTAAGCTCAATTGGCGCGAAAAAGGCGTCCAAATTGAGCAAGTCACCGAATTTCCGGCCTCCGAAGCCTCGAAAATCATAGTGCATGCCGACAAGCCAAAGACTTTCACCCTAAAGGTGCGCGTGCCCGGCTGGACGCCCGCCGGACAAACGGGCATCGCGGTGAACGGAAAGCGATTCAACCATTCCGCCGAGCCATCGTCCTGGGCAAGCATCACCCGCGAATGGAAGGACGGCGACGTAGTGGACCTGCAATTCCCCTTCGGCATTGCCCTTGAGCCTCTGCCAAACGCCCCGCAATACGTCGCCATCATGCGCGGCCCGGTGCTTATGGCCGCCAATGTGGGCGCCGACAGCCTCGACGGCCTCCTGAGCGATGACGGCCGCTGGGCCCACATTGCCCACGGCCCGCTTAAATCCCTATTCTCCACGCCGTTCATAATCGGCGAAAAGGATGAGGCCCTCGCAAAGCTGCAGGCAATGAAGCCCGTTGAAGGCAAAGAGCTGACATACGTTGTGGACGGCCTCTTCACAATCCCCGACCTCGACGCCGACGGTGCCTCCCGCCCCGTTGTGCTCCAGCCGTTCTATTCCCTCCACGATTGCCGATACGCCATGTATTGGCCAATGATGAATAGCGGCGAATACACATCCTTCCGTGAAAAGGCACGCGCCAAGGAGGCCGAGGCCCTTCGCCTTGACAAAATCACGGTGGACGCCATCACCCTATCCGAGCAGCAGCCCGAGGTGGACCACTCCCTAAAGCATCGCGACACCAGCATCGGAAATTCTGAAGGCGAGCCCTGGCGCAGCTCAAATTCCCGCGGATTCATGACCTTCACATTCGACACCAAGGGCCGCCAAGACCTGGCCCTGATGCTGCGCCTTCACGACGCCGACGACCGCGATTTTGAAATCCTCGTGGGCGACACGCCTATCTGCAGCCAAGCCCGCGAAGAAGGAAAGGAAGGCTTCGCAAACCACACCTACGCCATCCCCGCCGAGCTCCTGCAAGGCAAGGAAACAATCGACATTACCCTGCGAGGCGCCACAGGCCGCCTCAGCAAAGCCAGGGTAATAACCCCTGAAAATTAAGAAAAATCTGACCCGTCCGACTTGTCAGATATGTCCGGCAAGTCCGACCTTAAATAAAAAAATGCAATGGACTTCATAGAAGAACTTACCTGGCGCGGCATGATCCACCAAATGATGCCGGGCACTGACGAACAGCTGAAAAAAGAAATGACCACCGCCTACCTGGGCATCGACCCAACGGCCGACAGCCTCCACATCGGACACCTCGTGGGCGTAATGATGCTTAAGCACTTCCAGCGCGCCGGCCATAAGCCTATCGCTTTGGTGGGCGGAGCCACTGGCATGATTGGCGACCCCTCTATGAAAAGCCAGGAGCGAAACCTCCTCGACGAGGCCACGCTCCGCCACAACCAGGAGGCCATCAAAAAACAGCTCTCCAAATTCCTCGACTTCGACAGTGACGCCCCCAACGCCGCCGTGATGGTCAACAACTACGATTGGATGAAGAATTTCTCGTTCCTCGACTTCATCCGCGACATCGGAAAGCACATCACCGTGAATTACATGATGGCTAAAGATTCCGTGAAAAAGCGCCTCAGCGGCGACAGCCGCGAAGGCATGTCCTTCACAGAATTCTCCTACCAGCTGGTGCAGGGATATGACTTCCTTAACCTATACAATGAATACGGGTGCCGCCTCCAGCTCGGCGGCAGCGACCAGTGGGGCAACATCACCACCGGCACCGAGCTAATCCGCCGCACCGCAGGCGGCGAGGCCTACGCCCTCACTTGCCCGCTTATCACAAAGGCCGACGGCGGTAAGTTCGGCAAAACCGAGTCAGGCAACGTTTGGCTTGACCCACGCTACACTTCGCCCTACAAATTCTACCAATTCTGGCTCAACGTCAGCGATGCCGACGCCGAGAAATATATCAAAATCTTCACTTCGCTCTCGAAGGAGGAAATAGAAGCCCTCGTGGCCGAGCAGGCCGCCGACCCGGGCCTTCGTCCACTCCAAAAGCGCCTGGCAAAGGAAGTCACCACTATGGTGCATAGCGCCGAGGACTACGAAATGGCCGTGGAGGCGTCGCAAATCCTCTTCAGCAACAAGGCGCAGGACATCCTGCACAAAATCGACGAAGCCACTCTCCTCTCTGTTTTCGAGGGCGTCCCCCAGTTTGAGGTGGCAAAGTCCGACATCGTTTCCGGCGAAACCAAGCTCGCCGACCTCCTCACCGAAAAGGCCGCGGTATTCCCCTCAAAGGGCGAGATGCGCAAGCTGGCCCAGCAGGGCGGCCTCTCAATCAACAAGGAGAAGGTGGCGGACGCCTACGCTCCGGCCACCGCCGACATGCTCCTGCAGGACAAGTACATGCTCGTGCAGAAGGGAAAGAAGAATTATTTTCTAATCATAGCGAAATGACGCCGCATATGGACCGCGCAGAAGAAGGCTCCCTCTCTCTCCTCGGGAACAAGGGCGTCAAGTATCCCACTGACTATGACCCTTCCCTATTGGAGACATTCGCCAACCGCCATCCCGAGCATGACTATCTCGTGACGCTCCTGTGCCCTGAATTCACCACGCTCTGCCCCATAACCTCGCAGCCCGACTTCGGGAAAATCACAATCAACTACATCCCCGGCGAGCGCATGGTGGAAAGCAAGAGCCTGAAGCTGTACCTGTTCAGCTTCCGCAACCATGGCGATTTCCACGAAGACGTCGTAAACATCATTATGAAAGACCTCATCGCCCTGATGCAGCCGCGCTACATCGAGGTGCTGGGTGAATTCATGCCCCGCGGCGGCATCTCAATCCACCCATTCGCAAACTACGCCGACGCTGAGCACCAAGATTTGGCCGCAAAAAGGCTCAGCGCCGCATTCCCCGGCCGATAAGAATACTGAATTTTAGGTATTTCCTTTCCTGAACAAAGCCCCTAACTTTGCATCAGGAAAATTATACGAAATTGTTTTTATAGTCAAAACGGCGCCCCCTGCGAAGGGAGCGCCGTTTTGGCGTATGTCCGCCATGTCCAACCCTGTCCGTTCCGTCTGTCCGTTTTCGGACAATTCCGCACAATTCCGTACACCCCTAAAAACAAACCCCGTCTGATAATCACCATATTATAAGTTTGGCACGGTAATTGTATGTAATATTGCCAAACACCTACACCCTGAATATGGACAGAGAAATACCAATAGCTGAGCGCCGAAGGCAAGCCAAGAAGAAATGGATCATTGCCTCATGCTCCATTGTGGGCTTCCTCGCCTTGATTTGGATTGTCAACGCTTTCAGCGAGACGTCAATCAAGGAAGCCGACCTCAATATGCAGCCCGCTCAATTAGGAGCCCTCGAGAGCAGCGTTTCTGCCTCCGGAAAGCTTGTGCCACTTTATGAGCAAACAATCGTTTCCCCCGTCTCCACAAGGATTCTCGAGATATATTGCAACGAAGGCGATTCAGTGGCCGAGGGCCAATCCCTTCTAAGGCTCGACCTCCAGACGGCCGAAGGCGACTACAAAAGGCTCATGGACGAGGTAGCCATGAAGAGCAACGAAATTGAGCAGACCCGCCTCAGCGACCGCACATCCCTCACCAACCTTGAAATGCAAATCAAGGTAAAGGAAATGTCGGTGAGCCACCTCATGGCCGAGGTCGGAAACGAAAAGCGCCTCGACAGTATCGGAAGCGGCACCGGCGACCGCATCCGCGAAGCCGAGCTCGCATACCAGACCGGCTTGATGGAGCTCGAGCAGCTGCGCCTGCAGCTCGACAACGAAACGAAAATGCGCGAATCCTCTATGCGCACAAAGCAGCTGGAAAGCAGCATATCCTCTCGTCGCCTCCAGGATATGGAACGCACCCTCGACGACGCGCGAGTAAAGGCGCCGCGAAAAGGCACCGTCACTTGGCTCAACAAGACAATCGGAGCCAGCATCGGCGCCGGCGAAAAGCTCGCCATAGTATCCGACCTAAGCCATCTGAAAATCGAAGGAGACATTGCCGAAAGCAACGCCGGGAAGCTTTCCGTAGGCGCCCCGGTCCATGCGCGCATCAACCGGCGAAACGTAGACGGCCGCATAAGCAACATCTCCGCCCAAAGCGAAAACGGAATGGTGCATTTCACAGTATTCATCGATGATGACAGCGACAAGCTCCTCCGCTCAGGCCTTCACGCCGACCTCAACGTTGTCTACGACACCCACGACAGCGTGGTGATAATCCCCAATGGCCCTTACTTCAAGGGCGAAGGCGAATACACTCTTTTCGTAATGACGCCCGACGGAGGCGCCATCGAAAGCCGAAGCGTTATCCTCGGCGACAGCAACTTCGATTTCGTCGAGGTCCTCCGAGGCATCAAGCCCGGCGAGAAAGTGGTAATCTCCGACATGAAGAAATACGCCTCAAAAACGCGCCTCTCCCTAAAATAAAAAATTACTAAAAACTAAAAAAACATATGCCAATAATCACCCTTAAACAGGTAAACAAAATCTACCGCACAAAAGAAATCGAGACGCTCGCCCTCGAAAACGTAAACCTCGAAATTGAAAAAGGCGAATTCGTCAGCATAATGGGCCCGTCAGGCTGCGGAAAGTCAACGCTGCTCAACATCATCGGCCTTCTCGACGCCCCCACGTCTGGCACGCTAGAAATAATGGGCGACGCCACAGCCAAAATGAACGATTCAAAGCTCTCCGAATTCCGCAACCGCAACATCGGGTTCGTATTCCAAAGCTTCCACCTTATCCCCTCGCTCAACATCCTCGACAACGTCGCGCTACCCCTTGCATACCGCAGCGGCGTCAGCGCAAAAGAGACGCGCCACAAGGCTGAAGAGGTGCTCACACGCCTGGGGCTGAGCCACCGCATGCGCCATTACCCCGGCCAGCTATCCGGCGGCCAATGCCAAAGAGTGGCCATTGCCCGCGCCATTATCGGCGACCCGCAGATAGTGCTCGCCGACGAGCCCACAGGCAACCTCGACTCTAAGATGGGCCAGGAAGTAATGGACATACTCCACCAGCTCAACAAAGAAGACGGACGCACCATCGTGATGGTTACCCACAACGAAAGCCAAGCCCGCATGACCGACCGCATCATCCGATTCTTCGACGGCCGCCAAATCCAATAAGCCCCCTTAAACAGCTTAAAGCCCTTAAAAAAAATCTTCTATTAAAAAATACATCAATTAATGAAATATCTAAGACAAGTATTCTACGAAATGACCCATCAGCGCATGATGACCTGGGTGTCCATCTCCGGCACAGCCCTCGCCATCTTCCTGGTGATGATTTTCTTCATGTCCGACCAGCTCGCCACCGTCGAAGTCGCCCCGGAGACGCATAGATCCCGCATGATGTACGGCGGCGGCATCGACTACAAAAGCCCTAATATGTGGGCCAGCGGCTCCATGGCCTATCCTTTGCTCCAGAGAATCTACGGCTCGCTCTCCGGAATTGAAAAGACCGGAATCTCCAGCTCTTGGGCCGGCACTGACAATGCGTCTGTCAAGGGAAAGCTGGCCAAATCTGTCCAGTCAATGAAAACAGACGCCGATTTCTGGAAGCTTTACGATTTCAATTTCATTTCAGGCAAGCCCTTTGACGAATCTCAAATTGGCGGCGATGAAAAACGCGTGATTATCACCCGCTCCGTTGCCCGCGATTTCTTCAGCAAGGACGATGCCGAGGGGGAAATCCTCTACCTGAACACCGTCCCCTACATCGTCAACGGCGTTGTCGAGGACGTGAATCCGACTCTTTCAGCCACCTTCTCCAATATCTATAAGCCTTTCACTCAAAGCGACATCTACCCCAGGGACGATAAAATGGGCGGCATGATGATCCATCTCCTCCTCGAGCCGGGCGTCTCTGAGCAAAGCATCAAGGACCAGGTGCGCCAAAGATACGACCGCCTCAACCAGGAGTGGGCAAAAGACAGCATTGAGGCCATATATCACGAAGCGCCCCACAACGCCGAATATTTCGCCACAGGCGAGATCTTCAGCAACATTACTCCCGACATCTCCGACCAGAAGACGTCGCGATATGCCATCTACTTCGTGCTGATGCTAATCCCCGCGATCAACCTCAGCGCTATGATGCGAGGCCGCCTGCGCCACAGGATTTCTGAAATTGGCGTACGCCGCGCCTTCGGTGCAAAGAGGCGCAATATCGTGGCCCAGCTCCTCGGCGAAAATCTGATTGTCACTTTCATTGGCGGCCTGATCGGCCTGGTCCTGAGCATTTTGTTCATGCTGTTCCTATCGGCCAGCTTTATGGAGTTTGGCGATGATGTGCAGGCCAACGCCCTGAAATTCGCTTCCTATACCCCCACAATCTCGATGCTCTTCACCTGGAAAAGCTTCGCTGTGGCGCTTGGCGTTTGCTTCATCCTCAATCTCCTTAGCGCTTTTGTCCCATCTTGGAAGGCTTCTATGGTCCAGCCGGCCGAAGCCATCTCTAAATCTCGAGCTTGATTATGAAAAGAGCATTGCTTAAGCAGATGCGCCGCGAGTGGCGCGACAATATTTGGATGGTCCTGGGCCTCGCTGTGGTCGCTATCGCAGTGTGGCTTATCACCGTTGGCCTGCTTTTCACCGCCAAGGCGCTGTTCTATCCCCTCGGGGCGGACACCGACAACGTGTGCTCCGTCAACATCCGCACAATTCCAAAGGAAAGCCCCGATTACATAGATAGGGGAGATGAAGCCAATGCCGCCGAGCGGCAGGACATGCGCGCCCTCATCAACACCATTAGGAAAAGCCCTTATGTAGAGGCTGCGGCATTCTCCTCAAACGCCCTCCCTTACAACCTCTCATACAGCGGCACCGCCTTGCGTCTCTTTGAAGAGGATACCATCGGCTATCACTGCAACGTCAGGGAGATGAGCCCCGACATGGTAAGGGTGCTCCACATTGAAAGCCTTACCGGGAAATCGGAGGCCGAGCTTGAAAACATGCTGCGCAACGACGAATTGCTGGTGACGAACCTTGTCCTCGAAAACAAGGACATCCGCCAGCCGGAAGAATACCTCGGAAAGTCTGCATGGCTGGGCGGAGGCAACCCTCGTCGCGTTGGCGACATGGTCCGCATGATTCGCCGCAGCGACTATGACCTGGGGAAAAACGGCATGGTCCTGAAGGCCATTGATGAAAACGGGTCTTTTGACGCCTGGGAAATTGCCATCAGGGTTAAGCCCAGCATGAGGGATAAATTCATCGAGGAGTTTGAGAGTACCCCATCTATGCAGAAGCAGGGAAATGTAATCCTCTACAACCTTGAATTCCTCAACGACCGCGCAAAGGCTAAGCAGCGCGGCAAGGACACCACCCTGCGCATGACCATAAGCCTTAACGTCATGCTCGTGATTATCGTGGCCTTGGGCATTATGGGCGTTTTCTGGTTCAGGGTGCAGCAGCGCGTCAGCGAGACTGCGATCCGCAAGGTGTGCGGCGCCAAAAACAGCGATATTTTCCGCCGCGTCATTTCCGAAGGCCTGATTCTGATTCTTATGGCCGCCGTATTGATGGTCGCCATTGGATGGCCTATCTGCAAAAACATGTTCCTGACCGAGGATAGGACCAACATCGCCGATGTGCTCATATCCGGCGCCGCCACCCTCCTGTTCTTGGCTATCGCTATGGTCATTTGCATATGGATTCCCGCCAGAAAGGCCACCAAAATAGAGCCCGCGATCGCCATCAAGGACGAATAACCCTCTCCCTATGAGATTTAGGATTTTAAGCATATTATTTATTTTAGCGTCAGCCGCATCGGCTTGGGCGCAGGAGAGCGACACCCTTTCGCTCTCCCTGCCCCAGGCCATCCTGCGCGCCCGAGCAAGCAGCGTCGACGCCGAAGTCGCCATCAATAAGCTCAAAAGCTCTTATTGGGGCTTTCGCTCTTATCGCGCCGAGCTCTTGCCTGAGCTCTCCTTCAACGCCACTATCCCAGGATATTACAAGCAATATTCCGCCTATCAGCAAAGCGACGGCAGCTACAGCTTTGTCCGAAACAATTATCTGCAGGCCCGAGGCGAGCTCTCGCTCAGCCAAAACGTTTGGCTGACGGGCGCCACGGTTTCTGTAAATTCTTCTGTCGACTTTTTCCGGCAGCTCAGCGACAACCCCTTCAACCGCTACATGTCCATCCCCTTTGCCGTCACCATTTCTCAGCCCATTTTCGGCGTGAACCACGTGAAATGGGACCGCAAAATCGAGCCCGTGAGGTACGAGGAGGCAAAGGCCCAATTCCTAAGCGACACAGAGGACGTCGCCGCATCAGCCATATCGTATTATTTCTCCTTGATTATGGCCCGCGAAAACTTCAACATCGCCGAGCAAAACCTCCATAACGCCGAGCGCCTCTACGAGGTGGCTAAGGAAAAGCGCGCCATGGGCAGAATCAGCGAAAACGATCTCCTCCAAATGGAGCTCAACCTCCTTAACGCCCGCACCGACCTCACCGATTGCCAAAGCTCGCTGAAAAGCAATATGTTCAAGCTCCGCACCTTCCTTGATTACGGCGAAGGCATCGAGATAATCGCCGAAATCCCGCAAGAAGTGCCCGAGGTGGAAATCGCCTACGCCGACGCCCTGGAAAAGGCCCTGGCCAACAATCAATTCGCAAAGCAAATGCTGCGCCTTCAGCTCGAAGCCGACTATGAAGTGGCTAAGGCTAAGGGCAACCAAAGGGAAATAACCCTATTCGCCCAGCTAGGATACACCGGCGCCGACCAAAGCCTGCGCGGCAGCTACCAAGGCCTAAAAGGAAATCAAGTGGTGGAGGTCGGAGTATCGATTCCAATACTCGACTGGGGGCGCCGCAAGGGGAAAGTGAAAGTGGCCGAAAGCAACCGAAAGCTCGTTGAAAGCCAAGTGCGCCGCGAAACATTGAATTTCAACCAAAACCTTTTCATCCTTATAGAGCGATACAGCAACCAGCTCCACCAGCTGCAGCGCGCCCGCCGCGCCGACGAAATCGCTGCAAAGCGATACGCCACAAACGTTGAAACTTTCCTAATAGGCAAAATCTCGACCCTCGACCTCAACGATTCTCGCGTAAAAAAGGACGAGGCGCGTCGCGAATACGTCAACGAACTCTATGCCTTTTGGAATTACTACTACCAAATCCGAAGCCTTACCCTCTGGGACTACCAAACTAACTCCCCAATCGACGCCGACTTCTCCCAAATTATAAAATAAAACTTGCAAAAATCGTAGGGATGCACCCCGGTGCATCCGTCAAACCAACCCTCGAAAACAAAAAAATCCAAATTTAACTATCAAAAATTTTGTCAGATAAGAAATAATCCGTAACTTTGCATCGCTTAAGTCCTAAAGGATTGGGCAACGATAGTCTTATGGTGTAATGGTAGCACAACAGGTTTTGGTTCTGTTTGTCTTGGTTCGAATCCAGGTAAGACTACAAAAAAAGGCTAAGCCTCAAAAGCTTAGCCTTTTTTCTTTCCCTATAGTTACAAGATTATCTCATCAATGGCCTTAAGGACAGAAGCGTCAAACTCCGCCCCCTCAAGCGCCTTGAGGCTGTCGTCAAGCTGCTCAGCCGAGCTTGCGCCGGCTATCACCGACGTCACCTCCGGCTTGGCCAGAACCCATCCTAGCGCCATCTGCGCCAATGTCTGCCCGCGCTCTTGCGCTATAGCGTTAAGCCTTGATATCTTAGCCACAACCTCTTCAGTCACATCCTCCCGGTGCAAGAATCCCGAAGGCCGAGCCGCGCGCGAATCCGAAGGTATGCCATGCAGATAGCGGCTCGTGAGCAATCCCTGCGCCAGCGGCGAAAAAGCTATGAAGCCCAGCCGCTCCTTGCGCAAAAATTCAAGATGCTTCTCCTCCGGCTTGCGCGAAAGCATATTGTACCTATCCTGGTAAATCAGGCAACGCACGTTTTGCTCAGCCATCAGCCTGCGCATCTCCTCTGCCTTCTCCACCGGATACTTCGACAGCCCCACATACAGCGCCTTCCCGCGCTTCACTATGTCAACCAGCGCCTGCGCAGTCTCCTCCAGCGGAGTCTCCGCATTGTACCGATGGCTATAGAATATGTCAAAGTATTCAAGCCCCGTGCGCCTGAGGCTTTGGTCAATGCTCGCCATGATGTGCTTGCGCGAGCTTCCGTCGCCATAAGGCCCTTCCCACATCAGATGTCCGGCCTTTGACGACACTATTATCTCATCTCGGTGCGCGCCAAGCCCATCGCTAAGTATCTTCCCGAAAGTCTCCTCGGCGCTCCCCGCGGGTGGCCCGTAATTGTTGGCCAAGTCAAAATGCGTAACGCCCTTTTCAAATGCGTGCATCACGACTTGCCTTGACTTCTCGTAAGGGTCAACCCCGCCGAAATTATGCCACAGCCCCAGCGATATCGCCGGTAGCATAAGCCCGCTGTTTCCACAAAAATTATATTTCATGTCTAAAGTTTTTATTCGCAAAGTTACGATTTTTTTGTTCACCCTCCTCCCCCATCGCCGCAAAAATATGGCATCCCGAACATTCACCCCACATCATTTGTTCTCTTTCGTAGTATCCAACCCGAAACCTTAATATTTAGATATGAAATCCGTAAAAGAGTCATTGCTCGACCGCGTCAGCGTGCGCCGTTACGAGCGAATCCCGCTCACCGAAGAACAGCGCGAATTCATCTACGCCGCTATCCGAAACACACCCACTAGCTACAACGGCCAGCAATTCTGCGTCATCGACGTTGAAGACCAGGCCGTAAAGGAAGAGCTCGAAAAGCTTATCGGCCAAAAGCAGATCAAGACCTGCGCCCGCTTCATGGTTTTCTGCATTGACTACAACAAAATCTCTAAGGGAGCTATGGCGAAAAGCGTGGAGATGCCCCCATTCTACGATACCGTCGACGGATACACCGTAGGCGTTATCGACGCCAGCCTCGCAATGATGAGCGCAATTGTGGCCGTTGAATCCCTCGGCCTCGGTTGTTGCCCCATCGGATACGCCCGCACAAAGGACCAGGCTGAAATTGCCCGAATCCTAAAGCTCCCGCAGCATGTGTTTGTCGTTTGCGGCCTGGCCATCGGCGTTCCTCGCGAGCACAACGACCTCAAGCCCAAGCAGCCCACCGACCTCCTCATTTTCCGCAACGAATACCGCCAGGACCACGAAATTCCCGAAGACGTAATCGACTACGACGCCGTTGTGACCCGCTACAACGAAACCCGTTCCGGCGACCAGACCGACAACGACTGGGTAAAGCACATCATCGGCTACTATCGCGAGGCGATGAACTACCGCATGCTCGACGCCCTCCGCCAGCGAGGATTCGACCCCAAGCAATAGCCCCCACCCATCCCATTAAATCATTATCCCGTTAAATCGATATAACGATATCACGATATAACGACATCACGATATAACGATATAACGATATCACGATATCACGATATTACGATATTACGATAATCCGTTAAAATCATTATCCCGATATATCGCGCCGCCGTCAAAAATCTCCCCAATCATCCAAGCATCCACCACAGCGCGGGGCCGTAGGCCCCGCAATTGTGACAAAACCCCAGACAATAATCCCCGCCCAAGCGCGGGGCCGTAGGCCCCGCAATTGTGACGAAACCCCAGGCCTTGGCCTGGGGCTGGGGCCTTGGCCTGGGGATATCATATATGCACGCCAAATCGGCCTCGTAGAGGTCGTTTGTGGCAAGAGCACATACCCTATCCAATCAAATCCCTATATATATCCAGCGCGGCGCGGATCTGGCCCACCGAAACCGTGCAGTCCGTCACAGCATCCCCCGGCGCCCGCAGCAGCGTAAAGTTGATCTCATCCGGGCTGGCGTTCTTCTTGTCATGCGCCATCAATCGCAAAAGCTCAGGATAATCATCGCATTCTATGTCGAAATATCCATATTCCTCCTTCACGTATGCCGCCACGGCATGCAGCTTGTCAGCCGGGAATTTCAAAATCATATGCGAAAGCACAAGCTCCGCCACTAATCCCCACGCCACAGCATAGCCGTGTGGAATGGGCGACTTCATCCCCGATAAAGAAAACTCCTCAAACGCATGCCCTATCGTGTGCCCCAGGTTCAGCGCCTTCCGGGGCCCCGCCTCTCTAGGGTCGGAGGCCACTATGGCCGACTTCACCCCCACGCTCCGCTCTATCAGCGAAAGCAGCTTGTCATTGTCCGCGCATGGCCCCGTGACGTCATATTTCAGCAGCGCCGCCAATTCGCTTGGCCCATCCAAAAGACCGTGTTTGATCATCTCTGCGTACCCCGACTTCATCTCCTGCGCCGGAAGCGTCGTAAAAAAGATAGTGGATATAATCACAGCCTCCGCCGGCGCGAAAGCCCCTACCTCATTCTTTAGCCCCCCAAGGTTTATCCCCGTCTTGCCGCCAACGGCAGCGTCGACAGCGCCTAGCAGCGTCGTTGGCACATTCACGAATCGCAGCCCGCGCTTGAACGTCGCCGCCGCGAACCCGCCCAAATCCGTCACCATTCCCCCGCCAAGGTTTATCACCAGGCTCTTCCGCGTAGCCCCGTTCCGCGAAAGCCATTCCCAAATCCTGCTTGCGCTCTCCAGCCCCTTATTCGCATCGCCGGCAGCTATAGAAATAGTCTTTGCATCCCTAAGCGTCCTGCACCCCTCCATCAACAAAGGCAAAGCCAGCGTTGCCGTATTCGCATCAGTCACAATGTACGCCCCGGGGCTCCCAAGCCCCTCCACAATCCTATCCACCGCCTCAACAACCCTATTCGTATAAAATATATCCTGTCCCATAGCAAAATCAAAAATCCGTGGCAAACTCCTTAATTATCAAAAAAAATCCGTGTAATCCGTGAAATCCGTGGTAAACCCTTTAATTATCAAAAAATCCGTGGTTCAATTCTCACCAAATGCCATACATAGCCAAAATAAGCTCCTGCAGCCGCCTGGCGCACTCCTCCATCGACCCATACACGACATCCGCCCCGGCCTCCTTTAGCGCCTGTGCCGGAATTGGACCCGTCGACACAGCTATCGTAAACGCTCCGGCCTTCGACGCCGACTCCACTCCCAGCGGTGCGTTCTCTACCGCTATGCTCTCCCACGGCTGCGCTCCGGCCATCTCCATCGCGTTCAGATAAGGATCAGGGAAAGGCTTCCCGCGCTTGGTGTTCGCCGCCGTGATCCTCAGCTCCTCCCTGAACGCCCCGGGATAATCCTCATCCAGCCTCGACAAGAGCGACGACTGACCCGACCCGGTCACAAGCACCCTCTTTATCCCGTCATGCCTGAATATCTCAAGCATCTCCCTCGCGCCGGGCATCGCCTTCACGGCCGGCATTGCCTTGAAGAGCTCGCACTTGCGTCCGTACAGCCTCTTCACGTCCTCTTCAGTGGCGTCTCGACCAAAGGCTCGGTTGAAAAGCAAATTGATTGTCGACGCCCCCGTGCGCCCCTCATAGAGGAAAAATTCATCACGGTCGGCCTCAATCCCTTCCTCATCAGCCACGCGCTTCCAGGCGTCCGCGTGGTGCGGCATCGAATCATAGAGCGTCCCATCCATGTCTATCAGCGCCGCCTTCGGCCTTGCCGCCTCAAATCCCGTCCTCCTCAAATATCCTTCTAAAATCTCCTTCATCATAAAAATAAAAAAATTAAAATTATGCATTATGAATTGTGCATTATGAATTGTGCATTATGAATTGTACATTGTCCTAGCCGTAATGTGAAAGCAGGATTGCTTCCGCTCATGCTTCACATAGCACCTCCCCTCATTGCGCAAATCATTCAGCACCTCCGCCAGCAGATTCTTCAAGTCCTCCTGCGTCCGGTTCACCCCGCCCCCATCATGCGCAAACTTCAGATAGCTTATGTCAAACGTCGTTCCATACTGGTGGGCCGACGCCTCCGTCGCATTCCGGTTCACCCGCCTCAGCTTCCCCACCGACAGCCGGCTGCGCGTCACGCTCGTCACCTTTATCCGGTAATTCCCCCCGCCCCGAGCCTCAAGCGTATCGTTGAACCTCCTCCCTATCTCCTTCAAAAGCTCTGCCGCCTCAGGCACCAGGTAAGGGTAAGAATGCGTCAGAGAATCCACATAGTATTCTCGGCAGGATTTCACCTCTTCGATCGGCCGCAGCAAATACCATGCTGTGTGCGGATCCTCAATGGGCGTAAACCCAAGCTCCATCGCCGCCCCCAGATGCACATGGTTGCTGTCGTTGAACACCCTCCCTAGCGTTCCCCCTATCGGCCTTGTCTTGAGCTTTGCGCAATCCTTGTCCGGCATCGAGTCCGACCCCGCCGCCCACGGATTTTCCGCATGCTCAAACACCCCGCTGATGTCAGCCAATGCCGCATCTTCCCGCCCACGGCCGCACGCGGCGGCCAAAAGGCCAAATATCAAAATAATTAAACCTGGAAATATCTTCATCGCACCCTTATTTGAAAACTTTGCGTAAAGTTACTGCTTTTTTCCGAAAAGGCACCGTTATCTTGAAAAACTTATGCGCTCCCCCAGGCAATATTGCACGCCTATTTGCGTTATTTAAAGCATGAAATCCCTCAGGACTGCTTTTGAAAATCTCCGCCATCACGGCCGAGCGGCTTTCATAATCGCCGCCGGCTGCGTCGTGGCATTTTTCCTTTACGCCAGCGACAGCCTAATCGACGACCTTGCCGTCCAGGAGCGGCAGCGAATGGAAATTTGGGCCGACGCCACAAAGGAAATCGTTGCCGCCACAACAATGGACGCCTCCGCCTCCGCTGCCTCTATCAACGCAGACATTGATTTTCTCCTCAGCATCATCGAGCGAAACACCACAATACCCGTCCTCCTAACCGATGACAGCGGCAACATCCTGCAGTTCCGTAATTTCAATCTCCCCGAAGAGGTCGACGACCCGCTCTCCCTTTCCCCTCGCAATGAAAAGTTCCTCAAGGACAAGCTCCGTTCCCTGGCCTCATCTTCCACCAACGTCATTGACATAAGCATAGCCCCCGGCCTTGACCAGCACCTCTATTACGAAGATTCAACCCTCCTCCGCCGCCTCAGTTATTACCCCTACATACAGCTCGCCGTGATGATAGCCTTCATCGCCATCGTCTACTTCGGCGTCCTATCCTCTAAAAAAGCCGAGCAAAACAAAGTATGGGTTGGCCTCTCAAAGGAAACGGCACACCAGCTGGGCACCCCCATTTCATCCCTGATGGCCTGGGTAGAGCTCCTTCCCGATATGGGCGTTGACGCCGAGACTGTAGGCGAAATGAACAAGGACGTCCGCCGCCTCAGCACAATCGCCTCTCGGTTCTCTAAAATCGGATCCGTCCCACAAATGGCCCCGGCCGACATAAACGATACTGCTCGGCGGGCCGCCGCATACATGTCCACTCGCATCTCGGGCCGCATCTCCCTCTCCGTCGACGCCATCCCCGGCAAAATGATGTCAATGGCCTGCGAGCCACTTTTCGAGTGGGTAATGGAAAACCTCATCAAAAACGCCGTCGACGCCATGGAGGGCAACGGCTCCATCACAGTGCGCACTTTCATCGACAAGGACACTAACGTTATCGAAGTCTCCGACACGGGAAAGGGCATTTCTCGAAAGAACTTCAACAACGTGTTCAAACCCGGCTTCACCACAAAAAAGCGGGGCTGGGGCCTGGGCCTCACCCTCGCCAAGAGAATCATCGAAGAATACCACAAAGGCCGAATCTTCGTCAAGCATTCAGCCCCGGGCCAAGGCACAACCTTCCGCATCGAGCTGCCTAAAGCCTAAATCTCCTTCGCCAGGCCCGCTGCCTGTTTCCTTGACCCGCTTCGCTATGCGGCAAATAGCCTAAATCTCCTTCACCCATTCCGCTATGCGGCCGTCAGTCAGGTCGGCATGGTTTACCTCGTCTAGCACCAGCCCCACGCAAACGCCGTCCACAATGGCCCCGCATTCGCTGTAGTCATACCCGTCGGCGTTAAACGGCGCGATGAACTCTGCCTCTGTGCCCTGCATGCGGCGGTAAATCTCGCCCATGGCCGCGCAGAAAGTATCGCTGAAATTCTCATCCCCAAGGCCGAATATCGCAATCTTCTTCCCCTTCAGGTACATCGCCTCAGCGCCCTGGATAAAATCCTCCCAGTTCTCCTGAAGATCGCCATTGCCCCAAGTGCTCGACCCCAGCACGATCACATCGTAATCGCCCAGCTTCGATGGCTCAGTGTTGGCAACGTCATGCACATCCTTCATCTCCACGCCAAGAGCCTTGGCGATTCGGTTGGCCACATCTGCCGTATACCCGGCTGTCGACCCGTAAAAAATTCCTATCTTCCTCATATCTCTAATCTTTATTCATTAATTCCAAAAATCCAAATCAAGAAAAAACATGATTCTTCATGATTCCCCATGATTCATCAAGCCCTCCAATCAACATATCCAATATTTCAGATAAAAAACGCCCAGTCCACATCAAAAGTTCAAAAAAAGCCGCCCCGCCCCAACCCGTAGGGATGCACCCAAGGTGCATCCGCCGCCCCAGCCCCATCAAAAGTTCAAAAAATGCCGCCCCGCACCCAACCCGTAGGGATGCACCCAAGGTGCATCCGCCGCCCCAGCCCACATCAAATGTTCAAAAAAGCCGCCCCCCCAACCCGTAGGGATGCACCCAAGGTGCATCCGCCGCCCCAGCCCACATCAAATGTTCAAAAAAGCCGCCCCCCAACCCGTAGGGATGCACCCAAGGTGCATCCGCCGCCCCATCCCGCCGCCTTCCATCCCGCGCATGTTTCGTTGAGTTAGCGAGCTCCGCTCGCCCCGCCCTGAAGCCGTAGGCACACCCTCATCCCCCAAAAAATCAAGGCAAAATCCCACCTCCATAGCTAAATAACGCTAAACCCTCAAAATTTTTGCCCAAAAATTATGTTATATAACATAAAAACTATAACTTTGCAACAGTTTTTCATGGTATTAGATTTAAGGTAAGAAGATTATTCGTCGTGATGACGAATAATTTTTTTATGCCCCGCCCAAAAAATCAAAATCCTTCGTTGAGTTCTTGAGCTCTGCTCAAGCCCCCCACCCTACATCTTCAGCGTAAGCATCAGCTGCGCCGCAAGCGTCGTCGACTTCACATGCGGAAAATACCTATAATGCGTCGACCGATAATAATGCTCCAGATTAAGCGTAATGTAAGTATTCTTAGCCACCCTGAAATCCCCCCTCAGCGTAGTCACGCCGAACGACGCCACCGAATCATCCCCCATCGCGTTGAGCGTCCTGAAATTCGTCTTCTCAAGATTGACATCCGGCGCATACCCCTTCCACGTAAACAGCCGATAATACTCATGCTTGGCCGATACGCTCCACTTGTCCTGGTCAAACACCAGATTCATCCCAAACTTCAGCGAAAACCCCGCCGCCAGATTGTAATTCCTCTCGTCCAGCCGATAATGGTCCGACGCCACGCCGCCCAGCAGCACCGCGTTGGCATGCGCATAGGCGTCCAACACCAACTTCCGCCTCTCCACATCCCTGAAATAAACGCCCGCGCCAAACGATGCCGGAATCCCCAGCTTATAAGGCACCGCACCGCCCTTGATGCTGTCCGAATCATAAAAATCAAAATGCTGGAACAGCCCAACGCTCAAATGCTGGTCCCGCTCCTCCAGAAATTCACGCGCCAGCAAGCGACCCCTTATCTCAAAATGCCGCAGCAGTGGCTGTCCCGGCATCATCCCCAGCGATGCCGCAATCGTGAAATAGTCATACGGCTTGGCGCTCTCCAGCTCAAACCGGTCGCCATACTCAATATTCAAATTCACCACGCCTCCCATCCTCGTCTTGGCGTCGTCATGTTGGAAATCAAGCACATTCGCTCCCACCGACAGTTCCAGCGCTATGTCAGGCAGCCCAAATTGCCGCCCCGGCGTCAGCCTATGCTTCCACGCATCCCCCGTCAGCACGCGCGTCAGCCCGCGCATCGGCGAAATCAAGAACACCCCAATCTCCCTGCCCGCGCGGCTCAGGCCCGTAGTCCTGTCGTCTATCAGCGCGTCAGAAGCCCTGTAGCAAACCTCTCCTATGCACATCCCCCCTATCGGAGTGGCGATCACATCGTTCGTCGACGGATACTCGCACTCCATGAAAAGCTCCCACATCGCGCTCCCCGCTATCGCAAACATGCCAGACTGCCAATAGTTGAACCCATTGGACCGAGCCGCGTTGTAGTACAGATTGCCGTTGTAAGGGTGCAAAAACATATTCGTGCCCAGATTGTCATTGTCCCAGATGAACCCGTGCTTGAAATTCTCCTTTATCGTATTGAAGCTGATATAAGACCAGTCGCCCTTCTGCACATACCGATCAAAAGCCCAAAGCCCCGTGTTGAAGCCCACCACTTCTCCGGCCGCCCGGAAAAAATGCCGCTTCTCAGCCCTGGCCACATCAGCCGAATCAGGCGCCACGCCCTTGAACGAAAAAACCCGTATCGGCATCTGTCCCTTCAGGCAAATCGCCATCGAGAGCATAAATATGGATAATATGGCTTTCCTAATTCCGTACATAGCTGTTGCGTGTCTTTTCTAAGCAGGCTCTGAATTGCGTGTGTTTTGTCAAAAATCCTATATAACTCGCGTGCTTTTCATAGTATAACAAATAGAATCCTCATAATTAAGCCAATAATTGGCTAAATATTCTTACTTTTGCTATGCGTTTGCATAAATTTTCACAATCAAAAAAAACCGTCCCGTATGAAAAAGCTCCTCACAATCCTCACCCTAGCCCTTATCCCATTCCTATCCCCCGCCCAAGAAAAATACAATTTCGGCTTAGGCCTCGGCCTGGACTTCAGCAAAGACGCCTACGAAGGCGACATCAATTTCACATACTATCCTGTCCCGACATTCGGCATACGCGCATCCCTCGGAATGGCCGGTGAATACCGCGACCTATACGATCGATGGTTCGACGATTGGGGCTGCGAGCACTATTCATACGCTGACGACTACACTTGGCGATTCAAATTTTCCCCCTCAATAGAGCTCCGATCCCCCGCCCTCGTAAAATTCAGCGATACAAGCTCCCTGCGACTGTTCGCAAACCCCGGCGTAACCCTATCCCCCGGCGCCGAAGGCAGCCGCGGCGCAAAATGGTTCACCTGGCAAATACGCGGCGGCCTCGAATTCGACTTCGGCTCCATAGCCCTCCAAATGGGCTACCGCTGCACCAACTTCTACCTATACTCTGGCAACCCCTTCAGCCGCACCGAATACGAATTCGACCGCGACCTAATCCCCGACCGCTACACCCACTCCGGCTTCATCGCCTTCCTAATCCGCTTCTAACCCCCCCCTAAAAAAGAGAGGCCGTAGGCTCCTCAATCGTGAGCAAACCCCAGGCAAAGCCTGGGGCCAGTCTCTATCAATCATCAACATAAACCTCGTAGACACGTCATTGTGGCTGCAGCGAAACAGAAGCCCCTCAACACCAATGCTCCTGCACATACCTAATCCCGGCTCGTTCGTCATTTTGGTAAGAAAATCGCATCCTATCTCACCAGCTCTCAATCTTCTCTATTGGCCTCAGTCCATCCTTTGCGATTTCTATATGATATTCAACGCATCCGTCCACGATAACAGGCAAATCTGTCCTATATTTGAATCTCTTTCGCTTCCCTGTGAACGAAATCAAGGAGTCAATGCTTATGTCATTGAAATCGGCTCCGCGGTGGAAGATTTCCAAATCATAGTCCGTCCCATGGATTGTGACAAACCCTATCTTCTCTATAAAGTGCTTTTCCAAAAACAAATCGATGTTTCTTTCCGCCTGGCTTCCTATCAAGCATATTTCGTTTGGGGAGTATGAATCAACACTCAAAGAATAATTCCAGTCATGGAACTGGGGAGAGAATTGTTTTAAGGCCGAATATATGGAGTCCGCCGCATCCGGCACATTGAACTCCACCTGTCGCAGTTCCCTATACGTATAGTTATCTTTTCCCGTCCCAATCTCAGCTGCATGCCTTTCCTTTTGCTCGTCATCAACGCCTAAAGCGTCAACCGCCTCTTTGTCGGCCGTCAAGGCGTCAACCTCCTCACTTTCAACCTCCAATATTGCGGCACATTCTTGTGCCCTCATAGTTGAATCAATTCCGGCAGTGGAATCTCGCATGGCATCCTGCGATGGCGCCCCTCGCCTCCCGCACCCCCAAACACAGGACACAATCAGGGACAAAAACAAAAAATGTCCAATCTTATACATACGTCTTTTCAAAATTAAAACGGTGTAACAATAAATTCATTTCCCAGAACTGGAGAGAATTCAACATATCTTCCAAAGCCTTTCGGTGTTTTTACACTAGGCTGGTAAACCTTAAAGACAGGATTGGGCTCAAAAAGGAAGCCATATTTTGAAGCAAAGTTATGGTCTGATTTAGACGGAGCTGAATTTTCCGGATGAGAATGATTAATCTCTCTTACTGTATAGCCATATATTAGCATATGATTAATCATATGGGTCATCCCAGCCTCTTTGTCATGCATATGGGAAGTTGAGATATAGCTAGGGCCAGTTTCTTCAAAGCCGGTTTTTGCTTGGGACCATTCAACATCTGTATTTTTTGCGAAAAATTCAAATAACGCGGTTGACTCTTTGTCGCCACGGATTTTAAGACATTCATAATCCAGACTCACGCCATGATCATCCTTGGTTTTGCTTTTGAAGTAATCTTCAACAGCATTAGATGATAATTCAATAGATTGATGATTGCTGTTGTCATCATTGTTTTGAATCTGGAAAATCGTCCTTTCATCAACTATTTTGTCTACAAGATAACCCTTCCTGTCAAACGTCCAAATATCCTCCCCAGTCGGATCCACATGCCTCACAGGATTTCCCGCGCAGTAAGCATAAGGCGACACTCCGGGATAGCTCTCAGCCTGCGGATCCGGCGCCATCCACGACCCAAGCCCCGCGCTGAGCCACCGCGGACCGAAGTCGGTCAGCCCCGACAGAACCCCGCAGTCCGC
>JAMPBQ010000001.1:373222-383511 GCA_023666615.1 Clostridium sp. | reverse complement strand
GCGAAGGCAGCGCCGGCCGTCAATGACAAGCTAGCGGCCGTGATTGAGAAGGCCAGGCAGGCTGTGGCCAACGCCACCAATGACGAAGAGAGAGCCGCGGCGCAGGCGAAGCTTGACAAGATTGAGGCAGCTCTGAAGGCCAAGGGCCAAATGTAAGAATCCGATTTTTGGAATTGGAGAAAGCAAAGAGCGCCGGAAGGCGCGCAACCATTTACACTGAAAATAATAAAACAATCAATATATGGATTCAGTAGGAAGTATCATTATGTACGTGATCATCGCTCTAGTGATGATCGCATGCTCGGTACTCGCTGTCACCACCCGCAAAATCTTGCGTGCGGCCACATATCTCCTGTTCACCCTTTTCGCAGCCGCGGCGCTCTACTTTATGCTGGGCTATGAATTCCTTGGGGCGGTGCAGATAGCGGTGTACGCGGGAGGCATTGTGGTGCTCTTCGTCTTCGCGATATTGCTGACGTCGAAGCCCGGTGACAACGCCGAGAGGCTCACCTCTAAATCTCACGCTGTAGGACTTGTAGCAGCTTTGGGCATGCTCTGCGTAGCGGGGTATGGCCTGGTGAAGCAAGTGATCAGCACCACAGGAATGCCGGAAATGGCTGACCAGACGATGCAGCAGGTGGGAGAGACCTTAATGGGCACGGGACACGCCCAGTACTTGCTCCCGTTTGAGGCAGTGAGCATTTTGTTGTTGGCATGT
The DNA here is from genome assembly GCA_023666615.1 of Clostridium sp. GTDB lineage: Bacteria > Bacteroidota > Bacteroidia > Bacteroidales > Muribaculaceae > CAG-873. The sequence continues at coordinate 382,793 of JAMPBQ010000001.1, read as the reverse complement.
ATAATCGGTGGCGTCGTAATAGCCCGCAAACGTTGAGCCTTATGGAAATAACACTGATTTATTGGCTAGTGCCAACGCTTGTGATGTTTTGCTGCGGCGTATACGGCTTCATCACTCGCAAGAATATGATCGCGATATTGATATCGCTAGAGTTGATGCTCAACGCCGTAGACATCAATTTCGCATTGTTCAACCGTTACCTTTACCCCGAGGCGATGGAGGGCATGTTCTTCACCCTCTTCGCCATAGCGATAGCCGCAGCGGAGACCGCCGTAGCGATCGCCATCATCCTCAACATCTTCAGGGCAGTGAAGAATGTTGATGTGCAGGGTATTGACCAAATGAAATTTTAAGGGCCATGACAACATTAGCGATACTTATTTTGGCCATTCCCCTCTTCATGTTCCTGCTCTTGGGGCTATTGGGCATGAAGATGAGCCACAAGCTGGCAGGATGGCTGGGCTGCCTTGGCATGGGCACCACCCTTGTATTGGCCTACACAACGGCCTTTACGTACTATTTTGATCCCGCCTATACGTCGGAAATCGGCGAGAGGCTGCAGTTGGTTCTTTTCAACGAGACATGGCTTCAGTTCACAGACAAGCTCGTGATCAAGCTGGGATTCCTGCTTGACCCGATTTCCGCGCTGATGCTTGTGGTGATCACCACCATATCCTTTATGGTGCATTTGTATTCCTTGGGCTACATGGAGGGCGAAAAGGGCTTCCAGCGCTATTACTCCTTCCTCAATCTCTTCAGCTTCTCGATGCTGCTGCTTGTGGTGGCCACAAACATCTTCCAGATGTACATAGGCTGGGAGCTTGTGGGCGCCTCGTCATACCTGCTCATCGGATTCTACTACACCAAGCATACGGCCGTGTCGGCATCGAAGAAGGCGTTCATCGTTACCCGCTTCGCCGACCTTGGCTTCTTGATTGGCATCCTTATCCTGTCGTACTACTGCGGGACATTTGACTTCATCACGCTCACGAGCAATCCTGACAGCGTTCTGACGAGTTTTGGAGGCGCCACCTTCATGGGTGCATCGGCGCTGACCTGGGCGTTGATTCTGATCTTCACCGGCGGCATGGGCAAGTCGGCCATGATGCCTTTGCACATTTGGCTTCCCGACGCAATGGAAGGCCCGACCCCGGTATCGGCGCTAATCCACGCGGCTACGATGGTTGTGGCCGGCGTTTTCCTTGTGGCTCGCATGTTCCCGGTTTATCTTTTGGACTTTGACGCGACGCTGTTTATCGTGTGCGTAGGCGGCATCACGGCCTTCTATGCGGCGATGGTGGCATGCTGCCAGATTGACATCAAGCGCGTGCTAGCGTTCTCAACCATTTCGCAGATTGCGTTCATGATGGTTTCGCTAGGCGTGGCCAGCGACGGCATGGGCATAGTCAGCCACCACGGCCTGGGCTATATGGCGTCGATGTTCCACATGTTCACTCACGCCATGTTCAAGGCGCTCCTCTTCCTTGGAGCCGGTGCGCTGATTCACGCAGTACACAGCAACGACTACACGGCCATGCACGGCCTGCGCAAATACATGCCCATCACCCACTGGACATTCCTCATCGGCTGCTTGGCGATTGCGGGCATACCTCCGTTCTCAGGCTTCTTCTCGAAGGACGAGATTTTGGCCGCATGCTATCACTGGCATCCCTTCATTGGCCTGTGGATGTCGATGGTGGCCGGCCTGACCGCATTCTACATGTTCCGCCTGTACTACCTGATCTTCTGGTGGAAGGAGCATGAAGTGCATCACGGCCACGCGCCCCACGAGGCTCCGCTGCCGATGCGCATACCTTTGATATTCCTTGCGGCAGTTTCATGCGTGGCAGGCTTCCTCCACTTCGGCCATTTCGTGACCTGGAACCGCATGCCTTATGACATTAATATCGACCTGCCCGTAGCAATCTCGAGCGTTTGCATCGCCGCAGTGGCCATCTTCATTGCATACAAGATGTACTGCCACCAAAACGAGGCTCCCGCCAAAATGAAGCGCGCATTGCCAGCGCTGTGGGACTGGTGCTATCACCGCTTCTACTGGGATGAGCTCTACATGTTCATCACCCACAAGATCATCTTCGGATTGATTTGCAAGCCTATCGCTTGGTTTGACCGCCATATCATCGATGGCACGATGGACGCATTCGCGATTGTCACGAACAAGGTCTCTTACGCGATACGCGGGTTGCAGAGCGGCCAGCTGCAGATGTACGTATGGGTATATCTGATTGGCGCGTTGCTTCTTGCGGCCATAGGCATAATGTGTGTATTTTAATGACAGCCCTGCGCTAATCCTATAAATTACGTTTTTGCAATGTTTTCTAATATACTGATTTACTTTGTGGTGATACCCTTGCTGATGCTGGCGGGGCTAGCCCTATGCAAGAATATCAAGCAGATACGCGCTGTGGCAGTCGTAGGCTCAGTGGCCTTGACGGCATTATCAGTCTACTTGCTTGTAGATTTCTTGGCCTTGCGGGCGGAAGGCAACACCGCTCCCATGCTGTATTGCGGTTCTTGGGAGTGGTTTGGGCCGCTCAACATAAACTTGGCAGTAGGCGTAGACGGCATCTCGATAGCCATGCTACTTCTGTCCTCAATCATCGTATTCGCCGGATCGTTCGCGTCGTGGACGATTGACCAGCCCAAGGAATTCTTCCTATGGCTGATTCTTTTGAGCACCGGTGTGTTTGGCTTCTTTATCTCGATAGACCTGTTCACGATGTTCATGTTCTACGAGGTTGCCCTCATCCCGATGTACCTACTGATTGGCGTATGGGGGTCCGGCCGCAAGGAGTATTCGGCAATGAAGCTGACTCTGATGCTGATGGGCGGCTCCGCCTTCCTGATGCTCGGCTTGATTGGAATTTACTACCACAGCGCACCCGAAGGGGCAGAGCGCACTTGGGACTTGCTTGAGATTGCGCAGAACGCGTCCATCAGCACCGGCTGGCAGTACTTCCTTTTCCCAATGACCTTTGTTGGCTTCGGCGTGCTTGGCGCAATGTTCCCGTTCCACACGTGGAGCCCCGACGGCCACGCCTCAGCGCCCACAGCGGTGTCGATGCTGCACGCCGGCGTGCTTATGAAGCTTGGCGGCTACGGCTGCTTCAGGGTGGCAATCTACCTGATGCCGCAGGCCGCGAATGACTTGGCGTGGATATTCCTCATCCTAACGGGCATCTCCGTTGTGTACGGCGCCTTCAGCGCATGCGTTCAGACTGACCTCAAGTACATCAACGCATATTCATCAGTGTCGCACTGCGGCCTGGTGCTCTTCGCAATCCTCATGCTCAACACCACGGCAATGACCGGCGCCATCATGCAGATGCTCTCGCACGGCTTGATGACAGCGCTCTTCTTCGCCTTGATTGGCATGATTTACGGCCGGACCCACACCCGCGACATCACCAAGATGGGCGGATTGATGCAGATTATGCCTTACCTCTCGGTATGCTATGTGATCGCCGGCATGGCATCGCTTGGCCTCCCGGGCTTGAGCGGCTTCGTGGCAGAGATGACGATATTCGTTGGTTCGTTCGCGCACAGCGACACCTTCCACCGCTTCTTCACCATCCTGGCATGCTGCTCGATCGTGATAACCGCAGTCTACATCCTGCGCGTTGTCGGCAAGCTCCTGTTTGGGCCGGTGCAAGACGAGCATCACCGCAAGCTTACCGACGCAACCTGGTGGGAGCGCGTATCGACCGTTACGCTCATCGTATGCGTTGCGGCCATCGGCTGTTTCCCCAACTTCTTCGCAAACCTAATCAAAGCCACGTTCTCGCCAGAGATCTTCACCGTGCTTGGCCTCAACTAACAAATCATTATCACGAAAATGGACTATTCACAATTCTTGGCAATGAAGCAGGAGATTGGCCTGTTGGTGGTCTTCCTCCTCGTCTTCTTGTACGATACCTTTATGCCGCAGCGCAGCGGCAAGGCATTGCCCGTGTTCACGACCGTGCTGATGCTTGCGGCCACCGTGGCGGGCTTTTTCCCCTGCCTCCTGGGTACGGGAGACATGACGGCCTTTGCGGGCATGTACGCCACATCACCTATAGTATGCGCTATCAAGAGCGTGCTCAACATAGGCGTGGTGATTGTGCTGATTCAATCATATGTGTGGGCTGACAGCGACCCTATGCAGCAGCGCCGCGGCGAATACCTTGAGCTGACATTGGCCACTCTCTTCGGAATGTATTTGATGATATCGGCTCGCCATTTCCTTCTCTTCGTCATTGGCCTGGAGACCGCGTCGCTGCCTTTGGCAACGATGGTGGCACTCGACAAAGACCACTATGAGAGCCGCGAGGCCGCTATCAAGTACATCTTCACGGCAGTGTTCTCTTCGGCAGTGTTCATGATGGGACTTTCGTTCGTGTACGGGCTTTCCGGTTCGCTCTACTTCAACGACATCGCCCAAAACATCGCATCACAGATGAGCCCTCTTTTGATAATCGCAATGGTGTTTGTGATGGCGGGCATTGGCTTCAAGCTATCTTTGGTGCCCTTCCACCTTTGGACCGCCGACGTTTACCAAGGCGCTCCCACGACGGTGACATCCTACCTTTCGGTAATCTCCAAGGGCTCGGCAGCCTTTGCGTTTCTGGTGATCCTGGCTCAGGCCTTCGGCACCATCTACGCTGAGACATGGGAGTGGATTCTTTACGCTCTGATTGTTCTGACCATAACTGTGGGCAACCTCTTCGCGATGCGGCAGCGCAACATGAAGAGATTCCTTGCATTCTCGTCAGTATCGCAGGCGGGCTACATAATGCTTGGCGTTATCGCGTTCAACGCCACAGGCATGGCGTCGCTAGTGTACTACATTCTGGTGTACATCTTCTCCAACTTGGCGGCCTTCGGCGTGGTCCAAGCGATTGAGAACGCCACAGGCAAGCTGAGCATGGATGATTACAAGGGGCTGTACAAGACAAATCCGCATCTGTCGTTCGCAATGATGCTGGCAATGTTCTCTCTGGCGGGCATCCCGCCTTTTGCGGGCTTCTTCTCGAAGTTCTTCATCTTCACGGGAGCTATTGCGCAGGGCTCGACGGCCATCTATGTGCTTGTGCTCATAGCCTTGATAAACACGATCATTTCACTCTACTATTATCTGCTGGTGGTGAAGGCAATGTTCATCAGCCCGGATGAGTGCGTGATTCCGAAGTTCAAGAGCGCATGCAGCGAGCGCCTGGGCCTATGGGTGACCGTAGCGGGCATTATCCTTCTTGGCATTGCAAGCTGCGTTTACAATTGGCTTAGCGAGATTGCAGTGATGTAGGGCTTAGGCCGCATAATCATAAAAAACGGAGATGCGTTTTGCATCTCCGTTTTTTTGTGGGTGGCTGAGAACTCTGAGGACTCTGAAGGCTCTGGGCTAATCAGGCTTGTCGGGCGGGGGTGGTGTGGTTAGTCGACTTGGTGGAGGTCGTGGCCCATGCGCTGCTTTTTGGTGCGCATGTAGAAGCGGTTGTAGGGGGTGGGGGGCACTTCAATTGGGACGTTCTCCACAATTTCAAGGCCGTAGCCCTCGAGGCCGATGCGCTTGCAGGGATTGTTGGTCATCAGCCGCATTTTTTTGATGCCGAGCATGTGCAGGATTTGCGCGCCTACGCCGTAGTCGCGCTCGTCGGCCTTATGGCCGAGGTGGAGGTTCGCCTCAACAGTGTCCATGCCTTCTTCCTGCAGCTTGTATGCCCTAATTTTCTCCATAAGGCCGATTCCGCGGCCTTCTTGGCTGAGATATATAATTGCTCCGCGGCCTTCCTTTTCGACCATCTGCATTGCTTTATGGAGCTGTGGGCCGCAGTCGCAGCGCTCAGAGCCGAAGATATCGCCGGTGGCGCATGAAGAATGGACGCGCAGCAGCACGGGCTCACCGTCGGAAATGTCGCCCTTTATTAGGGCAATGTGCTCAAGGCCGTTGCTTATTTGGCGGAAAGGAATTAGGCGGAAATGGCCGTAGACTGTGGGCATATCCACCTCGACGCCCATTTCAACGAGGCGCTCATTGCGCAGGCGGTAGGCGATCATGTCGCGGATGGATATAAGCTTCATGCCCCATTCGTCGGCCTTCTTGCGGAGCTCGGGGAGGCGGGCCATTTCGCCGTTGTCGCTCATAATTTCCATAAGCGCGGCAGCCGGATAAAGACCGGCTAGGCGAGCAAGGTCAACCGCTGCCTCAGTGTGGCCCGAGCGCTTGAGCACGCCTTGGTCCTGAGCGTAAAGGGGATTTATGTGGCCCGGGCGGCCGAAAGCAGCGGGGGTTGACGCGGGGTCAGCCAGGGCGCGAATGGTGGCGCAGCGGTCCTCGGCGGAAACTCCGGTGGTGCATCCCTCAAGCTTGTCGACAGTGACGGTGAAGGGGGTGCCCAGCACCGAAGTGTTACGGTTGACCTGCGGCGCGAGGTCAAGCTCGGCGCAACGGGATAGCGTTATGGGGGCGCAAAGCACGCCGCGGGCATACTTAAGCATGAAATTTACTTGCTCAGGGGTGATTTTTTCAGCAGAGACAATTATGTCGCCTTCATTTTCGCGGTCTTCATCATCGACCACAATCACCATTTTGCCTTCGGCGAAATCCGCGATGGCCTCTTCGATAGAGTCAAGCTGTATTTTGCTGTTGTCGGTTGGCATTTTGGATATATTAATATTGGTGGCAAAGCGCCACAAAAATCAATTATGAATTTTCAATCAAAGACTGGAGATTGTCGCAAGCGGATACAATCTCTGGCAGATCAGAGCGGCGGGCGTGGAATGGAAGGCGGTTGAGCTGGACGATAACCCGATGGTCGCGAGTGTTGCTCAGGTGCTCTACGGCATCGGCGATCAGCGAATCGAGGCCGCTGAACTCATTTCTGCGCAGAATCATTGACATCAGGCGGCTGTGCTTGGGCGCCTTCATCAGGGCTGAGGCCTCATCGCGGATATTGGAAATGAGGGTGAGGGCTTTCTCCTTCTCCACCTCAAACATCACCACTTCCTTAAGCGACAGCGAGCGTTTGTAGCGCTTGCCCGTGATGGCGCGGAAGAAATTCTTGTAGGCGTCGAAATTGAACACCGCGGAATCGCCGGCCGCCTTGTAGGTGAAGAATATTCCCAAAGGCAGCATTACGGCCGAACTGAGCCAGATTCCCACCCATACGGCTGTGCGGCCGTCGCGGGCCATCTTATAGCCCATGTTGTCAAAAATATAATAGAATATGAACAGGAATACGGAAATGACCAAAGGCGTGCCGATGCCGCCCTTCTTGATGATGGCGCCCAGCGGGGCGCCGATGAAGAAGAAGATTAGGCAGGCGATAGGATAGGTGTACTTTCGCTGCAGCTCAATGTCGTGCCGGCGCATCAGCTTGGCCTGCTCAAGAAGGATAGTAGAGAGAAATTCGTAGTCCTGGCGCTGGCGGTTGGCGTTGCTTATCGCAGTCTGCAGGAATTGGCGGGCTTGAGTGGGGGAATTGCCGGCGAATACCGAATCAATGTCAATCTTAGCCAAATCCTCGGCGGATGGGAGCGGAGTAGAGCTTTTCTTCTCCTCAATCTTTTCGGCGGAGTGCGGCGTGTACGAGCCAAACATAGGGCCGGTGGATAAGGCGCCCGGCTTCGCTATCGGCTGTGGCTGAATCGTGGTGTTGTGGCGCCGGGCAATATCGTAGGCGTACGTATCGCCGATGCTGTCGACAATGTGCTTTATTGAATCAATAGAGGCGCTGAGCTCAGCCACGTCCTTGCCTATGTATTGGTTGCGCATCGAGCTTTCGTCCATGCGGTTGAAATTCATGTCGAAGGCGAAATAAATCTGCTTGTCGGAGAATCCCTCGCGGCGGAATGGCAGATAATTGCTGGAGGAGGCGCCCATGGTGTTGTCCTTCAGATTCTCAAACATCTCGCCGCGGTAGAGGTGGAGGAAAAGGCGCGTCTTGTCCTCGGTGAAATTCAGCTTGCCGCTGTCGGCAAGAATCACGCGTGTATTGTCGAGGCCTCGGCTCACGTCGTAGATAATCATGTCGTAAAGCATGCCCGTCTCCGGATTCTTCTTTTCCACGTAAAGGTTCATGCCGGGAATCTGGTCGTAGAAGGACCGCTCAGGAATCTCCACCTCCGGGCTCTTTTGGCGCATAGAAAGGACGAGCGTCCACATCTTCGCCTGCGCCACGGGGATGGCGTAGTTTTGGAACAAGAAGGCGCCCACCGTAAGGAACACCATAAATATGATGAGGGGCTTCATGATGCTGAACAGGGAGATGCCGGCGGCCTTCAGGGCGGTGAGCTCAAACTTCTCGCCAAGATTGCCGAAGGTCATCAGAGATGCCAAAAGGACCGCGAGGGGCAAGGCCGTGGGCACGGCCGAAACGGCGGCGTATAGGAAGAACTCCCCGATAACAGAAATCGAGAGGCCCTTGCCGACCAAATCGTCGAGGAATCGCCAAAGGAATTGCATCAGCACGATGAACAGGCATATGAAAAACGTCATCGTCAGCAGAGGCAAGAACTGCTGGAGCATGAAAGTATAAAGACGCTTAACGATGGCCATGAAAGTATCCTTTTCAGTGAAAAACTTAGCGCAAAGATAGCGAAAATTCACGATACGCGCAGGATTTAGCGCAATTAACGCATAGATTTTTACACTGTTTTATATTTTTTAAATGTATTGGCGTGATAAATTGGGAGTTTTGATTGTTATAATATCGTAGGTTTTAGAACGCATAATTAATGAATTGTATGAGTCTTTTGGCAAAAAAGGAAATTGAACACAAACCATAATTTCCCTCGTCTTTTTAACTCGAGTAGTGATACTAGATTAAAAAGCTCTCATAAATAAATAGTTGAAACGTGGAGAGGGCGGCCAGGCGTGAGCAAGGCCGTCCTCTTTGTTGTTATAATACCAAAAGCCAAAAATTCACAACACGCATAATCAACTATTATTGAGATGGACCAGGCAAGGACAGACGGCAACGCATTGAAGGCCGGTTCGGCGATCGGAGGCAAATACACCGTGGCCGGGACGCTGGGGCAGGGAGCCTTTGGCATCACTTACATGTGCGTCGACGCGGATGGGCGGGAAGCCGCTGTGAAGGAATACTTCAGGCCAAGCCTATGCTCGCGGCGCGGCGCCCGCATGGAATACTCCGAGCCGGTGGAGCAAGAAGTGCTAGCGGGGATGAAGGCCTTTGTCAATGAAGGGAAGCGGCTGAAGGCGATAGCCGGCAAGCACGCCAATATCGTGAAGGTGCGGGAATTGCTTTACGACAACGGCACTGTGTACATAGCTATGGAGCTGGTGCGCGGGCGCGACCTTGACGCTGTAATGCGGGAAGACCGCAATGGACGGCCCATGGGAGAGAAGGAGGCGGCGGAGACGCTGATGCCCGTGGTCGACGCCGTGGACATGCTGCACAAGGAAAAGATAACGCACCTGGACATAAAGCCCGGAAACATCATGCTGTCGGACAAGGGGCCGGTGCTCATCGACTTTGGGCTGGCCAAGCATTACGACGAGAGCGGGGCGGCCACCACGGCAAGCGCGGCTGCGGGATGCACGCCCGGC
>JAMPBQ010000001.1:309185-373122 GCA_023666615.1 Clostridium sp. | reverse complement strand
GCTGAATTCTTCAAATATATTGCCTAATTTTGCACTTGCAGGTAGAATCTGCGGGATTTACAAAATTTTTCAATCTTTATTGCCCCATGCTCCATAAGTTTTTCTTTCATAGCTCTATGCCCTCATTTATAACATTGATTGTGAACAGTGTTTTCCTTTCATAAACATCTTTTTCAAAAGAATGAACGGCGAAATGGCAATCCCAAGTTCCAATGAAAGAGAATACAGCTTGTCTGATATGTAAATGTTTTTTCTTACATACTCCCCACCATCGTATTTGTCGGGAAGCAAAATCAAAAAGTCTATGTCGGAATCTTCACTAGCATCATCTATTGCTTGCGATCCATATAAAATAGCCTTCGTCTCCGAAGCTATCCTCAAAAACAACTCCCTTATCTTCTTCAATGCGTTTTTTTATCCATTTGGACAATATCTATTATTTCATCTATTGTTTGGCGAAGATGAAAATATTTTTCCATTTCCCCAACTCATTATCCCATATTTACGTTTAAACTAATGTCATTCATTTATCATCGCCCAAAATATGGGGCTGTTTGCAATGCGTCGCGGGTGTTTACATTATTTAGCTTGGGCTCCCCTCAACAAAATTCGCCCTTTTGGGGTTTTATTAATAAACACATACACAACACACGTACAACACACACTGTTTTGACTATGAAATCCACACATTCACTCAGCATTGCGCTTGCCGCAATCGCAGTCTCCCCGGCGATAGCCGCGGCGCAGACAACGAAATGGGTAGTTGATCCCGTTTATGAGAGCATCAGCCTGGTTTGCAACAATTCAATCATCCAAGCCAAGGATGCCGAATCCACCGTGTTCTATTCGCTCAACGGCGAGAAAATCTTTGAAACAAAGGGCGATGCCGCCACCGACGCCGAAGGCAACATCATCCTCCTGGACGACAAGGGCATGATCACCGGCTTCGTAAACGCAGACGGAAAGAAGTTTGACCTGCCCGCCGTGAAGCCCATCGGCGACGCCGCCTTCAAGGATGGCCTTCTGATGTACGACGTCAATGGGGCCTACGGCACTGTCGATACCGAGGGCAATCGCCACGATATGCCGCAGGGCGTAATCCGAGCATTCCCCTACTCCCACGGCTATGCTATGTATCAGGCATACGCTCAGCCCGACAAAAAGAAAGACCCTTATTACGCCTACAGCAGCCTGGGCAGCGAGGTGAGCTATTCGATCAACGGCAAGAATTTTGACCGCGACGACCTCAAATTCCTCTCCAGCGTTGCTCCCGACGGACGCGGTGTGGCAGTTATCGGCGACAAGCTCTACTGGTTCGATTCATCAAAGGGCGCTTTTGAAGACATGATCATCGAAGGGAGCCAGCCCTCGCTCACCGAGCGCACTGTCAACGACCTCAAGAACTTCGGAAAGACCGGCGTCTACACCTTCCGCGGACATATGGATCCCAAGCGCACCGTCACAATGATTTTCACGAAGGAATTTGTGCCCGATAAGATTGTCAGCGGCGACGTACGCATTGAGTTCTCCGCTCCTGAGCAGGCCGAAGAGGCAAAGGCCGAAGCCGCCGTGAAAGAATCAACCCTTCCCGCCAGCAATTTCTCCCTGGCAGAGGTGGATTCAATCCACAGCGTCCTCAAATACAAGGGCTCTGCCATCCCTTCGGGCAAATTCGAGGCCTACGGGTCGATGTTTGGCGACTATGCGGCCGTCAAGGAAGCCGGAAAATGGGGCATCCTTACTTACGTGGCTCCCGTGAATTATGACTTCGTGCTCCGCGGCGCAAACGATGAAGACAATATCGCCTTCCGCCACGCCAAGGCAAAAGCCGAGCTCATCGTGGACCTTCCCGCCGGCGTAAGCGCAGCTGAGTTCGCCGTATCGGTCCCCGATTCCATGGCCTCGCTTATGACCATTGACGAATTTGACCGCACCGAAAAGACCGCTTCCGGCATTACCCGCGTATCATATCCCGTAACCCTGCGCATACCGCCCACAATCACCGACCAAGTGACTGAGATCACTTACCCGATCGACGTAATTATCGGAGGCGAAAAGCAGTCAAGCCAAAATGTAGTGGCCAATGCCTGGTATGTAAAGAATTACATTATGACCATCGACGCTGACCCCGACAATGCCCTTGACGCATACGGAAACGTGCAGTTCGTGGTCAACGTTGAGAAGGACCAGCCCGACGGCGCCGATTACCCCATCAACGTGCAAATTGTGCCCGAGGCTCCTATGAGCCCCATCACCTGGAGCTCCAGCAAAATCACTGAAACAAAGTACCAATTCAAGGTGGCCAACCTCATGCCGGGCGCCAACAGGGTATGGATTGTGATGAACGAGGACGGATGCCCCACCATCAATATGCCTTTCGAACTTGAAAATTCCGGCGCGGCTACCGCAGTGATCGTGCCTGAGCAGCAGCCTACGGTTCAGCCACAGGCAGCCCCCGCCGCAGCCGCACAATATCAAGCCGTGCCTCAACAGCCGGTTCAGCAAGTGCAGTACCAGCAAGCCGTTCCTCAGCAGCAGTACCAGCAGGCTGTTCCCCAGCAGATGCAGCAAGCAGCTCCCCAGCAGTACCAGCAGGCGGCTTCCCAGTACCAGCAGGTTCAGCAGGCAGCGCCCCAGCAGTACCAGCAAGCTGCGCCCCAGTACCAGCAGGTTCAGCAGGCAGCTCCCCAGCAGTACCAGCAAGCTGCGCCTCAGCAGTACCAGCAAGTGCAGCAGGCGGCTCCCCAATACCAGCAAGTTCAGCAGGCTGTTCCCCAGTATCAAGTGCAGCAGCCCTACCAGTACCAGCAGGCGCAGGTTTTTAAATTCTGAGTTTGAAGATGATTTTATAAATAGCGAAGAGAGCGCGGCGCGAAAGGCGTCACGCTCTCTTTTTGAGAAATTTTATTGCGGTTTATCCGATTTTTTAGTAATTTTGCGACATAATTGGAGTTAATCACATGCTCCACGTTATGATTCATTTATTTTAGGTACATTATTCTGTTTGACTATTTATGTGTGGAATAGTAGGATACGTAGGTTCTAATTCTGCGTTCGATATTTTGATTCAAGGCCTCAAGCGCCTTGAATACCGCGGCTACGACAGCGCCGGAGTGGCGCTCGAGGACGAGAGCGGCGATCTTAAGGTTTGCAAGGCAAAGGGCATGGTGGCCAATCTGGAACAGACTGCCGCCGCCTCCGGCGCCACTTCCGGCATATTGGGAATAGCCCACACCAGGTGGGCCACGCACGGCGAGCCTAACGACATAAACGCCCATCCCCACGTGAGCCAGAGCGGCAACATTGCCTTGGTGCATAACGGCACCATCGAAAATTACGCCCTCCTAAAGCAGGCGCTCACTGTGCATGGATTCGACTTCAAGTCGGAGACCGACACTGAAGTGCTCACCCAGCTTATTGAATACGTAAAGGACGCCAACCAATGCTCGCTTACCGAGGCTGTGCGCGAAGCCTTGCTCCAAGTGGAGGGCGCATACGCAATCGCCGTAGTCGAGAAGGGCAATCCCGACCTTATGGTTGTGGCACGCAAAAGTTCGCCTTTGGTGATTGGCGTTGGACAAGGCGAAACATTCGTAGCCTCTGACGCCACTCCAATCGTAGGCTACACCGACAAGGTCATTTACCTAAAAGACAATGAGATAGCCGAAATCCACCGTGACGGCAAAATCAATATCGCCTCCATTGAGTCAAATGAGCCTGGAAAGGTTGACATCCAGCAGCTCAAGCTTTCGCTGGCGCAGCTGGAAAAGGGCGGATACGACACCTTCATGCACAAGGAGATTTGCGAACAGCCCCAAACGCTGCGCGATTGCCTGCGTGGCAGAATCACCCGTGACCGCTCGCGCATCGTCCTCTCCGGCGTGGAGATGCACCGCGACAAATTCTTGCAGGCCGAAAGAATCACCCTAATCGCCTGCGGCACCTCTTGGCACGCCGCCCTAATCGGAAAGCGCCTTCTGCAGGAGTTTTGCCACATTCCCGTATCCGTAGAGTACGCCTCTGAATATCGATATGGCAATCCATTTGTAAACGACAAGGATATCGTCATAGCCATTTCACAGTCCGGCGAAACGGCCGACACCCTCGCCGCCATTCAGCTTGCCCGCGCCAAAGGCGCATTCGTCTATGGCGTCACCAACGTTGTGGGAGCCTCGATTCCGCGCAACACCGACGCCGGCACCTACATCCACGTTGGCCCTGAAATTGGCGTGGCCTCAACCAAGGCCTTTACAGGCCAGGTCACGGTACTGGCGATGCTGGCCCTGGCCATAGGGCAGCTCCGCGGCACGGTAGACAAGGCCGCCGTGCAGGCTGTGGCTACCGCCCTTTGGGAAATGCCCCAAATCATCGAGGAGACCCTTAAATGCGATGAAAAGGTGCACGACATCTCAAGGATTTTCACTTACGCGCACAATTTCCTTTACCTTGGCCGCGGATACAATTACCCCACTGCCCTCGAAGGCGCGCTAAAGCTTAAGGAAATTTCCTACATCCATGCCGAAGGGTATCCGGCTGCGGAAATGAAGCATGGGCCAATCGCCTTGATTGACCATGAAATGCCTTCAGTGATCATAGCCCCGAATGATTCGCTTTACGACAAAATCATATCAAATGTGCGCCAGGTGAAGAGCCGCGGCGGCGCTGTTGTGGCCATCGTAAGCGAGGGCAACAAGGCCATTGCTGACATTGCGGATTACTGCATCGAAATTCCGCGGGTGCCCGAATGCCTTACCCCGATTGTGGCATCCATCCCGCTGCAGCTGATGGCGTATTACATTGCCGTCGGCAAGGGCAAAGATGTGGACCGCCCAAGGAATTTGGCCAAGTCCGTCACTGTAGAATAATGCTTAGTAGCCTTTGGCGGGATACATTGCGTCCCACCAAGAGGGATCATCCTGAAGATAACGGGCAAACCATGCGAAGATGGTGTCTTGCCACTTCTGGCGTTTCCCGTACTCGGTGATATGGTGGTTCTGCCCCTTCACCTCCACCAGCGCCGTGGGAACGCCAAGGAGCTTCAGGGCCGTAAACATTTGTATGCTTTCGCCCGGCGGCACGTTCGTGTCCTCATCCCCGTGCAGGAAAAGAATCGGCGTCTTCACTTTGTCGGCCCTGTACAGCGGGCTTTGCTTCACGTAAAGGTCTGTCGCGGTCCAGGGCAAGTCATTGCCCATCGACGTCTCGCTGTAGCTGTAGCCCCAGTAGCCTTCCCCCCAATAGGAGGTGTGGTCGCTGATGCCGGCGTGCGAAATGGCCGCCGCAAAGAGGTCGGTCACTGTCTGCAGGTACATGGTCATGAATCCGCCGTAGCTGGCTCCGATGCACCCCACTTTGCCGCCGTCCACAAAGTCATGGTCGGCTATGAATTTCCGCGTGCCCTCGATGATGTCGCGCGCCACTCCCTCGCCGGCCGTGCTCACGTGCCGGCTGGAGAACTCCTGGCCAAAGCCTGTGGCTCCGCTTGGATTCAGCACATACACCACATACCCCATCTGCGCGTAAAGATGCCATGGATAGCGCGTCTCAAACGACCGCTGCGTGGGGCTGCATCCACCGTAATAGTTCACAATCATCGGATATTTCTTAGCCGGGTCGAAGTTGTCGGGCAAATAATAGCGCCCATATATCGTGTCGCCTATGCTGTTGGTGAAGTTGTAGTCAATGCATTTCGCCAGCCGCACGTTGGCCAACCGCGATTCCGACGGCGAGTCAAGAAGCTTGGCCGACGCCCCTTTTTTGCCGTCAAGGAAATAAAGGCGGTCGGGGTTGCTGTCGCTCTGCGCCCACACGGCCATTCCCCCGTTGCCGCGGCTCAGGTCAAATCCCTTGATGATGTTTTCGGGTATCTCTATTTCCGCGTATTTGCCTGTGGCGGGGTCAAGCGAATAGAGGGTGTACATGTCCCTGTTTTCCGCCCTGAAATATATTTTCCCGTCATATTTCCCCCAAGCTATTTCCTCCGGATTCGGATTAAACTCCCGCGACATTGGAGTCACCTCCTTGGTGTTGGCATCCACAATGAAAAGCTCTTGCTGCACCATGCTCGGCGTCACAGAGTCAGGCAGCGTGCATCCTATGCGCGAGAATGCCTCGGGCGTCCCTTTCACCAACACCTTCGATGCATCGGGCGACAACGCTCCGCCGGTGATAAAACCGTCGTCAACCACCAATGTGTCCGCCTTGAAGGTATTAAGGTCAATCAGCGTGAGGGTGCTGAGCGTGGTGGGGCGGAGCACAGGCTGTCCACTCTCGCCCACTCCAAATCCTGTATGCGAGGACATAACCAAAGCCTTTCGCCCATCGTCGGAAACATCGAGAAGATAAGCGTTGTCAACGCCTGTGGTTATCGGAGAAAGTACGCCGTTGCGGTACAGGGCGGGATAATACCTGTCGCGCCAGCCCGGCTGGCGGTCGTCCGGCTCAAGTACCTGGTACACGTTCGGATCTTCCTTTTGCCCTTCCCTTACGAGGGTGAATATCAAGGCGTCCTCCGTAGGCAATACTTCAAACGCCCCTTCAGGCAGCTTTTCGAAGAGTATGGCTTCGCTCCCGGTGGCCGGGTCTATCGTCACCAAGTACCTTTTGTGTTCATAGTCCTCGCGCACGGCATACATCAGGTCGGATTTGGGCATCCACCGCGCCTGCTCGCCTATCGCGCGGCTCTGCATGCCGCCCTTGGCCTTTAGGTCATAGAGCACAACGCTACTGCGCGTTTGCCCCTTCTCGTCCACATCCTGCTTGCGCTCCAATATATATCTGCCGGATGGCGAAATGGAGGCGCCGGATATGCGCGTGCCGTACATAATGTCGGAAAGGGTCATCATGCGCGTGCCGTCCTCAGGCAGCGAAATGGCGCCATCCTTTTCCGCGTCAATCCTTATGGATATTTTCTGCCGCGTGGAGGGCCTTGACGCATATTTCACTTCTATGCGGTGCGTGGCCGGCGAAAGCTTCATGCTGATATCCGAGAGCTTTTCTCCGTCAAGAGTCGCCTCAACGTTCTCCAGCCCTTCCACAATCAGCTTCGCGCCGGTGTAGCGCCTTGCGTCCACATCAAACGAGATCACATGCGCGGCCTCGGCCTCTTCGCAGCCCGGCGCGATGGAATCTAGCGTGATTGTCTCGTATGCGGCGGAGGGATAAATGGCCAAGTCCTCTTTCTTGTCCATCCCTGCTGGCAAAGGCCTCCCAAGTTGCGCGGGAGCTACAATCTCGAATGGCCCGGCGTAGGCAACTCGCTTTACGTCTATGACTTCGCCACGCATTGACGCTGACGCGGCCAACGCCAAAGAAAAGACAGCTATTTTGTTCATGATAATGTATGGTTGTAGATTATGTTTGCGGTTAATTCCAAGCTATGCGCAAAGTTACGTCAAATTCCCCGATATACGGCCATCTAGCAAGCAAAATGATTGCCCCAAGCGGAAAAAAAAGGAATCGTCAAGACAGGCAACGGAATGCCCGTCTGAAACATTTCCTCCCTTGAGATTGTTTGATAAATAGCTTAATATAAATTTCAATGATATGATGTTCTTACTCCAACTGCTGCTCACCGCGTTGGCAGCCTTCCTGGCGGCAAAGCTTACCCCGGGCGTAAACATTACTTCTTATTGGGCCGCTATCCTTCTGGCCTTGGTCCTCGGCCTGCTCGACGTTTTCGTCAAGCCCATCCTGCAGTTCATCTCCATACCTGTGACAGTGCTGACCCTCGGATTGTTCCTGCTGGTCATCAACGCCGTAATAATCCTTCTGGCAAGCTGGCTCCTTGACAGCTTCCAAGTCAGCGGCTTCTGGTCAGCCCTCCTCTACAGCATAATCTTCTCCCTAGTCAGCTGGATTCTCGGCCTAATCTTCGGATAAAACTCATCCCCACAAATAAAAAGCCACCATCAAAGGTGGCTTTTTATTTGTGGGGATATCCCTTTTTATCAGTATGATATTGTAAGCATCTCGTATTCCGATCTCACAATTGACACCCCTGCATTAGAGGCTTCACGCGCTATGCGCGCCATCTCATGCTGTGCGGTTCGATATGATTTTTTCTGCTGAGAGTAAGTAGCCGGAGACGAACTCCCAGCCGCGCTGCCAGATGTTTTCTTTCCCGCTTTATTTGTATTTGAATATCTTGTTATGGAATTATAGTTAGCTTCAGCCCTTTGCGCCCATCGATTGTATTCACCTTGATAATCCTTGCCCCCATTTGTGTTGGAGGCGGGAATAGAGGAGGAATTATAAGAATTATAAGAATTCAAATTGTAGGAGCCTGATTGCATGCTTGACGCAATATTATAAAGATTATTGGCAAAAGAGTTAAGCGAATTGGTTATTGATGCAATACGATTGTAACTATCCAATTTTCTTTCATTCTCATCGTATAAGTCTCTGCATTTAGATACATCTTTCGCCACTTCTTTATAAATAGGATCGTCCTCCATTCCGATTTCCTTTATATAGTCATACAACATTTCCCACACTGCGAGGTACTCTTTGTAATACTGCGTCTTTTCTGCATATTCTTTCCTGGAAATCTCAAAATCAACATCTGAGTTCGGAAAGTGTATCCAAGGTCTATCGTGACGCTTAGGCTTATCTGCAGACATCTGTTCGGATACTTCAAAATATATTGAATATGGATTTGACGGGTCGCGTTTTTTTAAATCACCAGTTGAATTATACTTTATGGGAATAGTTATAGTCCCAAATGAAGTGATAACACCATTATAATCCCCTATTGCTATTTGATCCATTATATCTTCATCTTTAATAGAGTCAACAGAAAGGCTTTTACCTTTTGAGGAAAAATTTCCCCACCCGGTATTTACTCCTTTTGGTCCGTTATTCTTGGCTGATTTACGATATTCTTTATCAATTTTGTCTCTAATTTTCCAAGACTCAGTTTTAATCCATAATTTTTCAAGAGGCTCCTTCCCTTCAGCCACCTTTTTTGAATTGCCTCCCAAGTTGGAAAAAGAGAAAAAAGGTGAGACATCTTCTTTTTTATAATATGTATCAAATATGTGGATCTCATTTTGATTATCCTCTGCTATAATATAAGATTCTTTGAAATATGCTCCATACACATGTTCTTCCATGGGCATAAACTCCCACCCACCTATTATTTTCTTATATTGCCCGGGAACAATTATGTCGACCGTATCTCCTATGAGGCGGACACCCTGAGTATCATCTACTGTATATGTAATCAATCTGTCGCCCCAAAAATTAATTGAGTCCAATCGGAAAGGTTTACCAACTATTCCGTTTTTATCATCAATAAAAGCTGCGTAGTTTTTTGAGTCTTTTATAAATCGGATTATTTGTGTGCCCACTGAAATGATAGAATCGGCTTGCTCTTCTGAAAAGACTACACCGAAGGGCGAAATTATTCCTTTTCGTCCATTTTGTGTATATATGAACAAATTGATGTCAAATACTTTTTCAAGATTGTCAAATCCGGGAAGCAAACATACCTCCCCATTAATTTTTAGGCCCCATAACCCATTCTCGTTAAATGGGTATATTGAGTCTTTGTTAAGACCACAGGCAACGTTAAAGACTAACGCCACAAAAATGATTGAAATGATTTTTCTCATATATGGTTAAATTTTTACAGATTTTTTCACCTCAAAAGCATATGCCTTTATCGCTTATCTATTTAATATGCATACGAAAAAGCGTAGGAATCTGTATCGGTTGCCATCCTACTGCTTGAGGCTTCTCGCATTGCCCTGTCAAAGTCGGACGGCAACGCAGAAGCCCACGCTCGTATATGCAACCATATCACTCAGCGTCATCTCTCACGAGACAGCGCCCAAATGCATTGTTTACATATCCACGGGCATCTACCGTTGCTCAATCCCTGACTTTGACACGAAATTTTGCGAGAATTTCAAGCAGCCAAGAATCAGCGCGGATAAACGCTTATTAGTATGTCTGCCGCCCACCCGCATTGTCCCATACCGGGGCTTCTGCGGTGACGGTCTTCACCCACAAAGTTACAGCTTTATTTTTACATGCACAACCCTTATTGGAAAATATTGAATTTTTTTTAAACGCAAAGTTTCCAATAAGAAGTGCAACGGCTATTCTCCTCACTCCTCCTCAGGGGAAGGCCGCGCTCAACGGGGGCTGAGCAAGCCCCCGTTGAGCGCACCATCGAAGTAGGTAACTTTTTCATCGTGATTCAGCTTGCAACACAAAAAAAGGAGACCGAAGTCTCCCCAAGATTAAGTAACTTTGTGTTGCAAATGAAAAATTATATTCATACTATTAGAAACTTAAAAACGTTTTTCGTCAATCCCCAGGTTGGCGGCGATTATTTGTATAGTGGGATGTTCAGTCGCTTCCACACAGGCTGCGGCACCGCCCTCATCAGAGCCGCCACCATGCGCCAGCGGCAATCAAGGTAAGTGGAGCGCTTTTGCCTTTGCATAGCCTTGACTACGCCGTCGGCCGCTTTGTCCGCGCTCATGCACATCATGTATTGCCTATCCTTCTCTATCAGCGGAGTGCGCACCCATCCGGGCCGTATGTCAGTGAATTTCAATTGCAGCCCTTGGCTGTTGGCCAATTGTTCAAGGGCGTCAAGATAAGTTTGGTCAAACTTCTTCGAGCTGCAATACGCCGCCATTTGCCCTATGCCGCGTGTGCCGGCAACGCTTGTTATGGCTGCGATATGACCGCGCGGATTAAAATCGCGGAAATAGGAATAGGCCGCGTCAATCATGCGCACAAATCCCGTCACATTCGTCTCTACAGTGCGAAGGCTCACTGCCGGGTCAAGCCGCGGATTTTCATATCCAACGCCCGACACATGCAGGTACGCGTCCATGCCGCCAAGCTTCTTTATCAAATCCCCAAGCCGCCCAGGAGCCTCAGCCTTCGTAACGTCAATTTCCTCTACTTCAATGCCTTCAGGAAATTTTTCCTTCAGGCGTTTAAGCACATCGGCGTTGCGGCCGGCCGCGCCCACTTTCCAGCCAAGAAGAGCCATCTTCACAGCCACCCTCAGCCCTATGCCCGAGGTGGCGCCCATTACCACTATCTTCTTCATAATCATCGCATATTTTTTTTGTCCTTATTATCAAAATTCAATAACAAGGCCTTTTGTTCGCGACGCCCTCAGATTTTAATCTATTTGGCCAATGAAGAAATGTATTCAAACCAAGATTTGCCTCCGTCATTCTTAAACGCCTCGGCGCGAGAGCCCGACGCAAACACCCTGTATGTAATCACTCCCTCGCTGTCTGGACGCACCACAAACAGATAGTTCAAATCATCCTCATATGCCTCAACAATATTTTTGGGGTCCACCGCTATTCCCAGCACCACGGTCTCCACCATCTCCGGCTGCGCCTTGTCGGGCACGTTGCGCCCGTGCGATGCCGCAAAGCCTTTTGGATTTATGAATCCCTTGTTGTCAAGCTCCAGCTTTTGAATGCCGGTGCAGAACAAATCATCTGGGCCATACCCTTCCAGCTTGATTTTCACAGTCAGCTCATCCGAATCGCCACTCATGGAGTACGTCTGCGTCATATTGATGTCATGCCCGTTGAATTGCCACGCCTTGTCATACGCCTCTACGCAAGAAGGCGACACCACAGTCTGCGTCCTCTCCTCCACTTGGTCAATGGTGAAGAGCTCCCTATCCTTCCAGCCGCGGAACGACCCCGCCCCTATCGACTTTCCGGCCCACAGCACATCGCAGCCATAGCCCTCGGCTAACTGTTCAGGCGTAGTGTAAAATCCCGTAGCGTCAAGTTCCAGCTGCGGCTTTTGCTTCACGTAGAGGTCAAGGCTCTGCCTATTGTCCATGTACACGCGATATGCCACCCACGGGTTCTCTATCACGGCCCCATGCCCATATATACTGTTGTACATATCCAGGTTGTCGGCATCGCCCGGATATGTGATTGACACTATCCTAGGATGCTTCCCTGCCTTGTCGTTAAGCTTTATGTAGGCGTCTGTCTGCCCAAAAGCGCCACAACACGCTATCAGGCCAAGCGCCATCATTGCCATCCTTCTCATAATTTTATAGTTTATTATTGCATCGCATGCGTGAATATGTCTGAATACATCCTGCGCGTATGATTGCTTAAATCGGAAACGGTCTGAAATTCAAATCCAACTTTATCTTGATAAAAACGTATGGCGCGAGGATTGTTGAGAGCATCAACAGTGACAAATTGACAGCCTGACATTCTGTATCGCGCAAACGTCATCTGCACGAAATAAACAATAATAGCGCCTATACCTTTCGATTGGCAATCTTGCCTGATGGCCAAATGCCCTATATTAATGGCGGGATAGGTGGTTTGTCTCTGAAATATGCTATCATATTCAGCGCTCAAATTTGGGAAATCCACTTTGTCCTCATACTCCAATCTCAAGATATCATTGCATAAAGTGAATGCGCCTACAATTTCGCCGGTCTCACTAAATGTACATTTGTACGGCGAAAGATATTTATATTTTGAGCATAGTGACACTTCTTCATGGAAGAATCTGTCAATCTCTGATTCTCCACAATAAAAAGTGGAGAGCGATTGATAGTCGCTCTCCGTTATTGGTGATATTTTAATTTCAGTAGCCGAAAATTGGGTTCTTCCCTCCATTGTTTTTTAATATTGCTTCATAGACGCCTTGCGCTTGGATATAACGTTCCTTTTCTTGGGAGGTGAAGTCACCACGCATTTTGCGAGCCATCTCCTTACGGAAACGACTTATTTCAAGCCCTGTCATTGGCGGATTTGGATTGGTTGGCAACATTAGTCTGATTTATTTAGCCTCTTATTAGAAAAAACTGTATTTGCAGCTTCAACTTCAAAAAATACAATTTGTCTATTTTAAAACACAAATTTAATGCTTATCGTTTTAAAATAGTTAACGGATAAATGTTTGTTAACACTATTTAACCATATTTAATGCAGCACTTCTGTGGCTTTTCCGTTGGAGTCAAGGCTGAACAAGGGCACCTCAGCCTCGGGGTCAACGGCATAATAGTGGATGGCGCTGTCGTTCAGGTAGGGATGCTGGGCATTGATGAGCCTTATCATCTCCACGCCCGCCCAAATGGCCGGGCCATAACCGTGCGCGGCCTTTACGCTCACGGGGCGATAGGCGTAGAATGCCGGGTCGAACCCCATGCCCGTGCCTACGCACACGTCCTCCACCTCGCCTTCTCCGTTGATCTTCGAGGCCACGGCCTCCCAGCCCAGCTGGGCCACCGGCCCGAAAGTGGCCGGATCCAGCCATCCTTGGTTTATGCCGTGCGCCAGCGCGTAGGTGAAAATTGCGGTGGCCGACGTCTCTTCATATGTCTCGGGCCTGTCCAGCAGCTGGTGCCAAAACCCGTCTATGCCCTGCAGCCTAGCCAAGCCTGCCGCATGCTTCTGAAATACATCCAGCAGTTCTGCCCTTCGCGGGTGATTCTCCGGCAGATAGTCCAAGAGCTGGCTGAGCGTCAGGATGGCCCACCCGTTGGCGCGCCCCCAGGCCATGGAGGGCTGAAATTCCGCCCCTTCCACATATCCATGCCTGAAGATTCCTTTCTCGGGCATCCACATGCGCTTTATGAAGCCCGCGGCTATGTCCGCAGCCTCGTCAAGCTGCCGCGGGTCTGACGCGTACTGGCTGCGCACGGCCATCGATGGCAGAGCCATGAACATGTCATCAAGCCATACTGAGTTGTAGTGTGGGCGGTTGCGCGCTATCGTGCCGTCAGCCAGATGCACCGGCGCCGTCTCCACCACCTTCCAATATGATTCAATGTATTTGCCTAAGTCAAGCGTCGTGTCTGCCATCGCCGCGCGCATCCATGCCCCCGACATGGCCCCGGCGTCGTCGAGGGTCAATGGCATCTTCACTTGCCTTAGCTGGCCGTCAGCCTTTGCGTCTCCTTCAAAGGCGTCTGCCTGGCGGGCCAAGAATCCTATGCGGTCGCTCACATAGTCGGAATATTTCTTGTCGCCCGTGATTTTCGCCGCGTCCAAAAGCGCGTCGTACATCACGCCCCACTCATAGCTGGTAAGGCGGTATGTGCCTTGGTTCACCTTCCCGTCTGTCATCTTGGCCGGCGTCACGCGGTCAATGTAAGCGAATACGCGGTCTACATCCGCCTTCACCGAATCCGCGTCCAGCTTCCCGTAGGGGGTTGCATAGTCGGGCTGCAGCAAATGCAGCGGAGTGGTCGAATCGTTGATTTCCGTCTGAGCCCCATCCTTCCCGCCTTGTCCGCAGGATGCCAGCGCAAAGGCCGCAAGGGCGTAAATGGCTGTATGTCTCATGTCTTATTTGGGCAAGTTGAACACTGTTGATAGCTCGGTCATTTGCTCGTCGCTCATGCCGTCAGGGACGAATCCCATCGACCTCGCGCACATATAGATGTTGGCGCTCTTGTTGAGCACGTCCACCTGGTCGAAGGCCGACATAATGTCATTGTCCACCGCAAACACTCCGTGCTTCTCCCACATCACCACGTCAAAATTCCTTTCAATGGCCTTTATGGTCTCATCGGCCAAAGCCGACGAGGAGGGCAGCATGTAGGGCACTACGCCAAGCCCGCGCGGTGCGAAGGCCTTCGTCTCGGGTATCATCGACCACAGCAGCTTGGAGATTACTTCTTCATTGAGGAATGCCTTGTTGTGGCTCATGGCCACCAGCTCTATCGGATGCGTATGCAGCGATGCCTTGAATGTTGATCCCTTCCCTATCAGGTAATTGTGTACGGCCAAGTGCGATGGCAGCTCCGATGTGGGCTTCACAGGGTTGTCCGCTATGATTTCATAGCTGGCGCAGTCATCGAGTATGCGGATGATGGAGCCGTTTTCCATAGGCCAGCGGGCCAAGTCGCGCATGCGCATCTGCGTGCCCTTGCAAAAGAAATAGCATCCCTTCAGGTGGGGCAGAGTGATGCCTATCGGATAGGCCGGGCTGATGGCCAGCATGGCGCGCATCTCTTCGTCAGCATGCTCGGTAATGTTTACGGTAATGTTTCCGCCGTTGCGCTCGGCCCAGCCCTTCTGCCACAGGTAGCCCGCCGCTTCGGCTATTTGCGCCACCTCCTTTGCCAAGGCCGCGCGAGTGTCAAGAATCGACATAATATTTATCTTTGATTTTTACAAAATTTGGGGCAGGAACGTAGAGATCACAAGTATAACGATGCCGGCCACAAGCGTGGCGATCGTCTTCTTGGAGCATCCCGCCCATTCTTTCAATATCACTCCCCATAGGTTGGAGAACACTACGTTGAGCGCCATCAGTATGCACCACGCGAAGGCCAACAGCGCCGGGGAAGAGGTCAAAAATCCCTTGCCAAGCGACAACCCGAAGAATTGGCTGTACCACAATGCGCCGGCCAAAAGGCAAAACAAAAGATTGTTGCCCCACACCGACCCTTTGGCATAGTCGCCCCAGGTCTTGTTCTTCGTGTTTTGAGCGAAGCAATACGCGGCATTGGTGATGAACCCGCCCAATGTCACCAGGAAGGTGGCGGGAAGGGTTTCATACATAGGGTTGACGCCCTCAAACCGTATTTCGCCGCCCACCGCAAGACCTATGTTGAAGCAGGCGCTCATAAGGCCGCACAGAAGAGCCACGGCTATGCCCTTGCCGAAATTGAAGTCCTTAACGGCTTTCTTTTTCTCTTCTTCGCTCAGCGACGAAGCCTTCATCGACCCCGCCGCGCCTATCACGGCTATGCCCAAGAGCGTCACCGCCACGCCTATGATCACCGACCACGTGAGGCTGGAGAGCATGCCCTGCCCCGGATAGAGCATATTGAGCGCCACAGGGCCAAGTATAGTGCCAAGACCCGCGCAGGTGCCCAGGGCAATTGACTGCCCAAGGGCCACGCCGAGGTAGCGCATCGAAAGCCCGAACGTCAAGCCCCCGACGCCCCAAAGCGCGCCAAAGAAAATTGTGAGAAGCGTTGAACTCGGGCTGGCCTGGAACAGCTCGCCGAGTGAATGTCCTTGCGGCACCGCCAGCAATGCCCCAAGCAGCGGAAGCGCCAGCCATGCGAACACGCCCTGCACTATCCAATAGCTCTCCCAGCTCCAGCTCTTTATCTTGTTGATGGGCACATAGCAGCTCGATTGGCAAAAAGCCCCCGCCGCTATTATCAGCAGCCCTATTAATATTTCCATATAAACGTTAGTTGATGTATACAGGTAAGTGCGGTTACGCCGCAAGGCAAATGCGGACTGCGTCCGCAAGGCAAGCGCCGCGAAGCGGCACTTGCCTAGGCCATAGGCCACTTGCCTGCCTTACCTTTTCGATTAGGCCACTTGCCTGCCTTACCTTTTCGATGTTACGTCCTTCTCGTATTTCTCTACTTCTGAGATGTATGCCTCGCCGGCGGGCACGCCGTTGCGGCGGCAGAATTCGTCATACACTGCGTTCCATGGCAGGTTCTTGCACTCCTCAAGCAGCGCCAGGCGCTGGAATTTCTTGTCTTCAAGCTCATACTGGCGCAGAGTGGCTATGGGCTCCAGCAGAGCGCGGAGCATGCACTTCTGCGCTGCGCGGCTGCCTATCACGTATGCGCCGATGCGATTGAGGGTGCCGTCGAAATAGTCAAGGCCGTAATGCACGCGGTTCAGGGCGCCGGCGCGCACGATTTCGCTGAAGAGGTCCATGGTGGGGTCGTCCATGATGGTCACGTGGTCGGAGTCCCAGCGCACGGGGCGGCTCACGTGCAGCATCAGCTCGGGCACGAACAGCAGCATGGCGCTCACCTTGTCCGCCACGCTCTCAGTGGGGTGGAAATGACCCGTGTCGAGGGTGATCATCATATTGTTCTTTGCCGCGTAGGCAGTGTAGAAGTCGTTGCTGCCCACGGTGTAGCTCTCAAGGCCGATGCCGAACACCTTTGATTCAACGCAATCCTTCATCCAGTCATACCTGTGCTCAAAGATTTGGTCCAGCGAGTCCTTCAGAAGCTCGCGGTAGAGATAGCGGTTTACGGTGATGTCCTTGCTTCCGTCATGCACCCACGTGTTCATGATGCAGGGGTCTTGCTGAGCTTCGCCGATGGCCTGCGATATCGCGCGGCAGCGCTTGCTGTGCTCTATCCAAAAATCGCGGATTGCCTTGTCGGGGTTCGCCAGGCTCAAATCGCCGCTCTTGGGGTGAGAAAACGAAGTGGAGTTGAAGTCGAGCTTTATGTCGTTGGCCTTTCCCCAGTCAATCCAGCTTTGGAAGTGTTCTACGGTCACCTCGTCGCGGTCAACGTACTTGCCCCCAAAATCGCCATATATCTCGTGCAGGTTCAGGCGGTGCTTGCCGGGAATCAGGCTCATGGCGTAGAGGATGTCGGCGCGAAGCTCCTCCATGTTGCGCGCCTTGCCGGGATAATTGCCGTTCACCTGGATGCCGCCGGTCAGCTGCCCGCCCTGGTTCTCAAAGCCGGCCACGTCATCGGCCTGCCAGCAGTGCATGCTCAAGTGAAAATCCTGCATTTGTCCGAGCACTTTTTCAGTGTCAACTCCGATGGCGGCATAGCGCTCGCGGGCTATCTCATACGCCCGCTCGATAAGTTCTTCTTTCATAATATTTGTAAATTTGTTATTTCGGTAAGTATGTTTTTGTCTTAGTGGAATTTATCGCGATTCTCTTCATCGCAGCATAGCTTTTGGCGCGGCCGGTGCCGAAGAGCTGCGCCAGCACATTGCCCAGGGCCGTCGATTCTGTAGGGCCAGCTATCACGGGTATCCCAAGCTCGTCGGCCGTCATCTGCATAAGATGGCTGTTGAGCGAGCCTCCCCCTATCACGTGCAGCCGTTTTATCTCAATCGGCGACAGCTCCTTGATCCATCCCAGCACCTGCTTGTATCGCTTTGCAAGGCTGCGGAATATCACGCGCACATAGTCGGCCGGGGTCTCCGGCGCGGCCTGCCCCGTGGCCTTGCAGTATTCGCTGATGGCCTTCGTCATGCTGGTCGGATGGGCGAAGGCGGGATCGTCAGGGTTGATAAGGCTTTCGCAGCTCGATTCGCGCCAAAGGGCGGCAAGCTCCGCCACGTCCGATGGCGCGTCCTTGAATTCCTCGCGGCAGCGCTCAAAGAGCCACATCCCGCATATGTTCTTCAAAAAGCGGGTCAGTCCCTCTATGCCGCCCTCGTTCGTGATGTTGTACTCCAGGCTCTTTTCGTTGATTATGGGGCTTTCCGACTCTATGCCAAGCAGCGACCACGTGCCGCAGCTCAGATAGGCGTAGTCCTTGTCCGGCGTAGGGATGCCGATTACGGCTGATGCCGTGTCATGGCCGGCCACCGCTATCACCGGCAACGGTCCGGCGCCCGTCGCTTCCTGCACCTGCCGGGTAAGCGTGCCTATCTCATCGCTCGCAACCGCCAAACGCCCAAATTTCTCTCTGGGAATGCCCAGCTCCGCCAAGATTTTTTCGTCAAGTGCAGCGAGGTTCGGATTGATCATCTGCGACGTCGACGCTACGGTGTACTCCATCACTGCATTGCCCGTGAGCATATAGGCCAGCGCGTCGGGGATAAAGAGGATTTTGTCCGCGCTCTCTATTATCTCCGGCGAATGCGTTTTTATCGTGTCAAGCTGGAAAAGAGTATTGAAGTCCATAAACTGTATGCCGGTGCGGGCATACACCTCTTCCTTCGGCATTCTCTCGCAGAATCGCTCGGCCGCCCCTTCAGTGTGGCTGTCGCGGTAGCAGAACGGCAGGCACGACAACGCCCCGCTCTTGTGGAAGAAAGCCACGTCGCAGCCCCAGCTGTCAATGCCTATCGACTTCAGCTCCGCGCCCTTGCTCCGCAGCTCTTCCGTGCCTTTCTTGATGGCCTTGAGGATCTCTTCGTATATGAGCGGAAGATTCCAATGCAGGTGCCCATTCAGCGGAATCATCGGATACTTGAACCGCGTAAGCTCCTGCATTTCCACCTTTTCGTCGTCAAACGCCGCCAAGATGCTGCGTCCCGACGTGGCGCCAAGGTCTATTGCCAGATGATATGTGGTTTCTTTCATTTCTTTGGATCAGTCCAGGTGGAACACTTCCTTGATAGGCACGGTCACCGGCGAGTTGTCAGGGTTGACCTCCATAATGTCGGCCATATAGTCCCACCACTTGTGTGTGATTTCGTCCGCGGCCTCAGCGTCCTGCGAATTGGCCTCGCCCTCCACCTCCTGATAGCCAAAGAGGATGTTGGTGTCCTTATCCCAATAGATGGAATAGTTCTTCACGCCCGATGCCGTGATTCTTTCCTTAAGCTCAGGCCACAAGGCGGCATGCCTCTTTTCGTACTCAGCCTCGCATCCGGACTTGAGGTACATCTTAAACGCAAATCTTTTCATGATTTTATTTATGTAGAATTTATTAGTAAATTGTAGGGACGCACCCTGGTGCGTCCGATTGCGGAATATCGCGAAAACTTGTGGAGTCGGATGCGCCCGGGTGCATCCCTGCATTGATGTTGAGCTGCATAGCTAGTTGCCGTAGGGCTTTTCAGAGTCGAATCCCGGGGCGGGATACCAAACGAAGGCTTCGGGGGAGTCGGGCGAGGCAGGCGCGTAGTCCTGCTGCAGGGTAATGTGCTCGGCCAGAACGGGCACCTTTTCCTTTATTCCCTTCACTACGCACTTTGCAATCTGCGTGGCGCCGTAGGGATTGAAGTGGGTATTGTCGGCCAAGGCGGATGCCTGGCCGGGGAAAGTGCCTGCGGGATAGTGGACGAAGGCTTTCTTCGATCCCTCCACGCCGAGGGTTTCGTAGAGCTCAGTCGACATTTCTGTAAGGTCAATCACAGGCACGCCTTCCCTCTGCGCCACAGCCTTCATTGCCGCGGGATATTCCCCATGCGTATTGCTCACCTTCCCGTTCTCGTCAAAGAATCTGCGGGCGGTAGGTGTAATGAATACAGGATTCAGCCCGGCCCTGCGTGCGCGGTCGAGGAATATCTTCAGGTTTGTGGAGAAGTTGTACCATGCCCCGGCGCCGTCCTGCCTGTCCTTTTCGTCATTGTGCCCAAATTCCATGATTATCCAATCTCCTGGCTTGGCCATCGACAGCACTTTGTCCAGTCGCTTTGTGTTCATAAACGAAGTTGTGCGCTCACCGCTTTCGGCTTGGTTTGAAATAACCACTGACTTGTCGAAGTATGCGGGGATAATCTGCCCCCAGCTGCACCACGGCTCGTCCTTTTGGTCCACCACGGTGCTGTTGCCGCACAGGAAGATGGTGGTCACATCCTCTAAAGGCTCAATCTTCACCTCCTGCACCGCTGGAGCGTCGCCGGTAAACTCAAGCGTAAGCTTTTCATCCCACGTAGGTGTTCCAACTTCGCGGGGATTAAGCCTAACGGAATCCACAAGATTGATGGCCGCTTCGCGCTTGTTTACGTTAATCGTCACCGTCTTTGTCTCTCCCTTGCGGGTGGCCACCGGCTCAAGCATCAGGCGGCGATTCTCGGCGCGCGCCATCGTGTGGCCTGCCCTCTTACGGTCGCCAAGGGTAACAGTCACCTTGTAATTGCCATCAGGCACCTTCACAGAGAAATAGTACGGACGCATGCCATCCTTGTCAGGCGAAGTGTTGAAATCGAATCCATACCCGTCCATCTCATTGTATGCGACCATGCCCTTCATTTCAAATGAAGCGGGATAAAGGGGCTTGAGACATTTCTTCAATCCGCAATCAGTCTTGGCCAGCCCTTCGGCTATGCTGCGCGCGTTGAGCCTGGCGCCGGCCTTGGAGGCGTGCGTATGGTCATTTTTAAAGTATTTTCCGGTGTTGCCCTCGCCCAGCTCTTGCAGTTTCTTGCCGCTAATCTCATTGAGGTCTATGAAGTAGGCCCCGCCCTGCATGGCGGCTTGCCTGGCCCAAAGCCCAAAGTCGTCGCGGTTGCTTTCTATCCTCCCGTTCTGCCATTTGTTCCTTGGCGTATGGCTGAGGATAATTGGAATGGCGCCCTTTTCTTTGGCGTCCATTATGTATTTGCGCAGGTACCATCCGTAGGTGTAAATCACCTTGTTCTTGCCCGTGGCCTCCATCTTCATCACCTTGCTCTCGGGGCCTGCCCCGTGCAGCTCGCCTCTGGCCTTGCCCACGTTGATGTCGCCGCCGTCGTTATGCCCAAATTGTATCAGCACGTAGTCGCCGGGCTGCAAGGCCTTATAAACCCTCTCCCAGCGCCCTTCATCGATAAAGGTGCGCGCGCTGCGGCCGGGGAAGGCGTAATTCTCAACGCTCACCAGCGTGGTGTCAAACAGCTCTTCTATAACGCTGCCCCATCCCCACATTGAGTCGTCGCCGCTGTCCTCATTCTTCACCGTGCTGTCGCCGATGGTGAAAACCACTGGCCGGCCGGGCTTGCGCGTATGCCCCGTGACGTCATCCACCTCCTCGGGCAGCATCCAGTCCTTAAGCGGTACATCCGCCAGCCCTTTCAGCCCCTCAACGGCCGATTCGGCATTGACCCTCGCGCCAAATTCCGATGTGTGTATTCGGTCAAGGTAGAACATGGTCTTCACCTTGTCCTTCCCAAAACGTTCAAATTTGCTCGCGGTTATCTCATTCAGGTCCACAAACGGCACATTCTTCTCCTCGGCCACTTGTTTTGCCCAAAGCCCAAACGTCTCATTCACCCTCGTTACCTTGGTGCTGTCCTTGTCGTCCCAGGCGCAGCGCGGCGTCAGCGACATCAGTATAGGGTTGCCTCCGGCTCGCCTCACATCGTCTATGTATCTGCGCATGTATTCGCCGTATGTGTGTACAGTCTCCTTTTCGCCCGTTTCCTTTATGGTCACGTTTAGGCTGTCCTTTCCGATGCCGCGTATCGACGCGCGGGCCCGCCCGCTGTCGTAAGGGCCGTTGTCGTTATGCCCAAGCTCGATTATCACCCAGTCGCCGGGGCGTATGCCCTTCACCACATCTGCCCAAAGCCTTGTGTAGAACGTACGGCTGCTCATTCCGCCAAGGGCGTGGTTCTCAACGGTTATCTTCTCAGGGTCGAAATATTCGGGCATAAAGTATCCCCACCCCCACTGTCCGTTGTCGCCGTTGCCCAGCGTTCCGGTGCGCATAGTGGAATTGCCCACAAGGAATAGCACAGGGTTATTCCCCCTGCGCGTGCTTCCGGCCTCGGGCCTTGCCGTCCGCGCCTTGTTCAGGCTGTCGAGCGTATTGTCAACCACATGGTTCACATCCTCCATTGGCGGGGGCACGTGGCTCTGGCCATGGGCCGATATTGCGACGCATGCGGAAGCGATGGCCGCCAATATGTAATTCAGTCGCATGTCTTATTTGATGTTGGTTCCGCGGAATTTTTTGCCCTTGAGGTCAGGTCCGAAGTAGAATCCGGGCTCCGCCGGCTGGTTGTAGCCAACGTTTTGGTTGGCCATGCTGGTGCGATAGGCGGGGTCTGTCAGGAAGGTGTGGAATCGATATTCCGTTGGGATAGTGCTAATGTACAGCCGCAGGTGCTCATTGTCTGCCGTGCGCATCAGCACCTCCTCGCGCCAGTCGCCGATGATGTCGCCTGCTATGCACGGATTGGCCTTGGTGCCGTTGTTCCAGGCGCAGCCTTCAAATTTGATCAGCTCGTCGCAGCCCCCTGTGGCCGGATTGTATTTGCACACGAAGTTTTGGTCCAAAAGCTCGCGCAGAAGGTCGCCATCCCACCACACGGCCATGTTCACAGGCACCCCTGCCGATACCTCGGTCTTAAATTCCATCTTCGGGGAAATCAGCGTGCCGTCAAATGCCCTTACGCCTTCCGTGTTGGGCGACCACAGCTCCACGCCCTCATGGTTGGGGTCTATGTCGGCGGCCATGCAGCGCCCTATGTCCTTGTTGCTCGGATATTGGAATATTACCTCGCCCGTTGCGGCGTCCCTCAGCGAGGTGCCGTCTTTCTTATTCTCGTGGCAGCCCCACACGTAATATTTCTCATTGTTGATGTCTGACAGAAGGTGGATTGCGTCGCCGTGGTACATTCCCGTGGAGTATAGGCCCGTGCCGTCATTGTCCACCGCCATCTGACCATAGATTATCTCATCGCAGCCGTCGCCATCCACGTCAGCCACCCTCAGGTTGTGGTTGCCCTGGCCGCCATAAGCCTCATTGCCGGGCACTGTGCTGTCAAACAGCCAGCGAAGCTTCAGCTCTTTTCCGTCCCAGTCGTATGCCGCCAGCCCGGTCTTGGCGTAATAGCCTCTGCACATTACAGCCGATGGCTTCTGTCCGTCAAGATAAGCCACGGCGGCAAGATAGCGTTCTGAGCGGTTGGCGTATCCGTCGCCCCAATCCTTGAGCTCGCCTCGCGCGGGCTGATAGTCCACGGTGGCCATCGCCTCGCCGGTCAGCCCGTTGAACACGGTCAAGTATTCGGGCCCGGCTATGATGCGCCCTTTCATATTGCGGTAGTCGGCCTTGCGGTCGCCTATCAATTTGTTGTTCGCGTCCAGGCTCCCGTCCCCGGTCTTGCATATCAATTCCGCGCGTCCGTCGCCGTCAAAGTCGGCCACAAGGAAAGGCGTGTAATGCGCCCCTGACCGTATGTTGTCGCCAAGGTCTATCCGCCACAGCCGCGTGCCGTCCATCCTGTAGCAGTCTATGAGCGTCGGCCCGGTGAATCCGTCGTGCGCGTTGTCATGCGAGTTGGTCGGGTCCCATTTCAGGAATATCTCATATTGTCCGTCGCCGTCTACGTCGCCTATGCTTGCGTCATTGGCCGTGTAGAAATATTCTTTGCCAAACACGTCCACTCCCAGCTCGGGCCTATCCAAAGGTATGTCTATGTAGCCTATCGGCGCGTTGGCGGGGAGGGTGTACGTCCCGCCTGCCGCCTTGCCCTTGGCCTTTATTTCGTATTGCGTCGCATCGGCACCGGCATAGTCGTCGATGAAGAAGGTAGCCGACGAAATGGGCTTGGAGTTGATCTTCTTTCCGTTGCGGTACACGTCAAATTCCACATTCTCGGGGTCACTGTCAAGATATCGCCACGACACGGCCACCTTAGCGGGAGACTCTCTCACCGCCACTACTCCCCTGTTCAGGGGCTCTTTCTGAAGCTTGTTGAAATCGTATGCGCTCTGCGCGTTCGCCGCCAGCGCGATTGTTGCAAGCGCTCCCAGCGCCATTGCCTTTTTCATGGATATGCTTTTTTGATATTTCTTTAAAATCTTTATCGCAAAGATAATGACAAATGCCGAATTTAACAACTGCAATGCTTTTCTCTGCGAAATTTCCACCCCTTTTGAACAAATTGCGCCCCCGCGATAGGCTCAATTTCTAGTCTATCGCAGGGGGCTTTACTTTATGAGGATATCGCCTTAGCCCACGGCCGGCGCGGCGTATATCAGCGTGGCATTGCCTGATATGGTAGCGTTCGCTACGCAGCTTGCCGGTATCAGCGCGCTTTCGCCTTTTTGGATTGTAGTGGTGAAGGTGGTCTCCTGCGCCTCGTCTTCGCCCATCTCGGCAATCCGCACCCTGCAGCAGGCCGTGCCTTCTATGCTGGTCAAGCTCACGAATGATCCTGACGGCTCAACTCCCACGGGGGCCTTGGCCGAAAGGCTGAGCTTTTTCACCACGAAGAATGGAGATTCCACCAGTAGCGTCGCCTCGCATCCGGGTGCCACCGCCTGCGGCACGCCGGCCTGCGCCCTGTATTCGTCGTATACCTTAAAGTCTATGGCGTCAAGTGCCTGTTCTGTATGCAGCTCGCGAGTTTTCCCGTTGGCGTCGCGACGGTTGTAGTCAAATATGCGGTAGGTGATGTCCGACGATTGCTGCACTTCTATCAGCATGTTGCCGGCGCCGATTCCATGCACGCGCCCGGCCGGAATGTAAAATGTATCGCCGGGGTGCGATTCATGCTGTGCCACATAATCGAGGATTTCTCCCGATGCCACAAGCTCGGGGTATTTGTCCTTTTCCACTTCCTTCGACATGCCCGCCAAAATCTTCGCCCCTGGCTTCGTCGATATGATGTGCCACATTTCGTTCTTACCGAGGCAATTGTGCCTTTCACGAGCCAGTGCGTCGTCTGGATGCACCTGCAGCGAGAGGTTCTGCTGAGCGTCTATCAGCTTGATCAAAAGCGGAAATTCAGGATGCTCTGCCCCGCCAAGCTTCTCCCCAAGCATTTGCCTCGGATATTCTTCTGTGAGGCTGCGCAGGTTGCGGCCGGCCAATGGCCCGTTGGCCACAACCGATTCATGCCCGGGCACCGCCGACACTTCCCAGCTTTCGCCTATCAGCTCATCGTTAGCGGCCATTCCCTTGAACGGCCTTATGTCATGCCCTCCCCATATCACTGTCTTCAGGATGGGAAGGAATTTCAATGGATATAATGTCATATTTTTTCCTAATTAAGTATTTTCTTCACGAATCTAAGCACATGCGCCTCGGACACCCTGTGGTTGAACGGATCAGGGAATCCGTGCTTGCCTTTCTCTATCTTGTGTATCGTGGCGGCTGCCACGCTTTCTTTCACTCTTTCCACGGTCTCCCCCGGAGTGATGTCGTCGTCTTCGCCGTACACCAGGAGCACCGGCCCGTCAAACTCCCCAAGCCTCTTCACCGCGTCGATGCCATTGATTGACCGGTAGTATTTCTGGCTGAGCTTCACGCCCCAAAACTCAAATTCTTCGGGTGTCTCTTTTGTCTGCGCCAGCATGTTGGGCGCTGTTTCGGGAATGCCCAAGGCCGGATACATCAGCATCAGCGCCTTGTAGCGCCCCGGATTCTCATGTGCGGTCATTGTCGACACCAGCGAGCCCTGGCTGCAGCCCAGGAGCATCATCCTGTCGCCGTCTATGTTGGGCATCTTTTCTATCCTGTCGGTTATGGCCTCAAGGTCGCGCAGCTCTGTGTAGGGGCTCATCTCTGTGGTCTTGCCCTCGCTTGTCGTGTACATCGACCCTCCCCAGTAGTCAAAGATATAGGCGGCGATGCCGTTGCTGGCCAAGCACTCAGCGTATTTCTGTGTCTCTCTGAAAGTCCCGTTGAAGCCATGCGACATTATCGTCACGGGCAGCTTGCCGTCTTTTGCGTATTTGGATTCATGCGGCAGGTAGAGCATTCCTCTCACAAGCCCGTTGGGCGTCCGGCAGTCTATTGGCCTTTGGCTGTAGAAGGTCGTGTCGCCGGCCTGCGCCCTTTGCGCAGTCTCGCTGAAGGCGTCGAGGATGCGGGTTGGACGGTCATTCTCAAATGCCCCGAGGGGATAGTAATGCTGCATTTCGGGAGCCCAATAGAACACTCCGTGGCATTCTTCCATGGGATAGGTCCTGTCCATCAGCTTGCGCATGAAAGCGTAGCCTTCGTTGGGCCGCAGGGCCTCGTAGCCGGTCTCTACGATCATCACGGGCTTGCCGTATTCTTTCGCCAAGGCCTGTATGTTCGCGCATACTTTTTCCAAAGTCTCTTCGTCGCGGCTTGCCCGCTTGGCCTGAAAGTCCCAGTATGGGTATACGCTCATGCCTATCATGTCGTAGCGCGTCCCGTATTCTTTGAAGGCGTCGAATATTCGGTGGTAGCGGTCTATGTCAGCCCCGCAGTCCAGATGCACGATGCACGTTATGCCGGGAAAAACCTTCTTGGCCGCCTCATATGCGGCGTCGGTGAATCCCGCGTATTGCTTCATGTTGGTCTCGGCGCGCCCGTGGTCCCAGAGCATCCCGTGGGTCGTCTCGTTGCCCTGCTGCATCCACTTCACTTCTATGCCGTTGTCCTTCAATAGCTGAAGGGTCTCTTTCGTGTGGTTGTAGAGTGCCTTCTTCATCTTGGGGTAGCTCATCCCCTCCCACGCCTTGGGCACGGGCTGCTTGCCGGGGTCGGCCCACGAATCTGCGTAATGGAAGCACAGCATTATCTCCATACCGTTTGCTTTGGCGCGCTTGGCCATCTCCAGCACGTCTTCTTTGCCGCTGTAGCCGCCGCGGGGGTCTACCCATACGCGCAGCCTTACGGCGTTCATCCCCAGCTCTTTCATCAGCGCAGTGTTTTCGCGCTCTTCGCCGGCCGCGTTGTAGAATTTCGCGCCCCGCGCCTCGCTCGATGTGGTGCCGCTGATGTCGGCTCCAAGCCAGTACGGCGTTGTCCTTTCTTTGGGCCAAAGCCTGGGCAGGGCGTCCATCAGGTATTGTGAGATGTACTCGTAATTGTGTACGCCCTCGGGCCATGCGCCGAAATGCAGATTGCCTTCGCCGTATTCGTCGGAGTATTGCAGCGTCTTTGCCCCGTTGGCCAATGCCTCTGTCAAATCGCGCTGCGCCTGGTAGGCTATGTCCTTGGTGCCGGAGTACCCGTAGATTTTTATGTCGCCTCCCCTATAGGGCGTGGCGGCTATCTGCGCGTCTAGCCAGCTCGCGGCCTCGGCCGCCGTTTTTTTCTTTCCGGCCTCGTCATAGATCCAAAGGTCGCCGCTCAGCGGCAAATACATGCTGAAGGCGTCGGGATCGTATGCCAGCTGGTACCACGTGGAGAGCGCTCCCATCGAGAAGCCGCCGTAGGCCCTGTGGTCCCGGCTGGCCGTTATGCCGCTCTCGTCCTGCGATTTCAGGTAGGTGTTGTAGGCCTTCCCCACCGCCGGTATCAGCCGCGAACGCACCTCTTTGTTGAAGTCTCGGCAGTTTTCAATGCTGTTGGCCATCCCCTTGTCCGCCCCGGTGGATTTGGGCGGATAGTAGCTGGCGCTCACGATTATCATCGGCGCCAGCTTGCCCTCTTCTATCAAATGGTCGGCCACATAGTTCAGCGGATAAGGCGTCCTGTCCTTGTCAAAGAATGAGCCCTGGTAGTCGCCGCCGCCATGCGCCAGGTAGAGCACGTTGTAGCGCGTCTTTTTGTCTGCCGCGTCGTAGCCTGCCGGCAAGTATACGTAGGCCTCTTTTTCCAACTCCTGGCCGCCGGCCTTAACGCTGTATTTCAGCGTGTCTATTCTCCCCATGCGCTCTGCCGCCTTGGCGTAGCCCGCGGGAATTTTAGCCACTTGCCCTTCTTTCAGGCCTTGGCCGAATGCGGGTAGCGCTACGGCAATGGCGGCCGCTGCTATAATTCGGTATATTAGCTTCATTTTATTCACAATTTTGCGCGTCAAGCTGCGAGAGCGCGAATGAGTACGCGCCGATTGAGATTGCTTTGCTGGCCCCAAGCGTCGACTTGATGATGCCGGTGGATTTCTGCGGATCGTAGATCACGGTCTCTTCCGACCCGTAAATCTTTAGAGGCCTGGCCGCGCCGGCCGCGAATTGGGCGAACTCATCAGGATTGTCCAAATCAAACACTTTCAGCGGTATGCGGTCCACAGTCTCGCCCGCTATTGTGCGCAGAGTCCCGCGCATCTGACCAAGAAGCCCTGGCTTGTAGTATTCCGCCGCCCCGGTCAGGCCGCCGCCTATCACCACGATGGAGTCGGTAAGGGTTACGGCCGTGGCCATGGCGTCGCCCGCCACTTCTCCAAATGTCCTGAACGCCTTCTTGGCGGCCTCGGCGTCGCCCGCCCGCTTGCCGGCTGCGATGTCGCATATGTCCTTTGGCTCAAGGCTTTCGTCTGTCGTTCCGGAGTATTCGGCGTAAAGCCTCTTCACGGCCTTCACCGACACGCCGGCCTCAACTATCATCTCGGGGTCATACTTGTGCCGCAGGCAGAAGGTCTCGACGCACGAGTTGTTGCCGCGGTTGAGCTTGCCGTCTATCACCATGCCTATGCCAAAGCCGGTGCCGAAGGTGTACCCCAGCATGTTGCGGTAGCGTTTGGGGCTGCCCAGCTGTTCTAGCCTCCTGTTTATTTCAGGCAGCGCTCCGGCCATCGCCTCGCCGTAGGCGAAAAGGTCGCCATCGTTGTTGATGTACACCGGCATCCCGAATTTCTTCTCAAGGTACGGCCCAAGCGCCACTCCGCTGCGGAACGACGGGAAGTTGGGCAGATAGCCGCCGATGATGCCATTAGGGTAGTCGGCCGGGCCGGGGAAGGCGAAGCTGATGGCCACGGGCTTGCTCTCAAGCTTGCCCATCACTTCCTCAAACCCCTTGACCATTGTGGATAGGCACGCGTCAAGGTCCTGCGAATTTGACGGATAGGTTATGGGGTCGGCCACATATTCATTGCCCCTCATGGCGCCGAACACGAAATTTGTGCCTCCTGCGTCGAGCGTCAGCACTGTGCGATTGTCGAAACGATACATGGTATGTCTGGTTTTATTATTTTTTTCTGGTTTGCTTTTTATGCCTAACTTATTATCATTTCTTATTTATTGTCTCTTTTACAGTCTCTCATGCTTTAGTCTATTTTCTCTTTCTCCGACAAAGTTACGAAATTTTTTCAGCCTTTGAGTTATATATTGAAAAAAAATCGCTACCTTTGCGCTATTCAATCATTCTCGCCTCGATAGTTCAACGGATAGAATAGAAGTTTCCTAAACTTTAGATTGGAGTTCGATTCTCCATCGAGGTACAATTCACAAAACTGTCGAAAAACCCACCGCCAAACACCTCAAGTCAAACGGATAACCACAATAAATCATTTCTAATCAACAAAATCCGCGCAATTAAAATCCGTGTAATCCGTGGTAAAACATCAAATCCCCACAAAATTATAAGCCCGCGCGGGTTGTAACCCGCGCGTCCCGTCCCATCCCAATGTTTCGTTGAGTGAGGCAGCTCTGCTGCCCCCCAAAGCCCCGTAGGGGCGATATTGTGAGCAAACCCCAGCTGCAGCGAGCAAAGCGAGTGGAGGCTGGGGTGTGAAATCCGTGGTTGATTTCCCCCCGCCTTTTCAGCCTTATCCCTCCTTCTCGTGCAGTCTTCTGATATACTCGCCGGGCGACACCCCCATGCTTTTGCCGAACGACCTGAAAAATGACGCCCTCGAGCTGAACCCGCACTTTTCGCTCATGGCGGTCAGCGTATAGCGGCTGTCGCCCCCTTCCTCCGCCATCTTGCAAAAATGCCTTATGCGGTAGGAATTGACATAGTCATAATAGTTTGTGTCAAGGTATTGATTGAATAAGTGCGACATGGCCACCGGGGTGCTGTCGAGCATTTGGGCCAAATCGCTGATCTTGAGCTTTGGGTCAAGATATGGCTGCTTGTCGGCCATCAGCTTTTCGAGCCGGCGCTGCAGCCTGCGGCAATTGTCGGTATTGATGTTTGCCGCCTTGTATTTGTCATCCGTCTCCTTCTCGCCGGCAGCCTCCCTAAGCATGCGCAATTTGCGCCAGCCGTAGAGCAAGCAGGCTATAAGGGCTATGGCCAAGACGCCCAGCGCAATCACAGGCGCCGACAATATTTCGCCATAATTCGCCACATGTATTGGCAGAGTGGCCTCCGAGGCCGGATCGCCCATATGCCTTATGTGCAGCGTATAGTCGCCATTGTCAAGGCCATAGAGATATATCTCCGACTCTCCATGCACCCTCTCCCACTCGTCTTCGGCCATCTTTGGGCTCAGGCGATATTCAAAGCTTTGGTATTCTGGCGAGGTAAAGCTGAAATCAGAGAACAGCACCTGCAGCGACTTTTCCCCATTCCTTATGCCAAGGTTCTCTATTGGCTTGCCGCCGTTGACCAAAATTTTGCCGTTGGCCCTCACTTCAGTCACCTTCACCGGATTAAGCTCTTGACGCATTGTCAGGAATTTGTCTCTGTCGAGCCTCACGAGGCCGCGGGTGTTGCCCAGCCAAAGGTTGCCCTTATCGTCGCGCACAGGCTTGCAAAGGGTGAATGAAAGACTTGGCAGGCCGTCAAAGCGGGTGAAGTGGCTGTACCTGTTTTGCAAGTCGGTGCATACCAGTCCGTCGGATGAGCCTATCCATAGCAGGCTGTCTGCGTCTTCAATCACAAACATCGGATTGATTGACGACGGCAGCGGGCCAGTGATGCCGGCATTTTTCACAAATTCATATTCTGAGAGCTGCAGATTGGTGCGAAGCGGCAGGCCCCGGTCAGGGAGAAAGAATAGGTTGTGGCGCGAATCTTCGTAGACTGACCTGATTTTTTCATGGTTGAATTTTCCGTCGGCCAGCCTGAACCCTTTTGATCTTACGTTCTTCCCATCGAAAATCGCCACGCCCTGCTCGGTGCATATCCATCCGGTGCCTGCCGAATCGAAGAAAATCTCATACACTATCCGGTTTGGCAGCTGGGAGTTGGTGTCGTCAAATGCATAGGCCACCTTGCCGTCTTCGATGCAGGCCACCCCCGACGCGCTTCCTACCCACAGGCGGCCCAATCCGTCTTCGCTGAAGGCCTGGATCGACGAACGCAGCTGGCGGTTGTCGTGAAGGAAAGGGCGAAGGCTGTTGGTTGAGCGATTGTATACGTAAAGGCCCGCCCCAGTGCCAATGTAATATTCTCCTTTGTGCTTCTTTATGGCGAACACCATGCCGGAGCCTATGGCAGACTTGCCGAATACTGTGCAGCTCTTTTTGTTTTCATCTACGGCGTATAGGCCGTCGCGAGTGCCTATCAGCTTTAGGCCATCCTCTATCGACAAGGACCTTACGGCGAGGTTTTCGGTGTCGAGCACCCCCGGCGGGGCATAAATGTCGAATAGCGAGCGCGACAGCACCGAATAGTCGACTCCCACCTGATAATAGCCCACCCACATTTGGCCTGACTCCTCCACCAAAAGCGAATATACCGAATTAGACCTCAACCTGTTGCTGCCGCCAAGCGAGGATGCGTATGCGGCAATATCCTCTCCGCTGCCGGCATCGACAAACCGCACTCCTTCGCCGTTTATGCCCACGCGCAGAGTGCCGCGGCCGTCGCTCGACAAGGCGGTGACGTCATAATTTCCCCAATCCCTGAATGGCGAAAATTCGCCTTTGGATGGATCGAAGATGAATATGCCTTCCGCCCGCGCCGAAACGTAGATTTTGTCGCCATCCCTGGCTATTTTCTTGTAAAGACGCCCGGGATGCCCAATGTCAAGCATTTTTTTCACCTTGCCCGAAGGAAGGTCGATTGTCAATACGCCCCCCACTGTCGTGCCCCACAGCGTTTTCTTGTCGGCCGACAGGCAGAGCCCCAATATGTGGTTGGTGTTTGACACCACCGACGCATTGCCTGGCAGGATATGCTTGAATGCGCCGCCGCTCATGATGTAGAGGCCATTGTTGGTGGCTACGAACATTGAATCCCCCTCTGTGAGCATGCTGTTGACTGCGTATTGCACAGTCTTTTCGGCCACTTTCTCAAATCCGTCCTCTTCAAGCCTCCAGAGCCCGTCGCCGTTTCCGGCGTATATGGCGCCGTCGGGCCCGGCAGTTACAGCCTGCACCCTCCTGGCCACCTCGTTGCTGCCGGGCAAGGGAAATCTGCGTATGCGCTCGCCGTCGAATCGGTCGACGGATATGTCTGTGCCAAAATATATATAGCCCTGCGCATCTTTGTAGACCACATTGATGGTGAGGTCGGCAAGGCCGTCGCGCATAGTCAATTCACGCATGCTGTTGGCGCGCGCTCCTGCGCACGCCAACAGCATGGCGAAAAGAAATGTCATGATTCGGGTCATACGCATGGCAAAAAATACGTTGCCACAAAGATATGAATTTTATGCGTCATTCAGACGCCTTCCTTCAATTTTTTAAGCCTCAGCAGGGCTTCAAGGTAATAATAGTCGGCGTAGGTGAGCGAGGAGTCAATCTCCTTGCCGGCGGGATGATGCCCGGTTGAGTGCAGCAGGAATGCGTCGTTGGCGTCGCCGCTGCGGTAGGCCTGCGAGCTGAGGGATGCCAACATTTTAGCGGCTGCATCTGTGTAATGGGCGCCGGCTTCGGGCTCAACGTAGCCAGCCAGCTCAAGCAATGCCGAAGCGGTGACGGCGGCGGCAGAGGCGTCGCGGGGCGTATCCGAATTGGCGGGAGCGTCAAAATCCCAATATGGCACATGGTCTTCCGGCAGGCGGTCGAGATAAATCTTGGCCGATTTGCGCGCCTGGTCAAGGAAATGCTTATTGCCGGTCTCGCGGTAAGCCATGGTGAATCCGTAGATTGCCCATGCCTGCCCGCGCGCCCACATCGATTCGTCGGCATATCCCTGATGTGTGGCCTTGCGCACAGGCTGGCCGGTCTCGGGGTCGTAAACCACCACATGGTAGGCCGATCCGTCTTCGCGGAAATGGTTGGCCATAGTGGTTGCAGCGTGCCTTGCAGCCATCCCCGTCATCCTGCGGTCGCGCCTCATCTTTCCGGCACGGAACATGAGCTCGAGGTTCATCATATTGTCAATGATAGTGTTGTGCCCCGCGAATTGGCGGTTGTTGGGCCAAGAGCAGATGGTGCCCACTTTGTCGCTGTATAGAGTGGCCAGGGTGTCGGCTGTGTCCATGATCACCTTTCGGCAATGCATCTCCCTTGCGGTCGACGGATTGCCGCACTCCAGCTCCTTGCCATAGGCGCAATATACCAGGAATCCCAGGTCATGACCTCCGGCCTTTTTTTGCGACAGGAATTCCAGGGCGTCGGTGCATTTCTCGGCGTGGAGGGCAACATCCCGGTCGCCCGTGGCCTTATAGTCCATCCATAGGATTCCGGGCCAAAAGCCCAGGCGCCAGTCTCTTTGCGATCCGCAAGCCCAAAGGCTGTCGCCGTTTTCTATGATTACCGGCAGAAGGCCCTGGCCATCTGCGCAGCCTTCCCAATGGCCGAGGGCTTGCTTCACCTTGCCGTGGCAATATGCCAAGGCTTCGTCTACGTCAAAGGCGCCTTCAGTCTTTGACCAGTCATTGAATAGGAGCGAGCCAAAAGCAGGCTGGTCGCGGTCGTAGCCTTCTGGGCGCACAATAGCAAGCACCCTCTCGGTGTAAGGCATAGGCAAGCCCTTGCGCACGGCGTAATGATTCCACACCATTTCGTAGACGGGCTTGAACTGCCCACGGCTCTCTTCAGAAAGCATTGGCCACGCGGCGTATTTGCCGGTAACGTCGGCCCATGTCTTGAAGGGCACGTCCTCGCCGAGATTGTATTTGGCTGTGTATTCAAATCCCTTGAGCAGGCGGTTGTCGAGGGCGGAATACAGGTCGGTGCCCTGCTTCCAAGCCATTTCGCATATGGTGGCCATTGCGGCTATGCCCAGCTGGGCATGCCCCTGGTCGCGGCCGCTCTCCTGGATTTGGCCCGTGGCGCCGTCTATGTAGTTCTCTATCGTGCCATTGTCGTTTGCGTGCAGGTAGAAGTCCACGGCCTTGTCGTACATCTTTTCGTCGTCCCACAGTATTGCGAATGCCATGTAGGCCTTTGTGACGATTGGGCCCCAATTGCCGTTGGTATAGGCCGGGGTGGCGTAGAATTTCTCCATCACCGGGATGAATTTCTCGCGCGCCATCTTGTCTATGGCCTTCATGTCCTTCTTGGTGATGCCCGGATATGTATGCTTGAGCATTTCGGCGGCGTAAGCAATCTTCAGCCCTTCGAGGCCCACCAGCAGTGGGGCGTCGTTTGTCGAAGGTATGGTTTCCAGCGTGTTCGCATAGCCCAAAAGCACGTCAAGAGCTTTGCGGGCGTGGCGCT
This sequence comes from Clostridium sp., assembly GCA_023666615.1. GTDB lineage: Bacteria > Bacteroidota > Bacteroidia > Bacteroidales > Muribaculaceae > CAG-873. Next base: position 338,613 of record JAMPBQ010000001.1, on the reverse strand, counting down.
CATCGCCGGTGATGGCCCACATCAGCGAGTTTTGGTAAGCGGCGCTGAAGTCATGCTCCATCTTGGTTTTGGTCCATGCGTATTCCCCGTCGCGGGATATTGTCTTGAATGGGCCGTACATTTTATAGTCGGCCTGCGAGCACTCATGGTCGCGAAGCTGCTGGTAGGAGCCGTAGGCTGGCTCAACTTTGGCGTCAACCAAGGCTTTCATTCTCTCTATTGAGGCGTCGGTGTGCAGCACACCGGGATGCACAAACTCCCTCGCCTGCGCGGCCATCGCAGCAGCCGCTGCGGCGAAAATCATTAATAATTTCTTAATTGTCATGCTTTTTTCAAAAAGATTGTTCTTTGCAATTTATCATAAATGGCTTAATCCTCCAAAGGCATGCCAAAGCCCCGCTGCAGCGCGTATTTTTTGCCGCCTATGGTGGCCTGGGCATCTCCCGTAGATGAATAATGCCATTTTCCGTCCTCCATATAAATCGACGCCGAAACAGGCTCGGCAGAGGTTATGGAATATTTCCCATTTGAAATCTTTTGCGAATCGACCATGTAAAGCCTGGTGGGCACGCCGTCCTTTTCTGACACCACTCCAAAGCTTCCGATGAAATGGCATTTTTCTGTCTTGGGAAATTCCTCTGAATCAACTGAGCTGAACACCAGGTCTTTCCTATTCCCGTCGGATTCGATTTTCATCACTATTTGCGATTTGTCGGCCTTCAGGCACGCCACATTCCGCACATCTCCATTATTGCCTTTCGCAGGCTGATAAACCGCCGCGAATGGGCTATCCCATCCGCTTTTGTTTTCTTGCCTTACGATTATGGTGGGCGTTGGGCTGGGGGCCGCGCTCGCGCCTTCTGGTGTGATGGCAGGATACAGCGTAGTGTAGGGAGCATCCATAAGGTATATTTCACGCCCCTTTCCGGCGGCCATCCACATGTTCATCTCAATCGGAGCCTCGCCGTCAGCCACTGTCCATACAGCCTTGAAATCGCCGTCGCACTGCGCCTTCCGTACATTCTTAAACCAATCGTAGGCGTCGCTGCGCTTTTTGTCGATTGAGTCAACCATAGCGAATTGGAGCTCGCTTCCATCGGCGCCGTATGCGCTCAGGCCCTTGCCCACATTGTGGAAGAGATAGTCATTATCCTCCAGGCCGGAGCGGAACAAGTCAACGTAATATCCCTGGCCGCCTTCATGGCCGATCAGCGCCACTACGCGGCGCTTTTCGCCCGCAGCCATGTCACACATGTTTATATGGGGGTTGAGCTCTGTGGAATTAACAAATTCATCTTCGCCAACATAAGGCTCAAGGTGGTTGATCGTGACTTCGCCTTCTTCATAGCCCGGCAAGATCGTATTGCTGCCCGTGGCCGACTGGTGATACCTGTTGTCAGCGCTCCAGTATGATTCATAGCCCGAGGCGTCAGGAGCCAATGCGTAGCCAAAGCCGTAGAGCTGCAGGGCCAGACCATTGGCCGAAAGGTGAAATCCCCTCTTGCCTCCGTAGAGCACAGCCATTAATCCCGCCTCTGGGTCTTTTCCCTTCATCGTCACAACGCGGTGGTGGGCCGAATGGGATGTGCGCTCTGCCTTAAGCGCGCCCTCCGACGCCGGAATTGCGTCTTCATAGAATAGAAGGGCCTCAATGCCGTTGGCGCCCCTGTCATAGCCGCCGCCTGATATGCCAGCATTAAGGGCTGCCGAGACCTTGGCCGCGTTGTCTGCGTCTCCTTTCTCAGCATAATATTTCAGCAGGCGCTCAAGAGTCTGGAAGTTGGCCGGGCCTCCGCGCGAATCGCCGAATATTATCATGTTGCCGCGGCCGTCCATCCATGGGAATACGGCCATGGCCGCCTTTTGGAGTATCGGATTTTCGGCTATGATGTCTATGTCCTGGCGCTTGAGCAAAGCGGCGAAGTCAAGGAGCATGTCTATAGTGCTGAATGAATAGCCGGGCGACTCGGGCCATAGCCCCGTGACTTTGTTATATCCCTTTATTATGTCGGGAATGGCGTCGTGGTACATGGTCGATTCCGATGTTAGGTAATGCAGATAGTGCTGCCGGCCTTTTCCATCAGCGTAAAAGTCATTGTCTTCAAGGGCAAGGATAGGCTTGAGCATCATGTTCCATCCGTTGACGTTCCAATTGCCAGACTTCCCGCCGCGCACGAAGCCAATGTCGACAAACCGCTTGAACACCACTCCTGCCATCTGCTCAAGCTCCATGCCTATCTCCTGCATGTGGGCAGAGGGATGCGCTTTGATGTATCCGTAGGCGAAGTCGTAGGCTGTTGCTGCGTGCAAAGCCAGGTCGTCATGTATCTGCTCGTAGTCATAATAGCCTACGATGCCTCCCGGATGCAGGCCAAATCCTTTCCTTATCTTCGATTCGTCGAGGTTGATGATAGGGTTCATATAATATGTGCCCTCCATCCATTGGTAGAATATGTCGCTGGCCAATTTGGCGTACTTCTCTTCTTCGGTGAGCCAATATAGGAAGGCTGACTTTTCGGCAAGAGTGAGTATCTCCACATTGTTGCCGCGAATAAGATGGCCCGACTCCCTGTAAGGCACAAGCGTTTTCGGCGCGGAAGTGTCGTTTATGCTCAAAGCCCACATGTCGCCGGTTTCGTTGTAGGGCGTGCGCTCTTCAAGGGGCACGTTGGCATACTTGTTCCAAGTGCGCATGCCGGGCATGCGCACCGTGGGCACGGGGGCGTTGCCTTCGCCGCGCTCCCAAATCTCGTCTTTAAGATAGCATTGCGTATAGCGCTCGCCGTCCTTCCAGTACATAGCCATCCTCGATAGAATCCATTGAGGGTCTGACGCATGCCTGTCGGCGTATGGGTCTACTTCAGATTTCAGGCGGGAGAATATTTCTGATGCCCAAGGCTGAGCGCTGATCTTGGTTCGCACAGCTTCTTTCTGGCTGGCATCGGCCAATATTGAAGGCCTATTGGCTTCGGCCCCCATTTTCCCGGCGCAAGCCAGCGCCAAAATAAGCATTATTACAGCTTTCATCCTCAGTCTGCGACTAATTGTCATAAAAGTCACTGTCAATATTTTTCAAATCTCGGCTTTGGATATTCTTATGGCCACGCCGCCGGAGGGGCGAAGCTTGAATTTGAGCTTGTCGCCCTTCTTCACTTTTTTCTCGCTTACAACCACTTTGGTGCGGGTTGGCACATCGGCTGAGCCATCCTCATAAACCTCAGCCTTATATTTTCCTTCTCCAAGGAAAGGAAGGGCAATCTCCGCCTGGCGCCAATCCGAAACGCTGCCGTTGATTGAGCCGACAAACCAGTCATCGCCTTTGCGCCTTGCCACTGTGGCGTACTCTCCAGGCCTTCCTTCCAGCACCCTTGTCTCATCCCAGACAGTGGGCACATCGTCAAAGAATTTCAATTCGGGCTCTTCGCGGCTGTCTGAAGGCTTGTCGTACCAATACAGCACTTGCATCGGGCTGTAATAGACCACCGACAGGGCCAGCTGGTGGGCGGGGGTGTTTTGGATGCTTTTAGGCCGCGCGGCGCCATGCTCGGGCATGGCCAGGCGGTCAAAGTCTTGCCTGTAATAGCATATCGTATAGTCGGCCGGGCCGCACACGTAGCGCGTGAATGGCAGAATGCTGTTTTGCTCAGCGTCCGGAAATTCCTCGTTGCCGCGGATGCCTTCTTGCGTCATCAAGTTGGGATATGTGCGGCTGGCGCCTGTGGGGCGATATTCGTCGTGAATGTCTACCAGCAGGCCGGCCTCGCCGCATTTGCGCACGGCGTCATGCATCCACTTTGTCCACACCTGCGACCCCACTCTTACGAATCCGAACTTTATGCCGGCGATGCCCCATCTCTTGAATGTGGGGATGATGCTGTCGAGCTGCTGCTGCAAGGCTCGCTGGTTGACGTAGAGCACCACGCCTATGCCGGCCGAATCGGCCTTTGCCACCACTTTTTGCATGTCGAGGCAATCGGGATTTGGATTTTTCCTTGGGTCAACTGAAACAGTCGTGGCGTCGGAATCCTTTGAGGCTTCGACACCGTACCAGCCGGTATCGAAGAGCAGATAGCTTATGCCATGCCTCTTGGCGAAATCAATGCAGCTCAGGGCGCCCTCGGTGCTGAGGGTGGTCTCGCGCATCATCTTGCCCGGGTGAATCCAGCTGGCGTCGAACGCCGCCGGGGCATTGAGGTTATAGTAAATATAGTTGTTTTCCAGAATCTCGCCGGCGCTGTTGCCGCACATCACGAGCCTCCACGGCGTTGAGTAAGGAGCAATGTCCTCGGCCTCGCCGTACATTGAGGTTAGCACTGTGTTGGGCCTTTCGTCTGAGAGAGTGAATTTCGTGCGCACGTAATCCACCACCCCGGCTTCTCCCAAGCATGCGTATCGCCCGTCGGGCAATTCTATCAGCAGCGGGCGCTCAGCCTCTCCCGGCCAGTCGCTTAGGCCAATGCGCGAATAGACTGTTTGCGCCCTGGGGGTATGCCAAGCCATGCTCCCTTCGGGCAGGGCGAACTCTGTGCCTTCAGCAAGGATGCGCAGATAGCTGCCGGCGGCGAAGGTGTAGCGCAGGGCCACGCCTTCATCGTATGCCCGCGCGTCGATGGCGATTGGCGCCCAACGGTCAGACTCCCTACGCAAGGAGATGCGCGCGCCGTTGTAGCGCTCAGGGATTTCAGCCCTCTCTCCATAAGCAGGCGCCCAGGCGCTGTCGCAGCTTTCGGTCGTGGTCTCCGCTATTTTCATGCCTTTGAGGTCGTCTACCCGCATTGGATCGCGCCGAGTTGGCCCTTCGCCGTTCCATTTGATGTCAAGGCGCGAAGGCGCGATCACTTGCTTGCCGTCAAACTCCACGCTGTATCGGGGATAATCACCGCTGTCGTCAATCGCAATGGCGTACCTTCCATTGGGAGAGGATACGTTCACCACCTCGGCCCGCATCGCCAACGATGCTGCCATAAGTACTAAAAGACTGGAAAACAAACGCATATTTTTTCTTGCAAATAATAAAGGGTTAAAGATAAGGGCTGCCGCTGCTGATCACACCGACAGCCCAAATCAAGAACAATTATACCAAAACTAATTCCTTTCCTGAATAGCCATTACCAGCCGGGGTTGTTGCCAAGCTCTGCGCCGTTGCTCAGGGTGTTGAGCCATGAGGTGGGGATGGGGCGATATTTGTATTTGCTGTCAAATGTGCTCTGGCTGAGCTGGGTCTTGATCAGGCCGCCAGTGATGTTGTTGGCGTCCCAATTGTATTTCAGCACGCGCTCTGCAAGCTTGCCGGTGCGCTGAAGGTCGTTCCAGCGGGGAGCCTCGCCAAAGAGCTCAAGGCCGCGCTCGTCGAGGATGTCGTCAAGGGTGACAGTGCCGGTGTATTCGGGCAGGCCAGACTCTGAAGCATAGTTTGACGCGCGGTTGCGCACAGCGTTGATGTATTTCAGGGCGTTGGCGTTGTCGCCGGCCTTGACTGCTGCCTCGGCTGCGATGAGGTAAGTCTCGGCCAGGCGGTAGAGGTAGATGTCTCGGGTGCCGTTCTCAACTGTGCCTGAAGAGTTGTAGCGGGTGTTGGCGTCCTTGAATTTCCATACGGGCAGCCATGTGCGGCATGCTGCGTTGTATGACTGGTAGCCCACCTTGTAATAGTCATCGTTGGCGCAATCAGCGTATGATCCTTCGGGATAGTTGAAGATATAGAGGCCGTCGGCCACTGATGCGCTCTTCTCGGCGTCGGTGTATTGCTTGTAGTTGCTTTCAATGGGCTCGGGGAAGAGGATTACGGGCTCGCCCTTGGGCACCTTGATGCCCTCGGTGCTTACAAACCAGTTTTGGCCGTATTCCCTGCCGTCGACCGAAGTGGCGGGATCGCCGTTGTAGGGGCTCATGAACGTAACCTCGGTGCGGTGGTCCTTCTTCCAGTCGAATGCCAGGTAGGTGTATTTTGTGGGCATGACTGTGGCCCAGTCGCAGCAGTAGATGCCTGAGAAGCTCAGATCCTCCCAACCTTCGCGGTAAACGAAGAGGTAGAATTCGGTCCAGATATTGTTGTTGGCGCCATTGCCGCTCGAGAAATTGATCGGGAAGATGATTTCGTCGTTTTGTTCATTGCTCTGGCGATGCACAGCGGCGTAGTCGTCAAGCAGGCGGTGGCCCGAATTGTTGATTACGTCTACAGCCAGGCTGTAAGCGTTTTTGAAGTCGTCGGCCGTGCCGAATGATTCGTATCCGCGGGTGAGGAGCACGAGGGCCTTCAGGTGCTTGGCGGCAGCCTTCGATACGCGGCCATAGTCGGCCGAGGTCTGCTTCCAAGGCAATTTCGAGCCAATCACGTCGTTGAGGTCCGCCAGAATCTGCGTGTAGAAGTCCTCTGCGCTGTCCAACTGAGAGGTAGTTGAGGCCGAAGTGGGCTCTTCTGTGATTAGGGGAGCCTGGTGCCAGTTCTTAACTATCTCAAACAGGTAGAGGGCGCGGATGAATTTCGCCTCGGCCACTCGCTGCTCCAGCTTTGTCTCGTCCATGCCGTTGAGCAAGTCCTGTGATTTTGTCGTCACAAATTCAGCTCGGTTGATGGCGGCGTTCACGTTTTTCAGCGCGGTGTACAGAGCGGTCCATTGGCTGTAGACTGTCCCATTGTCGGCCATATAGTCCACAGTGTACTGGTTGAGGGCGTTTGTGGCATTGCCGTTGCCCTGGGTGCTCATGTCGGTGCCAAGCTGGGTGAGGCTATAGTAGTTGGTGGTGTTATAGACGCTCTTTAGGGTGCTGTAGGCGCCATTCACCAGGGATTCATAGCCCACGGCGGTTTTGTAGTAATCCTCTGCCGATTGGCTGTGGTAATTGGTTTCATCAAGGAAGTCGCTGCAGGCCGTCGATGCGATCAGCGCGGAGGCCAGCGTGGCTTTGGCGATTATATTGAAAGTTTTCATATTGGCATTTGATTAGAATGATACATTGACGCCGAGGAGCCAATTGCGTGTCATAAAGTCGGTGGTGTTGATGCTGGTGTTTGTCTGCTCGGGGTCAAACACATACTTGGCGTTCCAGATGAACGGGTTCTGCACCGTGGCGTATACGCGCAGGTTTGTCATTCCGGCCTTGCCAATCCAATTTTTGGGGAGCGAGTAGCCAAGGGTGATGTAGCCGATCTTCAAATAGTCGGTGCTTGTGAATCGCACTGTGGATTCCGATTTGGCGTTGCCCCATGAGCCTGCCTTGCCCACGTAGCTGCCTTGGTTTGAGGGTTGTGCATAAGCGTTGGTCGGATTTTCAGGCGTCCAGTAGTCGCGGCGAAGGTTGTTGAAGTTGAGGGCATTTCCTTCTGATGCGTAAGACACGAAGAATTGGTTGCGCATGCGGGCCCCGGTCTGGAAGTTGAGGGCGAAGGCAAGGTCGAATCCGCGGTATGTGAATGTGTTGGTCATGCCGCCTATCCAGTCGGGCGTGCGCTTGCCGTCGATCTGGCGGTCGGCGTCGGTGTATGCTCCATCTCCGTTTACGTCAAGGAATTTGTATTGTCCGGGCTTGCAGCCGTATTTTGCGGCCTCTTCCGCCTCGTCGAGCTGCCAGATGCCGGTCTGCACGAGGTTGAAGTTGAGGTCGATGGGCTGGCCTATTATCCACAGGTTGCTGTAGTCGCCTTGCATGCCGTCGAATGCCTGGGCCCTTGAGGAGAGGTCTTCCTTATATTGCAGGTCTACGATTTTATTCTTGTTGTACGATACATTGAATGTCGTGTGCCAAGTGAAGTCCTTTGTGTGGATGTTTTCGGTGCTAAGGCTAAACTCAAAGCCTTCGTTGCGCACTGTACCTACGTTGGCCTTAACTGAAGTGTAGCCGGAAGTGACGGGCACGGTCTTGTTCATGATCAGGTCGCTGGTGGTGCGCCGGTAGTAGTCGATGCTGCCGGCCAGGCGTCCGCCGAAGAATCCGAAGTCGATGCCGTAGTTCCATTCCTTTGTGCGTTCCCAGCCGAGCTCGAGGTTGCGAAGGTTGTTGGGCAGATAGCCGATTACATCGCCGGTGCCGAATGTATAGTACTGTGCGCCGCTGATTGAGCCGGCCGTGCCGTAGGGGCTGGTGTTGTCATTGCCGGTCTGGCCATAGCTTATCCTCAGCTTGAGGTTGTTGAGCCATGTCAGCTCGCGCAGGAATGCCTCGTTGGAAGCGCGCCATGCCACAGCCACTGAGGGGAAGCTTGCCCACTTGTGTCCGTCGGCGAGCTTTGACGAACCATCAAAGCGGATGCTGGCTGTAAGGATGTATCTTTCATCGTAGGCGTATTGTACGCGGCCGAGGTAGGACATCAGATTGCTCTTCGTATAGTCGGATTGCGAGGAGTTCTTTGCCGAACCGCCCTGCAGGTTGTACCAAAGGGAGTTGAATGAAAGTCCATTGCCAAGGCCATAGAGGCGCTCGTATTGGTTTTGGAGCATTGAGAATACGCCGGTGAGGTCGATGCGGTGCTTGTCCTGAATGTTAAGGGAATAATTGGCCACGTTGTCCCATACCCAGTTGGTATATGTATTTTTAGCGTAGTTGCTCGTGTCATCGTTCTGCCCCTTGTTGGCCTTCGTGTATTTGCCTCGGTATTGCCCTATTTCATTCATGGTGATGTTCGGCGAGAACATTGTCTTAAGCGTCAGGCCCTTCACCGGGGTAAGGGAGAGATAGATGTTGCCAAGAAGATTGTACTGCTTTGTCTTATTGTATTCGTTCTTCATGGCAATCAACGGGTTGTACTGGCCGTTGGAGTATGCCCAGCACTCTTCGCCTGTCACCAGGTCATTGGGGTGGTAAGTGGGGCGCATGCGCAGAAGGTCCTGCAGCACGTCAGAGTTGCCCGTGTCGCGGATGGAATGCGTGCCGTAGAGGTTGATGCCGAAGCTGAATTTTTCGTTGAGCCGAACGTCAACAACTGAGCGGATGTTATAGCGCGTGTATGTCTGGGGCTTCACCAGGCCGTCGTCGTAGGCTACGCCGCCTGAGAGGGCGTAGGTCACGTAGTTATTGCCGCCGGAGGCCTGTATGGTATGGTTAGTGGTGAAGGCGTTCTTCGAGCCGGCTTCCACCCAATCAAAATAGTTGCCCGTGGCTATGGCCTCGAGCTCTGACGCCGTGAACACATTGGCGTCGTCCTTATAATTGTTGTTATTGCTTGCTCTCGCGGCCTCGCGCGCCAGCTGCACGTATTCGGGCCCGCTCATGAATTCAGGGATGTTCATATATTCCCTGAAGCCCACATAGCCGCTGTAGCTGATGGTGGGCTTGCCTTCCTTGCCTCGCTTTGTGGTGACGATGACAACGCCGTTGGTGGCGCGCGAACCGTAGATGGCCGTAGAGGAGGCGTCCTTCAGAATGTCGATTTGTTCAATGTCGTCAGGATTAATGTTGGCCAAGGATGCCCCGGGCACGCCGTCGACCACTACCAGAGGCGCGGTGGAGCCGCTGATGGTGTTAAGGCCGCGAATCAATATGTTGTAGTCGCCGCCCGGCTTGTTGTTGGCCTTTTGGATCGTGACGCCGGGAATGCTGCCCTGCATTGAGCCTGCGGCGTTGGTGAGGCCGCTGCGCAGGAGGTCGGCGTTGCCCATCGAGGCAACTGAGCCGGTCAAGTCTGATTTCTTCACTGTGTTGTAGCCAAGCACCACCACTTCGCCCAGCACTTGCGAATCCTCGCTGAGCTTGATGACCATGCCCTCCGAGGCCGCGGCTGTCACAGGCTTGCAGCCTACGTAGGCGAATTCCAGCTGCTGGCCGGCCGACGCGTTGATTCGGAATTTGCCGTCAATGTCTGTTGTTACGGCGTCTTTGCCTCCCTTCACGCGCACTGACGCGCCGATTATCGGTTCGCCGTTCTCATCCGTCACCATGCCGGCAATTACAGATGATGTTTGGGCAGAGGCTGATGGATAGCTGTTGGCGTGGATTGCGGTGGGGCATCCTATCGCCAGCAGAGCCGCTGCTGACAGCGACTTAAAAGCAATCCTCGTGAATGATGATTTGCACTGCTTCATAGTTGAATGTTGATGATTTGTTTCATGGCTAATGATTGGTATCAGATTGCCGTTTCGTTGTTTTGATTTTTCGCAAAGTTAACGCCAACCTATGCCGAAATTAAAAATTTCCGCCCCCTAATATGTCTCATCAGTTATCTTGAAACAAAATGTCGTAAAACGTACTATCAAGCAATGGCTTATACTACATCAACCAGTGAGCTTCAAATAAGTTGAGACTCGCTGAAACGAAATATTGGATGGGATTGCGAGACACTGCCCGCCTCGCTATTCGTAATTCGAAAGCGATTTTCGCAGCTCGGTGGTGATTGCCGCCTTCAGCTCGGCCGGGCCCAATATGGTGATTCTCGAGCCATAGCTCAGGAGCTCGTTGACAAGGTCGGGGGTGATGCGCATGCGGTATTCAAAAATTGAATATTGGTCATGGGCGTATTCCTGCTGCGAGGGGTGCAGCGGCAAGGCGCGGAAATATTTCGCCTGGGTGGAATTTGCGCTTAGCCTTATCGTCTTCACCTCCCCTTGGTCCACAATGATGCCAAACGCGTGCTTGAAATAATCCGCCGCGCAGAAATCGGCCGGCGTCTTGAATTTGCGCCCAGTAAGCTTTATGTCGGTGATGCGGTCCAAGGCGTAAGTCTTTATTTTCTCATCTTGCACATTGCGCCCGACAACGTACCACCTTTGCTTGAATATCTTCGTGAAATATGGCTCTAGCTCCACGTCCTTGGTGGCCCGGCTCCGGCTGTAAGGGTGATAGTCAAAAAGCAGGGATATGTTTCCCCTCAAGGATTCCATCACCGTGGGCAGGTGCTGGCGCGCTGAAGGCACGTTCTCCAAAAACACCTTGTCGGCGATATCGCGCGAGGATGTGATCATATTGTTGGTGGCCGTGGAATCAAGCAGCCATGCCGTCACGCTCTCTTGTTGCGCGGTGCCCTCATCGATGTAATATTCATAAGTCGACGCGTCGCACTGGATTTCAATGTTGAAGAGTTCGGCTATCGCCTCGCGGTAGTTGTAGAAGGTGCGTCTCGGCATGTCCTCCCCGTTGCCAAGGCGCGATTTCTTCCATTGCTCGTTGATTTCCGCGCGGCTAACTCGCCCGTATCTCTTAATAAGATCGATAAGCCAAAGGTAACGTGAAAGGAGGTCGCGTGCCATAACGTATCAGTTTGTTGATCTTTTCCGCAAGAGCCACAGGCCGCCCATCGTGAAGAGGGCGTTAATCAGAAGAAGCTCAAAGCTTATGTGATAGCCAAACCATCGATTGAGCGCCCATTGCAGGCACCAGCTGAGGATAGGCGCCATAATGCACGCCACCGGCACCATATGGTCCTTCACCTGATGCTTGCTTAGCATGCCAAAGGCGAAGAGGCCGAGGATAGGCCCGTAGGTGTAGGAGGCGAAGGTGTACACGGCCGATATGGCGTCCTGCTCGCTTATGTAGTAGAAGGCTATTATTATCAAGCCCATTATCACTGACATTGCCACATGCACGCCCTTGCGTGTGCGCGTCAGCTTCTCTTCGTCGTTCTTTTTGTGCGCCTGCAGCACATCCACGGTGAAGGAGGTGGTGAGCGACGTCAAGGCTGACCCGGCCGCAGAGTACGCCGCGGCTACAAGACCCAAGATAAATAAAATGGTGACAATCACCGGCATAGAAGAATGCGTGGCGACAAGCCCGAATATATCATCGCTCTTTTCAGGCCGTTCTATGCCATTGCTGTCAAGGAAGATAACCAACAGCGTGCCCAAAAGGAGGAAGAGCGCGATCACAAAGAATTGCACGATGCTGCTCACAATGATGTTCTTCTGCGAGTTTTTTGAGTTGGCGCAGGCAAGGTTGCGCTGCATCATATCCTGGTCAAGCCCGGTCATGGCGATGACCATGAATATTCCCGCAATGAACTGCTTCCAAAAGTACAACGGCGAGGACGGGTCGTCGAAATAGAACATTCGGCTAGTGGGGTGGCTGAATATTGAGCTCACGGCGTCGCCAGCGCTATAGCCCAAGTTAACCGATACAAAATATATGCACAAGACCACCGAGGCCACAAGGCAAAAGCTCTTTATGGAATCGGTCCACAGCACGGTCTTTACTCCGCCCTGCATCGTGTAGAGCCATATCAGAGCTATGGTCACTATCACGTTGAGCTCAAACGGCACATGCAGAGGGCCGAACACGAGGAGCTGAAGCACCGCGCACACGACAAAGAAACGCACCGCAGCCCCAAGCATCTTGGAGATGAAAAATATCCATGCCCCGGACTTGTATGTATTGGCGCCAAACCTTTGCTCCAAATAGCCGTAAATGGAAATTAGATTCCTCTTGTAGAACATCGGCACGAGCACAAAGGCCACAACCATATACCCCACTATGAAGCCCAGCATCATTTGCAGATAGCTGTAGCCCTTGGCCGCCACCATACCGGGAACGGATATGAACGTGACGCCCGATATGGCCGCGCCAATGGTGGCCAAGGCCACAAGCGGCCACGGCGCCTTGCGGTTGCCGGTGAAAAATGTTGAGTTGTCGCTGCCGCGCCCTGCCCGCCATGACACAAACATAAGCAGGGCGAAATACGCCGCGATAGTTATGATTACTATTATTGAAGTAGACACTTGATTCTTATTGCTTTGATTATAAACGAGATTCTTTAGTCCAAGGAAATCGGAATGGAATTTTCTATCGCTTAATGATTTACGCTGCCTTTTTCAGATTTTATTCTGAATATAGAAGATACTTGCGACGCTGTTGCTTGAAGCTCTCGACATCTTCGGCCCAAGTGGCCTTTATCTCATCGGCCGACTTGCCATCAACTATCATGCCGCGTATATCGCCGTCGCCTATCAAGAGTTCAAAAAACGACCTGAAAAATTCGTTTTCCGGCATTCCGAGGTCACGGTATGCGTCAATGACATATTCAAGGTTTATGCCCTTGCCTATAATCTCTTCATCGTCAAGGCCGCTCAAGTCCACGCCGTAGCAGAGCACGTCGAGCTGTGGCGGGTTTTTCGCCCCGGGCACGCTTCGCGGCGTGAAGCTAAAGTCGCGGTTCTTCATGTCAGGATGCCCATAAATCTGAAAGGGCTTGTCAGTGCCGCGTCCGAGGCTGACGGGAGTTGCTTCAAAATAGCACAGTGACGGATAAAGATAGATTGATTTCATGTTGGGGAGATTGGGCGACGGGGGCACCGGCAGCTCATATCGCGTCTGATGCCCGTATCCCTTCAAAGGCACCACCTTCAGATTGGCCTTCTCTCCGCTCTTAAGCCAGCCTTCGCCATTGGCCATCTGCGCCATCTCGCCTAGCGTCAGGCCATGCACCACGGGTATGGGCAGCCTCCCCACCCCAGACTCGTATTTCATGTCAAGAATCGGGCCATCGACGTACATGCCGTTGGGATTTGGGCGGTCAAGCACCACGAAGTCAAGCCCTCGGCGAGCGCAGGCGTCCATCAATTCTATCATCGTGCAGTAATAGGTATAGTAACGCAGGCCAACGTCCTGAATGTCAACCACCACCGCGTCTACAGAATCAAGAGCCTCCTCCATGGCTTGGGCGTGGCCCTTGCCATAGAGCGACACCAACGACACGCCGGTCTGCTCGTCAACACCACTGCTCACCTGCTCGCCAGCGTCGGCCGTGCCTCGGAATCCATGCTCGGGCGAGAACACGCATTGCACATTCATACCGCTGTCAATCAACACATCCAGCGTATGCCTGCCATCAGGCAATATGCCGGTGTGATTCGAAAACAAAGCCACTCGCTTGCCCTCAAGCATAGGCAAATACTCGCCCACGCGCTCTGCACCAAGCGTCAACTCTGCCTCCTCCGCGGCCTGAACCGCCTCCGAGGCGGTGCCCTTCGGCTTGCCGCATGCGCTCAGGCAAAGAAGCAAAGCCGCCAACAAAAAAATCCTGCTATTCATAAATGAAAAAATTTAAGGCAAAATTTCACGGACCATTCCGTCCACTGCAAAGATAGCCCTAAAAAACGGACAATTGCGCTAAAATATGCTTACTCTCCACAAAATTTTTCCAAATTCTTGTACAAACAAAAAAAAACGCCTAACTTTGCGTCACAATCATCGGGGTATTAGCTCATCTGGCTAGAGCGCGACACTGGCAGTGTCGAGGTGAGCGGTTCGAGTCCGCTATACTCCACCAATTGAAAAGCGAGTTCAGAATTTCTTCCGAACTCGCTTTTGTCTAATTCCATAATATCTAATTATGCCAACACTATTCATTCTTTTCGGTTTCAGGTTCTTCTTTTGGTCAAATGAACATGACCCAATTCACGTGCATATCGCAAAGGGGGACGCAGAAGCCAAATACAATGTTCTCACGCTTGAATTAGTTGAGAACCATGGTTTTAAAAAGAACGAACTAAGCATGATCGAGTCAATAGTTGAAGAAAACAAAGAAATTATCATCGAGCGATGGAATGAATATTTTAAAAAAGGGAGGAAAAATGAATCAAAATGATGTTGCAAGGGTATGGCTTACCGATGATGCCGTGTATGTAGAATTAAACAATGGCCAGATAGAGCGTGAGCTGTTCAGCGATTACTCACGTTTGGCCGACGCTACCAAGGAGGAGAGGGAAGACTATACACTCTCCTTTTTTGGAATCCATTGGCCGACAATTGATGAGGATTTATCTTTCCAAGGCTTTTTCAATAAGCCAGTTGGCGAGTAGAGTCCGCAGACAAATATCGGACAGTAACGCCAAAAGACAGGTCGCGGAGGCTCTGGAAACTACCGAATTCTCTTGGTGGAATCTATTAAATTTAGTCCGCTATACTCCACAAGACAAGTTGACAATCAACAAACTACAAGACCACCGCCCAAATTTACGCCCATTTCGGTTAAATTTGGGCGGTTTTATTGATTATTAACTGTCTTGGCCTCTTTTCCGAGCATCACCTCCATCTCATCTCGGGGTCAGCCGCAAGGGCGCAACGCAAAAGAAAAGTGTTGAATTAAGCTTCTTCTTTTGCCAAACCTCTATATAACGGCTTAAGTTTGTCCGGGCATATATTAAGCCCAAACCAAACCATAATTACTTTTGATTTTCTGAATAGCGTAATTGACCTGAACTGTCCTTTAGCGAGATTGAGAGTGTCCCAATGTAATTGCCTCGATGCTTGGTAATCGTCCAACCTGAATCAGTTTCGTCGCCTCATGCATATTTAATTGCTTCAGCCACGTTCCACACATCTTGAAATTTAAGCCAATAATGATTGACGCCAAAGGAGAATATAGTTTCACCTTGGCTATGAAGTTCGTCCAACACCGTCATCCCATTTACGGAATTTGACGGTAAGTCAAAGATTCGTATGTTTGTAAGGTGTGGAAATATCATATAGTATATTTAATATGTCCAACTGCAACTCAGTCAAGTAAGGATTTTTGATTATGTAATTAGGGCGTATCCTCGGCTTAAAACATTTAAAGCCGCATAACCTTCTAAGGTCAAACCCATTAAGTATATACGGGTTGGTGAGATGGATTAAGGGGTGAAGCTGCCCTGGCCCGGGAGTAAATAACATTTCGGAAATAATAATACGTCCCTCACAAGCAAGTTCTAACGTAAGGCATTCCCAAAGTGTCGAAGGGTAAAATTCCCCCGATTTTTAGTATGCCATAGCTTTACTGGCAGCAAACCATCTACCTTTAGGGGTAGATGTCATATATTTTAGAATACGTTGTTTAGGTTTCTCCTTGCTTATTATTGAAAACTTATTGTTAAAATAGTTTTTAATACATGGAAAATTGTGTGGCAAGGCTTGATATTTACCCGCCAAGAAGTGACTGGATACCGTATAGTTAAAGCTTCCCAAAAGCAACCTGCTTCTGCACCAGATGCGAAAACGTGAAGGAATTTAGAATAATCTTTAGGCATTGTATATTGTTTTTAGGCATTCATCCAGAGATTTTCCTCTTTTGACTTCTTGTATAAAGGATTGATAAAAATTTATAAGCGACAGGTGGCCAGTAAGACAATTTGTCAGCGTTTTACAATTAACATCGTCATTAGGCCATGAGCAGAAGTTGAGATAGAATGAGGACTCAAATATCACCTTTGAGCGATTGTTGCCTCCGAAACAGTGGATGATTACAGAGTCTTTTCTGTCAATGAATGTTTGCAGAACTTTTAATGCGCCATAGATAGAATGTAGGCCCATATCCTCATTTTGTTCCAACATCGGAAACCAATAGTATGCGATACCACGTTTTTGCAATTCATGGGAAACCTCTTCATCTTGATCTGAGGAAACGTTTACGACACATTTAATACCGTCAATTATCCATTTATTCTGTAAGTCAGCAGGCTTAAGAAAACTACGGACATGGACGTTTTTGATGAACCAATCTTTTGTGCTTTTACGAAACAGAAAATTCATAGTCAGAATGGTAAATCTTCGTTATAAATTGTGTTAGGGTCTTCCTGCTTCGCAAGAAATTCGCCATGGTCAAAAATGTATTTTGAATCTTTGTCTTCTACAATTTCCATTGACGTATTGAAGAGCGATTCTAACTTAGCCTTTTGCCCTAAAGTGCTTTGGGTCACCAAAGGTTTGGAGGCTTCATGTTTGAATATTACAGGAAGCACGACATCAAGCATCTGACAATATTTTTGGAAAGCCCATTTGCGATCAACAAAAAATGCAAGTGCCATATCCTCTTGGTCATAAGCGAATAATGCGTTGTAGCTTATAATATCAAGAATGGTAGAGGCTATTTTACAGCACTGTTTCTGCTCGCTTACATAGTAATCAGACACCTCACTATCGTTTGAACGAATAGAAAAGTTGTATTCACAAGCGAACAATTTGCCGGAAACGTCCGGGTCAAAACCATTTTCGTTAAATCCCACCTTGAAAGTCATATCATAGATATTCGGTTCTTGATATGTCAGAACGATGTAGGCTTGTGTTTTGTCACGAAGTATGGTAAAGTTTTCCGGTCTAACGCATCTCCACCTACCGGTCTTCGCTTCTTGTTGTAATTGAGGAAGAATATTCAAAAGATGAGAGTGTATAGGATAAAATTTCCATATAGTCTCATCAGAATAAAACCATTCCATGGGTTTGAGAGATGAAACTATCGCATTAACAAACGTATTCATGTTTAGCGCAACTTCATCAATGGAAGATGTAAACTCTAATCCCCAGTCACAATTGCACAAATTAGCGTCTATGCCTTTATCCCACAGTTGAACCATTAGGTACTCAGCGAAGGATTGCACGGTAATGGCATTTTCATAAAAGTTATCTGCTTTAAAAAGGTAAGAGAACCAACAGGCGGTAGAAACACTATCACCATAAAATGCCACTGTAATCCTATGAATATGCTGATTCTTGTCGATAAACTTGAACAAGATTTCAGCATTATTATCATAGGTACTGTATTCAAAAACAAAGTTCTCGGGCAAAACGCCAGGCCAATTCCCTATTTTCGCAAGTTGCTTTATTGTTTGGTATTCATCATAGAGATGTACCATATTTTGTGGAGCCTCAGCAGGCACTTCATTACGAATAAACCGAGGGGCTTTGGGATTCGGTGTCATAATCAGTCAGCCATTATAAATTCGCCGGTGTCTTCAAGCGCCGAATTACATTTGGGACACTTGCAGTCAATGGCATTCCAAGAATATAAATCGCTGCCACAATTTGGGCAGTTGAGACCATAGCCCAATTTGGCAATCTTATCCGCTAAGAAGTCCAAACCCTTCATTTCATTGATGGCCGTTTGGCCTTGTGAGGATACGATTTTCATTTCGGATGGTCTTCTTTTAACAACAAAGTTTGTGCTTTTTTGTTAAAACTCCAAACTTTTCAAGAATTTATTTTAATGAGTGCCAATAAAATGGATATTATTCAGCAAACCCTAATTAATTAAGCTTTCACTTTCATCAAAGTGTTTAGCTTCATTTTCAATCACAATCTTTTTGCTTGTATTCGCGTAGCAGTACGCACAAAAATGTCGACAAGTGTTATACATGCCGATATCTTTGCTAATCATACATCCGCAAAGTTTCCGCTGACCCCTATCCCTGAGGTTTCTATAGGTTTCTGGCAAATCGGGCATTTCACCAAATAGGTTGGGCTGAACAAGTTTGCCTGTCCGCAGATAATAAACCAACTCCTTGTCGTCAGCAAAAATTTTTTCCATTAGTCGCTCATCAATACATCTATTATGCTCAATCCCATATTCTTCTAAATCAACGGATTCAGCACACGTGGCAAGCGCCAAATCCCAGCCTCTTTGTTTCCAGATATCACGAATCTTAACTAGACCTTCAATAATTTCCATTCGTTGAAATTCATCTCCTTCTCCCTTGTCAACATTGTCTATATTAAACAACCTCGTTTCCTTAACAAGATTATTCCGGACCTTACGATAAGCCTTTATATCAACGAAGCTAAATACAAATTTTTTTGTAGAGCCCTCTAATTGATTGCCTATACGCCAAATCTTTGACAGAATGATTCTTGGGGATATTTCAGGACAAATTAAGATGGGGTCAAATCTCCAGATTACTCTATCCGGACCGACAACAGATGAAAGTTTTTTGAAAGTTTCAATCCGCTTTTCAAGAGACGGCAAGTTGGGCTCAAGCCTCTCTTTAACATAATCGTTAAGTGTAACTTGAAAATAATAGTGTATGCCCATTTCATTCAAGATGTGTAGGTATGGAATTATCGGGGATGGATTCTTAGTCCAAAAGACAATTACCTTACAATTTACGAAAGATACGTATTGCTTCAGTTGGTTAAAAGGATTTATCCATACACAATATCCTTTCGCCAAACGATTGAAAAACCATTTGGCATAGAAGGCGGGTATATCGGTTGAGCGGCTAGCCGATATGACGACAGGCGCAATCACCTCAACCCTTTCACCATTATCAGTGATAATTGGCATCTTTTCTGTCGACACCATAATGTTGATCTAAATATTTTTTAAAATCTTCTAAAACGACCTCGTAACTTTCCAAATAAATTCTTTGTCGTTTTAGATTTTTTCTGCTAAGATTTATAAAATGTTTTATCGTCTGCCAATTAGCATGATCTTGCGCCTCATGCCTTCCACCTGGTTCATATTCTCTTTGAATATAAACTAAATCTTTAATCATTGATTCTTTTAGTTCACAGGGAAGTATATTAGAATTCATCACCAGTTTTGAAGCGTCTTTGTCAAAGATGAATTTTAGAGATGCCGCAACAGCCTCGCCTACTGCATTTTCTGCAGCATATTCCTTGTTGAACTGTTCTAAGGCCTGCTTTGCTTTTTCGCATTGGTCGGGTCTATTTTTATTATTGTCCAGCACCCCATTAACTAAATCATTTAGATCACTTACTTCAACTATTTGCCCTTGATAGTTTTTCTTTATTTCTTTGAAAATTGTTGTTCGTGGATTTAAAGATTTTTTTAGGAATGCCAAAAACCGTTCAAAAAGAGTGGGCGTAGCCGACGAGATTGGTGTTTTTTCAATCGTTGGCGTTTTCGCCGTTGGGAACACACTCGCTTGCTGTGATTTTCGGACAATTTTAAGATTGGAAACATTGATGTTCTTTAATTCTTCACCATGGATTTGATAGAAGAAGTTCCTTAGTATATCATACACATAACTATCTTCATTCATAAGAAGAATATCTGTGAAATCTCGCGTGAGGTTTGCGAACCCGTTAAGCTCGCCATATAAAGCAAAGGCAATTCGGTAATCAGCCAAATTTTTCACCTGCAAAAATCCAAGAAGTTTCTCCCAGTCATCGCCTTTAAGGATGACGGCCGCCACAGAACTTAAAACGCCGGAATCCCATGCGTAATTGAAGGCCTCACCAGCTATATGTCTACGCAATGCATTTAAGTATGCTCGCGTACGACATGTGTCATTCCATGCGTCACCATAAATTTCCTTAGCCCGAATTGTGATTTCAGTTGCAAGCTCTAATTGGAATGTGCTGATTTTTCCATTGTATTTATTGGAAGCCAATATGTCATTGACAATGGATAGGAATACCTTTTTTGCAATTTCTTTTTGTATAAAGTTATTGTTAATGACGGACAATTCAAGGTTGGATATGATGACTTCCTTATTGTCAATAGACAATAAGGATGGATGCGTCTTAGATTTGAGACGATTGTTCTCTATCTGTTTGTTAATCCAAAGCATTGCTTGATTATCTCCATTTCCCGACGTTCTTTTTTGTGCTTCTTTAATTATGAACGGAATCGCAGTGGATATATTGTCCTTGTAATTCTCCAGTCTTGAGAAAATTAAATCGACTTTTTCTTGTGTGGACAAAGTATTTGCTTCAATCAATTTATATATTTCGGCTCTAACAGGATCAAATTTCTTTAGAAGAGAGAAATATTTGTCTATTTGTTCATAATGCTCTTTTGTGCCGCCGTTGATGCTGGATATAATTGCGGCAATGACGTTTTTTATATTGTATAAAATATTAAGCTTCTCAACGTCAGCTGGAGACATTGATAAGGCTGCGCCTACATAATAACCATAAAGAAATCCCTTGATTTTATTTATTCGCTGATCCTTTTGCATAGCCTCACGGTTAAAGGCAAGATCTTTACATAAAGAAATGTCATACGAACAGAAAGATTCAGCGCATTTCATTTGATATTGGTAAAGACTTACCATCTTTGATTCAGCGCTGCTTTCTGATTTAGACAAGGCGATTTGTTTGCGCTCTTTTGCATCAAAAATGAAAGCCGTATTAAATGGATTCAAGTAAACCGTCCCTGAATATTGGTAAACACCATCAACAACGGTACGTGACAGTTTGTTGAGCAATTCGTCAGATACAGATATAGCTATGACCATAGGGTAGTCATCGTAATCACTTTCTTGTCGAACCACTTTTGGCATTTCTTCATAAAAAAGAATGCTGTTATCGTAAGGATTTTCATTTATTAGATGCCAAGTTCTATATCCAAATCCCCTAACAGCATAAAATGCTTTGGGCGAAATGCTCTCGCTTGACATTATGTTATTGAAGTTGAGAGTAGTAGTAGGTATATAGAGAGTTTTCATTTTATAAATCGTTTAACTTTTGTGATTCTGTGTCTAGATAAAGGGATTTGGGCACTTCTGACAAAGGAGCGGGGAGATTACCACTGTACATGATATAAAGATACCTGTACGTCCTTGTCATTGCCACGTATAAGGTTTTTTTTGCGGTATCATTAATCGCGCCTATCACGTTAGGGAGAAATACGGTCTCAAACTGAAGCCCTTTGGAGCTATGATATGTCATTAATTTGGGATTAGAAGTTGAAAAGTCTAATGTATCCTTGCTCTGTGTCCAGTTGTTTGAATCATTGTAGCGAACTTCATGGTTTATACCCTCTCGGTTTAAAAGCGCGCTAACATTTAAAACATTATCATTGTTTGGGAGCAATATGCCTACATCTGTCAATGTATCTTGTTTGATTATGCGCGAGATAGCCTTGATTTGTTCTTCAAGATTGGCGTACCGCAAGATAAAAGGAATTTTGTTTTCTATGCTCATGTAAACGCTACCATCCCCATAATGATCTACATCAACTCCTATATAGTCTTGTGTAATTTTTGCCACAGGTTTAGGAAGTCGATAATTGTAATAAAGCGGAAATTCCTTTGAGGAAGGAGACATTGATCGAATTTGTTCAACCGGCAGTGTTTCCTTTAATCCATCGTATATGGTTTGACCCGTATCTCCAAAGAAAAAGAAATTTTTGTTTGTTGCGTTGATAAATTCTTGGATTTCATCCTTTGTGAAGTCCTGGATTTCATCCACTATTATGTAGTCAGCTTTTTGCTTGTTTAGCCTATTTCGCCAACGCCAGTGGTAATAAAATGGTTGAGTGAGCCCTAATTGCTCTTTGCCTCCTCTCATATAGTCACAAAGAGCTTTAGTGAATACTATGATTTTATAATTGTTGCCTCTTTCGTTTTGTATGCGTTTTGCTTTATGCAAAGCAATGACAGATTTGCCGCTTCCGGCACATCCAGTCACAATGCATGATTTGTCCAATGTCAAATCAAGGACTCTTTGCTGAATATCATCTAGTTCAGACTCTTTTACTGTAAAATCTTTTGCCATATGCTAGTGTTTCAATAATTATTGACAACTATTCGCCACGCTATTTTGCTGATATCATTATCTTTCTTTGAATGGGTGACGCAAAATGTTTGATTGTATCCTTCGTTTTGTGACACGATTTGACAGCAAACCTTTGATAAACCATCATCCATCATTTTGGGGATCCATTTTTGAAAGGTATCGTTGAATGATGTAATGTCAGATAGAACAAGTATTCCATTTCCATTCATTCTCGGGAGGAAGAACTTTGCCAAATGAGCGTAAGGGTAGTCTTTTTCAAATCTACCTCTTGTCGCGAATTCACAAATTGCTTTGAAAGATAGGACAATGTCAAATTTACGCGTCAGTGTTCGATCCAATATTGACAAATCGTAAAAATCATCAATTGTAATGGGTATTAGTTGACAATGAAAGTCTTTCTTATGTTGAACCTTGTACTTTTCCAAAACCTTTTCAAATATTTGCAATGCGTGATGATTTCCGTCCAGTGCGAAAATGCGTATTTGGCGTATGTTGGGATAGTGTTCGATAATTGCGGTTAATGTACCAAAAATCTCTCCTCCGGTGCCACAACCAAAATCGAACAAAGAAATTTCATTTTTTCCTGAAAAAGAATTAGATTGTTTAATGTATTGTGAAATAATACAGTAAGATTCGGTGTAACTTCTTGGAAAGTACGTTCCTAAATACTTGAGAATGTCATCCTTACCCCATTCAAGGACGACCATATCCTTTTTAGATTTCACATAATCGGCATTTAGTTCATTGAAGATGTAGTTATCCAACCATGTAGGAAACTTTATTCTAGTCTCTTCCATTAGCAAAATTTCAATGCCCATAGACCCCCAACTGGGCAAAATTTTGATTCAATAAAAAAGCGCAGGATCCGTACTGGTTGCTCGTCCTACAATTGAAGGCCCTGGAATTGCCCGGAAAGTCGAACGAGCAACACGCAGAGCCTACGCCGTATGATACTCCAAAGGGGAAAGCATCCGCAGATACAATCCTCCTTGGGATATTTATCATACCCAAGGCATCTACTGTTGCCTCATTCTTGGCTTTCCGTTAAGAATTTTCCAGGTTCTCAATTGTCAAGAACAAAGCGCCAATAAACGCTTTCCATTATGTAATGACCTCCCTCGCTCCGGCTTCTTGCGAAGTCTCACGGCGTAAGGTCAACGCAAAATTATGGTATTTTTATGACATTCACAAATTTTATTTTGGCATTTTCGAGAATGCCCATCAAAAATTCCAAAGGCTAATTTTCGGCGGGAAGATTTGAAAATTAGCCCAAATAGTTTGTTGTGTTTGCATAATTGCTGTATCTTTGTGGCATGAAGCTGATAGAGATGAATATGGAGAAGATTATCGCCCTGTGCAAAAAGCACAAGGTGGCCAAGCTGTGGGTGTTCGGCTCAATCCTTGCCATGTGCATCGCCATGCTCTCTTGCGATGGGCGCGAAGGCTATATCAATGACGGACAAGAGGCCATTTTGGAAAAGCTGGCGGCGGCAGAGTGGATTCTCCAGAGCGAGGAGTCAGAAATATTCGGCGTAAAGACTTACGAGGGGGAATCAAGGATCTATAAGTTTTCGCGGGACGGAAAGGGCTGGACCGCATGGGGGTCAATGGCCGACGCCTCGCCCATTTCCGGCAAAACCTATTTTCAATGGGCGTTCACCAATCCCACATTCTCAGTAATCCAAACCACCGGCAATGCCATCGAGGGCTTCTGGCTAATCCAAAAGCTCACCGCATCTGAATTATGGGCGCAGTGGACACCCCAAGACCCCATCTTGCACCCCAACCAAGACGCCACTTTCTACCGCTTTAAATCATCAATCCTATCCTCAAATTAACGTCCGCAAGCCGCATTCCAGCTAATAAGATTAAAATTGAATTTTAATTTAAAAGATGTCAGAGTGCGATCCTGTACGGAGCATAAGCAACGTAAGTTCTGTTTCGTTCTGCTCCCAAACCATAATCCAGTCGCTGTTGCGGCCATCAATATGACATTCCCATTTGCCGGCATATTTCCCAACTAGCTTGTGCGGACGATACTCATTAGGCAGTGTCCCTGTTGCCTCAAGGATTTTTAGGGCTTCCGCAATCAATCTCATTGGCAAGCCTCTCTTTGCGCATCTTTTTAAGTCCTTGTCAAACTTTTTAGTGTTTCGAATCGTGTATTTCATAATTCGATTCCTAATTTTGTGAACATGTCGTCTACGGAATCGTAGGTTGTAATTCTACCTGCGGCAACATCATCAAGAGCTTCATCGAGCCCTGTCTTGCGCTTGTGCGCAGATTTTGAAATAGTGACGCTGTCAAATTTAGCCAACAGCTTCTTTATCAACGAGGCATCTCTCGGATTAGAAATGGTCAGAGTTATTTGTGTCATATCAAAATATTTATAAAATTTTCATACTATAAAAACAATTGAAGGCGGGAGAAGTTGTTCTCTCGCCTTCGCAGGCTTTGTGATTCGGCCGGGATTCTTGGCAAGCCAAGCGCTTCGCGGTGACGAACCCTCAGGGTTCGAACCCCGTCCTCCCACTTCGTGATTCGGCCGGGATTCGAACCCGGGACCCACAGCTTAGAAGGCTGTTGCTCTATCCAGCTGAGCTACCGAACCTTTCCGTTTGCAAAGTTACGGCTTTTTGGGCGGTCAACAAAATTTTGGCAAAAGTTTTTTCCTTTAAATCATTTTGCGGGACGATTTTTTATGATTTTCCGATTTGATTGCTTATTTTTGTGCCGTATTTCTTTAGCTTTTTATTATGAAGATTGATTATAACTCTATGGCCGAACAGCCGCTAGAGCGCTTTAAGGGTGGCGATGGCGTGATGATGTCGAAAATGATATGCCACGGAATGGATAAAATCATGCGCAACCGCCTGCCAGCCGGCGCCTCCATTGGCCTGCACAAGCACGAAGACTCATCCGAGGCGATATTCATGATTTCAGGCCATGGCATGGCCATATGCGATGGCGCCGAGGAGCGGCTTGCTCCGGGCCAATGCACATTCTGCCCCAAAGGCTCGGAGCATACCCTCATAAACACCGGCGATGAGGACTTATGTTTCTATGCCTTTGTCCCCTACCTGGGCGAAGATTGAAAAGTAAGGATTCTCTGGTATCAAATCCAGCCTGCCCGCAACAAGCTTGCCATTTTCAATTGCAGCGGACGCGCGCCCCGCTGCCGGCATGTCTCGTTTTGGCTCAACCCTGAATATGCCCGCGCATCCTTCCCCAACGTATCGGTCGGCGATGCTGTTGGCCACATGCCCCATCGTTCGCCTCAAGTTCAGCTCAATGCACGGCGCAAGCCTCCCACTGTCGTCAACGAGCATATCCACGCCCAGCACTCCGTCATAAAATGGCGCAATCCTCTTCTCAATGGCCTTCCGCAATGATTTCGTGACGGTGTCAAGCGCCCCGGCATCAGTCTTGTCCGCTACGATTCGCCTGCGCTCGTTCTCATTGGCAAGAACATTTCCTATGTAGGCGCCGCGCCCATCGGCCTTAAACACCGACGTGCCCACACACTCGCATTCGCCATTGCGGCATTCGAAAAGCTTTGCGAAATCAAGAACGCGGCTGAAGGCCCTCTCAGCCATAACGCAGCCTTGCTTTCGGATGCTGTCAAGCCCGAACTTCAACGCCTTGTCCTTGCCAGCCTTTCGGCAATCAAGGACGCCGCGCCCGCTGCTGGACCACGGCATCTTAAGCATCAACTCGTTGGTTTTGCGCAAAGCGCCCTCAAGCCCCTCGGCTGTCGAGATTTCAACAGCCGCAGGCAATAGGCCGTCTATGCCGTCCGCCGCCAAATCCGAAGCCAGCGCCGAAGCCGTGCGCCTGTGCGAAAGCATGCGCAATGCGGCCAACCTATCATCGTCAGGCAAGCTTGAAAGGGGAAAGCCATCGTCGGCAAAGGCCTTTCTCGCCGAGAGCGACCACCCCCAGGGCGAAGGGGAAACATTCAGCCCCTGCGCACTGTGCGGATAAAGCCGCGCGCCCATCCCGAATGCCTCAATAATGCCATCCCACCACTCTGCCGGGGCGCCGTAGCACAATATCATGTCGCCATCCTGTGAGTACCACAGTGGCAACAAAGCTCCGGCCTGGGCCAGCCTCGCCGCTGCCCTTGGGGGCGTATAGTTGGCTATGTTGGCCGCAAGCGCCAGGTCATTCTCCGGATTGAAAAGATGCACGCGCGCCATCGCATCAATACCATTGCACGCCATTTTGGATTGAAGAGCGCTTGTCGTACTTGAAGTCTGAAAGCAATGCCGATTTCACCGCTATATGGAAATTATAGCTCTTGTAGGGACCAACCGGCACAAACGACGCCGACATCGTAAAGCAGTGCAAATCACGCGATATGTTGCAATTCATATACGCAATCTTGTGCGTATCGAAATTATAGCTGGCCGAAAAGGAGAAATTCCAATTCTTCGTGGGGCGGATGTTGCCCGAGAAGCTCAGGTTCTGCGTGACGCGCCCATTGTATTCCATTTTTTTCTTATTGAACGTGCCATAGCCATAATTAATCGAATAATTGAAAGTCAAATTCCAAGGCACCGACCATTGTGCATACCCGTCCGTGCCGAATTCCGTGGCTTCATCTTCGTGGCTGTGGCCTCGATTGCGGTTGACGTTGTCATACGCATTGTCGCCCCAATTCTCATCATCATCGTTTTCATTTCCCTTCCCCTTATTTTTGTCTCCGCTCTTGCTCTTTTTCCCGAAGAGCTTGCCGAAAGTGTCATTGTTGAATGTGTACGAGAATGACGTGCCGGTGGACCTGAGCTTGCCGTAGCCCTTGCCCTGTGAAATGCGCAGCTTGTTCACACGCACCGGGTTTCCGTACTCGTTCAAGGCGTAAGTGTATACGTCCCAAGTTGCGTTGAGGTTGAGGTTGAATCCCTTGGTAAGGCGCAGTAGAAGCGATGTGTTGAGGTCAGACAGCCGCAGAGAGTCGGCCGCAAAGTTGTAGCTTTGCGAGAGAGTCAAGTTTTCAATAAGCGATATCTTCTTTTCGCCAATAGAGTCGTTGTCAGTCTTCACCTTCATTTCAAGGTTATTGGCGAGCGAGAGGCTTACTGCGCCTGACTTTCCCGATCCCGGAACGCCAAACAGCGAGTTGGGGAATTTTGAGTACTGCACCTTCTGCATTTGCCCATCGGCCAGCGGTCGCTGGTATGAGCCATAATAGCCAAAGAAGGATGAGCCAAAATCAGGATTGCCGCTGAATGAAATGGTAGGAGTCAGCACATGGCGGATCATCTTCACCTTATCGCCCAGGAAAGGCAGGGGCTGGAAGAATCCGTAAATTTTCGTATCGGCTGAGACAGACGCCGTAAAATCCCATACATTGTAGAAACTGTAGGTGGTATCCGATTGTTCAATTCCTCGCACAGGGTCCCACTGCTTGTTAACTTTCGACGTGTACATGCGGTCGGTGAAGTTAATAGAGGGCGTGATGTTGATGTATTTCATCACATTGAATGTGGCCGAAATCGGGATGCTGTGGCGCATGCCGTTGCGCCAGTCCTTTATCAGCGACTTCTTAAAGAATTGGTCTTGCTTGCTGGTCAGGGAGTTCTGCAGCTGGCCTGAATAAGACATGCGTATCTTCTCGTACCATTTCTCGTCGCCGATGGCCTTCTTGCGCTTAAAGGGGTAAAGCTGGCTCATCGTCACCGTGACGTTGGGGAATGACACAGCCAATGTAGAATCCTGCGACCGCTGCGTGATGTTCATCGTTGTTGAGAGTGACCACTTGGAGTTGGGGAAACGGTACGTCATATTCACCGTAGAACTCTTTGTGTTTTCAGTGAACGAACCGGAATAATACGTGCCTAGATTGTTTCGTGAATAACCGCTGGTGGTGAAGTTCACGCTCGCCGAAAGCGTCATGTTAGGGTTGGCCTTCGAATCTTGGGTGTGGCTCCAAAGCACTTGGAAATTGGTCTGCGCCGAATAGTCGGGCGAACCCTTCTCACCGTAAATTGACTTCAGGTAGCTCACATTGAAGCTGCCACTGTATTTGTATCTCTTCACATAGCTCGACTGCGCCCTGAGCCCCCATGAGCCCTTGGTGTAAATCTCGCCGGTAAGGGCCAAATCCACATTGTCATTGATCGCAAAGTAATACCCGCCGTCAGCCAAATAGAAGCCGCGCTGATAGTCGTCGCCGAACGTCGGCACAATCACACCCGACTGGTAACTGCTGGTGAACGGGAAGAAGCCAAATGGCACGGCA
The DNA here is from genome assembly GCA_023666615.1 of Clostridium sp. Lineage (GTDB taxonomy): Bacteria > Bacteroidota > Bacteroidia > Bacteroidales > Muribaculaceae > CAG-873. The sequence goes on along the minus strand of JAMPBQ010000001.1, from coordinate 310,211 downwards.
ATTGGCAGAGGCAAGCCGGCCAGCACCATATATGCGGGGCCTGACACAACATTCTTTCCAGGCTTCATCTTGGCCTTTGTAAGCTGAAAATAGAAGTGTGGATCGTCATGCTTGTCGCACGTCGTATATTTTCCATCCTTCGTGTAGTAGTCGTCTCCCTCCCCCTTCTTTGTAATGCCGCCGGTGAGGAATCCCTCCCCCTGCTCTGTCACCACATTTGTGATAAGGCCTTTGCGCGTCTTGAAATTATATCGCATGGTCTGCGCCTCATAGTCAGTGCCGTTCTCATTGAAAACAGGGCGCCCTATCACCTCCCCAAGCGAATCCACAGTGCCCACGGCAAAGACATTGCTGTTCTGCATATCCATCTCAATGTTGTCGGCGTCAAGCTTCAGGCTTCCGTAAGAAACAGAGCCCGAACCGTACATAAAGGCCGTGTCCCGACCCACAAGTATCATTGAGTCTGTTGACGAGAAATCCACCTTCGCGTCCAAATCCATCTTCTTGCGTATAAACCTCGATGGCCGCTTCGCAGCCATGGGCTTTTCGTCTATGGAATCGATTGAGGCCGTATCAGCCGAAAGGAATGATGTGTCTGAAAGTTCAGAGAGGACGCGCTCGTTTTCAGCCGTATCGGAAATGCTTTCAAGCAACGCCTCAGCTTGATTTATGTAATCTGCAATGCTATCGGCATTCACATGCGAAGCATCAAAGGAAATGCCCGAACTATCCCTGTGAGCCACCAATCCCCCTGGCAAAGCCACGCCATCCACACCCGCCCTTTGGGGAGCGGACGAACCAGTGGCGCACGACGTCGCAACCGACATCGCAATAAAAACCAATAAGATTGATAATATATATACAAGAATACTTCTCAAGAGAAATCCGATAAACTAAAATCAGCCACAAAATTAATAAAAAATCCCCAAACATACATCATAAACAAAAATATTAACGCATTTTCAGCATACAAAAAAGGGGGCATCCGGATGGATGCCCCCTGAAAGGGTGGCGATGACCTACTCT
>JAMPBQ010000001.1:212821-309085 GCA_023666615.1 Clostridium sp. | reverse complement strand
CTTACTTCCACATGCCTTGAGTCCCGGACAAGCAACAATAAGGACTCCACGTTTTTCATTAATAACCTATTAAGCCAATAGGAGTCGATGGCTGAGACAGCAGAACGACTCGTGGCGGAAAGCTCATCTTATTATATAATTAAGCCAGAGCGCAGTTTCTCTGAGAGTGTGATTGCCGACCTGTTAAGGTTTCTTGATAACGGGCCGCGTCATCGTCTTGTATTCGTAAAAGATACGAACAGGACAAACTCTAATATTGGTGTTGACGTAGGATGGGAGGTAGCCAAATATCTCCATGATAATTCCTTGGGAAATATTAAAGCAGAGAGTCAAAATTTTATCAAAAAGCTCATCTATGACAACATCTCTACCCATCCACAATTCGGCAAGTACATCTACCTCCGAAACATTGGAGTCCTCTTTGAGCCTGAATTGGGATTGAACGTTGATATGTTCCTCACAAATATTTCGAGAAACACTCTTCTGCTTCTTGATTGGGACGGCCAGATGAAATACCCCTACATGTATTTCCTTCACACCGACAGTAAACATCGCATAAAAATTGACACGCTGAACTATATGACCTTATGAAATACAATGAGATTCTAAAATTTGAGCCGATAACTGATGTTATTCAGTTCGACCTTCTTGATGGCGTTGACTATCAAAAGGAGGTGATTCGCACTTTCGTTTATCCCGACTATTTCGTCGAAACCATTATCCCCGAAATTGCCAATCAACTGATTCCGGGTGGACGCAATCAGAAAGGTGTTCAAGTTATCGGTAACTACGGTACCGGTAAATCACACTTGATGTCGCTCATCTCACTCGTGGCTCAAAATCGCGACTATCTCGAATTGGTCACAAATGCCAAAACCAAAGAAACGCTGACTCCCATTGCCGGCAAGTTCAAAGTCATCCGATTTGAACTTGGCTCCGACAAGAGCCTATGGAGCATTGTTACCTATCAGCTCCAAGAATTTTTAAATTCGGTCGGCGTTGACTTCGCTTTCGACCCCGACTCTCGCAAAATGTATCGCGAGCAAATGGAAGATATGCTCGCTGCTTTTGAAGAAAAATTCCCGGAGCAAGGCATACTTCTCGTTATCGACGAGATGCTCTCATATCTCCAGGCTCGTACTGCTGTGGGCTATCTTGCCCAAGACCTGCCTGTGCTTCAGGCTCTCGGTCAACTTTGTGCCGATAGCCGATTTGGTTTTATGTTCGGTGTGCAAGAAGAAGTGTATAAGGCCAAAGAGTTCAAGTTTGAGACCGAAATGCTGCTCAAAGTAAAGGACCGCTATGTGGATGTAACCATTCGCAAAGAGGAAGTGGCTTTCGTTGTTCAAAATCGTCTGCTCAGTAAGACACCGGCTCAAAAAGCTGAAATTCGCCGTCATCTCGAACCATTCATTGGCTTGTTCAGCGACATTCACTCTCATCTCGATGAATATGTCGACCTGTTCCCGGTGCACCCGTCTTACTTCGACAACTTCCAAAAAATCCGTGTAGGACGCAGCCAACGTGAAATTTTGAAAACTCTATCCAAGCAATTTGCCCAAATTGCCGATAAGGATATTCCCACTGATAACCCCGGTCTCATCACCTACGACCAGTATTGGGATCACATGCGTCAGATAACAACTCTGATGGCTGTGCCTGAATTTAAGACTGTGGCCGACACCGTCGCCCAAGTTCACGATAAAATTCAATCGAATTTCACCGGTCTGCGCTCACGGCAAATTCCTTTGGCCAAGCGCATCGCCAATGCTACTGCCATTAAAATTCTGCAAGCCGACCTCTCCAAACACCATGGTGCTCGTGCCGAAGTCCTCACAGATGACCTTTGCTATACAGCAAACGGCATCGACGAACGCGACTTGCTGATTGATACCGTTGCCGCCTGTGCCAATCTAATTGTCAAGGCTACTTCCGGCCAATATTTTGAGCAAGACTCAACCAATGGCGAGTATCATCTGCGCACCGAGGGAGGCGTAAACTTCGACCAGCAGATTGCACAGTATGCCGAGACGCTTTCTCCGGCTAAACTCGACGAGTCCTTCTTCCGCTTCTTGGTCGAGGCCTTCAATATGAGCGACAGCGACCCATACCGAAGCGGCTTCCACATCTATACCCATCAGCTCGAATGGCGAAGCCACAAGGTTACTCGCGATGGCTATATATTCATGGGGCATCCAAATGAAAAGTCAACGACTCAGCCCAAGCAGTCGTTCTATATGGTTTTCATGCCGCTGTTCCAGGAGGACAAGAAAAAACGCAATTCCGACTCTGACGAAATCTATTTCGTCATGGACGATTTGTCAGGCGAGTTCAAAGAGCTTGTTGCCAAACTCGGTGCAGCGTTTATTCTTATGTCGTCGGCAGACTCGGCTCAGAAACCACATTACCGCAACGCTTACGAAGCATTGCTCAAACGCTCCATTCAAGCCTTTGACGCTTGCTATCTTGACGCTACAAAGGTGTACTATTCGACCAACGAACCGCGTATCCTGAAAACTTTCCAGATACCCGGCTCTGACGCAGGTCGCCTTGATAAGTTCGACAGCGTTGCTTCTGAAATCTTCGACCCGCAATTCGTGGAGGAATCGCCCAACTACCCGACATTTACCAATGCCTCGCAGTTGATTACGAAGAACAACCGCGACCGCTATATCTCCGCTGCTAAAGCGAAACTCATTCGCCCGAACGAATCGAACAAGGACGGCGAAGCCATCCTTTCGGCTCTCGGTTGCTATGCCATGGGCGAAATTACCACCACCGATAGCATATATGCGCAGTCGGTCCTCAGTCGCCTTATCGACAAAGGCACCGACAAGGTTCTCAACCGCGACGAGATTATCGTGGCGGTGCCCAACTCCGACCAAAAGATTTGGCGCAGTATCGACTTCAATATCGAAGCCGACCTTGAATTCCTTGTACTATGCGCTCTCATTGTCACCGGCGAGTGTGAAATCACTCTCAAAAGCGGTGAAGTGCTCAACGCTTCCAACCTTGACAAACTCCGCAGTCTGACCGCCGACGATTATGCCTTCTTCACTTCGATTAAGCGACCTAAAGGCATCAACCTCCCGGCTGTGAAAGCCCTGACTATGGCATTTACCCCCGACCATCGAGATCTGTCAGGACAGCTCGACAAACGCGAAACCTACGGGATAATCGTTAATGCCGGGCGCAATCTCGCTGCCGAAACTCAACGCTTCATCAACAATCACCTCATGCGTGGTGCTATCGTTATTTCGGGCGTTGAGCTGATGAACGACTCAGATGTCATATATCTTCGCAACTCGCTCAAAGCACTTAGCGGCTTCTTCGACAAGTTGACCACGTTCACATCGGAGGCGAAGATGAAGAATATGCCTTTCGATGTCGAGGCTATCAACCACATGAAAGGCTACTATCAGTCAATGCTATCTCTCGGCAGCAAGATTAAGAAAGCCACCGAACTCGACTCTAAGGTAAGTTACCTGAATCAGGCTCGCATGTATGTGCCGGTTGACTCGACTCTCGAACGTGCCATTTCTGCCGCCGTCGGTCGTTTACACTCAATTCTATCTGCCGACTCGTCAGATGCCGATATTGAGCAATATTCTCGTGAACTCGAAGAAGTCAAAGCCAAGTACATCACCTGGTATCTTGATGAATACCATCGTTACTGCCTTAAAGACATCGACAATGCCGACAAGATTCAGCTGATGAACTCAGGCGAATACCGTGCACTGGAGCCGCTTTCGCAGCTCCCGATGCTCAACGGTGCTTCGTTCACTCATCTGCGCTCCGACCTGACTCGTCTGAAGATTGCCGACCCGCAAGCTCCGAACCTCTTGCAGTCATCTCCATACGTTGGCTTTGACCCGCGCAATAATCCCCAGCAGCCTTCTGTCCACGAACTTCGTCAGCAGACCGAAGGACTCCATGCTCACTGGGTTGACGAAATCAAAAAGTTCATTCAAGCCGACGAGCAGCAGAAAAACCTTGCGCTGATGGATGCTCCCTCACGCGACTATGCTACACGCATCGTCTCCGGCATGGAGCCGATTGACGATTACCGCTCTGCTTCTGCCGTTACCGACTTCATCAAGCAACTTTGCAAGAGCCTTGTGCAAGTATCAGTTTCTTCTGCTGACCTTTCGCGTATACTCTCCACGCCTATGACTCCCGGCGATGCCATCTCCGCTTTCGAGCGTTTTATCCTCGCCAAGACTCGCGGCCACAATCAAAACGATGTCCGCATCGTATTCTCTAACGACAATTCCAATAACTAATGGCACGACATAAACAAACCGCATCCGATAACGACGGAGGCCTTTTTGGAGATATGCTCCAAGAGGACACCGCTGCTGTGCAGTCGGGTCCCGTCACGGTTCTCGGTCTGACGTTTGCCGATGATGACGAGCGCAGGGCTTTCTTCCGCTCAGAGCTTCGCGCAAAATTGCCCGAACTCCGCAAAATTGAGGGCTTCCCAATCGGCTCTGACGATGACATTATCAATCTGTCAGACCCTCCATATTATACCGCTTGCCCTAATCCCTGGCTCAATGACTTCATCGCTAAATGGGAGCAAGAAAAGAAGCGGCTCGAAGCTGACGGTCTCAGAGAAGACAATACTATATTAACTCCGTATGCTTCTGATATTAGCGAGGGAAAAAGGAATCCAGTATATGATGCACACTCATATCATACTAAAGTTCCGCATCCTGCAATAATGAGATATATCCTTCACTATTCTCAACCTGGAGATATTATATTCGATGGTTTCTGTGGAACTGGAATGACTGGTGTCGCTGCATATTTGTGTGGGTGGCCCGATGATGGACTTAAGGCTAAAATCAATCAAGAGTTTAAAGACAGTCGAACTAATATCAAGTGGGGTGAAAGACATGCCATAGTGTCTGACTTGAGTCCTGTTGCTTCTTTAATTGCAGCGGAATATAACACTCCCGCCTCATCAAGACAATCTCTCAAGGAACTAAGTTCAGTTATTTCTCAGTTAAAATCCGAACTTGGGTGGATGTACGAAACAGTTGACTCTCAAGGTAAGTCACATTGTATTAATTACACTGTATGGAGCGATGTCTTTATTTGTCCTCACTGTGGAAACGAGTTCATTTTTTACAATGTAGCCGTTAAGCCAGATGGCAAGGTTTTAGACACATTTGACTGTCCTCACTGCAATAGTTCTCTAAACAAGAAAGTCCTTGAAAAAAAATGGATTTCCTATTTCGACTATACGCTCAATGAAGTATGCCGTACTGTTGAAAAAGTTCCTGTGCTAATCAATTATTCTAATGGAACTCGTGGCTCCATTGACAAAGTTCCGAGCGAAAAGGATTTAGAGGTCATCTCTAAAGCATCTTCCTTAGCTAAAGATTTCAATTTAACCATTCAGCGAATGATGGAGGGAAGTGAAGCTCGGCGAAATGATAGACAAGGTTTGACACATGTGCATCATTTCTATTTCGATAGAACTTTAGTTGCACTACAGACCCTTCTAAGTAAAAAGAATTTATCCAAAGAACTTCGGTTTCTTGTTAATGCGCAACTAATAAACATTTCAAAATTAAACCGATTTAGACCAGGGGTATCATTCCCTTACAACCCGCTAAGTGGAACATTGTATATTGGCTCGCAAATTTCAGAAGCAAATTTATTTGTTGCACTGGAGAACAAATTAAAAAAGATGTCAACTGTGTTTTCAATGCTTGACGCACACAATTGCGTGAGCATCAATAGCGCCACATCTCTTAATTTGCCATCAGCTTCTGTTGACTATATTTTCACTGACCCACCATTCGGAGCAAATATTTCATATTCTGAACTTAATTTCATTCAAGAATCTTGGTTGAGATTAACCACTAATTATGAAACCGAGGCTGTAGAAAACAACTCCCATAATAAGACTAAAGAGACATACTCCGCTTTAATGTCAAAATCACTGCTTGAATTTTACAGAATTTTGAAACCCGGGAAGTGGATGACAGTTGAATTTAGTAACACGAGCGCGGCTATATGGAATACAATACAGCATGCTATATCTAATGCTGGATTTATAATCGCAAGCGTTGCAGCACTTGACAAACAGCAAGGTTCTTTTAAGGCTGTAACCACCACTACTGCTGTTAAGCAAGACCTCATTATCTCTTGCTTTAAGCCGAGTGAGAAGATGCTCGAATTGTTTAAGGAGTCAACGGACACCGCACAAAATGTGTGGGATTTCGTCGACGAACTTCTTTCGCATCTTCCTGTGCATCTCGAAAAAGAACAGAAGACTACAGCCGTGGTTGAACGCAGTCCGAAAATTCTTTACGACCGACTTATCTCGTACTATGTGCAGCGCGGTTTCCCCGTGCCTCTCGATGCCAAAGAATTTCAAGATGGTCTGCGTGAACGATTCCTGGAGCGCGACGGCATGTTTTTCACTGCCGACCAAGCATACGAATATGAGTCGAAGAAAAAGGCGACCATCGGCTTTGAGGCTGCACAAACTCTGTTTGTCAGCAGTGAAGCCGAGGGCATTGAATGGCTTAAACGCGAACTGCAAGAGCCGAAGACCTACGCCGACCTGACTAATCCGTGGAACACCGCTCAAATATCGCCCAAGAAAGGCGATAAAATTCCTGAATTGAAGACAATTCTTGAAGAAAACTTCATCCAAGATGAAGATGAGCGGTGGCGCACTCCCGACCCCGAGAAAGAAGCCGACCTTGAAAAAATCCGTAACCGCCGCCTGGCCCACGAATTTAAGCTCATCGTCGAGGAAGTGCAGAAACCCAAGAGCCGCATCAAAGATGCTCGCCTTGAAGCACTTCGCTATGGCTTTACCGAAGCATACCGAGCCAAAGACTTTGAAACTATCGTCAAAGTGGCTCACAAGTTGCCGGAGGCCCTTGTAATGGAGGACGAAGTATTACTCCGCTATTACGACATCGCAATCAATCACGTATAAGAATGAGACTGCTTGCCGACATAGTAAATCGTATTGTGGGTGTTGGCGACAAACGACTGTTTGTCGTTGATAACCGTGATGGCTTCATTATGAAGTATCGGCAGGCACTCGAAACAGAATATGGTAATCGATGCCGTATATTCGGAGGCACCAGTCTGGACCTTCGAATAGTGCGCGATTACGAGATGATGCTCGACCGTGAGTCGCGCTTCATCTTTGTGCCAAGCGAGGATTTTACCGTGCTCGACGATGTGGCCGCTGACAGCGAGCGCGTGACAATTAATGTGCAACGCTTCTTTGCTCGCTATCATTGGAACACAATAAAGAACCTATCGCTTGCCGAACTTGAATGGCTCTATGAGCAGAAACAGCTCGTTTCGCTCAATGCCATTCAGACCCAAAACCTTGTGTGCGAATATCAACGCTCACCCGACTTCAAGCGCAATGCGCTCAAAGAAATCGAACAGGATTGGGATAGAATAGTTGGCAAAGCCGACTTCCGCAAGGCAAGCGAATGGATGCCGTCGATAGCCAGGCTGATGGTGTCGGCTCTCGCTCTTGAATCGTGGGGCAGACTCGGCGACAGAGTGCAAGCACTCAACGAGCAGTTCCGCTCTTTTCTTCAAAACAACTATGAGGCAATCGCCCATTCGGGAGTTAGCCCCAAATGTCCGAAGATAGTCACTCAGATAGCACCGTTCATTGCACGTCAAGACCCGAACGGCAAGTATGCACTTATTGTCGTTGACGGCATGAACTTTTGGCAGTCAATCATCCTGGCTCATGCTTTGGAAGACTCGGAGAGCAAACTCTCAATAAAATATGATGCTACATTGTCGTGGCTTCCGTCGGTGACGGAACTATCACGCCAAGCCATATTTTCAGGCGAGATACCTTCGCTATCATACGTTCAGAGTCCTCATTCCGAAATGAAACTTTGGGATACCTTTTGGAAAGCAAAACATATCCCAAGCCCCGGCATATTCTATCAGCATAGCGGTGAGTTGACACCCAAGCCCAATTCAGTAAGAATAGGCTACGTCAACACCGACCTTGATGATATGATGCACAGTGCCCAAAATTACAAGTATCTCTACGATGATACCGTGCGCTGGGTCAAAGACTCAAGCACAGTGCGCGACATTCAAGGTTTGTTGGCCGATGGCTTTAAGGTTTTCATTACCTCAGACCATGGAAATGTGGAAACCACACCATATCGGGCGTTCACACAAGCCGACAAAGCCGGATCTGTCAGCGACCGCAGATATATAATGCTCTCCGAACACGCTGACGCGGCTCGCTTCGAGCAAATATATTATGGCCACGCTCAGAAGCTGTTTGCTACCGAGCGCACATACTATGCCGTTGACCGCGAGATATTCTCGTCGCAAACCGACATAGTTACCCACGGCGGTGCTCACTTCCTTGAAGTGATAATCCCTTTCTTCACAATCACGACCAACCCATGACAACAGATAAGAAAATAGGATTTAAGCAACGTGTGCCGGCAGTCGCTTTTGCTGACTGTCTACGCGAATATATCCAAGACTTGACTATTGCGCCTGAGCGCGTTACTGAAATACTCGCTGGGTATTTTTCCGGTGATTATGCTCGACATCGCTCAATGCTTCACATAACCGCTTGTCTCAATAATACAGAATTGCAATCGTTCATTGTCGAAAATAAAGACGCGATTACAAACTCTTTGGATAATCAGCAAGAGGCTTTCTCGCTCTGTTTTGCATTGCTCTGTGCAAGATATTCTTTCTGCTATGATATTGCCGTAGAGTTGTCGAAATTATTTAGGCTTCAAGATGTTGTTTCAAAAGAACTGCTCTCGAAACACATCAGCGATAAGTATGGCTTTAACGAAAATGTGAAACGCACTATGGAGCGTTTCCTTGCATTTTGCGAAGAAGCCCAAATAATTAGGCGACCGACAAAAGCATCTTACGAGATGTTGACCATCCATAAGCCAATATCAGATGCTACCGTATCACTTTGGAAGAAAGTCTATTCACTCAACGAGCCATTGGCCACCACCGATGAGCTCTCTGAACTTCAGTTCGAGCCTTTCTTCCGCTACCTCAAACTGATTTAAACATTTAAACTCTGTATCTATGAAAATTTACTACTATATGCCACTTGATAGTTTTGCTCTATTCATAAAGAGTAAAGCTCTTCGATTTACTCGATTGGATTTGCTTGATGATTTAACTGAGGCTAAACCCTTTAACAATATATTTAATCCTCTTAAATATATATTTGTTTCGTGCCATACATGCGATGAATTGGAGAATATTGCCTTGTGGAAGATGTATGCTTCCTTAAGTCGAGGTGTTAGAGTAGAATTTGATACTTGCAATCTTTTTAAGTTAACTTTACAACCACAAAATTTACCAATTCATGAACACGAGATATTTGATTATCCCAAGTTTGTTTGGACGAGTCTTGGATTTGCCGGTGATATTAACTCAGATTATATAGCTTTAGCATCTAATCCTTTGGCAAAAGTTAACGAAAAGGAACATGACATGCTAATCTCACACAAAGAAGTTGAATATAGAAATGACCTTGGTGATTATTTGAACAAATCCATATCAATAAAAAGCTATAATCCTACTATCCAATTGGGAAAAGTTAGTTTTAATATATTGGATTATGGCTTTCAAAAGACCAAATATTGGGAGTTCCAAAAAGAATTCCGATATGTAATATATACCATACCTTTTTGTAAAAATCAAGAAGAACTTCAGAACTTTCTCATAGAGAATAGAACTCTAAAACACACTCATATTTATGCTCCGCTCTCTGAGATTGCTTTGCAGAATATGAAAGTAAGGTTATCTCCAAACGCATCAGATGCCACTAAATACATAGTTGAGACTCTCATAAAAAACGTAGGTAACAAAAACATCGAAGAAAGTGATCTCAAGAATACAATTCGCTGATAAAGATGACACGACTTTCTCTCTTCTAAAGATTTGTCAGACTACATTGTTTCAGGTTTGATGTCTTTTGGAAAAATATTTAGGAGAGTGATTTAAAAAAATTAAATTTAACATTTGGGAGTGGTGACTTCGACTCAAATTCGACTCAGGTCACCACATTTTCACGCTTGTCAGATAGTTAAAGTAAGTTAAAGTTTGCGGTTTTGGAGCGATGAGTTGGGGTTGAATGTCGATGAACGAAGATGAATGTCAATTAAATTGTTATTGATAATCAGCGCGTAGCAATTCATGCAAATACTTTCGCATTCACCACTGCATATATAACGCATTATATCACAGCAAATTAAATGGTGTGTGGTGACTTTTGTGGTGACTTTGAGGGGTGATGGTGAAAGAAAGACCGCTAACTCATTGAGAATTAGCGGTCTTTTGTGGTGCCACCAGGAATCGAACCGGGGACACAAGGATTTTCAGTCCTTTGCTCTACCAACTGAGCTATGGCACCTTGTCTTTGTTTTTGACGTTGCAAAGTTAGGGATTTTTTTTGAATTGACCAAATTTTTTTTGTGTTTTTTTTCTTTGTTTTCTTTATCTGAATTTAAGTCATTGGATTTCAATGTTATTTATGGGGATGTTTTTGTGTGAATATGATTGTCGCGATCGCCGGGGTGCGGTTTGTCGGAGAAAGGGTGTGGGCTTGGGAGTATATCCGAGTTGGGATGGCTTTGTTCCATAGGTCGATCACCATTTGGTTTGTCATCATTTTCGCAATGTTTGAAGATGCTTTATGTACTTTTGCGCCACTATGGGCCATGTATAGTGGCTGACAACCTTTTTGTAATTATATTCGACTTCTTCTGTCATCATGTCTTTTTGTCGCGTGAACTTCTCCAAGGCCGCGGCCAAGCTCTCTTCATCTTCGGCTTTCACCCACAATGCTTTGTCTGCCTCAAGAATTTCTCTGTTTGCTTCTATGTCGGAAGCGATAATTGGTATTTTGTGGCTCATAGCCTCCAAAAGCGAAATGGATAGGCCTTCAATTGTGGACGGCAAGCAGAATGCAGCGGCATTTTTCAAGAGTGTTTCCTTGTCTTGGCCCAAAACCGCGTCAGTAAATACAATATCACTGCAATTATCCGCCAAGGAATGAAGATGTTTCACATATTTTTCATCTGTTGGGTTGTTGCCGGCTATGACAAGTCGATATCCGTCAGTATTCGTCTTTTTAAACGCCTTGATCAGAAAATCAGGATTTTTGTCTTGAACAAGCCTGGCCATAAACAATATATACCTTTTAGGCTGGAGGCTGAATCGATCCAGGATGTCCGTTTTCTGGTCAGAATTGGATGGAAGGCTTATCGCTGTTGGTATAGTGATGGCGTTTTTTTTATATTTGTCCCTGAAGTATATGGTTTGGCTTTCGCTGCACATAATCAAATTTTTGTTTAGATGTGCTGTTAGCCATTCCATAAGCTTTAGGATTGTTTGCTGGGGCTTGGAGTATTTGCTGCGCTGCCATTCCAATCCATGTCCTTGCATTAGGCTTCTTATCCCAAAAAGCGCGGCCAATGGGCTCCACAGCGAAGGTGGCCAAGCGTTGTAATGGATAAAGTCAACATCTTTTATGTGGCGTATTGTGTATATTGTAGCTTTAAGACCAATCCATGGCTTGCATATAAGATTGTTTTGCGGACCGTTTAGGGAGATGACTTTGAATCCGTTTACGCATTCTTTCCCATTATGGTCGCTCTCGCAAAAGACTATTGGCGCATGGCCCATCTTTGCAAGCTCAGAGGCAAGATTGTACATATAATTCTCAATGCCTCCAATCATGCGCACATCCCTTCCGCCAATAAACACAATCTTCATATAGTATTATCTGTCTCTATAGGCCATCGTTTTGGTTTGGATTATTGTTGCCAAGCCCTTGTTTATCATTATTTCCCACGTGGTAGAAAGGAATACAGGATGTATCTACTTTGCCTCCCTTCATAACTTTTAATTTATTCTTTATAACCCAAGGGGAAATCGTTTTAATGTATTTTTTCATTACGGGAGAAGCCGAACCTACCATCCAACAGCTCTTTGGGCAATTAGCCACTTTTCCCCTTACTTCTTCCGCCTTTTTGCTATTCCAAATTTCATTAAAATCTTTGACATCGTTGAGATTGCCCATAGTGTCAAACCAACAATTTTCCTCCATGCCATTGCATGGGAGCACATTGCCAAAAGGATCAACAAAGAAGTTTTCATTCCCAGCTTCGCAGGGCAGCATTCTTCGGCCGCCTTGGATATAGTTTATAAGTCCGAGGTTGAAAAAGGCCCTAAACCATGATTTAGGATGATTCTCTTTCATAAGGCGTTGTATGAGCTCATCAAAGTTGGCGCATACTTCGTCTATGTTTGTCACTTTATTGTCATACTTATGGAAATAAAATGAATTATGGAAAGACGCTGTCGCAAACTCCATGCCTAGATTGCGGTTGAGCTCATATAGATTGAGCATATCTTCTGAATTGTTATTGGATACAGTGATGCCAAATCCTATATCCTTAATCCCCATTCTTCTTAACTCCAACAAGGTCTTAAGTCCTTTGTCAAAGCCGCCCTCTCGCCCGCGAAGTTCGTCGTTTTTGCATGATAGGCCCTCGATTGAGATGCGGTAGCCGATTTGAGGATATTTTTTCGCCAAGCTAATAATCTTATCTGAAAAATATCCGCTGGTAGAGAATACTATTCTCTTTGTTTTGGTAAGGAGAATCTTTACAATCTCTTCAATATCGTCACGCACAAAAGGCTCCCCCCCGGTTATATTGATTGCGTTTAGATTATTGGGAAGCTTATTTAGCATTTCAGGCTTGAATTCTTCCGTTTTTTTAGTGGGGTTGTTCCAAATATTGCACATCTTGCAGCGCATGGGACAGCGATAGGTAACGATAATTGATGCGTCCATCGGGTTGTGGTTAATTGTTGGATAATTCTTTATATATGCTGTACAAGCGTTCGGCTATGGAGTCCATATCCAATCCTTTGTCTATGATGCTTTGTCGGGTATTGATTCCTGATTTTAGCTTAAGTGCTTTATCGGCGGATTCCGCTAATTCTTTTGAGTCAAAAGTATTAGTCATAAAACATCCGTCTACAGATTCAAACAAATCTGGAATATTGCCGACAGGAGTGGCGACAACAGGAACGTTGCAAGCCATGCATTCTTTTACGGCGTTGGGAGAACCTTCTTCATCAGATGTCAAAAGATAAAGATCGCATGCATTCATCCATAGAGGCACATCTTCTCGATTTGTTTTCGTCATGACAAGCTCCTCCAAATCTGAATGTCCGTATTTATCTTTAAGTATCTTTAAAGTTTCGTCAAACCTGTCCTTTCTCTTTTGTGTGCGCGCCTTGTAAGTATTTGAGTCAACAAACAAAATGTACCTTTTATTGGGGTCCAATCCGAGCTTTTTCTTGCAATAGTCTTTTGGGATTGGCTTAAAAAGTTCCATATTTACCCCATTGGGGAGATAGATAAATTTTTCTTTTTGATTCTTGAGCTGTTTTTTGACAATTAGTCGCGCAAATTTTGGATAAAGCTTAAATGCGAATCTTTGGTCAATGCTTCCAGGCGTTTCAGGATCGATTTGAAGCGACAATACCGTGTTGCGATTATTAAGTCCACATGCTATTTGAAGAATCAGTCCGCTTAAGGCATTGTGGCAATGAATAATGTCATAATTATGCCTCCTTAAATGAAAAAACAATTTGATTGAAGTCCTCAAATGAATAAAACTTGCGCTGAATTTAATTTTAGGATTGCTCTTTAATCCATTAGAGAAAATGATGGTATTTTCAACTCCAAATTTTTCAACTGACTCTACTTGTTCTTTCATGAAAATACCAAAGATGGGATTTTCCTTGCATGGGTAATTTGTTGTGATCTGCAACACTTTCATAGACTACATCTCATGAATTAATAGAAGAGTATTGATATTGTCATATCATCATTCTAACGCATAATTAAGAGAAATTGTTCTTTTTTTGTTTGATTGCCCTGGAAAGCGCCATGTTTGCTATGCACCAAATTAATAGGTCTATGCAGAATAGGAGCGTAATGTTTATTATATATCCGAGCGCATAGTTTATTAGGGTAAGGATAAAGCTTGAGATTACGATTAAAGGCATGGCCACTCGCTGAGTCATGCCAAGGGCCAACAGCTTGTGGTGGATATGTGTCTTATCTGGCATGAACGGATTGCGTCGTTCTTTGATACGCTTAATGTAGACGCGCACCACGTCGCAGCATGGAATCATCAAAGGCGTAAATGCAGCCACGGCTGGATTTATCGGCAATTGTGAATCTTGAATATTGCAAATGCAAATGCTCATTACGCTCAAAAGGAGGCCAATGGTGAGCGCTCCAGTATCACCCATAAATATTTTGCCATGCTTCGTGGCGTTTCCAAACACATTGTAATAAAAGAAAGGCACGAGGGCTCCAAGCGTGCAGAAGCATATCATTGCATAAATGTGGTGGCCGGTAAAATAGAACACCGTGCCATAGAATCCAAAGGCTATGGCGCTTAGGCCGGAGGCAAGGCCATCAATGCCGTCAATAAGATTGATGGAATTTGTGATGAAAACTGTCAGCAAAACGGTAAGCAGGAACGAAGCCCACGGCTGGAGTTCGGTAATTCCAATGAAGCCGTGAAGATTTGTAATTTGTATTCCGCCAAGTATCAAAAGAAGCGAACCAAATATTTGCGCGGCAAATTTTGCCCTATACCTCAGCCCAATAAGGTCATCGGCTATGCCTACTACATAAAGAATGACCGCCGCGCATATGAGAAAGCACAAGCTTGTTATGTTATAGTTTGGTATTGAAAGCAATACATTAGGATAGGCTTGCCTAAACACTCCAAATGCCAATGACATGGTGAATAGTATGGATGGAAAAAAAGCCAGTCCGCCAAGTCGAGGCACTGCTACTTTGTGTATTTTGCGCTCATCGGGCAAATCCAACAGATTTTTTCTGAATGCTATCAATAATATCTGCGGAATCAGCACTCCTGTTAGAAGCACTACCATAAGGAACGCAAAAAGGTCTATGTATAACCAAATGTCTATGGACATTTTTTATATGATTTGTTGTCGTGTAGGAAAATTATCTCGTTGAAATGGCTCCAACTTGCGTTAAAAGACCTTATTTCATCTTTATTAACGCTTCATCCATCGTTTTATTGTACCATCCGACAAAAATTTGAATTATAAATGCGCGGCCACAACCAATGTGAGCGATTGATATAGCCAAAAAGGCGTCCGACCGTATATGCCAGACGCCTTTTTATAAGGTGGTTGCAGAGGCGATTGAAATTCGCCTTCCCGTTATTGTCGATTATTCGGGGCGCTTGGTCTTTTTGCCCCAGCCGTACTTGGCGGCGGCGCCGAGTTGCTCTTCGATGCGGAGGAGCTGGTTGTACTTGGCCATGCGGTCGGAGCGCGAAGCGGAGCCGGTCTTGATCTGGCCGGCGTTGGTGGCTACGGCGATGTCGGCGATTGTTGCGTCTTCGGTCTCGCCTGAGCGGTGAGAGATGACTGCGGTGTAGCCGTTGCGCTGTGCGAGCTCTACTGCGCGGAGAGTCTCGGTGAGCGAGCCGATCTGGTTAACCTTAACGAGGATAGAGTTGGCGCAACCCTCGTTGATGCCGCGCTGCAGGTACTTGACGTTTGTTACGAAGAGGTCGTCGCCTACGAGTTGGCAACGGTCGCCGATGAGGTCGGTGAGCACCTTCCATCCTGCCCAGTCGTCCTCGGCCATGCCGTCTTCGATTGAGTCGATGGGGTATTTCTCAACGAGGCTCTTTAGGTACTGCGCCTGCTCCTCAGAGGTGTAAGTAGCTCCGTTCTCTTCTTTCTTTGCGCCGTTGTTGAGGTGGCTGTAGTGGTACTTTCCATCCTCATAGAATTCTGAAGAAGCGCAGTCGAGGCCGATTGTAACGTCCTTTCCGGGCTCGTAGCCGGCCTTCTTGATGGCCTCCATGATTACGTTCAGGGCGTCCTCTGTGCCGTTGAGAGCGGGAGCGAAGCCGCCTTCGTCGCCTACGGCTGTGGTCAGGCCGCGGCCCTTGAGCACGGCCTTGAGGTTGTGGAACACTTCTGTGCCCATGCGGATGCCTTCGCTGAATGTGGGGGCGCCGATGGGGCGAATCATGAATTCCTGGAAGCAGATGGGAGCGTCGGAGTGCGCGCCGCCGTTGATGATGTTCATCATAGGCACGGGCAGAGCGTAGCTGTTGCATCCGCCGATGTATTTGTAGAGGGGAAGGTCAAGATAGTCGGCTGCGGCCTTTGCCACTGCAAGCGATACGCCGAGGATGGCGTTGGCGCCGAGGTTTGACTTTGTGTCTGTGCCGTCGAGGGCGAGCATCTTCTCGTCGATGGCGATTTGGTCGAGAGCGCTCATGCCGATGAGGGCGGGAGCGATCTTCTCGTTCACGTTGGCCACTGCCTTGAGCACGCCCTTGCCAATATAGTGGGTCTTGTCGCCGTCGCGGAGCTCAAGAGCCTCGTTGACGCCGGTAGACGCGCCTGAAGGAACGGAGGCGCGGCCGAATGCGCCGGATTCAAGGGTTACGTCTACTTCCACTGTGGGATTGCCGCGAGAGTCAAGCACCTGACGGCCAATGATTTTTTCAATCTTCATAACTTTTATTGATATAAATGTTAAGGTTAATGATTCCTATGCGCAAAGATAGCTATTTTTTCTGCAAATTTCCACCAATTTAAGCAAAAAATTAGACTTAATCCTCCTTCATGTAAGATCCATATCGGTAACCATACTTGTAACCGTAGCGGTAACCATATTTGCCGTGCGACGATTCTGTGCCGTTGAGGAGGATTGACATGTTCTGGTACTTATTGGTGGTGTAGAATTTCTCTATCTCAGGCAGCATCGAGCGCTCTAACAGCCCGGCGCGGATGATGAAGATAGTCTTGTCGGCCAGCTTGTTGATGATTGATGTGTCGGCCACTACCTCTACGGGCGGGCAGTCGAGGAACACATAATCATAGTGGGCTTTTAGGGTCTCCAGCAGCTCGGGGAGCAGGGGAGAGAAGAGGAGTTCGGTGGGGTTGGGGGGCAAAGTGCCGGACGGGATAAGATCGACCTTTACGCCTGCGGCGTTATGCACTATGATTTCCGTCACGTCTGAAACCCTTCCGGCCAGATAGTCGGAAATGCCTTCCGACTTTCGGTCTTTCCCTCCGTACTTTGAGAGCGATCCTTTTCGCAAGTCAAGGTCCACAACGGCCACGCGCTTCCCTTTCAGGGCGAATGCGGCCGCGAGGTTGAAGGTGGCGAACGTTTTGCCGCTGCCGGGATTGGCCGAGGTAATGGCGATTACGCTGTGCGAATCGGGTCCAAGCATGAATTCGAGGTTGGTGCGCACCACGCGGAAGGCCTCGTTGATTACGTTGCGGCTGCCGTCCTTAACGGCCACCAACGTAGATTCCTTCTTTGCGTGCCCATCAACATTCTTGCCGAGGTTGAGGATGCGCTGCGGTATTGTCGCCTTCAGGCGCTTGCCGTCGGCCTGCGGCAGCTCGCCCACGTAGGGCACGGTGAGCTTGTCGAGGTCCTTGCGGCCGCGCACCACTGTGTTGAGCATTTCGCTTAGGACGAGGATTCCTATGGGAATAGCCAGTCCTATCACAAAGGCTATCAACAGAATTTGTCCTTTCTTCGGCGCTACTGGAGCCGTGCTTCCGCCCGGCACCTCGGTAATGCGGGTGTTGTAGGCCGTGAAGGCCTGCGAAAGCTCGTTTTCCTCGCGCTTTTGCAGCAGGTAGAGGTAAAGGCTTTCCTTCACCTTTTGTTGGCGTTCCACTGAAAGGAGGTGCTTCGCCTGATTGGGATTTGAGGCGATTTTGGATGTGGCTGTGTTGCCCACGTTCTGCAGGCTGTGGATTCGGGCGTTGAGGGCGACAAGCTGATTGTCGATTGACGCAATCATTGTTGAGCGGATTTCGCTTAGGTTTGCGTCCATCTCCTGCACCAATGGGTTGCGGTCGGAGCTGACGTTGGCCAGGCTGTTGCGCTCGCGCAGCAGGCGGTTGTATTCCGTGATTTGAGCCGAGATGGCTTGGTCGGCCAGGCCGCCGGTCACGGGCAGAAGCTCGTATTTGTTTGCGTCATTAGCCAGGTAATTGCGCACGTATCGCGCCATGTATGCCTGATTGTTGAGCTCGGTGATGCTGGTCTGCGCCTGTGTGGCCTGGTTCATGTACATCGATGCGGCGGCTTGCACGTCTGGAATCAAATGCTCGCTCTTGTATGAGGAGATGTCATTGTCAACATTTCCAAGCTCGTTTTCAATGATGCCAAGGCGGTCGTTGATGAACATTGAGGTGCTCACGGCTATTTGGTTCTTGTCCCGCACCCAATTTTCATTGTAGACGGTGATCAGGGCCATAAGCACATCGTCGGCCCTCGCCACAGACCCGTCAGTGATTGAGAGGGTGACGATTGACGTCTCTTTGCTTTTTTGCGCTATCTCAAGCTCGCTCTTGTATTTGCCCACTGCCGCGGCGAGGCTCGTCTTCGCCACCAGCACCTTAATCTGGCTATTTTCGTCAAATGCCGGGCCCTGGGCAATGATAATCACGCCGGCGGGGGTGGCGATAGAGTCGCCAATGTAGCCGGTGGCCGTGTTGGACTCTTCTTGGCCGTTGACCTTGAATTGAGAAAGCGTCACCTTCCCGTCGGGCTTGTATTCGATGGTGAATGAGGCGCTGAGCTGGGGCGCGGCGTCGACGATATTGGCCACAAGCGGCACTGTCTTTCCGTAGAGGATTTGGTCATGGAACCGCCCTGGCTTCCAATAGTTCATTTCTAGGCCAAGGCGCTTCACCACCTCTTCCACAGTGGCGGAGGAGCGCATAGTCACCATTTCGTTGTTTATGTTCACATTGGACGTGAACATGCCGAAATCGTTGAAGGCGTCTCCAACGCTGCCCATTGACTTGCCCTTGCCCTGCTCCTTGATAAGGAGAGAAGCCGATTGGGTGTAGAGAGGTGGAGTGCGAAGAATCACCCACAACGCAATGCCCATGCAGAGGGCTATCGATGCCACAAACCAATACCAATTGGCGATGCTGCGGCTGAGAATGTCGAGAAAATTGATGCTGTTCTCGGCTTCTTGTCCCTGATTTTTAGATTCTTCTGACATAAATTGGTTTTATGAAGAGATGCTGGGAATCTGATTTATGAGATGCTGCGCCTATCGGGTGATGAAGAGGGCGGTTGACATCAGGAAGCTTGCAAGCGACATCCAGAATCCGTAGGTGAGCGGCGTGTTGCCATTGATTGTGGACTCGCGCTTCTTCTTGTTGTTGGGCGTAACGTATATCACATCGTTTTGCTGCAAGAAGAATGCCGGGGATGAGTATAGCTCGGTCGCGTTGTTAAGGTTAACCTCGTATACGCTTTGCTTTCCCACTTCCTGGCGGATGATTTTGATGTTGGTGCGTTCGCCCGTGATGGCAAGGTCGCCGGCGTCGGCTATCGCCTCAAGGATAGTGTATCGGTCATTGCTTATCGAGAAGTGCCCAGGGCTTTTTACGTCTCCAAGGACTGTCACCCCAAGGTTGAGGAAGTCTACGATCACCACGGGCTCCTTTATGAGGTCGCGGCTCTGAAGTATTCCCTTAATCTCGGCGGCGATTTGCTCGCGGTTCATGCCGGCCACCCTTACTTCGCCCACAACGGGGAAGTCGATGGTGCCTTGGCTGGTCACTGTGTAGCCCAGTCCGCCACCGCCTGATCCGCTGACGGATGTTGAGCCGGATCCGCTGGATATGTTGAACATATTGGTGAGGCGTTCGTCCTGTGTTGATACGATGATGCGCAGCTTGTCGCCGGGCTGCACTTTCACTTGGTAAGGCTGCGATACGTGTATCTCTGACCCGCCCTGCACATCCTGGAAATAAGCTATATTCTTTGGAGTGCCACAGGAGGCGAGTGCCGCTATGGCCATAACGGCCAATAACTTAACAAATTTCATAATTTCGCGCGTGTTGTAACGTAAAAGTTTTTATTTCTCAAAAAAATAGTCAAAAGCAGGTTGTAGGCGCAAAGTTAATGATTTTTATTAAAAAATACAATATCAATTGCCCCAAATGCAACAATCTTGTGGCAAAATTAGTTCGCAAAAGCTCAAAAATTAAGTGTGAAATTTCTATTAGGCAAAAGAAACCCCGAAAGGCTGATTGGCTCTTCGGGGATGCGTTTACTTTTTCGAGTCGGCGAATTTGTTCGGGAATTTCAGCTTCACTTTAGGTCGGCATAGCGAATATATTATCAAGGCTAAGCCGGCCAAGATGAAGGGAATGCTCAGCAGCTGGCCCATGTTTAGGAGCATGTCGCGCTCAAAGTCCTCTTGGGGATTCTTGATGAACTCAATTATGAATCTCGCGGCGAAGAGGAAAGTGAGGAAAACGCCGAATATTAGCCCGGGGCGCTCTTCAGCGTTCTTTTTCCAGTACATCCACATCAGCAGGGCGAAAAGGGCGAAATAGGCCAAAGATTCGTAAATCTGCGTGGGGTGGCAGGCCAGGCCCTCAAAATAGTAGTGCCATTCCCTTGAGCGCACAAATTCAAAGCCCCAGGGCAGCGACGTGGGGCCGCCGAAGATTTCTGAATTGAAAAGGTTGCCAAGGCGTATCAGGCCGCCGACGAGGGCGATCGGTATCACAAGGCGGTCGAATGTCCACAGGGGGCTTCGCTTTGTCACCAGCCACGAATATGCGAACACAGCCAATATAATGGCTATCGTGCCGCCATGGCTTGCCAGGCCCCCGCGCCAGAACTGCACAATCTCGCCGGGATGCTGGCTGTAATAGTCCCACTCGTAGAAGAACACATGGCCAAGGCGCGCGCCTACGATAGTGGCTATCACCACATAAATCAACAATATTCCCACCCAGCGCTCCGGCGCGCCCTCGTGCTTGAACATTCGCGAAACGATTTCCGTGCCAATCCAGAATCCAATGGCGAACATCAGCCCGTACCAGCGCACGTGGATTGGCCCAAGGCTAAACAATTCGGGGCTTACGTCCCATACAATAGATGCGGCAAGCATAAGAAATTATGTTTATGTCATTTAAGTTTTTCTGGTTCTTTCTCGGCCATCCTCGAATGGTATTCTTTGGTGGCGGCCCTGACTTTTGAGCCCAGGGCCAGCAAGGCAATCATAGTGGGGATGGCCATTAGGGCATAGAACAAGTCGCAAAGCCCTACGGCCGCCTCCAAGGGGATGACCGCGAAGACTACAAGGGTAAGGATGAACGCCCACGTATAGAATTTCGCATTTTTTTCGCCGAATAGATAAGCGGCGCAGCGAGTGCCGTAGAACGAGTAGGAAAACATTGACGAAAGGGCAAAGCATGCCACAATCAATATCAGCAGATACTCGCCGTAAGGAATGCCGGCGGCAAAGGCGGCCATGGCCACCTGCAGGCCCTTCACCCCCTCGACTTCAATATTGCCGCACAGCAGAATCGCAAAGGCCGTAAGCGTGCATACCAGGCCGGAATCGATGCTGGGGCCAAGCATAGCCACAAGCCCTTCGCGCACCGGCTCATTGTTGCGCGAGGCGCCGTGCATGATTGAGCCGGTGCCGATGCCGGCGTCATTCACAAGCGCGGCCCTGCGGGCGCCGGTCATTGCTATGTATATTATTGCGCCAAGGCCGGCCTGCGGATAAAAGGCCTCGCGGAATATGCTGGCGAATACGGCGGGCACATCAGAAATGTGGGTGATTATGATATATGCCACCATTATGAAATACGCTCCGACCATAAAGGGGACGAGCACTGACGCCACGCGCGCTATGCGCTTGATGCCGCGGAGCACCACCAGGGCCACGATAAAAGCCAACACGATGCCAAAAAGGAGCTTGAACACCTGGTCGTTGGTCATGCCTATCAGCGAGCCAATGCTGTTGAGCGCGCCGCTTGCCTCAAGCCCTTCGGGCGAGGTGAATACGCTCATAAAGGCCTCGGTCAGCTGGTTTGCGTTCATAATGCAAAGGGTGCCAAACATGCCCGCAATCGCGAAGAATACGGCCAATGGCTTGAATTTCCGCCCAAGGCCGTTTTCTATAATGTACATAGGCCCCCCTTGCGGGCTGCCGTCGCTGCCCTTGCCCTTGTAGATGATGGCAAGGACGCCTTCATGGTATTTGGTGGACATGCCCACCAGCGCGCTCACCCACATCCAGAATATGGCCCCCGGCCCGCCTACCACAAGGGCTATGGCCACGCCGGCGATGTTGCCAAGGCCGATCGTGGCGGCCACAACCGACGCGAGGGCCTGAGCGGAAGAAATCTGGCCGTTTTGGGCGTCGCTCTTTTGCCTGAGGGCCTTTATGGCCTCGGGCAGATAACGCAGAGAGACGAACCCTGACCTGAAAAACAGGTAGAGGCCGCCTCCTATCAATAAAAGGAATAGCGGATAGCCTCCAAGAAAGTCGGCTGCCGCTATGATCCATTTGGAAATCGTTTCAAACATTTAGGTTAAATCGCGTTATCGCAATCTAAAGCGGTTAGTAATATGTGCGCCCGATTGGAGCCGGAGCACGTCAAGCAAGCTCGATGTTGGCTTCTTTGGCTCGGCGGCGCATGTTGAGCAATGCGTACCGCATGCGTCCAAGTGCGGTGTTGATGCTGACGCCTGTGCGCTCGGCAATCTCTTTGAAGGATAGATCCTCATAGAATCTCATTTCCACCACCGCGCGCTGATCCTCGGGGAGCATTCCCACGAGACGCTGCACGTCACTGAGGATTTGGTCGCCGATGATGGCGTCTTCAATCGTGCCTTCGCTAAGCTCGCGCCTGTTGAGCACTCCCGTCTCCTCGTCGGTTGATAGGGTGGAGGAGGACTTGTCGTGGCGGAAATAGTCAAAAACGAGATTGTGCGCTATCCGCCCCAGCCACGAGGTGAAATGCCCGTCGCCCACGTATCTCCCTTGTTTAATCGTAGAAATAACTTTCATAAACGTCTCCTGCAGGAAGTCGTTCGCGAGATCTTCGTTCTTGACTAGCTTTAGGATATAGGAATATATGTTGGCCTGATGGCGGTATAGCAGGATGTCGAAAGACTCGTTGTCTCCATTAGCGTAAGCGGCGATCAGCTGGTCGTCACTGAGCTGTTTTTTGTTAAGCATTCTATTCTTGTATGTTGGTTAGAGTAGAAATGTACAATAGGCGAGACTTGTGTTAATTGTTATTGGAAATCTATTTATTTATCGCAAAGTTACGAAATTTTCGGGGAAAAAACAAATGGACGGCATCCAAGCCGCCCATTTTTAAATCTTTTTAAGAATCGACACACAATAAATCCCGCCCCGAAGAGTTAAAGGCGGCATCCGTTTGAGTCAGCCGGGAGATGCGTTTCACCTCATTATGGCTTCTTGGATGGCTGTTATGTCAGCCTGCAGCTGCTTGTCGATGGGGAGGCGCTCCTCAATCACGTTGCATGCGTAATTCACCGTGGCGTGGGTGCGGGAGATGCGGTGGCCAATTGAAACGATGGGCATCTTCGCCAGCTTCTTGGCCAGGTACATCACCACCTGGCGCGCGTCGCTCACTTCACGCTTGCGTGTCTTCGTGAAGAGCATGTCGCAGTCTATATTGTAATAGTTGCTTACCTCCTGCGCTATCAGCTCAAAGTTGACTGTGCGCTTGCTCATCCTTACGGCATGCTCCACTACCTGACGGGCCAAGTCAAGGGTTATGTCGCAATTGTTGACCGTAGCATGCGCCACGAGCGAAACCACTATGCCCACGAGGTCGCGGATGCTTTCAGTGACTGTGGCCGCTATGTATTCAATCACATCTTCGGGTATGTCAAGGCCGTTTTGCGCGGCTTGATTGTGGAGCACCTGGCGGCGCAAGTCAAGGTCGGGCTTGCCAAGCTCGGCGGTCATGCCCCATTTGAATCGGCCAAGTAGCCTTGCCTCAAAGCCCTCCATCTCAGATGGCGGGCAATCTGATGAAAGTATGATTTGCCTGTTGTTTTGGTGCAAATGGTTGAATATGTGGAAGAATGTGCCTTGTGTTCCCACCTTTCCGCGCAAATCCTGTATGTCATCGATTATCAGGGTGTCAATGCTTTGGTAGAAATGGTAGAAGCTATTGGTGTTCTTGTTTGCCACAGCGGCGGTGTATTGGCTTTCAAACAAGCGTGAAGTCACATACAGGACTCTTGCCTGCGGATTGCGCTCCTTTATGCGTATGCCTATTGCCTGGATGAGGTGCGTCTTGCCTACGCCTGTGGGGCCGAAGAGAAAGAGGGGGTTGAATGTCTGAATCTTCGGATTGTCGGCGATTGACTGGCCTATTGCGCGCGCAATCTTATTGCTTTCTCCCATGCAATAGTTGTCGAAGGTATATCGCGGATTTAGCTGAGAGTCTATATCATTGTCAGGCTGAGCTTTGAAAGGATTGGCCGGTTGGGCCTTCTGCCTATCAAGAATAGCCTTGCTGGGGTTCTCGCTCTTGATGTTTACGGCCGTATCTTGTTGACCGTTAACTTGATAGAAACGATAACAGAGCTCTGTGCCGGGGCCATATACGCTTGCTATGGCCGGCTTGAGGATCCGCAGATACTTTTCTTCGAGATACTCCACATAATAAGGCGAGGGCACATAGAGAGTGAGCACGTTTCCTCCAAATCCATAGGAGGAAATGTCCTTGAACCAGGCGTCGTATTGTTCCTGGGGGATGTTGTCGCGTATAATGTCACGGCATTTGTCCCAAAGCTGTATGTGGGTATCGTTAATCATCGCAGAAGAAGAGTGGAGATTGATTTGTGATGCAAATTTAAATAAAAAAAATCAGAAAATTACCTTCAAAAAAATTTGGAAATTTGAAAGATTTGTATCAATATTGAATTTCAGGAGGTTATGAAATTAGCAAAATTTTAGCAAAGTAATACTTTAACTAATTTTTGCCACATTCTGTAAATCAAATGAATGAAAAATTGAATCAAACGTTCCACATTTTATCTCCGTCTTTGTGGAACACGTGGGGATTTTCTGATTGATAGCTTGTTACAAGAAAAATGATATGGAGCGTTAAAAATTTTTCGGGCTTCTAAACGGGAATTACAAGCATCGGCACGTCGGCAGCGAAGAGCACGCGGTGGGCCAGCGATGGGCTGAAGAAGCGGGAAAAGATGTTTTTCCTCTTATTGGAAACGACAAGCATGTCTACCCCGGTGATCCCGCATCCGTTTTCGGATGAGCGCTCTATGATATCCTCAAGCGCATGCGGCGCGGTAAAGAATGTGTATCCCTT
The DNA here is from genome assembly GCA_023666615.1 of Clostridium sp. Lineage (GTDB taxonomy): Bacteria > Bacteroidota > Bacteroidia > Bacteroidales > Muribaculaceae > CAG-873. The sequence continues at coordinate 283,819 of JAMPBQ010000001.1, read as the reverse complement.
GAAGTTTTGGGTGCTGTATTCGCACAGAGCTTTCAGCGACTGCTCCGCCGCGCTTTTCTTTTTCCCCAGTATTGATGTTATCTTCACCTTAGCGTTTGCTTTGGGAAATGCTCTATGCAGAGTGTCGAGAGCCAGGATGTCGTCTTGCCCGGCATTGCTGAAGAACAGGATGTTGCCTGGTGTAAATCTCTTTTCTCCTTCGCCGGGGTCGGGGAGGGCAAGCACGGAATATCGGCATTTGTCGAGCACTTCGGCTGTGACGGAGCCAATCATTTCCATTTCCTTTTTCTTGGCGCTGCGCGTGCCCATCACTATCAGGAATGGATTGTTGGCCTTTGCGTACTGAGTGATGGCGTCTTCGGGCACGCCCTCCACAATGCAGGTCTCGAATTTAACTGCCGGCAATGTTCCGCTTTTGATTTTATCTTTTACCTTGGAGGCGAAATGCCGCATGCGCGTGTTGGCCGATGCCAGTGCCTGCTGGCGGTCGGAGGCATTGACGTTTTCGTATGTGCCGCTAGCCGTTAGCTGTATGTTTTCGGTAACGTAGGGGTCTATATAAGCGTGCAGAAGCACAATCCCCGTCCCATGGCTTTCGGCTATTTTGAAGGCCACCTCTGTGGCGTATGCTGAAGCTGAAGAAAAATCTACGGGCACGATGATGGGCGCATGCTGTGAGGAGGACGGAGCCGCGATGGGATCGGCGAAAATTTCCTTGTTCTCAATGATGCGGAGAGCCAAAGGGAGATCCGATTCTTTGATGCGCACCCTTATTCCGGAGGCTATCACCGGGCTTTCGATATTTACGTTGCGGAATTGCGTTTCAATCCCTTCGCGTTCCAAGAGGGCGCGGAGTGAAATGGCCTGTTCGTAAGTGTGTATTGCTACGGTGATGAAGCGGTCCATATGGAAGTGTTTGAGAAGATTAATTAAAAAAGGGCATCCCTTTAAGGGTTGCCCTTTAAAGGCGCATTTTGCATGCGAATCAGTTTTCTGCAGACTCTTTTGCCAAGATTTCTACAGCCAAGTCATAGATAGTGGAGTCATCCAGCACGACAATGCCGCCGTCGGGGCCGGGCTCGATGTGTACGCCGCAGTTCTTTCCTTGGTCATAGTTGGAGCCACCGAAATAGTTGCGCACTGTTTGAACGGTGACATTAAGCTGGTCTGCGATTTTGCGCATAGATCCGTCGGGCAGGCTGTCCTTCAGACGGCGCAGCTCATTAAATGTGATTGTCTTGCTCATGTCTATGATATGATTTTAGGGTGAGAATTCAATTTTGTTATAAAGTTAAAGCCACTTTTTGAAATGACCAAATATTATTGGCGCTTTTTTTTGCGAAAAAATTGTCCAATACAAACAATGATTTAGTTTATAGCGTTTTAGAGGCTGGTGCTTTTTTTGTCTCAAATCCGCTCCAGATCGGCTGAACGGGCCCAAGCGCGGGTAGAGTTGTTAATCTTAACGTCGTACCACTTTGGCGAGCGGGCGTCGCCCGGCACTGTGGTTGAGTCAGTGATCTCCACCACAGTGCCTTCATGCAGAGGAATAATCTTGGCGTTTTGGCCTGATGTGGCGCCCGGCGCTGTGCTGAGGTTGGCCGTGGGCACGATGATTACCGCCCTTGAGCGGTCGAATGGCGCTGAAGCCGTTTGTGAGGCGGCCGTTAGGGCATATATAAACAGCGCGATCATAATGAATCCTCCGAAGAATCCGCACTTCCTCAAAGGCACATTTGAAGAAAAGATATAGATTGCCACACATCCCAGCACGGCAAGGAAGAGAAAAAAGGCAGTCCAGGCCCATGCGTCAGGCTTCATCTTGGCCAAAATGCCTTCATGCAAATTGCCGAGGAAAGTGCTGTCGTCTTCCGGCTTGTCGAGTATGCGCGTGTTCACAAAAGCCAGGTTGTCTCTGGCGTCTTGCATAGAGGGGTCAAGCTGCAAGGCGCGGTTGTAGTACAGCACGGCGCGACCGGGCTTTCCAAGCCTATAATATGAATTGGCGAGGTTATAATATATCTGCGGAGATATCCCGTCGTTGGCTATGGCTTTGTGGTAAAGCTGCACGGCGGCGGCATAGTCTTGGTTGGCGTATGCGGTATCGGCCTGTTCGGTGAGGGCGGTCGCGTTGCAGCAAATGGCCGTCACAAGGGCTGTAAGTATAATGATAAGCTTTTTCATGCGTTTGCGGTGCTTTGCGGTTTCTTAGCTGATTCGATAGCCTTGATGGCGGCATTGGCCTTGTTGAATAATTCAGACATTTCGCTTTCGGAATGCTCGGGAGTGAACCTCGCCATTTCGCATTCGTCAAGGATGTTGATTGTAGACTGAATGTCATATTCCGGCAGGCCGCGCTCGGCGAGCTTTTGGCTAATGTTCTCACGCAGGAGCTGAGATGCGGGAATGCCAAGCTTATCGCTGAGATATCCTGTCATGGCTTGGTTGAGCTCCATATAAAATTTATCCGAATCTTTCTTGGCCATAAATTGCTTGGCTGTGCGCAAGCGTTTTGCCGCCATTTTGTTTGCCCTGGCCAATTTGCGCCCCTGCACGTCTTGGCTCAGGCGGATATGGCGGCGATAGGCGAATATGGTGGCGGCCAAAGCCAAGGCTGACAAGGCATATAGCGCCCAGTACCATCCATCATAGAATATCCTTGATGGCTGTTTGCTGATGTCGCTGTCGTGGATTGGGCGCAGGTGGCGGATGTCGGTCATGCCGCTCATGATGGATGTCTGTTCGGTGCCTGTCTCCACGGCGGCGCCTTGGGCCACTTTCATGGAGAAGGGTTCCAAGTCAATAGTGTGATAAGACTTGTCTTTAGGATTGAAATATGAGAATATTCCCGCAGGAATGGTGAAGGTGCCGGGATGCTGCGGCACTAAGGTATAGTTCACGGTGTATGTCCCTGACATGTCCGAGCCTGTAAAATGGGCGTCAATGTCAGTCTTGGGAGTGAATGAGTCGAATCCTTCGGGAATTTCTATTTTAGGGGTGGTTAAATATTTCAGGTTGCCCGTGCCTTTGACCGTGAGGATATATGATGTGGCCTCGTTGGTGCGGAGTTCAAGAGGCGACATTTCCGCCTTTGCGGTGAATGAGCCTACCGCGCCGGAGAAGGATGCGGGCCTGGGAGCGGGGAGGGGGATTACAGTCACCGCGGCGCTGTTTGACTCTGTGTTAATGGTTTTTTCCACCGGCACTCGGTCTATAAATCCAAAGCCGATTTGGCGGTTGATGTACTGCACAAGGGTCAGCTCATACTTGCCTGATTCAATGTTGAGCTTTCCTGTCTTTTGCGGGTAAAGTATCACCTTGCGCAGCTCAAGCGACGTATAGTTGTTGCCGTTGATGTGCTCGTACGCCGGGTCGCGCGATACGGGAAGTTCTTCTGAGAAAAATCCTTCGAACGTAGGCTGGTTGAGCGTGCGGAAAGCGCTGATGTTGAGCTTTGAATATATTTTTACAGTGGCCACAATCGGCTCTTGCTCATAAACTTGCGTACGATTCAAATGCACGCGAATGAACATGTCTTCCGGCGAAATCTTTATGTCTTCCGCTGTTTGGGCTTGCTGCTGCCGTCCGCCGCCATTGTCCTGCGCCTGCGAGTTTTGGTCGGGTGGCAAGATGGTGAGCTGCACAGTGTTGGAGGTGAGCTGCTTGCCGCCGGAATTGACTGAAACAGCGGGAATTGTGACAGTGCCCGCCTTGAGAGCCTGGTAAACGTATGTGTAATCAACTATGTAAAGACTCTCTTGCCTGCCTCCGCTAAAGGTGATGGACTGCTGGGTGGATGTGCCGCCTTCGTAAAGGAGCTTGCAGTTTGGAATCTCCGGGGCCTTGGGCTTTCCCTCGCCGTTCTTAAGACGCACAGTCACATTGAATTTTCCTCCTTCGGCTACAGCTCTTGGCGGCAAAATCTCAAGAGAGGCCTGCGCCATCGACGACAAAGAGGCGAATATGGCGATAATCAATGTTAATATCCTGATATGCTTAATCATAATCTATGTAATCCGTCTATGAGTTAGCGTAAGTGTTGATGGGAGTTGAAACTTTTATGCGATATGCTTCTGCTGTAAGTTGTTTGGCGCGGGAAATCGTCACCATGGCTTGTCAAGGCTTGCGGGCCTTGACTGCGCAGGCTTCGTATTCTTGCGAGTTTCATTCTCGCGGTTCTGCATGGTCTGCAGCAATTGCTCGGCGTTTTGGCTCATTTCGGGCTGTTGCTGCTCCTGATTCTGCTGCTCCTGATTCTGCTGTTGGTCCTGGTTCTGCTGTTGCTGTTGTTGGTCCTGTTGATTGTCAGGCATTTTCAGCATCGCCACCAAAAGATTCTGTCGTGTGTGCGGGTTTGAAGGATTGATGCGCAGAGCCGCCTTATAGCATTCAATGCTTTGGGCGAAGTTGCTGTCATTGAACGCTATGTTTCCAAGGTTATAGTAGGCCTTTTCCCTTATCAGGGAATCGGAAGCCGACTTTCCTATCTGCTCATACTCGCTGATTGATTTCGAAACGGTTGAGTCGTTTTGCGTGCCTTTTCCTATGTGGAAAAGAGACGCCGCGCTGTTGAATCTTGCGGCCTCTGATGAAGGGGAGTGCAGCATGGCTTCGGAGTATTTCTCCAATGCCTTTGTGTAAAGTGTGTCTGCGTAAAGGCCGTTGCCCTCCTTTATGAGCTTTCTTTCCGCCTTCGTCGAATGGTCGTTGCTGTCGTAGCATGATGTCATTGCCGATGAGGCGATGATGCCGGCGATGGCCGCGATTATGTATCTTGTGTGCTTCATGGCCATTATTTATTCTTAGTGAAAAAGTTGACGCCCTTAAGCCAGCTCACCTTGCGGTCGAGCACGAAAACATCAATAACCAAAAGCAAGAGGGCGAGGAATGCAAATGTCGGGAATTGCTCGGCGCTGGTCTTGTATTTCACTGTCTTAAACTCAGTGGTGTCAAGTCCGTCAAGAGTTTCTGTGAGGGTGTCGAGAGCTTTGGACGAAGAGCCGTTTACGTAGCATCCATTTCCGATTTTCGCGATTTCCTTTGCTTGCGCGTCGTCAAATGCGGTGAGCACCACTTGGCCTTCGCTGTCGCGAAGGAAGTCGCCGGATTCTAATGGTATTGGCATGCCCTTTGACGTGCCTACGCCCACTACGTCAATCTGGATGCCTCTTTGAGCCGCCTGCTTAGCGGCATCCAAGGCATCGCCCTCATGGTTCTCGGCGTCGGTGATGAGTATGATGGCCTTTTGCACGGTGTCATTTTTTGAAAAGGCATTGGCCGACATGTTTATCGCATCGGTTATTGATGTGCCCTGGAGGGCGACAAGGCCGGGCTCAAGGTCATTGAGGTACATCTTCGCGCTGTAGTAGTCGGTGGTGAGCGGCATCTGCGTTTTTGCCTCGCCGGCGAATACCACCAGGCCCACCTTGTCGTTGTCAAGCCTATCAACCAGCTTTTCCAGGAGAAGGCGCGCGCGGTCCAGTCGGCTTATGCCATCGGGCTTGTCGTTTGCTGAGGCCAGCATTGAATTTGATACGTCAAACGCAATCATTATTTCTATGCCATCAATGCGCGATTGCCGCGGCATCTTCTCGCCATAACGCGGACGCGCCAACACAAGCACCACGGCCACCATGGCGGCAATCTGCAAAGCTATCTTGATGCGCGACATGTATCTGGACGCATCCGGCATAAGCGGAGCCAAAATAGAAGGGTTGCCATATTTCCGCAAATTGCGGCGCCGGGAAAGCTGCGCCCACCAATATAGCATCCCGGCTGCCAACGCGGCCAGGAGGAGATACAATAGATGTGGATATGCGAAGTCAATCATTTCTGTTTTGTCTATAATGCTAAATGTCAGGGAATGGAACGCAGCGCGGTGTATCTAAGAAGAAGCTCAAGAGCCACAAGAAGGAATGCGATCCACGCCCAGGGCATATAATTGTCTTCAGTGTGGGAGAAATGCCTTACATCCATTAGAGTTTGCTCCATGCTGTCTATTTCCTGAAAAATATTGTAGAGAGCCTTGTTGTTGTCGGCGCGGAAGTACTTTCCGCCTGTGAGGTCAGCTATCTGTTGCAGCGTTTTTTCGTCAAACACTACTTTCTGCATTTCATAGTCAAGCCCGAATGGCTTCATCACGGGCATCTCGGCCATGCCGTTAGAGCCTATGCCAATGGTGTACACCCTGATGCCCATTTCTTTCGCCACTTCGGCTGCATTGAGGGGGGCCACTACGCCGGTATTGTTTGAGCCGTCGGTAATCAGGATTACGCTTTGGCTTTTGGCCTTGCCTTCCTTAAGCCTGTTGAGGGAGGTGGCTATGCCGTCGCCGATTGCCGTGCCGTCGGGTAGGATATCCATGCTTATGCTGCTTATGTAGCTGAGGAGTATGTTGCGGTCCACTGTCATAGGCACGCCTGTGAGGGCGTCGCCGGCGAATATCACAACGCCAATGTTGTCATTCTCTCGCTGCTGCACAAATTCCGACGCAACAGCTTTTGCCGCTTGAAGGCGGTCCGGCTTCAGGTCGCGAGCAAGCATGCTGGCGGATACGTCAAGGGCTATCATTATGTCAGTGCCTTCGGTCGACGATGTGCGCCAGGAATCACGTGTCTGCGGACGCGCCAGGATGATTATCAGGCATCCAATAGCGCCAAGCCTAAGGGCGAAGACCACATGACGGAGATATTCCTTCCATGAGCGTCCTATGCCGGCGAAGGGGCTGAGGGTGGATATGCCCAATGTAGGCTTAGCCTTGGACTGCTTTAGGATATACCAGGCAATCAGGGGCACAAACACCAGGAATAGCCATAAATATGTTGGGTGGGCGAATTGCATTATCTTATTGCGTATATTTGTGTTTTATAGGCGAGGCCTATTGCTTTTTCTTCTTCTTATCGCCTTCCGCATCGTCGGTCGTTTCGGCGGGTTTGGTGCTTTCAATGAACTGGCTTACTGAGCTGAAGGTGTTCATGCCTTGCTTGGCGTCGGGCACCGCAGCCGCGAACTTCACAAAGTCGGCCAGCTCAAGCACTTGCCGCATCTGGCTGGCGGATAGATGGATTTCCGGCGTATCTTTCACACGCTGCAATATTTGCTTTGAGGTCATTTCCATAGCGTTGATGCCAAATCTGCCCTGCAGGTATCCGCGAAGCGTGTCGATAAGGTCGGTATAAAACGCCTTTGCCTGCCCTTGTTCCAGAAGGCGGCGCTCCTTAAGCTTGCGCAGCCTGTCAACCGCCACTTCGTAAGGAGTGGGCACATGTTTGGGCGTGAACAGAGCCGGGCCATTCTTCTTGTACATCAATGCGAGCACAACAGCCAGCGCTATTGCGGCAATGCCAATCAAGGCCCAGTACCACCAATTCGGCACGTAGTCGTACCATCTGAGCGGTATCTCTATCGGCGGTTCATCAGGGTGAATCGTCAGTGTCTCCGGCTCTTCCGGATTGCCCAAAGCGGGGTCAAGCGCCACGGGCAAAATTTTGAAGGACAATACGTCTGACGCCAAGGTGTCTTCGCCGATTGCATAGAAAAACGGCGGCAATGTCAATAGGTCCTTTGGCTCAAATGCCTGAAAGCGAAGGGTGTATATCAGATTCACCCTGCCATTGCCCAAATCAGTGGAATCCGCCGAAATGCTCTGCAGCTCAAGGCCGTAATAATCGGAATTGGGCTTTTCGGGAAGGCCGACCAATGCTCCCTGGTGCGAATTTTTCACCACGTCGAGCTTTACGTTGATTATGTCGCCCATTTCCACTTGCGAAGAGTCGGCGCTGGATTTTATTGTCGGCGCCGGCATCTGAGCGTGCGCGCAGATGCATAAAAGCGTTATTCCCAGCATAGCCACAAGCCTTGGCAAAAAGACAATTGCAAAGGGTGAGGGACAGTGCTTATGCGTTTTTTCGATAGTCATATTCATATGGGCTTTCATCGTCAATGCCTGTTTTTGAACAGCCCGAGGAGGGCCTTGACATAATCTTCATCGGTGGAGACGGAAGCGAAATCCACTCTGCAGCTTTTGAGGGTTTCCGACATGCGCTGTTGGCGGTCGTACCACCATTTGCCATAAGCTGTGCGCACGCGCTTGCTCCCCGTGTCAACCCAGCGGTCTTCTCCTGTCTCAAGGTCGGTGATGTGCATTAGGCCTACATCAGGCAGCTGGCTGTCGCGCTTGTCGTACACCTGCACCGCCATTATCTCATGCCTATTGCGGCCAATGGTCATTGCCTGCTTGTAATCGTGATTGTCGATGAAATCGCTGATTACGAAAGTGGTGCATCTCTTTTTCAGCGCATCGGTGAGATACTCTACGGCCATGGCTATGTCGGTGCCCTTGCTTTGAGGCTCAAAGTCAAGCAGCTCACGGATTATGAGCAGGATGTGCTTGCGGCCCTTTTTGGGCGGGATGAATTTCTCTATTCTGTCAGAGAAGAAGATGGCGCCTATCTTGTCATTGTTTTGTGTGGCGGAGAATGCAAGTGTGGCTCCAATTTCCGCTATGACGTCGCGCTTGGGCGACCCCTCCGCGCCGAAGAGGCGGCTGCCTGAGACATCTACAAGAAGCATCATGGTGAGCTCACGCTCCTCTTCGTATACTTTTACGAATGGGTGGTTGTGCCTGGCCGTTACGTTCCAGTCAATGTCGCGGATATCGTCGCCGTATTGATATTCGCGCACCTCGGAAAACATCATGCCCCTTCCCTTGAACTTAGAGTGGTACTCTCCCGCAAAAATATTCTGCGAGAGGGCGCGGGACTTGATTTCTATCTTCCTGACCTTCTTTAATAGTTCGTTAGCGTCCAATTTTCAGCGTCTTTAGGGCACCTGCACCTTGTCAAGGATTTCGGTGATTATTTCGTCTGTGGTTATGTTGTTGGCCTCGGCCTCATAGGTTACGCCGATGCGGTGGCGCAGCACGTCGTGGCATACGGCAATAACATCCTCCGGCACTACGTAACCGCGCTGGTGGATAAAGGCGTAGGCTCGGGCGGCGCGCGCAAGGCTGATGGATGCGCGGGGAGAAGCGCCAAAGGCGATGATGCTGCTCAGGTGCTGCATGCCGTAGTCGGCCGGGAAGCGGGTTGCGAACACCAAATCCACAATGTACCTCTCGATCTTCTCGTCGACATATATCTGCTCCACCACCTTCTGGGCGTCGATCACCTCTTCGGGCTTGATCACGGGGATAATGCTCTTTGCCTGCGGGGCTATGTTTTGGCGGATGATTGTGCGCTCTTCCTCACGTGTGGGATACCCAATCACAACTTTCATCAAAAAGCGGTCCACTTGCGCCTCGGGCAGGGGGTAGGTGCCCTCTTGCTCAATGGGGTTCTGAGTGGCCATTACAAGGAAGGGTGAATCCAGGCGGAAAGTGCTGTCGCCGATTGTGACTTGCCTTTCCTGCATTGCTTCCAGAAGGGCTGACTGCACCTTGGCCGGAGCGCGGTTGATTTCGTCGGCAAGAACGAAATTTGAGAATATCGGGCCTTTCTTCACGTTGAATTTTTCATCCTTCACGCTGTACACCATTGTGCCGACAACATCCGCGGGGAGAAGGTCGGGCGTGAACTGTATGCGGCTGTACTTAGCGTCGATGAGCTGCGCCAGGGTCTTGATCGCAAGCGTCTTTGCCAGGCCGGGCACGCCCTCAAGCAGTACGTGGCCATTGGCCAGCAGGGATATCAATAAGGACTCTACCAGGTGTTTTTGTCCAACGATTGTCTGGTCCATGCCGCGAGTGATGAGATTGATGAAGTCGCTCTTTGAGGCTACCAGGCTGTTGATTTCTCGGATGTTTACTGTATCGCTCATGTCGAGATATAGTGTAGTTGATTAGGTTAACACAATAATAAGCCGGAATTTGGGGCATAATCACCCAAATTCCGGCTACAAAGTTACAATTAATAATGTGAGATTTGCTAAATTGGAATGTTAAAATTGTTTACCAATTCTTTAGCATAGCCAACAATTAGCATTTTTTTATTAATCGGAGGCTTATTTCACCAGCAATTTATAAGCGCGGGAGCCGACAGTCACCATGTATACGCCAGCGGATGCGGCGACTTTGGCGTCTCCCATGCCTGTGTAAACAGTCTTTCCGTCAACGCTGAATACGCTTGTGGCCTTGCCATCGGCGCCTTCAATGATTATGTTTCCGCCGGCTGAATATACCTTCACTCCGTCCGCTAGGGATTCGCCTATGCCCGAGGTGGCGACTGATACGCTGTTCGAGAGGTCGGATTCGCCAGTAGCGAATTTGGCGACTACGTGGTAGGTGTGCAGTCCGTCAGGGGCGCTTGCGTCAATGTATTCTCCGCCAACTACGGGCTCTTCATTTATCTTGCTTCCATTGCGGTAAACGTCATGACCGACAAGGTCGAAGGCCACAGCCTCGGGAGCATATGTGAAGGTGATGTCGTCAACCATAAGCATTGACGCCCATACAGAGTAGTGGCGAATGGCGAAATGGAGAGCGCCTTCCGGGAGCGTTGCCTCATATTTTGTCCAACTGTCGGAGATTTCCTTGTGCTCGCTGATCATTGTGTAGTCGGCGGGATCGGTGGAGTCCTTCGTTGTATAGAGGATTTGGAAGTTGGTTGGGAGCCACTTGTCGTAAGTCTTGGCGTAGAACGATATGGTCTGGGCCGTGCCGGGGAGCTTTGGCGAAATTGCCCAGTCGTCATTGTATTCATAGTCATAGTTGGGGAAGGAACCAAGGAATTTCGATCCGCTGTGGGGAGTGACTGTTTCGTTGGCCTCTATGCCGAGCGCCTTGACGTCGAATACGAAGAACGATGCCGGAGAATTTGTTGCGATTCCCGGGATTGTCAGCCCTTCGAAACTTCCAATTCCGCACTGGTCAACATCGATGATGGTCCAGCCTTCCAGAGCCTGTTCGCCGCACATGCCGCCTTCAATGTCCTCAGTTGATTCGCTTGGCGCGATGATTTCGGGCTTGGAGTAGGGGGTCCATGTAAGATGCACGCCATCATCCTTCTGCACGCCGTCAAGGTCGGAGATGGCAGGATGCTTGTTGGTCTTTCGGGCAACGGTGATGTCCTTCGATGAATTGTTTGTCATATCCTTATCGCCGCTGAATGCCGCTTCGGCGCGGTATGTCGCCGCGGTGTTGTCAGCGTCGAAGTGCGAAATTGATGTGTTGAATGTCACTGTGGCTTGAGCTTCTGACGCAAGGGAGGATATGGTCTTGGTGTCGGCGATTTCACCGTCTCGGTATAGGCTTACAGTGAAATTATTGGCCGTTTCGGCCCCTTCGTTGGCTACATTTACAGAAACAGAGAACGTTTCGTTGATGTTGACGCTTTCGGGGGCTGATATGCCGGTCACGCGAATATCTTTGTCGGCCATTTCCTGTATGCGGATGTTGTCCAGGAAGATATACATGTATTTTGTGCATGTGCCGCGCATTCTGAATTGAATGTCCTTGCCCTTATATTGGTCAAGGCTGATGCGCGCTTTGTTCCATTCCCGCTCTTTCATGTCGGAGAGGTCGGTCTTGTACACTTCGGTTTGAACTCCATCCTGCTCGATTGTAACCGCCAATTGGTTGGCGTCATCATTCTCAAGCTTGAATACATAGAATGTAAGCTCTGGGCGCACGGCTTTGGAAAGGTCTATCTTTGCGGAGAAAATTTCGCCCCATTGCTGCTTCTTTCCAAATTTCATGCTCAAATATCCGTTGTCGCCGTCTTGAGAGCCTAATTCAGCCATGGTGCTGTCATCGTAGAATCCAATTTTGATTGTGCTTAGCGACCTGTCGATTCCAAATACAGTCTCCTCCAAATCTTCCTTGCAGGAGAGCTTGTAAGGCATTTTGTAGGCCACGCCCACGGGGAGTGTGTTGGTGATGCAGCTGTACACCGTGCTTTCTTCATCGCGGTTGAATGCCGTCACCATAAACTGCTTGAATTCTTGCTTGTTCGGATCGTCTATGGCCTGGAATGTGGCGGAGGTGGTCTTCACGGGAGAGTCAAGCTTTGGAGCGCCGGGGCGCGTGCCGCTGATTTCATACACCATATAGGATATGTTGGCCGGATCCAGACGGGTGCCGTACATGTCTTCAGTGACTGGATCCCATGTCACTGTCACAATGCCGGGCTGGTCTGCCTCAGTCATCTTTGCGTTTTGAGGCGCCCTCGCGGGATGTGGCCCAACGTATATTTGCGACGAGATTGATTTGCCTTCATTGCCCTCATTCACTGCGGTCACGGTGTAGGTGTAATTGCCTTTTGCCGGCACGCGGTCAGAGAATGCGGCTGCAGCGCCGGCGGCCGCCGATAGGGTGGTGATGAGTTCATCGCCGCGGTATACCTTTAGGCTTACGTTGCCTGCGATTTTATCGTTGGAGATTGTGAGGGAGGGGGCGGTCACGCTGCCGTTTAGCATAAGTTCGCCGGTGGGCTCTGACTCAAGGGTGAGGTTTGTTGGGGCGTCGGGAGTTAGGGGTGAAATTCCCGCTCCTATGGAAATTTTCTTCAAGAGAATGTTTCCCTGGTTCTTGGGCGAAATTTCGTGGATGCCGATGTTGTATAGTCCGGTAGCCGCAGGCTTGAACGATGCGGTGAAAGTCTTGGGGCTGGAGGCAACGCTGGTGAATGTTGTGGAGGGGAGGATTTCATAGGTCATGGATTCCACCGAATTCCCCATTCCGTACTTTACTTCAAATACCTCTTTATATCTGGAGCTGCTGCCTGCAATATTCACTGAAAACTCATATACCATCCCGGCCTCAAGCTTGATTTGGGGAGTAAAAAGCCAATCATCGCCAGTGTTTGCGGAGCTGTATGGATAGCGGGCGCCGGAAGCTGTAGAGGTCCAAGTCTTGTTGTCCTCATTTGCGTCAAGCACGGTGAAGCCGTATTCGGCGAATATAGAAGTGCTGTTGAAAGTCACTTCGAATGGAGCGCCGTAAGGACCAAGATAGACTTCGTTCGACAATGTGATTGGGCCGGACTTGCCGTCGAATAGGGCTGTCACTGAATAGCGGTAAGCAGTGCGCTCGTCGGGCGCGGGGAGAGAGAAGGCATAGGATGTGCCCTTTACGCCGTTTGCCATAACCTTTCCCTTTCCGATATCATAAATCATGTATGTAATTTCTTCGGGATTTACGTATCCGCCGTCAGAGGCTGATGTCACGGCGTCCCAGGTGATTGTCATGGTGCCGTCGGCCCATGATGCCGCCACGTTGGAGGGCGCGTCGGGAATGCCGTTGCCTACGTATGTCTTCGCATATGCCTTGGGCGATTCTCCATTGGCGTTCTTTGCCACAGCGCAAAATTCAGTCATGCCGGCTGTCTCCAACGTGATGGAGCCTGTCACAGTTATTCCGGCTGTTGAATTGCCTTGCGCCTTGACGTCGCCGTCCACTGAAATTTCCCACGCGAGGCTTCCCGTGATGGCGCTGCCGTCAATCATGGTTTCAGGAAGAGTGAGGCTGTAGCCTACGGTCATTGAGCCTTCTTTTGATGAGAGTTCAAGGGTTGGCGCATTGGGAGCCTTGTCGGAGGTGGGCGTGAGGGTGTACATTGACATCATCATGCTCAATGGGTACTCGGCCACTTTTGACGCTTCGGCTGTCTGCAGATTCAATTCGTAGAGCGAGCTGCCGCTTTGGTCATCCTCTACGCAGTACACCAGCATATTGTTGTTGATTTGGTCCATGCATGCCGCGAAGGAGTACTGTACAGGCAGGGATGTTTTTCCAATCAGCTGAAGTGACCCGGTTTCTTTTTCTATTTTATAAAGTTGGCCGAGATAGTCCAGTCCGTAATATTGCCCGTCGGCAGTGGCGGCCACAGCGTCGAGGAAGTCATCGGCGTCGGCGATCTTTGTGCGCTCAAGCGTGTTGTAGTCAATGTATCCCCAAACGAAATTGGATTGTGAGTCTCCAAAGAAATATCCGTAATTTTTTCCGCTTGTCGGGTCTTGCGCCATCGACAAGGCCAGCAGGCCTATATTTTCAGGCGTTATGGTTTGAGTTCGCAGCACATCAAGGGTAGCCATGCTGAACTCATAGAAGGTGGCGCTTTGGAATACGTGCGAGCTGGAGAATGTGGCGCTTACTCCAGAGAAAGTATTGGATGAGGCGTTGTATACGCCGCCGTAGTCAAGTATGACCTTGGGATTGCATATTTTCTCAAATTTGCCGTTGGTTGTTGTCGGAATCTTGTAGAAGCTGCCGACTTCCATTGAAGGGAAATAAGCGGCTTGTCCTACAATTTGTAGATTTGCCGGAACATTGTTCCTAACCTTCTGATAGTTAGATTGTTCTGTGGGGGGGGGGTAAAACTCGGAAGAATCCGTCGGCATTGTCATTGCCGGGCAGTCTTCTAAACTCGCGTGCCGCTGCGGCGTCTTCGCTTGTGAGGGCGGCGACGGCCGGCGCATTGCTTTGCCTTCCTGTCCTGGCGCTTCTAAAGGCGTCGGGGGAGGCGATCGCCGAGATGGCCCCAATGCCGATAAGCGCGGAAAGCATCAATGTCAAATGTTTTTTCATTGAAAAACTTTTTTAGGTAAATATTAAAGGGATTGGTTGTATCAAACAAAAATGTTAGGACATTCTGAGAATAAACAATTTGATTATTTTCAGAATGCCCTAATTATAATCTTTCTTGTCGTCGTTTGGATTCAATCGTGTGGTTCACATAGGCGTTCGATGATTGATGTTTTGGTCGTTATTTGGTTATTTTGGCTGCGAGGGCCTTGGCTTCCTTAAGGTTTTCCGCCTCGGATGAGTGTTTTGCGTATTTGCTCAATGGCGGGATTTTCACCCTTGTCCCGGCTTTTACCGTATTTGGATTGCCTATTATGTCTTTATTCTCAAGATAGATGTACACCCAGTAATCCTTTTGGTGGTAATGCTTCTGGGCCAAGTGGGTCAGAAATGTCCGCTCGGTGATTGTGTCGTATACATCGGCCTCCTCCTTAGGGGATTCTTGCTGCGCAGCGGTCTCCTCGGTTGTAGTCTGTGGCTCTGTCTCCTCAATAAAAGGGTCGATGGATGGGCTTTGCTCTTCAGTATCTTCGGCCTCATCAAGGTCTTGCTCTGTGGCGGTAGGCTCAAGGAGCTCGCAAATGGGGTCATGCGCGAAGAATCCTATCGCCAATCCTATCAACAAGCCTATTATTGCGGCCCAAGTAGCCCAAAATGTGGGGAATTTGCCGCGGGCATCCTCTTCATAATATTCCTCATCGTACGCTTCTTCATATTCATTCTCCTCTTCTGCTTCATCAGGCTTGGAGATTGGCGGTGGATTATACGCGGCGGCAAGGCTTGTTTTTGGCTTTTCGGGAACAGCGGGCTCCAGCGGCTCAGCAAAAGATGCTGAAAAGGGCTCTTCTTCGGCTATAGTCTCAATATCTGCGGAAAGATTGGGGGCATAAGGGCTTTTAGAGCTCTTAAAACCTTCAGAGCCTTCAGTGCCTTCAGAGTTCTCAGAGGCCTCAGATTTCTCAGAGGCCTCAGAGTTCTCGGAGTTTTCAGAGATTTCAGAGCCTTCAGAGGCCTCGGAGCCTTCAGAGCCCTCTTGGCTTTCCTGTTTGGGGGCGGGCTCCGATGCGGGGATTATGTCATCGATTATTATGTCAATGTCAAGGCTCTCGATTGACGCGCCGGGGGCAAGCTCTTCAGGCTCAAACATTGAAAATGGGTCGTTCACAGCTTTGGCCAAGTCCTCGTCCGCTTGAAACATTATCTTCCTTTCTCCACGCGCTTCTTCAACCGTGAAGGTGCCAATTCCCTTTACGGTAAGGACTTCATCGCTGGCGATGGCCTCTTTGGCGGTCTCCATGAAGGCCTTCAAAAACGGCTCAACCTCTGCAGTCCTTTTGCCGGATGCGCGCGCTATGAGCTCGGCCAGCCTATTCAGTGTGATAATGCTATTCATTTGCGATAAGTTTTTTTAGGGCGGAACTTGGCACAAACTCCACAAGCAGCTGTGGAGGCAAAAGCATTTTTCTTCCTGTGGCCTTATCGGTCTTCACTCTTTCGGGCTTCTTTGTGGCCACAAAATTTCCAAAGCCGGGCATGGCGATGGAATCAAGGCCGGACGCGCGTTCGCGAAGCACTTGGGCAAATGCGGCTGTCAGGCGGCCGGCCTCTTTGGGGTCGGCGTTCATCAGCTTTGCCACTTGAGAGATAAATGTCTTACTGTCCATAACTGCTTGATGGGTGAGGGGAATGCTGTTAGTAATTGCGGGCGATGATCACGCGCTGCGCCGAAGGCTTGCCGGTGACCATGCAAGTGCCGGGGGTCTTGTCGCCGTCAAGAGGAATGCAGCGGATTGTGGCCTTTGTTTCCTCTTTTATGCGCTCTTCAGTCTCAGCGGTGCCGTCCCAGTGGCAAAGGAAGAATCCTCCCTTGTCAATGTTGGCTTTGAATTCCTCGTATGAGTCGCATACATACGTCTTTGCCTGGCGCATGGCCAAAGCCTTGTCAAATATGTTCTGCTGAATATAGTCGAGAAGATGCTTGATATGCTCGGCAATGCCCTCCAAAGGCACATTTTCTTTCTCGAGGGTATCGCGCCGCATGAGTTCTACAGTATCGTTCTGGATATCGCGCTCGCCAAGCACAAGGCGCACCGGCACACCCTTGATTTCATAATCGGCGAATTTGAATCCCGGGCGCTTATTGTCGGCGTCATCGTATTTCACGCTTATGCCCATGCTCTTGAGCTCGTCCATAATGGGGTTGACCGTTGCTGAAATTTTCTCAAGCTGCTCCTTGTTTTTATATATAGGAATGATCACCACTTGGATTGGAGCCAGCTTCGGGGGAAGCACCAGGCCGTTGTCGTCGCTGTGTGTCATGATCAGCGCGCCCATCAGGCGGGTAGATACGCCCCAAGAGTTAGCCCATACGTATTCAGGCTTGTTTTCCTTGTTGGCGAAGGTCACGTCGAACGCCTTGGCGAAATTCTGTCCAAGGTTATGCGAGGTGCCCGCCTGCAATGCCTTGCCATCCTGCATCATGGCCTCAATCGTGTAGGTATTGAGGGCGCCGGCAAATCTTTCGTTGGCGCTCTTCACTCCCTGAATCACCGGCATTGCCATATAGTCCTGGGCAAATTTTGCGTAGATGTTTATCATCTCCACGGTGCGCGCCTGCGATTCTTCTGCCGTGGCGTGGGCGCAATGGCCTTCTTGCCATAGGAATTCCGCCGTGCGCAGGAACATGCGTGTGCGCATCTCCCAGCGCATCACGTTGGCCCATTGGTTGATGAGGATGGGGAGGTCGCGCCAGCTGTGAATCCAGTTCTTGTATGTGCCCCAGATTATCGTTTCAGAAGTGGGGCGTATGATAAGCTCTTCCTCAAGGCGAGCGTCAGGGTCTACAACCACGCCGTTGCCGTTGGGATCGTTCTTCAGCCGATAGTGGGTGACGACAGCGCATTCCTTTGCGAATCCCTCCACATGCTCAGCCTCGCGGCACAGGAATGATTTTGGAATGAGCAAGGGGAAGTATGCGTTCTGCACTCCCGTGGCCTTGAACATGCCATCGAGCGTCTGCTGCATTTTTTCCCAAATAGCATAGCCATAAGGCTTGATTACCATGCAGCCGCGCACTGCCGACTGCTCGGCAAGGTCTGCTTTCACCACGAGTTCGTTGTACCACTGCGAGTAATTTTCGCTGCGCTTGGTGAGTCCTTTCAATTCTATTGCCATAGATGCGTTGTCGATTGTTTAGTTTTGTCTTTTTCCTTTTGAAGAGCAAAATTAATAAAAAAAAATCTTATCGCCAACAAATTTCCCAAAAATAGAAAAAAGCCGTAACTTTGCAGCCATGGAAAATGAAAAGACGCTCCTAATCGTTAATCCACGCTCCGGTGTGAACAGCAAGGACGGCATGGGCCAAGCCTTGGCTTCCGAGCTGGAGGCCCACGGCTTCGCTGTGACGGTTGCGTATACGGCTTGCCCCGGCCATGCCACCGAGCTTGCCAGGCGGGCTGTGGCTGATGGCTTCGGGTCGGTGGTGGTTTGCGGCGGCGACGGCACGGTCAATGAGGCCGCGTCCGGCCTTATTGGCTCCGACGTTGCCCTCGGGATTGTCCCTTCGGGCAGCGGCAATGGCCTGGCCAGGCACCTTGGCATTCCCGTTGACGAAAAGCTTTCCCTTGAAATCATCAGGAAGGAGAATGTGCGACTTTGCGATTATGGCGTGGTCGGCGGCCGGAATTTCTTCTGCACTTGCGGCCTTGGCTTCGACGCTTCGGTCTCGCACAAGTTTTCGCATGAGACGCGCAGGGGGCGCATTTCCTATATAAAAAGCGTGGTGGAGACGTTCGCCGGCTATAAGCCGCAGACATTCGTGCTGGACATTGACGGAAAGCGCCTGCGGAGAGAGGCCTTTCTGATCGCCGTATGCAACGCGTCGCAGTATGGCAACAACGCGTTCATAGCGCCAATGGCCTCCCTGAGCGACGGTCAGCTTGATGTTATAGTCATCAAAAGCGGAAACGCGCTGAAAATGATGCTGGCCGGGTTTGACGTGTTGACCGGAATGGTGCCTTACAACCACAATATCGAGACTTTCAGGGTGCGCCGCGCGGCCATTGACCTCCCAGGCCCGGTGCTGGGACATATTGATGGCGAGCCGGTCAACTTTTCAGGAAGGCTGGATTTCGAGTGCCGCCACAACAAGCTTAAGGTGTACGGCAACCCCGGCAAGCGCAGGTTCCGTCCTTTCATCACCCCAATTGACTTTACTCTTAAGGATTGGGGGATAGCCATTAATAGGCTCTTCGGCCACTGACGGGCCTGGCCCGGCATGCGTTTCAGTCCGATTTTAACTTTTTATACGTAAAAAACGCAAAAATAATTTTTCTCTTTGAGGCAAATTAATTAAATTTGCACTGAATCTCAAATTGAGAAATCAGAACCTTGATCATTACGATTAAAAAACATATTACTCATTAAAACCGCAATTTGATGAAAAGAGTTTATCTATTTGGCGACGGCAAGGCAGAAGGCAATGCCTCTATGCGCAACCTCCTCGGAGGCAAGGGCGCTAACCTCGCCGAAATGAACCTCCTGGGCATGCCCGTGCCTCCCGGCTTCACCATCACCACAGAAGTCTGCACCGAGTATACCCAGTATGGCAAAGACGAAGTCGTTAAGCTCATCGCTAAAGACGTTGAGAAGGCTATAGCTCACGTTGAAGAGCTCACAGGAAAAAAATTCAACGATTCCGCAAATCCTCTTCTCGTTTCCGTTCGCTCAGGCGCCCGCGCTTCTATGCCCGGCATGATGGACACCGTCCTGAACCTCGGCATGAACGACGCCACTGTTGCGTCTTTGGCTGAAAAGAGCGGCAATCCCCGCTTCGCATGGGACAGCTACCGCCGCTTCGTGCAGATGTACGGCGACGTTGTTCTTGGCATGAAGCCGAAGTCGAAGGCCGACATTGACCCCTTCGAGGAAATCATGGACAAGGTGAAGGAGCAGAAGGGCGTTAAGCTTGACACCGAGCTCGACGTTGACGACCTGAAGAACCTCGTTAAGCTCTTCAAGGCAGCCGTTAAGGAATACACAGGCAAGGATTTCCCCGACGACGCTTGGGAACAGCTTTGGGGCGGCATCTGCGCCGTATTCGACAGCTGGATGAACGAGCGCGCCATCATCTATCGCCGCATGAACCAAATCCCCGAAGAGTGGGGCACCGCCGTTAACGTTCAGGCCATGGTTTATGGCAATATGGGCAACAACTCTGCCACCGGCGTAGCATTCAGCCGCGACGCTGCCACAGGCGAAAACATCTTCAATGGCGAATATCTTATCAACGCTCAGGGCGAGGACGTCGTTGCCGGCATCCGCACGCCTCAGCAAATCACTGTAGAGGGCTCTCGCCGCTGGGCGGCTCTGCAGGGCATCAGCGAGGAAGTGCGCGCTGAGAAATATCCTTCGCTTGAGGAGTCAATGCCTACCTGCGCCGCCGAGCTCATCGCCATCGCGCATCGCCTTGAGGACTACTACAAGGACATGCAGGATATGGAGTTCACCATTCAGGACGGCAAGCTTTGGATGCTCCAGACCCGCAATGGCAAGCGCACCGGCGCCGCTATGGTGAAGATCGCAATGGATTTTCTTCGCGCAGGCGAAATCGACGAAAAGACAGCTCTTCTGCGCATGGAGCCCCAGAAGCTCGACGAGCTCCTGCACCCAGTATTCGACAAGGCCGCCCTCAAGCGCGCCGTTGTCGTTGCCAAGGGCCTTCCCGCATCTCCCGGCGCAGCTGCCGGCCAGGTAGTGTTCTCTGCCGACGACGCTGAGGCATGGGCCGAGAAGAAACGCAAAGTTGTCCTCGTCCGCATCGAGACATCTCCCGAGGATCTCCGCGGCATGGCTGTGGCTCAGGGCATTCTCACAATGCGCGGCGGCATGACTTCCCACGCAGCCGTTGTGGCTCGCGGCATGGGCAAGTGCTGCGTATCCGGCGCAGGAGAAATCGCCGTTGATTATAAGGAAAAGACTGTGACTATGGGCGGAAAGACCTTCAAGGAAGGCGACTGGATTTCGCTCAACGGCTCTACAGGTGACGTTTATGAAGGCCAAGTGCCCACCGTTGAGCCCGAGCTCGACGGCGATTTCGCAGCCATTATGAACCTCGCCGCTAAATACACAAAGACATACGTGCGCACCAACGCCGATTCTCCCCGCGACGCAAAGCAGGCTCGCAAGTTCGGTGCTCAGGGCATCGGCCTCTGCCGCACAGAGCACATGTTCTTTGAGGGCGACCGCATCAAGGCCGTTCGCGAGATGATTCTTTCAAGCGACCTTGAAGGCCGCAAGCACGCTCTTGCAAAGCTTCTGCCCATGCAGCGCGGCGACTTTGAAGGTATCTTTGAGGCTATGGACGGCTTTGGCGTGACTATCCGCCTTCTCGATCCTCCATTGCATGAGTTCGTGCCTCACCAGACAGCCACTATGCAAGAGCTCGCCGATGAAATGGGCATCACTCTTGCAGAGGTTAAGGCCAAGGTTGACTCTCTTGAGGAGTTCAACCCGATGCTCGGCCACCGCGGCTGCCGTCTTGGCATCACCTTCCCCGAAATCACTGAAATGCAGACACGCGCTATCATCGAGGCTGCCCTCGCTGTTAAGGCCCGCGGCATCGACGTGCATCCCGAAATCATGATACCACTTGTTGGCTCTCTCAAAGAAATCCAGCACCAGGCTAACATCATCAACACCACAGCCGCCAAGGTATTCGACGAGAAGGGTGAGACCATTCCTTACCTCGTAGGCACTATGATTGAAGTGCCCCGCGCAGCTCTCGTAGCCAACCAAATCGCTGAGGTTGCCGACTTCTTCTCGTTCGGCACAAACGACCTTACGCAGATGACCTTCGGCTTCTCACGCGATGACGCGCCCAAGTTCCTCAAGTACTACAAGGAGCATGGCATCATCAAGGTAGATCCCTTCGAGGTTCTTGATCAGGAAGGCGTTGGCCAGCTAGTGCGCATGGGCGTTGAAAAGGGTCGCAGCACAAAGCCCGAGCTCAAGTGCGGCATCTGCGGCGAGCACGGCGGCGAGCCCTCTTCAGTTAAGTTCTGCGCTAAAGTCGGCATGAACTACGTCAGCTGCTCACCCTACCGCGTGCCCATCGCCCGCGTAGCTGCGGCCCAGGCTGCCATCGAAGATTAAAATTAAGGTTGCTGTTTAAGACATAAGGCCTTAAACAGCAACCTTAATTCCCTAAAATAAATAAGGCCGCAATGCTATGGGCATTGCGGCCTTGCTATATGATAGGCACATCCATAAAGGATGTATCCATATAAAATCACAGCGGAAAATGATTCCGCTGTGAAAAAAAGCCCTTGAAGTTGGATCGTTCTCGCCTTTGCGGTTATTCGTAGCGTATGGCCTGGATGGGGTCGAGGCTGGCTGCTTTTCTGGCCGGGAAATATCCGAAGGCCACACCAATTAGGGTGCAGACGGCGAATGAAAGAACAATTGACCACATAGGTATTGCTGCGGGCAGTCCCATCGAACGGCACACGATTGTGCCAATCCATCCCATGGCTATGCCCAGAATGCCGCCAGAAAGGCTGATGATTACGGATTCAATCAAGAATTGCAGGCTGATGTCGCCGGTGCGGGCGCCCACCGACATGCGCAGGCCTATTTCCCTCGTGCGTTCGGTCACAGAAACCAGCATGATATTCATAATGCCTATTCCGGCCACAAGGAGCGAGAATCCGGCGGCAACAACGAGTATGATGGTTATGGTATCCATTGTGGAGGACATTGTCTCCATCATTTCCTGTTGGCTTCGGATAGTGAAATTGTCCTCCTCCCCATCTTTGATTTTATGCGTTTCGCGCAAAATGGCGGTGAGCTCGTCAATGGCCTCGTCGCTGTGTTCTTCCGAAATGGCGGAAGCGATGATTGACGAAAGATACGTCTGGGCGAGAAGGCGCTTCATCACGGTGGTGTATGGAGCTATGATCACGTTGTCCTGGTCCATGCCCCAGTTGTTGTAGCCCTTTGCTTTGAGCACTCCGACAACTCTGAAGGGTATGGATTTGAAGCGAATCACCTTGTCGATGGGGTCTATGTCATCGCCAAACAGCTCTTTTGCAATGGTTTGGCCGATTACGCATACTTTGGCGTTATGGTTCACGTCCTCATCGGTAAATACTTCGCCCTTTTCTATTTCCCATTGCTTAATGTCAAGATATTCAGGGCTTTCACCATACATTGTTGTATTCGTGTTCTTGGCGCCATATATTACCTGCCCGCCTGAAGTGACTTCAGGCGATACGTAGGTTACGTATTTGCGGTTATCCACAATAGCCTGATAGTCGCTAACTTTCAGGGTCTGCATTTCCGAGGGGTCAAGCCTTGCTCCGCCCATCATGCCCTGGCCGGGATGAATGTTGAGCATATTGGTGCCCATCTTGGCTATATTATTCCTTACGCTTTGCTTTGATCCCTGGCCAATGGCCATCATGATAATGACGGCCGCAACGCCAATGATGATGCCAAGCATTGAAAGGAAAGATCGGAACTTATTGCTGGAAATGGCCTTAACTGATATTCTGAGGAGATTGAATAGATTCATGTCAGTCTTCTTTGGGGAGAGCCTCGAGGGCTTCTCGGGCTGAAAGGATGTTGTCGTTGAGTTCGTCCGCCACGATATGGCCGTCCCTAAGCATTATGTTGCGGGAGGAATAGCGCGCAATGTCGGGGTTGTGGGTAACGAAAATTATGGTGCGCCCTTGGGCGTGCAGTTCTTGGAATAGCACAAGCATCTCGAAGGATGTGCGCGTATCAAGGTTGCCGGTGGCTTCGTCAGCCAAAATCACTGCGGGATTGTTGACCAGTGCTCTCGCTATCGCCACGCGCTGCATCTGTCCGCCCGACATTTGGTTGGATTTGTGCATTAGCCTGTTTCCCAGGCCCACTTGCTGCAATGCCTTTACCGCGGCTTCGCGGCGCTGGGCGGCGCTGTATTTGGGATTGTACATCAGCGGAAGCTCCACGTTCTCAACGGATGTGGTGTTGGGTAGAAGATTGTAGTTTTGAAATACAAAGCCGATTTTCAGGTTGCGCAGCTTCGCCCTTTGGTTCTTTGACATTGACTTTACGGGGATTCCGTCAAGGTAGTATTCACCAGAGGTGGGAGTGTCAAGGCATCCAAGTTGGTTGAGAAGGGTTGACTTTCCAGACCCGGATGTGCCCATAATCGTTACGAATTCGCCTTCCCTAACGCTGAATGAGATGCCCTTTAGGGCATGCACCGTTTCGTCGCCCACGATAAAGTCGCGCTTGACGTCGCGGAGCTCAATCACTATTTTGTCGTTTTCTGCCATATGCTTTAATGGATGGAGAATTGTGGGGAATGGGCTATTTCTTGTTTTTCTTTTGTCCGGGAGGGCCTGGCATGAAAGGATTTGATTCTTCCGATGACGCATTGTCGGCCGCCATCGGCGAGCCGTCAACCTCAATGGCCACCTTGTCGCCCTGCTTTATGCCGGAGAGAATCTCAGTGTATGAGCCGCCAGTCTGGCCGACTTCCACGTGTGTGGCGCGCAAAGTTTTGCCGTCAAGCACCCAAAGGCATGGCTTGTCGGGCGTTCCCTCTACTACTATATCCTTCGGCATCATCATTGGGTTGGGCGTAAATTTAAGGGCCTTTGATGTTACGCACAGCACGTTATCTTTCTCAAAGGTGTAGATGTTAACGTTGGCGGTAAGGCCAGGCTTAAGTTTGAGGTCATCGTTGCGCGCGGCGATCACCACTTCGTAAGTCACGACATTGCTTTCGGTTGTAGCCTCTTGGCGCACTTGAGTTACCGTGCCATGGAAAACGTCATTTGGGAATGCGTCGACCGTGAACGTAACGTTCTGGCCTTCCTTCACCGCGCCGATGTCTGCCTCGTCAACGTCAGCTATTACGCGCATGTCAGTAAGGTCTTGCGCAATTATGAATAGGGTGGGGGTGGTCATTGCGGCGGCCACGGTCTGGCCTTCCTCCACTTGCTTGCTGAGCACTACGCCGTCGATTGGGGCTACAATAGTGGCATACCCGAGGTTTGTCTGCGCCTTTGCCACGTTTTGGCGCTCTATTTGCACTTGCTGCCTAGCCTGCTCATAGCTGAGGCGTGCTTGCTCAAAATCGTTTGCGGCAATAAGCCCCTTGTCAAAAAGGGTCTTTTGCCTGTTATAGTTGGCCTGTTGGTATTGCAGCGAGCTCTCCGCGTTGGCCATATTGCTTTTGGCGTTGGAGAGCTCCGACAGAAGGTTTGTCTTGTCAAGCTCGGCAATCACTTGGCCTTTCGATACGTTTGAATTGTAGTCAACAAAAATCTTGTCGATGATGCCTGACACTTGCGTGCCCACCTCGACGCTGGTCACAGGCTCGATTGTGCCCGTGGCGGTTACGCTGGAAGATAGATCGCGCAGCTGGGCCTCCTCAGTGATTAATCGGGGCTCGGCCGCCTTATGGCAAGAGGCCGCGGAAGCGGCAATCGCCAAGGCAATCAGCATATTGATGGTTTTCATTATATTATGGATGTATTATTTGTTTTGCGATTTAGAATGAAAGCGATTTCCCTTGATAGAAATGAAGGAGTGCGAGATTCAGCGCGGCCGTGTACCTTGCCTGCAGAAGCTGCTGCTCCGCCTGGATGAGATTGTTTTTTCCAGTGGTGAGGTCGACAATGTCTTTGAGGCCAAGGCCGAACTGCTCGCTGACCAGGTCGTAGCTCTCGCGCATGCTTTCGGCATTTATTTTCGCGTAAGAGTACTGCTGCTGTGCGTTGAAGGCGTCAAGCCAGATAGTGGAAATCTCGTTGTACAGGTCTTTGCGCTCCCGTTCGAGGTTTATTTCGGCGTTTAGCTTGTTGAGTCGAGCCTTGGATACGTTAGTAGAGTTTCTCTTATTGTCGAAAATGGGCACGCTTACGGTAAGGCCGATTGAATTGCTGAGGTTTCTTTTTATTTGTTCGCCCCAAGAATTCATCATGCCTGAAGATGTATTGGTGTTCACACCTGCTGAAAGGCTGACCGTGGGCAAATATCCTTTTTTGGCGATGGATATGTCCATGTCCGCTGCTTCTACGCCAAGCTTGGAGTATGCAATCTCGGGGCGCATGTCCAGAGCCAGATCGAAAACCTCCTCTTTTGCCGGCAGCATTGCCATTATGGCTTCGTCATTAAGGGAAGGCGAGGCCACGTCAAAGCCTTCATCGTCTTTAATCTCAAGAAGCTGGGCAAGCTGGAGGCGATAATTGGCCAGAGTGGTAGCCGCATTGGCGCAATTGTATTCTTCCTGGCTAAGCTGGGCTTGCATTTGCGCCAAATCCGCGCGTGACATGGTGCCAACCTCATACATTTGCTGGGCTCTGTCCAAAAGCGCGTGGGTGGATTCAAGAATTTGCTTGTTCACGCCCAGGGCTTCTTTTTGGTAGAGGATTTGCACATATATCTGCGCTATGCGCTCTTGGAGGTCCAGCATGGTCGTCTGCTCGTCAATCACGGCTTGTTCTTTCGACAGGCGGCTGCGCTGCAGCTGCTTGCGGTTTATGCCGCCGTTCCATACGGTCCATTGGGCTTGCAGGCCGTATGTGCCGTTGTAATTCACGGTCGAGTGTGTGCTGGACAGGCTGCCGTCAGTGATGTTGGTGTAAGACTCCGACCAAGGGCGCCAAGACCCATTTTGGTTGGTGGATGCCGACAATGAGGGGAACAGAGCTCCTTTGTTGGCCTCAATGTCTACGTCGGCCAAGTCTATTGACACTTGCTTCAGCTTAATGTCAAGATTGTTTGCCATAGCGTAGTCGATGCATTGGGTGAGAGTCCATGGTTCATCCGCATAGGACGCTCCCGCGCCAATCGAAATAGCCAAGGCTGTGAATATTGATTTGTACATAGGAATTTGGATATTCAAATTAATGACAGCGCAAAGATATCGCATCTAATTATAAAAATAAAAATAGAATCTGCGAAATCCCATAAATAAGCGGCAAATAGCCCTTTTTAGCATTGGCTTATACAAAAAACATCGCCGTGAAAGCCGCGCCGGTATTTAGCGGGCTGTCGCGGCGATGCAAGCCTTTGTGGTCAATCTTCCAGAGAATCCTCGTAGTCAAGCTCAGCCTTTACGATGGCTTCGATGTCTTCCGTCGTCATGGGCGACTGGCGGTCCTTTGCGTTGAGTCTTTGCGCATAGGCGATAAGGTCTGCAGTGTCAAGGTCGTCAGGGCCATCGTCTGACAGGTCGAGGTCAAGGAATCCATTTTCATCGTAATAGTCCCAAATAATGTCTATTACGTTTAGGATTTCATCATCGTTGATGTCGCCGGAGAGATGCGGCAGACGCCCGCGTATGAACGCAATGGCGTCTTTCTCGTCAAATTCCATAGTTTTGAGGGGGAAAGGTTAGAAATTATATGTTTGAATTTAAAGTTAAAGGTCAAGCAGCCCGGGGGGCAGGGAGAATGAGATTGTTTTATCCTCGCCAGAGACCGAGGCTATGAAGTCGTCGACAACCGGTATGCGGCAATCGCTTCCGTCTGGCCGGCGAATTATGAAAAGAACGTTTTCGGTGGCGTCATCAATGTCCTCAACAATGCCGATCGGTTCCCCATTATCGTCGTCAATGGCCTTAAATCCAACAATCTGTCCGGCATATAGCCCATCTTCATCATCATCGCTTGAAATGCCATGCTCAATCAAGGCATATATGCTTTTGCCGACGAATTGCTGCGCCATCTCTTGGCTTTCGGCCCCGTCGAAGGAAATAAGCAAAGATTCCGCTCCGCGCGGCCTGGCGTTGCGCACAAAAAAAGGCGTGAAAATGCCGTCAATGTCCATAATAAGGCATGTGCCGACGCCGATGGCATCGGCGATGCCGTCAGAGAAAAAAGTGACTGAAAGCTCCCCGTCAAGCCCGTGGGTCTTATTCACTTTGCCTGCGAGGGAGAGGTCGGAGGCCTTTATCATTTTTTCTTCTTCTTTTTTGATGGGGCCGGCATTGCCTTGTATTCATGAAGACGCGTTTCTTCCGCGTTAAGGCTGATGGCGCCGTGTGAGAGCATGCGCAAGTCGTTGAAGATTCTCTGATCGTCGGCGCCTTCGGGGTTAACCGCGAGGCTGTCTTTCTTCATTTGGTTGGCGATGAGCAAAGCCAGGGCTTGACGCTCTGGCGAATCGGGCATCTGCGAAGCCACCTGTATCATGGCTTCAAGGTTCTTGCCGTATTGCTTGAAGCGGATGTCGGCAACGTCATTGATTATGGGCTTTGGCTGCGACTGCAGCTGTTCGCTTTGAATCACGGGGAAGGGCCAGTCAATGTCTAGCTTGAAGTCTGACATTATGGCAAGGTGGTCCCACAGCTTGCGGCGGTAATCCTCGGGGTCTCCCTCTGCGGGGAATAGAGTCTCCATGGCGCGAATGATGGAATATGCGCAGCTGGTGCGCTCGCCGCGGTCCTCAAGGGAAAGGCAGTGGTTGACCATGTTTTGTATGTTGCGGCCGTATTCGGGCAGAATCAGCCGCTTGAGTCGAGTGTTGTATGTAAGCACTTTGCGTATGTTTAAGTTAAATATTCGCTTAATCTTCAATCATTTTCAGGAATTGGTCTTCATCGATTACGGGAATGCCAAGCGATGATGCCTTTTCCAGCTTTGCGGGGCCCATGTTTTCGCCGGCCAGCACATAGCTTGTTTTCTTTGAAATAGAGCCTGAGTTCTTGCCGCCGTTGCGCTCAATCAGATCCTTGTATTCGTCTCGGCTGTGCTTTGAAAATACGCCTGATATGACAAAAGTCTTTCCTTGTAGCTTGTCGGACGCCGGCGAGGAGCTCTCGTCCTCCTCTATTTCAAACTTTAGGCCTGCGGCTTTGAGGCGCGCTATTATCTCCAAATTCTGCGGAGCGGCGAAATAGTCCGCGATGCTTTGGGCTATGACCGCGCCCACGTCTTCAATAGCGCACAGTTCCTCTTGCGACATTTCCATAATGCGGTCGATGCTCTTGGCCTGACGCGCTATTTTCTTGGCTGTGGTCTCTCCTACAAAAGGAATGGAAAGCGCATACAGCACGCGCTCAAAAGGCACTTGCTTTGATTGCTCAATTCCGTTAATCAGGCGCTCGGCGCTCTTTTGTCCAAAGCGTTCAAGCCCAAGCAGGTCTTCAAGCTTGAGGTCATAGAGGTCGGCAATGTTCTCCACCAAATGCGCGTCGAAGAGCATCTGCGCTATTTCCTCGCCGATGCCGTCGATGTTCATCATGCGCCTGCCCACAAAATGCTCTACGCGCCCAGTGATTTGCGGCACGCAGCCATATTTGTTGGGGCACATCCAAGCGGCCTCCCCATCTTGGCGGACGAGGGCGGTGCCGCATGACGGGCAATGCGTTACAAACCTTACCTTTTCCGCCCCTGGCTTTCGCGCGCTTGCGTCTACCCCGGTGATTTTCGGGATTATCTCTCCGCCTTTTTCTACGTAGAGCATATCATGTTCATGCACATCAAGCTGATTAAGAATGTCTTCGTTGTGCATGGAGGCGCGTTTCACCACAGTGCCCGACAGGAGCACGGGCTCAAGGTTGGCCACTGGGGTTATTATCCCCATGCGGCCGACGTCGAATGAAACGAACCTCAGCTCAGTGAGGGCTCTTTCCGCGGGAAATTTGTATGCTATGGCCCATCGGGGCGACTTTGCCGTGTATCCAAGGTTTAGCTGCTGGCGCATGGAGTTTACCTTGAACACGAGGCCGTCGGTGGCCACGGGAAGCTCCTTCCTTGCCTTGTCCCAATGGTTGATGAAATGGTCAACCTCGCCTATGCCATGGAGAAGCGTCATTTGCGGCGGCACCTTGAATCCCCACGAGCGCACGGCCATCATATTGTCATAGTGGTTGTCAAAAGGCAGATTCTCGCCGAGCAAATAATAGAAATATGCGTCGAGGCCGCGACGGGCCACTTCGGAAGGATTCAAAAGCTTCAGCGTGCCCGACGCAGCATTGCGTGGATTGGCGAATAGGGGCTCTTCGTTGAAGGCCCTTTCTTCATTCAGGCGTTCAAATTCTTTCCAAGGCAAAAGCACCTCGCCCCTTATCTCGAACATTTCAGGCCAGTTGCCGGGCTGCAGCTGCAGGGGGATGCTCTTGATGGTCATAATGTTTTGTGTCACCACATCGCCCTTTTCGCCATCGCCCCGCGTCACGGCCCTTACTAGCCGGCCCCGCTCGTAAATAAGCGAAATGCTTGTGCCGTCAAATTTCATTTCACCCACAATTTCACACTTTTGCCCCGCAAGGGCTTTTTCAGTGCGGTCCACCCATTGGTCTACTTCTTCAATAGAGTAAGTGTTTGACAGGGAAAGCATTGGATATATATGGGCGTGCTGCTCAAATCCCTTGGTGATGTCTGATCCCACTCTGTGGGTTGGAGAGAGAGGGTCATCAAATTCAGGATGCTCACGCTCCAGCGCCTCCAGCCGCTTCAGCATTTGGTCGAAGTCAAAGTCGGAGATAGAAGGCTCGTTAAGCACGTAATATCTATGGTTGTGCTCATTGATTTGGCGCCTCAGGTCATTGATTATGTCGGCAACGCTTTCCATAATTTCCTTTTTTGTTGAAAAAATCCAAACAAAGGTATGAATAAAAAACGAAAAAATCGTAACTTTGCTCTTGAAAAATTTAATTTTTCTTTCCACTTGTAATTTCACTCCTCTGCCCTATGCTGATATTATACCGAATTTACCAAATATTAGTGATGCTTCCGGTGCTCCTGGTGGCCACTACAGTGACAGCCCTCCTTGCAATCTTTGGAAGCTTGATTGGCTTCGGGCGCAGTTGGGGATATTATATACCCAGGCTTTGGGCTAAGCTGTTTTGCATTATGACCTTTGTCAGGGTAAAGGTGAGCGGGAGAGAAAACATATCCAAGGATCAATCTTACGTGTTTGTGGCAAATCACCAAGGAGCCTATGACATCTTCGCTATCTATGGATACCTCAACCATCAATTCCGCTGGATGATGAAGAAGTCGCTAGAGAAGATTCCGCTTGTGGGATACAGCTGCAAGGCCATTGGCCAGATATTCGTTGACAACAGCTCGCCCGCGGCCATAAGGCAGACGATGGCCACGGCCCAAAAGCAGCTTAGGCAGGGTATGTCGGTTGTGGTGTTTCCCGAAGGATCGCGCAGCCGCGACGGCAAAGTCGGGAGGTTCAAGAAAGGCGCCTATCAGCTTGCTCTGGAGTTCAATCTGCCGGTGGTGCCCATTACGATCGATGGCGCTTATTCCGTGATGCCGCGTACCGCCCTGCTGCCGCATTGGGGGGTGATAAAGCTTACTATCCACCCGGCGATTTTGCCCGGCGAGGAGGGACATGACACCCTGCGCCTGATTGAGGATTCCCGAAAAGCGATATTGTCGGCGCTGCCGGAGCAATGAAATCCTGAAAAATCACTTTCAGTGGCGAACAATTTGGCCGATTGCGATTGTTATTAACTTTAGATTTTGTAATTTTGCAAAGCTTAACGAAAAATAGCAAAAAGACCTAAGGTGAATCTCAAGGCTGCCATACGCTTAATAATGACAATCGCGCTCTTTGCGGGGGGAATCCATCGCGCGGAGGCGTTCTCTTTCGCTTTGGATTCAATAGCGCAAATGGGCAAATTCCCGGCATTCGTCATAAAGACGTACAGGTGGGGCGATACATTCTTCAACGGATATGACACCACATACGTAAAGGGGTCGGGGCATAAATTCAACGTCAAGCTGCTGACAAATACTTGGGTAGACAATTACAACTTTGATTTGCAGGATAATATGGGCATGCGCCTTCAAAGCGATCCTAGCACCACGGTGGGCGTAAGGCTTACGTATCTGGCTGTATCTGTGGGGTATGACAAGAACCTCAACAAATTCTTTGGCAGCGATGCCGGGGCCAAGCGGCAATTCTCATTTGGATTCAACTGCAGCCTTTTCGCCTTCAATATGTATTGGAGCAAGAACGAGGTGGGCACAAAGATAAACAAATTTGGGCAATCGGGGCATACTTTCAATCCAAACCTTGACTTTAGGGATGGAGTCACCGAGGAGAAGGGAATAAACTTCTACTACTTTTTTAACCACAAGAAATATTCCCAGGCCGCGGCTTTCAGCTTCAGCCGCATTCAGACGCGAAGCCAAGGGTCTTTTTTCGCCGGCCTCTCATATTCATGGCAAAGATTTAATTTTAACTTCGGAAGCCTGCCACATTACATTCTTGACCATTTTCCGGAGCAATGGACTGATTACCGGTATTATGCCACAAGCCGCGACTATACATTCAAGCTTGGCTATGGCTACAACTGGGTGTTCCACCGCAGATGGCTTTTGGCCGTACTGGAGTCTCCGTCGGTTGGCCTAAGGCACGGCTACATCAACAGCGATGAGCGCAGAAATACGTTCGCCCTCTCCAATCAGTTCAAGCTTTCCCTGATTTGGAACAAGGGCGAATGGTTTGCTGGGTTAATTGGCGAACTGAACACCAACCTTATAGTTGACAAGGACAACTCTTTCTCTACGAATATCGGCAATATCAGCGCCACAGTGGGCTATAGGTTTGACATTTGGTAGAGAATCTAACAGGGGGGCGGCGATAGAAAATCACCATTCAATTGGGGTTAGTCTTAATCGTCGAGTGGATTCGGGTCGTTGGGATTTGTGTACCAGCGAGAGTAGAGAAGGTAATTGTGGGCGATTTTTTGGTTTATTTCCTTGCTTTGCTCGGGATCAACCATCTTTAGGAACTTAGCGGGCACGCCTCCCCAAATCTCATTCGGACCAATCTTAGTGCGGGAAAGCACAACGGCTCCGGCCGAAACAATAGCGCCTTCACCCACCTCGGCGTCGTCCATCACCACTGAGCCCATGCCTATCAGGGCGTAATCGTGGATTTTTGCGCCGTGTATTGTAACGTTGTGGCCGATTGACACCCAATCGCCAATTTCAATTGTGGATTTTTTGAATAGGGTGTGCAGAACAGATCCATCCTGAATGTTTACGCAGTTGCCTATGCGTATGCTGTTTACGTCGCCACGCAGGACAGTGTTGAACCATATGCTGCAGTCTTTTCCCATCTCAACGTCGCCAACCACGGTGGCGTTTTCAGCGAGGAAGCATCCTTCACCGATTACGGGAGTCTTCCCGCGAAGTGGCATAATAAGGGGCATAAATATTTGAAGTATAAAATTTAAAGTATAAAGTATTGAGTATGAAGTATAAAGTATAAAGTGTTAAGTGTGAGGCGCGAAGTAGAAAGTGTGAAAGAAAAAATTTCGCATTATGAATTATGCATTGATCATTATGAATTGCGAATTATGAATTATGCATTGATCATTATGAATTGCGAATTATGAATTGTGAATTCATTCATCATCTTCAAGGTCGTCGAAATCAAAGTCCCATCCGGCATCGAATGATTCGGATGTGAAGCTTGCCAGTTCGCGGCCCTCGCGCTTTGTTGGGCGGCCGAGGCCTTTGCGGCGGTCGACGAAGCCGGAAATGCGCACCACGTCAAGAAGGTCATATTGCTCTTTGGGCGTCAAATTCTCCAGATAATTGGGCACAAGCTTGGCTCCAAGCCTGTTTTCAGAGAGCGCCAGCACGCGGAACGTGTACGTAATCGGCGGTTTCTTCACCTCAATCACATCGCCGGGCTTTATGGCGCGCGATGGCTTCGCCACAACTTGCGTGCCTCCCTGCGTGATGGTGACTCGGCCCTTTTTGCATGCCTCTGTGGCTATGGTGCGGGTTTTGAAGAGTCGCATCGCCCACATCCATTTGTCTATTCTTTCTTCAGCGGCCATTTCCTTGAATCATTTGTTGTTGTAATTGCACATGGCATTTTGCAGGCCGGCCAGCACACAGTCCTTCACGGCATCGGCGGCCACCTTTATGCGGGTGGGCAACATTTGCCGCTGGTCAAGCGTGAAATGGCCCAGGACGTAGTCAATCTGGCATCCGCGAGGGAAATCATTTCCAATGCCGAAGCGAAGGCGCGGGTAGGCTTGCGTGCCGAGCATTTGGGCAATGTTCTTCAATCCGTTGTGGCCGGCGTCGGAGCCGGAGGGCTTCAGGCGAATGGCTCCAAAGGGCAGGGCTATGTCGTCGACAAGGATGAGGATATTCTCAATGTCAACTTCTTCCTTGTCCTTCCAGTAGCGCACGGCGTTGCCGCTGAGGTTCATATATGTCGACGGCTTGAGGATCACCACTTGCTGGTTCTTGATGCGGCCGCGAGCCACGTCGCCGTACCTTTCGGTGGAGAAGGCGAGGCCCGCCTCTTCGGCCACGGCGTCGGCTATCATAAACCCTATGTTGTGCCTGGTGCCCTGGTATTCCTGTCCGATGTTGCCCAATCCTACAATCAAATGCTTCATGTGGGAGAAATGCTGGTTAGATAAAGCCGGCCGGCCCGCATTGGGCCGGCCGGGCTGTTGATTCGTTGTGCTTAAAGGGAAAATTACTTTTCGGCAGCGGCTGCACCACGAGCGGCGCGTGTGAGCTGCACGGCGCAAACAACAGCGTTCTTTGCGTTTACGAGCTCGAAGTCGTCATAGTGGAGGTCACCCACCTTGAGGGTCTTGCCAAGGCCGAGGGTGTCAACGTTGACGATTACGCGCTCAGGCACCTGGGTGTAGATGGCCTTAACCTTGAGCTTCTTCATAGAGAGGGTGAGCTTGCCGCCGGCCTTCACGCCTTCCGCGTGGCCTTCGATCTTCACGGGGATCTCGATTACGACGGGCTTCTTTTCAGAAACCTCAAGGAGGTCGATGTGGAGGATTGTGTCCTTAACTGCCTGGAATTGGATGTCCTTGATGACAGCCATGCGCTTTGTGCCGTCGAATTCAAGCTCGATGGCGAAGATGTCGGGGGTATAGATAAGCTTGCGCACAGCCTCCTGGGTTACAGAGAGGTCAGTGGTGATCAGGCCCTTGCCGTCGCCGATTTCTACGATTTTCTGTCCGGGGAGGAGAGTGCCCTCATAGGGGAGTGTTACAGCGTCGCCGCCGTTGAGGACAACGGGAATCATGCCCTTTTCGCGCAGAGCCTTTGTGGCTTTCTTGCCAAGCTCGGTGCGAGCCTCGGCATGGAGTTGGAATGTCTTCATTCTCTTGAAGTGTAAATTGTTGTGTTACTAAAAATTAAGTTCGCTCCTTAATTTCCCATCACACGGGGATGCTAAAAAGCACCGCAAAGTTACTAATTTTATTTGACATGACAAATTATTAAGTCATTTTTTGCGGCTTTGCTTAATTTAATGACTCAAGATTCATTTATCTTCGTTAATTGAATAAATTTGCGTAACTTTGCAAAAACAATTTGAGATTTATCAGGATATGGATAGCATAAGACGATATTTTCCCGGGCTTTCGGGTCGGCAAATAGAGCAATTCGCGGCCTTGGAGGCTCTTTACGCTGACTGGAACGCCAAGATCAACGTGATTTCCCGCAAAGATATAGGCAATCTATATCCCAACCATGTGCTTCATTCGCTGGCCATAGCCAAGTTTTTTGGGCCTTTGGCGGAGAGTACGTCCATGCTTGACATCGGCACCGGCGGCGGGTTCCCCGGCATACCCTTGGCAATTTTTTATCCGCAATGCCGCTTCCATCTGATTGACCGAATTGGCAAGAAGATAAGGGTGGCTTCGGCGGTGGCCGAGGCCATCGGGCTGGAGAACGTAACGCTGCAGCATGGCGACATAGCCGAGTGCCGCGATAAGTACGACTATGTTGTGAGCCGAGCTGTGATGCCTCTCAACGACCTTGTGGGGCTTGTCAGAAAAAATATCGACAAGGGAGCGGAGAAAGGCAACAAGTACAGGCCCGGGCTAGTGTGTCTCAAGGGCGGCGACCTTGCTGAAGAATCGAAAGGCATAAGGCAGCAAATCGTGGAGATACCGTTGCCGGAGCTTATGCCGGAAGAGCATTTCATGGAAAAATCCCTGGTTTATGTGCCATTTTAATTGCGAGATGGCGTGAACTGAATTTCACGCCGCGCGTTAACTTATATATAAACATTCAGAAATATGTTAAAGATTGGCAATTACAATACATTGAAGGTGAGCCGCGTGGTGGATTTCGGCGCATACCTTGACGCCGGCGACGGGCTGGAAATACTGATGCCTGCAAAATTCTTCACCTCCGAGCCGTTGCCCGGCGATGAGGTGGATGCTTTCGTTTACACAGACTCGCAGGACAGGCTCATAGCAACTACAGAAAAGCCTTATGCCGAAGTGGGGGATTTCGCCTTCCTCCAGGTGGCTGACACCAACAGCATGGGCACATTTTTGGACTGGGGCCTGGAGGCCAAGCAGCTCCTGGTGCCGTTCAGCGAGCAGCGAGAGCGCATGCATGAAGGCGGAATCTATCTTGTGTACGTCTACCTTGACCACACGACGAACAGGGTGGTGGCGTCTTCGAAGATAGAGAAATACGTGGGCAACGTGCTGCCGTCGTACAAGCATGGCCAGAAAGTGGAGGCCTTGCTGGTAAAGCGCACGGAAATTGGATATAAATGCATAGTGGACAATCTGCATTGGGGCATGATTTACGCCAACGAGGTGTACCAGCCCCTGGCGTTGGAGCAGAAGATTACAGCATACGTAAAGCGGGTGCGTGAAGACGGGAAGATAGACTTGTCGGTGACAGATAGGGCCAGGGCGCGCACCTCGGACCTTTCGGAGGCGATAATGGAAAAGCTCAACTTGAGCCCCGAAGGCTTTCTGCCGCTGACCGACAAGTCCGATCCTCAGGCGATAAAGGCGGTGCTGCAATGCTCAAAGCGCGATTTCAAGAAGGCGGTGGGAAAGCTGTACAAGGACAGGCTTGTCGCCATAGGCGAGGACGGCATTTTCAAGCTTTGATGCTTGCAAAAAAAGAGAAAAAGGCGTCCAAAAGAGGCCAAAAGGCCCTTTTCGGCGCTTTTTATTGTATTTTATATTTCTTATTTGGAAAATTTTTGCCAACTTTGCAAAACATTTTTAAATAGGCCTGTTATAGTCTGAAGAAAAAGATGGAATTTACCGCAAACAGCATAGCCGAGTTGGTGAACGGCGTTGTAGAGGGCGATGGCAACGTCGCCGTGAGCACTTTCGCCAAGATAGAAGAGGGCAAGCCCGGGGCAATATCGTTCCTCGCCAACCCCAAATACACCCACCATATCTATGACACAGAGTCGTCAATCGTATTGGTAAGCAAGGATTTCGTGGCTGAAAAGCCGGTGAAGGCCACGCTGATACGCGTAGACAATCCATATGACACCGTGGCTCGCCTTCTGCAGATTTATCAGCAGGCGATGGCTCATGTGCCCAGCGGAGTGGAGCCGCCATCGTTTGTGGCGCAGGGCGTTGAGATACCCTCGGACGCGTACATCGGAGCCTTCGCGTACATCGGCGAGGGCTGCAAGCTGGGAGCGGGGGCAAAGATTTATCCTCAAGTCTACATAGGCCATAATTGCCAGATAGGCGAGGGCACTGTGATATATCCCGGCGCCAAGGTGTACCATGGGTGCCACATAGGGAAAAACTGCATCATACATTCAGGTGCCGTTATCGGCGCCGATGGATTCGGATTCGCTCCGCAGCCCGATGGCACATACGAGAAAATACCGCAGCTTGGCATAGTTGAGATAGGCGACAACGTGGAAATCGGGGCCAATACGGCCATTGACCGGTCGGTGATGGGCGCGACGCGCATAGCCAACGGGGTGAAGCTCGACAACCTGATCCAGATTGCGCACAATGTGGAGATAGGGGAAAATACCGCCATGGCCGCCCAAGGAGGCGTGGCCGGGTCGGCGAAGATCGGCAAGCAGTGCATGATAGGCGGCCAGGTGGGCATAGCCGGGCATATCACCGTGGCGGACGGCACGCAGCTCGGAGCGCAGTGCGGCATCAACCGAGGCACAAAGGCCGGAGACCGCCTCTTGGGCACGCCCGGCATCCCTGTGATGGAATTTGCGAAGCAGACAGTGCGTCTAAAAAGGCTTGGCGACCTCTTCGACAAGGTGGAGGCTTTGGAAAAAGAAATGAATAAACGAAAAAACTAATCATAAGATATGAAGCAGCTCACTCTAAAGAATGCTTTCAAGGTAGAAGGCAAAGGACTGCACACAGGCCTGCAAATAGAGGCTGAATTTTGTCCCGCGCCGGTGGGGCATGGATATAAATTCCAGCGCGTTGACCTCCCCGGGGAGCCAATAATCGACGCGGTGGCGGAGAATGTTGTTGATAGCAACCGAGGCACAGTGGTGAAGCAGGGCGAAGCATCCGTTTCAACAATAGAGCACTCGCTGGCGGCGCTTTACGCCAAGGGCATAGACAACTGCCTGATCAAGGTGAATGCGCCGGAGGTGCCGATACTTGACGGCAGCGCCCGCATATACATCGAAGAAATTAACCGCGTGGGCATAACCGAGCAGGAGGCCGACAAGGAATTTTATGTGGTAAAGCACAAGATTTCCGTGACCGACGAGGCTACCGGGTCGAAAATCATCATCCTTCCCGACGATGATTTTTCCGTGGAGGTAAAGGTGAACTTTGATTCGCCCGTGCTGCGCAACCAATACGCGTCGATGGAGACCGTCACAGACTTTGACCACGACATCGCCCCGTCGCGCACCTTCGTGTTCCTTCGCGAGATAGAGCCTCTCCTGTCGGCAAACCTCATCAAGGGCGGAGATTTGGAGAACGCAATCGTGATTTATGACTCTCCAATCACCCAAGAGCAGCTTGACCACATCGCCGACATAATGGGCGTAAGCCATAGGTCGGTTGACAAGTATGGGTATATCAACGACTTCAAACTGCACGCGCCGAACGAGCCCGCGCGCCACAAGCTTCTTGACGTGATAGGCGACATTTCGCTGATAGGCCGCCCACTGAAGGGAAAGATTATCGCCACCAAGCCCGGGCACACAATCAACACCAAGCTGGCCAAGCAAATACGCAGGGAGATCAAGCGCCAGCAGGTGCAGGCGCCCACCTACAATCCGAATGAAGCTCCGATTCTGGACAATGTGGCCATACGCAAGCTTTTGCCTCACAGGTATCCCTTCCTTTTGGTAGACAAAATCATAGACATGGGGGCCACATACATTGTGGGCGTGAAGAACGTGACCACGAACGAGCCATTCTTCCAAGGGCATTTCCCGCAGGAGCCCGTAATGCCCGGCGTGCTGCAGATCGAGGCCATGGCGCAGACCGGCGGCCTCCTGGTGCTGAACACCGTGGATGATCCAGAGAAATATTCCACATATTTCATGAAGATTGACAATGTGAAGTTCCGACAGAAAGTTGTGCCTGGCGACACGCTGATATTCCATGTATCATTCCTTACGGAAATGCGCCGAGGCTGCGCCGTGATGAAGGGCTTGGCCTTTGTTGGGGAGAAGATAGTTTGCGAGTGCGAGTTCATGGCACAAATCATTAAAAACAAATAAGCGATGAATCAACCACTTGCCTATATTCACCCAGACGCTAAGGTGCATGATAGCGTCATAATTGATCCCTTCGTGACCATCGGGCCTAACGTGGAGATTGGCGAAGGCACCCATGTGGGGAGCAGCGCCACGATCATGTCCGGCACGCGCATTGGCAAAAATTGCCGCATATTTCCGAGCGCCGTAGTTGGCGCCGAGCCCCAAGACCTGAAATTCCACGGCGAAGATACATTGGCCATAATCGGCGACAACACGACGATACGCGAATGCGCCACGATACACCGCGGCACAGCCTCGAAGGGCAAGACCGTGGTGGGAAGCAATTGCCTAATCATGGCGTACTGCCATGTGGCGCACGACTGCGTGCTGGGCAACAACATAATAATGTCGAATGCCACACAGCTCGCAGGCGAGGTGGTGGTAGACGACTTCGCGGTGATTGGCGGCGGCACTCTGGTGCATCAGTTCTGCCATATCGGGAACAACGTGATGGTGCAGGGCGGATCGCACATCAACAAGGACATTCCGCCCTACGTTAAGGCCGGGCACGAGCCAATCGCCTTTGCGGGCATCAACACTATCGGGCTTAGGCGCAGAGGATTCGACAACGAGACGATAGAGCAGATACAGGATGTGTATAGGCTACTGTACCTATCAGGGCTCAACTTCACCGACGCCATAGAACGCATTGAGGCGGAATTGGCGCCGTCGACAGAAAGAGACCGCATCATCAACTTTGTGCGAGAATCCAAGCGAGGGATAATAAGAGGATTCAATCGCTGAAAGGCCAAAGCGGACATATATTTATAAGGCTTTAGAGCATCAAGAAGGCTTTTGAGTGTTAATAAGGCTTTAGAGTATTAAGAAGACTTTAGAGGCGGGGCTAACTCAACAGCCCTGCCGGAAAAAAATAAGGGTCCGGGGGCTCGTCGCTTGGCCATGAATAGGGGCCAAGAGGAAAGTCCGGGCAGCGCAGAGCGGCGCACTCTCGAAAGGAGAGCTGTTGGCAA
The DNA here is from genome assembly GCA_023666615.1 of Clostridium sp. Classification (GTDB taxonomy): domain Bacteria; phylum Bacteroidota; class Bacteroidia; order Bacteroidales; family Muribaculaceae; genus CAG-873. The sequence goes on along the minus strand of JAMPBQ010000001.1, from coordinate 243,835 downwards.
CGGCAGAGCAGCGTGACAGAAAACAACCGCCGCCCCGATGGGGCGGCAAGGGTGAAAAGGCGGGGTAAGAGCCCACCGGGCGTCCCAGCGATGGGCGTGCCGCACGTCTTGCGCGCTGCAAGGTCATGTAAACCGGCGCTTATGGGTTGCTCGCCCATTGCCGGAGGGTAGACCGCTAAGATAAATGACGAGCGGCGGCCGCGAATTCGAACGATCGATAATGGCGGTTCCACATAACTCGGCTTATACCCGGGCCCTTTTTCCTTCTATTTTAACCAGAAAAATTAAAGAACGACGTGTCAAAAGAAGCAGAATGGTGGACTTGCCCGCTAGAAGATGAAGACGGGAAATTGGTGATGGTTACCGGTCGGGGCGACGTAGAGAAATTTAGGTCAAATCCGCGATGCCGCATACGCATAGAGATTACCATTCCCTATGAATCGCTGCCCTCAGGAATGCCTACTGACAAGGACGCGGCGATGATAGAGGAGGTGTTGGATAGGCTGGCCGCGGAATTGGACAAAGACCCAATCGGAGTGATTACCGGGGTTTATACCGGCGCCGGGGAAAGGAATATTGTGGTCTACGCCGTCTCCACCAATATTTTCACCAAGAAGCTCAATCAGGCGCTCGAGCCGATGCCTCTTCTGCCGCTGAAAATCACGGCTGAAGATGATCCGGAATGGCTTGAATACCAGGAAATGCGCGAGCTTAGCGAGATCAAATAGACAATGGGCGGAAAGACAAATCGGAAAATAGACGAAACAGAAATTTAATAGAGAACAAAGAAATTCAAGTATCATTAAATCAGCTGCATGACATGAAAAACGTAGTAGTAAGGTCCATCTCGGGGCTTGTGTACATAGCCGTCATAGTACTGGCGATATTGTTTGGGTGGCGTTGGTTTGCATGCCTTACGTCCGCATTCACTCTTTTGGCCATTTTGGAATACAGCAAAGTGGCGGAGCAAAAGCTAGAACCTTTGGCATTGCTGACCGATGCAGTGGCGGCGTTGGCTCTCACATTGATACCTGTTGGGCTGATGGGTACCGGGCTTGATTGGCTGGGCTACTGCGGATGCGCGGCCTTGCCCATTTGCTTTTTGGCGAGGCTGACGATAGCCCTCTTCGATGACAGGGAGAATCCGTTTGACCAAACGGCGCGCTCGGCGCTGGGGGTGGCGTATGTAGGCTTGCCGATGCTATGCCTTAATGCCTTGTACTTGACCAATCTGGCCATTACGCCAGAGCTGACGCTGATAATGTTTGTGCTGATATGGCTCAACGACACCGGGGCGTTCTGCTTTGGGACGCTTTTGGGCAAGCACAAGCTTTGCGAGAGGCTGTCGCCAAAGAAGTCGTGGGAAGGCTTTTGGGGAGGCATGGGCTGCTGCGTGCTGTTTGGGGCGGTGTCCTGCTTTACGTTCAATGACGCGAACCTGCCGTTGGGATTCTGGCTTATATTCGGGGCGGCCACAAGCTTATTCGCCACATGGGGAGATTTGTTTGAATCGCTGATGAAGAGGTCGATGCGCGTGAAGGATTCCGGGCATCTGATTCCCGGGCATGGTGGCATACTGGACCGCATTGACTCGCTTCTCTTCTGCGCGCCGGCAACGCTTATGATCGTGATTGTGGCCTTGCAGAATCTTTGAAGTGCAGAGGGAATGCCGTTATGCTAAATTAGCGCGTAGAGGAAAACTTTTTGGTGAATTATTTGTATTTTCTAATAAAATGGATTAACTTTGCTTATTAACATTTTTAACTGAAAATTCACTAAATATATTCGATATGGCACAAAACGAATTGGTAGCTGAAGTCACAAAGCGTGCGCAAGCATGGCTGACTGACAGCTATGACGCCGAGACGAGAGCAGAGGTGAACCGCATGCTTCAGGCGGATGATAAGACGGAGCTCATCGACTCATTCTACAAAGACCTTGAATTTGGCACCGGCGGTCTGCGCGGCATAATGGGGGCAGGCTCCAACCGCATGAATATTTATACAGTGGGTGCGGCCACACAGGGCTTGGCCAACTATCTGAAGGAGGCGTTCAAAGACCTTCCCGAAATTTCAGTGGTAGTGGGCCATGACGTACGCAACAATTCAAGAAAGTTCGCTGAGATCGTTGCAGACATCTTCTCGGCCAACGGCATAAAGGTGTATCTGTTTGACAGCTTCCGCCCCACGCCGGAGCTTTCATACGCCATACGCCATCTAGGATGCCAGAGCGGCGTGAACATCACCGCATCGCACAACCCGAAGGAATACAACGGATATAAGGCATATTGGGCAGACGGCGCGCAGATCATCTCGCCGCATGACACGAACATCATTGACCATGTGAACAAGATCAAGGATGTGTCTGAGATAAAGTTCAAGGGCGACCAGTCGAAGATTGAGATAATCGGCGACAAGATAGACGCTGAATATCTCGACGCCATCAAGACGCTTTCGCTTGACCCTGAGGTGATCAAGCGCCACCACGACATCAAGATTGTGTACACTCCTATCCACGGCACAGGCGTGAAGCTTATACCGGCGTCGCTGCGCAAGTGGGGATTCACCAATATCATCAACGTGCCAGAGCAGGACGTGCCGTCGGGCGACTTCCCGACAGTGGAATCGCCGAATCCCGAGGTGCCTTCGGCAATGGCAATGGCCATTGAGAAGGCCAAGGAAACAGAGGCGGACGTTATATTCGCGTCGGATCCAGACGCCGACCGAATCGGATGCGTAGTGAAGCTGGCCAATGGAGAATACAAGCTCCTGAACGGCAACCAAATCGTGATGATTCTTCTGAATTATATCATGGTGCGCAACCGCGAAATGGGTCGACTGCTTGGCAACGAGTACGTGGTGAAGACCATCGTAACCACAGAGACAATCAAGGCCATAGCCGACAACCAGAACGTAAGGATGTATGACTGCTATACGGGCTTTAAGTGGATTGCGTCGGTGATTCGCGACCTTGAGGGCAAGATGCGCTATCTTGGCGGCGGCGAAGAGAGCTACGGCTTCTTGGCTGAGGATTTCGCCCGCGACAAGGATTCGGTATCGGCGATTTCGCTGATGGCTGAGATTGCGGCATGGGCAAAGGATCGCGGTATCGACTATGCTACCATGCTTCAGGACATCTACGTGAAGAACGGGTACTCGCTGGAGGAAGGCATTTCAGTGGTGCGCAAGGGCCAGAGCGGCGCTGCAGAGATTCAGCAGATGATGAAGGATTTCCGCACGAATCCCATCAAGTCGCTGGCCGGCAGCCCGGTTGTGACGATTAAGGATTACGCCGACCTGAATATGACGGATGTGCCTACAGGCAATGTGGAGAAGATGGATATGCCCGTGACGAGCAATGTGCTGCAGTATTTCACGGCTGATGGCACTAAGGTGTCGATTCGTCCTTCGGGCACTGAGCCTAAGATAAAGTTCTACATTGAGGTGCATGATACTCTGCCCAAGGCGGAGATGTACGCCGAGGTAGAGGCTAAGGCTCACGAGAAGATTGAGGCTATCAAGAAGGATCTTGGGATCTAAGAGATTTTGGCTGTGCTGATGCGCAATTTATTGCGCATCAGCATTTAGGCAATAATTGATTCTTTAGGGATTTTCCTGTGGACAGCCTTGGAGGGCCTGATTTTCATGGGAAACCTTGGGAAACCTTGGGAAACCTTGGGGAATCTTGATTTTCTTGGGGTGGCCTGATTTTCTGGAGGCTTTTTAGATAAGAATTTTTTACTTAAGTCATAAAATATCAATTAACACAAATGGAATTTCTGACACATGACAAGCTTACGATCGTCGGCGCGGCCGGCATGATCGGATCTAACATGGCCCAGTGCGCATGCATGATGGGCCTCACTGACAACATTTGCCTCTATGACGTGTTCTCGCCGGAGGGCGTAGCGGAGGAGCTTCGTCAGTGCGGCTTTGCGCACATCAACATCGTAGCCACCACAGACCCTGAAGTGGCTTTCAAGGATACAAAATATCTTATTTCATCGGGCGGCGCTCCCCGCAAGGACGGCATGACCCGCGAGGATCTTCTCGCCGGCAACGCAGGCGTGGCCAAGGAGCTGGGCGAGAACATCAAGAAGTATTGCCCGGATGTTAAGCACGTGGTAATCATCTTCAACCCGGCTGACATCACCGGACTTGTAACGCTTCTATACTCTGGCCTGAAGCCTAACCAGCTGAGCACACTTGCCGCTCTTGACAGCACCCGTCTGCAGAGCGCATTGGCTAAGCATTTTGGCATTGAGCAGTGCAAGGTATGCAACTGCTGCACGTTCGGCGGGCACGGCGAGCAAATGGCAGTGTTCGCGTCGCCTGTCACCATTGACGGGACGCCGCTTCTTGACATTATCGGCACAGGCAAGACTGTGAATGGCGTAGCACTCAGCGCTGAGGAGTGGGATGCTATGAAGAAGGCAGTGACACAGGGCGGAGCCGCCATCATCAAGCTTCGCGGACGTTCGTCTTTCCAGAGCCCGTCTTACCTTTCTGTGGAGATGATCGCCGCAGCCATGGGCGGAAAGGAATTCCAGTGGCCGGTGGGCTGCTATGTGGCTAGCGAGAAGTACCACCACATCATGATGGCTATGCCTTCTCGCCTGACATCGGACGGCGTGTACACGAAGATTGTGACCGGCACAGCACAGGAGATGGCCGACCTTGAGAGCAGCTATGCTCACCTTTGCGCTTTGCGCGACCAGGTGATTGGCATGGGCGTGCTTCCCGCAATTGAGAAGTGGGGGGAGGTTAATCCTAATATGAAGTAATCTTTTTTGTTGAAAATTTTTTTGATGAAACGCCCTTTTTTCTTGAGGGCGTTTTTTTTGTATAGGGGGCTTTTTTTTGGGGGGATACCACAATCGACCTCTACGAGGCCGATATTTGCGTGCGGGGGTTGGTTGCCCCAGGCTGCGCCTGGGGTTAATCACGATTGCGAGGCCTACGGCCCCGAGGTTTTTTTTGTTGTTTTTTTCAAGATAACGGTGGGCGGGGGGATTTTTTCATTAATTTTGCGGAGTGAATTCTTTTTTGGCCTTTTCCATGGCGTTTGCCTGTGCTTTTTGGCATTTTGCTTGGTTTTGGGTGGATTTTAAATTTTTTTGATTTTTGTTATGAGAAGCGGATTTTTTGTTTTGGTTTTGTGGGGCCTTTCGTTAATTGGCCAGGTTGCTTTTGGCTTTGATGGGGGGCGCGGGGCGTTTACTGTGATTGCTAACCCGGGGGCGGATGGTGCTCGGGAGGTTGGAATTAATTTTCATACTGAGTTGGGCGTGGAGGGGAGCGTGGTGAAGTATGCTCCGGCGGATGTAGAGTGGGGGAATGCTAAGACGGCAAAGGCCAAGTGGAAGGTTTGCGAGGTGTATGACAGCATGTACTCCAAGCGTGCGAACGGGGAGGATTTTTATGAGGAGGCTCGGTTTGTGCGCAATGTGGCGAGGCTGAAGGGTCTTGAGCCGGGGACAAGATACAAATACCGCATCAATGAGGATACCGTTACGAGGTATTTCACGACGGGGCCGGTCGACGGGGTTTTTACGGCGGCGATCATCAGCGATTTTCATTGCTATCCACCGATACCGGGGCGGCAGCGGGCGGCGATGGAAATGCTGGACACTCTGCGGAGCGTCAACGGGAAGGACTTTGACATGATAATCCATTTGGGCGATGTTTGCGCCTGGGGCGGCAGCTATTCGTTTTGGGAGCAGCTTTATGATGAGCAGTATTTCAGGAATTATTCCTGGGCGGGATTGAACGGCAACCATGATGATATGGACCGGACGGGCAAGAAGAATTCGAATCAGTTTTTCAAGAATGCCAATGCGGCGCCGATGAATGGCTATGAGGGGCAGGAGGGCGTTTGCTATTATTTCAAGTACGGCGATGTGATGTTCATAGCCCTTAACTCAGAGGCGATGCGCAACGAAGAGGGGCTGGCCGAGGCCCAGGCTTGGGTTGAGAAAATCCTGGAGGAGGAGAAGCCGAAGCGGGCAGTGGTGATGGAGCATTATCAGTGGTTCTATGGGCAGAATGGCAAGGATGGGCAATATCCACGTTGGAGGGAGGTCTTTGACAAGCATGGGGTAGAATTGGCGTTGGGGGGGAATAACCACCGCTATGTATCGACTCCGGCACTGAGAGCCGGGCATGTTGCGGAGGATGGAAACGGGACGGTGTACATTCAGACGCCGTCGAGCGACAATGACCGCGGGGAGGAGATAGGCGAGCTTGAATTTAACGCCGAGCTGATAAAAACGCGCTGGACTGAGGGGCGTCATACTGTGGGTGCGATGCTGATGCGCGTTACACCGGAGCGGATTGAGCTAACGCTATATGACCGCTACGGGAATGAGGTGGATAGTAATGTTGTTGGCCATTGATAGATCTAATTACGGTGCTCGGGGTTTGCCACGGATTTTTTTTTGGTAGGGGTTTACCACGGATTTCACGGATTTTTGTTGGGTAGGAGTTTACCACGGATTTCTCGGATTGCACGGATTAAATTTTTGATTGGAATTGTTTGGGGGATTTTGGGGAAATGGCTATATTTGCAATGGCTTATTGAATTTTTTTGTGATGGATGTTATAAGAGGCTTTAAGTTTTTGGTTTTGGCTTTTTTGGCTGTTTTCGGCACAGCTCGGGCGGGACTTTCGGTTACGCCTATTCCGGCGATGGGGCTTTTGCCGGACAAGGGCATAACGCAGATATTCAGGGATGACGAGGGATACATGTGGTATGCGACGCTGAACGGGCTATGCCGCGACGACGGATATGATGTGAAGGTGGTGCGCGCAGGCAACGGGGACCACATCAATTGGGTGGACCAAGACTCAAACGGGCATATCCTGCTGGCGACGGACAAGGGGGCATACACAGTGGACAAGCGCAGCCTTAAGGCGGAGCAATTGGACAGTGCGAGGCTTGGCTCGCGATTCACCACGAGAATATTCTCAACGAGCGACGGCGACATATGGGTAGGGCAAAAGGGTCGCCTACAAAGATATGACAACCAGGGGAATTGGAAGAAATGCTACGAGCTGCGGGACCGCAGCGGCGCGCCAACAAACCTGAGCGGATTTTGCCAGGGGCGAGACGGAAGCATCTACATTACGAGCTACAGCCGCGGAGTTTATGAATATGAGGCAGAGGCCGACAAGTTTGAGATGTCGCACCCGATAGACGCAGACGTGCCGCTTGGGCAGATTATCCAGGACAGAACGGAGGATTATTTTTGGATTGTCGATTTCCGAGGGAATATATACCGCTTCAATCCAAACGACGCCAATGAGTATGTGCGGAGCCCGGTGAGAGCATTCGGGAATGATGGAGGAGAGCGGATTGAACTAATAGCGATAACGCAAGATTTTGACGAAGGCAACATATGGGGCGTATCGCAGACTTCGCTATTGGCGTTTAAGCCCGAGGCAGACGGGAGGCTAACGCCAGTGAACCATCCCGAGCTAAGGGAAATGGGAAATGAAATGCTGACGAGCGTTTGCGCCACCCCCGGGGCCATATGGGTTGGCAAAATAGATTTTGACAGTTCGATCATCAGATTGGACAACAACGTAAAGTCGCAGACATTTCCGAGTATAGAAGAGGGATTCGGCGCATCGCCCGTAATCATAGGGATAGCGAAGGCCGACAAGCCCGGAAGATACTGGATGCTGCAAAACCGGCTTGGGCTTATGCTGGCTGACGCAAACACCGGCGAGCTGACATACCATGGAAGCATAAAGGGATTTGACCCGCAGCGTCTGCGCGGAGCCACGGAAATGGCTCTGTCGCCGAAGCACAAAGGCGTGTGGGCCTCGAAAGAAGGATTTTTCTATTTGGTGGCGATTTCCAACAAGGGGATGCAAATGGAATTTGTGGACTCGGTGGGCTTGGACCATTATTTGCCATCGACGGCCAAGCTGACAAAACTGCATGAAGACAGACAAGGAAGGCTATGGGCGGGATACACCGGCGGATTATTCGCATATGACCTAAACACCCGCAGGCCGGCGGGGAACTTCCCAGACTTGGGGTATATATCCTGCATAATTGAGCAAGGATCTGATACGATCATGGCCTTGTCGAAAGAGAAAGGCCCCATCCGAATCATAGGCGGAGAAATAAGCGAGCTGCCGAAAGCATATTCAGAAATCCAGAGAGGGACGGCGATGGGCATCGCGCCCAACGGCAGCATATGGATAGGCACAGACGACGGGAGAGTGTACGAATGCCCGGCGGGAGGAGACGCAATAATAGAGCATACATCAGGGATGAATGCCGACAATTTGCCCGGCATAAAGCAGATAGCGTTCAACGCGGACGGGCGCGGATGGATCGTGACAGACCTGATGATTGTGGAGTTTGACCCCGAAGAATCATTCAAATACATATATGAGGCGGGGAAAGAGATCCCGCTTGTGCATTTCACAAGCCGGACGCCGGCGATAACGGAAGAAGGGGCATTCGTGGTCGGGGGCGCCGGCGGGATAGCAGAGATAAGGCCAAAATCCGCGCGCGATGCGGCAGAAGAGCGCAAAGCCACAATCTCCGACATAAAATCGGACGGCAAGTCCTTGCTTACAAGCCGCCCGCGCCTATGGAAAGGCGACTTAGAGATAGAGCTTGAGCCGAACGACGACGGCATAGAGATATCCTTTACGGCCAACGACAACCTGAATCCAGAAAAGATAAGCTACGCATATAGGCTGGACGGCGCAAATGGGAGATGGCACTACACAGGAGAGGGAATCAACAAGGCATACCTGGGGGAATTGGGCCCCGGCAGGCATGAGCTGGAAGTGAAGACGATAGATGAATTCATGCATGAAAGCGGAGCCATAACCACATACGGCATCACGCGCAAGCCGCACGCATATGAGACGTGGTGGGCAATGTGCATATACATATTTATCGGCATCGGCCTAATCGCGGCGGGGATGGCTTGGTACAAGAAATACCTTAGCCGAAAGAATGAAGAACTTTGGGCGGACAGCAAAGAGATGGCGGAGATGCGCACATACCTTGTTTCGCCCACCAGCCTGCCAGAAGAAGAATACAAGAAGCTGGACAAGATATTTCTTGAAAAGGCCACCCGCACAGTGGAAGAGAACTTGGGCGAACAGAACTTTGACGTGAACGTTTTGGCAGAAAAGATGAACATGTCGAGGTCGACGTTCACCCGAAAAATAAAGAGCATCACCGGCAAGACGCCGCTTGACTTCATCAGAGACATCAAGATGGAGCATGCGCGCAGGCTTTTGGAAAGCGACAACTACACGGTGAGCCAAGTGTCGGACATGCTGGGGTTCAGCGACAGGCGATATTTCACCTCCTGCTTCAGAAAGGCCGCAGGCATGAGCCCGAGAGAATACCAAGCATCAAGGAACAGCTCCGAGGAATAGGGGGCAAAAATTAGCCATGTGGAGGGTAAAAACTCTTCAAATTAAATGGTTGTGCGATAATTCACCCTTTTTGGAGCAAGAAGGCTAGCACAAGGAAAGAGATTGGCAGTAATTTAGCGGAGAGAAAAAATCACTCAATTCGCAAAACTTTTATTTACCTAACCAATCATTAATAACCTTTAAATCGCTAGTCATGAATTTAGCAAAAATTCTTTGTGCAGCGCTTGTTGTTGGGTCCATCACAGGAGCAACCAACATAGGTTATGCGCAGGAGAGCGCGACGACATCTCCGGCGCCATGTTCACTGACGACATCCTGCAAAAGATGCTCGATTTCCAGGCGGCAGGCGGCAGCAACACGGGCGGCCTTCCCTCCGACGGCATCGCCTACGGCAAGGACGGAGCGGGCGGCGACCCCTTCACCAAGGCATACGCCAACACAGAATGGTACAGCGAAATCTATAAGGACAACGTATTCTCGCAGGAGCACAACGCCTCAATCTCCGGCGGCTCGGCGACGGTGAACTACTACGCGTCGATAGGCTTCCTGGACTACAACGGCCTGCTGCGCCACGGCAGCGACAACCTGCAGCGCTTCAGCTCCAACGGACGCTTCAGCGCCAAGCTGGCAAAATGGGTGACTTTCAACTACGGCATGAAATTTATCCGCAACGACGTATCACGCCCCACACGCTTCGGCAACGGCTTCTACGACAACCTTGGCCGCCAGACTTGGCCGAACCTTCCCGTCTATGACGAGAATGGATACTACAACGACTGCAACGCAGATCCACCAAGCATCATGCTGGCCCTGGGCGGCGAGCGCAAGAGCCAGAACGACAAGATGTACCAGCAGGCAAGCTTCGTGCTGGAACCCGTGAAAGGGTGGGTGACCAACGTAGAATTCAACTACTCGCTGGACAACACCGACGTGCGCGAGACCAACCTGCCCTACTACAACCACAATGTGGCAGGCGACGTAATCACCAAGCCCAAGAGCAGCAGCCTGTATCAGGACTACAAGCGCGACGCCTTCATGAACTGGAACATCTACACCTCATATGAAAGCTCAATCCGCGACGCCCATAATTATAAGGTGATGGTGGGCTTCCAGAGCGAAGAAGGACGGCAGAAATTCTTCAGCGCCTACACCCTGGGCCTGCAGGACGAAAACCTGCCCGAACTTGACCTCACCACCGGCCTAGACGGCAACGGCGTGGCGCAGGCTCCGCAGGTGAAGGGCTACCGCAACCAATGGTCGACCCTGGGCTTCTTCGCACCAATGGCTGGGAACTGCAGCTGAGCTGGCGCGACCGCACCTCCTTCGGCCTTGGCTACAGCTTGGCATTCAACCTCTCCGACTCATGGACGACCATCACCCGCTATCCGGGCAACAGCACGCATGACCTTGGCAGCTACATTGAGGGGCGCCAAATCGGCGAAATCTGGGGCTACGAGACCATCGGCATCGCCAAGACCAAAGAAGAGATGGACCAGCACCTCGCCGCAGTGGGCGGACAGGACGCGCTGGGCAACAACTGGGACGCAGGCGACATCATGTACGCCGACCTTGACGGCAAGCCCGGCATCACCGGAGGCGCCGGAACACTCGAGGACCACGGCGACCGCAAGCTCCTTGGCAACTCCACGCCGCGCTACTTCTATGGCATCGACTTGCGCGTGGACTACAAGGGATTTGACGTGCGCGCATTCTTCCAGGGCGTAGGCAAGCGCGACATCTGGAACGGCACGGCTCAATTCTTCGGCGTGCAGGGCAGCGAATGGTGGTCAGTAGGCTACACAGCGCACGAAGACTACTTCCGCGATGAGCCCATCGGCCTCCCCGGCCACGAGATAGGCGTCAACCTTGACTCCTACTATCCGCGTCCCATCGTGGGCACGAGCAAGAACCAGCAGATACAGAGCCGCTACCTGCAGGACGCATCTTACATTCGCCTGAAGAACCTGCAGTTCGGCTACACGCTGCCCGTGAAGATAAGCAACGCATTCTATTGCAACAACCTTCGCTTCTACGTATCAGTCGACAACCTTTGGACGCACACCAAAGCCTCCAAGGTGTTTGACCCCGAGACCATCGACGGCGGATCCAGCAGCCGCAAGTGGGGCAACGCCTACCCGCTGGCCCGCACATGGTCGTTCGGCCTGACAGCCACATTCTAATCAATACCAAAAAAGGAAACAAATGAAATACTCATATAAGATACTTGGCCTTTTCACAGCTGCGGCAGCCACACTGTGCTCATGCAGCGACTTCCTGGAAAAAGAGCCAATGTCGCAGATCACGCCGGAGAAGTATTACTCAAGCGATGCTCAGATAGAGACCATCATCCTTGACGAATACCCCAACTCGATGCCCGGACACAGCAATTACAGCTACGGCATCTTCGGGGGCGACAACCAGACAGACAATCAGGTGGGCGCCAATGCCGACGCGCGCTTCACCGCCGACCAGTGGAAAGTGCCCTTGAACGACGGGACATGGGCGTTCAACCGCATCTACTACCTGAACTTTACCCTATCGCAGGTGCTGCCCCGCTACGGCGAAGACCTGGCCGGCAGCCAGAACACCATTTCGGGCAACCTTGACAAGGTGAAGCACCTGATAGGCGAGCTCTACTTCCTTAGGGCAAAGGTTTACTACGACAAGCTGACGACATTCGGCGACTTCCCCATCATCACTGAGCCTTTGAAGGACGACCACCAGATACTGGCAGAAGCATCAAAGCGCTATCCTATGAATGAAGTGGGCCGCTTCATCATCGAAGACCTTGACAAGGCGGCGACCCTTATGGGCAGCTACGACATGATCAAGACCCGCGCCAGCCGCGACGCGGCTCTTCTCCTCAAGAGCCGAGTAGGCTTATACGTAGGTTCATGGCTGCAGAACTTCAAGGGCACGGCCTTCGTGCCCGGCGGCGAAGGATGGCCCGGAGCAAAGGCATGGCCAGACTTCAAATACCAGGCCGGCGACATCGATGCGGAGGCAAAATGGTTCCTGCAGCAGGCCATGGAGGCCGGCAAAGAGCTTGGGGACAAGATGGTGAACACGCTTGTGGCCAACACCGGCACATTCCAGCAGAGCGCAGACGAGGCAGAGAATCCTTACTTCAACATGTTCTGCGACGAGAACATGGAAGGCTACGGCGAAATCATCCTTTGGAGGCAGTATGCCTTCGGCATCGCCACACACAACGTGAACGTAGGCGCAGGCCGCGGCAACTACCTTGTGGGCATGACCCGCGGATACGTTCAGAACTTCCTTATGGCCGACGGCACACCCGTGTATGCTCACGGAACATACGCTGACGGCGATGGATACTACATGGGCGACAAGACACTGACTGACGTACGCGCCAACCGCGACTCACGCCTGAGCGTATTCCTAAAGGACAAGGGCCAGACCAATGTGCTCTATGAGCTGGACAACACAGCGGGCACTGACTGGACTCCCGTAGAGCCCGAGCCGCAAATCCTAAACATCGGCGACGGCGAGCGCGGCTACACCACCGGCTATGCCTTGCACAAGGGCGGCAACTTCAACCGCAAATACTACGCCAATGGAGGCGGCTACACCGGCGCGCCCATCTACCGCGGGGCAGAAGCACTCCTGAACTATATGGAGGCATGCTACCTGGCCACCGGGGCAGTCGACGGCACAGCAGACAAATACTGGAGGGCACTCCGCAAACGCGCCAATGTGGACGAGAACTATACCAAGACCATCGCCCAGACCGACATGAACAAGGAAGCGGAGAATGACTGGGGCGCATACACCGGCGGTACGCTCGTAGACCCCACACTCTACAACATCCGCCGCGAGCGCAGGTGCGAACTCCTGTCGGAGGGCTTCCGCTGGAACGACCTACGCCGCTGGCGCGCCATGGACCAGCTGATCAGCACGCCCTACCACATTGAAGGCTTCCATCTTTGGAACACGCCAATGGAGAAATGGTATGCAGAGGGCTCGCTCGTACACAGCAACGGCACACAGTCGATTGTATCCTCGCCAGACCGCAGCGAATACCTGCGCCCGTTTGAGAAGAACTCCACGCAGTTATGCTACGACGGCTGCACATTCCGGATGGCCTACTACATGAACCCCATCCCCGTGAAGCAGATGATGCTGGCGGCCGATGACAGGCAGAGCGCCGAAAACTCAATCATCCACCAGAATCCCTACTGGCCGACAGAGGCAGACATGTCTGCAACGAAATGACATTAGTTTAGGTTTAATATTAGATAAATGTGATTAATGATTGAAGGCTAGGGAGGCTTTCGTCATGGGGTCTCCCTATTTCTTCCTTTGCGAATCAGGCCCGGCTCCGCAGCAGATGCGTGGCCGGGCTTGTCAATTTTGAAAGATGTTTTGTGGATTGGGAAATAAGCGCTAATTTTGCGGAGAAAATAGGTATAATTTTATCATCGATATGGACTATTTCGTTGATAAGAAAGAGCGGCTTTGGAACAAGAACTATGTGAAGGCATGGTCGGCCAACTTTATGCTCTTCCTTTCCTTTATGCTGTTGACCCCATTGCTGCCGGTGTACCTGAGCGAGCGATTTGGGGCAGACAAGGCCGACATTGGGATAGTGCTGGCCGGGTATACGCTGACAACGCTGATAATAAGGCCGTTCAGCGGCTATATAGTTGACAACTTTCCGAGGAAGGCTGTGCTGCTGATATCATACGGTATCTTCGCGCTGATGTTCGGGGGATATCTGTTGGCGGGATCGCTGCTGGCCTTTACGGTGGTGAGGACGCTGCACGGATTTCCCTTTGGGGCGACAACTGTGAGCAACAGCACAGTGGCGATAGACGTGCTGCCTTCGAGCAGAAGGACGGAGGGAATCGGGTTCTACGGCCTGAGCAACAACATAGCCACTGCGATAGGGCCCACGATAGCCCTGTTTATCTTCAGCTATTACTACAGCTACGACTTGCTGTTCGGGCTTTCGCTTCTGATAGGCATAGCGGGATGGTGCATCAACAGCACGCTGAAGCTGAAGGAGAGGCCGCTGCAGGGAGAAAGGCCGAAGATGAAGCTGGACCGGTTTGTGCTGGTGCGGGGCTGGAGCGAGAGCCTTTGCATGGTATGCTTCGCGTTTTCGTACGGCGTGCTATCCACCTACATCGCAATCTACGGCCTTGAAGAGCTGGGGATAACCGGCGGGACCGGGCTATTCTTCATGCTGTTGGCGATAGGGCTGATGCTATCGAGAATCACAGGCAGCGTATCGCTGCGCAAGGGAAGGATAGCGGAGAACGCATCGGTGGGGATGCTGGTGTCGCTATGCGGGTACTTTATATTCGCGTGCTTCCACAACCTTTGGGGTTACTACGGGGCGGCGCTGATAATAGGCCTTGGGAACGGGCATATGTATCCGGCATTTCAGAACATGTTCATCAACCTGGCGGAGAACAACCAAAGGGGGACGGCCAACTCGACGCTGCTGGTGTCGTGGGACATAGGGGTGGGCCTAGGCGTGCTGCTAGGAGGCGTGATATCGCAGTATTATGGATTCCACAGCGCATTCTGGTGGGGATGGATAGTGAACGGCATAGGGGTGGCATACTTCTTTGCGTATGTGCGCAGGCATTTTCTAAACAATAAGTTGCGATAAAAATGCGCAAAAATTTTCATATATCAGAAATTTTTACGAATTTTGCAGAAAATTTTGAAACACATCAAATAGCGAAACAATAAAATGATCAACGCCCAAGACATCAAGAACGGCACATGCATCCGCATGGACGGACGTCTCTACTTCTGCGTAGAATTTCTGCACGTAAAGCCCGGCAAGGGCAACACCTTCATGCGCACCAAGCTGAAGGACGTGGTTGACGGCCGAGTGCTCGAGCGCCGCTTCAACATCGGCGAGAAGCTAGAGGACGTGCGCGTAGAGCGCAGGCCCTACCAGTACCTTTACACCGAAGGCACTGACGACATCTTCATGAACCAAGAGACATTTGAGCAGATACCCATCGCGAAGGCGCTTGTAACCGGCGCGGACTTCATGAAAGAAGGCGACATCGTGGAGGTAGTGACCGATGCCTCTACAGAGACAGTGCTCTATGCCGAAATGCCCATCAAGGTGGTGCTTGAGGTGACCTACACCGAACCCGGCATCAAGGGCGACACAGCTACCAACACGCTTAAACCAGCCACGCTGGAGACCGGCACTGAGGTGCGCGTTCCTCTGTTTGTGAACACCGGCGACCGCATTGAGGTTGACACCCGCGACGGCAGCTACATCAGCCGCGTAAAGGCTTGATAGGGACCATAAAGAGATTTGAGGAAACAAGAAATGGGCTATTTTTGGCTGTTTCTTGTTTCTTTTATTGAGATATGAATGGATTGGCTATTGGCATAGGGTTGCCTTTCATAGGCACTATGCTGGGGTCGGCATGCGTATTCTTCATGAAGAAAACGATGCCGGCGCTTCTGCGCAAGGCTCTGGCCGGATTCGCCGCCGGGGTGATGGTGGCGGCATCTGTGTGGTCGCTTCTTATTCCGTCGATTGAGATGACGGGAAAAGAAGGGATTGGCGGCGTGCTGCCCGCGCTAGTGGGCTTTGCCATAGGCATGCTTTTCCTTCTGTTTCTTGATGACATAGTGCCGCACCAGCATATTGACAGCGACCAAAGCGAGGGACCCAAGTCGGGGCTTTCAAGGACAGCGAAGCTGTTTTTCGCCGTAACGCTGCACAATTTGCCAGAGGGCATGGCCGTAGGCGTGGCATTGGCGGCTGCCCTGGATGAAAGCGCCTACCTCTCGATGGCCGGGGCCGTGGCGCTGTCGATAGGCATAGCCATTCAGAATTTTCCCGAGGGAGCGATAATATCGATGCCACTGCGGGGAGCGGGAAATACGCGCAGGAAATCGTTTGTAATGGGGACGCTGAGCGGGCTTGTGGAGCCGGTGGGAACTGTGCTCACCATATTGCTGGCGTCGATAGTGGTGCCCATACTGCCTTATCTTTTGGCCTTCGCGGCGGGGGCGATGATGTACGTTGTGGTGGAAGAGCTGATACCCGAGACGCAGGAAGGCGGGCACTCAAACCTTGGGACGATAGGGTTCGCCATAGGATTCATGCTGATGATGGCTTTGGACGTACTGCTGGGCTAACGCAAAGATTATGAGTCGAATCACCGCAGCGAGGGAGAAAAAATTTGTCGGGGCGGGGAAAAATTCGTAATTTTACGGCTTAATGACATCTTTGTAAAAAGTTATGGTTAATATTTCGGAAAAGATAGCCAATGCGCAGTCGCCGCTGTTTTCGTTTGAGATACTTCCGCCGCTGAGGGGGAACAGCATCTACCGCGTATATTCCATCATAGACAAGCTGATAGAGTTTGAGCCCAGCAACATCAACATAACGTCGCACCACAGCGAGAGCGTGTATGTGGCGCAAGAGGATGGAAGCCACAAGAAGATAACGACTTTGCGGCGGCCAGGCACAGTGGCCATCGCGGCTGCCATACAGAACAAATACGGAGTGGCGGCGGTGCCCCACATCATCTGTCGAGGATTTACGAAGGATGAGACCGAATACGCTCTTTTGGACTTGAACTTTTTGGGAATCACCAACCTGCTTCTGCTGCAGGGCGACGCCAAATCGGCGGATTCGCAATGCAAGGACCGGGCGGTCTGCAACGAGCACGCCACTGACCTACAGAGGCAAGTGAATGACTTCAACAAGGGGATTGGCATAGACGGGACACGGATAGAGGGCATCGACACGCCATTTTCGTACGGCATGGCCTGCTATCCCGAAAAACATGAAGAGGCGCCGAATCTGGACATAGACATTGAATACGCTAGGCAGAAGGTGCGGAACGGGGCGAAGTACTTGGTGACGCAGATGTTTTTTGACAACGGCAAGTACTTTGACTTTGTTGAGCGGTGCAGGAAGGCGGGGATTGACGCGCCCATTGTGCCGGGGATAAAGCCGATAACCAAGACAAGGCAGATGACGCTCTTGCCGAAGGTGTTCCACATAGACATACCCGAAGAATTCGCGGCGGAGCTGAGGAAATGCCAGACCGACGCGCAGGCCGCGGCTTGCGGCGTAGAGTGGGCCACGCGTCAATGCCAAGAGCTGATGCGGCATGGCGTGAAGGGATTGCATTTCTACACGCATTATGCGTCGGAGAGCGTGCGCGAAGTGGCCAAACGCATATTTTGAGAGGCATGGAAAGACTTGATTCAAGGCTGGAGAAAGAGATACTTGTGCTCGACGGCGCCATGGGCACCATGGTGATGAACGCCGGGCTGGACGAGGAGGATTTTCGCGGAGAAAGGTTTGCGTCGCATCCCATAAGCCTAAAGGGATGCAATGACGCCCTGTGCCTGACGAGGCCGGATGTGATTTATGGCATACACAGGGAATATCTGCGGGCGGGCGCCGACATAATAAGCACCAATACATTCAACGCCAACAAGTTTTCGCTGGCCGAGTATAGGCTGGGAGAGTGCGCCGAAGAGATAAGCCAGGCCGGTGCCGCGCTGGCGCGAAAGGCCGTGGATGACTATTGCGAAGAAAATGGGATTGAGGCTGAGCGAAGGCCGTTTGTGGCCGGCAGCGTGGGCCCAACGGGCATATCGCTGTCGATAGGCGCGAGGGGAGAATCGGGCGAGGCTTGTGATTTTGAAGCTATGGCGGCGGCATATGGCCAACAGGCGGCGGGTCTGATACGCGGCGGAGCCGACATATTGCTGATAGAAACAATATTTGACGCGCTCAACGCCAAGGCGGCTGCCTATGGGGCAATGCGGGCTATGGAAGAGGCCGGCAAAAGATTGCCAATAATGGTGTCGGCGACCCTGACTGAACAGGGGAGGCTGCTGTCAGGGCAGACAATAGGGCAATTCGTGGAAGCTATGAAGCATTGCCGACCGGTGTCTTTTGGGCTCAACTGCGGCTTTGGCGCTGAGGCTTTGAAGCCATGGGCGGAAAAGCTTGCGGAGATAAGTCCGGCGCATGTGAGCATGCACCCCAACGCAGGGCTGCCCGACGCCATGGGCAGATACCTTGATTCGCCGGAAAAGATGGCGGAAGAGCTGAGCGGGCTTTTGGGCGCGGGCGCATTGAACATAATAGGCGGATGCTGCGGCACCGGGCCGAGGCATATTGAGCTTATCAAAGAAAAGGCAAAGGCTGTGCGTCCACGGCCATTGCCGAAGGCATCGGCGGGCTGCGGGGGCTTTTTCAAGGTTGGCGAGAGGTGCAACGTGGCCGGAAGCCGGAAATTCCTTCGTCTGGTGAAGGAGGGCAAATGGAACGAATGCCTGGACATAGCCGCCGGCCAAGCTGAAGGTGGCGCGCAGGCGTTGGACATCAATATGGACGACGCCATGCTTGACGCCAAGGAAAGCATGCGCAAATTTGTGGGGATGCTCGTAAGCGATCCGTGTCTGTCGGCGATGCCCTTGATGATAGATTCATCGGATTTTGGGGTGATAATGAGCGCAATGCGGCAGATGCCGACCAAGGGCATAGTCAACTCCATTTCGCTGAAAAACGGCGAAGAGGAGTTCTTGTCGCATGCAAAGGAGATATACGCGATGGGCTGCTCGATGGTTGTAATGGCCTTTGACGAGAATGGGCAGGCCGATACGCTTGAGCGCAAGATAGAGATTTGCGGCAGGGCCTACCGCTTGCTAACCGAGCGGGGCGGCATACCTGCGGAGGACATCATATTTGACCCCAATGTGCTGGCCGTGGCAACGGGCATTGAGTCGTATGCGAGGTACGCGCTGGATTTCATCCGCGCCACGGAATGGATAAAGGCTAACCTGCCCGGAGCGAGGGTGAGCGGCGGAGTGAGCAACCTTTCCTTTTCTTTTCGCGGGATAGACCCGGTGAGAAAGGCGATGCACTCAATATTCCTGGAGCATTGCATAGAAAAGGGGATGGATATGGCCATAGTCAATCCATCAACGCCCTTGACGTCGGAATGGGTTGAGCCTGAATTGCACGAGCTGATTGAAGACGCGCTCCTGTGCCGCAGGGATGACGCGACTGAACGGCTTGTGGCATGCGCTATGAGAATAAAGGCTGAATTGGAGGCCGCAAAAGAGAAGAAAAAGGCAGTGGCGTCCGCGCAGACAATGGCTGAGGAAAATGCGACGACGGCATGTGATAGGCTTGCAAAAAAGATTGAGGGCGGGGACGCATCCGAGCTTGGGCCACTGATAGGCGAAGCGCTTGGAGAATGCGGGGGCTTGGCTATGGAGGTTGTGAATCGGTCGCTTATGGCCGGAATGGACAAGGTGGGGGAAAAGTTTGGAAAGGGGGAGATGTTCTTGCCTCAGGTGGTGAGAAGCGCCGACGCGATGAAGAAGGCTGTGGAGATACTTACGCCAATAATCGAAGAGCAGAGAGGGGGAGAGCAAGGAGGCACAGGCGCGGCAAAAAGGCCGCTTGTGGTATTGGCCACGGTGAAGGGGGATGTGCATGACATAGGCAAAAACATAGTCGCCATCGTGCTGAGGTGCGGCGGGTACGACGTACTTGATTTGGGCGTGATGGTCGAGGCGGAGACAATAGTTGAATCAGCCATAGAGAATAAGGCCGCGGCCATAGGCCTAAGCGGGCTGATCACGCCGTCGCTGCATGAGATGGGGGTTGTAGCTTTGCTGATGCAGGAACGAGGATTGGACATACCCTTGTTCGTGGGCGGCGCAACAACTTCAGATTTGCATACGGCGGTGAAAATCGCGCCCCTTTATTCAGGAGCTGTAGTGCGCACGGGAGACGCCGCCTCGCTGCCATCGGCGATAGCTAAGCATATTGATGCTGAAGGGGCTGAAATGGCCAGAGAAGAATTAGCGCGGACGCAACAGCGGCTGAGGGACGAGTATGCCATCAGTGTCCCCTTGCTATCATTGGATGAGGCCAGGAAAAGGGCTGATTCTGTGGAATTTTCGGCGCAGGCACCTCTGCATCCGGGCGTGCATGAATTTAAGATAAGCGTAAGCGAAGCGGCGCCGTTGATAAATTGGCGGGCCTTTCTGAAGGAATGGGGGCTGGACGTATCGGGCGAAGCGTCGGAGCATGACAAGCGGGAGGCTGAGAGATTGACGCGGGATGCCCGTGGAATGCTGGGTGGAATGGATGGCAAGCTGTCAGCAAAGGTCATTATAGCCAACGCTTGCGGCGAAGGTGATGATATTGTGGCGGAGATGCCGGATAAAACCAAGCTGCGTATCCCTACGCTGCGCAGCCTTGCGCCGAATCCGACAACGGGAAAATGCTTGGCTATGTCGGATTTTGTATGCGCAGACGGCGACTATATCGGAATATTTTGCGTGACGGTGGCCGGAAGCGGCATCGGCGAAGCGTCGGCGAAGCTGAAGGGAGAAGATGAATACGGAGCCTTGATGCTGCAGTCGCTTTCCCATAGGTTGGCGGAGGCGGCCACGGAGTGGATGCATAGGCATGCGCGCAGGGTGCTTTGGGGCATTGGCGATAAGGAGGGGATAAGGCCTGCGGTGGGCTACTCTTCACTTCCCGACCAAAGCATAGTGAAGATTCTCGACAAGGCGCTGGATTACGCGTCGATGGGCGTATCGGTAACAGAGCACGGGGCGCTTTATCCCTCGGGAACAACAACGGGGCTGATAATCGGGCATCCATCAGCGCGGTATTTTTCCGTGGGGGCTCTGACTGAGGAAGCGCGCAGGGAATATGCCGGGAGAAGAGAGATGGACATTGAAGAGCTTAGGCAATATATATAAAAACCAAACATAAGGCATGAGCGTTATAATGATGCGAAAATTCAAAAACACACATCATGAAGACACTCATATTGCTGCGCCACGGCCAAAGCCAGTGGAACCTCGAAAACAGATTCACAGGCTGGGAGGACGTGGAGCT
This sequence comes from Clostridium sp., assembly GCA_023666615.1. Taxonomy (GTDB): domain Bacteria; phylum Bacteroidota; class Bacteroidia; order Bacteroidales; family Muribaculaceae; genus CAG-873. The sequence continues at coordinate 222,523 of JAMPBQ010000001.1, read as the reverse complement.
TTCAGAAAAAGGAAGAGAGGAGGCTCGCCATGCCGGAGAGCTTCTGAAACGAGCCGGCATAATGCCAAGGTATTGCTTTACGTCGTATCTGAAGCGAGCCATCCATACGCTGCAGATCGCCCTTTCGGAAATGGACCTCGACTGGCTGCCGGTGGTGAAGGATTGGCATCTTAATGAGCGCCATTACGGCGCGCTTCAGGGCCTGAACAAGGCTGAGACCGCGGAGAAGTACGGTGACGAACAGGTGCATATTTGGAGGCGCAGCTTTGACGTGTGCCCACCTTCACTGACGAAGGAAGACCCGCGTTGGCCGGGGCATGACGAACGCTATGCCGGGCTGACGGAGGCGGACTTGCCGCTGACAGAATCGCTGAAGATCACAATCGACCGCGTAAAGCCATGCTGGGAGGAGCTTATTGCTCCAGCGTTGAACCTATATGGCACGGTGATAGTGGCGGCCCACGGAAATTCGCTGCGCGCCTTGGCCAAGATGCTTCTTGGCATCAGCGACGCCGACATAGTCGGGCTTGAAATACCCACGGGCTCGCCTTGGGTCTTCACCCTTGACGATAGGATGAATGTCGCATCAAACCGCTATCTTGAATAGAGTCACTCCAAGTTGAGGAATATAATCAGCAGGATTATTCCCGCAATCATAATCACTCGAGAATAGAATCTCCTGCGCACATAGGTCGTACGCATGTCTTGTTGTTTCCAAGGCATGCGTTCGTATTCTTTTTCGAGACTCATTTGTTTGAACGCAAAATAAAGAGTGGCGATGAGGCCTATGATAATCAGGCCAATGCCCAAGTATAGAAGCAAACTTGCCATAATCGCATGAAAATTAATGGAAATTAATCATTTCAATAATAACACCTTCCCAAAGCCTTTGGTTTTGGATGCGTCGCATCCGAGATAAAGAAAAGAAACAACAGGAGTCCTGATTTGCACCTTTAAAAGAGATTTTGAATATTGGGAAATAATGTTTATTTTTGCGATGTAATATTATAACCGCGCGATTTATGGCAAGATTAAGATATCCAATTGGTGTGCAGACATTCTCCATTATTAGGGAAGAGGGTTATGTATATGCCGATAAGACAGGATATTTGCATAATCTATTGGAAAGAGGGGCCAAGAATGTGTTTTTGAGCCGCCCTCGCAGATTTGGCAAGTCGCTATTCCTATCAATGGTTGATGATTTCTTCCGAGGAAGGCGTGAACTTTTCGAGGGGCTTGAAATCAGTCGATACGATTATGATTGGCAGCCATATCCCGTGTTTCACTTTGATTTTACGGGCGTAAACTATGATTCTCCAAAAAGCGTAGAGGCAAAGCTTAATGGAGCCCTATCGGATTGGGAGTCAAAATATGGAGTATCCAATGGAGATGAAAGGTATCCGGGATTGCGTTTTGAGAAGCTGATTAAGGAGGTTCACAAAAAATATTGCAAGAGAGTTGTGGTATTGGTTGATGAATACGACAAGCCATTGTTAGAGACTGTTGATAATCCAGAATTGCAAGAAAAATTCAGGAATGTGCTGCGCGGGCTATATGGCAATCTCAAGAGCCAGGATGCGCACATAAGGTTTGCGATGCTCACAGGCGTAACCAAATTTGGACACCTGAGCATTTTCAGCGATCTCAACAATCTTCAGGATATCTCGATGGATGAAGACTACAGCGGCATTTGCGGAATCACGTCAGTGGAATTGAGGCAATATTTTGATGATGGGGTGCGGGAATTGGCTGATCGGCATAGTTGGAGTGTTGCTGAGGCATATGACAAGCTTCGCCTTAACTATGACGGCTATCATTTTTCCGCCGAAAACGCCCCTGACATCTACAATCCGTTCAGCATAATCAATGCTCTAAACAGTAGGAGAATAAGCGATTATTGGTTTAAGACCGGCACACCCACATTTCTTGTGAAAATGATTAAGAAGATGGGGGTTCCAGTGCAGAGCATTAGTGAGGTTGAGGTTGACGCGGATTCTGTTTCATCTGTGCCTTTTGATTTTCATTGCAGTCTTTTCCCTGTGCTTTACCAGTCAGGTTATCTGACGATCAAGGGATATAATGGCGAGTTGAACCTATTGCGTCTTGGCTTTCCAAATAGAGAGGTAGAGCAAGGCTTTTTCAAACAACTAATACAAATCTATGCTCCAGCCTCACGCGACTTGTCGGGTTTTTCCATCACGGATTTTTATCGTGATGTAATGAGCGGCAATGCGGAGGCGTTTATGATGAGGCTGCAGGGGCTTTTCGCGGATTTCAATCAGGATGGCTTCAACCGCATAGGGCTTGAACAGCATTATCAAGATGTAATGTACATTTTGATGAAGCTGATGGGATTTTACAGCCACATTGAGTATAAGACAGCTTCGGGCAGGATTGACTTAGTGGTCAAGACGCCAGGATATATCTATGTTTTTGAGTTTAAAATGGACAGGAGCCCACAAGAGGCTCTTGACCAAATCAATGGCAAGGGCTACCTTTTGCCATTCAATTCGGACAGTCGCCACTTGGTGAAAATCGGCGCAAATTTCTCCAGCAAAACCCACACGCTCGATGGTTGGATAATAGAATGAAAATTTAAGTTTTGTTAGACAGTTATGCTTTGCGGCAAAGGAAATGCCTATAAATAAATAAGAGGTGGGGCATGTCGGTATGGAATAAGTTTTTTGCCAAGTTGGCGGGCAAGTATCCTGAATATGCGGATTATGATGATGGCGAAGCAGTAGATGGTTTGCCATTTGGCTCTGTGCGCTATGCGATTATCGACATAGAATACAGCGTTCGCGGGCGCAAGGTTAATGATATTGGGGCGATTAGATATGATGGGGCCAAATTGCACGGCAACAATCGAGCCGATTTGGATGATTTCCTAAAAGGGGTGGATTTTCTTTGCGGACACAATATTGTGCATCACGATGCTGAAATACTTTTTGGGGAGAAGAAACGCAGATGGAAGCTTGTTGACACTCTTTATCTTTCAGCATTGCTGTTCCCTTCACGTCCATACCATAAATTGGTCAAGGACGATAAACTTATTTCAGACCAAATCAACAATCCTATAAATGATTGCGAGAAGGCCCGAGATTTGCTGATGAGCGAGATGGAGGCATGGCGATCTTTGCCACAAGCCATGCGCGACATTTATGCGGGATTAATCAACAGCCATCAGGAGTTTGATGGCTTTCTGCGAATAGCGGGCAACTTCACAAAATTGTCAACGGAAAGACTGGAACATTTGATACAGCAGCAGTTTAAAGGGGAAATATGCGAAAATGCCGATATTGAGAAAACGATAAGGGAAAACCCCGTTGCGCTTGCGTATGCCCTAGCGCTAATCAGCACTGGAGACTTCAAGTCTGTCACTCCCGGGTGGGTGCTCCACAATTATCCGGAGGCAGAAACAATAATGGGGGAGCTGAGGCATAAACCATGCAAAGATGGCTGTGCGTATTGCAAAAAGCGATTGGATATCCGCCTTGGGCTAAAGAGATATTTCGGATACGATGAATTTCGCCGCTATGACGGAGAGCCGCTGCAAGAAATGGCGGCGCAAGCTGCCATAAGCCAAGAATCACTTTTGGCGATTTTCCCTACGGGCGGAGGAAAATCGCTTGCGTTTCAGCTGCCGGCGTTGATGGAGGCAAGGGCGGCGCATGGGCTTACAGTGATAATATCTCCATTGCAGTCGCTGATGAAAGACCAAATAGACAACTTGGCGGATCGAGGCATAACCGATGCGGTCACAATCAATGGGCTGCTGGACCCCATCACCAGGGCTTTGTCAATTGAGAGAGTTGCCAATGGAGACGCCTCAATGCTGTACATTTCACCAGAAATGCTTCGGTCCACGACTATTGAGCATATTCTTTACGGCCGCAATGTCGTGAGATTTGTGATAGATGAAGCGCACTGCTTTTCATCTTGGGGACATGATTTCCGCGTGGATTACATGTATATAGGAAAATTCATAGCGAACTACATAAGGCAAAAAGGGATAAATAGGGCCATTCCCGTATCATGCTTCACGGCTACGGCGAAGCAAAAAGTGATAAGCGACATACGGGATTATTTCAAGCGGGAGCTAAATTTGGACTTGCGCTTGTTCGCCTCTTCCGCTACAAGAAGCAATTTGAGGTATTCAGTGCTGCATGCAGAGAGTGACAGCCACAAATACTCAATTCTTCGCAGCCTTATCCTTGAAGACCATTGTCCGACTATCATATACGTATCTCGGACAAAGCGGACAGAGGAACTATGCGAAAAGCTTTATCGTGACGGAATCGAGGCATTGCCCTTCAATGGCAGAATGCCAAGAGAAAAGAAAATCGCCAACCAAGACGCCTTTATGAAAGACAAGGTCAAGGTGATTGTCGCGACATCGGCTTTCGGAATGGGCGTAGATAAGAGCGACGTAGGCATGGTCATTCATTATGACATATCCGATTCTCTGGAAAATTATGTGCAAGAGGCGGGAAGAGCTGGCCGAGACCCTCATCTCAACGCCAAATGCTATGTTCTGTACAGCGACAATGACCTTGACAAGCACTTTATATTGCTTAACCAAACAAAGCTTAGCTTAAGCGAGATACAGCAGGTATGGAAAGCGATTAAAGACTTAACCAAGATGCGGGACAAGGTGAACTGTTCGGCATTGGAAATAGCTAGGCAAGCGGGATGGGATGATTCTGTTTCTGACATTGAAACACGCGTGCGCACAGCCATAGCGGCCCTCGAGCAAAGCGGATATGTGGAGAGGGGCAACAATGTGCCGCATGTCTATGCCACAGGCATCACGGTGAAGAATGTTGAAGAAGCGCGCCAGCGCATCATGTCCTCTGCGCTCTTCGGAGAGGATGATGCGGAAGATGCCGTAAGGGTAATAAAATCGTTGATTTCCGCGAAGCACACGTCTGAGATGCGCGATGCCGAGGCTGAATCGCGCGTTGATTATTTGGCGGACATCCTTGGGCTTAAGAAAAGAGAGATAATCTCAGTGGTGAACCGGATGCGGCAAGAGGGCATACTTGCGGACAACAAAGATATTTCGGCGTATTTGCTTGATCCGGGCGATTCAGCGCGCAAATCAAAGTCGCAATTAGAAAAGTTTGTCAGGCTTGAGGAGTACATAGTCAACAAAGTATCAGATGAAACGCTTCGCACCACATGCAAGCAGCTGAATGAGGATGCCGTGAAAGGAGGCATAGAAACATCAAGGGAAAAGGATATACGCACGCTCTTGTATTTCTTGGTCGTAAAGGGCTATATGCTGAAGCAGGAGGATGCCTTGCATAACCTTGAATTGAAGAGGCAAAATGATTTGAAATCATTGTTGCGCAGGTTTCGCCAAAGACACAGCATATGCAGGTTTATAATCGAATGGCTATACGCCAAATTGAGCTCATTGGGGGCGCAGGCAAAAAGTGGGGGAGCGATACAGTTCTCTGTGGTGGAATTGTACAATGAATATAAGTCGCAAAGCATGCTTTTAGACGGAACGGATGTCCTTTTGCCAGACATAGAGGAGGCATTGCTGTACTTGTCAAAAATCAACGCGTTGAAGCTGGATGGAGGCTTTTTGGTATTATATAACGCAATGAGCGTCCGACGCCTAAAAGACGCCAAATACCGCTATAAGCAGGAGGATTACCGCATGCTCAACGAATTTTATAAGCACAAGATTCAGCAAGTGCATATAGTGGGGGAATATGCGAATTTGATGGTGCGGGATTATAATGCGGCATTGCAATACGTCAACGATTATTTTGGCATGGACTTCAGAAAATTCATATCAAAATATTTCAAGGAGGACCGACTTGGCGAGATAGAGAGAAATTTGACTCCCGGCAAGTATAGGCAATTGTTTGGGAGCCTATCTGAAAGGCAGAAGGAAATAATAACGGATAAATCGTCACGCTGCATAGTGGTGGCCGCCGGGCCCGGCAGCGGCAAAACGCGCGTGCTTGTGCATAAGCTGGCGTCATTGCTGATGTTAGAAGACGTGAAGCACGAGCAATTGCTGATGCTTACCTTTTCAAGGGCTGCCGCCACGGAGTTTAAAGCCAGGCTGATGGATCTGATAGGCAATGCGGCGCACTTTGTGGAGATAAAGACTTTTCATTCCTACGCATTTGATTTGTTGGGGAAGACAGGCAGCCTTGAAGAATCCAAGGATGTAGTAGGAAAGGCCGCGGACATGATTGCCAATGGAGAAGTCGAGCCCAGCCGCATAGGAAAGACTGTCTTGGTAATCGATGAGGCGCAAGACATGGGCGTGGAGGAATACTCCTTGGTGCGCGCTATGATGCGCAATAATGAAGAGATGCGAGTCATAGCGGTCGGAGATGACGACCAAAACATATATGAATTCAGGGGATCTGATTCAATGCACATGTATGGGCTTACGCGTGAATCGGGCAGCCGGCTGATAGAAATGACCGAGAACTATCGCTCCGCAAGGCATATCGTTGCTCATGCCAATAATTTTCTGGGAATGATTGGCAGGCGCATAAAGAGCAGTCCCATTGTGTCAAAGCGAAGTGAAGACGGGTTGGTGTCCATTACCCGCCACTCGTCAAAGAACATGTATGAGCCAATAGCGCAGGAGATGCTTTCAAACAAGGCGGAAGGAACAACATGCGTGCTAACGCAAACCAATGGCGAAGCCGCCATTATGACATCGCTTCTCTGCAAGCGTGGGGTCAAGGCGAAATTGATTCAGTCGAATGACGGATTCAATTTTGGAAACATCGCTGAAGTAAGATTCTTTTTGAAACAGATTGGCAAAAGAATAAACACGCCGTTTATTTCAGATGAGGCATGGAGCGAGGCTGTGCGTGAGACGGAAAGAAAGTATGGGGACAGCACAAGCTACCAGTATCTTAAGCGTTGCATAGAGCTGTTCTCGAAGACCAATAGGAATAAATATATATCTGATTTTAAAGAATTTGTTTACGAGTCTTCAGTGGAGGATTTCTGTGATTTGTCTGGCGTGGATGCTGTGGTATCAACTATACACAAGGCAAAAGGCAAAGAGTTCGACAATGTGTATATGCTCATTGACGATTGCCATGATCTTTCACCGGCCCCCCTTCGGAGATATTATGTGGGAATAACCCGCGCCAAAAATAGATTGTCCATTCACACCAATGGAGATTTGTTCGGACGTGAAGGCGCGGATAGATACGCAGTTGACCAGAGGCAATATGAAATGCCAAGCGAGCTGTCAATACTTCTGACGCACAGGGATGTGGTTTTGGACTTTTTTAGAAGCAGAAAAAACGATGTGCTCTTATTGAAGGGGGGTGATGAATTGAAATATAAGGATTGGGTGCTTTATAGCGGAATAAACGGCGCGTCCGTGGCAAGATTGTCGGCAAAGATGCAATCCAGCATCAATGAATGGCAAAACAAGGGGTATGAGGTATGTGGAGCAAAGGTTAGTTTTGTCGTGGCCTGGCGCCCGAAAAACGAGCCAAAAGAAAAGACGGAATCCGCTGTGCTTTTGGCCGAATTGCAATTGGCCAAGATAAAGGATGGATCCGGATGAGGCCTACTGCGGAATAGTTGAAATCAGCTCATCGCTCTTGCGTTTTGCGAGCGCGGAGCGAACAAATGGGAAAGAACGGTGTTATATAGGGAAAAACAATTTATTATGAGAAAGTTGGTTTTCTTTATGGCTATGGCGCTTATGGCTATGGTCGTTGGTTGCAGGGATGCGGCTAAGGCTGATTCCGTAGGGAACGCGAATGACCCTTCTGAGCAGACGCTGCAAGGCGGAAATGATTTTACGCTGAGGGATGCATACAATGAATTGGCAAAAATGCCTAAAATGCGTGCCCTGGCGGAAGATGATTCTGTGCCTCTATATGTTGATTCCGCCAGCGTGGACAGCATGTTGAGCGTGTTGGCCACGGGGCTAAGCCGGGAAGAGGTCTACGACAATGGCAGAGAAATGTTCGGCATTCTCGACCGAGTAGGGCTCCAGAAGATGATTGTCGGCGGTTCCAACCAATATATGGCGGGTTTTGCGTACGCAGAGCCATTGCGGGATGGAAGATACGGATTGCTGATTGCCGCGGCTTGCGGAGAGTATGGGCAGATAGTAGTAAATTACGGCATAACCGATAAGGCGACAGTGGACGCTATTCAGCAGTCGAAGCTGACGCTGGATATGAAAGAAGTGGTGGTATCGCTGAAGAAGAACGTCAACTTGATTAACATCACAATAGGCGGAGAATAGATTCTTGCGTCATTTCGCAAGGATATGGATAGATAGAGCCATGGGCGTTTGCCTGTGGCTCATTTTTTTTGCTGTTTTAACAAAAAAGAGCGATTAAGGGAAGCTGGAAATTTTGTGGATTGAGAAAAATTTCGTAACTTTGTACGTCAATTGCGGGATTATCTGAGTTGATATTTAAATCAATGATTATCAATAGAGTATAATAAGATATGGCAGAAATAGAAGAAGAGTACAGCGCCAGTAACATCCAGGTTCTAGAGGGCCTGGAGGCAGTGCGCAAGCGCCCTGCGATGTATATTGGCGACATTTCGGAAAAAGGCCTGCACCACCTGGTCTATGAAGTGGTAGACAACTCGATAGACGAAGCCTTGGCCGGTTATGCCAAGCACATACGCGTCACGATAAACGAGGATGACTCGATCACGGTCGTTGACGACGGCCGCGGCATCCCCGTGGACATGCACGAAAAAGAACATAAGAGCGCTCTTGAGGTTGTGCTTACGGTGCTGCATGCCGGCGGCAAATTCGACAAGGGGTCATATAAGGTGTCGGGCGGCCTTCATGGCGTGGGCGTGTCATGCGTGAACGCTCTTTCCACCTACCTTCGCGCCGAGGTACACCGCGGAGGCAAGGCGTACGTGCAGGAATACTCATGCGGCAAGCCCACTACCGAGCTGACTATAATCGGGGAGAGCGACCGCACCGGCACAAGCATCACCTTCAAGCCGGATTCGAACATATTCACTGTAACTCACTACGAATATTCAATTTTGGCCAACCGCCTTCGCGACCTCGCATATCTAAATGCCGGCATCACACTCACGCTCACCGACATGCGCGAGCTTGACGCCGAGGGAAATCCCCGCACCGAGACATTCTATTCGAAGGAAGGCCTCAACGAGTTTGTGAAATACATTGACTCAAACAAAGAGCCCCTTATCGATGACGTAATCCATCTCGACACTGAGAAGGGCGGCATCCCGGTGGAGGTGGCCCTTACCTACAACACCACCTTCAATGAGAATGTGTATTCGTTTGTCAACAACATCAATACGATTGAGGGCGGCACGCACCTTACGGGATTCCGCCGCGGACTGACCTCTACGCTGAAAAAATACGCAGAGGACAACAATCTTCTGAAGAACGCAAAGGTGGAGATATCCAGCGATGACTTCCGCGAGGGCCTTACCGCCGTTGTTTCCGTGAAGGTGATGGAACCACAGTTTGAGGGCCAAACAAAGACAAAGCTTGGCAATAACGAGGTGATAGGCGCTGTGCAAACCTCGGTGAGCGAGGCCCTTGGAGTATATCTGGAAGAGCATCCAAAGGAGGCCCGCACAATTGTGGACAAAGTGATATTGGCGGCCCAGGCCCGCCATGCGGCATACAACGCGCGCAAGCAAGTGCTGCGCAAATCGCCTCTTGGCGGCGGCGGCCTTCCCGGC
>JAMPBQ010000001.1:172629-212721 GCA_023666615.1 Clostridium sp. | reverse complement strand
TGGGACGCCGCCCGCACAACCGCGGCGTCGTCATGAACCCTGTAGACCACCCCATGGGCGGTGGCGAAGGCCGCGCATCAGGCGGACATCCCCGCAGCCGCAAGGGCCTCTACTCAAAGGGCCTCAAGACTCGCGCTCCGAAGAAGCAGTCTTCGAAGCTCATCATCGAGAGAAGGAAAAAGTAACAAGATTAATCGTGTAGAATATGAGTCGTTCATTAAAAAAAGGACCCTTTATCAGCGCAAAGCTGGAGAAGAAGGTAGCCGACATGGATGCCACCGGCAAGAAGGCCGTAATCAAGACCTGGAGCCGCGCCTCTATGATCGCGCCTGAATTCGTAGGCCACACTTTCGCAGTACACAACGGCAACAAGTTCATCCCTGTGTACGTGACTGAGAACATGGTCGGCCACAAGCTCGGCGAGTTTGCCCCCACCCGCACATTCCGCGGACATGCCGGCAACAAGAAGAAGTAAAAACCCGGGACCTTGCAAAAAACCTGTAAAAACTAAAAAAAATGGGTAAAAGAAAAAGAATCGCAGCCGACCGAATGAAAGAGGCCCGCAAGGAAATCGCCTTCGCAAAGCTCACAAACATACCTTCATCCCCCCGCAAGATGCGCCTCGTGGCCGACCTCGTGCGCGGCAAGGAGTGCTTCCGCGCCCTGGGCATCCTGAAGTTCTCCAACAAGGAGGCCGCAGCCGTGCTTGAGAAGCTCCTGCGCTCGGCCATCGCCAACTGGGAGGCCAAGAACGATAAGAAGGCAGAGAGCGGAGAACTCTACATCTCCACAATTTTCGTAAATCCAGCGCCCATGCTCAAGCGCCTGCGCCCGGCTCCACAGGGTCGCGGCTACCGCATCCGCAAGCGCTCCAACCACGTAACCCTGATCGTTGACTCGATCGACAACAAAACAACCAAGGAATAAGTATGGGACAGAAAGTAAATCCTATCAGCAACCGCTTGGGAATCATCCGCGGCTGGGACTCTAACTGGTTCGGCGGACGCAAGTACGGCGACACCATCCTCGAGGATTCCAAGCTCCGCAAGTACCTGAGCAAGCGCCTTGAGAAGTGCAGCGTATCACGCATCGTTATAGAGCGCACCCTCAAGCTCATCACCATCACAATCTGCACCGCTCGTCCTGGTTTGATCATCGGCAAGGGCGGCCAGGATGTGGAAATGCTCAAGGAAGAGCTCCGCAAGATTACCGACAAGGACGTCCAGATCAACGTGTTCGAGGTGAAGCGTCCCGAGCTTGACGCTCAGATCGTGGCCTCGACCATAGCCCGCCAGATTGAAGGCAAGATCGCTTACCGCCGCGCCGTGAAGATGGCCGTTGCCTCTACGATGCGCGCCGGAGCCGAGGGCATCAAGGTGCAGATTTCCGGCCGCCTGAACGGCGCTGAAATGGCCCGCTCGGAAATGTTCAAGGAAGGGCGCACCCCGCTGCACACCCTCCGCGCCGACATCGACTACGCGCTGGTAGAGGCCCACACCAAGGTGGGCGTGATCGGGGTGAAGGTGTGGATTTGCCGCGGCGAAGTCTACGGCAAGCGCGACCTGGCTCCCTCGTTCGCAAATCAGAAGGAAGGCCGCTCTGCTCAGCAGGGCCAAGGCGGAGGCCGCCGCTCGGGCGCGCGCCGCGGTGCCAAGAACAATCGTTAAACCCGAAAAAAGGCTAATTACAAATGCTACAACCTAAGAAAACCAAATTCCGCCGCATGCAGAAGGGCCGCCAGAAGGGCGAAGCCCAGCGCGGCAACCAGCTGGCTTTCGGATCATTCGGCATCAAGACCCTTGACACCAAATGGATTACCGGCCGCCAGATAGAGGCAGCGCGTATCGCCGTGACACGCTACATGCAGCGCCAGGGACAGATTTGGATCCGCATATTCCCCGATAAGCCCATCACCCGCAAGCCCGCCGACGTCCGCATGGGTAAAGGCAAGGGCAATCCTGAAGGATTCGTTGCGCCCGTGACTCCGGGACGCATCATCATCGAGGTCGAGGGCGTGCCCTACGAAGTTGCAAAGGAGGCTCTGCGCCTTGGAGCGCAGAAGCTGCCAGTAACCACAAAATTCGTCGTAGCGCGCGACTACGATCCCACCCAAAACGTATAACAATCGCAATGAAGAAAGCAGATATCAAGGAGTTCAGCACCGCTGACCTGCGCGAGCACCTGGCAAAGATGGAGGCTGACTACCGCCAGCTGAAAATCCAGCACTCAATCGCACCTCTTGACAATCCCGCAAAGATCACGGCCGACCGCCGCATGATCGCCCGCGTGAAGACAGAGCTGCGCATGCGCGAACTTAACAACAAATAATCCCGCCCCCAACTATGGAAGAAGTAAAGAGAAACCTCAGAAAAGAGCGTGTAGGCGTGGTGAGCTCCAATAAAGGCGACAAGACGATCACCGTCACCGTCAAGTACAAGGAGAAGCACCCGATCTACGGCAAGTTCGTCAACAAGACGAAGAAATACCACGCTCACGACGAAAAGAACGAATGCAGCATAGGCGACACCGTAAGGCTGATGGAGACACGCCCCCTGAGCAAGACAAAGAGATGGCGCTTAGTTGAAATTATCGAAAAAGTGAAGTAAAATCATGATTCAGTCAGAAACCCGTTTAAATGTTGCCGACAACAGCGGCGCAAAGGAAGTACTGTGCATACATGTGCTTGGCGGCACCGGACGCCGCTACGCCACCGTTGGCGACATCATCGTCGTCACCGTCAAGAGCGTCATCCCAAGCTCCGACATGAAGAAGGGCACCGTCTCTAAGGCTATGGTGGTGCGCACAAAGAAGGAAATCCGCCGCCCCGACGGATCATACATCCGCTTTGACGACAACGCCTGCGTTCTCCTCAACAACGCCGGCGAGCTCCGCGGCACCCGCATCTTCGGCCCCGTGGCCCGCGAGCTCCGCGCAGCCAACATGAAGATTGTATCGCTCGCCCCCGAGGTACTTTAATAATATTTGTAACACCAACTTTAGAAATGGCAAAGATTTTCATAAAGAAGGACGACCAAGTATACGTCCTCTCGGGCGAAGACCGCGGCAAGACCGGCCGCGTGCTCTCCGTTGACCGCAAGAAGGGCCGCGCCATCGTCGAGGGCGTAAATATCGTGACCAAGGCGATGAAGCCCAACGCACAGCACCCGCAGGGCGGCCTGGTGAAGATGGAGGCTCCAATACGCCTTTGCAAGCTATCGCTCATCGACCCCAAGAGCGGCAAGCCCACTCGCATCGGGGTGCGCGTCGAGGAAGACGGCACTAAGGTGCGCATTTCCAAAAAATCAGGAATGGTAATTAAGTAATGAGCAATATCACAGTAAAGAAGGACTACGAGGAGCGCATCGCCCCGGCCCTTACAAAAGAATTCAGCTACCACACTCCCATGCAGGTGCCCCGCCTGAAGAAGATAGTAGTCAACATGGGACTGGGCGGCGCCACACAGGACAAGAAGCTCATCGACAACGCTATCAACGAGCTCACCGCCATCACGGGCCAAAAGGCCGTGGCCACCATGTCGAAGAAGGACATCTCCAACTTCAAGCTCCGCAAGGGCATGCCCATCGGCGCGATGGTGACCCTGCGCCGCGAGCACATGTATGAATTCCTGGAGCGCCTGATCCGCGTGGCTCTGCCCCGCATCCGCGACTTCAAGGGCATCGAAGGAAAGCTCGACGGCCGCGGCAACTACACCCTGGGCGTGACCGAGCAGATCATCTTTCCCGAGATCAACATCGACAACATCAGCAAGCTCCAAGGCATGAACATCACGTTCGTGACTTCGGCGAACACCGACGAAGAGGGATACGCCCTGCTGCGCGAGTTCGGCTTGCCATTCAAGAACGCCAAAAAATAAGGAGACCCCATGGCAAAAGAATCTATGAAGGCCCGCGAGGTCAAGAGGGCCAAGCTTGTGGCAAAGTACGCCCAGCGCAAGGCTGAGCTCAAGGCGCAGGCAAAGGAGCTCGCCAAGCAGGGCGAGAGCGCTTACGAAATCTACCAGCAGCTGCAGAAGCTGCCCAAGAACGCCAGCGCAATCCGCATGCACAACCGCTGCTCAATCACCGGCCGCCCCAAGGGCTACATGCGTCAATTCGGCATCTCGCGCATCCAATTCCGCGAAATGGCATCTGCCGGCCTCATCCCCGGCGTAAAGAAAGCAAGCTGGTAAGCGCCAGGGCGTTGATTCAGCAGGCTTCCATTTTAAATATTGTTGGGCTCACCCAATCAATTTAACAAATCAAAAAAATGACAGATCCAATAGCAGACTATCTGACAAGAGTGAGGAATGCGGTAAAGGCCAACCACCGCGTGGTCGAGATCCCCGCCTCAAACTTGAAGAAAGAGATCACAAAGATCCTTTTCGAGCAGGGCTACATCCTCAACTATAAGTTCGTAGAGGGTGAAAACCCTGCCGGCACAATCAAGATCGCGCTCAAATACGATCCCAAGGACCACGTGAGCGCAATCAAGGGCCTGAAGCGCGTATCGCGCCCGGGCCTGCGCCAATACACTGGCTACAAGGACATGCCCCGGGTCCTCAACGGACTGGGCATCGCCATCCTTTCAACATCTAAAGGCGTCATGACTAACAAGAAGGCCGCTGAGCTTAAGGTAGGCGGCGAAGTCCTGTGCTACATTTACTAATCATCCAAACCGCAGAATTATGTCAAGAATAGGCAAAGCACCAATCGCAATCCCTGCCGGAGTGGAGGTTACAGTCAGCGCTGACAACGTAGTCACCGTCAAAGGCAACAAGAAGACCCTTCAGCAGGCCGTGAACCCCGACATCACCGTTAAGGTTGAGGACGGCCACGTAATCGTTACGCGCCCCTCCGACGACAAGGAGCACCGCGCAATGCACGGCCTCTACCGCGCCCTGATCCACAACATGGTGGAAGGCGTATCGAAGGGATACCGCAAAGAAATGGAACTCGTGGGCGTAGGCTACCGCGCCAACAGCACCGGCCAGGTGCTCGAGCTCGCGCTGGGTTTCTCCCACGCCATATACATCAAGCTTCCCGACGAGGTGAAGGTTGAGACGAAGAGCGAGCGCAACAAGAATCCCCTGGTTATCCTCGAGAGCGACGACAAGCAGCTCCTGGGCCAGGTGTGCGCAAAGATCCGCTCCCTTCGCAAGCCCGAGCCTTACAAAGGCAAAGGCATCAAGTTTGTCGGCGAAGTCATCCGCCGCAAGTCAGGAAAATCGGCTAGCGCCAAATAAATATAAACTTCCGCAATCATGGTATCAAAGAAACAAAGAAGACTTAAGATCAAGACCCGCATACGCGGAAGGATTTCCGGCACAGCTCAGCGTCCGCGCATGACAGTGTTCCGCTCAAACAAGCAGATCTACGTGCAGCTCGTCGACGACCTGCAGGGCAAGACCCTGGCCAGCGCGTCGAGCCGCGGCCTTGAAGCTGCCGGCACAAAGAGCGACACCGCCGCCAAGGTGGGCGAACTCATCGCCAAGAAGGCCCTCGAGGCCGGAATCGACACTGTGGTGTTCGACCGCAACGGCTACCTTTTCCACGGCAGAGTAAAATCACTGGCTGACGCTGCTCGCAACGGCGGACTTAAATTCTAAAGAAAATGGCAAAATACAATAGAGTAAAATCGACCAACGATATCGAGCTCAAGGACCGCCTGGTGGCCATCAACCGCGTCACCAAGGTAACCAAGGGCGGACGCGCTTTCACCTTCGCCGCCATCGTGGTAGTGGGAAATGAAAACGGTGTCATCGGCTACGGCCTGGGCAAGGCCAACGAAGTGCAGGCCGCAATCGCCAAGGGCGTAGAGGCAGCTAAGAAGAACCTTATCCAGGTGCCCGTGCACAAAGGCACAATCCCCCACGAGCAGGAGGCCAAGTTCGGCGGATCGCGCGTGATCCTCAAGCCCGCCTCCCACGGTACAGGCGTGAAGGCCGGCGGCGCTATGCGCGCTGTGCTTGAGAGCGTAGGCGTTACCGACGTGCTCGCCAAGTCGAAGGGGTCATCCAACCCCCACAACCTGGTGAAGGCCACAATCGAGGCCCTGGCCGAGATGCGCTCCCCCATCGAGGTTGCGCACAACCGCGGCATCAGCCTCTCACAAGTGTTCAACGGCTAAAACCCTTCCGCAATCATGGCACAGATTAAAATCAAGCAAATAAAGAGCCGCATCAACTGCCCCGCAGTGCAGAAGCGCACACTCGACGCGCTCGGCCTCAAGAAGATGAACCACACCGTGGTAAAGGAGGACACTCCTTCGGTGATGGGTATGGTAAACAAAGTTCGCCACCTGGTAGAGGTGACAAACGCTTAACATCATCAGCACTATGGATTTAAGTAACTTGCAACCAAACGCTGGGTCCGTTAAGACCAGAAAGCGCATAGGCCGCGGCCCGGGCTCGGGCAAGGGCGGCACATCAACCCGCGGCCACAAGGGCGCAAAGTCGCGCTCAGGCTACAAGCGCAAGATTGGCTTTGAGGGTGGCCAGATGCCCCTTCAGCGCCGTCTGCCCAAGTTCGGCTTCAAGCCCCTGCAGCGCATTGAGTATCGTCCCATCAACCTTGAAGTGCTCGAGCTTCTGGCAACAGAGAAGGGCCTGACAAAGATTGGCATGGAAGAGCTCGTTGCGGCTGGACGCGCATCTCGCAAGAGCCTCGTTAAGATCCTTGGCAAGGGCAACCTTACAGCAGCCCTCACCGTTGAGGCCCATGCCTTCTCAAAGAGCGCCCAGGAGGCAATTGAAAAAGCCGGCGGCACAATCGTAAAACTCTAACCAAATGAGATTCTTCCAAACACTCAAAAACATTTGGTCAATCGAAGAGCTGCGTGAGCGACTCCTCGTGACACTCCTCCTTGTATTCCTTTACAGGGTGGGGTGTTACGTGGTGCTCCCCGGCATCTCTCCGGCTGCCATCGAGGCTCTGTCGGCCTTCACCAACAAGACCGGCATGATGCAGCTGCTCGACATGTTCTCGGGCGGCGCATTCTCCCAAGCCTCTATCTTCGCTCTCGGCATCATGCCCTACATCACAGCGTCGATCGTGATCCAGCTGCTCGGCATGATCCTGCCTTCATTCCAGAAGATGCAGCGCGAGGGCGAAAGCGGCCGCCAGAAGCTGACGCAGTACACTCGCTACCTCACAGTGTTGATCCTTGTGGTGCAAGCCCCGGCCTATCTGGCCAACATGCAGTACCAGGTGCTCAACGCCGGAGCCGGCGCCGTGCAGCAGTTCACATTCTGGAACTACCTCTCCTTGACCATCATACTGGCCGCAGGCTCGATGTTCATCATGTGGCTCGGTGAGCGCATCACCGACCGCGGCATCGGCAACGGCATATCCTTCATTATCCTTATCGGCATCATCGCCCGCCTCCCGGGGGCATTCCTTTATGAGATCACCTCTCGCGCTCCGGGCGCAAGCACCGGCGGCCAGGGCGGCCTTGTGATGTTCCTGATTGAGATGGTGCTCCTCTTCGCGGTGACTATCGGAGCCGTGCTGTTGGTGCAGGGCACTCGCAAGGTGCCCGTGCAGTACGCCAAGCGCATCGTGGGCAATCGCCAGTACGGCGGCGCCCGCCAGTTCATCCCCTTGAAGGTGAACGCCGCAGGCGTAATGCCCATCATCTTCGCTCAGGCCATTATGTTCATCCCCATCACCCTCTCGGGCTTTGGGGCAAGGGCCGGCAGCGGATTCTTCCACGCGTTCTCTGACATCAACGGATTCTGGTACAACTTCATCTTCTTCCTGATGATTGTGGCCTTCACTTACTTCTACACTGCGATCACCGTAAGGCCCAAGCAGATGGCTGAAGACCTGAAGCGCAACAATGGATACATCCCAGGCGTAAAGCCCGGCAAGAAGACCGAAGAGTACCTCGACACCATCATGAGCCGCATCACCCTCCCGGGATCAATCTTCCTCGGCATCGTGGCCATCATGCCCGCCTTCGCCCGCATGTTCGGCATCAGCCAGAATTTCGCCCAGTTCTTCGGGGGCACATCGCTTCTGATTATGGTGGGCGTCGTTCTCGACACGCTGCGCCAGATTGAGTCGCACCTTATGATGCACCATTATGACGGCCTGATGAAGGACGGCAAAATCCAGGGCCGCACCACTGGCCAGGGATACTAACAATAGCGGAAAAGCAATATAGAGACCTATAAGCTAAATGATTTATCTGAAAACACCTCAGGAAATCGAGCAAATGCGCTCGGCCGCCGACCTCGTGAGCCGCACTCTCGGGGAGGTGGCCAAGCACATTGCGCCCGGAGTCACCACTCGAAAGCTTGACTCTATAGCCTACGAATTCATTCGCGACAATGGCGGCAAGCCAGCTTGCCTGGGCTATGAAGGCTTTCCCGGCACCCTCTGCATAGAGGTGAACGAGACCGTGGTGCATGGTTTCCCCGGCCCTTACGAGCTTAGGGAAGGCGACATCGTCGGAATCGACACGGTGGTGGAGAAGGACGGATACAACGGCGATTCCTGCTACACATTCCCCGTGGGGGAGGTGGCGCCCGAAGTCATGCAGCTCCTGCGCGACACCAAAGAAAGCCTCTACGTAGGCATTGAGGCCTGCAAAGTGGGCAAGCGCATCGGCGACATCAGCAACGCCATCCAGACATTCTGCGAGAAGCGCCGCTACAGCATTGTGCGCGAAATGTGCGGCCACGGCATCGGCAAGAGCATGCACGAGGCCCCCGAAGTGCCCAATTTCGGCCGACGCGGCACCGGCGCCCTCATCAAGAACGGCATGGTGATTTGCATAGAGCCGATGGTGAACCTTGGCAGCAAAAACGTGGTGTTCTCACAGGACGGCTGGCAATGCCGCACACGCGACCGCAAGCCTTCCGCCCACTACGAGCACACAATCGCCATCCATGGCGACCGCGCAGAAATCCTGACAACATTCGACTACGTGCAGCAAGCACTGGGCGACAGATTCATTTAACTCAAAGCAATCAATATGGCAAAGCAAACAGCAATCGAGCAAGACGGCACAATAGTGGAGGCGCTTTCCAACGCCATGTTCCGCGTCGAGCTGGAGAACGGGCATGAAATCACCGCCCACATCTCCGGAAAGATGCGAATGCACTACATCAAAATCCTCCCCGGCGACAAGGTGAGGGTGGAGATGTCGCCCTACGACTTGTCGAAAGGCCGAATAGCGTTCCGCTACAAGTAAACACCTGCGGCCCGCCCGGGCCGCACACAAGAGCTTAACCAATCAATACTAAAAGATATGAAAGTAAGAGCTTCAATCAAGAAGCGCACCCCGGACAGCAAAATCGTGCGCCGCAAGGGACGCCTCTACGTGATCAACAAGAAAAACCCCAAACTCAAACAGCGTCAAGGATAACATTTGTAATTATTCAAGACCTAACAACTTGCAATAAGACTTATGGCAGTAAGAATCGTGGGAGTTGACCTCCCCCAAAACAAAAGAGGTGACATAGCCTTGACATACATCTTCGGCATCGGTCGCAGCGCAGCCAAGACCATCCTCGAGAAGGCCGGCGTCCCCGGCGAAATCAAGGTGCAGGATTGGACTGACGCCCAGGCAGCCAAAGTGCGCGAGATCATCGGCACCGAATACAAGGTGGAAGGCGACCTGCGCAGTGAAATCCAGCTCAACATCAAGCGCCTGATGGACATCGGATGCTACCGCGGCATCCGCCACCGCATCGGCCTCCCCCTGCGCGGACAGAGCACTAAGAACAACGCCCGCACCCGCAAGGGCCGCAAGAAAACCGTTGCTAACAAGAAGAAAGCTACTAAATAATTTTAGACTATGGCAAAAAAGACAGTCGCAGCAAAGAAGAGAAACGTTAAGGTCAGCGCCGAAGGCCAGCTTCACGTTCACTCATCTTTCAACAACATTATCGTGTGCCTAGCCAACTCTGAGGGTCAAGTGATCTCTTGGTCGTCGGCAGGCAAGATGGGCTTCCGTGGCTCAAAGAAGAACACCCCCTACGCCGCCCAGATGGCCGCTCAGGACTGCGCAAAGGTCGCTTATGACCTTGGCCTGCGCAAAGTGAAGGCTTATGTTAAGGGCCCGGGCAACGGACGCGAATCAGCTATCCGCACCGTACACGGCGCCGGCATCGAGGTCGTAGAAATCGTAGACGTTACGCCGCTGCCTCACAACGGCTGCCGCCCACCCAAGCGCCGCCGCGTATAAAAATATCAGTTGCACCCGATTTTCGGATACTGATGCTCTGCTTTGCAAAAGCATAATCTTTTAGTAACAAATCTTTCTTTAAACCAGGACTATCAGCCCAAGGCCCCGAGCAATGGCCGACATTGCGGCAAAAACGTGAAATAGACTAAACTTACAGACATCACCTCTCTTAGTCGCGGCTGCACTACCTGCCGTAAATCCCCACCAGACGGCGAGGCCGGCGAAAGTCCCAGCATAACTGATTATTTTTAACAATGGCAAGATATACAGGCCCTAAAACCAAAATAGCACGCCGCTTCGGCGAGCCTATCTTCGGACCCGACAAGACGCTCCAGCGCCGCAACTTCCCCCCGGGCCAGCATGGCGCCAACAAGCGCCGCAAGACATCTGAGTACGGCACACAGCTGCGCGAGAAGCAGAAGGCTAAGTACACCTACGGTGTGCTCGAGAAGCAATTCTCCAACCTCTTCGACAAGGCTTCGCGCATGAAGGGCATCACCGGCGAGATCCTCCTCCAGCTTCTGGAGAGCCGCCTCGACAACGTGGTGTTCCGCTTGGGCATCGCTCCCACACGCGCCGCCGCCCGCCAGCTCGTTCTGCACCGCCACATCACTGTCGACGGCAAGACCGTAGGCATTCCTTCTTACCAAGTGGCCCCCGGCCAAATCATCGGCGTGCGCGAGCGCTCAAAGAGCCTCGAGGTTATCGCTGACGCCCTGGCTGGATTCAACCACAGCAAATATCCCTGGATTGAATGGGACGAAGCTCAGAAGGCCGGCAAATTCCTGCACGTGCCCGAGCGCGCCGACATTCCCGAGAACATCAAGGAGCAGCTTATCGTCGAGCTCTATTCAAAGTAATAACTTATAACCCCAAGATCCATGGCTATATTTGCATTCCAGAAGCCCGACAAAGTATTGATGTTGGAAGCCAACAACTTTTACGGCAAATTCGAGTTCAAGCCTTTAGAGCCGGGCTACGGCCCAACAGTGGGCACAGCGCTTCGCCGCGTGCTTCTGGCGTCGCTTGAGGGCTTTGCCATCTCCTCGATCAAAATCGACGGAGTGAAGCACGAATTCGACACCGTGCCCGGAGTGCTTGAAGACGTTGCGGGAATGATCCTCAACCTCAAGCAGGTAAATCTGAAGCAGACCGTAGAAGGCACCGAAACGGAAAAGGCTACCATCACAGTGCAGGGCGTGCAGGAGTTTACGGCCGGTGACATCAGCAAGGCGCTTTCCGGATTCGAAGTTACGAATCCAGAGCTCGTGATTTGTCATTTGGATCCAAGTGCAAGTTTTACTATTACACTCACCATCAACAAGGGCCGCGGTTGGGTTCGCGCTGAAGAAAACCGCCAGCCCGGCGATGACGAGCTCAATGTAATTGCAATAGACTCGATCTACACGCCTATTGAAAACGTCAACGCCGTGGTCGACAACTTCCGCGTTGACCAAAAGACTGACTACGACAAGCTCACTCTCGAAATCTGGACTAACGGCACAATCCATCCTAAGGATGCCCTGAAGGAAGCCGCAAAGATCCTGATTTACCACTTCATGCTCTTCAGCGACGAGAAGATCACGCTGGAGCAGCCTGAGACCGACACAAACGAAGAATTCGATGAGGAGGTGCTCCACATGCGCCAACTCCTAAAGTCAAAGCTTGTGGACCAAAACCTCTCGGTGCGCGCCCTCAACTGCCTGAAGAGCGCCGAAGTGGAGACCCTTGGCGAGCTCGTTGTCTTCAACAAGAACGACCTGTTAAAGTTCCGCAACTTTGGCAAGAAGTCGCTCACCGAGCTTGAAGACCTCCTCAACTCGCTCAACCTGTCGTTCGGCATGGATATTTCCAAATACAAATTAAATCAAGACTAACAAACGATGAGACACAATAAGAAATTTAATCATCTTAGCCGCAAGAAGGCTCACCGCGAGTCGCTTTTGGCCAACATGACTATCTCATTGATCATGCACAAGCGCATCTTCACAACCCTTGCCAAGGCAAAGGCGCTGCGCATCTACGCTGAGCCCCTGATCAACCGCAGCAAAGAGGATACCATGGCCAACCGCCGTCTCGTGTTCAGCTACCTGCAGAACAAGTACGCCGTTTCTGAGCTCTTCAACGACGTTGCCCAGAAGATTGGCGACCGTCCCGGTGGCTACACCCGCATTCTCAAGACCGGCAACCGCCTGGGCGACAACGCCAAGACATGCTTCATCGAGCTCGTGGACTACAACCCCACATACAATGAAGTAAAGGCCGCAGAGAAGAAGACCCGCCGCAGCCGCCGCAAGAAGAGCGAGGCTCCCGCCGCAGAAGCCCCCGCCGCTGCAGAGGCTCCAGCCGCAGAATAAATTTTTCTGTTCCAAATAAGAAAGCTCCCGGCAAAGGCGAAAGCCTCGGCCGGGGGCTCTTATTTTGTAGAGACGCCAAGCGAAGATGAATAGACATCAAGAAGCAACAATGGTTTATGCGCATCCTAGCTAACGTAGCATAGACAAAAAATTAGGGATGCCTTTTTGGCATCCCTTTAGTGGCGGGGGTAGGGATCGAACCTACGACCTCCGGGTTATGAGCCCGACGAGCTACCACTGCTCTACCCCGCAATATTTCGGTAGTGCAAAGGTCGTAACTTTTTTCTAAACCACCAAATCATTTAACCTTTTTTAACGTTAATTCGGATTCCCCATTTTTCCTGAAGGCGGAAATTTTTTAAGTTAAGTTTATTGAAATTTGAGGTTTTTTGGCTAAATTTGCGGATAATTACGCGCTCACGGCTGACGCGCCGCGATGGAAAGACTATAAACAAACTCTATAATTTAATTTAAATCAATCATCTTATGTGGTTAACAAGCTCATCTATAGGGCGTAAGTTCGTGATGGCCATTACGGGCATCTGCCTCGTCCTATTCGTAACTTTTCACTGCGTGATGAATGCGGTGGCTATCGTTTGGCCCACGGCTTACAATGTCATTTGTGAGTTCCTCGGGGCCAACTGGTACGCCCTTATCGCATCTGCGGGCCTTGCTCTGCTCTTCATCCTGCACATCATCTACGCAACGGTTCTTACCATCCAGAACCGCAAGGCTCGCGGCAACGACCGCTACCTCGTGACATCGCGTCCGCCCCAAGTGGAGTGGTCGTCAAAGAACATGTACATCCTTGGCATTGTGATTCTCGCATTCCTCGTTGTGCATTTGATTCAGTTCTGGGCTCGCATGCAGCTTATGGAAATCATCGGCTGCGACTATAGCGTGAATGGCGTCACATACGCTCCGCAGTTCGGCACCCTCTTCATACAGGCCGCCTTCAGCGAAGTATGGACCCCCATAGTCTACATCATCGGATTCTGCGCCCTCTGGTTCCACCTCAACCATGGCTTCTGGTCGATGCTCCACTCTGTGGGCTGGGACAACAACACGTGGATCAATCGCCTGAAATGCATCGGATGCTGGTGGACAAGCATCGTAGTGGCCCTCTTTGTTGCGCAGGCAATCGTTTTCACCGTGCAGGCTCACAAGAACTACTATCTTACCGACCCCAAGCTTCAGGAGCAATACGCTGAGGCCATCAAGGCTGACGTGCAGGCTCTGATTGACGACATCAACGCCGAGATGAGCGAGAACCCCTACGACCAGCAGGGCATCCTCATAAAGAATGCCGAAAAGATGGCTCCGATCGTTAAGCAATACCAGGCTCTTTGCAAGGACGTGAAGATTCCCGAGGCTGAAATGATTGTGAACGTTTACAACCAATACGCTCCCATGGTGCCAACCATCGAGGAAGAAGCTCCCGCCTCAGCTCCTGTTATTGAGGAGGAGG
Organism: Clostridium sp.; assembly: GCA_023666615.1. GTDB lineage: Bacteria > Bacteroidota > Bacteroidia > Bacteroidales > Muribaculaceae > CAG-873. The sequence goes on along the minus strand of JAMPBQ010000001.1, from coordinate 198,705 downwards.
TCATAGAGGCAGAGGCAGTAGAAGTCCCCAACAATTAATCCACTCTGAGATATGATAGACATAAAGAAGTTAGAGGGTATGATTGACTCTACCCCAATCATGAAGGAAGTTGCCGACATGGAGACCGGCAAGCTCCCCGAGTACCAGATCGACTCGAAAATTCCCGAAGGTCCTATCGCTGAGAAGTGGACCAATTACAAGGCTCACCAAAAGCTTGTGAACCCCGCCAACAAGCGCCTGCTCGACGTTATCGTCGTTGGCACGGGCCTGGCTGGCGGCTCGGCTGCCTCCACCCTTGGCGAGCTCGGATTCAATGTGCTCAACTTCTGCATCCAGGACAGCCCCCGCCGCGCCCACTCTATCGCAGCGCAGGGCGGCATCAATGCGGCAAAAGACTATCAGAACGACGGCGACTCTGTATATCGCCTCTTCTATGATACCGTAAAAGGCGGTGACTTCCGCAGCCGCGAGGCCAACGTGTACCGCCTGGCTGAGGTCAGCAATAACATCATCGACCAATGCGTGCAGCAGGGCGTTCCCTTTGCCCGCGAATACGGCGGCCTTCTGGCCAACCGCTCATTCGGCGGCGCTCAAGTATCGCGCACATTCTACGCTAAAGGCCAGACCGGACAGCAGCTCCTCCTTGGCGCCTACTCAAGCCTCAACCGCCAGATCCAGAAAGGCACCGTGAAGAGCTTCAACCGCCGCGAGATGCTCGACATCGTCATCATTGACGGACGCGCCCGCGGCATCATCGTGCGCAACCTCATCACCGGCGAAATCGAGCGCTACGCCGCTCACGCTGTTGTGCTCGCCACCGGCGGATACGGACGCGCATTCTTCCTTTCCACAAATGCTATGGGCTGCAACGGCTCAGCCGCCATCCAGGCATTCAAGAAAGGCGCATATCTGGCCAACCTCGCCTTCACACAGATCCACCCCACCTGCATCCCCGTGCATGGCGAAGACCAGTCAAAGCTCACCCTTATGTCGGAATCTCTCCGCAACGACGGCCGCATCTGGGTGCCCAAGAAGAAAGAGGACGCCGAGGCTATCCGCGCAGGAAAGAAGAAGCCCACAGATATTCCCGATGAAGACCGCGACTTCTACTTGGAGCGCCGTTACCCGGCATTTGGCAACCTTTGCCCCCGCGACATCGCCAGCCGCGCCGCAAAGGAGCGCTGCGACGCAGGCTACGGCGTAGGCACCGGCAACGCCGTATATCTTGATTTCAAGTATGCCATCCAGCGCCTTGGAAAGGATGCTGTGGCCGACCGTTACGGCAACCTCTTCGACATGTACCAGATGATTAGCGATGATAACCCCTACGAGACTCCTATGCAGATCTTCCCCGCTAGCCACTACACCATGGGTGGCATCTGGGTGGACTACGAGCTGCAGACCTCTATCAAGGGCCTCTTCGCTATCGGCGAGTGCAACTTCTCCGACCACGGCGCCAACCGCCTTGGTGCGTCAGCGCTGATGCAAGGCTTGGCCGACGGATACTTCGTCCTGCCCTACACAATGCAGAATTACCTGAGCGACCAGATCAAGGTGCCCCATTTCTCTACCGACGCTCCCGAATTTGACGAGGCCGAGAAGAACGTGCGCGCCCGCATCGAGAAGCTCATGAACATAAAGGGCACAAAGAGCCCCGACCAAATCCACAAGAAGCTTGGCCACGTTATGTGGAACCTCGTGGGCATGGGGCGCACCCTGCAGAGCCTGGCTAAGGCCATCGACGAAATCGAGGAGGTGCGCAAGGAGTTCTACTCCGACCTGCGCATCGTAGGCAAGGCCGACGACATGAATACCGAGCTTGAAAAGGCCCTCCGTCTGGAAGACTTCATCCTAATTGCCCGCATGATGGCAATCGACGCCCTCAACCGCAACGAGAGCTGTGGCGCGCACTTCCGAGAAGAGTACCAGACCGCCGATGGCGAGGCCGCCCGCAACGACCAGGATTACATGTACGTAAGCTGCTGGAAATACACCGGCGACACCGCTAAGCCCATCCTCATCAAGGAGCCCCTCAAGTATGAGGCAATCAAGGTGCAGACGCGCAACTACAAGTCTTAATCTCTAACCTCGATTTCAAAAATGGAAACAACTATAAGCGTAAACTTGAGAATCTGGCGTCAGCGCGGCCCAAAAGAGAAGGGCGCCTTCCAGAACTATCATCTCGACGGCGTGTCAACCGGCAGCAGCTTCCTTGAAATGCTCGACATGCTCAACCAGCAGCTCGTCGACAACGGCGAAGAGCCCGTGGTCTTCGACAACGACTGCCGCGAAGGCATCTGCGGCATGTGCTCACTCTACATCGACGGACATCCCCACGGCCCCGTGCAGGGCATCACAACTTGCCAGCTCCACATGCGCAAATTCCACGATGGCCAGACCATCACCATTGAGCCCTGGCGCTCGGCCGCTTTCCCCGTGATTCGCGACCTTATGGTGAACCGCAACGCCTTCGACCAAATCCAGCAGGCAGGCGGCTACGTGTCGTTCAACTGCGGCGGCGCTCCCGATGCCAACTCTACCCCCATCTCCAAGGAGGTGGCCGACGTGGCCATGGACTCCGCCACTTGCATCGGCTGCGGCGCTTGCGTGGCAGCATGCAAGAACGGTTCGGCCATGCTCTTCGTTTCGGCCAAGGTGAGCCAGTTCGCCCTCCTGCCCCAGGGCCAGGTGGAGCGCAAGCGTCGCGCCCGCGCTATGGTGAAGAAAATGGACGAGCTCGGATTCGGCAACTGCACCAACACCGGAGCATGCGCTGCAGAATGCCCCAAGAGCATTCCTCTGAGCAACATCGCGCGCCTCAACCGCGAATTCATCAACGCAAAGTTCGCTGACTGATTCCCCAAAAGCTAAAATATCGGAAGAGCTCGGCAATGGGCCGGGCTCTTTCTTTTAATTAAGCGTTATTCTTTTATGTTTTCTGTATGAATCATGATTGAGTTGATTCCATCATGATTTTTCAGATTATTGATTTCTATGGCCGACAGAATCACCCCACAGCAGCGCAGCCGCATCATGAGCCGCATACGGTCGAAAAACACCCGGCCGGAGCTTATCGTGCGCCGTTTCCTGTGGAGTCTCGGCTATCGATATCGCCTCTGCGTGGCGAAATTGCCCGGAAAGCCCGACATCGTAATTCGCAAGCTGAAAGTGGCAATCTTCGTAAATGGATGTTTCTGGCACGGCCATTCCGCCCACAAAACCCACACCCCGCAGACCAACGCCGAATATTGGAAAAAGAAGATTGAAGGCAACAAGCGGCGCGACATTGAAGTGGGCATAAAGCTGCGCGCAAAGGGTTGGACAGTGATCACTATTTGGGAATGCGAGCTCACGCCCCGCCGGCGCCAGGAAACCCTCGACAAGCTCGGTGAAACATTGCGCCTATTGGGCGGATGCCCATATGCGCGCACCGACAGCCAGGACCTCTCCATCGCCGCCGAGCCGCAATTTGATTACAACCCATCCTGACATTTATTTGTGCGTCGCCACAAAAAGCCTTATCTTTGCCAATAATTTGATTCATATGTATACAAAGCCATTGATATTGGTAGGGGGCGGAGGCCACTGCAAATCCGTCATTGACGCCGCCCTAAGCGCTGGGCGTGAGGTTAAGGGCATCCTTGATCGTCCGGACCTTAAGGGTTCGTCCGTGCTTGGCGTCCCTGTGGTGGGCTCCGATCTTGACGCCAAGGCCTACGTCCGTGATTGCGAGTTTGTAGTGACTGTTGGCTCAATCAATGACCCCTCCCTTCGTGTCAGCTTGTGGCAAATGCTTATTGAAATTGGCGCGCAAATGGCCACGGTCCTCGCATCCACCGCCAGGGTATCGCCTTTCGCGAGGGTGGGGAAGGGCGCTGTAGTGCTCCACAACGCCTGCGTAAACGCCTGCGCATCAATTGGCGAAAACTCCATAATCAATACCCTGGCCAACGTAGACCACGACTGTGTGGTGGGATCGCATACCCACATATCCACCTGCGCATCCATCAATGGCAACGTCTCGATTGGCGACCGCGTTTTCATTGGCAGCAACACCGTTGTAAATCAGGGCGTAAGCATTGGCTCCGACATTGTCGTGGGCTCAGGTTGCCTCGTGCATCACCGCCTCTCGCTCCCTGGCATATACGCCGGTCACCCCCTGCGCAAGCTTCCCAATTTCAAATAGCCCCGAAAAGATGAAGAGACGCACTGTGATTATAGCCGAGGCCGGTGTGAATCATTGCGGCAGCCTTGATATGGCGCTCCGCCTTGTCGATGCCGCTGCCGATGCCGGAGTTGATTACGTTAAGTTCCAAACCTTCAAGGCGCAAAATTTGGTGTCAAGCGCGGCTCCATTGGCTCGCTATCAGAGCGAAAGCCTCTCCAATGGCGATGCCACACAGCTCCAAATGCTTAGCCTCCTCGAGCTCTCTGAGGCTGACCACCGCGCCATAATCGCCCGGTGCGGAGAGAGGGGGGTGAAGTTCCTTTCAACGGCATTTGACCTTCCAAGCGTGGAATTTCTCGCCTCCTTGCATATGGACTTTTGGAAAATCCCGTCAGGCGAAATCACGAATTACCCCTATCTCAGGGCCATCGCCCGGCACGGCGGCAAAATAGTGATGTCCACCGGCATGTCAACAATCGATGAAATTTCGCAGGCCGTGGATGCCCTGGTTCTGAATGGGGCCAAGAGGGATGACATTGCCCTTTTGCACTGCAATACGCAGTACCCCACGCCAATGGCCGACGTCAACCTCCTTGCCATGCTCGACATGCGTCAAAAGCTTGGCCTCGACGTTGGCTATTCCGACCATACACTCGGCATTGAGGTCCCCATAGCCGCCGTCGCCCTCGGCGCCGCGGTCATTGAAAAGCATTTCACCCTCGACAAGTCGCTCCCCGGCCCCGACCACAAGGCCTCGCTCTCTCCCCAAGAGCTCGCCGCTATGGTGGCTGCCATTAGGAATATCGACCTTGCCTTGGGCGATGGCAATAAACGCGTCTCCAATTCAGAAATTGAAAATAAGGCTGTGGCCCGCAAGAGCATCGTGGCCTCGCGATTCATTCGCAAGGGCGAATTGCTCACTGATGCCAACTTGACCGCAAAGCGTCCCGGCACTGGCCTCAGCCCCATGCTGTGGCCATCGGTGATAGGCGCCCGCGCCATTGACGACTTCCCCCCTGACTCGCAGATACGCCTATGAGAAAGATATGCTTCGTCACCGGCACACGCGCCGACTATGGCCTCCTTTCCCCAATAATGAAAAGGGTGGGGGATGATGCCGACTGCCTGCTGCAAGTGATAGCCACAAACATGCACCTCTTGCCTGAATATGGCTGCACCTACAGGGATATTGAGGCCGATGGATTCCAAATCGACGAAAAGGTGCCCATGCCCCGAAAGGGCGATGACGCCTCCGCCACAATCCACGCCATGTCGGCCGAGATGATCGGAATGGATGCCGCTTTGGCAAGGCTCAGCCCCGACATTGTGGTGGTGCTCGGCGACCGATATGAAATGTTCATCGTGGCCGTTGTGTGTCTCCTTCGCCGCATCCCCCTCGCCCATATCCACGGCGGAGAAATCACGGAAGGCGCCGTCGACGACGCCCTACGCCACAGCATCACCAAAATGGCCTCCCTGCATTTCACCGCCACTGAGGAATACCGTAGCAGGGTTATTCAGCTCGGCGAGAATCCGGCACGCGTCGTATGGGCCGGCGCCCCGGGAGTAGAGAATATCAAGTCTCTCGTCCCAATGCCAAAGGACGAGTTGGAAGTCTCTTTGGGCATTGGGCTCGATTCCCCCTTTGTGGTGGCCACATATCATCCCGCCACCCTTGGCCGGCTCGCCCCCGAGCAAGAGATCGACGCCTTCCTCCGGGCTCTAAGCCATTTCCCGCAGCTGCGCGTAATCTTCACCCTGCCAAATTCCGACCCCGGCTCCGACCCCATTCGCTCAGCCATAGAGGAATATTGCCGCAACAGTGACGGACGATGCTCATGCTTCGCATCGCTTGGCATGCGCCGTTATCTGTCGCTGATATCAATGTCCGAGGCTGTGATAGGCAATTCCTCCAGCGGCATCATTGAGGCGCCATCATTGCATGTGCCCACCCTCAACATCGGCGATCGTCAGCGTGGCCGCGCTCACGGCAAGTCGGTGATTGACTGCGCCTCCGATGAAGACTCAATCGTATCCGGCCTGCGCCGGGCCCTTTCGCCCGAAGCTGCGGAAATCGCCCGCGCAGCGGAAAATCCCTACGAAAAGGAAGGCACGTCCTCGGTAATATTCAACGCCCTTAAGGGCGCCGACCTAGCTGCCCTCTCCCGCAAAAGTTTCTTCGATTTGGCCCCTCTGCCATAAAGAATAGCTGCAAGCGTCGCTATTTAAGTCTAATTTTAGCTTTGTTTTGTTGGTGGAATGCCGAAATTTGTGTAATTTTGTAGCAAAATTAATCCAATAGGTTGCAATATTCACAATATGTCATCAGATAAATCCACCTTCGGCAGCAAGCTTGGCGTGGTCGCCGCCACGGTCGGCTCTGCCATAGGCCTCGGAAACGTGTGGCGCTTCCCCGCTGAAGCGCAAAACAATGGCGGAGCGGCCTTCCTCATAGTCTACATCGCCTGCGTATTCATTTTGGGCATCCCCGTGATGCTCGCCGAATTGTCGCTCGGCCGCGCCGGCCGCAGCGACTCCGTTGGCAATTTTAAGAACCTTACCCCTAAGAGCCGCTGGTGGATCGCCGGCGTCATTGGCCTCGTCGCCTCATATTTGATTCTGTCATTTTATATGGTAGTGGCCGGATGGACTGTGGAATACCTCTTCGACTCCATCTCGGGCGACCTTTTCTCTGGCTTCGAGCCTATGGGGCAGGCGCAGGAAAATAATTTCTTTGCCGAGAAAATGGGCCAATACGTGGCCTCCGCCTGGGCTCCTCTGTTTTGGACTTTCGTCGTTGTGTTCATCAACCTCGCCGTGCTGCTGATGGGCGTCCGCAATGGCATAGAGAAAATGTCAAATGTCCTGATGCCCCTGCTCTTTGTGCTGATGCTCATCTTTTGTGTTGTATCCCTCTCGCTTCCAAACGCCTCGGAAGGCCTCGCCTTTTTCCTAAAGCCCGATTTTTCAAAGATTACCCCCGCAGTCCTCATCAACGCCCTGGGCCAAGCCTTCTTCTCTCTTAGCCTTGGCATGGGCATACTTGTGACGTATTCCGCCTATTACCCCTCCGACACAAATCTCACCCGCACTGCCCTGTCCGTTTCCCTCCTCGATTTTATGATGGCCTTCATAATGGGGCTTATAATATTCCCCGCCGTGATGAGCTTCCACATTGGCGATGGCGCTTCATCCCTCGAGGGCACCACCCTCATATTTGTCACCATGCCGGAAATTTTCACGCGCATGGGCTGTCCGACCCTATGGTCTGCGCTGTTCTTCCTCCTTCTGGCCGTGGCCGCCATCACATCCACCATTTCATTGGCCGAGGTTTCCGTCGCCTTCGTCCACGACCGTTTCAGGCTCTCCCGAAAGGCCGCATGCTTTATTGTGATGCTTCCCCTGCTCCTCACCAGTGCGCTTTGCTCCCTCTCCCTTGGCGCTGTGCCGTCCCTGCGGCTTTTCTCCATGCCGCTGTTTGATTTTCTCGACGCCTTCGCCACCAACATGCTCCTGCCCATCAGCGCCCTCCTGATATGCATCTACGTTGGCTGGATCCTCCCCCGTGGCTTCATCGTCGGCGAGCTCACCAACCACGGTATCCTCCGCGGCCGTTCCGCCGCCCTCATAGCCTTCCTTATCCGCTACCTAGCCCCCGCCCTAATCCTCATCGTATTCATCGCCCAAATCATCAAGCCCTAGCCCTCCCCCGCCAAATATCTTCACGCGGTAGTGTATAAATAATTCGCCGAATAACTCTCAATTTTTGAGAGTTATTTTTGCGATTTTGTTATGTCAGGAATATTTTGTATTTTTGCGGTTGCACTTTTATATGCACAAAATTTGTAATCGAGTCTACACTGACATGACCAAGATATCAGACCTCGACATCGAAAACTCGATGCGCGAAATTTTGAAGGCCGAAAGCCGGGCCATTCTGAATATTCCCGTGACGGACGCTTACGCCAAGGCCGTGTGGATTATCCTTGACCGAGTTCACGCCAAGGGCGGAAAGCTCGTGGCTTCTGGCATGGGAAAAGCCGGCCAGATAGCAATGAACATCGCTACCACCTTCGCCTCCACAGGCACCCCCGCCGTATACCTCCACCCAAGCGAGGCCCAGCACGGCGACCTCGGCATCCTCCAGCCACACGACGTCCTCCTGCTGATTTCCAACTCAGGAAAGACCCGTGAAATCCTCGAATTGATCGACCTTGGCCGACGACTATACTCTGATATCCCAATCCTCCTCATCACCGGCAACCCCGACAGCCCCGTCGCCCACGAGGCCGACGTCGTGCTTCCCACGGGCGGAGCCCCAGAGGTATGTCCCCTTGGCCTTACCCCCACTACCTCCACAACGATGATGACCGTAATTGGCGACGTGCTCGTCGTCAACACTATGCGCGCCACCGGATTCACCCGTGAAGACTACGCGAAGCGCCACCATGGCGGCTACCTCGGCGTAGTCAGCCGCGGCGCAGCCGAAAATTGTTGAGCCTTCGTTCAATTCCCACTTTCGTTAAGTTTGAGGCTGTTGAAAAAACTCACCCAAAGCCTCGCAAAGACAATATTGAGAATAATGAGGTGTTGTAAACCCTCAGTCATAGCCTCGTAGAGGCTATATTGTGATTAACCCCAGGCGTAGCCTGGGGATCTGATAATAAAAAGGAGGTAAGCCTCGTAGAGGCGTCTTGTGGTTACAGCATTTGTCCATCCTAATATAATACCCCCCACAAAAAACAAAAACAATGGCAACAAAAAAACAGCATATGCCCCAGAATGCCGCCCCAAAAGTAGACCAGGCATCCGTGGCAATCGTATCGGCCGAATGGAACGGCCACATCAACGACGCCATGGCGGCTTCAGCCCAAAAGAAACTCGCTGAGCAGGGCGCCGATTGCCAAGTCTTCCACGTCCCCGGCGCTGTAGAGCTCACATTCGCCGCCTCCCAGCTCATAGAGGCCTCCCTGTTCGACGCCGTCATAGTATTCGGCACAGTCATCCGCGGCGGCACGCCCCACTTCGACTATGTATGCCAGAGCGTTACCCAGGGCGTAACGGCCCTCAACGCCGACTGCGACATCCCCGTGATATTCGGCGTCCTCACCGTAGACAATGAGCAAGACGCCCTCGACCGTGCAGGAGGCCCCGTAGGCGACAAAGGCAAGGAATGCGCCGAGGCGGCCCTCAAAATGATCGCCTTCAAGCGCCAAGTCCTCGATCTGTAGAAATATCCCCCCCCTTGCGCGAGCCAAAAAAAGCAAAATCACTCCTTTACGGCAACTTTTCCCCAAAAAATTTGGTCATCCAAAAAAAAATGGCTTAATTTGCACTCTGTTTTGCGGCCCCTCCTGTAAAGCTGGCTGAAATGATGCGTCAGTTGGCGATATGAGCTGCGATGCGGCCTCGAGAAACGAACAAAAAATAATAACAAAAACTAGATAAACCATCAACAGCCATGTCAAAAATTTGTCAGATTACAGGCAAGAAGGCGATTACTGGTTGCAACGTATCGCATTCAAAGCGTCACACTAAGCGCAGATTCAACGTCAACCTATTCAACAAGAAGTTCTATTGGGTTGAGCAGGGCATCTGGATCACCCTCACTGTTTCAGCTCAAGGGCTTCGCACTATCAACAAGCTCGGCCTTAACACTGCCATAAACTTGGCTGCCGAAAAGGGATATATCACTGATAAGGACATTAAAATCATAGGTTTCTAATTATGGCAAAGAAAGCTAAAGGCAATCGAGTGCAGGTTATCCTCGAATGCACCGAACATAAGGCTAGCGGTATGCCCGGTACATCGCGCTATATCACAACTAAGAACCGCAAAAACACCCCCGAGCGCCTGGAGTTGAAAAAATACAACCCCATCCTTAAGCGCATGACCATACACAAAGAAATTAAATAATTCATACTGAGATATGGCAAAGAAAACAGTGGCCTCTCTGCAGAAAGGCGAGGGCCGTACCTACAGCAAGGTTATTAAGATGGTGAAGTCGCCCAAGACTGGCGCCTACATCTTCAAAGAGGAAATGGTGCCCAACGACGCCGTTAAAGACGCCCTTAAATAATTGGATAGAAAATATTCGAATCGCCCTGGCTCTCCCGTCAGGGCGATTCTTTTTTGGTAAAGGCGCAAAGAAAAATTTGTGGATTAGGGAAATTTTCATTATTTTCGCGTAATATTGCGTTTAATATTGCGTGCTTTCTTTCTGTTGGGCTGTCGCGGCGCCCTTTGCCGCGTAAAATCTTGGAGAATATGGATACTGCAGCGAAATACACCACTCCCGAAGAGGACAAAATGATTGAGGACGCTTTCCGCGATGTCCTCAACGGATACCTGGCTAGCAACCACCGAAAAAAGGTGGAGATCATTGAGCGGGCCTTCACCTTCGCCAAGGAGGCCCACAAAGGCATACGCCGCCGTTCCGGCGAGCCTTACATCCTGCATCCTATCGCCGTCGCTAAGATCGCCCAGCAAGAGATTGGCCTCGGCTCTACTTCCATTTGCGCAGCCCTCCTCCACGATGTCGTCGAGGACACGGAGTACACCGTCGAGGACATTGAGCGCCACTTCGGCCCTAAGATCGCCCAGCTCGTCGCCGGCCTCACAAAGATTTCCGGCGGCATTTTCGGCGACAAGGCCTCCGCCCAGGCCGAAAATTTCCGCAAGCTCCTTCTCACCATGAGCGAGGATATACGCGTGGTCCTCATCAAGATGGCCGACCGCCTACACAATATGCGCACCCTCGGCTCCATGGCGCCAAACAAGCAGTACAAGATCGCCGGCGAGACTCTCTACATCTATGCCCCCCTGGCTCATAGGCTTGGCCTTTTCGCCATAAAGACCGAGCTCGAGGACCTGGCATTCAAGTACGAGCACCCCGCCGCCTACGAGACTATTTCAAGGCAAATCGCCGAATCCGAGGCCAACCGCGCCAATGTCTACGAAAGGTTTGCCCTGCCAATCCACCAGCGCCTTAAGGATATGGGCCTGAAGTATGAAGCAAAGGCTAGGGTGAAGTCGGTATATTCCATCTGGAAAAAGATGGAGAAAAAGCACATACCCTTCAGCGAGGTCTACGACCTATATGCCGTCCGCATTGTCTTTGATTGCGATGATCCTTCGAAGGAAAAGCAGATTTGCTGGAACATTTACAGCGCCATCACTGACATCTATAAGCTCCACCCCGAGCGTACCCGCGATTGGGTCAGCTCGCCGAAGGCGAATGGCTATCAGGCCCTGCACCTTACCGTCATGGGCCCTGACGGCAATTGGGTGGAGGTGCAGATTCGTTCTCGCCACATGGACGAAATCGCCGAAAAGGGCTTCGCCGCCCACTGGAAATATAAAATAGGTGAGGGCGACGAGGAGTCGGAGCTCACAGTTTGGCTGCAGACCATTAAGGACATTCTCGATGACCCCGAGCCATCGGCCATTGATTTCCTCGATACGCTCAAGCTAAACCTGTTCGCCTCTGAAATTATTGTTTTCACCCCAAAAGGCGAGCTTCTCACTCTGCCCTCCAACGCCTCTGTCCTCGACGTGGCCTTCGCCCTCCACAGCGACCTGGGCTCGAAATGCATAGCCGGAAAGGTTAACCATAAGCTTGTTCCGCTCAGCACTGTCCTGAAGAGCGGCGACCAGGTGGAGGTGCTCACTTCTCAGCAGCAAAAGCCCCAGCCGGAATGGATGAATTTCCTCGCCACGGCAAAGGCTAAAACGCGTCTGCGCAAGGCCTTGTTAAAGACGCGCCAGCCAATCGTGGCGAAGGGTAAGGCCATCATCGACGATTTCCTAAAGGAGAACGGCATCGAGGAGACAAACGAGATTTCCACCAAGCTCCTCGGCCTGTTCCACGTCCCGAATATGGAGGAGCTTTGCTATCAGCTTGGCAGCGAGGAGGTCGTGCTCAACGAGTATGTGTTAAAGACCCTGAAGCGTGTCTCGGAAAAATCCTCCGACTCTTTCCTCAAAAAGCTCCTTGCCATCGGCAAGAAGAAGGATAAGGACGACGCACCCAAGCCTCTCGCCGAAGAACGTCCGAAAATCAATATGAAGGAGACCTACGTGCTCCGAATCGACGAGAACGGCAACCCCAACTATAAGATGGCTGATTGCTGCCAGCCTATTCCCGGCGATGATGTACTTGGATTCGTCACCAACTCTAATGAGGTGGAGGTGCATGCCCTCACTTGCCCACGCGCCATGCTCCTGAAGAGCAGCTATGGTCCACGCATCGTCACCGCCAAATGGGATGCCGTCGGTTCTACATTCCTTGCCCATGTCCACATCGAGGGAATTGACCGCCACGGCATCCTGCAAGAGCTGACGCAAATGATTTCCATGCACCTTAATATGGATTTGCGAAAGCTAAACATTGAGGCCGACAATGAAGTATTCAACTGCGATTTGTGGGTAAGAGTGGCTGATGCCCATGTCGTTGAGGACCTCTGCGCTAAAGTCAAGAAAATTGATGGTGTGAAGGCCGCAAACCGCATACAGAATTGGAATCAGGAATGATTCGCTAATATCCGCTTCCGTATGAAAAACAAGCTTCTCTTCAATACGATTCTGAGCTTGATCGCCACAGCCATTATCGTTTATTTTTTCCCGCATCCTGAAAGCACTCACTATAAGTATGAGCAGGGACGCCCTTGGAATTACGCCAAGCTCATTGCCCCCTTCGATATACCCATTCGCCCTGATACGGCTACAATGAAGGCTGTCCGCGACTCGCTCGACCGCATTTTCGTGCCGGTGTTCACCCCTCAGCCCGATGCCTCGAAGGAGGTCGTAACAGAGCTCCTGGCCAAGTGGTCGCATCAGGATGCCGCCATGGAGCCCTCGGAAAATCTCAAGCGCATGCGCCAGCGTGCCGTGGCCCTATTGCAAAATGCCTATAAGGGCTATGTGATTGACGATTCCTATGCCGCCCGCGTTTCCGATGGCTCGCTCGCCCAGGTCCGCCTGCAAAAGGATAACATCGTGGGCAAGAAGCTTGGCGGCCCCATCACCACCCCTAGCCTCCTTTCGCGATACATTGCTTCGGTCATTGACGATGATGGCTCTATCGACGCCGATTCCGTTTCCGCCGAAAAGTGGATTGAATCTGAAAAGCTGGAGGAGGTGATCAAGCCCAACATCGCATATAATCGTTCTACTTCTGAAAGGCTCTACGCCGATGAGCTCAATCAGCTCAACGTGCGCATGGGCGCCGTCATTAGCGGCGTCATTCAGCAGGGCCAAACCATTATTGATAAGGGAAATGTTATTTCGTCGCAGGATTTCACTAACCTGCAGACGTATGAGCGGATGATTGACGAAAAGGTCTCCGGCGGCTCGCGCAGCATGCTCCTTATGTGGTTCGGCCAATTCCTGTATGTGGCCATCGCCATCGCCTCGCTGATGACTTTCTTCCGATTCACCGAGCCGAAGATTTGGGAGAGTCGCCAGGCCATGGCTTTCGTGCTCATTATGATTACGCTTTTCTTCCTCGTTGGCGTGGGCCTTGACCGTTATTTCGACAGCGGCATCTATCTCGTGCCGTTCGCCATTGTGCCTGTGCTGATGATTGTGTTCTTCGATGCCCCTTCTGCCATTTTCACTTCGTTGGTGTTGGTGGTTCTTTGCGCGGGCGTCGTTTCTTTCCCCCTGGAATTTATTTTCCTGCAGCTTGCCGCGTCCATCGCCGCCACGTATTCCCTTACCGAGCTGGCCAAGCGTTCGCAGCTCTTGCGCACTTCAATCTATGTCTTTTTGGCATATATTTGTGGATATGTTGCCATCGAGCTGATGTTGAATGGCAATGCCTCCGGCTTCCAGTGGCGGATGGTGATTAGCTTGGGCGTGAGCGCTGCATTGGCCTCTATGGCCTATATCTTGATGGTCGCTGTGGAGAGGAGCTTCGGGTTTGTGTCGATTGTCACGCTCATCGAGCTCACAGACACTAATAATCCAATCCTGCGTGAGCTTTCGCAGCAGTGCCCCGGCACATTCCAGCATTCTATGGCCGTCAGCAATCTCGCCACTGACGCCGCCCTGAAGATTGACGCAAATGAGCAGTTGGTGCGCGCCGGCGCGCTCTACCACGATATCGGCAAGATTAATAACCCCAATTTCTTCACCGAGAATCAGCGCGGCGTGAATCCACACGACGCTTTGCCGCCTGAGCGCAGCGCCGAGATTATTATCGGCCACGTTAAGGATGGCCTGGAACGTGCCGATAAGGAGGGATTGCCTTCGGTTATTAAGGATTTCATTGCCCAGCACCATGGAAAGGGGAAGGCCAAGTATTTCTTCTTCACGTATTGCAAGCTGCATGCCGGCGAGGAGATTGACGAGAAGCTCTTCACATACCCCGGCCCTAATCCAAAAACGCGCGAGGCATCGCTGTTGATGATGGCCGATTCTGTCGAGGCTGCCTCCCGCTCGCTTTCTGAGCATACGCCCGAGGCCATTTCCGGCCTTGTCAACCGTATAATTGACGGTCAGATTGCCGATGGCCTCCACAATGATTCGCCTCTGCTTTTCCGCGATATCGCCATCATCAAGGCCGCCTTCGTTAAGCGACTGATGACGATGTACCATTCGCGCATTGTCTATCCCGAAGACCCCAACAAAAAGTCTAAATCGGAATGACGCCCGACCTCGTTAAGGGGCGCTTCGCTCCCTCGCCAAGCGGCAGGATGCACCTTGGCAATGTCTTTTCCGCCCTTCTTTCCTGGCTCTCAGCCAAGTCAAAGGGCGGAAAGTGGCTTCTACGCATTGAGGATCTTGACCGCCAAAGGTCTAAGCTGGAGTATGCCCGACTTATCGAGGATGATTTGCGTTGGCTCGGGCTTCATTGGGATGAAGGCGGCTTGGACAATATTGGCCCTGCCGGCCCTTACAGCCAAAGCGCGCGTGGCGATGTGTATCAGAAGTATTTCGACGAGCTCAGGGAGCGTGGATTGCTCTACCGCTGCGCATGCCGCCGCGCCGACATTTTGGCCCAGCAGGCCCCGCATGAATCTGACGGACGCATCGTCTACGGTGGCGCATGCCGTCCCGCCCCTCAGCCCCCATTCCCCGCCTCCGCCGATGGCATCGGCGCTTGGCGCCTATATGTGCCAGATGAAATTATTTATGTGGAGGATGACGCTTTCGGTCGTCAAGAGGTCAATTTGGCAAAGCACTGCGGCGATTTCGTCTTGCGTAGGGCCGATGGCGGTTGGGCCTATCAATTGGCGGTGGTCGTCGATGATGCCCTTATGGGCGTCACTGAGGTGGTCAGGGGTTGCGACCTCTTGCTCTCAGCCGCCCAGCAAAGTTATCTCTACGACCTGTTTGGATGGCCGCGCCCCCGCTACGCCCATGTCCCCCTGATTTGCAACTCCGAAGGCCAGCGCCTCTCAAAGCGTGACCGCAGCCTAAGCATGGAGGAACTGCGCAAAACCCGCGCCCCCGAAGAAATTATCGGCCTCATCGCTCACCTCGCCGGCCTCCAGCCGGCCCCAACCCCATGCGCCCCCGCCTCCCTTCTCCCCAAGTTCAATCCCTCCCCAATCCCCAATCCACGCCCCCTCATCAAATTGTAGGAAGTAGTAAAAAAACACACCAAAGCCTCGTAGAGGCGTCGTTGTGGTTACAGCATTTGTCCTCCCTTTTTGCAAATCTTTTCAGCGCCTGCGGCAAATCCAGTCTGCCGCCTCTTACATATTGCTCTTTATGTAATCCCCAAGCCCAAACTCCTTATTCTTCTCCTTGGCGTGGATATCGCTTATCGTCGACGTCGCTTGCAGCTCCTTGCCGCCAAAAGCCTGTGTCTGCAAGAACTGTTCCATCACATAAGGATAATCCACAAACGCGTCCACAGCCACCTCATGCGCGGCGTTCTCTATTGTGGTGAAGGAATATGACGCCCGCTGGCCTTTAAGTTCATCCGCTATCGTCGCCGATCCCCATAGGCCCGCCACTCCGGGTATCGCCGCCTCCTTGTAAGGCACCACATTGTCAGCGTCGCCGTGGAATAGCATTATTGGGCATGGGTTATGCTTCCAGGCCGGAGCCGTTGGCGATGCGATGGCGCCGCTGCACGAGATTATGCCGGCATAATTGAATGTCCCCGGCAGGCGCTTGGCAATCGGCAGCCCGTTGGCTCGGTAAAACTCCCCCTGGAGCACCGTGATGGCGCCGGCGCTTGACCCGCAGGCCGCTATCCTGTCCTTGTCAATGCCCCATATCGCCGTGTTGTTCAGCACAAAGGCCGTGGCGTCGTAGAGGTCGACAACAGCCGTGTCAATCGCGCACTGCAATGCCCCCACGAATCCTATGGGCGTCTTCAGGGAATCGGGGCTGATGCGCGACAGCATTGTGCGGTAATCTATCGAAATCACCTGATAGCCTCTCTCGGCCATAAAGTTGAAGAAGGGCATATACTCCTGATTTGAGCGGCTGCCGCCCTTGAATCCGCCGCCGAACACGAATATCAGCGCCGGCTGCTGGGCGGTGTCCGCCTTTGAATATCTGTCTACATAGAGCGAATCATCGCCCTTGATGGCGTAGAGGTAGGTGTGCTTCTCCACCTTAGGCCCCTCAGCCGCCTTTTCCTTTGCGCAGGATGCCGCGAAAATAGCGGCGCACGCTATCGTCAGAAAGTATAAAATCTTCTTCATCTCGTTTTCCTTTTTGTCTTAAATCCTTTACAATTATTTTAAAAACACAAAAGGACTGTCAAAGTTCGCGAAATCTGGATGGCGCAGGTCTTTTTCGCTCAAGATGGCCTTCGACGGGTCTACGCGCCAGTCTATCCCAAGCGATGCGTCCATGAGGTTGATGCCGCCTTCCGCCTGCGGAGCATAATAATTGTCGCACTTGTATTGGAAGATCGCCTCATCCGAAAGCACGCTGAAGCCATGCGCAAATCCTCGCGGAATAAAAAATTGCCTATGGTTGTCCTCGCTAAGCTCAACAGCCACGTGCTGCCCATACGTGGGCGACCCCTTGCGGATGTCAACCGCCACATCCAGCACCTTCCCCCGTACGCACCTTACAAGCTTTGCCTGCGCAAAGGGCGGCGCCTGGAAATGCAGCCCGCGCATCACGCCGTACTGCGACTTGCTCTCATTGTCCTGCACAAAGGCCGTTTCGCCAACATGCGCCTTAAAATCGCGCTCGCTGAAGCTCTCAAAGAAATATCCCCGGGCATCTGTAAATACCCTCGGCTCCAGTATCAGCGCCCCTTCAATATCCGTCTTAAAAACCTCCATCTTCTCAAATTTTTAAAAAATAAACAAAATCCGTGGTAAACTCCCACCATCAACAGCATCGGTGAAATAAAAATCCGTGGAATCCGTGAAATCCGTGGTAAGCTCCACCCATCAACAAATTCCGTGGCTAAATCAATGCAGTCACAGCATAGGCGTACGCAGCTCCTCCTCCGCCATCTGCAGCAAATACTGCCCATAGTCATTCTTCGCCATCGGCGCCGCCAGCTCCCTAAGCCTCTCCGTCGAAATCCACCCGTTGCCGTAGGCTATCCCCTCAAGGCACGCTATCTTCAGTCCTTGGCGCTTCTCTATGCACTCCACAAACGTGCTGGCGTCGCTCAGCGAATCATGTGTCCCCGTGTCAAGCCATGCGAATCCGCGGCCTAGCGTCTGCACCTTAAGCTCGCCGCGCCCCAGGAATTCCTGGTTAACCGTCGTAATCTCAAGCTCGCCGCGCGCCGACGGCTTGATCGTCTTAGCGATCTCCACTACCTCGTTCGGGTAGAAATACAGGCCCACCACTGCATAGTTGCTCTTCGGCCTCTTCGGCTTCTCCTCAATGCTCAGGCAATTCCCCTCCGCGTCAAATTCCGCCACGCCATATCTTTCCGGGTCCTTCACCCAGTAGCCGAACACCGTAGCCTTCCCCTTATCCTCAGCGTCAGCCACCGCCTGATGCAGAAGCTGTGTCAGCCCGTTGCCGTGGAAAATGTTGTCGCCAAGCACAAGGCATACGCTGTCGTCGCCTATGAACTCCTCGCCGATGATGAAGGCTTGCGCAAGGCCGTCCGGCGATGGCTGTTCAGCGTATTGCAGGCGTATGCCATAGTCGCTCCCGTCGCCCAGAAGGCGCTTAAACGAGGGCAAGTCCTGCGGCGTCGAGATTAGGAGGATGTCGCGTATCCCGGCGTGCATCAGCACCGAGATAGGGTAGTACACCATTGGCTTGTCAAACACAGGCAGAAGCTGCTTGCTCACGCCCTTCGTTATCGGATATAGTCTTGTGCCGGAGCCGCCGGCCAGTACAATGCCTTTCATTTCGTCTGTATTTTAGCGATTTGTATTTTGTAATTCCGTTTCTTCGTCAATCAATCTTAATTCTCGTTCTGCAAAGTTAAGGGCTGAAGCAGTCTCTTCACCGTTATCTTGAAAAAATTTTTCAAAAAAAATAAATTTTTTCCGTGAAGCTCCGCGGAAATCCGAGAAACATCGCCCTCCGCCAACTCCCCTCCGCAATTTCAATCAGCGCATTTCCTCCCGCAAAGTTAAGACAAAAAGTTAAGACAATAAGCCATTCAAATCAATTATTTCTGATTTTTTTGGAAATTTTCCATCCCGCCATATTTCGCCGTAACAGAAAATTTCATTACCTTTGCGCTTTCAAAACATAAGGTAAAAATCTATGGGTGGCTTTTTTGGCGCCGCGCTTAAGCGCGATTGCGTAAACGACCTGTTCTACGGAACGGATTATAACTCTCACCTTGGCACAAAAAGGGGCGGCATGGCCACATACAGCCCCAAGGACGGCTTTGTGAGAAGCATTCACAGCCTGGAAAACACGTATTTCCGCACAAAGTTTGAGGGCATTCTTTCCAGATTCAGCGGCAATCTTGGCATCGGAGTTATCAGCGACAACGATTCTCAGCCAATCGTCGTTAATTCCCACTTGGGAAAATTCGCTATCGTCACCGTCGCGAAAATCGCTAACATGGAGGAGCTTGAAAAGGATATGCTCGCCAACCATGTCCATTTCGCCGAGACAAGCTCCGGCAACACTAACCCCAGCGAAATGGTGGCCACCCTCATTAACGAGGGAGAGGATTTCGCCGCCGGCATCCGATACGCCCAGGAGCGCATCAAAGGCTCTTGCTCAATGCTCTTGCTCACCTCCGACGGCCTCATCGCCGCACGCGACAAGCTCGGGCGCACCCCAATCGTCATCGGCCGAAAGCCCGACGGATACGCCCTGACTAGCGAAACCACCGCCTTCCCAAATCTCGACTACGAGACGGTGCGCGACCTCGGCCCCGGCGAAATCGTGAAGGTCACTGCCGACGGCGTCGAGCAGCTCGCCCCGCCCCTCTCTGAAATGCAGGTTTGTTCTTTCCTCTGGGTCTACTATGGCTTCCCCGTATCAACCTACGAGGGGCGAAACGTTGACGAGGCCCGCTATGTCAGCGGCGAATTGATGGGAATGCGTGATGACACCGAGGTCGACTGCGTTTGCGGCATCCCCGATTCCGGCACCGGAATGGCCATGGGATACAGCCGCGGAAAGGGAGTCCCTTATCGCCGATGCGTGGCAAAATATACCCCGACATGGCCCAGAAGCTTCACGCCCTCCGACCAAAGCCGCCGCGACCTCGTGGCCAAAATGAAGCTAATCCCAAACCGCGACATGATGCAAGGCCGCCGCGTGGCATTCTGCGACGACTCTATCGTCCGCGGCACCCAGCTAAAGGACAACGTCAAGACTTTCTTCGACGCCGGCGCCAAGGAGGTCCACATGCGCATCGCCTGCCCCCCGCTCATCTACGGCTGCCCTTTCATCGGCTTCACATCGTCAAAGTCTGATATGGAGCTCATTACGCGCCGAATCATCGAAGAGCTCGAAGGCGACCCCAACAAAAACCTTCAGGCCTACGCCACAACCGGCTCGCCCGAGTATAACGCCCTGGTCCAGAAGATTGCCGACAAATTCGGCCTCGATTCCCTAAAATTCAGCACCATTGAAGACCTCGTCCAGGCAATCGGCCTCCCCAAATGCCGCATCTGCACCCACTGCTTTGACGGCTCCTCCCATTTCTAATCGATGTCTTTCGGGTGTATTTCATAAATAGGGGTATTTTAAGAATATCCCTATTTATTGTTTGTCGGCGGGTCGGTCAGCCATTCGTAGGCCGGTATGACTTTTATGGTCTTGCCTTGGGTTACTATCGTGTCTCTTTCGTGGTCAGTGATTAGAAAAATGTTATCGCATTTGGTGTCTTTTGAGCCTGCAAGGCATCCTTTTATTTCACGACGCTTAGTCTTGTCTGATGATATGTCATATGACACTTGGTACACGCCTAACGCGTGATTGCCTTCGCATACAACAAAGTCGGCTTCAGAATTCCTATCACTGAAATAATAGATGTCATATTGTTCTGCAGGGTATCTTCGCCTCAGTTCAAGATACACTATCGTCTCAAGGCGCCACCCGAGATTTTCGCCGACAAAGGCATTTTCACGCTTGTCCATAAACGCAACGTCAATGGCATAATATTTTTCATTGCGGGTTCTTTGCCTGCTTTTGGGCGAGTACTTGCTCAAAGAAGATATAAGATATGTTTGAGAAAGATAAGACAGGTATTTCGTTATAGTATGGTCGCTTTTTATTCCACAAATATCCATCAAATAATACAGCTTGAAACAATTCGGAGCTTCATTTAAAATGTGGTTTGCTAATTTCTTTAGCTCATCGATGTTGCGGATTTTAAAGCGATGCTGGATGTCTTGGGTTACGATATCATTAAACAGCGTGTTAATGTAAGATCGCGCATTTTCGCCGCGTATTAGCTCCGGAAAGCCCCCGCAATGCAGATAATCATCAAAGGATTTAGCGAGCAATCCGCGGTTTTGAGTGGTAAGACGGCCGTATTCTACGTTCTTAGCATCACACCATTCCTTGAACGAGAAAGGGAAAAGTTCGATAGTATGGTGCCTGCCCGTAAGATGGGATGATAGTTCATTGCTGAGAAGCTTGGCGTTGCTGCCTGTTATTACGAGATGCAATCTCTGACGCAATAGACGATTGACAAATAGCGGCCATCCCTCCACATTCTGAATTTCGTCAAGGAAAATATGCTCGAATTTCCCATAAATTCTATACAGCGTCTCTAACACTTTGTCTAAGTCGTTAGCTTTAAGAGTGGACAATCGTTCATCGTCAAAGTTGACGTAAGCGTACCTCACACGAGCTTTTTCCAAAGCATTGAAGCAGAGAGTGGATTTGCCGCTTCTGCGGACGCCAATCACGACTTGAGCCAGCTTGCTGTTTAAGTCAATCATCTCCTCTTGGGGTCTTGAAACCAATCTGTCTTCACGCATAGAGGACAATTCTTCTTGCTGATCCAAAAGGACTTGTTCTATTATTGTCTGTGTCATTGTCTATTAGAGATTAAAGAAAATTACTGCAAATATAGCGATAATTTTCGGCTAGTGCGGCTAAAATGCGAGTTTTTAGGATAAAAAGTGCGGATAATTGACTTAAATTATGCAAAACCAGTGCGGCTATTTGCGTGGTGTACGGGTTCGCATTATATGTTGATGCTGTAGGCCATAGATGCTGATTCGATTCTGCCTGGCAATTGAAAGCGCCCATTTAGCTAACTTTAAAAAAAAACGGCAAAAATCGTGCCGTTTTTTTGTTAAAAGTTCACGCAAATTTCGTAATTTTGCCGTATAAAATGTTTAGTAGGAATCAATATCATTCTCTATACAATTTAAACTCTATCAATCATGAGCAAAATTGAAGAAATCAAGAAGGCTCGCTTGGCAGGCGTAAAGGAAGACCTCGCCAAGCGCGGCATCACTGGCGTGGCCGAGGTTATCTACAACCCCACCTACGAAGAGCTGTTCGTTGACGAAACTGACCCCGCTCTCCAAGGCTACGAAAAAGGCCAAAACACTGAGCTGAACGCCGTTAACGTTATGACCGGCGTCTACACTGGCCGCTCCCCCAAAGACAAGTTCATCGTAATGGATGACATAAGCAAGGACACCGTGTGGTGGACTACTCCCGAATACAAGAACGATAACAAGCCCGCTTCCCAGGAGGCTTGGGCCGCTTGCAAGGACCTCGCCCTCAAAGAGCTCTCCGGCAAGAAGCTATACGTTGTCGACGGCTTCTGCGGCACGCACAAGGCTACCCGCATGGCCGTTCGCTTCATCGTTGAGGTGGCTTGGCAGGCTCACTTCGTTACAAACATGTTCATCCGCCCCACAGCTGAGGACCTCGAGAACTTCACCCCCGACTTCGTCGTTTACAACGCCTCAAAGGCTAAGCTCACCAACTTCAAGGAGCTCGGCCTCAACAGCGAGACAGCCGTTGTCTTCAACCTCACCTCTCGCGAACAGGTTATCATCAACACATGGTACGGCGGCGAAATGAAGAAGGGCATGTTCTCTATGATGAACTACTACCTTCCCCTCCAGGGCATAGCCTCAATGCACTGCTCAGCCAACACCGATATGGAAGGCAAGAACACAGCCATCTTCTTCGGCCTTTCAGGCACCGGCAAGACCACTCTTTCCACCGACCCCAAGCGTCTCCTCATCGGCGACGACGAGCACGGCTGGGACGACGAAGGCGT
Source organism: Clostridium sp. (assembly GCA_023666615.1). Taxonomy (GTDB): domain Bacteria; phylum Bacteroidota; class Bacteroidia; order Bacteroidales; family Muribaculaceae; genus CAG-873. Next base: position 175,924 of record JAMPBQ010000001.1, on the reverse strand, counting down.
ATTCAACTTCGAAGGCGGTTGCTATGCTAAGGTTATCAACCTCGATAAGGAAAGCGAGCCCGATATCTACAACGCTATCCGCCGCGACGCCCTCCTGGAGAACGTTACCGTTGATGCCGAAGGCAAGATTGATTTCGCTGATAAGAGCGTGACCGAGAACACACGCGTTTCTTATCCTATCGACCACATCGAGAAGATCGTGCGCCCCCTCTCCGAAGGCCCCGCGGCTAAGAACGTAATCTTCCTTTCAGCCGACGCATTCGGCGTGCTGCCTCCCGTTTCAATCCTGACTCCCGAGCAGACAAAGTATTACTTCCTCAGCGGCTTCACCGCTAAGCTCGCCGGCACAGAGCGCGGCATCACTGAGCCCACTCCCACATTCTCGGCTTGCTTCGGCCAGGCTTTCCTTGAGCTCCACCCCACAAAATACGCTGAAGAGCTCGTTAAGCGCATGGACCAGAGCGGCGCAAAGGCTTACCTCGTAAACACTGGCTGGAACGGCACCGGCAAGCGCATCTCTATCCGCGACACCCGCGGTATCATCGATGCCATCCTCAACGGCGACATCCTCAACGCCCCCACAAAGAAGCTCCCCATCTTCGACTTCGAAGTGCCCACCGAGCTCCCCGGCGTTGATCCCGCCATCCTCGACCCCCGCGACACATACGCTAACGTTGAGGACTGGAACACCAAGGCAAACGACCTCGCCGCACGCTTCATTAAGAACTTCGACAAGTACACCAACAACGAAGCAGGAAAGGCCCTCGTAGCCGCCGGCCCCAAGCTCTAAAGCATTCTTAAAGCACAATCATCCGCCCCGCGGATGAATAATCCATCCCCCGCGAGCATGCTCGCGGGGGATGTTTTTGTTTCAATGTTTTGAATTTTTTAAGGGTTGAAGTGATGCCACCCGCTAGGGGCGGCATCACTTTGCTATCTTTGCTGCCCAACTCTGACAAAATTCAAACATACATGACCTCAATAAAAGTGAAGTTTCGGCCTTCTGCGGTGTCCTCCCGCGAAGGCGTGATTTTTTATCAGATTATACACGAAAGAAAGGTGAGGCAGCTCACCACGGAATATCGCGTGCTGCCCGAAGAGTGGGATGCGGCGCGTTCTATGGTGAAGAATGCGAACGGCATGGGGAGGCTGCCTCTAATTCAAGACATACGGCAAGGGATACGCTCTGATGTGGAGCGGCTGGCGAGGACCGCCAGAAGGCTTGAGGAAAGAGGCGGCTGCCACACGGTGGATGATATCATAGACCAGTACAGGCGATTTGCCTGCGAATATTCCCTTTTCAATTTCATGGAGGGGCAGATAGTAAAGCTGAGGCGAAACGGCAGAATACGCACATCCGAGACGTATGCCGCGGCTCTTAACAGCTTTAGGCAGTTCCGAAAGGGTGAGGATGTGATGATGGACAGTGTTTCATCCGATATGATGGAGGCCTACTCGGCCTGGCACAAAAGCAAGGGAAACTCCTCCAATACGATTTCATTCTATCTTCGTGTGCTTCGCGCGGCCTACAACCGCGTAGTGGAGGATGGCGTCATAGAGGACCGCCGACCCTTTCGGCGGGTATTCACCGGGGTGGAGAAAACAGCTAAGCGCGCTTTGCCCCTCGACGTCATTCGAAAGATAAGGAATTTGGATTTGTCGGCCTCGCCGGCCCTTGATTTCGCTCGCGATATGTTCATGTTGAGTTTCCTCCTGCGCGGCATGAGCTTCGTCGACATGGCCTTTCTGAAAAAAAGCGATCTCAAGGAAGGCGCTATCTCCTACCGCAGGCGCAAGACGGGCCAGCGTCTCACAATAGCTTGGACTGAAGAGATGCAGAAAATACTCGGCAAATACCCGACAAATACTAACCAATACCTATTGCCTATAATCAGTCGGGCCGGATGCAACGAGCGATGCGCCTACAAGCGTATGGCTGAGAAAATCAACCGTGGCCTTAAGGAGGTGGCGAAGATGGCGATGGCCCCGGATTCGCTTACGATGTACGTGGCCCGCCATTCATGGGCAAGCGCGGCAAGGGCGAAAGGATTCCCGCTTAGCGTGATCAGCGAAGGCATGGGCCACGAGAACGAGGCAACTACCCGCATCTACCTTGCCTCCCTTGAGACTTCCGTGGTGGACAAGGCAAACGCCGCAATCATCGCCTCGCTGTAGGGCGGCTCTTTTCTCGCAGAGCGCTTGAAAAAAAAGCGAGTATCTCTAAACAAGAGATACTCATTTCAGAGTGCAAAGTTACTCAAATTCCTAATAATGACCAAATTTTGGTAGTTAAAAATTGCGCAAGATTCCTAAATTTTTAAATTTTGACATCAATTGTTTAGAAAGTCCGATTCCATATCATCCAAATAACGCTGACTAGCACCGATTTATTGTGCTGGTGGTATCTCTTGTTTAGAGTAACCTAAATTTTTATGACGCTAAAATAGGACAAGAAAGATATGCCACCATAATCGGCAAAGGGGTTTACCCCCCCCCCTAATTGCCTGGCACACAGATAGTTGATACTTAAAAACACAATCGTGTTAAAATCGGTTTAAGCGGGTCTTGGAGATTGCGATGAATGGAGCGATAGAATTGACTAACCCCGGGGCGGGTTTCCAAAATATCATAAAACGTTTGCCTGCGTCCATGAGGACGCAGGCGGCAGAGCAAAAGTATGCTGAGGCCGTGGAAATGTATGCCGCCACCGCTCTCCCCGTGCGCGAAATAGCCCGGGAGTGCGGAGTCACCGCAGAGGGGCTTGCCTCCCATATCGGGAAGCACCACCGCCCACTGCTCCTGGCCCGTTATGGCCTGCAAGAGAATGACGCCGATATGCGAGGCCTGAAGGTGAAGGCTCCAAAGGGACAATCCCTCTTGTCACACCTTAAATATAAGGCTGCGATAGAAGCTTGCGGAGATGTGGCATACATAGAATACAACGTGGCGCAGGTGGCGGCAATGTTCGGCTTGGACGGCCCGGCCCTGGCCTCGCAGCTCAGGATGCATTATCCTGACGTAATCCCCATGCGCGAAAAGCTGCGCCGGAGGCTGGGCATCGCCGACAACACCCACCGGGGCGCGCGAAAGCAGAGCTCCGAGGCATACGCCCACGCTATGGAGATGTACCGAAGCACGGAGAAGACCATAGCCGAGGTGGCTCATGAATGCGGCGTATCTGAAAGCGGATTCGGGCGATTCTTGAGGTTCTACCATAAGGACATCATCGGCCAGAGATCGGCTCGGCGCAAACAGGCGCGCAAGCTGGCCGCGGACCGAAAGCCGGGCAAGCTGG
>JAMPBQ010000001.1:137158-172529 GCA_023666615.1 Clostridium sp. | reverse complement strand
TCAAGGCCCTGCATGAGGCCGGGCTAAGGCCGGACATAGTGGCGGGGGTAAGCGCCGGGTCGGCCGTGGCGGTGATGTACGCCGCGGGCATGAGCCCCGACGAAATCATAAGGCTATTCCTGGACAAGAAGGTTACGGACTTCGCCGAAATAGGCCTGGGCAAGGGGGGAATCCTGAAGATAGAGAAATTCACAGCCCATATCATGGAGGCCCTTGGCGGATACAAAAACCTTGAGGACTTGCCCATACCCGTAAGGATAGGCTGCACAAACCTCGACGACGCATGCCCGGCGTATTTTGACCACGGGCCGATAGAGCCGATCATGAGGGCTTCGTGCAGCATTCCAATCGCGTTCAAGCCCGTGGAGATAAATGGCGCGACATACGTTGACGGCGGCGTTCTGCGCAACCTGCCTGCATGGACCATCCGCGGCATGTGCGAGCGGCTGATAGGGATAAACGTAAGCCCCGTCCTCAAGCATGAGCATCCGTCGTCGATGCTGGAAATAGCCATGCGCACCTACCACATGATGGCCAAGACCAACCAAGAACAAGACATGGCCCTGTGCGACCTCTCGATCGTAACTAACGAAATATCACATTATAACGCATTTAACCTAAAGGTAGTCACGAAAGTGTACAATACGGGATACATCAACGCCCGCAAAGCGCTGCGAGACTCCGGATGGTGGAATACCTAAACCTTAGACACAACCACCGTGGCAACAAACACCAAACCAATCATTTATCAGCTGATACCCCGCTTGTTCACGAATTATTGCGAAAAGCCGGTGCCGGGAGGCACAATCCTGCAGAACGGCTCGGGCAAGCTAAATTCCATCACTCCCAAGATTCTAAAGGAGATAAAGAAGCTCGGCGCCACCCATGTGTGGTACACCGGCGTGATAGAGCACGCCCACGACGCCGACTATACCTTATACGGCATACCCCGGCACAACCCGCACGTGGTGAAGGGGCATGCCGGCAGCCCGTACGCCATCACCGACTACTATGATATCGACCCCGACCTGGCCGAGGACGTGCCGGCGAGAATAGCAGAGTTTGAGGCCCTGGTGAAGCGCACAAAGGACGCGGGGCTGAAGACCATAATCGACTTTGTGCCCAACCATGTGGGCAGGCAGTACGCCTCCGATTCAAAGCCGCGCGGCATACGCGACCTTGGGGAGGGCGACAATAGGGAGATGTTCTTTGACCCTCACAATAACTTCTACTATATCACACGCCAGCAATTCACGCCTGTGGGCGTAGACCTTGGCTCCGGGGCCGACGCATACATAGAATTTCCGGCCAAAGCGTCGGGCGACGACTGCTATGACGCCTTCCCGGGAAAAAACAATTGGTATGACACGATAAAGCTGAACTATGGCGTGGACCCGTGGAACGGCAGCCGGCATTTCGACCCCATCCCCCCGACATGGTACAAGATGCTGAACATACTGCGCTATTGGGCGTCGAAGGGCGTGGACGGATTCCGCTGCGACATGGCGCACATGGTGCCCCTGGAATTTTGGCACTGGGCGATTGAAAATGTGCATGAGCGCTACCCTCACATAATATTCATTGCGGAAATCTATGACGTAAACCTTTATAGGCCTTTCATAGACTATGGTCATTTCGATTACCTCTATGACAAGGTGAACCTTTATGATACGCTCTATGGGATAGAGGTGAGCAACGTATCGGCGGCGAAAATCACGTCATGCTGGCAGACAGTGGACGGAATAGGCGAGCATATGCTTAACTTCCTGGAGAACCACGACGAGGTGCGCTACGCGTCGCCCCAATACGCGGGCGACGCTTCGCACGCCCTGCCGGCGCTTGTGGTGAGCGCCATGCTCAACCGAGGGCCGATGATGATCTACGCCGGCCAGGAGCTTGGGGAGACGGCGGCGGGGGCAGCCGGATACAGCGGCGACGACGGGCGCACCACCATCTTTGACTATTATGTGATTCCCACCATCAGGCAGTGGCTTAACAAGGGGACCTGTGACGGCAAGCTCAGCCCCGAACAGGAAAAGCTGCGAGGGGAATACGCCAAAGTGCTCAGCCTTTGCAACAAGGAGAAGGCTATAAGCGAAGGCGAATTCTTCGATTTGATGTACGTGAATCTGACCAATCCGTCGTTCAACCCGCATAGGCAATTCGCCTTCCTGCGCTATGCTGAGGGCACAGCGCTTCTCATAGCCGTAAATTTCGCAGACACTGACGCCGACTCGCGCATCATCATGCCGCAGCACGCGCTGGACGCCATGGGGGCCGAGGCCGGGAAAATACGCTGCACCGAGCTCCTGTCGGGCATCGCTGCGACAAAGAATGTGAGCGCAGAAGAGCCCTTCCATACGCCCATTCCGGCGCATGGGGCGGCAATATGGAAATTCCACATCAAAAAAAAGACTCCAAAAGAGTCTTCTATGACAAAAAAAAGCTAACTTTGCGGTAGATTTGTCATTCGGACATATCCGCCCTTCTTGCGACAAACAATAAGTCTTGTAAAAGAGTCACATACACATGGAAAGAATTTTGCCACCTTTCAAAGTATTCTCCGGCACAAAGTCAAAGTACATAGCCGAGGAAATCTGCAAAGAACTCGGTGTAGAACTTGGACAAATGAACATCCAGCATTTCGCCGACGGCGAATTTGAGGTATCGTTCGAAGAGTCGATCCGCGGCCATGAGGTCTACCTCGTGCAGTCAACATTCCCCAATTCAGACAATCTAATGGAGTTGCTGCTGATGATTGACGCCGCCAAGCGCGCATCGGCCAAGTCAGTAGCGGCCGTTATGCCCTATTTTGGATGGGCACGCCAGGACCGCAAGGACAAGCCGCGCGTGTCGATCGCCGCGAAGCTTGTGGCCGACCTTCTTTCCACTGCGGGAGTTGACCGCGTGATTACCATGGACTTGCATGCCGACCAAATCCAGGGATTCTTTGACGTGCCGGTTGACCACCTCTATGCATCGTCGGTGTTTATACCTTACATTCAGTCGCTTGGGCTGAAGGATTTGGTGATAGCCACACCCGACGTAGGCGGAGCGAAGCGCGCCAATACCTATGCCAAATTCCTCAACGTGCCCCTGGTGCTTTGCCACAAGCAGCGCGCCAAGGCCAACGTGGTGGAGAAAATGACCCTCATTGGCGACGTCAAGGATAAGGACGTGATTCTGATAGACGACATGGTGGACACGGCGGGCACCATCACGAAGGCGGCTGAGCTGATGCTTGATTCAGGAGCAAGCACCGTGCGCGCCCTTTGCACCCACGCCATCATGAGCGACCCGGCCACGCAGCGCGTGAACGACAGCCGCCTCACTGAGATAATCTTCACCAACTCAATCCCCTACAATAAGGACTGCGGCAAATGCACCATCATTTCCGTGGCAAGGCTCTTCGCGGATACTATACGCCGCGTCCACAGCAACGAATCAATCTCATCGCAATACCTCATCAAATAAGGCGCAGCGCAAGACAAACGCAAAAAAGAATCCAGATTTGCCATGGCAAATCTGGATTCTTTTTTGTTGCTGGATAGGGGAAGAATGGGGGTTATTTGGCGGCTTTGAAGCTCATGTCGAGGCCTTTTACGGAGTGGGTCAGGGCGCCTACTGAGATGAAGTCGACGCCGCACTCGCCGTAGGCGCGGAGGTTTTCGATGGTGATGCCTCCAGAGGATTCTATTTCTACAGCGGGATTGACGGCGCGGATATGCTCTACGGCGGCCTTTGTGCGCTCGGGTGTGAAGTTGTCGAGCATTATGCGGTCTACTCCGGCCTGCAGGGCCTGGTCAATCTCATCGGTATTGCGCACCTCCTGCTCAATTTTCAGATCTTTGTTGTTGCGCTTTAGGTATTCGCGCACAGCGGCGACGGCCTGCGGGATGCCTCCGGCGAAATCGGTGTGGTTATCCTTGATGAGAATCATATCAAAGAGGCCAATGCGGTGGTTGGTGCCTCCGCCGATTCGCACTGCGTCTTTTTCCATCATTCGCATTCCCGGGGTTGTTTTGCGGGTGTCCAGCACGCGGGTATGCAGCCCCTTCAGCTGTTCTTGATATTTGGCTGTGATGGTGGCGATTCCGCTCATTCGCTGCATTATGTTGAGCATCACACGCTCGGTCTGCAGGAGCGAGCGCACAGGGCCAACGACCTCGAAAGCGACGTCGCCGGGCTTAACCTTGGCGCCGTCTTCAATGAAGACTGTCATTTTCAGAGAAGGGTCGAATTTCTCGAATACTTTGCGGGCCATTTCTACGCCGGCCAATATGCCTTCTTCTTTGATTATCAGTCGCTGCTTGCCCATTTCGTCAGCGGGTATTGTGCTGAGGGTCGTATGGTCGCCATCGCCAATGTCTTCGCGGAAGGCGAGGTCGAGGAGGTCGTCGATGAGGGTTTCTTTTGAGTCCATTTTTTGGGAGGGGATATTTTGATTTTTTTGATTATTCCTTGATTTTTTTCCTTGATTTATTTTTCTTGATTAATCTTGTGGAAACATGGGGAATCTTGTGAAAACTTGTTTTATCTTGTGGAATCTTGATTTATCTCGTGAAAGATTGATTTTCTTTTTGGATCTTGATTTATCTTGATTTTTTGGGGCTTAATTTGTCTTTTTTAGTCGTGGTGGTAGGGCTCGCCTTTGAGGATTGTGAGGGCGCGGTAGATTTGCTCTGTGGCGAAGAGGCGGGCCATTTCGTGGGGGAATGTCATTTTTGAGAGTGACATCATTGCGTCGGCCCTTGAGTAAACCTCCTGCGAGAAGCCGTAGGGGCCACCGATGGCCAAAACCAGGCGGGCGGGGAGAGTGAGCATCTTGTCGGCAATCAACTTTGAGAATTGCCTTGACGTATACTCCTTGCCCCTTTCATCCATAAGCATTAGGAAATCGCCGGGCCTCAGGGAGGACAATATGGCCTGGCCCTCGGCTTGCTTCTGCCTCTCCTCGGTCATGCCGCGGGTATTCTTCACATCGGGAATTTCATCGATTGAAAAGGGCACATAACGCACAATGCGGGATGCGTAGCGGTCAATGGCTTCGCGAAATGGAGGATACGCCACCTTGCCGACGCACGTAAGGCTTATCTTCATGGCGCATGGGTTTTGATGGCCATCACTATGCCGAACACGGCCATTGCGATAAGGATAATGCCAATGACTATGTTGATCACCTTCAGGGAGCGCACGTTGATCTTAGCCCTGAGCTTATTGACAAGCCAAGTTACAATCCACCACCACATCACGGCGCCGCAGAGGATTGTGAAGTAGGCCCAGACATAATGATACGCCCCGAACTCCGGCAAGATAAAGTTGAACCTAGCGAAGAGGCCTATTATAAAGAAGAGAATCAGTGGGTTGGAGAAGGTGATGCCAAAGCCGGTGACAAAATCGAGCCAATAGCTGTTGGCAGGCTTGATCTGGCGCGACTTGAGGGTGCGGGTGGGATTGTTCTTCATCAAGAAAAGGCCAAATCCGATGAGCACCACTCCGCCAACCATCTGCAGGGCGAATTGATGAGCGTTGATGAAGTCAGTGATAAAGCTGACGCATAGGCCCGTGAGGAGGCAATATATCAAATCGCTGAAGGCAGCGCCAAGGCCGCTGAAAAAGGCCGGCATACGGCCCTTGAGCAGAGTGCGCTGAATGATGAGCATTCCCACGGGGCCCATTGGCGCCGAAACGAGAACGCCGATGGCAAGGCCGCGGGGCAAGATATAGAGAATATTTTGCATGCTCTGGGACAACATAGCTAAAGCGTGAATTTACGGAGCTCGGCAGTGTCGGCCAAGGCGGCATTAAGGGTCATTGGTAGCGTCCTCACCTGCGTCACCCTTGCGTCAGGCATTACGGCGTCCATCAATTCCTGATGCGAAGGAGGGGCTGACAACGACATATATTGGGCGTAGGTGTATTTCAGGAATGCGGTGTTGGGGCCTATTCCGCCGCGACGGTCGAGATACCAGCCGTTTTCCAGCGGGAGCGGCGTGGAATTTTCAGAGAGGTCCGTCGGGGCCGGATAAGAGACCAATTGATCGCGAGATGGGGAAAGAGTGACCGGCACATACTTGGCATAATCGCCATTCATCTTGTAAATCACAGCTTTCGGCAGGACTGACAGCGGCGCGCTGGCTACGGCGGAAACGACAGGGCGCACCTTAACAGAATCCGCGGCCGGGGCGGACTTGCCAGCCGAACAGGCCGCCGCGGCGGAGGTCAAAGCCAAAAGCATGATTATAAAAAATGGGCGAAACATTGCTTTGAGTGAATATATATGCGCAAAAGTACAGAAAAATAATTAAAATCCGCATCGGCGAAATATAAAAATAAGCAAATGCGAACAAAAGAAGGGGCTAGGGCGTTAATTCCGTGATGAAAGAAAATTACCTCATGACCATTACGCAAAAGGCGCAAAACCGCGAAGGCGGACTGACAAAATGTCAGTTCGGAAGGTTTGGCGCGAAATATGTAGAGATACATAGTGGAAACATCAAACAAAAAACAAATCAAAAAATATAAACATCATGAATTTCAAACCGCTTGCAGACAGGGTACTGATTCAACCCACCGCAGCCGAAGAGGTTACAGCCTCCGGCATCATCATTCCTGACACAGCAAAAGAAAAGCCCCTTAAGGGCACAGTGATCGCAGCCGGCAACGGCACGAAGGACGAAGAAATGGTGCTCAAGGCCGGAGATGAAGTGCTCTACGGAAAGTACGCCGGCACAGAAGTGCAAATCGACGGAGAGAAATACCTGATTATGCGCCAAAACGAAGTGCTTGGCATCCTTGGGTAATTATTAATTTAAACAAATTGTAATTAACGAATAAGGCTATGGCAAAAGAAATCAAATTCAATATCAAGGCTCGCGAAGAGCTGAAAAAAGGCGTTGACGCACTGGCCGACGCTGTAAAGGTGACACTCGGACCTAAGGGCCGCAACGTAATCATTGACAAGAAATTCGGCGCGCCACACATCACAAAGGACGGCGTGACAGTGGCTCGCGAGGTAGAGCTTGAGGACGCATTCCAGAACATGGGCGCCCAGCTCGTAAAGGAAGTTGCCTCCAAGACCGGCGACGACGCAGGCGACGGCACAACTACCGCCACCGTGCTGGCGCAGTCGATTATCAACGTAGGCCTTAAGAACGTGGCCGCCGGCGCCAACCCGATGGACATCAAGCGCGGCATCGACAAGGCCGTAGAGACCGTTGTGAACCAGATCAAGAGCCTTTCAGTGGAGGTAGGCGACGACTTCAAGAAAATTGAGGACGTGGCCCGCGTATCGGCAAACAACGACGAGAAGATCGGCAAGCTCATCGCCGACGCAATGAAGAAGGTGAAGAAAGAGGGCGTCATCACCGTAGACGAGGCCAAGGGCACCGAGACTACGATTGACATCGTAGAAGGCATGCAATTTGACCGCGGCTACATTTCGCCCTACTTCGTGACCGACACAGAGAAGATGGAGTGCGTAATGGACAATCCATACATCCTCATCTACGACAAGAAGATTTCCAACCTGAAGGATATGCTGCCCGTGCTTGAGGCATCGGCACAGAGCGGACGCCCGCTTCTGATCATCGCAGAGGACGTGGACCAGGAGGCTCTCGCCACTCTCGTAGTTAACCGCCTGCGCGGCAGCCTTAAGATCTGCGCAGTGAAGGCACCCGGCTTCGGCGACCGCCGCAAGGAAATGCTTGAGGACATCGCCATCCTGACCGGAGGCACCGTGATATCTGAAGACAAGGGCATGCAGCTGGCCAACGCCACCCTGACCGACCTTGGCCGCGCCGAGAAGGTGACGGTGAACAAAGAGAACACCACAATCGTGAACGGCGCCGGCGAGAAGGAGAAGATCGCAGCGCGCGTGGCTCAAATCAAGACCCAGATCGAGAACACAAAGAGCGACTATGACCGCGAGAAGCTGCAGGAGCGTCTGGCCAAGCTGGCAGGCGGCGTGGCAGTGCTGCACATCGGCGCCCCCTCGGAGGTTGAGATGAAGGAGAAGAAAGACCGCGTAGACGACGCCCTGAGCGCAACCCGCGCCGCAATAGCCGAAGGCATCGTGCCCGGCGGCGGCGTGGCCTACATCCGCTGCGTGAAGACCCTTGAGGGCCTGACCGGCGCAAACGAGGATGAGACCACCGGCATCGCCATCGTGAAGCGCGCCATCGAAGAGCCTCTTCGCCAGATTGCAGCCAACGCAGGCGTAGAAGGCGCAGTGGTGGTGCAGAAGGTGGCCGAAGGCGAAGGCAATTTCGGCTACAACGCACGCACCGACCAATACGAAGACCTGATGGCGGCAGGCGTAATCGACCCCGCCAAGGTGACCCGCGTGGCCCTGGAGAACGCCGCATCAATCGCCGGCATGTTCCTCACCACCGAGTGCGTAATCGCCGAGAAGAAGGAAGACAATCCCGCTCCCGCTATGCCCGCAGGCGGCATGGGCGGCATGGGCGGCATGATGTAAAAAATGCTCCAATAAGCGAAAAATAAGATAGCGAATGGCCGCGCAAAAGCGAGACCATTCGCTATTTCTCTTTTATGAACTTAATGTCAATGAATTATGATAATAGCATCGCAGAAGAGGAGGGAGAACATAGCGGAGTATCTCCTGTACATGTGGCAAATTGAGGACTTGATACGCGCCAATAGCCTTGACATAGACAAGATAAAGACCAATATCATAGACCGCTACCAGCTGACGGATGACCAGAGGAAGCAGATGACGGAATGGTATGAATCGCTTATCGACATGATGCGCAGGGAAGAGGTGACGGAAAAAGGGCATCTGCAAATGAACAAGAACATATTGGCACAGCTTGCCGACCTGCACAACGCCATCCTACGCGATCCGCGGCTGGCGGACTATTCGGCGGAGTTTTACAGGACGCTTCCGTTCATAGTGGAGCTACGGTCGAAGGCCGGGGAGGAGAAGGCCGGAGAGATTGAGACTTGCTTCAACGCGCTTTATGGGGTGCTGATGCTGAAGCTAAGCCAAAAGGAGCTGAGCGAGGAGACGCAGCAGGCGATTGCCCAAATTTCGCGGTTCGTGGCTTTGCTGGCCAGGGATTTCCACCTTGATGAGGAGGATAAGCTGTTTCCGAAGAAGAACGAATAGGCTGGCGGATGGGGGATTTACCACGGATTACACGGATTACACGGATTTTTTGGATAACGAGATGGCGAGTTATCGTAATATCGTAATATCGTAATATCGAAATATCGAAATATCGTAATATCGAAATATCGAATGGCGAGCAAGCTCGCACACTGAACGAAACAGGGTTGGCTGCTGCGGATTCCGCTATCCCGCTAGCGGGGCAAATTAGTAGCCCCGCGAAAAAAGCCCCGCGAATTTTAGATTCGCGGGGCCTTTTTTCTCTTTGATGGGAGGGGCTGGGCGTCACTTGGATTTGGCGCCGGTGAAGACGTAGTCTTTTTTCCCTATCTCAAACTTCATCATGGTCTTTGAGACCTTTACGTCGTCGAGGAGGAGGGTTGAGCCGTTGGCGGCGAAGTCGGACTTCAGCATCTGGGTGTACTTGGCGACGAATGCCGGGGTAAGAGCCTCAAGGTTGGGAGATTCCTGACCTGTGAGGGCGTTGACGCGGTATTCCACCTTGTCGGGGGCAACGTCAACCTTGATGCTGTTGCGGTCGAACTTCACGAGAATCTCATCGTCTTCGTGGTCGACGTATTGCCAGGTGCCCGACTGTGAGACGCTGGCGGTGACGCTGGCTTGGAATGGCGACAGGATACTGTCATTGCCGTTGAGGTCCTCAACTATAGTGATTTCATAATCAGCCTGCACATTGCCGGCCTTGTCGAAGGCGAGGGTTACATCCATAGTCTTTTGTTGGCCGGGGACATTTTCGGATATGGTGCCGGTCCACTGGCCGGCGGGGTTGGGGCGATTGTCGCAAGAAGAGAAGGCGACCATCGCCGCCACAGCGGCGGTTAAAGCTAAAAACTTTTTCATATTCACATATTTTTACAAAATCATAACGTTTATGGGGCGGGAAATGTTTCCGACAGACTGCGAACCGCTAAAAGGATGGCCGAATTCTTTTACCACAATAACGCCTCTACGAGGCTTACTTTGTTGATTATCAGAGACCCCAGGCTACGCCTGGGGTTAATCACAATATCGCCTCTACGAGGCTTTGGCTGGGGTTTTCAACAACCTCTGATTCACAACAAAACCTCTACGAGGCTTTGGCTGGGGTTTTCAACAACCTCTGATTCTCAACAAAGCCTCTACGAGGCTTTGACTGGGGTTTTCAACAACCTCTGATTCTCAACAAAACCTCTACGAGGCTTTGGCTGGGGTTTTCAACAACCTCTGATTCTCAACAAAACCTCAACGAGGCTTTGGCTGTGTTTCAGCACTTTGGTGTTATTCGTCTTTGGCGAGGTTTAGCTGCGGGGCTTCGGAGGGTAGGATCTGGGTGAGGATCTTTTGCTCCTTGGGATCGTAGTCTACGAAGATTTCCGCACCGGCCTTTACTTCGGATCCGATAATGAGCTCCGCGAGCTCGTCCTCGAGATACTTTTGGATGGCGCGCTTGAGGGGACGCGCTCCGTACTGGACATCGTATCCCTTTTCGGCGATGAAATTCTTGGCCTCTTCCGAGAGGACAATGCGATATCCCAGGCCTTGAACGCGGTTGAAGAATCCGGCGAGCTCAATGTCGATGATCTTGAAGATCGCGGGCTTGTCAAGCTGGTCGAACATGATTATGTCATCGATGCGATTGAGGAACTCAGGCGAGAAAGCCTTGTTGAGGGCCTTTTGCAAGACGCCGTGGGAATACTCCTTGTCAACCTCCTTCGTGGCGAATCCGACTCCCGAGCCAAAGTCCTTGAGCTGGCGCGTGCCTATGTTTGAGGTCATGATGATAATAGTATTCTTGAAGTCGACGCGGCGGCCCAGGCTGTCGGTGAGGCGGCCTTCGTCCATCACCTGCAGAAGGAGGTTGAATACATCGGGGTGAGCCTTCTCGATTTCATCGAGGAGCACCACGGAATAGGGCCTGCGGCGCACGGCCTCAGTGAGCTGACCGCCCTCCTCGTATCCGACGTATCCCGGAGGCGCTCCGACAAGTCGGCTGACCGAAAACTTCTCCATATACTCACTCATGTCGATGCGAATTAGTGTCTCCGAGCTGTCGAAAAGATATTCGGCCAGCTTCTTGGCGAGATGCGTCTTGCCGACACCCGTGGGGCCAAGGAACATAAAAGTGCCAATGGGCTTATTGGGGTCCTTCAGGCCAAGGCGATTTCGCTGGATGGCCTTTACAATCTTATCGATGGCACCGTCCTGGCCAATGATTGCATTCTTAAGCTGCGGGCCCATGGCCAACAGACGCTTGCCCTCAGCCTGAGCTATGCGCTGGACGGGGACGCCGGTCATCATAGCCACGACCTCGGCCACCTTATCGTCGTCGACGGGGGTGCGGAGCTCGCTCAGCTGCTTCTCCCACCGCGCCTTAGCGCGGTCAAGCTCCTCGCCAAGGCGCTGGGCCTTATCGCGCAGAGAGGCGGCGCGCTCAAAATCCTGGGCCTGCGCGGCCTTGAGCTTAGCGGCGTTGGCCTCGTCAATTTCCTTTTCAAGCCTTTCGATTTCCTCGGGGACCTCAATGTTGGTGATGTGCACACGCGAACCGGCCTCGTCGAGGGCATCGATAGCCTTGTCGGGGAAATTGCGGTCAGAGACGTACCTTTCGGTGAGCTTAACGCAGGCCTCGAGAGCGGCATCGGAGTAGCTGACATTATGGTGCTGCTCGTACTTCTCCTTGATGTTCTTAAGAATCTGAAGAGTTTCCTCCGGGGAGGTGGGCTCAACCATCACCTTCTGGAAGCGGCGCTCAAGCGCGCCGTCCTTCTCAATATTCTTGCGGTACTCATCGAGGGTGGTGGCGCCGATGCACTGGAGCTCGCCCCTGGCGAGGGCCGGCTTGAGGAGGTTGGCGGCGTCCATCGATCCTGAAGGATTGCCGGCTCCAACAATCGTATGCACCTCATCGATGAAAAGGATTATGTCAGGATTCTTGGTGAGCTCAGTGAGGATGGCCTTAATGCGCTCCTCAAACTCGCCGCGATACTTCGTGCCGGCGACAAGGCCAGCCATATCTAGGGAAATCACCCTCTTATTGAACAGGATGCGAGGCACCTTGCGCTGCACGATGCGGAGTGCCAGGCCCTCAACGATGGCAGACTTGCCCACGCCGGGCTCGCCAATGAGGACCGGATTATTCTTCTTTCGGCGGCTAAGAATCTGGGCGAGGCGCTCAATCTCCACCTCGCGGCCCACCACGGGGTCGAGGCGGTTTTCGGCGGCGGCGCGCGTCATGTCATGGCCAAACTTGTCGAGCATAGGAGTATCATATCCAGACTTGCCGGAAGGGCGGGCTGCCCTTTTGGTGCCGGAGTCAGAAGATTGGCCCGGCTGCTGCGAGCGCGGGCGCTCATCGTCCTCATCCTCGTCAAGGAAATCAGAGCCGGCACGCGGGCGGGCGGGCTGGTCGGCTTGGGCGATAAGGCGATAGAGGCTGCGGTAATCAACTCCCGCAGCGAAGAAAGGCTTCATAAATTCCATATTTTGGACTTCAGGATTGTGGAAAATAGCCAGGAGCACGTGCGCTGGCCTGACAGTCTGGTGCTTTGCGAAGCGGCATTCGAGGACGCTCAGCTTCACAATGCGGTTGGTGATGTCGCTCACCGAAAGCGTAGACGCAGAGCTCTGATGGTCGAAGAGCCAAGCGTCGAGCTCCTTCCAAAGCTCATAGGCCGACTTTCCGGCGGAAGCCTTTTCCACGAGCGTGAAAGGCTCGCTGCCGACGGCGGAAAGCATGGCCACGAGGAGGTGGGAAGGATCGACCGAAGGGCTGTTGTGCCTGATGGCCTCTCTTTTAGAGAGTTCGAGCAAAGCGGGAATCTCGGGTGAGAAATTATCCATGTATATCTGAGTTTTTAGTTTTTGACTGTTAGTATTTAGACTTTTGCGGAAGTCTATGTTATTTAGCTGAATGTTTTTGGCATTTTGTCGTTATAGCCAAGGCGTTGCCGCAGGGGTTGGACCTTAGGCGTTGGTTTGTAGGGTTTTGAACAAAAATGGGCAAAGCCGGTGTGTTTTGTCGGAGTTGCCACAAATGTCGCAAAAAGATTCAAATATTATATAAAACAAAAACCGCACCAAAAAAAGCTAAGAATGGTTTGCGAAAAATGTGAAAAAAGATGCAAAAGGGACGAAATTTTTTTCAAGATAACCCTCATATGTGAAAAAAATTGGCTAACTTTGTATGTTAATTGCATAAAGAATAACGCGAAAAGGCCAAAAATATTGGTGAATAAACGCAAAAGATTAATAAATACTGACTTATAATATGGTTGACGAAAACCGCATTGTAAAAATCAACATTGAAAACGAGATGAGGTCGGCCTACATCGATTACTCGATGTCGGTCATCGTCTCTCGCGCACTTCCCGACGTACGCGACGGCCTGAAGCCCGTGCAAAGGCGCGTGCTTTACGGCATGAACGTTATGGGCAACACCAGCGACAAGCCGCACCGCAAGAGCGCCAACTGCGTTGGCGAGGTAATGGGTAAGTACCACCCTCACGGCGACAGCTCGATTTACGGCACAGTAGTGCGCATGGCGCAGGACTGGTCGCTGAGATACACCTTGATAGACGGCCACGGCAACTTTGGCTCGGTGGACGGCGACGGAGCCGCGGCGATGCGATACACCGAGGTTCGCCTAAGCAAGATGGGCGAGGAAATGCTCACTGACATCAATAAAGAGACCGTAAATTTCCAGCCGAACTACGACAACGCAAGGCAGGAGCCTGTGGTGCTTCCATCGCGCTTCCCCAACCTGCTGGTGAACGGCGCGGCCGGCATAGCCGTGGGCATGGCGACGAACATGCCGCCCCACAACCTCACAGAGAGCATCAACGCGTCGATAGCCGTGCTAGAGAACCCCGACATCGAGATCCCCGACTTGATGAAGATCATCACGGCGCCCGACTTCCCCACGGGCGGCACAATCTACGGATACTCCGGCGTGAAGGACGCATATGAGACGGGCCGCGGCCGCGTGGTGATACGCGCCAAGGCAGAGGTGGAGCAAGAGGCCAACCACGAGTGCATCGTGGTAACGGAAATCCCCTACGGCGTGAACAAGGCCGAGCTAATCAAATACATAGCCGACCTGGTGAACGAGAAGAAGCTAGACGGGATCGCCGACATAAACGACTTTTCGTCGCACAAGGGCATGCGCATCGTGATAAAGCTTAGGGCAGACGCCAACGCCAACGTGGTGCTAAACAAGCTGTACAAGATGACGCAAATGCAGGCCGCGTTCAGCGTGAACAACGTGGCGCTGGTGAACGGACGCCCGCAGCTGTTGAACCTCAAGCAGATACTTGAGCAATTCGTGGCTCACAGGCGCGACGTTGTGGTGCGACGCACCAAGTATGAGCTTCGGAAGGCTGAAGAGAGGGCGCACATCCTGGAGGGCCTGATCATAGCGTCGCAGAACATCGACGAGGTGATTGCGATAATCCGCGGCAGCGACAGCACCGAGGACGCCAAGCTGAGGCTCGGCGAGAGATTCAGCCTCGACGACGCGCAGACGCAGGCCATAGTGGACATGCCGCTGAAATCGATCACCAAACTTGAGCAGAACAAGCTGATGGACAGCTATAACCAGCTCAAGGCCGAGATAGACAGGCTCACGCTCATCCTGAACGACGAGAACGTGCTGCGCGAGCTGATAAAGAGCGAATTGATAGAGGTGAGGGACAAATTCGGCGACGAGCGCCGCACACTCATAGACTATACAGCGGGCGACTTCAACGCCGAGGATTTCTACAGCGACGACGATATGGTGATCACGATATCGCATCTTGGCTACATCAAGCGGACGCCGCTGAGCGAATTCCGTGCGCAGAACCGCGGTGGCGTAGGCTTCAAGGGGAGCGACACCCGCGACAGCGACTTTATCGAGCATGTGTACATGGCGTCGATGCACAACACGATGCTCTTCTTTACGAAGAAGGGGCTTGTGTACCGCCTGAAGGTGTACGAGCTGCCGGAAGGGGCGCGCAACTCCAAGGGCCGCGCGCTGCAGAACCTCCTGAACATCGAGCCAGGCGACACCGTGCAGGCATACATTGGCTACAAGCCGGTGAACGACGAGGAATTCCTGTCGACGCACTATCTTGTGTTCGCCACCCGCAATGGCTTGATAAAGAAAACCCTCGTGAAGGAATACGCCCGCATCCTGTCGAAGGGCAAGAAGGCAATCAACATCAGGCCTGACGACGACTTGATAGGCGTGGCTCTGACTGACGGCAACTCGGAAATACTGCTTGCCAACCGCAACGGCCGGGCAGTTAGATTCCACGAAAGCAAGGTGAGGGCCATGGGACGCGTCTCGACCGGCGTGCGCGGCATGCGCCTTGACGACGACGGCAGCGACGCAGTGGTGGGCCTGATAGTGATGGAGCCCGGATGCGACAACACTGTAATGACCGTATCGGAAAAGGGCTACGGCAAGCGTTCGGCCCTTGACGAAATCAAGATTGTAGACGGCGTGGAGGTGCGCGATCCTCTCTACCGCATGACCAACCGCGGCACCAAGGGCGTGCGCACAATGAAGGTGACCGAAAAGACCGGGCACTTGGTGGCGTTTGAGAGCGTGAACGATGAGAACGACCTGATCATCATCAACGAGAGCGGAATCACCATCCGCATACGCGTATCGGACATCCGCGTGATGGGCAGGCACACGCAGGGCGTGCGCATCATCAACCTGGAGAAGCGCGGCGACAGCATAGCATCGGTGTGCTGCGTACCCACGGACCCCGAAGAGCAGGTGGAAGAGGTAGAGGCCGGCGAGGCACTGCCAGAAATCGACCAAGCCGAGATTGAGGCCGAGGCGGAGGACGCCGAAGAAGCGGACGACGCCAATGAGGCTGAAGAGGAATAATAAGCGGACGCTGACTTGCAACAACGAGATATCGATATAACGAGACAACGAATAAACGGGATATCGGGATATCGATATATCGAATTAGCGAATTAGCGTGACAATGGGATATCGATATAACGAATTAGCGAGACAACGAATATATTTTGAATTGAAATAGGAACAAAACTCATATCAATAAACCTGAATGATTATGAAAAAAATCAGCATTCTCTGCATTTGCGCCATGACGGCAGCGGGCGCAATGGCACAGGAATCAGTGGTCAAAGAGGCAGACCGCGCCATGAAGAAGGATCCGAACCTTGAGGCAGTCCTGAAGATCATCACGCCGGCCTTCAGCGACCCGACGACAAAAGACCAGGCCTTCACCTACTACGTGCCGGGCATGGCGGCATACAAGCAGTTTGACAACATGTTTGCCATGCAGCAGCTCGGCAAGCTGGACGATAGCCAAAAGCCGGCCAAGGCGCGCCTTCTTCTGAAAGGCTATGAGTTCATGAGCAAGGCGCTGCCCCTGGACAGCGTGGCAGAAGTGGACAAGAAAGGCAACACAAAGATCAAGACAAAATATTCAAAGGACATCATCGGCCAGGTGAGCGGCCACTACACCGACCTTTACAGCGCCGGCATAGACCTTTACAACGCTGATGACAAGCAAGGGGCCTACGACCTTTGGAACCTCTACACAACCGTGCTCCCCTCCAATCCGGCATACGCAGGGAAGCTGACTCTGCCGGCAGACACCGTGATGGCGGAAGTGGCCTACAACCAGGCTCTGGCAGCATGGCAGATCGACAAGTTTGACGATGCCTTGGCATCATTCCTGAAGGCAAAGAGCCTTGGCTACACCAACAAGAATCTTTATGACTATGCGATCGGCGTAGCAAGCCAGGCAGGCAAGGATGACGTAGTGCTTGCGCTTTGCGAAGAGGCACTGCCGCTCTATGGCAAGGAGGATTCGAAGTACATCGGCCTTATCATCAACGATTATATCAAGAACAATAAGAGCCAAGAAGCACTGACGGTAGTGGACCAGGCAATCGCCAACGACCCGGACAACGCGCAGTACTATGTGATAAAGGGCGTGCTGTATGAGCAGGACGGCGTAGAAGGCGACCCCATCGCGATGTACAAGAAGGCGATTGAGCTAGACCCGAACAATGCCCAGGCAGCATTCCGCTATGGCTACCTACAGCTAGAGAAGGCTCGCGAAATCTACAACAACGCACCGGCCGGCGGCGCAGAGTTCAAGCGCGTATTTGACGAGGAGTTCTCTCCCGTAATGAAAGAGGCAGTGAAATACTTTGAGAAGGCCTACGAGCTCGACGATGAGAACATCGACGCACTACGCGGCCTTGAAGAGGGCTACTACCTTCTGAACGACGAGGCCAACATGCAGCGCGTGCAGGGCCTGATCAAGCTCCTGCAATAGCACAGGAGGGGTGAAAAACAGAAAGACAATAAGGAACCACGGATTTCACTGATTACACGGATTAATTTGAATATAATTAATAAAATTCGTTTGATTATAATCCTTTTTGGCGAGTTTTTCAATATCCCCCAGACTTCTTGCTATAGGTTTTTACAGAAATAATAATCACACTTTATAAATGGAGGGCCGGAGCGCTTCGGACAAGAGGCCGCCGGCCCTCCCTTGATAAAAGATGACTGAGACAAACAGGCAATTTGACGCGGCGCTGGCGGTTTGCAGGGACTTATTCGCCAAAAAGCTAAAGGACTATGGGCCATCGTGGCGCATAATGCGTCCGGCGGCAATCACTGACCAACTATTCATCAAGGCCAAGCGAATCCGGACGCTGCAGGTGACGGGCGAGGCCAAGGTGGACGAAGGAATCCTGCCGGAATTCATAGCCATAGTGAACTATGCGGCAGTGGGCATCATACAGCTGGAACTCGGATACTCCGACACAAAGGACATATCGGCGCAGGAGGCCTTGCGACTCTACGACGACGCCATATTGCGGGCCAAGACGCTGATGCTGGCGAAGAACCATGATTACGGCGAGGCCTGGAGGGGGATGCGAGTGCTGTCGTACGTAGACCTCATACTGATGAAGATAGAGCGCACGAAGGAGATAGAGGACCACCTGGGCGTGACAACAGTGAGCGAAGGGATCGACGCCAACTATTTCGACATGATAAATTATGCGGTGTTTGGCATCATAAAGCTGACCGAAGAGAATGACGATTGACAAGGCGCGAGGCATAATAAACAAGCATCTGCATCCGATAGTATGGACGCTGCGGATATTGGTGGGGGCTACGTTCGCCTTCTCCGGATTCGCCAAGGCAGTGGACCCGTGGGGGTTTATCATCAAGCTTAGCGAATACCTATCCGCATGGCATATGCAGGCAATGCCAGACGAGGCGCTGCTTTGCGTGGCGGGGGCCATATCGATTGGGGAATTCGTGGTGGGGACCCTGCTGCTCCTGGGGTGCATGCGTCAGGTGGCGGCATGGCTGGCGTTTCTCGCCATGTGCGTGATGCTGCCTCTCACAGCCTACATAGCCATCGCTGACCCGGTGGACGACTGCGGATGCTTTGGCGACGCTTTAAAGCTTTCGAACACGGCGACGTTTGTAAAGAACATTTTCCTTTTCGCGTTCACATTCTTTTTGGGAAGGACAAACCACAAGGTGCCAGGTGTATATCCGCACATTATGCAATGGCTTGTGGTGATAGCCAGCATGGCCTACGCGATGATATTAGTGATTGTGGGGTATTTTGTGCAGCCTATGGTTGACTTTAGGCCTTATAAAGTGGGGACGCCGATAACGGCGTCAACGGCGGAGGACGATGTGATGATGGTTTATGAAAAGGACGGCGTGGAGAGGAGATTCGGCCTGGATGAATTGCCAGACTCTACGTGGACATTCGTAGGCCGGGAAGAGGGGCATGCCGAGGGAGAGGGCAAGCTATTGGCCGTGTTTGACGGGCATGACGACGTTACGCCTTATGTTTTTGAGGAGGAAGGGCCGCAGCTTGTGCTGGTAGTGAACAATCCCGAGGCGCACAACCGCGCCAGGGCGAGCATGGCAAACAAGCTTAACGATTATGTACAGCGCCAAGGGGGATCGATGATAGGAATTGTGGCCATACAGCCGGAGGGTCTGCAATGGTGGAAGGAGCTGGCGACGCCCGACTTTGAGGTGTATTGCGCCGAGGACACTTCTCTTAAGGAGCTGGCTCGAGGGGATGCGGCATTGGTATACCTGAAGGACGGAATCATACAGTGGAAGAGGAACATTTTTTCGTTTGACGCCGATTTTCCGGATTATGATTTTCCCGGCAATGCGCTGGAGGAGGTTTACATTCCCGATTCCGGGAGGTGGATAAAGGCTTGGACGCTCTTCTACTTGGCGTTTTTGCTGATAGTGTGGATACCGTGCGCGCCGTTTGTGCTGAGGCGGAAGAAGAATGGCGCTTGATAGTTTACCACGGATTTCTCTGATTACTCAGATTTCTCGGATTACTCGGATTGCTTGGATTGCTCTGATTACTCGGATTGCTTGGATTGCTTGGATTATTGAAACTTGATGGCGGAGGATTGAGCCGTGAGTTATAGGGAGATTTTTTTATGGGGGTAGAGCTTGCCGCTGATTTCACAGATTTTTTTGACCGAGGGAAATTTTAGCGGAAAAATTTTGGTGGATTGGGGAGAAAAGCGCTACCTTTGCACCCATAATTACTACAAGGACATCACCAAGGGTAATTTTAAACATTACGTTTTTTTTTTCCCACTATGTCATCTTTAAGATTTAAAGTAGTAGAGGAGGCTTTCAACAGAAAGCCCGTTGCGGTAGAGATACCGAACGAGCGTCCGCAAGCCTTCTATGGCAAGGCCGTATTCAACCGGCAGAAGATGTTTGAGTATCTTCCGAAACGAACCTATGATGCGTTGGTATACGCGATTGAGAACCGCGAATCAATCACCCGCGAAGTAGCGGACAGCGTAGCCTCCGGAATGAAGCAATGGGCGATAGACAACGGCGCCCGCCACTACACCCACTGGTTCCACCCCCTGACCGACGGCACAGCCGAAAAGCACGATTCCTTCATAGACCATGACGGCAAAGGCGGCGTGGTAGAGGAATTTGACGGCAAGCAGCTGGTGCAGCAAGAGCCCGACGCATCCTCCTTCCCGAACGGCGGCATACGCAACACCTTCGAGGCCCGCGGCTATTCGGCCTGGGACATCTCTTCGCCGGCTTTCATCCTTGGCGAGACGCTGTGCATCCCCACTATCTTTATATCTTACACGGGGGAATCTCTTGACTACAAGACGCCTTTGCTGAGGGCTCTGAACAGCGTTGACAAGGCCGCAACGGCAGTGGCCCAGATGTTCGACCCGAACGTAAAGCACGTGAACTCATACCTTGGCTGGGAGCAGGAGTATTTCCTGGTGGACGAGGCCCTTTACTTCGCTCGCCCCGACCTGACAATGACCGGGCGCACACTCATGGGGCACGAGAGCGCGAAGAACCAGCAGCTTGAAGACCACTATTTCGGAGCGATCCCATCACGCGTAGAGGCCTTCATGCTAGACCTTGAGCTGCAGGCGCACAAGCTGGGCATCCCCTGCAAGACGCGCCACAATGAAGTGGCACCCAACCAGTTTGAGCTGGCGCCCATCTTCGAAGAGGTCAACTTGGCAAACGACCACAACCTCCTGTTGATGTCGCTGATGGCTAAGGTGGCCCGCAAGCACAACTTCCGCGTGCTTCTCCACGAAAAGCCGTTCGCCGGAGTGAACGGCTCAGGCAAGCACAACAACTGGAGCCTTGGCACCGACACCGGCGTCCTTCTCTTCTCTCCAGGCAAGACCGAGCTGCAGAACCTGCAATTCCTCACCTTCGTGGTGAATACGATGGCGGCCGTATACAAGCACAACGGCCTATTGAAGGCATCGATCATGTCGGCCACCAACCAGCACCGCCTTGGCGCGAACGAAGCGCCGCCAGCCATCATATCCATCTTCACCGGCTCGCAGCTGTCAGGCATTCTCGACATGATTGAGAACAGCACAAACGAAGAGCTCACCAACCTCTCGACGAAGGCCGGATACTCAGTGGGCGTAGCCCAAATTCCCGAGCTGCAGATTGACGCCACGGACCGCAACCGCACGTCGCCCTTCGCCTTCACCGGCAACAGGTTTGAATTCCGCGCCGTAGGCTCATCGGCCAATTGCGCCGCCTCCATGCTGGTGCTCAACGCCGCCGTGGCCGACCAGCTGACACAGTTCAAGGCCGCAGTGGACAAGCGCATAGCCGAAGGACAGGACATGAAGATGGCCATCCTCGAAGAAATCCGCGCGCTGATAAAGGAATCGAAGGCCATACACTTTGAAGGCAACGGCTATTCAGACGAATGGAAAGAAGAGGCTGCACGCCGCGGCCTGGACTGCGAGACCTCCGCACCCAAAATCTTTGACAACTACCTGAAGCCCTCGACCGTGGAGATGTTCAAGCGCACGGGCGTGCTGTCAGAGGTAGAGCTGCAGGCGCGCAATGAGGTGAAATGGGAGATGTACACCAAGAAAATCCAGATAGAGAGCCGCGTGCTCGGCGACTTGGCCATCAACCACATCATCCCCGTGGCAACGCGCTACCAGTCGATGCTTGTTGACAATGTGGTGAAGCTGAAGAGCCTCTTTGAGGGCAAGAAGGGAGAAGACATCGTGGCCCCCGACCTCGAATCAATCGAGAAAATCTCAAAGCACACCGTGACGATAAAGCAAAAGACGCAGCAGATGATCGAGGCGCGCAAGACGGCCAACCGCATTGAGAACCAACGCGAGAAGGCCATCGCATACCACGACACAGTGCTTAACCTCATGGATGAGATCCGCTACCACATCGACAAGCTTGAGAACATGGTGGACAATGAGATTTGGCCGCTGCCAAAGTACCGCGAACTACTCTTCATAAGATAAGAATCACATGCCGGGGTGTTGAAAAGCCAAGAAAGAACCACGGATTTCACGGATTACACGGATTTTATTGATTATAAATTAATTAAATTCGTAAAAACACGTTTGATACGAGGCTTCTATCATGTAGTTTTTCAACACCCCCATGATTTATAATACAAAACCGCCAGAAAATTGGAGCAGCTAAAGCATGAATGCGGCGTGGCGATGATACGCCTACGCAAGCCCTTGGACTATTACAAAGAGAAATACGGCAGCTACAGCTGGGGACTGTCGAAGCTCTACCTCCTTATGGAAAAGCAGCATAACCGAGGGCAGGAGGCGGCAGGCCTTGGCGTGGTGAAGATAGATTCAGAGCCAGGGCATGAATACGTATTCCGCGAGCGCGCGATAGGGTCAGGCGCCATCCAGGAAATATTCGACGCCGTGGGCATGCAGACGAGGCCCTTCGCCAAAGAGCTTGAACAAGCCGAGGCTCAAAAGAAGGGGCTTTTGGCCGATGTACCATTTATAGGAGACATCTACATGGGCCATCTGCGCTACAGCACCACCGGAAAAAGCGGGCTATCGTATGTGCATCCATTCCTGAGGCGCAACAATTGGCGGTCACGCAACCTTTTGATGTGCGGCAACTTCAACTTGACCAACGTAGACGAAGTGTTCCAAAGCATCGTGGCGCGCGGACAGCATCCGCGCATATACAGCGACACGGTGGTGATGCTTGAGCAGCTGGGATATGCGCTGGACAAAGAAAACAATCGCCTGTACCGCGAATACAAGGACAAATACGCAGAGCCTGAGCTGTCGAAAATGATAGAGGACAACCTCAGCCTTGAGTCGGTGCTCAAGGCCGAGTCCTGCCTATGGGACGGGGGATACGTGATGTGTGGAGCCACAGGGTCGGGCGACATGTTTGTCCTGCGCGATACGCATGGCATCCGGCCTGCATTCTACTACTATGATGACGAAGTAGTGGTGGTGGCCTCCGAGCGTCCCGTGATACAGACCGTGATGAATGTGCTTCTGCCCCAGGTGCATGAGCTGCAGCCCGGGCAGGCCATTTTCGTGGACAAGAACAACAACCTGAGCCTGGCGCAAATAAACGAGCCGGGAGAAAACAAGCGGTGTTCATTTGAGCGCATCTACTTTTCGCGGGGGAGCGACGCCGACATCTACCGCGAACGCAAAGCCTTGGGAGTGAACCTTGTGCCTTCGCTGATAGAGATGCTCGGGGGCACGATATCGCATGCCGTATTCTCATTCATACCCAATACGGCTGAAGTGGCCTACATGGGCATGACGCAGGAGCTGGAAAGATGGCTCGACAACCGCAGGAAAGACACCATACTGCGGCTGCAGCAAGAGGGGCGGCTTACGGCCGAGGCTCTGCAGCGCATCATGGCGGAGAAGGTGAAGGTGGAGAAAATAGCCATCAAGGACATTAAGCTGCGCACATTCATAGCCGAAGGCGGCTCAAGGGACGAACTGGCCTCACACGTGTACGACGTGACGTACGGCTGCGTAGAGACCGGGGTGGACACCCTAGTGGTGATAGACGACAGCATAGTGCGCGGCACCACCCTGCGGCAATCCATCATAGGAATGCTGGACCGGCTTAAGCCCGCGCGCATCATCGTTGTGTCATCATCGCCGCAGGTGCGCTATCCCGACTATTACGGCATAGACATGAGCCGAATGGGCGAATTCATAGCTTTCCGCGCCGCAGTGGAGCTGCTGAAAGACCGAGGCAGAACGTACGTTATGGACCAGGTATACGCCGAATGCCGCAGACAAACGCATCTGCCGGCCGCTGAACAGACCAACTGCGTAAAGGCCATCTACGAACAATTCACCGACGAAGAGATTTCGGCGAAAATAGCGGAGATGCTAACGCCAAAAGGAACCACGGCTAAGGTTGACATACTCTACCAAACCGTGGAGGGGCTGCACGCCGCCATCCCAAACCATCCAGGCGACTGGTACTTTACCGGCGACTACCCCACCCCCGGCGGCAACAGGCTTGTTAACCGCGCCTTCATCAACTACTATGAAGGCCGGGCTGACGCACGCTGACCCATAACAAAAGAGAAGGACTAGAGGCGGAGAATACGCTCTTTACGGGCAAAGCCTGAGTTTTTGCTTGCAGTGAACTCAATGTCTCCGTTTTTTACACACTTTGAGGGGATTTGTGCGCAAACATACCATAAAAACTTTAAAAAATTGTAAATGATTCAAAAACTTGGCGGCCTTTTTAGGTTATTTTGAGATTATGTTGTAATTTTGAGCATTGAAACACGAATTTCATTATGGTTACAGAACCTAAAAATATAACTATACCGCAAGAGTTTGAAGACATAGCTCCCTACGACGACAGCACGTTCAAAGAAAAGATGAAGAGCCTCGTTGAGGAGCCCGGATTTGAGAACGCCGTGAAATACGTAATGCCAAACGTCGACTACCCGGCATTGGCAAAGCAACTCTTATCGCTTGAAAATCAGAAGCAATTCCAGCTCCACGTGATGAGAGGCGTGCTGGAATCGCTAGAAAAGGCCACCACGGACGGCATCGCTCTTTATGGTCTGGAGAAATTGACCAAGGAAGAAAACTACACGTTCATCACCAACCACCGCGACATAGTGCTGGACGCATCATTCCTCAACTTGGGCTTCATACGCGCCGGCTATCCCATAACGCAAATAGCCATCGGCAACAATCTACTTATCTATGAGTGGATTACCGATTTGGTGAAGCTTAACCGCAGCTTCATCGTGAAGCGTGACGTGAAGATGGCGCGCGCGCTGGAGGCCGCCAAGCAACTTTCGGGATACATACATTATACGATCAACCAGCTGCATGAATCCGTATGGATCGCTCAGCGGGAAGGGCGCGCCAAGGACAGCAATGACCTTACGCAGGAAAGCCTGATAAAGATGATATCATTAGCCGGAGACGGCAACGTGAAAGAAAACATACTCTCGGCGCACCTCTGCCCCGTGTCCATTTCATATGAATACGATCCGAACGACTATCTTAAGGCCAGGGAATTTCTGCTGAAACGGAGAGACCCGCAATTCAAGAAAAGCCAGCATGACGACCTCTTCAGCATGGAGACCGGCATACTAAAGCACAAGGGGAGGGTTACATTCCGCATCGGCGGGTACATCAACCAAGACTTGGAGGCATACGCATCGGAAACCCGCGCGGAGATCGTGCGCGAGACTTGCCGTCTGATTGACAATAAGATTCATGCCGGATACGAAATATACCAATGCAACTACATAGCCTACGATAAAATAAACGAAAGCCGGCGCTTTGCAGACAAATATACGGCAGACGACGAACGGCATTTCAATGAATACGTTGAATCACAGCTTGACAAGGTGCAGGACATTGGCGCAATATCACAAGAAGAGCGCCAATACATGAGGCACATGATGCTGACAATGTACGCCAATCCATTGAAGAACAAGCTTCAGGTGGAATCGAGGCCGTAACAATACCTAATCCGCAACCACCCCATCAACAATGAGGTTTTCAATAATTCTCGCCATCGGCGCATTGGCGGTCAACGCATTGGTTGACCTTTACATCTACGCCGCATTGCGCAGCTACCTGCGCGCCAGAATTTGGGCGCGCATTCAAGCCGCGACCGCAATAATCCTGCCGCTGGCGCTCATCACCCTTATGCTGATGCCGATGGCAAAGATTGGCGACATAAGCTTCGAGGCGGCCATGTGGACATTGTTTGCCTACGCGTCGATATACCTCGGGAAATATATATTTTTGATCTTTGACGCCTTGTCACGCCTTCCGATACTATTCGGACGGCATAGAGCGGCATGGGCGACAAAGGCCGGAGCGTGGATAGGGCTATTTGCCTTCACCCTCCTTTGGTTTTCAGCGCTGACCGACAAAAACCGCATAACATTCACCGAGGAGGAGATAGCCATACCCTCCCTGCCGAAAAGCTTTGACGGAATCAGGATTGCGCAAATATCCGACCTGCACGTGGGGACATTCGCCAACGATACGGCGTTCGTTTCGCGCCTGGTGGACAGCATAAACGCAGCGAGGCCTGACATTATAGTTTTCACCGGCGACCTTGTCAACCGCCATTCAGAAGAAGCAATCCCATTCATCAAGCCGCTAAGCCGCCTGCACGCGCCGATGGGCGTATACTCAATCATGGGCAACCACGACTATGCCGAATACATGCAATGGGCGTCGGCCGAGGCCAGGCTAGCGGACGTGGAAAGGCTGAAGGCAATGCAGAAAAGGATGGGGTGGAGAATGCTCAACAACTCAACCGAGTGGCTGAGAAACGGCTCGGACAGCATAGCGCTGATAGGCGTAGAGAACATCGGCGATCCGCCCTTCTCGACATATGGCGACCTTGGAAAAGCCTACCCCAACATTGGCGACGACAATGTGAAGATACTCCTGACGCACAATCCCGCGCATTGGACCAACGACATAGCCGACAAAGCGTCATCCAACATAGCGCTGACCCTATCAGGGCATACGCACGCAATGCAGATAATGATTCTGGGGTTTTCTCCGGCGCGCTGGCGCTACCGCACTTGGGGAGGCCTATACAATGACGGCCAAGGACAAAGCCTATACGTAAACCGCGGAGCCGGGGAAGTAGGCTTCCCGGCACGCATCGGAGCCACACCCGAGATATCCATATTCACACTAAAATCCGCACAAAAGTGATAAGCATACCCGCCGAAATCGCCAAGAGATTAGGCCTAACGCAGAGGAGCGTCGAAGCAACCATAGGGCTTCTTGACGACGGCGCCACCATCCCCTTCATAAGCCGATACCGCAAAGAGGCCACCGGCTCACTCAACGAAGTGGAAATACGCGAAATAGAGAGCCTCTACAAATACTTTCTTGAGCTTGAAAAACGGCGCGCCTACATACTTGACACAATCGAAAAACTTGGAGCGCTGACAGAAGAACTACGCAAAAAGATAGAGGACACAACCGATTCAGGCGAACTTGAAGACCTCTACCTGCCCTACAAGCCAAAGCGTCGCACCCGCGCCACCATAGCCAGGGAAAAAGGCCTGGAGCCGCTGGCAAAAATCATTATGGCCGGAAACACGCGCGACCTCGCATCGGCCGCCGCCAGATTCGCAAAAGGCGAGGTGAAAGACGCAGACGAGGCCATAGCCGGGGCAAAGGACATCATTGCCGAATGGGCGAGCGAGACCCCGCGCGTAAGGGCCTACCTTCGCAACCAGATGGAGAAATACGCCATTATTTCGTCCAAGATAGCGAAAGGCAAAGAAGAGCAGGCACGCAACTATCTGAATTACGATAATTTCAAGAAGCCTATCGGAAAGGTGCCGTCGCACCAATATCTGGCCATACGCCGAGGCGAGCGCGAGGGCTTGTTGAAGGTGGGCGTAAGCATAGACAATGACCGCGCGCTGCAATACATCAACCGCGGATTCATAAAAGAGCACACGCAGAAAGATTGCGCAAAGGCTATAGAAGAGGCGGCAAAAGACAGCTATACGCGGCTTCTCCTGCCTTCGATAGAGAACGAAGTGGCGGCAATTTGGAAGACGAAAGCCGACACCGACGCGATCGCCCTTTTCGCGGACAACCTGCGGCAGCTCCTGCTCTCCCCTCCCCTTGCCGACAAGAGAGTGATGGGCATAGACCCGGGAATACGCACAGGCTGCAAGATAGTATGCCTGGATAAGCAGGGCAACCTTCTGCACAACGACGTGATATATCCGCAAAGAGAGCGCCAGCGGTCGGCAATCACCGTGTCATCGCTTGTGGACAAATACGAGATTGACGCCATAGCCGTGGGAAACGGCACCGCCAGCCGCGAGACAGAGCAATTTCTGCGCGTGCTGCACCTGCCGAGGCCGGCGCAGATAGTGGTGGTGAGCGAAAGCGGCGCGTCAGTGTACAGCGCCAGCGACCTTGCGCGCGAAGAATTTCCAGATTATGACGTAACGGTCAGAGGCGCAGTGTCGATAGGCCGCAGGCTGATTGACCCGCTGGCCGAGCTCGTCAAAATAGACCCCAAATCAATCGGCGTAGGGCAATACCAGCATGACGTGGACCAAGGGGCACTGAAAGATTCGCTGGACTATACCGTGATGAGCTGCGTCAACCTCGTGGGCGTGAACGTGAACACGGCATCCAAACAGCTTCTCTCCTACATCTCAGGCATCGGCCCGGCATTGGCGCAGAACATCGTAGACTACCGCGCTGAGAACGGCGACTTCAAGAACCGCAAGGCCCTGATGCGAGTGCCCCGCATGGGAGAAAAGGCATTCCAGCAGAGCGCGGGCTTCCTGCGCATCCCCGGGGCAGAATCCCCACTTGACAACAGCGCGGTGCATCCGGAAAGCTACGGAATAGTGTCACGCATGGCATCAGACCTTGGCGCGGATATTAAGGAATTGATAGGCAATACGCAGTTGATTGACAAGATTGACCTGGGCAAGTACGCCACAGAATCAGTGGGCCTCCCCACCCTAAAGGACATAGCTGAAGAGCTGAAGCGCCCGGGCCGCGACCCGCGCGAGCCGGCGGAGGCATTCGAATTCGACCCTTCGGTGACTGACATAGAGGACGTGCGCGCTGGGATGGAGCTCAACGGCATTGTCAACAACATCACCGCCTTCGGAGCGTTTGTAGACATAGGCGTACACCATAGCGGCCTGGTGCATATATCGCAGATGGCTGACCGCCGCGTTTCCAACCCGGCGGATGTGGTGAAGCTTAACCAACGAGTGCGAGTGCGAGTTCTTGACGTAGACCTGGACCGCTGCAGAATCTCCCTGTCAATGAAAGGACTGAACTGATGGCGGAACAAGCGTTGATTTGCCTTGGCTCAAACATGGCGGAAACGGCCCAAACAAACATAGACAAGGGCATTGCCATGATAGAAAGCCGGATAGGTTCGATATTGGCGTCAAGCGGGAAATACGACACACCATGCTACAGCCAAGGGCGGCCCATAGAGGGGGCGCGCTATCTCAATGAAGTGCTAATAGCCTCATCTAAGCTGCAGGCGGAAGAAATAGAGCGCATCAGCAAGGAAATTGAGGCGGAATTGGGCCGCAACGAGGAAACACGCCGACGGAAGCAGGTGCCGATAGACATAGACCTTGTGGCGCACGGGCATAGCACCATCAGGCCAATAGACTTTAAATCACCCTATTTCATAAAAGGATACAAGAAAATAATGGAAAAAGACGTAAACCGACTGGCCCTTATATGGGGGAAAGCTCCCGACGCCAGCTGCGACATGGCTCAATGGCAAGCCCAATATGAAAAAAACAAGGCGCTATGGGACGAGCTATTTGACTTTTTGGCAAAAACCGACCTCAACGCGCTGAAGCCTGGAAAAGTAGTGATTTCACCCAACAGGCTTTGGATCAACGTAATGGAATACACGCCGAAGGACTATGACAATACGCCGGCCGAGGCGCACAAGAAATACATAGACCTGCAATACACAATGCAAGGCGACGAACTGATGGGACTCGTGCGCAAAGGAGTGGAGGTGACTTTGCCGTATGACGAGGCGAAGGATGTTGAAAAGTACCGCCCCACAGGAGCGGTGGAATTCACAAAGACCACTCCCGACAAATTCTTCCTTTATTTCCCTTCCGACATACACCAGCCATCGGTGGCGTCCTCGTCAAATCCGAGCACTAGCCACAAGATTGTCTGCAAGATAGAATATATTGACTAATAAGCCCTGACACACGGCATAGCCGGACAAATACAAGAAAGGCAGACTCCGCGGAGGCGGGGCCTGCCTTAATTTTGGGGTTGAATTGAGTCTTTTAGAAAAAGGGATTGCATACCGGACTTATGGGCCGGCTAGCTTTAATCCCAAGAAGCGTGCAGCGCGTTAGATTGATGAATTTTCAGATGATTCCTCAAGATCTTTGTGCGCTTCGGGTGAAAGGGGCGACCATACGTAATTTCTGGCAGCCTCATTGCAGTACCATTGCACTGCTTTCTTCAGGTGTTGAAACATAATGACTGAATTTTAATTAAACATTATTTTTCACGTTCCCTCTGGAACTCTTATGCAATAAGAACACCGCAAAGTTAGGAAATGTTTTTAAAATATGTTTTAAAACATATTTATTTAACATATGCAAAATTTTCCCCTCTCATTTTTCCATGCCCTGGAAATCCGCGTACGCAAGATTTAACCTTGTTATAGCCTTTGCTTTGAAAAAAAAATATTAACTTTGCAAATGCTCTCACGCGCATGGGAAAAAGCCCGCGCAAAAAATCAAAGAGCGCATTATCAGAAATGGCAAACAAGAACAATATCAGCTCAAATACACAGGAAAAGCGGGCGTCAGGCATAAAGCCGCTGTACAAAAAAATCATCAAGTGGATGTGGATAGCCTTCGCGGCCATAGTCATAATGGCAGCCGCCTTCCTGATATTAATATACAATGGCGTGATAGGCTACATGCCCGAACTGGACCAGCTGAAGAATCCGCAGGATAAGTTCGCCACAGCCATCTACACGTCAGACGGTGTGGAGATGGGGCGATATTTCCGCAACACCGGCAACCGCGTGTACGCAGATTACGCTGATATCTCCCAGCATGTGATTGACGCCCTAATCGCCACAGAGGACGAGCGATTCATGAAGCATTCAGGCATTGACGCCAAGGCGCTCAGCCGCGTGCTGGTCAAGACGCTGATGATGCAGAACAAAAACGCCGGCGGCGGCTCCACAATCACGCAGCAGCTGGCCAAACAGCTTTATTCGCCAGAAAGCTCGGGGCTTCTCTCACGCGCCATGCAGAAGCCGATAGAATGGATGATTGCCGTGAAGCTGGAGAGGCAATATTCAAAGGAAGAGATATTGAAGATGTACCTCAACCAATTTGACTTCCTTTACAACGCCGTGGGCATAAAATCAGCGGCAAACGTATATTTCGGCAAGGACGCTAAAGACCTGAACATTGAGGAGGCGGCCATGCTCGTGGGCATGGTGAAGAATCCGGCGTACTACAATCCGCGCCGCCACCCCGAGCGCACAGAGAATAGGCGCAACGTGGTGCTCGAACAGATGTACCGCGGCAAGCTGATAGACCGCCAGCAGCTTGACTCGCTCACCAAGCTGCCCATAAAGCTGGATTATCACGCAGCCGACCACAAGGAGGGCATCGCACCGTATTTCCGCGAAGAACTTCGGCGCTTCCTTTTGGCCAAGAAGCCTGTTAGAAAAAACTATATGGCCTGGGAAGGGCAAAAATTCAAAGACGATTCAATACTTTGGGAGACCAACGCCCTCTACGGTTGGGTGGAGAAAAACCCTAAGCCGGACGGGTCGAAGTGGGACATATACAATGACGGGCTGAAGATATTCACCACCATAGATTCGCGAATGCAGGCGCACGCCGAAGAGGCGGTGCAGACGCACATGGAAGACCTGCAGAACAGATTTTTCCGTGAGAAAAAGACAATGTCCAACGCGCCGTACAGCTCGCTACTGACCGCAGCCGAGCGCGAGAAGCACATACAGACGGCCATTCGGCAGAGCGAAAGGTACAGAGTGGCGAAGAAAGTGGCCATGCGCAGCGACGAAGAGATAGAGGAAGAATTCAACCGTCCGGTGGAAATGACGGTGTTCAGCTACACAGGGCCGATAGACACGGTGATGACGCCGCGCGACTCAATCCTCTACATCAAGCATTTCCTGCGCACCGGATTCATGTCGATGGACCCGCGCAACGGATACGTAAAGGCATACGTGGGAGGGCCCAACTTCAAATTCTTCCAATACGACATGGTATCCACCGGCCGCCGTCAGGTGGGGTCCACCATCAAGCCCTTCCTCTACACATTGGCTATGGAGGAGGGCATGACCCCCTGCACGCAATTCCTGAACACCCAGCCCACTCTCATAGACGGCAACGGCAAGCCATGGTCGCCCCGCAACGCCGGCACGGCCCGCGTGGGCGAGATGGTGGACCTGCGCTGGGCGCTGACCAACTCCAACAACTGGATTTCGGCGCGTGTGATGGATGTGGTTCGGCCGAATAACCTGGTGCGCCTGATGCACAACATGGGCATCACCAATGAGCTGCCCGCCGTGGTGTCGCTCTGCCTTGGGCCAAGCGAAATATCGGTGAAGGAAATGGTTACGGCCTATTCGGCCTATGCCAACTATGGCATGAAGACCGACCCGATGTTTGTGACCGCGATCACCGACAGCAACGGCACGGTGATATCCAACTTTGCGCCGCAGCAGACAGAAGTCATATCGCAGAAGGCGTATTACCGCATACTTTCAATATTGCTCAACGTAGTGGATGGAGGCACGGGCAACCGCCTGCGGCGTCCGCCGTACAGCATAACGGCGCAAACCGGCGGCAAGACAGGCACCACCAATGACAACAGCGACGGATGGTTCATGGCCTTTACCCCTGAGCTCGTATCGGGCGTATGGGTAGGCGGCGATGAGCGCGACATACACTTCAACACCATGGCCAACGGCCAGGGCGCGTCAATGGCCTTGCCAATCTATGGCAATTACATCCGCGCCGTGTATGATGACCCCAAGCTGAACTACACCCAGGATACTCGCTTTGAATTCCCGGCCGACTTAGACCTTTGCAGCGGCACGTACGACGCCGGAGTTGTGTCGGAGAAGCTGGAAGAGAGCGTCGAGGGAGTGTTTGATTAAAGCGGCAAAGCCGCTTTAATCAAAAGTATAAAGTATTAAGGATAAAGGATAAAGGATTGAATATTAAGTATTAAGTATTAAGGATAAAGGATAAAGGATAAAGGATTAGGATTAAGATTGAATATTAAGATTGAGGATTGAGGGTGGAGGATTAAGTATTTTGAATTGATTTCTTTTGAATATGAGATTTGGATTTTTACATAGGTGGGCATGCGCCTTTGTGGCGATGGCTGTTGCCACGGCGGCTTATGCCGATTTTCAGCATATAGTGGCCAAGGGCGAAAGCATTTCGGGGATTGCCCACAAATACCATATCACCGTAGAAGAGCTTATCGCTCTCAATCCGGAAGCAAATTCGGGAGTGCGCCAAGGGATGATACTGACAATTCCCGACGGAGAGCCCGCCACAGCCATTGAGCCGCCGGCATCCGACACGGGGACTGCGGGCAATGGGCTTGGATATGACATACAGGACATTATCGACGCGCAGATTGAATGGCTGGACCCCGCCGACACGCTGGCCGTTATGGCCGACAGCATACGCCGCCCTAATCTCATGGTGTACTTGCCCTTTACGTCCGAGCCGGCCAAGAAGGCAAGGCAATATGCTGAATTTTACCGCGGCATGCTGCTTGCCGCCAATGAGCTCGCCGCCGACCGCGGAGAGGAGGTGGAGGTGATAGTCAAGGACATGGCCGAAGACATAGAGCAACGTGAGGCGCAGCTGGCCGCGGCAGAAGAGAAGAATGTGGCGGTGATAATAGCGCCTGAAGACCCTGCGGCGCTCAAACATATAATCGAGTGGGCGTCTCCAAGGGGGATATATGTGCTGAACATGTTCAACATAAAGGATGAATCGCACCTCGCCTACCCCTATGCGCTGCAGGGATACATTGACGCGCGAATGATGTACGACAAGGCAGTGGGCGGCATCCTGCAGCAATATCCCGGCTATACGCCGGTAATACTCAATCCGCAAAACGGAGCCACAGAAAAAGACCCCTTCGTAATGGCCTTGAGGAAAAAATACGCATCGCTTGACCTCGATGTAATAGACGTTGATTTTGAATCCACACTCCAAGCCTCCGACTTGCAGCAGGCCGGCGTAAACACCGACGGCAACGGACGTTATGTCTTCATAGCACGCTCAGGCGCAGTGGCGGTGTTCAACCGCTTCGCGCCCACGATATCCGAATTGAGGCAAACAGATGACGGGAAAGATGCCTACAAAGTGTTTGGCTACCCTGACTGGACGGCATTCCGCGGCGAGCACCTGACGCGCCTATACGACCTTCAGGCGATGGTGTACTCACGCTTCTTCTTCAACGAAAAGAGCCCTGAAGCCCGCGCGCTGCGCAACTCCTACGAACACTGGTACGGGGAATCCATGCTTGAGGCCGTGCCCAACCAAGCGGCACTGGGCTATGACACCGCCACCACCTTCATACAATGGCTCCAACAGACAGAAGGGCGCATTGGCCAGGCGCTGGAGACATCTGCCATAAGCCGCGGCATACAATCGTCCTTTTCATTCGTAAGCGCCGGGATCGGGGCGGGATACATCAACAACACCCTCTACCTCGTGGCATTTCGCCCCGACCGCACCACAGAATCAATCGTGCTATAAAAAATCGCAGTATTTCCCATGCTCTCACTAAAAAAACTATCAATAATAACGGCGGCGGCACTGCTCGCCTTTCCATTCTCAGCCAAGGCCGAGACGCACTACAAGCCGCACATTTCAATAGGATTCCATGCCGGCCAGGATATGTCGAAGGTATCCTTTTCCCCCGCTGTGAAACAAGGCTGGGAGCGGGGCATGCTGATAGGCGCGTCAGTGCGCTATGCCGAAGAGAGGCTTGTGGGCGTAGTGGGCGAGCTGAACATAGCCCAAAGGGGCTGGAAAGAGGATTTTGAAGGGGCGCCGCTGAGCTACTCGCGGCAATTTACTTACGTGAGCCTTCCGATAATGACGCACATATACTTCGGTCCGCCAAGATTCAAATGCTTCTTCAACCTTGGCCCTGAATTCAGCTACATGATAAGCGAAAGCACGTCGTCGAACTTTGACTACCACAACCCCACTGCCGCGGAAGGGTGGCCCGAGAAGGCGCGCATGACCGAACAGATGACGATGCCCGTGCATTCAAAATTCGACTATGGCATCACGGCCGGCTTTGGCGTGGAGTTTTGGGTAAAGCCGCGCCACTCCATCTACCTTGAAGGACGCTTCTATTACGGCCTGGGCAACGTATTCTCGGCTACGAAAGCCGACACCTTCAACGCCTCGCGCAACATGACCCTCTCCATCACCCTTGGCTACAACTTCAGGCTGAAATAAAGCAAAAGCGGCATCGCCTGGCGCAAAATCCAATGATTTTTCGTAATTTTGCGCATTAATAGAGATTGATATTCCAATAGGCATAAACATATGCAGAAAATCAGAAACATAGCAATTATCGCACACGTTGACCACGGCAAAACCACGATTGTGGACAAGATGCTGCTGGCCGGCCACCTATTCCGCGACAACCAAAACGCCGGAGAGCTGATCCTTGACAACAACGACCTTGAGCGCGAGCGCGGAATCACAATTCTGTCAAAGAACGTATCCATTGACTACAAAGGATATAAAATCAATATCATAGACACTCCCGGGCACGCCGACTTCGGCGGCGAGGTGGAGCGCGTGCTCAACATGGCCGACGGCT
>JAMPBQ010000001.1:103041-137058 GCA_023666615.1 Clostridium sp. | reverse complement strand
TCTTTGCTCGACTTGACCAAGGGGATGATGCCACCGATGAAAAAATCCGTGACATCATGCCTTATTCACATAGAAACCATTGCTTCAAGGACAAATACTACAAACTGATTGCCGACAAGCCTTGCCGGACAATTACAGCACATTTGAGGATGGACTGTTTGTCGCACATCCACCCATTCCAAACAAGAACGATAACACCTCGCGAAGCTGCAAGAATACAGTCTTTCCCCGATGATTATCTATTCCTCGGAGCATATCTTAAAACGTACATGCAAATAGGCAATGCAGTCCCACCATTAATGGCTAAACGCATTGCAACAATCATAAAACCATTTCTTCAATGAATACTTCAAAATTTTACAAGAAACTCACCCAAGCTGAAGTAGGGCAAACGAAGACTCACGAAGTCTATATTCGTATGCCAAACGACTTCGATTATGAATCATTCTTCAATAACACCCATATTGAGAATGGCAGTGTCATTGAAGTGAATTTTTCTGCTTCTACTACATCATATAAGACTGATACTCCAACAACGGAGTCTTACGACTATCGTTTTGTTTTCTTTGCTAACTCAAACAGGGAGAAACGAATCCCTGGCCTTGGACCACTTTTTAGGTCTCTTGATATTGTCGAGGGCGACATTGTTTGTATAGAACGCATAGATAATGGAGAAACCCCCAATTTTTCTGTGGCATTCTATCGTGCAGACCAAATCCAAATTTCACCAGCATCTGTGCTTATTTCTGCCGATGACGAGATTGGTTCACCATCAGCAACAATATCGCCTATTGACGAGCCGCTTCAACTGATATTTTACGGGGCGCCCGGCACAGGCAAGTCGTTTAAGATTGACGGAATGACAGATGATAACAACACTGTCCGCACCACGTTCCACCCCGATAGTGACTATGCTTCTTTTGTTGGCGCTTACAAGCCGACAATGCAGTCGATGCCTATTCACGCTTTTGTTGGCACTACCGTTCATCATGCCAGCAATGCCGCCAATGAAAAGGCTTTTGAACGCAAGATTGTCTACAAGTATGTGCCTCAAGCCTTTCTGAAAGCCTACGTCGCCGCTTGGAAAGACCTCGAAAATCCGCATTTCCTCGTTATTGAGGAAATCAATCGCGGCAACTGCGCCCAAATCTTCGGCGACCTCTTTCAGTTGCTCGACCGCAACTCACAGGGCGCATCCTCATACGCCATAAATGCCGATGAGGACATCTCGCAGTTCCTCCGTGATGATGAGAACGGCTTCGCCAAGCTCCCGGAGGGAACCGCCGAGGCTATCCGCTCTTTCGTTCTCCAAAAGGATAACGGCAAGACCGAAGTTATCGGTGCAGACATTCTCTCCGGCAAGAAATTGCTACTGCCGCCCAACCTCTATATTTGGGCTACGATGAACACAAGCGACCAGTCGCTTTTCCCCATTGACTCCGCTTTCAAGCGTCGTTGGAATTGGGAGTATATTCCTATCCGCTTCTTCGATAAAGACCCCGATCCCTCACTCTCTAACCGCTCGTTTGAGATTGGCAAGACTCGCTACTCATGGGCTGACTTCCTCCGCACAATCAACCCGATAATATCGGAGTTGACCGAGAGCGCGGACAAGCAGATGGGATTCTTTTTCGCCAAGCCCGATAAGAAAAGCGATCCGGAGCTGAAAGACAATGATGTTATTTCGGAAAAGGTATTCCTCAATAAGGTGCTGTTCTATCTTTGGACTGACGTTCTCAAAGATTTCAACGTTGGGCGCGAGGAATTTAAGAAACTCGATGGCAAGAACCTTGAGTTTACCGACTTCTTCGAGGAGGGCAACACCTATCTCGCAGACTTCGTTGCCAAACTATCTAAATCAACCGAACAAGGGATTAGGACTCTTTATGTACCCGACCTCGAACTTTCTATTGAATGAAACTTCTGATTGAAGAATACGCCTACAAGGTCAAGGACGTTGAGAGCGTCCTTGACGGATTGTTTACCCTCCAAGATATGGAGGGCAACATATCCGTGAGCTATGTAGGCTATTACTACAATCCGAAAATCAAAGATGTTGTTTTCGTTCTGCCTAAGGTGTTGATTGACGAGAAAGGACGTGTGTTCGGTCATGGCGACGGCATCTCCGGCTATGCTCCTGCCGCGCTTGTCAATCTCGATGATGCCAAGATTGAGCCGCATGAAACAAAATTCATCTATGAATTTGCCGTCTGGATTCACCGCGCAATCGTGGTGTTCAACGACACCCACGAAAAGAACGAAATTGTGCTTCGCGAGCAGGTGGAGAGCGAGGGGCGCAGCGCGAAGAAGAAAGCAAACACATGGCTTGACGTGATTCTTTCGCTCATTCGATTTGCGAAAGAAAATCAGTCCTTCTTCACTTTCGTGCTGAAAAACATCCACTCCGGCTACAACAAGATAAACTGGACTCGCACCATCTCCAACACTACCGCAGTGGTGCAGGGAGAGCAGCCGGTGTATATAAACCCGGTCAACAAGAAAAGGCAAATCAACTTCGATGAAGAACTCATCGTGATTTTCTTCTCCATCCTCGCTTACATCTCCGACCGCTTCGGATTCAAGACTGCCACGCCTTTCGGCTTCAAGCTCATCAAAGGCGCGCAGTTCGAGCGATATATTGACGGCTACGGCAAACGCCGCCTGCGTCAAATCAAATACAAGTATTTCTCTGACGTGGCAGTGCGTCTGTGGGAACTCTGCTATGCCTTCTTCGACAAGGCATTTCAGATTAAGACTTCGGCCACGCAGCGCGAATATCTGCTTGTGAAGAATTTTCACATCGTTTTCGAGGCAATGATTGACGAACTAATCGGTGATAACGATGTGCCTGTCGGCTTGAAAGACCAAGCCGATGGAAAACTCGTTGACCACTTCTATACCTATGACGGATTGTTGACCAACCGTGAGGAACAGAACGATATGTACTATATCGGCGACTCAAAGTATTACAAGATAGGCAGCAACCCCGGCAAAGAGTCGGTGTATAAGCAATACACCTATGCGCGTAACGTGATTCAGTGGAATCTGAATCTTTTCCTCAATCCTTCAAGCAAGGATGATGAAAAAGACCGTTACCGCAAAATACAGCTTCGCGATGATGTAACAGAGGGCTACAACGTAATCCCCAACTTCTTCATCTCCGCGAAGATTGACCCCTTGACACTGAGCTATGAGGATAAGACCGAGCGGCATCGAGGCGAGCCTAACGTTTGCCGTCAATTCGAGAATCGGCTCTACGACCGCGACACTCTCATTGTGTCGCACTACGATGTCAATTTCCTTTTCGTTCTCTCGCTATATGCTCGCGCCAATGCCGGAGCGAAAGCCTCTTGGAAATCGGCTGTCCGCAAGAAGTTCCGAACCGAAATACAGGATATGCTCAAAGACCGCTTTTCTTTCTACGCCATGACCGCCCACCCGGATGTGGACGGCGAAAAGTGGCTCAAAGAGAATTTCCAATCTGTGCTTGGAAAAACTTACAGCCCATTCCTTGACAAGGGCATTTTCTCCGTTGCCCTTGACAATGACCCCAAATTTGCCAAAGAGAACGCACATCTGCTCGAAACCCTCTCGCAGAATTTCTACGTTGCCCCATGCCCATTGGGCGAAGATCCCTATAGCTATGTCGAAGCCAAACGCCAGGAGGTAGGCAAGGTAGAAAGTTCGTCAGCCGACAAAGGCAAGTTCCTTACTTGCGTTGTACGCAAAGAGGAAGTTGGCGAAGATGACCGCAAGAACATAACGAAGCTCTATCAGTCGTTTTGCAACCGCGAAGCTGAGGGCAAAACCTACGTTATGCTCCGTATGCCGCAGGGCGACATCTCCGCGGCCAGGTATCTTTTGCCGATTGTGGATAATGCAATTGAGGGCTATTATGAAATTGAAAAAGTCTCCTTTGGATACTATAAGCAAAAGGTTGGCGAAGCGCAGATTGACATGCCTAACCTCCGCATCAAGATAGGCAAATACTATTCGCTTGGTATTCGACTCACAGAAGGCATCGTTCCGCGAATGGCCAACCAGATTTGGAGCAGACAGACTCTCAACGGCCTTGTCAACAAACAGCAGAGTTGTCTTCATAACTCTGAATCAATAACTACAGTTCAAGAGCCGGAAATCGAGTATGGCATATCCAACGATTTACATTTTTAGCGAATCGATCCTAAACTCTAGGCTATAAGGCCTTAATCGCATTTAATATCAAACATATAAAGATGATAATAAGGGTCAATAAGGATTTCAGGCGCCTGGAGCCGCTAATAAGCTCCGTCCCCTCGCTGTTTCCAAAGGAGGGGAAAATCCTCCACGATGGCAGAAACCAGGTGAAGGAGATGAGGCTTGGCGGAAAAACCGCGATTGTGAAGAGATACAAAAAGCCAAATTTCTTTCTCAAGCTGCAGTTCGCGTTTCTGAACAACTGCAAGGCAAAAAAGGCTTACAGGTACGGGAAGGCTTTCGCTGAAGCCGGGCTGCGCACCCCGGCGCCCATAGCGTACATCATCGAGGGCCGCTGGCCGCTTATAAGGGGCTCTTACTTCATTTCCGAGCCGGTGGAAGGCAGGTGCCTCAACGACTTTCTGTCGGCCTCCGACACCGCATTGATAAAAAGCCTGGCCAAGGAAATAGCGAAAATGCACGGCGCGGGGCTGATGCACGGCGACCTGAACCTTACCAACATTTACATCGACGCCAGCGGGAATTTCCGCTTCATCGACACCAACCGGTCCAAAATGAGGAAGAACCCCGGGATTGACGCCTGCGCGGAAAACCTGATGCGACTTACCCACGACCGCGAGCTTCTTGAAAAAATAGCGCGCGAATACGCCGATATAAGGGGCTGGAACAGCGATATTTTCGCCGAAAAGACCCTTGGCAGGCTTACGGCCTTCCAGCGCAAGAAAGCCGTCCTCAGGCGCCTAAAAAACGCCATTGGAGCATAGCTCGCCTACCCTCCCCCAACCTCTCCGCCAAACTCAAAACAACAACAACGATGAACAGCAAGCCAAAAGCGGCCGTGGCCGTGCCGATATACAAGCCGCGGATTGACGACAATGAGCGGAAATCGCTTAGCAGCATCTGCAGCGCCCTGAGCGGCCGCGACATATACGCCGTCAAGCCAAAAGGCCTCGACATAAGCCAAATCCTCGCGGAATTCCCCTCGCTGAAAGTGAAGGAGTACGCCCCGGAATACTTCAAGGGCATCAAAGGCTACAACCGCCTCATGACCTCGCCCGACTTCTACGCTTCGTTTTCGGATTACGACTATATGCTGGTGGCGCAGCTTGACGCCTATGTCTTCCGCGACGACCTGGACCGCTGGATGGAAAAGGGATATGACTACGTCGGCGCCCCCTGGCTGAAGAAGCGCGTGAATTGCTTCCCGCCCATGTCATGGATTAAAAAAATCGAGGACTGGAATCGCCGCAGAAAGGGCCTTTATTCGAAGATCGGCCTTTATGGGAAGGTTGGCAACGGAGGCCTCTCCCTGCGCAAAATAGAGAGCCACAGGCGCGTTTCCGAGCAAAAGGCGGGGGAACTCGCCGCCCTTAACTCCATCGGCCCAAAAGGACAGCCGGAGGACGTGTTTTGGGCACGCCAAGAATCATTCGCATACCCTTCCGCCATGGAGGCGCTGGATTTCGCATTCGA
Source organism: Clostridium sp. (assembly GCA_023666615.1). Lineage (GTDB taxonomy): Bacteria > Bacteroidota > Bacteroidia > Bacteroidales > Muribaculaceae > CAG-873. Next base: position 131,388 of record JAMPBQ010000001.1, on the reverse strand, counting down.
CAAATACCCGGCCCTTTGCCATAGGCTCAACGGCCACAGGCTGCCGATGGGATGCCACGGCTGGACATCAAGGAAAATGCTTCCTTTTTGGCGGAAAATGCTTCCCGCCTAATCCCGCTGCGCAAATATGGAAAGCCCCGTGACGTGCTTAGCGCTGCGCACCGTGAAATACAGCGACAAATCTTCAATCTCCACCATCTGGAGCCGTGAATTTGGCCGCATGGCCGTAACCACCCCCTCCGGCTCGGGGCGCGAGGCGCAGCGCAGAAGGGCCATAATGATGCCCATGTGCGCATTTGAGGCCATAGCCGATTTCCGCCCCGGCAAGGAAATAGGCAGGCTGAAGGACGTTAGGCCCATCGGCGCGGGCCAAATCACCAACCCCGCCGCCGCGGCCATTGCCATGTTTTTGGCGGATTTCCTCTACGCCGCCCTGAAGGACAGCGGCCCTGACCGCGCCCTATCGGATTTCCTGATTGAAATGGCGGCGGAACTGAAAAAGGCCAAAGGCAACGCCCTAGCCAACTTTCATCTTAGCTTCATATACCGCCTAAGCGTGTTCCTGGGCATAGAGCCCGACATGGCCACGTACGAGCCGGGCAAGTACTTCGACATGCGCGAAGCGCGGTTTGTCAAAACTCCTCCGCTGCACCAGCACGCGCTTGATCCCGAAAGGGCGAAGGCTCTGCGCGCGCTGAGCCGGCTGCGTCCGCGCTCCCTTGGGCTGTTGAGGCTTAACCGCGCGCAGCGCAATGAGATGCTTGACCGCATCCTGGAATACTACACCCTCCACTACGCGCGCCTCTCCAATCTGCCGTCGCTTGCCGTGGTTAGAGACATTTTCAGCTGATATGCCGTCGATTGCCTGGCGGGAGAATTTTTCAGTTGACAACCATCACCTTCGAAACTCCGCCCACCTGCTTGCCGCCATCGCTTGACGTGGCATAGATGAAATACACCCCGGTGCGCACGCGCGCTCCGGAAGATGTGTATGGATTCCACGTGGCCATGCCGCCCTGCGAGCGGGTCTGATAAATCACATTTCCCTGAGCGTCGGCGATCTTTACGATTGAATTGTCCATAAGCCCCGTGATAGTCACCTCGCCGGTGAATTCCGGCCGCACGGGATTGGGATAGGCCAGGATATCGCTGAGGCTGTCGGTGCCGGGGGCGGCGTCGCTCAGATATGAATAGAGGCCGTTTTGTGTGCCCACGTACACGACATTGTTCTTCGGATCGCACTGCACAGAGGTCACCAAGTTGGAAAGCAGAGGCGAATTGTTGACATTGAATGTGCGTATGATTTCATCGCCAGTCTCGCTTACGAGGAAGACTCCCGAGCCCTCGGTGGCCACCCACTTCCTGCCGGCGGGATCCTCCGAAATATCGTAGATTACGTCATTCCCAAGGAGATAGTCGGCATACTCGGTGCCGTCATTGCGCGCCACCTTCATCCTGCGCACCCGCATATCCGGATTTGTGGCCTTGGAGGGAGACCCAATCTCAAAGATTCCGCTAGTGGTGCCCACCCATACGCATCCGCGGCTGTCCTCGATGGCGCATGTCAAGTGCTGCGGAGCCTCAAACGATATGCCGTCCTGGTCGGTGAACCGCGACCAAATGTACATCACATCGTCCGTGAAATCATCGTAGGTGCCTTTCGTGTCGTAGGCAACCATGGGCCCCTTGTAGGTGTTCGGGAAGAAGAACGCCATATTCGACTTTTGGCAGAAAAACGAAACCATGTCTTGAGTTGCGAAATCCTCGCCGGAAAGCTTCGGCACCGTTTTCCAATCGTTTACAGTGATCTCCTTCGGATTCTTGCGCCTTTTTTCGGCAGGAAGCACGCAATAGCCAAACAAATAGCCCACCCATAGATTGCCCTTTGGGTCAATGTTTACGTCCTCAACGCGGTAGCCGTAGGCATACGGGATGCGTGAATTGGCTTCGGTGAACTTGCACGCCTCTTCGTATAGGCCGGTCTGATCGTTGTATTTAATCACGTACAGGCCCTCGTAATTGTTTCCGCAATAGTATATTGAGGGGTCGTCGGGGTCCTCAACCACGGTGTTGGGGTCGCCGTACATGCGCTTGTTCCCGTGCAGCTTCTGCCACTTTGCCGACATATTCTCCATATCGGCGCTGGCTTCCATGAGAGAGGCGTCTTTGGCGAATCCGTCTTCAATAATGTTTGTCACCTGAAATTCGTCAACACCCTCCACCCTTGAGCCCCAGGATGTGTAGTTTGAATAAGGGCGATTCCACAGGTAGAGCCTTTCCCCGTCGGCCGACCAGCGCATATCCCCGATTTTTTCAAGGGTGACGACGCCGGCGGGCACAGCCTCGCCAAAAAGCGTCTCCGGCGAATTGGGGTTCGAAATGTCGTATTTCCCCACTCCATTGGCTCCGCCCACCCATAGCTTCGCTGGAGAATCGTAAATCGACGCGATTTTGCCCTGAAGGTCCTCCGGCAAAAGCGAGCGGCGAACCTCTCCGTCAACTATGGCGACAAATTCCTTGTCGGTGATCGTGTAAAATCCCCCCTTAAACGGCCTCAAAGGCATTTTGGACGCTTCGAGAATCGTTACGTTGTTTACCACCCACCTGTCGTGTTCCGCGTTAGTTTCGCGTGTATATACGTCCCCCGTTACCGGGTTGCGCATCAAGTACTTATAGTCGCCTATGGAAAATAGGGCGTCTGTATTTAGGCCCCAACTGATGGATTTAAATTTTGATAAGTTGTTGTGCCTCACCGTCATAGGCGAGTACCACACCTTCAGCTCCCCTTTATCGGGCGTGCAAATCGAAATCCCATCCTTCTCAAAATTCACGGCCGAGACCTTTTGGTTGAAGATGCCCGACTCGCGCACCTCCATCTTATCCAAATCGTAAAGGACTATGCCGAAGTCGGCGCCTATCAACATCTGTCCCTCGCTGAAAGCCACGTCATTAACAGTCTTGGAGGAGGAGATTGACGCATCGCGTATCTCAGGGAGATTGATCACTCCGCCGTCATCATAGAGCACATCCATGTTGGCGTCCTCATAGACAACAAGAAGGAAATTGTCGTCAAAATTATAGTAAATCTCATGCACCTTGTCGCCGGTGAGCTTGTTGAGGCTGCTGTAGCAATACGTCTCCTGCGCATCTTCATCAAAGGAAAAGAGGTTGCCATTAGACACATAATAGAGCTTGCCTTTCCCCTGCGCCATTGACGAAATCTCATAATTGAACAGGGGGAATTTGCTCCATCCGGCATAGTCGTTGGCCAGGGCCGAAACAGCCGCCGCCAAGCATAGGAAAAGCGATGTGATGTATTTCTTTATCATAGAATTGTCAAAAAATTTAATGTCAAAGCGAATAAGCGACGCTTCAAATCATGCCCAATTCGCGCAAGAGGGCGCCAAAGGCCATGGAGGCGCGGCCTCTGTGGCTTACGGCGTTTTTTTCCCGGGCCGAGGCTTGCGCGAAGGTTTGAGTCCACCCCTTCGGCACAAAAACGGGGTCATAGCCAAAGCCTCCCTCGCCGTGCCTTTGCGTAGAAATGGAGCCCTCGACCACGCCTTCCACCGTGTACTCGCGCCCATCCTCGGTGATGAAGGCTATCACGGTGCGGAATCTCGCCGAGCGGTCGGCCTTGCCTTGCAAGCGCTCCAGCAAGAGGCTTACATTCTTGTCAGCGTCAGTATGCTCCAAGCCATAAGCCATTGCCGCCCAGCGGGCAGAATACACGCCAGGCTCGCCGCCAAGGGCGTCGACCTCCAGGCCCGTATCGTCGGCAAAGCATGCGCGACCGTATTTTTCATGCACGTACCTCGCCTTTTGCAGGGCGTTTTCCTTCAGGGTGTGGCCGGTCTCAGGAATTTCCTCGGAGCAGCCAATTTCCGCAAGGCTCAAAATTTCGAGCTTGTCCCCGGCGATTTGCCGAAGCTCTTGCAGCTTATGTGGGTTGTTTGTGGCGAATATCAATTGCATAGCAATATATTTAACGCAAAAAGCCGCGATTTATTGCATAACCGCCCCTTTGCCGGCAAAATATGGCTTTTGAGAAAAAAAATTGGCCCGCGAAAGGGAATAATGCCCCGCTTTTTTGTTATTTTTGCATACTAAAGCTTAAATAATTCACAATTCATAATTTATAATTCATAGAGATGAGCGACCAGCTGAAAATCTACTGCGTAAACACCCAATCATACATTGACATAAAAGGCGGAGAAACCCTTTTGGATATTGCAGGGCGCATTGACTTGGGCTTCACCCCGATTTGCGCCAGAGTGAACAATAAGACTGAAAATCTTCGCTTTCCGGTGTTTATGCCAAAGATGGTGGAATTTCTGCCCAAAACGCATCCCTCGGCCGAACGCACCTATGTGCGCTCGCTCTGCATGGTGCTTTACCGGGTGGTGTCAAAACTGTATCCCAATTGCACATTGCGCATATCCCACTCCATTTCAAAGGGGTATTATTGCAGGCTGATCGGCCTGGACAGGGAGATGGACCAGTCGGTAGTTGACGCATTGAAGAATGAGATGCGCTCGATCATTGACGCAAACCTGCCTATTGTGCGGAAAGAAAGGCTCACAGAGGACGCCATAAAGATTTTTGAGGAGGAAGGGCTTGTGGATAAGGTCAGGCTTCTGCGCACAATCCACGACCTCTATACGACGTATTACAAGCTCGACGGCGTATGCGACAGCTATTATGGCACCTTGGCCGCAAACACCGGCATACTCGACATTTTCGACTTGCGCCCCTACAAGCTAGGGTTCTTGCTGATGGGGTTTGACAAGGAGAACCCCACGCGGACGCCGGCGCCGATTGCGCAGGAGAAGATGTACCGCGCATTCACCGAACATCTTGAGTTCAACAGCATCCTTGGCGTGCGCAACGTCGGAGAACTGAACGAGGCCGTGCTGGAGGGGCGCTCGCCCATGCTGATAAACGTGGCGGAGGCCCTGCACGAAAAGATGATAGCGCGCATCGCCGACGAAATCACCGCGCGGCACAAGCGCGGCGGGGCGCGCATCGTGCTCATAGCCGGGCCCTCCTCGTCAGGAAAGACCACGACCACTAAGCGCCTGGCCATCCAGCTGATGACCAATCTGCTGAAGCCGCAAATGGTGTCGCTCGACAATTATTTCGTGGACCGCGTGCATACCCCCAAGGACGAAAGCGGAGACTATGACTATGAATCGCTCTACGCGCTGGACCTTGAGCAATTCAACAAGGACCTCAACGCCGCGCTGGAAGGGAAAGAAGTGATGCTTCCCACCTACAATTTCCAGACCGGCGAACGCCAATACAAGGGCGACTCCATCAAGCTTGAAGAGGGGTCAGTTCTGCTCATAGAGGGCATCCACGGCCTTAACCCCGAGCTCACGAGCCACATTGAAGACAAAATGAAATTCCGCCTTTATGTCTCGGCCCTCACCACCCTATCGATTGACGACCACAACTGGGTACCGACAACCGACAACCGCCTTCTGCGCCGCATCATACGCGACCACAAATATCGAGGCGTGTCGGCGGCGGAAACAATACGCAGATGGCCCAGCGTGCGCCGCGGCGAGGAAAAATGGATATTTCCTTTCCAGGAAAATGCCGACGCCACATTCAATTCCTCCCTCCTATTTGAGCTTGGCGTGATGAAATACTATGCCGAAGATCTCCTGCGGCGAGTGCCAAGGGACATTCCCGAATACGCCGAGGCCTATCGCCTGCAGAAATTCCTCAATTATTTCCTCCCCATTGAGGAAGCAAACATCCCCTCCACCTCACTACTGCGGGAATTTCTCGGCGGCTCATCGTTTAAGTATTAGCCGCGGCGGCTTCATGGCCCTTCATGGCCATGGGGGCTGCCAAATTGACAAATTGACAAATTGACAAATTGACAAATTGACAAATTGTCGAAAAAAAAAAGCGTTGAAAGCTCGGCTTTCAACGCTTTTTTTTTGCTTGCCGCGCAGCGGCGCTTGTCTTTATTTCTTAGCTTTCTTTGCTTGGCGGTTCTCTACGAGGTAAGCAACGGGGGATGCCACGAAGATGGTGGCGAGGGTGCCGATGATTACGCCGAAGAGCATTGCGAACGTGAAACTGCGGATTGCGTCGCCGCCGAGGATAAAGATGCAAAGGAGAACGAGCAGGGTAGATACCGACGTCATGATCGTACGCCCGAGGGTGGAGTTGATTGACTGGTTAACGGTATCGAAGAACGACTGCTTCGGATACAGGCCGAGGTTCTCGCGCACACGGTCGAATACCACCACGGTATCGTTGATTTGATAGCCGATTACGGTAAGGATTGCGGCGATGAAGGTCTGGTCAACTTCCATAGCGAACGGGAACACCTCAGAGAATATCGAGTAGAAGCCGATAATCGTGAAGGCGGTGAACGCTACGGCTGCAAGAGCGCCCACAGAGAAGGCGATGTTGCGGAAGCGGAGAAGGATGTAAAGGAACATTGCCAATAGCGAAAGGGCAACGGCGATGTAGGCGTCGGTGCGCATATCGTCAGCCACTGACGGGCCAACCTTCTGCGAGCTAACAAGGCCGAGGGCTGAATCGGCGGTCGAGAATTCCGCGGGGGTGATGTCAGCTGCCATATAGGGCTTGAGCACCTTGAAGAGCTTGTCGGTGATTTCAGTCTCTACGCCTTCGCTTTCGTCATTGATTTTATAGTTGGTGGAGATGCGCACCTGGTTGGAGCTCTCGATGGTGATCACCTGCACTGAAGCGCCTTCAAATTCCGGAGCCAACTCGGCGCGGATTTGCTCTACGTCGACGGGCTGGTCAAACTTAGCCACATAGTTGCGGCCGCCGGAGAAATCGATGCCCTGATTGAGACCCTGCAGGCAGAGAGATGCGATAACGATGGCGATAATTACGCCAACGACCGTGAAGCTGGCCTTGCGCATGCCCAGGAAATTGTAGTGGGCGTTGACAAACATCTTGCGCGACAGGGGAGTCGAGAACGAGAGGTTGTCGAAAGTCTTGCTCTTCATAAACCAGCTAAAGAATACGCGGCTCAAGAACACAGCGGTGAAGAATGAGCAGACGATGCCTATGATCAGCGTGGTGGCGAAGCCCTTGATGGGGCCTGTGCCGTAGAGCAAGAGGATAAGGCCGGTGATGATTGAAGTCAAGTTGGAGTCAAAGATGGCCGAGAATGCGTTGCTGTAGCCATCATTGAGAGCCTGGCGGCTGTTCTTGCCGGCGCGAAGCTCTTCCTTGGCGCGCTCAAAGATAAGCACGTTGGCGTCAACCGCCATGCCCAAAGAGAGCACGATACCGGCAATGCCGCTCATTGTGAGCACAGCCTGGAACGATGCGAGGATGCCAAGGGTGAAGAAGAGGTTGAACACCAGGCAAAGGTCGGCGATAAGGCCGGGCAGGAAGCCGTAGAACGCCATCATGAAAATCATGAGGAGCACCAGGGCCACAACGAACGATGTGACGCCGTCGCGGATGGCCTGCTCGCCAAGGCTCGGGCCAATCACCATGTCGGAGATGATGTTGATCTTAGCGTTCATCTCACCGCTCTTAAGCACGTTGGCAAGGTCAGTAGCCTCATCGATTGTGAAGTCGCCGGTGATGGATGAAGAGCCTCCCTCGATTGCGTCGTTTACGCGGGGAGCCGAATATACATGATCATCAAGCACGATTGCGATGGGACGCTGGCCGTCAGCCGCGTTGGCGGCTGTGACCTGAGCCCAACGGTGAGCGCCCTCGGCGTTCATGCGCATAGAGATTTCATTGCCCTTGATGGGGTCATAGTTTGTAGACGCGTCGGTGACAACGCCGCCTGAGAGGACAGCCTGGCCGCGAAGGGCGTAGAGGGGGAAGCCGAGCTTCATTTCAGCGTCCTTGCCGTTCTGGTCCTTATAGCGGTGTACATCCTCCTTCACGCCCCAGCGAAGCTTGAGGTCGGTGGGCAGGTAGAGCTTGGCCTGCGGAGAGTTGATGAACTCGTTGAATTCAGTGATGTCCATCTCGCTGGGCAGATAGCCGAGGAGGACGCCGTCGGCATACTGGTTGGGGAGGTTGGCCACAACGGCTGCGTATGCGGGAGCGAGGGTTGAATCCTGAGCTGCCTTGTTGGCGAGGGCGATGAGCTTGTCCTGCACCTCACGCACGCGGTACGTATTAAAGAACTCAAGCACGGCCGAACGCTGCAGGAGCTCACGCACACGCTGGTGGTCTTTCACGCCGGGGAGCTCGAGGAGCACCTGGCCATCCTTGCCTTGAAGAATCTGGATATTGGGGGAAACAACGCCAAACTGGTCAATACGCTTGCGGAGGACGTTGTTGGCGGCGGTCTCAGTGATTGAGCGCATCTTATCCTTGAGGATGCTTACAGCCTTTTGGTCGTCGCTGCCGGCGGGCACCAGGTTATCCTTGAAAACGACAGAAAGGTCAATCGTGGGCTCAAGGCCGCGATAAACCTTCATGAAAGTTTCAAAGAAATCTGAAGAGGGAGCGGCTTTGCGCACAGCCAGGGCGGAATCGATGGCGGCCTCAAAGTTAGCGTCCTTTGCCTTGTATGAAATAGAGCGAAGCATGTCGGGCATATCCACTTCAAGGATGACGTTCATGCCGCCCTTGAGGTCGAGGCCAAGGCCCACGCCCCATTTGCGCACGTCGTTGAGGGTATAAAGCCCTGCGTACACCTTCTCTTCGCCAACCGAGTCCATATAATGCTTATAGGCCTGGTTATAGACGTTGTCGTCGTTGAGCTTGTTTGTTGTCTTTTGGAGATTCTGCGCGAACTGCTCTGCCTTCTTCTCGTAAGATGATGAAACAAAGGAGAATGAAAGATAGAACAAGCACACAATCACCAGGAAGACGGCGATAATGCCGGCCACGACACTACCTAATTTTCCTTTGTCTTGCATGTTTAGAAAATATGTTTAGATTGATTAATTAATTTCTATAGTTAGCTATTCAGCCTGCAAATATACGATTTTTCTCACAAATAACAAAATTCCCACTGTTTTTGGGCATTTTTTTGCCGAAATTGGCCCGCGCCGGGAGGCGTTTAAAAATTTTTTGAAAAAATTTCATCGCCGGCGCAATATTCGGGGGGCTCCGCGTGTCTTATTAGTGAAGCTTCACAAGTATAACGATAAAAACCATCAGAAATGAAAATAAAATCTACAATCCTCGCCATTCTTTTTGCCTTTTCCGCGCTGATGGCCATGCAGGCCAAGACCATCACCCCCAGCAGCAGATACGTCACCCAAAAGGTATCGGTAGGGAATTTCACGTCAATACGCGTCAACACATTCGTTGACGTAGAGTACACCGTGGGATCCCGCTCGGTGGAGGTGTACGCCCCCGACAATATGATTGATTACATCGAAGCAAAGGTTGAAGGCGGAGAGCTGCGCATAGGCTACAAGGAAAACATGAACATACAGGGCAAGCATAATTCCTGCGTCAGGGTTTCGGCCCCGGCCGTGAACAACTTCACAACCGCCTCCGCGGGCGACATCACCATAAAAAGCCCGATAAATATCAAAAATGCAGAGGTGAACCTAAAGGTGCTGAGCGCCGGCGACATAAAGGCCAAGAGCATTGAGGCGGCCACCGTAAGGCTTACCACAAACTCAGCCGGCGACATTGAGACCGGCAGCATAAAGGCCGACGATGTGGCCCTGACAGCCAACTCGGCCGGCGACATTGAGACCGGCGCCATAGCCGCCAAGAACAAAGCGGAAATCAAATCAAACTCAGCCGGCGAAATAGAGGCGCCCGAGGTTGTGGCCGGCAACAGCGTGGAGATATTCGCCAACTCCGCCGGCGACATTGAGATTGGCGCCGTAAACACCACATCCACATCGATTGCCACCAATTCAGCGGGCGACATTGAAATCAAAAGCCTGAAGGCGAAGAATGTGAGCGCAAGCGCGTCATCGGCGGGAGAAGTCACATTGGCGGGAAATTGCGACTCGGCCAACCTTTCCTCGGCCAGCATTGGCGCGATTGAGGCCGGCAAGCTAAAGGCCAACCACGTAACGGCAAAAGTATCAAGCAACGGAAGCGTCTATTGCCATCCCCTGCAGAGCCTCAACGCCATGCGACGCGGATTGGGCAAAATCAAATGGCATGGCAATCCGTCTGACGTGACAATAGACGACCCCAAAGGCAACGGGGTGTCCAAAATATAAGCACATCCCTGATACAATGACAAATACGGAAATCCGCGAAAGATTCGAGCGCGAGGCCATAAGGCTTCGCCCGATTCTCTTGCGGGTTGCCGCGTCAATCACGGGGAACGCCGACGAGGCCGACGACATCGCGCAGGAAACATTGCTGAAGCTTTGGTTCCTGCGCGACAGGCTTGAAAAATACACAAGCATCGACGCCCCGGCGAGGGTGATAGCCCGCAATCTCAGCCTCAACGCAATCAGGGACCGCAGGCCCACAGTGGGGATGGACGATTGCGAGCTGCGCGGCATTGCCGATGATGACGGCGAGCGGGAGAGGCTGGATGAAGAGCTGGCGCTGGCCATAAGCAAGCTGCCCGGCACCGAGCAGGCTGTGCTGCGCATGAAGCACATCGAAGGGATGGAGACGGAAGAAATAGCCGCCTTGATAGGCTCAACGCCAGGGGCCGTACGGTCGGCCCTTTCGCGAGGCCGCGAGCGGATAAGAAAACTATACTTAGCGAGACAATAGAACAACGATATGGCAGACAATAAGATACATATTGACGACATAGGCATTCTCCTTGAAAGATTCTTTGATGGGAGCACCACCCGCGCCGAAGAAAAGGCCCTTGAGGACTATTTCCTCGGCGGCGGCCCTGTTCCGGCCGAATTTGAACGCTATAGAGATATGTTTGCGTGGTACGCCTCCGGGATGGACGAGGACAAACTGCCTGCGGAAGACAAGCCCGCTTTGCGCGCCAAGCCTTGGAGGCCGAAGGCCCTGGCCTGGGTAAGCTCGGCTGCCGCCATAATCGCAATAGCTGTGGGCGTGAGCATGAACTATTCTCCTTCACGACAACCGCAGACCGCGCTTTACGCCGAAACTTACGTGATGCGCGACGGCATAGTAATCGAAGGAGAGGCAGAAATAAGCGCCGACGTGGACGCGGCGATAATATCGGGATACTGCCTTGAGCAGGAAATCAACGCCATGATGGGACTTTCAGAAACGAAATAAAACAAAAAGAATCATATGAATAGGCTGATTATCACATTCATCGCCATCTTTGTGTCAACCGCCGCGGCATGCGCCGACAATTGGTGCGAATCGCTGATAAAGAGGCTGAACACCGCCTCTGACATTGACAAGACCCTGCGAGCGACCCGCAACCCGCAGTCGCATCAGCTGGTCAGCGCGGTGTACGACTACAAATTCTCGTCAGACAGCCTATTCAAGGCTATTAGAAATGACCTGCGCCTCCATGCCGATGAGGCGGACTTCTTTTCCGAAAGCGGGAGCGCCATGGTGATTATGCGGCTCACCCTTGACGGCTTCCGCTGGGACTGCAAGCTGCAGCGCCTTGATAAGGACAAGCAATTCCTGGTGACCGTGAACAAGTCGGGCCAATCCATGCAACAGCAGACTCAACCCGCCCCGGCAAAAAAGCAGCCGGGCAGCAGGTCGCAACATAAGCGCCCGCAATCCACCCAGGACAAAACCGCCGTGGAGCAAAACAACCTCGAGATCGAAAAAGCCGAACGCGAGCGCCGCGAAAAGCTCGGCCTCTGAATCATGGAGGTTAATGGGCTTAATGTTTTTACAGCTCAAACACAAAACAAATTTGCAACTATGAGGCAAATAAGCGAAAAGGAATATTGGAAAAAATACGAGGCCAGCGGGAAAAAGATATTTCTGATAGGCGCCAACTTCAGCACGGCGAAGAGGGCGCTCGACGGCATTGAGATAGAAGAAGCCTAACGCGCGGTCAGCGGATGAGCGGTAGCTTGGTTTGGCGCAGGGCGGCGCGGGCTGCGGCGCTGCCTCCGCCATAGTATGAATCGCACAGGGCGTGGAAGGCCGGGCTGTGGTCCATGTGGTCAAGGTGGGCCAATTCGTGGCATATCACGTATTCCCGAAGGCTGGGGGGATAGAATATAAGCAGGCACGACAGGCATATCCGCCTGGCGGAAGAACAGAGGCCCAGCGTGCGCTGCCCGCGTGACACTTTCCAATAGGAGGGATGAACATTCAGCTTTTCGGATATGGCGCGAGCCTGAGGCAAAAGTATGTCCGGGGCAAAATGGAAAGCTATGCGGCGCAGCATGGAATCTATCGTCTTCGTCACTTCGGGGGAGTTTATGTCTAAATCGGAAGCGACGAGGATAGAACACGAATTAGAAGAGCCGAATATTGTCCTCACTCTTTTTGACATAGCGGGCGACGACTTGATTTCAATGGATATTTCGGGAGCTTGGATTACCTGGTCTATCGCATAAAGGGGCTTGGGCCTGTGGCTGTCGATAAAACCGCGAGAGCCTTGCACAAAGGCAATGGCCTGGCTATAGCTTTGGCCGTATGGCACAGTCAGCGACAGAACGGGGCCTTTCCAGCGCAAGCGCATCGAGCGGGCATTGCGGCGCACCGTCACCATTACCCGCCCTATTTCCGGCACGTCAATGTTGCCGCCGCAAACAAAAATCAAATCTCCGGCCATAGCAAAGCTTTATTCATTCCAATGCAGCTTCTGCCTCAGGGTGGAGGCAAAAGTGGCGCCGCTAAGCTCAATTATGTTTATTTGAAACGGAGCCTTCTTCAACTTTATCTCCGAGCCTATGGGCAATGTGCAGGCTCGGCCGTCGAGGGCTATGCGGAAAGCATGGGCGCGGCCATCAACCTGTATTGAAATCTCAGACGAGTCCCCGACAATCAGGGGGCGCATGCCAAGGGAGTGTGCGGCGATTGGAGCCAGGGACCACACCGGGGCCTTGGGGTCGATTACCGGGCCGCCGACCGAAAGGTTGTAGGCTGTGCTGCCCGTGGGGGTGCTTACGATAAGGCCGTCGGCGCGATAGTCGGCCAGGAACACACCGTCAATGCATGTCTTTGCGGAAATCATCGAGGCGTTTTCCTCTTTCATCACAGCCACCTCGTTGAGGGCGAATGGCCATGTGGGAATCTCCGCCCCAAACAGCTGGAGCATGCTTCGGCTTGACACCGAGAAATCTCCCGCAGCCAAGATGGCGGGAATGTCGGGGAGCATGTCGATGGCGGCGGAGGAAAGGAACCCCAAATGCCCGGCGTTTATGCCTAGGATTGGAATGAGCTTGTCTCCCACCCACATGGCTGTGCGCAGAAAGGTGCCGTCGCCGCCAATGCTGATGGCCAAGTCCGCCTCGAAATCGGGGCCGGACACAACGCGGCGCACCGCGGAGAGCTTAGGCAGCATAAGATGGCTAAGGGTATCATAGAGCTTGCGGTGCATCACAATCTCGCATCCGCAGGCCGCCAGGGCGTCAAAAAAGGCGGAAAGGGGGGCAATATAATTTTCTTGTCGGCGGCTGCCGTAGATGGCGATGCGCATGGCTTTTTTCTTTTAGTTTTTTTGGGGGGGATTTATTGGGGAATCGACAATGTGATTTATCGTTTTATCGATTTATCGTTATATCGATTTATCGATTTGTTGAGGGGTTTAGACCTCGAGGTAGCGGAGGAGCTCGTTGGCCCTGGAGCGCAGGCGGTCATTGTCCTCCGCATGGTTGCTCTTGGCGTCAAGGACGTCATAGCCATACCGCTGCAGCGAGCGCGAAATGGCCTCCGCGTTGCGGTGGTTTACACGAATTTCCACCACGATGTCGGCCAAGTCGCTTGGTTCAGACGTAACGTTGAGGTTGAGGAGGTGGGCGTCGCAGTCCTCCACGGCATGGGCTATCCGCGAAGCGCTGTAATGCCCCCTCATGCATCCGAGCACAAGGGTGCTTTCGTCCTCCAAAGGAGGGAAAAGTCTGTGAAAATCGTTAATCGCTGTATCTTTTGGTATAAATTCTTTCGTCATTTGATAAATTCTCACTATTTTTGCTGTTAAATTCTAAACACAAAGTTACGAAATTTAGTTGAATTGCCCGCCGCAATTCGGTATATAAATAAATAAAGTCTGCTTAACAGCCTAAAATTCTGTTAAAAAATAGAAGGAATATGACACATTTGAGTGTAAATATCAATAAAGTGGCCACTTTGCGCAACGCCCGCGGCGAAAACGTGCCCAATGTGGAGCAAGTGGCCAAGGATTGCGAATCGTTCGGCGCCGATGGCATCACCGTGCATCCCCGCCCGGATGAAAGGCACATACGCCATGACGATGTTTTCGCTCTGCGGCCCTTGGTGAAAACAGAGTTCAACATCGAAGGGTACCCCTCCGACGATTTTATGTCGCTGGTGCTGAAGGTGCGCCCCGAGCAGGTGACCCTTGTGCCCGACGCCCCCGACGCCCTCACCTCCAGCGCAGGGTGGAACGTGGCGGAAAACCTTGAATTCCTCACCGGCATCGTTGACAGGCTGAAGGAAGCCGGCATACGCACGTCGATATTCGTCGATCCGGATCCGGAACAAATCAAGCTGGCGGCAAAGACCGGCGCCGACAGAGTGGAGCTTTACACGAAGCCTTACGCCGACCTCTACCCTACCGATCCCGTGGCAGCCGTGGCTCCTTTCGTTGAGGCCAGCCTTGTCGCCCACAAATGCGGCCTTGGGGTAAACGCCGGCCATGACCTCAGCCTGGAGAACCTCAAGTATTTGCATGAGCAACTCCCCTATCTCAACGAGGTTTCCATCGGCCATGCCCTGATCAGCGACGCGCTGTACATAGGCCTGCAGCAGGCCATCAAGCAGTACAAGGAATGCTTGAAATGAAGGATGAAGGATGAAGGATGAAGGATAAAGGATAAAGGATAAAGGATAAAGGATGGAGGATTCACTTTCTATATGGGATTTGTGCCTGCAGGGGGGATGGGTGATGATTGTGCTGGCGGTGCTGGCCATAATCAGCATTTACATCCTCATTGAGAGGGCAATCGTGGTTAACAAGGCGGCAAAGGTTGACGAGTCGTTCATGAAGCGCATCAGCGATTACATACATGAAAACGACCTTGAAAGCGCGATACGCCTGTGCAAAAATTCAGATTCGCCCTACAGCCGATTGATTCTGAAGGGCATCAACCGAATAGGGCGACCGATGAACGATGTGCTGGTGGCCATTGAAAACACCGGCAACCTCGAAGTGGCTGCTCTAAGCAAGGGTTTTGCGTGGCTGGCCACCACGGCCGCAGGGGCGCCAATGCTGGGATTCCTCGGCACGGTAATCGGCATGGTTGAGGCGTTCTATTCCATCGCGTCCGCCGGCAACAGCGCCTCCATCGGCTCCTTCGCCGGGGGCATCTACACGGCCTTGGTTACGACGGTGGCCGGCCTTGTTGTGGGCATCCTGGCTCTCTTCTCCTACAACTATCTCGTGGCCCGCGTCAACAAGGTGATGAACCTCATGGAATCAAAGACCATGGAATTCATGGACCTCCTGAACGAACCCGCCTGCTGACAATAAAAAGACATCGTGAATACTCTTAAATATGCGTTCCGCATAACTCATATAGACAATATCCCCCATATTTTGAAGTTTGGCCTTTTGAGGCCAAACTCTCCTAATTGCGATGAAAAGTATGTGAACATAGGAGATTCACAGATTATAAACATAAGAAAAAATAAGCGTTTCGCCGGCATAAATCTAAGCGAATGCGTACCGTTCTATTTCGGTCCCAGATCACCAATGCTATACGTAGTCCAACATGGATACAAAGGCGTAACAATGCGGCATCCAAGAGAAATCGTATATTGCGTGCTTTCCCTCAAAGGGCTATTTGAAAGCGGCACAGAATGCATCTTTACGGATGGGCATGCCTTAAGCTCCTTAACAAGGTTCTTCGGCCGTGAATCCTTGCCATACATTGACAGGATAATAAAATACGAAGATGTCTACGCCTCACAATGGAACATTGAGACCGACATTGATTTGAAGCGAAGAAAAGAGGCAGAACTATTGGTGAAGGAGGATTTGCCGCCAGACAGCATAATTGGCTACGTTGTTTACGACAGTCAAGCAAAAGAGGAATTGAAATTGTTCGGAATAGAAGACAAGAAAGTTGTGATATATCCGAATTACTATTTTTAAACAGGAAAATATGATACATCACGTAAAAGGCGATTTATTGGCAAGCGAAGCTCAAGCCCTGGTGAATACAGTGAACACCGTAGGCGTTATGGGCAAAGGAATTGCATTGCAGTTTCGTGAGCAATTTCCTGAAAATTACAAAGCATACCGAAAGGCATGCTTATCCAAGTCCTTCAAAGTCGGGGAAATGTTTGTGACCGAAGAATCAAATCAAAACAATGTCATTAAAACAATCATCAATTTCCCCACAAAGACCCACTGGAGATTGCCGTCTGAATACACATATATCTCACAAGGATTGCTCGCGCTAAAAGACACCATCACTCAACGCGGAATCAAATCCATCGCAATTCCCGCCTTAGGGTCAAGCAATGGCGGATTGGACTGGACAAAAGTAAGGTCCATGATTGAAGACGAGCTGAAAGACACGAATTGCGAAATTTTCATTTATGAACCCACAGACGCAATAGCGGATAGAATGAAGGCCAAGAGGGCAAATCTCACCCCGGCAAGGGCCATGGTGCTTTTGATGATTGCCGACATGAACAAATACGGGGAGTTCGCATCTGTTTTCGCGGTAGAGAAAATGGTGTATTTTATGCAGCGCTTCGGCGGAAAAGGCATTTTTAAGATTGACTTCAAGCCTTATATCTATGGCCCATATTCTGGCGGGAAGGTTGCGCATGTACTTTACTATTTGAATGGCAGCTATATAAAAGGAATGAACGGAATGCAGAACAAGCCTTTCGACTACATATGGCTTACCGAAGACGCCGAAAGCGAGGCCGCCAAGTACCTTTCAAGCACCGTTGGCGATGACTTGTGCGCCATATGCCACAGGACACAAGAATTCCTTTGGCCGTTTTATTCCAATTATGCATTGGAATTGATATCCACTGTCGATTATATTCTTAATTCAAACACAGCATTGAACGATTGGCAAAACAAAGACTCACGTTTGGTTTTTAGCATCATAAATGAAGAAATTCATAAATGGAGCACAAGGAAAGAACGATTGTTCAAGCCTGAGCATTTGGAAACGGCATTCAATCATTTGAAGCTATATGGCGATTTTCTGTGATTTTATTTCCGCATTATCTGAAAATTCCGTAACTTTGAGCATATAATCATAAAATTATGGGGCTGAAGAGACAAAATGAAATGCTGGCGGCATTTTCGATGGCGTCGCTCACAGATGTCATTTTCTTGCTTTTGGTGTTCTTTATGGCAACGTCCACCTTCGTTTTTCCCACAGCGGTCGAGGTGAACTTGCCTCAGAGCGACGAGCAGACCTCCGCCAAGCCGCTCACGAGGGTGTACGTTGATTCGCTGGGCGTTGTATCGGCGGCTTACGCCGAGGGCGAGCCTCAGCAGTTCGCCCTCGATGAGCTGGCAGTGTACCTCCAAACTGTGATGGAGCAGGACACCACGCAGCGGGCCGTGGCCGTGTATGCCGACAAGGCGGTGGAGTACGGCAAGGTGGTGGAGGTGCTCAACGTAGGCACCAAGGCCGGAGTAAAGATGGTGCTGGCCACCCGCGCCAACTAAGCCCCGCCAACAACAACCATCCCCCCACCCCCATTATTCACAATCATTACCCTCAATCCTGTTATCCCCCACTCCCATTATACACAATCATTATCTTCAATCCTGTTATCCCCCACTGCGCCAATGATTTCCCCACGAGCATACTCAGCATTTGGCACGGCCGCGGCAGTTCTCGCGGCAGTATCGCTGATGATGTGTACGCACCTGTCGCTTGCCGACAGCAGCGTTGATGCTATGACACAGGATGCCGTGGAGATTGACTTTGAGGAATACATCGACGTGATGGAGATGCCCGCATCGCCCAACATGGCGCCCGTGGACGACCCGTCCGCTGCGCAAAGCCCCGAAAGGAACGAATCGCAGCCGACGCCGGCATCCGGCACTGACGCAGCCAACGCGGGGCCCGCAGGCGACCCGCCTCCGACCGTGGCTTCCAAGGAGGAATCTCCCGTGAAAGAGCAGAAAAAGCCAGAAAAGCCAGCAGGGCCATCAAAGGAAGAGCTGAAGCGGCAGGAGGAGCAGCGGATGGCGGAAAATGAGGTGACAAACGCCTTCAGCCATGCCTCAGGGAAGCACAATACGGCAGACGGGAAGCAGGACAACGGCAACAGCGGACGGCCAGACAGCCCCACGGCACAGGGGGCGCATACCGGCCACGGAGCCGGGAGCGCCGGCGACGGATGGGCGATACCCGCCTATGGAGCGGTGAAGAGCCCTGTGACCGGCAGCGTGAAAATGACCCTCACAATCAATCGGGAAGGGCAGGTAACAGACGTGAAATTCACCGGGGGCGACGCACCGGCCGCCACCAACCAGACCGTGCGCAACGCCTGCGCCATAGAGGTGCGCCGGCATCGTTTCACCCGGGCGAATCCTGAAACGGCCCCAGAGACTTCAAGAGCTTACATTACATATACTTTCAAATAAACATCCATGAAATTCAAACTATTGTGCCTGTTGTGCCTACTGTGCCAACTTTCATGGGGGCAGCGCATAGCCGTGCTCAGCGACGTGCATGTCACCCCAGGAAACGCTAATGAAAAAGCCCTCAAAGAGGCTGTGGAAGAAATCAACTCGCAAAATTTCGATATCGTCGTGATGAACGGCGACCTGACCAACGAGGGCAGCGACGAGCAGCTGATCAACGTGAAGAGCATTCTCGACGGCATACGCCACCCGCTTTTCACGCTGCCAGGAAACCACGAAAACAACTGGAGCCAAAGCGCGACCAAGACATTCGTCGACCTTTGGGGGGATGACCGGTTTGTCACCACCCTTGGCGACTCCCTCCTGGTGATAGGCATCAATTGCGGCCCATACATGAAGATGGGCGACGGCCACATCAAGCAAGAGGACTTGCACTGGCTCAAGTCAACGCTCGACAGCCGGCTCAAGCCCGGCATGAGGGTGCTATCCTTCAACCACTATCCAATACGTAAGGACGACCTAGACAATTACATTTCCTATGCCCGCGTGCTTGAAAATTACCCTGTAATCACGCACATCAACGGCCATTACCACAGCTGGATACGCTACGACGTGGGCGAACTGCCGGCGGCCATGACCCGCGCCCTGGACATGGGCAAGGGCAACTACGGATACACCATCATGGAAATCTCGCCCGAATGGGTGCATATCTATGACAAAAGGCTGGGAGAAAAGGCCGAGCCGATGTTCGACTACCCCGCCAAGGACAAGCACAAGCCCCTCAAAGCCGAAGAAGTTGCGGCCATAGAGAATCCGGAAGGATTCACCGTGGAGAAGGTATGGGCAGACAGCGCATCAGTGTTCACGCGGCTGGCCGTAGATGACCAGGCCGTATACTTCGGCACATCGACCGGCATAGGAAAGGCCGTTGACGCCAAGAGCGGTCAGCTGAAATGGGAGCGGCCGATGGGCGCCTCGATATTCTCACGCCCCGTGGCGCTGGGCAATGGCCGAGTGGCCTACCCGAGCGCATCGGGAATATTGATACTTGACGCAGCCACCGGCAAAGAGCTGAAAAATTATCCATCAAAAGAGGGGCCGTACGTGGCGGATGGGGCGCTTTCGGCTGACGGGAAGGCATATTTCCAGGGGGGATACAAGCGCTTTGAGAGGCGCGACCCAAAGAACGGAAAGCTAATTTGGAGCTTCGACTCCATCAACAACTACTGCCAGGCAGCTCCGGCCATAGGGGAGTCGGATGTGATTTTCGGCGCTTGGGACACATACCTGCGCAGCCTTGACGCAAAGACCGGAAAGCTGAGGTGGAAATGGAACAATGGCAAGACGGCCAACATGCTCGGGCCGGGCAACGTGGTGCCGGTCATTAACGAGGACTATGTGGTTATCGTGGCACCAGACCGATACATGACTATGCTTGACCGCAAGACAGGCAAGGAAATATGGAGGAACAATGCCCACCGTTATCGTGAAAGCCTCGGCTCAGGGCAAGGCGGAAAGAAGGCGTATGCCAAAACAATGGACGGCGAGCTCGTATGCGTAGACGCCACATCGCCCGAATTCAAAGAGCTTTGGATCACCGACATGGGGCTTGGCTACGAGCATGCTCCGTGCATAGTGCTGGAGCAGGACGGGGTGATCTACGCCGGATCGCGCCGCGGACTTGTCACCGCGCTTGACGCCGCGAGCGGCAAGACGCTCTGGCAGCTTCCGCTCGGCGAGAGCGAAATCAACGGCTTCGATGTCGCCCCCGACGGGTCGGTGTGGACCTCGCTCATTGAAGGCACGATCTTCCGCATCGCGAAAAACTAAGGGCGATCGATTTGGATACAAACGGGACGAGAACCCCCTAAAAGGATGGACATATGCTGTAACCACAACGACGCCTCTACGAGGCTTATATCTATGATTTTCAATAACCCCAGGCTGCGCCTGGGGTTATTCACAATACAGCCTCTACGAGGCTTGGACTGAATTTTTTCAACACACAGTTTTATTTTTTTCAAGATAACGGTTGGGATTGGGAATTTATTCTTAACTTTGCGTCAGAATTCACTTTGAAAGGAATCCACACACAATTTCAAAAGGACACTTTAACCGGACATTCCAATAGACCAATTTTAAATAAACACATCAATTTTTTAACACACTATTTCTTATGAAATCAAAATTCTACTATTTTGCCCTGGCGGCAGGCGCGCTGATGCTGAGCGCATGCTCCGACAGCGACAATGACGGAGAGAACGGCGGCAACGGCACGGGCAGCATGGAGGAGTACACTTCCGAGGAAAGCAAGCAGTATCTGACCGAGACCGCCACAGAGGTCATGAACCTCCTCAACCCCTCCGACCAGGCCGACGCCATCAGCCTCGCAGCATATTTCACCGAAACATTCGGCGACTTTGACCTGCCCTCAAACTTTGACTTTGAGTCAAACGGCGGAAAGTCCTACTCTCCCGCCGACTTCTTCAGCAACCTTGGCCGCGGCGCCCGCGGAGAGGTTGACGCGCTTTCCCGCAGCGTGTACACCTATACCTACAACATCAACTTTGAGCGTTGCGCCGGCATCTACGAGCCCGTGCGCGGCGAGTGGGCAAAGACCGGCAACTCCGACGACATCATCTTCCGCTTCAACGACGCAAACAACGCGGCATGCGAGCTGAAGGCGACGAAGAGCGGCAGCAACTCGGATATAGACTTCAACTATACGGAAGAGGACTATTACGATACAGAGGAGTACTATTACTACATCTCCATCCCGCAGACTGTGAATGTGAGCCTGAAGCAAGGAAGCAAGAGCCTCTTCGAGGGCAAGGTGATTTCATCAATCGACGTGAAGGGCCACTCGCTGAGCGTAGACGCCAGCGCCACTTTGGCCAACATCTCCGCGGCCTCGAAAGTGACTGGCAATGACAATGAAATCAACGGCAACGCCACCATTACGATTGACGGCAAGGAAGTGGCCACATCATCGGCCAAAGTAAACGGCAAGCACCTCTGCGACAAGTCGTATCTTGAGGATAAGCTCAGTGACGACGACCTGTATAGCCTGTTGAGCTCCGGCGAAGCCAAGGCCGATGTCCTGGGCAAGGTGCAGGCTTATGGAAACGGCACATACTACAGCGGCATGGAAGAGGACCTTGACACATATTACGGCTCTTGGGACGACCTCTCAAAGGACCAGGCACAATCAAAGATGCAAAGCGTCTGCGACCGCCTGAACAAGAACATCAAGGTATACCTTCGCTACGACGGCACAGCCACAGACCAGGCCAAGCTTTCATTCGTGCCCGAATTTGAAGAATGGGGCACAAGCAGCTATCCCGGCTGGGAATACTGGATTTCCCAAAACCTGGTTTTCCCTGACGGCACGTCCTACAACATGGAAAGCTATTTCGATAGATTCACGTCCGTTTCCAGCAAGTGGCAGAGCCTGCTGGACGCATACGAGAGGGCTTGGAACCGTGCGGTTCGCTAACAGCAAGACTACAATAAAGGACCTTGGCATGCGTCTTTGCGGCTGCATGCCTTGGTTTTTTTTATTGGCCTTGGCACCAATCATCGCCCAAGCACAAACGGAATCTCGGGACACCACCGCCCTGAAGGAAATCATAGTGAGCGGGCCCGGGGAGAAGCTTCCAGCCAACTCCCGCATTACACGCATTTCGGCCGCGGCCGCGGGGAAATTGACGCATTCCGTGGGCGAGGCAGACTTGGCGAATTCCGTGAAAGGGCTTGCCGGCGTGTACGCGTCCAGCGATTATTCATCGGGATTCAGCATAGAGGGCGCGTCGCCTTCGCAAAACATACACTACATCAACTCCGCTCCGATAATCTTCCCATATCGCTTTGGCGGGGTTTTCTCAACGTTCAACACTTACCACTTTTCCGGCGTAACGTTCAGGCGCCGCCCAGAGGTCTACGAGACTCCCCACCTTGGCGGGTCGCTGAACTTCACCCCAAGCCGTCCGACGAAAAAGCTGGAAGGGGCGATCAACGCGGGCATGACCGCCGCCTCCGCCAGCATAGCGTCGGCCATGCCCAACGGCCTATACATCAGGGGGTCCGGCAGAATATCATATCTAAACCAATTGTACGGCTCCTTGCTTAAGACCGACAAAAACGCGATAGAATATTCGTTTGCGGACCTGAACCTAACGGCAGGGGCAAACGTGGCCGGAGGCGACCTCCAGCTTAATGTGTTCCATAACTTCGACCGGTTGGATTACGCCGACAGGAATTATTCAAACGACACAAAGATGGAATGGCGGAATACCCTAGCGGCATTGCATTACACCATACACAGAAACTATTCCTATGCGTCAGACCTATACTATTCCGACTTTTCAAACACGCTGACCCTCGACAATCCGCAATCGGCGCTAAAGGCCCCGTCATCGCTAAAGACCATCGGCGCGCATTTCACGGCAAGCAGCCATGGCTCAACCCTGCGGGTCAAATACACGGCTAACGCAGAGCTCTACCTTGCCAATCCGCAGCGGGCGGCGCTGAATGTAACCTCGGACAAGGCGGGCGAATTTTCGGATTTTTCCTCGCCCTTGCGCAGGGAAACGCTATTTTCGATAGGAGCGGGGACCGAGGCCACATGGAACACAGCTTCAGACAAGCTGGAGCTAACGGCAGCCGCAAGCGCGGGATTCGCCAGGTCGAGGATTGAAGGGCGCGCCTACAACGCACCGCATTTCTCCCCGTCGCTGCGCGCCCTGTGGAAAGCCGGCAAAAACAGCTTGGAGGCGGAGATAGCCTTGCGCAGCCAATACCTGCACCGCGTAGGCCTTTCGGAGCTTGGCCTGGCCTCAGACTTTTGGATTGTGGCCAATCGGCGGGCTCCGCTTGAGCGGTCCCTCAGCGCGTCCTTGTGCTGGGAGGGCGATTTCTTGCCGTGGGGGCTGCATTCGCAGGTCAAGGCCTATCATTCATGGATATACAATGAACCGGAATACCGCGGGGTGGTGCTGGAAATAATCCAATCGGACTACGACCCGCTTTCGCGCCTTATCATCTGCGATGGCTACAATGCCGGAGCGTCCGTGGCCCTATCACGCGAAATCGGGCAAATCATGGGCACACTCTCCTACTCCTACGGAACCGGCCGCCGCCACCTGCGCCACGAAAAAAACTCATGGCGCGCGCTCAACTCCGAAGGCCACAGCCTAAAGGGACAGATAATGTGGCAACGCGGGGAACACTGGGTGTTCGGCTCAACGATGAACCTATCGTCCGGCCGAGTTTACACCCCCGTAAAATCGCTCTACGCAATCGGAGGGAACATAGCCCTTGACTACGGCAAACGCAATTCGAGCCGCCTGCCCATGCGCTTCAGCCTCAACCTCAGCGCCACATACCAATTCAATTCGGGGCGGAATGAATCTCTGCGGCACTCCATCAATCTTTCCATCATCAACGCCACCAACCACAAAAATACTGAGATGCAATATTTTATCCTTGATTCAGAGAAAGGGGCCTACAGCCTGAAAAAGCTGTATTCGATGTATAATTTTCTTCCTTCCATCAGCTATTCCATAGAATTCAAATGAAGCCCCAGTATCTTTTCTGTTTAGCCCTTATTGGATTGGCGCTCTCCAATTGCGGCGATGGCGACGAGGCGGCCGTCCCGGCAATGCCTGTTATTGAGGGCTATATGGTGAGCGGCGCCTCCCCCGTTGTGGTCTTCTCCTCCACCATCACCCCGTCGTCAGACGACGGGTCGCTCTCCGACGCCCTGATTTCGTGGGGAAAAGTAATCATATCCGACGGAGAAAAAGAGACCATACTGACCGGAAAAGTGGACCAATCATATCTGCCCCCATACGTTTATTACACCAATGACTTCAAATGCGAGGCGGGAAAAAGGTATTTTGTCAAGGCGGACTATAGGAATCTGCACGCGTCGGCTGAATGCCACATCCCCTATCCCACTCCAATCGACGGAATCACCATCGCCCCAACGGAAAACGACACGCTCTATGCGGCCACGCTGCACTTTACGGCCCCCGAGGATACACCGGCCTACTACTACGTATCGATGCGGGGCGTAGAGCGAGGAGACATAGACAAGATGTGCCCCATGAGCACAATCAGGGCAGATGTTCCCGGCCAGGAGGTATCAGTGGCCCTGCTGCGGCCGAAAATACCCATTTCGGGGGAAACGTACGTTCCGAACTTCACCATTGGGGAAAAGTTCATCGTGAGCCTGAACCGCGTGGAAAGCGGGGTTTACGCGTTCTGGCAGGGTTATGACAACCTGCTGCTCACCTCGCACTCCCCCTTCATATCCTCCGACATTACCCTCCCCAGCAACATATCCGGCGGACTGGGCATCTTCTCTGGGCAAGGGGCCAGCTCACAGGCACTGCAGATTGCCTTTCAATAAGATGAGGGTCTCAAAGCCGGGCAACTCTCTAAATAAGAGAACCGGGATTTCCGTATTCAGCGCAGAAGAGTCCATCAAACGTTTGTGCGTTCATTATCCTTTTTCTTATCCATTTTCTTTTTCATTAAAACATTCTTTCATTAACCTTTGAGCAAGCTCTATTTGTGAAGAAGGTGCGTAAAGTTAATCAAAGAGTTTACTTTATACAAATCTCAAAAAATATGATTAAATAAATTAGGGGTTTCATATAACTAAATTCTGAAAAAACCACAATTAATTAACATACATTAACATAAGGGGGGGGGTAAAATCAAAAATTATTGTAAATTTGCCTTAAAATAATGGAAAAACTAAAAAACTTTAATATGTTTGATTTTCTAAAAAAATGCATTTGCTTAATTGCCTTGATTGCAGCATCTTTGATAGTCTCTAAGGCTGAGATGAGAAGCTTTGTAACCGCTAATGGCTATGTATATTTCGAAAACGAAGGCAATATATACAACTACAAGAAGGAACTAATTATCCCTTCCTCTCGCGGTTATGGACGAGTGAGATTCTATCCTTCTCCCGCATTTGGAGGATTTTTCATAGTGACCAAAAATGGCCTGGAGGGTATTTGTGATTTGTCGGGCAAGGAAATAGTTAAGCCTAAGTATAAATATATATTTTCAGGTTCGGACGTTGACATTTCTCAATGTATGTATTTTTTTGTAAATGGTGACAGTAAAGTAGGCATCGATGGGAAAGAGTATAAGCACGGCGATGACCATATCTTTTTCAATTTGCAAAACGGATTCTATTATTTCGACAAAAATTATAAAATTAAGTCGATAGGCAAGGTGAGCAAATCTTATGTGAAAGAATTTTGGCGTTTGCATGAATTTGCCAAGGATATTGAAAAGACTAGAAACCTAAAGGAAAATGAATCAAAAAAATCCCAACAACTGATGGTAAATGATAGCCCTTTGAGCGAGAAGAACCAAAATGGTTTTGCGTGGGTAAGAATCAAAGACAGAGGGCGACAGGGCGTTGCCGATGGCCATGGCAATATAATCATTCCCGCGATATATGAAAAAATAAAATTTTGGAAGCTTACTGATGATCTCGCCTGCTTTAAGTGCCTATCATTAGACAATGTCAAAGTGTTTACCCTTACCGGAACAAAAATATTAGAAACGAGTTTTCCCTGTGATGAATTGGAATTTGAAAAGGATAAAGATATTATAGGATACTTTAAGTATCTGCGCCTATGTTATAACGGAAAACTTAATACCGGCCTCTATGATATATCAGGGAGTGAATTGCTTTCGCCGGTTGAATATGGCAGAGAATATGATGATGCAAAAATCGAACGAGGGAGAGGAGATGAAATTTTTATAAAGGTATATAAGGGAAATAAAGAAGGAGCCTACGACATACATGGAAGGCGAATTATTGAACCTAAAAAGAGCAAGACCTTGATATATGATTCCACGCACGGATTCGCTTATGCGGGAGACTATTATATGGGAATAAAGCTTATGCCTGACGGATCAGCTGATTTTTCTCAAAAGAATATGTGGGATGAAGAAAAGCGCCAGCGCCGCGCCCAATTGTGGGCCAACATACTAGAAGGCGCCGCTATGGGACTGCAGCAGTCATACGCTATGATGCAATACAATTCAATGATGACAGCACAGAAAACAAATTACCAGACTGGCGGCACATTGGCCGAACAAATGTCCCAGCCCGGGTATTTCCAAAACGCCTTCAATCAGATAATGGTAGTTTCAGCTTTTCAGGTGCAACAGCAAGAAATGCAGAGGTTCGAGAATACAAAAAGAGCTATGAATAGGCCAGATATGACTTATTCAGAGTATTGCCTGTTACAAGGCCAAGCGATTGAAAATTTAAGGAATCAAGGCTATGATATTATTGCAGAACAAAAGAAAATTTACGAGGACAGCCATAACGCATTTGTTGGGAGCTTGACTTCCGGCAAGGACAATGTAACAAGGATTCATGAACAAAATGAAGCGAAATACGGCACGTCGTCAAGTTCATCGACTTCTTATGCATCAGAACCAGCCCGCAAGCCAACAAATAGCACAAATTCTTTGTCGTCAGCACAAAATAATTCATCTAGTTCAACTTCACACAGCAATATCAGCCACTCAACAGCGACTGAAACAAACGATGCCCACGTCCAATATCAAGCCGGCAAG
Source organism: Clostridium sp. (assembly GCA_023666615.1). Lineage (GTDB taxonomy): Bacteria > Bacteroidota > Bacteroidia > Bacteroidales > Muribaculaceae > CAG-873. Next base: position 104,150 of record JAMPBQ010000001.1, on the reverse strand, counting down.
CTTAACACAAATTCTGATGATTATACTAAAATAAAGAACATTTTGCTTTATCTTAAGGATGGATCCGGCTATAAGAAGGCCTCACAATTCGCAGAATTGTATAAAAAGGGAAGCAATAGATATGTAAAAATAGGAGGCTCATTCTTCCTTGTGCAAGGAAGCGGTCGCAATGAGCACATTATTTACGGGTCAACCCCTTATTATCTTAACGACTAGCGAGGACTGTTCCTTTACTAAAATAAATTTATCCTGATGCGACGCCATAATCGTTGAGGCGTCGCATTCCTTTTGAAAAAATAACCAGAAACTTATAGACTTATAGACTTATGGTTTGATATTTGGATATTTACTTTTAAATTTTTGGATAAGCATCAAAAATATCCAACTATGAACATAGGGAGAGCGGTAGACTTTGGGGTATTTTCTGGGGAAGGGGTCAACACACAGGGGGATCCGTTTCCCATAGATTTGGGTGAGCTGGGCCTCGGACGCACCAGGTTGCGTCCCTACAATTCAATGGGGGATGTCCGCTGAATAGTTGCAAAAGAATGCATAAAATATCCTTAAATTGATACGCCCAATACTGTGGCGGGGTCAATCTTCAGCCTCTCCACAATTACCCGGGCCTGTGAAAGAGTTGGCTCCTTTTTGCCTGACAAATACTCGCTGATGCGCGAAGGATTTATCCCCAACAAGCTTGACAGCGCAGCCTGAGTCAACCCCATTTCGTACATGCGGAGCTTAAGCATATCCACAAGCGAAGGCGTCTCCATTGGATAATGTTCATCTTCGTAATCTGCAGCAAGATTTGAGAGCAGACCCAATTCTATTGAGTTGGCGTCAGTGGCCGGCGTGTTCTCATTGACCAAAAGAAGCAATTCCTCGATTCGAGACATCACGCAATCATACTGTATTTCATTTTCTATCTTTGTCATTTCTGTTTGATTATATGGTTGAACAATCTATCTTATCATATTCAATGTGCGTGCCAACAAATTTACAAAGATTATTTCAGAATAACAATTTCATGATAAAATAATTCTCTATATTACATGAAAGTTTCCAATAAGAAGTGCAATGACTTTTTCCCCACTCTTCCTCGGGGGAAG
>JAMPBQ010000001.1:79173-102941 GCA_023666615.1 Clostridium sp. | reverse complement strand
ATCTCTTGCGAAGAGATTTGGATAGCTGCTAAACAAAATGACAATAACAGATTACAAGGAACTCTTTACTCATCTTCCAGTAAATCGGGCCAATGGCAAAATAGCACCTCATAAAGCTATTCTGTTATTGACTGTATTGGATATGATTGATAGTGGCGAGATTGACACGTCCTTTATCCCGCTGACCACATCATTAGAAAATAAATTCAAGGAAAACTGGGAAAAGCATGTACCGTCATCCGTGAATTTCACTTGTTCGATGCACTATCCATTTTTCCATTTGTCATCATCTCCATTCTGGAGGCTTGTAAAATTGCCTTCATATGAAGAACGAAAAGAATATTCATCAATGGCATCACTAAGCCGCAGTTTCGCCGGCGCAACAATTGATGATGAACTTTATTCAATATTAAGAGATTCCGCCAATAGAAAAGTATTTATGGAATTACTCATTAACAATTACATAACTAATCATAAATCTATAGTTCCCATTAAAAGAACATTACCCATTATGATTCTTGCTCTTTTCGCGGTTGCATAAAAGCACCAAGCCGCAATACATACGGCTTGGCATAGTAAAGGGTCCTATTTTACCCTTTGATTCTGTGGTGACGAAGGAAGGCGTTTTGGTCGGCGCGGTTGAAGTAGATTATGCGGACGATTTTTGGGGAAGGGGATGACGTGCCGGGGGATGACAGGCTGGTTTAGCCTGGGGGGCATTGCTGAGGCAAAACTGTTTTTGGGGCGTTTCAATAATCGGGGATGACGGGGAGAGGGCAATTTTTTTGATTTTTTTGGGTGTATCGCTTAATGATGCAGGGGATGCGCTATCTTTGCGGTTGGAAATTTTGTTTTTATGACACAGACGGAGAAGTATATTTGGCTGTTGAACACTATTCATCAGAGCCGCTCGAAGGGGTTGACCTTGAGGGAGATTTCTGACAAATGGCGTGATTATATGTCGACTGACAAGCCTCTTGACCGGGCGACGTTCAATCGATGGAAGGATGCGGTGGGGCTTCAATTCCATGTTGACATTGAATGCAATGCGAAGGATGGATACCGCTATTACATAGCGAATCCAGAGGAGATTGATGATGACAAGGTGAGCAAGTGGCTTCTTGATTCCATCTCCATAGGCACAACCCTGCAGGGGAATCTCGACATTAAGGACCGCATCCTTTTGGAGGAGATACCGTCAGGGCGCTCCTATCTTGCCACAATCATCACGGCAATGAAGCATAACCACAAGGCGCAAATCGCATACCGGGGCTTCGGAAAGGCAAGCGGCTCGAAATTCGCCATTGAGCCGCTGTGCGTGAAGCTTTACAACAACAGATGGTATGTCGTGGGGGACAGCTATCCCAAAGGGGAACGGCAGCGCCGCATCTACGGGCTTGACCGAATTGAGGAGTTGATCGAGCTCAATGAGGCGTTTTCTTTTCCCGAGGACTTTGACGCCGAAGAATATTTCAATGATTACATAGGGGTTTCCCGTTGGGCTGAGCCCATTGATGACCCCATTAAATTCAGGGTGTACAATCCGCACAAGCACTATATAATGTCGTTGCCAATCCACCATTCGCAGCGGCTGGTGGTTGATGAGGGCGACTATGCGGATTTTGAGGTGAAGGTGGCTCCATCCGAAGAATTTTTCATGGAGATGCTGCATGGAGGGTCGTGGATAGAGGTGCTATCGCCCACGGAGGTGGTGGAACAGATGAAGGGATGGGTTGAGGAGCTATATAATGTTTACAATAAATGACAAAGAAGATGCAAAGCATAGATAATAGCCTGCCGTTCGGCAATCACCGAGCAAATTTAGGCCGCCCTCGCTTAAACGGCAATTTTGCGGCGATAGATTTTGAGACGGCCAACGGCCGGCGGTGCAGCGTGTGCAGCGTAGGCATAATCATAGTGCGGGATGGAGAGATTGTGGACCGATTCTATAGCCTCATTAAGCCGACGCCCAATTATTATTCATATTGGACCACGGAGATTCACGGCCTGACACGAGCCGACACAGACGGGGCGCCTACGTTTCCTGAAGTTTGGGCTCAAGTCGAGGAAAAAATCAAGGGGCTGCCGCTGGTGGCGCATAACAAGCCATTCGATGAGGGATGCCTGAGGGCGGCATTCGCCGAATATGGAATGGAGTACCCAGAATATGCGTTCTACTGCACGCTAGCGGCATCCCGGCGCACTCTCGCGCTGCCAAGCCACCAGCTGCACATAGTGGCCGAGGCCTGCGGATACCGCCTTGAAAACCACCACAACGCCTTGGCCGACGCGGAAGCTTGCGCCGCCATTGCATTGAAAATATTGTGAGATTTTGAAATTTTCCCGCTTTGCCGCTATAATGGGCGTTGAGAAGAAATTACCACGGATTTCACGGATTACACGGATTAAATCGATTAAACTGATTGATTGCACGGATTTAAATCTTCACCAAGTACAAGCGGCAATGCAAGCGTTCGGATCTAAAGCCCATATTGCTATTCAACGAGGCGGACGCCATCTTTGCGTCACGCAAAACGGGAGAAAACAGCAGCATTGACCAGACGGAGAATGCCATTCAAAACATTATTCTTGAAGAGATGGAGAAACTTGATAGCATTCTGATTGCCACGACAAACCTCGTCGACAATCTGGACAAGGCCTTTGAGCGTCGCTTTCTTTTCAAAATCCGCTTTGACAAGCCCTCGGTTGAAGCAAAGGCAAAGATATGGCAAGACAAGCTGTCAACGCTTTCGGGCGAACAGGCGCATTCATTTGCGGCGCGCTTTGACTTCAGCGGCGGCGAAATAGACAATATCGTGCGCAAGACGCTTATGGCGGAAGTTTTGGAAGGGCAGGCGCCATCCTTCAATGAGATAGAGAAACTGTGCGCAGAAGAGAAAATAGGCAAATCAGCCGGGCAAAGGGTTGGATTCAACGCATAAATGCTTTTGCCGACGAAATCATTCTTGCGCAGCGAAATTCTAATGTTTAAGGAATCCATGCATGATAATAACCCACTTGATACTTAATGCATCTCCTGTAAATATCAGTTATTTTTGTTGATGAGATTAACAATAACCTTTACCATTGTGTCCTTTTCTTCTGTACGACTCTTGTTTGCCCAGATGCGAAAAGCCGTAGCGTTCTTGGAGTTAACTCTATAACCTACTGATAATATAGCGTCAAGATTATAATGATCTACAACTTCTACCGAAGACCCACGAAAACCACGATTTACGACTGTTTCCATTTTGGAAATAGTCGCATCACGTTCGAGTTCCCCGGATGCAAATATATTCTTTAGGTGCTTGGAGATTGCGGGAACTTTTGTTCCAAACAAGTCCGCAATCTGACGCTGTGTAAGCCAGATGGTGTCTCCTTTAACCATAACATCCAATTGTGTTTCTCCATTGGGTGATTGGTATATAACCAATTGTGTATTGTTATTCGTATTCATGGTACAAAATTAATAAAAATATCTGATATTTCAGACATTTACCAAATTTTATCATCGTCAGAAGCCTTCGGTTTTTCTGCCGTTGATGATTGCGTCTATCTCATCGGCGATTTTTTTATTCATCTTGCCCTCATTGATGTTTTTACGCAGCTTCATTGTCAAAGTCGCAGAGACCTTGATTGACAGGGAGGGACTAAAGACATAAAGGCCTTTTACCGCAAGGGATGCGGAAAAGGCCTTTCCTATGTCGCCCGGCGCGTTCAGCTCTGATGCAAGAGCGGGGCGGGGCTATTCTATGCCGTAGTATTTCAGGATGTCGTCGAGGTTAATGACGTGGCGGTCGGGGTCGTCGAATTCCACTTTGTTTTTGTAGATTTCGTTTAGATCGAGAATGTATCATTTGGCAAATTTAAAAATTCAAACGATAAGTTCCAAACGAAATTTCATATTCGCGAGGTATGGGCGGTGTTTTTAACATTTTGACAATTGTGAGACAAATTTAACATCGCGAAGCGATGTCCCTACAAATTTTACATTGCGAATTATTGATGTCCTACAGGGGGGATTGCAACGCGATTTAGGGGAAATGTAACGCGGGGGGAGGGGTATGTTACATGGAGGCGGAATTTATTGGAGGGGTTTTGTTAATTTTGCGCTGACTAATTTTTTTGTGATGAATCTTAAAGCTTATACCATTACTTTGGCTTTGGCCGCGAGTGTCTCGCCGGCCTTTGCCCTTGACCACCCAGGGATAACAACTGAGCAGGGCGGCGCCGAACATTTCCAACTTATCGCCGACGGCAAGCCCGCGCCCATACTGATAAGCGATGCCGACGAGAAGGGCATATCCATAGCAGCGTCAAATCTTGCCGCCGATTTTGAACGCGTGTCCGGCACAAGAGCGGAGATCATAAACTCCGCTGCCGGGGCAAAGCGGGCAATCATTGCCGGCACGAAAAAGAATCCCATCATAGCCCAGCTAATGAAAGAAGGGAAGATTTCGGCATCGGAATTAGTGGGCAAGCGCGAGAAATACGTAATGGCCACGATTGAATCTCCCTTTGAAGGAGCGGATGAGGCCCTTGTAATAGCGGGCAGCGACCGCCGCGGCGCCATTTATGGCATTTACGAGCTGTCAGAGCAAATCGGAGTAAGCCCTTGGCATGATTGGGCCGATGTGCCAGCCCAGCGCCACGACAACCTATGGCTGGCCAAAGGCGCATATACGGCAGGCGAGCCCGCGGTGGAGTACCGCGGCATTTTCCTCAATGATGAGGCTCCTTGCCTTACGGGCTGGGTTAAAAACACTTACGGCACCAGCTATGGCGACCATAATTTCTACGGGCGGGTTTGCGAGCTGATACTGCGCCTGCGCGGCAATTTCCTATGGCCCGCCATGTGGAACTGGGCCTTCTACGCCGACGATCCCGAAAACTCAAAGACCGCCGACGAGATGGGCGTAGTGGTCAGCACGTCGCACCACGAGCCCATGGCCCGCAACCATCAAGAATGGGCCCGCCACAGGAATGAATACGGGAAATGGAACTACGCCACCAACCAAAAAACCTTAGACAAATTCTTCACCGAAGGCATCCAGCGCATGAAGGGCACTGAGGACATAGTGACGATAGGCATGCGCGGCGACGGCGACGAGGCAATGAGCGAATCGGCCGACGTCAAGCTCCTTGATAAGGTGATCAAGAACCAGCGCAAGATAATAGAGAAGAACACGGGACGCCCCGCAAAAGAGACGCCTCAGGTGTGGGCCCTATATAAGGAAGTGCTGGACTACTACGACAAGGGGCTGCGCGCTCCCGCCGATGTGACTTATCTGCTATGCGACGACAACTGGGGCAACGTGCGCCGCCTGCCCAACGAGGAAGAGCGCAAGCACCCGGGGGGATGGGGCATGTATTACCACGTTGACTATGTAGGCGCCCCGCGCAACTCCAAACTCATCAACGTCACCCCAATACAGAACATGTGGGAGCAGATGAACCTCACCTACGATTACGGCGTGGACAAGCTGTGGGTGCTAAATGTAGGCGACCTCAAGCCCATGGAATACCCCATCACCCTATTCCTCTCCCTTGCCTGGGACCCAAAGAAATACCCCGTGGACAACATCACCGGCCATGCTTTGGATTTCTGCAATCAGCAATTCGGAGAGAGCCAGGGAGCGGAGGCCGCCCGCATCCTCAACCTATACAGCAAATATGCGGGACGCGTCACCCCTGAGATGCTTGACCAGAACACATACAACATAAACACCGGGGAATGGGAAAAGGCCACCTCAGACTTCATGAGGCTTGAGGCGGAGGCCCTGCGTCAATACAACAGCCTCGCCCCCGAATACCGCGACGCCTACAACCAGCTGATACTCTTTCCTGTGCAACTGATGGCCAACCTATACGACATGTACTATGCCGTGGCGATGAACCACAAACTGCACAGCGAGGGCAACCCGATGGCCAACGCATGGGCCGAGCGGGCGGAAAAAGCCTTCGCAAGAGACGGCGAACTTATGCGCAGCTACAACCAAGACATAGCGGGAGGGAAGTGGAACGGCATGATGACGCAGAAACACATCGGCTACACCTCTTGGAACGACACATTTGAGAAGGACACCATGCCTGAAGTATACCGATTTGAAAATCCTAGCGAGATGACCGGCAATTATACGTTTGACCCTGAGAAAACCGGGGCGGTGGCGATAGAGGCCGAGCATTACAATACGGCAATCGCCCCCGAAGGCATGCAATGGACGGTTTATCCTGACATGGGGCGCACCCTCAGCGGCATAGCCCTCACGCCCTATACGCGGCCGTGCGGAGAGGCCAAGCTCAATTATCGCATGCGGCTTCCGGCCGAAGCAAAGAATGCGGACGTGCATGTGGCGGTGAAATCCACGCTCGCCTTCAAGCGCCCCGAAGGGCACAGATATGCCGTAAGCATCGACGGCGGCGAGGAGAAAATAGTGAATTTCAACGGCAACCTCAACGAAGAGCCCCAGAACATCTATGACGTGTACTATCCAACGGTGGCGCGCAGAGTAGTGGAAAGCATCGTCAACCTTAAAATTCCGGCTTCCGCCGATGGCTTCCACACTCTTTCAATCCGCCCCATCGACGAAGGCATTGTGTTTGAAAAAATAGTTGTCGACTGCGGAGGCTACGAGCCCTCATACCTTTATGGCAACGAATCAAAATCAACGCGAAAAAACGACTAAAACCATAAACCTATGCATTACCCCTGCATCACCCTCATTTGCTGCGCGGCGCTGCTCTCGCCGGCCCTGGCATGCACGCCGAAAGACAACACCGCAAACCAAGACAAAATAGGCGTAGGCAATCCATATCTGCCCCTTTGGGAGCATCTGCCCGACGGCGAGCCCCGCGTATTTGAAGACCCTGACAATCCGGGAAAATACCGCGCCTATGTAGTAGGCTCGCATGACACGAGCTTTGACAAATACTGCGGAGCGGACATACACATGTGGTCGGCGCCGGTGGAAGACCTCACCGACTGGCGCGACGAGGGAGCCATATTCACCTACAGCGTGGACGGCGAATGGGACATCATGTACGCCCCCGATCTGGTGGAGACGCCAACGGCCGACGGCGGCAAGGAGTATTACCTATACCCGCACAGCCGCGGCGACCGCCGCGAGGCCATGGTGTGCAAGGGTTCTCGCCCCGACGGGCCGTTCACACCAATAAACTTGAACGAGGATGGCACCGCGGCTGTGGAAGGCGGCGTGCTCGGATTCGACCCGTCGGTATATATAGACATTTGCGACGACAATGAAAAGGGATACCGTGCCTACGGATATTGGGGATTCCAGCGGTCATCCGCGGCTGAGCTTGACCCTAACACAATGTGCTCTGTGCGGCCAGGCACTGAAATGATACCTTATTTCATTCCCGCCAGCACTCCCAACGGAGAAATACGCGATCCGGAAGGCACGCAATATCCGGCATTATACAAAGACCAGGATCCGCACGACTTCAATTTCTTCGAGGCTTCATCTATCAGAAAAGTCGGAAACAAGTATGTCATGATTTTCTCCGGCTATTCAGGAAAGGAATACGGCCTTGGAAACACCAACTCCACCCTAAGGTACGCCTACGGCGACAGCCCGCTGGGCCCGTGGCGCTCAGGCGGAGTGCTGGTTGATTCGCGAGGCGTCGTGCTTAACCGCGACGGCAGCTCTCTCATTGCCTCCAACGCAGCGCACAACACCCACGGCAGCATTCAGGAGATCAACGGGCAATGGTACGCGTTCTATCATCGGCCACCCCGCGGATTCGGCTTCGCCCGCCAGGCTATGGTTGCCCCGATAAAAATCACATGGGATGAAACGCCCGTGGCTGAAGGGGGCAAGGTGACCATAACAGGATATGACCCCTACTCTGCCGACAACACGTGGACAGCCGAGGCAAAGGACGGCAACGCCTACATGGGCGCCGAGGTGACATCAGAGGGATTCCAAATCTACGGCCTTGACCCATACAAGTATTACTCAGCCGGATATGCCTGTTATCTATCCAATGTTGGCGCGCAAACGGACTCATGGGACATTTGGGACAACAGCATGCCGGTGATTCTCAACGACAAGGACATTGTAGGCTTCAAATATTTCGGTTTCGGCGGCCTTGAAAAGGCGGAAAAGGGCCTCAAGCCATTCGCCGGCACAAAGGATGGGAATGGCACAATGCTGGACGTATTCGTGGAGCCCGCCACAGACGAGGCCTTCTCCATCGACGTGATGCTCGACGGGCCGTGGGAGAACGATGTGCATGGCGGCAAGAAAATCGCCACTATTCAGGTGCCCGCAAATTCTGCCAAGGCGCCAACCCGCTTCTCGGCGGATGTGGCCAATGTCGTTGACAATCTGGACAAAAAGCATGCCATATATCTCGTGGCGTCAAACGAAAATGGCGGAAACATAGGCACGCTCCACGGCATAGGATTCTACAAGAAAGGCGAGGAGCTTGAAATGCCCGTGGCGCCAAAGGTGGCAATCGCAGTTGACGGGAAAAATCTTGAAATGCCATCAGAACCGGCACGCATGAACAAGGACAACGGTTACACGGGATTTGACGTTTACGAAGTGCCATGCGCAGCCACAGGCAAAATCACGGCAAAGGCCGACAACAAGGACGTAAAGATAGACATAGACCAGGAGGGCGGCATAGTGAAGTGCGACTACCGCGGGAAAGTAAAGACGTATAAGCTAGTCAAAATTTAATCACCTATGCGGCTCCCGCAGATGAAAAAGCTATTCGCAATCATAGCATTGCTTCTGCCGGCGCTTGCTCCGGCCGATACGTTCCGCAATCCCGTAATAAACGCGGACGCGCCTGACATGAGCGTGTGCAAAGTGGCTGACACATACTATATGGTCAGCACCACTATGCACCTTATGCCCGGGGCGCCGATAATGAAATCAACTGATATGGTCAATTGGCAGACAATTGGCTATGTGTTTGACCGCATCGATGATGGCGACCGCTACAATCTAATTGGCAATCAGACCGCATACGGCCAAGGCCAGTGGGCCAGCAGCATCCGCTACCACATGGGCAAATTCTATGTTTGGTTCACCGCCAACGGCGCTCCGGGAAAAGGATTTGTTTACTGCGCCGACAAGGCTGAAGGCCCGTGGCGGCTTGTGGCGCGTCCTCCGCATATGCATGACGCGTCGCTGTTCTTCGACGAGGACGGCAAGCGCTATTTATTCACCAGCGGCGACGGCTGCACCGTGGTGGAGCTCGATGAGGATTTCTCGCCCAAAGAAGGCGGACTCAAAAAGCAGATAGTGGATGGAGCCTCCGACCCCGAAGAGAACGGAGCTCTCCTTGAGGGCAGCAGCGCAATCAAGCACAATGGCAAATACTACCTCTGCATGATTTCAATGAAATGGGGCGTGGAAGGCCGAGTGCGCAGAGAGGTATGCTACAGATCAGACAGGATTGAAGGCCCTTACAAGAAAAAAGTGATTCTTGAAACACCGTTTGAAACGTACGGAGGCGTAGGGCAAGGATGCCTGGTTGGCGATGACCAAAGCGACCTAGGCTGGTGGGCGCTGATATTCCAAGACCGCGGAGGCGTGGGCCGCGTGCCATGCGCACTTCCCGTGACTTGGGTGGATGGCTGGCCAATGGTTGGCGAATACACCGGGGAAATAAACGCGGCTATTAACGAATCGCCCGGCGACAATCCTTCGGGCAACCCCAGGCTCGACAAACGCGCCTACCGCGTGCCATCTGACTTGTCCAAGAACCACCCCGGCGTAGAGGGATACATCGGCAGCGATGAATTTGACCTGCAGCCAATAGACCCGGAAGGCGCCTACCATGCGCGAAATGGCATGAAGCTGTATTGGCAATGGAACCACAATCCAATCGATGAGGCCTGGAGCCTGCAAGAGCGCCCGGGCTTCCTTAGGCTGAAGACGGCGCGCGTCGTGGAGAACCTGCAGCTGGCGCCCAATACACTAACCCAACGCATGTCGGGCCCGGCGTGCAGCGGCGCCGTGAAGATTGACGTATCCGGCATGAAGGACGGCGATGTCTGCGGCCTTGCGGCCTTCAACGGCGACAGCGGCGTAGCGCGCATAGTGAAAAAAGGCGGGAGATACACCCTCCAGGTCACATTTGAAAAAGCCGTATTCTCCCAGCCCAGGAACATCGAAAGAGTCGATATCGAAGTTGTACAGGAGATTCCGTTGACATTCAAGAGGAAAGGACCGAAAGACATATTCCTGCGCGTCAGCGGAGACTTCAACCCCGGCCGCGACATGGCCTCATTCGCCTATAGCCTCGATGGAGAATCCTGGGCTGCCATAGGCCGCGAGCTGCCAATGAAATTTGACTACTTGCGGCATTTCATGGGCACGAAATTCGCCATCTTCAACTATGCCACCAAATTCGCCGGCGGCCACGTTGACGTAGACTGGTTCCATTTCAGCCCCGAAGCAGGCATGTAAAAAAAGCCACAAAAAATTATTGAGAATAGGGCCTTGCCTTTCGGCAAGGCCCTATTCTTCTTTTAGTTTCACAAAGAAAAAAAATGCAATCTCGCTCCCCAAATTCAAAACAGCGATTGTCAATTCAGAAAAAATACATACCTTTGTATCTGACAATTTGCATAATTAACAAATATATTCGACTCGATCAAATACATATATGAATAGATACATTTCTGAAATCAAGATCAACAATCTGTTTCACCTAAAAGACCTTAATATTCAGATTGCTGATGAAAATGCTCCACACCTTATTCTGACAGGCAAAAATGGAAGCGGGAAGACTATTCTTCTTAATGCCGTTATGGAGTTTCTCAACAAAATCAAGGATGACACCAATATGTATTTCCTTGAATACCCCAAATGGCTAAAAGACTATAAAGAACAAATCGATAGATTTCCAAACGGCTCAACCCAATACGTAAAAGCACAAGGCCAATTGTCAAATGTACAAAAGCTGTATGATGCTTTATATGAAAAAGTTGACCTTTCGTTTGCCAATGGCTATCAATTCATCAACGACTATCAGGAGGACAATTTTATCATCGCATTCTATCAAGCCGCGCGCAAAACAGATATCTTTGAGCCAAAGAATCCCACTAAGCCTGTGTTGTCCGTAAAAGTCAATGAGAAACAGAATCTTACCTCTCAATTGCTGAACTTCCTCTCAGATTTAAAAATTCAAGAGGCTTTGGCTAGAAATGAAAATCTTTTGTCTGACGCCGACAAAATTAAGGCATGGTTTGATAACTTTGAGGTTGTGCTCGGCAATTTCTTTGAGGATTCAAACTTAAAGCTCAAGTTCAATTACAAGGATTATTCATTTACAATCAATACTAAAGGAAAATCATTTAAGTTTACGGAGCTTTCCGACGGCTTTATCGCCATCCTGGATATAGTGGCCGACCTTATTCTCAGAATGCAGGCAGGCGGAAGCCTGTCCACAGAATTCATCAAGCCCGGGATTGTTTTGATTGACGAGATTGAGACTCACTTGCATTTGAAGCTCCAAAAGATAATACTTCCGATGCTGACCACACTTTTCCCCAACATCCAGTTCATCGTGACCTCTCACTCTCCTTTTGTGCTTAGCTCTCTCCCCAACGCTACAGCATATGATTTAGAGCACCAAGAGCCAATCGTGAATCTTACAGAATACTCTTATCAAGCTTTGACAGAAGGATATTTCGGAGTGTCGACTGATTCCGATTATGCCCGCCTACGATATGAGGAACTTGAAAAGCTTCTGAAGAAAGACAATCTTTCAGACGCAGAACGTCTATCCGCCAAACAGATAATAGAAGACTATAGAAAAATCCCGGAGGCCACGTCACCTGAATTAGTAGGAGCATATCGACAGTTAGAGATATCATATTACAACAAAATAGAGAATCTGCTAAAACAATGATTCGAATTCAAAAACATAAACAAGCTCCAGTGTCTTTATCCAAACAATCGTCATGGACTGAAGATGATGTTATTGGCCAATTGAAAAAGGATCAATATGGGAAATGCTATTTATGTGAGAGAGTTCAGATCACGGACTTTCAAGTTGAACATTACAAAAGCCGGAAAAATTTCCCCGCCTTGACATACGAATGGACAAATTTATATTGGGGGTGCAGTTATTGCAATGGCAAAAAGTCATCATCTTTCGACAATCTTTTAAATCCTGTTGACGAGAATATTGAAGATTTGATTTATCAGTCATTTGACTTTCCTAATGCAAAAGCCTTATTCAACAATCTGGAAACCACTACAAATCAAATCGACTCTACGATTGCATTGTTGACAAAAGTATTCAATGGCAACAACGGACTCCGTACAATAAGAGAGCAGCAATTTTATGATTATGCAATGTCAAGGATAACCTCTTTCCAAGAGAAGACTCTATCCTGGCTAAAAACAAAATCAGATGAATTTGAATCCGCAATTATTGAAGAGCTTGATATAAGTTCGGAATTTTTAGGGTTCAAATATTGGATTATTAAATCCAATGAGACCCTGTTAAAGACATTTGGACAGTATATTATTTGGCACAAAATAAAATAAATCCACAAGTTAACGATATATATTGGCGAGATAGCATTTCTTTTGGAGATTGGAGAATGTCGGAGTTTATCATTGCGTCGGCTTATCATTCCCCGGCGGGCGATTTGGTTCTTGGGGCTTGCGGGGAGAGGCTGTGCCTTTGCGACTGGGCAGCGGAAGGGCGCAGAGAGACAATAAACGCCCGATTATGCCGGCGTCTTGGGGCGAAGATTGTGCCGGGGCGCTCCGCCACCATTGATGAAGCCGTCTCGCAGCTTGATGAATACTTTGAAGGGCTCCGCACAGAATTTTCCATTCCCCTTCTGTTAGCCGGCACGGAATTTCAGCGCCGGGCATGGGCGCAGCTGCTGCAAATCCCCTATGGCGAAGTTATTACTTACGCCCGGCAGGCCCTGCTCACAGGGAACCCAAAGGCCGTGCGGGCCGTGGCTTCAGCCAATGCCAACAACCCTATATCCATTTTCGTGCCTTGCCATCGCGTAATAGGCAGCGACAACAGGCTGACAGGCTACGCCGGTGGCCTGCAGACAAAACTATGGCTCCTGCAGCATGAAGCGCGAGTGAGCGGAAAAAATTTGAGGAAATAAAATTTTGTGGATTCGGGAAAAATGTTTACCTTTGCAGACGTTAAACGCAACAATACAAACAACCTAATTACTAACAGTTAATGGCAACAAAGATCAGACTGCAACGCCATGGTCGCAAGAACTATGCGTTCTATCCAATTGTTATCGCCGATAGCAGGGCACCACGAGATGGTAGATTTATTGAAAGGATAGGTTCCTATAATCCGAACACTAATCCTGCTACAATCACTCTAAACTTCGAAAGGGCTTTGTATTGGGTTAACGTTGGTGCTCAACCCACCGACACCGTTCGTTCTATCCTCTCCCAGGAAGGCGTAATGCTCATGAAACACCTGCAGGGTGGCGTAAAGAAAGGCGCATTTGATGAAGCCGAGGCTCAGCGCCGCTTCGACGCCTGGAAGGCATCAAAGGAGGCTAAGGTAGCCAAGGACAAGGCTGCAATGGCCGACAAGAAGGCATCCGACGCAAAGGCTCGCTTTGAGGCTGAGCAGGCAAAGAATCAGGCTAAGGCTCAGGCCGTGGCCAAGAAGCGCGCAGAGGCCGCCGCAGCTCTTGAGGCTGCAGCCAAGGAGGCCGCCGCTGAAGCCGCTGAGGCAGAAGCTCCCGCAGCTGAATAATCAGCGCGCCCCGCATGAAGCATAGCTCCCGAGCCATAAGGCTCGGGAGCTTTTTTGTACACATAACCTTTTTATGCTAATCTACCTTTATGCCCATTAACTTTTTTTCCCATTGACTTTCCGCACTTATCGGCTTAGGTTGAGGTTGAAGGTAATGCCGTAGGCGGAGTTGGTGGTGGGATAGGCGCTTGTTGTGACGATTGGGGTGTTCACCTGGTGGGAGAAGTAGGCTGAGACCGTTACCTTTCTTGATAGGATGTAATTGGCGGTGAAGTTTATGCCCAAGGTGCGCGTGCCGGATGTTGGCTGCGTGTAATTCTCTTCAATGCGTCGAATCAGCGCCTGATTATTCTGCAAGGAGAAGTCAAGATTGAGCGACAAGTCGTTGCTCACGCCCTTCTGCGATCCCTTCATCTTCAAGAATGTATTGAATCCGACAATCTTATAGCCGGCGCCGATAGTAAGGGCCTTGTTTGAGGCCTCCACCACCTGACCGGCGCTGGTGTTGAGCGTAAGAGTGCGCTGGTCGCGGTATTCAGCATTCACCTGGATATTGTTGAGGAAAGTGGCGGCCACGCCTATAAGGGGCGCAAAACGCTCGGTGAGGGTGACCGAAGAGATATTGTAGGGCGATGACGGGATGGGCTCGCCGGTGATGGCGTCAAGCGTGAATCCGCGCGTGCCGCCGTCAACGCTCACCCAGTTGAGGAATGAAGAGTATGAGCCCACCTGATAGGTGCATTGGTAGGCGTGGCTAAGCGTCAGCGTCTTGAAGATGTTCTTAAGATTGCCTATGTTGATGAGGCCATCGTATGTGACGCGCCAGTTAGGAAGCACGGAAGAGAACGACGGGAAGGGATTAAGCCACGCCTTACGCGGATTCGTGCCCGTATAGGCGGACACAAAGGCCGGAATAAGCACATCGCTGGAGGTAGCGCTCACGCCTCCCACAGCCGGATCGAAAGGCTTTCCGGCATGCGAGGTGCCGGAAATGAATCCCGCATCGGGATATTTGGATCCGGCATACTGCGCCTCAACCCTATCGCGGATGATGGGGATGTTGGCCAGCATATCGTCGAATGCCTTTGACGCATACCCGTCATCGGCCTTTGACGAGCGGAAGGCCGTGGCGATGATGCAGTGCGTCTTCGTGTAGGAGCCGGAGAGCGAAGTAGGCATCCCCGAATACATGAATTGAATCGACTTTGAAGAATTGTCGGTGCGGTTGAAAGTCAGCTGCACCTTAAATCCTTTGAAGGGTTCAAGTCCAACCTCAATGTTAAGTTCGTTGGTCTTTGACCAAATTGCGGGCGACGTCTGCCCATCGCCGGTCATAAGCCAGCCTCGGTCCAGCGCCTTGTCTACGTAGCTTTCATCCGTGAATCCGAAGGCGAAGTCCAGGCCCGGCGCCATCGGGCCGTAGCTGAGGCTTTGCCCAAATACGTCGCCGATGTTAGGGGTGAACAAGGGCAGCGAAAGCTGGTGGGTGTTTCTGTACCTTATCGAGAAATTGCGGGGCGACATGAGGAATCGCACTGAATAGTCCGCCACATTCTGCCATAGGGTCTTTTCATCCTTCAGCTGCTCCTCGATGCGGAATTTTATGTTTTCGGTTCCGCGGTTCTCAACACGAATATTGTTGGCGTCGACAATGGCGAATTTCACGGGGAAACGCTTGCCGTCGGTGGTGGAGGCGGTAACCTTCACCTTCCTTGTGCGCAGATTGTGCTTTATGACGAGCGTGGTGTCGGGCAATAGCGGCATAGTGCGCTCAAAGGCCTTCGGCTTTTGCCTAGAGGCGGCTCGCTTGCGGGCCGAGAACCTCTCGTCCACCTTCTTCAAGTATGGCACTTTCTTGTAGACAGACTCAAAATTTATGCGTCCGTCCCAATTCCAGGCGCCTTGGTTGGCCACGCTGTTGCCCATGCTCACGCCATCGATTGTGGCACCGCGGTCCCATCGGTAGGTGGCGTTGTACGTTATGTTTCCCGTAAGGAAATCAAGAATCGGAATCTTGGAGAAAGGAGCTTTGTATGACCCCGTGAAAGTCTGGTTGTAGGCCCATGGGGTGCCAAGATGAAGGATTGAATTCCATACGGTATCTTGCCATTCCTTGTATTTGTCCGGGAAAAGCTTGCGGTTAACGGCGCCGACCGGCTCTTCGATCCTCGCCGAAGTGTTGGTGCTGAGATTGAAAGAGAGCGATTTGGTAAGGTTCCAATTCAGCGCGAATTGGCGGTCCCACAAGAAATTCTTGCTGACCGAAACCGGCAGGCGGAACATCACATCCACCTCCGAGCGCGTCTGCTGCTCGTAGTAGTATCGCGACATTGAGGTGAGGAACGATATGCTGTTGGGCAAATAGTTGAGCTCCCAGTCATGGAAAAATTTCACGTTCTTGTTCTTCGACTTTATGAAGGAGAATGGCTTCAAGCCCTTCACGTAAGGGGAATAATTGTAGGCCAGCGACCCGCGGTAATCGTTGGTATATTCATATTCAATCGTGGGGTCTTCGCGCCGCTGTTTGCTGAAGGAGAAATTGAACGTGAAGTTGGCCGGGTCCCAGGGCATTGGCTTCTTGCTCTTGACGTCAAACTTAAACCCGGAAATCGAGAAGTTCTGCATCGTGGCACGCTCCACGGCATAGCTCATTATGGAGTCCCGCTCATGCTTTGAGCCTGTGGCGTCGAGGGCGTCCTTGAGCTTAACGTCCTGGTCAAGAGGATTGTATTCCGGGGTGGTGGTTTCCTTGGAATATGAATAGTAGATGGGCGCGCGGAGCTTTACCTTTTCTGGCACGAATCGCCCAAGGTCGGTTTGCACGGCGAAATTGTACTGGTGGTAATCATCCATCCTGCGCGAGTTGAGGCTTTGGTCCACATCGCCGAATCCCGCCGTCTCGATATGCGCGCCGGCGGTGAACGTGAGCACATCCGACATCTGCAGGTTGAGGTTAGCCTTCATGGCCCATCCCCCGCTTTCGTTGAAGTCGGTTACCTTCAATTCATTCACCCACACGCAAGCGTCCTTCGTAGTGGCGGCGTTGTTTCTGATGCCAATGAGCATTACCCGAATGTCGCTGAGGGATGGATTGCCGAGCACGGCAAGGGTGTTGCGCTCATTGTCAGGGTCGCGGTCAAAATACACGGTGCCGTACCCCACCCCCGGCTCCTCATTGCGCTTGGCGGCGTTTCTGCGCACTTTCAGGTCGACGAGGGCCTGAAGGTTGAGGTCGAGCCTATTGCTTTGCGGCCATACGATTTGTCGGTCAGAAAGCCCTTCGCTGTATCTGCCATGCGGAGTAAGCTCAAGGGGGATGTCATATTCGTAATAGTTAGCCTTGACGTCCGACCCAAGCCGCACAAATAGGGAAATCTGCCCATTCTGCAGATGCGTGGGGTCGTCAATCAGCTCTTCGGCATGCACCCACATCTGCATGCGGCTGTAGTTGCGCAGGTCGAGCATCGTATTCTTGTATACGCCGCGCCCGTCGCCAGGCTGAAGCCCCTGCACTGTCAGCGACATTGATTGCTCATTAAGCTGCACTATCTGCGCCTGCCCGGGGTCGGAAACGCGGGTAACGTAAGGCGGCAACACATAGTTCACAGGCTCGCGCTGCGAGTTCTCCTCGATATTCACCACGGATATGTCAAGCGTCCCCTGGGCCGGAGCGTCGCCGCGGTTGTTGAGGTTGAAGTCATATTGCCTCCACTCGCCGCGCACAAGCTCGAGGGTGGCGAAGCGCAGGTGCGTCACGTTCTTAAATCCGGTGAGGAACATGCGGGCGAAGCGGATGGTGGAAAAGTCCTGAATCGAGCCCACCTTCTTTTCCCAATCAGAGAGGGGTATCTTGAATTGGTACCATTCCACCTCCTGCGGCACGCCGTTGCGCGGGGTCACAATCGACACCTGCTTGTCCGTGATATAATTCTTTCCCACCACGAAATCCTCGGGGCGTATTGATACGCGGTATTGGTAATAGCGCTCGTATTCGTTGAGCGTATTGTCTTGGTTGATGTCCTCCACGTCAGGTGTGTTTCGCGAGCTCTGGTAGAGAGGCTCGGAAGAATCCTCGGGCGAAAGGGAGTTGCCCTCTACGCCGTTGTATCGCTTGTACCTGGCCAGAACGCCAAGCCTCTCCTCATCGTAGTCATATCCGCGATAGAAATGGTAATTGTCAGAAGCGGGGTCGTTAAGCGGCGAAAATTTATCGTTGAGCATGCTGTCGGCCGCGGCCGCCGACAGGCGCATGCGCAGCTTATTGACGAAGTCGGAATATGACGGGAAGATGAACTCGTCGTCGTTAGGCAGGCCGTCAAGGCCCACGTCTTGCACAAGGCGCGAGCCGGACCCGTTGTCAAATGAATACGTGAGCGAATTTTGCTTTGACACCCTACCCCACGCTGTTTCGGTGAGATATTGGTCATTTCCGTCATACGGTATGCCGTTTTCATAGCTTTTCAGCCCATCCTTTAGGATATCCTCCGATATTTCGCCGAAGTTGATGTAAAGGTCGCCGCCCTCGGTGTTTGGGTTTTCTGGGTCAAGGAACGGGCTCATGAGCCAAAATTGTATGTACTCCACATTGTTCTGTTCAAAATTGGCGTTGTCCATGCGGCGCATGATTCCGCCCCAGCGCTTTTCGGGATTGAGGAGGCGCCCGCGGTCGTCAATGTTATCGGCATCTAGGTTGTAGGGGCCTCGCTCGGTGGGATAGTATGTGAGGTTGAGGGTCTGTATGGTGGATGATTCTCCGTAGGTGAGGTTGCGGCCGGGGAATAGCTCGTGGGTGGTCACCTCGCGCACGTATGGGTTGGATAGCTGGTCGAGGTCGCTGCGTATGTAGCCGGGGGCCATTGAGGAATTTCGGCTCGTGAAAAGGCGGTCGATATAGTACCAGTTCAGCAGGGCACGGTTCTTGCCATAAGCCACATCGTTGCTAAGCGCCGCCTCCGGGAAAAGGGCGTCGCTTGAAGGGTCGTAAGGCGTGGAGGCCAGGAACCAAGAATAAGGCGAACGCAGGTCGATGCCCACCTGCGTGTATTCAAAGTCATCGAGGAACGACGACCCCTTGCTGGACCCCGATTTCTGGGCATGGGGCAGGAGCTTGGCGAACTCTCCTGTGAAGTTGACTCGCGACGGCGCTACAGCGTTGATTGTGGGCACCTTGTTGAGCAAGTTGGTGAGCCACATGAAATCCTTATTGTAGTTGATGTTGAAGCCTATCATTGAATTGTTGATCACCTCATCGCCGATATTCACCTTCTCGGTGAGCGCTTTTTCGGAGAAGTGCAGCAAAGTGGCGCCTATGTTGAGGTCACGGCTGAACTTGTACTGCAGGTCCAGCCCCAGCAGGGTCTTGCGCTGCATGGAGAATAGGCTTTGGTTTTCAAGGGTTACGTTGATGTTCTGCCCCGAATCAATGATGCTTTGGTTGGTGATGGTGACGATGCCCATGGCATAGTCCACGGTATAATCTGAATTTTCCACCAGCTGTCGGCCGCCGGCAGTCACCACCACCGACCCGCGCGGCACATTTATGGCGTTGAGGCGAATCTGCGAGCCGGATGAGGATTGGTATTCACCCGAGAGGGTGAACTTATTCTTGTCGGCGAATTGCCGGGCCACAATCAGCGTTGAATCGTAGAGCTCCTGGTAGACGTATTGGCTGGCCAGGGCCGGATTGTCGATCATCTTCGCAAGGTGGGAGCCAAACGGCTCAACGACGGGGAAAATCACCTTGCCCTGAGAGGGCAGGATGGTATAGCCGTCAATGAAGTCGAAGAAGCCGTCGGAATTTGACTGCTGGTTGCTGTCGAGGCGGTCGAGGTTCATCACACTTAGGAGCGGGCGGTCGTTGAGGCCCGGCACCGGCAAATAGTTGATTTCAATGCCGGTGGTGTCACTCAGGTATTTGATGTTGAGCTTGAAATGTGATGATTGTATCTGATAGCCTCCGATGTTGTAGACGTTCTTCATCATCAGCTTCCATGTGGGAAGCGACGTGGAGACCGTAGTGCCGCGAAGCATCTTCACGTAGAGCGACTGCGAGGTGGTGGTGATGTCGCTCGAGAACTCTCCCACCTGGTACACCTGCCCATTGTAGGTGTATTCATAGGCCACGGCCAACACCTCGTCGGTGTTGAGCGTGGATTTCAGCGAGATGTATCCAAGGGTGGAATTGAGGGTGTACTCGTTGGCGCTAAGCAGCCTGGCGCTCTCCACCTTCTCGTAGTCCTTGCCTCCCTCAATGCCAAAGGCCGAAAGCGGCGAAAGCGCCTGCGTGACTTCGTTGATGTTGCGCGCCCCGGGGTATTGCTCCTTGATGACCGACAGCAGGTTGTTGGACGAGTTGGATGGCACCGGCACTGACGCATTTGGCGTCCAGTAGGAGTTGGCCAGCACATGGTCCTCGCCCAAGTCCATGAAGCCAACCAAGTTGCGCGACTCGTCAAATCTCCCGTTCTTATTCGTCACCCACACTTCTATGCGAGTGATTTTCACGCCGGATGATACGAATGGCAGCTTAGAGGCAAACTGGTCATAATTTTCGCGGAAATACTGCGCCAGGAAGAAATGGCGGTTCTGGTCGTATTCATCGGCCTTTACGCTGAATTTCGTAGTTTGCGCCCCGCCCTTTGAGCTGACGCTCTGCGATTCGGAGTTTTGTTGCGACACAAGGGCCGTAGCCGTAAGCTTTCCAAACTGCAGCTGCGTTTTCAGGCCAAACAGCGCCGTGCTGCCCCGCATCAGCGACGAGCCCGTGGTCATCGACACGTTGCCCGCCTCTATCACCTTCACTATGTCGTCCTCCTCTCCCTCGTAGCTTAGCTTCAGATTCTTTGAGTCAAAGTCGAAGGTGGCGTCAGTGTTGTATGACATATTGAATTTCATGCGGTTGCCCACAGTGGCGTTAATCGTTGCCTGTATCTTTTGGTCAAAGTCGAAATAAGTCTTTCGCCTTGCGCTGAGCGATAGGGCCGGGTTGTCGGTCTTGTTGCTCTTCACGCCCATCGATACCTGCACCGATCCCTGCGTCTTGAGTTGCACGCCGCCCGGGCCGAAAATCTTCTCCAGCGGTCCGAGCGAGAAATTCATGTCAAGGATATTGAACGGCTCCTTGTCCTTCCCCTCCACCAGCTCCATATTGCGCATGCGGTAATAATCCTGCAGCGACCGGCGTAGTTGCCAATCGTTGAATTGCCTCTCATTCAAGAGGAAAGGCGTAGTAATCTCATTGTCGCCAACCATCGTGCGCACGATGTAATATCCCGTCTCGGGGTCAAACTCTATAGCCGACTTTATGTTGGAAGGCGTGGCCAAGTCATAGGCCAGCTCATCGGCCATAAGCTCCTCATAGCTTTGAGGAACAGTGCGTTTGGCTCCAAACGGCAAATCCACAGAATCCCCCGGGGCCGCGCCGGCCGGATAAGACGCCGGAGGCGGAGGCGTGACCGTAGGGGCATAATATTGAGCCTGCGCGCCCAAAAAGGCGCACAGCATCCCCAACATCAGCGCAAAAAGCCTAAGGGAACCCGACAATCGAATATATATAGTGTTAAGACAGCGCATAAAATACATCCGCGCAGCCCGCAAGGCAAAGCCGCGCGCGAACACATAAATAACGCCCCCATCCCCAATTTATTATATCCCCGCCCCTTAAAATCGCCACCCGCCCCCCTCCACAAAAAAGCATAAACAATTGTCTCTTCAAAAATATTTCGCCAATACCGCTCCAAAAGGACGGACTCAAACAAAAAGGCCTCCGCCATGCATGAGCGCATGGTGGAGGCCGATATTTTGATGAGCGGAAGGCGTTGGCGATTATGTCCGCCACGCCCGCGCATTTATTTCAAGGTCTTTTGTTTAAGGCATTGGCTTTATTGCTCGATTGAGGCCTTGATTGTGTCTGCGATGTAGCGGACATCGCCGTCGGTGACCCAGGGGCCGGCGGGAAGGCAGATGCCCACTTTGAAGAGGGATTCGCTGACGCCGTTGACGTAGGCCGGGGCGTTTCCTAACTTCGTCACTTTTTGAGGTTTAAAATTATATACATCTATAAATCAGCGCAATAATCAAAACGAAGGGTGATTTAGGATGATGCAACGGCATAAAATTACTATCTTTGCGCCATGTTTGTGCGCAAAAAGAAGAATCGGTCAGGGACTATAAGCGTGGTTGTCGTATACTAGCATGGAGGTAAGTTTAAGGAACTTCACACAGTGGGCATAAGAACCACTGCTGATGAGGTTGAGGATTTATGCCATCAGGGGCGGCAATAGATAAAGGATCATCTGGGCATAATGGAGTTGGATTTTGATGGTGCAAACAGAAAGTCAAACGAAATCAAGCAGGCGGAAGTTGTGTTGAGTAATGTGGATGCCATTCTGCTCAATGGAGCCAAGTTGATTCTTGACAAGGTTTATGATTCAGTTGGATTCAACCGCATTCCGGATGATGCGCTGCGTCATCTTGTTGTGGCAAGGCTCTGCCAACCTATGAGCAAGATGGCGACAGTTGATTGTCTCAAGAGCCATTTTGACGAGGGGGTCAATCTGAGCAAGATTTACCGCTATCTTGACAAGCTGTATAACTCGCGGCAGGAGACAGTTCAGAAGATTAGCGTTGAACATACGTTCTCTGTACTTGGAGGTCGATTTGAGATGTTGTTCTATGACGTAACTTCAGGGCCAATGTATGAGTTTTAACATATATTAACGACTTTGCAAAGGTACGTAACTATTCAGCCAAAAGACAAGGTCGAAATAACTAACATTGAAGATATGACGAAAAAAATAATACAATCTGTTGATTTTCACGTGAATTAGGTGCGAATTTATTTGGTAAAATCAATAAAAATTCGTACCTTTACATCTGTGAAACAGCAGGCTAAAGACATAAACGAAACTTTGTCCGGACTCTTTTCAGAGCTACAATCGTTAAGAAAAACGATAGATTCATTGTACTCTGAAAATTGTTCGCTCAACCGCAATGTTGACAAACTGCTGAAGGAAAACCGCGAGTTGCGCAAGCGTCTTGAAAAGTACGAGAAGCCACCGAAGGATTCCAATAACAGTAGCACGCCTCCATTGAAGGAGCCTGTGAAGTCAGAGATTGAATGTCGCGCGAAATCGCTGCGTGAGAAATCTGGCAAGTCTGTCGGAGGACAAAAAGGCCATGAGGGAACAACATTGAAAATGATAGAAATCCCGGACGAGGTTGAAGAAGTAAAGTCTTTATGCTGCAAAAACTGCGGTCGAGATTTGTCTGGACTGACACCCGAGTTGGAGCGTACAAGCCAGGAGATAGACCTGCCACAAGTCAGACCGGTGTATCGCGAGCGCAGATTCTATAAAGACGACCTGCACATGCGGATGCTGCAACCGCTCATATCCTCCAAACAAACGTGGCGGAAATGCCGTTGCTTATGTCAAAAATGTCCGGCCGACAGCAACTTATCTGGGGGTTGCGCAATGTATGCCTTATGAACGGTTGCAGTCTCTGTTTGCCACAATGTTCGGCATCAAAATAAGCCAAGACACACTTGCCAAAATTGTCCGAGAGATGCTTGAAAAGTCCAAGCCCGCCATTGACCTTATAGAAAGGATACTTAAGGAATCGGCGGTTGTAGTCTTTGACGAGTCGGGATGCCACTGCGAAGGGAAACTCAATTGGTAATGGATATAAAAAACTGCCTATCTGGCACTTGTGTTCCGTGGAAGCGGACGTGGTGCAAAAGTTCTAGAATATAGATTTGGTGACTCCTGAAAAACATGATAGCCGTAACTGATCGACACAGCGCCTACTTCGCCATTAATTTTCTCAACAATCAGATTTGTCTGGCTCATCCGCTACGCAACCTTGAATGTCTGAACGACATAGACAAAGAACAAACATGGGCTAAAGATGCCCAAACCCTATTGAGGAAAGCGATACATAAGCGGAATGAGAACCCATCTCAAATCATATCAAAACAATCGTGGCTTGATAGGCTGGACGAGTTGCTGAAGAAGAATCTTGACGAG
>JAMPBQ010000001.1:30538-79073 GCA_023666615.1 Clostridium sp. | reverse complement strand
CATGCGCCCCGCGCATTTGGCCACCGACACGGCGTCGAGCCGCGACGCCATGCTCGACGTCTTGGACTGGGCCGACGCCAACGGGCTGGAATATGATTGCGCGGTGCTCCTGCAGCCCACATCGCCTTTGCGCACTGCCGAAGACATCCTTGGATGCCTTTCCCTGTACAGCGACGACGTGGATATGGCGGTGAGCGTAAAGGAATGCTCGGCCAATCCCTACTACAATTGCTTTGAGCCCGATGAAAACGGATTTTTGAAGGTGTCGAAAGGCGATGGCCTAATAACGCGAAGGCAGGATGCCCCGCCCGCCTATGAAATGAATGGCGCGGTATATGTCATCAACCCCAAGTCGCTGCGAGAGAAGCCGATGGGCGCATTCGCCAAGCGCGCCCCCTACCTCATGCCCGCCGAGCGAAGCATTGACATAGACCATCCAATAGATCTGCTTATCGCCGAAAAACTTTTAGAAACAGCGAAATAATGGAAAAGCACATAATAAGCGCCAATGCTCCAATGCGTGAGGCCCTGCGCATGCTCAACAATCTTTCCGGCCAAGCCATGACCCTTTTCGCCGTTGACGAAAACGGCGTGATGAAGGGCACCGTGACCGGGGGCGACCTCCGCCGCGCTTTCCTGAGCGGCGCGGGCGTCGATACGCCTGTGGGCATGGCTATGCACAAAAATTTCAAGTACCTGAGCCAAGGGGCATGCGACGTAAGGGGCATACGCCGCTGCCGCAACGCCGGCATAAGGCTCATCCCTTGCCTTGACAATGAAGGGCATATCATTTCCGTCTTGGATTTGTCAAAATGCCGCACTTGCCTGCCTGTCAGCGCCATAGTGATGGCGGGAGGGAAGGGCGAGCGCCTGCGCCCCCTCACCGCGCACACCCCAAAGCCATTGCTGGAAGTGGGCGGAAAGCCAATAATCGACTATAACATTGACGCGCTGCTGGCCTGTGGCGTCAACCATATATACATAACCGTCAACTATTTAGCGCAAAGCATCGAAAAACACGTCGCCGCTAAGTCGGAATGGAGCGGGAAGGTGGAATGCCTGAGGGAGGACAAGCCCCTTGGCACAATCGGCGCCGCATCTTTGGCGCCGCTGCCCGATGACGGATACACGATCGTCACTAACTCAGACGTCCTCACCACAATTTCATACGAGGATATGTTTCTGCATCATCTCGATCACGAGGCTGATATTACAATCGCAGCCATTCCTTACCAAGTGTCAGTGCCGTACGCGATCCTATCGATTGACCCGGCCGACCAGAGCCGGGTGGCGGGACTAGAGGAAAAGCCTTCATACTCTTATTTCGCCAACGCCGGCATATACATTTTCCCAAATTCCATGCTGAAAGGCCTGCCCCGCGACAAGCGCGCCGACGCCACCGACCTAATCGAAATGGCCATCAGCCAAGGCAAAAAAGTGACGTATTACCCCATCAACGGCACCTGGATCGACATCGGCACCCCCATGGACTTCAAGCACGCCTCCGAATTGATGAAAAGCGTAACCGCCTTCAATACTTAAGTCCAATCACGAAGGCCTACGGCCTCCGCACCCTAAACCACATCAAAATCCACACAAGAGAATATGCCCATCCAAGCCTAAACAAAAGCTCTTTCGCGTATTCCTCTTAATCAAAGTAAAGCGCCGGCAAAAGATGTGGTGTCGCGTGTTCCGGCCAAAGGCCGGAATTGCAGGCCTTCATAAATACAGCTTAAATTAACCCTTCCCCATGCAAAGTCCTTCCCAAGTATTCCCCCCGGAATTCTATCATAAGATTATGCGCAACAAGCTCAGGAGGGCTCTTTGGCATAACTATCGCTCACCAAGCTTCTACATGATCACACTTTCAAAGCGAAAATCGGCGGAAGTGCCTTTGTTTTCCAACCTAATAAAAAAAGAGAACGAAGAGATAGATGTGGCGTTTTCATGGAGCGGATGGGCTATATACAACGCAATATCCAAGTTCTCAAAAGAATTTCCTTTTATAAAACTGGGAAGATATGTAATCATGCCTGATCATGTCCACATAATTATGCAGGTAACAGAAACGACCCCAGAGCCATTCGGATTTTATGTGAATAGACTAAAGACAATATCAACACAATGCTTCAAAAGCAAATCAAAACCAATTTCACCTTCTGAAGAATCGATATTTGAAGAGGGCTTCAACGACAGAATCTATTGCGCAAAGACCAGCTTGACATTTGGAGCAATTATGTGAAAGATAATCCCCGCCGGTTATGGCTTATGAGGAACAACCCCGGATATTTCACTCGCAGCTATCTTTTCGCCAAGGATTGCCCCCAATATCTTTGGGATTTTAGCTCCAGCGTAAACAATAAATCCATTATGCCTCACAATTTTCCTACATTCGGCAATGCCCAATTGCTAAGGTATCCCGAAAAAATAGAGATCAAATTCAGCAGAAGCTTTTCAAAGGTAGAATGGGAGAAAAAGAGATTTGCAATCTTTAGGATAGCCAAGAATGGAGGGGTGCTTGTGACGCCTGCAATACACGAAGAAGAGAAACGACTGCTTAATGAGGGCATTATGCTTGGAGCCAGAGCAATAAAGGTGATTGGCTATGGTTTCCAGCCAAGGGAGAAGCCACAAGGCATGGATTTTCATCATTGCGCTGATGGCAAAATGCTGCTTTTTGCCCTAAATCAATACAAACCTGGCATCAATAGAGACGGCATAAGCCGAATTCTTTGTGAGAGAATGAACGCATGCGCAAAATGGATTGCCGAGACTGATTTCTGATTTGGTTTCGTTGCGATAATAATTCATGGTTAGGGAATTTTTTTATAATTTTGCCAAAAGAATTCTCTCCGAACTAAAGCTGATTGACATTGTTATTATTACAAACAATTTAAAGATATACGACCATGGCCGATTCTAATTTCATAGATTACGTAAAGATATTATGCCGCTCCGGAAAAGGCGGAGCCGGCTCAGCGCATTTTCATAGAGCAAAGTATGTGCCAAAAGGCGGCCCTGACGGCGGCGACGGCGGCCGCGGAGGAAGCATTATCCTTAAAGGCAACAAGAACATGTGGACCCTCCTGCCGCTAAAGTACCGCAGGCATATTTTCGCCGGCAATGGCCAAGCCGGCTCAGGAGGACGAAGCTTTGGCAAGGATGGAGAAGATGTGATCGTGGAGGTGCCGTGCGGCACGGTGGTCTTCGACGCCGAGACTGGCGAGTATCTTTGCGAAGTGACCGACGACGGCCAGGAAGTGGGCCTGCTAAAAGGCGGACGCGGAGGCCTGGGCAATTGGCACTTCAAGAGCTCGACAAACCGCACTCCCCGCTATGCCCAGCCGGGCGAACCGGCCATCGAAAAGAGCGTAATCCTTGAGCTGAAGCTGTTGGCCGATGTGGGCCTTGTGGGATTCCCCAACGCCGGAAAATCCACCCTGCTTTCCGCCCTTTCTTCGGCGCGCCCGAAAATAGCCGACTATCCATTCACCACGATGGAGCCGCAGCTGGGCATCGTGAGCTATCGCGACAACCGTTCTTTCGTTATGGCCGACATACCCGGAATCATCGAGGGCGCAAGCGAGGGCAAGGGCCTAGGACTGCGGTTCCTGCGCCACATCGAGCGCAACGCCGTGCTGCTGTTCATGGTGCCGGCCGACGCCGAGGACATCCGCAGGGAGTACGAAGTGCTGCTGGGCGAGCTTGAGAAATTCAATCCGCAGCTTATGGACAAGCATCGCGTGCTGGCAATATCCAAATGCGACATGCTGGACGAGGAGCTTATAGACCAAATACGCGCCTCGCTGCCCAACGACATTCCCACGGTGTTCATTTCATCTGTGACAGGCTATGGCCTGACCGAACTGAAGGATATGCTGTGGCGCGCCATCACTGACGAAAACAATCGCCTGGCCACGCCCGACATCATCCACCGCCCGCTCGACGGCCACCACCGGGTGCGCGAAGAGGACAATTTCATCTTCGAGTACGAGCCTACGGAAGAAGAAGCCGAAGATTTGCAGCAAATCAGCCCCGATTCGTGGGGTAATGACGCCTACGAATGGGACGAGGACGCGGAGGAATATCCCGAGCCTGAAGACGACAGCAACCTCAACCGATAGGCCATGACCATACGCGACATGAAGCAGCATCTGCAGCGGATGCTGGAGCCTTCGGTTGACCCCGACGAGGCGAGGGCTATGGCCTTGGCGATAATGGAAGATGTGCGCGGATACAAAGCCGTGGACATTGCCATAAACGGAAATCGCGAATTGCTCCCCGAAACGGAAAAGCGCATGTTCGACATTGCCGACAAGGTGGTGAAGGGCATGCCCTTGCAGTATGCCATTGGCAAGGCCCTATTCCGCGGAAGATACTTCAGCGTGAATCCTTCCACGCTGATTCCGCGCCAGGAGACTGCCCAACTGGTGGATATTATCGTTGACGACTGGAACAGCAAGAGCGATCTGAAGATTATGGACATTGGCACCGGCAGCGGCTGCATAGCCATCTCTCTGGCCCTGGATTTGCCATTCGCGGAAGTTGAGGCTGTGGACATCAGCCCTGATGCGTTGGCCGAGGCAAAGGAAAATGCGAGCCTCCTCAAGGCGTCGAGAGTAGATTTTCAGCTCCGCGACGCATTGAAACTCACGCCGGAAAAGAACGCTTACGACATAATCGCGAGCAATCCGCCTTACGTGCTCGATAGCGAAAAACCACAAATGGATGCGCGCGTGGCCGACTACGAACCCGCCACTGCCCTGTTTGTGCCGGATTCCGATCCAGTGAAATTCTATCGGCCAATATCCGAATTCGCCGCCAAGTCGCTGCGCGCCGGCGGCAAGCTATACTTAGAAATCAATCCCCTATGCGCTTCGGCCATCCAAGGGCTTCTCTTGAAGGATGGATTCAAGGACGCGCAGATACAATGCGATTACAAGGGGGCCCGCCGATTCGCCATTGCCTCAATATGATAAGAAAGCAAAAGACAATCACCCCAGAGCAGGCGCTCGCTCGCCTTGAAGACATGTGCGTCGCCGCCGAGCACTGCGAAGGCGAGATGCGCGAAAAAATGCGCAAATGGCTGATATCCACCGCTGATGCCGACAAAATCATCACCTCCCTAAAACAAAGAAGATTCATCGACGACCTTCGCTTCGCCCGGGCATACGCCCGCGACAAATACCGATTCGCCCATTGGGGGAAGCGCAAGATAGCCATGGGATTGGCGGCAAAGCGCGTGGACCGCGACACCATTGCCGAAGCCCTTTCCGAAATCAACGAAGAAGAATACCTGGAAATAGCCCGCCACGCCCTACAGGCCAAAATGCGCGCCCTTCCAGACGCCATCTCCTCCTACGAGGGGCGCACAAAGCTCTTCCGCTTCCTGATCGGCCGCGGCTACGACCCCTCCCTGGCCTCCACCCTCATCAAACAGGCCATCCAAAAAAACTAATGGATTTTGGAGGGGAATATGAATTATTTTTCGTAACTTTGCGTGTTAATACGCTTACGTAAAACAATATCATATTTTCTATGTTTAGGACTAATACTTGCGGAGAGCTTCGCATCGAAAATGTCGGCCAGGAAGTGACGCTGGCCGCTTGGGTGCAAAGGGCCCGCAAAATGGGAGGAATGACGTTCCTCGACTTGCGAGATAGATATGGCATAACTCAGGTGGTTTTTGACAGCAGCGACGACGCGGCCCTCAACGAGGCGGCATCGCATCTCGGACGCGAATACGTGGTGCAAGTGACCGGCACAGTCAGGGAGCGCGAGTCCAAGAACCCTAACATGCCCACAGGCGACATTGAGATTGTGGCTAAAAGCCTCAACATCCTAAATCCCAGCGAGGTGCCTCCCTTCACGATTGAGGACAACAGCGACGGCGGCGATGACCTGCGCATGAAGTACCGCTACCTCGACATACGCCGCAACCCGGTGCGCAAGAACCTGGAGCTGCGCCACAAGATGACGATGGAGGTGCGCCGCTACCTTGACTCGAAGGGATTCCTGGAGATAGAGACCCCTATGCTCGTTGGCTCCACTCCCGAAGGCGCACGCGATTTCGTGGTGCCTTCGAGAATGAACCAGGGCCAATTCTATGCCCTGCCGCAAAGTCCGCAGACATTGAAGCAGCTTCTGATGGTGGCCGGCATCGACCGGTATTTCCAAATCGTGAAATGCTTCCGCGACGAAGACCTGCGCGCCGACCGCCAGCCCGAATTTACCCAAATCGACTGCGAAATGAGCTTCATTGAGCAGAATGACATCATCGAGCTTTTCGAGGGCATGGCCAAGCACCTATTCAAGACCATACGCGGAATCGAGCTCACCGAGCCCTTTCCCCGCATGGCTTGGGCCGACGCCATGAAGTATTACGGCAGCGACAAGCCCGACACCCGCTTCGGCATGCGGTTTGTAGAGCTGATGGACGTGCTCAAAGGACACGGGTTCAGTGTGTTCGACAATGCGGCGTACATCGGCGGCATCAACGCTAAGGGAGCCGCCCACTATACCCGCAAGCAGCTTGACCAGCTCACAGAATACGTAAAGCGCAGCCAAATCGGAGCCAAAGGCATGGTTTATGCCCGCGTCGGCGAAGACGGCACAGTGAAATCCTCTGTGGACAAATTCTATACGCAGGACGTCCTTCAGGCCATGGCCAAGAAAATGGAGGCCGAGCCCGGCGACTTGATACTCATCCTCAGCGGCGACGACGCCATGAAGACCCGCAAGCAGCTGTGCGAGCTGCGCCTTGAAATGGGCCGCCAGCTTGGACTGAGGGACAAGAACAAATTCTCATGCCTTTGGGTTGTGGACTTCCCGATGTTTGAGTGGAGCGAAGAAGAGCAGCGCCTTATGGCCATGCACCATCCCTTCACCCATCCCAAGGACGAAGACATACCTATGCTCGACACTGACCCCGCAGCCGTGCGCGCCGACGCATACGATATGGTGATAAACGGCGTGGAAGTGGGCGGAGGCTCAATCCGCATCCACGACAGCGAACTGCAGGCCAAGATGTTTGAAATACTCGGATTCACCCCCGAGAAGGCCCAGGAGCAATTTGGCTTCCTGATGAACGCCTTCAAGTTCGGAGCGCCTCCTCACGGCGGCCTCGCCTACGGCCTGGACCGCTGGGTATCGCTCTTCGCCGGGCTGGATTCGATACGCGACTGCATAGCATTTCCGAAGAACAACAGCGGCCGCGACGTTATGCTCGACGCTCCCGCTCCGCTGGACCAAAAACAGCTAGACGAACTCGCCATAGCCCTTGTGGAAAAACCGGAAAAATAAGCGACAACGGATGAAGAATTCAGCACTCATATCCCTTATTGAACAATCGGCCAGCCTTTCGCTTCAAGAGAAATGGGACAACTCCGGCCTGCAAGTAGGATCGCCGCTGGCGGAATGCACAGGCGTCCTCGTTTGCCTTGACCCTACCCCCGCAGTCGTGGATGAAGCCATTTCCAAAGGATGCAACCTTATCATTTCCCACCACCCGCTCTTCTTCAAGCCGGTGAAGCGCCTGACCGGCACCACGCTGCAGGAGGCCACCGCCCTAAAGGCCATTGCCGCGGGAATAACGATTTATTCCTCCCACACAGCATGCGACAGCGCTGAAGGCGGGGTATCCTACCTTTTGGCCAAGCGCCTTGGCGTAGATCCAAAGAAGACCTTGGCCCCGGTGAGCGGACGCCTCGTGGCCCTGCACACCATGGTGCCGGAGGGGAAGGCCGACGAAGTGCGCCTGGCGCTTTTTGACGCCGGGGCCGGCGCTTTGGGAAATTATGATTGCTGCAGCTTCAACATCAACGGCATAGGCACATTCCGCCCATTGGAAGGCTCAAACCCATACGTTGGAACGCCAGGCGAAGGGCACGCGGAGAAGGAAACACAAATCACCGTTGCGCTTACATCTGACATTATGGGACGCGTGGAAAGCGCCCTTCTGGAGACGCATCCCTACGAAACCCCGGCTTATTCATTCATCCCTCTGCTAAATTCGGAACCGCAAATCGGACTTGGCGTTTATGGTATTAGCGAAGAAGGCCTCAACGCCGCAGAATTTACGGAAATGGTGAAAGAGCGCCTTGGATGCCAGGCCGTGAGATGCAGCGCCATCAACATGGACCCGGAAACCAAAATAAGGCGCGTGGCCGTATGCGGCGGCGCAGGCGGAGAATTCATCAGCAAGGCTGTTTCAATGGGCGCCCAGGCCTTCGTAACCGCCGATGTGCGCTACCACGATTTCGTTGATTTCCGCGACCAAATCCTTCTGATTGACGCCGGCCACTTTGAGACCGAGGCTCCCTTTAAGGACTTCATCGCCGACATGCTGAAAAAAGGCTTCCCAATGGTGCCGGTGTACACAACTTCAACTAAAGACAATCCTATAAAATACGTTTAAATATATGGCTACTGAAAAGAAAACTGAGCAAGCCACCGTGGAGCAGCGCCTGCGCTCACTCTACGAGCTCCAGACAATCCTTTCACAAATTGACCGCATCAAGACCATCCGCGGCGAGCTCCCCCTCGAAGTCAGCGACCTGGAAGACCAGATCGCCGGCCTGAACGCCCGCATCGAAAATTATGGCCACAACATCGAAGACCTCAACGACCAGCTCTCTATGGAAAAGGGCAAAATCGAGGAGTCGAAGATGAAAATAGCGCGCTACCAGGAACAGATTGACAACGTGCGCAACAACCGTGAATATGACCTCCTCTCAAAGGAGATAGAATTCCAAAACCTGGAAATAGAGCTTTCCGAAAAGCACATACGCGAATTCCAGCGCTCTATCGACAACACTCAAGCTGACATTGAATCAACCAAAGAGCAGCTTGCCGACATGGAGCATATCCTCGCCGAGAAGAAAAACGAGCTTGAGGAAATCGTTTCAGAAACTCGCCAAGAGGAAGAAGGCCTACGCGAGAAAGCTAAGCAAATCGAGCCTAAAATCGACGAGTTTACCCTCAAGGCCTTCAAGCGCATCCGCAAGAACGCGCGCAACGGCCTTGGCATCGTATATGTGCAGCGTAACGCATGCGGCGGCTGCTTCAACCGCATCCCCCCGCAGCGCCAAATGGAGATAAAGATGCACAAGAAGGTAATCGTGTGCGAATACTGCGGCCGAATCATGATCGACCCGGAGCTCGCCGGCATCGAGACCGAGGCATAAGGCCCCATTGTCCGGAATGAGGCCGCTCCTTCTGAAGGCAGCTATCCGGCCTAATGGCAATCACCCCATACAGACCAATCGCGGAGCATCTCCGCGATTGCGTCTATGCTATATACAAACAAAACCTTGTCTATGAGCGATTCTTCCAGCTTCACCTCACAGCAAATAGAAGCCGACCGCCGCTATCTTGAGCTGCTTTCCCACAGCTTCGGCAGCGTCTCGGCAGCCAGCACGGAAATCATAAACCTTGAGGCCATACTGAATCTGCCAAAGGGCACTGAGCATTTCATAGCCGACATTCACGGCGAAAACGCGGCGTTTGAGCATGTTCTGCGCAACGCCTCGGGCGATATCCGCAGAAAAGTGGTGGAGATATTCGGCAACACCATGCGCGACAGTGATTTGCGCGAACTTTGCTCTCTCATATACTATCCCGAACAAAAATTGGAATACGTGCAGCAAAGTGAACCAAACATGGCTGATTTCTACCTTATTACGCTCCACCAGCTGATAAAGGTGCTGCAGAAAGTATCCTCA
The DNA here is from genome assembly GCA_023666615.1 of Clostridium sp. Classification (GTDB taxonomy): domain Bacteria; phylum Bacteroidota; class Bacteroidia; order Bacteroidales; family Muribaculaceae; genus CAG-873. The sequence goes on along the minus strand of JAMPBQ010000001.1, from coordinate 69,351 downwards.
AAGTATTCAAGGTCGAAGGTCAGGAAGGCGCTTCCGAGGGAATTTGCCTACATCATAGAGGAGCTGCTGCACGAGGCGCCCACCGAAAACAAGCAAGGATATTACAACCGCATCATAGAATCGATAATTTCCACCGGCCAAGCCGGGGAATTTGTCATTGCCATCTGCTATGTGATACAGAGGCTTAGCATTGACCAGCTTCACCTGCTTGGAGATTTGTTCGACCGTGGCCCGGGGGCGCATCTTGTGCTTGACACCCTCATGTCGTTTCCACGATTTGACATCAGCTGGGGCAACCATGACGCCCTGTGGATGGGAGCGGCAGCTGGCAACGAATGCTGCATAGCCAACGTGCTGCGCATCAGCCTGCGATACGCCAACTTGGCGACCCTGGAGGAAGGATACGGCATTAACCTCACTCCATTGGCCACATTCGCCATGGAGGCATACGCCGATGACCCGTGCGAGATTTACATGCCATCGAAATACGGCGACATTGACCTATCGGAGAAGCGCCGGCTGCTGATTGCGCAGATGCACAAGGCCATAGCGGTAATCCAATTCAAGCTTGAAGGCGCGATGCTGGACCGCCACCCGGAATGGGGAATGACCGACAGAAAGCTCCTGCACCTCGTAAACTATGAAAAGGGCACGGTAACGATCGGCGGGACGGAATATGAAATGCTAGACAAGCATTTCCCCACTATCGACCACGCCGACCCGTACAAGCTGACTCCCGAAGAGGAGGGCATAGTGGAGGGCCTCAGGCATTCCTTCGCCATCAGCGACAAGCTGAAGCGCCATATATCGCTTCTGTTTTCGCACGGGTGCCTCTACAATATCTGCAACAGCAATCTGATGTTCCACGCCTCCGTTCCCATAAATGAGGACGGAAGCCTTAAGCAAGTGAAAGTAGGCAACGCATCTTACAGCGGGCGGGAGCTGATGTATCGCCTGGGGCTGATGATGCGATCAGCCTTCAACCGCGACACATCGCCTGAAGAGCGCAAGCACGCCATTGATTACTACTGGTATCTATGGTGCGGGCCGGACTCCCCACTTTTCGACAAGTCGAAGATGGCCACATTCGAGCGGTACTACATAGCCGACAAGGAGACTCACGTTGAGGAGAAGGGCTGGTACTATAAGCTGCGCGACAAGGAAGAGGTTTGCGACCGCATACTCGACGCCTTCGGCGTGACAGGCCAGCATCGCCACATCATCAACGGCCATGTGCCGGTAAAGGCCGCCAAGGGAGAAAACCCAATCAAGGCCAACGGCAAAATGCTGGTGATAGACGGCGGATTCTCAAAGGCGTACCACAAGACCACTGGCATTGCCGGATACACGCTTGTATTCCACAGCCGCGGCCTGCAGCTGGTGCAGCATGAGCCATTCACGAGCGCTGAGGATTCCGTTAGGAACGGCACAGACATTGTAAGCACGACGCAGGTGGTGGAACTGAACAACAGCCGCATTCTTGTCCACGACACCGACAAAGGCCATGAGCTGGAGCATCAAATCCACGAATTGAGGGAATTGCTCTTTGCTTACCGACACGGCTTCATCAAGGAAAAGAACTCAACAGCGCTTTGACCTATGGACACTGATTTTAGAAAAGACATAGACCTGGCCGTGCAGACACTAAAAAAGGGCGGGCTTATACTCTACCCCACAGATACGGTATGGGGCATTGGCTGCGACGCCACCAACCCCAAGGCCGTGGAAAAGGTGTACGCTCTGAAGAAGCGCGATGACTCTAAAGCGCTCATTACGTTGGTGGGCTCGGAAATAGCGCTGGAACGCGCCGTGGAGGAAGTGCCGGAGGTGGCTTGGCAGCTCATTGACGCCGCGGACAAGCCCGTCACCATCGTTTATGACAAAGGCGCGGGAGTGGCCGAAAACCTTCTCGCCCCCGACGGCAGCCTGGCCGTAAGGCTGACGAAAGAGGAATTTTCAAGCCGGCTCTGCCAAAGATTCCGCCGCCCCCTGGTCTCAACGTCGGCCAACGTAAGCGGCGAGCCCACCCCTCAATGCTTTAAGGATATTTCCAAAGAAATTATTGAGGGAGTGGACTATGTGTGCCAATCAAGACGCGATGAGCCCGCGGCCGCAGCTCCTTCAATGGTCATAAAGATAAGCGCCGGAGGGCAATTCAAGATTCTCCGCAAATAAGGGAAAGACGCCCGTTATCCACAATACAATATAATGCAGACTAAACGCCTACGCCTCACCTACATACTGTCAGACTTTCTGGCGGCATCCCTGGCGTGGTGCGTTTTCAATGTCATACGCTTCTATACGATTCCGTCTAACAGCGAGCTTCCAGGCATATCGGCGTACTTCTCAATGCCAACAATCATCATCGGGCAGATTGCATTCCCGCTGATGATGGTGTGCATTTACGCAATATCGGGATATTATAATTCCGTTTTCTTCAAGAGCCGACTTGAAGACATACTCAACGCCTTGTCAACCTCGCTTGTGGGAGCCATAGCTATATTCTTCATAGCGATATTCAACGACGACATATTCGATAGGTTGAGCAATCTGGAGATGATCGCGATAGTGTGGGGGCTTATTGGAGGCTTCACATCCATTGAGCGCGTAATCATAACGAAGATCGCCGCCACAAGGATTTGGAATCGCGCGATATCATTCCCCACCATCGTGTTTGGCCTTCCTGACAAGGCCGCGTCATTGGCTAAGGACCTTGAGTGCAAATATCGACAAATGGGATTTTCCATATGTGCCTTCGCCACCCCGCGGGCGGAAAGGCCGCAGGAGATGGACTTGCCCGCATATGACATCAAACAAGCCAAGGAAATAGCCGCCTCGGAAAAGGCCGCGTCATACATCATCATACCCGACGGCATTGGCATAGAGCAGACAATGCAGGCGATCAACGCCCTCCTCCCTTCGGGCAAAAGCGTATATGTCACCCCCGGCTCTTACCATTTCCTCGCCTCAAAGGGCAAGACCTCTTCCGTGGCCGGAGAGGTGCTAATCGACATATCAAAATCAGACATTCCCGAATTGACCCGCAATCTGAAGTTCCTTGGCGACATCGCCGCCTCGGCGATAGCCCTTGTGGCCCTTGCTCCGGTGTACGCGGTGATCGCTACGCTGATAAAGCTGGACTCAAAGGGCCCGGCAATCTTCAAACAAACTCGCATCGGTTATAAGAAAAAGCCTTTTGAGATACTCAAATTCCGCACAATGCGTACCGACGCCGAGGCCGACGGGCCGGCTCTGTCCTCAGCCGACGACCCTAGAATAACGCCGCTGGGGCGCACGCTGCGCAAATACCGCCTTGACGAGCTGCCACAATTCCTCAACGTGCTCAAGGGGGAAATGTCAATAGTGGGCCCGAGACCCGAAAGGGAATTTTATCTGAAGCAGATTGTGGAAAGGGCCCCGCAGTACAACCTCGTGCATCAAGTGCGCCCGGGCATCACCTCGTGGGGAATGGTGAAATACGGGTATGCGCAGAATTTGGAGCAGATGCTGCAGCGCATAAAATACGACCTCGTCTATGTCGAAAACGTTTCGTTCGCCGTTGACGTCAAGATACTTTTCTACACCATCAGCACCGTCCTTACGGGAAAAGGCGTGTGATGTTGACAAGATTTAATTAGAATATAAACAATGGCTTTACCGCAAACTGCCGCAAAGAAAGCGCCGGAATGGTTCTTGAAATTCCTATCATGGCGCGAACACCATATCAAGGAAAAAAACTTTGTGATTTTCCTTTCCCTTTTAGTGGGAATCTTCGGAGGCCTGGCCGCAATGGCGCTTAAATGGCTTATCCACACTATCGGCTCCATCGTGATTGGATGGGGAGCTGACATTCATGCTGGATTCAACTTCGCCTACGTTATCGCCCCGGCCATAGGCGTGGTGATTGTGGCCCTGTACGTAAGATACATAGTGAGGGATGACATTTCCCACGGCGTTACCCAGGTGCTGTATGCCATATCGCAGAAAAAGAGCCGCCTTAAGAGCCACAACATGTACACATCGCTTTTGGCCAGCTCCGTCACCATAGGCTGCGGCGGCTCGGTGGGGGCTGAGGGCCCAATCGTATACACGGGCGCGGCAATCGGTTCCAACCTTGGCTCGCTGTTTCGCCTATCGCCAAGAATTTTGATGATATTGGTGGGGTGCGGCGCGGCGGCCGGCATCGCAGGCATATTCAAGGCGCCCATCGCCGGGATGCTTTTCACCCTTGAAGTGCTGATGCTGGATTTGACCACCGTGACCGTAATGCCCCTGCTGATCGCGTCAATCACCGGCGCCACAATCGCCTACGGCTATACGGGGTTTGATTTTGAATTTTTCTACGTGCAGAGCGAGAACTTTACGATGGCTCGCGTGCCCCACGCGGTGATTCTCGGAGTGGTGTGCGGATTGGTGTCGCTGTATTTCACCAAGGCGATGAATATGATGGAGACGTTCTTCCGCAGATTCAAAAACCGATGGATGCGCACCTTGGTGGGATGCCTAATCCTAAGCGCGCTGGTGTTTCTGTTTCCGCCGCTGTACGGCGAGGGGTATGACAGCATCAACAGCCTTCTCTCGGGCAACGTGAGCAATCTGATTGAGATATCGCCATTTGCCGCGGAATCCCACAACATATGGTTTATAATCGTCTTCATAGCGCTGGTGATCGCCACAAAGGCCTTCGCCACGTCGTCGACAAACGGCGCCGGCGGCGTAGGCGGCACTTTCGCTCCCTCGCTATATGTGGGCTGCCTAACGGGATTTCTTTTCGCCTTCATCGTAAATTCATTTGGCATCGGCGTGGACGTCAGCGCAAAGAACTTCGCGTTAATAGGCATGGCCGGGGTAATGAGCGGAGTAATGCACGCGCCGCTTATGGCCATCTTCCTCACCGCCGAGCTCACGGGTGGATATTCGCTGTTCCTTCCCTTGCTTATTGTTTCAACCATCAGCTACGGCACGATAAAAATGTTTATGCCTTACAGCATCTATACGATGCGATTGGCCCGCCGCGGCGAACTGCTCACCCACCATAAGGACAAGGCGGTGCTTACGCTGCTGAAGGTGAACAATGTGATTGAGAAGGATTTCCTTGCGGTAACTCCCGATATGAACCTGCGACAGATGGTGGACGTCATTTCGCAATCCACCCGCAATCTTTTCCCGGTGCTTGACCCGCAGGGCAATCTCATCGGCCTTGTGCTGCTTGATGAAATACGCAATATCATGTTCCGTCCTGACCTGTACAAGAAGATGACCGTCGCCACATTCATGTCAGCGCCGCCCGCCAAAATAGAAATCGGTGACAGCATGGAGAAGGTGATGAAGACATTCGACGACACCGGCGCATGGAATCTGCCGGTCGTGGAAAACAGGAAATACGTGGGCTTCGTATCGAAGTCAAAGATTTTCAACTCTTACCGGCGTGTGCTAAGGCATTACTGCGAGGACTAAAAACCCTATGGCCAAAGATAGATTCCGACTATTCACGGCCGAGCGCACAGGCTTGCTCACCGTTGCGGCTTTGATTCTCTTCATCGCAGCAACGGCGATGTGCTCACGCACAACCTGCTCGACAGCCGGTGCCCCGGCAACGCCCGACAGCGCGCTGGTGAGACAAATTGATTCCGCCATTCATGCTCCTGCTGACACCATCAAAAAGAAAAAGCCAAGAAAACAAAAAAAGGCGGACAAGCCAAAGACCCGACCTTACAGCCGAAACCATCTGCAAGAAATCGTCGACACTATTTGATAACTTATATGCATAAAAAACGGCGGCAAGTTTTTTTCCTTGCCGCCGTTTTTATTTTGATGAATTTCAATTAGAAATTGTAGACGATGCCGAGCTGAATGTTGGTGAGATTGATCGCAAAGCCAGTGTTATTGAATCCCTCACCATCAAGGCTATAGTGAGAATAGCTGAAAAGATTGCTCTTTGCAAGAATCTGCCAATTATCACTTAGCATATAAGAAATTCCAGGACGAACAAAAATGCCAATGCCTCCCATTCCAGGAACATGATCTTCCTTGTAGCGGAGATAATCTACAGCGGCCTCGCCAAAAATTGAGAAATTATCATGGCGATAAAAATTAAGACGGCCAAAAAGACCAACCATAAAATTATTCACTGTTGAATTGTCCTGCTCGGCATAGTCATATCCCAGTTCAACGCCAGCGCTGAAACTCTCACTGAAATTGAAACCGGCAGTGGGCACAATAGCGAAAGTAGTCAAACGCGGAGCATCACCTGACTTTTGCGTGGCGACGCCCAAAGTGCCGCCTGCGAAGAATTGCGCCTTGCAGCACACAGCGGCCATGACAAACATGGCGACCAAAAGAATTTTCTTCATAGCATGTAAGTTTTGTTTCTGATATTTTTACAACGCAAATTTATGTATTTTTTATTTCTCGCACAACACATCGGCAAAAAAAATCAAAAAAACTCCAAAATTTGTGGAATAATGGCTATCTTTGCCGCAAATATACCAATCAACCTAATTTGACCACGATATAAATCAATCAAACCTAAATTAGGACAATGAAGAACGTGCTAATTATCGGCTCGACCGGCCAAATCGGCTCAGAGCTGACGATGAAACTGCGAGACATATATCCTGCCTCAGGCATTGTAGCCGGATACATAAAAGGCGCCGAGCCAAAGGGCGCCCTGCTGGAATCAGGCCCGGCAGAGATGGTGGACATCACAGACGCCCCGAGAATAGCCGAGGTGGTCAGGAAATATGATATAGACACTATCTACAACCTTGCGGCACTGCTTAGCGCCGTGGCCGAAAGCCGCCCGCAGCTTGCATGGAAAATCGGCGTAGGCGGCCTGTGCAACGTGCTGGAAGTGGCCCGCGAAAACGGATGCGCGGTGTTCACGCCCAGCTCCATCGGCTCATTCGGCGACTCTACCCCGCATATCCAAACTCCACAGGACACGATACAAAGGCCCAAGACTATGTACGGCGTCACCAAAGTGACGGGCGAGCTCCTGAGCGACTACTATGCCCTGAAATTTGGCGTAGACACCCGCTCAGTGCGATTCCCCGGCCTCATTTCCTACACTACTCCTCCGGGCGGGGGCACCACCGACTATGCCGTGGACATATACTATTCAGCCGTAAAGGGCGAGAAATTCCGCTGCCCCATAAAGCCGGGCACATTCATGGATATGATGTACATGCCCGACGCCCTGCGAGCAGCCGTGGAAATTATGGAGGCTGACCCGGCGCGCCTTGAGCATCGCAACTCTTTCAACATCGCCTCAATGAGCTTCGATCCGGAAATCATATACGCGAAAATCAAAGAGTACGTGCCCGACTTCGAAATGGAGTACGCACCAGATCCCCTGCGCCAGGCCATAGCCGACTCTTGGCCAGACAGCCTCGACGACACATGCGCTCGCCGCGAATGGGACTGGAAGCCCGAATATGACCTTGACGCAATGACGCGCGACATGCTCAAAAACCTAAAAAAGAAGCTTGCGCCGCAAGAAGAAGAAAAAAAATTTGTGGAAATAAAATAAAATTCCTAAATTTGCACCATCAAAACGGCGCGGAAGCAAATCGCGCCCACAAGCCGCAATAGCTCAGTTGGTAGAGCATTTCATTCGTAACGAAAAGGTCGTGGGTTCGAGTCCCACTCGCGGCTCAAATTTAAATCATTAAACTCCAATGGATTGTGGAATCTATTGGAGTTTTTTTATATTTCATATTATTTCTATATTCCTTTGTGGGCACAGAAATTTCAGCCGCATTATGGAAATTTTCCCTCGCAACAATTATTTGGAGAGTTTTTTTGCGATTCAATTTGTAAAATTCAATAGGATGGAGTAATTTTGCATTGAGATAGAACCAAAATTATTGAAATGAATAAGCTTCAGCTATACATAACAATGTCGAAAGGCGACTTCCGCAACGTTGTGGAAATTAACGCCCAGCCAGAGGTCAAGGCCTTGGTGGGCGATCTGCGCGGCGCGGTTTGCCAGGTCGACTACCAAGCTTCATCAAAAAACATTTTTTATTTGATGAAGTACACGGAGACAGGCGTTTTCATCATCATCCTGCGCACAATCCCCGATGTCATCGGCAATTACCTTGCGGCTTGGATATTCGCCCCCTATTCTTGCATGATCTCCGACAAGGACCTTGTTTCGACGGTTGATTTCGTGGCGGAGAAGGTTGCGGGGCATTCACTCACCAACCAGGTGTTTGGAGAAATACGCCAGCTCTTCAATCACGAATATGAGGACAATCCGCTTGCGCCAATTTTCGCGCCTTCCCACGGTAAAGCTTACGCATATAGGTATTATGGCGGAAACACGGGCGCGTCGCTTGCCGACCTTATCGGAAGATTCCGCTATCAGGCATGCTATCTGCCTTTTGCCGGCGTTCTGCTGGTGGATTCCTCCATTTCCGACAATGTATCGGGCACAAACCTCACTTCGGCCCCCAAGGAGACCATGGCAACCCTCCTTCCTCCAGACACGTCAAAAGCGGATGGCTACAAGCCTACGATTTACACATGCCCATTTGACGTTCCGTATCTTGCCCCTATGGACCGCACTTTCGACATTATCTGGACCAAGCCCGGCGCGCCAAACGTGAAGCAGCCCGTTACGGTGAGCAAATCCGAAATGCAGGCTCCGGACTTTGAAGAGTACACTCGTCCGGTTAGAGTCTTGTCAGATAAGCCAGTAGACAAAGCGACCGAGGAAGCAAAGGAGGAAAAGCCAGAGAAGCGCAGACATGCGTATGCAGTAGAGGATGAGCCGGAGACCGAAATCACGGAATACGAAACCGACAACCGCGAAGAGGATTCAGAATCATTCTTTGACAAATATTCCGATGCCATTAATAAGGCGCTGTATGCCGCCGGAGGTTTCCTTCTGGGCGTTGCCGTTACTTTAATGTTCACATGCGGAAGGGAAGATGAACCGATAGAGACTCCCCACGCGCAGCAGCCTATTGAACAATCACAAGAATCGTCCTCACCCGGGGCTGTGGCCGAAGCCATAATCTCCGCCACAGAAAGCCAAACCGCGGAGCCTCAACCCACGGTTGTGGCCGAGGAACCGGCGCCGGCGGAAACTACCGCACAACCCAAACCAGAAGAGCCCAAGCCGGAACAGGCCATTCCCGCCGCCAAGCCTGAAAATGACCTGAACGCCGCCATCGCCTATCTGGACAAAAACTCAACATGGAAAAAATCCGAGATGGAGAAATTCCCGGCGCTGAAAGGCCTTTACGATGACATGAACAAAGTGGACCGCAAATCCATTATAAATAAATGGGGACCGAAGCTAAAGGCCTCCAGAAAATTCACGAACATCGTAACTCACGCTAAGCTCTCAAAGAAGAAAAAGGCGAGACGCACTCCATACAATAGCCCCAAGGCATCATCAATTCCCCTTCAGGACTATCTCAACAATATGGATCCTTGACTCGCCCGGCAGCGACCAAATCCATAAATTAGGGACTTTGACAAGCCTCTGAACAATCAAATGTATGAAGAAGATCACCTCTAATATTATCAAACCGATGTTTGCGGCCGTAGCCGCCATCGGTTTTTCATTCTCTTCGGCTTGGGCTCAAACCATTGTCACGAAGACCGAAGATGGACGCACCGTAACGGTGGCAGCCATTAACAAGAATATCGTAAAGGTGACTAACGCCGCCCCGGACCAAAAGCTGGGGCCAAGCGCAATCACAGCGCCCATGCCTGCCGAAAACCCGGGCAAGACATTCTCGGCCGGCAACAGCCAAGTGCTTCAGCTGCCCGGGCTTGTCGTCACGATTGACAATGCCACGGGAGAGGTGGTGGTCAACGGCGGAGCAAACAAAATCATAAGCTCCCCGGGAACACACAAAATAGATGGAAATGAACAGTCGATGGAGCTCTTCACCACATCCACAGGGTCATACTACGGCGCAGGCGAGCGCGGCCATAGCCTCAACCTCCGCGGAGACACCCTGGTGATATACAACCGTCAAAATTATGGTTACACCAAAGGCGACCCGCGCATCGACCAAATGAACATTACGATGCCGCTGTTCATATCCTCCGACGGCTTCGCAATAGTATTTGATGACTTCGCCGCGGCTAAAATGCACCTTGGCGAAAACTCACGCATAACGTACACCACAGAGTCACCCGACGCCATAAGCTATTATTATGTAAATGGCGGAAACGAAATCAGCGAAGTCGTGCATCAACTCTCAGCCCTTACCGGCCGACAGCCCCTGCCGCCGCTGTGGAGCCTCGGATATATCACGTCAAAATACGGCTACCACAATGAAAAGGAAACCCTCGGCGCCATAGATTCCCTTAAATCAAGAGGATATCCCGTTGACGGCATTGTGTTGGACCTTTACTGGTACGGCAAAGAGCAGGATATGGGGCGCCTGGCATGGGAGAAAAGCCAATGGCCCAACCCCAAGAAAATGCTCTCTGAGCTTAAAGACCAAAACGTTAATCTCATCGCCATTTCACAACCATATGTCCTGCGCAACGGCAAGGCCCTGGCCAACTATAAGCAGCTGGCAAAGGACGGCATGCTTTTGGCCGACAGCACCGGCATGAATCCGCAAGACGTGACCATTTGGGTGGGAGAAGGTGGCATGTTTGACGTGTCAAACCCAAAAACGCAAAATTGGCTGAAGAATAGGTACCATTCCCTCACTGAAATGGGCGTCACCGGATGGTGGGGCGACCTTGGAGAGCCCGAAGTGCATCCCGAAAGCGGGCTGCATCACAATGGCCTTCCGGCTCGGCTTTACCACAATATGTACGGCAACGACTGGAGCAAAATTGTGGCGGACATGTTTGAGGAGAATTATCCCGACACCCGCTTCGTAACGATGATGCGCGGCGGCACCACAGGCCTGCAGCAGTACAGCGTATTCCCATGGAGCACCGACGTATCCCGCTCGTGGGAGGGCATGCAGCCTCAAGTCACCATTATGCTCAACTCGGGCCTGAGCGGCCTGGGCTACATGGGGCATGACGTTGGCGGATTTGCCGTTGACCCTGCGCACCCTGAAGATGCCGAGCTCTACGTGCGTTGGCTGCAGCTGGGCCTGTTCTCGCCCATGCTTCGCACCCATGCGCAATACAAGGCCGAACCATACCATTATGAACAGTACGCCGACATAATCCTTCCTCTTATCAAGGAACGTTACCGCTGGCTGCCATACAATTACACATTGGCTTACGAAAATGCCATGTTCGGCTATCCCTTGGTGCGTCCGCTGAATTTCACAGAGGCCGGCACAACAGATTACGACGACATTGATGATGAATACCTTTGGGGCGCGGAAGTGCTTGTGGCGCCGGTGATGCAAAAAGGCGCCGACAGCCGCAAAGTTACGTTCCCGCAAGGCACTTGGATCGACTACTCCGACCCATCAAAAAAATATGCAGGCAAGAGCACAATTGACTATGACGCGCCGCTATCAAAGCTTCCGCTATTCGTGCGTGGAGGCGCCTTCATTCCTCAAGCCGACTATGAAATGGAATCAACCGCCGACTATAACCCCGCGCGCCTGACCATCAACTATTACCCGACTCCCGGCATCGATTCCGAATACACGCTCTACGACGACAACCGCATGTCTGCCTCATCATTGGCCAACGGCGAATATCGCCTCATAAACTTCAAAGGCCAAGTATCCCCCGACGGGAAAAAAATCTCTATCGACATCTCCAGCGTCGGCGAATATCCAGGCGCCCCCGTTCCGCTGAACCTCCGCGTAAAAGTCCAGGGCATCTCAAAGCCCGAAAGCATGGGCATAACGCATGGCTCGGCAAAAATGGGATATGCGGACGGTTCAGCCATAATGGATATAGTATTCTTCCCCGCCGAACCCACAACTCTAACCGTAAAACTTTAACATCAGCAATAATATGTTTTCTGGAATAGTAGAAGAAGCCGCCACGGTCACAGAAGTGATTAATCAAGACTCCAACGTAAAGCTTCGCGTAAAATGCACATTCGCAAATGAGTTGAAGATAGACCAGTCGGTGGCGCACAATGGTGTATGCCTCACAGTAGTGGAAATTGCGCCAGACGGCACATACGCCGTAGTGGCAATCCGCGAAACCCTCGAGCGCAGCAACCTTGGTGACCTCAAGCCCGGCAGCCTGGTTAACCTCGAGCGGTCAATGTTGATGAACGGCCGCCTTGACGGCCACATCGTACAAGGCCATGTCGATTGCACAGCCGTTTGCACAGAGATAAAGGACGCAGACGGCAGCAAGTACTATAAATTTGAATATGAAGCCGACCCGAAGATGGCTGCACAAGGATACTGCACAGTGGAAAAAGGATCGGTATGCGTAAACGGGGTAAGTCTCACCGTTTGCGACAGCGAGCCTTCATCGTTCCGCGTGGCTATCATCCCATACACATTCGAGCATACCAACTTTAAGCAAATCAAGGTGGGCACGCGCGTAAACCTTGAATTCGACATCATAGGCAAATACATTGCCCGAATGCTGCCAAAAGCCTGACAAGATATGGACACCGCCCGCCTTGACAAATTTGAAAAAACGCTCCACGACACCTTGGCCACAACCCTGGCCAACCGTGGAGCGATTGACCCAATTCTGCCCGATATCCCCGACATAGAGGACCGTTGGGAGAAAATATGCATGGCATACCTCCCCGACGGGGTGCGCGAATTCAACTCCTACCCCACTGCCTCGCTCGGATGGATGATGTACATAGGCATGGCCTTGGCATACATGTGGGACGAAGACTGGGAAATGTACTCTAAATTCGAAGACATATACGCATCCATTCTCCTAAAGGGAAAGGGATACGACAATATGGACGAATACATATGCCAGGACATCCTGAAGCTCAACCCAGACCAGGAAGCGAGAGTGGCCAAATCCGTAGGAGACATAGCCACAATCACCTACAACGCCCTCATGCGCGAAGCCTTTGAGCCCGGCACACCCGACGCTTTCAATGCCTACGTGCGCTGTCTCCACCAGCTATACTATTTCGGCGCCGCCGTAGAGCTATGGAGTCTCGGATACCACATGACAAAATACAACCCTTAAAAAAACTCCAAAAAAAATTTGGTAAATAAAAAAAAAGCTCCTACCTTTGCAAAGTCAAATTCAGACGCACCAACCCTGGAGAGGTGGGTGAGTGGCTGAAACCAGCAGTTTGCTAAACTGCCGTAGGAGTTATCCTACCACGAGTTCGAATCTCGTCCTCTCCGCCAAAACAACCCCTAACAGACTGAATATATGTTTGTTAGGGTTTGTTTTTGAAACGGCCTCGGACTATAATCGGACTTTTAGGCCCCGGGGCTCAATCCATATTTCACCAATCGCGGCATTCTTTATTCACAAAGAATGTTAAAAAAATGTGCCCAATTGGGAAAAAACCTGGCGCGCGCAAGGAGATACTTCCTTTCACATACCCGCGCCTCCACACGAAGAAAAACTGGTACGTAGACTTCAGATGCCTCGACCCCGCCACTGGCATGATGAGGCGAAAGAAGTACATGCTCGACAACATACCCAAGGCAGGCGAGCGACGCAAGCGCGCAGCTGAGCTGATCGAGGCCTTGATCAAACAGCTGCGCGGCGGATGGTCGCCATGGGCTATCGCGGAGGACTGCCGCGGCTACTCGCTGCTTTCTGACGTGCTTGACCGATACGGGGCGTTCATCGAGAGGATGGACAAGTACAAGACGCGCAAGTCCTATTCCTCGCGGCTTTCTGTGTTCCGCGAGTACATCGCCTCAAGGATTGTCACGCCAAAGTATGTCTACCAGTACGATAGGGAACTGGTGTCAGACTTTTTGGACTGGATTCTCCTCGACCGAGAGTGCGGGGCTCGCACCCGCAACAACTACAGGGGGTGGTGCAGCTCGCTCGCCCTATTCCTGATTGAGCGCAAGTACATATCCGAAAACCCCGCGGAGAAGATAAGGACTATGGCCGAGGCTCCGAAGAAGCGACAGCCGCTCACTCCTGAGATGCTGCGCCGCCTGGCCGAACACCTAAAGGAGAGCGACCCCTATTTCCTCCTGGCCTGCCGCATGGAGTACTACACCTTCATCAGACCCACCGAGCTTGTGAACGTACGTGTCTGCGACATTTCGGTGAAGGAGCAGTCGGTGTTCATCCCTGCCTCTGTCTCAAAGAACAAGCGCGACGGCAAGGTTGGGCTCAACGCCGATACGATTCGGCTGATGCTGGACTTGGGGATATTGAGCCTTCCTGGCGAAACCTATATTTTCGGACGGGACATGCGGCCGTCCATTGAAAAGGCATCCAGTGAGATTTTTCGCAAAAGATGGCTGAAGGTGCGCAAGGCCCTGAAATGGAAGGATGAATTCCAGTTCTACAGCCTGAAGGACTCCGGCCTGCGTGACTTGGCCAACAGCGAGGGCATAGTGATTGCCCGCGACCAGGCTCGCCACACCGATGTCTCGACCACCAACAAGTACTTGCAGGGCCGCGATCAGCCCGTCCACGAAGAGACAAAGCGATTCTCCGGCAATCTTTAGAAACAATGCGCCCCCGCCAGAGAGGCAGGGGCGCAGAAAAATATCCCCAAGAACAGCCACGTCTTGTCTCTTGAAAACAATTCTTCCATCTCTATTCCTTTTTTTAATTTGACATCCGCGCCTAAAGAATCCCCGGCTCTTCGCTGAAGTTCCTTATCTCGGGCCTTTCGTACCCGGGGCCAATCCACAGCTCGAACATCCATTGCCCATCCCCGCCAAAGAGGCTTGCCATATCTGGCAGCGCGTAAATCATGCCGCCGCGATCCTGGTCATCATTGAACGAATTCGGAACAAGCCCCACGCAGCGGAAGGGAAGCGTGAAGGCTAGCCCCGTGCTCCTTACAAGCCCTGGCACCAGGATGCTGGGCGGGAAGCCCCAATACCCTTGCTCCGACCCGGCTTGCGTAAGCCACTGCATAAACTCTGCCGTCTCGTGATCCTCAAGGGCGATGCAGCCATCATGGGTGTATTGGTCATATGCTTTTGGGCGCAGCGCGAACCCTGCGCCCAGCTCAAACATAAAGCTGCGCAGCGGCGCCGCAGCGGCCGCGTCCTCCCCTTTGTCGCCCTTGTCGCCCTTCGCCCCGGTGGCCCCGTCAGTATAAATGGGCACCTCGGCCGTGGCCACCGCTTCCCCGCTTTCTCCGTACAGCGTGAAGCGGAACCGGTTCGTGGCAAGCTTGTTGAGATTTCTTACCACATCGTTCGACATAGTGTATAGGCCGTCTATCTCCACCGGCTCCCCGCATCGCGCCGTCTCGCCCGTCAGCGCCTTGTATTCTCCACTGTTGTACACTATCGGGGCTATGTTTACCATAGCCTCGGAATACTCCCTCACGACGCCCCCCTCTGATATGTACGCCGTGGCCGACAAGGCTTTCGTGGAAAATTCCGGGCTTTTGTCCCCGGCCCTCTTCACCGCCCCTATCGACGGGCATAGCCAGTAAGCAACCCCGTCCTTGCCGTCAAGACCCTGCTTGGGGAGGTCGCCCATCGTCGCCAGGCGTTGCGGCTGCATGTAGCTTAGAAAAACGTACACTCCATAATTTCCATCCTCATCCTCGCCAATGTATATGCGGCTTCCCTTCCGGGGTTCTCCGTCATCTACGTTCATCCATTTCTCCACTCCAGGCCAGTTTTGGTAGTAGACGCCGCTGTTGAAGGCCAGAAACCTCTCGCCTACTTCATCCCAGACCACCTTTTCCGGAACAACCACTGTCCTCTCGGCCACATCGCGTTCGTCGATGCTAGACGCCCACACGAAATGTGGCAAGCCGTCCAGTTCCTCAAGCCTGTCGCCAACCTTCACCAGCACTTGCACAAGCCCGCTCCTGTCCAAATATTCTCTCTTTGCCATCGTCTTTCTGTTTTTAGGTTAATGATTGAGGGGCGGGTCAGCCCCGCCCCCGGATTGTTTGCTAGCCCGCGGCTTATACGCCGGCCGCCGTCAGCATCGACGCTATCTCCTCGGCGCTGATGCTCGCAACGTCTGCCGCGTCCAGCTTGCCGGCGATGGTCGCAACAAGCGCCTTCTCCGACGTAGTGTAGTCGTTGGTCGACAGGCCCTTGCCTGCCTCCTTGGCCACGAACTTGCCTTCTGCCGCTTCCTTGCTGTACACCGTGCCCTTGAACGCGTCTAGCGCCGAGGCCGCGTCTGCGCCAGCCTTCTTCGCTTCGGCCACCTTTGTGGCGATGTCGCTCATCAGGCCGTCCAGCGTCTTGTCGTCACCTATGCCGGTCAGGAACGCCACGATCTCGTTGAACTTGTTGATCACCCCGTCGCTGTCCTTGGCAACCAGCGTCTCAAGGCTAGCCACCTTGGAGGCGAGAGTCTTCAGGTCCTCGGGCGCCGCGATGCTCTCCAGCTTCTGCTTCAGCGCGTCGCTGAAGTCGTTCTTCGATAGGCCCATCCCGCGGAATTCGCGCGCGAAGAGCTTGTCAAGCAGGGCCTGCAGGCCCGCCATGTCCAGATACTTTGTCTGTGCCATTGTCTCGTTGTTTTTAAGTTGTTTAAAATTGTTGATTGTTTGCCTATAAGGCAAATAGGCTTTCGATATCCTCTTCAGTTATGCGGAATTTTTCCAGCGCCGCCTCCACAGCCTCCTGTGAGGCCTCCGCGTCCTTTCCAGGCTCTCCCTTGTCGCCCTTGATCATGGGAAACACCAGCTGGGCGTCGGATAAGGATGGCATGTCGCCAGCGTCGCGCACGAGCTCCATGTTGAGCTTAAATGGAATGAACACATCGCGGCAACCATCAGGATATAGGCTTTCCGGCAATCGGGCGTGGCATTCGCCCATCAATTGCCCCACGCCCAGGCCGTGCCGATTGAGCACTATGCGTATCCTGCCATCGTCGTTTGCGCAATTTGTCAAAACATCTCCGCGGCGTGAAGCTACGACCGAGCCCTGGCGCCTGTCAGTCCAAAACCGCATCTCCCAATCAAAACCAGGCCATCCCAAATCTACGGACTGGCCACTTGAGCCCTGGGCCATAAACGGCATCAGGAAATCGAAATCAGACTTGTAATTGATGCGAACCATCTTAAATAAATTTTATATGCCATGCAAAATATTTGAATCAGAATCCGCTATGTCAAGCTTGACGACAAAGCTCTGCGGAACATCAGGCCTGGCTCGAACTGAAGCATCCTCCATCGATGGAATCACCTTCACCGGCCAATCCCTCCACCCAAGCAGGTATGCCTCCTCGCTTGCCACCATGTCCATCAGGAGCATGGCCTCGCTGGGATTCTTGAATCCCGTAGACAGGCTCAGAGACCTAGCCATCTCGATCCGCTCGCGTCCACGCACGAATCCCCCGGCCACGGAATCGGCGCGGCTGAAAACAGCGCCCTCCTCGAATTCCGGATTCTCCCACAAAGCCCCCACCATTTCGATGGCCTCGAACACGCCCAGGGAATTGCGGAACTTTACAACGTACCTCTCCTTCGACGCCTCGGCCTTCTCTATCACAATGCGGCATGCCAGTGTGTCGACGCCCTTGTAAACGCTGAACACGCTGGGCAAAACATCATGCTCCTCCACAAACCGCCGACGCAGCTCATTCAGATCCAGAGCGTAAACGCCAGGCTGAAGATTAGAGAACACAATAGACCCGCCCACCGACGCCTTCACCGCCAGAAAATCCCTCTCCCTGTTCACCAAGAAATACAGAGGACACAGCTCAGTCTCCTTAATCGACATAAGCGAAGACGCCGAGCGTACTGTCAGAAAGAAATTGCAAGACAGGGAAAGAAACCTTTTGGCGAACACATC
Source organism: Clostridium sp. (assembly GCA_023666615.1). GTDB lineage: Bacteria > Bacteroidota > Bacteroidia > Bacteroidales > Muribaculaceae > CAG-873. The sequence continues at coordinate 51,538 of JAMPBQ010000001.1, read as the reverse complement.
CGTATTGCCTGCAGAGAACTCCCTGAAGGCTTGCCTGGAAATGCCGCCCGGGAGGGCCAGGAATTCCCACTCAGCCTGCGCGCCGCCGTAGTCGGCCACGCACAGCGCGGTCATGTCCGACAGATCGCCTGGGTCTTCCGTTATCGGAATCAGCGCCTCGCCGCTCCAGTCGCCGGCATCGGGAAGATACGGCACACGCGCGTCGATTATCTCGGAGACGTCCAGCTCAAGAGGGTTCGAGAACTTGCCCTCATAGACCTTTTCAGCTCCAAGGGAAATGGAAAGGCTTCCGCCGGCAGGATCGCTTGCCGGCGAAAAATCAGCGCGAAGCACAATTGGATTGCGTGTCCACGCATAGCCAGAGTCAACTGATCCCATCACACTTTGATTATCGCTGAAGCCACGCCCGCGTCTGCGCCGCAGCCATCCTCGCTCATGCAAGAATCAATGAACACATCCCTTTCAACCGAAGGTGTGGCCATAAACTCAAAAAAATCTCCCGTATGCTCAGCCCCCCAAATCTTCTTGAGGGCTTGGAATCCCTCAACCTGGGGCGCGGCCAATATGTCATTTCTTTCCATGCGGCAAAATTGCGGAATGCCTGACAATGCCTAAAGGACGCACGGCCCTAGCCGAACACCCACTTGGCGGTCAGCTTCACTTCGTATTGCGCAAGTATGCGCCCCACGCCGATTGGCGCGCTGGACAGCGCCCAGTCATCGGGATTTCCGTCCTGGCCGTGGAAATCATGGATCTCGTAGAATTCATACTCCAGCTCTGCGCTATACTTGCGGGTTATCGTTTGCCCCAACGCCATTGGCTTTGGCAAGGATGCATCCTCTTCCCATATCGGCGCGATTCTCTCAACTCCCTTCAGCTTGGCACTTGACGCGTCCACATACCAATAGTCGCCATCCACGCCATGCCCCTCGTAGCCCGTGTTCTCTATGAAGCCTTGGACGGCCTCCGAACGCGCAGTCAGCGTATCCAAGCTCTCTCCGAATGTTTCAGACACCAGGCTCCACGCCAGGCTGCGTGTGGCGACTGAAAAGTCAGGCACGCCCTGCTCCTTATTGATGTCATATTCCCCTTGTGTCTGCAGAGTCCTCAATTTGAGGGTGGCGGCTGCTTCCCGCCTAGCCGGCAAGGAGTAGGAAACCGTGTCGATAAGACAGCGCACGCTCCCCAGCCTCACCACGGAAAGGAGGTCAAGCCCAAGCAGTCCGACAGAATTCATGCGCGCCGGCGCCTCGACGCATCTGTTGCCATGCCGAAGAATCTCGTCGTAGCCGCTCCAAAACTTGGCGAACAGCCCGTCCTTAAACTGGAAAAGAAGGGAAAGCTGCGCCTTGGAACCGTCATCCAGCGCCATAGGCAGGCCATCGTCTCCCTCGCCGGTGATGCGGCCAAAGGTCTTTCCGCCCTTGGTGTATGCAATCACAAACGCCAGCGGCGTCTCATCGCCGGCGCCGTCCTCTGTCTCCCCGCCTTTAATATAGCTGTGGTAATGCCGCGGGCCATACAGATAGAACGGGCACCGTGTGTCATGGTATGCCCTTTCAAGCGGAGCCGCCCCTATTGGCACGCTCTCGTCACAGCTGGCCAAATCAAGAGCATCGTATCCGTCGGGCTGAGGATCCCAGCAGAAAAAGCTTGAGGAAGAAGCCCGGACTGATCCGTTGGTGTTGTCTAGCCGATACCAAGTGCCGCTTATGAACTCGCGCGCCAGGAAAGAAGTGTTAGCCTCCGAGGCCGATGTTTCAGCAACTCTGGCCCGCATGGAATAATAGTCCCTGTCGTCATCGTAATCATCACGGCCGTCGTCATAATCGTCTCTCCCGTCATCGCGGTCGTAATCCCACCAGTCTTCACGAACGTCGCCATCCCATTTGGGGTCGTCGGCGTTGCCGGTCATCCGCCATTGGCTTACGTCGAGCCCCATCCTGGTGCGCGACACGTCGAGCCCTTTGGCGAAATCCTCAAACCTCTCATTGCTTGGCTTCGCCCCCTTTATCGATGTTTGCGCCGACAATTTCACATACTGGGGAGTCTCATAGGAGATTTTTGGATATCCCGCAAGGAACTTGTCGATGTCGACCGCGGGTTCTTGGGCGATAATGTCCCTTATAAGGCGCAGCGACACTTCCCCCTTCACGCTGTCCAGGCAATAAACCAGGCCGAAGCGCACCCACAGGGCGTTCATCAGCTCCTCCACCGTGCAGTCCGGCATAAGGTCGGCATAGTCGATTTTCCCCCTGCAGCAGGCGTCGGCCGCGTTGTTGAGCACCACGAGCTTCGCCAGCTCGCCCTCCTTGAAAGGATTGCCGCGCAAAGCCACTCCCAGGTCGGCGAAGGCAAGCTCAAGCACTCTCCACACTCGCAAGAAAGGCGAGACCCCGTATGCTGCGGGCACCGTCACCTCCGTGTCCTCGCCGTCAATAAGCCTATTTACCGCAGTTGGGCCGTTCAGCCCATAGGGGCCTACACGGTTCAATATCTCCCAATAGCCGTCGGTGTCGGCCAGAGCAATGGGGAAAACGGCGAAATCGTCAGATTCCGGGCTTGGCTCGCGGTATATTGCCAAAAGCTTCTCCAGCAGCCAGTCAATAGGGTATCCGCCGCCGGTGTCTTCCGGCTCGTATGTGGGCAATCCCGAAAGCTCCGACAATTTCTTTCCCGACCACTTGGCGTAGGCCTCGGAATTGTCGAATCCGATATTGAAAGTGAAGCCCTCGCTGGGGCTGGCCTCCGTCAGGTTCACCACACCGCGGCGAACATACCCGCCGCATACCACCTCGGCTGCGCGCTCAGGATTGTTGGGGCTTGCGCCAGCTTCAATCCTGTGTGGAAATCCCAGCAACCGCATATTGTGGCGAGTGGGCGGCACGGTGGCGGGCGCCGACTGGCTCCCGCGGTCATTGAAAATCGGATTTGCATCCTCAATCTCGATGGAATAATCCGGGGCAAGGTCAAGAGCCTTGCCATCAACCTTAATCTGCATAATCGTCAACGCTTTCGAGTGAAAGGCGCACGCGAACGCTCTATGCCTTCGCCGGCGCGCTCAATGTCTTTGTACACCACATTAGCCCTAATGTTGCCCAATGCCTTTCGCAGCTCCTTGGCCGCCGCGGCCAGGTCAGCGGCGCCTTCCACGGAGACTCCGGCCACCAGGCCGCCGTCGGCGTATCCCGGGGCCGATGTCTGGGCGGCTGGGCCTGCGCCCAGCATCTTATTCCGCCTTATGGCCTCAATCGCGCCAACGGCGTCCACGACTGCGGGAACGTCCATTATAGGCTTGGGCACAACGTATTCTCCCCTATGCACAACGCCGGCCACTTCGTAGCGGTCGCCATCGCCAGTATAGCCGCCATCGGAATATCCCGTAAGCGCTCTTTCTGTCTTGGCTTGCTGCGAATACGAGCTTCCGGCCGTATTTCCGGGCTGCATGTTCTTGATTTTGTCTCGTTCGGCCTTTGCCGTCATCAATTGCGCGGCGCCCGTTGCCGTCAGCATGGCGGCCGCAATTGCGCCGCCTATCGGGCCGAGGTCGGCAAACGCCTTCATAATCGAGACGGCGGTATCGGCTATGATCTGCGACACCTTCACAGCGAAGTTCACGTCAGCGTATTTTTTCTGAATCGCAAGCTTCTTGTTCTCCTTCTCCTCCTCCAGCGCGGCGGTGTCCTCGCCGTTGTTCTTGGCCTGCTGAATCAATACGTCGTACTTTGCGTCGCTCTTGGCGATTTCCGCTTCCTGAATGGCCGAGAACACGGAACCGGAGAGATTTGAATAATAGCCGAAGTACTTTTTCGCGTTGGCAATGCCCAGCTCAAGCTTCTTCTTATGGTAGTCCTTTTCCTTAATAAGCCCCTGTGCGTGGTAATTTTCAAGCTTGGCCAGCTCCCGATCGTACTCGTCGGCCCATGAAAGGCCAGTGAGCTCCTGCAGTTGATACTCCTGCTCAAGTCGCCGGTAGTTTAGAGCGGCGATTCGGCGTTGCTTTTCTTCCTCGAGCGCGACAATATCGTCCGCGCATACTCCTGCTGTCGATTTCAGAGCCTCGTAATATTGAATCATCGCAACGCATTGGCGGTCAAAACCTGCTTTAATGCCCTCCGCGCTGGTGGCGTTGGCCATAGCCTCGCGCATCATTTCGTAGAATTTCCCGGTGTCGGTCAGCAGCTGGCTTTGCGCGGCGGAGATCTCATTGCCCAGTTTCTGAAGCGCCTTCTCCTTCTCATCCGCAGAATAATAATCGGCTTGCGAAACCTGGTCGTAGTATCTCTTGAGCTCAGCCAGCCGTTCCTCATGGCTTTGGCGGTCTAGATCCAGCTGGTAGACGGATGCCGCCTCCTGAAGGTCTTGGTCAGCTATGGCCTGCGCGCGGATTAGTTCGGACTGCCGCTTGTAGAATGCCTCGCTGGCGGCAAGCCTTTGGCTGTGCTCCTCGCTGTCCTGCTGCGCCATGGCCTTGTCGATTTCCTTTTGCGCGGCGGCCGACTGCTGAGCCAATTTGTTTTGTTCTGCGGTGATTGCGTCAAGGGTCTTTGTGTGAGTGGCGTCGGTTTTCGACCGCAGGCCCTCCAGCGCCTGCGCCAGCTCATCGCAATACCGAATCTGCTCGCGGTTCTTGGCTATGGTCTTTTCAGTAGCCGATATGTTCCGCTTGTTGATCTCAAGCAGCCGCTTTTGGTGCGCGTCGTCCACCTGAGCCGTGGCTTCAGTCAAAGAATCCTTCCCGTATGTGCCGGGCTCTCGAGCCTTGGCCTTCCCAAGAAGCTCCTTCTTCTCCTCCTGCAGAAGCTTGATTCGAGTTTGTATCCTCTCCAGCTCCTCATCGCTTTGGGGGTCTTGCTTCCTTAGATTCTTCAGCTCCGCGTTAATTTCCTTCAGTCGAGCTACAGCCTCCGAGGCCGCCTTGTCGACGCCTCCAAGCGGCCTCACCACCTCCTCAGCGATAATGTCGGCCAAATCCAGGCCGTCGCGCGCCATGTCTGTCTTTAGGTCAAAGAAGTCATTCTCTAAATCCTGTATCGACAAATCGGCTTTTACAAATTCGGAAATGGCCTCATTTAGCCAGTCGTCCTTTATTTCGGCGCGGCTCCATTCAGCGTAAAGGCTATTCCATGCTTTCTCCCTAGCCTCCATTTCGGAAAGTTCGGGGAATGCATCCATAATCGGCTTGGCCCTTTCCCTAACCGTGGCCGCGAGGGTGTTGTCGTACATCCTTTGCAGCTTTCGCTCGGCATCCTTAATGTCCTTGACGTATTGCTCGTAATTGTCCTTGTAATACGTCAGCAAAGCTCGCTTTTCCATATTGGCTATGTAGTCAGCTAGGGCCTTGTTGGCTCCGCGCAGCGCGCCGGTCTCCTTGTCGATGTATCCATTGTATTCAGGGCATATCTCATTGAGCCGGCGCACTGCTTTTTCTCGTCTTTCCTTCGACAAAGCCTCATTCTCGGCCACGACCAGGAGTTCCTTGATTTTGTCTTTCTCCAACGCAAGCTTCTGGACCATTTCATCCGAGCGCCGCAGCCTATCCTCCTTGTTTTTCGCGCCGATCTCCTCCACCTCATTGAGCCGCTTCTGCGCATCGGCGGCATCGTCCGTGACGCTAGTGTATCCGATTACTGCAGCCACCAGGCCGGCAATTGCGGTGATAACGAGCATTATCGGATTGGCTAGGAGGGCGGCGTTGAATGTGCGCGTGGCTATTATGGCCTTGGCGTCGGCCCATGCGGCCTTTGCCATTGCCACTGTCTTCAATGCCAGAGTCTTGACAAAGGATAGCGCTGTCTTGGAAGCAGCCGCCAGGCTTGTCCAATAAGATTTGGTGGCCGCAGCGGCCGCGAGCGCCGCAGTCTTGTAGGCCGCGAGGGCGGCTATGACTCCGTTTAAGATCGCGCGCCCGAGCGATGTCTGCTTGAACAGCTTGGTGATCCAGCCCACCAGGGTTGAGACTCCATATACGAGCGCGGCCGCCGCCTTGGCCACCCAACCCATCACAGTGCCAAGCGGCATCAATGCTTCTGCAATTTCGCCAATCCAATTCACAAAGTCGGTGGCGGCCTCGTATATGGATTTTATCGCAATGCGGAAGTCGAAAAATTTAAGCGAAAGGCCCTCGACTGCCGACTGGAATCCCGCCCATGACCCGGCGGAGTTGTCGGCCATGGTGGAAGCCATTTGCTGGAAGTCGCCCTTGCAGCCGGTGATTGAATCCCGCAGATCCTTGATTGAGGAGGATCCGTTGAGGAATGTTGTGAAGGCGGCCACGCTGCGCTTGTCGGTCAGTTCGAGCGCCTTTGCCAGATCTACGCCCTCGGAGTTTAGCTTGCCCAAGCCCGCCACAAGATCGTCGAGGTTAGCCACCGGGCCTCCCAGCGCCAGCGCCAGGTCGCCCGATGAATCGGCCAGGTTGAGAAGGATGTTGCGCGTGGCCGTGGCGGCCGAGCTGGCGTCAAATCCCGCATTGGCCAGGCCGCCAAGGAGGGCTATGGTGTCCTCAAGAGAAAATCCGAAGGCATTCGCCACCGGTCCAATGGTTGCCAGGCTGCTGTTTAGCTTGTCGAAGTCCAAGGCCGATTTAGTTGTGGCCACGGCGAATGACGCCATCACGCTTTCGGCGTCGTCGGCGTCCTTGTTGAACATCCGCATGGCCGCGCCTGCGAATGCCGCCGCGCTTGACAGGTCGGCATCAACCGATTTAGCGAACTTAAGCACCGAAGGAGTGAGCTTTTCGATGACATTCTGAGTGAATCCCAACTTTGCGAGTTCAGTCTGCAGGCCGGTCACTTGCGAAGCCGTGGCTGAAGTGGTGCGCCCCAAAAATTTTGCCTGCTCGGTAAGCGAGGATATGCCCTGCAGATTTGTTCCGAGCACCGACGCCAGCTTTGAGTTAGCCTTCTCAAAGTCTTGTATAGTGGAAACAAGCTGCTTGAAAGCGCCGGTCACTTGCGAAACGATGGCCGCTCCCAATGCCAAAAAGCTCCCCTCCGCCATTTTAGCCAGGCTTGGCAGGCTTTTTAGGCTGTTCCAAATAGAGCGAGTGGGCTTTTCAGCCTTTTGCAAGGCCTCTCGATATCGCTGGATTTCCTTCTCGGTATTTCTCCATGCTTCGGGATGCAGGCTCCTTGATGTGTTGCTCAGCGTTCTTTGCAGCTCCCGCAGCCCCTTCTTCAGCTGGGCCGCTGTCTTTCGCGAGACGTCAATCTTTTCACTCTCGGTCTGAATCGCGCGCTGGTTGGCACGGATTTTTTCAGTATTGGCGTCGATAGCGTCGTTGAGCCTCTTGAATTCCGCCGTGTGGTCTCCCTCCACTTTCTCGAGGCGGGCCTTCTCCATGCGATAGGCCTGGTTCTGCTTCCTCAGCTCCTCAGTGGCCATGGTCAGCCGGTGGATTTCCTCATTGGCTTTCTCGGCCTTTAAATTGAGTTCGACTGAAATTTTGTCGTCGTTGACTTTTGCCATATCAAAGGTGTAATTTTGTTTTAGGCAAAATTACGACCTAAGATTCAGCCATTGAAGGACAGCGGGGAATCAGCCCGCGCAGCCTCCACCGTCTGATGAAGAGCCTCCTCCGCCTCCGAATAGCCCCATTCCGATGCCCACGCCGGCGCCAAACGCAAATGCGTCGGCCGCGGCCGTGCGCCTTTTTTCCGCCGGGAAATAGCTTTCGTCAATATCCTCATCCTCCCACACAAGGCCTGGAAATTCAAAGTAATCTTTCGGAAGGCGTTCGTCATTTAACTCTATGCAGCAATCCACTTTGCAATTAGGATTAGGCGTGAAATTGTATTTTTCCGTTAGATTCACCAAATCGCGGTATCCCTGCTCGGAGTCAAAAATATACATAAAGATTCCATCATTGAAGTTGAAGAACTTAATGCGGCTGATATTGTTTCTTGCCCAATTAATCACATCTGTTCGCCACATAACATAATATTTGCTATCCTTCAGCCATTTGACCCGTTTTGGATTATCGCAGCAGAAATCGCTTATCATCGTGTGCTTGCGGCCAAGAGAATAGAATGGATACAGAAGCGCCCGCTCCAATTCCTTGAATTTCTCCTTAGCAACCTCATCACGCTTTTTCTGGCGCTCAAGAGCCTTCTTCCGCTTTTCGGAAAACGGCACGTAGAGCCAGCCGGGGAAGCGGCTGTCCAAAAGAGCCTGGAGCAGCGGGCCAACTATCATCAACGGTATAATGGCCAACGCGGCCGCCTGCAGGACAATGGCAAGGAAATCATCAGGCATCCACGACTCAGCTGCCATGCCCAGAATCATCGACGCGATAAAACAAGCCTCGTATACAAGCCAATAAAATACTTTTATCTTCATAGCCATGCTCCTTTCATAAAACTATTTTCCACAAAGTTAAGCAAATTTTTGATTTTTCCGATCATCCAAATGATAAAAAAGCGCCCAGGCAAGAATGGTCTGCCGAGGCGCAGGGCTCAGATGGTGAATGCGGGGGTGTCGTTTTCGGGGAGATCGGCGTCGGACGGGGAGGCCAGCGCCTCGATGTCGCGGCGCATCATCTGCAGGGCGCGCAGGATTGAGAGGGTTTCGGCGTCGCGCTCGTCATTGCCAGAAAATCCCTCGATGGCCGCGCGTGTGATGGAGTCGATGGCGCCGATGTAAAGCTTGGCAATGTCGGGCTGGCCCTGCAGCGTCTCCAGCACTTCCACTACGGCGGTTGTGATCTGCGCGCCCGCTGCTATTATTCTCATAGCCTGCCTCCTTCCTCGTTTACGGTGATGTTGACCGACGCGCCCCCAAGGTGGATCTCAAAGGTGTTGCCCTGCATAGAGAGGGTGACTTTGCGCTGAGCCAGGCAGATTGCCTCTGCGAGTTCCGCGAGAATGCCGCGGACTTTTTCGGAATCCACGCGGCGTGATTTCTTTTTGTTCATTACGTTGTTGTGTTTCGCTTTGCAGACAGAAAAACGGCTGCCATATCCCGTCGCGAAACACAACAACGTAGTCACTCCGAAGAGCCAAAAGTTGTATGGATATGACAGCCGTAGCCGTTTTTGTTTTATGTAAGGGCATAAAAAATGCCCGAATATGTTCGAGCCGTTAACCGTGACTCCTCGGCGATGACAAACATCGTTGTGTTTCGCACTGCAAAGATAGCATGGATTTTCGGTATTACCAAACACATTGAGCAAAAAAAATTCCTTCGACTTTAGAATTCAAAGGAATTAAGGCCTATGGGCCTATGTCAATGGGGCGTCAAATCACCACTGACATGTTTTCAGCATAGCGCGAGGCAACTTTGCCCAATTTGGTGAATGCCATCCACGATGCGCTTAAGCTGAGCCGGACGGGGACGCTTCACCTCTGAGGCATAATTTGAGAGAAGGCGCTGGTTTATGCCGGTAACGCGGCTGAGCGCCGCCATAGTGGTGAAACGCTCTGCTTGGCGCAGCAGAGCCGATGCTTTCAGGTCGTACTCGATTTTATAGTCCTTGTCGGCGAGCCACTGTGGCACAGTGTCACCATCGGAGAGCATTCCCTTCACATGAAATTCAAGTGCGGAGACAAATTCATCCTTAAACTCCTCTAGAGTTTTGCCTGTACTTATTATCGCTCCGACCTCGGGATATCCCCAGCCGCCCCCATAATTTTTTCCGCTCCACGAGACTTCTACTTTTATTGTTTCCATCTTATCATCATTTTTGTGCATTTTGGCTTATCGCCATCCCGCCTGTTTGAAAATACTGTTTAAGATCTCTTGTTCAAGCGTGTCGCTCGGTTTTCCCGGGACAGTCACGCGGCCTTTCTTTGCGTTATGTTTGAATTGCCGGTGGTCGCCTTTCCAACATGAGAGATACCAACCATCGGCCTCAAGCATCTTTATGACCTCTTTTACTTTGTAACGTTTCATCTTGTATTGATTCGACATCACAAAAGTAGTAATTTTTATCCTTATAACAAAATTAAGAGGCATAAAATTTACTATCTTTTTATTTTTTTAGAAAAAATCTCACTGAAAAATTTCGGTGGAAAATAGGAAAGAGCCTGGAGGCCCTTCAATCTTGGGTTAATTAAGCAATAGGCCAGAGGCCCAGGGCTCAGATGGTGAATGCCGGGGTGTCGTTTTCGGGGAGGTCGGCGTCGGGCGGGGTATTAATTAAGGCAACGCCCCAAAGCGGGTTGGCAAATGACAGCTATGCGGCAATCGACCAACTAAAAACCATTGACAAATCCAGGCTTGGCAATTTAATAGGTGAAATATCAGAGCTGGAAAAACACGTTATAACCAACGTATTGCTTGACATGTTCGATTATTAAACTTTAGGAAAACTATTTCAGAACCAAAGCAGCCGTCTCCGGCTGCTTTTTTATTGCCGCCAGATAGGCCGTCTACGCCTGTTGATAGCTTCCCGAAATTGACTTTTTGACGAACTTCTCCAGCCAATCGTAGAACTCGTACCTAAGGTCGCGAAACGTCTCCTTATAGAGTATGCCCCAAATTGGGCGGTTATAGATTCGGTAATTGCCTAGCCGCTTCATGTCGAGAAATCGGATATAGGCGGGATATCGCGCCGAAGCGGACAGACTGGAGCCGGAGCCGGACAGAGAAAAGGATGGAGACTCCAACGCACGCTGCAGCCGGCCGGAGCGACTTCGCGGAGTTCCGTCCGTTCGATGCGCCTGCTTGCCGTAAATCTTCGCGGCTGCAATGCGACGCTGCTCGTTGAAAATCTTGCTGAATCCGCGGTTGACGTAGTCCCTGAAATACTTAAACACTACATCCGGATCTTCGCTTGCTTCCATATCAGCATGAAATAATATTGAAGCCTATCGACCAACCGGCGAAACGCCCGTAAAGCTCAGTCTCCGGCGCAGTGTCAATACTGCCCGCATCGATGCGCATCACTGGGCATCCGGCCGATTGATCCAACAGCATCAGCTTCTTCACTCTCTCGATTGCAGGCTGCGTCTCCTCCAGCACATCAAACGAACTTCGCCTCTGCGGATCATACTTCTCCATCAGGAACACCACGCACTTGTTAACCTCCCTGAATGAATCGGCATTCTTCGCAACAGATTCGGCAAGCGGAGGGAGGACGAACAGCGTGACCGAATCGGCCGGAAGCGACTGAATCTTCTTTCCCATCTGCTCATCCAGCGTAATGGGGAGCGCGCCATCGATAGAATCGACCCGCGTGGCCATGCGCTCCCAATATTCGCGGTATCTCGCAAGGCTTGTCATACTCGTCCATAATAGTGGTTAGCCTCAGCTTCGCGCCGCCTTACCAGGCCAGCCAATGGCACCAGCTTGCCATTCACGCGGGCGTTGACGTGCCGCATAAACTCCAATAGGATTGCAGGGTCGTCAGGATCAGCCTTCACCTTGGCCAGCAGCGAAGGCGCCTTCTTCTCCAGCGACCCTATATTGTAAGAAAGCGAAACGAGGGCGTCAGCCTGGCACTGCCGCAGGCCCAGTCTGGCCAATTGCGGCTCCATCGATGCCGCGAACCTGGCTATATCCGCCTCAAACAGCGCGTCGGCTTCGGCCTGTGAAATCCTCATCCCAGGCTTAACGTCGGAGCCGGTGTGACCGAATCCGATAGTAAGCACCCCGCTCGGACACTTGTAGGCCTGAAGGCTGCATCCCTCCCAGGCCTTGATTTTTTTCTTGATTGACTCTGAAAGATCCATATCATTTTTTGTTATTCCTCACTTCATTGAGGTATTCAAATTTGCACTTGTACAGATACATCAGCACCGCCCACATGTCGGTTTGCTCCACTTGAGCCACATTGCCGAACAATCCAGCCTGTGCCACCTCGAAAATTATTCCCGTCCACCCCGTGTTGTCATCGGGCTTGACCACACCAGAGCCGCGGAATATAATACGGAAATCTATCTTTCGCCCATTGATCTCGACAGGCGCCGATTGCAAGGCTTTCCACACCGAAGACAGCAGAGTTGGAGCATGGAAAGCCAGCATGTCGGGCACCTTATCAGCGTCGGGAATATGGTAAAGCTTTCGCGCTATAAGCCTGCAGGCCTCATCAGCCTCGCCCTCGCCTCCCGATGCCGCGGCCTCCATCAGCGTCAGGCATTCAACAAACTCTCCGAATGCCACCCCTTCCAGCCAGTCGCCTGGCCCCTTATAGCCCCGATACTTAGGCAATAGGTTGGCCGTGGCGCTGAAGTCGAGCCGGCCGCCCTTGAAAAAACCGTCGATTGCAGACTCCTGCCCCTTTATCTCGGCTATATGGCATGACTTGAGGATGGTATAGTCAGCCATTCCCATTCCAAGCAGGTATGACATCCAGCGCACTCGGAAATGCTTTTCATCGATAGCCCCCGACCCAAGCATCAGCGCCAAGAAAGCGTAATACTCGTATTGTTTTGGAGTCAGCTCACCCACGCATTCGGGAATCTCCAACCTTTTGCCCCTTGTGACCACCGTTTTCATCAGAATGACATGCCTTTGCTGTGAACTATTGGGCCGATGGCTGAAACGTCGGCATCGGCGCCATTTTCCTCCTTCCGCGCCACAAGCATCTGCAGATACTCAAGCGCCGCATAGGCGTCAGCCCCAAGGGAAGCCGCCACCGCCGCACGCGCGCTCTGCTCAGCCCTCAGCCTGGAGTTAACCGGCTGGGACTGCTGCACCTGTACGATTCCTTCGGGGATGACCTCCACGGGCAATCGCTCCACGGCCTTTTTCATCGTCAACAGAGCAACGGCCCTGGCTGCAGTGTCCTTCATAAGCTTCAAATCGCCACAGTCGCCTTCACTTCCGATACACAGAAGCCGGTCAAGATATTTGCCCAGCACAGGGGCCACCACTGCGCCCTGCACTTCGCGAATTATGGGCAAAAGAGTAAGGAAAAGCCGGTGCGAGCCTATGGCGTAGCATTCATCGAATTCCTCCTTGCTTCGAATCAGAAGGCCGTCGCGCTGGCGGCATTTAGGAGAATAGATCCAAAATGAATATTCGCCAACATCAAGAGCCTCCACCAGGGCGTCGACCGCCTCGTATGCCAAGCGCTGGATATTAGCCTCGTCCTTGTATTCCTGCAGGGCGGTCAAGCCCTTTTCGTTCTCCCCCAGCCGGCGGCTGCGCCCCGCCTCGTCATGCTGGGCGTCAAGCGTGGGGATGATTTTCAGCCAGGTGAAGAAAGCCACAGCCTGCTTAAGGTATCTCAATGGCATTGCCGATGACGGCGGGAACTCGCTAGAGGGCTCTTCATACCCTTCATAGAACCTGGCCAGCGCCTCCACCGGCTCGCGGCCAATGATAGCCACAACATCCCTTACGCCAAACGGGAGCAACGGCTTCCACTTGTCGAATGTCACTCCGTTGGAAATCACTCCTATGGCCTCCAGCAGCTCAGCGGCGCCATTGCCATCGCGGTCAAACAGCCGAATCTCTCTCATCTCTCTTAAGTTTATATGGTTTCCAATCGTACTTGTCGAGATTTACCACCTTCATTTGATCAAGAACCTCTTCCTTATAGAACCGTGCCAGCCCCGTATCCACCGTAATGCACATCTGCTCGCTGCGCGGATTGACATTGAAATTAGCCGAACCCTCCGCCACGAAGTCGAAGCGGTCGCCAAATCCCACCATCACCTTCGCGTGGTTGCGGAGAATGCCTACTCGGCCGCCAGTGGGAGCCACCACCTCCTTAAGCGCCAGGTAAACGTCAATGTACTTGTATTTGTACACCTCGCCCACGTAAAAGTCAAGGCGGCCAATGATTCCATCCTTCGTCCATTTCCTCAGCTGCGCTATGTGGGATGTTGACATGCCGAATGTTTGGCAAGCCAGGTATTCCAGCGGCTGCTGCTTCAGCACTGAGCGAAGGAAAGCTATGGAGTCGATGCCGCCGTACGAAAATATATGGTAAGCCTCGCCCTCCTTGAAATGCCATGGCAGAATGTTCTCCAGCTCAATCTCTGCCAATGCGCGGCGCTCAATCTGTCTTGGCCTCAGCGTAAGGCCCTTCGACGGCGTTCCCTTATTTGGATCGTCGTTGAATTCGCGGCCGCCTTCGTTGGCTGGCGCTTCCGATTTTGCCGGCAATGAATTGAAAAGGTCACGCATTGGCTTTAAGTCGATTTTCAGGATTGACGTTCTTTTCCGCCTCCACTACTGTGCGGTAAAGGCCTATCTTCAGGCCCGCGCCCGGATGGTTGGCGTCTATGAACTGCTGGAAGGGCTTGCACAGCACCATATCCGGAATGGCGGTCTCCGTGGCGTTGTACACCTTAAGCGCATAGAGCTTTTCCGAGCCTGACCCCAGCTTCGTGTCAAGTATCAGGTTGGAAAGCGATGGATCAAGCCCGAATCCCGACGTGGCCGCCGCCTCAGATTTCTTGCAGATGGCCACCATAGCCTCGATGTATTCCTTCACCTTGTTGTCAATAGCCGTGATTTTCCAGCCCTCGAAATTGTTGGCCTCCTCGTTCCAGAACTGCGAAGTGTGGAAGAACTTCCCGGCGTTCTCTTTGCCCGACATGGCTCCGGCAAACTTCTCCATAGCCTCATCCTTGAATTTCTCCAGCATCTCGCTTTTATAGAGCCTTTTCGCCTGCCGGCAATAGGCCTTTATCCTCTCCTCCGCTTTGTCCCAATATGATTGGGGCGATTCAATGTGCTTTGAGATTGCTGAGGCGTTCTCGTTGTAGGTGGCCAATAGAGGGGCTAGCGTCCCCGCCAACTCAAGCCAGTCGAATGCTCCAATGAACCGCGGCACGCTGTAATGGTCATGACTATAGCTGTAGACATTGTAATACCCCAAAGATACGGGATGCCTGAATGGATTTTCAGGGTCGAAGAGCGGATAAACCCTTGAATTTTGAGGATCGGCAAAAGGCCAATCTGCCATCATCGCATGCGTCGGCTTCTTTCCCTCGCCGGGCCACACAAAACGCACCTTGCCAGCCGGCACGTGCTCCACCCTAGCGATTCGCCCTTGCCCTATGCGCGCGCCCCTCGTTCTCGTGAATTTCACCCAAAAGCCCTCAAGGTGGCAAAGGTCAATCAGGCATCGGTGCATCTGCGTGAGATAGTCGGTGGCGCGCAGTTCGGCCTCCACCTTTTCGTCAACAGTCCAACGCCGGTAAAGCGTATTGTTGCTGTCCACGGCGTCAAGATAGAGCCTGGGGCCTTCGCCCCACTGCAGGCCCACCTTCTTGCCCATGATTCCCTCCCCGGCATAGAACTTCTCAAGCAACTGGCACACCCGGCCAGGAAGGTCATTGTCCGCTCCGAAGGGAATGATGGGCACCCCGTTCACGTTCATGTACTTGTAGCCGAAGGATGCCGCCGAGCCTCCCCTTAGCGCAAAGGTTGATGGCGACCATCCCTTGCCCTTTGCGTTCATGCTGAATGAGTATATTTCTCCGGCTGCGTTGCTAACGAAGCCGAAATTTCCGCTCCTGCGTATCATAATTCCTTAAAGCATTAGTTTAGCACAGTGCTCATGCCGTTGAATTCCATTATCAGCGCTTGCCAGCAGTTGCGGGCAAGGCCCGTGCTTGTGTCGGTGAAGAACAGCTTGTGGCTTGAGTTGGCGATATCCTCATCCGCAGCCCTTGGCCTGAGCCTGGCTGCAGGGACAACCGCCAAATCGCCTCCGGACTTTGTCTGCCTATTCCACTTGCGGAACTTCATGGCGAACGTGCCTCCGGCGCGGCTTATCGCCCTCATCTCCTCGATGGCGCGAAACAAATCTATTTTTCCTTTTGTCTCCATAGTTTAAGCCCGTTTATGGCCAATATAAAAACAATATAAAATATGGCTAGCCCCAGCAGCGCAGGCCCGATCACCTTTTCTATAGGTATGCCGGGGTCAACTTCCTGCGCAGCTTCTTCCTTTTCCTCGCAGAAGGTATCCAATGAATCGGTGGCTTGGAGCAGCCGCTCGTCTCGATGGCTTGCCGTCTCTTGCGAGCATTCAGCGTTCCTCTTAACGATTTCCCGCATGCCCTCTTCTGCCTGCAGATCAATTCTGACAGGCCTTCCGCATGAATCACGCGCAATGTCAATGCGAATGGCCGTTCTGGCGTTTCGCATGGCAGTGTCAGCTTCTGTTGACGCCGAATGGCTGAATGCGCCACAAGAATCGCGGCGCTCATCAGTCCGCACGGTTCTGGCCTCTCCTGTCTTCTGCTCTTTGAAGGCCGCGCGGTAGCTCCTGCAGCCAAAAAGGCCAAGCACGCAAAGCATCCAGCAAACAGCAAGCACAGCAGGCACGAACAGGCGATAAAGAAATTTCCCATGTCTCATTGTACGAGAGAATAAATGTTATTGCGAAATCTTGTCAAGGCGTTCCTGCACGCTGGCCTTGAATTTTTCCAGTTCGTTGGCGTAGTGGATTGTAATGCCCAGCAGCGACGCCACGAAAATGCAGATGCCTCCGAAGGCCGAGAGCACAGAGCCGTGGATTTCGCCTTCGGGCGGGATGAACATTCCAGTAAAGAGCAAGGTGACTCCAGCCACCATCACGACCACTGCCAGGCCATATATGATAAATTCCTTGAATGTGAGCTTGTCAAATTCTTCCTTCAAATGCTTCATACTCTTTTTGATCTGTTTAGACGCAAATTTCCAAATATTTCTGCAAGCAACGAAGGACGCAAAAAGCGCCCGCTTCGCAGCGGGCGCTTTCCTTGAGCATGTCTTGACCAATCTCCGGTCATGCCATAAAACATATATTTACCAAAATACTTTTGCCGGCCTATCCCGGCTGTCATTGTGGATTAGCATCTTCTTGCCTGGATCCTGAGTTCAGCCTTCTGTGCAGCGCCGCGGTGACGGCGTCGATGCGCGCGGCCGAGCGTTTGGCCTCCTCAACGGCCTTCTCAAGCTCTTCGCGGTCTCTTGGAGTGAAATCGTCGCTTTGATAAGCAGATCTAAGGGCTTCCTGCGCCAGTTCGTAGGTCTTGCAGCCATAACCGCATGCCGAACAAAGGAAGCTGTTGGCATTGACTGTAGGGTCAGTCTCCCCCTCTTGGCCGAAGCCGCGAGCCTTCTCCAATAGTCTGTCAAATTTGGCGGCGCATTCGTCAAGCTCTAGGCTTGCGCAGCTTATTTCTGAAGCTATGATGTCGTAGGCCGCGCCTGAGCGCTCGGCATGGCATGCGGCTTCTTCCGTCGCTGCTATTGCCTCCCGAAGCTTACCGCTGGCCACGCCAAGGTCGTATTTCAGTTCCCCTGGCTCGTCAAGCTCCTCTTCCGATTCTTCTTCCTCATCATCTTCGTCAACCTCAACTGGGAGATCCACGCCCGCGATGGCGCGCAGGTCATCGGAGATGGCGTTAAGGGCGCGAAGCGTGGCCAGCGCTTCGTAGCTTGACATTCCCACTTCATCGGAGTCTATAAGAATGTGCCTGAATATGCGCTGCAGAGCATCGCGGTAATAGCTGTATGTGCCAGCGTTATGCTGAAGGGCTTCGATTGCCTGGACGGCCTTGGCGGTCAAATTCAGATTGTTTTCCATTTCGTTCTCTTTATTTATTGTTGGTGGCTGTTGTATTGTCTTTCGCAATGCAAAGATAGCGAAAAATTTTAATTTGTATGGTGTTATTTAACGTATAAAGGTGATTATATACTTGTTTTTGAGACATCCTTTATTTCTCGGAAGATCCAGACTGCTAGCCATGGCGACGCCCAAAGACAGTCATCGGCTATCTGCGCGCCTCCGGCCACGGGGTCGGAGATAGCTCCGCAGTGCCAGGCCATAACGGCCGCCATCGCTGCGAGAACGGCATTAGTGGCGCCCTCGCCAAAGGCCAGTCGCAGACCTTTGTGCGCCATCGCGCCGATTTCAGACGCAATGTTAAGGAAATTATCAGGTGCGGGGTGAATGATTCCATCAATGTGGTGGCGTTTCACTCCGTCTCCATACGGCGCGTCCGCAATGGGTAAAAGCGTTGATTGTTTCATTGAATTGGGACTTGTTTGAAGTTTGACTATGTTTTTATGCATAAAAAGGCGATGGCCTCTCCATGTCGTCAAACAAGTCCGGCAAACCGACAACAAAGTCGTGATGCTTAATGGGTGGAGAAGGCTATCGCCTTATATCGTATGTATTCGGGCAAAAGAAAAGCCCGAAGGATTTCGAGCCGCGTTAACGGCTTTGCTGGCGCGTGTACCAGACTTGGTTGACGTTGCAAATTTCGGAAGAAAATTGTGAACAAAAAAAAAAAAAAGTTAATAAATGTTATTAATAAAAATAAAATTTACTTAACGGAAAAAGTTCCGCCAAGATGTTAAAGATTGCAATTGAGAATCAAGAAATTCTCCGAATCGCGTGCGGAAGCTTTGGAAAAAACAGCAAAAACAAGCAAAAAATGAGGAAAATACACTGAAAATTTTGGAATAAAAATTCCCAAACGCCTGGCAATCCCCGCAATACGAAGCAAAATCAGCGGAAGACGAATTTTCGAGACACGCCGCTGGCCGGCCCGCTCTGACGGGCAAAAGTAATTACCGCCCCTTCGGAGTGAAATATGAGAAAACTCGGTAGCTTTGCGGCGCGTCAGTCGGCAAATGAATCAGCCAGCCACTGGTCAACGGCGCCATCCGCCGCCCCGCCCAATTCCTGGGCCTTGGCCGCCTTGCGCCATTCTTTGCGCATCATCAGGTACTTGAACGCGTCGGAGAAATTGGTGGATAGTCGAGGAAGCTTCTTCGGCTCCAGCTTTTCAGTCTTCTTCACCTTGGCCACAACCTTCATCTTGCCCCTATGCTTCACCTCGGCGCGCGCGCCCTCGATGCTGGAAATCATCTCTGGGCAATTCAGCTCGTCAACCATAAGGGCCGGAAGCCTTGGATTGTCGCCGCGAAGAAGCTCCTGCATAAAATTGTACTCCTCGAACTGAGGAATAGTGGACTGTTTGCGCGACATCAGCGCAACCGACCAGCCGGTGCGCCTGCCGGACGCATCCTTCTCAATTGCCTCCTTGATCTTTGCGGCGTAGTCTTCGCCCTGTCGACTGTAGCTGTTGCCCGCCCGGTCATAGTATAGGCTAAGCTCCTTGCGCTTGTGAGCGCTGAAGAACTCCAGGAACTGGTCGGCGATTTCGCGGAACCATCCCGGGGGAATCTCGTAGAAGTTCTTGTGGATGCGGTAACGCCCGCCATCGTCCTGGGCCACCACAAGCGAAAGCATATTGCCGAAATCCATGCCTCCATCGAGGGGGCGAGTAGGATCCATATATCGAAGATCGGAAGAAGAGAATGCGGCCTCGCCTGACAGAGTGCCGTCGGCATACTTGTGCGCCTCTCCAAAGAGAACATAAAAGCGAGCGTCGCGCCTCACTCCCGGGCGCAAGCCCAGCACCGACTTAAGGAACTCATGCAATTCAAGCGCTCCATTGTAAAGGCGCTTGGCGTAATCCACGGTAAGAATATCGATATTGACAAAGCTGGACATGTTCACGAAGAAAGTCTGACCCTTCCTCATCTTAAGCAATCCCTCTTCATAGTATCGAATCTTCCTCTCAAGCCTGGCGGCCTTGGCCTCCACCGGCGCCTTAAGCCTGGACAGCCTCACCATCTTAAGGCGAAGGCGGTTGAGCTCGCCTGCGGCCTGCACTATGCGGATTATGCGCTGAGGATCCATCTCCGACGCGTAGCGGAAGAACCAATCGTACTCGCCTTCCGTCACATCCGGCATATCGGTGGTGACAGTCACTCCGCCGTAGAGGTGGCAACGCCCGTATGTGATAGCGTCGCCTCGCAGTATTGGCATCACCCGCGCTGCTCTGGCATCGGATGCGTACTTAGCCTCGTCGAAGAGCACATGGGCCACAGACTTGCCCGCCAGCAAAGAAGGATTGTCAAGTGATCCGAGGAATATCACCGACCCGTTCCAAAAGCTGTAGACGTGACGATAATCGTCCACTATCACAGAACACCGGCGCCTCCATTCCTCCGAAGGCTTCTTGCCCTTAATGTAATGCAGGCCCTCTACTAGGCCGCAAAGCTTCCACCCGTTCTGCACGGCCGGCATGATGTTGTCTACAAGATTTGAATACGTATTGGCCACAATGGCAATCGGCGCTCCTGGCATAAGGCGTACGCACCGCTCAGAGCGCCTGGCCAATATCACAGTCGACTTTGCCACGCCGCGGCCGCCTATGGCAACAAAGTTGGTGGTGTCAATCCAGTCGCACAACAGAAGGGCGTCGCTTCCAAAGCGCGTCTGAGCTCCCTCTCCAAAATCATTCCCCATCGCCAAAATCCCTTGCGTCCTCTATCATCCTGTCCAGCAGGCTGCGTCTGGATATCCCCGCATCCTCCTTTACCCTGCGGCGTGACACTTCGGGCAAATCCGGTATTGAATCAATGAATGCCTCAAGCTCCTTTCGGTCAGCCTTGGGCGCGCCCATGCTCTCGGGATCCGAAGTGTATATCACCACTGGGGCGGTCTCAAGAAGCTCTTGCGGAATATCCGCTGAATCGCCGTCGTAGCATCCGCGGAGCTTGGCGGCCTCCACAATATATCCTTTAGCCTCCTTGAGCTTGCCCATCGACGCAGCCAGGTTGGCCAGCTTGTCGAGCCTTTCGGCGTAAAGGCCCGCCCATGCGCGCGGCGCAACACCGTCATCCGCATAGAAAAAGTTAATTGCGTCGTTGTACACCCTGCGCGCCATCCAGTCGGATAGGCCGTAAGCCTCCGACTTGAGTATCTTTATGATAGCTGACTTGGTGACGATTCTGTTTCCGCCCGGCATAAGCATGCGGGCGCAGAATCCGCGCACAATGTCCATTAGGCCGTAATAATCCTTTTCCGCTTCGGTAAGGGAAGAGATGTCGCCGGTCTTGAGTATGCGCGATATCTGTCCCGGATCGATTGAGTCAAAGTCAATCCGCGAAGGCCTTCGCTGCAAGTTCGTCATCGTCCATATTGTTGACAAGTTCGTTGAATCGGTTATGGGCCTGTGCCTGCCGCAGGGCTTTTATGGCCTCAATGTTGCCAGCGGCCGCGGCCTCGTGCAGCTTCATCTGCGGCGTGGCC
>JAMPBQ010000001.1:0-30438 GCA_023666615.1 Clostridium sp. | reverse complement strand
GCAGGCCTCGGGCTCCGGGGCGTGGTCGCCCACCAGGCCGACAAACGGCACGGTGCCAAGCGAGGCTTCGCCGCGGATTACCTCTACGTCCTTTAGGAGGGACTCGATGCCTTGGCGCAGCTGGTCCACTACGCCATGCATGCGTGAGGAGGCAACGGCGAAGTCGGGGCGGATTCCATCGATGTTTACGCCAAAATCGGCGGCGCGCCTGGCCGAAAGGAGCGCAGAGGCCGATGCGAGAAGGCATTTTGTGGGAATGCACCCTCGGTTGAGGCAGGTGCCACCAAGGGCGTCCTTCTCGATTAAGGTCACCTTTCGGCCGGCGCGCGCGGCCTCGGCGGCTATTTCGTAGCCGCCGGGGCCTCCGCCGATAATTATAAGGTCTACGTTAGTCATACTTTTTTGTTTGATGGATCAGGAGTTCATCTCGGCCCAGGTGACAACGGGGTGCAGGGCAGCCTCGGTGTCGTCGGGGTGTGAGATGGGCGTGCGGTGCGGCGCGTCCTTCACCAAGCCGGGATTTTCCGCCGCCTCCTTAGCGATTTGCCTCATGGCGGCGATGAAGGCGTCGAGCGTCTCCCGGCTTTCGGTTTCCGTGGGCTCAATCATGAGCGACTCGTGGAAGAGCAGCGGGAAATAGATTGTGGGCGCATGGAAGCCAAAGTCGAGGAGGCGCTTGGCCACGTTGAGGGTTGTAACGCCTGTGCTCTTATCGGCCAGGCCATCGAAAACGAATTCGTGTTTGCACGGCCCTTCAATAGGAAGAAGGTAAAGGTCGCGCAGTGCGTGCATAATGTAGTTGGCGTTGAGCGTGGAGAGGGGGCCTACCATCTTAATGTTTTCTGCGCCGAGGCTGAGAATGTAAGCCAGGGCGCGCAGCTCTACGGCGAAATTGCCAATCCAAGAGCTGATGCGGCCAAGTGAAGAGTCCTCGCAGAGGACGTTGAAAGATCCGTCGGAATTCTTGACGACGCGCGGGTTGGGCAAAAATTGCTCAAGGCCGGCGCGTACGCCAACAGGGCCTGAGCCGGGGCCTCCGCCGCCGTGGGGGGTGGAGAAGGTCTTGTGGAGGTTGATGTGCATAACGTCGAATCCCATATCGCCCGGACGAGCTACGCCCAGCATGGGATTTAGGTTGGCTCCGTCGTAGTACATCAGGCCTCCGCATTCATGCACGGCCTTGGCGATTTCGGGAATGTTTTTTTCAAACATGCCCACGGTGTTGGGGTTGGTCATCATCATCGCCGCCACGTCGGGGCCTAGCTTGCCCTTGAGGTCGGCGACGTCGACAGTGCCGTCGGGGAGGCTTTTAACCTCAACAATTTCGTATCCGCAAACGGCGGCTGAGGCGGGGTTGGTGCCGTGGGCGGAGTCGGGGACAAGCACTTTTGTGCGGGCCCAGTCTTCGCGGCTGTCGTGGTAGGCGTGGATTGTCATGAGGCCGGTGAGCTCGCCATGGGCTCCAGCGAACGGGTTGAGCGTAAATTCGGCCATGCCGCCTATTTCGGAGAGCATCCGCTGCAGGGTGTAGTATGCCTTCAGGGCGCCTTGCGCAGTGGATGCGGGCTGCAGGGGGTGTAGGTGGCTCATAACGGGGTCTGCGGCTATTTCCTCGTTGATTTTGGGGTTGTACTTCATAGTGCAAGACCCCAGGGGATAGAAGCCGGTGTCGACGCCGAAATTATTGTTGCTTGAGTTGGTGTAGTGGCGCACGACTGTGGGCTCGTCGACCTGCGGGAGGTCAAGGGCGGCCTGTCGGCGCAGCGAAGCCGGAATTTCGCATTTCGGAAATTCGTTTCGGGGGAGGCTGAAGCCCTGGCGCCCGGGATGCGAAAGCTCAAAAATCAGCTTTCCGTATAAATCTCTATTCATAGGGTCAGAGCGAATTTATTATGGAAACGTACTTGTCCATGTCGGCCTTTGACTGCATTTCGGTGCAGGCGATCAGGAGGAGGTCGCTGTCGACCTTCACGCCGGCGAAAATACCTTGCTTGAGGCAAGCGTCGACCACCATGTCGGCGGATATGCCGTCGGCCAGGCGCATGAGGAATTCAAAGGCGAATGGCTTGTCGGGGTATTGCAGTGACATTTTGCCGGTGGCCTGCAGCTTATCGGCGAGATAGTGGGCTCCATCGATGCTGAGCTCGTTGACGCGCTTCATGCCCTCGGGTCCCATAAGGGAGAGGTAGACAGTGGCGTAAAGGGCCATTAGGCCTTGGTTGGAACAGATGTTGGAAGTGGCCTTTTCGCGGCGTATGTGCTGCTCACGGGCCTGGAGGGTAAGGACGAATACGCGCTTGCCGTCGCGGTCAGTGGTAGCGCCGACGATGCGGCCTGGCATTTTGCGGATCAAGGCTTTTGTCGTACACATGTATCCGAGGTAGGGGCCTCCGTAGTTTAGGGGCATTCCCAGGGACTGGGCGTCGCCCACTGCAATGTCAGCGCCCCATTCTCCGGGGGTGCGCAGCGCGGCAAGGGCGCTTGCCGCGCAGTTCATCACCAGTAGGGCCTTCTTGGAGTGGCAGAGATCAGCATAGCCGGAGTAGTCTTCAACGATGCCGTAATAGTTGGGGGCTGCCACGATGACGCCGGCCACGTCTCCGGCCTGCATCATTTCCTCAAATTCGGCGCGGGATGTTACGCCGTCCTTTTCGGGAATCACTTCAAGGGCGATTTTGTGATAGCGGGCGTAGGTGCGGCAAACGTTGGCCACGATCGGGTTTACAGTGGCGGAGATCAGCACGCGGTTCTTCTTGCGGGCGGCCGCCACGCACATCATCATAGCTTCCGCCGTGGCGGTGGCGCCGTCGTACATTGAAGCGTTTGATACGTCGAGGCCGGTGAGGGCGGTCATCATCGATTGGTATTCGAAGATGTATTGCAGAGTGCCTTGTGAGATTTCAGGCTGGTAGGGGGTGTATGCGGTGAGGAATTCGCTGCGGGATGTGATGGCGCTGATCACGGCCGGGGAGTAGTGGTCATAGAAGCCGGCTCCGCCAAAGCATGTGAGTGTGCGGCACTCGTCGCGCAGGGAAGCGAAGAAATCGCGCACCTCCTTTTCGCTCATCTGGGCGGGAAGGCGATAGTCTCGCTTAAGCTTAAGCTCCTCGGGCACGTCGCAGTAAAGGTCATCGAGGGCTTTGGCGCTGCAGGCCTGAAGCATCTGCTCGATGTCCTGGTCGGTATGCGGGAGATATGGGTGCATTCTTAGTTTTTAGTTTTTTAGTCTTTAGTCGTTAGTCTTTTGGACTTTAGACTTTTATGTCAGGAGTTATTTGCAGAGTTCAGCGTAAGCGGCCTCGTCGAGGAGCGAATCAAGCTCTGCGGGGTTGTTCATTTCCACTTTGATGATCCAGTTGGCGATGGGATCTTCGTTGATGAGGCGCGGATTGTCGATGAGGTGCTCGTTTATTTCGACTACGGCGCCGGAAACGGGCGCGTAGAGGTCGGAAGCCGCCTTTACGGATTCGATTGCGCCGAAGTCTTCGCCTGCCTCAACGTCGTCGCCTGTTTCTGGCATGTCTACGTAAACGACGTTGCCGAGCTGGGCGGCGGCGTAAGGAGTGATGCCGATGTAGGCGATGTTGCCCTCAACGCGGGCGTATTCGTGTGTGGGAAGATACTTTGTCATGATTTTATGATGTTTTTAATGAATTTTAGATAGTTCTGGCCGCTGCCGCGGATTATTTTTTGTAATTTGGGGAGTAGAAGCGCTTTTTCACGACTACGGCGGGGAATGTCTTTTTGCGCACCTTCACCTGCACCTCTGTGCCGAGCTTGGAGTATTCGGCTTTTACCAGGGCGAAAGCCAGATTCTTGTCGAGGGTGATTGAGTGGTAGCCGGTGGTGATTTCGCCTATGACTTCGCCTTCGGGGCTCAGGACCTCATAGCCGTGGCGCGGTATGGCCTGGCCGTTCACTTCAAGGCCGACGAGCTTATAGTCCGCGCCTTCAGCTTTCTGCTTGGCGCAGGCGTCTTTGCCAATGAATTCGGGCTTGTCAAGCTTCACGAACATTCCTAGGCCGGCCATGATGGGCGTAATCTTGTCGGTGAGCTCGTCGCCGTATAGCGGGAGGCCGGCTTCAAACCTGAGGGTGTCGCGGCATCCCAGGCCGCAGGGCTGTACGCCAGCCTGCATCAGTTTGTCCCAAAGCTTGCGGGTGAGCATGTGAGAGGCGTAAATTTCAAAGCCGTCTTCTCCGGTGTATCCTGTGCGGCTTACGATTGCTTCCTCACCGTCGAGTTCAATGTCTTTGAATGTGTAGAAGCTGAGGTCGGAGGCGTCGATGCCGAGGACATCGCGCAGCGTCTTTTCCGCATCGGGGCCCTGTACGGCCAGCTCGCCGTAGAGATGGCTGAGGTGATGCATATGCACATCGAAATCCTTGGCTTGCTCGCGCATCCATGCGATATCCTTATCGATGTTGGCCGCATTTGGCACGATGAAGAATTCCTTGTCATTGCGCTTGTACACCAGCATGTCGTCGACGCATCCTCCGTCGGGGTACAGCATCATGCCGTAATATATTTTGCCGTTGGGGGCACCTGTTAGGTCGTTGGTGAATATATGGTTGACGTATTTTTCGGCATCGTTTCCGGTGACGAGGACTTCGCCCATGTGGGAGACGTCGAATACGCCTACGGCATTGCGCACGGCGTTATGTTCGGTGACTATGTCGGCATATTGGATAGGCATGTCGAATCCGCCGAATGGGCTCATCAGCGCGCCAAGGCCAATGTGGAGGTCATGCAAGCATGTTGTTTTCATTTATTGATAGATTTTAAGAGTTGTCTGTTGATTATTGGTTTGCTATGATTTCCGCCAGCGCTCTTGGGCTCAGGCCGGGGATTGCGGTGTCGATGCCGGAGAGTGCAGCTTCAAGCCGGGCGAGATCAAGGGGGAGGCCAACGCATCGCGCCAGTATTTCGGCTGGGTCGGAGGGGGAGAAGAAATCGCCCTTCAGGGCAATTCGCTCAATAGCGCCATCGGCGATCCGCACGTCTGCTCGGACTGTGCCGACGCCCTGAATGTATTGGCCGCGGGCTGGCGGGGAGGCGTCAAGCTGGAGCCATTGGGGGGAATAATATCCCTTTTCCATTTCTTCGATCTCGGCCACTTGGCTTGGCGAAAGGGTGATTTCGCGGTCGGTGAGCGTAGATATGAGGTGACAGGCCAATTCATGTACTGTAAGGGAGGGGAGGTGCTCCTTGAGGGTGGTGATTCTGCTCTGCACTGACTTTACTCGGTGAGATTCCAGCTTGCTTCGGTCGGGGGTGATGGCGTGGAGCATATTTTCGAAGTTGGTGCTGACCAGCATCGTGCTGTGGGCGATAGAGCGGCCCGGGAGCCTCAGGAAGGCTCCGCCGGATACTTTTCTGCCATCGATAAGCACATCGTTTCTGCCGGAGGCCTCAGCATCGAGGTCCAGGGCGCGGAGGGATGCGGCCACCATGGCCGTGTAGGCGCCAAAGGCCCGCTGCGCGTCAGTGTCGGGGGAGATGTAGCTGAGCATCAGATTGTCGAGGTCGGCGTAAACGCATCCGCCTCCGCTTTTTCTGCGCACTACGTCGATGCCCATGCTTCGGCAATAGCCGAGGTCGACCTCGGCGGGGATGTCCTGATGCCTGCCGCATATTACGGTTGGCTTGACGCTCCACACGAAGAAGTATTCGCCTTGCGGCAAATGACTGGCCACCCACTCCTCCATAGCCAAATAGAAGGGCAGGCGCCGCGGTGAAGCCACGTCGGGCAGGGCTACGTGTATCATGCCACAAAGTTAGCTGAAATTTGGAGTAAGCAGACGGCAGTTGGCGCAAAAATACGTTAAATGAGCGATAGCCGGCAAACAAAAGCGGGCATTAGATTGTCATTATAGTACAACAACAGAAAGAAGCAAGGCAAAAAGAATTAGTTTTTTCATAGGATTAGATTTTTAAGTTTAAACGCAGCGGTTGTCGGGAGACAGCCGCTGCGTTTGTTTTGGCGCAAGGCCAATTTAAAAGAAGGGGTATTTTGTATGAAAAGCTGTTTTAGCGGCCGCCGGCGGTTGAGGCGTCTACGTTTGCGTCGGCGTTTATGAGCTTTGAGGCGCCGCGCTTTTGGTGGCCCCATCGCACGTTGTAGCTGATTTTGACGTATGGCATGCGCATGTCGAGGCGCATGTGCTGCTCGTTGGTGTTCCATTTGCTTATCATCTTCGAACCGTGGTCGTATCTGCCGAATGGCATGATCATGCCGGCGCCGAATTGCCAATTTTTCCAGTTGTAGGACAGGTCGATAACGTTGACGTCCTCGCCCCAGCTGATTTTCTCGCCCCAAAGGTCGCGTCGGGCCTTGGCGTATTGAAACATGAGGGTGAATCCCCAATGGGTGGCGCGCACGGTGGCGTTGCCGCTCCAGTTATAGCCGTTGTAGTCGTAGCCGGTGCCCCGCATGTTCTCCATGCGATATTGAATGTATCCGCTTAGCATTAGCCATCGGGGTATAACCTCTATTTGAGGTGCAAAGAAGAAGGTTAGGTTCTTCAGGCCGCGGCTGTTTTCGTAGGTGGTGACAAGGCGATCGTCCTCCCACTTCAGAAGAGGGGTTATGGCGTTTGGGCTTGTGAATGCGCGTATGCCGAATTGGCCAGACACCCTTGGGACGCCGAAGTTGTATCTGAGGGTGAGCATGTAAGAATTGGAGGTCTTTAGGTTTGGATTGCCTATGCGCCATTGAAATCCGTCGAGCTGCTGCGGAGCTACGTTGGTTTCGGCCAGCGAAGGCGTGGATTGCCATGATTCAAAGCTAAGGCGGAAGCTATGTCTTTGGTTGATGCCATAAGTGAGAGTGGCTTGAGGGCGCACATTCCAAGACGAGTTTCCTTGGTTGGACTCCTTGAAATGGAAGGAGGTGTATTGCGCGCCAAGGCCGGCGGTAAAGGTGAATTTCTTGACGCGCCTGAAATATTCGGCAAAGAAATATGCCTTGTCCTGCCGTTGGTGGAACACCTCGCCGCCAAGATTCTCATAGACGGAGCGGTTGCGGTTGGCTGAATACAGCGCGCCGGCCGTGAAGCGGGAATTGTCCCAGCTCTTTATGTAATTGGCCTCTATGGCGTAAGCCTGGTTGCGGTCCTTTATCAGAGTGTGGACGTCTGTGAGATAATCGGCAGTTCCGGGCTGCTGCTCCATATAATCGGAGTATGATTTTCCAAAATACAGCAAGGTCCTGAAGTCGACAACAAGAGTCTGCCGATGTGGGAAGTGCTGCTCCAGATATGCCGAGAACTGCGGATTGTTGCCATTGGATCCGGTTTGATCGGTGAGGAGTAGGTCATCGTCGCTGTTGCTGTATTCCATCAGGCCGTCATAGTGAGTGCGGTTGCGGAACGTATGGTAATCGTTGATGCCGGCGAAAAAGATTGTAGTGTCAGGCTTTATGTAGCTATACTCAATCCAGGCGCGGCCCATGGTGTTGTCCAAGTATCCTCCTCTCGAGGTTTCGTTGCGGGTAAGGGTTTGGCCGTCGGGAAAAGTGAATGTCTCGGTGTATTCGCGATGCGATTTCAGCTTGTTGCTGTATTTGAAATTGCCTCCAATCTTCCACTGCGAGCGGCCGGAATTGAGCTTCAAGTCAGCCCACGCGTATCCCCACGGCGTATTGAGGGCTGGCTCGACCTCGGTCTGAAGCGAACCGCCAACAGTAGGATTGGCGACGATGAAGTTGAGCACATAGTTGGCGCCGTTGAAGCGAAGGCCGGGATTGTCAATCCACTCCACGCGCTTGATGGTTTCGGGGAGCAGGGCGCGGACTTGGTCGATCGAGGCCTGGCGGCCGTTGATGCGCACCTGCACGGCCTCGCCGGCCGCCTGGATTGTGCCCAAAGCGTCGATAACCGTGAGCGAGGGAATCATCAGATTGTTGAGAAGCTGGACGCCGTTCTTGGAGTTGTCCACAGCGCTCTTTGACGGATAATACACGTCCATATCGGCCTTGTGGATAACGCGGGGCGCCTGGATTACAACCTCATGAAGATTCTTGGCTGAGAGGGAGTCTGTGTGTTCCTGGGCTGCTGCGGCAAAGGCAATCGGAATTATTAAAATGGTTGCGAAAAATGCTTTCATAGCGTACTTAATTACAAATTATTGACAAAGTTACGGACAATAAAAACAAAAACTCTCAACAAATGTTGAGAGGCATCATTTTTTCCGCTATTTTTTTGCCTTGCACAAGCGGCTTCCTCAATATTTTTTCACAAATTTGTGAAAAATGTCAAAAACATTGTTATATATTTGCATTGTAATATAAGAATAATGATGATAATACTGAACGGAATAGACCCCAATATGATAGCCAATAATCTTACAGCGTTTGAACCAACCCATCCCGGAGAGATTCTTCGTGAAGAGATTGAATGCCGCGGCATAACCCAAACCAAGCTAGCCAATGATTTGGGGATAAAAGTATCTCTTTTAAATGAGTTGATCAACGGCAAAAGAGACATCACCATTGAATAGGCCATGATGCTTGAAGCGGCACTTGGAATTGACGCAGATTTCTGGGTGAATCTTCAGAACGACTACAATAAGGGAAAAGCCAAGCGCGATTCATCGTTTATGGCAAAGCTAGCCCGCATACAGCGTATCGCCGCCGCGCTGTGAAACATAATAATATTCAACCGATGCCGTTGTTTTTTGTTGAGTTTGCACAGGTGGCGGGGTTACAGGACGTAGGTTAGCATTAGGTGGGCACCAATCTGTTTGCTTTGGATTGAGGGGTGGTAATTGTTTATGCTGACCGAATTGAATTTCAGAACGCAGGACAATTTCCAATTGCATTGACGAAGGGGCATAGCAAGGTGAAATCAGTGCCTCGCAATCCCAATATTATTATGTTTTTCCGATATGCCCGGCTTGCAGAGAATGCCGGATATGGAATAAGCAAAATTATGCAGTGGCGTGAGCTTACAGGACAAGAGGCGGAGATCGAAACTGAGTTGTCAGCATCAACTGTTACTTATTGGAGGCCGAAAGGTGGTCAGAAAGGTGGTCAGAAAGGTGGTCAGAAAGGTGGTCGGAAAAAGATCAATGAAGGCATTACTACAAGAGAGAAGATTCTAAACGCAATCCGCGAAAATTCCAAAGTGACAAGAGAGGCGCTTGTCTCAGAATTAAACATATCTCCTTCAGCAATCCAAAAACATATCAATATATTGAAAAGAGAAGGACTTATAGAGAGAATTGGAGGGGCAAAAGGAGGTTATTGGAAAGTAAATTAATTTACGCTGCGCCTTAATATGTAGGATAAGGTTCCCTTATTTGGTTCTATTTTTTGTCGGGGTTGCGCAGGCGGCTGAGGTGGGTGGGGGAGATGTTGAGGAAGGAGGCTATGTCTTTGAGGGTGAAGCGGTCGAAAAGGTCGGGGTGTTTGCGGACTAATTCGTCGTACCGTTCTTGGGGGGATTGGGTGTAGAGCGACATGTATCGGTCGTAGACGGTTGAGTATACGGCTTCGGTGGAGTGCATGACTATGTCCTTGAATTTTGGGTCGGCGTCAATGAGTTCCTTTATGGTAGCGGTAGATACGCAATATATCTCACAATCTGTTGCGGCTTCTATCGCAAGCTTGGCTTTCTGATTGTAGATGCAAAATGGCCAGTCGGCCACGAAGCCGCCGTCGAACACCATGCCCATCACGTGATCGGCGCCATCCTCGGAATATGTCACATATTTGAGCGCGCCTGATATGATGAATCCCACGTACTTCCCCACCTTGCCGACGCTTACGAACTCCTCGCCCTTGGCATATCGGCGCAGCTCGCCCTTATTTACGCACAAATCGCGCCAAGCCCGCGAATCGATATGCTGAATGTATGTGTTGAAGTTGTCTGACATTTTGGAGGGTAAGGAATCTTGGTTTGTATTTATGAACGCAAAATTACAAATAAAGTTTGTAAATGGGTGTGGGCATGGAAAAAAGTTGAGGCATAAAAAATGAAAAAGATGATGAAAAGTCGGGGGAAAGCTGTATCTTTGTGGCAATGAAATAATCCGAGGAAAAAATTATATTAACCAATACCTCCATCTTATGTTTAAAAACCAACCGAAAGGGCTGTATGTGCTGGCGTTGGCCAATACCGGCGAACGCTTTGGCTATTACACCATGCTGGCCATACTGCTGCTCTTCCTGCAAGCCAAGTTCGGCTTCTCGACGGCGCTTGCCGGCACGATTTATTCGACGTTCCTCGCCTTGGTGTACTTCATGCCAATGATTGGCGGCTGGATCGCCGACAAGTGGAATTTCCAAAAAACTGTGACTTTGGGCATCATTGTGATGTTCCTCGGCTATTTGGTGATGGCCATCCCCACGCCGCGCGGGGCCACCACTTCGATGATTATCATGTTCTTGGCGTTGCTGCTGATTTCGGCCGGCACGGGCCTGTTCAAGGGCAATTTGCAAGTGATGGTTGGCGACCTGTACAACGATCCCCGCTATGCGGAAAAACGCGATGTGGCCTTTTCCCTTTTCTATATGGCCATCAACATCGGCGCCATGTTCGCCCCGATGGTTACGGTGTGGCTCTGCGAGGCCGCCCTTAGCGCCAACGGACTTGTGTATGACGGAGCCATTCCGAGCATTTGCAATAAGCTGATTGCCGGCGAGGCGCCCACGCCTGAGGCCCTTGCCGCCCTTCAGGCATTTGTGGATCAGCACGACCCGGCTCTTTCCGGCAATCTTCTTCAGTTCGCCGAGAAATATATGGACACCATCACCACCGGCTACAGCTACGCCTTCGCCGTGGCTTGCATCTCAATGGTTGTGAGCTTCCTAATCTATAAGATCGGGCGCGGCACATACGCCGTCGCCTCCGACGCTAAGGCCAAGGGCGCATCCGCCACAGCCGCTGCCGCTCCGGTCAAGG
Organism: Clostridium sp.; assembly: GCA_023666615.1. Taxonomy (GTDB): domain Bacteria; phylum Bacteroidota; class Bacteroidia; order Bacteroidales; family Muribaculaceae; genus CAG-873. The sequence continues at coordinate 19,533 of JAMPBQ010000001.1, read as the reverse complement.
AGCTCACGCCCGAGCAGACCAAGAGCCGCATCACGGCCCTTCTTCTGGTGTTCGCTGTTGTGATATTCTTCTGGATGGTGTTCCACCAAAATGGCGCCACGCTCACCAAGTTCGCCGAGGTTTTCACTTCGTCGGAGGCAACCGGCTGGACGCGCATTGGTTTCAACATTTGGGCTCTCGTGAGCGTCGTTGTCGCAGTCTACGCATTCTTCAGCCTTGTGCAGAGCAAATCGGGCAAGGGGAAGGCGGTGTCAGGCATAGTGCTTTTGGCGGCGGCCTGCGTGATAGGCTACATCTATAGCATCACTCCCTCCACCGTAGGCGGCATCCAGCCCCAGGTGTTCCAGCAGTTCAATCCCTTCTATGTGGTGGCTCTCACGCCGTTCTCTGTGGCGCTGTTCGGCTGGCTGGCCAGCAAGAAAAAAGAGCCCTCGGCTCCGCGCAAGATTGGCTATGGCATGCTCGTGGCCGCGCTGGCATTCCTGGTGATGTGCGTAGGCTCAATAGGCCTCGGGGTTGCTCCCGAGCAAGGCCAGGGACAGCGCTTGGTTAGCCCCAATCTTTTGATTGGCACCTACCTGATCCTCACCTTCGCCGAGCTCCTGCTTTCGCCTATGGGCATATCGTTTGTCAGCAAGGTGGCTCCTCCCAAGTACAAGGGAGCGATGATGGGCTGCTGGTTTGGCGCAACGGCCATAGGCAACTATCTTGTGGTAATTCCCACGCTTCTGTGGAACAAGATTGACGTATCGGTGCTATGGGCAATCCTAATCGTGGTATGTTTGATCTCAGCCGGCTTCATCTTCTTTATGATGAAGCGTCTGGAGGCCGCCACATCCGACGACGCCCCTGCCCGGGTGGAAGACGCCCTCGAAAACGTTGAGGACGACGCCATATGATGTAGGAGCATTTGACGCATCCCTTCATGGCATAGCGAGGCGATGTCCCTAAGGCTTGGGGCAAATATTCGTTATGTGACGAAAATAGGGAAAAAATAGGGAAAGATAGGGAAATTTTCAAAAATTTCCCTATCTTTGCGTTTAAAAAGGTATTTATATGATTGAATCAGCGCCCATGCCATCAAAAGAAAATTTGCAGGAAGCGTTTGCGCTTCTGAATAGCCCGGAGCTTACCTCTTTGTTCAGAAATATCGAGCAGAGGTATCTTTACTGGGACAAGGTAAAATACCTTGCCCCCAAAGGAGTGCAGGCATCAACAATGTGGCAGGCAGTGAAGCTGAGCCGCAATCTCCAAATGAAGCAGTTGAAATTTGGGCGGTATGCTTTCCGATTTTCTATTACTGAGCGAATGTTGTCGATGTTGCATCAATTTGATCTCAACTTTGGAGGCAGCCTAACCTCTGAAGGCTTGATTTCTCCCAATGACAAGAAATACATTTTGAGCAGTTCCATTATGGAGGAGGCGATAGCTTCGAGTCAAATGGAAGGGGCCAATACGACGCGGAAGGTAGCAAAGGAGATGCTGAGAATGCAATCACCGCCAAAGAATAAGAGCGAGCGCATGATTGTGAACAATTTCAATACCATAAAATTTATATCCGAGATTTCAAAGGAGGAATTGTCCGTAGACTTGATCTTGCGGATTCACAAGATGATTTCAAATTCCACTTTGGATGAATCAAATAATGAAGGAAAGATTCGCAGCAATAATGACATTCTGGTAATGAATGCCATAAATGGAGAAGTGGTCCATACGCCCCCTTCCTATGCTGAGATAGGCGATATGCTTGATGATTTATGCCGCTTCGCCAATAATGCCGATTCAGACATATTCGTTCATCCCATCATTCGGGGCATAATAATTCATTTTATGCTGGCATTCATACATCCATTTAGTGATGGCAACGGGAGGACGGCCAGATCGCTGGTATATTGGTATTTGCTCAAGAATAATTACTGGTTTGTGGAGTATCTTTCAATTTCACGGATAATATATCGCAGCAAGCCGAGATACGAGCGAGCATTCTTGTGTGTGGAGCATGATGAATATGATTTGTCATATTTTATCCTATACCATTTGGAGGTGATGGAAGAGGCTTTCAAAGAACTTAAGGAGTATTTAAGCAGAAAAATTCATGAAAGATCCTCTCTGGACAACTTCAAATCAATTTCCGGCCTTACACATCGACAAGCAGAGATTTTAAAGCTAATGGCTGATAATCCACAAAGGATGATGTCGGCGAAGGAAATCGCCAATAGATTTGGACTGAGTCCCAAATCTGTGAGGGCGGATTTGCGGAAGTTATTCTCCATGGACATTATATCAGAGCGACCCATAAATGGAAGGGAAAACGGATATGCGCTTCCTTACGACTTTGAAGAAAGGATAGATAAGTTAAAAATAGGGAAAAAATAGGGAAAGATAGGGAAATTTTCAAAAATTTCCCTATCTTTCTTTGTGGAGGGTAAGGTTTGCGATGGGGCGTGGCGGAGGATTTTACTCCGCTATTTTGGAGTTTTTTGCTTGAATCACAAAAAAAAGGCTTAACTTTGCAGTGTTTTATCATAAAACTCACTAAAATGTCGACAAATACAGTAGACAACACACGCAAAGTCACCACTTCGAGGCTCAGGGAGATGAAGAGCCGCGGTGAAAAGATAGCAATGCTCACGGCTTACGACTATTCAATGGCCAAGCTCATCGACGAGGCCGGAATGGACGTTATCCTCGTGGGCGACTCGGCCTCCAACGTCATGGCCGGCAACATGACCACGCTGCCCATCACCCTGGATCAGATGATTTATCACGCCAAGAGCGTGATAAAGGGCACGACGCGCGCCCTGGTGGTGTGCGACATGCCTTTTGGCACTTATCAGGGCAATCCCATGGAGGCCTTGGCATCGGCTGTGCGCATCATGAAGGAGAGCCATGCCGAGGCTGTGAAGATTGAGGGTGGAGCGGAAATACGCGAATCTGTAGAGCGCATCCTTTCGGCCGGCATTCCCGTGATGGGCCACCTGGGCCTTACGCCGCAGTCAATCAATAAATTCGGCACGTACGCGGTGCGCGCCAAGGAAGAGGCCGAGGCCGAAAAGCTGATAGCCGACGCGCATTTGCTGGAGGACCTTGGGTGCTTTGCCCTGGTGCTGGAGAAGATACCCGCCAAGCTGGCTGCGCGCGTGGCCTCTGAGCTTTCGATTCCGGTGATTGGCATCGGAGCCGGCGGAGGCGTCGACGGGCAGGTGCTTGTGATGCACGATATGCTTGGCATCAATAAGGGCTTCTCGCCTAAATTCCTGCGCCGCTATGCCGACCTCTCGACGGTGATTAACCAAGCTGTGGGGGCGTACATTGACGATGTCAAGACCGGCGATTTCCCGAATGAGGGCGAGCAATATTGATTAAGGATATTTCGCTATAACGCTATAACGGCATAACGATTTGATGAGATAAATTTTTTGAGATGCGCATTGTTGTTCAGAGAGTTTTGCGGGCCTCGGTAGAGATTGGCGGGGAGCTGCGCAGCGAGATTGGGCCGGGGCTGTTGGCGCTGGTTGGAGTGGAGCAGGGCGACACCTTGGCCGACGCGGAATGGCTTGCAGCCAAGACTGCGGGCATGCGCATATTCAATGACGAAAACGGCGTGATGAATGTGGCCATCTCCGATCTCCCCGGCCACCGCGTACTGGCGGTGAGCCAGTTCACGCTGACGGCCAGCACGCGCAAGGGCAACCGGCCAAGCTACATCCGCGCCGCCGGGCACGATTTGGCCATTCCGCTCTACGAGGCCTATTGCGAACGGCTGGAGGAGATGCTGGGCCGCCCTACGGCCCGCGGCGTATTCGGCGCCGACATGCAAGTGTCGCTCGTAAACGACGGGCCTGTGACAATAATAGTTGACTCTAAATTGAGGGAGTGAACACAAGCCTTTGCAAAGGCGTTTCAACTTATAGGCTGCGCATAAAAACAGACTCCGCGGGCGCCGCAGCCGGAAAATATGGAATCTTCGCCTGCGGACCAATGAAAAAAATATGGCATCATTTGAAGAACTGGGCGTGAACGAGCCCTTGAGGAAAGCCATCGAAGATATGGGGTTTGAGACCCCCATGCCCGTGCAGGAGAAGGTGATTCCGGCCTTGCTTAACGGAGACCGCGACGTGGTGGGCCTGGCGCAGACGGGCACGGGAAAGACCGCGGCCTTTGGCTTGCCGGTGATACAGCGCATAGACCAAAGCCGGCGCGTGCCCCAGGCGCTGATATTGGCGCCCACCCGCGAGCTTTGCCTGCAGATTGCGGGCGACCTCGCCGACTTTTGCAAATACACGTCCAATGTGGAGGTTTTGCCCGTGTATGGCGGCAGCTCCATCGAAAGCCAGATACGTCAGCTGCGCGCCGGCGTGCAGATAATCGTGGCAACCCCCGGCAGATTGATCGACTTGATCAACCGCGGCGTGGTGAAGCTGGAGGATGTGCGCACCGTGGTGCTCGACGAGGCGGATGAAATGCTGAACATGGGCTTCGTAGACTCCATCAACGAAATCCTCGAGCATGTGCCGGAGGATAGGAAGATGCTGATGTTCTCGGCTACAATGCCAAAAGAAGTGGCCAAGATAGCCAGCAAATTCATGCGCGACCCTGAGGAGTATGTGATAGGCAACCGCAATGAGGGGGCCGAGAATGTAAAGCATATCTACTATATGGTGAACGCGCGTGACAAGTATTTGGCCCTTAAGCGCGTTGTGGACAATTCCCCAAACATCTACGCCATCATCTTCTGCCGTACGCGCCGCGACACGCAGGAAATCGCCGACCACCTTATAGCCGACGGCTACAACGCCGAGGCGCTGCATGGCGACCTCAGCCAGCAGCAGCGCGACCTGGTGATGAAGAAATTCCGCGACCGCGTGCTCCCCATACTTGTGGCAACCGACGTGGCCGCCCGCGGCCTTGACGTGGACGACCTCACCCATGTCATAAACTACGGCCTGCCCGAGGATACGTCGGTGTACACCCACCGCTCCGGCCGCACGGGCCGCGCCGGGAAGAACGGCATCTCCATCGCCATAATCCACAGCCGCGAGAAGGGCAAGCTCAAGGAGATTGAGCGCATCATAGGCAAGCAGTTTGAGCGCAAAGAAGTGCCAACTCCAGAGCATATCATAGAAAAGCAGCTTTACAGCCTGGCCGACCGCCTGGAAAAGGTGGAAGTGAAAGAGGAGGAAATCGACAAGTACTTCCGCGGCGTGAGCAAGAAGCTTTCGTGGCTTTCAAGCGACGACCTTCTGAAACGAGTGCTCTCACTTGAATTCAACCGCCTCCTGGAGTACTACAAGGACGCTCCGCAGATCGACTTCATCGACGAAAAGCCCTCGAAGAAGGACCGCGCCGAAAAGGGCGGGAAGAAAGGCAAGAAGTCATTTGAGGGAGGCGGCGACAAGGACCGCCGCACCGCCGAGCCCGGCTGGGCGCGCATATATGTGAGCGCCGGAAAGGCTGACGGATTCTTTGTGACCAACCTCATAGAGCTCCTGAACAAGAACGTGCCCGGCAAGCGAGTGGACGTAGGCCGCATCGACCTTTTGCCCACCTATACGCTATTCGACATCCCCGAGGCTGACGTGAAGCGGGTAGTTTCCGCCCTGAAAGGGTCAAGCTTCTTCGACAAGCGCCTCTTCAGTGAAGTAGCCGGAGTGGGCAAGGACTACGGCAGCGATGAGCGCCCAGCGCGCCGCACGCGCGCGGCGGCAAGCAAAAGTCGCCCAAGGAAATTCAGACATTAACCATTAAAAACCTTAAGGCCTTTAATGCCCTATGGGCCTTAAGGCTCTTTCAGCACCCCCATTGAGCTTATGAAATTGATCAAACTTCTGGCCTTTGCAATAGCGGCGCTGCCCATTTGGGCCGGCGCGCAGGGGCTTACGGCGTTGAAATGCCTGGCAGAGGCGCCCGACGCGGTGATTCCGCTTATCGAAAAGAACACGCGCCTCGACATGATTGACTATTTCACGGCCGGGATGAGCAAACCCTCAGCCAACAAGCTGAAGGGGGAATGCTCAATCATAGAGATGGATGATGCCTCGGTGACTTTCAGCCTTACCGACAGCGCGCGCTGCCAGATGTTTGTGCTGAATCCGGCCTCGGCATCGCCGATAATAGGTGTAATCACCACCTATCCCTCCCCGCTGCGCGACAGTTCGGTGGACTTTTACACAACCCGCTGGCAAAAGCTGGCGGGCATAATGCCGTCGCCGACCCTTTCCGCATGGCTCACTTCAGAGGGCAAGGGCAGCCGCGCCCTGGTGGAGGAGCAGCTGCCGTTCATATTGGCGTCATGCGCCTACTACCCCGAGACCCAGACAATCGTGGCAACCAACAATACAGGGGAGTATTTCGCGGCCTCGGACAAGCCCGAGGCCCTGGGGCTGCTGAAGAAGGAGCTTGTGTACCGCTGGGACGGAAAAAAGTTTAAGCTCGCAGACAAATGAGCGGAGAATCCAGGGCCTACACCCTGTCGCAAATATCCCGCAGGCTGGCGCAGGCCGTGGCGGCCGACCCTCTTCTGCGCGGGGCGTGGATAGTGGCCGAGACATCTGACGTGCGCGTGAGCGGCGGCCATTGCTATCTCGAGCTCATAGAGAAGGACGAGAACGGTAAGCAGCTGGCTCGCTGCCGCGCCACGATATGGGCCAATGTGTTCAGGATGATTTCCGCGCAGTTCTATCAGGCCACTTCCCGGCAATTCGCCTCCGATATGAAGGTGATGGTGTACGGGGCTGTCAACTACAGCCCGGTCTATGGCCTTTCGGTGAATATAGCGGCCATCAATCCCGCCTACACCATGGGCGACGCCATGCGCCTGCGCAACGAAATGATCAAGCGTCTGAAGGAGGAAGGCATCATAGACCTAAACCGTACGCTGCAATGGCCGGCTTTTCCGCAGCGCATAGCCATCATCTCGGCCTCAAACGCCGCCGGCTATGGCGATTTCATGAATCAGCTTTACTCCAATCCGTCTCGCCTTCGATTCTTCACGCGGCTTTTCCCCGCCACGCTGCAGGGCGAGCGCACGGCGCCGTCAATCATCGCAGCGCTCGACGCCATCGCGGCCGAGCAGGGGCATTGGGATTGCGTGGTGATAATCCGCGGCGGTGGAGGCACGTCCGATTTGGCGTCGTTTGACAATTACGACCTTGCGGCCAACATAGCCCAGTTCCCCATCCCCGTAATCATAGGCATAGGCCATGAGCGCGACATCACCCTTCTCGACTATGTGGCCAACATGAGGGTGAAGACGCCCACCGCGGCCGCCGAATGGCTTATATCGCGGGGCACCGCCCTCCTTGGGGCGCTGCAGTGGATGGGGGCGTCGATGCTTCAGGCGCTCACCGACCGCATGGCCGGATGCCACAGGCAGCTTGCATTCTACCAAGGGCAATTGCCGGCCCTGGCCAACGCCGCGCTTGCGAATGCCCACAAGCGCCTGGCGTCGACCGAGTCAGCCCTTGGCATGGTGATAGACAGGCGCATCGGCCCGGCAAGGGCAAGGCTCGATTCCATATGCGGGCAGATAGCGCAGGCCTCGGCTTTTGCCCTGCAGAGAGAGAAGCAGAAGATTGAGGCTGCGGCGTCGATGCTTACGGTGCTCTCGCCCGAGGCCACCTTGCGGCGCGGCTATACCATAACGCGCGTCAACGGGCATGCCATAGCCTCTGCATCGGATGCGTCGGCCGGGTCAACGATAACCACCCAATTCGCCGATGGAGAAATAGCGTCCACAGTCAATCCTTAACTCGCAAACAACGATAAGAATCATGGATTTAACCTACGAAAAAGCCTTAGCGGAACTCGAAGAGATACTCAAAGAGATGCAAAGCGACAAATGCGACATCGACAAGCTCGCCTCTATGACAAAGCGCGCCACAGAGCTAATAGCGGGATGCCGCTCAAAGCTTACTGCCACCGAGGGCGAGCTGCGCCAAATCCTTTCATCGCTTGAAGAAGCCTGACCGTAATGGACCATAGCCTTAAAATCGAAGATTTGGCTGTGCTGAGGGATATCGCCATCGACTTTGGCCAAATGCGCGGCGAATACTTTGTGGCGTATTTCAGGCCGGCGGACCTCAGCCCTGACGTTATGTCCATGCCCACCAGCATAGCCGGCCTCACCTATTGCCTATTGAAAAAAGGGCACGTGACTGTGAACATAGATTTCAAGGATGTAGACATGGAGCCCAACTCCCTCATGGTCACGGACACCAACTCGCGGTTTTCCCTAAAATCCCTTGCCGAGTATGGCACGGAGGCCTTCATGATGTGCTTTTCGCCAAAATTCCTGCATGAGCTGAATATAGACATGCACACGCTTAACCTCCACGAATTTGTCGTGAATAGGCCAGACGCCGTTACGAATCTTACCGCCGTTGAGGCTCAGCAGATTGAATGCCTGGCGCAGGTGCTTCTAAATAACGCGAAATACAACAAGGAACCGACCTTCGCCCTGCAAATAGCTAAGTCGGCCACGCAGGCGCTGGTGTACCAGCATCTGCAGGTGTTTTCGTCCAGGAGGGGCAACAGCCTTGTGAACAGCGAGGCGGCCCCGGGTTCGCGCCAGCTTGCCTATGTGCAGGAATTCATGCGCCAGCTGCAGCTGCACCATACCCACCACCGCGCGGTGTCCTTCTATGCCGACAAGCTCTGCATATCGCAGAAATACCTTTCGCATGTGATAAAGGAGGCCACCGGCCGCTCCGCCACGGATTGGATAGGGGAGTATGTGGTGATGGAGGCAAAGAATCTCTTGCGGTTCTCCAACAAGAATGTCCAGCAAGTGGCCTACAGTCTGAATTTTCCCACGCAGTCGTCGTTTGGAAAATACTTCAAGCACGTCACCGGCATTTCGCCAAGCGAATTTTTGAAAAGTTGAGGACGCGTGGACGACACTAAATATATGCAGGCGGCCCTGGCTCAGGCTCGGCAGGCGGGCGAGGAAGGCGAAATACCCATCGGCGCCGTGGTGGTGAGTCCTGACGGGCGCATCATAGGCCGGGGGCATAACCTTACTGAGCGGCTTGGCGACGTCACCGCCCACGCCGAAATGCAGGCCATCACCGCCGCGGCCGAGACCCTTGGGGGCAAATACCTGCAAGGATGCGCGCTGTACGTGACGGTGGAGCCTTGCCTTATGTGCGCAGGCGCCATAGCGTGGTCGCAGATCAGCCGCATAGTAGTCGGGGCGGCCGACGACAAGCGCGGGTATTCCGCTTTTTGCCATAGGCCTCCCTTCCACCCCAGGGCTAAGGTTGAATTTGGGGTGTTGGCGGAGGAGTGCCGCGAGCTTATGCAATCTTTTTTCCGAAAAAAACGATAGACAATGAAATATTTCCTCATAGCCGGCGAGGCGTCTGGAGATCTTCACGCCGCAGACCTTATCCGCAGCCTCAAGGAACGCGATCCCCAAGCGGAGTTCGCTTTCCTTGGAGGCGATATGATGGCTGACGCAGCCGGCGCAGAGCCGGTGATCCATTACCGCGACATGGCCTTTATGGGCTTCGTGGAGATTCTGAAGCACGCGGGCGCCATACGGCGCAATTTCAAGGCCGCCAAGGCCGCCATAAGGGAGTGGCGCCCTGACTGCGTGATACTCATAGACTATCCCAGCTTCAACCTGCGCATGGCCGAGTTTGCCCGCAAGCTGGGCATTCCTGTGCATTACTATATACCGCCGAAGGTGTGGGCCTGGAAGGAATGGAGGGTGAAGGAAATCAAGAAGCTCATAGGCAAGGTGCTTTGCATTTTCCCCTTTGAGGTGGATTTCTACGCCAAGCATGGCATCAAGGCCGACTATGTGGGCAATCCTTCAGTGCTGGAAGTGGACAGATATATGGCGGAGGCCCCGTCAAGGGAGGAGTTTATAAAAGAGAATAAGCTGCAGGACAAGCCCATCATAGCGCTGCTGCCCGGCAGTCGCCTGAGCGAAATACGCGTGAATATGCCCATAATGGCGCAGGCTATGAAGCAATTTCCGCAATACCGAGGGGTTGTGGCCGGCGCGCCGGGCGTTGACCCGGAATTTTATGGGCAATTCTCAAATTTGCCTGTTGTGTTCGGACAGACCTACGCTCTTCTGGCAAATGCGCGCGCCGCGCTGGTTACATCAGGCACGGCTACTTTGGAGACGGCCTTGGCGGGGGTGCCGCAAGTGGCGATGTTTCGCCATAACGGCTCAAAGCTCTTCTTCAAGCTTATGCGAAAGGTGCTGAAAATCGACTTTGTCACTCTTCCCAACCTCATAGCCGGGAGGCGAATAATCCCGGAAATGCTCCTGCACCTATGCACGGCCGACAGCTGTGCCGACGAGCTCGGCAAGCTCTTGCCCGACCGCGAGCCTCGCCGGCAAATGTTGGCCGACTACGCCTCAATGCGCTCCCTCCTCGGCCCCTCCTCGGCCCCCGACACCGCCGCCCGTCTGCTTGTTGAATAAAAAACGATATTGCGATTTGTCGCAATATCGTTTTTTATTCGTTATAACGTTATATCGATATAACGTTATAACGATTTGATTATGTGCGGTGGTTGGGGGTTATTTGCCGCGGAGGGATGGGGTTGAGTTGGGGGTGAAGTCGTTGCTGGAGTTATTTGTGTCAACCAGTTTGCCGTCTTCACCGCGCTTGCGGAGCACGCTGTGGCCGTAGCGCTGAGCGTCCTGGTCAATGTTTTGGGGCGACGCGTATGTCCAGCCTGCGTCTAGCCTTTCTGAGAATTGGCGTGTCCTTTGGATAGAAGGCACAGTGCATGCCACGGCGTCAATCACCCATTCATTTGGCACCTTGTATGCAAGGGTAAGAGCTTGGTCAAAGTCGCCGGCAAGAGTATGGTTGATGTATTCGGCGCCGGCCCAGTTGTAATCAGCCAGGAAGCTTTCCTTTGTCATTGTAATAGGGGCCTGTGCGATTGCGTAGCTTTGGAATCCGCGGTCATTCAAGTTGAGGATTGACAAGGTGTAGGCGAACCAAATATCCATATTGGGGACCTCGGGCACGTCAACGTCCATTGTGCTGTTGGTTGTCTGTGTGAACCACTCGAAGTTTGCCTTTGACAGGTCAATGCCGTCGGGATTGATTTCAACCGTCGTATTTTTGTTTCCGCTGTAGCCCTCCTTGTAATTGATGCCGTTTGATGCGATAATCAAAGATTCACCGGGTTGCAGGGGCACATCGGTGCCATTTCCGGGAACACACATCACAATGCCGGCTTCACAGTATTGTTCAACTATCGGTTCTTTAAACTCCTTATAGGTTGAGCCCGCATTTGCGTTTTTGGACTCAATGATTAGCAGCCGATCGGCGTAGAGGAGCTCATCGGTGTTGTTGGTGAGCAGGAAGTACTGGTCGACATTTCTGGTATTGGTTTTTCCTGTAGAGGGGAGCGGGGTGCCGGTGAAGTAGATTTCCTCGATGAGGATTTCGCCGGGCTCAACGTCGCGCCAGCTCTGCTCTACGTTTACGTTGATGATCTCAGCATCGCCGCCGGCCGACATAACCTTCACCTCGGCTGCGCGGCTCTCAGCTGTGGGGTTTTCATCAAATTTTAGCGTGAACGAGCCCGTCTCCTGGCTGGTGACGCTAATCCACGGATCAGCCACCTCCACTGTGTATCCGATGGCGTGGGCGGGAACCTCAACGACGAGCTCGCCGCCGCGGCGGCGAATCTTTGCGTTCTCTTCCTTATTCTTCTCCTCGGCGGCCTCGGGATTGCTTTGCACGATGGCTATGCTCTTGGTGAAAGATCCGCAAGTGAGGGTCACGTAGCCGATGCGCGAGCCATTGGGGGAGCTGTACACGTCGAAGGGCTGTACGGTGATGGTGATGCTTCCCTTGCCTGCGCCGCCCGACGTGGGGTACACGGTCAGCCAGTTGTCAGCCTTCGCTTCAGACACTTCCGCGGTCCAGTCGCTTGTGGCTTCAAAATCGATTGTGCTTGATCCTCCGAGCACGTCGAGGGACACTTCAGAGCCGCTGGAATTGCCGGGGATGTTGATTTCCATGTTGTCGGGCTGGTCGTCAGAGCAAGCGGCGGCCAAAAGGGCGAAAGCTCCGATGAAAATTTTGTAAATACCTTTCATAATGGTTAGCTGTATTTGATTTTTATTATAGAAATTCCGAATATCAGAAGAATCGCCAGCCCAGGGTGACGGCGAATCCTCGGTCAGGCCCATGGCTGTGCAGGCGCTCGGCATAGGCCAGGCGGCCATAGAGGGCGCCCATGCCGTCGAGGCGGTATTGCAGGGTGAGGGCCGGGCTCAAGGAGCACACTTGCTCAGCGGCGCGGTCGAATCGCATCCTTTCATATGCGTAGATGTCTTTTTGAATGTGGGAGGAGCTGATGCCGAAGTCCTTGTCGAGGCAGAACCGCGCTGAGGCGTTGAGCGTCGCGCTAAGCATCCATCGGTCTCCATTGCGGGTGGCCTGAAGGCTAAGCGACGGGGATAGGGATGTCATTTCCAGCTTGGCGTATGGCTCCACGTAGTCTTCTTTTTCTATGTTGTATCCTACTGAGGGCTCGGCCTCGAAGGTCCAGGGGCCTTTGTCGGCGGAAATAAGCCATGCGGCACGCGCCGAAAGCGCATTGAGGTGGTATTTTTCGTGCTTGTCAATGATCTGAAACTCTCCCATATATCCATTGTCAACCACGGCCTCATGCCCGCGTCGGCGCTGCCATGCGGCTTCGGCGTAGGGGAAATGCGTCACTGAGCCGCGGCCGAAGCGCCAGCCCGCCCGCAGGGAGGCGGAGTAGGTGCGCAGAGTGGTGAGCGGAGCCTCGTTGAATTCATGTATCTGCCTGTTCATGCGCAGGAAGCTGAATTCAGCCTGGGCCATAAATCCACTCCGGTCCACCGGCAGGCAGGATGCCGAGGCGCTGTAGCCGAAGCCCTTGTGGCGCGTCTCGGTGTAGGATGTGCCGTCGATGCGGCCGAATGTATGGCCAAGTCCGGTAAAATGGAATTGCGTGGAGTTTGCGCCGGCCTGGCTGTAGTATTCCACATCCATCACTTGCTTGTAGAAGCGGACGCCGGCTCCCAGGCCCAAGGCGTGGCGGCCTATGCGCATGCTGCCCGAGGCGGACACTGACAGGTCGGTGGCCATGTTGCGCGGGCGCGGGTCATAGTCGCGGTATTGGTGGATGGCGCGGTATTTAGCGCCCAGGCCATACACGAACTTTCCAGCCTGCGATGCGAATCCTCCGAAGAAGCGGTATTGCTCGCGGTGCAGGTCGCCGCCAAGGCTGTCCGCCACCACGTAGGGGTAGAGCATGGCGTAGTCAGCCGTGGAATTCCACTGCACATCGCGCACCATGCCGGTCTCGTAGCCGGCGCCGGCCGTTGCGACAGAGCTTTTGCCGAGCCGCAGGTACGCGTCGGCGTCGAAGGCTCCGCGGCTCTCGCCCGCTCCGTTCCAGGGCTCTGCGGCATGTTCCTGATGGCGCCATATGTATGATGCGTTGATGTCGCTGAGCGAATAAGGCTGCAGGTAGTACTTGTCGGCGTCTGAGGCCTGATAGAAAGGCGCCCGGGCCCGGTGCGAGAGAGACAGGGCCGCGGCCGAGCGGCTGTTGATGTCGGAGACGCTGTCTGCATCGAGAGAGAACGCCCATGAGCATTGCGCGGCGCAAAAAAGGAATATGGCCATCAATGCTTTCATAGGAAAATGATTTTGAGGGTTACGGTCTGGCGCGCCTTGTCGAACGTGAGCGCGTCATGCATCACAGAATGCCCCAGCATGCGCACTCGCTTTACAACGCCGTTAGGCATGACGGCGTCGGCGTCAAAGGCCATGACGTACACGCCTTTCTCCACGCGCACTGTGGCGCGGTTGTCGATGAAGGTAGGTATCTCGTAGACGCGCTTGTTGTTTATGTCAGTTAGAAAGGTGGTGGGCTGGCCGTTGTCGGGGCGCACAATCTGTATATGGTCCGAGGCGTCGGTGGCGAGAATCATCTCCACCTCCGCATAAAGGTCGGCGGGGTCGTCGCTGCAGGCGGAGAAGGGCAATGCCATGAGCATGCAGGACAAACAAGCGCATATGTATCTTAGCGTTTTCATATCTTGAAGTTCAATTCCATTCCGAAATAGGGGTTAACCTCGCGGCGCACCTTCACCCCAAGGGCTGAACGATAGGAGGGGGAAACGTCGAGAAGCTTGTTGGCGAAGAGCGCGAGGGTGATGCGGTCGCCGTAGAGGGTCTTCGACACCTTTAGGTTGATGTTCATGCAGAAGGGCACGCGGTTGTACATGTATGACACTTGATTGTACGAGCGTATCAGCTGCTGCAGCACGCCGTCCTCGGCGCTGGCGTCGGTGAAGGGATAGCGGTTGCCTTGATTGTCGACGTACTCCATGGGCTTGGGGTCGCGCCATTGCGACTGTGAGCCGGTGAACCATACGCACTGGAAGGATGTGGAGAAAATCAGGCCGAATCGCGGCACCTGCGTATCGGTGTTGAAGTTGGTGTTGAATCGCTCTCTCAGGTAGTTATCGGTGTTGGCGTAGTATCCAATATATGGGAATGCCTTTCCGCCTACAGAGGCTGAGGGCTTGTAATATTCCGGTTGGCTGTTTTGGTAGCGGGTGCGGAAATAAGCGCCGCTTACGCTGAATCTCGTGGCTATGGCCCTGTAGCGCGGGGTGGCGAGGGTGAATTCCACGCCGGTCTTGAGCGTGCGGCTGCCGTTGGTGATGAAATTTTGGGCCACGATCAGCGCCTCGTCGGTGTAGGGAACATCCTCAAGCCGAGGGGGCATGCCGCCAAGGGCGGACTGGTCGATGCCGGTGATGTCGTAAGTCCGATAGTTGTAGATGCGCGGCAGGTTGCTGTTGCGGAAGCCTGAGGTCATGTCCTCTCGGAACACCGTGGTTGACATCATATAGCCGTTCCATGACAGGTCAAGGGTAATTTCAGCCTTTTCATTGCGCGCGGCGTCGAGCTGGAAGTTAGTTGGGTCGGTCTTGTACACGTTGGCCACGACGCGGCGCAGGGCGGGGTCGGACGGCCAATAATTCATCTCGTTGATGTCGTACCAAATGGGGTCGGGATATAGCTGTTCGGCGGTGGGGAATTTGGTGTGGCGCCCCCAGCCCGCGGCGATGGCCGCCTTGAACTGACGCCCGCCGAGGTCGAAGCCTGGCATTTCTATGCGTGCGTTTGCGCGGGGGTCGAATTTCCAGCTGCCGGCCAAGCTGTACTTGCTGTCTAGGCCGAGGAGTGTCATGGCGCGCACGCCGGCCATAATCCTTGCGGTGAAGCCTCCAAAATGCAGCATCGTATTGTTCTCTACAAAGACGTGGCCCTGGTTGATAGCCGGAATGTCCTTAAACACTCGCGGGCGCACGTTCATGTCTATGGAGAAGGGCCTTGTGAGGTCAAAAATGGAGCCGCGGCCGTTGTTCTTCGACATTGACCAATTGCCTCCAAGCTTGAATCCGATGTCCTGATTGCCGGGCGTGAATCCCCAATTGCTCACGAGGTTGACATAGGCGTAGACGGGCTTGCCCTCCACGGTGAGGGTGCTTTCGTAGGCGTAGGGCACGATGGTGGCGTCGTGGCGGCCGGGGGTGGTGGCGGTGCATACGGGAGTGTCCATGCCAAGCTCCACTATCTTCCAGCGGTCAATGCGGTCGTTCTCGGATGTGAACGAGGCGGTGATGTCGAGCGAGCGGAAGAAGCGCGCAAAGCCGGACAGCATCTTGAAGTCAAGAGAGGCCGCAAAGCGATTGTAGGTTGACTTATAAGTCTCAATCGGGCCGCCATTGCCGTCGTTGAGGTCGCGGTCTGATTTCACGTTGTCAAAGCTTCCTGTATAGTCCACGGCGGCGCCGATGCGGAATGAATAGCCGGATGAGCTGCCGAATTGCTTCTGCGAGCGCAGGCTGCCGGTGAAGCGCTTGTAATTTTGGCGCGTGTTGCGCGGGTCGTTTGCGGCATCGAGATAGCTCAGGTCGGCATTGAGCGTAAAGCGCCCGGGAGTGCCCGCGCCCCATTCAAATCCCTTTCCCAGTGAGAAAAGCTTGCTCGACATATCCGCCTTGAATCGGGCGTCGATGTTGTTTCCGCCGCGTTTGCGTTCTATCTTCACCAGGCCGCTTGTGAGGTCGCCGTATTCCACAGAGGGGATGCCTCTTACGATTTCCACTTTCTCAACGTTGTCGGTTGAGATTGTGCGCATGTCAATGCCTTCGCTTGTGAAGGAATTGCCTATGTTTGTGGAGATTGGGGTGCGCTGCATGTTGGCGTCGTTGCTCATCGGCACTCCATCTACCATGAATTGCGTGCCAAGGGAGGATGTGGAGTAGGATGAAACGGGGTCGGCCTCGCGAAGGCGTATCGTCTGAGCCGAGCCGAACTTTGGGTCTTTTGCCGATCCGCCGGGGATAAGCTCAAGGAGGTCGGCGAAGCTTGATGGCTGGATATGGCCTATGGCTTCCCGGCCAATCACGGATGAAGATGTCATTTGTCCGCCTTCCTTGGCGGTGATTACCACCTCTTTGAGGGTGTTGGGGTCGATGTCGGCCTGCATATTCACGGTTTGCTCCTTAGCCTGGCCCACCAATATTTTCTTCTTGAAGGTGTGCGCCATGAAGCTTAACTCTATTGTATAGGCGCCGGGTGCGACGTCCTCAAACACAGCGCAGCCCTTGTCATCGGTAATTACGCTCTTTGACGCCTTTGTGGCGTCGGAGCGCAATGTGCAGAGGGCGTAATCCACCGCTTCGCCGCTGCCTTTTTCGGTGATGTGTACCGACAGTCTCTCCGCCGCCAGCGCGCATAGCGGCGACAAAAAGAGGAATATTGTGAAAATTAAGTCTTTAAAATGTATTTTAGGCAAGAACATGTACTATTGTGATAATTTCGGTGCAAAATTATCGCTTTTTCGTGTTCTTGAAAATACTCAAAATTCAGTATATGCCGCTGCATGCCTATGCGCTGGCGGGGCGTGCCGCTCGCCATGCGACCGCGCCGTAGAGGGGGGAGGCTACAGGTTCATGCCTATGCCGAAGAGGGCGTAGTCGAGGTAGACGGGGTCGTCGGGTTTCACCTCACGCAAAGTGTCGGTGAGCTCGGCCACGGCGCGACGGTCGTTGGAGCGTCGCTGCAGCAGGCCAAGGTTGCGTGAAGTCTGGGCGACATGCACGTCCAGGGGGATGTAAAGCTGTGCGGGGGTGATTACGTCCCATATGCCCAAATCCACGATGCCGTCCTTGCGCACAAGCCATCGCAGGGCCATGTTTACGCGCTTGAGGGCGGTGTTTTCTGTGTTTTGGGGCAGGCAGCGGCTGTCGGCCAATCCATCGTTAGCCAGGCAAAGCTCGCGGTTTATTCCCTCTACGAGCTTCCATGCGGGGAATTGGTCGGAGGCGATGCCCAAGGCATGGGCGAATCCCTGCAGCGATCCATGCGCGGAGTAGATGCGCCGCAAGCCGCGCAGATAATGCCGAAGATTCTTTGCAAAGAAGGTGCGGTGGATGTTTTGGTCGGGGAGGTCCTCGTAGCCTTCGTCCATCATATATCTGTATGGCTGCATGTCCATCAGCGAAAGCATCTTTTGGCAGCTGCGGCATATCATCTTGCGGTTGCCCCAGGCAATGGTTGAGCACAGCAGCGAGGCGATCTCTATGTCGCGCGCGTCCTCAAACATGCGCGGAAATTGCACCGGGTCCTCCCCAATGAACTCCGGGCTGTCTATGCGGGCCGCCTCTTCAAGCAGCATCCTCTTTAAATCAGCGTCTACCATAAAAATTTATATACTAAAAGCAGGGCAATATTTGCGGGAAGGCGCCTTGGGCGCGCTAATTCAGGGGCGCAATCCTCCTTGCGCTGCCAATATTTGCGGGGACGCGTCTTTGGCGCGTTAATTTGGGGCAGCGAGGCTTCATGCGTGGCCATTGAAAAAGGCATCACTTGCAAGTGATGCCTCGTAAAATCGGAGGGTGAACAGTGGGGGTCGAACCCACGACCTTCGGAACCACAATCCGACGCTCTAACCAACTGAGCTATGCTCACCATATATCGGTTTTGCAGTGCAAAGTTACAACCTTTTTCTGAAACGACAAAATATTGCCCTCGTTTTTTCAGAAAAAAATTTGCAAATGCCCCTCAAAGGGAGGCGACATGATTTGCGGCCGCCTGTTTTGCGGCTGAATATCCGTATGCTATGGACGCGCCCGCTTATTTTGTAGTGTCAATTACGGCGCAGATTTCATCGAAGATGGCGTCGATTGAGCCTACGCCCTGGATGGCGTGGTAGCGGCCTGAGCGGCTGTAGTATTCAATCAGGGGCTGCGTCTGCTTGTGGTACACGGCCAAGCGCTGCTTGATGGCCTGCGCGTTGTCGTCGCTGCGGCCCGATTCCAGCCCGCGCTTCAGCATGCGCTCGGTCAGCTCCTCGTCAGGCGCCTCAAGGCCCACTACCGCGGCAATCTTTGTGCCCACGCTTTCCACGAGCTTGTCAAGCTCTTCGGCCTGCGGGAGGGTGCGGGGGAAGCCGTCGAAGATTACGCCGTGCTTTGTGTCCTCCTTGCGGCTTATCAGCAAATCCTCAAGAATCTTGATCATGAGGCGGTCGGGGATGAGCGCGCCTTGGCTGATGTAGCTGTCAGCCACCTTGCCGATGTCGGTGCGCCGGGCTATGTGGTCGCGGAGTACGTCGCCGGTGGAGATGTGGAACAGGCCGTACTTCTCGGCAATCTTTTTGCTTTGCGTGCCCTTGCCGCTGCCGGGGCCGCCAAAAATCACGATGTTGTGCATAGGTTATGGTATTGGATTTGCTTATTTGTCGTCCTTCAGCACGTAGATGTCCTCGAGGTTGCGCGCCTTCCCGTCAATGTCGAGGCCGTAGCCGATTATGAACTTCGTGGGTATCTCAAAGCCGATGTAGTCCGGCTTTACGGGGCGCACCAGGGCGGAGGGCTTGAACAGCAGGGTGGCGATCTTCACGTCGGCCGCGCCTTTCTCCTTTATCAGCGCCACGAGATTGTGCATTGTGTGGCCAGTGTCGATGATGTCCTCTACAATCACCACGTTGCGGCCCTTTATTTCATCGCCCAGGCCCAGCACTTGCTTCACCACTCCGGTTGAGCTCATGCCTTGGTAGCTCTGAAGGCGTATGAATGATATTTCGGCGTCGATGTCGACGGCGCGGAAAAGGTCGCTGGCAAAGGGGAAGGCGCCGGTGAGGACGCACAGGAAGAGCGGATCCTTGTCGCGGAAATCTTCGCTGATTTGGCTGGCAAGCTCACGCACTCGCGCGTCGATGCGCTCCTTGGTGATGTATGGCTCAAATTTGAGGCCCTTATATTCGACTTCTTTTTTCATGTCTTTCGCGAAATAGATGGTCACAAAGTTACGAATAAAATCAATGCGCGCGCCATTTTGATGCGAAATTTTTATTTCTCCTCAAAGCGCCAATTGCGCATATGCCTGCAATCCAATGGATAAGGATTGCTGAAAATATTGCCCTGAAGCTATGGCACAAAAAAAATTATCCGTCATCACGACGAATAATCTTCTTACCTTAAATCTA
>JAMPBQ010000019.1 GCA_023666615.1 Clostridium sp. | reverse complement strand
CGGCAAGGCGAGCGGCAGGAAAAGCCAGCTGACGGCAGTGGGCAAAATGCTGACGCTTTGACCGGCAGCGGGCGGCCGGAAATTCTGCACACCGAGGCGAAGGATTTCCGCGAGTTCGCGCCTTCGTGCTCGCGAGGCGACCGCACAAGGTATTTCCTAAAGGTGCAGGACGGATGCGACTATTGGTGCAGCTACTGCACGATACCGGCGGCGCGCGGTCGCAGCCGCAGCGGAAGCATCGAGGAGCTTGTGGCCCAGGCTAGGAAGGCGTCGGCGGAAGGCGGCAAGGAGATAGTGATAACCGGCGTAAACATCGGTGATTTCGGCAAGGGACGCGATGACAAGTTCATCGACCTAATCAAGGCCCTTGACGAGGTGGAAGGGATAGAGCGCTACCGCATATCCTCGATTGAGCCGAACCTGCTGACTGACGAGATAATCGACTGGTGCGCGAGGTCAAGGGCGTTTATGCCACATTTCCACATCCCGCTTCAGTGCGGGAGCAATGAGGTGCTAAGGCTTATGCGGCGCAGATATGACACCGAACTGTTCAGGCATAAGATTGAGCGCATACGCAAGGCGATGCCCGACGCTTTCATTGGCGTTGACTTGATAGTGGGGGCTCGGGGCGAAACGCCTGAGCTATTCGAGGAATCGAAGACCTTTGTGGAATCGTTGCCCATATCGAGGCTACACGTTTTCCCTTACAGTGAGCGGCCGGGGACGCGCGCGCTTTCGATAGACTACACCGTGACGCCGCAAGAAAAACAGCGTCGCGACCATGAGATGCTGATGGTGAGCGAGACAAAGCTGCGGGAATTTTGCGGGAAATACGTCGGAACGACGCGCCCGGCGCTGATTGAGCATACCGTATCGGCCGATGGCCTAATGTCGGGATTCACTGACAATTACCTGCGCGTGCATGTGCCGGCAGACGAGACGCTGGCCAACAAAATAGCGCGAGTCAAGCTCACGGAGCTTGACCCTGACACACTGGAATTCAAAGGGATAACTGTATGAAGATTCTCCACGCTATCCTATACGCATTGCTGAAATTTGCAGCCCGTATGCCGTTTTGGGCGCTGTATGCGCTTAGCGATGTGATGTTTGCGCTGGCGTACTATCTTGTGCGGTACAGGCGCAAGGTGGTGAATAAGAATCTTAGGGAATCTTTTCCCGAGAAATCGGAAAAGGAACTGCGCACTATTGCCCATAAATTCTACCGAAATTTCACCGACTATCTTGTAGAAACAATAAAGCTTCTGCATATCAGCGATGAGGAGATGATGCGGAGGATGCAATTCGAGGGCATGGAGACAGTGGACCGCCTGCTGGGGGAAGGGCGGTCGATCGCGGCATATTTTTCGCACTGCTTCAACTGGGAATGGGCGCCGTCCATCACCCTTTGGAGCGCGCTGCCGAACTACGCCTTGACCGGCGAGGGAACGGCCTTCTGCCAAGTGTACCGCCCGCTAAGGGATGAATGGTTTGACGCCCTGATGCTGAGGGTGCGCGGAAGATTCAATCCCATTTCCTTACCCAAGCAGCGGACGCTGCGCGAATTGCTTACGCTGAGACGCGACGGGATTCCATCGATCACTGGGTTCATGTCGGACCAGAAGCCGAGCCACGGCGACCCGACCTATGTGACAACCTTCCTCCACCACCCCACCGCGATGATTACCGGCACTGAGACCGTGGCAAGGCGCCTTGGCATGGCGGCGGTGTACTGGGATATGCACAAAGTGAGCCGGGGGCATTACAAAATCACAATTCGCCTTATCGCTGAAAATGTGGCCGACACAGAGCCGATGGCCGTTACGGATGAATATACGCGGCTTTTGCAGGCCAACATCGAGCGGGAGCCGGCACTATGGCTATGGAGCCACAAGAGATGGAAGATACCCGTGGAAATAAAGAGCGAAGGGTGATGAAAAAAGCGGCAGTAATCATACTTAACTGGAACGGCGAGAAACTCCTGCGGGAATTTCTGCCGCAAGTTATGGCCAATACAAACCTCGAGCTGGCTGACGTGATTATTGCCGACAACGGCAGCGCCGACGCATCGATTCAGACTGTAGGGGAAATAGCCCCGGAGGCGAAAATACTGGCCTTCGACAAGAATTATGGGTTTGCCGGGGGATACAACCGGGCGATTGAGGCTACGAGATATGAATACACCGTACTTCTGAACTCCGACGCCGCGCCAGCGGCGGGATGGCTTGAGACTATGCTGGAGTACATGGAAGCGCACCCCGAGACTGTGGCAGCACAGCCAAAGATACTAAGCTATGCCGAAAAGGGGAAATTTGAGTACGCCGGAGCTTGCGGCGGATTTCTTGACAGGCATGGATATCCCTTTTGCCGGGGGCGCATATTCAGCGTGTGCGAGGAAGACCGCGGGCAATATGACGAGCCTATGGAGGTGTTTTGGGCGACCGGCGCGGCGCTTATGGTGCGCAGCGAGGCATATCTGCGGGCCGGCGGCCTGGATGAGGCGTTTTTCGCGCATATGGAGGAAATTGACCTTTGCTGGAGGCTGATGCTGGCGGGCGGAAAAATAGCCGCGGTGCCGCAGGCAGTGGTCTATCACCTTGGAGGCGGGTCGTTGCCGGCGTCAAATCCAAAGAAAACTTACCTGAATTTCCGCAACTCGCTGCTGATGCTGCATAAGAACCTTCCGGACAGCACCCGCGGGAGAAAGCTGCTGGCGCGCCGGCTGCTTGACACATTGGCATGGACGAAATTCATGGCCGCGCTCGACTTCAAGAACGCCGGGGCGATATGGCGGGCCCATCGCGATTTTTCAAAAATGAGGAAGGCCTATTCGCAGCATCCGGCCGTTGACCTGCTTGACGAGCGTGAGGATGCGCGCGTCGACATACTCAAGGCATACTATCTGGGCGGCAAGCACAGGTATTCAGA
Source organism: Clostridium sp. (assembly GCA_023666615.1). Classification (GTDB taxonomy): domain Bacteria; phylum Bacteroidota; class Bacteroidia; order Bacteroidales; family Muribaculaceae; genus CAG-873. The sequence goes on along the minus strand of JAMPBQ010000019.1, from coordinate 28,103 downwards.
GCTCAAGCGCTGACGGAATAGGCGCAAAAATGACGCGAAAGCGACGCGATGTCGCACTGCCGCGTCAGAGGGCCAAGGGGGTGGAAGATCTCCATATTCAATTAAATTTAAAGCTATTAGCATAGCGTTCGCCTTAAAAAGACTTAACGGGAAAAACATTTTGGTGCGACATTTGTTTATTAGGTAATTGAAACCGCATCAGCAAAGGATGCGAATACGCAATAGACAAAAAATAAACAACATATAAAAACGCATTAAATCAAAAACATCATGGGAAAGATTATAGGCATCGACCTTGGCACCACCAACTCATGCGTGTCAGTCCTCGAAGGCAAAGACCCCGTAGTAATTCCAAATAGCGAAGGACGCAACACCACTCCTTCAATCGTAGCATTCGTATCAGACGGCGAGCGCAAAGTGGGCGACCCCGCCAAGCGCCAGGCCATCACCAACCCCGAAGGCACAATCTACTCAATCAAGCGCTTCATGGGCGAGCGCTACGACGACGTGCTTGAGGATGTAAAGCGCGTGCCCTACACCGTATCAAAGAACGCCAACGGCATGGCGCAGGTATCTGTCGACGGCCGCGTATATACCCCGCAGGAAATCTCGGCAATGATCCTGCAAAAGATGAAGAAGACCGCTGAGGACTACCTCGGACAGACTGTTGACGAGGCCGTGATCACCGTGCCCGCATACTTCAACGACTCACAGCGCCAGGCCACCAAGGAGGCCGGCGAAATCGCAGGCCTTAAGGTAAAGCGCATCGTAAACGAGCCTACCGCAGCAGCCCTGGCATATGGCCTCGACAAGAGCGACAAGGACCAGAAGATCGCAGTGTTCGACCTCGGCGGCGGCACATTCGATATCTCCATCCTTGAGCTTGGCGGCGGCGTATTTGAAGTGCGCTCCACCAACGGCGACACCCACCTCGGCGGCGACGACTTTGACCATGTAATCATCGACTACCTGGCCAACGAATTCCAAAGCGAATACGGCGTAGACCTGCGCAAGGACCCGATGGCCCTGCAGCGCCTGAAGGAAGCAGCCGAGAAGGCAAAGATCGAGCTTTCAAGCTCCACATCCACCGAAATCAACCTGCCGTACATCATGCCGGTCGACGGTGTGCCTCGCCACTTGGTAAAGACCCTTACCCGCGCCAAGTTTGAGCAGCTGGCCGACAGCCTCATTCAGGCTTGCATCGCTCCTTGCAACAAGGCGCTTGAGGACGCAGGCCTGAAGGCAAGCGACATTGACGAGGTGATCCTCGTAGGCGGCTCCACCCGTATCCCCGCCATCCAGGACATCGTAAAGAAAATCTTCGGCAAGGAGCCTTCAAAGGGCGTCAACCCCGACGAGGTAGTGGCCGTAGGCGCAGCCATCCAGGGCGGCATCCTCTCCGGCGACGTTAAGGAGAACATCGTGCTTTTGGACGTTGTGCCTCTGTCAATCGGCATCGAGACCCTCGGCGGCGTGATGACAAAGCTTATCGACGCCAACACCACAATCCCTGTGCGCAAGAGCGAGACATTCTCCACCGCGGCCGACAATCAGCCTTCGGTTGAAATCCACGTGCTGCAGGGCGAGCGCCCGATGGCAAAGGACGACAAGACCCTTGGCAAATTCCACCTCGACGGCATCGCTCCCGCTCCGCGCGGCATCCCGCAGATTGAGGTTACGTTCGACGTTGACGCCAACGGCATCCTCAACGTAAGCGCAAAGGACAAGGCCACCGGCAAGGAGCAGAGCATCCGCATCGAGGCATCATCAGGCCTTACCGACGCCGAAATCAAGCGCATGAAGGACGAGGCAGCCGCCAACGCCGCAGCCGACGAGAAGGAAAAGCAGCGCATCGAGACCCTCAACAAGGCCGACGCAATGGTATTCCAAACCCGCAAGCAGCTGCAGGAATTCGGCGACAAGATTCCCGCTGACAAGCGCTCGGCAATCGAGGCCGCAATCAACAAGCTCGAAGAAGCCCACAAGGCACAGGACGTCAACGCTTGCGACGCCGCAATGAAGGAAATCGAAACCGCCTTCGGCGCAGCCCAGCAGGACATCCTCAACGCCCAGGCACAGGCCCAGCAGCAGGCCGGCGGCCAAGCAGGCCCCCAGCCCGGACAGCAAGCCCCCGGCGATGACCACGTAACCGACGTCGACTTTGAGGAAGTGAAGTAACAATCGACCCCCAACGATAGCCAACACTATCCAACAATACTAAAGCGGAGCGCAATCCAGCCGATTGCGCTCCGCTTTTTAGCATATACGCTCTTCTTTTTTTCAAGAAGGACAAAGGGGTATTATATTCTGCGGGAGAGGGTTTCGGCCATTTCGGCTTTCCAGGAGGCGAAGTCGCCGGCGAGGATGCGGCGGCGGGCCTCGCCTACGAGCCAGAGGTAGAAGGCGAGGTTGTGCTGCGAGGCTATTTCCAGGGCCAGGAGCTCGTTGGCGATGAATAGATGACGCACGTAGGCCTTGCTGTAGGCGCGGTCCACCCATGACGCCCCGTCTTCCTGGAGGGGTGAGAAATCTTCGGCCCATTTCTTGTTGCGCATATTCATCGTGCCGTGGCGCGTAAAGAGCATGCCGTTGCGGCCGTTGCGCGTGGGCATTACGCAGTCCATCATATCCACTCCGCGGTCGATAGCCTCGAGAATGTTCACGGGAGTGCCCACGCCCATAAGGTAGCGCGGTTTGTCGGCGGGGAGTATCTCATTCACCACCTCTATCATTTCATACATCTTCTCGGCGGGCTCTCCCACGGCCAGGCCTCCAATGGCGTTTCCGTCAGCGCCCAAGGCCGCTACATGCCTTGCCGATTCACGCCGCAGGTCAGGGTAGATGCATCCCTGCACGATCGGAAAGTATGATTGGCCGTAGCCGTAGAGGCCTTCGGTCTCTTTATAATGCTTATAGCCTCGGTCGAGCCATCGCAGGGTGAGGTCCAGTGACTTTCGGGCATAATCATAGTCGGAAGTGCCGGGAGGGCATTCGTCGAGGGCCATCATGATGTCGCTTCCTATTATTCGCTGGATGTCTACGACATTTTCAGGCGTAAACATATGCAAAGAGCCATCGATGTGACTGCGGAATCGGGCGCCTTCTTCCGTCAGCTTGCGGTTTTGACTTAGCGAGAACACTTGGAAGCCGCCGCTGTCGGTAAGTATGGGACGATCCCAGCCGTTGAATTTGTGCAGGCCGCCGGCCTTGCGCAGCACGTCCATGCCCGGACGCAGATACAGGTGATAGGTGTTACCCAGGATAATTTGCGCCTTAACATCATCGCGTAAGTCACGGAAATGCACAGCTTTTACGCTACCCACAGTGCCCACGGGCATGAATATTGGGGTCTCAATCTGCCCATGCGCAGTGGTGATAAGCCCGGCCCTTGCGGCAGAGCCGGGCGCTGTAGCCTGCAGTTCAAATTCCATTACCGTCAAAACATTTTTTCGGGGTATGCTCCCTTGGCGTGCAGCTCTGCCAGGCTGGCCACCACCGTGGGGCGGTCCTCAGGGTATGTCACGCCGAACCATTGCGATTCAGTGTCGAGCACCTTTACGCTCTTCTCTCCGTTGGCAATCAGCGTGCTCACTACAGTGGGAATATAAAATTCGCTCTTCATCTCCGAGCCTTTGGCCTGAAGGAAGGATAGGAATTCCCTTTCAAGATAACCGAACAGGTCTGGGCCAAACCCCCAAAAGTTCATAGACACGGGAGTGTTTGGCTCAAGGGTCTGCTCTACTCCATTCTCATCAGCGAATTTGATGTTGCGGTCGGCATCGTAGGCAATGGCAGTGCGCTCCACTACGCTCGCAAGGTTGCCGTCGGCATCAACTGAGCATACTCCGCGCGAAACAGAGCCATTCTCGGTCATTGTATTGCCAATGCGGAAGCCAACCATTGAATATTCATCTCGCTGATGCGCCAACTGCTTGGCCACCACCTCAAAAGCGTCTCGCCCATAGAAATCGTCGGCATTTATCACCACGAAGGGCTCAGCTACTACATTGCGGGCGGCGCGGATGGCATGGCCGGTGCCCCAGGGCTTTACTCTGCCCTCCGGCACGGAAAACCCCGCGGGCAGGTCGTCGATGCTTTGGAAAGCGACCTCCACCGGGATATGGCCCTTGTATTTTGACAGGATTATCTCGTTGAAATCCTTCTCAAAGTCTTTCCTTATCACGAACACCACCTTGCCGAATCCGGCGCGAATGGCATCGTAGATTGAATAGTCCATAATGGTCTGGCCGGCGGGGCCTACGCCATCGAGCTGCTTAAGTCCACCGTAGCGGCTGCCCATTCCGGCCGCGAGCACGAGCAATGTCGGTTTCATATCCTTATTCTTTTCAATTCTGATTCAGACTGCAAATTTACGAAAATTTGCCGACATACCCGCCATGCTCCGCGAAAATCAAAAATTTGCGGTCCTCATTCTTCAGAAAGGTCGAATTCCCCGACAAAAAGCACCGAAATCTCTTCCTCTATCATTCTCAATGTAAATTCTCCTCTCTTCAACATTTCATTGTTCACCAACACATATAACTCATTTTTTGAATCATATCTTTGCGTAAATGTTTGAGGGCCAAAATATGTAAGCATCATTCTCCTGTATAGACGCATGCGTTTATTGGAACAATTTGCCTTAGGATTAGAATCCGGCGACGCAACAAAGCCAAAAGAAACAAATGGATTCTTATTAAAATAATGCATCATTACATTGATACAGGACAATACAATTCTTCGTGGCTCATAGTCGTTGGTCAATATTGAATAACGATTTTTACTGTCTGCAACAGCTTTCCAATAAAATTTTATGCCGAGAAAATCATGGTCGAAATTCTCGACTTCAACAATAAATCGTTTGTTGCTTTTTTTCGATTTAAATGTCCATAAATCAAATATGCGGAGTGTAGAAGGATCTTGACTTCGCATTAAAAATTTTGATTCATAGAATTGATTCATTTCTGGCTTATTTACGGCAACAGATAGTCGTATACCGGCACTCTGTACAGCTCGCGCTCTTCTTCGGTGATGACGCGAAGATGGATGCGAGGCGCCTGCTTTGGCTTATCCGAGCTTTGCTGGAGCGCAGGCTGCTGTTGCCCTTTTGTCTCCTTTTTCATAACATTCTATCGTTTATCTATATAACACCGCAAAGATAGCAATTTCTTTTTTAAATCAAAAAAAGTAGCATAAAAATATTGAAATTGATTTTTGGGAGGCCGGCGTGAACAATTGTTGCGTTTTGGCGTTTTAAAGTTGAAATATTTAAAAATATTAATGAATTTTGTTTAATTTTATAAAATTATCCCTATATTTGCGGTGAATGCGACGTATGCCTGCTCTCAAGGCGGCATTCTCCTATGCCTTCATTAATTTCCAATGGATAAGGTTTTCAATATTCACAAATAACAATCAACGCTTGATAAAAAAACGCTTACTCTCTCTGCCCACTCTGGTGGGCGCCGCCCTGTCGTTTGCCTGGGCGGGCGAAGATTTGCCCTATCACAAGGACCTGCGCTCAGAGACGGCCCTTGACGACATGACTGTGATTGATGTCAACAATGACGGCAAGACTTGGACGGCCTCAACCGTAGGCGCCCGCTATGGCTATCACAGAACCAACCCCGGTGATGACTGGCTAATCACGCCGGCCCTGAATCTCCAAGCCGGGAAAGCCTATGAGCTGAAAGTGGAAATAGGATCGTACAATTCATACAATGAAGAGAAATACGAAATCTACCTCGGCAATGCCGCTACAGCCGAGGCAATGACCATTCAGGCTGTTGGGCCAACCGCCACAAAAATTCCATTTAAGAACGATCCCACGCCTAAGGCAGAGGCTGTGGTGCAGGTGCCCACTTCCGGCGAATGGCACATAGGCGTCCACGCAATTTCGGAAAAGAATAAGATGACTCTCTATTGCATGAGCATATCCATGGAACAGGGTGTCAGCCCCGCCTCGCCCGCCGCTTTGGAAGAGGTGAGCTTTGTGCCCGAGCCCACCGGCGCCTTCTCGGTCGACATCTCTTTCAAAGCCGCCGCAAAGACCTACGTAGGCGACCCCATCTCCCAGCCCTACAGCGTGAACCTGCAGCGCGACGGCGATATAGTGAAGACCTTCACCGTGCAGCCCGGCGAAGTGGTGAAATACACCGACGAGCTCCAGCACATTGGCATGTATTCCTACGTCCTGACCCCCTTCAACGATGAGGGCGGTGAAGGAAAGGGCACCGCTTCGGGCAAGATTTTCGTTGGCCCATACGGCGCCGCGGCCCCCGCCAAGGTGAACGTGGAGGAGACCGATGAGCCCGGAATGGTGCGCGTGTTCTGGGACCCCGTCACCCGCGATATCCAGGGCACTGAAATCAAGGCCGAAAACGTGAAATACAACATCTATAGCCGCAGCGCCATGGGCGGATATGAGACGAGCTTCCTTGAGCCTTTCCCTGAAAACGAAAAGACCATAAAGGCTCTTTACGACCCCTCAAAGCAGACCTTCGTCAGCTACACGGTGGCCGCCTTCAACCGCGGCATGATGGGCCCGTACTCGGAGTTTTCTGATCTTATGGCCATCGGCGCTCCCTATCAAATGCCCGTGAAGATGTCAGGCCAAGGCAATGACTATGTGTTCGCTTCCGACAATACAAAGGGCGTTGCATGGTCGGTAAGGCAAGGCGTGGACGACGCTATGCCGCAAGACTATGACGGCGCGCTCTTCTGCGGCATCGGCGAAGCTTACGGCCAAACCGGCGATTTGCTCACCGGAAAAATCGACCTCACCAACGCCGAAGGCCCCCTGCTTGAATTCTGGAACTATAGATTCAAAGACGACGACAACACAATCACCGTGTTCGTGCGGGCGGATGGCAAGACCGAGCAGCTCGCGCTCATCAAGCACACCGACATGGAAGTGGGCCAGTGGACAAAATTCCGCTACAGCCTTGCAGCCTACAAGGGCAAGGTCGTGCAAATAATATTCCAGGCAAAAATCAACCGAATCTCCGGCGTGGTCCTTGACAATATCTCCATCGCGGAGGCATTGGCCTACGACCTCATGGTGGATAGCTTCTTCGCCCCCGCGCAGGTGACGCATGGGCAGAATTATAAGGTGAACGTGACCGTAAAGAACGATGGAGCAAAAACCGTATCGGGCGCCAAGGCCGTGCTCTGCCGCGACGGCGAGGTTGCTGAATCGAAGGATATCCCCGCCCTTGAAGCCAACCAGACCACAAGCCTGGCCTTTGACCAGACCCTGACCATGTTCCACGGCACCAAGGCCGAATACCGCGTGGAAATCGAATATGCGCAGGATATGAATATGGCCAACAACGTCAGCGAGACCCTCTGCGTGAAGCGCAAGGTAAACAGCTTCGACGGCGTAGCGAATGTGCAGGGCATAGTCGACAGCCAGGGCACCCACCTCTCATGGGACGCCATCGACACCACCGTGCCCCAGGGCATGGAGATGACCGAGGACTTTGAGACCGCAGAAACATTCGCCGATGAATTTGGAGATTGGACTCTCCTCGACCTTGACGGCGAGGGCATAGGATATATCATGTGGAGCGGCAATGGACCGGTGATTGGCCCATCGATACCCAAGCATCCCGCCCTTTCTCCAGCCGGATTCTTCGTGTGGGACACTTCCACTCGCTTCTCCGGCGCCGGCAATGCCCACAGCGGAAAGCACTTCCTGGCAAGCATGTACCGCAACGATGAATATTTCGTCAACGACTGGGCCATCTCTCCAACGCTCAACGGCAAGGCGCAGACAATATCCTTCTATGCCCAGGCTTACAATGACGGCGATGGCGACCACCCCGAGAATCTGCAGATATGGGTGAGCGAAAGCGATTCCAACAATCCCGAAGACTTTGAGCTCCTCACGACATTCGGCGACAACGGCACGCAGCTTGTGTACACAGTGATGAACGGATCCGAATCCGCCTACACCCCATACACGGCCGAACTGCCCGCCGGCACACAAAGATTTGCCTTCGCGTCGGTGGCTAAGGAGAATTTCATGCTCATGATCGACGACGTCACGTTCACTCCCCACGGATCGATCAACCCTCTGGCCTTCGTAGGCTACAACGTATACCGCAACGGCCAGAAAATTAACTCTGAAGTCCTCACCGAGCCCTCTTACCTGGATGCCGCCCCCGCGGCTTCCCGCGCAGCGGCTGCCAACGTTTACCACGTAACGGCTGTCTACGAGCCCGGTGAATCTGAGCTTTCCGAGGCCTGGTCCGAGACATCATCACTGCAGTCCGTAAGCGCAAGCTATTCAGTGAAGGCCGTGGGCAATGAAATCATCGTAAGCGGCGCCCGCGGCCAGCAAGTAAGCATTTATTCCGTCGATGGCAAGCTCGTTTACACCGCGGCCGGCGATTGCCGCGTCTCTTTGCCGGGAGGCTTCCACATAGTGGCCGTAGGCGAATACACGAAGAAGGTTATGCTGTAATCAAGCTATAATCCACCCTCCAGCGGGCCTGCGGATTGTTGCCGCAGGCCCGCTTTGTTTTAGCCGAAAAAAAGCAAACATATGTTAATACTGGAATTTTATAGACGTTTTGCGCCAACCTGTCGGTAAAATTCGCATTTATTTTGATATTCCTAAAAACTATCGCTAACTTTACGCCAAATAACTTAAATTCTTTACTCATGAAATTTCTAAAACCCGCCTCCATCGCAGCGATGCTGGCATGCGGTTGCTTTGTTTCCGCCCAGGAAATCTCAGTGGACCTGCAGAAAAAGGGGCATGACGTGCCGGAAAGCCTCTATGGCATCTTCTTCGAAGAGATCAACCATGCCGGCGACGGCGGACTCTACGCCGAGCTGGTAAAAAACCGCAATTTTGAGGAACATGTGATTCCTTCCGGCACCACCTTCGTTGATGGCTGGGCCGTGGCTCCACACAGCCTCAACTATGAGCACGGCAACTACCGCGACTGGAAAATCAAATGGGACATGGACTCCCTGAAAATGGATGGCTGGAAGGTGATCGGCAACGCCGCCTACGACGTCACCACTGAAAACCAGCTTGACCCCGCCACCCCCAACGCCATGCGCCTTGAAATGGCCGCCCCCGGCGTTACGCTGGAGAACTCCGGCTACTGGGGCATGCGCATCATCGGCAAGGACAATTATGACCTCCGATTCTACGTTAATCCTCAGGATTACACCGGCAAGGTGACAGCGAAAATCGTTTCTCAAAAGGGCAAAGTGCTGGCCCAGCAGTCATTCGACCTCGCCAAGGCCGACAAGTGGCAAGAATTCAAGGCTGTGCTCACTCCCAAGTCTACCGACACCGACGCCACCCTGCAGCTGACATTCGACAAGCCCGGCAAGGTGTACGTGGACTATGTTTCGCTTTTCCCGCAAAAGACATTCATGAATCGTCCCAACGGCCTTCGTCCCGACGTGGCGCAAATGATAGCCGACCTAAAGCCCGGATTCCTGCGCTGGCCCGGCGGCTGCATCGCTGAAGGTGCAACCCTCGAAAACCGCGCTAAGTGGAAGGAGACTCTCGGCGACCCAATGCAGCGCCACAGCGAATGGATCCTTTGGAACTACCACTGCTCTTGGGGCTTTGGCTACCATGAATTCCTGCAACTGTGCGAGGACATCGGCGCGGCCGGCATGTTCGTGGCCAACGTGGGCCTCTCTTGCTCAGTGAGAAACGGAGACTATAGCGCCGACTATGAGTCCTTCCTCCAGGACATCATCGACGCCATCGACTACGCCACGGCGCCCGTGTCGAATCCTTGGGGCGCAAAGCGCGCCGCTGCCGGACACCCCGAGCCCTTCAACCTCAAATATGTTGAGCTCGGCAACGAGCAAGTAGGCGACCATTACGCAGAACGCTACAATTATTTCTACCGCATACTCAAAGAGAAATACCCCGACATCGTGTTCATCTCCACTATCCAGCTTTCGCCCAGCCGCGACAAACTGGAAAGCCCAGACATGATCGACCCGCACTGGTACGTAAATCCCGGATTCTTCTACGAGAACGACCACCTGTTCGACAATATGGAGCGCGGAAAATACGACATCTACATCGGAGAGTACGCCGTGATTTCCGAGGCCAACATGAACTCAGCCCTCTCTGAGGCAGCATTCCTCACCGGCGTTGAGCGCAACTCCGACCTGGTGAAGATGGCCTCATACGCTCCTCTCTTTGAGAACCACAACCGCAAGGACTGGCCCACAAACCTCATCTGGTACGACAACGACCAAGTGATGGGCCGCGCATCTTACTATGTGCAGCAAATGTACGCCCAGAACCGGCCGGACTACAATGTTGACGTGGCTACATCTGTTCCCTTCCGCAACCTTACAAAAGGCGGAATAGGATTCCAGGGCGCCGACCTCTCTGACATGGTGCGCAATGTCACAGTCAAGGACAAGAGCGGCAAGGTGCTCGCCTCAAATGTGCAGCCAAGCGCAATGAAGAAGAACGAAGTGCAGGCTCGCCGCCGCTGGGGAGGACCAATCGTGCTTAATATGCTCGACGGCATTGACCTCAATTCCGGCACAATCGAATTCGACGCCCAAATCGTTGAGCGTGAAATGCCCGCAGGACGTCCCGGAGAGAACAGGGGCAACCACAAAGTGCAAGTGGCGTCCTCATTTATCTTCGGCGCCGAAGGCAATGACTATTTCACAGTGAACATTCCGCAAATCACCGGCGACCGCAAGGTGGTGACTATGAACCGCGCCACTAACGGCGAAGCCAACGTGGACCGCAATCCCGGCGGCGAAAGCCTCAACATGACTCCCGGCACATGGCACAAAGTGCGCGTAGATCTTGCTGATGACAACATGGTGACTGTCTATATCGACGGCAACAAGGTGTTCGAACAGCTCGCATCAGCTCCTTCAGGACAATATGTTGTGGCCGGCTATGACGAAGCCAATGGCGAGACCGTAATAAAGGTGGTCAACGCCACTGACGAGACCTACGCTCCTACCATCAACCTCAACGCATCTTCTGTCGAGCCCACCGGCAAGGTAATCACCCTCGCAGCAAAGGCCAAGACCGACGAGAACTCTATGGAAGAGCCCAAGAAGATTTATCCCGTAGAGACAACTGAGGATGGCTTCGGCAAGAAGTTCACCTATTCATTCCAGCCCAATTCTTTCACAGTCATAAGACTCAAATCAACAAAGTGATATGAATCCAATACAAACAATCGCATGCGCGCTCATCTGCGCATGCGGCCTTTCGGTCCAAGCCCGCACAATCGGCCCGATTGTCTCTGACAACACCACTACCGCCTCTACAATCTACGGCGACGTGCAGGGATACAAGGACGGTGAAATATTCACATTCAAGGGCATACCCTACGCCAAAGCCACTCGCTTCATGCCTCCCACAGCCCCCGACAAGCATGAGGGCGTGATGAAATGCCGCAAGTACGGCCCAAAGGCTCCGCAGGGGCAGACACTTAGCTACAAGGGCAACGCCCATACCGACAACGATTTTGGATTCCAGTTCAACCTCGAGCCAATGGATGAGGACAATTGCCTGGTGCTCAACGTATGGTCAAAGGGCCTCAACGATGGCAAAAAGCGCCCCGTATTCGTATGGTTCCACGGCGGAGGATTCTCCACCGGCTCAGCCATCGACCTGCCTTGCTATGAAGGATATTCCTTGGCCGACAAGGGCGACATCGTTGTCGTCACGGTCAATCACCGCCTCAACACCCTTGGGTATATGGACATGTCCTCCCTGGGCGGACAATATGAAAACTCCGTGAATCTCGGAATGCAGGATTTGGTTAAATCCCTCGAATGGGTGCGCGACAATATCTCCAATTTCGGAGGCGACCCCGGCAACGTGACTATTGGCGGACAGTCGGGCGGCGGCGGAAAAGTGTCTACAGTCATGATGATGCCTTCGGCTAAGGGGCTGTTCCACAAGGCCATCGTGCAAAGCGGGTCATTCGCCCGCATCATGCCCAACGAGAACGGCAAGCTATATGCCGAAGCGCTGCTCGCCGAGCTGGGCATTAAGGCTGACGAATACGACAAGCTGGCAGCCGTGCCTTATGAGCGCCTTGTCGAGGCGGCAAACAAAAGCTCCCGCATCGTCAATTCATCCCTTAGGGCGGCCGGCAAGCCCGCGATGATGGGCATGCAGGGCCCCGTGCTCGACGGCAAATTCATTGTTGGCCCCGGCTTCGATGCCGATGCTGCGCCGGAAGTGAGCCGCGAAGTGCCAATGATGATAGGCTGGAATTTCAATGAATTTGACTTTGTGGGCGGAAAGGAGGACACGATGTTCCGCGACGCGGCCATCAACCAGGCTAAATCTAAGGCCGGCCAAGGCGGAGCCGACGTGTACCTCTACCTGTTCAACTGGAAGCCCAAAGGCAACACCCTCGGCGCTTGCCACGGCATGGAGCTGCCGTTCATGTTCAACAACATCGACCTGCAGCCTGAAATGACCGGCGCCACTCCTGAAGCCTACTCCCTGGCCGACAAGATGAGCTCGGCATGGATTCAGTTCATCAAAACCGGAAATCCTAACGTCAAGAGCCTGCCCCGCTGGGACCCCTACACGGAATCAGCTCCCCACAAAATGATTTTCGGACCCAAACCCGAATAATCACGCCACAAAAAACAGGCGCCGCTCCGAGCCAAAAGCCGAAGCGGCGCCTATCTTTTTGCCTTTTCAAAAGTTATATCTGCTCCCATAGCGTATCCATTGGATATGTTTTGCCTAATTTGGCTTCCTTTGCGGAACGGATTATCCCGCTAAGTATTTCATCCTCTGTTGATTTTTGGGGAGTTGACATAGAAACAGCCAGCTTGTCGGCAAGCCATTTCTTATTTTTTAGCGACAAAGAATCAACTATGGCCCAAAGACCGTCCATTGATATGGTGACATTCATAATTCTACATTTTTGATTTTATGCAAAGATAGCGTTTTAATTTTAATATTCCTCTATATTTAGCATATCCAAATCATAAATGCGCAGTTGGGAGGCTTCAGAATGAGAATTCTTCAAGGGTCATGGTGGAGAGGCCCTGTAGCTGGGGCACAATGCGCTTGAAATGCTCCGAGGCCATGTGGGCGTCAAGGTCGGCCCGCGTCTCCCATGTCTCATAAATCAGAAGGTGGTCATCATTGGTGAGCGACCCGTAGACGTCATAATTTAGGCATCCCTTGTCGCGCAGCGACAGCTCCACCAGCTCAGTGGCCAGCTCAATCAGCCGCTTGCGGTTCTCGCTCTTCTCTATCAAAAGCGTGCAGTTCAGTCGTATCATATAATTTATGTTTTTGTATTCCTAAAATATAACCCCAATCAGCCCCAAAATGTTTAAAAATCGCCCTCCGGCGAATATTTTGGAGGGCGCATCGCTGATTTTTAAATCAAGGAGGCGCCGCTTTGCCTTATCTTAGATGGACGAAAATTAAATCTATAAGATATGGCAACGATAAAAGTAAAGTTCCGCCCATCGACTGTCGCCAATCACGAGGGCACCATCTATTACCAGATTCTGCACGAGAGAAAGCCTCGGCAACTCCTCACACCCTACCATGTGCTTGCCACCGAATGGGATGAATCACGCTCAATGGTCAACACAGCCCACGCAGGCGCCCGCAAGGACTTAATCCTCTCAATCCGCGAGAGAATCCGCTGGGACATCGAGCGCCTTTCTAAGATTGTGCGCTCACTCGAAAACAAAGGAATATGCTACACCGCCGACGATGTAGTGGATGAATTCAACCGCTACGCAAAGGAATACACGCTATTCAACTTCATGGAGGGCATAATCGCAAAGCTGAAGCAAAACGGAAAGGAGCGTACATCTGAAACATACGCCGCTACGCTCCGCAGCTTCAAAAAATTCCTTGAAAGCCAAACACACGCAGCCGGCAGCCGCATGCAGGAGGACCTTATGCTCGATTGCCTCACCTCGGAGGTGATGGAGGCTTATGAGGCTTGGCACCAGGTGAAGGGCAACTCGCTCAACACCATTTCGTTTTACACGAGGATACTGCGCGCGGTTTACAACCGAGCCACCGAAAATGAAATCATCGAAAACCGCTACCCATTCCGCCGCGTATATACCGGCGTCGAAAAGACCGCCAAAAGGGCCCTCCCCCTCCCCATCATAAAAAAGATAAAGACTCTGGACCTGTCGCTGTTGCCGGCTCTGGACTATGCCCGCGACATGTTCATTCTCAGCTTCATGCTGCGCGGCATGAGCTTCATCGACATGGCATTTCTTAAAAAGGGAGACCTAAAAAACGGCTCAGTGGCCTACCGCCGCCGCAAGACCGGCCAGCAGCTGACCATAGGCTGGACAAAGGAAATGCAGGCCATACTCAACAAATACCCCGAAAATTCAACGCAATACCTCCTGCCAATAATCAAGGACACAGGGCTTAACGAGAGATATGCGTACAAGAACGCCGGGTACAACATCAACCGCAGCTTAAAGAAAGTGGCCGCCATGGCGGGCCTGCAGATTCCAATCACAATGTACGTGGCGCGCCACAGCTGGGCCAGCGCCGCAAAAGCCAAGGGCATACCACTGAGCGTAATCAGCGAAGGAATGGGCCACGACAGCGAATCCACGACCCAAATCTACCTCTCCTCCCTCGACACCTCAGTCGTTGACAGAGCCAACGCAATAATCCTCAAATCTTTATAAAAAAACACCGCCTCAGTTCATTCTCCAGAACTGGGGCGCCTTTCGCTTAAAAAGCATCCATATCTCTCGGCAAGAGATGCTGTGCCGCAATCGAATTGATTATGATGGTTAAAACTTTTGTTGGGCGATTCGGGGGAAATGGCTATTTTTGCAGAATGGAAAGGAAGAATTGGAAAAGGGCGGCGTGGATCGCCGCCGCCGCGGTTTTGGCCCTGGCCTTGGGGGCCGGGGCTTGGGCGTGGCTTACGGCATTTGACAAGTACGATGCCGACCAAAGCGTGCGGATTTATGTGCCCGCCGGAGCCACTGACTATGACATAGCCCTGCGGCTTGGGGCCAGGCTAAAGGCCGACAAGGGGTTTGGAGAGAAGGTGTATCGGCTGTGGCGGCTGCAGAGGGGGTCGGCTGCCAGGGCGCATGGATCATATGAAATCAAGCCTGGCATGACGGCCCTGCAGGTGAGCCGAATGCTAAAGGGCGGGCATCAAACGCCGGTGAAGGTTACATTCAACAACGCCCGCACGATGGATGACCTGGCCGAGCGCGTATGCCGCTGGCTGGAAATCACGCCCGACCAATTCCTGCAGGCATGCGATTCGCTGCTGGGGCTCAGAGGCGTCAAGACTGAGCAATACCCGGCCATGTTTGTGCCGGACACGCATGAGTTTTATTGGACCGCGACCCCATGCTCCGTAGTGGAGCGCCTTATCAAGGCCCGCGACAAGTTCTGGACTCCCGAACGGGTGGAGGCCGCCTCCTCGCTGGGGCTTTCTCCCGAAGAGGCGGCGACGCTGGCCTCTATCGTAGAGGAGGAAACCGCCAAGGGCGATGAGCGACCGAAAGTGGCCGGGCTCTACCTCAACCGCCTGGAAAAAGGCATGCTGCTGCAGGCCGACCCGACAGTGAAATTCGCCGTACATGACTTCAGCCTTAAGCGCATATTGGCCAGCCACCTCAAAGAGGAATCGCCTTACAACACCTATATCCACCCCGGCCTGCCGCCTGGCCCGATACGCGTAGCCTCGAAGGCCGGGATTGACGCCGTCCTCCACCCCGCAAGGCATGCTTACCTGTACATGTGCGCAAAGGAGGATTTCTCAGGCTACCACAATTTCGCCTCCACCTTTGCCGAGCACCAGCAAAACGCCGCCCGGTACCGCAAAGTGCTCAATGCGCGCGGCATTAAGTGACGGGGGCATTAATCTCCTTAATGCCCTTAAACACCTTAATGCCCTTAAACACCTTAAGCTCTATAAAGATAAATCGGTATCAAACGTCCTTGATCAGCTCCAGCGCCTGGGCCAAGTCCTCGCGACGTACCACCAGGCGGATGCCGTCATAGGGCGTCAGCTGGATGCCCATGACATTGTAGGCCATCTCGTTGACAAGCTCTGAAGGGATGCCATTAGTGCGCAGGATGCCGAGGGCTATGTTTGCGCGGGCGTCATTGTCATAAACCATGGCCGTGGCCAGGCTCTTTTCGTCTTTCTTCATTCTTCCTCAATTTCTTTTAATATATGCTCTTCAGCTCGCTTTTGCGACATCGACTCGCCGTCGTGGCGGTGGATGATGTATCTATTGTAATAGGCCAGCAGGAGCGTAGTGAGGGGAAGGGCTATGATTAAGCCGATAAAACCGAGCAGCACTCCCCACACCGAAAGCGACAGAAGGATGATGGCCGGATTCAGCCCCATGGCCTTGCCCATGATCTTGGGGGTAAGGAAAAGGTCCTGAATGCACTGCACCACAATGTACACAGCCATCGACGCCCACCATATGGGCCAGAACTCCACCCCATCCCGCATTGAATACACCAGGCACAGAAGCGTGGTGATGGGTATGGAAATCAGCTGCAGGTACGGCACCATGTTCAGAAGCCCGATGAACAGGCCGAGCACCACCGCCAGAGGCAGCCCGACAATGAGGAAGCCTATGCTGAAAAGGATGCCTACGCAGAAGGCCACTAGCGACTGCCCGCGGAAATAATGGTTCATGCTGTCCTTTATGTCATTGCCTATGGAATAGACCTCGCGGCGGTAGCGCGGCGGCACCATCAGCTTGAATCCGCGCAATAGCCGCTCATAGTCCAGCATTATGAAGATTACGTAGAGGATGACCAGAAACCAATTGACTATCCCCATAATGATGTCTACGCCCGACGATATGAAAGCCTTTAACATGTCGAAGGCCGAGCGCCAATCCTGCCCCGTCATTTGCTGGGAAATCAGGTCGAAATCTATATACTCCCGAAGGAACGCATGCACCTCCTCGGGGATGAAGGCGATGCTTGCGCCCTTTGATGCGTAGTCCCTTATGAGCGAGGCCAACTGTTGAGTCTCGTCAATCACCGTCGGCATGAATATTACCAAAAGAATCAGCGCGGAGAGAATCACCTCGAAAAGGGTGAGCATTATGGCGATGAGTCGGCCCTTCAGGTGGAGGAGCGCCCTGTTACGCTGAACGAAGGGCTCAAGGATGTATGCGATGAGCCACGCTACCAGGAATGGCAGGAGCACAGACGAAAGAGTATTTACAAGCCAAAGGGCGCCTACCGTGAAGAGCGCGCTGATGATGATGCGCACCACCCGGTCGAATGTGAAAGGGCGCCTCGGCGGCAAAGCCTGTTCCATAAGTTGCATTTATTTTTCGCCAAAGTTACGCATTAATTCAGCAATAATTCTTAATTTTGCGAAAGAAAATTACAAACCAATCAAAAATATTCATTTTATGCAAGAAAAGGTAAGACAAGTGCTCAGCGACAAGCCATGGGCGCGCTGGACAGCCCTGCTTTTGTTGGCGCTGGCAATGTTCTGCTCCTACATCTTCATGGACGTCCTTTCGCCCATAAAGGACCTGCTGCAGAGCACCCGCGGATGGGACTCAAAGGCCTTCGGCACGATGCAGGGTTCGGAGACATTCCTCAACGTATTCGTATTCTTCCTGATATTCGCCGGCATCATCCTCGACAAGATGGGAGTGCGATTCACAGCCATCCTCTCTGGCGCCGTGATGCTCGCGGGCTCTCTGATACAGTATTACGCCCTTGAGGCCGGCTTTGACCATACCAGCCTGGGCGTGTGGTTCACCAATCACCTGAATTACATACCGGT
The DNA here is from genome assembly GCA_023666615.1 of Clostridium sp. Lineage (GTDB taxonomy): Bacteria > Bacteroidota > Bacteroidia > Bacteroidales > Muribaculaceae > CAG-873. The sequence continues at coordinate 10,317 of JAMPBQ010000019.1, read as the reverse complement.
GTTTGACGAGCTCGGCGTATCGCCTTTCTACGAAGGCATGCCGGCCTCGGCCAAGCTCGCCGCCGTGGGATTCATGATTTTCGGCTGCGGCGTGGAGATGGCGGGCATCACCGTCAGCCGCGGCATCGTAAAGTGGTTCCAGGGCCATGAGATGGCTATGGCCATGGGCTCGGAGATGGCCCTTGCGCGCCTCGGCGTGGCCACCTGCATGATTTTCTCCCCCTATTTCGCCCTGCTGGGCGGCGAGGTCAACGTATCCCGCTCCGTCGCCTTCGGCGTTGTGCTTCTGATGATTGCCCTGATAATGTTCATCGTATATTTCTTCATGGACGTCAAGCTTGACAGGCAGACAGGCAAGGCCGAGGAGAAGGACGAGCCGTTCAAGATTAGCGACGTCGGCACAATCCTGCGCAGCCGCGGATTCTGGCTTGTATCGCTCCTGTGCGTGCTCTATTATTCGGCCATCTTCCCGTTCCAGAAATACGCCGTGAACATGCTGCAGTGCAACCTCACCCTTGAGGCTCCGGCCGAAGGCACGTTCTGGGCCGGCGACAGCGTTACGTGGATCGCCTACGCCATCATGCTCCTCTCGGCCATTGCCGCCTTCGTCAGCAATTTCTCCTCCGGAGCGAAGAGGGGCGTCCTTCTGGCCGTCTCAGTCGTGGCCCTTGTGGCTTTCTGCTATTTCGGATACATGCAGCAATCGGCCGCCTCGATATTCTCGGTGTTCCCCCTTCTGGCCGTAGGCATCACCCCCATCCTTGGCAAATACGTCGACCACAAGGGCAAGGCGGCCACCATGCTGATCTACGGCTCGCTCCTCCTCGTGGCCTGCCACCTCACATTCGCATTCATCCTGCCAATGTTCAGGGGCAACGACGTGGGCGGCGTTGTTGTGGCCTATGTCACCATCCTTGTGCTTGGCGCGTCCTTCTCGCTGGTGCCTGCCTCGCTCTGGCCCAGCGTGCCCAAGCTTGTCGACGCAAAGGTAATCGGCTCGGCCTACGCCCTTATTTTCTGGATTCAGAACATCGGCCTCTGGCTCTTCCCCATCCTAATCGGCAATGTGCTTGACGCCACCAACACCGACGTGGTGGAAAAGGTAGCCTCCGGGGCTATCACCTCTGAGCAGGCCTCGGTTGAGCTAAATTACACATGGCCCCTGGTGATGCTGGCTTGCCTCGGCATCGCGGCATTCTTCATTGGCCTGTGGCTTAAAGTGATAGACAAGAAAGAAAACATCGGCCTTGAGCTTCCCAACGTCGCATCCAGCCAAGCGAAGGAAGCCGAAGCCGCCGACGCTGAATTGTAAAGAGATTAATATGGCTTTAAAATGTGGCATAGTGGGGCTGCCCAATGTGGGCAAATCCACCCTTTTCAACTGCCTTTCGAGCGCTAAGGCGCAATCCGCTAATTTCCCGTTTTGCACGATAGAGCCCAACGTGGGTGTCATTTCCGTCCCCGACGATAGGCTCACGAAGCTCGTGGAAATGTGCCAGCCTAAATCCGTTGTGCCGGCCACGGTGGAAATCGTGGACATTGCCGGCCTGGTGAAGGGCGCAAGCAAGGGCGAGGGCTTGGGCAATAAGTTCCTGGCCAATATACGCGAAACAGACGCCATCCTGCACGTTCTGCGATGCTTCGACGATGACAATGTCACGCACGTTGACGGATCCGTCAACCCCGTCCGCGACAAGGAAATTATCGATGCCGAGCTGCAGATCAAGGACCTTGAGACCGTGGAGAGCCGCCTGGCGAAAACCCTGAAGACCGCCGCCACTGGCGACAAGGCCGCAAAGATGCAGGCCGCCGTGCTGCAGGCATTCCAGGCCGCCCTTTCGCAAGGAAAGCCCGCCCGCTCAGTGCAGTTTGAGACCGTCGACGAGCAGAAATTCGCCCGCGACCTATTCCTCCTCACCAACAAGCCGGTCCTGTACGTCTGCAACGTGGACGACGCCTCGGCAGTGAGCGGCAACAGCTACGTTGAGGCCGTCCGCGAGGCAATCAAGGACGAAAACGCACAGCTACTGATTGTGGCCGCACAGACCGAAAGCGACATTTCCGAGCTAGAGACATGGGAAGAGCGCCAAGAATTCCTCAACGAAATAGGCCTTGAAGAGTCAGGTGTCTCGCGGTTGATTCGCGCGGCCTACGCCCTGCTTGACCTCCAGACATACTTCACCGCCGGAGCCGACGAATGCCGCGCATGGACATTCCGCCGCGGCATGAAGGCCCCGCAGTGCGCGGGCATTATCCACACCGACTTTGAGAAGGGATTTATCCGCGCCGAGGTAATAAAATATGACGACTACGTGGGCCTGGGCGGCGAGTCTGCCGTAAAGGAGGCCGGCAAGCTGGGAGTTGAAGGCAAGGAGTATGTGGTGCAGGATGGCGACATAATGCACTTCCGCTTCAACGTCTGAGACCTCAGAGGCTTCTGAGACCTCAGAGCTCTCCGAGACCCTCTGAAAAATGATAAAGGGATGCGCGATCTCTCGCGCATCCCTTCTCTGTTTTGACCAATCCACCGCATCAGATGCTGGTGGTGGGGGCATCGCCGCCTTGCCCGCTTTGCGGGGGCAGCGACTGTTTATCGGGATTGAAAACATTTTCAAGGTGCTTTTCGCGGAAGCGCTCAAGGAGCTCCCAGAAGTTGGGCACGAACAGCGTGCCGACCACGGCGTTGATGAACATGCCGAACACCACGGCCGTGCCAAGCGATATTCGCGAAGCCGCGCCCGCGCCGGTGGCGAAGAGCATAGGCATTACGCCGAACACGAAGGCCAGGGCAGTCATCATAATCGGCCGGAATCGAATCTCGCCCGCATTGAGCGCCGAATTGCGGATGTCCATGCCCGTCTTGCGGAAGTCTATAGCGTACTCCACAATCAGGATGGCGTTCTTAGCCGATAGGCCCAACAGCAGGATTATGCCAATCTGTGTGTAGATGTTGATGCTCTCTCCCATTATCAAGCAACCTATCACAGTGCCAAGGATAGCCGTAGGCATTGAGATTACAACAGCTATTGGATCAGTGATGCTCTCATACTGAGCCGCAAGCACAAGAATCGTGACCACGATGGCCAAAATCAGCACGAAGGTGATGGTGGTGCCGCCCTGCGTCTCTTGGTAGGCTTCGCCTGTCCAAGCGTAGGAATAGGTGTTGCCCAGGGTGTCGTGGATGATTTCTTCCATAGCCTTGATGCCGTCGCCCGAGCTCACGCCATGCGGCAGCGAGGCTGTGAGCGAAGCCGACGTGTACATATTGTAGCGGTTCACTGTAGACTGTCCCATAGTCGGCTCAAGAGTTGTGAACGATGAGAACGGCACCATTTCCCCCAGCGAATTGCGAACGCTTAAATCAAGCACGTCTTCTATTTTGGCCCTGTCGGAGGCTTCGGCCTGAAGATTAACCTGATACACGCGCCCGAAATCGTTAAAATCATTGACGTAGCTGCCTCCCATATAAGATGAAAGGGTGGAGAATACACTCTCCATTGTGAGCTGATGCATCTTGATCTTGTCCCTGTCGAGGTTGAGTCTATATTGCGGCACGCCTCCTTGGTAAAGCGAAGTGATGCCGGCTATGCGTGAATCCTTGGCCGCGGCGTCTTTTATTTGCTGCAGAGCCGAGGCCAATTCTTCCGGCCCATAATTATTTATGTCGAGAAGCTGCAGCTCAAGCCCCGAGGCCATGCCAAGCCCGGGAATGGAAGGCGGATTCAGCGCAAACACCACGGCCTCTTCAATCCCTGAGCAATCCTCAGTGAATTCGGCTATCGATGCATCGACGCTTTCGTCTTTGTTCCTATCTTTCCATGGCTTAAGGGCCGCAACGACCGATCCAAGGTTGCTGCTGGCACCGCCCCCCATGAATGAATAGCCTGATATTGAAATCACGTTTTGCACTTCGGGCTGTTTCAGGGCGTATTCAGTCACTTGGTCCATAATTTTCTCTGTCCGGTCAATGGAGGCGCCTGTAGGCAGCTGCACTGAACCCATCCAATAGCCCATATCCTCTTCAGGAAGGTACGACGACGGCATCTTCAAGAATCCCCAAAACGCAATTCCTGTGATGACCATATAGATGCCGAGAGCAACCCATGGACGCTGCATAAACGTTCCCACTACTTTCATGTATGTGTTAAGGGTAGCCGCAAAGCCTTTGTTGAACCAGCTATAAATAAAGAACGTCTTTCCGTCATCCTTCTTCCTTTTGAGGAAAAGCGCGCAAAGAGCCGGAGTCAAGGTCAATGCATTGATGCCCGAGAATGCCGTTGACACGGCGATGGTCAGTGCGAATTGCTTGTATAGCTCGCCGGTAATTCCGCTCACGAATGCCGTAGGGATGAACACTGACAAGAGCACGAGCACCTCGCCGATCACTGGCCCTGTCAGCTCGTCCATGGCCTTTTCCGCGCTCTGCCGCGGAGTGAGCTTGCCCTCCTTCACCAATCGCGCGCAGTCCTCCACCACCACTATGGCGTCATCCACCACAATCGCGATGGCCAGCACAAGGCCGAAAAGGGTAAGCGTATTGAGAGAGAATCCCATTATCTTCATTACCGCAAAGGTGGCGATAAGCGACACGGGGATCGTAATCATCGGGATTATCACAGCCCGCCAATTCTGCAGGAACAGAAGAATCACAATCATCACGATCAAAGTTGTCTCTACGAAAGTTACAAGCACCTCGTCGATTGAAGCCGTAACGAATGTGGTCGCATCCTGTATGATATGGTAATTAACGCCTTCGGGGAAATATTGCTGTAAATCCTTGAGCTTGGCCTCGCAGTTCTTGGCTACCTGCAAAGCGTTTGCCCCCGGCGTCTGGTTGATGCCTATAAGAGCCGCCGGCTTGCCGTCGACCTTGGCCACCATCGAATAGCTTTCGCTGCCCAGGTCTACCTTGCCTATGTCCTTTAGGCGCAGCATAGAGCCATCTGGGTTGCTGCGGATAATGATATTGCCGAACTCTTCAGGAGTCACCAAACGCCCCTTTGCGGTCAATGTGTACTCAAATGCCGCATCGGTCGACACCGGCGGGGCGCCAACTTGTCCGGCCGACACTTGCATATTTTGTGATTGTATCGCCGACTCTACATCGGCCGGAGTGAGGTTGCGTATTCTCATCAATTCCGGGTCAAGCCAAATGCGCATGCTGTATTCGCCAGAACCGAAAGCCTGCACCTGCCCCACGCCGTCAACGCGTGAGAGCTCGTCGACAAGGCTAAGCTTGGCATAGTTGGTGAGATACAGCGCGTCATAGTTGTAGCCGGGCTCATTTTCCAAGGCCACAAACAATATTTCATTAGTGGATGACGACATCACCTGCACTCCCTGCTGCTGCACAGAAGATGGCAGCGAAGGCTCGGCAAGCGATACGCGGTTTTGCACCTTAACGGCGGCCATGTCCTGGTCTATGCCGTTCTCGAAAGTAATGGTCAGCATGTAGCTGCCGTCTGATCCGGAGCTCGAGCTCATGTAGAGCATGCCTTCAACGCCGTTGACTTGCTGCTCGATAGGTACGCCCACGGTGGTGGCCACAGTCGCAGCGTCTGCTCCGGGATAGCTCGCCGACACCATCACGGTCGGAGGAGTAATATCCGGGAATTGAGCCACCGGCAGCGTCTTCACTGTGAGAAGGCCCGCCAATATCATGAATACGGCTATCACGATGGCGAATATCGGCCTCTCTATAAAGAATTTAGAAAACATTTTTACTCTGATTTATCGGTTAAACACCTTATATGCCATAATTTCCGCAATTGTCTAAATTTCCGTCTGCGGACAATCACTTTTCCATTACCGGCTTTATTTCCATGCCGGGGCGCACCTTCAGCAACGCTTTGGTTACGTATCTTTCTCCGCCCTTTAGGCCGGATGTGACGATGCGCATGGAGTCGTTGGCCATTTCGCCCACCTCAATGGGAGTGTACACCACCTGGTTTGAATCATTCACCAGATAGACATATTTAGTAGTCTGGCTTGTGGCGATTGACGCGTCCTTCACCATTATGGCCTCGGGCAGGTATTGGTAAGGAAGATTCACCGTGCAGTACATGCCATTGCGCAGCTCGCCCCATGGGCTGTCGATGCCTACGCGCAGCGAGAGCGTGCCCGTGCCGGAATCTACATTTGGCGAGATGTAGCTCAGCGGGCCGCTGTACGAGTGGGGCAATTCCTCAGAGAAATTCACAGGCACGTTGTCGTAATCAATGAGATGCCTATTGTTTTGGTTGATTTGGGCGCGCAGGAACGACGCGTCCTCAATCGAAAAGTTGGCCCAAAAATGCTTGTTGTCGTATATCGATCCAAGCTTCACCGGCGAGCCCGCGCCCCCGATGTATGCTCCGGTGCTGTATTCGCCCTTGGTCATAGTGCCGTCAAAGGGCGCCACCACGGTGCAATACCCCAGGTTGGTCTGCGCCGTTTCCAGCGCGGCCTTCGCGTTTTCCACGGCGGCCTGCGCCTGCTCGTAGCTGTTTTTTGATTCCAGCACCTGGATTTGCGCCACTGCGTCGCTCTCCAGAGCCTTGCGCATCGCCGCATAGTTCTTTTCGGCGTATTCAAGCTCGCTCTTGGCATTGTCTAAAGTGGCCTTCGCCTGCTGCACGGCGTCGCGGTATTGCGTATCCTCAATCCTGAAGAGCACCTGCCCTTTCTTCACGTCGTCGCCATTTTCATATTCCTGGGCCACAAGGTAGCCGTTCACCCTGGCCACGACATCGACGGCCGACTTCGCCCCGATTGTGCCTGGATAAGATTTGCTGAGCGTAACGGAGTCTACAACCACATTGGCCACCTCCACCGAGGAGGGCGCCGCCTCTGCGCTGCGGTCGTCCTTCTTATGGCATGACAGTGTGGCCAAGGCCAATGACGACACGATTAAAGTTGAGATGAGTGTTTTCATATAATAGCTGTTTTTGATTTAATTCCTAAAAGCCTTCCCATCCGCCGCCCACGGCCTGGTAAAGCGTCACCAGGTCTACAAGGGCCTGCCCCCGAGCGCTCACCAGCTGGTTGGAATATTGCAGAAGGGTGATCTGTGCGTCGGAGACATTGATGAAGGGCGACAGCCCTTGCTTGTAAAGGTCTACGGAAAGCGTGAGCGATTCGCGCGCCGCGTCTACGACCTTGGTCAGATAGTCGATATACCTCAAGTCGTTCGTATAGGCCTCCATGGCCGTGCCCGCCTCCTGCACCGCTGTAATCACCGTAAGGTTGTAATTGTCTATCGACGCCAGCATCTGCTCCTTGGCCGACGCCACAGCCGCCTTGCGGCTGAATCCGTCAAAAATAGTCCAAGACAAGGTCGGCGCTATTGAATACGTAAAGCTCTGGTCAGTGAACATATCGCCTATCTTGTGAGCCTGCGTGCCCACGCTGCCCTGCAGCGAAAGGGTGGGCAGGAAGTCCTTTTTGGCCACGCCAAGGGCCGCGGCGTCGGCCGCCAGCGTGCATTCAGCCTCAACAATGTCCGGGCGGCGGCGCAGAAGCTCCATCGGCAGCCCTATGCTCACTATCCTATGATAATCCGGAAGCGGCTTATACACCAAAAGAGTATCCGCTATGTCCTTTGGGAAAACGCCAAGGAGCACCGCCAGCGCGTTGATGTAGGTGGATTCCTGCGTGCGCAGCGATGTTATGGAAGCAAGTGTGGAATAGTAGGTCGTGGACGCCTGGGTCACATCCAGCTTTGACGACAAGCCCGCGTCAAACCTGGCCTGAGTTATGTCCAGCACCCTCTTTTGCGATTCTATGTGCCGCTCCATCACCTCAAGCTCGCCCTGCACAGTACGCAGCTGGAAATAAGTGGACGCGATCTTGGCGCTCACCGACACCATCGTCGCCGCATACTCGGCTCGCGTGGCCTGGAACTGCGCCTTGCTCTCCTTCGCCCTTGACGTTACCTTTCCGAAAACGTCAAGTTCCCAATTCATGCTCACCCCCAAATCAAAATACGAGGCCGTGTTGGCCGAGGCCGGGGTGGACCCCGTCATGCCAGATGTGCGTGCCCGGGTCCAGCCCCCGTCAAGGCTCAACTGTGGATAATAGCCCGACTGAGCCTGCCTCACCGCCTGGCGAGCCATCTCTATGCGGCGCTGAGCCATCAATACATTGTAATTATTGTCAACGCCCACGGATATCAAAGAATCCAGCAGACTATCCTCAAAGCCATTCCACCACTTGTCGTCTGTGGGGATAGTTTGGTAATATTCAGTGGCGTATCGCCATTGTTGAGGCATCTCGCTTTCTGTGAGCGCCGTCTGGCCAAAGGCGCAGGCGCCTGCGCAAAGCAGCGCGGAGGACAGGACTGTGTGTAATCGCATATTCCCAATAAATAAATTAGTTGACATTAACGCTAAAGCGCGAGCCATGCTCGCCCTCTACACTAATATAACTTTTCCAACCTCAAATAAGTTCACCCCCGCAAAAATATAATCACCCCGCCCCGTCCCGCCAAATCAAAAAAAATCCGTGTAATCCGTGAAATCCGTGGTTTATTCCCCCCGCCGCGCCAAATCAAAAAAAAATCCATGTAATCCGTGGTTATTTCCTCTCCTTGCTTATGCCTCACACTTCATGCCGGCCTGCCGATTCCATGGCGTCACGATTTGGGGGTGAGAGTGATGAGGGGCACGAGCATTTCCTCCATCGAAATGCCGCCGTGCTGGAACGTATCTGTGTAATACTGAACGTAATAATTGTAATTGTTCGGATAGGCGAAAAAATCCTTGCCGTAGGCGAAAATGTATGTCGACGATATGTTGGGCGAAGGCAGGCCAAAGCGGTCGGGCCGCTTTATTTCGTACACCTGCTTGGAATTGTAATTCAGGTTTTTGCCTACTTTGTACCGCAGGTTTGTGTTCGTGTTCTTGTCGCCAATCACCTTCACCGGATTCTCCACGCGTATCGTGCCGTGGTCAGTGGTGAGCACAGCCTTGTAGCCCTTCTCCGAAATCTTGCGGAAAAGGTCCAGGATCGACGAATGCCGGAACCACGACTCGGTGATTGAGCGATAAGCCGCGTTGTTCGACGCCAGCTCGCGTATCATCTTCAGCTCAGTGCGGGCATGCGAGAGCATGTCTATGAAATTCACCACAATCACATTCAAGTCATGCTCCTCCATCTTGCTGAATTCCCTTACCAGCTTTTCGCAGGCCGCCGAATCGTTCACCTTGCTGTAGCCAAACGAGCATTTCCGCCGATAGCGCTCAAACAAGGTGGAAATCAGCGGCGATTCGTTGATGTTCTTCCCCTCGTCCGACTCCTCGTCAACCCAAAGGTCGGGAAACATCTTCTCTATCTGAAGCGGCATCAAGCCCGAAAAAATGGCGTTGCGGGCGTATTGCGTCGCGGTGGGCAATATTGTGCAGTAAAGCTCCTCGTCAAACGAAAAATACTCCGAAAGCAGCGGCATGATCGTGCGCCACTGGTCAAGGCGGAAATTGTCTATGACTATAAAAAACACCTTCTCCTTCTTGTCCAGCAGCGGAAAAATCTTTCTGGGCATAAGCCGCGGCGACATCAGTGGAGCAATCTCAGTGGGACCCTCCGCCGACACCCAATCCTCGTAATTCCGCCGCACAAACTTCGCGAACTCGCTGTTGGCCTCGTCGCGCTGCATCGCCAAAAGCTCGTCCATGTTGGTCTGCGTTGACGCCAGCTGCAGCTCCCAGTACACGAGCTTGGAATAGAGGTCATACCAGTCCGCCACGCTCTCCGCGCTGTTGATGAGCGTGGATATGTTGCTGAATTCCTGGCGATAGTCTATCGTGGCCTGCTGCGACACAAGCTGGCCGCCGTGCAGGATTTTCTTTATGGCGAGAAGAATTTGGTTGGGGTTCACCGGCTTGATCAAATAGTCGGCTATCTTGTTGCCTACGGCCTGGTCCATAATGTTTTCCTCCTCGCTCTTTGTGATCATCACCACCGGCAGCGACGGGCTCGACTGCTTGATTTGCGACAGCGTCTCTAGTCCCGTAAGACCGGGCATGTTTTCATCAAGAATCACCAAGTCAATCGCCGGATTGCTGGCCACTATGTCAAACGCGTCGCGGCCATTGTTGGCCGTAAGAAGTTCATATCCTTTGTTTTTGAGAAAAAGGATGTGGGGCTTTAGCAAGTCGATCTCATCGTCGGCCCAAAGTATGCAGTACTTGTTGTTGATCACTTCTTTGAGGTGTTAAGGGTTGAAATTATGGGTCAAGCAGCAGCGGGTCGTCGCCCTCGCTTCCTGTGGGCAAGTCCGCGGCCTTTTCCGGCTTCACCGCTGGCGCATTCGCGGGCGTTGCCATCGGCGTTTGAGAGGGC
>JAMPBQ010000018.1 GCA_023666615.1 Clostridium sp. | reverse complement strand
GCGCAGCCCAGGGCCGCGGCCGCAAGGCAGCGCAGCCCGGCCCTTCCTTTACAGATTGAGTGTTTCATCTATTTCGTATTGATTGCGCAGTGTGGAGTTTTTCACTATCATCTCGCCTATGAAGCCTGCCAGGAAGAATTGCGACCCAAGCAGCATCATCGTCAGTGCCAGGTAGAAGTACGGAGAATCTGTCACCAATATGTAGTGGAGGCCATGCTTCATGTTGTAAAGCTTGATGGCCCCTACAAGTACCACAGATATGAATCCCAGTAAGAACATCACCGTGCCAAGCAGCCCGAATATGTGCATGGGTTTCTTGCCGAATTTCCCGGTGAACCACAGTGTGGCCAAGTCCAGATAGCCGTTCACGAATCTGTCAAGGCCGAATTTTGTCTTGCCGTATTTCCTCGCCTGGTGATGCACCACCTTTTCGCCAATGCGGTTGAAGCCCGCCAGCTTGGCCAGATAGGGGATGTACCTGTGCATGTCTGCCCCAAGCTCTATGTGCTTCACCACCTTGTTGCGGTACGCCTTTAGCCCGCAGTTGAAGTCATGCAGGTTGTGGATGCCCGAAACCATGCGCGCCGTGGCGTTGAAAAGCTTGGTGGGAATGGTCTTCGACAGGGGGTCGTAGCGCTTCTTCTTGTAGCCGGACACGAGGTCGTATTTCTCTTCCGTGATCATGCGGTATAGCTCCGGTATCTCGTCAGGGCTGTCCTGCAGGTCTGCGTCCATTGTAATCACCACGTCGCCCTGCGCCTTGGCGAATCCGTTGTTAAGCGCTGGCGATTTTCCGTAATTCCTCCTGAAAGAGATGCCTTTTACGGCGTCATTGGCTTTCTGCAGTTTTTTTATCGTTTCCCATGACTCGTCAGTCGACCCATCGTCGACATAAATCACTTCGTAGCTGAAGTCGTTTTCTTTCATCACGCGTTCAATCCACGCCTGCAGCTCGGGCAGCGATTCCGCTTCGTTGTATAGGGGCACTATTACAGATATGTCCATTTCAATGAAAAATTCTATTGTTTTATCCTTGTTGGCCTGGAGAGCCTAACAATAAACGTTAGGGCCAGCGACAGCATGCTGCCGAAGAATGACCCGAACCACATCATCGAAAAAGCAAATGATATTGGCGATGGCAGCAGGTGCCTGTCTACCATGGCATGCAGCGTTCTGGCCATGTGCTCGCCTTCGTCAGTGCCAAGGCTTGAGTAGAGCGTGGCCGCTCGCAAGGTCTCGCGCACCAAAAATTCCGGGTCTATGAATCTGAGGTATGCGTATAGGGCAAGTCCGAAAATAAGGTTGCCGCAGATGAACATCGTGATTCCGTGCATCCACAGCGCTGAAAATGTATCGCGATAGCTGTTGCCGATCAGGCGTTTGCGCATCAGCGCCGTCGCCAATGCCGCTATCCCCGGCACAGCCAGCGCCATAGCCAGGAGGGAGAGCATGGCGGATTCCAGCCTTATCGACAGCATCGCGATAGCCATGGTTATGATGAAGCCCGCGCCCATGATTAGCCCATCGGCGCTGCCCGTGTGATATACTGATTTCCGGCTATATTCCATATCCATGATTATAATCCGCAAAATTACGAATTTTGCGTGAATTTACAAACCCATTATTCTCCGCCTCTGAATTTTTTCTTGCCGATCCTTATCCGAAAATTCAACCTTTTTGCTAACTTTAGCAGTCGCTCTTAACCTTGGGTAAATCAATGTGTTGTAGCAAGATTGTAACGCTGTTTTTGGCTCTGTTTCCGCCAATTTGTTGATTAGCATTGTATTATTCAGTTTTTATTCGTACCTTTGCATCGGAAAAACATACCACAATGCCGCCAAAGAGTTGGCGGCTGGGCCGAAAATCGGCAAGAGTCCCCGCTCGGAGCGTGACGCTTCCCGGCCACGGAATCTGATTTGCAAACATAATTATAGGTACAATGAAGCAAACATTATTATCGATTGTGCTTCTTCTGCTGATGGTTTTCGTCACCTCGGGCTACACCCGCGACAACGACGGCCTTGAAATTGGCGATTTCGCCCCTGAAATTTCAGCTTCGGCAAAAGATGGGTCGGTAAGCCTCAATTCCTTGCGCGGCAATTTTGTGCTTGTGTCCTTTTGGTCGTCATCCGACGCCCAATCGCGCATCCGGGCCAACGAAAATGACGCCTGGGCAAAAGCCAACGCTTCGGAAGGATGGAAGGCAATCGGAGTGAATTTCGACGAGGAGTCCGCGCTCTTCAATGAAATTTCCCTTCGCGACGGCCTCGACGCACAGTCACAGATTAATGTTCAAGGCGAGCAAGCCCGCAAAATCAAAAAGGACTTCCGCCTGGAAAATGGTTACGGAGCGATGCTCATTGGCCCCGACGGCCGAATCATCGCTGTGAATCCTTCATCGTCAAGCCTTGACGAATACAAGCGAGGGAAGATGAATTAAGGCAATGACGCCATTTCGCCATAATCGCGATTGGCTGCCTGCGCCGCGTTGACTGCTATTTATTTTATAAATCTTGCAAGGCCTACGGGCTTCTTGCGGGATTTATAAAATTTTTGTATTCCATATTAAAATATTTTCCCTTCCTTTTCGTTTAACTTTATGCGTATATAAATAGGAGTAAAAACATACATGCCGGCTAATATAAAAGTCAAAGGGGCGCGCGTCAACAACCTCAAAAATGTTGACCTCGAAATCCCCGGAAATAAATTCATCGTAGTCACTGGCTTGTCCGGCTCGGGCAAGTCTTCATTGGCTTTCGACACCCTCTATGCCGAAGGGCAGCGGAGGTACGTCGAGAGCCTTTCGTCATACGCCCGTCAGTTCATGGGCAAGCTGGCCAAGCCTGAATGTGACTACATCAAGGGGCTGCCGCCAGCCATCGCCATTGAGCAGAAGGTCAGCACGCGCAACCCCCGTTCCACCGTGGGCACGTCCACAGAGATCTACGATTATTTGCGCCTCCTCTTCGCCCGCATTGGCCACACTTTCTCGCCAATCAGCGGCGAGGAGGTGAAAAAACACACCCCGCAGGACGTGGTCAACGCCATCGCCGCTTTCCCGAAAGGCACGCGCGTGGCTCTCGTTGCCCCGATATTTCTCCCTGAAGGGCGGGATTTCTCCCAGCAGCTCGACGTCTACCTCAAAGCGGGCTATTCGCGCGTGGTGCGCGATGGCGAATTCCTTTCCATCGAGGATTTGCTCTCTTCCGCCTCCCTCCCAAAGAAGGCCGACGGCTATGGTCTTCTCGTGGACCGCTTCATGTCCTCCGACGACAAGGATGAGGTATCGCGCTTCGCCGAGTCGGTAGAGCTTGCCTTTTTTGAGGGTCACGACCAGCTTGAGCTCCTCGCTTGGGTCGATGGTGAAATGCGTTCTCTGCATTTCTCTAAGCGCTTTGAGGCCGATGGAATCACTTTTATGGAGCCTACTGACCAGCTCTTCAATTTCAATAATCCTTACGGCGCTTGCCCCGAGTGCGAAGGTTTCGGCCGAATCGTTGGCATTGATGAGAATCTCGTTGTGCCAAATCCCGCCTTATCGGTGTTTGATGACGCAGTGGTCTGCTGGCGTGGGGAGAAGATGAGCGAATGGAAGCGTGAGCTTATCCACCTCGCTCCTGGCCTTGGATTCCCAATTCACAAACCTTACGCCGACCTTTCCCCCGAGGAAAAGAGGACGCTTTGGGAGGGTAAGGGCCGATTCTGGGGCATCAATGGCTTCTTCCGCTGGGTGGAGAGGCAGCAGGCAAAGATTCAGTATAGGGTGATGCTTGCTCGTTTCAGGGGGAAGCGCACATGCCCCAGTTGTGGCGGCAACCGCCTCCGCCCCGAGGCGTCCTATGTGAAGATTGCCTCCAAGCATATCGGCGAACTCGTGAAAATGCCTGTATCCGATTTGGCCCGCTGGTTCGACGCCCTGGTGCTTGACGCCACCGACGCGGCCATCGCTAAGCGTCTCCTTGCGGAGATTCGCAGCCGCCTCAACTTCCTTATCCAGGTTGGCCTCGGCTATCTTACTCTCGACCGCCTTTCCAACACGCTTTCCGGCGGTGAGAGCCAGCGCATCAACCTGGCCACTTCCCTCGGCAGTAGCCTTATAGGCTCGCTCTATATCCTTGACGAGCCTTCAATCGGCCTTCATCCCCGCGACACCGACCGCCTAATTTCCGTCCTGCGCTCCCTGCAGCAAATCGGAAATACGGTCATTGTCGTTGAGCATGACGAGGAGATTATGCGCGCTGCCGACTGGCTGATCGACGTTGGCCCAAAGGCCGGCCGACTTGGTGGAAACATCGTATATCAAGGCCCTGTGCCGGCTGTGGGAGAAAAGCTCCCGCAGGAGGAGCAGTCTTACACGCTGAAGTATTTGGCACACGACCTTTCCATCCCCGTGCCTAAGCAAAGGCGCAAGTGGTCTTCTTTCATCGAGGTCACAGGCGCTCGCCAGCACAACCTAAAAAACATCAACGTGAAGTTCCCGCTGGGCGTAATGACCGTCGTCACCGGCGTGAGCGGCAGCGGCAAGTCCACGCTCGTGCGCGATATCCTATACAATTCTCTGCGGCGCCATCTTGGCGAGTCCGCCGATGCCCCCGGCTCGTTCCTGGGCCTGAAGGGCGACATGCACCGCATTAGCGCCGTGGAGTTTGTCGACCAGAACCCGATTGGCGCCTCCAGCCGTTCCAATCCCGCCACCTATCTGAAGGCCTACGATGAAATCCGCAAGCTCTTTGCCGACCAGCAGGCCTCTAAGCAGATGGGATTCACTCCCGCCTTCTTCTCTACAAACACCGAAGGCGGCAGATGCGAGGAGTGCAAGGGCGCGGGCGAAATCACAATCGAAATGCAGTTCATGGCCGACATCACCATCCCCTGCGAGGCATGCCACGGCAAGCGCTTCAAGCCTGACGTCCTGCAGGTGAAGTATCGTGACAAGAATATCGACGATGTGCTGAACATGACTGTCAACCAAGCCATTGAATTTTTTGAGGAGGATCCCAAGTGTCATCAGGCCATGAAGGTGGCCAAGCGCCTTCGCCCCCTTCAGCAGGTTGGCCTTGGATACATAAAGCTTGGCCAATCCTCGTCCACTCTCTCCGGCGGCGAAAACCAGCGCGTTAAGCTTGCCTATTTCCTATCGCAGGAAAAGCCCCAGCCCTCTATGTTCATCTTCGATGAGCCTACTACTGGCCTGCATTTCTACGATATTAACATACTTATGTCGGCCTTCGACCGCCTTATCGAGCAGGGGCATACCATTGTCGTGATTGAGCATAACATTGATGTGATAAAGTGCGCCGACCATATCATCGACATTGGCCCTGAGGGCGGCGACGCCGGCGGAAATCTTGTCGTGGCGGGCACGCCCGAAGAGGTGGCGAAATGTCCCGATAGCTATACCGGCAAATATCTTCAGGAAAAGCTCTGATATGGAGATTCTCACGTCAGTCTACCGCTCTTCCGCGTCACGGTGCGGCCGCAAAGCCGCGCTGGACATCCTAGCGCGATGGTGGTGGGCCTTCGCTATTCCGCTCATTGCCGCCGCCGTCGCCGCTTTTTGGGATTGGCGGTGGCTGGCGGTGGCCTTCGCCCTCGGCCTGGTGCTGTACCCGTTTGTACTGATGTTGGCTTTTTATTCCCAAGCCCTTGCGCCGGAGGCGGCAAAAGCCTTGCTTCCAAAGCAGGCGCGGCTATCCGATAGCGGCGTCGATCTGACCTATTTCCCGATAGATGAAAATACAGCGGCTCTCCCTCCTGAGCGCATTGGCCGGTCTGAAATCCTGTCATGCTCTGAGCTGGAGGATTCAATTGTCATTCGCCATGCCCGCGGCCATTTGTCAATTCCTTTGTCCGCCTTCAATAGCAAGGATTTGCCCGATTTATTGGTTTTTTCCTCGCTTTTTGATTAGTTTTTTTGCTTTCGGCCATTTTTTCCCTCTTTTTTGTTTGATTCATCGGCAAAAAGCGTTAATTTTGTCGCAAATCGCTGTGTTTAATCCTAAAGACTGAAAAAGCAATGAAGAATCTGCGTTTCCTGATAGTGGCATTATTGGTGTTTGCAATGGCTTTCGCTTCCGCCCAAAAGCCCGACCACGCCGTTACCGCCAACAAAGTCACGCTCGTGGCTATGATTAAGAAGGCCAATAAGGATTGCCCCTACGATGTGGGCGACGGCATGACGGCCGAATCGATCAGATATGTCGACCCCGATGTCGTTTTCACGTTCCTTGGCGACTTCTCTAAAAGCGATTTTGCTTATCTTGAGCAAAACTCCGGCCAAATATATGATGCCTTCGTAAAGGTTCTTAAGGAGAGCCCCGATTGTTCTAAGGTAATAAACCTCTGCAAGAGCTCGCATTCCAACCTTATTCTTGTGTTCAAGAACAAGGCCGGTCAGAAGTTTGATTTGAAGGTGGATTATGCCAAGCTCTGACCTTTAGAAATCAACAGTCAGCCTTACGTTAAGCTGCCTCCTGGTCAGGTAGTTGGGCACAGCGTATTGGATGTTGTTCACGTCCGTCACCCAGTAATATCCGCTCACGTTGCTTATGTCCAGCAGGTTGAATGCGTCAACCCCTATCCATACGCTCTTCAGTGCTCCGGCCAGTCCGGAGCGTTTTTGTCCTTCGGCCGGCGGCGCCAGCAATGCATACGAGAGGCCGGCGTCAACGCGCTTGTAGGCCGGTGCGCGGAAATACCCCTTGTCCCTCGTGGACCGAGGCGCTGTTATCGGCAGGCCGTCTGAAAATATCCCCCGCAGGCTGAATTTCAGCTTGGGAATTTTTGGGAAATAGTCGGTAAAGTATAGCGCGAAGCTGTATCTGCGGTCAGTCGGCCGAGGCACCTTTACGCCGTTCAGGTTCTCCTGCGTCTTCATTAGCGAGAAGCTCACCCACGAGTCGCTGCCTGGCACGAATTGTCCGAAAAGCTTGAAGTCTACCCCCGCCGCATAGCCTTTCGACAGATTTTCGCCTGCGTAGACTACCTTCAGGTTGTCTATCTCATATGGTATGAGGTTGCTCAGGATTTTATAGTAGGCCTCGCCCGAGAGCTTGAACGGCCGGTCGAAGGCGCGGAATGTATAGTCGGCTCCAAGTATGAATTGGAAGCTGCGTTGCGATTTCAGTTTGTCGTTGAGCATTATTACGGAATTCCCGTCGGCGTCGGTCACGGCCATGCGGTATTCTTTATAGAATGGAGCTTGATAGTATAGGCCTGTGGCGAAGCGGAATGCCCATCTCGGAGCCTCGGCGGGCACAAAGCCGATGTTGAACCGCGGGCTCACAAGGGTCTCTTTGTTGAAGGTGCTGTGGCTTATGCGTACTCCTCCGTTGATGTTGAAGTATCCCGCGTCGGTGCTGAGCCTGTACGTGTCCTGCGCATATATCGACATGCGAGTATTGTTCATGTCTTGTTTTGAGCTCTGGCTGTAAATCACCTTAAGTTGGTCGGGATGCAGCGGCAATGAAAAGCCCGCGGAGTCGTGAAGTTCCCATTCGCGTGAGCGCTCGTAGAATTTTTCGTGGTTAAGCTGCAGGCCGTATGAGATGTTGTGCCCTCCAAGGCCGAGGGCGCCGCGCAGCGCCGCCGACATTACGGTGGATTTTAGCCGGTTGCGCGCATGCTCGTGGTATCGGCCCACGCCAAGCTCGCCGCCAATGATGCCGCCCGAGTCGCCTGATCCCGACGTGCCCGCCTGGTCTAGCCAGTATTCGCCTGATATGTCGTAGGTCACAAGCTCGTTGGTCTGGAAGCCTGAAAGAAGCAGCGCGTAGCTGTGGGCGCGGCTGGGCGAGTAGGTCAGGTTTAGCGATCCGAAGAAGGTCTCAAAACGGTCTTTTTCCTGCCCGTCAAAGTACACCTTGAATTGCTTGGCGTCCGACGCCGTGCCGAAGCTCGTGAGGCGGCTGGCGGGCACAAACCTGTAGTTGTTTATGCTCACGTTCCCGAGAAACGATGCCTTGAATTTATTGGAGAATTTAAAGGTCATCGACGTTTGGTAGTCAAAATATCGCGGGTCGTATTCGCCCTTGTCCTCCATCGACGATAGGAGTGAGGCGTTGCTCTTGTACCTTACGCCGTGCAGCATGGAGAATTTTCCAGAGTTTGTGCCTATGGCCAGGTTGCCCCCCATGAGCGATATGCCCGCGGTGCCTTCAAAGCTCTCGGGCTCGCGGTAGCTTATGTCCAAGGCTGACGACATCTTGTCGCCATACTGCGCCGGGAAGCCCCCCGTGGAGAAGCTCACGTTCCCCACAAGGTCTGGATTGATGATTGACAGGCCTTCTTGCTGCCCCGAGGTCACCAGTTGTGGGCGGTACACTTCGATGCCGTTGATTTGCACGCTGTTTTCGTCATATGACCCGCCCCTCACTGAGTATTGCGACGATAGCTCGTTGCCGGAGGTTACGCCCGCCTGTGTGGTGAGGAGCCCCTCCACGCTGCCGCCGTTCACATCGGGCGCCAGCCGGTAGTCGCTGGCGTCAAGATGTTGCATTTGGTCAGTCTGCTTGCGTATGTCGCTCACTTCCACCCCTTGCAGCTCCATGGCCGTTGGTGTCATCTTCACGTTGAGCGTCACGTTGCCCTGTGGATTGATCAGCCTGCGGGTCGCCTGCTGGTAGCCTATGCAGGTGAATGTCACGCGTATGGTGTCCGCCTCGGCAGTGGTGAGGGTGTATGCGCCGTCAAGTCCGCTCATGGCCCCTATGGCCGTGCCTTCTATCCGCACTGTCACAAATTCCAAGGGCTCGTTTTCTTCCTGCGTCACCTTTCCGTGTATAACCACCGATGCGGCCATCGACGCCAGCGCCCCGGCAAGAAGAAGGAATAGGGATATATAGATCTTGAGTGTTGTATTCATAATGATTGGCTCTTATAGTCTATTAACGTGATTTTGCCCAAATAATTGCATCTCCTTTGGGCCAACATTGGCCTAAAAGCGTTAATTTTGCATGAAATTGCTGTTTTCCGCATTTCCTAATATTTTTGATATAGTATCATGATTGACCGTTCCGTTGCTCCGGATATTCACCCTTTAGGACATATTCAGCTCCCGCCCCTTGATAAGGAAGTTTTGCCTGGCGGACTGGAATTTTATACTCTCGATTCTGGCGATATCGATGTTAACCAGCTGTTCCTCACTTGGCGAGGTGGAAAGTACGACGCCTCAAACCGCGTCGTGCCTTCTTTATGCTCAGCCATGCTCACGGAGGGAGCGCGCGGCCTTTCTGGCGCGCAGATTGCCGAAAGCCTGGATTTCCGTGGCGCCATTCTTAACGCGGAGGCCAACGATCATCATTCGGTCATGTCGCTCACTTGCGTCAATTCTTTGTCCGCCGGATTGGCTCCGACGCTCTCAGCCATCGTAGAGAATCCTGATTTCCCGCTCGACGCCCTTGCAATGCAGGTTGAAATTAAGGAAACGCGCTATCTTCAAGGCCTTTCCAAGGTGTCGGTTTTGGCCGACCGCGCCCTTTCTCCCTTAATAAGAGGGGAGGGGCATCCTTTGGCTAGGCAGATCGAGCTTTCTGATTTCAAGGAGGTTACTCGCGATAAGCTGATTGATTTTCATGATAAGGTATATACGGCCGCGTCTTGCAAGGCCTTCCTCAGCGGCCGCCTTCCGCAGTGCGTCAGGGATGATGTCAAGGATTTCCTTTCCCGCATGCCTTGTCGCCGTCCGGCCTGCAATATAAATATCGTTCCCTTCACCCCTATGCCGCCGCAAAAGGTTGAGGTGAGCCTGCCTGGCGCCCTGCAAAGCGCCGTGGCGATTGGCATTCCGGCTGTGCCCAGGTCGCACCCTGATTATATCCCTCTTCGGTTCACGGTCATTGCCCTGGGCGGATATTTCGGCAGCCGCCTTATGCGCAATATCCGCGAGGATAAGGGATACACATATGGCATTCACGCGGCCCTTTACGGCACTCGTGAGGGGGCATACGTCGCCGTAAAAGCTCAGTGCGATAATGAGCATGTCGATGATGTCATTCGCGAAACGGCCGCTGAGATGGAGCGTATGGCCTCCGCGCCTATGCCTGATGATGAGCTTCTGCGACTGCGCCTGCATGTGCAGGCCTCGCTTATGGAGACGGTCGACAGTCCTTTCTCAATAATGGACTATTACCGCACTCGCGAGCTTGTTGGCCTTCCCGAGGATTATTTCAGTGAACAGTTGCGTCTTTCGCGCGAAATTGACGCCCCGCTGATCATGGAAATGGCTCGTAAATACCTCAATCCCTTACAAATGCGCATTGCCGTGGCCGGCAATTAGTTTTTTTGTTGTTTTTAGCATTCATCCGTTCAACCTTTCGTCTTTGAGTGTGTTTTATATTTATAAATTCTTAAGCACAAAGACTATTTATTAACACACACTCAAACCTTTATTGTTATGAAAAAGTGGTACTATCTACTCATTTTGGCCATCCTGCCCGTGATGGCCGCCACATTCGCTTCGTGTCACGACGATGACGACCTCCCTGACGTGAACATTTCCCTCACCGTCGACAAGGGCACCGTAGTGGATGGTGTAATCTATGTGGCTCAGGGCGACACTCTCCAAGTGGCCTCTATCAACGTGGAAAATAATGAAAGCGGTAAGGGCGCCGGCATCACCAACGTGAACTATTACTGGGACGGCTACTACTATGCCCCCGCGGTATTCTCTCCATTCGGCATGACTTTCCCAACTTCCGACCAGACTCCCGTTGGCGACCATAGCATCGACATTACATGCACCGTCCTGGCCGTCGACAAGACAATCGCCTCTGCAGTCCTCTCATACCCCGTGAAGGTCGTTGCTGAGGAAGACGAGATTCCCGCCAACCCCGAATCGCCAACCATCACCAAGATGACCCACCTCGACCATTGAGAATAAGTGAAAAATATAAGAAGCGGAGGCCTATAGCCCCCGCTTTTTATATGGAAAGTAGTTCTCAGGTCGCAGTCACACTCTGGAATTAAAGACCTCTATCTGTTGCCTCACGGATTCTTCATGTATCGCCGAGAAGATTGCCCGCATGAATTCCCCGCTCATGTCCATTTCCTGCCCTTGTTTCACTCTGGCGCTGAGGATGGCGTCGTAGCGCTGCGCCTGCAGAATGGGCATGCGGTGCTCTTTCTTGTATTGGCCTATGTCGCGCGCCACTTCCATGCGCTTGGCCATCAGCTCCACCAAGTCATTGTCAATGCGGTCTATCTCATGCCTGAGCAAGGCCAGGTTTTCAGTCGAGGCCGTGGTGTCGCGCTTCACGATGGTGCCGAGTATGAAATTCAGCACTTCGGGAGTCACCTGTTGGCTCTTGTCGCTCCATGCGCAGTCCGGATCGCAATGGCTCTCTATGATTAGCCCGTCGAATCCCATATCTAAAGCCTGCTGCGAAAGTGGCCCCACCAGTTCGCGCTTGCCCCCTATGTGGCTGGGGTCGCAGATGATGGGGAGGGTAGGGTAGCGCCGCCTCAGTTCAATAGGTATGCGCCATTGCGGCAAGTTGCGGTATAGATGTTTCCCGTAGGCGCTGAATCCGCGGTGGATTGCCCCTAGTCTCCTGACTCCGGCGTTGTAGATGCGCTGCAGCGCTCCAATCCAAAGTTCTAAGTCCGGATTAACGGGATTCTTCACCAGCGCCGCCACATCCTTGCCGCTCTCAGCTATGGCGTCGGCCACCTCCTGGATTGCGAATGGGTTGGCCGAGGTGCGCGCCCCGATCCACAGAAGGTCCACTCCGGCCTCAAGCGCCTTCTGCACATGTGTCCTGTTAGCAACTTCTGTGGCTATCAGCATCCCCGTTTCGGCCTTCACACGCGACAGCCACGGCAGCCCTATTTCTCCTACGCCCTCAAAGCCGCCCGGCTTTGTGCGAGGCTTCCATATCCCCGCGCGGAATATCTTTATGCCGTTGGCTGCCAGTTCTCTGGCCGTGGCCATAACCTGTTCTTCTGTCTCAGCGCTGCAAGGCCCGGCTATAATCACCGGCTTCTCCAGCGGAAATATTTCCTCAAGCTTATCCATAATCAAATCAAATATGTTCTCGCAAATCCGCATAATTGCAAATCCGCATAATCAAAAATCCGTGTAATCCGTGAAATCTGTGGTTATTTTTTCTTCATGGAATGCAGTATTCCGCATAATCTCAAAATCCGTGTAATCCGTGAAATCCGTGGTTATTTTTCTTCAAGGCATGCAGCATTATCCTCTCCAAGGCAATCCGCAATTTCTCCTCCGGCGCGCAAAGGGATATCCTCACATACCTCTCCCCGTTGCTCCCGAAGATAAACCCCGGCGTAATAAAGACTCTTGCTTCATATAGCATTCTGTCGCATAGCGCCTCCGCCGATTCTTCCGTCTCGGGAATGCGGCCCCACAGGAAAAGCCCCCGCTGTTTGGGGTCAAACTCGCATCCAAGCGCCTTCATTATTTCTTCTGCCGCCTTCCTCCGCCGGGCGTATTCTTCATTGATGCCGGCATACCACTCTTTGGGTGCCTCCAGCGCCTTTATGGCTGCCTGCATCATCGGCTTGAATTGTCCGGAGTCAACATTGCTCTTCACCTTGATGAACCACGATATAAACCGCGGATTCGACGCCACCATCCCCATACGCCATCCCGCCATGTTGTGGCTTTTGCTGAGCGAGTTGAGCTCCAGCGCCACGTCTTTAGCCCCGGGAGCCTGCAGCAATGAAATAGGATGCTCATTCAGTATAAAGCTGTAAGGATTGTCATTCACCAGTGCTATCCCATGCTTCTTCGCGAAAGCCGTGGCCTTCTCAAACGTCTCCATCTTCGCCCGCGCCCCGGTCGGCATGTGCGGATAGTTTATCCACATCAGCTTTATTTTGTCCAGCGGATACCGCTCCAGGGCCTCGAAATCGGGCTGCCAGTCATTCTCCGGCTTCAGGTCATAGCTGAATATCTCTGCCATCGCCAAGCGTGATGCCGATGTATAGGTGGGATACCCGGGATTGGGCACCAGCACGCCGTCGCCCGGATTCAAAAACGTCAGCGATATGTGCAGCACGGCCTCCTTCGACCCTATCAGCGGCTGCAGTTCTGTGTCTGGATTGAGCCTAACCCCATAATGCCTCTCATACCAATCCGCATAGGCTCTCCTAAGCTCTGGGAGACCCGTAAATGGCTGGTAGCTGTGCGTATCGGCCTTCTTCGCTTCGGCGCATAGAGTATCAATCACCTCAGTAGCCGGCGGCATGTCCGGCCCACCGATGCCAAGTGACACTATGTCCGCTCCCGACGCGTTCAGCGCCGCCACCTCCTTAAGCTTCCGCGAAAAATAATACTCCTGAATCTCGCCAACCCTCCTGGCCGGCACAATCTCCTTCTCCATAAATAATCAATTAAAATCCGTGTAATCCTTGAGATAGTCAAATATATCCTCTGATTAAACTAGTTATAATCAATCAAAAATCCGTGTAATCCGTGAAATCCGTGGTTCTTTCTTCCCCCGTCTTTCTGCGGTCGCTGTCAAAGATGTTTCGTTGAGTGCTTGAGCTTGCTCAATAAAAGCGTCAAAGATGTTTCGTTCAGTGCTTGAGCTCCGCTCAAGATAAGCAATACTCCCCCAGCATCTTCAAGTCATTGATCAAAGGCCTTATCGCGTCAATGGCCTGATGATACCTCACAATCGACGAAAACGTCAAATCCACATAGAATCTGTACTCCCATTCCCGCCCAATTATGGGCATCGACTGTATCTTCGAAAGGTTGATGTCATAAAACGAAAGTATCGTCAACACCTTCGAAAGCGCCCCCTGCGTATGGGGAAGCGTAAACACAATCGAAGATTTGTTCACCTCGTTCTCTTTCGGCCCAATCTCCGCCGCAAGCAGCGGGTCTGCCAAAATCAAGAAGCGAGTAAAGTTCCTCTTGTTGGTCTCAATTCCCTCTGCCAGCACCTCCAGCCCGTACAGCTCAGCCGCAAACCTTCCGCACACAGCCGCGTGCCCTGTTATGCGATTTTCGGCTATCTCCCTCGCCGCCCCCGCCGTGTCGAATTTCTCCACCATCCGCAGGTTGGGGTGGCGCCGCAGGTATTGCTCGCATTGCATCAGCGCCATCGGGTGGGAATTGGCCTCGGTAAGGCTATCTATGCTTTGACCGGGCAGAGCGCATAGCGTATGCGATATGCGCATCCTGTGCTCGCCGATGATTCGCAGCGAGCTCTGCCTCAACAGCTCATGGTTCTGCAGAAGGCTGCCCGCTATGGTGTTCTCTATCGCCATGATCCCTACAAGCGACGCGTCGCTCTGCAGCGTGTCAAACATGTCCTGAAACGTCTCGCAGGGTATCGTCGTCACCTCCTCATTGCTGAAGTGCTCCCTTGCTGCTGCGTCGTGGAAGCATCCCTCCACTCCTTGTATCGTTACGCGTAGCATAATTTCCTCTTTTTCTTAAAATAAAAATCCCGCAGCCTAATGGAAGCGGGATTTCGTATCATCGATTTAAATGTCTTCAAAACTCAACGCATGCTCAATCCCATCTTTATCTGCCGATAAAAACAAACATAAAGGAATATGAGCTAAATCGTGTCATTGTCTAAATTTTCGTATCGCAAAAATAAAGCCTTTTTAAAACACAACCAAATCCTTTAGCATTTTTTAATCATCCCCGTCCCTTCAAAAACTCTTCAGCCCGGGCCAAATCCGCCGGTGTGTCTATACCAATTGTGCTGATCTCGCTCACCGCCGTCTTGATTTTGTATCCGGCCTGCAGCCAGCGCAGCTGCTCCAGTGATTCCGCCAATTCCAGCGAAGATGCCGGCAGCTTGGTGATGGCATGCAGAGCGTCAGCCCTATATGCGTAGATGCCAATGTGCGTGAAATATTGATGCTTCTCGGGCCATTCTATCGGATCGGCTCCCCGAAGGTAGGGAATCACCGACCGCGAAAAGTAGAGCGCGAACCCGTCATTGTCAACCACCACCTTCGGACTGTTCGGATTCTGCAGCATGGCCACGTCCGCCGTTCTTGAGAAAGGCCGGATGAGGGTGGCAATCTGCGTCCGCGGGTCGTCAAAGCATTTCATCAAGGCCTGTATCTGCTCGGGGGCGATGAAAGGCTCGTCCCCCTGTATGTTTATCACCACATCAGCCTTGCTGCCCAGGTTGTCATACGCCTCCCTCACTCTGTCCGTGCCGCTGCGGTGCTCCGCGCTTGTCATAGCCGCCTTTCCGCCAAAGGCCTCAACCGCCTTGCGGATGCGCTCATCGTCAGTGGCCACGGCCACATTCTCTCCAAGCGCCTTCTGCGCCTGCCTATAAACGCGCTCAATCACACTCATCCCTCCAAGCTCAGCCAATGGCTTCCCCGGAAATCTCGTCGACGCATACCGCGCCGGTATCAATCCTACAAATTCCATATCCAAATTATCTCTATATTATAGAAAGGTACTTTATATTGTCGCAAGCTCCGTGGTGCCAACAAGCCCCAATTTACATCGTCGGGAAGGTTTTGCTCACGGCCAGCACGCGGTACATCCCGTAAATCGACCCCTTTGGTATGCGCATGGCCGGATATTTCGGGTTGTCGCTCTCCGCCAATATGTAGCTTTCGTCCACGTCGGGCATCACGTTCTTTATGAACACCCCGTTCTCCGTGTCTATCACCATCGCATGCCCCCATGGTATGAAGGCCGCCTCGTTGATGCGGGCTATGTAGAGGATGCCTCCATCGGGAAACTTGGGCTCCATCGAGTCTCCGCTGATCGGCACCGCCAGCTCAGCCATGATGTGTGGCGAAGGTATGCGCTCGTTGTCGCTGTAATCCTCCCCATCCTGGTAGTACGATCGTATCGGCCCGGCCAAAGCCGATATGTGCAGCAGCGGCACCATCTTCACCTCTTCAGCCTCTTTCGCCGGCTTGGAGTCAGGGTCGGGCAAGAGCATGTTCCCCTCGCCGGTCAGAAGCCACACGCGGTTCACCCTGGGGAATATCTTTGTGATCTTGTCGCACATGGTCGTCGAGATGTTTCGTGTCTTCCCTTTCTGTATGTCGTAGAAGGCTTGCGGGCGCTCATATCCGCAAAGCTCCGATAGGGCTTTGACATTAGTGTGCATTTGGCGCACAAGGGCTTCTATGCGTTGGGCTGCGTTCATGTATTTCCTTTGTTATAAAGAATATTTCTTATTTCTTGCCGACAAAATTACGAATAATTCTTTAATCCACAAAAAATTTTCCAAGTTTTTTCAATATCCTCCAAAAATTTCAAGATTCAATCTCAAGGGCGTGACTTCGGCGCGTACCCCTCCCCAAAAAATCAAGATTCCTCATGATTCCTTATGATAATCCATGATTCCCCAAGAAAAAAATCCGTGAAATCAGTGAAATCCGTGGTAAATTCCCTCAATCTGCCACAAGATTCCCCCAAGTTGCCTTAAAAAAAATCCAGATTAAAGAGCTTTGGGGCAGCCCTATTCATCCAATGGCCCTCTCAAGCTTCGAGGTGTCGCTCTTCACATACGAGCGGATAATAGTGAAGGCTAGCGTTTGCATCGGGGTCAAATGCGAATTGTCGTCGTCTCCAAGGATTAGCTCGCCGGCTATGGCGCTCGCCACCGCTATGCGGTCGTTCTCAGGAAGAGCGTTGATGGTGTTGAGCACGCGGGGTGAAAGGTAGATGGCGGTTTTCATGTCTGCTGTTTTTATCGGGATTGAACTTACGTTGCAAAGTTAAAGCCCGCCCTGTGCAGCATTCCTACGCCCCAATGCTAATAAACGTTATTTGTCCAAATGCACATCCAGCTGCGGGAACGGGAATCTTACCCCGGCCGCCGGCAGCTCTTTGTAAAACCTCTCGTTAATGGCGTAATACACTGGCCAATAAAACTCATTTCGCGTCCAAGCGCGCACAGTGAGGTTAACGCTGCTGTCGGCCATAGTCTGCAAATATACGACAGGCGACCGGTCCACCTTCTGCTCAAAGCGTATCACCTCGTTCTTAGGCTTGAATTTCTGCAGAATCCGCATCCTGTTGCTCTTTTTCCCGCGGTGGATCATTCGGTAGACCCACCCGTGCTCTTCATACGGCAGCTCAACCATGCTGTCGTGCAAGAGCTCGTCCTGCGCCTTCACGCGGCTTTTCCGGTCATCCTCTATGTATTGCTTCACGATGCGCTCGTCGCTGTCAAGTATCCCCAAAATGGCGCCGCGGGCCACGTCCATATCGTCGCCGTACGACATCCCCACAACCCAGTCTACCCTGCGGTATTCTTCCCGGCTATAGTTGTTGATCGACCCCGTCGACAGGCCTCCGTTCGGTATGATTATCTGCTTGTTGTCGATGGTCGTAATCACCGTGTGGAATATCTGTATCTCTTTTACGGTACCCGCAAATCCTTGTGCCTCAATGTAATCGCCCACTTTGTACGGCTTTAGGAAGAGAATCAGCACGCCTCCCGCGAAGTTCTGCAGCGTCCCGCTAAGCGCCATGCCTATCGCAACGCCGGCCGAGGCGAAGAGCGCGATAAACGACGACGTCTCTATCCCCAATATGCCTATCACGGTCACTATCAGCAAGAAATAGAGCGTCATCCTTATGAGTGAGAGGATAAACGTAGTCAGCGATTTGTCCACATTCCGCCTCAGCATCACCTTGGCCACAAGCCCATGGATTTTCCCTATGATGAATTTGCCGGCGTAAAATACGATTATCGCTATCGTCAAGTTGATGGCGAACGTCACAAGCGAATTGGCGGCCTTGTCCACCAATTCGTCAAATGTCATGCTCTTGAGCATCGCCAATTCTTCTTTCGGCGAGGGTATGGAATCCGGAACCATTATGGGCAAATCCGGTATCTGGCAGCGCAGCATCTCAGTTATTTATTTAATTGTAAATCTTTTAATTTCCCTCCAACCTTAATCCTTCATCTTTGATCTCCGATCCTCCATCCTTAATCCTTAATCCTTGATCTCCGATCTCCGATCCTTTATCCTTAATACTTAATCCTTTATCCTTAATCCTTAATACTTTATTTTACTGGTAGCGCCGACGCCACATCGTCGTACCACCTCAAGGTATTGTAGTTGCTCCGGCTTGCGTCCGAGGGCTTCTTGATTACAAACGTCGAAAGCCCGCAGAAATGTTCAATCGGGCGAATTCCCCAAATGGATTCCGACGCCTCTTTGTATTCCACAGCCTCGTCAAGCGCCTTTTTCCATTCGGCGTAGAGCGGATTCTCACTGCCCGCAAGAGTCATGACGTAGTGGCCAAAGTCATTGTAGTTCGTGTTGGTGTAGAGCAGCTGGCCTATGTACCCCTCTGGGCACGTTTCAGTAGCTTGCTCGTAAATCTTTCTCGTGGCCTGGGCCAGAGCGCCAAGCTTTGTCGCGTTTATCACGGCCGTGCTCACAGGGCACCCGTCCGCCTTGCTCGGATTTGTCTTGTAGTAGTTGAAGTATGCCCTTGACGCCCCTTCCAAGTCAGCCTCTCCCGCGCTGAAGAGGTAAGGGAGCACCAAGTCATAGGGCGATCCTCTTCCGGGCACTTCCGTCGCGCTCGCTATCATCCTCGGCGCCGCGTCCTTCATTTCGTACAGCGCCTCGGCCGACCCCATTAGGCAGCAGTCAAAGTAGATGAAGCTCAGTCCTTGCCCCTCAAGCGTGCGCGCCAATGTGGAGGTGTTCATGTAGTTCTTCCTGTTCTGGTCATAGCCGTACGAGTAGAACTGTATCTTGGCGCGGTCGTCAATGGGGTCGTCTATTCCGTCCTGAAGCCATCCCGTGGCATGCCCCCAAAGGATCAGTCCATAGTCCTCGGCCGGAGCCAAGGATTTCATGTCGTCAATCACATCCCTCATACGCGTGGAGGACACCGACAACGCCCCGTCGTCGTATGTCTTAAGGCTCGTGATTCCTTCGGCCGTCACTTCTTTCATCTGCGCCCCGGCATATTCCGCATGGTACACAAGCAGCCTTCCTCCGTTCAGCGCGCCTTTCTTCGCCCCTTCCAGCATTTCTTCAAGGTCCAGCCGGTCAAAGTCATTCCCATTGTCATCGCCAAGGTTGTTCGACGCCAGCATATACACAAGCACAGTCCTCTTCACCCCTTTCTCCTTGGGCGGAGTTGGCTCGTCCGAGCTGCCGCATGCCGAAAGGGCTATCCCCGCCAGCAGCGAAAATATCAAGGCTATTTGATGTATGTATGTTTTCATATCTTTAAGTCAATCAATTGCAGGTTTCAAAAAATTAATTGCATTTTTCAAAAAATAATTGCAGCATTCAAAGAATAATTGCGACATTCAAAGAATAATTGCAGTTTTCAAAAAAAATTAATTGCAAAGATACGAATTTTTCCTTTATTTCAGCCTCTCATTAAGTTTTTTTATGGATTTTCAGCCATTTGCCATCCATTCTAATTTTTCTTGGCCTTTGTTTTCAACATCGTCACGCATTGCTGATTATCCGCCATTCCTTCGGATAAAGGTTGTTGGCCCGGTTGCCGAGGTTTTTCGCGAACCCCAGCGGATGCCCGCGGTAGGTGAGAAGCACAATTCCCTTTGGCGCTTCGCCAAGGTCGGGGGCCTGCCGCTGTAGATAGGCTATGGCTTGCTCGTAGCTCAATTCCGCCCTCGGAAAAGCCTCGTCGCCCAAATCCGCACACATGGCCAGCGCCTGCGAGGGCGCAATGTCCCGCCCCTTTATCGTGCCTATCTGCATCCCGGGGCATATCGCGTCTGTCTTGTCCGCAATCAGGCAGATGTCGTCTGCCATCGATGCCGGCGACCCGTAAATCTCATCTCCTTTTTGCCAATATCGCCACTCTCCCTTCAGCCACGGCGCGGGTGCCGAGGCCTTCGTTCCGCCTTTTCTGCCTTTGCTCCCTGCCTTTTTTGCCCGTTTGTCGGCCGAGGCGCTATATGGCTTTTGCAAGAGCGCTATGAACTGTCCTTCGCCCTCCACATGTCCGGGTATGAACCTGTAGCACGGAAAATCACAGTCGATGCCGGGCTTCACGCCGGCCGCGCTTTCCAATTTCTTAATCTTCAGTGGCGCGGCTTCGAAATTATCAATAAGATGGCGTACATTGCCCTCATTTTCAATGGTATTGAATGTGCATGTACTGTAAATCAAAAAGCCGCCCGGCGAAAGCGCGGTCCATGCGTTGTCAAGTATTTCTTGCTGCAGCTTTGCGCACTCTCTCACGAGCTGTATCGACCATTGCTCAGCCGCCTTGGCGTCTTTGCGCATCATCCCCTCTCCGCTGCAGGGCGCGTCCACGGCCACTATGTTGAAGTATCCTGGCAATTTTGCGTATTGGCTCGTATCGCCTCGTGTCACTATCACGCCTGGCGCTCCCCATTTCCCCACGTTTTCGGCCAGAATTTCTGCCCGCTTGAAGTCGTATTCGTTGGCGGCCACTATTGACCCTTTCGGCAGGGCGGCTATTGCGGCCGTCGTCTTGCCTCCCGGCGCTGCGCAAAGGTCAAGATAACGCAGCTTTTCCCTTCCGGCCTTTTCGCCGCCGATTTTTGGTTCAATCTCTTCGCCGCTTATTTTTTCCCTTCTGAGCTCTTCAAGCGCGGCGTCAATGGCCGCGCTTATCGCCATTGATGATGAGTCCTGGGCATAGTAAAGCCCCTGGTGCATGGCCGGGTCGAATGTGAACCGCGGCCGTGAGGCCAAGGTGTAGCCGTCGGGGCACCACGCCACTCTTTTTTTTACGAGTGGCGCTATCATCTCCAATTCTTCCGGACCGACGATTTTGACCGGGTTTATGCGTATGGATGTCGACGGTTCGGTCTCAAGCGAGCTTGCCAGTATGTCCAACGGCTCATGCGTGGCCACGGTGGCCAGAAATTCTTTGTTCGCCGGCATCAGATGTCGTAGAATTTCGTGAACGCCTTGATGGTGAAGTCGTGGTCGTCCATGGCCGCGGTCTCGCGTATCGAATGCATCGCCCACAGTGGCGCGCCCATGTCTACGCCCCGTAGCGGTATCTGCGACGTCAGTATGTTGCCCAAAGTGCTTCCTCCGGCCACGTCGCTGTGGTTCACAAAGTATTGGTAGGGCACGTTGGCCTCTTCGCATATCGTGCGGAACACGGCCGCCGAGTCTGCGTCGGTCATGTACTTGCAATTGGCGTTGATTTTTATCACGGGCCCCGACCCAAGCAGCGGATGGTTCGTCGGATCGTATTTGTCTTTGTAGTTTGGATGAAGGCCGTGCGCGTTGTCGGCCGATACCATGAAGGATTTGTCGATTGCCCTCAGAAGGTCTTCTTCGCCTCCGCCCATGCACAGGTTGATGCGCTCCAGCAAGTCGCGAAGCAGCGGCGACGCCGCGCCTTGTTTGGTGCCGCTGCCGGTCTCTTCGTTGTCGAATATCGCCAAAATGCGGGTCATAGCCGACTCTTCCTTGCACGCCAGAAGCGCCGAAAGGGCCGCATGGCACATGCTCAGGTCGTCCAGTCGCCCGGAGGTCACAAATTCGTCATTAGCCCCCAGCAGGCATGCCGGCGTTGTGTCGAATAGGCTGAGGTCAAAGTCAAGTATGTCGTCGCGGTGGCACCCTATTTCGGATGCGATTAGGTTGAGCACAAAGTTATGCTCTTCAGCCGTATCGTTGATGATGCCTATCACGGGCAGCATGTCTTTTTGCTTTGAAAGCGGATTCCCTTCGTTCACCCCGCGGTTGAAGTGTATGGCCAGGTGGGGAATGGTGAGAAGCGGCCTGCGTATGTGCATCAGCCTCGTCTCTGGCCGCAGCGGGTCTTCGCCGCGAAGTATCACGCGCCCCGCCAGCGACAGCGGGCGGTCAAACCAGGTGTAGAGTATCGGGCCGCCGTACACTTCGGTGTTTAGCCGTAGGATGCCGCCCTCGCTCACCATTTCGGCGTGGGGCTTTATCCTAAAGCATGGCGAATCGCTGTGAGCGCTGATTATCTTGTATCCATTCAGTGGGTCGTCGCCAAGGATGAAGGCGAATACCGCGCTGTCGTTCTTTGTGATATAATATTTGCCGCCGGGCGTCAGCAGCCATTTGTCGGCCTGGCTGAGCCTCTGGAATCCGGCCTTGTCAAGTTCTTCGCAAATAGTGGCCGCCGCCAAAAAATTCACCGGCGAGTCATCCAAAAATGTCAATAAATCCCTCATAATAATTACATTAAAGCCGTTTCGTCAAAGCCGTTTCATCAAAGCCGTTTCATCAAGGCTGTTTCGTTGAGTGCTTGAGCTTGCTCAAAAAAGCTTCACTCATACCTGATCCCATTCAGCGCCCGCAGCACATTGCACAGGCTCTTGCTCCAATACGCCTCGAAATCCTCTTTGGCGCTTTCCAGCGCCCCGGGTATCTCTTCAATCGGCGCATCCTTTGCGTAGGCCGTAAGGTTGTAAAGCACCTGGAATATGTCGGCCAGACCCTCAGATATGCTCGCAGCTATGGGCGTGTCGCTGTATTTCATGTCCTCCTCAAACACCTCAAGGTAAGTGTCATCCTCGCCGAGCAGCATTTCCATCCCCCGGCGCACGGCGTCATAGTAATCTTCTTCCAGCGATTGGGGCAAAAAGGCGTCGGCCTCCGAAAGGGCGCTTGGCAGGTCGGTGGCGGAAATATAGATGCGGGGAAGAAGCCGCAGCATCGCCGCCACAAAGTCATCTCGGTCGGTCTCCGACGCCGTCTCAACGGCGTGGCAATATTCGTTTGAAAGGCCCAAAAAGGCCAGCTGATTGTTCGTGAGGGTTGAATCGGTCATGTTCGGGGTAGGTAAAGGTTGTTTTTCTTTATGTATGAATAAACGCCCGCTGGCAGGAAGCATGTCATGTCACGTCCTTTCGCTATGGCGGCGCGTATGAATGTGCTTGATAGGTCAACTTGTGGCGGAGTCACAATCTCCATGCCGTCGGCAAACCTGTTCTGCAGCTCTTTGCCGGGGCGCGGATACACGATCACGCCGTAATCGTCAAGTATTGCCTCGTGCTCGCGCCATTTGTCGAAGAGATTCCAGTTGTCGCCTCCCATCACGAGTTTAAACCGCTTCGAAGGATAGCGCTTCGAAAGATAGCGAAGAGTGTTGATTGTGTATGAGGGCCTCGGCATCGAAAGCTCTATGTCGCATATTTGCACGTCGGGCACGTCGTTGCATGCCAGCTTGAGCATGTCAAGACGCCTCAGGTCGGGAATTAGCTCGCTGGCGTTCTTAAGCGGATTCAGCGGTGAAAGCATAAGCCAAACCTTGTCAACTATCTTCCACTGCGTCAAATAGCTGGCTATCATCATATGTCCGATATGCACGGGGTTGAACGATCCCCCCAAAACGCCAATTGTCTCCATCCTTAATCCTTAATCCTTCATCCTTAATACTTCATCCTTCATCCTTAATCCTTGGCATAGGGCATTAGGCCTTTGGCCTAATGCCCTATGCCATCGTTCCCAGGAATTTTCCAATCTCCCTGCGGGTCTCATTTATCGCCGTGTCGAGGTCATCGTTCACCACGATGGCGTCAAATTCCGGAGCCAGGCTAAGCTCATATTCGGCGCGGGCTATCCGCTCGGCTATGATTTCAGGCGCTTCGGTGCCCCTGTGCTCCAGGCGCTCCTGCAGAGCCTCGATCGATGGCGGCTTGATGAAGATGATTTTCGCGTCGCCGCCATAAATCTTCTTCACGTTAAGTGCCCCCTTCACGTCAATGTCGAGCACAAGGTTGTGCCCGGCCGTGCATTTGTTGCTTATTTCGCTTTTGAGAGTGCCATAGTAGCGGCCCGGGTACACCTGTTCCCACTCCACGAAGTCGCCATTCTGAATCGCCTGCCGGAAATCCTCGGTCGACATAAAGTGGTAGCTCACCCCGGGCTCTTCGCCCTGGCGGGGCTGCCTGTTGGTGGCCGAAACGGAGAAATGCAAGTCAAATTCCCCGGAATCAAGTATCTTGTTGATTATCGTGGATTTGCCTGTTCCTGACGGCGCCGACACCACGATTATTTTGCCTTTCCTCATATCAGTCTGTTTCAATTTTTGTGCGTCTAAAGCCTTGTGCCGCATTCAGTGCTTGTTCTTATTCTTGTGCTCCCTAAGCCCTACATCACATTCAGCACCTGTTCCTTGATTTGCTCCAAGGCGTCCTTCATCATCACCACGAGCTTCTGCATCTCGGCATGGTTGCTTTTCGACCCAAGCGTGTTGATTTCCCTGCCCATTTCCTGCGAAATGAAGCCGAGTTTCTTGCCCTGCCCGGGATGTGGAAGAGCCATAGTCTCCATAAAATATGCCAAATGCTGCTTCAAGCGCTGTTTTTCTTCGTTTATGTCAAGCTTTTCTATGTAGTAGATCATCTCTTGCTCAAAGCGTCCGCGGTCAAACTCCACTTGGTTGAGCTTCGACAGATTTTCGTAGATGCGGTCCTTTATCTGGGCCACTCGCGCCTCTTCATATTGGGGCACCTTGGCCAGAAGCTCTGATATAGCCTTTATGCGGATGGCGAAAAATTCTTCAAGCTTTTTCCCCTCCGCGGCCCGGTATTCCATCAGCGCGTCTATGGCCTTTTTGGCGGTCTGCATCACTGTCGAAGCCTCTTCCTGCGAAGCCTCGGCCACCGTCGCCTCGGCGTGCGTCACCTCGGGAAAGCGAAGAAGCACTGAATACCAGTCGGTCGGCTCGGGCAGGCCCGCCTCCGACGCTATTTCAAGTATTTGTTGCTTGTATGCCTTTACGGCCTCTATGTTGAATTGTGTGCATGCGGCTGTCCCGGGAGTCTCTATCGCCGCTATCATGTCTGCCTTGCCGCGCTCAAGCGCGGAAGAGGCCATCGCGCGCAGCTCGGGCTCTAGCTCCCGCAGGGATTGAGGCACTCTCAATGTGAGATCCATCTGCTTGCTGTTTAGCGATTTGATCTCCACAACTATTTTCTTTCCGTTTGTCTCGGCCACTGCGCGGCCGAAGCCAGTCATTGAATAGAGCATTTTTCAAATTTTGTGTTAAGCAAAATTAATAATTTTTGGATTAACTACAAAATATTTTGAATCCGCCGAAATAATCTTGCCTTGCAAAATGATGCGGATTGCGCGGATTTTCCATAATCAGTCAAATCCGCGCAATCCGCGTAATCCGTGGTGTTTTGCGTGTTGCTTAGCGGCCGCCTTCGGCTATCAGCTTAGTTAGCTCGGCGTTGAAGCCGTCAAGCGATTTCAGCTTCTCTATGGTCAGGTGCATGCGGTAGCGCCAGTAGTGGCGGCTGTTGGCCGGCACGTTGATTTGCTCTTCCTGTGGGTTCTCCCTGCGGACGCTCCCGTCCATCGACAGCCAGTCCTGCAATGGTATGATGCAAAGCATCGACGGCGATTTGGTGTGCAGCTCTAATATCTGCCTGCATATCCAAGGCTCGGCGTATTGAGGCGCTTCTCCGCTTTGCCCCAGCACTTTGTTGTAGAAGTCCTGCGTCTTTTGCCTGTTCTCTTCCCACCATCCGCGTATGCCGCTCATGTCGTGGGTCGATGTGGTGCATACGCTGTAGTAGGGGTAATGCCACGTATCCCCGAATTCATGGTTGGGGTTCTTGGGCATGCGTTGTATTTCAAGGGCTATGATCTCCAGGGCGCTCATCACTGCCGGCACGCAGTCGGGTATCATGCCCAGGTCTTCCGCGCAAACCAGCATTTCGGTGGCGTCGATCAGCGGAGGCAGCTTCCACATGGCCTTTCCGTACCAGAAGTCGTTGTGGCGGTGGTAGAAGAAGTCATTGTACAGCCGGTCGAAGCACCAGCGTTCATAGTCGGTGAGCGAGCGGTAGATGTACGTAAACTGCGCCGAGATTCTCGGGTGGTATTTCCAAGGTTCTTGCGGGTCGGGGATGAAGAGAACGTCGTCGATCAGCCCCAGCAGGGCGTCGCAAAGACGCGTGTTCATTTCGTTTTTCTCTTCTCTGGCGAAATAGTCCGCCACTTTCCTTTGAGTGTTGTATTCTTCCTTCAGCTTGTACCGGCCATAGCCCACCGACACAAGGAATTTCTCCCTCGCCATATCGGTGTATTCTCCGAAAAAGTCGCCAAGGAAATAGTCCATGATGTATGGCGTGGTGTGCAGGTCGGGGTCAATCCAGAAGTCATAGCCGTTCCGCAGCTCGTCGGCTGTGAACGGCAGCGCTGGATTGAAGTGGCCCAGAAGGCCGTGGATTGCGTCCATCGGTATCTCCCAAATGCGGAAGAAGCCCAGCACGTGGTCTATGCGGTAGGCGTCGAAGTATTCGCTCATTTTCTTGAAGCGTGCCTTCCACCATGCGAATCCGTCTTTGCCCATCTCTTCCCAGTTGTAGGTGGGGAATCCCCAGTTCTGCCCCAGCACTGAGAAGTCGTCTGGCGGCGCTCCTGCTTGGCAGTCCATGTTGAAGAGGGTGGGGTGCATCCAGGCGTCGACTGAGGTCCTTGATATGCCGATGGGGATGTCTCCCTTTATGGCCACGCCTTTCGATCGGGCGTATTCATGCACTTCGCGCATTTGCTTGTCGAGGAAATATTGTATGTAGCACACATAATCCACCTGGCTGGAGTTGCGCCCGATGAATTCGGCTATCTTTTCCGCGTCATATTTCGCGTATTCTTCCCACTTGTCAAACTCTGGCGTCTGGTACCTGTCGCGCAGCACGCAAAAAGCCGCGTAAGGTAGAAGCCAGGACTCGTTCTTGACCACGAAGGCCTTGTATTCATCGCTTGCTAGCGTCTCGGCGCCGTTTTGCGCGAATAGCTCGCGCGTCAGCGCGGTCTTGGCGTTGTTCACGCGCTCATAGTCAATCTCTTTAAGCGAGTTCAGTTCTTTTGCCAGGCTTTCGTAGTGATGCCTCCTTTCTCCGTCGTGCAGGGTGCCGAGCTCGCTCACCCTCAAATATTGAGGATGCAGGGCGAACGTTGAGTTGGCGTTGTATGGGTACGAATCCGTCCACTTGTGGGTCATGGTGGTGTCGTTGATCGGAAGCACTTGCAGGAAGGTTTGGCCGGTGGAGGCCGCCCAGTCTATCATGGGCTTCAGGTCATAGAAATCGCCTACGCCAAAGTCGCTGTCGCTCCGCAATGAGAATACGGGAATGGCCGTGCCCGCTCCTCGCCACGGCGCCTGCATGTTGATGAAGCGCATGCCTGAAACAACGGTGGCAACGCCGGCGGCGGCCGTCACCGGAAGACGGCGGTTTTCTCCGCCTTCCCAGCCCACAACCGCGTCGGTGCTCTTGTCCATCATCAGGAATTTGTATTCCGACCCTTCCATCAGGTCTTCTGACGGAAATATCGATGCGGTCCATATGGGATATTGCGCGTCGCTCATGATCACGGCGTCCGCCGTATTCCATGAGCCAAGAGCCTTGGCTGCGCCGCAGATGGCCACGGTGTGGCTAGGCTTCACCATTGGGGCGTATACCTGTATGGTGAGGCGCCCCGCCTCATAATCCATCTTGGCGTCGCGGTTCTCGCGCCGAAGTATGCAGTCGGTAAAGGCGGAGGAGTAATAAGGCTTGTCCCACGGCTGGTCCTGCCAGCGGTCATATAGCCGGTATTCCCCGGCGGCGGATGCCGCAAAAGGATGCGGAGCGCCCCATTCGCGGCGCACTGAGCCGTCATCGCGCTTCACAAGGTAATTGTACTCAAAGTCGACGGGCTCGGGGATAGTCACTGACAAGCTCCACCTCTCTCCGCCGCCATCAGGCTCTAATTTCACCGCTTTGCTCTCATCTCCATTGCCAAGGGCCTCGCAGTTTCCGGTTAGGTACACCGATTCGCCCCAATTGGTGCGGTAATCGATGTTGAAAGTCACTTTCATAATATTTTGATGTAGGTATAATTTCACTATTTTCTATAACGCTTATGGGAGAAAATTTGTTCGCATCCTTTCGCAAACGCAAAATTAACAATTATCCTCCACACCACAAAAATGAGCGCGTTTTATTTCTTTTTGAAGCCATAATGCCGATAAAAATCACTATCTTTGCGACAACAATTCACTTTGCGAATCAAATTAATCACAAATATGGGAAAGTCATCTCATCTAAAGTCAATAATCCTATTGGCTGTGGCTGTCGTTGTCTCAGCGATGGCCTTCGCGGGCAATTCGCCCTCGCCAAAAACAGACATTAACGAAGAGGAAGTTCTGAAGCAGGCCAACGAGGCCTTCGACTCTGCCCAATACGCCCGCGCCCTCACCCTCTACCAGCAAATCCCCAACAACCCCGAAGCCATGCACAAAATGGGAAGAATGTACATCAATGCAGAAGTGTTTGATGGGAAAGATTCTAATGAAGATGTCACAGAGTTAATGAGGCTTGAAAACATCTATGGAGTTGCCACAGACTATAATAAGGCTAGACGCCTTTTTGAAAAGGCCGCCAAGAAAGGCTATGCAAAATCCCTTTATTCATTGTCCTATATATATACCATCGGTATAGGTGTTAAACCTGATTCTAAAAAAGCTTTTAATTACGCTTTTGAAGCCGCAAACCTGGGGGATATTGATGCCCAAACAAATATCGGATACTTTTATTATGCGGGAATGGGAGTGGATCAAGATTACGCCAAAGCCCTGGAATGGTCACTGAAGGCTGCTGAGCAAGGCGATGCCGTTGCGCAGCGAAATCTTGGAATTATCTACTATGAAGGATTTTGTGGAGAGCCTGACTACCCTAAAGCCTTTGAATGGTTCTCTAAATCCGCCGAACAAGGCGATAAGATCGCTCAATTCAAATTAGGCTTTATGTATTCTAATGGAACATCTGGCGAACAAGATTGGTCAAAGACCTTGACATGGTAT
The DNA here is from genome assembly GCA_023666615.1 of Clostridium sp. Classification (GTDB taxonomy): domain Bacteria; phylum Bacteroidota; class Bacteroidia; order Bacteroidales; family Muribaculaceae; genus CAG-873. The sequence goes on along the minus strand of JAMPBQ010000018.1, from coordinate 2,811 downwards.
CTAAAGTCCGCCGAACAAGGGAATGCTGCCGCCATGAATTGTGCTGCTATGGTCTATCTTCTTGTATATGGCGATTATTCAAAGTCTATGTATTGGGCACAAAAGGCTATTGAAGGAGGAAATGAGGAAGCTTTCAATCTTGCCGGATTTATGTATATCGAAGGATTGGGAGTAGACAAAGATTTCCAAAAAGGCCTTGATTTAGTTTTAAAGGCGGCCGAATTGGGATCCGCTACAGCGCAAGGCAATTTGGGGAATCTTTATCATAATGGTGAACCTGAATATCTCGAAATAAATCTCGACAAGGCATTTGAATTTTATTCTAAAGGCGCCGAGCAAGGCGATGAAGACGCTCAGGCAGGCCTGGGGGCTATGCTCTACAATGGAGAAGCCTGTGAAAGGGATTTCACTAAGGCATTTGAATGGCTGCGAAAGTCAGCCGAAGGCGGCAAAATGAAGGCTCAGTCATTGCTTTCTATTATGTATGCCAATGGCTTAGGGGTCGCTACAGACATATCGGAAGCCTTAGGATGGTATCAAGAAGCTGCCGCTCAAGGCGAACTTGATTTCTCCGACAAGATCCCCTTAATGTCTGTGCCGGGCTTGGATATGTCAGCCATGACCCACGCCTTCAAGATGATTTATGAAATGGCCACCAACAACGACCCGTACGCTCAATACTTGCTTGGTGAAATGTACAGAAGCGGTGTAGGCGTAAAACAGAATTATTTTAATGCCTATGACTGGCTGCTGAAATCAGCTGAGCAAGACAACTATCATGCACATGTGGCTTTAGCGTATTTATACTTTGATGAAAATGGCATAGGAAAAGATTCCCAAAAAGCCTACGAGCATGTCCTTAAAGGAATTGAAAACAATGACCATTATGCCCAGATTTTGATGGGTAATATGTATTTTTTAGGTGATGGTGTAGAAAAAGACTATGTTAAGGCTCACGAATTTCGCCTAAAATCAGCGCGGCAAGGCAATATTACAGCACAAACATCAGTGGGATTGAACTACCTCTATGGATTAAAAGGTGCCGTGGAAAAAGATGAGCATAAAGCAGCTGAATGGTTTATGAAGGCCGCTGAAAATGGCGACCGACTAGCTCAATATGAAATAGCTAAGATGTATCGGGATGGCGTTGCCCTCAACCAAGACCACGCAAAGGCTTTCGAGTGGTACACAAAGTCGAGTGATCAAGGTTATGCCGACGGGCAAAACAGTCTCGGCGAAATGTACTTCAACGGCTATGGCGTGGAGAAGGATGTTGAGAAGGCCCGCGAGCTTTGGCAAAAGGCCGCCGACCAAGGCAACGAAGATGCCAAAGCCAACCTCCAAAAGCTGCAAGAATCCTAATCCGTCAAATCGCCAAATCGCCAAAATGTCAATATGTCAATATGTCAATATGTCAATATGTCAAATTGTCAAATTGACAATATGACAAAATGACAATTTGTCAAAATGACAAATTGACAATCGGACAAAAATATCCACCCCTAAAAACAACCCTTATGCCCATCTCTTTCAAGTCGGCGCCATCATATTTTTGGCTAAACGCATGGGTGCTTGCCAACATAATCGAGCTTGCCACACAGCGATTCTGCGACCGGTTCATCGACTATAAAATTGATCCGGGCCACCGCCTCTACGACCAAATGACCCAGGCGGCCCGTTCAATTCGCGCAAATATCGCAGAAGGCTCCGGCCGGCATGAAACTTCCTTCGAAACGGAAATGCGGCTAACGGATGTGGCACGCGCCAGCTCTCACGAACTGATGGGCGATTTCATTAACTATATGATGCGAAACGGCTTCAAAGCTTGGGAAATGGCTGACAGGAGATATCAAGCCGTCATAAGCCTCCAGCTGGAAAAGCCCGCATATGGCGAAAATTTCATCACCGACGCTATGGAACATGTCGCCAGTCAAAAGTCTCGATTCGACTGTTTTCTTGAAAGAGGAGGTGCGGAGGACGCCGCCAACTGCCTGATAGCATTAAATATGAAAATCATAGCCATGCTCACCAGCATGCTTTCCGCCCAGCTGAGGGATTTCAAGCAATCAGGCGGATTTGCCGAAAACCTCACCCAAACGCGCCTTGATGCCAAGCGCGCCGATGCCGCTCAGGCGGGCGCTCCATCATGCCCCAAATGCGGCAAGCCCATGCTGAAAAGGACCATACAGCGCGGCGCAAAGCAAGGCCTGCAATTCTGGAGCTGTTCAGCCTACCCACATTGCACCGGCGCAAAAGACCTATAACCTCTTAATTGCCAATTCATCAATTTGACAAAACGACAAATTGACAAATTGTCAATATGACAAAATGACAAATTGACAAAAAAGAAAAAAACGATGGCGGCTTCCTCAGCAAGAAGCCGCCATCTCTCTAGCCATAGAGTCGGGTGACGGGATGCGACCGTGGCCGCACCCTTTTTCGTTAGTGTGATTTATTCAGCTTCAAGCAGCTCCAGCATCTTGATGGCCGACACAGGGATGCGTGTGCCGGGGCCGAAGATTGCAGCTGCGCCTGCTTTGTAGAGGAAATCGTAGTCCTGCGCCGGGATTACGCCGCCCACGGTGACCATGATGTCCTCGCGGCCAAGCTTCTTGAGCTCTTCAATCACCTGCGGCACAAGGGTCTTGTGGCCTGCCGCAAGCGAAGATACGCCAAGGATATGCACGTCGTTCTCCACGGCCATGCGCGCGGCCTCGGCGGGCGTCTGGAAGAGCGGGCCCATATCCACGTCGAATCCGCAGTCGGCGTAGCCTGTGGCTACCACCTTTGCGCCGCGGTCGTGGCCGTCCT
>JAMPBQ010000017.1 GCA_023666615.1 Clostridium sp. | reverse complement strand
CTCCACCGGATCTCCGGCAACTGCAATTGCAGTGTTCACAAGCACTGCGTCGGCCCCTAGCTCCATGGCCTCGGCCGCGTGGGAGGGGGCGCCAAGCCCGGCGTCTACCACCACCGGCACCTTGCTTTGCCCAATGATGATTTTCAGCAATTCCCTTGTCACAAGGCCTTTGTTGCTGCCTATTGGCGCCGCCAGGGGCATTACCGTCGCTGCCCCGGCCTCTTCCAGCCTCTTGCAAAGCACTGGGTCGGCCTGGATATAGGGAAGCACCACGAATCCCATTTTCGCCAATTCTTCTGTTGCCTTGAGCGTTTCCACCGGGTCGGGAAGGAGGTATTTGGGGTCGGGGTGGATCTCAAGCTTGATGAAGTTTGTGCCGAAGGCCTCGCGCGCCAGCTGTGCGGCCAGCACGGCCTCTTCGGCGTTGCGCACGCCGGATGTATTGGGCAATAGCTGGATGCCTTCATGCGTCACATGCCGCAGCATCTCATCCTCCTTGTTGTCCATGTCGATGCGCTTCATCGCCACTGTCACCATCTCTGTGCCCGAGGCCTTTATCGCCTCTTCCATCACTTCGTTGCTGCGGAATTTTCCCGTGCCAACGAACAGGCGCGATGTAAATTCACGCCCCCCAATTATTAGTTTTGACATTTCTTTATTGTGTTTATGATTTTTCTCGTTTTTTCTTCAGGGTTTTCGGCATTGAGTATTGTCGAGCTTATGGCTATGCCGTTAACGCCAGTGCGCATTATCTCCGCGATGTCTTCCTCAGCGATTCCGCCGATGGCCACAATGGGAATATCAATTCCTGCGGCGCGGCATTGCTCCTTTATTTCCCTATAGCCATCAAGTCCCAGCACGGGGCTGAGATTCGATTTTGTGTTCGTGAAGCGGAAGGGCCCAAGGCCGACATAGTCCGCCCCTTGGCAGTATGCTCGCTCAATGTCGCTATAGCTGTTGGCGGTGGCCCCAATGATTTTGCGCGGCCCCACAAGTTTGCGCGCCTCGGCGATTGGCATGTCGTTTTTGCCAAGATGCACGCCGTCCAGTCCGAATGAGTTCACCAGTTCTGCATGGTCATCTACGATTAGCGTCGCCCCATATTCTCGGCACAGTGGCCACACGGCCAATATATCCGACTTTATTTCTTGAAAGGACGCATCCTTATGCCTAATCTGCACCCAGCGGCATCCCCCTTTCAGCGCCATTTCGGCCTCTTGCCCATAAGTGTAGGATTGGGAAGGGTGCGTGATGAGCTGCAGCGCGAAGTTGCCCCTGAATTTGGGCTTGCCCCAAATTGATCCCAGCATAGCCGCCCCGCCGAATCCCAATGACGCTAGGTATCCAAATTTATCCGGCGTTGCCCCTCCAAGGGCTATGATCTTGTCGCTTGCCGCCTTGCGCAAGGCCTCTTCATCCCATTCGGCATGGTATCCCGGCTTGGATATGCTGGGAAAGATAGGGCTAAGGAAGGCGTAATCGTAGTCGTCTGCCTGCCCTATCTCTTCGATGGAATGCAGGCTCCGGCTTATTATTCCGCTCCACCCCTTCGGTGGCTTAGGGTTGCGCTTGTTTAGGTGGACGCCGCCAACGCCGAAGGCATCGGCTAGCTCAAAGTGGTCATGCAGGCTGATGCGATGGCGCAGTCTAGGTGGAATGGAGAGAATGAGCGCGGCCGTTTCGCTTATGGTGGCCTTGGGCTTGCGCACATGCACGCGGTCAAATCCCCCCTCAAGCAAGCGTGCTATCTCTTCCCCCTCACCCACGAAAATCTCAGGAGAGGTAATCGCTATTCGTTTGAATTTCATTTGGAGATAAAGTTTCTTGCAAAAAAAGTCAACCTCCGCACACGGCGCGGATCACCGTGATTTTCATGCCGTCTTTCACCTTGAAATTTTCCCATTCGGCCTTGGGCACCACCCTGTTGTTCACCGCCGCGGCCTGTCCTATGCCGGTGAATCCTTGTTCCCTCAATAATTGGGCCAGGGTGAGTCCCTCGGCTCCAATCTCAATTTCTTTCTTGTTGATTTCCGCCTTCATCGCTGTAAATCAATAGTTAAACATCTGACACAACGATTGGGAGTGCTCCTGTATAGGTTACAGACAAAGTCCTTTCGGCGGCATTATCCGCATCAAGTTCATAGGGTATAATCTCAGTCCATCCTCAGGGCGGACACCCCTCTTGTGTCACCGCAAAATTAATAATTTCCTCCCACCTCACCAAATTTTGCGGCAATTATTATTCTTTGGTTTCACTATTGCCCACTTGTCCGTACTCGAATTCCTTCTCACACGCCATCCCTTCAAATATGCCATGCAGTTTCATTTTAGGTTCATATTGCAATTTTGTGCAGTCATGGGCATTACCAGGAAATAGTGTGTCTATCTGATTGAATAGGCGTATTAGCGACCTACCGATAGCCCACGCCAAATTCACGGGCACTGCGTTGCCGATTTGTTTGTATTGCGCTGAAAGCGAACCGCAAAAATTCCAATTATCGGGAAATGTCTGTATGCGAGCATATTCCCTTACTGTCAATGGCCTTGTTTCAGTTGGATGGCACCTCTCTGTTTGTTTTTGGGCGGGTGCGCAAGTAAGCGTCAGGGACGCTTCATCCATTGACAATCGCCGAGCCATCCCGGTTTTTCCGCCTCCTAAATCATAGCTGCCTTTCATGTATTTTCTTGCCACGTCTGTTGGGAGGTCTCGCCAATTGCCCCCTTCTGGCACAAGCCTCATTACTCGCTCCTTTGATGCTGGATATTTTTGCCCATCGCTCTGTGGCACATCGCAATCGTAGAGTTCTCCGGCAAGAAGCGCGTCGCGTAGCGTTCTCAATTGTCCGCATACTGATGGCCATTGGAATTTGGCATAAGGGGCTATGTCGTTGCGAATTGCTATGAGAATCAGCCTTTCGCGCTTTTGCGGTACGTTGTAGAGTATGGCTCTAAGCACTCTTGGCTCCAGCAGGGTGTAGCCTAACTCCGCTATCACTGACTTTATGGTTTCAATAGTTCTGCCATTGTCATGCTCAAGAAGGCCCTTGACATTCTCCGCCATAAACACCTTTGGCTGAATTTCTTTGACAGCTCGTGCCAATTCAAAGAATAGTGTGCCTCTGGTCTCTTCAAACCCACGCCTTTTTCCCGCATACGAAAACGCCTGGCACGGGAAGCCTCCCGAAAGAAAATCCACTTTCCCCTCATATGGGGTAAAATCAAAGTCGTGAATATCGCCTTCCGCAACATTCCAATTTGGCATGTTGTTTTTTAGTGTGGCGCATGCGTCCTTGTCAAATTCATTTAGGAGCAGATGCTTGAATCCAGCCAAATGCATGCCCAAGGCCAATCCTCCCCCTCCGGCAAATAGTTCAACTGATGTAAATGCTCTTCTTGGAATGACTCCAGTTTCTTCATCCCACGATGAGGCCAACATTGATGATATTTCGGGAAAATGAGAAAGTTCGGATGCTATGAGATATTTATCGTTGTTATCGGTATGAACTATGCACTTTCCATTGGAAATCCATTTGTCAACCGTGGCTCGTGATACGCCGACAATATCAGCGAAATTATTTATAGATATATGAGAGTATTTTTTCATCTATTATTGAATTTTTCAAATCCTTCGTAGGTTGAAAATGCTAACATATATAGGCTGGATAGAATGTCGGCATGGTCTTTTGTCAATTCTTCGTACACTGTGTTTTTTAGGGAGAGGGCGGGATTGTCATTCAATACGTCCTCAATGATTTTTGGAAGTGCTTCACACAGTTTATAGAAGGAGTCTCTCTCCCCAAAAACAAGAGCATAGAATTGATCCATGGACATTCGGCGAATTTTTCTATGCTCTCTTGCTTTTCCATCGAGCGATATTCGCCAGGCCTCGTCGCGTGATCTTTTCGATATGACCTCAACAAGATAGCACGTGGCTTCATCATCTTCAAGGAGTTTGCCCTGCATTTTCATATAGGTCTTTTGTGATGATGATGAATTCATTGTGTTGTGTTTATTCTTTATTTCTGCGTATATGTGTAGTTCGTCATTTTCAACATCAAACCCTGATTTAGGAACAAACCACCCCTTCCCTGCATATCGGAAAAGATTCTGATGAAAATACCCTATACGGTTCGTATTTGATTTGTCAATCTGTCTGAAGCACTCATCTTCTATGGCTTGTTTGATTGTCTTGCCGTATACCTTGGCGTCAAATGTTAGTTTAATCGGGTCAATTATATTTTCGTTAAATTGATCAAGGGTGATTTCTCTTCGGTAGGCTTCAACTGTGTTTTTTACATGTTTGTATATGTCTTCGTCTGTAATGTAGCCAAGATTGTAATGACGTGCCATTTTTTTATTATTATGTATTGGAACTACAAAATTACGAAAAAAAAAGTATCCAGTCAAGAAAATTTTGAGTTGAAAATGTCACATTTTTCTTTGTGCGGATGAAAAATTATCATTAATTTTGTAACTTATAATTCTTTGAAAAGCATTGTGTTTTTCAAAATTTTGATGCCAACGTCATTTTCTTGCTGAATTTTAGATATGAATGAGCCCTGTAGGGATAAGATAATTGAGGATTTGCGTCGCGGCTCCCCATATGCTTTGAAGGTATTGTATGACCTTTACGCCGGCCGCGTATACAGCTTTGCGTATAGCCTCGCAAAATCACGGGAGGATGCCTCCGACATTGTGCAGGAGGTGTTTGCTCGGCTGTGGGCGAATCGTAAGGACATAGAAGTGGGCAAGCCCTTGATTCCTCTGCTTTTTGCCATAGGAAAAAATCTTTTCATTTCCGCATATCGAAAGCGCATGGCTTCGCGCTGCTATGTGGATTATGTGGAATATCTTGATTCGCTTGCCGAATCGGAAACAGCTTCTTCCGCCTTGGAATACGATGAATATAAGCGGTCGGTCGCCGCCGCATTCAAGGCTCTGCCATTGCGGCAGCGGCAGATTGTGGCCCTTTCCAAATTCCAGGGCATGAAGAATGCTGAAATTGCCAAGGAATTGAATTTGAGCGAGCAGACCGTGAAAAATCAGCTTTCGCTAGGCCTTAAGGCCCTTAGGCTCTCCTTGGCAAAGATTCCATTGGTCATCCTCTGCGTTTTTTTCAGTTGACGCGGTACATTTGCCGCACATGCGCGTATACTTTTTAACCTCACCTTTTTTATGAATATGCCTACAATGACATCCAGCAATAAAGAACAATTCAGTAACGAGAGAGAAAAGGCTTCCGCCTATAGCGATGACGACCTTGCCATGCATCTGCGGCAAATGTGGGAAGATGGTGATTTCCCCGCCATCGAATGGCCGGAGCATGCTAGGGAAAAGGTTTATGGCCGGCTTGCATCCAAGCTATTCAATGGTGATGATATTCAGTCGGCTGCAGCCCCCAAGGCTGCATGGCGTAAGATTGTGGAGAAGACGATCAATTACGCTGCCGCCATATTGATTCCCATTCTCCTGCTTAGCGCCTTATATTTCTATAACCTTTCCGAAAATGCAATGGATGGTCTCAGCCTTGTGCGCACAGGACAGGGTGAAACGGCAACATTGGTCCTGCCCGATGGCTCGGAGGTGAAGATTAACCGTGGCTCTACTCTTTCCTATAGTCCTTATTCTTTTTCAAGGGGGCAACGTCGAGTGGCGCTGGAAGGCGAGGCCTTCTTTTCGGTGCAAAGCGACAAGGAACACCCCTTCATTGTGGAGGCCGGGGAGGTGAGCGTAAAGGTGCTGGGCACGAAATTCAACGTTCAGAATTATCCCTCAGATGCCGACATTGAGGTCCTCCTCTCCGAAGGTGCCGTGGAGATGCTTTGCGAGGGGATAGCTAAGCCCATCATCCTTGAACCCTGGCAAAAAGGAGTGTTCGATAAGACAACCGGCATGGCGGAAATATTGCAGGTTGACAGCCGTGACGCCAGCATTGCTTGGCTTGGCAATGAAATAGCCTTCAGCAATGCCCAGCTCTGCGAAGTGGCCTTGGAGATTGAAAAGACGTACGGCGTGAATTTTGACCATGCTGCGTTGGAAAGTCTGCCGAATGACGGATTCACCGGCGTTTTGCCCTCCGACGATTTGTCCACCGCGCTCGACATCCTTGAGGACGTCTATGGCGTTTGCTTCTCGCTCAATGGCAGGCAGATAGTTCTATATTAGCTTTTTTGAAATTTTTTTGAAAAATCATGGTACTTTTGGATTGGTTTTGCGTAATGCTTTCAAACCATCATTAAATCATCATTTTCTATCTCCGACATAAGCCATGACTAAAACCTCTCCCGTTAGGGCATTTATCATCACATTGTCTCTCCTTTTCTGCGGGCTAATAGCCTTCGCCCAAGATGAAATTGTGTCTGTCAAAATGAATGGAGTTCCTCTGGTCGAGGTGCTCAAGAGCATCGAAGCGCAGACGCCCTATAGATTCTCCTACCGAAATGCCATCCTTGAAGGCCTGGACAGCGTCTCAATCAATCGCTCTGGCGCCTCGCTAAAGGACGTCCTCCAAGAGATTTTGCCGCCTCTAAATATCGATTACAAGGTTGAGTCGCCAAAATCCATTTCGCTCTTCAAAATGGAAAAGCCTGCGCCTAAAAGGCAAGTAGCCACCAACGGCTCTGTTGTCGATGCTTTTCTCGACGTGCCTCTTCCCGATGTTAAGGTGGAGCTCCTATCGGCCGCCGACAGCTCTAAAATTATGGATGTCGACGTCCTTAGGCTCAATAATCGACAAGGGCGCCTTGAATATGCCCAATATTTCCTTACGCTCGATTGCGCGCAAAAGTACATCCTGCATGGCTCGCTTGATGGATATGAGGACGCTTGGATAGATATAGACGTCCCCGCCAATCCCTCTGGCCTATTCAGCGTCGGCGACCTCAAGATGCAGCGTGTGCTGAAAAAGAACCTTAACGAAGTGGTGGTGACCGCCACCAAGGTAAAGATGTTTTGGAAAGGCGATACGATAGTATATGACGCTTCGGCCTTCAAGATGCCTGAAGGGTCGATGCTCGACGACCTTATACGCCAAATGCCCGGCGTGGCTTTGAACGATGACGGCGAAATATTCGTCAATGGACGGAAAGTCGACGAGCTCCTGCTTGGGTCTAAGTCTTTTTTCCACGGTAAGTCGCAAGTGCTCTTGAAGAATTTGCCGTACTACACCGTGAAGAACATAAAAGTTTACGAAAAGAGCAGCGACCTCAGTCAGGCATTGGGCCAAGACGTCGATGACAAGAAGTACGTTATGGACGTGAACCTTAAGCAAGAGTACAACAGCGGTATGATGGCCAACGTGGAGGCGGCCGCCGGTACTTCTGGCCGTTTTCTGGGTCGCGGCTTTCTTTTGGGCTTTGCCGACCCGTACCGGTTTTCTGTCGCAGGAAACGCCAACAATGTGAATGAGAGCCGGCACATAGGCCAGTCCGACAACTGGAAGCCCGAGAAGATGCCTACGTCCAATCTCACCACACGCAGCGTTGCTGCTGAGCTCAGCTATGACAATAAGAAGGTGGAGGAAACTTTCTCCGCCGAATATGCCAGCTTATCCGACAGAGTGGACATGTTTCAGCGAAGGGAGGCTTTCATTAATGGCGCCACTCCCATTTCTCTTCTGCAATCCAATACGCTAGATAGGAACAAGACCCTAAAGCTGCATAATTACTTGAAATTGACAAAGCCTTGGATAATTTTGGACCTCAACTATAGCTGCCGCACTTTCAGCTCGCGCTTCAATTCCTCCACCGACCAATATGATGGATCCATGCCCACCAACAGCCTTTCCGATTTCGGATTTGGCAGCGGCTCTGCATGGAAATTCAATGGCCATGCTTCAAGCCATATCATTATCGACAGGAACAGTGCCGCTTATTTTAATTATTATCTCGAATTCACCCGTTCGGTTGAAGGCAGCGAATCTATGCGGCAATATGATTTCATCCTTCCGAAGGACAACCCCCTCCATAATGCCAATAATTTCTGCAATAAGTTATCCTCTGGCCTTATTTGGCTAACTATAGCAGCGCAGACAAAAAGCCGTATCACCTTCTCATTTGACGAGCAGATATATCTCGAACACACCAAAAAGCATGATTATCTCTACCATCCCGATACGCTTATGTTGCCTTCTCAGCGCGATGCGCTGTTGGCCATAACTGACTTCGCCAATTCCTACGACAGCCGCTATGATGAAGTGCGCTTCAATTCCATGCTGAGTGTATTCAAGACAAAGGTCCTCCCGGCCAATGAGATGATGCGAATGCCATTCTCGTATAGGATTTGGAATTTAAATTTAAAGCTTAGGCCTTATCGCCGCAATCTCCATTACCGCCGCGGACAGATTGATGAAAACGTCGTTGCCAATGATTTCGTCTTTAATCCCGAGCTTGCATTCAATTTCTATCCAAAAAATAGATACAACGAAAATCTAAACATAGCCCTCAATCATAACGCTGCCCCGCCATCGCTTTATGACCGCATCGACTATCGCGATGACAGTCGGCCCCTTGTCGTTAAGCTTGGCAATCCTGGACTGAAAGGAACTCAAGTCACGCATGCTCACGTCAAGTTCTATTCCCGCGGAGTCAATCAGCGTCTTTTCCACGCTGAGGCTGCCTTCGATTTTTGGCATAGGTCGGTGGCCCAGTCAGTGGCCTATGACCCAGTTTCTGGCGTCTACGCTTATCGCCCAGTGAATGTTAACGGAGCATACGCCGCAAAATTCGACATTGATTACACCCGCTCTTTCGGCAAAAGCAAAGCATGGACTTGGAGCAACTCCACAAATGCGGCATTCAACCATAGCGTTGACCATACCATGCTGCAAGGACAAACGCATAGCCGAGTCAACGCTGTAAACACACTCAGCCTTCACGATGGATTCTACTTCCAATTCGACAAAAGCGGATTGAATCTGCGGGCCTCAGCTGACGTGAACTGGCGCCATAGCGCGGGCAAGATGGCCGATTTCTCCGCCCTCAATGCCGTCGATTTTCACTACGGCCTATCCGCTAGATATACAATTCCAGGCTTCAAAACCACGCTTGCCGCTGATGGCACGATGTTTTCACGCCACGGATATGGATACTCTGCTCTTAACGCCAATGACTTCATCCTCAATGCATCAATATCCCAGCCTATGATGAAAGGGCGTCTTGTGGCTCGCATAGAAGCTTTCGACATCCTGCGCCAGCTTTCCCAAACCCAATACGAAGTCAACGCCCAAGGCCGTATAGAGACCTGGTACCGCTCTCTCCCTCACTACCTGATGCTCCACCTCGCCTACCACTTCAATCTCACTCCAAAAAAGAAATAGCCCACAAAAAAATACGGATTGCACTAATTGATTGATTAATAATCAATCAATTAGTGCAATCCGTATAATCTGTGAAAGTCCGTGTTCCTTTTGTATGGAAGTTTTTGAAACACTTACCGCATTAGGCCAATCCGTTTTTCGGCTCCATCATTGCAGCCTCTTCAAGTTCGCTTTGGCATCTTCATTCCCTTGTTCAGCTGCCTTCTTGTACCATGATATGGCTTTTTCTTCATCTCTGTCTATTCCCTTGCCGCCTTTCAGGTAGATGTCGCCTAAGGCCACTTGTCTTTCTGGCCCATCCTTTTCCGCTGTTTCACACATCCATTCTTCCTGCCCTTCAAGATTGTTCCATGTGTACATCGTAGATGCGCACATATCCCAAAGCATTTGGTCTCCTTGCTTATTGCCCAATTGGGCCGATTTCATGAACCATTCCACGGCTTTTTCCACGCTGCCCGGCATGCCGTTTCCATCCAGCGCCATCATTCCCATTAAGTTGTAGGCGTGGGCATCGCCGCCCTTGGCCTCGTCATAGATGAACTTGTATGCATAAGGCACATGGAATGCGTCTAAAAGGGGAATCTTCAAATATTCCATCCTCTCGTCAATTTCTATCTCTGAGTTGCTTACCTCGCCATATTCCACAGCCTTTTTGTATATTTCAAAAGCCTTTTCCTTGTCTTGCTCCACTCCTAGGCCATTGCCGTACATTATTGCAAGAAGTGAGTGGGCTAAAGTAAATCCACTTGCGGCATCTGACAAATGCTCCAGTGCCTTGGAGTAATCTACATCCACCCCTAGGCCGGAGTAATACATGACTCCAATACGTAGTTTAGCTTCGAGGTTATTATTGTCTGCCGCCTTTTTGTACCATTCAAAGGCTTTCCTGTAATCTTGCTCCACTCCTAGGCCGTTGGTGTACATCGCTCCTAATGAAGTCATCCCATTTTCTGTTCCGGCCTCTGCCGCCTTAAGGTACCATTCGTAGGCCTTCTCATAATCTTGTTCCGTGCCCTCGCCATTTAGGTATTGCAGGCCCAATTGTAGAAAGCATTGATCGTATCCCTGTTCTGCTCCCTTCTGCGCCCATTCAAATGATTTTTCATAATTTCGCGCAACTCCAATGCCATTGTAGTAGAACGCCGAAACATTGCCTTGGCTCTCCATGTCTCCCAATTCTGCGCCTTTAAGGTTGAAGTCAAATGCTTTAAGCAGATTCTGTTCAACTCCATTGCCAGCGTAATACATAGACGCAAGATTTTTGTACGCCACAGTGCTTCCCATCTCTGCCGCCTTCTCTAGACATTCTATAGCCATGCCGTAATCTTGGCCTACGCCTTCCCCGTTTATATACATAACTCCAATGGATTCCAGTGCTTCAGCGTTGCCTTTTTCAGCCGATTTCATAAGTAGCTCATATGCTTTCTCAAAGCTCTGCTCTACGCCTTCTCCTTTGTAATACATTAACCCCAAATTGAGATATGCGAGCTCATTGCCCTGGTCCGCTGCCAATTGATATAGTTGTAATGCCTTACTGTGGTCTTGCTTTGTGCCTAATCCATAATCATAAATCACTCCCAAGCAGTTTTGTCCGTAGCTGTAATTCTGCTTCGCCGACTTCTCTAGCCATTTGTAGGCCTCTTTGTAATTTTCTTCAACGCCCAGTTTGTAAAGATACATCCTTCCAATCTTGTACTGCGCTTCAGCATTGTTCGGTATCTGCATATAAAGCTCCATAGCCTGCGCATACTCCAGCGAATCATATGCCTCATTGGCCTCCTTCAGCACTGCCGCCTCGTCAACTTCAATCTTCTTGGCCTCAGCCGATAAAAACATAGCGGCAGTGGCTATCATCGCCGCAATCATTCTCAGTTTAAAAGCAATTTGTCCTTTCATAATCATTTCCTTTGTCCAATTGAATTGTTTAGTAGAATTGTTAATTTAAATTATTTTGAATGCAATTGTGAATCTCTTCGCAAAGTTACGACAATAATTTCCCAATCCTCCGTTATCTTGAAAAAATTCTCAAAATTTTTTTCATCCCCCCAGAAAATCGTCATCCCGTTAATTCGTTGTTAAGCCAAAAAATTCGTTATGCCGTTATTTCGTTATGCCGATAGCACGATAGCACGTTATAACGTTAAACCGTTAGCGCGTTAAGTCAGCCGCCAAATCAAAAAAATCACTAAAATCCATAGTCCTTTCGCATATCAATTTTCTCAAAAAGTCATGTACATCGCCACCCTAAGTCCGCGGCGATCGATGGGATAGGGCACATCAAGATAGCTCAACCTCCACACATAGTCCAGCCTCAAGCATCTGAATATGTTCTCAATGCCTACGCTGGCCTCCATATATGGCGTGGAAGTCATGCGATTGACCGAGGCCTCGGCTGGATATTGCAGGAGCCCGAGGTGCTTTTGTGGCATATTGCGCCCGCTGAGGTCGCCCCAAAGCGCTTTGAATCCAAAGCATTCCCTAAGCTTTAGCTTCTTGACAAGCGGAATGCAGTTGAATATGGCTCCATTGGCGGTATAAGACAGGTCAATCGACACGTATGAGTCGTTCACAAATTCCATTGGATTCATGCAGGCATAGCTTTCCGGCTGTATGGTGTAGGAGATGTTGGCGTTAGGAATCAGCAGATTGATGTATGGCGATTGGCTCCACACATGCCCTCCCTTCAAAAGAGCGTCAAGATTGCCGAAGGCGGAAAACCAAAATCGCTTCTTCACCATTAGCTCAGTCGTGTTCACGCCATAGCGCGAACTGAACGCTCCCTTTGGAGCGAATCTGTGGGTAAGGGTGAAGATTGGGGCATCCTTGTTGATTGGCACACGGTGAGTTTTTGTCTGATAAATTTTTTCGCCCGGTGCATAGCGTAATTCCAGCGTCAAGAATGTCTCGGAATATTTCCCCATTGTCTGGCCATATCCGTCAATCAGCGGCATGTATCTGCTGGCGCGCTGTATCTCATTTTCTATGCCGGCCACAAAGGAAAAGTTGTTCTTTAGCTCAAGTGTGTATTCAAGCTTGTTCACATTGTGGTACAGAAGATTGTGGTCCTTCATGCGGGTTAGCGACAGGATGAAGTTGTCTGAGCTTGTGCCCATGTAATGCTGGCCTATGTGATTGACGTCAAACATGCTCGTTAGCCGCAGCGAATGCACGGGAAATTCCATGCTGTGGTATTCCTTGTCGACGAATGAATACTCCAGCCCTGCGCTGTATTTCCATTTGCGGTCCTTGAGGCCATAGGCGGCGTACCCATTGGCGAAAAGGCGCTTGTTGAGCTTGGCGGTGGTCATGCCTCCAAGGCGGAATCTCCATCCTTCTAGGTCGTTGTGGCTGGCAAGCGTATTCACCGGCCCAAAGTCGAATTTGCTTTGCTTTCCCGTAGGGATATAGCCTGTGAACATCACTTTCAGCACTTTTTCTGTCCAATAAAAAATAGGCACTCCGCGCAGCTTTGACATCAGTTCGCCCACGTTCTCCTCATTTTCCGTAATCGGCACCAATCTTTCCTCGCGCCAATATTCCTTGGTCCGGTCTTCCGCCCCAAGGGCGATCTCTTGCTTGCCAAGGCCGTCGAAAACGCCCAGAGAATCAGGCTCCGCAAAGCTGTGGCCGGCATACGCAGTGTTGCGCCTGGCATACATTCCCTGTGTGCCCGGGATAAAGGACAGTTCGATTGTGAGGTCGTCGCTTTTCTTCAGCCGGCTCCCGTCCGGGGCGCGGGTGAATTCTTGCGATATGTACAGATTGTCTATAAAGTTGACGTTTATCCCGCGAGGTGTGCGCATCGTCACCTTTTTGATGAACATTGTCGAGTCGTTCACCGGCACAAACACCTGGCCATTAAAGCCAAACGACGCTTTGTTGTGTGGGTAGAAGCTGAGCACGATGCAGCGCTCCCCGTCAACCTCTACGGTATCGGTGAGGTAGAATTTGTAAAAGTCCGGGGCGATTCTCGAAAGCGGGCTCACAAATCGGTTCTGCAGGAGGTTTATGTCATTGTCGTATAGGTCAATCTCCCGCATAACGTCCTCAAGGTAGGTGAGCATGCTCCCCTGGTCGGCTATTTCGTCGATGCCTTCCTGCTTCAGAGCCTGTATTATCTCTTTCCTTGCCTTGGGCTTGCGCCTATAGTACACATCTGAGATTTTCTCCTTTGCCACAAGATTGAGTATGGGCTTGCCGGATATCTCCGACGTGTCTATGTGCTCTTTCAGAAAAGGAAATTTGCCAAACATCCATGACCCATCTCCCTCTTCATCCTTGAAGTCGTTGAGCGCCAGGGTAATGAGTTCATGTTTACGGTATGTGTAGTACTGGTTTCGCTCGGGGTCGGTTATGGTGTCCATCTGCCTGAGCTTGCGTGCGAAATCGACAGCCGGATTATTCTTCTTGCTGTATTTTTTGCGGCGCACCACCACCTCGTTGAGCTCCGTGGCCGATGGGGTGAGCTGGACATCGTATAGGTTTACGTATCCCTTTTTCAGGGGGATGATTTTCTTGTCGTATCCAAGGCATGTCACTTGCAGGGTGTTTGCCGATTCTTGCGCGGTGATCTCAAATATGCCTTTTTCGTTTGTAAGGGCGCCGGAGGCTTGGCCAATCACGGTCACGGAGGCATATGGCAGCGGTTCGAGCGTAATCGAGTCGCGCACGATGCCAGAAACGAAATATGTGTTTTTTTCCGCCAAAGCCGCGATGTC
This sequence comes from Clostridium sp., assembly GCA_023666615.1. Classification (GTDB taxonomy): domain Bacteria; phylum Bacteroidota; class Bacteroidia; order Bacteroidales; family Muribaculaceae; genus CAG-873. The sequence goes on along the minus strand of JAMPBQ010000017.1, from coordinate 17,938 downwards.
GGCGGCCAAAAGTGTGGCGATTAAGATAAGGATTCTCGTAATCAAACTGCTGATAGGTTTGAGTTATAGTATTTGGGATCTCCTGTCACTTCCTCCCCTATGAATGGGGGAATGCTGAAGGCCTCGTTCTCTGTTTTCAATTCAATTTCCGCCACGGTAAGGCCCTTGTGCCTTCCGCGAAATTCGTCAACCTCCCATACATGGCCCTCATGTGGCACAATGTATCGCGTCTTTTCCAGCGATGCCTTGCAAAGCGGCTTCATTTCAATCGCTTCGTTCAGCGGGATTGGGTATTCCCATTCTCCGCGAGTGGCCCCGCGGTTTTTGCCCTTTATGGTTAGGAATGCCTTGTCATTCGCTATGCGCAGCCGCGCGGTGGCCTGCGGGTCGGTCGATATGTAGCCTTGCCATATGTCAATGCGGCTTGTGGCCGTCTGCCGGTAGGATTCATTGGCCACAAGGAATTTCCGCTCAATCTCCAAAGCCATCGCGAAGGGTGAGTTTGGCCACGTTTTCCACATGCTGCGTGTGGGGGAACATGTCTACGGGCTGCACCGCGTCTATGCGGTATTTGGCGTCGAGGAGGGCAAGGTCGCGGGCCTGGGTGGCTGGATTGCAGCTCACGTACACAATGCGGCGCGGCTGGGCTTCAAGCACGGCGTTAACCACATCTATGTGCATCCCGGCGCGCGGCGGGTCTATGATCATCACGTCGGGGCGCCCGTGCTCAGCTATGAAATCGGCTGTCAGTACGTCCTTCATGTCTCCCGCATAGAAGAGCGTGTTGTCGATGCCATTGGCCTTTGAATTAACCTTAGCGTCCTCAATCGCCTCGGGCACATACTCGATGCCAATCACTTTTGACGCCTTGCGGCTTATGAAATTGGCTATTGTGCCGGTGCCGGTATATAGGTCATAGACAAGCTCGTTGCCGGTAAGCTCGGCGAATTCGCGCGCTACGCTGTATAGTTTATGCGCCTGCAGGGAATTGGTCTGATAGAAGGACTTTGGTCCAATGCGGAATTTCAGCCCTTCCATCTCTTCCTCAATGTAATCGGCGCCGCTGTGGGTGATTACCTCCTGGTCCGCGATGGTGTCGTTGACCTTGAGGTTCACGACATACAGAAGGGAAGTTATTTCAGGGAATTCCGCGCGTACAGAATCAAGAAGGCTGTTGATTTTCTCCTTGTCGTCCTCCCCAAACACCATCACAGCCATTATCTGGCCGGAGCTGGCGATGCGTATCATCAGCGTGCGCAGGAGACCCGTATTGGAACGTAGGTCATAGAAGGCGTAGCCATGGTCTATGCCGTATCGCTTGATGAAGAGCCGCAGCCTGTTGCCGAAATCGTCCTGCAAGTGGCAATCCTTTATGTCAAGCACTTTATCGAAGGCCCCGGGTATGTGAAAGCCCGCCGCATCCCGCTGGGGAAATTCTTCTCCGCTGCGCAGCTGCTCTGGCGTGAGCCAGCATTTGTTGGAGAATGTGTACTCCATCTTGTTGCGGTAGGCCCATATATTGTCGCTGCCCAGGGCGGGAAGCACCTCGGGATGCTCCACTTTGGCGATGCGCTGCAGGGCGTCGACCACCTGCTGGCGCTTGCATTTCAGCTGCGTCTCGTAGGGGAGATGCTGCCATCGGCATCCTCCGCATATGGTGAAGTGCTCGCACCGCGGCTCAACGCGTATCTCTGAAGGATGCACCATACGCTCAATCTTGCCTTCAGCGTATGAGTGTTTTTTCTTCGTCAGCTTTATGTCGGCTATGTCGCCGGGCGCGGCGAAGGGCACGAACACGACCATGTCATCCACGCGCGCCACGGCGTTGCCTTCAGCGCCTACGTCGATTATCTTTACTTCCGGTAGGGTGGGGAGCTCTTTCCGTTTTCTGCTCATATTGTTTCTGTGCGAATTATTCGTTATCGGCAGGGGTGGCCATCATTGGCGCGGCCTGCAATGATTCTTTTTCCGGGCTTTCATCAATTGGCGTTCCGCCCATAAGCTCTTCCATGGCAGGCGGCACGATGAATACGTCTTCGGGCGACGTTGGCCTTATGCCTTCAAACCATTTGAAGTTTGGCAGGTAGAATATTGACCTCTTGGCCAGGTAGAGAGGCGTTACAGCGCCGGTGGTCTCCGGCCATGTCTTCATGCGCAGCAATTGCCTGTTCTCAAAGTTTGCGGTCAAGAAGCTGCTTTGCATGGATATAACCTTGTTGTAGGTGGAATCGTTCTCCATTGGGAACATTATGGCCTCGACATTGCCGTTGACGTCCAGCCTGCGCATGTCGCCGTTGTTGAAATATGCCACCATCTCCTTGCCACTCAACTGGTTAAAGTAGCCTTCTTCTATCAGCTCGGCGGAAAATCCGAATTTCGGGAGCCATGCGCGGTCGATTGTGGAGTCGTTGAGATGCACATTGATCTCATTGCCAAATATTTGCCGTCCGCCGCTCCACACAATTGGATTCTTCAGCATATACAGGGTGGAATCTTTTTCCTCAAATCTCATAGTGTCACAAACTCCCTGCATATCAGTGCGATAGAACCTAACGCGAGGATAGGAGTATATAACGTGAAATGTGTCGATTTTCATCCTCTCAGGCAGGCCCATGATGGTGTCGGCTTCCAGAAGAACAGTGTCGAATCTCGCCTTTGAGAATATCTCCCTGCCATGCACGAACAGGGTGTCGCCCTGGGAATATTCTTTGGCCAAGGCTCGCCCCGTGACATAGGCGCTGTCCTCAATCTGGCTGTAGTACCCGTAATTGCCGGTGAGGGTGCTCTGCCTCTGTATGTCTACAATCTCCATGTTGCCCCTGGCCCAGCCGTAGCCGGCCGCCTTGTCGTAGAAAAGGGTGTCGCCCTCAAGCGTGGTGCCGCGGCCCATGCGCACAAGCGAGCGGTCATAAAGCCGCGCCACTTCCGTGTTGGTGTCGTATACGCCATGCGAGGTGAAAATTGTGTCTCGCTTGTTTATGACTTCGGAAGGCGAAAACAGTTCGGCAATGTGGGTGTCGGTGTTGTAGTACAGCGTATCGGTGTATATCACCATTGAGTCGTTTTTCTCATCTAGCGAGTTGAGCTTCACGTCAATGAAGAAAGAGGCTTCTTTCGTGGCCGGCACGTAGTTGCCAAGCCGCGATACCAGCACATTTTGGTTGTCTATCAGCGTGCCGCCCACTTCATAGTAGCCGTATTCCGCCTGAAAGTCATAGATAAACTCGTCTGTCTTGAGTGTTACATCCTTGTTGATCATCCTTACGGGATCGCCCCACAGGAAGCCGAGCTGCGATAGGCTGCGGTATTTCAGCGTATCGGCGTAGACAAACAGGGTGTCGCCCTGCTCCATGCGCACATTTCCGAAGGCGTCAAAGGCCTCGGTCTCGCTGTAGAAATGCGCGCTGTCGCAGTACATGCTCATGCCGCCCTTCCGAAATTCCACATTGCCGGTAAGCACCATGAACGAATCCGCTGTCTGCTTGTGCAGCACGTCGGCATGCTCCAGAAACACCTTGTCGGAGCTAGACCTGTCGGCATTCGGAATCTGCGGCGCTATTATGGGCAGAGGATTTTCGTCCTGGGGCTCGGATGTGGCTGACAGCCAAAGCGGAGCCGTTATAAAAGCGAGCGCGGCGGCCGAAAGCCCCCGCGCCCTGTTAAATTTCTTATCGGGATGCATTGCCCTTGACTTTCTTCTATCTACAATCGGATTTATTATTTGATCCAGCCTTTGTGCTCGAATTCGCAGCCGCGCCATCCGTCTTCAATGCGAACGTATGTGTCCTTTATCTTCTTTTCGAGCCAGTCCTCAAGAATCTTTTGCTTTTTGTTGTTCTCATACATCGACAGGATCATTTCGTAGTCATCCGATAGGTTGGCGCGGTGTGGCGCAATGCGGTTGGTGAGCTTTACCATCACCACTTGCTCGCGCGAGTGCTTTGGATCCATCATGATGAAAGGCTCTGAAATTTCGCCGGGCTGCAGTTCCGCTATGCGGCGCGCTATTTCAGTGGGGAGCTCCTTCATCTCAAATCGGGTGCTGCTGGTGTTGTCGTTGATCATCACTCCGCGGCTGAACCTCGTGTCCTTGTCCTGCGAATAATAGCGTACCGCTTCGTCGAAAGTTAACTTGTTGTCTAATATGTCTTTGCGTACGGAATCAAGGCGATTTATCGCAGTAACCAAGTCTTTTTCAGCCACTTTGGGGCGCATTAATATATGGCGGGTGTTGATGCGGTCGCCACGCTTCTCTATCAGCTGGATTATATGGAAGCCATATTCTGTTTCAACGATTTTCGATACTTTCTTGGGATCGTTAAGATTGAAAGCGACAGCTGCATATTCCGGCACAAGCTGGCCGCGTCCCATAAATCCGAGCTCGCCGCCGTGAATGTGCTGGTTCGCCTGGTCCTCTGAGTAAAAGTTGGCGGCTGTAGTGAAGTCAATGTCGCCGCGGTTGATGCGGTCGGATATGTCGCGCAGCCTTGACTTAACGTCGTCGATTTCCTGCCTTGGAATCGAAGGATTTATAACAATCATTTGGCCCTCAACCATAAGGGGCACAAAGGGGATTGAGTCGTCTTCAAGCGTGTTGAAATATTTGCGCACGTCATTGGGCGTCGCCTTCACGTCCTTCGTAAGCTCTTCCTGCACCCTCTGTATTCGGCTCATGTCAATCATTTGCTTTGTCATGCGCTCGCGGATTTGCGGAAGCGGCATGCCAAAGTAAAGCTCCAATTTTTCACGGCCGCCCAGCTCTTGGGTCATCATATTGATGCGGGAATCCACCTGCATATGCACCATCGACATTGGCGCCTCAATGGTGTCGAGTTCGGCCTGGTGCAGGTAGAGTCGCTGCACGGCCAACATCTCAGGGATTACACAGTAAGGGTCGCCGTTGATAGGGGTGCGGTTCTGCTGTATTTCCTGATAAGCGTCCTCTATTTCAGATTTGTAGATGGGCTCGTCGCCAATCATCCACGCCACTTCTTCGGCTACGTTGTTCTGAGCGGAGGCTGATAGCGTGGCGGCGGCCGCGCAGATTAGTATTGCAATTGACTTAAATGTCTTCACGTTGAGTGATTTGATGGTCTTTAAATATAGTTGTGGCAAAAAGCCTCGCAAATTTACGGATTTTTTGTGATATTATAATCCTAATTCGCAGAATATTGCAATTTTGCCCTCTGAAATAGCATTTTCAAGCAATTCTCGCTTGAGTTGGCCCATGTATTGCCGCTGCCCCGCAAAGGTGAGGCGCTCTTTGATAAGAGGCTCGGCGGCCTCCAGCGGCATCTTCTGCCCCGTGTGCAGCGCCTCGGTGACAAGCAGAAGGTATGTGAACCCTCCTTGCTCAAACTCAATGTGGCGCGGTATCTGGTAGAGAAACGCGTCGGGCGACGGGCTGAAATCATAGGGGATGCGCGATTCCACCTGCGACCAATTCACCCACCGGTCGCGGAAATAGTCATAATGCACGGCCGAGCTCAGCGCGCTCTTCTCAAGCTTGTCTATGTCCGCGGGCTTGTCGCTGCGGTAAAGGCGGCGCAGGGTGGGGAGCTCGGGAGCGTCAGAGGCCACTTTCAGGTATACGCCCTTCACCATTGGCAGGGCCAGGACAAATTCATCCTTGTGTGCGTTGTAGTAGGCTTCGATGGTGTCCGCGTCGAGCTCTGGGGCGTGAGTTTGGTACATGCGCTTGCTGTACTCGAATGCAATGAGCTCGTTGCGGTATTGCTCCACCATATTGTCGATTTCCGTGAGGTCGATTTCCTTTGAGGCGATTGTGGCCATCATGCGGTCGTCAATCCATTGGCGAATGAAGGCTCGGGCATACTTTGCGCTGTCCTCGGCGGAAAGGCCGGCGGGGAAATTGCGCAAGAGCTCTGTGCGGGTAAGCGCGGCATCCTCTACCACTGCCAGCGCGTCAGAGGGCACAGCCTTCTTCTCCTTTCCGCAGGCGGCGAGAAGGATAGCCATCGCGATCGACAATGCCAATTTCCTCATGGAATCTTTGAATCTTATGAATCTTATTATAAGTCTTATAAGTCTTATAAATCTTATAAGTCTTATAAATCTTATAAGTCTTATGAATCTAATCGTTATTTGCTGGATTTTTCTACGGCCTTTTTGGCCTCTTTGGCCGTTTTTTTCACTATCTTTACGTTGTAGGTCTTGTGCAGGTCCTCCACCCAGATTTTTTCCAGATAGTTTTGGTAGTCGGTGATCAGGAGGCCGCGCACGTCCTCAGCCGATTCGGGAGCGTCAATCACCTTGCCTTGGAAGGCGAAATAGTAGGGCCAGCGGCTGTTGGCGGCCGGACGGGGCATGCCGAATCCAAGATTGTCGGTGTATGGGTTTTCGCCCTTGGCGGCAATCACCCTTTCCACCTTCACGCTGTTGCCGAAGGCCTGCTTCATCTGCTGCGTAAAATCCTCATGCTTTAGGCTGGACGCTGACAAAGTCTCGGCGCGCGACTGCGCAAGCCGCATAATGGAGTCGGAATTGGCGAAGATAACGTATGCCTTGTATTTTGGCGCCTCCCAAGCGTAGTTGGCCCTATTGCTGAGGAAGAATTTCTCAAGGCCTTCCTTGTCGGCCGAGGCCTTCTCCCACACCATTTCGTTGGCGCGGTCAAACAGCATGATGCCATCCCTGTATTCGTTAAGAAGGTTTCGGTATTCGGCGTTGCTGCCTTCGAGTTCGCTTTGGGCGATGTCGGACATTTCCTCTTCAAAAGCCAGGTTGGCGTTGAAGGCTATGTTGCGCGAGGCCGCAATCGGGTCTTTAACGGTGGAGCGGAATCCGCGGAATGCTTTTCTGAGCTTCACGCTTTTGCCCTGTACGGTGTAAGCCTCGATGTCGGCCTGCATCAGCATGGCTATGGCCGCGGAGTCCATTTCGGTCACGCCTTTGGCGGATAGAAATTCCATAGCATGGCTTGCGAGGTCTTCATTTAGCTTTGAGTTGGTGCGCGCGGCCACTGATTGCAGGTAGGCGCTCCTGGCCTGGCTCATGCGGCCGTCAAGCTCAAACCTCTTCAGGATGTCGGCGCGAGCCTCCTCGTAAGGGGGGATTGTGTCGCCGCGGTGCGCCACGCGGTAGATTATGTGCCATCCGAAGGCCGATGCGAACGGCTTGGAGATTTCGCCGTCCTTCAGGGCGAATGCGGCGTTTTCAAATTCGGGCACCATTCTGCCGGTGCCGAACCATCCGAGGTCGCCGCCGTTGCGCGCCGAGCCGGGGTCTTCGCTCAGTCTGCGCGCCAGGTCGGCGAAGTCGGCTCCTTGCGACAGGGCATTGTATATCGAATCGATGCGCGCCTTTTGCCTCTCCCGGCCGTCCTCGTCCATGCCTTGCGTGAGCATGAGGATATGCTTGGCGTTCACCTCGCCTTGCACGGGACGCTCCTCTTCGGGACGGATTATGTGCAGGCCGTAGCCGGAATTCACCACCGGCGATATTTCGCCAATTGGAGTTTCATAGCACATGTCGGTGAAGGCCTGCGGGAGGCGCGAGGATGCCGTCACCCAGCCCATGCGTCCGCCCTGCATTGACGATCCGTGGTCGATGGAGTAGGAGGATGCCGCTGATTCAAACGAGAGGTCGCCGGAAAGGATGCGAACGCGCAGGCTTTCCGCCTTTTCACGGCTTTCGGTCTCGTTGGCGGGGTCGATTTGCAGCATGATATGGCTTACGTACCTTTCTTTTGGCATGCGGGCGTATTCAGCCTGCGCCATTTTCTCTATCATGTCATTGTCACGCAGGTAAGGCTGGGCCAGTTCGCGGCTGTATTTGTTAAATTCGTCTACGAACGATGCCGTTGTGTCCACGCCGTGGGCCATAGCGTCGGCCACCTTGAGCTTGTAATTAACAAACATTGATAGGTATTCGTCGAAGCTTAGGGCCTGGCTTTGCTGTGCGTTGTTCTTGTTGTATAGATATTCAAATTCGCTGAGGTACACGTCGCGCCCGGCCACGGTCATCAGCACCGGGTCCGCATCTTTGGCTAAGGCAATTGCGGCTGAGGCTATGATCGCAGCCGCCAAGAATGTCTTTTTCATTAATTCAATGTGTATTATATCTAGCATTACTAACGCTGATGGGCTGGGTTTATTGTGCGGGGGGATTAAAAAAGGCGATTGCGCGTGAGCGCAATCGCCTTTTTTGTCGAATTGTCATTTTGTCAAATTGTCAAATTGTCATTTTGTCGTTTTGTCAAATTGTCGTTTTGGCGATTTGGGGGATTGTCGTTTGGGGGTTAGCGCGAGGAGGCGCTGTAGTTGGGCGCCTCGCTGGTGATGGCCACGTCGTGCGGATGGCTCTCGGCCACGCCGGCGTTGGTTATGCGCGTGAATTGGGCGTGGTGCAGGGCCTCGATGTCGCGGGCGCCGCAGTATCCCATTCCGGCGCGCAGGCCGCCCAGCATCTGATAGACCACCTCGAAGAGCGAGCCCTTGTATGGCACGCGGGCGGCGATGCCTTCGGGCACGAGCTTCTTCGCGTCGCTCACGTTGCCCTGGAAATAGCGGTCCTTCGACCCCTTTTCCATGGCCTCGAGCGAGCCCATGCCTCGGTAAGTCTTGTATTTGCGGCCGTTGAATATAATGGTTTCGCCCGGAGATTCCTCCACGCCGGCCAGCATGCCTCCCAGCATCACTGAGTGCGCGCCGGCGGCCAGGGCCTTCACGATGTCGCCTGAATAGCGGATGCCGCCGTCGCCAATCAGGGGCACGTCGGTGCCCTGCAATGCCTTTGCCACGTCGTAGATGGCCGAAAGCTGCGGCACTCCCACGCCGGCAATGATGCGGGTGGTGCAAATCGAGCCCGGGCCAATACCCACCTTCACGCCGTCGGCGCCATTCTCAACGAGGTATTTCGCGGCCTCGCCGGTGGCGATGTTGCCCACAACCACGTCGAGGGCCGGGTATTTTGCCTTAACCTTTTTCAGCACGTCCACCACGCCCTTTGTGTGGCCGTGGGCCGTGTCGATTACAATTGCGTCAACGCCGGCTCCCACCAGGGCGTCTACGCGGTCCATAACGTCGGCTGTGACGCCCACGCCAGCCGCCACGCGCAGGCGGCCCAGGCTGTCTTTGCATGCGTTGGGCTTGTCCTTCGCCTTGGTGATGTCCTTGTATGTCACCAGTCCCACGAGCTTTCCGCTGGTGTCGACCACGGGCAGCTTCTCTATCTTATGCTTTTGCAGTATGTCGGCCGCCTCCTCGAGGTTGGTGCTCTGCGTGGTGGTGACAATGTTGTCCTTAGTCATTACCTCATCAATCTTGCGGGCGAGGTCTCGCTCGAACCGCAGGTCGCGGTTTGTCACGATACCCACAAGCATGCCGTTGTCGTCCACCACGGGAATGCCGCCGATGTGGTATTCCTCCATCATCTTCAGGGCGTCGCCTACGGTGCTGCCGCGCAGGATGGTCACGGGGTCGTAGATCATTCCGTTCTCCGCGCGCTTCACAGCGTGCACCTGGCGGGCTTGCTCGGCAATGGGCATGTTTTTGTGGATTACGCCGATTCCGCCCTCGCGGGCAATGGCAATGGCCAGCTGCGCCTCAGTCACGGTGTCCATTGCCGCGGATACGATGGGCACGTTGAGCGTGATGTTGCGCGAGAAGCGAGTCTTTAGTGTCACTTCGCGCGGGAGTACGTCGGAAAAAGCGGGGATAAGGAGGACGTCGTCAAAGGTAAGGCCGTCCATTTTGACGCGGTCAGCAATAAATGACATATCTTCGATAGTTTTTGTTTTATTGCATGCAAAGTTAATGATTTTTTTCCACACAAACAAAAAATACTGAAAAGCTGGGTCAAAGATTCTCGATTTCCCGCTCTGCCAATCCCGTGGCCTCAGCTATTGTTTTGGCGTCAATGCCAAGGGAGAGCATTTTCCTCGCTATTTCCATTTTCTCCTCGGCTCTGCCTTCCGACCGGCCCTTTGCCAGGCCCTTTTCCAGGCCCTTTTCCATGCCCTTTGCGAGGCCTTCTGCCAGGCCTTCTGCCAGGCCTTCTTCCCGGCCTTCGTCGCGGGCGGTGTCGAATGCGTCATCCTGCACAACAATGCTGTCCATGTATGCGTAATAACGGCTTCTTTCCTCTTTCGACATCGACAGCTGCCTCAGCTTTTCCTTCACCAGTTGCAGGCCTGGCGCCCGCGTGTCGCTTTTTATGTCGCCGGTCTTGAGGTATTCCATCCACTCGTCAAGGTGCGTTGTCGGAATCTTCGAGAACTGGTTCACCCTTAGCAAATAGTACTCGGGGAAGACTTCTTTCGGAAACTGCGGCAGTATCTTTCCATTAATCTTTGTGTTGACCATCAGCTCATCCCCGAGGTTTATGCCCCGGAAGGATGTAGCGCCGTGGTAGACGTAGTCGTCGCCCTTGCCATAGTCGCAGTAGAGAATGCTTATCGAGTACACCTTCTTCACTTGGTCGTATCGATCGCCAATGTTGATGTGCTCGGTAATGGCCTTGCTTGTGCCGTAGAGTATTCGCTGCATGTAGTACATCTGCCTTGTGAGCTGAACCTCGATAAGGATCAAGTGACCCTTGCTGTTCTTAGCCTTTATGTCAACCCGGTTGAACTTGTCGTTCTCAAATTCCTGGTTTGACTCGCTCTCCAGCATCTCTTCAATCTCAACCTTCTCATTCAGCAGTACTGAGATCAGGCCTTCAAGGATGCCGAAATTTTTCTTGTCGCGGAGCATGTGCTTCATGGCCCAGTCGAACCGTATGTAATTGCCTACACTTTCCATATAAAATTGTTTTTTGCAAATATAACAATTAATTTTTAATATGTCATTAGGGCAATGAAAAAAGCCGCGCTTGGGGCGCGGCTTTTTATTGGGGGCGGGGGTGATTACATCTTGTGCTCGTCTTCGACGGCTTCTTCCCAGTTGTCGAACATGGGGATTGAGTCGTCGTAGCCGGTGTAGCCATAGTTCTGGCGGAGCTGGCCCTTGTAGTTGGCGGTGATTGCCGAGTTGGGGATGGGCCAGAAGAGGTTCTTCTTGTCGATTTGGTAGTTGAGAGTTGCGCCGGATACGATTGGGCCATGGTTGAACAGGTTGTACTGTACGCAACGCTGGTACCAGTAGCTGCCGCCCTTAAGGTCTGTGCCCTGCTGCTTATCCCAAGTATTGATGTCGTAGGTGTTACCAAACTCATCGGGCTGGCCGGAGCGAGCGAGGCACCAGGAGATGCGAACCATCTCACCCTGGCGGAATTCCTCCATGTAGAGTTCGCGAGCGCGTTCGTCAAGAATGTCACCGATGGTAACAGTGGAGAACATTTTCTTAGCTTTGGCGCGGGCGCGGACAACGTTCACGTCCTGTGCTGCGCCAGTGGCGTTGCCTTGGTAGAACTTAGCTTCAGCGCGGAGCAGATAAGTCTCAGCAAGGCGGAAGAGGTAGAGGTTGCCGTTAGAGGGCTTGCTGCCCTTTGTTGCGCCGTTGAACTGGGTTGCGCCCATGTTCTCTTCGGCAGACTGGTCAAGAATGTAGAGCTTCCACAGCGGGGTGGGATACCATGAGCGGATTGTGTCGGTGCAAAGCAGAGTGCCGGCTTCGAGCTTGTGTGCTTCACCATCGTTGTTTACGTCATCCTCTGTTACCCAAAGGCGATAGTTTTGGCCATAGTATTTTGAGCTGGGGTTGTTGTACTTGATGTCTGTAGGCTCAACCCAGTTGCCGACCTCGCGGTTGTGGCGAAGGTCCTGCCAGTCGATTTCGTCGTCGTATGTCCAAAGGGGAAGGTTGTAGTACTTTGACGTGCGACCGCAACCGATGCCACGACCGATAGCGCGTAGCCAGTCGAGTTCCTCATTGTAGTTGCCGTTATTGCGAGCGTAGTTCTGGCCAGGGCCACCTACGCCATCAGGATCTTTGATGATGCCATTTGACCAGTGCATGAAGTTGGAACGCATAGACATGTACTGAGTGAACTGCTGGTCGCTATAGTTAAGGATGGGCATGATTGTCTCAGTGTTGGCGCCGTTGACTACGTTTTCGCCACGCATAAGGTCCCACATTACATTTTCTGTAACCTTCCAGGTCTTTTCGTTGCCTTGATAGAATGTGCCGAAGGGTTCGGTCATAAGCGCCAGGCCATGGTTGTTGATAAGGTCGGTGGCCATATCTTCAGCCTTCTTAAATTCGCCGATTGCAAGGTAGCACTTTGTGAGGAGGTGCATGCAAGCCTCTTGGTTTACAACGCCCCACATCTTCTGCTGCTTCTGAGGTTTAACGCCCTTTACAGCGATTTCAAGGTCATGAACAAGCATCCTCATAACGGCGTCTTTTGATGTAGAGGAATAGTTGTTCTTAGCGACTGTCGGAAGCTCAGTTACCAAAGGGATGTCGCTAAACATCAAGGCCAAATTGTAGTAGTGGTATGAGCGATGGAAGAGAGCGCGGCCGCGGTATTCGTCGCGAGTAGCGTCGTCAAGGCCTTTCACGTCGTCGATGAAGGTGAGCACGGTATTGGCATACTTGATGCCATCCCAGCTGCGATTCCAGTAGAAACCGCGCGCATCGCTGTCGCCGCCTCCGTTAAGGCCGGTGGTGGGAGTCAGCTTATTGGCGATGTCATCCTGAATTGCGCCGCCGGCATCCGTTTTTGCGTAAAGGAAGATATCCGTTGACAGATACGGGGAGTTGGTGGTGAGCACGTTTCCGTTGCCGTCAACGTACATGAACTTCAGCTGAGAGTCGCATTGCGAAAGGGCCGACTCCAAACCTGCAACGGTTTGGAACGTAGCTGTCGGCTCGTAGAACGACAGGGGCTCGGGCTCAAGGAAGCTGTCGCCGCAGCTGCTTAGCGCGCCGGCGGCTACCATTACGAGCGAACCATTGATATATTTTGAAATATTTTTCATTTTTGTTTTAGATTTCCTGAGATATTAGATTGTGATGTTAACGCCTACGTTAAACTTGCGGATTGCGAGGCCGCCGGTCTCGGGATCGCCCCATTCCCAGCTGCCGAGCGTAAACACGTTGTTGCAAGAAGCTGAGATGCGAATCTTCTCAACTTGGAACTTGCGTGTCCATGCCTGGGGCAGGATGTAGCCGATTGAGATGTTGTCCAGGCGGAGGAAGTCACGCTTGTACACCTTCGATACGCCGTCTGCAAGGCCGGTGTTAGGACCTACACCTTCGAGGCGGGCATAATCGTTCGTTGGGTTGTCAGGAGTCCAATAGGTGCGCTGTTGCGTGTTGAATACATTGGTTGTTTGAGAGCCTCCGTTGCAGCCATTCATCCAGAAGCTAGATGTGCTCTTGTGGCCAAGGTAGCTGTAGAACGAGAAGGAGAAGGTGAAGTTCTTGAAGAATGTGAAGTCATTGCGCATGTTCAGGTACATCGGAGGAGTTGTGGTGCCCTGATAGGTCTTGTCCTTGTCGTTGTATACGGGTGTGCCATCTTCCTTGTCGTCATCTGTGCAGATGTTTTTCACCTTGATGTCGCCGGGCTTGCAGCCTACCTTTTCAGCCGCAGCAATGTCCTCGGGGGTGTTTTGCCATACGCCATCTGTCTCGTAAGTCCAAATGGTGCCGAGAGGCTGTCCGATGAACCAACCGTTGCTGGTGTCGTCAAGCTCCTTGCCTGTCTCCTCGTCATAGTCATAGTAGAGGTGCTTGATTTCTGACTTGTTGTAGGAGAAGCCGAACGATGTGCTCCACTCGAAGTTCGGGTTGATGATGTTGCGGGTGTTGATGGCGATTTCGAAGCCCTTGTTGGTAACTTCACCGAGGTTGGTGTATGTGCTACTGAAACCGGAGAAGCTGGGGAGTCGCTGCTTCATAATGAGGTCCTTAGTGTCCTTCATGTACCAGTCGATGTTGCCGCTGATACGATAGTTCAGGAATGCGAAGTCAAGACCTACGTTCCAAGCCTTGGTCTTTTCCCAAGCCAGGTTGGGGGCTGCGAGGTTGTTTACAGTCAGAGAATTGAATACGCTTTCACCTCCGGCGAGCAAGGGGTAAACCATTGTGTTGCCTACTTTGAGCTGTGCCATTGTGGGGTATTCTCCTGTTTTGAAGTCGCGGTTGCCGTTCGTGCCGTAAGATACGCGCAGCTTGCCTTGGTTGAACCATTCGCGAGTGCTCTCAAACCACTTTTCCTCTGAGAAATTCCAGCCAAGGCCGAGCGACCAGAAGTTGGACCAAGGATTGTTCTGTCCGAGCTCAGAGAAACCGTCGCGACGGAAGGTGGCGGTGATCATATACTTGTTGTCGTAGCTATAGAAAGCGCGGCCCAGGTAAGATGCGCCGGTGTACTTTGTGTCGTTGCTGGAGAAGCTTGACTGCTCCTTGTTGGCGCCTTGTATGTAGTGGTAGCCAAGCACGTCGGTAGGAGTAATATTGCGAGCTCCTACATAGGTCTGCCAATACTTGTGCTCCTCAGCCTCTTGCACGGCGGTGAGTGTTACGTGGTGCTTGTCCGCGAAGGTATAGTCCCAAGTAAGGGTGTTGTTGAGGTTCCATTCGAACCAGCGGCGATCCTCGCGGTTAACGCCGGTGCTTGAAGCTGATGCGTTGGGCAGAGTTGAGTCCATATGGTAGAGGTCATGGAACCACTGGTAGCGGGGAGCGATGTTGAACTGGTACTTGATGTTGAAAGGCAGGGTAACGCCAACGTTGAAGATGGTGTTAAGCACGGTGTAGCCCTTGTCAAGCTTGTAGTAGTCGCGGTTGAAGTAGTAGTTGTAGCCGCCATTGGTGGCTGTTCCATTCATAGGATATTGCTCATATCCTTCTTCGGGATTGCCGTTCTTGTAAAGAGACGCGAACGGAGAGTTGCGGTACATGTTGTTGTCCCAGTAGTTGCCGCCGAGGTCAACCTGGATGTCGCCGTCTGTACGATTCTGGAAGTTAACATTTGCGCCAACCTCAAGCCAGTTTGTGACCTTGGCGTTAATCTTCATGTTGCTGCGAACAGCTGAGTATTCGTTGCCCTGAACAGCGCCCTTGCTGTCAAGGTAGCCGATGGAGAAATAGTAGTTAACGCGATCGGTTGCGCCGGAGATGCTGGCGTTGTAGTCCTGGTTGAAGCCGGTGCGGAACACTTGCTTTTCCCAGTCAACGCTCTTGCCCTCAAGGAAGTTTTGAAGAACGAGGGAAGAGTTGCCCATGCCGAGGCGACGAGCGTAAACCTCCATAATTGACTGGCCTTCGCTTTGAACGATAGGACCGCTGCTTGCCCAAGCCTGCTGCTCGGCAGCCGAGAGCTTAGAGGGGTTGTCGAAGTATCCCTGAGGGTAGTTGCCGGCGTTGTAATAGCCGTAGAGGCCGTCGGCGCCCTTTCCGTAGGTGTAGTTCATCTTATTCCAGTCCTCAAGGAAAGTCAGGTAATCGTCAGTGTCCATAAAGTCGTGGTAATCCGACTTCTGGGTCCAACCCCAGTTGGCGCTCACGTTGATGACGGGCTTGCCCTCCTTGCCTTTCTTTGTGGAGATGATGATGACGCCGGCAGCGCCCTTGTTGCCATAGATGGCAGCGGAGGAGGCATCCTTGAGGATGTCGATGCGCTCAATGTCGTCGGGGTTTATTTCCGAAAGCTCACCGTAGAAGGTCATGCCGTCCACTACGATAAGGGGAGAAGAAGAGGTGTTCAGGGCGTTCTTGCCGCGGAGGGTGATGGAAGCGCCTGATCCCTTGGCCGATGCGTCATAGCCGATCTGCAGGCCGGGTGTGCCGCGCAGAAGGTCCTGGACAGAGCCGGGGTTCTGGTCGGCGATCTTCTCGGGGTCGATCTGCGCCACGGCGCCGGTGAGGTCCTTCTTCTTCATTTGGCCGTAACCAACGACCACAACCTCGTTGAGCTGGGCGGTGTTATCCTTCATGACCACCTTGGCCAGGGCGGCGGAGTTCTTAGCGGGAATCTCCTGCTCCACCATGCCGATGTAGGAGAAAACGATGATTCCGTCGGCCGGAACGTTAGGAATGGCGAAATTGCCGTCAATGTCGGTGTTTACGCCAATTTGTGTACCCTTAACGATGACAGACGCGCCGATGATGGGCTCGTCCGTTTCATCATAAACGGTACCAGACACGTTGACGGTGCCCTGCGCGAAGGCGGCAACGCAGCCAAGCCAAGCGCATAACATCACCATCAAGAAGTGTTGCATCTTAGGTTTAAGATTCATGATGTAAATGATTGGATTTAGGAATTAAGGTATTAATTTAGGTAGTTGTATCTTATTGATTCATTTATCGCTATGTGATAATTTCAAGTTATGTGCATTTGCGCATGCTTAGTTCTCCTATGGTTTGAAATGTTGGTTTTCCTTTTGTTTTAGATAAACTTTGCGAATTGTTTTGGCGATTATTTGCCAAAAATCGTGTGGCAAAGGTAAGCAATTTTTCACAAATACCCCCCCCCCCGAACTGTTAATAATTGTTAACCTGATAGTTTTTAACATTAGCGAAACGCCGGTGAGAATGAATTTTAGGGTGCATATTCAGTGTAATGCGCTTTGAATGGCAATATTTAAGGCACCGCTTCGCGGTGGTTCTATTGTTAACCGAGGGTAGGCCGTTCACGGCCTACCCTCGGTTGTTATAAGGAGCCAAGCACGGGGAAGCCGTGCCTCTTTTTCTGATTTAATTGTGTTGAGGCACGGCTTTGCCGTGCAAAAATCATATATGTTCCAACCGAGGGTATGGCGCTTTCGCCATACCCTCGGTTAACAATAGAACCACGGCTTTGCCGTGCAATCCTTATTCGTAAACTGAGCTGCGTTTTTGCAATGATTTGTCAAAGTATCGGGCTGAGCAGGCGCATGACGGATTCGGCCAGGCGGTGGCGCCAAGGGCGGCGGCGCCAATCCTCGGGCGTGACCCGCAGGCACGAGCGCAGGTCCTTTCTGAATATCTCCAGCATGCGCTGGGCGAATTTCCGCGAATAGATGTTGGCGTTGGCCTCGAAATTGTGCTCAAAGCTGCGGAAATCGAAATTAGTCGACCCCACCGAAGAGAAATCGTCGTCGACGAGGAGCGTCTTGGCGTGGAGCATGCCCGCCTTGTAGAAATAAATCTTGATGCCCGCCTGAAGGCACTCGGTGACGTAGGAATTGCTGGCGTACATCAGCATGCGCGAATCGCCGCGCAGCGGCAGCATCACGCGCACGTCCACGCCCGAGAGGGCGGCGCTCTGCAGGGCCGTGAGCAGGCCGCTGGTGGGCAGGAAATAGGGCGTCTGGATGAAGACGCGCTTGTGGGCGCCGCCTATGGCTCGCTGGAATTGGAAGGCCTGGTTGGCCCACTGCGAGGTTGGCCCCGAGGACAGCACCTGCGCCACGCATCCCTCCAGGTCGTGCTCCTCGCCGGCGTCGTAGGCAATCTCATCCTCCAGCAGCGGGCGGCCCATGAAATTCCAGTCGACGGCGAAGGAATACTGCAGGCCCGCCACGGCCGGGCCCACGATGCGCAGGTGGGTGTCCCTCCACGAATCAAAGTCCTTGCCGCCGTCGACGTAGCGGTCGGCCACGTTCATGCCGCCGATGTAGCCCACGGCGCCGTCGATGACGCACAGCTTGCGGTGGTTGCGCCAGTTGATGCGCGTGCCGAAATACGGGAAATTCACCTTAAAAAACGGGTAGGCCTCGGCCCCGGCGCGGCGCATCTCGTCGAAGAATCGCTTCTTCACGCCGTAGCTGCCCACGTGGTCGTAAATAATCCTTACGGCCACTCCGGCCCGGGCCCTCTCGGCGAGGGCGTCCTTCAGCCGGCCGCCGATGCGGTCGTCGGCAAAGATATAGTACTGGATGTTGATGTACTTCTTGGCCCGGGCAATGTCGCGCAGCAGGGCGCGGAATTTGTCATGCCCATTGGTGAAAATCTCCACCTCGTTGGCCGGATAGGCCACGGCCCCCGACAGCGAGCGGCAGAGGCTGATGTGCTGCAGGGCGTCCTCCGATAGGCCCAGGCGGTCC
>JAMPBQ010000016.1 GCA_023666615.1 Clostridium sp. | reverse complement strand
TTTGGCTGGGCTGTGAAGTCGAGCAGGCCGGTGTGCAGGCCGCGCGAGGGCCAGCGGCCGGATTCGCCCAGATAGTCAAGGCCCGTCCAGATGAACTGTCCGAAAATGAAATCATTGTCTCTTACGGCCTTCCATTGGTCGTAGCCCACGCCGGTCTCGCTGCCGTAGATAATGCGGGAGGGGTATGCGGCGTGGTCGGCCGCGTATTGGCTTTCGGTGTAATTGTATCCGCAAATGTCTATGGCAGAGGGATATTCCGTTTGATTTGACATCACCACGCCAGCCATTGCGCCGGTGGTGGGGCGTGAATCGTCGACGGCCTTGACGCAGGCGTTGAGCCTCTTGGCTATTTCTCCAATCCTCATTGCCGATGGGGCCTTGGGGTCATAGCCGCCGTACATGGGCTGGCTGATGGCCGAGCCGTCTCCGTCGAGGATGGGGTGGGAATATGGGTCGTTGGGGTAATCCACCTCATTTCCGATGCTCCAAAGGAAGATGCAGGGGTGGTTGCGGTCGCGGCGCACCATGTCGGCTATGTCTTTTTCAATCCACTCTTCAAAGAAATCGTAGGTGCCTTCAAAGGCCGGCGCGCCTACGTTCCAGCCTTCAACCCATTTGCGCTTGGGGAATTCCCATTCGTCCGATACCTCGTCCATCACCAGCAGGCCCAGCTCGTCGCAAAGGTCGTAAAGCGCGGGGGCTTGAGGGTTGTGGCTCATGCGCAGGGCGTTGACGCCTATGCCCTTTAGGGCGAGCAGACGGCGTTTCCACACCTCCTTTGGCACAGCCGCGCCGAGAACTCCGGCGTCGTGGTGGATGCACACGCCCTTCACCTTGATGTTGCGGCCGTTAAGCGCGAAGCCCTTGTCGGGGTCGAAGTCGAGCGAGCGAATGCCCACGGTCTCGGCGTTTTTGTCTATTTCCCTGCCGTCCTGCAAAAGCCGCGTCTCAAGGCGATACAGGTAGGGGCTGGAAATGTCCCAGCGGAGAGGATTTTTCACCTTAAGGGATAGGTTGGCTATTCCGCCGGTGACTTTCGCCTGGCCGGACGCCACTTTCTTGCCTTCGGCATCGTAGAGGGCTGCCTCTACCTTTTGTCCGGGCTGGGTATTGGATATTTTTGTGTCAACATTTACCGTGGCCGACTTGTCGGAAATTTCTGTAGTTTTCCAGGCAGTGCCCCAAAGGTCGAAATGGCTTTGCGGGGCTGTCACCAAATATGCGTCGCGGTAAATGCCAGAGCCGGTGTACCATCGCGAATCGGCCTGGCGGCTGTGGTCAACGCGCACGGCCAGGACGTTTTCGCCCTCTTGCAGGTAAGGAGTGAGGTCGTATAGGAAAGAGACATAGCCGTTTGGGCGGTGGCCGAGGTGGTGGCCATTGATGTATACGTCGCTGCGGTTGTAAACGCCCTCGAAATATACATATCGCTTCGCTCCGTCGGAGGGGGAGGCGTCAAAGGCTTTGCGGTACCACGCCACGCCGCCCGGGAGATAGCCTTGGCAGCTGGCCAGCGTTGGCGAGGGTATGCCTTCGATGCTCCAGTCGTGTGGCAGGGACACTTTCCGCCACTTGTCGTCGACGTATTGTGGGTTTCGGGCCAGGCTGTCGTCAGAGAGGCTGAAACGCCAGCCGTCATTGAACAATTCGGCGCGGCCGAATCCAGGCCCATGCCCCCAGGCCGAGGATGCAGAGGCCATAATGCCGCAGGCAATGATGGTGGATTTAAGGAATTTCATTTATTTTGATTAAAGGGGGTTAAGGGTATTTAAGGTGCTTAAGGGCGTTTAAGGGATTTAAGGGCTTTAAGGTGTTTAAAGGCCTTTAGGCGCTTATGGAATTTAAGGGGGAATTAGTTTAGGATGCGGCCGCAGGAGTGGAAGGCTCGCTGCCAGTAGGGGTCACTGAGGCGGCTTACCATCACGCCGTGGGAGGATGAGGCGTGGAGCATGCAGTCTTCGCCCACGTACAGGCCTACATGGCTTACTTTGCGGCTGCCCCGGGCGTGGAAGAAGACCAGGTCGCCGGGCTGGAGGTCCTTTCGCTTGATTACGCGGCAGGCCTCGGCCTGCTTTGCGGAATTGCGCGGGAGCTTTAGGCCAAGGGCGTTGTTGAACGCCTCCATGATGAATCCTGAGCAATCGGTGCCCTTGTGCTTTTGGCTTTTCCCGTATTTGTAGGGGGTGCCTTGCCAGGAGTACGCCTCGTCGAGGAGCATCCTTATGCGCGAGCCGGCAGGGGGCATCATGGCCATGAGCTGCTCCTGCAGCTCGGCCAGAATGAAGGCCTCGGCCGAATCGCACTCGTATTCGGCGGCGAGGACGTCTTCGTCGTAGGCATTAGCGGCCGGGCGCGAGACGCCGCATGCCGCAAAAGCCGCGGCGGCGATGGCGCAAATAATCAAGCGAATTGTTTTTTCCATACGCAAAGGTATAAGCGAGAATGTGAAAAACAGAGGGATTAACGAAATTTAACACGGGCATATCCAGTGCATGTCTGATGGCACGAACTGCAGGGTTGTGACTAGCTGGGTCGGATTGCTGGTTTAATAAATGGCCGCGCATGGCATTGAATGCTATGCGCGGCCATTTTTTGTTGGGGGTGGTCGCCTTCGTTTATGGATGCGCGGCTTTGCCGCGCGGGCGAGCGGAGCTCGCTAACTCAACGAAGATTCTTGCCTCGGCGGATTTGAGGCGGCGCGAGCGAGCTCTCTCACCCAACGAAACATGGTGGATTGGGGATGAAAAAAGCGCGCTTGCCTTTTTGGCAATGCGCGCTTTTTTGAATGGGGAGGCCTTTTGGATCTTTGGCCTTTGGAGGCCTTTTTTGGCCTTTGGGGGTTAGAGGATTACCTTCGCGTTTTTGAATGCGGCGCCTTTCTTTGCGGCGACGATGTAGGCGCCGGCGGGGAGGGAAACTGAGGCGGCGCCTTGCACAGAGGCAACCTTTGCGCCTGAGATGGTGTAGATTTCGGCGGTGTCGGCGTCGATTGTGATTGTTCCGGCGGAGGCTTCGATTGTGATAGCGTCATCGTCGGCTGAGCCTACGGAAATGATGCCGTCAGTCTTGCGGGTGTAGTGCAGGACAATTTCATCGGAGAATATTCCACTGGGGCTCTTGAAGGACTTGGCGGGAATCACGAGGTAATAGTCGGAGGTGGCGTCAAGGTATGTCGGGGCTGTGTAATAGTCCATGTCGGCAGCCCAAAGGTTCACGCTGTTGTTTGAGTTGGATATGGTTGTTCTCCATTCCTCAAAGTCG
The DNA here is from genome assembly GCA_023666615.1 of Clostridium sp. GTDB lineage: Bacteria > Bacteroidota > Bacteroidia > Bacteroidales > Muribaculaceae > CAG-873. Next base: position 29,459 of record JAMPBQ010000016.1, on the reverse strand, counting down.
GAAGTTATGGCGTTTGTGCCTTGTACTTTGCCGTCAACAATGCTGCCCTTAAGGAATTTTGTGCCGGCGATTGTATAGTTCATTACGGTCGGCTTTTCGGAGAATTTGATTGTGACGGAGGCGAATGATGATATGATGGCGTCATTTGCCGGGTCAAAGCTTATGGGCTCGAACTTGGGCTGCTCGCCGATGTAGTGGAGGACGATGCGGTCGTTGATGGCGCCGTCGGCAGTCTTGAATACGCCCTGAGGGATCGTTATGTAATAATCCTTGCCGTCCTCAAGATTGAAAGCCTCAAGGTAGGAATCGTAATCTTCAGGGAAAATACGGCCTTTGCCGCCGGAGATTATAGCGTGCCAGCCAGTCACGGAAATTACTTTGCCGTTGGGAGTGCCGGCCACGAGCGGGCCCTGCTGCACGAGCACGTTGGGGTAAGCTGTTTTCACAGAGGGGGTTGAGGCGAACTCAAGGCTAACGCCGTCAAAAGATGCGATCTTAGAGTCGTTTGCGGGGTCGGCGGACACAAGCTCGGCGATAGCGGGCATGTCCTCTACGACATTCTTGAAGTTGGAGCTCCAGCCGGCCTTTTTGTAAGCGTCAGCCGTGCCCGCGGGGATGTGTAGGGTGCTGGTTGAAGGAATCTGATAGAACTGATTTTCATCGCTTTCGTAAATTTCCTCAAGCACCGGGGGCACAGCGCCCTGGCAGTAAACATTGGAAAGGGCTGTGCAGCCGTTGAACACGCGTATGTCAAGGTATGAGACGCTTGAAGGGATGGTGATGGATGTGAGCGAGGGACTTTGGGCAAAAGCGGCGGCCTGCAGCATGGGCAGATTTTCAGGGAGAACGACAGATGCAAGCTTAGTGCCGGCAAATGCCTCTTCTCCAATGAAAACGATAGAGTTAGGCAAGTTTATTTCTGAAAGGGGGCTCAAAACGAAGGCTGATTCGCCGATTGCGCGCACTTTGGAGCCGAGGGTCACTTTCTGCACGTTTGTGGCCCAGAATGCGCCCTCGCCGATGCCTACGCAAGAGGGATTGACAGTTACTGTAGTGTTTTGTCCGATAGGGGGATAAGCCATAAGGATGGTCTTGTCGGCGTTGTAAACGCATTCGCCTTCCTTCACGATCTTGCCGCCGGCCGGCACGACAAATTCCGTGATTTTTGTTTTGGCGAAAGCACCGGAGCCGATATTTTCAAGGGCGGCTGGCAGGGTGAATGAGCCGGACAGTCCAGTCTCAAAGAAGGCCTCATCGCCGATGGTGGTTATGTTGTCGTTGAGGGTGACAGAAGTGAGCGCCTTGCAGCCGTTGAAGAGGCCATCGCCAATAACGGTGACGCCTTCCGGTATGACCGCGCTTTTCAGCTTTTCGCAACGCAGGAATGCCTTTGCGCCGAGCTCAGTGAGGCCGGCGGGCAGGTCGATGGATTCAATTGGCACTTTGTAGAAGCAAGATGCGCCGATTGACTTCAGCGTGGAAGGCAGGGAGACTTGCGTGAGCTTGCTGCAGTTGAAGAAGCAGTCGTGGCCGATTGAAGTTACACCTTCGGGGATGGAGATTGAGACACATTTGTTATAGCCGAGGGCCCAGGCGCCGATTGTGCGCAGGGTCGAGGGGAGATTGATTTCAGACAGGTTGCTGGGGTTATAGATGGCGTAGTCGTCAAGGGTTGTTACGCCTTCGGGGATTGTCAGGGATGTTACTCTGGAGTAGTTGAACGCGTAGTAGCCGATCGTTGTCAGGCTATAGGTTGTACCTTCGTAGCTGACTGTAGGGCTGAGCTCAATGGAGGTGGCTGAGGTGTTTACGTCGCTGACGCTGACGGTGGATGGCGTAAGGACGGTGTATGTGACATCGCCGATTGTGAACGAGTCGCCGACGGCGGCGTTAGCCGAAAAGGCCACTGCCGACATCAGCCCAAGAAGAGAAAGTAGAAATTTCTTCATACCTGATTGGAGTTTTTTTTGTTGGTAAATGTTGGTTTGATTTGGCAAAATTATGTTGAATGGATGAGAAATCCAAATTTTTATGCGGGTATTTGTTGGGAATTGTAAGAAAATGCCCTTTTATGGCGAGAAATTGTGCGTTGTGGCGAGCGGAGCTCGCTAACTCAACGAAGATTTTTGTTTGGGGGATTTTGCATTTGTTTGGTGAATGGAATGCTAAAAGGGGGGTGGGATTGCTGAAAATTTCTTAATTGGGAGAGGGAATGGCGAAAGTGAGTTAATTATTGAGAAATCAATTTGATAATTTATTATATTTGCAACGAAGCGGGGAAATGGTTTGCAAATGCTAAAAATTTATTTTGCAATTTAAGCCATTTAGCGTTTCCGCAGTCAAATAAATTGAGATTGAGCAAATCGCATTATTGAGATTTAGCAAATCGCATTAAAGAAATCAACCAAATCGCATTTAAAAAGACAGAAACGAGAGATAAACTATGAAAAAAATTTGGAACATCGCGCTATGCGGGGCAGCCAGCGCCGCGGCGCTATTCGCAGTGTCAATGGCGTCGAGCAGCGTCAGCTCGCTTCCGGCGCCGGCAGACCAGGAGGCATTTGTGAACGCGGCAGAGCACACGATCAACGGTGTTGTGTCGGTGAAGAGCTTCGCCACTCCGCGGCAGATGAGCAATCCTTACTCCAGCGATCCTCTTTTTGAGTTTTTCTTTGGAGGCGGAGGTCGGCGCCAGCAGCCACAACAGCCACAGGAAGAGGGTGACCGCCAGATAGGGCTTGGCTCGGGCGTGATCATCAGCGAGGATGGGTACATCGTGACAAACAACCACGTTATCGCCGAGGCTGAAAGGCTTGAGGTGACGCTTAACGACAACAGGAATTATGACGCCAAGGTGATCGGGACTGACCCGGTGACTGACTTGGCGCTGATAAAGATTGATGCGCCGGACTTGCATGTGATCCCGATGGGCAACAGCGAGGATCTGCGAGTTGGCGAGTGGGTGCTGGCAGTAGGCAATCCTTTTGGGTTTACGTCGACGGTGACATCGGGCATTGTCAGCGCCAAGGCGAGGAACATTTCATCGGTTTCGCACCAGGGGTCGCGGGGCATAGAGTCGTACATTCAGACAGACGCTGCCCTTAACGCGGGCAATTCCGGCGGGGCGCTTGTGAACCTGAAGGGCGAACTCGTGGGCATCAACACGGCAATCTATTCGCAGACCGGGAATTACGCGGGCTGCTCGTTCGCCATCCCGACATCGATTGTGAACAAGGTGATTGGGGACATCAAGGATTTCGGGGCTGTGCAGCGCGCTCTCCTTGGCATAACTTTTGAGGAGGTTACGCCAGAGCTGATAAAGAAAGAGGACATCAAGGGCGTGACGGCCGGGCTGATGGTGCGCACCGTTGTTGACGGGAGCGCGGCCGTAGAGGCTGGGCTTGACAGCGGCGACGTGATTGTGAGCATCAACGGGGCGCCGACCACCAACACCGCCCAGATTCAGGAGGCACTGGCCAAGTGCAGCCCGGGCGACAAGGTGACGATTGAATATGTGCGCGACGGGAAGACGGTTAAGGATACGGCCGTGCTGAGGAACAGCCAGGGCAACACCAAGATCGTGAAGGCGTCGCAGTTCTCAGACCTTGGCTGCTCGTTTGAGAAGGTGAGTGAAGAGACCGCAAAGAAGCTAGGCATCCGCCATGGCGTGGAGGTGGCCGAGGTTGGCGACGGGCCTATGCGCAGGGCCGGCGTGAAGGCCGGGTTTGTGATAACCAGCATCAATGGCTACCGCATGACGGAGCCGAAGGATGTGGAGAAGCTCTACAACCAGATCATGAAGGATGACGACGCCGATAAGGTGCTCTTCATCAAGGGCGTGCATCAGTCGGGGCAAACGAGCTATTTTGCCGTGCCAATAGGTTGATGAATAGATAGGCCGAGGGTTTTTATCAAGCCCTCGGCTTTTTTTTGCTGCAACAAACGCGGATGACTAGAAACTAAGGGTAAAGAATAACCACGGATTTCACGGATTACACGGATTTGTTGATTATAAATAATATATCAGTGAAAATCGTTTTGATGGAGGAGGCACGGCGTTGCCGTGCTTTTTTTGTTTGAGGACTGGCCGCGGGTGACGCAAGCGTCACCCGCAGTTAACAATGGAGGCACGGCGCTGCCGTGGGAATGGGGGTTGCGGTTAACCGCGGAGGCGCTGCCGCGCTTTTTTGTGGATTTTTTGATGTTTTTTTCAAGATAACGTTGCGGTGTGGGGAAAAATGCTTAACTTTGTGGCCTGAAATAAGGTGAAGCCTATGGTGTCGCTTATTGCAATTCATAATTCACAATTCATAATTCACAATTTGCAATTCATAATTCGCAATTCATAATTCATAATTAAGAACTTTGGGATAGGGGATTTTTTTGCTAATTTAAAATCAATTTTTTTATAAACCATATGATTAAATCATTATCACACATTTCGCTCGTTGGCGCGATGGCTATGGCGGCAACGCTAATGCCATCATGCATAGACGACAATTATGACCTTTCGGATATCGACACGAATGTCGAGATTCGGGTCGATGACTTGGTGGTGCCGGTGAACCTGGACGCCATCACCCTCTCGAATATCTTTGACTTGGACGATGAGAGTGCCATAAAGAACATCGACGGAGAGTATGCCATCATGGTTGATGGCGATTTTGAATCGAAGGAGATCAAGGTGGCTGCGGTAAGCCTTGGCAAGCCGGAGATTCCGGCAACCACGACCACAGTGAACCTACTGGGCAGCGGCCTTGGCGGCCTTGACATACCGTCGATCAACATAGGATCGCAGGTTTTCCGCTATGAGGTGGAAAGCACCAGCACATCGTTCACGTATAAGACTGACGGAGTGGACAAGAGCATCCGCTCGTTGGAGAAGATCGGCGTTGAGTGGACGCTTGAGATTGCGCTGAAGATCGACAACACCAGCAAGGTGTTTAAGACCATCGTGCTTCATGATATGAAGCTTGAGATTCCTGCCGGACTGCACACATCAGGCGTAGAGAACGTGGACGGCACGATCAGCCTGGGCGACATCAGGCTAGAGAACGGAAAGGCCGACTACACGCTTGTGCTGGCAGTGGATGAAATCGATGTAGCCCGCATGGGAGACAAATTCAGATTTACGGCGAAGGAAAACGCTGCGGGAATGCTTGAGATCGACGGCAGCATCGGCATAGGCGGAGGCTACGTAGTGGCAGAGACCTATTCGACAATTTCGAGCGTGCCGGCAAAGACCTCGCTGACGCTCAGCCCGAAGGGGTCGGCGATTGAGGTGAAGAGCGTTGACGGCGAGATTCGCTACGGCATAGACGATTTTGGGGTTGACCCCATTACGCTGAACGACCTACCCGACTTTATGCGCGAGGAAGGGACAAACATCACGATAGCCCATCCGCGGCTGTATCTGTCGATCAACAATCCTATGGCCGGCTTTGGCCTAAAGGCGAGCAGCGGCCTTACCCTTGTGGCATGCAGGGACAATGGGCGCGAACCGTTTGGGCTTAACAGCGGCTCTTTGATAGAGATTGGATCGAACAAGGGCGAGGCCGGGCCGTACAATTTCTGCCTGTCGCCTGACGATACGCCGGCGCAGAGCGCGATAGAAGGCTATGACGGCGCCGAACATGTGGGCTATGACAAGCTCAGGGATGTAGTGGGCGGCGATGGCCTGCCAAACTCGATCGAGGTGGAGTTTGAGAATCCGCATGTAGGCCCCGGGATGGTGCGCGGCTTCGCTCTGCCACAGGATCTGAGCAAGGTGAAGGGCACATACTGCTTCTACGCGCCGCTGGACCTTGGCGAGGGCTCGACCATAATTTATGAAGGCGACGAGGCCGGCTGGGCAGACGATACGATGGACAAGATAACGGTGGAGAAGCTTGGCGTGCAGGCCACGGTGAGCAATATTCTGCCATTTGACATAGAGCTTAGCGGCTATCCGGTTGATTCCAACGGGAATCAGTGCAAGGACAAGAAGACCGGGCAGCTTGTGAAGTTTACGGCCACGAAGATACCTGCGGGGACAACGGCGCCGATTTCGATAGAGTGCTCAGGGACTGTGAGCGATGTGGACGGCATTTATTATTATGCCAAGGCGTATGTGAGCAAGGAGGGCATAGTGCTTAGGCCTGACGCGACGATAACGCTGACCGGAATCAGGGCCACAGTATCCGGATATTACGCAGATGAGCTTTAAGGGCTTTGATTTCGGCATGTGGCCGAAACACAGGACAGCACATCCTTGGCTGGCGCTAAGGATTAAGTGTAAAGGATGATGGATAAAGGAAATTTTTAATTTGATTGAGATGAATTTAAAATTAAATATTAGACGAATGGCTCGATGGGGCGCAGCGGCATTGGCTGCAGCGCTTCCGCTAGCCGCCGGCGCGCAGAATCTGCAGTCGGGATATTTTGACGACAATTACCTGTACAGGTTTCAGGCCAACCCGGCCTTCGGGAACGAGGGGCATGGCTTTGTGGCGATGCCCGGCCTTGGCAACCTGAATTTGGGGACCAACGGCACTCTTGGGCTTGACAACATATTCTACAATATCAACGGGAAGACGACGACGCTTCTGAACCCGAACATCAGCGCGGCGGAGGCGATGAGCAACATCAAGGACAAGAATCGCCTTGGGGTGAGCCTTCGGGAGACAGTGCTGGCATTTGGCTTCAGCGGGATGGGCGGCTACAACACCTTCAGCATAAGCGGTCGCGCCAATGTGGGCATGTCGCTTCCCGGGGATATTTTCCGGCTGGCGAAAGAGGGCTTGGGCAACAGCACTTATGACCTGTCGAACACACTGGCGCGCGGCATGGGCTGGGCGGAGCTTTCGCTGGGCCATTCGCACAAGATCAACGACAAGCTGCGCATAGGCGCCAATCTGAAATTCCTGATGGGCGTGGCCTCGGTGGAGACAGACATCAAGGCGGCTAATCTACAGCTGAGGGAGGACCAGTGGATAGGCAACGTAGACGCGGACATCTATGGCTACGTGAAGGGCCTGCGCTATGAGACGAGCTGGAACAATGACACGAAGCGCCGCTACGTGAGCGGGGTTGAGGTGGATGATTTCTCCCCTGTAAACGGCTATGGCGTGGCAGTTGACCTCGGCGCGGTGTACACCTTTAATAAGGATTGGGAATTTTCGGCATCGCTGCTTGACCTGGGCTTCATTTCATGGAGCGAGGGGCGGATAGCGTCGAGCCGCGGCCTGCAGAGCGTGAGCACGAACAGCTTTGCGTTCAATGTGGACAATAACGACAGCTGGGATAAGTTTGTTGACAATCTGTCGGACCTGTATCAGCTGGAGGACCTTGGCGAGACAGGAAGCCGCAAGACTACGCTGGCGGCGACGATGAACGTGGCAGCGCAGTATACGCTGCCGGTGTACAGGAAGGCAAAGTTTGGTTTGCTGAATACGACATGCTTCAATGGGCCGTTTACGTGGACAGAGTTCAGACTGTCGGCGAATGTGGAGCCGGTGAAGGTGCTGTCGTTTGGGGCGAATGTGGGCATGGGCACGTTCGGGTTCTCGTTTGGCTGGATTGTCAATCTGAAGGCGCCCGGGTTTAATTTGTTTGTGGCCAGCGACCATACGCCGGGGAAGCTGGCGAAGCAGGGCGTGCCGCTTAATTCGAACATGAATTTGAATATGGGCATCAACTTCCCGTTCTGATTGATGGGAGCATTAAAAAAGAGAGGCTTTGGCCTCTCTTTTTTTTTAGTATGGGGGCTGCTGCTATGACGAGATGTCGCAATAACGATTTATCGATTTATCGTTATATCGAAATATCGTTATATCGAAATATCGAATGGGGCGAGCGGAGCTCGCTAACTCGACGAAACAGGGGGATGGGCGAGCAGAGCTCGCACACTCAACGAAACAGGGGGGGATGAAAAAGCCCCGCGATGGGGTCGCGGGGCGGTGGAGTGGGTATTGGGGATGGGTTATGATGCCAGGTATGTCTTTAGGAGCTTGCTCTTTTGGCCTTTAAGACGGCGGATGGCTTTTTCCTTTATTTGACGAACGCGCTCGCGCGTGAGGTCGAATTTGGCGCCGATTTCTTCGAGAGTCATTTCTTGGCATCCGATGCCGAAGAACATTTTTAGGATTTCGCGCTCACGCTCGTGGAGCTGCTTGAGGGCGCGGTCGATTTCTTTTGAGAGAGACTCTTGTGTGAGGGTGGCGTCTGCCATTGGCGAGTCGTCGTTTGTGAGGACGTCAAGGAGGCTGTTGTCTTCGCCTTCTACGAACGGCGCGTCGACGGAGATGTGGCGGCCGGAGACCTTAAGGGTGTCGGCGATTTTCTCAACTGGGACGTCGAGCGTGTTGGCGAGTTCTTCCGGAGATGGCCTGCGTTCGTTCTCCTGCTCGAATTTAGAGAGAGCCTTGCTGATTTTGTTGAGAGAACCGACTTGGTTAAGGGGAAGGCGTACGATTCTTGACTGCTCGGCGAGAGCCTGAAGAATTGATTGGCGGATCCACCAAACGGCGTAAGAGATGAATTTGAAGCCACGCGTCTCATCGAACTTTTGTGCGGCCTTGATGAGGCCGACGTTTCCTTCGTTGATGAGGTCGGGGAGAGACAGTCCCTGGTTCTGATACTGCTTAGCCACCGATACCACGAAGCGGAGGTTGGCGCGAGTAAGCTTGTCGAGCGCCTGACGGTCGCCTTGGCGTATGCGCTGGGCGAGCTCTACCTCTTCTTCTACGGAAATCAATTCCTCACGGCCGATTTCCTGAAGGTATTTGTCGAGGGACGCGCTTTCGCGGTTGGTGATAGATTTAGTGATTTTGAGTTGTCTCATTTCTCTGGTATATAATGTGCCTATTAGTTGGCAAAGTTAGTATATTTGGATGAAATAACGAAATTTTTTGGGGGAATGTTGTGCTGGCGGGGGCGGATTTAGCTAATGTTTGCTGTTTTAGCGAGCGGAGCTCGCTAACTCAACGAAACAAGGGGGGCGGGCTGGCGCTATGATGGGATGTGGCAATAATGATTTATCGATTTATCGTTATAATCGTAATATCGTTATATCGTAATATCGTTATATCGAAATATCGTTATATCGTAATATCGAAATATCGTAATATCGAATGGGGCGAGCGGAGCTCGCGCACTCAACGAAACAGGAGGGGATGGGGTGAGCGGGCGCGAGGAAATGGGGTGGATTTTGTGGATTCACGGAAATGTAGTAACTTTGCGGAAGATTTAAGGAGAAATTAGGTTTTTTCAAGATATAGCTCTTTTTAGGCACGTTTTCAATATTTAGGTACAATTTTACATTTATGCGATTTTCGGGATCTATAGATTTTCGGCCGAAGCTTTTTTCGGCTCTGCGCCATTATACGAAGGCGCGCTTCCGCGATGATTTGGTCGCGGGGCTTGTGGTTGGCATTGTGGCTTTGCCGCTGGCGATAGCGTTTGCGATAGCTAGCGGGGTGAATCCGTCGATAGGCTTGATTACGGCTATCATCGGAGGGTTTCTGGTGTCGTTTTTCGGCGGGAACAGCGTGCAGATCGGCGGGCCAACGGGAGCGTTCATCATCATTGTTTACAATATCATAGCTCAGCATGGGCTTGAGGGCCTTGCCATCGCCACTTTCATGGCGGGGCTGATCTTGGTGACGATGGGTTTGTTTCATTTGGGGACAGTGATTAAGTTTATTCCTTACCCTATCGTCGTTGGATTTACGGCTGGCATCGCGCTGACGATTTTCTCGACGCAGATCAATGACTTTTTCGGGCTTGGGCTAAGCGACATACCGGGAAGCTTTGTGCCGAAGTGGGGCGTGTACTTCAGCAATTTCGGGAATGTTTCGTGGCCGACGCTTGTGTGCGGGCTGGTGTCGCTGTGCATCATACTGCTTACGCCGAGGATTTCGAAGAAGCTGCCCGGGGCGCTGATAGCCATCATTATCGTTACTGCGTCGACTTACCTCATAGGGCTTTGCGAGCCGGGCTTGGGGATAGAGACCATCGGCGACCGTTTTGGAGCCCTGAAGACTGACATACCGGCTCCGCAGGGCTTTGAGCTGAATATGGATACGATCAACCTGCTGCTTCCGTCGGCGTTCACGATAGCGATGCTGGGGGCGATAGAGTCGCTGCTGTCGGCCACTGTGGCGGACGGCGTGACGGGGTCGCGCACCAATTCAAACACCGAGCTGATAGGGCAGGGCATAGCCAACATCACCGTGCCGTTTTTCGGGGGCATCCCAGTGACGGGGGCGATAGCTCGTACGATGACCAACATCAGCAATGGCGGGCGCACGCCGGTGGCGGGCATAATCCACGCAGTGGTGCTGTTGGTTATTTTCCTGTTTGCGATGCCGCTGATCAACTATGTGCCGATGGCCTGCCTGGCGGCGGTGCTGATGGTTGTGGCTTACAACATGAGCGGGTGGCGCACGATAGTGGGGATATTCCGCTCGCCCAAGAGCGACATTTCCATTTTGCTGGTGACTTTCCTGCTGACGGTGATATTCGACTTGACGATAGCCATAGAGATTGGCCTGCTGCTGGCGATTGTGCTCTTCCTGCGGCGCGTGACTGAGAACGTTGAAATCAAGGAGTACACCGACAAGCTGGATGTGGCCGAGGGCACGGACCTGAGCCAGAGCCACCACGAGGTGCTGAAGGTGGCGAAGGGCGTGAGCGTGTACGAGATAGACGGGCCGTTCTTCTTCGGCGTTGCCACGAAATTTGACGAGATGATGCGCACGACGATAGGGAATGTGAAGCCGGTGGTGCGAATCATCAGGATGAGGAAGGTGTCGTTTATCGACGCGACGGGGCTGCACAACCTGGAGATACTGATAAAGTCGTCGAGGCAGGAGGGCATAGCGATAGTGCTTTCCGGGGTCAAGCCCAACGTGAGGGAGGTGCTGGTGCATGCCGGAATCGACAAGATCATCGGGGAGGAAAATATCTGCGACCATATCTCCAAGGCTGTGGTTAAGGCTAACGCTATGGCTGAGGGGAAAAAATAAATGGAGGAGAATTTCGGCAAGTTACAGAAAAAATCACTATATTTGCGGCGAGGAATTTACCGCGGATTTCACGGAATCTATGGGTTTCACCGTGGGTTTCACGGAATTCACGGATTTTGGATTTAGAGCGAATAATAGTAAAGTCAGCAAAAGAAAGATATCATGAATGTACTTGACCGATTTTTGAGCTATGTGAAGTTTGACACGCAGAGCGACGAACTCACGAACATGACGCCCTCGACCCCCGGGCAGATGGTTTTCGCCCAGTATCTGAAGGGCGAGCTGGAGAAGCTTGGGCTAGAGGAGATAAGCCTTGACGAAAACGGATATTTGATGGCGTCGCTGCCGGCCAACAAGGAAGGCGTGCCGACAATCGGATTCATAGCGCATTTGGATACGTCGCCCGACATGTCGGGGCACAATGTGAAGCCTCGCATCGTGAAGAGCTACGACGGGGGCGACATCACGCTCAATGACGAGCAGGGCATTGTGCTTTCGCCGAGTGAATTTCCCGAGATGCTGAACTATCTAGGCCAGGACCTTGTGGTGACCGACGGCACTACCCTGCTTGGGGCTGACGACAAGGCAGGCATAGCTGAGATCATATCGGCGGTGGCTTACCTTAAGGAGCATCCCGAAATCAAGCATGGGAAGATACGCATAGCGTTCAACCCGGACGAGGAAATCGGGATGGGGGCGCATAAATTTGACGTAAAGCTGTTTGGAGCCGAGTGGGGCTATACGATGGACGGCGGCGAGATAGGCGAGCTGGAGTTTGAGAACTTCAACGCAGCGATGGCGAAGGTGACCTTCAAGGGGCGGAATGTGCATCCGGGGTCGGCCAAGCACAAGATGATCAACTCGATGCGCATCGCCAACCAATTCATCATCATGCTTCCGAGGTGGGAGACGCCCGAGCACACCGAGGGGTATGAGGGATTCTACCACCTGGTGGGGATGCAGGGCGACGTGGAGACAACGACGCTGTCGTACATAATCCGCGACCACGACCGTGACCGCTTTGAGCGCAGGAAGAAGGAATTTGAGCATCTGGAGAGGAAGATTAACCACGAATATCCGGGCTGCTGTTCGCTGGAGATACGCGATCAATACTACAACATGCGCGAGAAGATAGAGCCTGTGATGCACATAATAGAAGTGGCCGAGCAAGCCATGCGCAATCTGGACATCACGCCGAAGGTGCAGCCGATACGCGGCGGCACAGACGGGGCGCAGCTGTCGTTCAAGGGCCTGCCTTGCCCCAATATCTTCGCGGGAGGTCTCAACTTCCACGGACGCTATGAATTCCTGCCGGTGCCAAGCCTTGAGAAGGCTATGATGACCGTGGTGGAGATAGCGAAGCTTGTGGCAGAGAAGTGAGGCGCAACAAGCTGATAGTAATCACCGGGCCGACGGGGTCGGGGAAGACCGACTTGGCCATCAGAGTGGCGCGCCGGCACGGGTGCGACATCCTTTCGGCGGACTCGCGGCAGATTTACAAAGGCATCCCTATAGGCACGGCGGCACCAACTCCAGAGCAGCTGGCCGCCGCGCCGCACCATTTCGTGCAAGAGCTGGAGCTGGACCAGGGCTACAGCGCGGCACAGTATGAGGCTGACGCGCTGAGGCTATTGCGGGAGCTATGGGAGAAGAATCCCGTGCAGGTGATGTGCGGAGGTTCGATGATGTACATTGACGCCGTGTGCAACGGGATAGACGACTTGCCGACCATATCGGCGGATGTGCGCGGGCGTGTGCTGGAAATCTACCGGGAAGAGGGCCTTGATGGCGTTAGGGGGAGGCTGCGCGAGCTGGATCCGGCCGGCTGGGAAAGGGTGGACGCGCTGAATCCGCGGCGCAACATCCACGCCCTTGAGATATGCCTGGAGGCCGGGGCGCCGGCCTCGACGCTGCTGACCGGGAAGAAGAAGGCAAGGGATTTCGATATAGAGAAACACTATATAGACTTGCCGCGGGAGGAGCTGTTTGGGCGCATCAACCGAAGGGTTGATGCGATGGTGGCCGCCGGGCTGGAGGAAGAGGCACGGAGCGTGTACCACTTGAGGCACCTCAATTCGCTGAACACGGTGGGATATAAGGAGATGTTTGCGTACTTTGACGGGCTGATGGACAGGGAGACGGCGATAGCCCGGATAGCCAAGAATACTCGGGTATACGCCAAGAAGCAGCTGACTTGGATTAAGAAGGCAATGGGCAATGCATAATGCATAATTCATAATGCATAATTCATAGTGGGCTATGCATAATTCATAATTTTTTTCTTTTTTCATTTTTTTTCTTTTTTCATTTTTTTCTTTTTTTTATGAATAAGACTAACGCGGCTAGGCTATTGGATAGGGCTAAGGTGGCTTATGAGTTGATTCCTTATGAGTATGATGAGAATGACTTGGCGGCGCAGCATGTGGCTGACGCGCTTGGGGAGGATATCAATTGCGTTTTTAAGACGCTTGTGCTCAGGGGGGAGAAGGCCGGATATTTTGTGTGCGTGGTGCCTGGGAACACTGAGGTTGACCTGAAGAAGGCGGCCAAGGCTGCCGGTGCGAAGAAGGCTGAGATGATACACATGAAGGAGCTTCTGCCGCTGACTGGATACATACGCGGAGGGTGCTCGCCGATAGGGATGAAGAAGGCTTTTCCGACTTTTTTCCACAGCACGGCGCTTGACTTTGAGAAGATTTACGTGAGCGCCGGGCAGCGTGGGCTGCAGTTTGGGATAAATCCACAACAGCTTATTGATTTTGTGGGCGGAACGGTGACAGACCTTATCAGCGAGAAATGAACACATTCGGAGAGGCATACAGGCTGACAAGCTTTGGGGAGAGCCACGGCGCGGCCATAGGCGGGGTCATCGACGGGATAGAGCCGGGGCTTGAGATTGACCTTGAGGCCGTGCAGGCCGAGCTTGACAGGCGGCGGCCGGGGCAGTCGGTCATCACTACGCAAAGACGCGAGGCTGACCGGGTGGAAATCCTGTCAGGAATTTTTGAGGGGAGGACCACGGGGACGCCAATCGGATTCATAGTGAGGAACGCAGACCAGCGCTCGGTCGACTATGACGGGATGCGGCAGGCGCTTCGGCCATCGCACGCCGATTACGCCTACCTTGCGAAATACGGGCTGCGCGACCACCGCGGCGGCGGGAGGTCGTCGGCCAGGGAGACGATAGCGAGGGTTGTAGGCGGAGCCTTCGCCAAGCAGGCGCTGGGGTGGATTGGCGTTAAGATTTACGCCTATACGTCGCAGGTGGGAGGCATCCGGCTGGATACGCCCTATGATGAGCTGGACTTTTCCAAGATAGAGAGCAATGTCGTGAGATGCCCCGACGCGGAGGCGGCGGAGAGGATGATAAGGCTGATAGAAGAGGTTAAGGCCGAGGGGGACACCATAGGCGGAACGATCACCTGCGTGTGCAAGGGCGTGCCGGCGGGGCTGGGGAGCCCAGTATTTGACAAGCTGCATGCGAGGCTGGCTTTGGCGATGATGAGCATCAACGCCGCCAAGGGATTTGAGTACGGGATGGGATTTGAGGGCTCTTGCCGCCGCGGGAGCGAGATGGCCGACATTATGCTGCCCGGCGAGGATAAGGGGCGACCCAGGTTCGCGTCCAACCACTCAGGCGGCATCCAAGGGGGCATCTCAAACGGAGAGGACATCTGGATGAAGATAGCCTTCAAGCCTGTGGCCACCCTGCTGTGTGAGATGGAGACGATAGATGCGGATGGGAGGCCGGCGATATTGCGGGGCAAGGGGCGGCACGACCCGTGCGTGCTGCCGAGGGCGGTGCCGATAGTTGAGGCAATGGCCGCAATGACAATATATGACGCTTATTTACAGCAAAAAATGTGCAAGAAGATATGAAACTGGTATCGTGGAACGTAAATGGCCTTCGCGCAATCTGCGGCAAGGGCTTTGACAAGATATTTTCGGAATTTGACGCCGACGCTGTGTGCCTTCAGGAGACCAAGCTGCAGGCCGGGCAGATTGACCTGAACTTTGACGGGTATGAATCCTATTGGAATTATGCCGAGAAAAAGGGATATTCAGGCACGGCGACATTCACGCGGCTGGAGCCGCTGAGCCACACCGTGGGCATTGGCGTTGAGGAGCATGACCATGAGGGGAGGGTGGTGACGCTTGAGTATGAGGAATTTTACCTTGTGAACGTGTACACGCCCAACTCGCAGAATGAATTGGCCAGGCTGCCGTACCGCATGACGTGGGAGAAGGCTTTCCTGGACTATGTGAAGGGGCTGGACAAGAAAAAGCCTGTGGTGATATGCGGGGACATGAACGTGGCCCACAATGACATAGACCTGGCCAACCCGAAGACCAACCACAACAGCGCGGGATTCACAGACGAGGAGCGGACATGCTTCGGACGGCTGCTGGAGAACGGGTTTGTGGACACCTATCGTCATTTTTACCCCGAGAAGGAGAAGGCCTACAGCTGGTGGAGCTACCGATTCAGGGCCAGGGAGAAGAACATAGGCTGGCGCATCGATTACTTTTTGGTTTCGGAGCGGCTGACGCCGAGGCTGAAGGGCGCGGAGATACTATGCGATGTGATGGGGAGCGACCATTGCCCTGTGACGCTTGAATTGGATTTTTGAGGATGGTGAAGAACGGATTGGTGAATTAACCACGGATTCCACGGATTTCACGGATTAGGAAGAAAGTTTTGAAACTGGACGATGGAGGGTGTGAATTTACCACGGATTCCACGGATTTTTTAAATTGAAATTGAGATGAAGAAGAAGCTTGTGATTTCGACCGGCGCGGGGATGAGCGCCGAGAGCGGCATCAGCACCTTCCGCGACGCGGGAGGGCTGTGGGAGAATTATCCGGTGATGCAGGTGTGCAGCGCTGACGGGTTCCAGGCCAATCCGGGGCTGGTGCATGAATTTTACAATGCGCGGAGGAAGCAACTGCTGGATTGCAAGCCCAACGGGGGCCATTATGGGCTGGTGGGGCTTGAGGAGGATTATGACGTGTATGTGATAACGCAGAATGTAGACGACCTGCATGAGCGTGCCGGGAGCAAGAAGGTGCTGCACCTGCATGGCGAGCTGATGAAGGCCAGGGCCATAGACGACGAGACGAAGGTGTACACCCTGAGGCCGGAGGCGTGCGAGACAACGCCTGATACGATAATCGAGGGGCACCATGTGCGTCCGCACATAGTGTTTTTCCAGGAGGCAGTGCCCAATTTTGAGCCCGCCACGGAGCTGGTGAGGGAGGCCGACATCTTCGTGATCATAGGCACGACGCTGTCGGTGTATCCGGCGGCGGCCCTGCTGCAATACGTGAAGCCAGGGACTCCGGTGTACTATATCGACCCTAAGCCGGCGATGGTGCCGCCCAATGTGACGGTGATTCCGATGGGAGCCACCGCCGGCATTGAGCGACTGAGGGAAATGTTGGCTGAGCGCGGTTAACGCTTAGAATGCTCAAGAACGGCCCGGGCGATGCGTTGTCCGGGCGTTTTTTTGTCGAGGGGGTGTATGTCGTTCCACTCGCCCAAGTCGCTGTTTTGAATCAGGTAGGCGTCATGTGTGAGCTCGGTGGCGCGCTTTTGCATCCGGCGCATGTCGGCCCAGTCCTTTCTGCCCTTAACGTCAGAGGGGTGGAGGAAATCGGCGAGCTCCACGACATAGAAAGGCATGGAGTCGTCGCCGAGGTATGAGCGCCAGTTGCCCATCATGGCGGCGAGCATTTCGGCATAGCTGTTGTTTCCGACGTTGCTTTCGCCCTGGTACCAAATGGCGCCTTGGAAGGCGAGGCCCTTGAGGGGGGCGATCATCTGGTTGAAGAGGACGGTGGGGTAATAATGGTAGAACTGCATAGAGGGGCCTTTTGGCATTGGGGCGCCTTTGTGATAGCGCCACTGGCCGGAGAGGTCATATTCCTTATCGCCGACGATGAGCTTGTATGGCTTTTCGGGGACGAAATGCGGGCGTCCGCTTTGGCTTATGACGCGGACTGCGACGGTGTTTTCGCCGGGGTGGAGCGTGCCTTTTGGCACATTGTAGATGCGTGGGGGATACTGGTAGGAAGTGAAGCCTACTTTCTTGCCGTTGACGAACGCAGAATCGGCGTCGACGATGCATCCGAGGCGCAGGATGGCTTCTGCGCCGTCGAAATCATCGGGGAGAGTGACTGTGCGGCGGAACCAGTGGGAGCCGTTTTCGGGATATTGGTATGAGCCTCCCCAATCAGAGCTGAGGATGTCGACAAGGCGCCAATCGGAGTCGTCCACCTTTTCGGCGCTCCATCGGACGGGGCCGCTTTCGCCGGGGTCGGTGAGGTCGAGGACGCCGTCCCAAGCGGCGTAATTGCGTCCCTCCACGGCCTTAATGTTGGCTCGGAAGGCGTCATCGCGGTATGCGTTGTACTTATCGAGGACGCGGGGGAATTGCGCGAGGCTGTCGGCGGCGGTCCACGCCTCCACGGGGGTGCCTCCCCAGCAAGAATTGATTATGCCGACGGGTATGCCTGTGTCTTCGTACCTTTGCTTGGCGAAGAAATAGGCGAGGGCGGAGAAATTGAGGGCTTGCTGCGGGGTGACCGATACCCACTTTGAGGGCTTCATGTCGTCCTGCGGGCCGGCGAAGCTGATTTCCCTTGGCACATGGAACTGACGGATTTGAGGATTTGAGTATGAGGCAACCTCTTGGGCAAACATGTCGGTGACGCGGCTGACGGGGAGCTCCATGTTGGACTGGCCCGAGCATATGAAGACCTCGCCGCCGACGATGCCCTTCACCTGGGCATCGCCCACTGAGAGGTCGCAAACTCGGCCGGCGCCAATGGCGGGGAATTGCGCTTGCCATCGGCCGCTATCGTCGGCCACGGTATTGAGTTTCTTTTTCTTGCCTTGATTGTTTAGAACGAGGGGGACTGTTTCGCCGGGGTCGGCAGCGCCCCATACGACGAATGGGCGGTCGTACTGCACTACCATGCTGTCGCAGATTATTGACGGGAGCTTGGGGGCGGCGCAGGCTCCGATGGCCAAAGAGGCGCAAAGGGCGAGGGCTGAAATTCTGTTGATGCGCATATTTAGAGCTATTAGATTTTCGGATATGCAAAGGTAGGGAATAATCCAATGCGTTTTTTATCGGCGCGGGCGGAATTTTGGGGATGGAGGTGGCATTGTAACGCAGCGGGAAAGAAAAGTAACAACGTTTTTTTAAGATAACGGTGGATTTCGGCCGCGAATGCTTAACTTTGCGGTATTATGAAGAGGATATTTTTTGCGCTGATGATGATAGGCGTTGCCGCGGCTATGGGCTGCCGCAACGAAAAAACCGCAGAATATGACGGCAGCGAGCTGTGGTTGCCAGCGGGTGAAGGGCATGCAAGCGTGGTAATTCCTGAAGGGATGACGCCTACGCTGGCCATTTGTGTAAGAGAACTTCAAAATTACGGGAACGGGGACACCGTGACGCTGACGCGCGTTGACGAGGCTGAAGCCTCGGGTTTATGCCGGACCGGAGAAGGCTTTGCCGGCGGCGGGAACGCAGAGGCTGGCCGCATTGGCGGAGGGAATGAAGCTGGGAACGCAGTGACTGGCCGCGTTGACGAAGGGAAAGGTGATTGGTACCGGATAGAGCATGAGGGCGAGAAGGCATGCCGCATCAGCTCGGCGACAGACTTGGGGCTGCTGTACGGGACCTATGCCCTGCTGAGGCAGGAGCGGATAGGGGAGAAGGAGTCATTGGTGTCGGCCCCGGCGATAGGGAGGCGCATCCTGAACCACTGGGACAACCTCGACGGGACGATAGAACGAGGATACGCCGGACGCAGCCTCTGGCAATGGGATTCACTGCCGCATGCGATCTCGCCGAGGTATGAGCAATACGCCAGGGCTTGCGCGTCGGTGGGGATAAACGGGACGGTGCTGAACAACGTGAACGCGAGCGCCAAAATCCTCAGCAAAGAATACCTGGAAAAGGCGGCGGCCTTGGCGGATGTGTTCAGGCCCTACGGATTGAGGGTGTATCTTTCGGTGAATTTCGCGTCGCCCATACAGCTGGACAGCATGGAGACGGCCGACCCGCTCAGGGGGGAAGTGCGGGAATGGTGGAAGGCTAAGGCGGATGAGATTTATGGGATGATACCCGACTTTGGGGGATTCCTGGTGAAGGCGAATTCGGAGGGGCAGCCGGGGCCCTGCGACTACGGGCGCAGCCACGCGGAAGGGGCTAACATGCTGGCCGAGGCCCTTGAGGAGCATGGAGGGATAGTGATGTGGAGGGCATTCGTCTATTCGCCCAACGACGCCGACCGGGCCAAGCAGGCCTACAATGAATTTCAGCCGCTTGACGGGGAATTTGCGGAGAATGTGATAGTGCAGATTAAGAACGGGCCCATCGACTTTCAGCCGCGCGAGCCAATCAGCCCTCTTCTGATGGCGATGCCCAAAACGAAGAAGATGGCGGAATTTCAGATAACGCAGGAGTACCTTGGGCACAGCAACCACCTGGCGTATTTGGCGCCGATGTGGAAAGAGACCTTTGACATAATGGGAGCGGATGGAATGGAGGCCGTGGCGGGGGTGGCCAACATCGGAGACGACGCAAACTGGACGGGGCATCCGATGGCGCAGGCCAATTGGTACGCCTTCGGGCGGCTAGCCTGGAATCCGGGGCTTACGAGCGAGGAGATAGCACATGAATGGGCGTCGCAGTGGGGGGCGGTAGAGGATGCGACGGCGCTGCCGGAGATTGAGGGCATGATGCTGCGGAGCCGCGAGGCGGTTGTGGACTATATGATGCCGATGGGGCTGCACCACATATTCGCCTTTGGGCACCATTATGGGCCGGAGCCGTGGTGCGACGTGGAGGGTGCGAGGGCAGACTGGCTGCCCAAATATTACCATCAGGCGGATGGCGCGGGGATAGGCTTTGACCGCAGCGCCGAGGGGAGCAACGCGGCAGGGCAGTACCCTGAGGAGCTGGGAAGGATTTATGGGGATGCGGACAGCTGCCCTGAGGAGCTTCTGTTGTGGTTTCACCATTTGGCGTGGGAGAAAAGGCTTGCCTCGGGGAAGACGCTTTGGGAGGCCCTTTGCTCGCACTATGACCGTGGCGTCAGGGAGGCTGAGGCCATGAGCGCGACATGGGACGGCCTTGAGGGGAAGATTTCGACGAGGGTGTGGGCGGATGTGCATGAGAGGCTGGAGGCGCAGAAGAGGGACGCGCACTGGTGGCACGACGGGTGCCTTCTGTATTTCCAGGAGCTTAATGGGCTGCCTTTGCCTGGGGGGACGATTCAGCCGGTGTTCAACCTTGACAGCCTGAAGGGCGTATCGCTTGGGATATCCAACTATGAGGCTCCCTCGGCGGAGCTTCTGAGGGAGAAGCTGAAGAGGTAGGAAATTCGCATTGTGCGAGAAACATCCAAATTGTGAGATTTTTTGTTCAATAATTGCGTTGTATTGAATAAAAAAGAGTTTTTTTATTCAATACGGGAGTTTTATTGAATAAAAATGACTAAATTTGTGGAAAGATTGATGACAATGAAGAATATAATTTTTAGCCAAAAGGCGGAGCGGTTATTGTATGCGTGAAAACTTTTAGCTAACTTTGCGAGTGTAGACCGCGTCGCATAAGCCATGTCCTGGGGCGATGAGGGGCGGGATGCAAAGCAATCGGCTTGCCGCAAGGCATGCCAAGACATAATTTGAAAGCGTTTATCCGCGCTGATTCTTGACCTTTCAGAATTCTCGCAAAATTCAGGTTCATGTCAAGGGTTGAGCAACGGTAGATGCCCGTGGATATGTAATATCTTGTATTCGGACAAATGCCTCGGGAGAGGTGTATCCGAATCGTAATGTTGCATATACAGGCGTGGGCTTCTGCGTGTTGCCGTTCGACATGAATTGGGCAATGCGAGAAGCCTTGAAAGGTAGGATGGCAACAGATACAGATTCCTACGCTTTCACGTATAATAGACCAATTTAAGCCAACGAGAGGAAGACCGCGGCAATGTCTAAAAATCAATGAAAGCAAAATCGAAAAGAAACGCGCTCAGAATTGTCATTGCGCTTGTAATGTTGGTCATAGGATTAACCTCCAACGCCCAATTTCTCTATGAAGACGACAACGGGAATCCATGTACTGTCGTAGTGTCGGCCTATGGGCTTAGCGTCGTGTATGGCGACCAATCATTCAATCTCCCCACTGCTGGGATAAACGCACAGGGAATGGCTTTTTCCAATGGAAACATTGGAGCGACCATTGACATAACGGGCCAAAACATGATGCTATTTGACGCGAAGACCCGCATCCATTTCACTCTTAAGAAAACGGTTGGCGCCCCATTCAACCCAGGATATTCCACGCCCGCAGGAAATAGCGGCGGATCTATTGTAGGGGAGAAAACATGCTCTTATTGTCACGGTAAAGGTTGGGTTGCTGGATTCAGCACACCAACATACGGACAAGGGGGAACACATTATTGCGCGGAATGTGGCAGAGAGGTTTCTGCTTCACATAGTCACGACAGGTGTCCGTCCTGTCAGGGAAAAGGCACTGTCCCAACGATAAATTATTAATCAATATTGCATGTGTAGGAAATTTATACAGGCGTCATTTCTACAAAGCATAGGTGTGACCGGCATAATTATTTGTGTTTTTTTATTTAATGCGTCTACATTGGCTAATGCGTACGAATTTTCTTATAGTTATCAGGGGCATTCCATAACTTATACTGTTATTGATGAAGAAGCAAAGACAGTAGGCACTAAAAGTTATGGGAGCATTCCAGCGGTGGAAAAAATTTCGGGATCAGTTGTCATACCCTCAAAAGTAAATGACGGGGATTCGGAATATACTGTGATTTCAATTGGCGATTATGGATTCAGCGGCAGTTCTTTATTGGAGAGCATTGAATTTCCCAATTCAATAATAACAATTGGACATCATGCATTTTGTGAATGCAATTCACTCACAGATGTAATTATACCCAATTCGGTCACAGAAGTTGGGGTATCAGCTTTTGCAGATTGCTCTAAGCTGACTAATGTTGTAATAGGCAACTCTCTGACATCTATTAGTCCGTATACATTTTTCAACTGTGTTAGTCTGAAATCAGTTAAATTGGGATCATCTATTACGTCAATAAGCTATTGTGCGTTTAAGGAGTGTTATGAATTGAAGTCTATAGACTTTCCCTACAATCTTGAACATATTGAGGAGTATGCATTTGCAAATTGTTATGAACTGGAAGAAGCAATATTGCCCAATAACTTTAAAACGGTAGACCGTTCCGCATTTGAGCGCTGTACAAATTTGAAACGCGTGAAATTTCCTGAAACAATTGTAGGCATTGGAGATTTTGCCTTTGCCTGTTGTTCATCTCTCAAAACAATTTATTCATATTGTAAGGTTCCACCAGGAATAGGCCATATGGTTTTTTACGACACGGCTTTTGACACTATAGTGTATGTGCCTATGGGATGTCTTGATAATTACAGAACTCGTTGGGATATTTTTTGGGATTTTAGAGAAATGAATTATAACGGCGTGAATGAAATTTTGTTTGACAGAGATGCGTCTATTGAAGTTTTTGACTGCTATGGTCGAAAATTGAAAGATGAAAATCTTGCGGGAGGCATATATATAGTTCGGCGAAATGGGAAAGCACATAAAATTTTAGTTAATTAGAGTGGGTTGAAAGACTCGCGAATAGGATGTAGAGTCACCGTGACCACAACGGTGACTCTACGAGTATAAATATATATATTTGTAACTGGTTGGGAGGGTTGTAATGTGAAGAGGGAGGCACTGTTTCGCAGTGTTTTGGGGGGGCTGATTGAATGCCGGGTGTTGATTCGCGCGCGAATCAACACTCGGTTAACTATGGAGGCACCACTTTGCGGTGGTTTTGAGGGGTTTGGGAAGAGTCAGGATTGCACGGATTTCATGGATTTTCTCTTCGGGATGACGGAGTAAAGGGGTAACGAAATAACGAATGGCGAGCGGAGCTCGCTAACTCAACGAAACAAGCGTGATGGGGAGAGGGGTTGGACGGGGGGGAGGAGGCGAGCATTTTGCGGGAAATTGCCAAATTGTGAGATTTTTGTTCAGTAATTGTGTTGTATTGAATAAAAAAGAGGTTTTTTATTCAATATGGGGGGTATTAGGGTGGGTAGAGTGGAAAGGAAAAACGATACACATTGTTTCCATTGCCAATTTTTGATTGGCAATGGAAGCAATGTGTGGTGTTTGTCTCCGCATTCGAGGAGGGTGGTCAGAGGTTTAGGTATTCTTTGAGGGCTTGGACGTATTGCTCGAAGGCGTCGCGGCCTTGCGGGGTGATTTGGCAGGTTGTTCTTGTCTTTTTGCCAATGAATCCTTTTTGGATTTTGATGTATCCGGAATTGGCGAGCTTGTCGAGCTGTACGCTAAGATTTCCGGCGGTAGCCTCGGTTTTCTCTTTGAGGTAAACAAAATCCGCCTCGTCAATATTCATAAGGATTGACATTATGGCAAGACGCAGCTGCGAATGCAAGAGCGGATCAAGTTCTTTCATTTTTTCTGGGCTTTAATCTTTCGTGACACAATGAATGCCGGGATGATGAACATCAGCAGGAAGCAGAGGATGTAGAGGGGCGCCACCCAAGAATACAGCAGGGGGATTTGGCAGAGGCTACATATGATTACGGCGAAGCCTGAAAAGATAGAGAATATGCCGCCAAACACGTATGAGCTTTCATTAAGGAGGAGGCCATTTGCGGCTGCGGCAAATCCAACGATTATGAAGGCGAAGAAGAACATGGCTAGCCATGCCTGGGGATATCCGCATTGCTGGGCGATGAAGCATCCGATTGTCAGGCCGATGGCTATGCAGCCGACGATTTTCCACAGGCCTTCGCGCACTTTGTCGAGGTATGTCTTCGCGATTGTCTTTTCGCGATTTTTGTTTGCGAGGATGATGTTTGCGGGAATGCCGATTACCGGGATGGCAAACCATACGAAGTTGAAGTAGGGGTTGTGGGTTGTTGAGAGAAGGATCCAAGCGGCTGCGGCGGTGGCGATAGTTAGGGCCGCCCACATTATTGAGATGTGGAGGTTGGGAGATGCGACTCTGCGCTTTGTGTTTTGGATCATGGATGCGATGAGCTCCATGCTCTCTTGTGGGGTGAGTTTTTTGTCTTCCATAAAACGGGAGTTTGTTGTTTGTAAAACGGTTTATTATATAAACCTGAATTGTTTTTGAAAAGGGCGGATGCGCGCTGCCGCCCTTTTACGGTTGCAAAGATAATGCGGTTTATTTTATAAACCAAATTTTTTGAAGGAAATTTTTTTTGGGGGGGGGGATTTTTTTCTTCGGGATAACGAAATAATGAATGGAAGGTGTTGAAAAACTGCAAAGGGATGGACAAAAGCTGTTACCACAACGGCGCCTCTACGAGGCTTATGTTTTTGATTGTCAGAAACCCCAGGCTTCGCCTGGGGTTAATCACAATAAAGCCTCTACGAGGCTTTTACTTGGTTTTTCAATACCGCTAACTCAACGAAATAGGCGAGACGCGCGGGTCACAAACCCGCGCGGGCTGGAATTAACGGATGGCGAGCGGAGCTCGCACACGCAACGAAACAGGCCTGGGATGGAGGCGGGGCTTTGCCGCGCTTTTGGCGAGCAGAGCTCGCTAACTCAACGAAAATTTTTGATTTGGCGGATTTGAGGCGACGCGAGCAAGCTCACTCACCCAACGAAAATTTTTGATTTGGCGGATTTGAGGGTGAGCGAGCAAGCTCGCTCACCCAACGAAAATTTTTGATTTGGCGGATTTGAGGGGGCGCGAGCAAGCTCGCTCACCCAACGAAACAGGGTGGATTGGGGCTTGGGCGCGCGGTGGATTGTGGATTGAGGATGGGTTTTCAGCGGGATTGTGGGGATTGAGGGGGATTGTTGAGGGGGATGATGGAGTCGGGGGTTACGAGGATGGCTTGAATGGAGGGGAGGGAGGCGAGCATTTGTCGGGCGTCGGGGAGGGGCATTGCCATTGATGCTGTGGCCAGGGCGTCGGCCAGGGCCGCGGAAGGGGCTATGACTGTGGCGCTGAGGATGTCGGAAGCTATTGGCCGGCCTGTGACGGGGCTGATGGTGTGGCCGACGACGGTGTCGCCTATGGTTTTGAAGTTTCGGTAGTTGCCGGATGTGGCGACGCATTTGTCGGTGAGTTGCAGGACGGTGAGGCGCTCGTGGCGCAGGGAAAGGGAGTCGGGCACGGGGGCGTCGATCTGTATGCGCCAATCTTCGCCTCGCGGGCTTTTGCCGGCGAGGGCTATTTCTCCGCCGACCTCGACCATGAAGTCGGAGCATCCGTTTCGGCGGAGCATGGCGGCAATTGCGTCGACGCCGTAGCCTTTGGCTATTGCGGAGAAGTTGAATTCGGTTGAGGGGGATTTTTTGTATACTGATCCGTCGGGGTTTATGCCGCAATCCATTATGCCTACGTGGCGCAGGGCGGAGTCGATGTCCTGGGGTGATGGGCGCGGCGCGTCGGCGGGGCGGTATCCAAATCCCCATAGGTTGACGAGCGGGGCGACAGTGGGGTCGAATGCTCCGCCGCTGATGGAGCAGACTTCTTTTGAGAGGGCCAGGACGTCGCGTAGCATAGGGTCAGCCACTACGGGGAGGTTGGCGTTGAGCATGCTGACCTGCGAGTTTTTCTCGAAGGGGGAGAGGGATAGGTCGACGCGGCGCATGACGGCGATTATGGAGTCGTCAAGGCTGCGCGGGGATTTGTATATTATGCTGTAGGTGGTGCCCCATGTGGCGCCTTTTGCGTATCTGAATTCCGGGGCGGAGCATGATAGGAGGATGGCGCAAAGGATGGCGAATATTGGCAGTCGCATATGGGTGTTGGGTTTCATATTTTTGGCAAATATCCTGAAAATATTTTTAACCACCAAATTTTCGGAAAGGGAGTGTGCGGGGCGAGCGGAGCTCGCGCACTCAACGAAACATGGGGGGATGGGGGGGAGACACAGCTTCGGCGCGGGGCGAGCAAGCTCGCGCACTTGACGAAACAGGGGGATGGGGGCGGGTTTGGGGGCGTTCCCCCTTATTCATAAATTTTTGGGGGGCTATATGCCGATCATGATGCCGGTGGAGAGGGATTTGAAGCTTAGGCCGGCGGATGTCTTTAGGATTTCCATTGGGGAGTAGCGGACGTAGAGGCCAACGGACTTGAATTGGAATTCGCCGAAAAGGTCGACTGTGACCGGACGCTGGCGGATGTTGTGGGTCTTTATGGAATAGTCGCGGGAGCCAATGGAATACTGAGTTTTGATGCCGGCGCTGGTGTTGAAGCATAGGATTGGGCCAAGGTTGAAATGGCAATTCCCGTTGTGGCCGAATGATATGCCATAAATGAGGGGGACTTGCAGGGAGAACGTCTTGATGCGCGATCTGTGCTTGCGGGAATCGGGGTCGTAGGGCATAAGGGAGATGCGGCCTTCATCGTCTTTGTGGAAATATCGATTTCCCTTTGTGACGTAATTTCGCCAGTCGATGCCGAGTCCGGCGGCAAGCGAGTGACGGCCGCGCGACATTTTTACGCCAAGGACGATGGCCCATGTGAGTTCGTTGCTCTTCCACATGTTTGCGTCCAAGGACGGTTCGTCGGCGATTGGGGCGACCCATCCAAATCCCCAACCGCCGGAAATGAGGTCCCACGTGGTGCGTCCGGCCCTTTTGATTGTGATTCCGAAATCAGAGCCATTCCGCCCGATATAGGTGTTGACGAATCTGTTTTCGAGGTCAGGGAGGGTGAATGAGTATGAGATTTCATCGTTGTTTTGGGCGCTGAAGCTCACGTTCAGCGTTTTGGATTCGGACTCGACCACCAATACATTTTTAACGTTGTCATAGCTGATGATGCTTTGGTCGGGGGCGGAGACGCGCGATGAGGTGCCGGCTTCGTAGAAGAAATTGTCGGAGGTGCCTCCTATTCTCCTTACGGTGACTGACGTGGCCTTCTTGTTGGACTGGATGTAGATTGACTTTGCGTCAGGGGTAAGCAGCAGTGTGTCGGAAGATGCGGGGCTGGAGGCAAGGGCCGACATTGCGGCGAAAATGGCCGGGATTATAGTTAAGAAACGTGTCATGTTTTTTTGGGGGGGATTAATTGCGTTTATTTTATTTTCTTCGACATTGACTTTATCAGCGAGTTGGCGCCGTTTTGTCCAAGGGAGCCCTCGAAGTAGAGGACCATTATGTTTTTGCCTCCTTGAGGCTGATTGTTGATATAGTAAAGGAATCGATTTATCTTTCGGCCTCTTGCATTATCGGCGGGCTTAAGCATGAAGAATGCGTAATGAAGAATACCTTTCTTGTATGAGATGTTTTTTCCGATGGTCTTGTCGGCGTCTTTGAGAACGAGGGGCTCAATTATGGCGGCGTACTTATCGGCCGGGGCTTTGAAGGTGGATAAAAGGGTAAGATTGTGCTTGTAGAGGAATTCATTGCTGCCGCTGATCATTGTCTCTGTGACTGCGGGGTCGCTTGCGTACTTTCCATTGAATATTTTTGAGATTTGGAGGGGCTCTTGGGCGAGGGCCAAAAGCGATGCGGCAAGCCAAAAGAGGATGGAGATGGCGAGATTTTTCATATTATGCATGTTGGAGAGGTTAGAATGGGCTGTATTCATAGTCGTGCTCATAGACGAAGTCGGCGATGGGGGCAATGTCGTCAAAAACCGATTGCTGGGCGAGCCCCATTTCCTCTTGGAATTCGGAGGCGTTTTGGGCTATTAGCTCAAGGACGGCGTCTTCATCGGTGATGCGCAGGCCGTTGGCGTAGGCAAAGCAAGCGTGGCTGTCGGCGGGGCGCAAATTGAAAAACGCCATGGCGGCGACCAGCGCCAATGATGCGGCGACGCTGAATTTTGCGAAGCCGCTGAGATGATGGCGGCGGCATTTGGGCAAAACATGGGGGCGCCTTATGCCCATGACGGCCCTAGCCTCATCGATGGCGGGATGGGAAAAGGGGGAGCGGGCGAGTTCGGCGCGCAGGGAGTTTTCCCGCTCGTCGGAGAGCCGGCATTCAAAGAAGCTGTCTATTTCAGCGAGCAAATCGCGGAGTTGGATGCTGGAATTGTTCATAAGGCTAATATTCAGATTGTTTGCGGTAGAGGTCGCGAATCGTTTTTCGGGCGCGGCTGAGGGTGACTCTGACGTGCTCCTGGGTCAAGCCCATCTTTTCGGCGACTTCGGGATAGGGGATGCCTTCAACGTCGTGAAGGCGGAATATTTCGTATTGCAGCGGCTTGAGGGCCCTTTTGCTCAGGGCGAGCACGGCGCTGTAGGTTTGCAGGGAGGAATCCTCGTCGCCGTCATCGCCGCCGTTGAGCAGGGAGGCCTCTGAGGCGGCTTCGGATAAAGATTTGGAGCGGCGCAGGGTGTCGATGGCGGAGTTTCGCACGGCGGTGAAGCTTAGCTTTAGGGCAGAGGTTTCGTCCGCTATGTCGGGATGGCGGCTCCAGAGGCGGCAAAAAGCGTCGTGAAGCGCATCTTCGGCGTCGTCGCTATTGCCGACGATGCCGAATGCCACATGGCGCAGCCTGTCGCGGAAGCGCATAAAGGTTGATGTGAGGATGGCTTGTTTCACGAGTTTTTGGCACATTTACGCAAAGATAACGGGCGTGACGCGGATTTGCAACAAAAAATCGGAAAATTTTTTGCGGGAATGGGCGGGAGGCACGGCTTCGCCGTGCGTTTTTTTTGATTTTGAGGAGGCCCCGGGAGGGCGGAAAGCCGCCCTCCCGGGGTTAACAATAGAATCACGGCTTCGCCGTGGGGCGAGCGGAGCTCGCTAACTCGACGAAGCTGGGATGGGCGAGGGGAGCTCTCGCGCTCGACGAAACAGGGGGGAGTCGGGGCTCGGCAACTCGATGAGGCGAGTGGATGGGGGGAGCGGAGCTGGCGCACTCGACGAAACATGGGGGATGGGGCTGCCTTGGCGAAAGATGGAGAGCGGGGGCTTGGCAAATTTTTTGGGAGTTTTTTGGAAATTAATTTTGTGGGTAGGCGGTTTATGGCTAACTTTGCGTATTGAAAAATTATATTAAGATTAATGGAAATAACAGGCAAAATCATTCAGGCATTCCCGGAGCAGTCCGGCACGTCGGCACGCGGCAACGCATGGAAGAAGCGGGAATATGTGCTTGAAACGCAAGAGACTTACCCCAAGAAGGTGTTTTTTGACTTCTTTGGGGAGCGGGCAGACCAATATCCTTTGACAGTGGGGCAGGAGATCAAGCTGAGCTTTGACATCAACAGCCGCGAATACAACGGGCGCTGGTTCGTGTCGATCAGCGGCTGGAAGGCCGAGCCGGCCAATTCGGCGCCGGCAGCTGCGGTTCCGACCGCCCAGGCCGGATATGGCTCATTCCCCGCAGCTCCTGCAGGGTTCCCGGCA
>JAMPBQ010000015.1 GCA_023666615.1 Clostridium sp. | reverse complement strand
TCTCCCTGTTCAAGCATCACTACAGTGTGCCGCGTGAACACGTGGGCAAGCGCGTCGTCCTGCTTTACGATGCCGATACGGTGGAGATTTACTGCGGGTTCAATCTGGTGGCCTCCCATGACAGATGCGACATGCCATACGCCTACTCGTGGAAAAAGGAGCACAACCTGCCCGGACATTACGGCCCGTATGACAAAGATCTTGACGAGCTGTTCAAAAAAGCGGCGCAAATAGACAACATAGTCCACAACTGCCTCCTTGAGGTGGACAAGACGATGCAGTATCCGCCCAAGTCCTTTAGCAGCTGCCGCGGCATCATGTCGTTGCAAAAGAAGTATGGCGCCGACCGTCTCATCGCCGCCTGCGCGTGTGCCACAGAGAAATCTTACTTCGGCTACCAGGCCGTCAGGCGGATGCTTGAACGTGGAGACGACGTGGACTTCCTGCCTGACGAGGAAGGCAACGCCCAGACACCTCAAAGAATGACAGACACACCACAACACAAGAACATCCGTGGCTGCGAATATTACGGCCACACCAGCAATCTCAAAAACGACAACAACAATGGAAATAAATGAAAAAACATCTCCGGTAAGCCAGCAGCCGGATCAGAACTCAGTCTCGCTGGACTTGATGAACCGAATGAAAATGCGCGGGATGTCCGAGGCCTTGACCGCAATCAGATGGAGCGACTTTCTACACTCGACTTCGCTAAAAACGGCAAGAACCTGTTCATCACCGGCCCATCCGGCACAGGCAAGAGCTTCCTCGCATGCGCCCTCGGCCATGAGGCATGCAAAAAAGGCATCCGCACACTATACGCAAACGCTTCCAAACTCCTAGGACAGCTAAAGGTGGCCAAGGTCAAGAACATCCTTGACCTTGAGATGAAGAAAATCGAACGCGCACAGCTGCTTATCCTCGACGACCTCTTCCTCGTGCCGCTTGATCCCAAAGAACGGGCAATGCTTCTCGAAATCTTCGAGGACCGCCACGAGCGCAAATCCGTCATCATCACCTCACAATATCCGCACACAAGCTGGTATGACATGGTCGGTGACCAGACCATGGCTGACGCCATCCTCGACAGAATCATCCACTCAGCGCACAACATCGAGCTGACAGGAGAAAGTCTCCGCAAACTCAAAGCCAGGAAAGGCTGAAAATAAAAATAAGGTAAAATAAAATTGACCCTCCTCTGCCAGGACTTTTACATGGTCAAAATTATTTTGCCCTGAGGGTCAAATCGTGCGTGCCCCAAAGGGTCAAACCGCCGTGCCTTTTCCAGCTGTTTCTGCTTAATTGACATAAGGATTGTGGACTTGCTGTGGCATTTTAAATTTTGTGGGGAGCTTGGGGAGGCTTGTGGAATCTTGTTTAATCTAGGGGTTCTTGTTTAGTCTTGGTAAATCTTGTTTAATCTCGTTTAATCTTGTTTAATCTTGTTTAATCTTGGGGGGGGCTTGTTTTTGAAAGGGGCGGTTTGCGTGCAGAAGGCTCGTCCCTGCGATTTTTTTGGGGGGGTGAGGGGCTGGAGAGGTTTGATGGACGGGGTTTGGGGATGATGTTTGTTTGATGTTTTTTAGCGTGGAGGGGAATGTTTTTTGCGCGGGGGCTGATGTAACTTTGCACAAAGCTTGTGATTGATTTTGGTTTTTGATTGATTTGGGCTCGTGATTGATTTTGGCTCGCGATTAGTTTTGACTTTCGATTGATTTTGGCTTGCGATTGATTTGGATTTTTATGAGTGAGGAGCGGCAGTACATAGCTATAGATTTGAAGAGCTTCTATGCGTCGGTGGAGTGCGTGGAGAGGGGGCTTGACCCGCTTGACGCTTGTCTTGTGGTGGCCGACGCGAGCCGCACTGAAAGGACGATATGTCTGGCGGTGTCTCCTTCTCTTAAGGCGTTTGGGGTTGGCGGGCGCCCGAGGCTTTTTGAGGTGACGCAGCGCGTAAGGGAGGTGAACCGCGGGCGTGGGCGGATGGGCAAGTCGACTTCGGGAAGGATTTTGTCGGAGAATCCCCAGCTGGCGGTGGACTACTTTGTGGCACCGCCGCGCATGGCTCTTTACATTAGGTATTCCGCACGAATATATGAGGTGTACCTGAGGTACGTGGCGCCAGAGGACATACATGTATATTCCATTGATGAGGTGTTTATTGACGCCACGCCGTATCTGAGGAGCTACCGCATGACGGCCCACGAGCTTGCCATGGCCATGATACGGAGTGTGCTGAAGGAGACTGGCATAACGGCCACCGCTGGCATAGGCACCAACCTGTATCTGTGCAAGGTGGCGATGGACATAGTGGCGAAGAAGATGAATCCAGACAAGGACGGGGTGCGCATAGCTGAGCTGGACGAGAACAGCTACCGGCGCCAGCTATGGGACCATACTCCGCTCACCGATTTTTGGAGGGTGGGCAGAGGGATCGCCGCCAAGCTGGCGGCGTGCGGAATGCTCACGATGGGCGATGTGGCGAGATGCTCAATTGAGCGGGAGGCACTTCTGTACAAGACGTTTGGGGTAAACGCCGAGCTTCTCATAGACCATGCCTGGGGCTGGGAGCCTGTGACGATGGCGCAGGTGAAGGCTTACCGGCCGGCGACGCGCTCTATGAGCACCGGTCAAGTGCTGACATCGCCCTACACTTTTGAGAAGGCGAGAATCGTGGCGCTGGAGATGGCCGATACTCTGGCTTTGGACCTTGTGGAAAAGGAGTTGGTGACGGACCAGATAGCGCTGGAGGTAGGGTATGACGCTGAATCTTTGTCCAATCCCGCAATCCGCGGGCTATACGCCGGGAGGATAGTCGCGGACCATTATGGGCGGGCGGTGCCTATCCATGGCCACGGGTCGGCGCGGCTGCCGCGGCCGACGTCGTCGTCAAAGGTTATCGCCGAAACGATTGGCGAGCTGTTTGACCGGATCGCCAACCCTAACTTGCTATTCCGGCGCATAACGCTTTCGGCCAACCATGTCGCGAATGAGGATTACGCCAAAGGGCATGCGCGCCCTGCGCAGCTGAGGCTATTCGTAGACTATGAGGAGCTAGCCAGAAGGGAAAGGGAGGAAGCCGCAAGGCTGGAGAGGGAGCGTCGCAGGCAGGAAGCGATTTTGAAGATAAAGAAGCGGTTCGGCAAGAATGCCCTTCTGAAGGGGCTGAATTACGCCGAAGGCGCTACGCAGAAAGAACGCAATCAACAAATAGGAGGACACCATGAATAGATATGAAGACATAATAGGCCGGCGCTATGAGGGCGTGACGACAAGAAGGCGCATGAGCCTAGAGAACCGGGCGGCGCAGTTCGCCCCGTTTGCGGCGCTGGCGGGGTATGAGGCCGCCATCAATGAGACGGCGCGGCATGTTGCGGGGGCTGGGTAATTGAGGAATTGGTTTGGGGGCTTCTTATTGAGAGAGCTCATTAAGAACATTAATTCTCTGTGAATCGTTGTAATATCAGAAATAATGATTAATTTTGCAACATAAATCAAGTCTTATGAAACTGATTGAGCTCAACCTGCAACGAATACTCGACCTTTGCCGAAAGCATAAAGTAAAAACTCTTGCCGTCTTTGGGTCTATACTTACCGATAGATTTAATGACAAAAGCGATGTGGATTTGCTTGTAGACTTTGAACCACAGAATCCCGATACATTTGATTATGTCGCCAATTACTTTGGGCTACGCGATTCTTTGGAGGCATTGTTCAACCGCACAGTTGACCTTATTGAATACGGCAATCAGCTCAACCCTCTTTTCAAGGCATCAGTAGACAAGAAAAAGCGGATGATTTATGGATGAATATATTGCGGTATATCTGTATGATATGAAAAAGCTATGGATTGTTTTATGTATGATAATTATTTGGTCTTCTGTTTGGGCTGAAGATTTAATTTCATTGCGAGATGGGCGGACAGTAAAGGCCATAATACAGGAAGTGACGCCTACAGAGGTCAAATACAAGCGAGCTTCAAATCCCCAGGGACCGCTATTTGTTATTAATAATTCTGATGTTAAGTCTATTGTTTACGACAATGGGGAAGTCGATGAGTTTTACGGATTGGCGGAAACGGAATATGGGGCGGCTTCTGTTGATGAAAATATGTCGCTGATTGGCCAGTATCATTCTGACATTTCCGGATATAATGGAAAAAAGGTGTCTAAAAAGAAATCAAAAAGCGGCATAATGTCCTTTGATTTAGGCAAAGAGTCTATTCTTAAGGACGCTAATGTCACGATTGAGATTTGTCCTAAAGTCCAGCTTTATGAACTAGAGAAAAGGGAGCTGGGAGAAATGGTCTGGGATCCTTCCACGAGGATGATTCCACAATATAAAATCCTAATTAAGAGCAGTTCGGACAAGATTCTTTATGTCGACCTTGGCAACACGTTCAGAATATACGGCGATAAGAGATATCGTTGTCATTTTAATGAGTCGGATGGTTCTGCTCAGTCATATTATAATAATGATTGGACAGACGCTTTTGGACGAATTTATTTTGATTCAGACATATATTCCACCAGTACATCCTCCAGCAGTTCGATTGCGCTTGGGCTTGGAAGCGTTGCGTCAACATTGGGCATAGGGGGGAAGGTTGGCAATTTAATGAATGGCATATCGGTTGGGAAAGAGTCGGGAGAGGGGGTATCCCGAACGAAAATAAACAGTCGCATTTTGGCCATTCCGCCACACGGAACTGTTGAATTGCCGCCTTATCAAGTTTTGATAGGGAAGAACTATTACACAAATTACGACTATTTTTATTGTTATCTTGAATCTGACATGCCTTGTTGGAGTGTGAATGACTTTTCTGAGGAGGAATCTCCGTATAAAGAAACTTTTGTAATAACATATTCCACAGACGAGAACTTTTCACATTTTGCCAATTTGAAATTTATGCTTTATTGCAGCTCTATTCTTGGGATAAATGAAAGTTTTTTAAATATATCCTGGCAGCCTAAGAATATATTGGGCATTCATGAACGATCGATTATTGGGGCTTGTCGTTTATATTAATGCGGATGGCGCTTCTGCTTAATGTTGACATAAGGATTGTGGATTTGCTGTGGCATTTTTAATCTTGTGGGGGCTTGTTTAAGCTTGTTTAAGCTTGTTGAATCTTGTTTTATCTTGTTGGAGCTTGGGTGGGTTGGGAATCTTGTTTTATCTTGGTTTGGGTTTGTGGGTTGGGGGATTTTTAACTTTTGGGGCGGTGGTTTTTTCAAAATTTGTTGCTACCTTTGGGGCTTGAAAAATTAATTGCAATGGAAATAAACAATAGACCTCATTACCGGAAAGGAAAATTGTATTTCAGGTACGGGACTATGGGGTCGGCCAAGACGGCCATACTTTTGGCTACGGCCTATAATTTTGAGGAGAGGAAGCTAAGCTTCCTCTGCCTGAAGCCTGTTATTGATACTCGCGAGGGCGACAGCGTGATACGTTCGCGCATCGGGATTGAGCGTCAGTGCCACTGGATTTATCCCGAGACGAACCTCTATGATTTGGCGAACGAGCTTTTTGAGCGTTCGGGGTCGGTTGTGGACTGGTACCTTGTGGATGAGGCGCAATTCCTGACCGAGGGCCAGGTGGACCAGCTGGCGCGGATAGTGGATGACTTTGGCAGCAACGTGATCTGCTATGGGCTTCGCACCGATTTCCAGAGCCATCTCTTTGAGGGGTCGCGGAGGCTATTTGAGATAGCCGACACCATTGATGAGATCAAGAGCACGTGCAATTGCGGGCACAAGACGATTGTGAACGCCCGCATTGACGCGAATGGAGACATAGTAGAGGAAGGGGCGCAGGTTGAGATCGGCGGTGACGAGCGCTATGTGGCGGTATGCCGCAAATGCTGGCGCAACAAGCGCATCGAGCAGGCCGAGCGCGGAGCCCTGCCCTTATTCGCCCATTGACAAGGCCAGGGAGATAGAAGATGAAGGTAATAGACAAGCAGACCGTGCAGAGGATACTCGACACCGCCGACATCGTGGAGGTGGTGAGCGACTTCGTGAGCCTGAAGAAGCGCGGCGCCAACTACATAGGGCTGTGCCCGTTCCACAACGAGCGTACGCCTTCATTTTCCGTGTCGCGAGCGAAGGGGTACTGCAAATGCTTCAGCTGCGGCAAGGGCGGTTCGGCCGTAGGGTTCGTGATGGAGCTTGAGCAAATGACATACGGCGAGGCCTTGCGATACCTGGCAAAGAAATACCACATTGACATACAGGAGCGCGAGCTGACCGACGAAGAGCGCGAGAGCGCCAACGAGCGCGAATCGATGCTTGCGGTCAACGCCTTCGCGGCGGAGCACTTTGAGCGCAACCTCACGGAAACGGCAGACGGCAGGGACATAGGGCTGTCATATTTCAGGCATCGCGGCATCAACGACTTGATGATCAAGAAATTCCATCTTGGCTACGCCATAGACAAGAGCGACGACCTGGTGAATGCGGCGCTGAACAAGGGATTTCACGACAAATATTTGATAGAGACGGGCCTATGCTCAAAATCGGAGCGCGACGGCAAGCTCTATGACCGATTCCGGGGGCGTGTAATCTATCCGATTTTCACCGTGTCGGGCCGCGTGGTGGCCTTTGGCGGGCGCACTCTGCGGAGCGACAAGCAGGTGGCCAAGTACGTGAACTCTCCCGAGTCGCAGATTTACCGAAAGAGCTACGAGCTCTACGGCCTCTACCAAGCCAAGAGCGCGATAGCGAAGAAAAACAAGGCTATCCTCGTGGAGGGGTACATGGATGTAATCTCCATGCACCAGGCCGGGGTGGAGAACGTGATAGCGTCGTCGGGCACCTCGCTCACCGAAGGGCAGATAAGGCTTCTGCACAGATTCACGGAGAACGTGACCGTGATTTACGATTCAGACGCGGCTGGCATCAAGGCGTCGCTGCGAGGAATCGACATGCTTTTGGCGGAGGGCATGGCCATAAAAGTGCTATTGCTGCCGGACGGGGACGACCCAGACTCCTTCGCGCAGTCGCATTCGTCGGCCGAAGTTGAAGACTACATAGCGCAGAACGAGACCGACTTCATAAGGTTCAAGACGCGAATACTCCTGAAGGACGCGGGGAACGACCCGATACAGCGGTCGCATGTGATCAACGACATCGTAAGGTCGATATCATTGATTTCCGACCCGGTGACGCGCACAATCTATATCCAGGAATGCTCAAGGATGCTCGACATCGACGAGCGCACGCTATCGCTGCAGCTTGACAAGATTTCAGCGCAAAACGCCGAGAAAAGAATCACCGCCGAGAAAAAGACAGAGGCGACAAGGCCAGACAAAGAGCCGGTCATAGCCGTGGAGGGCTCGGCGCAGGTGTCAAGGCTGAAGAAGGCCGAGCTGACCTTGGCAAAATTCATAGTGAAATATGGGCTTTTGCCCATAGCCCAAAACATGGATGAGGAAGGCGAGGAGGAGGAAGCAGGCGTGACTGTACTTTCATTCATCAAGGCAGAGCTGGACGGCGACGAAATTTCCTTCACATCGGAGGCTTGCGAAAAGATATACCTGGCAGCTATAGAGATAAGCCAGACCCAATGGCCGGCGGACTTGGCCACGGCTCAGGCCAACCTTGACCGCCACCGCCGTACCGCTATGGAGCAGGGGATGGAGAAAATCCGCGTAGAGGCCAACGGACTAGCCGACATACAAGCACGCGAGCAGAGGCTTGGGGAGAGCGTAGAGGAAGAGTACAAGCAGAGCCTTGACGACTTCAAGGCCCAATACCTCGAAGAGATATTCCTGTCGTCGCCCGACGACGACATACGCAAGACGGCCACGCAATTGGCGGCGGAGAAGTACAAGCTGAGCAAGGTGCATACGAAATACGCCCATGTGGAGACAGAGCGCGAGCGGCTGTCTGACCTTGTGCTTCGGGCCGTGCATGAGCTGAAATACACCATACTTGAAAACCAGATAGAAGAGCTGAACGCCGCGATCAGCGCGCCCGGCCTTGACCCGGCGGCCGCAAGCGAGCTGATGAAAGAAATATTTGATCTCTACAAGCTCAAGGCCGAATTTTCCAAGATACTGGGAGAGCGGATAGTCAACCCGCGATAGAAAAAAGAAAATTTTTTTGATTCCGCCCTATATAAAAATTCTACAAGCGCGTCTTTAATAGTGTAAACGCCCCAAAGCGGGGCCGGCTATCAGGACAAAACTTTAAGAAATACCATATAAAACGGAATCTCTATGAATTTTAAAACTCTACTTCTTTTTGCGGTCGCATCCGCGGCAAACGTTGGCGCAACGCAAGCGGCCGACTACTACGCATCACCTGATGGCACAGGCGACGGCACATCGGCCTCCAGCCCTATGAACTGGGCCGGAGTACAGGCCGGGACCTTCGCGAACGGCGACGCGATATATCTGGCAGCCGGCACCTACAAGCCCACAGCCGCGAAGGTCTTCGCAGCCGTGAGCATCATCGGCGCCACAGACGGGCGCTCAATCATCGACGGGAGCGAAACGGCGGCAAGCCCCGTGGTGATCCGCACCGCTGCCGCCCCAGAGCAAAATCCGCAGGCCAAGGCCTACATCTCGAATGTGGACTTTGTGAACTACCGCAATGAAAAGGACAACAACACGGGAGCCCTGCGCGTAGACAACACGCCCTTCCTTGAAGTGATGGGATGCAATTTCAGCAACAACTCAAGCACGCTAAGCGACAACGGAAATGGCGGCGGCGCAGTGTGGATGAAAAACTCAAACTGCCATTTCATAGACTGCTCCTTCACTGACAACCATGGGCACCGCACCGGCGGGGCAGTGCGCATTACGTCGGAGAGCAACGTCAAGGGCTATGCCACATTTGAGCGCTGCTATTTCGCAAACAACACCGTTGGCGGAGAGAAGGTGAACGGCGCGATGGGCGGAGCGATAGCCATGACAAACGGGCAAGAACTGAACCTTCTCAACTGCACCTTTGCGGGCAACAAGGCGGAAGGCAGCGGCAACCGAGGCGGGGCCATCGCGGTGCCGACGGCTCCGCAGGGCGGGCAATTTGAGCGCAGGCTTAACTTGCTTTCCTGCACGATAGCGGGAAATGAATCAGAGAATGGCGAGGTAATGATCAACGCCGCTACCCCCTTCGCCGTGTGCAATTCCATTATTGTGGCAAAAGATGAGGCCTTGGCCCTATCATGCGGGGAGAGCCCGACGGCAATGAGCATAGGCGGCGCCAATGTGATAGGCAAATGCTCGGCCGAAATTGACAACGAGGCAGTGAAGGCGGAAAACACGTACGCGTCAGTGTTTGGAACGGCGGAGCTTGCCACAAACGGCACCCTTACCCCCTCGGCCAAGACAAAAGGAGCGCTGCCTACCGAGCTTCAGGCTATTGCCGACGCATGGTATCCAACCGCGGACGGCGCCACGGCAACGGTATATGCTGTAGACGCTAAGGTGGACCAGCTGGGCAACCCGCGCAGCGACAATTCCACCAATGGAGCGTTGGCGATAGAGGCAACCTCCGGCATATCCTCGGCGGTCATTAACGGTGCGCAGGACAGGGCGGACGTCTACAACATGCAGGGCATCCGCGTAGCGGCGGGCGCAAGCGCGGAGGAAATAAGCAATCTGCCGGCCGGCATCTATATCGTCAACGGCAAGAAAGTGGCTGTGCGATAAGGAATCAAGCGAAATTCATGAAAAAAGATTAGATAAAGGTAAAAAAGTGTTTTAGGTAAAAAATCAGGTTCGCCGGGCTAAAATCCCGCGCGGGCCTATTTTTTTAACAGAAAAAATCCCTCAAAATTAACCAAAAGCCCTTATATTTGCATCATATACATGAATTGGGCCATGGGATGGCGCAAGAATCATGTTGCGAAAATCAAAGAAAACATCAAGCCTAACCGGCGTCACCGAGAATCAGACCAATGAGTTTTGAAAATATCCTTTACAAGATAAGCAAGGGCAATGAGCGTGCGTTCAACCAGTTTATGGACGAATGGACTCAGCGCCTCTACTATTACGCTTATGGAATAGTGGGGAGCAAGGAGAGCGCCGAGGAAGTGGTGAGCGATGTGTTTTTTGAAGCGTGGAAGCACCGCAAAGAACTGTTGGAGATAGAGAGCATAGGGCAATGGCTGCGGACTGTGACGTACCGAAAGGCTGTGAGCATGCTAAGGCATGAAAGCACGGAGCCGACGAGGGTGAGCCTTGACGATGTGGAGATGTTTACCATAGCGCCGGTAGGGGCGCCGGACGAAACAATCATAAGCAAAGAAGAGCAAGACAACTTGAACAAGGCCATAGAATCGCTGCCCGAGAAATGCAAGCATGTGTTCTACTTGGCGAAAATAGACAAGGTGCCATACAAGCAGATTACTGAAATGCTGGGCATAACCTTGCCGACGGTGAACTACCATGTGGCTTACGCGATGGACAAACTGAAGAAAGCCCTGAAGCCCGGAGGGGGTGAAAAAGCGCTGGTATTGCTGTTGGCAATGAATTTTTTCCTATTTTAGGAAATTTTTAGAAAAAAATTCCAAAAGATACTATAGATTGCTCAAGAAAATGCGTCTTAATTATAGAAAGCAATGGAAAAAGAACCGCGACATATAAATCCAAACGTTTCAGAGGACGCCGTAGAGCGTTTTCTTGAGATAGCCGAGCTTCCGCCGGTAGACCCCGAAAGAGTGAAGCAGCTCACACGGGCAAAGATCGCCCGGGAGAACATGCGCATAAAGAGGCATCACCGCGCGGCGTGGATGTCGGCGCTCTCAGCGGCAGCCTGCGTGGCTATAATAGTTGGATTCTTTATATGGCGCGACGCGGAATCGCCATCGGAGGCCGCAAGCCGGATGCTGGCGTCGAATGAGCTGTCTACAGAAGACTATCTGCAATTCAGCGTGCCGGTGGGCCAGACCTCAACATTGATTTTGGCCGACGGCACCAAGGTAATCGCCAACTCGCGCTCGACGGTAAGATACCCGCAGCAATTCACGGGAGGAGTGCGGCACGTGTACGCCGAAGGCGAGGTGTACTTTGAAGTGGCCAAAGACGCCGACCATCCCTTTGTGGTGCAGAGCAAGGGATTTGACCTGCAGGTTCTGGGCACGACATTTTGCATCAACACCTTTGATTCGCTGGCCACATCGGTGGTGCTTGTAGAAGGCAGCGTGGCGGTGAGCAGCGGCGATGGCGAGGAGCGCGTAAAGCTCAAGCCCGGCCAGAAGGCGGAGATAGAAGACGGCTTCATAGCCTCTGTGACAAAGGTCAATACAGAATTTTACACCTCCTGGACGCGCGGGGTGCTGACACTGGACGGACAAACCCTTGGCGACATAGCCAGGCACCTGAGCGACCATTATGGAGTGGACATCAACATAGACCCCGGACTTTGGGACAGCCGGCTATACGGCAGCCTGGAGCTGAAGAGCGATATAGACGGAGTGCTCATCACACTCTCCAACATATTGCCAATGGATGTAGAGGCGTCGCCCGACAGCACAGCCTATAATCTAACCGCCACCAAATAACAAACTGAAACATAAGGGAAGGATGCCTTTCGGGGCATCAGCGTGATGAAGGCCATAGAGGTCTGCACGGAGCGTCCTTTGCCTTAATGAAACGAAAAAGATAGAGAAAAAAAGCCGAAAAATGAATCGGCTTTCGCCTTAAAGAAAGAAACAAAAACAAAA
The DNA here is from genome assembly GCA_023666615.1 of Clostridium sp. Taxonomy (GTDB): domain Bacteria; phylum Bacteroidota; class Bacteroidia; order Bacteroidales; family Muribaculaceae; genus CAG-873. The sequence continues at coordinate 23,102 of JAMPBQ010000015.1, read as the reverse complement.
CATAAAGCCGTGAAAATTAAAACGACAATCTTATCGCTTACATTGGCAATGATGGCCGGGGCCTCGGCCTCGGCCGAAGGCAAAGACATAGAGGTGAAGTTCGCGCCCGACACCGCGCGAGTGCTGCGCAATCCCATGCAGGGTTGGGTGATGTATCTGGGCAGGACATACGACGAAAACTTTTGGGAAGAGCAGGGCTATGACCGAATGCCCACATCGGACGGCGACACTGTGCGCGTATCCGACTACGCGACCTGCGCGTATCTGCGCACCTCGTGGAGCTCATTTGAGCCCGAAGAGGGGAAATACGCATGGAATGACCCCAACTCGCGGCTTTCAAGGCTGATAAAGAGCGTAAACGACAGGGGGCTGCGCATAGCGTTCAGAATTGTGGTTGACGGCCGCGACCAGGGGAAGAACACGCCGCAATACGTGTTCGACGCCGGGGCTAAATACTATGACGACCCCAAGGCTGCGCCGGGGCAGAATCCCTCGCCTTATCCTGACGACAAAGTGTTTCAGGAGAAATTCTCAAAATTCATCAAGGCCTTCGCGCAGGAATATGACGATCCGGAGAGAGTATGCTTCATTGACGCCTACTCGCTGGGCAAATGGGGAGAAAGCCACTCAATGATATACGAAAACGCGGAGAATAAGATGGAGGTGTTTGACTGGGTTATGGACTTATACACAAAGGCCTTCAAGAAAGTGCCGCTGGCGATACACTACCATCGTTGCATAGGCGACCCAACGCATGAAGGCTGGGGCGAGCCCACGCCCTCGTCAGAGGCCATAATAGAGAAGGCGGCCGATTATGGCTACATATTGCGGCATGACGCTTTTGGCATGCACGGCTACTATCAGGATTGGGAAAAGGAAATGGCGAATCGCTGGAGATTCCGCCGCCCCATAATAATGGAAGGCGGGTGGATCACCGGGGCACACCACAGATATTGGAGGGACCCCTCGGGGCTATACCGTGAAGGGCACTCAGAGGACGTGCGCAAGGGAGAATATGAAGCATCAGCTGAGGCAAGGGTGAACATGATGGACTTCCGCATCAACGACGAAGTGCGGTCATGGTTCGGGACCTCGATGCCATTGGTGCGCAAATTCATAAAAGAAGGCGGTTATAGGCTGTATCCCGTATCAATTTCGGCGCCCGACAAGGTTAATGCGGGCGAGAGCGCAAAAGTATCGCACCGCTGGGCCAATATGGGGTGGGGGTACTGCCCGACCAACGTGCCGCAGATGGAACAGCGCTACAAAGTGGGGATAGCCCTGCTGGACGCCAGCGGAAATGCCTCCAAGATATGGGTTGACGATAAGACCGACCTTAGCAAGTGGCTGCGCGAGGCGGAGACAGAATACACCACAGAAATCTCCACGCAAGGGCTGACTAAAGGGAAATACACATGGGCAGTGGCCTTGGTGGACGCGACCGGCGGCGAGATGCCGGCCATTGAGATGGCGGTAGACGCGAATCTTCTGACAGAGGATGGCTGGCTGCGCGTATCGGATGTGGAAATAGATTGAGAAACAAATAATAAAAACCAAAAATATCACAACACATGCAGAAAACATTGAAACGAGCATTGGGCATCGGCGCCATCAGCCTATGTTGGGCTATGGGAGCCGGAATGCAGGCTCAAGCCGCCACAACGCTCAGCCAAGACCCGGCCTCGGGACTTTACTCGATGAAGAGCAGCGGCTCCACCGTGAAGGAGGTGCTCTCTTACATTGAGAGCCACAGCGACTATGTATTCGTCTATTCAGACGAAGCCAACAGCCAGCTGGGCAAGAAGGTCGATGTAGACTTGAACGGGAAATCCATAGACGCCCTGATAGCCGACATGTGCTCAAAGGCAGGGTTAACCTATAAGATAGCGGGGAGGCAGGTGACGATAGCACCCAAAGGAGCGAAAGAAGGCGGTGAAAACGCCAGTAAAGGAGAGGTGAAGGAAATAACCGGCATGGTGACAGACGAGACCGGCGAGCCTCTGATTGGCGCGTCGGTGAAATTGAAGGGCAACGCGGAAGGCGTTCTGACTGACATTGACGGCAACTTCACGCTAATGGCCAAGCCCGGGCAGAAGCTGGAGGTGAGCTATATCGGATACAGCCCGAAGGAAATCGACGCCAAGGCCGGAGGCATGGACATAACTATGTCGGAGAACGAGAACGTGCTGAATGAAGTTGTGGTCATCGGCTACGGCACAGTGAAGAAAAAAGACCTCACCGGGGCGGTGGCCGCGGTGAAGGGCGAAGACTTGGCCGCCAAGAAGACCACGACGCTTTCCACGGCGCTGCAGGGGTCGGTTTCCGGCCTGATGGTGCGCAGGGACAACAGCGCGCCGGGTGCGTCGGCCGGAAGCATGCACGTGCGCGGCGTTACCACCATTGGCGACTCCTCGCCGCTGATTATCGTTGATGGAGTGCAGTGCGACAACATAGACTATGTAAACCCCAATGACGTGGAGAGCGTGTCGGTGCTAAAGGATGCGGCATCCTCGTCAATCTACGGATCGAAGGCCGCGGCCGGCGTGATCCTCATCACCACCAAGCGCGGCAGCGAGACCGAGCTCAAGCTCAGCTACCAGGGTGAATTTGGGTGGGAGATACCCACGGCGCAGCCCTCGATGGTGGGCGTGACGCGCTACCTGGAGATGTATAACGAACTGTTGTACAACGACAATCCGGCAGGCGGATACTTCCAGCAATACACATCAGACCAAATCAAGAACTGGGTGAGCAACAACGCCACAGATCCAAACAATTACCCCATCACCGACTGGAAGGGGATGATGATGAAGGACTCGGCGCCGCGCATGACGCACACCGTGAGCGTGAGCGGCGGCAACAAGACAGTGCGTACCAACGTGTCAATGTCATATGACAAGGTGGACGGCCTGTATGAAGGACGCAACTTCAACCGCTTTATGTTTCGGTCGAACACCGACATCAACGTGCATAAGATGATTGGGCTGACGGTGGATGTGAACGTGCGCAGGGCCAAAAGCGTGAGCACCATCTACTCACCCTTTTCCGACATGCGCAAGATGCCGGCGATCTACCCCGCAGTGTGGGACGACGGGCGCATGGCCGAGGGCAAGAACGGCGCCAATCCGTACGCGCTGCTGAAAGAGGGCGGCATCTCGAAATCATGGTCAACTCAGGTAGGAGGCAAGGCCGCGCTGACGTTCAAGCCCTTTGACGGATTTCAGCTGCAAGGCATCGTATCCCCCTTCATTAACTACACGAAAGGCAAGTCGTTTCGCAAGGCCGTGAGCTACACGATAGCTGACGATCCAATGGTATTCGGCGGCTGGATGGAAGGCAGCGGATCATCGTGGGCCACCAACAAGCTGTCAGAGACGCGCAACGACAACTGGCACATCACATCGCAGGTAATAGCCAACTACATGAAGAGCTTCGGCAAGCACGACTTGACATTGATGCTCGGCTACGAATACTACATCATGCGCACCGAAAGCCTCGGGGCCGCGCGCGACCAGTACGAGCTGACCAACTATCCCTATCTGAACATCGGACCGGAGGACTTCAAGGACAACAACGGCACAGGGTCGGAATATTCGTCCAACTCATATTTCGGACGCCTGCTCTACAACTATGACGGACGCTACCTGCTGCAGGCCAACGTGCGCAGGGACGGATCGTCGAGATTCCACAAGAAATACCGCTGGGGCACATTCCCGTCCTTCTCGGCGGGCTGGGTAGTGACGGAAGAGAAATTCCTGAAAGAGGCCTTGGCCGGGAGCGCGCTGAACTTCGGCAAGATCCGCGCCAGCTGGGGACGCCTGGGCAACGAGCGCATCGGCAGCAACTACTTCCCCTTCATGTCGCTAATCACCTTCGGAGACTCTTACTTTTATGAGAACGGCGTGATAGTGAGCGACAAGACCGCGGCCATCCGCACATTGGCCGTGCAGGACATCACCTGGGAGACAACCGAATCGACCGACATCGGCGTAGACCTGGCGCTGTTCAACTCGCGGCTGCGCTTCACCGGCGACTACTACTGGAAGACTACGCGCGACATGCTCCTGAACATAGAGATACCCTACACGATGGGATATTCGAATCCGTCGACCAACGCCGGACGCATGAAGACGACAGGCTGGGACGTGGAGCTGTCGTGGAACGACAAGGTCGGAAACGTGAATTATGGCCTGTCGGTGAATGTGAGCGACTTCAAGAGCAAGGTGGACTACCTGAATGACGCAGACCAAATAAGCGGCGGCAAAATCAAGCGCGCGGGAGAATACTTCAACGCATGGTACGGCTACATTTGCGACGGCATTTACCAGACGCAGGACGAGGTGAAGAACTCGGCAAGGCTGAACAACACCGTGACTGTCGGCGACTTGAAATACCGCGACATTTCCGGTCCGGACGGAGTACCCGACGGCATCATCTCGGCGGAATACGACCGCGTAGTGCTTGGCAACTCGCTGCCGCGGTTCCAATACGGCGGCAACCTGCACGCATCGTGGAAAGGCATCGACCTGAGCCTCGCATTCCAGGGCATCGGCAAGCAGAAGGTCTATTACGACCGCGCCATGGTAGAGGCTCTCAGGGACAACTATGGCAACATACCGGCAATCCTTGACGGCAACTATTGGAGCGTGTTCAATACAGACGCGGAGAACGCCGCGGCCAAGTATCCTCGCCTAACCAACACCACGAAAGGCAACAACTATGCGGTGTCGGACTTTTGGATGTTCGATGGCTCATACTTCCGCTTGAAGAACGTGACGCTGGGCTACACGCTGCCCGCGAAATGGATGGGCAAGATCGGCGTGCGGTCATGCCGCATCTACTTCAGCGCCAACGACCTATTTTCGATCGACCACTATCCCGACGGGTGGGATCCCGAAATGGGCGTGAGCGCATACCCGATAACCAAGTCGCTGATCTGCGGCATCAATATTAACCTCTAAGCAAGGAAACAAACAGCGATGAAAAAAATAATCACAATCATATCAGCCTGCGCGGCTCTTGGCGCAACGATGACCTCATGCGAGGACATGGACATGGTGCCTAAGGCGCAGGGCAACAGCGAATCTTGGTACTCAAACGAGACAGAGCTGCAGATGGCCGTGAATGAATTCTACATACTTGGCTATTGGAAAGAGCCGCTGGAATCGTCAGAGCAGTGGACCGACAACTTCACATACCGCAACCAGAACCGCAACCCCGGGAGCAACGGCACGCTTTTGGACGGCACAATGACCGGCAACCAATGGGAGGTTTACGCCCTATGGCAGCAAAGCTACAAGCTGATAGCGCGCGCCAACTCCATGCTGGAGAACAGCCACAAGGCCCTTGGGGCTGTGAGCCAGGAGACGCTGGACCGCTTCAACGCCGAGGCATACTTCTGCAGGGCATGCAAATACGGAGACTTGGCGTTCTACTTTGGAGACGTTCCCTTCAACGACCACTCCCTGACCATCAGCGAGGCCCTGGCGCAGACGCCCACCCCCAAGGCTGAAGTGGTGAAGCATGTGTACGAAGACTTTGACATGGCCATAGCGTCGCTGCCCACAGACTGGGGCACAAAGGCTAAGCACATCACCAAGGGCGGGGCCCTTGCGATGAAGGCCAGGTACGCGCTATATTTCGGGGACTATGAGCTGGCGGCGGAGGCGGCCAAGCAGTGCATGGACCTGAAGATTTATTCGCTGGAGCCCGACTACGCGAAGCTGTTCCTGCAGAGCACGAAGGAGAATGACGAAAAGGTGTTCTACATTCCCCGCTCGCTGGAGAATGACGTGATACTTGACCAATGGTTTGTGAACAACGGTCTTCCGCGCAACGCCGGCGGCTATGCGGCCGACACCCCCTCTTGGGACCTCTTGGCCGCCTACCTATGCACCGACGGCCTTCCAATAGACGAATCGCCGCTCTTCAACCCTCGCAGGCCGTTTGAAAACCGCGACCCGCGCTGCACGATGACAATTGTGGAATTTAACACCGTGCATTGCGGATTTGAGTTTGACCCGTCGCCGGCCGCCACCAAGGTTATGAACTACAACACCGGGGCGATGCAGGCCAACCAGGATACTCGCAAAGTGAACCAATACGCTTCATACAACGGCCTGATATGGAAGAAGGGCATTGACGCTAGCTGGACAGAGAACGGCAAGAAGGTGGAGCGCGACTACGTGATGATGCGTTACGCCGACGTGCTGCTGATGTACGCCGAGGCAATGATAGAGCTGGACAAGATTGACGACAGCGTGATAAACGCCATCAACATGGTGCGGGCCAGGGCCTACGGCGTATCCTATACGGCAGAAGACCTTTACCCGGCAGTAAAGATGTCCGACCGCGAGACCCTTCGCAGGGCAGTGCGCCTGGAGCGCAGGGTGGAGCTGGCCAACGAGGCCCTTCGCCTGCCCGACCTTTACCGCTGGAAGCTGGCCACGAAGGCCCTGAACGGGTACAACTACATCATGTTGCCGGCAGACGAATGCCTTGACAAGGTGGTGAACAAGAATCTGTGGTTCTGGAGCCACACGCCGCAGATAGACGAAGACGGCCTGGCCGACTTCTCCGCGCTGCTCAACGCCGGCACAATCGCGGTGGGAGCCAAGCGCGTATTCCCCGAAAGCCAATACACATGGCCGGTGCCCACGCATGACTTTGAGCTAAACCCCAATTTGAGAAACTGATTATCCCAAACATTGAGAAATCATGGAATTTAAGATGAAGAACCATATATTCAGAAGCTATGCGGCCTTGGCGGGAATCGCTCTCGCCTGGGGCCTGGCTTCATGCCAAGAGGATGACATAGACAATTCATACTCTCGCAACAATTCAATAGTGCAGCTGACGGGGTCGCAGGAGTACGTAGTGCTGTCAGAGGCCAATCCCGAAGCCGAGGCATTGAGCATCGACTGGACGCCGGCGGCGGACTACGGCAACGACTTCCTATGCACCTACAAGCTGGAGACCGAGCTTATAGGGAGCGAGGCCAACGCCATAAAGGAATACGAGGATGACGGAAATTTCCACCGCTCCTATACAAACCGCGAGCTGCAGGAGATGCTTGTGGGCAAGTTTGGGCAGGGCACGAGCATGGTGGGCGAGCTGAGGTTCACCCTCACCACCACCTTCCAGGGCCCTCGCACCGTGGTGCCAGACATTTCCACCTTGCGAGTAAGGGTGAAGACCTACGGGCCGAAGCAGTACCTGGCAGACCAGCTGTTCATGGGTGGAAACGCCACAGGAGATGGCGACGTAGAGCTGACTGCAGATGCCAACAACGGGAAAATATACCGATACAACGGCAAGCTGCAGGCGGGCAAGATCAACTTCCCGGTGCTTTACGCTGATGAGAGCAACGCTGTCTCGCCGGCTGAAGGGGAAGACCGCGACATCACGGCGGAAGAGATGCCCTTCGTGATCGTGGACAGGGCGGAGGCCCATTATTGGAACATACCGGAAGAGGGCAACTACCGCATCACGCTCAACCTTGATAAGAAGACTGTGAAGATCGTGGACGCAGGCGCAACGCTAGAGCTTGACAAGCTGTACATGGCGGGCGCGGCAGTCGGCGACGATATGATAGAGATAGAGCAGACGCTGGAGGACGAGAACCTATACGCCTGGAAGGGCGAGCTTAAGTCCGGCGCATTCTGGCTGCCCGTAGGCTTTGAGGAGAATACGGCTGTGAGCCTTGCCCCCAAGGCGGGAAAGACTGAAATAGCGGACGGCGAGCCGATGGAATTTACGCAAGTGAGCACAGAATCAGGCACGAAGACATCTTATTGGACTATTCCCGCTGATGGCATATACCGCGTGGTGGTTGACACGCAGAACCGCACCATGACCTTCCGCTCGGCGGCAACAGACCTGAAGAACGCAGAGGTAAGCTACAACAATACCGTGGCGGGCATCAATCCGTACAAGCAAGAAGTGACCGAACTTTGGATGTGGGGCACGTACAACAACTTTGCTCGCGACGCCGACCAATCGAAGGCAGGCTTCCAGGCCAAGTACAGGCTGACGCAAAGCCTGGCGAATCCGAAGGTATTCGCATACAAGGGCACAGCTTTGCCGCGTGAGACGGGCAATGACGCCAACAACAAGAATGCGGCGGTGGCGGCTACGGTGAAATTTATGGTAAGCAATATTGAGAACAACGTGTATTGCTACGGCGCGGCGGGCACAGACGCGAAGCGCAACGACCACTCTACGTATACTCCGGCCACTCTTGGCTCGCCGATGCCAATACTTGGCGGACAGGGCGACAACCGCTATGCCTATTTCGTGATACCTGAGGGCTGCAACTACGTGGTGCTTGACATAGAAAATGGAACGGTAGTGTTTGATGTGAAATAAATAAAACAGCGACAAACAATGAACAAATATATCCACGGCGGCATCACCGCCGCAATGATAGCGTCTCTGGGGATGGCCATGGCGTCATGCTCAGACGATGACGGCCCAGCTGATCCCTCGCAAAACAATTGGGATATCTCGGGCAACACGATAGTAGACTTCAAACCGGAGCGCTTGGCCTACATACGCAACCCCATCAACGGATGGAACACCTACACGGGGCTTGGCGACGGCCTGCGGGATTCTTTTTGGGACGATTATGACAATATGCAGACTCCCGAGGGCAACGTGAAGGTGAGCGAATATTCGAATACGCTCTACATCCGCGGAGCATGGAGCGACTTCAACCCCGAAGAGGGCAAATACGTTTGGGACGATGGCGTCCTTGACACCAAGCCGGCGAAGCGATTCAAGATGTTGGTGGAAGGCGCCAAGGAGCGCGGCATGCAGCTGGCGTTTACGTTCATTGTGGACTCACGCGACAAGCACTATAACTTCACTCCCGACTACGTGAAGGAGCAAGGCTGCGCTGGATTCTGGTCCACCACAGGCTCAGTGCAGGTGTGGAGCCCATACGTAGACGATCCGATATTCCAGAAGTGCTACGAGAAATTCCTCACAGACTTCGCGGCCAAATACAACGACCCTGAGGTTACGGCATACGTAAGCGGCTTTGGGCTTGGCATGTGGGGAGAAACCCACACAATAATCTATTCCACGGGCAATGATGACCCTCGCGAAGGAGTCTTTGAGTGGATAGTGACGCTAATGGAGAGACTCTTCACCAAGGTACCAACGTTTATCAACTACCACCGCTGCATTTTGGCTAAGAATGACTTCAGCAACGCCAGCACGGCATCGGCTGAGAAATACCTGGACTATTGCGTAGAGCATGGGTTCTCGCTGCGCCACGACGCATTCGGCATGAAGCAATACTACAAGGACTGGGAGCGCAACTACGCGGCGGCCCACCGCTACGACCGGCCGATTATCATGGAAGGCGGCTGGGTGCGCTCGAGCCACGGCAACAGCCCGATGAACCAAGACAACTATAAGGACTGGGTAGACGTGCGCCGAGGCGAATACCTTGAGGCCAAGGGCGCCAACGTGAACATGATGGACTTCCGCTACAGCTCAGACCTGAAGAATGGGGAGACGGCGATGTGGTTCCATGATTGCTTTGACCTGGTGAAGGAATTCATAGCCGAGGGCGGCTATAGGCTCTACGCCGACAAGATTTCCGTGCCGACGACGGCCAAGGCCGGAGAGAGCGTGCAGATTACACACAGGTGGAACAACCTTGGATGGGGATATTGCCCAACCAACCTGCCGCAGTGGAATCAGAAATACAGAGTGGCGTTCGCGCTACTTGACCCCAATACGCTTAAGCCCGCGGGACTGACCGTGGTGGAAGAGACCAAGCTCAACGAGTGGATCAAGGACAAGCCCAAGACCTACAACTCCGTGGTGAAGGTGCCTTCGGTGGCGGCCGGGCACTACGTATGGGCTGTTGGCCTGGTGGACACTACCCGCGACAACGCCATAGGCATCAACATGTCGCCGAGGTTTGACAACCTGACGAAAGAAGGCTGGTGCAAAATCGCAGACGTGACGATAAGATGAAAATATCAAAAGCCATATTTACAATCGGCATGGCCATGGGGACCGCGTTGGCGGCCCCATGCGCCGAGCTGATGGTGGAGTGCGAAGCCTTCGCCGAGAAGGGCGGCTGGGTAGTAGACCAACAGTTTGTGGACCAAATGGGGTCTCCCTATCTGATGGCGCATGGCCTTGGCAAGCCAGTAGAGGACGCATCGACAACGATAGACATACCCGAGGACGGGACGTACAGCGTGTGGACGCGCACCTACAACTGGACTTCACCGTGGGACCAGGCAGAAGGCCCCGGGCGCTTTGAGGTGAAGATCGGCACGCGCAGGCTGCCGCAGACGTTGGGCTGCAAAGGCGATTGCTGGGAATGGCAGAAGGCCGGAGAAGCCAAGCTCAAGGCCGGGGAAACGAAAATAGCGCTGCATGACCTGACGGGATTCAACGGGAGGTGCGATGCCATATACCTGACAACCGAGGGCAAGGCGCCGGCTGAGAGCGGTATGGAGCTAGCCGTGATGCGTAGGCAGCTCAATAGTTGGCCCGACTGCCCCGCGGCATCAGAAAAACATTACGACTTGGTGGTGATAGGCGGAGGCATAGCGGGGATGTGCGCGGCGATATCGGCGGCGCGACTTGGCTGCGACGTGGCGCTTGTGAACGACCGGCCAGTGCTTGGAGGCAACAACAGCGCTGAGGTGCGCGTGCATCTTGGCGGGCACATAGGGCTTGGGCCCAACGAGGGCCTGGGGCGCCTGATACGAGAATTTGGGCATAGCCGGCCAGGCAACGCCCAGCCGGCGGAGGTATATGAGGACAATCGCAAAGATTCCATCATAATGGCGGAAGAGCGCATAGACCTTTACCCCTCCTTCAGGGCAATAACTCTGGAAAAAGAAGGGAATAGAATAAAGGCCGTGACGATAAAGCATATTGAGGACGGGAGAGAGATAAGCCTTTATGGCGATCAATTCGCCGACTGCACAGGCGACGGCACAATTGGGTATTTGGCGGGAGCCGACTATCTGATGGGCCGGGAAGCCCGCGCCGAATATGGCGAAAGCCTTGCGCCAGAGAAGGCTGATTCGCTTGTGATGGGCGCCTCGGTGCAATGGTACAGCAAAGACCTGGGCAAAAAGGCGAAATTTCCGCGATTCAAGTACGGAATGGAATTTAACGAAGGTAACTGCGAGCGCGTGACCATGGGCGAATGGAAATGGGAGACTGGCATGAACTTTAACCAAATCGAAGATGGAGAGCTCATTAGGGATTATGGCCTACTGGTGATCTTCAACAACTGGAGCTTTCTGAAGAACGACCTCAAAGACAACGATCGCTGGGCCAACCGGGAATTGGACTGGGCAGCCTACATTGCGGGGAGGAGAGAGAGCCGTCGCCTTTTGGGCGACTACGTGCTGAAGCAGGATGACATAGACAAAAACATGCGGCATGAGGACGCGTCCTTTACTGCATCGTGGGCCATAGACCTGCATTTTCCCGATTCGCTCAATTCCGCGAACTGGCCGGGGCAAGAATTTAAGGCCGCTACAAAGCATAGGTGGATTTATCCTTGCGCGGTGCCTTACCGCTGCCTGTATTCAAGGAATGTGGACAACCTGTTTATGGCGGGGCGCGACATCAGCGTGACGCATGTGGCCCTTGGCACAGTGAGGGTGATGCGCACCACCGGCATGATGGGCGAGGTAGTGGGGATGGCCGCGTCGCTATGCAAAAAGCATGGCGAAACGCCGCGGGGCGTGTACCAAAACCGGCTGGCTGAGCTGAAAGATCTTATGGCGGAAGGCGTGGGAAGGAAAGACGCGCCTGACAACCAGGGATTCAACTGCGCCAACAGACTTTTGGAGCGTCCGCGGATATTCTACAAGTCAGACGCTGAAGCATACGATTATTAAAAAAATATAGCTAATTGCATGAATAAGACCCTTTCAATGATATTGGCCGCAACCGTGGCCGTCACTGCGCATGGAGAGAGCTATTGCAGGCTTGAGGGCGACACGCTGCGCATGGGCAACGACCGCATAGAGCGCGTGATGCTGTGGAACGGCGGCAATGTGAAAACAGTGCGCATCGAGAATAAGGCTACCGGCGTAGAGCTGCATTCAAAGGGCTCGGCGCCTGATTTTCAGGTGAACCGGCAGAGCGTGAGTAGGGCAGGGCGACTTAAGGTTGAAATGGTGGGAGAGACGTCGATTTCCCCCGAGACGCTTGAGGCCACCATTGAATATTCATTGGGAGGGCTGGACGTGCGCAGGCGCTACCGCATCTACGATGGCGTTCCCGCCATAGCCACCGACACCTGGCTCAAGGGCAATCTTAACGGAGCCTTTGCGCATGCCGACGCGGCGGATGCGGCTGACCGCAGCAATATCGAGAGCGCCGAGGCGATGAAGGTGAAGGCCGTGACGCCCGTGCTAGACAGGCTAAGCCTGGCAGGCAAGCACTGGAGGCTGAAGGCCGTTGAATTTTGGGATGTAACAGACTGGAACAACAATCTGGTGGCAGAGCGCGAAGCCATAGCATACCGGCGCACGAATTATCGCGGAAACGTGATGTTGGCGACAGACGGGGTCAGCCGCCGGCCCGGAGCTGGATTTTTTTTCCTGAAAGAAGCGCCATGTTCCGGCGTGCAGCTTGGATATGACAATGCGGACTTCATAGCTGAATTTGGGGATTTCGCAGTGACAGGGCTTGGACTTAGGGCAAGCGACCTGAAGGAAGATGAGTGGACGCCGGCTTACAGCACAGTGCTTGGAGTGCATGACGGGAGCGAGAAAGACGCGCTTTTGGCGCTGCGATCATACCAAAAGAAGCTGCGCAGGCATCTGCCGGAGCGCGATGAGATGGTGATGATGAACACGTGGGGCGACAGATCACAAGACGCAAAGGTGAACGAAAGATTTTGCCTTGAAGAGCTGGAACTTTGCGGAAGGCTGGGCATATCGCTGTTTCAGATCGATGACGGGTGGCAGAAGGGCAAGAGCCCCAACTCGGCCGTGGCCAAAGGGTCGTTCAAGGACATTTGGAGAGATTCAGCTTACTGGGTGCCTGACGCGGCGAAATATCCGCGAGGGCTGAAGCCCATAGTGGACAGGGGGCGCGAGCTGGGCGTAGAGATAGGCCTGTGGTTCAACCCAAGCGTGCAGGATGACTTCGCCGACTGGGAGAAGGATGCGGCCACCTTGACGGGGCTTTACCGCGAATACGGGATACGCACCTTCAAGATCGACGGGCTAAACATACCTACGAAGAAGGCGGAGACGAACCTGCGCAAGCTCTTTGACAGGGTGCAGGAAGAGACCGGCGACTCGGCGGTATTCAACCTCGACGCAACGGCAGGGCGCAGGGGCGGATACCATTTCTTCAACCGCTACGGCAACATCTTCCTTGAAAACCGCTACACCGACTGGGGGAATTATTACCCCTACCACACGCTGCGCAACCTTTGGCAGCTTGTAAAATACGTGCCGGCGGAGAATCTGCAAGTGGAATTTCTGAATCCGTGGCGCAATGCGGAGAAATATGACGAGGGCGACCCGTTTGCTCCGGGGCAATATGGATTTGACTACCTTTTCGCCATAACGATGGCCGGACAGCCGCTGGCATGGATGGAGGCGTCGAATCTGCCCGAAGAGGCTTTCGGGATAGCTCCGCTGGTGAGGGCATACCGGGAAGTGCAGCATGAATTTCACAGCGGGGCAGTGCTGCCGATAGGCGAGGAGCCAAGCGGGAGATCATGGACCGGATTCCAAAGCATAACCGGAGATGACGCGGGCTTCCTGCTGATTTTCAGGGAAGATACTGAGGGTGAAACTGGGAAGATAAGGACATATCTGAATGAGGGAGCGAATGTAAGGCTAACGCCTGTGCTTGGATATGGGCGAGAAGAGATGGTGGTTCTCGGGGAAGGCGGAAGCTTGACGGTGAGACTGCCGGGGGAGAATACATTTGCTTTGTATCGGTATCAGGTGGAGGATTAGGATTTTGATTTTGCTTGTGGAATCTTGATTTTTCTTGTGGAATCTTGAGGAATCTTGATTTTATTGTGGAATCTTGATTTGATTATTTTAAAAAGATTTATTTATGCGATATTTGAGATTTGTTTTAATTTTTGCAATGGCGCTGGGGTCTTTCATGGCTTCAGCGCAAGAGACTTTGGTGAAGCTGATTATTACGCCTGACCATGACGATTACCATTACAAGGCGGGAGAAAAGGCGACGTTTGAGGTGCAGGCATTCAGGTGCAATGTGCCTATAAAGGGAGCGGAGATGACATTTGAGGTGTCGGAGGACATGATGGAGCCGCGCAAGAGCTGGAGCGAGACCCTGAAGAGCGGCAAGACCACCATAAACGCGGGTACAATGGATAAGCCAGGATTCTTGAGAGTGAAGGCCAAGCTGAAATTTGAGGGCAAGAACTATGAGGCATATTCCACAGTAGGGTACAACCCTGACGAACTGCGCCCTGTGACGGAGCAGCCCGAGGACTTTGACGAATTTTGGAAAGAGACAATCGAAAGGACGCGCAAGCTGCCGCTGAACGCCAAGATGACGCTCATGCCTGAGAAATGCACCGACAAGGTGGATGTGTACCACATATCATACACCAACAATTCCACCGATGCGAGGTTCTACGGGATGCTTGCGATGCCCAAGGCGCCGGGGAAATATCCGGCGATCATCAAGGTTCCCGGAGCCGGCATCAGGCCCTACAACGGCGACGTCGACCACGCGGCGCAAGGCGTGATAGTGCTGGAGCTTGGGGTGCATGGGATCCCCGTGGACCACGACAATGAGATATACCACCGCCTGCGCCAGGGAATGCTGAAGGACTATCCGGCGATAAACATGGACAGCCGGGACAGATACTATTACAAGCATGTGTTCACCGGCTGCGTGAAGGGGGCAGACTTCATAGAAACGCTGCCGCAATACAACGGCAAGATGGCATCGTGGGGAGGCAGCCAGGGAGGCATGCTCTCGATCATGCTAGCCGCGCTGGAGCCAAGGATTTGCGCGCTGGTGAGCATGTACCCGGCGATGAGCGACATGGCCGGATACGCGCATGGCAGGGCAGGAGGCTGGCCCCACGCACTGCGGGACAAGACATTGCAAACCAAGGGAAACCTGCATACATTGGCCTACTACGACACGGCTAACCTGGCCAGAAGGGTGAAGCAGCCGGGATTTTACATCTTCGGGTACAACGATATGGTGTGCCCGCCGACGACCACGATGTCGGTGTACAACGTGATAGACGCTCCCAAGCAGCTATGGGTGGCCGAGACAACGGGCCACTACAGCGTATCGGAATATTCGGCCAAGGCATGGAATTGGATTTTGGACTACTTAAAGAATAGGGGAAATGAAGGCAAGTAAACTTATTCGGCTATCGCTCGCTGCCGCCTGGCTTTTGGCAATAGGGCAGAGCTGCGCGGCCGAGTTGATCACCAACGCCTATGGGCGCAAGGGCGTATCGCTTAACGGAAAATGGGAGGCGATAGTGGACCAATACGACCAAGGCGAGCGCATGGAAGTATGGAAAAACCAGAAGCCCGAGAGCGGGGAGCAATTCTTTGAGTATTCGTTTGACGGGACGGACAGGCTAAACGTGCCCGGCGACTGGAACAGCCAAAGGCCCGAGCTGCAGCTGTACGAAGGATCGGTGTGGTACGGGAGGAAATTCGACGCTAAGAAGCAGGCAGACAGGCGGGCAATCCTCTACTTTGCCGGGGTGAGCTACAGAGCCGACGTATATTTGAACGGGGAAAAGATAGGCAGCCATGAAGGCAGCTTCACGCCCTTCCAGTTTGACGTGACCGACAAGCTTTTGGACGGGGAGAACTTTTTGGTCGTGAAGGCCAACAACACCAGGGCCAAAGACGCCATCCCGGCGATGGCCTTTGACTGGTGGAATTACGGCGGCATCACGCGAGACGTGATGCTTTTGGACTTGCCCGAGGGAGGCATTTCAGAATACTTCGTGAGGCTTGACAAAGAGAAGCCGAACCGCATACTGGTTGACGCCGCCTTGGCGCAGCCGTTGGAGGGCGAGATGATATGCGTGAGCATTCCCGAGCTCAACAAGACAGTGACGCTCACCACCGACGCGGAAGGAAAAGCGAGCGGAAGCATTGACGCGGGGAATGGCCTGCGGCTGTGGGAGCCCGGGGCTCCGATGCTGTATGACGTGACGCTGGCGAGCCGGACCGACACCGTAAGCGAGAGGATTGGATTCCGCACGATAGAAGTTGACGGGACAGAAATCTTGATCAACGGCAAGCCGCAATTCATGCGGTCAGTATCCTTCCACGAAGAGATACCGCAGCGGATGGGCAGGGCATTCTCAAAAGCCGACGCCACGATGCTGCTGAACGAGGCAAAAGAGCTGGGCGTGAACATGATCAGGCTGGCGCACTATCCGCAGAACGAGCACATCGTAAGGATGGCCGAAGAGATGGGAATCGTGCTATGGGAAGAGATACCTATTTGGCAGGGCATCGATTTTGCGGATGACGCAACCCGAGAAAAGGCGCAGACGATGCTTAGGGAGATGATAAGCCGAGACAGGAACAGGTGCGCAGTAGGATTTTGGGGCGTGGCCAATGAGACCAAGCCATCGGCAGAGAGGAACGACTTTCTGAAATCGCTGTTGGAGATAGGGCGAGGGATGGACGACACGAGGCTTTACGTTGCGGCTTTCGACCTGGTGTATTTCGACAAAGAAAAGGGAATATTCACGATGGACGATGACTTTGCCGAGAACCTGGACGTGGTGGCCGTGAACAAATACATGGGATGGTACCATCCATGGCCTATGGAGCCGAAAGACTGCAGGTGGGAGGTGAATATGGACAAACCTCTGATAATCTCCGAGTTTGGCGGCGAGGCACTGGCCGGGCAGGATGGCGATGAGGAGGCCGCATGGTCATGGGGCGAAAAATATCAGCTAAAACTTTTTCAAGATAACGTTGCAATGTTCGAAAATATCGCTAACTTGCGGGGAATTTCGCCGTGGGTGCTTTTCGATTTCCGCTCGCCCTTCCGCTTTCACCCAAAGAACCAGCAGGGCTGGAACAGGAAAGGGCTTGTATCGGACCGCGGCGAGAGGAAAAAGGCATGGCGATTTATGCGAGACTACTACAAGAAAAAGAAAGAACAATACGAAAAATAGAATCCGAAAAGACTAAAGGGAAAGGAAATGAGGATGAACTGCAAGAGATATGCAATGGCGGTGATTTTGGCGCTGGCGTGGGCGCTGGGGCAGGCGGAGACGCTGAGGGTGCTGGCGATAGGCAACAGCTTTTCGCGCGACGCCATAGAGCAGAACCTGCACGAGCTCGGGGTGGCCGACGGCGTAGAGATCGTGGTGGGCAACCTATTCATTGGCGGTTGCGACCTTGACCGCCATTTGCGCAATATGAAGAGCGACGCGCCGGCATACTATTACCGCAAGGTAGAGGTTGACGGGAACAGGATAGACAAGGACAAGACGACAATTGCCGAGGCATTGGCGGATGAGCCTTGGGATTACATCAGCCTTCAGCAGGTGAGCGGCAAGGCGGGGAACTACGCGACATATGAGGGCGTTTTTCCCGAGCTACTCAGCCTTGTGAAGGCCAAGGCGCCCAAGAAGGCAAAATACATGATGCACCAGACGTGGTCATACGCAAAAAATTCTAACCACGGAGCATTCCGCGACTACGGCAGAGACCAGGATTCGATGTTCAGGATGGTGGCCAAGACAGTGGACCGCGTGGCCAAGGAGAACAAGATCAAGAAAATCGCTCCGGCCGGAGCCGCGATACAGAACGCCCGCACAACGTTTGTGGGCGACAACCTCAACCGCGACGGGTACCACCTGGAAGAGAGCCTGGGCAGATACACTGCGGCATGCGCGTGGTACGAAGCGCTGACCGGAAGAAATGCAGTGGGCAACGCCTATGCGCCGGAAGGGATGAACGCCGACCTAAAGCTTGTGGCCCAGCGGGCAGCGCATGAGGCCGTGAAGAATCCGCTGGCGGTGACTGACCTGTCGGAGATGCAGCCGTCAAGCACGCTCTACAAAGACGCGTCGGCGCCAGATGAGATAAGGGTAGAAGACTTGCTCAGAAGGATGACGATGGAAGAGAAGGTGATGCAGCTGAACCAATACACGCTTGGGCGCAACAACAATGCTAACAACGTGGGCGAAGAGGTGCTGGACATTCCCGCCGAGATAGGGTCGCTGATTTATTTCGATACCGTGCCCGAGCTGCGCAACGCCATGCAGAAAAAGGCTATGGAGCAATCGAGGCTGGGAATCCCCGTGTTGTTTGGCTTTGACGCAATCCACGGATTCCGCACCATCTATCCGATAGGGCTGGCGCAGGCTTGCTCGTGGAACAAGGCGCTGGTGCAAGAGGCTTGCGGGATGAGCGCGGCTGAGACCAAAGCCGCGGGCATTGATTGGACATTCTCGCCGATGATAGACGTGGCGCGCGACCCAAGGTGGGGCCGAGTATCCGAGGGGTATGGGGAAGACCCTTACGCCAACGGCGTATTCGCCGACGCAAGCGTTCGCGGCTACCAGGGCAAGAACTTGAGAGAGCCCGGGAAAATAGCGGCGTGCCTGAAGCATTACGTTGGCTACGGGGCATCAGAGGCAGGCAGGGATTACGTCTACACAGAAATATCGAGGCAGACGCTGTGGGATACCTACCTATTGCCTTACCAAAGAGGCGTGCAGGCCGGAGCGGCGACCTTGATGAGCGCATTCAACGACATAAGCGGCGTGCCGGCATCGGCCAACCGATACACCATGACTGAAATCCTCAAAGAGAAGTGGGGGCATGACGGATTCATAGTGAGCGACTGGGGGGCGATAGAGCAGCTGAAGAACCAAGGACGCGTCGCAGACAAGCGCGCGGCGGCAGAGGCGGCATTCAACGCCGGGCTGGAAATGGACATGATGAGCCATGCATACGACCGGCACTTGGCGGAGCTTGTGGAGAGCGGAGCGATTTCGATGGACCAGGTTGACGAGGCCGTAAGGCGAGTGCTGAGGGTGAAGATGCGATTAGGGCTGTTTGAGAATCCTTACACCCCGGCTCTTGAAAGGGAGGCAACGTTCCTGACCACCGCAAATAGGGAATTGGCCCGGACGATGGCGGAAGAGTCGATGGTACTTTTGAAGAATGACGCAAAAATGCTGCCGATGAAGGGCGCAAAGAAGATAGCCGTGATTGGCCCGTTGGCGCAAAACCGCTGGGACCTTCTGGGCAACTGGCTAGGACATGGCAAGGACACAGACGTGAAGACAATTTATGAGGGCATCAAGGAGAAATTCGGCGACGTCCAGGTGACATATTCTCAGGGCTCCCCGCTGCACGGCGATGACAGGTCTATGCTGGCGGATGCCGTGAAGGCCGCGCAGGAGGCAGACATAGTGGTGCTTTGCCTTGGCGAGAGGCTGACGTGGAGCGGGGAGAACGCGGTGAGATCAGACATATCGATGCCGAAGATACAGGAAGAATTGGCGCAGGCCATAGCGGCGACCGGCAAGCCGATCGCGCTGGTGCTTGTGAACGGCAGGCCATTGGACTTGACGAGGCTGGAGCCGCTGAGCCAGGCAATACTTGAGGCTTGGCAGCCTGGCACAGAAGGGGCAAATGCCATAGCGAACATATTGAGCGGCAAGACGAATCCATCGGGCAAGCTTGCGATAACCTTCCCGCGCGGCACGGGGCAGATACCCATTTACTACAATAGGCGCAAGAGCGGGCGACACCATCAGGGATTTTACCAGGATATACCGAGCACGCCGCTGTATGAGTTTGGGCATGGGCTGAGCTATACGAACTTTGAGTATTCAGACATTGCGGCATCGGACACTGTGATTTCTAGGAACGGAAAGCTTTCGCTGGAGGTGACTGTGAAGAATGTGGGCGAAGTTGACGGAGCTGAGGCGGCGCTTTGGTATGTGAGCGACCCTTACTGCAGCATTACTCGGCCGGAGAAGGAGCTCAAACATATTGAGAAACAGGTGATACCGGCAGGAGAGAGCCGGACCTACAGGTTTGACGTGAATCTGATGAGGGATTTCGGGTTTGTCGATGACAAGGGCGACCGATTCTTGGAGGATGGCGAGTATTTTGTGGAGGTCGGGCCGAAGAAGGTGAGGATTAACATTAAGGATTGAGTGTGGGCTGCGGGATTGAGTTGGATTGCGCGCGGGTTGCAAACCCCGCGCGGGAGATAAACGGGAGATAAATACGGATTACACGGAATTTTTGAGAAGATAAGAAATTATAATATGAAAAGATTTTTGATTTTTGCGGCGGCGGCGGCTGTTTTTTGCGGAGCACGCGCCGACAAGCTGGTGATAACGCAAGAGCATAAGGATAGGGCTCGGGCGCTGGTGGAGCAAATGACGCTAGAGGAAAAGGTGAGCTATCTTTCGGGTGAGACATCGTTCTCGCTTCGGCCGATAGAGCGCTTGGGGATTCCGCGGATTCTCTTGGCGGACGGCCCGCAGGGCATACGCAACCACGCGCCGCATTCGACGCTGTACCCTTCGGGCGTGCTGGCCGCGGCGTCGTGGAACAGACCGATGATGCGCAAATACGGCGAGAGCCTTGGCAATGACGCGAGAGCGAGAGGCGTAAGGATACTTCTTGGGCCGGGCGTGAACATATATCGTTCGCCCCTCTGCGGACGCAACTTTGAATATATGGGCGAAGACCCGTATTTGGCTTCCGAGATGGCCAAGGAATACATACTTGGGGTGCAGGACAAGGGCGTTCTGGCCACGATAAAGCACTTTGCGGCCAACAACCAGGAATGGGACAGGCACCACGCCAGCAGTGATGTAGACCGCAGGACGATGCATGAGATTTACTTTCCGGCATTCCGCAAGGCTGTGGAAGAGGCCGGCGTGGGGGCTGTGATGAACAGCTACAACCTTCTGAACGGAGTGCATGCGTCGGAGAATTCGTGGCTCAACAAAGATGTGCTTCGCGACATGTGGGGATTTGACGGCATATTGATGAGCGACTGGACGTCGACATACTCCACAGTAGGGATTGCCAACGCTGGGCTAGACCTGGAGATGCCCAAGGGGGTATACTTCAATATGGAGAAGCTTGTGCCGGAGATAGAGGCCGGGCGCGTGGACATGGCCACGATTGACCTGAAGGCGCAGCATATGCTGCAGACGCTCATAGCTATCGGGGCGCTTGACGAGGATGCGAAGATGGAGGCGATTCCGATGAACAATCCGGAGTCGGACGAAGTGGCCCTGGAAATGGCGCGGCAGGGAATGGTGCTTTTGAAGAACGAGGGCGACTTGCTGCCGCTGAAGGGCACCACCGTGATATTAGGGCCCAACGCGGGCATTACGCCGACGGGCGGAGGCAGCGGATTTGTCAGCCCGTTTTCGTCGACAACGCCCGCAGAGGCGATGAAGGCGGCTCGCAAATCCACAATCGTGTTGACAGACGATGTGCTTTATGAAGATGCGATGCCGATGGTTTATGCCGACGCGGAGCTCAGCGCGCCGGGGCTCAAGGGAGAATATTTCAGCAACCAGAACTTTGAAGGAGAGCCGGCGCATGTGCGCATAGACGCCAAGCCGAGCTTTGACTGGGAATACGGCAAGGCGTTTGAGGACATGCCGGAAGATCATTTTTCAGTGAGGTGGACCGGAGTGTACAAGCCGCGGAAATCAGGCGTAATCAAAATAGACATGGGCGGAGACGATGGCTACCGGCTGAAGGTAAACGGCAAGACCGTGGCCGGAGACTGGGGCAACCACGCGTATTCGTCGCGTCAAAAGCAGATGCATGTGAACGCGGACAGCGTGTACAATTTGGAGCTGGAATATTTTGACAATATTTCGTCGGCAGCGATACATTGCAGTCTTTCGATGCTGGATGAAGACAAGCTGATGAAGGCTTTGCGCAAGGCGGACAACGCCGTGGTGTGCGTGGGATTCAACAGCGATATGGAGGGCGAGGGATTCGACCGACCCTTTGAACTGCCGGAGTTCCAGCAAGAGCTGATAAAAAGAGTGGGGGAGGCGAACCCGAATACCGTGGTTGTGATCAACGCCGGCGGCGGCATCGGGATGGAGAGCTGGGAGCCATACGCTAAGGGCATAATCATGGCCTGGTACGGCGGACAGCAGTGGGGCACGGCTCTGGCCGACATACTCACCGGCAAGGTGAATCCTTCGGGAAAACTGCCCATATCATTTGACCGCGCATGGGAGGACAATCCGAGCTTTGAGAACTATTATGACAACCTGAAGGGGAGCGAATATAAGCGCATCGACTACAAAGAGGGCGTGTTTGGAGGCTACCGGGGCTATGACAGAATGGGGAAGGAGCCCCGCTATCCGTTCGGATACGGATTGTCATACACTAAATTTGAGTTTTCGAATTTGGCGGCAGAGAAGCAGGCTGATGGCACAGTGGAGGTGACGTTTGACGTAAAGAACGCGGGCAAGCGCGCAGGCGAAGAAGTGGCGCAGGTTTACGTCACGGACATTGAGTCGTCAGCGCCGAGGCCGGAGAAAGAACTGAAGGGATTTGAGAAAGTGAGCCTTCAGCCCGGGGAGACGAAGCGAGTGGCGATAAAACTTGGCGAGGAGGCATTCAAATATTTCTCGCCATCGGCGGATGAATGGGTGCTAGAGCCCGGGGAATTCCGCATAAGCGTAGGCGATTCGTCGGCGTCGCTGCCGTTGAGCGCAGTGGTGAGGCTGTAAGGCGATTTGGCATCATTGCGGCCGATGGGAATGCGCATTGCGGATTTTCATCGGCCGCAAAAATATTGATGTGATTGGAATGGTTTGAGCAGCAATTGGATGTGGGTATAGAAATAAAATTTTTTGAAAAAAGTGCGGAAAAAATTTGGTTGGTTCAAGAAAAGTGACTAACTTTGCAACGTCAAAAACGAAGAGAACGTTTAAAAGGAAGAATGCGAAAATAGCTCAGTTGGTAGAGCACGACCTTGCCAAGGTCGGGGTCGCGGGTTCGAGTCCCGTTTTTCGCTCAAAGAAGATTGAAATACGCAATGCGAAAATAGCTCAGTTGGTAGAGCACGACCTTGCCAAGGTCGGGGTCGCG
>JAMPBQ010000014.1 GCA_023666615.1 Clostridium sp. | reverse complement strand
CGGGGCTGTTTGATGCGGGGGTGGCTGGGTTGATGGGGGCGGCGGCTGATTGATGGGGGCTGGCTTGATGCGGGGGCGGCTGGCTGGGTTTATGGGGGTGGGCGTTTGAGGGGGGGCGGGGAGGGGGATTTTGGGGGCGGAAATGTTAAAAATTGGGGGCGTTGGATTAAGCAAATTGGTGCAAATCAACGAATTACCCCCCCCCCATTATGCTAAATTTTGTTAAAACAGCGAACTTTTTCGGTGTTTTTTTGTGCTGAAATTTGGTTTTGGAGGGAAAATGCAGTAATTTTGCAGTCGGAAAATTCCAGTAGGTCGCATAACGGGAGTTTGAAAGATGCTTTTTTGAGCGTTTTGCGCGCTTGCCGATGGGGCTGAGACCGTAGGATTTTTATCCGCTAACCTGTTGATGAAGAATCCAAAGGGGGCGAGGCTGAGCAAGGCCATGCGCTGGGATAGACCTAAAAGACCTGTAGACTGAGAATCCCTCAACCTATAAAATAAGAATAAGATAACACACTGACAATAACAATCTTCGCATATTTTTCCACTTATGTCGAAACAAATCAAAAGGCTCATTCTGGCCGTCATGGCGCTGATTGCGGCCGCGCAGTACTCTACAGCCCAGAGGTACGCCCTCAAAAATGATGTGCTTGATGACGCTCTTCTAAACCCAAATATAGCTGGAGAGGTCAAGCTGGCGCCGAAATGGTCGTTTGAGCTGCTGGGGCAATTCAACGCCTGGGAGCTGGACCACGGCGAAAAGATGTGGAAGCACTGGCTTGTGATGCCCGAGGGCAGATATTGGTTCTGCGACGTATGGGACGGCCACTTTGTAGGGGCGCACGTATTTGGCGGCCAATACAACGTAGGCGGCATCCACGGGCTGACCAACTTCCTGGGGACGGACTTCAGCAAGCTGGCTGACTACAGGTACCAGGGCTGGTACGTCGGGGCGGGCATCGCCTACGGGTACAACTGGATCCTGAGCCGGCACTGGAACCTTGAGGCGGAGATTGGCATAGGCTGGGCCTACACGCGCTGGGACCAATTCCGCTGCGTGGGGTGCGGCAAGAAGATAAAGACGAACCACCCCCACAACTACTTTGGACCGACGAAGGCGGCGCTGAACTTAGTATATATATTCTGATGCATTAGGAATGGACAAATTCAGAAAAAACGCAGAAACGATGAAGGCATACATCATACTATTGGCTTTGGCTGTGGCCGGGGCGCTGCAGGCTCGGGCCTTGAACGAAGTGAAGAGCGTGCAGCAATGGGACGCCGACGGGGCGCAGATGACGCGCGAAGGCGACAACCTGTTCCGCGTAGGCTTTGACCTCGACCTTGACGGGCTGAACGTGCCGAGCGAAGAGGCCCTGGTGCTGACGCCGGTGCTGTGCAACGGGCTAGACTCCCTGGCCTTGCCTTCGGTGGGCATCTACGGGCGCAACCGCTACTACCACTACGAGCGCCGCGGCACGGGAATGATCAGCGGCCCAGACGAGACCGTGTACAAGAACAAGGAAAAGCCCGGGCACGTGGCCTATGAGCAAGTGATACCCTACCGGCAATGGTTCAACGGGGCCAACCTCGTGGTCAAGGGGAAGTGCTACGGCTGCTGCTTCCAGCTTTTGGCGCAGAACGAGAAGCCGCTGCTTGGATTCATGGAGCCGATATTCCCGATACAGCCCAAATACGTGTATGAGGCGGGCGACGCCGAGGTGACCGGCGAGCTCAGCGGCGAGGCCAACGTGCAATTCGTGGTGGACCGCTGGGAGCTGCATCAGGACAAGTTCAACAACGCCGTGGAGCTTGGGAAGATCACCTCATCCATCGATACGGTGAAGAGCGACCCCGACCTGACCATCACTGAGATATGGCTGAAGGGCTACGCCTCGCCCGAGGCCACGTGGCAGCACAACACGATGCTGGCCAAGAACCGCGTGGCGGCCGTTAAGGACTTCGTGAATAAGACGGCCAAGATAGACCAGGACGTGATAGTGACAGAATTTCAGCCCGAGGACTGGGCCGGGCTGCGCAAATGGGTGGAGAACAGCAACATCGATAACAAGGAAGGCATCCTTGCGATCATCGACGAGCCTGTGACCGACCCCGAAAAGGACTGGGACGCGAAGGACCGCAAGCTTGGGCAGAAATACCCGGCGCAGAGGAAATTCCTGCTTAACACCGTGTACCCGCCCTTGCGCCACACCGAGTACAAGATCAAATACAAGGTGCGCCGCTTCTTGGACCGCGACGAGATACGCCGCGTGATGCACAGCGAGCCGTCGAAGCTCACGCTTAACGACTTCAACCTGGCGGCAGAGGGCTACGAACCCGGCAGCCCGGAGTTCAACGAGGTGTATGACATTATGGTGCGCATCCACCCGAACAGCGAGATCGCCAACCTGAATGCGGCAAACGCCGCGCTGCAGAGCGGCAACCTTGCGGCAGCTGAGAAATATCTGGCCAAGGCCGGGAATTCGCCCGAGGCGGAATACAGCCGCGGCCTGCTGAAGCTGCAGCAAGAGGACTACGCCGGAGCTGAGGGGCAGATAGAGAAGGCCGCCAAGGACGGCATCAGCGGAGCCCAGGACCTTCTGGACAGCCTTAAGGAATATCTTGAGTTTGTGGCCAAGCAAGGAAAACGGGAGTGATGAATAAAGGATTAAGGATAAAGGATAAAGGATAAAGGATGAAGGCTTAAGGATGATAAGCTTGAATCTGCACATTCAGACAAATAGATTAAATACCAACAAAATACGTAACCTAAATTAAGACCTAAAGGAATAAGCGAAGAAAGAAAAATTGGCGGGGCGGCCTTAGAGAAGGACGCCTTGGCTGAGAAAGAAACTTAAGAAGCCTTTGATAAGGAAACTTAGCGAAGAAAAAAAGACCAATCGAAGTCTATGCTATAGACAGGACACAAGAAACAACGAAAGAAAACAAATAACAATAAACCAACCAAGATTATGAAAATGAACAAGATTTTCATGGGCTTCGCAGCTGTGGCCGCCATGTCGATGGCCGCATGCTCGAGCGACGAGCCCACCCAGGGCGGAGAAACTCCCGTAGCGCCCGGCCAGGACGAGACCCTGGCCTTCATGAGCGTAACGCTCAACGACGTGAGCGCACTTTCGCGCGGCATGGCCGGCGAGTTTGAGAACGGCACGGCCAAGGAGTACGCAGTGAAGGACGCATACTTCTATTTCTATACGGCAGAGGGCGCATACGTGACCACGGCCGAGGTATGGAACGGCGGCAACGCGCAGTACGGCGACCAGAACGTAGAGTTCAAGGGCAAGACCGTGCTCGTGCTCAAGGACCTGGAAGAGGCAAAAGCACCCAAGTACATCGTGACAGTGCTCAACAAGCCGGAAGGCTTCGAGCCCGGGCAGACCCTGGCCGAGATGGAGACCAAGCTGGCCTACGCAGCCAATGGCGAGGAGAACTACATGGCAGGCGACAAGTTTGTGATGTCGACCTCAAGCTTCGACCACGAGAAGACTGTAAACAACACCTACGAGTACTTCACCACCGAGGTGACAGCAGACGCTTTCCTGAAGTATCCCTATGGCAAGGAGCCCAGCGCTTCAGAATTGGACAAACTGACTCCCGTTGAGATTTACGTAGAGCGCCTGGCCGCAAAGGTGGGCGTAAAACTGAGCCTTACCAGCGGCAACATCAAGGATTTTTACGGTGACAAGTACGCTGAGCTGACCATATCGAAGGGCAACGTTCAGAACGACGGCAACGGCAGCCAAACGGTGCCCGTGGCCGAGACCAAGCTCTACGTGAAGATTGAGGGCTGGGGCCTGAACAACATCGCGATGAACGAGCACATGATGAAGAACCTCCTCCTGAATGACGACGCAATCGATCCCGACGGCTTCAAGTGGAATGGCTGGAACGCAGCCCAATTCAACCGCAGCTACTGGGCAAAGTCATGGGTGTACGAGGCTAACTCCTACAAAGATAACATCAAGCACTATGCCTTGAGCGACTACGCGACAGTGACTGTGGCCAACGGAGAGATTACAAACGCTGTATTCAGCGGCAACCACCTCGAGGGCGGCAACCTCTATTGCGCCGAGAACACCAACCGGGCCAGCGTGCTGCAGGCCGGCGAGAACCTTGGCAGCATCGCCACCAACGCGATGATCTTCGCCCGCATCTATGAGAAGGACGCCGAGGGCAATATGGTGCCGGCCACGATGGTAAGCTACAACGGCATCATGTTTGAGGACGAAGACTTCATGGCAATGGTGCTGAACGCAGTGCAGAACACTACTGCCACAGGAGCCAAGAAGTTCGCCGTGAAGACCGTTGATGGCGAGAACACCACCTACACTTCGCTGAAGGCTGAAGACATCGCGCTCACCGCAGGGGCCAAGACCAACAAGGGGCAGGTGACTGTGGCTCTGACCGATGAGGCCGCCAAAAAGACCTGGGTGTCCTACACCGGCGAGATGACTGAGAGCACAGAGTACGCAAACGCAACCGCGGCTGAGGTGAACAGCGCGCTTAACGCCGTGATTGCCAACGTGGGCAGCGCATACTGCTACAACGGCGGCCTGATGTATTACAATGTGCCCATCGAGCACTTTGGCACGGGGATGGGAGATAACTACAAAGAAGGCTTCTATGGCGTAGTGCGCAACCACAAGTACCAGCTGACAGTGATCAGCCTGACCAAGCTTGGCAACGCCATCTATGATCCTGAGGAGGAAATCATCCCCGACACTCCGAGGGAAGAGGAGCGCTACGCTCTTGGCGTGCGCATCAACATCCTCTCTTGGAAGATCGTAAACCAGAGCGTAGATCTTTAAGCTGGGTGGCTAGGTATTCTGTGGGGCTAGTGATTTTACCACGGATTTCACGGATTCCACGGATTAGATTTTTGATTTGAGCTTTCGAGAGCTTTGTTTTCGATCTTATAACACAAAGCAAGCGGGCAAGGGCCCGGGGGCAATTCATAATGCATAATTCTTAATGCATAATTCATAATGGGAGAGCTTGATGCTCGATAGTCCGCTTGCTTTTTTCCTTTTTTTCCGATTTTTTCGGATTTCTAACTTTTTTGGGGATTTCCCCTTTTTGATTTGACAATAAGCAGCCTTGCCGGCGTGGCGGCGGACGCACCAGGGTGCGTCCCTACAATTTGGCAGTGGGCCAGTGAGCATCAATAATTTGGCAACTGGCCAGTGGGGGCCAATGATTTGGCGGCTGGCCAGTGAACGCCAATGATTTGGCGGAGTTGCCAATGATTCGGCGGCGGGCGACGATATACAGCAAGATATATTTCCTTAAATAAGATATTTTTCCATAAGATGATATTCTTCTCTAACTTTAAACGATACGCGATGGCGGCTGCCGCGGGCCTGGGGCTCACGGCCTCACTATCTTCTTGCGACAGCTGGATCTACAATGACGAGGAGGATTGCGTCTATTACGTGCGTTTTGAATACGACTACAATCTGAAGTGGGCCAACGCATTTCCGGCGGAGGTGAAGTCGGTGACGCTTTATATCCTTGATGAGAATGACAATGTGGTGCTGGAGCAGAGCGAGAACACGAGCGTTCTGGCTGACAACGGCTACCGCATGGTGATTGACGACCCGAAGATCGTGCCGGGAAGGTACAGGCTTCTGGCCTGGGCCGGCGACGAGGAGGTGGGTTCGTACCCGAAGACCACGGGCACGGCCAAGGCTGACCACCACCGTCGCCTTGAGCGCGAGGTGCTGACGGCGAATGCGCCTGAGACGGGTGAGGCCGTCGAGGAGCACCACCACCGCGGCCATATGGACCGCCTCTACCACGGGCAGCTGCCATCGACGCTTAACACCAAGCTGGCCACGAACCAAGCGGGGGTGAAGGATGGCTACTGCATCTTCAGCGAGGGGTACCGCGACGTGTTCACCGTGCCGATGATGAAGGACACGAACACCATTCGCATCCACCTGCAGCAGATAGGCGGGCAGCCGATGCCGGTGGAGAAGTTTGACTTCACCATCACCGACCGCAACGGGCATATGGATTGTGAGAACGATATCTGCGACGACACTCAGATCACTTACCACCCCTGGGCGCTGAAGAGCGGGACCACAGACCTGACGCTGCAGGGCGTGCAGGCCACGTATGGCACCGCGTTGGCTGAGTTTACGACCAGCCGCCTGATGAAGGACAACGACGCCGACGCCATCCTCTCGATCAAGAATGAGGAGGGCGAGGAAATCGTGAGGCTGCCGGTGCTTCAGGCGCTTCTTTTGGCCAAGAGCGAATACTACGCCGAGGCCGAGAGCAAGGGCGACGTGCCCAGCGGGCAGCATCAGGAGCTTAGCGACCAGGAATTCTTTGACCGCCAGGACACTTACAACCTTACATTCTTCCTTGATGAGCATACGCGCTGGACATCGGCCGAGATATTCATCGAATCATGGAAGGTGGTGTGGAATAAGGTGGACCTTTAAGGCAATTAAGGGCTTTAAGGATTTTAAGGGGATTAAGGGACTTCTTTTAATAGCAATATATTTGTCTCAGATGATAAAAAAAATAATAACATCGATGTTTGTCGCCCTGACATTCTGGGCCTGCTCCTCCGGCGATGAGCCGGCGGGCTCCGGGGGAGAGACGGCGACAGGGCAATACATAAAGCTAAGGCTGACGCTGCCCACGGCGGAATCGAGGGCTGAGAGCCACGAAAATGAGGACGCCCTGGAAAATGAATGCCGCATCGAAAACATCAACATATTCATATACAAGGAAGAGGCGGGGACAGGCAAGGGCCTGAACACCAGCGGCGACTCCCTGATAAAGGAGGGCCACTACGTGGTGGCACCGGGCGAGTCGACAGCCAATTTCATATACTACGGCGCCACAACGATTGAGGCCAAGGTGTACACCAGGGCCTACAAGGCAGAGGAGGGCGACCGCATAGCCGTGCTGGTGAACATGGGCAACCTTACTGGCGCAATCCATACATTGGGCGACCTGCACGAATGCCAGGCGGCGGCCTACCGCAAGGGGGCGATGCCGGGCGACTACGCAGGCTTCGCGATGGCCAACGCCTATTCCACCGACGGCGAGCTTGAGGCCGTGGAGGGCGACACGCCTACCGACACCGAGATCGGCGACGAGAGCGTAACGCTCGTGGAGAACCTGAGGGCAAGCCTTTCGGTGGAGCGCCTGGCCGCTCGCATCGACCTTGACTATTCCAACCTTTCGCTAGGCGAGGCCTACAAGGACGGACTTCTGGCCTATACGGCCAGGCTGGCCGAAACCGGCGACCGCGTAGGCACGGTGTACGTAAGCCACATCCTGCCGGTGAACGCGATGCAGGAGGCATCCTACGCCCTGAAGCGCGTGAGCGAGGGCGACGGCGAGGACTACCTTACCGCCTTCAGATACACCGGCACGCTGGACAAGGCCGGGGGCATACCCACGCAATACGCGCTGGAGCCTCGCACCGGGCTGAAGGGGGCGCCGCAGGCGGCATGGTACGGCGCAACGGCCGCATCTAGCATCCTGGCCGCCGGCGAGGGAAACTTCAAGGCCGAGAACGCGCTCAGGCAATATCTTGACGCGAGCACCAACCTCAAGGGCAAAGAGGCGGCGATACTGGCCTACTCCAACGAGAACACGCAGCACGAGAGCGTGCATGACGCCAACTGCCTGACGGGCCTGGTGATACGCGCTCAATACGCGCCGGACATGGTGTTCGGCTCGGCCGACTTGAAGACCAAGCGGCCCGGCGAGCGGGGCATGACCATCTACCGCTACGCGCCGCGTTCCATATCGTCGACCGAAGCCGACGCGATTTATTTCGACAACCGCGAGGCGGCGCAGGCCTACTGCGAGGCCAATCCTGGAGATTTGGCCGACATCACCGAATACAAGGAGGGCGTATGCTACTACAACATGTGGATACGCCACACGGTGGTGAGCGACGGCCAAAGGCCGGCAGGCAAAATCACCTTCCCGATGGAATACGGGATAGTGCGCAACCACATTTACCGCGTGGCGCTTAACTTCCGCGGCATAGGCTACGACGACGTGACGCTGGAGAGGCCGTGGAACGTGGAGCCCGAGGTATTCGTAAGGCCGTGGAACGTAAGGCAACAGCCTGAAATAATAATGTAGGAGAGAAAGCTATGAAATACAATATATCGACCTTAGCCATGACGCTGGCCCTGGCGCTTCTGACGGCATGCAGCGGCGGCGCGGGCAATGACGAACCCGGGACGCCCTCGACAACGGGCCCGACACAAGTGAGCGTAACTATGAAATCGCGGGCCGGCGGCGCCGGCGAAGAGCAAAACGAGCTGATCAATTCCTGGTGGCTCGCTTTTGTCAAATCGGGGAAGGTGGAAAAGATATACCGGAGCGGGGCGCTGGGCTCGGCTGTGCATGAGGACCAGTGCAGCGTAGAGCTAATGCCCGGGCAATATACGATATACGGCTTCGCCAACATCGAAGGCGAGAGCTTCGGCCTTGTTGAGGGGTCGGCTGCGCCGGCCGGGTTGGAGAGCCTGACATGGGCGAGCGCGCCGGCCAACGGCGAGAACATGCCCATGACCGGCAAGACCACCGCGCAGATAAAGCAGCAGGCGAGCATGAGGTTTGAGGTGGAAGTGGTGCGCCTGGCGGCGAAGATGCAATATGACATCCAAAACCTTACGGGAGAGGAAATCACCGTGGGGAGCGCAAGCCTTGCGCCGGCCAAAAACAACGGGGCCGTGAAGCTCTTCCCGAACTACGGCAGCCTTGGCTCGGCGCCCGACCTTCTCGGCGGGGCGACCTTTTCGGAAATCGTTACGCCGGTGAACAAGAAGCTGGCCAACGAGCAGACTGAGAGCAAGACCTTCTACCTACTGGAGAGCACAGCCACGGGGCACGAGACGGAGCACTACGTGGTGAAGCTGGAGGTGACCGGGGCCAACGGAAAGAGCCGCACGCTTAGCGCACAGACTTCGGCTCTGCAATGGATCAACCGCAACGACCACATCATCCTTCCGCTTAAGGTGATAGACTACTCGATGGAATTCGGCGTGATGTTCTATCCGCCCATTGGCGGCTATCCGGCCGTGCTGGTTGACCACAAGGACGACGAATACTACGCCACCTTCGGGAGCTCGGGCAAATTCGTGATCAACTCCAAGCTGATCGGCAGCGACGGCTCGGCGCTTGGGGCGAAAGAATACCTGGACCCCAAGAAGAACCAAATAAAGGTGGACGACCCGCAGGGGATATTTTCGGCGGCGCCCGCGATTGACGCCACGACCTACGAAATCATCGGCGAGCTGGCCACCGGGAGCAAATCCGGGACCGCCAAGGCGGAGATTTCCATCTCGGTGAAGAACAGCCAGGGAAGCACCCCCGTGGAATACACATTTACAAGAACGCTATACATCATACGCAAATGAATCGCTATATATCAATCATATTATCCATAATATTTTTGGTTGGGTTCTCGCTGACCTCGCAGGCCGGCGTAAAGCTCATCAAGTCCGCGTCGCAGCTAAGCACCAACGCTCCGAACCCGGACTCGAGATTCAATGATTACACCGTGCTTCTCGACTCCGATCCCACAAAGAGATTTCTGACCGATACGACATACGCTGACGAGCAGCACTACCTGACGGTGAAGTTTGAGGACGGCATATCGATGGAGGACGACGACAATCTGGTGGTGGTGCTGAGGCGCCCGGCCCGATTCAACGACGACGTGCCCACGAAGTGCAACCCCACGGCCATGGAGATCCGGTACACCTTCGACCCCGAGCTGAAAGAGGAAGAATGGGAGCCGGGCGTGCTGGCTCGCGTATACTTTGTGAACCGCGGGTCAAAGACGCTGGAGCTGTCCGAGGCGATGCCTGCCGCAGAGCTGGCAAAATACATAAAAAAGATTTCCGGCAGCAAGGCAGACGCCTTTGGCGACAACCCCAGCGACGTGCTGAAGCAAGTGAAGGGCTTGAAATTCGTGGTGACAATGAACAACGGACACTTTTTTGCGGGCAAAACAGCAGAAGAGAAGGCAAAAGAGATAAGGCCGATGCTGTTGGCGGGCTTCCAGCTCTACAAGCAGAAGCCCGGAGAAGTGGTTGTGGACCATTGGGTGGACCGCTTCCGCCTGGACACGGACATCAACTATGCATATGAAAACCATAAGTTTAAGAACACCCAGGGAGTGCTTGAGGCCGCCAACCGCAACATAAGCCACTATACCAATGAATCAGTGAGAGAAAAGGACGATCCGGCGCTGAACACTCTTGAAGGGAAGCCTTGGAAAAATTTTGACAAAAATACAGGCAAATGGATGGCCGACAAAGAATTTTTGGAAGAGAGAGGCATTGAGATGCCCGAATATTCCTGGGTTACGGCGGAGAACAACCCTATTCTTCTTGACGAAGACAATGTGTTCGCGGCAGACAACAAGCTGCAAAACACCGCGACGATAGAGCATTTGCTCTATGCGGTGCAGGGCGAGCCGATAGTGCTGTATCCGTTCTATACGCTTCCGTCTGTTTCGGCATATCTTGAGAATTTCATCCACTGGTACGACTACCCCACCGGCGGGCATGTCACAGACGAAAAAGGCACAGAGCTATTGGGCTTTGTGGCCGATGGGTCAGGCGTTTTCCACTCGAAGAACCACGGATGGTACGCCAGCAAGGAGTTCAAGACCGATTCCAAACCCATCACCGTGCATGGAGAAATAATGGAAATCCGCACGGTGGAGGACTACAAGGAGTTTGTAGAAAAGGTGAATGAGGGAAACGCGGCGCTTACCAGCGCCACACTGATGAACGACTTGGAATTCGGCGGGCTAAAGATTGCGCCCATAGGCACGAACAGCTCACCGTGGCAAGGCGTGTTCAAGGGCGGCAACTATGCGCTGAAGGGGCTAGTGATAGACTCCTCAGACGAAGGCGCCGGCGTATTCGGATGCGTGGGGGACGGAGCCGTGATAGAAAATTTGATCATAGACAAAAGCTGCTCGATAAGGGGAAGGAGCGGATATGTGGGCGTTGTCGGCAAACTTGTAGGCGGCGGCACACTGAAGATGAACGGCGTAGTGAACCTTGCCGATATTACGGGCTCGAACACAAACGCTGCCGGCCTTCTTGGCGGCGTAGCCAACAATCCAAGCAAGGAGGTGAACGTATACTTCAACAACTGCGCATTTGACGGAAAACTGAATGGGCCAGACGCGTCGGCGCTTCTTGTGGCCTGGATGGGACGCCCCACAGCGTCGGCGCCGAGCTATTTTCAGTACAACCTGCATATAGACAATGTGATAGTTACCGGCAACTACGACCATGGCTCCAGCAACAAGGGGATGGAATTTTATCGCTGGCGCGAGGATTACCATAATGCCGACGGGTCGAGCCTTTACCATTTCAACTTGAATGGGCATAACGCGGCCGTAAATACGTACGGGCATGAAGATTGGGCGCAGGTGAGCAAAGACGAAGTGAACACCGCTGAATTTTTGGCCAATTACGGAAATGGGGAATGGACTGTAGGCGAGAACGGGTATCCGATGCCCAAGATGTTTAATTCTCCCATATCGGCGGGCAGCAAAACGACTTGGACTGTGCCCATCACGCCAAGCCGGAAGCATGGCACGTACGCGACGTTCTTCTATCCTCGCACGCCGTTTGACGACGGAGGCGAGGACAATGGCGCCAACCTGCGCGGACTGCACAAGAATGAGTACGTGATAGCGGCAGACATGTCGCAGACCTTCTCTTACGAGCACAACGTAAAGGATGGCGAAATCATAGAGCCGATAATCCAATTCCGCCACATCTTCCGAGTAAGGGACGGGCGCGCGTTCGCTGACACTTGCATGGCGTCGAAGGAAGGCAACGATAAATTCATCAAGCAGAATCGGCGCCGAATCACGGCGGCGGCGAACAAGCCCTTCCAGATCCGCCTTGACCACCCGTATCCGGTGGAGAGGACCACCAGGGGCGTATTCTACTATAAGATTGACGATACGGACTATAGGCGCATATGCTCACGCAAGATCAGGGTGCTGAAGGTGAATGAGGATGGGACCAAGACCGAATTCCAAAGGGCGGCCGCGGTGAATGAGACATACGCGATGAACGCCGACGCCTCGGACCTGAAACGCGATCAAAACGGCAACGTAGTGCTGGAGCGCATCAATAAGGACTGGGTGAAGTTTTATCCGTCAGGCATGTTTGACGGGCAGGGCTCACGCACGGTTGACGGCATAGACTATTACGTGTGCGGAGGCGGCGGACACTTCTTCCGCATGCTGCAATGCGACGGCGTGCCCGAGGGCACCTATATCGTGCAGGTAATAGGCACCGACTATGACGGCAATGTGATACACCTGTTTAAGGATCCCAAAGAGGAGCTTCTGGTGCAGGAGTTTGAGATAACGTTCCTCCCCCCAATGGCATCATTGATGGTTACGGAAGAGGAGCTTGCCGACCCAAAATATAAATCCATTACGCAAGAAGAGCTTGAGCTGCGCTTTGAAGGGCATCAGGACAAAATCGACTTTGACGAATACCGGGCTCTTCACACGCTGAAAAATGCGTCGGACTACATCGTGACCCGCAACATCGACAGCGCCACAGGCGAAACGCTGCCGAACGGGCAGGAAGTACACTACCTTCGCTGGCCTCTGCCGTGGGAAAACTCCAACTATGGATTTGGCTACAACTTGCGCGGCGACTACAGCATGTACATGATTACGGACAATCAGGCCGCTACGCCCTACCACTCGTATGGACTGAACAAGGAGGTGGACAATTTCGATACGGGCTACCATGGGCTATTCGACCGGCGCTTCTATGACAAAAATGGCACGGAAAGGGGATATTTCTATTATGTGAACGCGGCGGACGACCCCGGCATCATAGCGCGCATGGAACTGTCGGAGTTCTGCCCGGGCACGACAATCCACGTTTCGTGTTGGATAGCAGAATTTTCAGGCTCGTCAGAATCAGCCAACCTGTCGTTCAACTTTGTGGCGCGCCTTGACAACGGCGACCGCGTGCCGATGCACTCTCACGTCACCGGCTACGTAGGCGAGGAAGGGACGGCTGATTTCAGCAGGCTTCGCAACAAGTGGCTCTACATCTATTCATCGTTTGTGCCCATCCTAACGGACAAGGAGATACCGGAAGGCCGCTACATTGACCACTACGAGATAGAGATAGACAATAACGCGAAGAGCTCGGCGGGAGCCGACTATGCTGTGGACGACATACGCGTGTTCACGGCCAAGCCTGTGGTCACGGCCAAGCAGCTGGATCCGCTGTGCTCTATGACGGACAAAGTGAGAGTGCAGATTTCGACCCCCTTCGAGGTGCTACTGCAGACGCTTGGCGAGGCAGAGGCCACAACAGCAGCTGCAGGCAAGGAGATAAAGCTCTACTACAGCTTCCTTGACAAGGATGATTATGAAAAATCCCTGGCGGAGAATCCCAACGACGATAAGAAGATATTTGACGATTCGGTGGTCAAATTCGAGTATGACGGCGAGAACGAAGGAGTGTACGGAGAGCTTATACTGAACACTTACCTGGATTCAAACAAGCCTTACAATCAGGAAGGGGACCATGTATCGAATCAGGCATATTACACCAAGAATGCGAGCGGCAAAGATATCATTGTGTTCAACACCGACCCGAAGGATGATGACATGAGGCCCGGCAAGAGGTACATCGTGGCAATCCTGACCAAACCCAAGAACGGGGATTTCGGCGGCGGCATAGAAGAGCCAAGCCAAATGCCGGAGCTGTTTGTGACATCCGGCATCAAGGGCGACTGCTCGAAGTCGGGAGAGTTCACGGTAGTGTCGGCGCATCACGTAAAGATTGACGGGATGGTGCAGGACGCACAGGATCCCGTAGACGCATGCCGCAACCAGTCGCCAACGGTGCAGATAGACCTCTACGCCAAGGCGCAGGACATAAATGGCAACCCGGCATCGGATGAGCTGGTTGTGGTGGATGAGAACGCGAGGTTTGACTGGTACGCAGGACCGTATAGTGAATTTGCGGAGCTAGAGGACGGCAAGCTTTGGGAAGCCATCAATATGTTCCGCGAAGTATATCCGGAGGCCACTGACGAAAACTGGAAGTCAATGGATCCCGACGATGTGTACAAGGAAGAGATGCGGGAGTTGATCTTGAAGTACACCGAGGTGCCGGAAGACGGCTCGTCATCGCCGAAGCTTTTTATTGGGCAATCGTCTTATTCGTTCCCCTCGCTTCTGCTAGAGGAGGGAGAGACAGAAAGAGAAGAGTTTGTTTTGGCTATCCCAATCGGCAAGGTTTATGAGAAGCAGGATGCGGAAGGCAACGAGCAGCAATATTTGATATGCACGGCTCCGACAGAGGTGCGCGTGCAGGTGCGCCAGCGGGCGCCACGCCTTGCCAGCGGCATTTTCAACATCCAATACCCTGAGTACTACAAGACGCATGACGTGCCTTTGCGCATCAGCCTTGACAGGGTGGAGGCTGCGTCGACCGAGATGAAATCTTTGGCCAGGCAGGAGGCGGCTCCGCTGATACTGCCGTTCCGCGCCATCACCCCGGTGACCAGCGGAGTTCAGAATATGATTATCCCGAACAGCGGCTCGCCGATACAGCTTGTGTACACCAACGATCCGCAGTACAAGGACCTGGCCGGCGCCGGCAAGGATGAAAACGACTTGTGGGTTGTAGGCGATGCGCAAAAGATGACGGCGCAGGTAGGCAAAGAGAACTCCAGCTTTGTGCAGATGGTGTTCTACAATAAGATCAACGGCGAGGACGGTTTGATATTCAAGGAAGGGTATCAGTACCGCATGCGCTATCTCTTCAGCGAGCAGGCTCCGCTAGACGCCACCGGCACAGATGAGGTCTGCACCGGGCATGTGGTGTTCACGCTGAAGATTGTGCCCGAATACCAGGAATGGGTAGGCGGAGAGAATCTTAACTGGAACAATGACGATAACTGGAGGCGAGTGGAATATTCTGACCTGAAGGCTGCCGACGGCGACCCGGCGTTGACGAAGAAAGTGACAGACGGCTCCAACGCCAACGCGTTCAGCTACGCGCCGCTTGACTTCACCAAGGTGGTGATACCGCAAGGGGCGAATGTGCCAGAGCTGTTCAAGGTGGATTCAATAGGAATAGACCTGAACGGGGCAGTGTACGGCTGGGACCGTGACCCGTCGGAGCGCAAGGATGAGAACATCGGCGCGGCAACCACGCTGGTGCAGTATGAGATGATACAGCGCATAGAGGATGGCGTGAATGCCACCTATGCGCGGCCTTGGCTGTCGAACATGTGCGAGCAGATACATTTCGAGTCCGGCGCGGAGATAGGGCAGCAGCAATGGCTGCGCTATGAGAAGGCGTCGGTGGACATGGAGGTAGATCCTTCGCGCTGGTACACGCTATCGTCGCCGCTGCAGGGGACGCTTGCGGGGGATATGTATTTGCCTACAGCTGACGCTAGGCAGAACACTGAATACTTCAAGCCCATAACTTACGACCCGGCGAAGAACAACCGGTTCAAGCCGGCAGTGTTCCAGAGGTCATGGAATACGGCAAAGGCTACGGTATACAATTATGACGGGCACGACGGGCACACGACGGATGTGAGCATCGTGGCGAACTGGAGCAATGTGTACAATGACGTTGAGGTTGAGTACATGGCCGGCAACGGATTCTCGATCAAGACTGACTTGGCCGGCGTGAGCACGGGCGAGAGCGAGAAGGTGATGTTCCGCCTGCCCAAGGCCGATGAATCGTATTGGTACTATACCGAGGACGGCAAGGACAGCGGCGACTTCACGAAGCTGAAGCGCGAGAGGCCGCAGCACAGGCTGAACGCGCACAAGGGCGATATCACCGTGAAGGCGGCGGACAGGACCAACAGGCTGTTCCTGGTGGGGAATCCGTTCATGGCGCATATGGACATGAAGGAGTTCCTTGACGCCAACGAAGGCGTGATAGAGCGGAAGTACTGGATACTTGACGGAGCGCACCAGGGGGCCGCTGTGATGAACGACGCAGAGGAGTTTGACGGGACGATTGACGAGGCCCGCTATCTGGCTCCGATGCAGGGATTCTTCGTGGAGGCGAAGGAAGAGACTGACGCGCTGGAGCTGATCTACGACGCGGAGACGATGGCGAAGACCGTGAACGACAAGGCCGCGCTGAGCGGCATAGTGTCGCGCAGTGGCGGCTATGAGCCTACGGCTCTTAAGATTACGGCCAAGGGCTCGGGCTCGTCGGCAGTGATCGTGCTGAACGATGGGGCCAAGAAGGGCTACAGCGAGGAAGAGGACGCGATGTTCGTGGCCGACGGCACGCTTGAGGCCGACGCGCTGGTGTACACCGTGGGCGGCGGGACGGCTATGACCGTGAACGCGCTGCCTGGAATCACGTCGACGGAGGTTGGCGTGGTGACGAAGGACGACGCGGACGCCACGCTGGTGTTCGAGGGCGTTGACGAGGGCCTGGGGCTGATGCTTTACGACGCTGAGGAAGAGACCTACACCGACCTGCATGAGGGCATGGAATATGAGGTGAAGGGCGCCAAGGCGCGCAGGCTTTACATCGTGAGCGGGGCAGTGGAGGATATGGCCTCCAGCCTTGAGATCGTGCATGTTGGCAACGGCGTAAGGGTGACATCGACTGAGGGCGAGCTTACGGTGAGGGTGTTCGACATCAGCGGTCGCCTGGTAGATAGCCGCGCCACGGGCGAGAATGAGATCATGCTGACGCTTGACAAGGGCATCTACATCGTTGAGGCCACTGACGCTGAGGAGCGGAAGACCGAGAAGGTGGCGATAAGGTAAAGGATGTTTAGAAGTTTTTTATTATCGAAGACCCCAGGCATAGCATAGCCTGGGGTCTCTCACAATATAGCCTCTACGAGGTTTTAGCAGAGGCTTTCAATAATTTCAGGCTATTTCATATTGCGTTTATAAGGAAATTTAAGATTAATGGGGGCGCAGATGTTGTGTAAATTGTTATAATTTTGTAACTTTGCTTTATAAAGGAAGATAGTTATGGCAATTCCAATTAAACAGGTCCCGATACTTTCGGGGCAAATAGCAGAAGATTTTATCAGAGAGGCAGAGGAGAATGAGAAGCTTCCTCGGCATAGGCTGTCGTCGGAGGATGAGGCTACGATAAGGCGCGTCATGCGTGAGATGGAAGAGTTTGTTCCTTCGTGGAAATGCAAATAGCGCAAAGGTATGGGACTTTCAATAACAACCGATTGTAATTTAGTAAGGGTAGATGAGGATTTGCTGCATCATTGCAATGTGTTTACTTGCGGGGCATCAGACCTGGATGAGTTTTTGTATAAAGACTCGATGGCCTATGAGAATGATTTAATGGGAAAGACGTATTGTTGGCTTTTGAAAGATGATGATACTAATATGGTTGGCTATGTCACCTTAGCGAACGCCGGCATTCAGACTACGCACTTGCAGAATAATCCAAAGCGACATTTGAACAAGAACATAGCATATAATAAGCAGGGCAGGACGTATCCGGCGGTGCTTATAGGCCGCATAGCGGTATCAAAGGAATATCAAGGGAGGGAGTATCGTGTTGGCACGCAGATGATGGACTTTATCAAGAAGTGGTTTATGGCTTACGATAATAAGACCGGCTGCAGGTATGTTTTGGTGGATGCAGTGAATGATTCCCGTACTTTGTCATACTATGAAAGGAATGGTTTTAAGCCTCTTTTCCGCAGAGAAGAGGATGAAAAAGACTTTTATCACGTAAAGGAAGAGGATGATTTAAAGACGAGAATGTACTATTTTGATTTGCTGCTTCTAAAATAAGCGGTGATGAGATGATGTGTCAGGGATGTTTTTAGGTGAGATAGAAATGCGAGTTAAGATTTTGATTTTGATGGCGGCGCTGGTTTTTGGGGCGCGGTTTGACGGGTTTTGTTTTAGGATGGGTGATTCGATTGCTGATTCTGTTGGGCGCCGCGGGGGGCGGCTGGAGCTGAAGGAGGCCACTGTGGACCTTGGGGAGATCAAGGGGGACAGCGTTGTGACGGGGATTTTTACGGTGTATAACCGCGGGGATGAGCCGGTGGCGATCATCAACGTTTTCAGCGACTGCAGCTGCACTGTGCCTTCTGTTTCGAAGGAGCCGATTGAGCCAGGGGACAGCGTGGAGCTTGTGGTGCGTTATGATCCGCGGAAGTATAAGTATGGCCGTTTCCGGAGGATTATGCGGATACGGTCTACGGCCGAGAATCCGTATTTGACAGCCGTGCTGACGGGCACTATCGAGCGGAATCGGAGGCGGCCCCGCGAATGACTTTAAGGGCCCAGGCGCACTGGGCGGAAATAATGGGGCTGTTTGGGGCTTCCGGCCTTCGGCCGGAACACTGAACAACACATCTTTTTTGAAACCTTTTTCTTTTAACGGGATAATGAATGGCGAGCGGAGCTCGCGCACGCAACGAAACAGGGCTGGCGCTTTTTTTGGGGGCTGGCTGAGGGGCGAGCGGAGCTCGCGCACGCAACGAAACAGGGCTGGCGCTTTTGGGGGCGGGCTTTTTTGTTTTTGGGGAATTTTTTTTTATCTTTGCGCGCTGGTTTTTTAACTGATTAGCGATGAGATTTTGTTTTTTTAAGGGCTGGGCCCTGGGCGCTTTTTTGGGCGCGGGGCTTTACGCCGCGGCTGAGGCGCCGGCCGGATATTATTCTTCTTGCGAGGGCAAGGGAGGACAGGCGCTGATTGAGGCGCTGAACAGCGTGGTTTTTGAGCATACGAACGTAGGGTACTCGGGGCTCTGGACTATGTATCGGACGACAGACACTAGGGCGGACGGCACGATTTGGGATATGTACAGCACCAAGCATTGGACCTACAGCCGGGAGCAGTGCGGAAGCTATGGAGCGGTGGGGGATTGCTACAACAGGGAGCATTCAATGCCGAAGAGCTGGTTTGACGACGCGTCGCCGATGTACAGCGACGGATTCCACATCTACCCGACAGACGGGAAGGTGAACGGGCAGAGGAGCAATTACCCATACGGGGAGTGCGCCAACGGCACGACGCTTTCGGCGCCGAACGGAATCAAGGCGCTGGGCAAGCTTGGGAAATGCACGTTCCCGGGGTATTCTGGGACTGTGTTTGAGCCGGACGACGAGTACAAGGGGGATTTCGCGAGGTCATATTTCTACATGGCGGCCTGCTACAACCACTTGATTGACGACTGGCATTCGGACATGCTGGCGGGGAACAGCTATCCGGCGTTCAAGAGCTGGGCTGTGGAGCTTCTGCTGAAGTGGCACAGGCAGGACCCGGTGAGCTCGAAGGAGATAGCCAGGAATGAGGCCGTGTACGGATTCCAGCACAACCGCAACCCTTTCATCGATCATCCTGAGATGGCGGAGTACATCTGGGGCGACAAGAAGGCTGAGCGGTGGAGCGCCAATGGCGAGCCGACGCTAGCGGTTGTTGGCGGCAATGAGGCTGACATGGGCACAGTGGCCGTGGGGGTGAAGGCAGAGAAGGAAATAAGGGTGAAGGGCGTGAACCTGAAGGAGGATGTGAAGATTTCCACCAGCGGCGGGGTCTTTGCGGCGTCGCCCTCCACAATCAGCGCCAAGGCTGCCTGCGGCGACGACGGGGCCGTATTCAAGTTGAGCATTACGGCCGCGGCAGAGGGAGAGTACGCCTCGGAGATTTACATAGCCAGCGGAGAGCTGAAGCAAAGCATAACGGCCAAAGCCAGGGCCGTGGCCGGCATTCCGGCAAATGAGCCGCGGTATGTGACAGACTGCTCGGCGATGGCTTCGTGGACATACGTTGGCGACGGGACGACTTACACGCTGACTCTGAGCGAGGCTGGGTTGGCGGAGCCAGTGCGCTACACGGTGGATGCGGCCAAAGGGGAGTATCTGATAGAGGATTTGGAGGCGGAGACAGAATACAGCTACAGGCTGGCGTCGGCGCATCTGCAGTCGAACGATGTGAAATTCACCACCGGGGAGGCGATACCGTTCATTGAGCTTATGTCGTCGCCCTATTTCGAGGGCGAGCCGGGGATGCCGGGCGAGGCGCAGGAGATCGGGCTGAGCATTGAGAACGTGAAGGATCCGATAAGGCTGAGCGTAGACGCGCCGTTTGAGATCAGCGCCGACAAGGCAGATTGGGGGCATTCCATTACGATAGACCCTGAACAGGAGACGATATATGGGCGCATCAACGGCGAGAAGGCCGGGAAATACGGGAAATTGCTCCTGGCGGAGGCCGGCGACTATGTTAACGATGAAATGTACATCTATGGCGAAGTGGCCGAGAGGCGGGAATTTCTTGAAGATTTCGAGGAGGACGCCGAGGGGTGCGATACGTACAATGGCTGCGACTATGCGGGGGCCTATGCGACATGGCACTTTTCAAACGCGGGAATTTGGCCTGATGACAGGGACGTGCTTGACAGGCAGGGCGTGAGGATGGGCAAGAATTCGAACAGCTGCATCGAGATGACGAGCGACAAGGAGCATGGGCTTGGGACTGTGACTGTGTGGGCCAAGCAGTGGAACTCAAGCGAGGGGCAATGCACATTCGCGCTGGAGTATTCGTTGGATGGGGGCAAGGAGTGGGCTCAGGCCGGGATGGCGACTGTCAACAGCAATGACTATAAGGAGTATTCGTTTGCCGTGAACAAGGCCGGGAATGGCCGCGTGCGCGTGCGGCAGACCGCTGGGAAGCGTTTCATGGTGGACAATATCGGCATCGGGGATTACACGGCGTCGATTGTTGAGGCCGGAAGCGCTGGGTGGGACGC
Organism: Clostridium sp.; assembly: GCA_023666615.1. GTDB lineage: Bacteria > Bacteroidota > Bacteroidia > Bacteroidales > Muribaculaceae > CAG-873. The sequence goes on along the minus strand of JAMPBQ010000014.1, from coordinate 18,340 downwards.
ATATTGCCGCGGGCATAGGCTGGCGATAGAGGCCGGGGCGCCGGTGCGCATAAGGGTGTATGGCGTGGACGGCGTGATGCGATATGATGATTTGGCGCCGGCTGGGCTGACGATGGTTGAGCTTGAGCCGGGGCTTTATATCGTGAGTGACGGGCAGACGGCCAAGCGGGTTTTGGTAAAATGACGCATGATTTGGTTTGAATTGCCACGGATTTCACGGATTTTTTTGAGTTTTTCTTAATTTAAAACGGATTTTACGGATTTATTTGATGGAATCGAGGACGGAGCTTCTTTTTGGAGCGGAGGCTATTGAGAGTCTGAAGCGGGGTAGGGTGATCCTCTTTGGCTGCGGCGGAGTGGGGAGCTGGTGCGCCGAGGCGCTGGCCAGGACCGGCGTGGGGCATATCACGCTGGTGGACTTTGACCGCGTGGAGGCGAGCAACATGAACAGGCAGCTTGCGGCTACTAAGCAGACTCTGGGGCAGAGCAAGGTTGAGGCCTTGGCCGAGAGGCTGCGGACGGTTTGCGACGGGGAGATTTTGGCGCTGGAGCGTCGGTACACGGCAGAAACGGCCGGGGAGTTCGGTCTGGAGGGGTATGACGCGGTGATAGACGCCATTGACTCTGTGGGGGACAAGGCGGCGCTGATACTGCATGCGACTTCGATAAAGGGGCTGAGGCTATTTTCGTCGATGGGGGCCGCCCGGAGGGTTGATCCGTCGATGGTTGAGGAGGCGGAGTTTTGGAAGGTGAGGGGGTGCCCGCTGGCGCGGGCTCTGCGCGAGAGGTTCAAGAAAGAAGGGGTGTTTCCGAAGAGGAAATTCAGATGCGTCTACAGTGAGGAGCCAATCAAGGGGGAGCCGAAGGGGAGCTGTATGGCGGTGACTGCGACGTTCGGGATGCGGCTGGCGGCGCTGGCGATTGATGCGCTGCAGCGCGGCGGGCGTCCATGACGAGCCGTTAGGCGATTGTGGGACCGTGGCGGAGCGGGATGGGTCAACGCAGAGAGGGAGATTCAGGAAATTATGTGGATTTTTTTGAGTGAGGGGCAATAATTTGGGTGCGGAGGCGTTATTTATAAAATATGCTTTTGCGAAAACTAAAAACAACATAAATGAAGAAACCAATCTTGACCATTGCATGCCTTGCCGCAGTAGCAACCGCAACCACCATGTGTAAGTCAGAAAAGAAATCGGAGAACCCGTTCATCGCGGGGTACGCCACAGAGTATCAGATACCTCCATTTGAGGAAATCAAGCATGAGCACTATCTTCCGGCTATGGAGGCAGGCTTTGAGGAGCAGAACGCGAACATTGAGGCGATTATAGCCAACGCCGAGGAACCGAGCTTTGAGAACACCATCTTGGCTCTTGAGAACTCGAGCCCGATCCTTGACCGCGTGTCAATGGTTATGTACGCCCTGACAGAGAGCAACGCCTCGCCCGAGCTAGATTCAATTTCGGAAATCTTTTTCCCGGCTGTGACCGCGCAGAGCGACAACATGCTGATGAACGATTCGCTCTTCCAGCGCGTGAAGGCCGTATATGACGGGCGCGACGCCCTTGCCACCGACCAGCGCAGGCTCGTGGAGAAATATTACAAGAACTTCACCCGCGCCGGAGCGCTTCTCGACGCGGAGAAGAAGGAAGAGCTGAAGGCGCTTAACACCGAGCTTCAGAACCTGTATCTGCAATACAACAAGAACCTTTTGGCCGCCACGAACTCATTTGAGATCAACGTGACCGACGAGGCTCGCCTGGCAGGCCTGCCGCAGAGCAGCATAGACCAGGCCGCCGACGCCGCCAAGGAGCGCGGCAAGGAAGGATACGTGTTCACGCTGCACGCGCCGAGCCGCCTTCCGCTTCTGCAGTACGCCGACGACCGCTCGCTGCGCGAGGAAATGTACAAGGGCTACACCTCATTGGCGTCGGAAGGGCAATATGACAACAAACCGGTGATCAACAAGATTCTTCAGGCCCGCGCCAAGAAGGCCGCCCTTTTGGGCTTTGAGAACTTCGGCGCGTATATGACCGACAACGTAATGGCAGGGTCGGTGAAGGCCGCAGAGGACCTTTTGATGCAAATCTGGGAGCCTGCCAAGGCTCGCGTAGGCGAAGAGGTGGCGGAGATGCAGAAGCTAGCCAACGACGAAGGGGGCAACTTCAAGATAGCGCCTTGGGACTATTACTATTACGCCGAGAAGGCGCGCAAGCAGAAATATGACCTGGACGAGGCTGTGGTGCGGGAGTACTTTGCACTTGATTCAGTGCGCAATGGCATCTTCACGATGGCAGAGAAGCTTTACGGCGTGAAATTCACCCCCATGCCCGAGGCGCCGAAATATTATGATGAAGTGGATGTGTACGATGTGACTGACTCCAAGAGCGGCGATCATGTGGCAGTGTTCATGACCGACTATTTCCCCCGCGCCTCGAAGAGGCAGGGCGCATGGATGAGCGAATTCCTTACGGCCAAGCACAACGCCGACGGCAGCTGGACCAGGCCTGTGGTGTACAACGTGGGGAATTTCTCCAAGCCGACTGGCGACGCCCCCTCACTTCTTACGATTGACGAGGTAGAGACCATGTTCCATGAATTCGGGCACGGCCTGCACGGGATGCTGACTAAGGCAAACTATGCGGGGCTGGCGGGCACCAACGTGGACCGTGACTTTGTGGAGCTTCCCTCGCAGATACATGAGCATTGGGCATTTGAGCCGGAGATGCTGGCCATGTACGCCCACCACTACAAGACCGGCGAGCCCATGCCACAGGATTTGATAGACAAGCTTCAGGCATCGGCAACGCACAATCAGGGCTTCACCACGGCCGAGCTTGTAGGGGCCGCCCTGCTGGACCTTGAGTACGGCAAGCTGAATCCCGAGGGCGACACCGACGTATTCGCCTTTGAGGAACAGGTGAGCAAGAAACTGGGAATGCCCGCGGAGCTGACTTACCGCTACCGTTCGCCATACTTCAAGCATATCTTTGGCAGCGACGGCTATGCATCGGGGTATTACACTTACCTTTGGGCAGAGGTGCTGGACTGCGACGGATTCGAGCATTTCAAGGAGAAGGGCATCTTTGACGCCGAGACGGCCAAGAGCTTCAAGGAGAATGTGCTAGAGGCAGGCGCCAGCGAAGACCCTATGACGCTTTATGTGCGCTTCCGCGGGCATGAGCCGAGCGTAGACGCACTTCTTCGGAACCGCGGCCTGTGGAAGCCAGCGGCAAAGGACGTGAAAGTGGCTTATTGAGAGAGAAAAAAACAAGAATTAATGGAGCATCCAGAGAATGATTCGCAGTACAGCGGCCTGGCGGTGAACAGCGGAGTGGCGCAGCCGCCAAGCGTGAACCCCTACCTGAAGAGGCACAAGCGCAAGCCCCTGCTCACACCCTCGGAGCTGGTGGAGGGGATTGTGAAGGGAGATGTCACGACGTTGGCCAGGGCTGTGACGCTAGTGGAGAGCATGCAGCCGACGCACCAGGACGTGGCGCAGGAGGTGATAGAAAAGTGCCTCCCCTACAGCGGGAACAGCCGGCGCATTGGCATCACCGGGGTGCCGGGGGCAGGAAAGAGCACGTCGATCGACGTATTCGGCATGCATGTGCTGGAGCATGGCGGCAAGCTGGCGGTGCTGGCTATCGACCCATCGAGCGAGCGCACGAAGGGTAGCATTCTTGGCGACAAGACGAGGATGGAGAAGCTGTCGCAGCAGCATGGGGCGTTTATCCGCCCCAGCCCGTCGGCGGGATCGCTGGGCGGCGTTGCCCGCAAGACGCGGGAGACGATAGTACTGTGCGAGGCTGCGGGCTATGACACCATTTTCGTAGAGACTGTGGGCGTAGGGCAGAGCGAGACAGCGGTGCATTCGATGGTTGACTTCTTCCTTCTGATACAGCTTGCTGGCACCGGCGACGAGCTTCAGGGCATCAAGCGCGGCATCATGGAGATGGCCGACGGGATAGCCATAAACAAGGCCGACGGCGACAATGTGGACCGCGCCAGGCTAGCGCAGGCCCAATTCCGCAACGCGCTGCACCTGTTTCCGCCGACGGCGTCTGGCTGGACGCCCGAGGTGCTATGCTATTCGGGCTATTACGGGCTGGGCATTGACGAGCTGTGGGACATGATAGACCGGTATTTCGCTTTTGTGAAGGAGAACGGCTATTTTGAGCGCAGGCGGCGCGAGCAGAGCCGTTACTGGATGTTTGAGACGATCAACGAGCAGCTGCGCAACCATTTCTACCAGAATCCTGAGATAGAGGCTATGCTGAAGGTGGGCGAGAGGCGAGTGCTGAACAACGAAATCAGCTCGTTCATAGCCGCACGCGACGTCATAGACTTTTATTTCAAGCAGATGGAGCGCAAATAGATAAGAGAAAAGAGATGAGAAAGATATTTCTAATGCTGATGCTGACGATCTGCGCGGCGGCCTTTGCCGCAGGCAAGGGCGCCACGGCGGAGTTTAAGGCCAAGCAGCATGACTTCGGGACCGTGAGCGAAGGCGGACCTATGGTGGAGTGCGAGTTCGAATTTACCAATACCGGGGATTCGCCGCTGGTGATAATCTCCGCCAAATCGGCTTGTGGATGCACGAGGCCGACTTATCCGCCGGAGCCTATAGGGCCAGGCGAGAGCGGGAAGATCAGGGTGCAGTTTAATCCGCGCAATCAGCTTGGGGAGGTGCATAAGTCGGTGACTGTGCGCACCAATGACAAGAAGCATAAGAAGATAGTGCTTCAGATTACCGGGCTTGTGAAGCAGTAGGACGCCTTATGGGTGACGGATGCACCAGGGTGCATCCCTACATTGATGCACCAGATAAAAACAATTTAGGAGATGCCTCCCGGCATCTCCTAAAAAGATAATAAACCAATCATTATCACATTTCTTGCAATGGAAAAAGTATTTCTTGCTCTGTACTATTAGAACAAAGGAAAAATGATAATGTTTGCGGGATGTGTGGATTTAACTTTTGTTAGCGCAGGTGCGCTATGTTTTGGCACGGATGAGGCGCTAACTTTGCATCAGAAAGTTCGGGTGGGGCTTGGGTTGGCGAGGCGTTGTGATTGATAAGATTAATAAGGCTTATAAGATTAATAAGGCTTATGAGGCTTATAAGATTAATAAGGCTTATAAGGCTTATAAGGATTGATAAGATTAAAAAGGCCTATAAGATTAAAAAGGCTTATAAGATAAATAAGGCTTATAAGAATTGATGAGATTTGGAAGATTTTTTAATTTGAAATAAATAAAAACGACATAGACATGGCAGCAACAGAGAAGGCAAAGAAGGCCGCCACGAAGAAGGCGGCATCCAAGGCGGATGGCGCAGCGTCGGAGAAGGACGCAAAGCTTGACGCTCTGAAACAGGCGCTGGGAAAGATTGAAAAATCATACGGCAAGGGCGCGGTGATGAAGCTTGGGGATGATGTGGTGGAGAAGGTAGACGTTATATCCTCCGGGTCGATAGCCCTGAATTACGCGCTTGGCGTCGGCGGCTATCCCAAGGGACGCATCATAGAGATCTACGGGCCGGAATCGTCAGGCAAGACAACGCTGGCCATCCACGCTATAGCGGAGGCGCAAAAGAACGGAGGCATCGCGGCGATAATCGACGCCGAGCACGCATTCGACCGCTTCTATGCCGAGAAGCTTGGGGTGAACGTGAACGAGCTCCTCATTTCGCAGCCGGACAATGGCGAGCAGGCGCTGGAAATCGCAGAGCAGCTGATACGCTCATCGGCAATCGACATAATCGTGATTGACTCCGTGGCGGCGCTGACGCCGAAGAATGAGATAGAGGGCGAGATGGGCGACCGCAACATGGGCCTTCAGGCGCGCTTGATGTCGCAGGCTATGCGCAAGCTGACCGGCGCCATCTCCAGGACAAACACCACATGCATCTTCATCAACCAGCTTCGCGAGAAGATTGGGGTAATGTTTGGGCCCTCGGAGACCACCACAGGCGGCAACGCACTGAAATTTTACGCATCGGTGCGCATCGACATCCGCTCACGCAATCCGATCAAGGACGGGGATGACGTGCTAGGCAAGCGAGCCTTCATCAAGGTGGTGAAGAACAAGGTGGCCCCGCCTTTCCGTCGCGCGGAGTTTGACATAATGTTTGGCGAGGGCATCTCCAAGGCCGGCGAGATACTAGACCTGGGCGTAGACTATGACATCATACAGAAGTCGGGCAGCTGGTTCAGCTACAACGGCATGAAGCTGGCGCAGGGCCGCGACGCGGCGAAGAAGATGATCCAGGACAATCCTGAGCTGGCAGAAGAGCTGCAGGCAAAGATCACGGAGGCAATGTTTGCCGCCGACCACAATGGAATGCATCCTGCGCCAAAGAAGGCGGAAGAATCGGTTCAGGTTGATTCAGCGGCTGAAGAAAAGGCGATCGAAGCCAAGGGCGATGCTGACGGAGGATTGTTTGACGACGACCTCGGAGTAGACGATGAATTTGGCATTGAAGAGGACATTTAACTTCGTGGAACGAAGTTAAAGTAGAAAAGTATTAAGTATTAAGTATAAAGTATAAAGTATAAAGTATTAAGTATTAAGGATAAAATATAAAGTATAGAGTATAAGGTATTAAGTATTGGCTGATGGTGGCCGTTTGCGGGCTGCCATCGGCCAATTATAAGAGATGGCGTTGCGGTGGGAGGCTTGTGGGAGAAAGAGACGCGGATTATGACTTGAATTTCATTATTGTTTTTTAATTCTTTTTGTTATGTCTTTGTTGAGTGAGGATTTTGAGGACGAGTTCTTCTCGGCGCTGGATAAGTCGATAGAGTTTGAGAGAATGTTTCAGAAGGGCGTGTCGGTGCTTGTGATAGACCCGAATGACAAGTTCAAGCTGAACGACCGCCCCAAAGAGGACCAGACAATCCTTTATTTCGATATGTCGGAATGCGCGGAGGGCGATTTTGCCCGAATCGCAAGGAAAATATATGAGCATGTAAAGGCCGGCGAGTTGGACGGACTGCTCTTTGACAATATAGATAGGATGCCTGACGTAGAGGATAAGGGCGATTTGGAGAATTTGGTGGCGTTCGCGCTGAAGAATGATTCGGATTATTCCGCGCCGGTTTATGGCGACCCTATTATTGGCGGCCCTATTCCTTTTGATAGGATGAAGGTGGGGGCGCGATGCCGGGAGTATCCTGAGTTTTTGAATGATTACCATGTGGTGTCATTCTTGCTGGAGATAGATTGAGCTTTGGCCGCTGCCACAAGACGCCTCTGCGAGGCTTTGCTTATAGAAAGTGATAAACCCCAGGCCGCAGGCCTGGGGTTTATCATAATCGGCCTCTACGAGGCCGGGGACTGGACGGGATTATGGGGGATAAGGGGGGAAGGAAAAGCCCCCGCGAAATTGTTCGCGAGGGCCCTTTATTGTGTGTGGGTATTTTTATTAGATGTGTTTGCGGATGGCGGCGTCGATTTGGGTGGGGTCGGTAACGCGCTCTACGAGGTCGCCGTCACCGTTTATGATGAATGTTGCGGGGAGGGCACCAACGTTGTACAGACGCAGGAGAGTGTCGCCCTTTGTGGGGTCGTAACGCACGGCGGTCCAAGGCATGTTGGCGGCTGATTTAGCCCATTGAGCCTCATCGGCGTCGAAAGCTACTTGGTAAATGCCCAGACCGGGGTATTTCTCAAAGACCTTGTTGAGCTCGATGTTGTATGGCGTAGAGGCATCGAGAGAGTATGCCGTAAAGCTGAGAACGGTAATCTTTTTGCTTTTGGCGAGGTCAGAAAGGGTTTGCTTCTTGCCCTTGACGTCGTAAAGATCAATGTCAATCAGGCCCATTTCGGGGACTTCCACGACGGTGGTGTTCTGCGCTCCCATGCCGAGGCTTTTGCGGGCGGCGAGGAATCGCTGAGTGAGGAAGGCGGTGCGCGGGTCATTGGGGAGGCGCTGCGCGAACTTGTTGGCCACGGCTCCAATCAGGCGCACGTCGTTCTTATCGCCGTCGCTGAAGATGGGCTTACCGGCTATTGTCTTGTTGATGAGATAGTAGGAGGTGATGCCTATGGTGTCGGATAGGGCAATTTCGGCCAGCTGGCGCTTAAGGGCGGCGTCTGAAGAGGCGTTGGGATCCTTAGCGGCGGCGGCAGAGATAAGCTTGTCTACTGCCATCAGCTGAGCGGCGAGGTCGGAGCCGGAGAGCTCATAATCCTTGTCGAAATTAGCGGCGGAAGCTGTGACCTTAACGAATTCAAGGGAATCAATGGGGAAGTAAACGCTCTTTCCGCCATATGTGAGACGATATACATCGGGGTAAGGCGAACCCTGGAAGGCGCGATACTTGAAGTCGCCGTTTTTTGAAACCTCAACGGAATCGATGTTGTACCATGTGCCCAATGGGCCGAAACCGTCCACGGCAACTTTCACGCCTTGCACGGGGTCTTGAATTTTGCCGCTAACGGTCCATCCCTTGTTGCCGGAGCATGCGGCGAGAATGGCCACAGAAGCGATGGCGGAAGCCTTTAGAATTGTCTTAATCATTATTGAAATTTTGGGCTATTTGATTGGCGATTTGGCTTAATTCTTCAGAGGAGAGCTTAAGATGCTCCTTGTCGAAGTACATGTCGGATTCCTTATTTATAGGAATCAGGTGTATGTGGGCGTGGGGCACTTCGAGTCCAACGACGGCCTGGCCGACCTTTTTGCAAGGGATTGCGCGGGAGATTGCGGCTGCCACTTTTTTCGCGAAAACGTGGAGGTCGGCGAGCTCTTGGTCGGAGAGATCGTAGATGTAGTCGACTTCCTTTTTGGGGATTACGAGCGTGTGGCCCTTAGCGACGGGATTGATGTCGAGGAAGGCGAAATGGCGCTCGTCTTCGGCCACTTTGCAGCAGGGAATTTCGCCTGCGACTATTTTGGAGAATATAGTTGGCATTTTTTGCGGGATTAGAAGGAGATGGAGACGATTTCGAACTTCATCATGCCGGAGGGGACTTTTATGTCGACGACTTCGCCGAGCTTGTGTCCGAGCAGTCCTTGCGCGATGGGTGTGGAGGAAGCGATTTTTTTCTCCTTGAGGTTCGCCTCAGAGTCTGCGACGATTGTGTACTCCATAGTGGCGCCGTTGGCGACGTTCTTAATCTTCACCTTGTTGAGGATCTGCACCTCATCGGTGTTAAGCTTGCTTTCGTCGAGAATGCGGGCGTTGGCGACTAGGTCCTTGAGCTGAGAAATTTTCATTTCCAGAAGGCCTTGCGCTTCCTTAGCGGCGTCATATTCAGCGTTTTCGGATAGATCGCCTTTGTCACGGGCCTCGGCGATGGCGCGAGACACTTCGGGACGCTTTACCGATTCGAGGTAAGCGATTTCTTCCATTTTTTTCTTGTATCCCTCTCGGGTCATGTAAGTTATAGCCATGATAAAAGTAGTTTGTGAGATAGTAAAAAATAAGGAATCCCAGGCCTCAAAAGCTCCGGAATCCTCAAAATCTCCTCGAAAGGATTTAAAGCAAAGGTAGCCCTTTTTTGAGAAAAAAAGGCCACCTTATATGTTAAAAAAACTTAATGGAAATGACGCGCTATTTGATATGCACCTTCTTGCCGTTGACGATGTATATGCCTGAAGGGAGCGCGGAAGCGTCGGCAACATCAAGGCGCATGCCTTGGATATTGAAAAATTCGCGGTCGGGATCTCCGGCTGATATGGATGCGACGCCGTCGTAAGGATTATTGTTGGTGGCGAACACCTGCTTGATTTTTATCGGCTGATTGCCATAAGCCCAGAAACCAACTCGGTAGATTGCCTTTGTGTTGACGGGCACGATGCCTTTAGAGGCGTCGTTTTCGTCGACCTGCTTCATCATACCGTCAAGGTCGGCCACAATGAGAGTGGCGTCTCCGAAGTCGCGGCTGTAAGGGCATACCCAATAGCTGGCGGTGTCGAATACGCGGAATTTCGCGCCGTTGCTTTGTGGCTTTTCGAGCTCGGCCACGATGTACTTGTAGCCGGAAAGGTCGATAGGCTTGTCGTACTCCCAACCGCCGAAGCCGTATTGTCCGGCTACGAAAGTGGAGGCAGAGGCATCCCAAGATCCATCGGCCCAAATCTTGGGATTGAATTGCTTAAGGTCAAACACGAAGTCGCCCTCTTCGGGCTTAGGCTCGGGAACGAAGGGCTCTTCTTCGGTGTATTTTATGACGGGGTCGGAGATGCCCATTGTCTTTAGCATGGCTGCGGCGTATCGTCCGCCGAGGACGCGGTAGGCATGGGAAGTGAAGTGGAGGCCGTCGCCTTTTTGCTCCAGGTTGCCGGAAGAAACAACGTGGGCGGTGGGGATAGTCTGCGGGAGAGAGTTGATGATGGGGTTGTGGGCGCCGCAAGCTCCGCCTTGGGATGTCTGGACGAGCTCGCCGACGATAAGGGGTACGTCATTTGCGCTGAGGCCGAGGTCGGAGAGAAGGTCGGTGTAGACCTTGTTGACCTTAGCGGGCCAAGTTTGGTCGCAATTGTTAGATTCGCCCTGGTGGAGGAGGATACCTTTGATCACACCTTGCTCTTGGGCTTTCTTCGCGCAATCGACAATAACTTGATATGGATGATTTCCGTAGGCGGCCATGAATGCCTTGAACCAATCGGGCTGGGAGGCAAGCTCGGCGTCGTCATAGTTCTTATCGAGGTGCTCGATTTTGCATCCGCCAACTGCAACGCATATAACGCCTACCTTCACGTCCTGCGGGAGGTTGTCAACCATTGTGCGGCCGAACCAGTCGGCGGGGCATAGGCCAGTGCTCTGGCGCACCAAGGGCGGCGTGGCGACATACCATGAGTATTTTTGGCGAGCTGGGGCAGAGAAATCAACGGCGGCCATCATTTTGAAGCGTTCGGGGACGTCGGCTCGGTCGATAGGCTCGATGTTGCCAGCGCCTTCCATATTTGACTGGCCGAGGCAAATGTAGATGTGGAAATTAGGGTCGGGGGCGGCTGAAGCGCATACATAGGCCACAAGCATTGCGAAAATGAGGAAATATTTTTTCATGGATGTAACGTAAAAATTTGGGCAAAGGTAGCAAAATGGGAGGGGGCAACCAAGCGGCTGCGCAACAAAAAGCCGCTGGGGCGTTACAAAAAGGAGGGATTATGCAAAAAATGTGTAATGTCGTAACCACAAGACGCCTCTACAAGGCTTACCTCCTTTTAATTATCAGAGACCCCAGGCGCAGCCTGGGGTTAATCACAATGAAGCCTCTACGAGGCTTTGACTTTTGTTTTTTAACACTTTACTTAACAGAGAGTTATAGGGGCTTTCCTTCGAAGGCGGAGATTGAGTGGCGCCAACGGAGGGGGATTTCGATTGTTTCGTTGGAGGAGGGGGAGAATCCGGCCATTACGGTGCGGCATCGGCACTTGATTTCGTTTGTGGCTTTGTTGGCGATTTCTTGCTGGAAAACAACGCTGTGCTTGCCGATAGCCTCGACATGGGTGCGCACTTCAAGGGGCTCGCGGTAGAGGGAAATTTGGCAGAAGTCGCAGTTGATGTTAACGATTACGAGGGCTTCGTTTTGGGCCTGGGACATGTCGCCGATAACTTGCTTAATGTATTCTTCTTTTCCGAGGTCCATGTATTGTAGGTAAACGGTGTTGTTAACGTGCCCGAACATGTCGAGATCGTTGAAACGCATTTGCAGGCTGAGGAGGTGCATTTTTTTGGAAAAAAAGTATAAAGTATTGAATATAAAGTATAAAGTATTGAGTATAAAGTATTGAGTATAAAGTATAAAGTATTGAGTATAAAGTATTGAGTATAAAGTATAAAGTATTGAGTATAAAGTATTGAGTATAAAGTATAAAGTATTGAGTAAAAAGTATTGAGTATGAAGTATAAAGTGGGTTAGTGGATGATGATGTTGGAGAGGACGGGGCGGCCGACGGCGCGGTTGAGGTTTTCCACCAGGCGGGGGACCAGGAATTTTAGTTCGTTTTTCAGCGAGGCGGATGTGATGCAAACGTGCAGGACGTCTCGATCGACCCATCGGCGTGTTGTAAGGCGGTTGACTGCAGGGCCGACGACGTCAGCCCAAAGGAAGCTTGCCATTTGTCGGTCGTATTCTTGGCTGTTGCCAGTTTCGGCGATGGCTTGCTCTATTATTTGGCCTACGGTCAGGGCTTCTCTTTTTTTCATAGGGTAGGGCGTCAGAGTTTATCGAAAATACCGTTATGCACCTTCCATAGGGCGTAGTCGCCGGAGCCATGCTGGAGGATTTCGTCAAGGTGCTTTCGGTTGGTGTCGGTGATGAAAATTTGGCCGAATGTTGGGCTAGAGACCACCGACATAATCTTTTCGACGCGGGTGGCATCGAGCTTGTCGAAAATATCGTCGAGGAGGAGGAGCGGAGTTAGGCCCGTGGCCTCCTTGAGAAATTCGTACTGGGCCAGGCGCATGGCGATAGTGTAAGTCTTTGATTGTCCCTGGGAGGCAGAGCGGCGCACTGGGAGGGATGAAATCTGCATGTCGATGTCGTCGCGGTGCGGGCCGGCTGTTGTGTACTTTAGCGCGGCATCTCGGGCCCTCCTTTCGTCGAACAGGGCAGTTAAGCGCACTTTCGGGTCGGCGAGGTGGGAAACGTAGGAAAGAGATGGAATCTCATCGGGGCCGGCTATTGCGGAATAGTACTTTTGGAAGAGGTCAGAGAGCTGTGCGACCCATTTGGCGCGGGCGGAGCAAATGTAGGCGGCGGAGACCTCCATTATGCCTTCGATGGCCATGTAGAGCGCGGGGTCGGCAATGCCGTCGCGCAGAAGGCTGTTGCGCTGCTCCAAGGCCCGTGAATACCTGATAAGGGCGTCGAGATAGCGCGCGTCGGTCTGGGAAATGACGACATCCATGAGCTTGCGCCGCTCCTCGCCGGAGCCGTTTACGAGCTCCATGTCGGCCGGGGAAACGAGGGCTAGTGGGAAGGCGCCAATGTGTTGGCTAAGCTTTTGATACTCCTTTCCGCTTCTCTTGAGGCTTTTGCGGCGACCTTTGCGCAGGGCGGCGGACAATGATTCGGGATTGGAGCGGCGCGAATACTCGGCTTGAATCAAAGAGAAATCCTGGCCGCGGGAAATGAGCATAGAGTCGGCGACGCCCGTGAAGCTCTTGCAAAAGCTGAGGAAATATATGGCGTCGAGGAGATTGCTCTTGCCCATGCCGTTGTCGCCCAGGAGGCAGTTGAATTTAGGGGAGAATTCAAGCTTGCACTGGGGGATGTTCTTGAAGTTTGCTATGTTTATGGACTGGAGAATCATAATGGGAGAATCAGCTTTCCACGGGCACGATGCGTCGCAGGCGTGGATACAGGAGATAAGCCCTAACGCGGGCGTGGCCCATATCGCGCATCAGGGAAGCGTATTGGCGAACCTGGGCGACATGGGCGTCGAGGCCGACGTGTGAGGGATTGGAAGTGAATTTATAATCAACAATATCGACGCATCCATCGGGGCAAACCACGACGCGGTCGGGGCGGCGGGTAGAATCTCCGTCGCGGAGATAAATAGGGGCTTCGACCAGGGCGCGGTCAAAATCGGCGAACCATCGGCGAATTTCCGGGGCAGGCATCTCAACGATGGAATGCGCCAAATCGGCGTAGCGGGCGGCGGCGCCAGCTTCGAGTCGGAGGCGACCGCACACGAGGCGGACGGCCCTGTCAACGTCGGCGGGGCGGAGCACGCGCGACATAATTTCGTGCATGGCCAGACCATCCTGGAGGAGATCCATAGCCTCGGCGCTGTCGTCGTCGGCCGGGACGGGCGCGGGGGGAGGAGGGACGTCATCTATGTCCTTTTCCAACTCGCGACCCTGGTCGGCGCCCATCAAAAGGGATTTTCCTTCGATGGGATATACGGCATAGGGGATTGTCTCGAACTTATTTATGCGGCTGCCCTTCTCCTTGTCGTCATCGGGAATTACCGTGGGGAAGCCGAGCTGCCATACGTTGCCATCTTCTGTCTTTTCGATGGATGCAAGGTTGAGCATGGCGTCAGGGCGGAAGAAGGCGGGCATGCCCTTGGCGAAGGCTTGCCGCAAGAAGAATCCGATAGATGAGCCGGATGCAGCGGGCTTGTACCAAATGCATAGCTCGGATTTGGCGCGGGTGAAGGCAACGTAAGTCTTATTTAGGGCATCGGCAATGGCCTCGCGGCGCTCCTTTGCGTATTCGGCGTGGAAAGGGGAGTCGGGCAGGGCATTGACGGACAAAAGCTTTACGAACATGGCCGGAGGCGCGAGGCGCTTGGACTGCTCCGGCGACAGGCTGGGGAAAATCGACTGGGCGAACTCCGGGGGGAGAGTGGTCCATACATCCGGGGGGAGGCCCATTGAGAGGGACCAATTGCAGAGGGGGATATGGACGCAGTGGAACTCGAGACCCTTTGATTTGTGAATGGTCATCACCTTTAGGGCATTTGCGTTGCTGTCGGCGCCAATGGTGAGATTTTTTGACTGCTCATTCCACCAATCGATGAAGCCATGGAGGGATGCGACATTGTTGGCGCAATATTCGGCAGCGGCGTCTAGCAAAGCGCATAAATATGCGCCGTGCTTAGTCCGCTCTTCAGGAGAGAAATGGATGTGGATAACGTCATCAATCAGCGCCGGGAGGGAATCCGGGCGGAAATTCAGGACGCCGTCCACTCCAAGCTCCGGCGCGGGGGCGTCAGAGAGGGCATGGAGCATAGCGCGGGTGCTGGCCTTGGCCGCTTCCTTCGGGTCGGAGGACCGGTTGGCCTCGCGGCCCATGAAATATTGGTACCGATTAATTTTGCGCATCACCTCGGCGCGGGATGGGTATATGCTTTTTGGCGCGGCGGCCTCCTCGGCGCCGGGGCGCGATGATTCCTGGTCGATGCTCTTCAGTACGCTAATCACCATCTGCACGGCGGAAGAGGAGGCGACCATCAGGGCCTCGTCGGATGCGACGTTTAGGACGCCCTGGTAATTGGCCAATATGAATTCAATGACGCGGCGCGCCTCCTTGTTGGTGTTCACAAGAATGGCAATGTCGCTTTGCCGGTATTGGCCTTCGCTGATTTGCCTGAGGATTTGGTCGGCCATTTGCCGGAATACATCTTCCTCGGCCTTTGGCCTAACGACGCAACGGACCATTCCCCGGTAAGAAAGGTTGGCTTTTTTGATAGACTGGACTACGTTTTCGTAACCATCTATGCCGAGCTGTTCGGCGATGATTGAGAATAGGGTGTTGTTGAAACGTATAACGTCGGCCGAGCTCCGATAGTTGGTATTCTTTTCCGGCTCATGGCCGGTGGAAACGGAGTAAGGGCCAAAATCGGCTTGCACTTGCGAGTGGAGGATGCCGGAGTCGGAATTTCGGAATCGATAGATAGACTGCTTTTCGTCGCCAATTACCAGGCTGTCCTGCTCCTCGATGTCGTTTTGGACGAGAGGGCGTAGGTTGTCCCATTGCATTTGGGAAGTGTCCTGGAATTCGTCGATGAGGAAATGCTTGAGCCGCATGCCCATTTTTTCGTAGACGAAGGGTGTCTCGCAGGCGCCGATTATTTGCTTTAGGAGATGATTTGTGTTGGAGAGGAGGAGAGTATTGTTGTCCTTGGTGAAGAGCTCCAGATATGGCCAAGCGAAAGAAAGGAGGCTCAGCTGGGTGAGGCTTGAGCGGATGGTCTGCAGATATTCCCTGCGGGCGGAGAGCCGGAGGATGTCGGCAAATGCTGATTGGACGATCGCCGCCTGGTCGGCGTTGCCTTTTCCTTTTTTGAACGGGCTTTTTTCGGAAGAGCCGTTTGCGAGGTCGCGGAAGAAGGCCGTAGAGCATAGGTCGCTGACAGAGACGTCGGCGCCATCGATGATGGCCTGCATATTTTGGGCAACGCTCTTGACGGCGATCCAATCGATGGGGACGCCTCCCGGGCCAAATGCGGACATGGCGATGGCGCGAATTTCTTCAGAGATTGGCTTGATTTGGGCTGCAACGGCTCGGCGGAATTTCTCTATTGGCTTGGAGGGATGTGACAGGTAGGCCTTCATCTTTTCGAAATACGGCTTGAAGCTTTCCTGTCCTATTTTGGAGAGCTGCTTGACGAGGGAGCGGTGGACGCCTGATTGTCGGTTGAGGATGTTGCCCTGGGCGCCTTCCTCAATCTTCTCGGTCATGAATGAGTAGAGCCAACTTTCGAGAGGGGTGGAGCCGGGGGCGGATATGTTGAAATTGTCGAGCATCGTGCCGACGGCGGCCTTCATGGCGTCATGGTCGCTGAGCTCGATGCTGTAGTCGCTTTGTATGTCGAGCTCACGGGCGAAGGTATGGAGCACGCGCTGGAAGAAGGCGTCGATGGTGGAGACGTTGAAGTTCTGATAGTCGAAGAGGAGCTGCTTCAGGGCCAGCCTTGAGCATGCCGAGAGGTCGGCGCGGGAACAGTGGAGGTCCCTTTCAAGGTCGGCGGCATAGTCGGAATCATTGGGCGACTGCGCCAGCTTGCGGAGCTCGCTGATGATGCGGCTTTTCATCTCTTCGGTGGCCTTTCTGGTGAAGGTTATGGCCAGGATGGCGCGGTGGCGGTTGTTCTGGGCCAGGCGCGGGGTTGGGCCGGGGATAAGGTTTAGCCTATAAGGCCTTGGCTCGGCGCCGGGGACAACATTGCCCTGCATAGCCGCGGCCTCGACATCCTTGATGCCGAGAAGGAGGAGGATATATTCGCGGGCGAGGGTGAATGTTTTGCCCGAGCCGGCTGAGGCTTTGTAGATTGTGAGCATTATTCCACTATATCTTCAGCTTCTTCCTCAATCGGGAGCCTTGAGCTATCGAATGTGCAGAGGCCGTAGACCTCGCTGAGGACGGCCATGTCGGGATAGCGCAGGGATGAAATGTAGGTTGTGACGGAGTCAACGCTGATGGCGCAAGCTTTTTTGAGCGAGGCGGCCGCCAGGGCCATGTGCTCTGGCTTGCCATCCAACTGCGCGGCCTTTGCGTAAATGAGCGAGCTGTGGCAAAGCTGGGATGGGGGGAGGGCGTCAATGTCGAGGGATTGGCAAATTGCCACGGCGTCCTGAGGCTCGCCTTGGGCTAATGCCTCGTCGGCGCTTGCGAGGATTTCCGCCGGGGAGGGCTTTGAGCAAGAGCTGAATAGGAATAGCAGGGCGATGGCCAGGCATGAGAAAATGCGGGAAACAGGGTATTTAGATTGCAAGCCGTGTGTCATAAATCAATATTTTTTACAAAGGTAGCGAAAAAAGTCCACATATCGGCACGGCGAGGGGGAAAAAGATTCATCCGCCTTGAAAATCAGGGCGGATGAATCAGGGGAATGAATGGAAAAATGCAGGATTATTTTGCGGCGGAGCATGCTGCCATCAGGGCCTCGCTGATGGTGGGGTGGCCGTGGATGATTGATCGGGCCACGTCGTCGACGGTGGCGCCCTGCGTTAGGCATACAGTGGCCTCTGCGACAATGTCGCTGGCGTGGGGGCCAATAACGTGTACGCCAAGCATCAGGCGGGTGGCCGGGCTATAAAGGACTTTGACGAAGCCTTCGCCTTGGCCCATGGCTAGGGCCTTTCCGTTGGCGGCAAACATTGATTTAGCGGCAGCGTAGGATATTTCCTCTTTTTGGCATTGCTCTTCGGTGAGGCCTACCATAGCGCATTCGGGGGATGTGAATACGGCAGAGGGGATATACTCCATGTCGACGTCGTCGCCAAAGGCCACTCTGGCCTGGGCGGAGGCGGCGTGCGCCAGCATGCATCGGCCGTTGACGTCGCCTACGGCGTAAACGCCGGCGCATGACGTGCGCATCATAGGGTCGGTCTCGATGAAACCACGGGCGTTCACGTTGATGCCGGCCTCAACGCAACCTTCCGGGAGAACGGCCTTTCGGCCTACGGCCATAAGGGCTGTCTGGCAATGGATTGCCTCGTCGCCCTTTTTCCCGGCGTAGGTTATGACGAGTCCTTCGGGGCCTTGCTCAATCTTGCTTACGGCCGCGCCAACGATAATCTTTACGCCGCGGCGCGACAGGATTGAGCGCAGGCGCTTGGCCACTTCCTTGTCGAAAGGAGGCAGGATTTCCTTGCAGTATTCAATCACCGTAACGTCCACGCCGAAAGCTTGGAGGATTGAGGCGAACTCCATGCCGATGACGCCTCCGCCGATAATGGCAATGCTTTTGGGGAGGTCGGATAGCTTGAGGAGGTCGTCGCTGGTGAGGGTGAGGTCGGCTCCGGGAATGGGAAGCCTCGCCGGGGCGCTGCCAGTGGCGATAAGGATTTGCTCGGCGGAGAATTCGCGGCCGTCGACTCGCACCACCGGCATGAGGGTGCGCTCGCCGTTTTCGGCGGTGAGGCTGCAG
>JAMPBQ010000013.1 GCA_023666615.1 Clostridium sp. | reverse complement strand
CGCGGCAGAGGAAGTTGATCTTGATCTGCATGGGATAGCCCATCCAGCCGAAGATATCGATGTTGTCCCACCCTTCCTTGTTATCGTTGCGCGGGGGATAATAGTTGATGCGCACCTTGTGGTAGTAGTCGGTGTAAAGGTCAGGCTGCTCTTCTGGAACGAGGATTGACTCGAGGGTAGAGAGCTTGCTGACTTCCTTTGTGCGGAAGTTGGCGGGCTCGTCAAGCACCAGGCCGTCGCGGTTTCCGAGGATGTTTGTAGAGAACCAGCCGCTGAGGCCCAGGCAGCGAGTGCCGATGATTGGCGCGAAGCCGGACTTAACGAGGGTTTGGCCGGTCTTGAAGTCCTTTCCGGCGATGGGCATTCCGGTTTTTTCGGAAAGCTCCCACATGGCGGGGATGTCGACAGTGGTGTTGGGGGCTCCCATTATGAAGGGCGCTCCTTCGGAGAGTGCGGCGTAGGCGTAGCACATTGAGGGAGCGATATGCTCCTTGTCGTCGGCCTTCATGGCAGCCTCAAGGGCGGCGAGAGAGCCGTGGACCTTTTCGTCAACGGGCACGTAAACTTCGGTTGAAGCAGCCCAAAGCACAACCACGCGGTCAACGCCGGTTTCCTTCTTGAAGTTGCGGATGTCCTCGCGGATTTGCTCGGTCATGTCCCAGCGGTCCTTCACTTGCTTCACGTTGTCGCCATCGAGGCGCTTAGCGTAGTTGTGGTCGAATGCGGCCTTCAAGGGCTTGATAGCCTCGAGCTCGTCCTTAACGGGGTTGATGTCCTTTTCCTTGAGGACTTCAGCGTTGAGGGCAGATTCGTAGGCGTTGGCGGGGTAAACGTCCCAAGCGGCGAAAACGATGTCGTTAAGGTCGGCGATGGGAACGATTTCGTTGTATTTTAGGTATTTCTTATCAGCGCCTTCTCCAACGCGGATTTTGTCGTACTGAGTCATTGAGCCCACGGGCTTAGCAAGGCCTTTGCGCGCCATAAGGACGCCGGTCATGAATGTCGAGGTGACGGCGCCGAGACCGACCACCATGACACCAAGCTTGCCCGAAGCGGGCTTAACGTTAGGATTTTTCATAATTTGAATTCTTTATATGAATTTTGTTTTGGTTTTTGAATATTTTATTGTTAGACGCTTAGGTTTTTGGGCCTTGTGCGTTAGACGAAGCAAAATTACAATAAGAATCCGAATTGTGAAAAAATCTTTTATGTAAATTATCTTAATTTATATGAAATTTTGTCAAAAGATGGGTTGTTTAGATAAAATATGCAAAAATCACGTGAAATATGGAATTTTAGGCTAAATATATTTAAATTTGGGTTTGTGATTTTGAGGGAGATCTTTTTTGGCGCCCGATGCGATAGTGAAATATCGAGATGTCGTTATATCGAAATATCGTTATATCGGAATATCGTTATATCGAGATTTCGTTATATCGAATTTTTGGCATAACGAAATATCGGCATAACGATATAACGAAAAGGAGATTAGCTAGATGGGGAAGGCTTTGCCACAAACGACCTCTACGAGGCCGACCTTTTAGGGTATATTTTACCCCAGGCGGAGCAGGCTCCGCCTGGGGTTTACTCACAATTGCGTGGCCTACGGCCACTTTTTATTTCTTTGCAATTGCCTTGGACTTTTCTTGCGATTACGCGGCCTACGGCCGCTTTTTATTTCTTTGCAATTGCCTTGGACTTTTCTTGCGATTGCGCGGCCTACGGCCACTTTTTATTTCTTTGCAATTGCCTTGGACTTTTCTTGCGATTGCGCGGCCTACGGCCGCTTTTTTATTTCTTTTCAATTGCCTTGGGCTTTTCGCAATTGCTGGGCTAGGGGCGCTTTGGGTTTAGATCTCATTTTGGTTTGGGGTTAGAGGAGGGTGAGGAGCTGGGGGAGGGTTTTTATGGTGGGGTCGTGGGTTATGGAGTCGTCTTTATCGGTCCAGCCTTTGCCTTTTATCCAGACTGAGGGGGAGCCGAGGGCGTCGGCGGGGAGGATGTCGTTTTTAAGGGAGTCGCCTACGATGAGGACTTCGGCGGGGGGAAGGCCGAAGCGTTCGATGGCGATGGAGAAAATGCGCGGGTCTGGCTTTCGCACTTTAACGTTTGCGCTGTCGATCACGAATTGGAATAGCTGGCGGATGCCGTAGGCCGTAATCACGCTCTCAACATTGCCATAGAAATTGCTTACCAGGGCCAAGGGGTATTTTTCAGCCAACGCCTTAAGGGTGGGCTTTGCTTCATCGACGCATATGGCGGCGAACTCGTCGCAATATTTCGCCGCTGTTTGGGCCGCGGCTTCGAGGTCGGGCAGCTTTTCGCCTGTTTTTTCTTCGAGACATTGCAGCTCGGCGCGTATTTTCACCAGCATTGTTGTGTAGTAGTCATCGCTAGGCTTAATGACTTCGGGGTGAGCCTCGATGAATCGTTCGCCATAGACGTAGCAATCGCGGAAAAGAGGCTTGTCAATGTCCAGGTCTGCGGCCTTCCAGCCGCGGAAAATGACTTCGCTCCAGTGCTCGGCGCGGCTGTCGATGGTGCCGCCGTAATCGAAAATTATAGCTTTAACCATGGCTTTCAGTATTTTCCTTCTTTCAATTCGCGGGTGAAGCGGGCGCATATGCTCTCGTGGCGGCGCACCATATAGATGAGCAGGATGTTGAAGACAACCAGCTCTATGCCAAAATATAGCCAAGGCAGGCCTATGAAGAGGGAGAAGAAGAGCGAGATTGTGCGCCAATTGAATGACAGGATGTTGGTGTATTTCATCAGGGGGAGGCTTGCAGTGCGGAAATTGTCACGGAAGCTTTGGGGTATTTTCCCATCGGGGAACCGTTTTTTTAGCTCGGCGCGGAGGGCCTGCATTTTAGGCGTCCAAGATTCTTGGTTGCGTGTGTAGCGGAGGTAGCTCGACATTGTGAGCTTTTTCCAGAAATTACCTTTCCAGCTGACTTCATCGTAGGCTTTTTGCAGAGGGGCAGAAGAGTCTAGCTCGCTTCCCTCTTCGCCCTTGAGGAAATAGAGGTGGAATTGGCGGTAGTAGTCGGCCATAGCGGCTTGCTTGGCGTGGCATAGGCCTGTGACGACGGCGATAACCCAAATCAGCCAAGGGCGCTCGGCAAAGAATGGAAACCATTCGTTTGTGCGCAGGCAGATGCAGACGTAGATGGTTAGAAACCAGAAGTCGCCGCTCAGGCCGTCGAGTATGCGTCCGATGCGTGAGTATTGCTTTGTCATTCGGGCGAGCTGGCCGTCGGCGCTGTCGAAGGAATTGGCCCAAATCAGTAGGAGCATGCCGAGGATGTTGATCCAAATGTTGTTGAAATAGAAGGCTATGCCGGCGCCGATGCCCAGGAATATCGAGGCAATGGTGATGGCGTTGGGGGTTACGCCGAGCTTTTTGGCCAGGCATGCCCATGCGTAGCCTATCGGGCGGTAGAACCAAAGGTCGATGTGCTCTTCGGTGTCGAGGGATTTTAGGGATGCGAGATATGATTGGCTTTTTTCTGACATTTTTCTTGATTTTCTTGAGGGCTTGATCTATCTTGATTTATCTTGTGGAATCTTGTGGAATCTTGTGGAATCTTGAGGATTCTTGAGGGGCTTGTGGAATCTTGGGGGCTATTTTCGGTGGCGGAGGTCGAAGGTGCGTTCGCGGAGGTAGGCGCCGAGGAGTTCGGGGGTTGCGAATTCGTTTTGCTTTTCTACGGGGATTGGGTCGCCGACGGAGATGTGCATTTCCTTCCCGACTTTCTTGAATACTTCGGCGGGGAGGGCGAGGGTGCGGGCTTGCCAGCAAACCAGGCCGAGGAAATTGAACCAGGCGGAATTTCCGCCGTGGAAATAGATGGGGATTACCGGCACTTTGGCCTTTTTGATAATGGCGAGCACCGAAGGCTGCCAAGGGAGGTCGTCGAGATAGCCCTTTTTGAAGCTGTACTTCGACATCGCCCCAGCGGGGAAGAAGCCGACGGGTTTGCCTTCGCGCAGCATTTCAAGCGTCTGGCGAATGCCGGCCACGGAGACTTTTCTCTTTTCCGGGTCGGTAGATGCGGAGGGGTCAACGGCGATGAAATTGGGACGCATGGCAGATATGCGATTGAGAATCATATTCACCATGACGCGGTATTTAGGGCGGTGGCGCGTGACGAGGTAGATGAGCATAATGCCGTCGAGGGCGCCGAAGGGGTGGTTGCTGACCGTTATGAATGCTCCGGGGGGCAGATTGTCGAGCACCTCTTGACCGTCAACGCGGAGCGTGACCTTGAACTGCTCGAAGAGGAGGCGCTTAGTGAATTCCGGGCCGGGCGTGTCGCAGCATGCCCCGTGGACATAGTTTATTTTGTCGACGGAAAGGAAATGGATGAGCCAATTGACGAACTTTTCGTGGCCTTTCAGCTTAGGGATGAGCTGAATAACATCGTCGGCGTTAAGGACGTCGGGATGCACATCGTATTCGTCATAAAGCTTTTTATAATCGTCTTTATCCATAATTTTCGATATTCAGAAACTCACCTTTCGTCCTTTTCCCAGGGGAAGAACACGCGGGAAATGGCGATGGCGGTGGGGTCGAAGCTTGTGACCCGATAAACAAAGCGGTGCTGGAGGAGGAAATTCCAGAACCAAGAGACAAGGAGGGATACCAAAAGGCGTGCGGCGGCGTATGTGCCATCATCGTTGAAGCCAATCTCCCGCAGGTAGTCCCAGCCGCTGAATGCCCAGTAAAGGGTTTGTGTGCCAAAGGAATTGAGCGACATGCTGCCGAACCACACCATTACGTACTTGACAATGACGGCTCGCCAAGGGCAATCATTGGCATGGAACGTAAACTTATAGTTAATAATGCAATTTACCACGCCGCCGGCAACGGCCCCGATTGCCGTGGAAAGCCAAGGGGCAAGCCCGACCCATGCGAAGAGGGCGAAGCCGAGGAAAAGGTCGACCCAAGAGGCTGTCTGCGAAGAAACGGCGGATCGGAGGAAGGCAAATTCCACGCGGTCGCTGTTTAGCACCTTGTCGCCGATGGCTCGCAAATTCTTCATTGGCTATGCTGAAGGCTGAGAGGGGAGAAATCAGGCTTTGCTCTTGATGATTTGCATTATGCGCTTTGCTATTACCGAGCTGGCTTGTGCGCGGCAAGGAGAGTAGGAAGGCCAATCGTTGAAATCGATGATGAAGATGTCGCCCTCCTTAGTGACGATGCAGTCGCCGCCGTATACGATGCAGTCAAGCGTCTCGGCCGCCTTTGTGCATATTTCACGGATTCGGGCGTCCATCTTGTCATGGTCGACCTCGAAGAGGCCGGAAGGGGCGGGGACGAACCAGTGGAAGAAGTCGGTGCCAAGGACGCCGTAGAACTTCACGACCTCGCCAACGAGATGCTTGTTAATCACGGCGCGAGTGATTCCGCGGAGGAAATATTCCTGAAGAATCTCCTGAGCCTCTTCGGCGTGGCGGACGAAAGTGACGTCCTCGCGGTGCTTTGAATGGCGGTGGCCCTGCTTCACCCAGCATTTTTCAAAGCCTTGCGTCTCTAGCTCCTTTCGCACATTTTCGTTAGTGTTCACGAGCATGCTTGGGGGATAAGGGATGCCGTTGCTGTTGAGGAGGAGCATCACCCTCTCCCTGGTGCAATTCTCGATGGCGTAGCCGGAGTTTATTACGAGCTTGCCTTCGTTTTCGAGGCGCTGGAGCATCTCGTAGGAGCGCCAGTCGCGGCACATGTTGACGATAATATCTTCCTTAACGCCGGATTTAGTGAACTGCTCTTCGGAATAGACATTGACGGTGCATCCGCGCTTTCGGAGCTGGTCGGCGACCATGTTGAAGATAGAGGCATCGCTGCCTATGTGGTTGCAGGAATAGGCGCCGGCGCGCATAATTCCCGCTATTTTGATTTCAGACATAGTGTTTTTGTATATTTTTTGCAAAGGTAAAAAAAAATGGCCAAAGGACAAAGGGGAGATAAGGCAAAAGTGGGCGAATATGAGCCAATATGGATGCTTTTGCGGACAATTTGGAATATTTTGTCTGCGATTCGGCGAGAAGGGTGTTTCAACTTTTTTTCGAATTTGCGTGAAGGCCGCGCAACTTTTTTTCAAGATAACGGGGCGCATTTGAAAAAATGCGCTAATTTTGTGGCAAGAAAATAAATTTGCGGCAGGAGGGGCATAAACTTTAAATCAGGCATGATGAAGACTATGCCAATCGCCATCTTATCGCCAGCCGCAATCTCTTGCCGCTCAAACGCGGCACAAGCTCAATTATAATTAAACATTAATTAAAAGGAAAAAGATATGACTATGACGTTAAAGACTCGCTTTTTGGCATTGTGGTTGGCGCTGTTTGCGGCGGTGCTGGCGTACGCTGAGGCCTATCAGCCAAATTCGCAGGTGAAGAGCTACATCACGGTGCGCGCTCAGGCGAAAAGCGGGGCCAAGGAGATAGGCCGCATTCAGAAGGCTGAGATATTCGAGGTGACTGAAATAACCGGAGGCTGGGGCAAGGTGAAGCTTGAATCGGGAAAGACCGGATATGTCAACGCCAAGTTTATTGAGAAGGTGCCGGCGGTTAAGGTGAACGCCGGGAAGCCGGCCAAGGCGATGACTTGGAAGGGCGGCACGGCCGACTTGCATTGGATGGTGTGGCTGATATTGGCTCTGATGGCCGGAGTGTTCATTATGCAGAAATTAGACTTGGAGGGGGATGTGAGCGTATGGGTCACGCCGATAATGTGGTTTTTGCTCGGCAGCTGTCAGCTGATATACCTAATATGCTGCAAGGATCCATTTTGGACGAATGAGAATCTTGGTTGGCTGGCGATACTGCTGGCCGTTGTGGTTTTCGCAATCGGAGCATTCTACCAGACGGGTTCGATGATAGGCTTCGCGAAGATTTACAGCGAGGATAATGCCTGGGTGGGGATTTGGTCGGTGCCCGTGTGCGTCGTGGGCGGGATAATCCTGAACTATACGGCTCCGGCATATGTGCCCTGGGCGTTCGCGGTGTTTGGACTGTCTCAGCTGTGGCAAGCGTTTGTGATATTCCGCACGGTGAATCAGTACCAGGGGGCGGGTTTGGCCACGGTGTCGGCGATAGGCTATCTGTTTGGGATGCTTGGGACTGTGGTGATGGCGGCGCTTCTGGTGGCGCTGGTGATATTTGTGATGATATGCTTGTTTGTGCTATGGCTGGTGCTGTCGGTGATTGGCTCGGAGTCGAAGCAGGTGAAGCTGACGCATAATTGGGGGTCGTTTTTTACGGACCAGTATGGGAATGAATGGGAGCATATCGGAGGGAATACTTTTCGGCGGACGTGAGTGACGACATGGGGCTATGCCCCATGCACAGAACAACATATGCATGGGGCTTTGCCCCATGCGGGGGGCGCATTCACATTGTGCTTCGCCCAATTCACGCAACAACATATGCATGGGGCTTCGCCCTATGCGGGGAGCGCATTCACATGGGGCTTTGCCCCATGCACGCAACAACACACGGCCTCGGGTCGGCGCTGCCGACCCGAGGCTAATTTTTTTGGGGATGGCGCTGCTTTGCTCTTTGTCTGGCTGTGTTTTTTATTTGGTGGCGCGGAGGAAGAAGCGGAGGAAGAGGGCGCCGGCGAGGAAGAGGCTTATTGAGAAGCTGAGGATTATGCCGTAGAGGCCGAGGCCTGCGGTGAAAGCTAGGATGTAGGTGGCGGGGACGCCGATGATCATGTAGCTGACGAAGGCAATCCATAGCATAGGCATCACTTGGGATGTGCCCCTAAGGGCGTTGGCGAATGTGATTTGAGTGGCGTCGCCCAGCTGGTAGAGCACCAGAGGGAATATCAGGGCGATTGTGGCGGAGAGGACTAGAGGGTCTTCTGTGAACCATCCAATCAAATCCTTGGCGAAGATGATGAATGCTAGGGAGCTGAGCACGGTCATAAGCAGCATGACGTGATAGCCGCACCAGCCGGCGCGGCGCATTGAGGCGGGGTCATGCTTTCCGGCCTCATTGCTGACGAGGACAGCGATGGCAGAGCCAATGGCGTAGTACAGGACAAAGCCGAGGGTGCCAACGATGACTATGATTTGGAAGGCGGCAAGTTGGATAGCGCCGAGCCATCCGGCCATAACCGCGGCGATGCTGAATGAGCCGCTCTCGAAGGCCATCTGCAGAGAAATGGGCATGGAGGTGACCCAAATCTTCTTATAGCTTATCGCAGAGGGATGAGCGGATGAGAAGCCGAGGCGATATTCCCTGTATCTTTTGAAGAAAAAGAATGCGGACATGATTATCAGCGGGCAAATGAGGCGGGCGGCCATGGTGCTGATTCCGGCGCCGGCGAGGCCCAATTCCGGGAAGCCCCATTTGCCGTAAATCAGGGCGTAATTTCCGGCGATGTTCAGGGCGTTTGAGGCAAGGATTATCCACATTGGCATTGTGGTGTTCTTGATGGAATAGCTCCACTGGGCAAAAACGTTGAACAGGGATATCGGGAGCATGCCGCAAAGGGATAGGATGTAGTAGGGGCGAATCAGCGGCAGCAGCTCGGCGGGCTGGCCCAGGCGGTGGAGATTAAAGTACAATATTGCCATCAGGGCGGTAAGAGCCAGGGCGAAGAGGACGTTAAAGGTCACGGCGCGGCGCATTAGGGAACCGATTTCCCTTTTGGAATCGCCATCATTTTTTCCGAAAATGGCTCCGGCAAGCGGGAGAACGCCGTAGGTGAAGCCAATGCAGCAGAAAATGACCCAGTTGAACATGCCGTTGACAAACGAGGCAGAGGCGAGGGCTCCGGTAGAGTATCGGCCGACCATTACATTGTCGGCGAAACCGACTATGATCATTCCCACCTGGCCCACCAGGATGGGGAGGCCAAGCTTGACGATGGATTTGTAATATTCAATTCTTGACATGCGAGCGTGGAGAGAATTTAGAGTCGGGCAAAGAGCTCGACTTTCCATAGAAATCTTCAGAAAGGAGGAAAGACAAAGAGGCTGAAGGATTGTGCTTGACGTAATCCTTCACGATGCAATATCCGATGAAGCGGCCGGCGCGCGCCGGTGCCGAGCCGTTGAGAAGAGGCGATGATGGGGCGCCCGATAGCAGACGGTCAGACGTGAGGGGATTGGTGTCGTAGATCATCTTTTTTTCAGCCAGCTCATTCCACATATCCGGCAGGCGAGAGGACAAGAGCTCCAAGTCATCGGGGGTGACCGAAAGCGCCTTAGCGAGGTCAGGATTCGGCAAAAGTCTCATGCGGGCCTCGACTAAAGCTCCCTCGTAGAGCATATTGCTGAGGAGGGTGGGAGCTTGGCCCTGCGACATGGGCATAGAGGTGGACACAATGGCCGCGGCCAGGTCATAGGGCAAGGCCTCTGGGGATTTCCAAGCCCGCCTGTAGGCGTCCCAATGAGAATAGCCGGGATAGCCAGAGCCCAAATAATGGTTGAGGGCTATCAGCATGACCGAATCCACGCGCAGCAGCGGGCGGGGCTGGCCATAGACGATAGATGCAAAACGCATTGAATCCAGGCTTAGGCCCTCCTTGCGGGCGCGGTCGTAGATATGGCCGACAGCGGATTCAAGGGCGGAGAGATCGGGAAACACCTTATCAACATCGGGCTGGAAAACGGCCACTTCATCGCCGGACGCCCACCAATCCAATTCGGCCGGGCCCGGATCGGGATGGCCAAGCGCCTTGAAAAAGGCGGAAATTTCAGCGGATAGAGAATCGGCGATGGCCAGGCGGGCGGAGTCGGGGGCATCCTTATATTCCGCCATAGCGCGGTCGAGGCGGGAGATGCGGACCGGCTGCGGAGAGCGGGAGCAAGCCGCCAGCATGAGGCAAAGCGGGATTAATATGAATAAAAGCTTTTTCATTTTTTGAACAAGATAGAGTCAATGGCCGTGGCCATGCTCCAGCGGTCATGGTCGTTTCGGTTTTCAAGGACAATGATTTTAGCTCCGGTCTCGGGATATTTGGCCACGTAGGCCTGGAAGCCGCCGTTGTCGCCGGTGTGGTACACCTTCACGGGGCGGCCGGGCGTAGAATCGACGAACCAGCCAAGGCCATAATGTGTGTGAGGGCGGCGCTGATAATCGCACCAGGGGCTGTCGCTGACATTTGTGAGGGGAGAATATGCCAAGCGCAGGAGGCTGTCGGAGAGCACCTTTCCGTGGGCGAGGCCCATCTCCCACTTAAACATATCGCGCGCGGTGGAGTAGATGCCGCCATCGGGGCGGGTGGCGAAGAACGTCTCCTCGCCATAATCATATTCGCGCCATCCGCCATCGGCGCCGGGCAGATAGGCGTGGGCCGCCTGCGCCGGCATGGAATCGGGAGAGAAATAGACGGTGGAACTCATGCCGAGGGGACCAAAAATTTCAGACTGCTGATATTCATAAAAGTCGCGGCCGGAGAGCTTTTCAACCACCTTCGCCAAAAGGATGAAAGAAGGGTTGAGATAATCGTAGGCCGATCCCGGGGCGAACTTCAGGCTGTCAACAGCGGGGAAATATTGCACCGACTGCTCCTCGTCGGCGAAAACGCAGGCGTTGCGGTCAGAGCGGTCGCGACTGTCGGGAAGGCCCGAGGACTGGGAGGCCAGATGCTTCAAGGTTATATCCTTCCAAAATGGCTGGGGATAGCCAGGGAAAAAGTCGGAGCATGGGGAGTTGATGTCCACATCCTGCCGCAAAAGGGCGGCTACGGTGAATTGCTTAGATATGGACGCAATGTTGAAGAGCGTGTTTTCGTCGACGGGCCTTCCGGCGGGAATGTCGGCAAAACCGAAATACCGCTCATAGACGACGCTGTCGCCCAGGGCTATGAGCACAGCGGCGCCGGGCGCCTTCTCGCCTGCGGGGCATTGGTAGCGGGCGGAAAAGAGAGAATCCAAGGATGCGGACATGGCATCGGAGGCGCCGACGGCGCCAGAGCCCGAAGAACCGGCAGAGCAGGCTGATATCATAGAGGCAAAAAAGGCGGCGAGGCATGGGGCGAAAATCTTCATAAACAACGCGCATTTAAATATGGATAGAAAAATTCGCGCAAACTTACACAAAAAAAATGAATCGGACAAAAGGAAAATTGCGGCGGCTTTTTGGCGGCGTGCGGGCGCGGATTCGGAAAAAATTCGTACCTTTGCGCTGAAAATCATCATACGTTAACAATAATGATCACATTCGATCAGCTCAAAGAGGCGCAGGAGCGCAAGGACGCCCTGAAGCGATACCTCGACATAGACACTAAGAAGATACAGGTGGAGGAGGAAGAGCTCCGCACCCACGTGCCCGACTTTTGGGAGCACCCCGAAGAAGCCAGGCGGCAAATGAAGAAGGTGAAGGACCTTCAGCAATGGATTGACGACTACGCCGAGGCGGAAAGCGCCGTGGACGAGCTGGCCGTGGGGTGGGACTTCTTCAAAGAAGAGGTTATAGACGAGGCGGAGCTTGACGCCCTGCACGCCTCGGCTATGGAAAAGATAGAGGCCCTGGAGCTGAAGAACATGCTAAGGCACGAAGAAGACAAGATGGACGCAGTGCTGAAAATCAACTCCGGCGCCGGAGGCACAGAGAGCCAGGACTGGGCGTCGATGCTGATGAGGATGTACCTGAGATACTGCGAGAAGCACGGGTACAAGACCTCGATAGCGAACATTCTTGAGGGCGACGAGGCCGGCATCAAGTCATGCACAATCAATGTGGAGGGACCCTTCGCCTATGGCTACCTGAAGAGCGAGAACGGCGTGCATAGGCTGGTGCGGGTATCGCCGTACAACGCGCAGGGCAAGCGCATGACCTCCTTCGCGTCGGTATTCGTGACGCCGTTGATTGACGATACGATAGAGGTGAAGATAGAGCCCGCGCTGATGTCGTGGGATACGTTCCGCTCAGGCGGCGCCGGCGGGCAAAACGTGAACAAGGTGGAATCAGGCGTGCGCTTGCGCTACCAATTCACCGACCCCTACACCGGCGAAAAGGAAGAAATCCTGATAGAGAACACCGAGACGCGCGACCAGCCGAAGAACCGCGAGAACGCCCTGCGTCACCTGAAGTCGATACTCTACGAGAAAGAGCTGCAGCACAGGATGGCCGAGCAGGCGAAGGTTGAGGCCGGGAAGATGAAGATAGAGTGGGGGTCGCAGATACGGTCGTACGTATTTGACGACCGGCGCGTAAAAGACCACCGCACGGGCTGGCAGACGAGCGACGTCGGCGGCGTTATGGACGGCGACATCGACGGATTCATCAAGGCTTACCTGATGGAGGACCAAGGCGGGGAAAAAGAGGCCTAAAAGCAAAAAAATACGATAATGCGAAGCAAAAACAGCGAATTTGGGGCTGAAATGTTTAAAAAAGCATAACGAAGTTAAGATATTTTACCAAAAATTTCGCAGTAAGAAAAAAAATCGCTTACTTTGCATCGCTAATTTGATTATTAATTAAAAAACTTAATCACTATGTCTGAAATTGCAGATCGCGTAAAGCAGATCATCGTCGACAACCTCAGCGTTGACCAGGCTGCTGTTACTGACAGCGCAACATTCGCCGACCTCGGCGCAGATTCACTTGACACTGTTGACATCATCATGGCCTTCGAGAAGGAATTTGACATCAAGATTCCGGAGGAGCAGAGCGACAAGATAGCCACCGTAGGCGACGCCATCGCATTCGTAGAGGCAGAAGTTGCCAAGAAATAACCAACCACGGAAACATCACTCCGCCCTCTTTCAACCCGCACGAAAAAGAATATGGAATTAAAA
This sequence comes from Clostridium sp., assembly GCA_023666615.1. Classification (GTDB taxonomy): domain Bacteria; phylum Bacteroidota; class Bacteroidia; order Bacteroidales; family Muribaculaceae; genus CAG-873. The sequence continues at coordinate 27,114 of JAMPBQ010000013.1, read as the reverse complement.
AGAGTAGTAGTAACGGGCTTAGGCGCCGTATCGCCCCTTGGGAACAACGTAGACGAGACCTGGGCGGCCGCAGTTCGCGGCGAAAGCGGAGCCGCACCCATTACCCACTTTGACGCCTCTCTGTTCAAGACAAAATTCGCATGTGAAGTAAAGAACTTCAACGCGGACGAACATTTTGACCGGAAGAAGGCTCGCCAGCTTGACCTCTACGCCCAGTACGCACTCGTAGCCGCCCGCCAGGCCGTCAAGGACGCCGCCTTGGATGGCGACAACGTAGACAAGAATCGGGTAGGCGTAATAGTCGCCGCAGGCATCGGCGGACTCCATACGTTTGAGGAAGAGGCTGGATACTATGCGCTCAATGCCGACAAGGGACCGCGCTACAGCCCATTCTTCATACCCAAAATGATCGCCGACATAGCATCGGGCCACATTTCAATGGAGTACGGCTTCCACGGGCCCAACTACGGCGTGGTATCGGCATGCGCATCATCAAACAACGCCATCATAGACGCATTCAACCTGATACGCCTTGGAAAGGCCGACGCAATCCTAACGGGAGGCGCCGAGGCAGCCATCTTCCCGGCGGGAGTGGGCGGCTTCAATTCGATGCACGCCATCTCCACCCGCAACGAAGAGCCTGAAAAGGCATCGAGGCCGTTCAGCAAGAGCCGCGATGGATTCGTCATGGGCGAGGGCTCGGCTATCCTTATCCTAGAGGAGCTGGAGCACGCAAAGGCCCGCGGCGCAAAAATCTACGCCGAAGTGGCAGGCGGCGGCCTATCGGCCGATGCTTACCATATCACCGCCACTCACCCCGACGGGCTAGGAGCTATCCTGGCCATGGAGGCGGCCCTTGAGGACGCCGGCATGAAGCCCGAGGACATTGACTACATCAATACCCACGGCACCTCGACGCCGGTGGGCGACATTGGCGAGGTCAAGGCCATCGTGAAGGTGTTTGGCGACCATGCCTATAAGCTGAACATATCATCGACCAAGTCGATGACTGGCCACTTGCTTGGGGCCACCGCCGCAATCGAGGCGCTGTTCAGCATCAAGGCAATCACAGATGGCATCATACCTCCTACCATCAACCACGAGGATGGCGATGAGGATGAGGCAATCGACTACAACCTGAACTTCACCTTCAACAAGGCGCAGAATCGCGAAGTGCGCGCCGCCCTGAGCAATTCGTTCGGGTTCGGAGGCCACAACGCCACGCTGATCTTGAAGAAGTACGAAGAATAAAAGAAATTTTTACCCCCTTTCTAGCGGCGGCCCATCGTGAGATGATGCCGCCGCAATATTTCATTATCCTCAACTTAGCGCAAAAAAATCGATATATTTACACAGGGGTTTAGTACATATAAGGCATTATTAAATTCTTAAAACCATTCTTGTTTATGGAACTATCTTCAAATAGCAAACAATTTCGTTATTTATTACGATTAATGCTTTTGGCACTAGTGTTTTTTATCACAGAAAGCGCCATGGCAACAACAGTCTCTAATCTCACTGTTAACACGATGGAGCATTGCACGGCTATCGATGACGCTCCCACTTTTGGATGGCAGCTTGTTAGTGATGAAAGCGGCATTGCCCAAAGCGCTTACGAAATTAGGATTTACTCCGATGAGAGACTCTCTAATCTTGTATATTCGTCTGGATATATAGATTCTGATCTATCCCAGAACGTAGTGTGTCCTGACTTTTATATGTCGCCTGCCACAAGATATTTCTGGACAGTGAGCGTTAAAGATAATCGGGGGGGGTAAATCAAAGTAAATCAGCTAGTTTTGAATCCGGGCTAATGGGAGATTGGTCTGGAGCAAAATGGTTGAGGCTTGGTGATATAATTTTTAATGATAAGAACTACAAAAATACTTCAGTTGATCAAACGATAGAACTTACAATTAACACTGTCTCAGGCAATCCAGGAATCACATTTGACACAGAGGCGGAAAAAAGCTGTTTTTGGTGGCAGTTTTTCCTTGATGAGAATAGCGTCACACTGCAGCGCAAGATGAGAAATTGGGGATCTGATTTAGTTGTATTGGGCGATGTAAAATTAAGCCAGTTTAAGAAAAGTGATTTTATTGGGAAAGACGTAAAGATTAAATTAGAAATTTTCAGTTCAGAAAGGAAAGTGTTTACCTATATTAATGGGGTCAAAGTTGACGAATTGAAGGTGACAGGAAAATCTTTGTATCCTGAAAGAATTGGCTTTTGCGATAGAAGCGGGTCGGGGGATCATGAAATATATTTTGATGACATAAAACATCACTATTCATATGTTGATGGTGTAAAGGAAGAATATATGTCAGAAGATTTTTCTAATGGCATAAGTCATCATTTTCTTGACCTGGACATTGTAAAGGTTGGAAATGACTACAAAGGCCACATAAAGGCTGGCGCTGAAGGATATTTTGTATCAGAGATGAAATCCCATAGGCCCATTTATTACACAGACTTCAGAATTGACAAGCCGATTCAATCAGTCAAACTCTTTACTTCGGCAATTGGAAACTATGATGCATACATTAATGGAGATCGAGTGGGGACGATGCTTCCAGATGGCACAACCATATATGAGGAGCTTAAACCGAGTTTTACTGACTTTAGACATAGGGTATGCTATTTTTCGCATGATATTACGCACCTATGCAAAAGTGGCGACAACATTGTGGGCATTGAGTTGAATGAAGGATATTCTGGGGGTGACATCTCCCACAGTGTGCATAAGAACTTGCGAAGCGTTATTGCAAAACTTTTGATTAGATATACAGATGGGAGCGAAAAAATCATAGTCACTGACGAGTCTTGGAAATTGTCACGCATCGGGCCGCTTATGGATGGCGACATATATAGGGGGGAATACTTTGACGCTCGATATAAATATCCTTGGGAAGAAGGCTACGATTACAAGCCATTTTCCATAAGGGTATATTCTGTTGATTCAGAATTAGTGCCCTTTTCAGGCCAGCCTCTTGTGTCGCTTTCCACATTGGCGCCAAAGGGCATCATTGTCTATGACGAAATAGAAGAACAAAATGACTTTGGCAAAATTAAAGTCAAAAAGAGCTGGAATGGCCAACAAAGTTTCGTTTTGAAAAAGGGAGAGACCGCTATTTTTGACTTTGGACAGAATTGCGCGGGCGTCCCTAACTTCAAAGTAAAGGGTAACAGGAGCGCGAGGATGACATTGAAATTCGCTGAGCGCTTGAATGACAGCGGCGCGCTGTCAAGAAACAATGATGGCCCTGAAGGGAGCATATATAGAAAGAACTATAGGTATGACAACGTAGGCGTTTTATACTACACGCTTGCCGGGAAAGCTGGGGGAGAATCGCATCGTCCCACATCAACATATTTTGGCTATAGATATTGCGAGATGACGGCTAGCGAAGATATAGAGGTTTTGTCAATGGAAACGGTGCCTCTTTCGTCATCTTATGAAAAGATTGGGTCTATTGCAACTGACAATAATTCTGTAAATAAGATATTCGAGAATACGCTATGGGGCCAATACAGCAATTTTATAAATATTCCAACAGACTGTCCGTCAAGAAATGAAAAGATGGGATGGACAGGCGATATCAATATCTTTGCCCAAACAGCTTTATACAACGCCAATGTTACGGAGTTCCTGCGCAAATGGCTTCGGGACTTGCGTGATGGGCAGATGAGCAATGGAGCATATCTTGACATTGCGCCATATATGATTGACAACAATTGTTATGGCAATACCGCCTGGGCCGATGCGGGCATACTCATACCATGGACTTTGTATATGATGAGTGGAAATGTTGAAATAATTAGGGAAAATTATGAGTCAATGAGGCGATATATGGACTATACTGCCTCATTCACTAAAGGAAACATAAAGCATCCGGGTACAGGAAATCAATATGGAGATTGGTGGGGCTTTGGCACAATCGACAAACTATTTATGAGTGAAGCATTTTATGCTCGAACTACAGAGGTCATGTCGAAAATGGCTGCCGCGCTTAGCGTGTCAGAGGGTGATTCCTACGATATTGATTCTAAAAAATATAAAGAATTGCATTCAAAAATTATTGATGAAATGCAGAGTCTTTACTTTAATTCAAATGGACTAATCTCTCCTACGCAATCGGCTTGTGCTTTGGCAATTTCTTTTGGCATTTGTGAGGATCGGAATCAAATGAATGCCGTCGGAAAACAGCTATCTGATTTGGTTGCACAAAATGGGCATAGGCTGACAACTGGCTTTGTGTGTACGCCTTTTTTATTGAAGGCTCTTTCTGATACAGGCCACGACGATGTTGCATATACCCTTTTGCTGCAGAAGGAATGCCCATCATGGAATTATATGATAGATCAAGGCGCCACTACCTTTTGGGAGCTTTGGAATGGGTATACCAAGGAGACGGGATTCCATACGAGTCGAGAAAATTCATTCAATCATTTCGCTTACGGAGCGGTGGTAGAATGGATGTACAGCCATATGGCGGGCATAAGATATGATGAAGAGGTGCCGGGATTTAAAAAAATCATCTTTAAGCCTCATCCGGACACTCGCACAAAAACTCTATTTAGTCAGCCTAACGTCAGAAACGCAAAATCAGTATTTGAAAGTCCGTATGGACAAATATTTGCGGAATGGAGAATGGAAGACGGAGAGTTGTCGTATGAAATATCTGTTCCAGCTAATACTGAAGCCAAGGTGCTTTTGCCAATGAACGGAAATGTTATTGTTAACGAAAAGCCAATAAAATCAGCGGAAGGCGTTTCTTATATAGGGGAAGAAGATGGAAGGCTGTTGGTTGAAGTCAGGTCTGGCAAATATATTTTTAAAGAAGATAAATCCAATTCAATGCATGATCGTACGTTGCCGTCGGCAAGAGTCTATCCAAATCCTGTTGTTGATGTTTTGCATATACAAGTAGATTGCGGAGTAAGATCATCTTCATTGTTTGATGTATCAGGAAGGCTTGTAATGGTTTGGGGAGAGAATGAGACTGATTTGGATGTTTCGTCAATTCGTTCTGCAGGCGTGTATATTCTTAGGATTGAAACAGACAAGGGAGTATTGATAAAAAAAATCATAAAAAAATGAATGTGATTTGAAGTGTTTATTTCGAGTCAGTTGTTATTGGTAAAAATTGGTGATATTATTGAGATTGATATCAATTCATCATCAATTTTTGTTGGTTAGATGTGAAATATAAATTTTTATCTTATATTTGCGAATAATTTTAAATGACCATTAGCGTGAATGACGTTGGTTATAAAATTGGAAAAAGAGGATATTTATTAAGAATTTTTTTCACAAATAGTTTGTCAGAATGAGGATTCAAACATATAGAGATAAGGCATGGCCGGTGTTGGATTACGCGCGGTGGGCGTTTGCCTTTTGCGTGGTGATGATTCATGTGATATCGCTTTATCGGTGGGAGGCTCCGGCTGCGTTGAGGTTCATCATTTATCCTTCTGTGCCGTTTTTCTTCATGTGTTCCGGCTTTTTGCTTGGGCATAAGGCAAGCGGAAAGGCTATGGGCAAGGAAAGGGAGATGGCAATTTTGAGTTATGGCGGCAGAATACTGCGAATGTTTGTTTATTGGATAGCGATTTATTTGCCGCTGGCGATAGGCAGCTTTTGGTTTGCTCCTGTTGAAGACGCAGGCATTGGAAAGTTTTTGTTTGCGCAGGCTCGTTCGATATTTATGATGGGAGAGGTGCGGTTTTCGTGGCCGACCTGGTATTTATATTCTTTGGCGATAGCCGCATATGCCTTGTTTCTGCAAGAGAAGTTCAGATTTTCCAAAATTTTGATTATAGCCGGCGGAGCGTTTGGAGTTTTGGCATTGCATATTGGGGAATGCTATAGGGATGAGCTTGGTTCGACCATATTCAATCTTATCCTGTCGGTGAAAAATATGACGGCGGGCATGCTTTATGCCACAATCGGATATATTTTCGCTTATGTGGGAAGGGGGAGACAATGTTTGATTGCATCGGTGATTTTATTGGCGCTGGGGATGGTGTTTTTTGCATTGCATTTTCCGTATTGGGAGGGCTTAGCCGCATTTGGATGCTTTTTGGCGTCGATACAGCGTATTTCGACGCGTCGCAGCGCGATTGGGGAATATGCCAGACGTCAGAGCATGTGGGTGTATTTGTTGCATATGTATGTGATAACCATGCTTTATTATTTTACTTTGGCGTCTGAGTTGGTCCCGTGGGAGTTTTGGGGGGCAGGGTGCATGCTGTCGATTCTATTGTCGTCGCTTGCGATATGGGCGCAAAAGGGCGACGGGGTTGTTGGGCGATTTTTGCGCAGGCTGACTTGAATTTCTCTACGTAAAGTTTACATGCCGAAGGCATGTCCCTACAATCGTTTAGGGATTACAACCGCGGTTGATTCAACCGCGGTTGTAATTTAATAAGGGTAGATATGCGGCGATGTGGGGAAATTTCGCTATCTTTGCGTATGAATTAAATTGAAGGCTAGTGGGAAAGACGGCTATAATCATATTGGAGTACAATAACAGCGAAGACGCTATAAATTGCATTGAGAGCGTATTGCGGTTTAATACGGCGCCGGTGAAGTTTGTGCTTGTAGACAACGGTTCGACCCGCAGGCAGGCTATTTCCGCATTAGAGGATTATTTCGCTGATGCATTTTGCGGGAAATGGGAGAAGCTTAAGGATGGGGATATGCCGAGCTTGCCGCTGCCTTATCTTACGTTTGTTGAAAGCGCGAGCAACGATGGATATGCCCGGGGGAACAATAAGGGACTTGCGTTGGCCCAGGCTGACGAGGAGATAGACAGCGTTTTGATTCTCAACAGCGATATTCTTTTTGTGGAGGATATTTTGCCCGGGCTTCTCAAATCGCTTGAATTGGAGAATGCGGGGATTGTGAGCCCTGTGCTTTTCAAGAAAGATATGGAGGGAATGGACTTGAATTGCGCTCGGAGGGCGATGACTGTCAATGAGGCGGTTTGGAAGAACTTCCCTTATCCATATGATGCGCTTAAGATCAATCAGAAACGCAGGCTTGAGTTTAGGCTTGACAGCGGGCTGATGCCCATTGATCTTCCGTCGGGCAGCTGCATGCTGCTGAAAAAGGATGTGTTTGAGAGGCTTGGATGGTTTGACCCGGGCACATTCCTATATTTTGAGGAGGATATTCTTTATGAGAAGACGAAGGCCATGGGCCTGCAGAATTACCTTGACACCGGCGCGAGATGCATACATCTTGGCGCGACGACTACGAAGGCGAGCCCTTCGAGGTTTGTGATTGATTGCGGGTTTGAGTCAACGAGGTATTACCTGAAAAAATATAAGGGTGTGAACAGGCTGCAGCTGAGCCTGCTCAGCGTTTTCGCATGGGTTTTGAGGCTAAAAATCAAAATCCAAGACTTTGCGAGGCGGAATAAACGAGGTGAAACGCGATAAGAATAATTCGATGTCGATTTTAGAGAAGATACGCAGCCTGATCGCGGGAGGGGATGCGCGCACAAAGAAGCTGAAGAGCAATATCATATTGTCGATAGGCTTAAAGGGGGTGAGCGTACTGGTTACTTTTTTGCTTGTGCCCGCCACAATTGGCTATGTCGATTCAGAGATTTATGGCGTATGGCTTACACTGGCCGCTCTGCTGATGTGGTTTCAGATATTGGACATAGGCTTGGCTCCGGGGCTGAAGAATAAGCTGACCGAGGCGTTGGCGGTTGAGGATTACGACAGGGGAAAGCGGCTTGTATCAACGGCTTATATGATAGTGGTGATGATCTTTACGCCGTTGTCAATAGTACTTTATTTTTGCGTTCCATTCATTTCGTGGGCGTCCTTGCTGAATGTGGATCCGGCGTATGAGGGGCAAATAGTGGCGGGTCTGAGGATGATATCTGTGATGCTTTGCCTGTATATGATAGCCAATGTTATAGTGTCAGTGTTGGCGGCATTTCAGAGGATAGCGTTTTCGCAGACATTTTTGGTGATAGGCAATGTTGTGGCCTACATCGTGATATTGATTTTGTCAAAGACGGTGGCTCCATCCTTGACGCTATTGGTGCTTGTGCTTGCCGGCGCTCCGATATTGGTAACTATTATTGGGTCGATAGCGCTGTATTGCGGTTCGTGCAGGAAGGTGCGTCCTTCATTTCGGTCGATAGACGTATCGCTAATACGAGAGCTGCTTTCGCTTGGCGCAAAATTCTTTTTGATAAATATTCAGTGGGTGGTGGTGTACCAGACGTCGAATATGCTTATATCACATGTTTCGTCGCCTGATATGGTGACCGCCTATAATATAGCTTATAGGTATATTTCATTGACGCTAGTGGTTTACACGAATGTCACATATTCCTTGTGGACGGCATGCACTGACGCATACGCAAAGGGGGATAGGGAGTGGATGCAGAATATCCGAAGGAAGATGAACAGGCTGTTGGTGATGTGTTTGTTGCTTTGCTTTTTGTTCGCGGCTGTGGCCAATCCGGTATATCGACTATGGGTTGGGGATAAGGCCTATGTGCCAATGGCCATGACTTGGTGGGTGGCCATAACAATTGTGTCGAAGTGCTTTATGCAATATAATGAAACGTTTATCGTGGGCACGGGAAAAATCTATCTTGAGACGATAATAATGGTGGCCGGGGCTGTTATATACATACCGGCGGCGCTGTTTTTGGCGCGTTGGCTAGACCAATATGCCATCTTGGCTGTGCAGACTGTGCTCTATGCGGCCTATGGAATGGTGTTTTGTGTGCAGACGAACAAGCTTCTGAATTGTTCGGCTAAAGGAATTTGGAATAAATGATAAATGACATTATGATTATGGAGGGAGCGATTGGAGTTTTTGATTCGGGGTATGGGGGGCTTTCGGTGCTTCGGGAGATTGTGGAGAGGCTGCCGGGCTATGATTATGTGTATCTGGGGGACAATGCGAGGGCTCCTTATGGGGCGAGGTCGTTTGAGAGGGTGCATGAGTTCACGCTGCAGGCTGTGGAGTATCTTTTTTCGCGAGGGTGCCCGCTTGTGATTTTGGCGTGCAATACGGCATCTGCGAAGGCTCTGCGCACGATTCAGCAGAATGATTTGCCCAGGATCGCGCCAGACAGGAGGGTGCTGGGGGTGATTCGCCCTACGGCCGAGGCCGTGGGGGAGCTTTCGCGTACGGGCCGGGTGGGGGTGTTCGCCACTCAGGGCACCATCGCGTCGGGGTCGTATGACATTGAGGTGAAGAAGCTTAACCCTGGATTTGAGGTTTATGGGCAAGCGTGCCCGATGTGGGTGCCTATAGTGGAGAATCTGGAGATGGAGACGCCCGGGGCCAAGTATTTCATAAGGAGGGATGCGGGGAGGCTGCTCGGGCAATGCGCTGAGATTGACGCAATCATTTTGGGATGCACTCACTATCCCCTGCTGTATGAGCAAATACGCGAGGCGGTGCCGGAGGGTATACGCCTCATTGAGCAGGGGAGGATTGTGGCGGAGAGCCTTGTTGGCTATCTGCGCAGGCATCCTGAGATGGATGCGAGGCTGAGCCGCGGCGGCGGGGTGGAGTATTTGACCACTGAGTCTCCGGAGAAGTTTGACGCGCTTGGGTCGATCTTTATGCGTAGGCCTGTGGAATCCAGGCAGATTCAGCTATAATCCCAAAAGAGCGGCGCGCCATTTTGGCGCGCCGCTCTTTTGGGGCGATATGATTAATCTTGTGGAATCATGATTAATCTTGATTTCTTGGTTGTTAGAGCCTTTTGCGTATGGCTTCTGTTTCGGCTTCGTAGCCGGGCTTTGCCAGAAGGGCGAACATATTTTTCTTGTATGCCTCTACGCCTGGCTGGTTGAACGGATTGACGCCAAGCATGTATCCGCTTACGCCGCAGGCGAGCTCGAAGAAGTAGATGAGCTGGCCGAGGTAGCCTTCTTCAAGGGCGGGGATGGATATGCGCAGGTTGGGAACGCCGCCGTCGACATGGGCAATGCGGGTGCCGGTTTCTGCCATCTTGTTCACATAGTCCACTCGTTTGCCCGCGATGTAGTTGAGTCCGTCAAGGTTGGCGTCGTCAGAAGGAATCACGGTCTTAAATTCAGATTTTTCAACGGAGAGGACGGTTTCGAAGATTGTGCGCTCGCCATCTTGAATCCATTGGCCCATTGAGTGGAGGTCGGTGGTGAAGTCAACGGCTGCGGGGAAAATGCCCTTGTGGTCCTTTCCTTCGCTTTCGCCGTAGAGCTGCTTCCACCATTCGGCGAAATAGTGGAGCTTTGGATTGTAGTTGACGAGTATTTCTGTCTTTTTGCCGCTGCGGTACAGGGCGTTGCGGGTGGCGGCGTATAGAAGGGCCATGTTTTCGGGGCCAGCCTTCTTCAGTCCGCGCTCCATGTCGCATGCGCCTTCGATGAGGGAATCAATGTCGAACCCTGCCACGGCGATAGGCAGCAGGCCCACGGGGCTGAGCACAGAGAATCGTCCGCCAACGGAATCTTCGATTACGAAGGTCTTGTAGCCTTCCTCGTCGGCCAGCTTACGCAGGGCGCCACGCTTGGCGTCAGTGATCGCCACGATGCGCTTTGCGGCTTCGGCGCGGCCGATTTGCTTCTCGAGGAGCTCCTTGAGAAGGCGGAAAGCGATGGCGGGCTCAGTGGTGGTGCCTGATTTGGAAATCACGATGATTCCGAATTTCTTGTCCTTGAGGAAGTCGAGCATCTCATAGAGGTAATCTTCGCCAATGTTTTGGCCGGCGAATAGCATAGCCGGGCCTTGGCGGCGATGGCCAAATGCGGAGAATGAATCGCTGAGGGCCTCGATGACGGCCTTGGCTCCGAGATAGCTGCCGCCGATGCCGATGCTGACCACGTAGTCGCAGCTCAGGCGCATGATTTCAGCCGTGGCGTTGATGTCGTTGATCAGGGCCTCGCCGGTGCGAGAAGGAAGGTCTACCCATCCAAGAAAGTCGTTGCCGGGGGCGTCGGCATTGCATACGTGGGCCAGGGCCTCTGCGGCTTCAGGCATTAGGGCCGCTATGTCGGCGGCCGGGACAAACTGCATGACATTCTTAATGTCAAGTTCGATAATCTTTTCCATGATTTTCGGCGTTTTAGTTAATTCCTGCCGCAAAATTAGCTATTTTTCTCTTAATCTAGCCAATTAAAGGAGTTGAGTATTCAGAAGTCTTGGATTTTAGCTTTTGTTTACAATTTTAAATGTGACTATTGAATATTGTGATCCACTATCCAACAGATTTTTTCATTCGTTCGGTCGCCGCTCCTTTTCTTTTTGGTATTCTCGCGCTATCGCTATTGCGCGCTGCAGTCTGGTTGCCAACAGTTTTTTATCTGGCAACTGTGTGTAATATTGGGCCACTTTAATCGGACTGTTTTCATCAAGCATGAGATATTCAATATGTTCTGTGTTGCCTTCGGAACATAGAATAAGCCCGATTGGGGCATCTTCCCATGGGTGACGCTCATGTGAGTTTATATAGCGAAGGTATAGCAGCATCTGTCCCTCGTATGCGGGCTTAAATTTTCCGAGTTTTAAATCTACCACTATCGTTCGTCTGAGCGAGCGATGAAAAAAGACTAAATCCATCTTGTAATCAACCGCATCGACAGTGATACGTTTTTGGCGGGCTATAAGAGAGAAGTCACTGCCAAGCTCTTGCATGAAATCCTCTACTTGATCAACTACTTTTTGTTCCAATTCATTTTCAGAAAACGAATCCGGCAGACCAAGCATATCCAAGAAATATGAACTGCGAAATATCATATCTGGATTTAGAGTTTGAGTTTCTCTTAGTTTGTCAAGTTGTTTTCGAATAACATCCTCTGGCCTCCTGCTAAGAGCTGTTGTGAGATATAGTTGTTTGTCTATCTTTTCATCAAGTGTGCGTGTATCCCAATGTTCCAATGCAGTCATTTCAATGTAAAATTGTCGTTCCAATTCATCCTTGACATACATAATACTTCTTAAATGAGACCAGTATAATTGTCTACGCGTTGCGTAGACAATTTCATCTTCTGAAAAAGCATACGCCGCGCGTATACAATGCTGCAAAGTTTTATACCCCCAACCTTTTCCATAGCGTTGGTTAAGCTTTGCGGAAAGATTTTTCACAACTTGTTTGCCGTATTCCGCTCTTTTGTTTAAGAGGACATCCTCCTTGATTCTTCTTCCGATACTCCAATATGTCATACATATGCTGGTATTGACATATTTGGCAATCTTAAGCTTTGAGGCGTTTATAATATCGCAAACATCAGAATATAGCATATTCTCTGAATCTGCGCATTTGTCATTTTCTCGCATCGGTTTCATATCGCAAAATTACAAAAAAAAAAGAATTTGACGGATTTTTGGGCAAAAATTGCGGCGGTTTGGAAAATTATGCTTAAATTTGGAGGCTTATTTTAAAAAGCGAGTTTATTTACAATCTATTTACCAATCATTATGGAAATGCGTGACCTCTCTGCGGCTGAAGGCGCTCCCGCCCAGGCTGAAGAGCAAACCCTCAACCAACAGGCGCCGCAGGCAGAAGCCGAAACGGCGCAATCGACAAAAGAAGAAGTACCTTTCACGGATTCTGACGCCCCCCTGATGGAGGTGGAGGATGAAATGGCTCAGGCCGCACAGGAGGCGGAGGAGGCCGCCAAGCCCCTCACGACTGAGCAGCTGATAGCTGAAGCCACCGACATCCTCGCCATGGACGGCGCCGACATCCAGCGCGACAGGCTATCGCGCCTGCGCCAGCAGTTCGCATCGCTCCGTAAGATTGAAATAGATGAGGCGCGCGACGCATGGGCGCAGGACGGCAACGCTCCCGAGGACTTCGCTGTGGGCGAAAGCGAGCAGGAAAAGATTTTCAACGGCCTTGTGGCGCAGATACGCGACAAGAAGAACGCCTGGGCTGAAGAGCAAGAGCAGGCGCGCCGCGACAACCTCAAGGCCAAGGCCGACATCGTTGAGCAAATCAATGCCTTGGCGGAGGACACTGATAATGTGAACCGCACCTTCCCGCTTTACCTCGACCTGCAGGAACGCTTCAACACCATTGGCGAAGTGCCGGCAACCGAGGAGACGGCCATTTGGAAGAAATTCCAGGAAGCGCGCGAGCATTATTCAGACAATCTGAAAATTAACAAGGAACTTCGCGACTATGACTTCAAGAAGAACCTTGACAGCAAGATACTCCTTATCGAGCAGGCTGTGGCGCTTGACATTGAGGAAGACGTAATTGCCGCATTCCGCCGCCTGCAGGAGCTCCACGACAAGTGGCGTCAGATAGGCCCGGTGGCCAAGGAGCTGCGCGAGGAGATATGGCAAAAGTTCAAGGACGCGTCGGCCGTGATCAATAAGAAATACCAGGCTTTCTTTGAAGAGCGCAAGGCTAAGGAGGCCGCAAACGAGGCCGCCAAGGCCGAGCTCTGCGAAAAGGCGGAGGCCGTCGACATCAATGCCATCAATTCATTTGTAGGCTGGGAAGAAGCCACAAAGCAAATACTTGAGCTGCAGAACGAGTGGCGCACCGTGGGCTTCGCTTCCCGCAAGGCCAACAACGCCCTCTTCGCCCGCTTCCGCGAGGCGTGCGACAAATTCTTCAGCGCAAAGGCCGCCTACTTTAAAAAAGTGAAGGAAGAATACGCCGCCAACCTGGCCAAAAAGACGGCTCTGGCCGAGCGCGCCGAGGCATTGAAGGACAGCACAGAATGGCGCAAGGCCACCGATGAATTCGTGGCTATGCAGAAGGAATGGAAGACCATCGGCGCCGTGCCTAAGAAATACAGCGATGCCGTATGGAAGAGATTCCTCGCCGCTTGCGATTCCTTCTTCGACAAGAAAAAGGAGGCCACATCGGGCCAGCGCACGGCCGAGCACGCCAACCTTGTGGCTAAGAAAGAGCTGATTGAAGCTCTTAAGGCCATAGATGCCACGGAGGACGGGGCCATTGACAAGCTGCATGAGCTGCAGGACAAATGGCAGGAAATAGGCCACGTGCCATTCAAGGACAAGGATAAGGTGAACGACGCCTACCGCGCAGCGGTAAACGAGCTTCGCCGCACCCTGAACGTGAACGAAAACCGCGCGCGCATGGACCGCTTCGAATCCAACCTCTCGCAAATGGAAGGAGACAAGGCCAAGCTGTCACGCGAGCGCGAGCGCATGGCGCGCACCCTTGAGAGCCGCCGCATCGAGATACGCACATACGAGAACAATCTCGGCTTCCTCACCTCCAAGTCGAAGTCGGGCGAGAGCATGGTGAACGAGTTCCGCCGCAAAATCGACCGGCTGAAGGAAGAGATCGCATCGATTGAAGAGCGCATCCGCATGGTGGACAGCAAGATGAAATGAATCCCTTGCGCAACGGCCTAAACGCCGGGCGAAATATATAGAAAACTAACAATCCCCTCCTATGCCGACTGTTTTCGATAGCGGTTTTGTTATCGGAAACAGTCTTTTTTTAAACGATATTTGGTGAACGATTCGGCTTCGGGGCTGTTGTAATTTTATGTCATAATATCATTTGTTGTTAGCCAAAAGATTCCTTAAATGACAGTTTAGTTATGGAAAAATACGTGATAACGATAGGCAGGCAGTTCGGCAGCGGCGGCCGCGCCTTGGGCTCAATCTTGTCGAAGAAGCTGGGCATCCCTTTCTATGACAAAGAGCTTCTGCTGCAGGCCGCTGAGGAGAATGGCATCAATCCTGATTTCTTCGTAAACAATGATGAACGCGTGCCGTCGTTCTTCAATGGCATAATCCCCTTCAGCATGGGGGTGAATCCAATGCCTTGGTACTCCGGCAGCACGTCGATCAGCGATGACAGCATCTATCGGGCGCAGAGCGACTTCATCCGCCAGATTGCCGACCGCGGGCCGTGCATCATCGTGGGCCGCAGCGCCGACTATGTGCTCAGGGACGCCAAGAATCTGATCAGGGTGTTTGTGCATGCCGAGCCGGAGGATTGCGCCAAGAGGATTGTGGCGCGCGGCGAAGGCCGGGACATGGACAAGGCGCTGCGCATGGGCGAACGCATCAACAAGCTGCGGGCCAACTATTATAATTTCTATACTGACAAGCGTTGGGGCGACGCATCCTCCTACGACCTCACCTTCAACTCATCAGTCCTGTCTCTTGATGATATTGCCGAGGTGATCATCGATTATCTCAATAGGCGCCTTGCGAAGGCGTGAAGGCGCTTTTGCCGACAAATAATGGCCGTTCGTCTATTTTATTTTCATGAAATGGAATGAACGGCTATATTTGCGCCAAAATATATGCTTGAAGCAATGGAAAACAATCACAGCCGCCGCAGATGGGTGACGTTCTTCACTCATCTCATCATCATATGCATCCTATTGGTGCTCCCCGACTTGCTCTTCAGCGCCAGCCGAAGTCATTGGAATTACACCGGGGCTTGGGCGATGTCCATTTATTTCAAGGCTGTGGTGATGATGGCGGTATTCTACATTGAATATTACGCTATAATTGGGCGCACCCTCCTTTCAAAGAGGATATGGGCTTTCCTCGGCTTCAGCTTCCTTTTGATTATAGCGGCGCTGGTGGCGCTCTACATAGGGCAGGACTATATCCTGCCGCATCCGCCAAAGCATGGCCGCCCGCACGAGATTTCCACCTGGAATTCAATCCTGCGCCAAGCGTCATTCCTGCTGCGCGACGCGGGGCTTTTGACTCTCGTCATAGCCCTGTGCGTGGCCTTGAAGCTAAGCGAAAACTGGACGCGCATAGAAAAGAGGCACGAAAAGCTTTTGGCGTCGCAGAAGGCCGATGAGCTTCAAAACCTCAAAAACCAGCTAAATCCCCATTTCCTCTTCAATACGCTTAACACGATTTATGCCCTGATAGCCGTAAGCCCGGAAAAGGCGCAGGACGCCGTGCATGAATTGTCGACGCTCCTGCGCTATGTGCTATACGAAAACCCCGAGAAGGTGAGTCTCAGCCGGGAGATTGCCTTTCTGAAGAGCTATTGCTCGTTGATGGAGACGCGCATGGGCGATGGCACCGTGAAGTTTTCTTTTGATGTGCATGACGATCCCGAGGTGGCCCCGATGCTGATTGTGCCCCTTGTGGAGAATGCCTTCAAGCACGGCAAGTCCCATGACGCCTCGCATCCGATAGAAGTGACGATAACCGCCGATGAGGGCGGAGCCATTTATTGCAAAATAACAAATTCATATGAGCCCAAGCCCAGCAATGGGCAGGGAGGCATCGGCATAGCCAACCTCCGCAGGCGCCTGCAGCTGATTTATGGCAAGGACGCCAGCCTTGTCACAAACGCCGACGGCTCAACGTATCAAGCTGTTCTCACCATTAAATAAGATATTCCTATGCGCTGCTGTGTTATAGACGATGAGCCTTTGGCGGGCAAGTTGATAGCATCCTACATTGAGCGTACGCCCGATATGGAACTGTGTGGTGTTTTCACCTCTGCCTCAGACGCCATTAAATGCATACTTGACGGGTCGATTGACACGGTGTTCCTTGACATTGAGATGCCGCAAATCAATGGCCTGGAGTTTGCCAAGCTGGTGCCCCCGACGTGCAGCGTGGTGTTTACCACAGCGTATGAGCAATACGCCGTGCAGGGATTCAAGGTAGACGCCGTGGACTACCTTCTCAAGCCGGTGAGCTACAATGAATTTCTGGATGCCATATCCAGGGTGCGCCGCAAAAGGGGATTGGCTCCGGCCGCCGCCGCGGCTGAGTCTCCGGCTAAGCGCGAGTTCATTCTTGTAAAGAGCGAGTACAGGCTGGTGCAGGTACGCATCTCCGACATTTCCATTGTGGAAGGGCTAAAGGACTACGTGAAGATTCATGTGGCTGGCATGCCCAAGCCGGTGCTGACGCTGATGTCGATGCGCAGCGTGGAGCAGGCTCTGCCTTCGGAAGATTTCATTAGGGTACACCGCTCATACATAGTTAACAAAAATCACATTAGCGTGATTGAGCGCAACCATATCATCATCGCCGACCATGCCGTGCCGGTGAGCGAGAGCTATCGCCAGCAGTTCAGCGAATACATAGAAAGCCTCGGTCTTGAATAAGGATTAATCAGGGATTGAAAATATCCGGATTGAAGAATTCCATCACATTGTGGGCCATTTCCAGCGAGAGCTTGGCGGGCGAATTTGGGTCAAGATGCAAGGCGTGCTCAAAGTCAGTCATGGCTTTGCCCTTTTCCCCGAGCTGCCAATACGCCCGGCCGCGCAGATAAGGCCAGTTGGCGTTCTCCGGCTCTTTTTCTATCAGCTTGTTCAATTCCTCTACGGCGGTCTTTTGTTGGCCATAAGCTATGAGCTCTTTTATGCGCAATATTTGTAATTCTTCCATTTTATTGTTAATTTTGAGGCAAATTTACAAAATATATAACAAACCAAAAATAAGATGCGTAGATTCTTCTCTATAATAGCGGGCATCGCGGTGGCATTGGTGGCATTGGCGGCCGACCCAATGGCCACCGATTACAGCTTTGAGCTTTGCCAGGGCTCGCTCATGCCATATCCCGAAGATGTGCGGCCCGCGGAGCGCCCTGACACCTTGCGGCCGGTTATGATCAACCATGTGGGGCGGCACGGCGCCAGGTATCCCGCCTCGGCGGCCAATTGCATGAATATGCGCAAGGCCCTTAATCAGGCCGATTCGCTTCATACCATCACTCCCCTTGGGCGCAAGCTTATGGGGGTTGTCGACCGCGAGATAGAGCTCAGCAATGGGCGCTGGGGCGCTCTCGATTCCCTTGGCGAGGCTGAGCACAGGGGCATAGCCAGCCGCATGTACATGAATTTTCCCGAGGTGTTTGTAAACGCTAATGTGGCTGCCATATCATCATATTCGCCGAGGGCTATGATGAGCATGTACGCCTTCACCCATCAGCTGGACCGCCTCAACAACCGCCTGGAGTTCATTACCACCACCGGACGTGTAAACGACAGGATGATGCGCCCCTTCGATGTTGACACGGACTATATTGAATTCCGCAAAGGCCCTGCAGTGAAGGATGCTTACGACTCCTATTTCTCCCAGGCATGTCCGACTTCGGCCATTGACCGCGTGCTTGGCAAGGATTATCCCTACGCCGGCGAGGCGGCCAAGCGGGAGCTTGCCATAACGGAGTATTATGTGCTTGCCGGTCTGGCGGCCATGAGCGTGGAGTGCGACTTGTCGCAATTCTTCACCCGCGAGGAAATCAACGCTCTGTGGTCATGCTTCAACTTGCGCCAGTACCTTCAGCGCACCGCCACGACCCTCTCCTCCGTTCCCGCCGACATTGCCGCCGATTTGCTGGAAGATTTGATATCCACCACTGATGACTATATCGCCGGAAAGGCGTCCGCCACTGTGTTCCTGCGCTTTGGCCATGCCGAGACGCTTATGCCTCTGCTGTCGCTGATGCGCATGCCGGGATGCTACTACATGACCAATTATTTTGACACAGTGGCGCTGCATTGGAAGGACTTTTACGTTGTGCCGATGGCCGCCAACCTGCAGATGATTCTATTCCAAAGCTCGACAGGCAGATACTATGTGCGATTTGACCTCAACGAAACGCCTGTGCCGCTGATTCCCAATTCGCAGGAAATATACATTCCCTGGGCGCAGGCCCGCCATTTCCTTCAGGCCTGTCTCCCGCTCTGATGCAATGTTTATTTCGCCGGCTCGGTGGCTTTGGGCTGCGCGCCGGGATTGTCGGGCGAGGTGGCGCCGAGATAGAAGGGGTAGGGGATGCCGAGGATTCCGTCGGGGATTCGACCGTTGCTCATGTATCCGTCCACAATTGTATCGCGGCCAGATTCGTTTTCGAATGTGTATAGCCTGAATTTTGCCATCATCACCGCCACATGCTCAAACACCATGGCTTGGATGTGCTCATAGTCAATCCATGCCGATGTGCTGGTGAAGCAGTAAAGCTGAAGGGGCACGCCGCCATTAGTTTGGTCAAGCGTGGTGACGAAATGCGTGCTGTCGCTGGAAATATATTTGTTTGCGGCCAGGTACATCTCCAAATACGCTCGGAATGCTCCCAGGTTAGTCTCTTGCGGGTGCGACGGGTCGTCGGCGTTGCTGGTGAAATAGTCGGCCATAAACGGCAGCTTGGAGATTTCGGATTTTATGACATCGTCGAGGGGCACTATGCTGTCGGCGTCGACCATCCAGGACCTCATGATGCGGCGTGTGTTGCTTTCCTGCATTGAGCGGTAATTGGTGAAGCTGCCGCTCACCAGCGAGTATGGGGGCAGCGATGTTGTGGTCATATCCCAATTTACCACCTTGACGGCTGTGAGCGATACTTCGCTCACGGTGCCGTTTGCGTCGGTGCCGTTCACCTTAATCCAGTCGCCTACGTGCAAAGAGTCATTTTCTGACAGCTGCACTCCTGCCACAACACCAAGGATTGAATCCTTGAATATCAGCATCAGCACGGCGGCGAAGGCGCCAAGGCCCGCCAGCAGTGACAGGGGCGACTTGTCGAGGATTATGGCAATGTCGGTGATTATTACCAAGCCCCATATCACAACCTTTAGCAGCTGCACCAGGCCGTTGAGCGGCAGGCGCCGTTGGTTTTGGCGCGTGTTGATGTGAGTCCATATGGCGTCGATAAGCCCAATCAGCGCGATCGCGAACACTATGGATATGTATATGCCTGTGATGCGCTCAAGCCATACTGCGGCCTTGTGCATTGTATTGAGCGTAAGCTGCATGAATATGAGGAAAAATATAGGGGGAATCACGCGGCTCACCTTCGTGAAGAAACGCCAGCGCACGAGATTGTCCAGCACATCGTTTTTATAGCGCTGGGCTATCAAGTCAACGATTTTTATGGTAATTAGCTTCACGACATAGCCGATGGCGAAAGACAGGGCGAACACCACCGCCACGTAGATCCATGACGTGAAGGCGCTGTCATGCGCCAGGCCAAAAAAGTCGAGTATATGGTAAACCAGCCACATTATCATTCCGCCCAGCCGAAGGGTGTCGCCGGCAACGTTGTCGGCCATTATCAAGTTGGCTGCCGGATTAGCCGCCAAAAGCGGCAATGTCATCAGGAGGTTCATGCTTTTGTGTGTTGAAATATGTTGTTGAAACGCTTTTGTTAAAATATCTACAATTATAAAGGGGCAAAAGTTCGGAGGGCATCGCCTTTTTTCGGCTTCGGCGCATTGGTTTTTCATTAAAATTGTCTATATTTGCAAATTAAAACGGAACATAAGCTTAAAGCATCATCATAGCAAATGGAATATAAACTCAAGGTATTCGACATATGGGAATTTGGGCAGAGGGTGGACAAAGATGGCAATCCGCATCAGGAGGACAGCCTTTATCCGCAGTTTGGCAAAGCCACTGACGCCGACCGCCTATTCATCCTATGCGATGGCATGGGAGGCCATGACGCAGGCGAAGTGGCAAGCGCCACGGTTTGTGAGGAAATGGGCAAATCGGTGAGCTCAGCCTTGAATGCCGGCGCGGATTTCTCCCGCGCTGTGTTCGACAACGCCCTTGATGCCGCCTTCAAGGGGCTTGACGCTAAAGACGCTCATCCTGAAAGCAAAAAGAAGATGGGCACCACTATGACATTCCTTATGCTTTCTGATGATGGCGCCTTTGTGGCGCACATAGGCGACAGCCGCGTCTATCATATCCGTCCTGGGAAGGACGGAGCGTCAACGCTGATAGCGCATAAGACGTATGACCACTCTTTGGTGAACAACCTCGTGAGTATAGGCGAGCTTACCCCCGAGCAGGCAAAGACATTCCCGCAAAAGAATGTGCTTACCCGCGCCATGCAGCCGCATTTGGACCGGAGGCCAAAGGCGGACGTCTATACTACGGCGGATGTAAGGCCGGGCGACTATTTCTATATGTGCAGCGACGGCATGCTTGAGGATATGGACGACAGCCGCATTTGCGAGATTTTTTCAGAAGCCGGAGGCTCGGACGATGAAAAATTGTCGGCGCTGAAGAATGAAACCAAGGACAATCAGGATAATCATACGGCCTTTGTGGTGCATATTCTCGATGTCGTAAAGGACGAAAAGGCGGCAGAGGAGAGCGCGAATGAGCCAATCGCCGAGACACACAATGTAGAAATGCCGCAAGCGGCCACAATCCCCGCGATTGAGCGAAACGCCCCTGTCACTGCGCAAATGGCCCGCAAGCGCGACGCCAAATCGGCGAAGAAGAAATGGCTTTTCCTCGGATTGCTGGCCTTGCTGGCAATAATCGTTGCTTTGATTTCAGTCTTTGCCGCAAAATAATAACCTTATTACCTGAATCGCGTTTTTCCTATGGATAGCAGCAAAGTTTTGCCCAAGGGCCGTTTGCTAAAAGGCACATACACCATTGAAAAGGTGCTTGGCGCCGGCGGCTTTGGCATCACGTATTTGGCGCGCCGCATGACCGGCAACATCACGCAATGGCTGGCCGTAAAGGAATTTTTCATCTCCAGCATCTGTTCCCGCTCGGGCGACGACGTTTGGGTGTCAAATGTCAACCGCGAGCAGTACGAGATAGGGAAGGAAGCATTCATCAGCCAGGCCCGCCGCATTTACGGCAACAGCATTCTTTTCCCCAACATTGTGGGCGTCAACGAGGTTTTTGAGCAGAACGATACAGCCTACTATGTGATGGAGCTTGTGCGCGGATGCACGCTGGCCGAATATGTGGGTGAAAGGGGCAATCTTGACCTTGATTCGGCCATGAATCTCTTTGAGCCTGTGATGCAGGCCGTGAATTTGCTCCACAGCATGCGCATCCTGCATCTTGACATAAAGCCCGAGAATGTAATCGTTGGCCGCGACAATATCACTGACCAACTGCGGCCTGTACTGATTGACTTTGACCTCTCAAAGCATTATGGTGAGGATGGAGAGGTCACGTCGGCCATCCAATTCATCAGCTGTTCGGAAGGCTATGCCCCGAAGGAGCAGTATGAGCTGATGGGGCTGAGCCATTTCTTGCCGCAGGCGGATGTCTACGCTCTTGGCGCAACCCTTTTGTTCATGCTTTCCGGCAAGGGACCGGCCATATCTTCCGCATTCAACCGTGAAGAAATCGCTGATATGCTTGGCCCTTCAATTCCACAGAATGTAAAGGATGCGATATATTCAGCTATGGCGCCGGAGGCCTCCGGCCGCACGCCTTCTGTGGTGCAGTTCGCAATCGACTTGGGGCTGGATCCGCAAGATTGGCCCGTGGCTAATTCATCAGCTGAAGTTTTTGTTCCTCAAGCAAGCAAAAAGAAATCTATGCCGTGGCGTTTCATTGCCGCGGCCGCATGCCTCTGCACAGTGGTGCTTTGCGTCGCGTTGTTGTTTGCGAAAGGCGGTGGAGGCTTAAAGCCTTATACTGTAAAGGTCGGTGATTTTGAGATTAAGATGATGCCTGTGGTTTGCGGCAGCGACACATTTTATATGGCAGACAAGGAGGTGACGCAAGGGTTGTGGAATCGATTGATGGGCCATAGAGAATTCAAGTTTGAGCGTGGCAACCTTCCCGCTATGTCGCTTTCGCCGGATGAATGCGAAAGCTTCATCAGCGCGCTCAATGCCACCACGGGCATGAAATTCCGCATGCCCACATCTGCTGAATGGCAGTATGCCTACCGCGGCGGCGAAACGATGGAGCATAGGTTTCCAGGCTCAGACGACCCTGCCGATGTGAGCTGGCTGCCAGAGAAAAAGAAGAACCCGCAGAAGCCTGGCAGAAAAAAGCCAAATGCCATAGGGCTATACGACATGCTGGGAAACATGGCCGAATTGACGAAGGACCACCGCGAGATATCTTTCCTTAGGAACACAAACATAAAGAAAGACAAATATTATGTCTGCGGCTATAGCTGGCAGACCACTGACCCCGATTCAGTGCAGCCTTGCATCCCTTACAGCATCATAGCCGACAATAAGGCCCTAAGGCAAGGCGTAGGCCTGCGCCTCGCCGCCGACTCACCCAAATAGCGCCTATGTTTTTAGCGTTAAATGAGCCCGGCCATGTAAATTGGAAGGCATATAATGTCTTGTTCCTTTCTTATGTCCTTGGTATACAAAAGAAATCTATTTTTAATCTTTGATGAGAATTTCCCGTTGAATTCATCAAGGGATCGATGGCTTTTATATCCCGATGACTTAACTTCAATGGGGCATATCTTGTCGCGACAGCTTATTAAAAAGTCAATCTCATAGAAACGAGGTTTTTTCTCTTCATCCGGCTGCTCCTTAAATGTATAATAGAATAAAGAATGCCCGGATGATCGCAAAAGCTGCGCAGCCACGTTTTCATATACATAGCCTAGATCTGCAGGCAGTTTGTCAGCTAGCAATTTGCGGTATATTATATTGTCTGTAAATTCTCCATCCATAAAGGCCAAAGTAATGAATAGGCCAGTATCGGCAAGGAACATTTTGAAATAATCAAGATCTGCATGTAGCGTAAATCCGATGCCCGGATCATTGGCGTGGTAAGCCACATTCACGGTTTTCGAATCGGATATGTCTGAGAATAATTCACCAAGCCTATCGATTCGTCCTCCTTCAATCACGCTGCCTACCTTATATCTCAATGCGTTTCGTGATAACTCCGACGGAATTGATTTGAAAATTGTAGAAGCCCTTCCAAGAGGATCTATTTTCCTGAAATCTTCATCATATAGATGGAGAATATCTCTTTTTATTCTATCTACTCGGGACAAATCGTTGGTGTCAAGGTAGGCATTCACTGCCTGTGGCATTCCCCCAACAAGCATATACAGCCTGAACTCTTCCATCAAGCGGCGGTTCATAGCATCACCCATAGGGTGAAGGGCTTCATATGATTGACGGATGAAATCGTATTTATTTTTCTTGCCTACAGCCCAAAGAAATTCCTCAAAGTCCATGGGGAACATATCAATATGGCGTTCTTCGCTTGGTATCAATATATTCTTTACGTTCTTTTTTATTGATATAAGCGAGCCGGTTTCGATATAGTCATATCTCCCGTCCTTGACAAGGTGTTTGATAGCTTGACGCGCTTTTGGACAAAACTGTATTTCGTCAAAAATGACAACCGATTTTCCTTTAGGAAGATTCTTTCCTGTAAACGTTTGAAGCATAAGGAAGAAACGGTTAAGGTCGCTCATATGGTTGAACAGCTCTAATATTTCATCCTCCACATTGGAAAAGTCAATAATCAAATAGTCCTCATATTCATTTTTTGCGAATTCCTCCGCAATTGTTGATTTTCCAATGCGTCGCGCCCCTTCTATCAAAAGTGCGGTTTTGCCCATGGATTGTTGTTTCCACTCTAAAATTTTATCGTAGATTTTGCGTTTGAATATTCGTTGTTCCATATTTTTCTTATTTAGTTGAGTAACAATGCAAATATAGTAATTATGTCAAAAAGACCAAAATGTTTTTGTGGAAAAATGACAAAATAACCAAAATGTTTTTGCGGGAAAATGACAAAAACTCCAAAATATTTGTGGCGATGGCGCCTTTTGGACGATAAAAAAACGGATTCCAAGGACATTCCTTGGAATCCGTTTTTATGTGTGTGTGTGGGGGTTACTCTGCTTCAGCGGACTGCGGCTTCAGCAGGTGGTCAAACCAGCGGAAGAAGAGCCTTTGCCACAGCACAGCGTTCTGCGGCTTGAGAATCCAGTGGTTTTCATCCGGGAAAATTACCATTTCAGCCTCAATCCCGCGGAGCTTGGCGGCGTTGAAAGCCATCTCGCCCTGCGATGAGAGGATGCGGTAGTCAAATTCGCCGTGGCTTACCATAATCGGCGTGTCCCATTTGTCGACAAAACGGTGGGGCGACATTGCGAATGTGCGCTCGGCGGCGGCATTGCCCTTATCCCAGAATGAGCCGCCCATATCCCAGTTGGCGAACCACATTTCTTCAGTCTCAAGGTATTGCGCCTCCATGTTGAATATGCCGGCATGCGCCAGAAGAGCCTTGAAGCGGCCATCGTGGTTGCCCGCGAGCCAATAGACTGAGAATCCGCCATAGCTTGCGCCTGTCGCTCCGATATGGTCGCCGTCCACATACGGCTTCTCCTTCATATAGTCAACTGCTGTAAGGTAATCCTTCATGTTTTGGCCGGGATAGTCCTTTGAAATCTGCGCAAGCCAGTCCTGGCCAAATCCGGGAACGCCGTGGCGGTTTGGGGCTATCATCACATAGCCGTTGGATGCCATCAGCGCAAGATTCCAGCGATAGCTCCAGAATTGGCTTACCGCTTGCTGCGGTCCGCCCTGGCAATAGAGGATGGCCGGATATTTTGCCTCGGCGTTGAAGTTGGGGGGCAGGATGGCCCACACCAGCATCTGCTCGCCGTTGGTGGTGGGCACGATGTGCTTCTCCACAGTGGGCATCGCCAGCTGGGCGAAGATGTATCCGTTGACGTCGGTCAGGGCCTTGTCGGCTCCGTTGGCGTCCACGATATAAAGCTCGTCGGGGCGAAGCATTGAGTGGTGGGTGGCAAGCAGGGTGTTCTCATCAATGGGCGCGATGGCAGAGTAATCGCACATGATGTCTTTCGTCAGCATCTCAATGCTGTGTGATGCCATATCGATGGTGAACACGGGGATTACGCCGTGATAAGGCGCAACGAACCAAAGGCTCTTGCCGTTCGGATTCCAGGCGAAGGCGTCTATGGTGTAGTCCCAGGCATCGGTTAGGTTGGTCTTGGCGCCGGTGGCCATATCAAGGACGAAAAGGCGATTTTGGTCGCTCTCGTAGCCATCATGCTCCATGCTGAGCCATGCCAGCTTGGTGCCGTCGGGCGAGAACGCCGGGGCTGTATCGTAGCCCATCATGCCTTCAGTGAGGTTTGTGGTGGTATTTGCCTCAAGGTCGTAGAGGTAAAGGTCTGAATTGGTGGATATGGCGTACTCCACGCCTGTCTTTTTGCGGCTCACGTAGACAAGCTTTTTGCTGTCAGGGCTCCAAGCGAAGGATTCAATGCCGCCAAAGGGCTTCATTGGAGCTTCGTACATGGGCTCGTCGGCCATTATGTCGA
This sequence comes from Clostridium sp., assembly GCA_023666615.1. Taxonomy (GTDB): domain Bacteria; phylum Bacteroidota; class Bacteroidia; order Bacteroidales; family Muribaculaceae; genus CAG-873. The sequence goes on along the minus strand of JAMPBQ010000013.1, from coordinate 1,102 downwards.
ATGCGTTGCTTATCGTCTTGCCGTCGAAGTCGGCTATGAAAGGGTGGGGCACCTCGGTGGTCCATTCGTCCCAATGCTTGTACATGAGGTCGTCAATCACGCGTCCAGTGGCTTTTGGCAGGTCGGCGTAAAGCTCGTCGGCGTTGCGCTCAAGCTTCACGCTGGAGATGATCAACGCCTTCTTTTCGTCGGGTGACAGAAGGAATCCCGCAACGCCCTCTTCAATGTCAGACGCCTTTTCGCGGCCTGAACCATCGGCGTTCATTACCCATATTTGGGGCTTGCCGTTGGCGTCAGGGTAAATGAATGCTATTTTCTCTCCGCCTGCGATCCAAGCTTCATTCTGCTCGGATTTGGCGGTGCGGGTGATGCGCACTGAATCGCCGCCGGCTATTTCCTTCACGTAGAGGTCGCGGTTGGAGGCGTTCTCCTCAAGGCTTTCATACTGGATGCCGTATAGCACCTTTGTGCCGTCGGGCGAAATGGATGTGCCGCTCACGCGGCCGAGAGCTTCAAGGGCGTCGATGTCGAATATCCCTGTCTGGCTCTTAAATTCCACGCGGTCGATGACCTTTTCGTCAGAGGTCTTTTCGCTGCCGCATGAGCTTAGGAGCATTGCTGCGCACATAGGCAATGTGATTGCTGATGAAATTTTCATTTGGATTATTTGTATTGTTTACGTTTAATTCATATCAATTTAGAGTGCTGTCTTTATAATGTATATCAGCTTCAAGAGAAATGTTATTTGTATCTGGGTAATGCATCATATTTGTTATTCTTCGCCATTTATGGTTGACCTGTTTGGTTTTAGTTGTATTTTATGTCTATTAGTCGTGTGGTAGTCGTAATTTATGGCTAATATCCGATAGTAGTCATTCAGTAGGGATACTATCCCATTTACTATCCGAAAATAGGATAAATTATTCAAACGACTATCCGTGTTAATCAGAACTATCCGAAATAATGAACCATAGACGCCCATTAGTGGCGATCTTTGACTCATCTTTCATTTCTTTCATGATGTTCTTTATCAAAACTTCATTCTGCTCTTTGGTGTTGCGGCTTGGAAGGGTATCTTGCAGATATTCGAGAATGGCATCGC
>JAMPBQ010000012.1 GCA_023666615.1 Clostridium sp. | reverse complement strand
ATCGAAATATCGATAGCACGAAAAAACGCCACCGCGCCACCCCCCCCGCCAAATCCCTCCCCCCACTCCAAAAAAATCCCATCCGCCCCATAATATTTGTCCATATGGGAAAAAAAACGTAAATTTGCCTTATCATTTTATTTCCCAAAATTATGGAACATATAAGCCTTCGGGTGCAGTCCCTTGCCCCCTCCGCCACCCTGGCAATGTCGCAAAAAAGCGCCGAGCTCAAGGCGCAAGGCGCCGACATGATAAACCTCTCTATCGGAGAGCCCGACTTCAACACCCCCTCTCACATAAAGGACGCCGCCAAAAGGGCCATCGACGATAACTTCACCTACTACTCCCCCGTCCCCGGATTCATGCCCCTGCGAAAAGCAATCTCCCAAAAGCTAAAGGCGGAGAACGGCGTCGATTTCGCCCCGGAGCAAATAGTTGTCTCTGGCGGCGCAAAGCAAGCCCTATGCAATGTCATCCTCGCCGCCATTAACCCCGGCGACGAAGTCATAATCCCCGTCCCGGCTTGGGTTAGCTACGTCGAAATGGTAAAGCTGGCCCAGGGCACCAGCGTCCTCGTTCCCGCCGCCATCGACCAAGACTTCAAAATCACGCCTGACCAGCTGCGCCAAGCAATCTCCGACCGCACACGCATGCTCCTCCTTTGCTCCCCAAGCAACCCCACAGGCAGCGTCTACTCCAAATCCGAGCTCCAGGCCCTGGTCGACGTCCTCAAGGATTACCCCGACATCATCATTATGGCCGATGAAATTTATGAGCACATCAATTTCACCGGCTCATTCACATCCTTGGCCTCATTCCCCGAAATAGCCGGCCGCACAGTCATAATCAACGGCGTCTCAAAGGCATACGCCATGACTGGCTGGCGCATCGGATTCTGCGCCGCTCCCCTTTGGCTCGCAAAGGCCGTCACAAAGCTTCAAAGCCAATACACCTCAGGCGCCTCGTCCATAGCCCAAAAGGCCGCCGAGGCCGCCTACTCCGGCCCGCAGGGCTGCGTCGAGGAAATGCGCCAAGCCTTCGAGCGCCGGCGCGACCTCATCGTCGACCTCGCGTCAAAAGTCCCCGGATGGAAAGTCAACAAGCCGCAAGGCGCCTTCTACCTTTTCCCCGACATAAGCCATTACATAGGCAAGACTCTCCGCGGAAAAAAGATTGAAAGCGACAGCGACTTCGCAATGTACCTCCTCGAAAACGCCCACGTTGCCACAGTCGCCGGCTCCGCATTCTGCATGCCCGGATACATCCGCCTCAGCTACGCCACAAGCGACGACAAAATCCGCCAAGCATTCGACCGCATCCAATCCGCCCTCGCCAATTGCTAATTCTCAATAAAACCATATCATGAAAAAATTCATTCTTGCCCTGGCCGCCGGCGCTTGCGCCCTCCCCATCCTGGCCGAAGAAATCTCCAGCCCCGACGGACGCACTGTGGTCGATGTCTACGAAAAGGCCGGCGTACCAGTCTACACCGTGAAATACGACGGCGTTGAATTCATAAAGGAATCCCCTCTGGGATATGTGCTCAACACCGGCGATTTCACCAACGGCCTTGCCTTCGAAGGCCTGCTCCAAAAAAAGGAAGTGGCCGACACCTACTCCGTGCCCACAATCAAAAAGCAGAATGTAAGCTACAAAGCCAATTCCGCAATGGCCAAATTCTCAAAGGGCGAGGAAAGACTCCTCGTTGAGTTCCAGGTGAGCGACAACAATGTGGCCTTCCGCTATATCTTCAACCACTCAGGCGATCCTCTCTGCGCAGTCGTGGAAGATGAAGCCACAGGATACGTCCTCCCCGAGGAAACAACAACCTTCCTTTGCCCGCAGATGCTGCCAATGAGCGGCTGGAAGCGCACTGGCCCCAGCTATGAGACCGACTACGTGGCCGACGCCCCAATGGGCGAGAACGGCGGCGGCGACGGCTACGTGTTCCCCGCTCTCTTCAAGGTGGGCGACAACGGCTGGATGCTCCTCTCCGAAACTGGCCTCGACGGCTCATACTGCGGCTCCCACCTGAAGAATGTCGCCGAAAACAAGTACGCCATCGCATTCCCCAATCCCGCTGAAATGAACGGCCTGGGAGGCGAAGGCGTCGGCATTGCATTCCCCGCACGCACCCCCTGGCGCACTATAACACTCGGACAGTCCCTAACCCCAATTATGGAGACCACAATCGCATATGACGTCGTGAAGCCCTATTACGAACCCTCCAAGGAGTACAAGTACGGAAAAGGCACCTGGAGCTGGATCACCCGCCAGCGCGACAGCGGCGACTATGCCGAGAATCTGGAGTTCATCAACCTCGCACAGGACTTGGGCTACTCCTCAATCCTAATCGACGCTTGCTGGGACGTGAACATCGGTAAGCAAAAGATTGAAGAGCTCGCCAACATTGCCCGCGAAAAGGGCGTAGACATCTTCCTGTGGTACAACTCAAATGGCTATTGGAACGACGCTCCCCAGACGCCGCGCCAAGTGATGAACCGCGAGCAGAGCCGCCGCCAAGAAATGGAATGGATGCAAAAAACAGGCATACGCGGCATCAAGGTGGATTTCTTCGGCAGCGACAAGCAGCCCATGATTCAGCTTTATGAGGACATCCTCAAGGACGCCAACGACTATGGCCTGGAGGTGATTTTCCACGGATGCACTCTCCCACGCGGATGGGAACGCATGTACCCCAACTTCGCCGCCGCCGAGGCCGTGCGCGCCAGCGAAAACCTCTATTTCACTCAGTATCAGAACGACATTGAGGCTTTCTCCGCCACTTTCCACCCCGTATGCCGCAACACAGTAGCCACGATGGACTTCGGCGGATCAACCCTCAACAAGTACTGGAACGAAGAAGACAAGCCCGGCCGCGGCAACGTTCGTCGCACCAGCGACGTCTTCCAGCTCGCCACCGCCGTTATGTTCCACAGCCCTGTCCAGCACTTCGCCGTCACCCCCCAAAACCTAACAAACGCCCCCGAGTGGGCCCTGCAGTTCATGAAGGACGTCCCCACCCTTTGGGACGACGTTAAATTCATCGACGGCTACCCCGGCCGCTACATGATAATGGCGCGCCGAAGCGGCGACACATGGTACATCGCTGGCATCAACGCCCAGGCCGAGCCCGTGAAGGCAAAAATTGACCTAACGCCCTTCACCGACGCCAAGGAAATCTCCCTGTATTCCGACGACAAAAACCTGAACGGCACCCTCAAAACCGTGAAAGTCAACAAAAAGAAAACGCAAGACGTCGAAATCCCCACCAACGGCGCCTTCCTGATCACCGCCCCCGCCCTATAACCCCTTTCATCCACAGCGTCACGCCCCTCGGGCATATAAACGTTGAAAAAACGCAAGGAAGGACTTCTGAAAAAAACAACTCAATGCCTCGTAGAGGCTATCTTCCAAAACGGAGATGTTGAAAAACAAGCCAAAGCCTCGTAGAGACTATCTTCCAAAAGGAGATGTTGAAAAACAAGCCAAAGCCTCGTAGAGGCTATTTGTGATTAACCCCAGGCGAAAGCCTGGGGTTTCTGATAATCAAAAAGGTAAGCCTCGTAGAGGCGTCGTTGTGGTTACTGCAATTATCCATCCTTTTTGCCATACCCCCTCAAGAAACCATAGCAAAGCCCAGCTTCCATCCCCAAGTTGGTTTCGTTGCCTTCGCGAGCAAAGCGGCCAAAACCCAACTTGTTTCGTTGCGTTTGCGAGCTCTGCTCGCCCCCCTCGCCATATCGTTATGCCGCCAAATCAAATCCGTGAAATCCGTGGTTATTCCTCCCCCTCTCGCCAAAAAATCAACAAATTTCAGCCAAATCATCCATTCATAGCTATAAATTCAAATTATTTCCCTATCTTTGCCACAACAGAAAAAGATTATTTCCAATGCTTGCTCGTCTAATACTATCCATCATAATATCCGCCATGCTGGCTTGCTGCTCAGGCCGGCACACCGACCCGCGCCTCGACACAGTGGCCTCGCTGGCCGCCGACCAACCCCTCCTAGCACTTGACTCACTGGGCAAAATCGATTACGCATCCCTATCCGCCCCAAACCGCCACTACTTCGACCTCCTAAAAATCAAAGCCTCCGACAAGGCCTACATGCCGCATGCCTCCGACAGCCTAATCCTCGATGCAATCGACTACTACTCATCCCATCCCTCCCTCGAAGCATACCCCGAAGCCCTATACTACGGCGGCCGCGTCTGCTCCGACCTCGGCGACTACCCTACCGCCCTAAAATTCTTCCAACAAGCCCTCGCCCAACTAAAAAACACCGACAACCTAAAACTAAAAGGCAGCGTACTAGCCCAAAGCGGCCGGTTGATGCACCAGCTGCGTATGTATGCCGATGCACAATCATACATACAACAAGCAATCTCCATTGATTCAATTCTATTAGATACAATCAACCTTGCCTATGACCATCAGCTCATAGCCCTGTCCTATCTTTATGATAAAAAATATGACCTAGCCAAACGCCACATCAAAAAATCTAATGAATTAGGATCCAAAATATCTAAAGAGTTTGTTACTGATAATAAAGTTTTTGCTTCAGAAATTGAATTTAGGTCAGGCAATATAGACATTGCCTTAAATTTGACCCGAAATCTTCCCGATTCAGTATCTCCATCCTTAAGGAACTATGCATTAAGCAATGGCGCTGACATTTATCTTTATGCAGGATTGCTTGACTCCGCCTATAAGTATTCCTATGAACTCATTACCAGCCAAGATGACAACAATAAGAGGAAAGGATATCGGAATATTTTATCACAAAAATTATTGACTTATTCAAATCCCGACTCTTTAAATGTTTATTTTTTCAAATACTATAATTTATTGGAGGACTTTTACAACAAAAATGAATCTCAATTAGCTGTTTTTGAAGCCTCTGCCTACAATTATAAAACCCATGAGAAATCAAAAATTGAGGCCGAACGCAAATACATACAAACCTTTAGTTGGCTTATATTGTCCATTATCTTGATTTTAATATCGGCAATCGTAATTCTAATTTTAAAATTAAAAGAAAAAAGAATTTTATTTAAACTCAACAAAACACTATTGTTGTTTAACGATCTAACTGAAAAAATTCAAAAATCCAGTCCACAATGTTATTTGTCATCCAATTATAACGAACTTAGAAATTGGATAGAAAAGAAAGTATCTGACATAGAATCAAAAGGCGAAAAATCAAAAGTTAATCCTTATATATTACAGTCCCTTGAGTACAAAATCTTACAAAACCTAATCAAGGATGGCAAATGCATTAAAGACTCCGACCCATTTTGGGATCAAATTCAAAACATAGTAGTTAAATCAAGTCCTCACTTCTTTGAAAAACTGAAAACTTTAATTGGCAATGAACTTAAACTGCACGAGAAACAAACATTGATTTTAATTAAATGCGGTTTTGGCACCTCACAAATATCCTCTTTGCTTGGCAAAACTAAAACAACTATTTCATCAAGGAAAAAAGAGTTAAGCAAAAAGATAATTGGCGATAACAACAATCACAAAGCTTTAGAAATCTTAATTAGGATGCTTTAGCATAGTTAAAATAGTACGGAAAAAGTACGGAAATCAATTTCCGTACTTTTTCCGTACTATTTTCTTGTGTGAATTCAATTCATTGTACTTAAATTTGCCAAAAATAATTACACTATTCAATAATTTTTCATTATGAAGCACTTTAATAAAATTAAACTCATCATTGGACTCGCTTGTTTATTCTCGTCGATTATCACCTATGCCCAAACGACAATTTTATTCAAAGAGAATAAAGGCCCTGATAAACCTCCTTATAATGACATCCCCATAAATCATGGGCATAGAATGCCAACTCCACCCATTGTGGGTTATATCGATTGGACAAACAAGACACTCTTTTTCTCAAATACATATGAGAATATAGATTTGTATGAAGTATGGATAGATGGCATATGTTGTTTATCCACAAGTGATAACAAAGAGGTCGTTGAATACATCTCTCTTTACGAAAACACTTTCGTTGAATTAATCGTATTCACAGAAAATCACAAATATATTGGCATATATAACAACGACGAAAGATAAATGCATAACTTAATTAAACAAACCATTATGAAAAAACTTTCTTTTTTAACCTTGCTTGCCTTTAGTGTCGGCCTATGGTCATGCACTAATGACGAACCCTTCGTCAACATCGCCGACGAGCAAAAAGCCGTTGACCCCGACGCCTCAAATATCCGCTCTGTGGAAGAAGTTCTTGAAATAGTGTCAGAAAATTATGGCGCTATCTTTCAAGGTCATAACAGCCGCGCTATGAGCCTTACGCCTAAGGATGTTGTTGTCTTTGGCTCAAACAAAGCCTCCCGCTCCGCCGCTTCTGACACCGCAATCTACGTCGTGAATTTCGGCGACAACAATGGCTATGCCGTAGTTGCGGCAAACAAAGAATGCACCCCTCTCCTCGCCCTGACCGACAATGGTGAAATCACCAACATTGACGATATCGAGATTCCCGGCCTAAAGGCCTTTATGGACGCCTCCATCCTCTACGCAATAACGCCAGGTGCCCCCGACAAACCCAAACCTGGTGGCAGCTTAATAATAAACCCTGACCCTATCTTATGTATGGAAAGAGTGGTCACAACTACAACTCGTGACCATAAGCCTGCAGTCAAAGTGATGTGGGGACAAGACTGGCCAACTGGCTATTTTTGCACAAATAAAATCAGTGGCTGTGTAGTTACAGCAGGTGTTCAGGCACTTAGCTATTTTGAATTGCCAACTTCCATCAACTTGACTTATCCCGAGCGAGACCAAAATTATCAGTCTTTTAATTGGGCTTCCTTAAAGGAGAATGTTGCATCAAGCTACTCTTCCCCATCCAATTTTAGCAATGTATCTCATCTGGAAGATTACCTTGCTCTTGCTCGCATATCCAGAGAGATTGGCCATAGAATCAACGCCAACTATGACTCACCATACGGAACAGCCGCTTCTATTGTAGATTTGAGAAAAGTATTTTTAAATATTACACCAGAATTAGAGATTTCTCAAATATATGATAAATCTCCCGATGTTCCAAATCTGAAACGATGGGACCTAATCATTATGAGAGGTTCTTTAAGCGAAAATGAAAAAGCGAATGGTCACGCCTGGATTCTCGATGGATACAAGGAAAAGATTGACCATGTAAAGGTATATGCTGTAGATCACCCGTTATACGATGAAAACGGCAATTTCATTCCCGCAGGAGACCCCGTCAGTGTGTACGACAGTCCGGTATACCAACTTTCTCACATAAATTGGGGATGGGACGGCAGCAACAATGGCTATTATGACGTAAACGTTTATGACCCTGCAAAATGCAAGGAATACGACACTGCGTATAATTATAGCGTATCACAAGATTTCAAATACTATATCCGTTATTTCACAATGTTTAAGTAAATTTTTATGAAAAAGCTTAATTTTATTTTTTGCGGTCTGCTGGCCCTTGTTGCTGTGGGCTGCTCATCCGATGAACCAAGCGCTGGAGGTAATAACACAAATGACAATCCGTATGAGAGGATAATACTTTCGCGCGGCGAGGCGGAGGTAGCCTATTCCAGCTATGATTTTACGTGGAATCTCTTTGCTAAAACCAATGAAAGTCATGTTGGAAAGAACATTTGCCTGTCACCCACAAGCGCACAAATAGCCCTTACAATGCTTCTGAACGGCGCCGAGGGCGAAACCCGCGACGAGATTATCCGCACTCTCGGCCTTGACGGGATGAGCGTGGCACAGATCAACGAGAGCACTAGATTTCTTGTCGACGACTTGACTTCACGCGATAAGAATTGCAAACTGTTAGTTGCCAATTCACTCTGGATTGACGAAAATATGCCAATACGGGATGAATATAAATCCATATTGGCGGAAAACTTCAACGCAACGGCATCAAACACCACTCCACAGAATTTTGCCAAAGACGTGAACGCTTGGTGCAAAGAACACACTGAAGGCCTTATCGATGACATAATCGACGAGGGCCAAAGCTATGATTACACCATAATAAATGCTCTATATTTCCAAAATATATGGAGCAGTTGCGTTAAGTTCAAATCCGCAGGAGAGAGAGATTTTACAAACTGCGACAACACCGTAACCAAAATGCCGTTTATGAAAGGAGAAGAAATCTCGTGCTCATATGGCGAGACCGATAAGGCCCGACATGCGCATCTCAACTTCGGCAATGGCGCGTATCGCATGTCCATAACACTGCCCAAGGAAGACGCTTCTTTGACAGAGTGCATAGCTGAACTCAAGGATAGGGCGACTTTTGAACGCGTCGGAAATGCCGACCTTACGCTTACAATGCCGAAGTTTGAGATTAAAAATAAGCTTGAATTGAAATCTCTCTTACAAAGTCTTGGCATTCAGAGAGCCTTTGATGCCAAACTTGCGGAATTATCCGGCATTTCCCCCTTAAAAACCTTTATAAAAGACGTTAACCAAGGCTACAGCTTCAAAGTGGATGAAAAGGGCGCCACTGCGGCAGCCGTCACCGTCATTGGCGGTGAGCTAACAGCCACGCTAACCTTAGCGCCCGAACCAATGGTGGTGGACCGTCCTTTCATCTTCACCATCTACGAAGCTTCCACAAGATGCATTCTCTTCGCAGGCAAAATCGAGCGATTCTAACCCATAAGCTAAAATAAAAAAATCGTGACAACGCCGGGCCGATTCTGCGTTGTCACGATTTTTTATGCCTTGCCCTCAGTGCTTTTGGCCTCTCCCGTCTCCACCTTTAAGAAGTCTCCGCTGAGTATCTGCAGCCCAAAGTCTGCCGCATGCGAGATGGCGTATTCAAACACCGCGCTCTGCACTCCCTCGTAGCTTTCCCACTGCGTAGTCACGGCGAAGCAATAAATCTCCAGCGGGATGCCCTCGGGGCTCATCTGCAGCACGCGCACCATCAGGTCGTTGTCCTTGTTGATCATCGGGCTGTCCAGAAGGTATCTCACCAGAAAATATCTGAACACTCCAAGGTTGGTCTCAATTGTGCCGTTGGCCGGGGCCACCCCGGCGTTCCATGCCACAGTCTGCCCCTTTGACTGCAAGGATTCAATGAAATCCTTAACCTGCGGGTGCGCATCGCCGTAGGCTTTAAGCTGGTCGGCCGTTGGCCTTATCACCGTGTCGGGGTTGATGTAGATGGCGCCCTCAATCCTCCGAACTCCGCTGTCGCTCATTCCCTTCCAATTCTGGAACGAAGAGGAAACGAGGGTATAGGGCGGCACCGTCACAAGAGTATTGTCAAAATTCCGCACCTTCACCGTTGTAAGCGACACATCCTCCACTATGCCATTGGCCGGCGTGGACGGCACCACGATCCAGTCGCCCACATGCAGCATGTCGTTCTGCGTCATCTGCACGCCGGCCACCAGGCCAAGGATGCTGTCCTTGAATATGAGCATAAGCACCGCCGCGAAAGCCGTAAGGCCTCCCAAAAGCGTCGCCGGCGACTTGTCTACGATTATCGACACCGACACAATGATGGCTATGATCCATACAATGCCGTGGATCACGTTCAGCACGCCCTTGATTGGAAGATTGCGGCGATTCACCTTCTTGTCGTATCTCGTGAAGACGAAGGTGAATATCGCGTTGATGGCCACAGCTATGGCAAACGACAGGTACACGAGCGAAGCCCTCGTGATCCACGTGAGGGTGGCCGAGCGGGAATCAAAGGCGAATGGCGCCAGGCTAAGGAACACAATGGGGGGAATGATGTGGGAGCACCGCGTCAGCGTATGCTCGCGCAGCAGCTCGTTGCCCCCTTCCGTGCTCTTGATCTTCACGAATCGCTGACTCACCCATAGTATCAGCCACCTTATTATCCATCCTATGAAATAAGACGCCGCCACGATGATGGCGAAATATATCAATTGCTCCACGCTGTGGTAGCGGTCAAGCCCTACCATGTCAAGAAAGCGGTCAATATTGCGCAAAAGCCATACAGCAAGCGAATGGGCGGGAATGATTGAATCTGCGGGTGCCATAATTTGCAATTATTAATGTTGTTGAAACGCGCTCCGCATGCCGGAGCCTCATAATTAAAACCATTTGTTTGGAATATTGTTTGTATATTTGCGATGAATTTCAAAAATGCCATTCCGGCATGAATCAGCGCCATTTTGGCGCGACTTAAAATTAGACAGAATGAAAAATTTGATAATCAGCGCCGCAATGCTCATCATGGCATCTCTCTGCGCCCTAGCCGAAGACCAGGCGCATTGGCTGCAGACCACATACGATTTCGGCGCCTTCCGAGAGGACGGCGACAAGGTTGAGGCAATTTTCAAGCTGGTCAACGACAGCCCCGACTCCCTGGCCATCATAAGCGCCGCCGCCACGTGCGGCTGCACCGTGCCACATTACGACACGGAGGCAATCGCCCCGGGCGACACCGCCCAGGTAAGGGTCGTGTACAATCCTGAAGGCCGCCCCGGAAGGTTTGAAAAACAAGTGTATGTGCGCACCACAGCCTCCCGCGAGCGCCAAAAGCTGACGATAAAGGGCGTTGTCATCGGCAACGACAGGACCGTGGGCCATTATTACCCGGTGGACGCCGGCAAGCTGAAGCTGCGCAATGGCCTGGCGATGCTCGGCCGCGTGCCCGCCGGCCATTCAAAGACGGAATTCCTGACGGGATACAACCAATCGGCCGACACCATCCGACCGGCATTCGACTATCTTCCGGCTTATCTTTCAGTAAAATGCAGTCCCGAGGCCGTAGGCCCGGGAGACATGGCGACAATTGAATTTTACTTCAACGCCACAAAGTGCGGCCAATGGGGCATCGTATCCGACTCAATAAAAATTTCAGCCAATCCAGGCGAGGAAACGCACTGGCTGCCGGTGGTGGCGATAATCGAAGAGGACTTCAGCGCGCTCACCGACAAGCAGCGCGCCGACGCCCCGGCGCTGTCCCTGCCCTCCGACCACATTGACCTCCCCGAGGTGCCCCTGAACTCCACCACCCCCATAACCTATAAGCTGAAAATCACCAACACAGGAAAAGATCCCTTGATCATACGCCGAGCCTACTCGCAGGACCCGGCCGTGACCGTGCAGGCTCCCTCCGACAAAATCAAAGGCGGTAAGAGCGCCGAAATCACCGTCACGTACGACCCCTCCTGCCAGCCCACAGGCCTAATCAACACCAAAATGGCAATAATCAGCAACGACCCGGCCGTCCCCACCCGCACCGTCCGCATCCTAGCCCCCCGCCGCTAGGCCTCAATTGTTTTCGATGATGCGGCTGGCCAGGAGGTCGGCGGCGTAGATGATGGGGACGAGGGGGCGGTTGTTGGCGCCGTCATAGAGGCGGCATTCCTCGCCGCTGTTGAAGTTGAGGCCCCATGGGCCCATGTGCCAGCGTATGGCCAGCATTTCCTCGTCGGTGAGGTCAAGAGGGGTGTTGTAGAGGAGCATAATCAGCGACTTTTCGCCATGCCCTATCGGCAGCGGAGAATCTACGGCCTTGAACCCCATATACACTTCATCCTGCCCAAGGTCATTTTTGCGCTTTCGGGGCGATTTTTGGTAGCTGTTGCTCTTGCACACATCATGCAGAAGGCTGGCTATTATGATATTTTCCCTTTTTACGGCATACTCCAAGCCCGAATCCAGGGCCTTCATCCCTTCCCAAATCGAGAGCGCGGCATGGCAGGTGTTGAGCGAATGCTGCGCCAGGCCGCCCTCCACTGCCAGATGGTGCGCCGCTGAGGCCGGCGCGCTGAAGAACCCTACTTCCTCAAGATACTCTATCGTTTCCTCCACTCCGTCGCGTCCGGTTGATTTCAGCAGCTCGGCAAATTCCTCTTTGTTTGCCTTTTTGTCTATTTCAGATTTCATTTGCGAATAACTTTTTCGAATTTATGTTTTTGGCGCCCGCATGCTTTTCCAGCAGTCCGACGCAATATCGCTCAAGCTCATCAATGTCTGACGCCGCGTCATAGACATTGACCAGCATAAGCAGGCGCTTGGTCTGCGGCGTGAGCTTTGTGCGCTCGCAGTCGCTGGTGGGGGTGCCGATTGCTCCGAGAGCGTCGCGATACGCCGGCAGCCCGGCTATATTCAGCGGCCCGCGGCCAATCGCCTCAAAGGGCTCGCCCTCTCGGCCCACGCCCAGCTCAAGCCTAGGCCCTTGCGCCTTGTCGGCATCAAAGCCGCCAATCGAATGCCCAGTGGACAAAGATATTAGGTTTATCAGGTCGATCGCCGCCAGCGTGCGGTAAAGCTCCATTCCTTTCACCGCCCTGCGCGCAAGCGCCTCGGCCGAAGGGCGATAGCGGTTGGGCTCCTTGCCGCAAGCCTTGTAGGCAACGCGGGTAGGCTGTATGCCGGGCAGCTTGTTCACCTGGTCGATGGCGATGCTTTGCCGCAGCTCTGCGCATTTACCGCACAGGGCATGCCAAAGGGCATCGGATGTCGGCCCGTTGTCAATGTCCGCCTCAATGGCGATAACGCGCAGCCCCGGGGCAGCCTGCACTATTTCCGGAGAAAAGCCAATTTCAATCATCCCCTATAGTTTTCAGCGATTTCACGTATGGCATAGAAGATGCGCTTGTCGGCCTCGGTGAGCTCCACGTGCCGGCGCGCCATCATGCGGGCGGCGATTTCAAAAAACTTAGTCATGGATACGTCAGAATATCCCGAGCCGGCGCCGCCTCGCTCGCTGAACGACGGCACGAACGGCCGCGGGAATCCGCTGCCGTGGATATTGCAGCCCACGCCAAGCACCGTGGCGGTATTGAGCATCGTATTGATGCCGCACTTCGTGTGGTCGCCCATTATCACGCCGCAAAATTGCAGCCCTGTGGGCAGGAAACGCTGCGCGGGATAATTCCAAAGCTTAATAGGCGTGTAGTCGTTTTTCAGATTTGAAGCCACGCAGCCGGCTCCAAGATTGCACCACTCCCCGATCACCGCATTGCCGAGGAATCCATCGTGAGCCTTGTTGCTGTAGGCCTGCATCACTACATTGTTGAGCTCGCCTCCCACCTTGCACCAAGGGCCAATGGTAGTGTCGCCGTAGATTTTCGCGCCCATGTTCACCACGGCATGCTCGCAAACGGCGAGCGGGCCGCGCAGGCATGTGCCCTCCATCACCTCGGCATGCTCGCCCACATATATCGGGCCCTTCGCCGTGTTGAGGTAAGCCCCCTGCACAGAGGCGCTATCCTCAATGAAAATCAGCGATGGATCGCCAATCACAGTGCAGCTCTCGCTGATGGGCGCTGACTTGCGTCCGGCCGTGATATGCCTAAAATCCTCCACGATGGCCTTGCCGTTGAGCTGGAATATATCCCAAAGATGCTCCACCGCGCCTACATCGGGAATCTCATTCGAGGGCAGAAGCTCAGCCTCGCCCTGGGCCTCGCAAGGATACTTCTCCTGAAGATAGTCCACTGTGCGCCACGTGCATTTGGCGCCGAGCTTGCGCTCCCACTTTTCGCGTATTGTGGTTATGCCGACGCGGAGCTCAGAAATGGGGCGGCAATAAGTCAGCGGACGGAGATTGCCCACCGTCTCCTCATTGTCAACGAGAACATAGGTTTTCATAATCTGAAATGGTTTATTATGCGCAAAATTACAAAATTGCGGGGAAAGAAATCGCTTAAATTCAAAAAAAACTAACGGCCGAAACTAAAAAATATTCAATATTTTGTCGTAACTTTGCGCATAAAATTGCAAGCGCTTATGGCAAAAGATACTTTGATGGTGCTCTCTGGAGGAATGGACTCCGTGACCATGCTTTACGAATACGCCGGCAGCATTGAGCTGGCGGTCAATTTCTCCTATGGCTCCAACCACAATGCCCGCGAGCTGGAATGCGCGCGCTGGCATTGCCAAAATCTCGGGATAGAGCTGGTGGAGATCGACCTTTCCTTCATTGGCGAGTATTTCTACAGCTCCCTTCTTGAGGGAGCCGACGCCGTGCCCGACGGGGAATACGACTTCGACAGCATGAAGTCCACTGTGGTGCCCTTCCGCAACGGCATCATGCTCTCCGCCGCGGCCGGCCTCGCTGAAAGCCGGGGATTGAAGCGGGTGATGATCGCCAACCACGCCGGCGACCACGCGCTGTACCCTGATTGCCGCAAGGGATTCATCGACGCCATGGGAAAGGCCATTTCCGAGGGCACCTACGAGAACATCCAGCTCTTCGCCCCCTACACTCTATTGACAAAAGCGCAGATAGCCGAGCGGGGCAAGGTCTACGGCGTGGACTACGGCAAGACGTATTCTTGCTACAAGGGCCGCGAGAAGCACTGCGGCAAGTGCGGCACATGCATTGAGCGGCGGCAAGCCTTGGCCCAGGCCGGCATAGACGACCCCACGGAATACGAGGAATAAGCCCCGGCGCGAACAATGGCGCGGCCATCATTGTTGTATTATACAGAAAACTGAAAAGAACTATAATACACACAATCATGGCAACTACAAAATCAATAAAGGGCACTCGCACTGAGAAGAATTTGGTGTCTGCCTATCTGAGCGAATCGGCAGCATACAGCCGCTATGTATTCTACGCCAAGCAGGCCAACAAGGAGATGTTCTATCCCGTAGAGCAGATTTTCCAGGCCACGGCCGACAATGAGCTTCACCACGCAAAGGTGTTCTTCAAATTCCTGCAGGGCGGGAAAGTAGGCGTGCCTATGGACATCGATTCTGGAGTGATTGGCGACACCAAGTCAAACCTCGCCACCGCCATGGCTGAAGAAGAGAGCGAGGGCGTGGAGCAGTACACCGCCGCCGCCAAGGTGGCCGATGAGGAAGGATTCCCCGAAATAGCGGAGCATTTCCGCTCAATCGCCGCCGTTGAGAAGCATCACCGCGACCGCTTCGGGCGCTATCTGCGCATGATTGAGGACGGCACCCTTTGGAAGCGCGAAAAGCCAGTGACGTGGGAATGCCTGGTATGCGGATACCAGTACGTAGGCACAGAGCCGCCTAAGGTCTGCCCCGCATGCGACCATCCCTATCAGCACTACATCGCCCTTGGCGACGACATTTAAGCCGACGCCCTATAACAAATGGCATTGGCAAACAAAAAAAGAAAGGAGAAAATACTATGAGCACAAACACATGCAAAACATGCGGCACAAGCGCCGCCGAGCTTAAGCAGCAAGCGCAAGAAACCGCGCAGGACATCAAGGCCACTATGGCCGACCTTGGCGACGTGGCCTCAGAAAAGGCCACGTGCGCAAAAGACACTGCCACGCAGAGGGCACAGCAGATGAAAGCGGACGCAACAGAAAAGGCACAGCAGCTGAAGGACACAGCCACCGAAAAAGCGCAGCAGCTGAAGGATACCGCTTCAGAGAAGGCGCAGCAATTCAAAGACGCGGCCACTGAAAAGGCTCAGCAGCTTAAGGACACTGTAGCCGAAAAGACAAGCTCCTTCAAAGAGGCCGCCTCCGAGAAGATTGCCGACTGGCTCGACGCCGGCGCCGACAAGGCCAAAGACATGGCAAAAAAGCTGAGGTAAACCCCTCACCAAGATAGAGCTCAATACAACTCCACGAATGCCTCGCCCCGCAAGTCAGGGGCGGGGCATTCGCGCTTTATCCTGAATACATGGATGGTCAGTCGGAGAACGTGGAATCGGGGGCGAGGTAAGCGTCGTAGTCGGCGCGGGAGCCTCGGAATACGTCAAGGTCTACGTTGCCGGCCAGGCCGTGCAGCCGTCCTGAATGGCTGTATTGCCAGAATTTCCAGTTGACGCTGTCGGATGGCTCGGCGTCGAGCGAGCACATCCACACCTGCACGGAATCAAACCGCTCCTTTATGTATGATTCGTATCCTTTTTTGTTGGTGTATATCACCACCTTGCGGCCGGCGCTCTTTAGGACGCCCACCATTGACGCCAGCTGGTCCACGACGTCCTTCACGGGCACGTCTTCGGCATTGTTCCAGTCCTCCACGTCAATGGCCGCAGGGAGGACAAGCCTTTTGCCCTCAATGGCATTCATGAAATTGTAGGCCTGGATATGGCCCGGGGTGTCGAAGCGGAAGAAATGGTAGGCTCCGACGTCCATGCCGGCGCTCAAGGCCCGCTGGCAATTGCGCTCAAACAGTGCGTCGCAGAAGTCGGCTCCTTCCGTGGCCTTGATGTAAACAAACCTTATGCTGTCGGCGGCCACCGACGCGAAGTCAACGTCGCCGTTGTGGGCGGATATGTCGATGCCGCGCACCGGGAAAACCGACGCGTCAGGCCTAACGCCGCCCCTTTGGCAACATGCCATGGCAAGGGATGCGAGGATGAACAATGCCATGCGGAAAATCCTCATTCAGGGCAAAGGTAAGCATATTTCGCCAAAAAACATTGATATTTCGCGACAAATTGCTATCTTTGCGAATATATTGCGTTTTAAGCGCCCGGCAAACACTTGCAGGGATGCTTGCCGACAAAACAAAACCTGCCATTAAAAGCTTGCAGCTTGCATAGACGATGATTGCGATAAAAGAAACGAGCACCAGCGCTCACCCTCGCATATTTGTAGACCTAAAGCCCACGGCCGCCCACGTCACAAATTATCCGAGGGGAATCATGCCTGTGCCCATCAATCTCGCGATCACAATCGACAAGGGGTTCTTTTCGTTTTCCTACTCAAGCGACATAGAGCTAAAAGCCGTATCCATCTCTGACCCCTCACAGGCGCTGAAATTCTCGCCCGACAAGCTTTTGGCCGTGGCCATAGGCGATGGCGAGCCGACGCCCCTGGCGCCGGGAAAATGCGTGAAGGCGCGGCTGAGCGCGAAAGAGACGCCCGCGAGGCTGCTGATATTCCCCGGTGCCATCACCGACTGCGACCGGCAGGGCGCCTTTGGAGCTGACTTTCCTGTTGAGATTACGCTGGAGCTGAAGCGAGGCAAGGAATCGGCGACCCGCGCGATCACGGTGCCGTTCACCATGATAAGGGAGCTGCGCAAGCCTTATGTCCTGGTTGAGAGCGTGGCGAGCGCCCCCTACACCATGGACTCCGGCCCCAAAAACATTGGCCGCATCATCATCAGCAATATAGGGTCGTCGCTCTTTGAGCCCGCCATCGACTGCGCATGCGCGTTCGAGGCCAAATCCGCCGCGCCGGGCATACAGCCGGGAGCAATATTCGCCGACTTCGGCGGGGCGCTTGGCAGCATGGCGCAAGCCCTGCCCACGGGCAAAACCCTTATCAAGGGGTTGCAGACGATGCAGCGCGGAGACCAGGGCACATGGCGCGCCGAGGTGCCTATTTACGCCGATTTTTCCAAGATGCCCAATCCCGTAGACTGCCCCGGCGGCCATATCGACTTTGAAATCTCTGCCACAGTAGAGGCCTACAATCCGGACCAGCCAGGCAAAAAGCAGGTAAAGTCCGACTCGTCTGAAATCGCCATCGTCCCAAACGCCACCGAGGCGGACTTGAGGGTGAAAGTGCGCGACAACTTTGACGGCGACGCATGGTCGGCCAACGCAAGCGGGGGCATCGTGCCGCTGCCCCGCGTTGACTTCCAGCCCGGCGCCGCATTTAAAAAGATATTCTACATAGGGCTGTCAAACACCGCCACGAAGAGCGACAAGCCAAAGGCGGGAATCAGCGTGCGCAACGTTTCCATCGAGACAGTGATGCCCAAGAATTGCCATGCGGAATACTCCGAGGGCGATACGGGCTTCATCAGCCTCAGCGGAGCCGAGCGCGAAATATTCCTGCCCAGCGCGCCTAACAATTCGCATGACTTGAAGCTGGAGCTGTCATTCTCAAAAATCAACGAGCTATATGTGAAGACCGGCTCGGGGGAGCGCAATTACAACGCCACTATTCCCGTGAAGCTGAGGTTTGACTATTACATAGACACCGCCGGCGACCACGATGTGCCGGGGATATTTGAGGCCAACTCGCGGCATTTTGAATGCACCCTGAGGGTGGCGACCCACCAAATGCCCCCTAAAGAATGGCTGGCCATCGACTTCGGCACATCGGCGATAGTCAGCGAATACGACGGCAAGCTGATAGACCTGCACAAGGTGAAGCGTTCGCTCTTCTCCGACTACGCCACCGACACGTACGAAAAGGGTACGCCGTTCCTGTCGTCCAACCTCACCCTTCGGCAAAGCGCGGGGCGGCAAGAGCTGTCACAGCTCTGCAGCGACAATCCCAACGCCGAGGCTTTCGACCAAATGGCGCTGTGCTTATCGCCCACCTCCGACACCGAGCGCGCCAACATACGCACCGCCCTCCCCTACCTCAAGCTGATCGTGGGCTATGACCTGCTGCCCAACATCCAAAACTATGCCGGATATTCCTACACCGCGATCGACCCCGAAAGCGGCCAGCCGCGGCGCATGCCGCTGCAGGAAAGCATAAATGGAGGCGAA
This sequence comes from Clostridium sp., assembly GCA_023666615.1. Taxonomy (GTDB): domain Bacteria; phylum Bacteroidota; class Bacteroidia; order Bacteroidales; family Muribaculaceae; genus CAG-873. The sequence goes on along the minus strand of JAMPBQ010000012.1, from coordinate 24,561 downwards.
GCCGAGCCAACGCCATTGGCACGCGTGGACAAAATCTTCGAGGAGGTGTATCGTCAGCTTTTCAGGTACTACATCACCGCCGCCCTCAACGACCGGCAAGCCACCGACCGGCTGAACCAAATCGTGCTCACGATACCCAACACTTACACCCCCGAGCACATCAAACGCATAGAGAAAATAGTGCGCGAGGCCTTCAGCCACACCCACCTTCGCAACGTGCGCTTCGTGAGCGAGAGCGACGCCGTGGCATGCTTCTACCAGTCAAATTGGGCGAAAATCAATGCCCCGCTGCAGAGGCAACGGGGCAAAGACCTCCACTACAAGGAGCGCGTGCTGGTGTACGACATGGGGGCCGGCACGCTGGACCTCACGCTGTTCACGCGCACCGTTGAAAACGACACGCCGCATGTGAACGTATTCGGCAAGATGGGCATCGCCAAGGCCGGAAATTACCTTGACTGCCTGCTGGCGAGAATCCTGAGCAAAAAGGCGCCATCGCTGGCGGCATTCACCGACCCAGAAAAAATAGGCAACGACGCCGACCGCCTCATTCGCGCGTTTGAACTGAAGGAATTTGTAAAGAACAAGGTGAAGCCCCTGCTTAGCGACGGCGAAAGCCAGTTCACCCTTGAACGCAACCTTAATTGGGGCCTGCGGGAGAAGATGGAGTTCGACATAATAAAGGATATCCTTGAAGACCCTGATTTCAAAGCCTACATCAATTCTTGCACAGAGGAATTGATTGTCAACTTTTTCCGATTCTACGGCAAGAAGGCGAAGAACATCGGGGAAGAAGACATGAAGATAGACACTGTGCTCCTATCGGGGCGCAGCACAAAGCTCAAGCCCCTGCGGCTGGCCTTGGCCCAGGCCCTGAGAAAATACCAGGCGGCGGATATGAAAATTGTGGAGATAGGCAGCGCGGCCGACCAGGGCGATGCTTTCGACAAGGCCAAGACCGTAGTGGTCGAAGGGGCGCTGGACTATGTGACAAAATACGCACGCGACAACGATGAGGCCTTCGAGAGCGACACAATAACCGCCTGCTACGGCATAATCTACCGAAACACGGCCGGACAGGAGAAATACCTCGAAATATTCAATCCATACGAATGCGCCCCCATCGGGCAAAAAAGATACAAGGGCATGACAGTCAAGGCCTATTCCACGCCGGAAAAAGTGGTGAATCTGAAGAATTCCTCGACCATAACCCTGGTGCAGACCTATTTGGCCAACATCCCCTCACCCACGGACCCCAACCGCACCCTTTCGTACACCGAGCGGGAATGGAACAAAGGCAACCGCGAATACATAACCGTGATGTCGGAATTCAGCACATCGTCATTCCCCAACCCCGAGGAAACCCACATCAGCATCATGGTGAACGACCGCAACGAGCTGATTCTCCGCGTCAACGGGCTGGAAAGCGAGCCCACGGTGCATACAAAGATTGACATTAACAGCGAAAGCAACATTATGAGCCTCTGGCCCATGATGTCGACCAAGGCCAAGCCATAAATACCTTCACAGCAATGGACTACGACCTATCAACCAACACCTATGATGATCAGGAGCAGCATCAGACTCCAGTTCTTCTCAAACTACTGTTTCCAGACAGCGCGCGCCGCCTGGACACTTTGGCGAAAAAGCTTAGCGAATGCCAACAAAAGAGCGTGGAGCAGGTTCCGCAATCCGAATCATTCGAAATAGACATTGACGGATTCAACGAAAGGCCCGACGAAGCCGCCGAATATGAAGCGCAGATTGACCGCCTTCAGGCCGAGCATAAAGAAGAAATGCGGAATTTGATTGCCGAATATGAGACGCGCATCGAAAACATGCACCTTGAAATGGAGAAGGACCTCGACCGTGCAATGGCCGAAAAAGAGGCGCTGGCCGAGGCCTGGAAAGCAGAAAAAAGCGAGCTTTTGTCCATGGCCAACGAGCACAGCGACGACCTTGAAGAAAGAGACAATGCCTTGAAGCAATATTATGGCGCATTCGCCGAAATGTTCGACGCTTTCATGGAGAGGGTGATGGCCGTGCGCGACGCCTACATCGGCGCAGACCCCGACAGCCCTGTGGCAAGGGCCATATCAGACAAAATCATGGCCAACGACTCATATGGGCTGGACGACTTCATCGTAGACCTGCGGGCGTCGATGGAGGCCTCAAGCGCCGATCCCACGTCATTGCGCGCAAAGGTGAGGGCGGCGTTCCTCGAATGCCTGCAGTCATCAAGCGCCAACTGGCTCAATGTGCTCGCGCGCTTTTATGCCTACGGACAAGTGCCGTTCTGCCGCAAGGCCCTTGAGGATGCCGGCCTTGACATGCCTCTGATCGACAGGGCGTTCATCAGCCTTGAGGACATCCTGGCCTATGCCGGAATCGACCTTTGCCGCCCCAGGCTTTTCGAAGAGGACTTCAACCCCGAATGCCACAGCAGCCAGCCAGTGCGGAACATCGACACATTCGTAAGCGACATAGCCTCGCACGCAGGGCCTGACACAATAGTAGACCTGTACCTCGTAGGCTACGACGACGGCGAAACGCAGCGCAAGCCCGTAGTATCAAAATTCGCGTAACCCCCCAACCATTTGACGCAAACAAAAAAATAAAACCTATAATATGAACCGCAAATTTTTAATCTCAGCGATTGTCGGCCTTTGCGCCGCGGCAGGAGCATTCATGTCCTGCGGCGGAGGAGACGACGACAATGAAAACGAAGAAGATGGCATAGCCTCAGGAATCGCCGCTCCAGCCAAGCCGGCCGAACCCCTTTCGGTATCGGTATACCTTGACAACTCCTCAAGCATGAGGGGATATTACGCGCCCAAAACGGGCAGCGCGGCTGAGCTCACCAACATTTTGGCCGCCATCCAGACAAAATACCGCGAAGCTCCGCTGCGCGCCTTCTATACGCAGAAGGGGCCCCGCGGCACTGAGGTGAAGGAATATGACTTCAACACCCTTTCCACACAGCTGGCCACAAAGAATTTGGGCTACACCGACGCATACCAGCTCGACCAATTCATCAAGGCCATCGACAAGCAGGCCACGGCCGACACCCTGCACCGCACCCTCAGCTTCTTCATCACCGACGGAATTCTGAGCGGAAGCGACGCTGAAATCAGGGCAAACAGCGAATTCAACCGCGTGAACGCGCCGCTTTTGCGCAACCGCATCGACCAGGCCCTTATTCCCCTGGCAAAGAGAGGGTATGGAGTGGCGCTATTCCAATTCCCCGTGGACTTCAATGGGACATATTACAACTACAGCAACGGACAGTCGCAATTCTCGGGAAAGCGGCCACTATACGCAATAGCCATAGGCCCCGAATACGACATAGCCGAGCTGGTGAAGCAGGCCGACTCCAACAGCCTTTCGGGATTCACCCCGGCCCATTCGCTGCAAATCACCAAATCCGGGGCGCAAGTGGTGCCCAGCGTAAGCGGCAGCCAGCGCTCAGGCCACAGGTTTGAGGCCAAGCCCTCAGAGGACGACGTGATTGAGAAGAACGGAACAAGGTACGCACGCATGCGCATCACCTTCCCCACCGCAGCTCTTCCCACCTACCTTAGGGATGAGGAGGCCGTGCGCAAGGCTGTGGCCGTAGATATGGACGGCCAGCCCGTGGACCCCTCCACCATAAGAGTCAGCAACGGGCGCGTGGTTATTCCCGTGGAAGTGAAGGAGCTGACCTCGCCCAAATTCACCCTGCGCGTCAACGACGCCCTGCCGGGATGGGTGATGGAGTCGAATTGCGACAATGACAAGAGCATCGCCGCCACATCGGCCCAGACATTCAACCTCGCCAACCTGGTGGAAGGCCTTCGCCAGGGCGTGACCGGAGCATCGACAAGCCTCGTATTCGGCCCCGAAACCTACACCATTGACTGGAGCGCCGGCGAAATCGACGAATGAAGAACAAACAAAAAATAATAACCAAATAACCTTTGAATCATGAAATTTCTGTATTTCTTAGTGACTGACTGCAAGGCCTATAGCGACAAGCTGGACGCCTTCAAATTCTACTTCGACAAAGAAGGAGGATTCACCGCCGCATTCCTCGTGGCTCTTGGCGTAGCGTTCGTGTTCGCCGTAATCTACTACCTCTTCTGCCGCAACTCATACTCATGGGCCAAGATTGGCACATGGCTCTGCACCATGGTGGTGGCATCCTGCGTATCGTTCGCCGTAACAGGCTACGCCACAGGCATGTACCAGAAAAAGACCGCCAAGGCCGGCATCCGCCACGCCATCGAGCTGAAATACCAGGAAAAGGTTGAGACCCAGGCCATGGACATCACTGAGCTTGACAGCGCCCGCGCAAACATCCACAAGGGCCTTGACAAGGGCATGTTCACAAGCCCCGTAATCTTCCGCCTGTGCATCACCAACTTCGTGCTCACGCTCATCCTCTTCTACATCTTCTCACTGCTGTTCAACGGATTCTCCGTGCATGGCGTGAACATACCGCACCCCGGCGTCTACCGCCCGTAAGAAACATTACCATAACGGATTGGCCCTTGAACGGGCCAATCCGCCACATTAAGGAAACAACTAAATGAAGACATACGTATTAGCAATCGGCGGCACCGGAGCCCGCGTGCTCCGCTCGCTCACCATGCTCATGGCCGCCGGCGCCGGCGTAAACAAGCCTAATGAGAATGGCGAGAGGGATTCCGACTCAGTAAATGAGGTGGTGCCGGTGATAATAGACTATGACATAGACAACGGCGACACCAACCGCACGCAAGACCTCCTCATGCGCTACAAGTGGATCCATGACCAGGCCTACGGATGCAAGAACAAGGAAGAGGACATCCGCAACTTCTTCTTTGGCACTGAAGTGAACCGCATTGATTCGGGCTACCCCACCCGCTTTGAAGTGTACCTCAACCCGGTGGACACAAAGGCCACCTTCGCCGACTATGTCGGATATGAGTCGATAAACGCCGACAATGGCACCGAGGCGACAAGCCTCCTTCTGCAGAGCCTCTATGACACAAGCGATTCCGACTCCAACTTGGCTGAGCTCAACCTCAACCTTAAGGTAGGATTCAAGGGCTGCCCCAACATCGGCTGCATCGTGATGCGCGACCTTCAGGACAGCAAGGAGATATCCCACATCATCAACATGTCGGACAACGCCCGCGTGATGATCGTAGGCTCAGTGTTCGGCGGCACAGGCGCATCGGGCATTCCGGTTATCCTTGAAGCCATAAAGAAAGGCAGCCCCACGACCAAGGTGGGCATCCTGGCCATGGAGCCCTATTTCGAAGTGCAGAAGGACAAGAAGAGCGCCATCAGCTCAAGCACCTTCCTATCAAAGACAAAAGCGGCATTCGACGCTTACAAGCAGGGCGGAGACAAGAGCGTGAACAGCCTTGCCGACGCAATCTATTATGTGGGCGACCGCCTGGCATCGCAGGCCTACGAAAACAGCGAGGGCGGAAAGAGCCAAAAGAACGACGCCCACATCGCCGAGCTTTTGGCCGCAATGTGCATCATGGACTTCAGCCGATTTGAGAATGAATTTCCCGAGCACAAATTCCATGTGGTGAAGCTTACCGACAAGGGAGGCGTGTCGGAATCCGCCGGAGGCGAGGAAATGGCCGAGCCCTTCAACTACGACTCATTCCCGGAAAAGACCCTGCGCAATGATTACATCGACCCGCTTTGCCGCCTGGCCATTCTCACCACCTACTGCGACACGTTCCTGCGCACCGAGAAGAAATGGGGCAAGAGTGTAGTGTGGGCCGCGCCCACGCAGTCTGATTTCTGCGATGAGACCGAATTCATGAACAGGCTCTTCTCATTCCTCGATGAATTCAAAAGATGGGCCAAAGAATTGGAGAACCCAATGCATCCCCTGCGCCTGTTCGACTTCTCCGAAGGGTACGGCAAGCTCTTCGTAGACCTCACCAACAAAAGGAAAGCCGGGCTTTTTGGAGGCCTTGCCAACGTAATTGACAATGATTCAGACGTCAGCATCAACGCGGTGCTGAATAAGATCTATAACAATTACAAGAACAAGGAGCACCTGAAGGGCCAAAACAAACTAATGTTTTTCAAGTATGCCGGCGAGGCGACGCAGCAGATGCTGGACCGCGTGCTTGAAGTCACCAATAGAACCAATCCAAGATGATTCTCACAAAACAAACAAATATCGATGATCCGCAGCAGGCGCCCGGCATCGTGGATTTGAGCGAAGGCGTTGGTTCAGAGAACTACTGCAAGGACAAAGAGGGGAAAATGCTTGACAATGACCCTCTTAACAATGCGCAGCAATTCGCCAACAAGCCCGCATCGTCGATTCCAACCATATTCGCTCGAGCCCTCTTCTTCAACTCAGCGCTCTTGAATATCATAAACATAGACTCAAGGAAGATTACTACCTACAGCAAGTCAGTATCACAATGGCTTGACCTCCTTGAGATGATATTCCGCAAAGGCGACCGGCTGAAATACGTAAAATGGAATGTCGACACGCAGACGGAAAAGCTAAAGTCAAACCGCAATGGCAATCCCAGGCTTGCGCACCTGGCCGAAGCCCTGAAGGTGCATATGGACACTTATCTCCAGGGAACAGACAACATCTATCTGATTTTCGATGAGAATGGCCAGCTTATGGGCGGCACTTCGCCTTTCACCTTCGTTTACACAGCTCCGAACTACAACAGCGGGCAGCCTGTGCTGTCGCTTCTTGAGCGCAAGGAAGACTTTCAGAATTTCATGATCCGCCTTTATGTGGCGCTAAAGAGAGCAGGCGTCATCAAAGATCCAAAAACCAAGGATCAATTCAGCGGACTAAGAACATATATGGAGGCCGTGTTGAATAGGGTAAAGAACCGATTCAATCCTCAATCGCTAAGCATCAGCCCGGAATATTCTTACCAAAGCTTCTTAAACTCTTACACCAAGCTCACGGTAAACAAAGAAGAAATATCGATTGCCACGCTTAAGGATATAGAGCTGTACCTGTTCATGCGCAAGGAAGGCGAACTCGTCTCCGATTTCTACATCAACTCCAATGTGCAGGACCTCAATGCCATTGACACCCCGCTGGTCCTTCCTCTAACCGCCAACAGCTACAAGGTGAAATACCTACATGACGAGGTAAGGCTCAACGAATCCATGCAGATTCCGCAAATTGAGGGCATTCCTTACGATAAAAAGCGTGAGCTTCCCGACAATTCAGGCATCCGCCATCCATGGATTACTGAAATCGATTTCCTTGAGGACAAGCTGATACAGCTGCCATATATCGTAGACACCACAAAGTTCTACGGAGCAATAAACGTGCCCTCCACCACGCCCGACGGCCCGAGCGTAAGCTACCTTCTGCCCATCAAGCCGCTGCTTCTGCGCTTCTTCACCGTTGACAGGCTTAAGGAGCTGATCCAATTCCGGATTGTTGACAAGGATGAGAACAAAGGCATGATTGAGATCACCCTGCGCATCCCCATAAAGAACCTTAATGGAGACTCCACGGGCGACGTAATCTTCCGCAAACTGTACAATCCTTACACATCGCTTTACGACACCGCGGCTCCCGAGTCAGGAAAAAAAGACGCCATTTCAGTGGGCATCAGCCCATTCGTTCGCTTCGCCGAAGCAAACCAAGGACTAAATGGAAATGGAAACACCGCGCCGGCGCCCATCAGCGACAAGTACAACGTGCTTCTGCAGGCATCCAACCTCGATGACCAGTCGCAAGACATTACCCTCGGATTCTACACCGTGGGCAATGGAGAGCTCACCGGACTTGACGCAAATGGCGTAGAGAGATTCACCGAAAACAAGGGCAGCCTTCGCCACAAGGCATATTTCTATGATGTGATGAAGGGCTTTGAAGGCTTGCAGGTGCGAGTGATGGACAATGGCCGCCAAGTGGGCGGAGCCATGATTTTCCCCATCTGGGAGAAAGGCCCCAAGTCTGGCTCGCGCAGCTTTAAGTACAGCATCGACTTCGGCACAACAAACACCCATGTGGCATTCGTGTCGTACGTATCCTCCGACAACAAGGTGATTGATCCCAAAACCGAACAAAGCTTCAAGACCGAAGAGCTGAAGGCGCAGGCGCAATACCTGGCCGCCACTCCCGTGCAAGCCCTGAAGCCGGGCCATTCGTCGACCAACCAGCTTAACAAGGCGATGGTTGACCTCTCCAAGTTCATGGACCACATCTACGGCTGCGGCACAAACGTTGAAGGCCGAAAGACGCTCAACGACCAAGCCCGCCTATTCTACCCCACCTTCGTAGACAAGGAATATTCCTTCCCGATACGCACAGTGGTGTCGAGGTCTTTCGACGAAATCAAGGAGTCGGCCAAGGTATTTGACAATCTTTCCATTGGATTCCACTTCTCTAAGGAGTATTCCAAGGCTGAGAGCGGGAAGTACAACTACAACGATGAGCTGAAATGGCAATTTGAGGAGAGCGTCGGCGCAGGCCCGGCCAAGACTACGGCGCGCCTGTTCTTCACCCAAATCCTGATGATGGTGCGCAACCACTGGATACAGCAGGAAGACGTGAACCTCAAGACCCCGCCAAAGTTCATCATCACCTACCCGCTGGCCATGTCTAACGTAACGGGCATGATCAACGTATGGAAGGAGGCCTTCAAGACTGTGTTTGACCAGGAAGCCGAAAGGGATACCTTCGACACGGTGGCTGAATCCCTGGCTCCGGCATACAAGATGATAAAGGACGGCGCAAGGCAGTCGGCCGGCATTCTCAATGTCGACATCGGCGGCGGCACCACCGACCTGCAGTATTACGCCAATTATGGCGGAAAGATTGTGTCACGATATGATTCCGTGAGGTTTGCCGGCGACGACCTTTGGGGCGGCGGATATGAGAACGTCAAGCGCACAGGCCTGGGCCAAGTGCCGCAGGACAACAACGTATTCACCCGCTTTGCCGACAGCAAATTCTCAAATCAGACCATAATTAAGCTCAACGAAGGAGAAATCACCCAATACGGGAACATTGACTACACGGGCAAGGAAAAAATCAACTTCCTGCTCAAGGATTCGGGCCACGCGCTGTTTGACGCCCTTAACGCCGACAAGGACAGCGAGGCGTTCAAGGTGCTTCAGCTCCACTATGCCGCGCTGATCTACCATATAGCCAACTGGATCAAGGCTGACCAGGGCGGCATGGCCGAGAAATTCCCGCGCAAGATCAACTTCACGGGCTTCGGCTCAATGTATATCCCAATCCTGTTCGGCCTAGACGGCAACCGCAAGCTCACCGAGTACACCGCCAACCTCTTCAAGGCTTTTGGCATTGACAATATTCCTGAAGGATTCTCCGTGGAATTTTCTGAAAATCCGAAGGATGTCACCGCTGAGGGAGCCGCGCTATACTCCATTGAGAAAATCAAGCGCGACGACTACCCCAAGCAGCTGCGCCATCTTGGATTCGACGGCTACGCCTCGGGCAACAGAATCACATGGGAAGACCTTGGCGACAAGGAGTTTGAGGAGAAGGTGTTCAAATACTTCGACGACTTTGTGGATAAATTCCAGAAAGTGGAAACCAGCCATCCGCTGCCCGCAACCCTCTCCAAGAGGCTGAAGAGCCACGCAAGGGATTCATTCCAGGAAATGAGCAACATCAATAGGCCCATCGGCGACGGCGCGAACCAAAGCCAAATCAAGGACTCGCTGTTCTTCTGGATGCTTAAGGGCTCATTGTTTGACCTTGACCAAGCTTAAGCCATGGCTATCCAAGACTTTCTGGGCGGATCCACCAAGCAAGACATAGAAAAGGCCAAGCTGGAGATTCTTGAGCTTCTGGAAAAGAAACTCAAGAATCTGGCAGCCTGCCAGAATAAGATCTTGTCGGAAATCGAGGCCATAGGCGAAAAGCTTGAGGCGTTGGAGGAAAGGTGCGCAAGCATGCCGGCAAAAGGCGCTCAAGCCTCTGCGGCAAGCCACAGCGAGGAATATCCTGTCTTTAATATCGACAGCCCCGCCACTCCCAAAAGCCCCGCCAAGACGCAGAGCCCCGCAGCGCCAGCCTCATTCTACGCCAACCTTGAAGGCCCGGTGCTCCTTACCGTGGGCGAGCGGTACAAGGACAACGCCATGCTTATTGTGACCCCCACAAGCCAAACACAGGCCAACGTGGAATTCAACACCCTCTGCATCCCAAACTTTGTGGGGTCAGACCCGCGAAGCCTGATGAATTCTTTCGACTGCGACATCCAAAACAAGGATGTGAAGAACATCGTGCCGCTGTCGACCACTACGGCCCATTTCGCCAATGGCGCATGGTTAATAGACGGCAAAATATCCCTGAAGATCATTTAAAAGGATGCGGGGCTTCACAGTCCCGCATCCATCAACCTTAACAGACTAAACCAAATGGCATTTATTCCCCCTATAGTGGCGCCTCTGCTGCAAATGGTGAAAGACCTCACTGCAGCCCTGAACGAGACACGCCAATACCTGGGCCTCCCGCCCATTGACGCCCAGGCGCTCATTGACAAGGCATATGCCTCGGCAAGCAATGCTCCCGCGGGCGTTCCGCCTATGCCCATCTCCCCCTCCGAGCCGGCGGGTGTGACTCCTGAGCCTATCAACATAAAGCCGATAGAGCAGGAGCCAAAACAAGAGCCCGCTGCGCCTGCGGATGCTCCTACCCCCGACGGAAAATATTCAGCGGACGCCTTGGTGCAGAAGAACGGAAACACCGGCTTCGACCCGAAAAAGTTCGTCAGCAACGGCATCTTCCAAATCACCATTTCCGGCGGAAAGGCAACGTTTACGATCAAATCTCCCCTCTCCGACATGGAAATTGAAGATTGGGAGACCATTGGAGTTGGCATGGTGGCCGAAGGCCCCTTCAACCCCTTCGTAAGCAATGAGCCCATCACCGACACCCCGGGCCAAGCCAAGTACATAGATGGCATATGGGTGGTGACGGACCCCGCTGAAATTTCTTGACAAGCAACAACATCAATGCGCGCGGCCACCAGCCAATGCCGGTGGCCGCGCCTTAAAATGACTATGCGCTATGGAAAGCGACAGACTGCGCGACTTGATCGTTGGCAAAGCTTTTAAGGAAGTTACGCTTGACCAGATGAGCCATCGGCTTATGCCCAAATACCGGCTCCTCGGCTACGAAAACCAGGAGCTGGAGGAAATAGCGTCTTCACAATTCGGCTTTTCGCAGAACGAATTTTATCAGTTCTGCCAAAATGTGATGAACAACAGGGATGCGAACACCTCCTCGATAAGCGAACTCCCAATCCCGCATATCGGGAATGGCGACATTGTGGAAATAGGCGGGGAGCAAGGCGAGACTTTGCGGCTGATGAAGCTGCAGGCCAATGATTTTTTCGTGCTTGACGACGATACTCTAGATGCTCGCCCGGGCGACGTGATGACAATGCTGCAATTCGCCATAAAGCAAGAAATGCCCGCGCTTATGCAGCTGCGCCGCGGCCCGGCAATCCTGCCTTCGAAGGATAAGGCTTACCGCATAGGGAAAGTTAAGACTATCAAATGGCTGCACAGCGACACGGCGCTCTATCAAGGCTATCTCAAGTCAAATTCGGGACTAAGCTCGTCCGAACCGACTTTGACAAAAGCCTATGCCGACAATTTCGACCTCAAATTCGGAGGCTTCGCCGGCCCAATGCTTGACGCCGATCCCGCAGGAAAGCTGTATGAAATTGACTTGATGAATCTTACATACAAGGTAAATCCAGTGTTTAAAATCGAGTCCGGCATTCAATCCCTGCGGCAAGAACTCGCCGCGGGCTTCATGATTGAAGAGGAGGCCGAAGCGCCAACATCGATAAAAATGATTGAAGACGGCACCTTGCGCCTATCACAGCGCGAGGGCTATTGCCTGCTGACATGCGACCAACAAGCGATCATTAGCCTATGCTGAACATTTACAAATGCCCAAACTGCGGAGCGCCGGCCCTATGCCGCCCGCAGCTTTCCGACGCCGCGCCCATAAAATGCTCGAAGTGCGGATTTTCCGACTATCTAAAGGCCTTCAAAACAGAAAAGCAAGATGACGCGAAGTCCTGCACGCCCGAATTGGGCGCGGATTTTCTTCGCCAGACCGCAGGCATTGCCCAAAGCGTCAACTCCCTTAGCATGCAGGGCTCGCTCGACGGATTCATAAAGGACACATGCCGGGAATACATCATCTCGCCTTGGACGATGATTGAATGCATCAACGCCTACCTGAAGCCGCCTACCAACGCATCCCCCAATCCCCTCCGGTTTGTCACCCTGGAATCCGGCCGCGCGCGAATCGACGACCTCCTGAAGGCCCTGAAAGAAGAATCGCAAAGCGTGCGTACGACCGCGGGGAAGCCGGCCTCTGCGCAAGCGTCGTCCGATGCCGGCGAATGGATTGAGCGCTACAGCCAGCTGCAGGAAGAGCTCCAAAAGAAAGAAAAATCCTACCAAACCCTCCTGGCCGCCTACCGCCAAGCCGTAGCCACCCTAGAAGAAAATGGCCTGGCGTGATGAAAATCTACGATTAAGGGTCGTGGCTTCCACGGGGCAATTCCCCCTCGGAGCTGTACTCTATTTCTTGCCCAATATGCAAACCCTTCCTATAACATTCATTTCAGTAGTTTACGGTCATTGTCGCCGCTTTCCAAAATTTGCATCTGGTGAATGGCTATTTGGTTAAGTTTTACAAGTCGCTTTGACTGGGACAACCCTTGCTCGATAAACACAGCGTTAAGACTCTCCATATTGGAAAGACAAATCAACTCGTTGATTGAGGCATAATCACGGATGTTGCCTTTCAAGTCTGGATTTTCTTCTCTCCATTGGCGAGCCGTCTTACCGAACATTGCCACGTTCAGGACATCGGCTTCATCTGCGTAAACGCGTGAGGCTTGCTCACGCGTAATTTCTGTCGGGAGAAGATGTGTTTTTATTGCATCTGTGTGTATGCGATAATTGATTTTGGAAAGTTCGCGCTTTGCCGACCAACCAATTAGCCTTTGTTCCTCCTCTTTAAGCCGCTGATATTCTTTTATAAGCAGCAATTGGAATTTCGGGCTTAGCCACATGCCAAAATGATATGCAATATCCCGATGAGCATATGTGCCTCCATAACGCCCAGCCTTTGCTACAATTCCTTTTGCATTGGTACGTTCAATCCAAGCTTTTGTTGAAAGAACAAAATTATTGCTTCCAGCGGCATTTTTAATTATACCGAATTCGGTGCAATTAAAATCGGGATTATAAAGCATCTCCCATTCACCAAGATATTCAATGGTTCCCTTCAGGCTTAGCCATCGAAATATAATATGTTCTTGCAACTGACTTTTCGCCATGTCTGTAAGAGAAATGTAATCTTCCCCCTCAATGCCAAGCACGGTTATATTGGTGTTTTGAACTATTATCTTTGCCATCTGATTGAAGTCTATAATATTCAAATGCAAAAATACGGAAAAAAATCCGAGATTTTTTACACCGGCAAAATAAAGATCCCTGAATACCTTTGACCGGGGTTGAAAAATGTTGGGGCTGACTCATCGAAACTGCCGTTGCACTTCTTATTGGAAGCCTTCCGTATTCTTTCTACTAAATATTTTTACTAAAAGTTTGTGCATGCCACCGAAATTGACTAAATTTGCGATGTCATTCAGAGGAATGGCTAAGACATAATAAACTAATCGAAGAAACGTTTTGCTTATCTTGCTGTTGAAGACGTAGGAAATTTTCACTGTATGCAAGAGATAGTCAAGGCGGTTCTCACGCTATAGCGTGGGCTGATAATTTCATATCTCGCATACAAGGTTTCCTACGACCATCAACAGGAGATGTGTAAAATCAGTCCACGTTTCTGTTACTTAATTAGTTAGTTGGACTGACTGGCTATTGTAATAAAATGATGAGAAGTTCCCTATCAACTTTTTTAAAAAAGTTGGCAACTTTATTTGTATTAAGCATCATAATACAAATAAACGCTTATGCTGACTATGTGAGAACTGGCAATCTCAATGGCGTATATTTCAAGCTCTATTACTATTCGTATAGCGATAATGTCGCCATGGTTATAGCTCCACCTAATGGCGTAAAATACGCAGGAGACATAACTGTCGACACAGATATAAAAATCGGCAGCATAAGCTACGAGGTGAGAGGTTTTGAGAGTGGTGCCTTTATGGACCAAGATGAAATGGTAAGCCTCACATGCCCCATAACTCATGGGAATGCACCTAGTCCTTCGGAATTTGAAGGGTGTACAAAGTTGGAAAATCTTAAACTATTTACCCGGGATTACAGTGAATATGTCACATATGGTGGTGCATTATACGAGAAATTACAAAATTCCAATTACGCCCTAGCCATCTGTCCTCCAGCGATAACAACTTTGGATGTATATTTTTCTACTGACGGTGTTATTATAAATTCAAGAAGCTTTGTCTCAACAAACAATCTAAAAAAAATTAATTTAAGTTATAATGCTTCAATTTCCGGTGGTTGGGGTCAGTTTCCGAATTTCGAAAGCTTCAATGCATCGTCAAGCGTTAAATATATTTCTTCTGATGGTGTCTTATATACAAAAGATAAGAAAACTCTTAAGGCTATGCCAGGCAGGCCGCGGGATGAATATAAGCCTCTTGCGGAAACAACCACCATAGGCAATAGTTCTTTTGAGTCATGCCATATAGATAATTTGTATCTTGATGATAAATCGTTCACTATATACCCAGCCGCATTCTCTAATTTTTCAGGCAATCTTCACTTAAGCGGTCTATCCTCATTAACTAAAGAATCTAATGTGACCTATCTAGACGGCCCCTGTTATTTTACGGAATTTTGTGGTAATCTTATTCTTGAAGGAGAAGTGTCACAAGGACTTGCATCCCATTTAAGCGAACTCAATGATGACGCGACAATATCTTGTGAGGGTAAATATATTGATTTAATACGTAAATATTGGAATGGCAATATAGTATCTACAACTCCATGTTGGATAAAAGAACGTGAAGCAGGATATGCCTCTGTGTTATTTTCTTTAGACTCTGATAATGAATCAATATTAGAGAATGCCAAAGTGTATTTTAAAGGCTTACAAATAAGTCCTAATAATGGTAAATATGAAATTAACGGCCTAATTCCTGATTCATCATATAATATAGAAATACATTATCTTGACACAGATGGAAATGAGGCGGTTATAATAGATTCTATTGAAACACAATCTGTGAGTGCAAAGTACAAAATGGAAATCCTGTCCACTACCCAAACATCTGCTATTTGTAAACTTTATGTGCCTAAAGATATTTTAAATCTTGGTCTCAAGGGAGGAGTCTGCACGACAAATCCTAGCAACATTCCGAATGAGGAAGATGACAACGAATCAATAATTACTGTCACAGAACTTGATGAAAATAATATTATAAATTATAATAATAATCAAGGTGTAATGACAATTGAGATAAAAGGTTTAACCCCCGATATTATCCATGAATTTACTCCTATCATAGCAAATAACAATGATCAGGTGAGGTACAATCATCATGCGAGTTCTTGCCGCACAGCCCCACTCAATTTATCAGTAAGTTTTTCTGAGTTAACACAACTTTCATTCAAAATCTCCTCTATCAGTAATTCGGGGTTGTTAAATTGTGCAGATTGGCTAATTAAAACTAACGATGATAACGGAGAACTTGTTCCCATTGAGGGGTATGGAAAAAATTATCTTTATCCTGGAACGGAATATTATATACCTCTTTATTTTGAAAAGGATAGGGTAAAATTCATCAGCGGAATATGGGTGAAAACCGCACCAATGAATTTTAATGTCGAGTTCTCTAATATCACTCCCACAACGGCCAAAATAGATGCCAGCTATAGCAACGGAAATGCTGTAGAATACATTAAGAGTATAAACTTTACCATTTTGAATAACAACTATGAGAACACAGTTGAATTGACCGGATTAAAACCAAATACGACTTATTCAGTGTCAATGTCTGTATTGATGATATTTGAGAATGATGGCTCTACATCCAGAAAAACATATTCCGCTACACGAGATTTCACCACAAAAGAACTGTTGCTCACAACGCTCACTCCAAATTGCGTTAATAGCAGTACAGCAAATGTAAGAGCGGAAACTAATATTGTTTATCCTGAATCAGGCGCAGGATTTCAATGGAAAAAATATGATGCGCCAAGTTCCCTGCCTCCCAATGAAGGATACGGATTTGCACGCAAGGGGGTTCTCGAAGGGCAAATAAAGAATCTTCAATCCACATCATATTACAATGTTAGAGCCTTTTATAAATCAGCTGACGGTACATATTATTATGGCGACTGGATTACTTTTGATCCAAGCGATTTTAGCTATTTTGACCCTACGGTATACAGTTTTGACAAACCGGATATAATTCAAAATAGTGTGATCTTGCATGGTTATGCATTAGGCGGTTCGGATGAAATCTTATCTCAAGGCTTTCAATATTGGAATAATCAAGATATCAGTCGGAGCGTAGGCAATGTAATGACTGTACATGCCAGTGGACAATTAATGCAGGCTTCCTTAAGCGATCATCCTAATGGCAACTATTCTTATAGAGCTTATGTAGAAACGTTACACGGATTCTATTATGGTGACGAGTATTGTTTCTCAATAGAAACATCGGTGGCTGATAGCGTCCAACGTGATTTAGAAACAAAAAATATTGTAGGATTTTATAATATAAATGGGACAAGATTTGATGAACCTCAAAAAGGGGTTAATATTGTCTTATATAATGATGGTACAAGCAAAAAGATAGTGATTAGGTAGAACGTCCAAAATGGAAACACGGTTTCACCGTACTTCTAATTGTGTCCGCGACTAGTTGTACAGATTATACCTGCACCAGTTCCTTTTGAGGATGTGTGGTTGAATAAATAAGCTTGTTATGACATTCAATACGTCATTTCCCCCATAAAGAAAAATAATTTTTCATTTGCAACACAATGTTAGATAATTTTAAGGAGACTTCGGTCTCCTTTTTTTGTGTCGCAATAAGAATCTGTGTTAAAAGTTGCCCTCAACCCCTTCGGGTTCAAAAAATGTTGGGGCTGACGCGTTGAAACTGCCGTTGCACTTCTTATTGGAAACTTTCCCGTGAGCAAAATCACAATTTTATGGGCAAATATTTTGTGGTGTAATTTAAAATCACTACCTTTGCGTGATTTTTCTACTCTCCAAAAGCACAATGGGTAAGTTTACAGAATACAATGTGTCGCTTAAGGGGCTGGGTGATGGTGTCTACACGCAGACATTCAAGCTCGGTCGTGAGTTCTTCGCAAATATGGAGAACGAGGACATTCGCGACGCCAACGTGGAAGTGACCCTCACCATCAAGGTGAAGGCTGGGCGCTATGACCTTGATTTCGCATGCAAGGGCGAAGTCGTGACGCTTTGCGACCGCTGCCTTGACGACCTGCATTTGCCCATCGACGCGTCCTACCGCATAATGGTGGAATACGGGGAGGGATACAACGACGACAGCGATACGCTCCTGATCATCCCCAAGAGCGAGTCTTCGCTAAACGTCGCATACATGATTTACGACACCGTGGCCTTGGCCATACCTGTGAAGCATGTGCATCCTATGGGAAAATGCAACAGGCAAATGAGCGCGCTGCTGCGCAAGCACCGCGCAAAGGCGTCGGACGAAGACGCCGCCCTGGAAGAAGAATTGATGGACGGAATAGACGACTCCGACGACAGCGCCCCCGCGGATCCGAGATGGAACGCCTTGAAAGGCCTGGGGTCGAAGGACGAAGACTAAAACGCGCGACCGCCGCGCAAGAGCGACTTTTACGATAAAAAATAAATATAAAAACATAAAGAATCATGGCACATCCTAAACGCAAACAATCGAAGACCCGTACGGCAAAGCGCCGCACCCACGACAAAGCTGTCATGCCCACCCTGGCCATCTGCCCCAACTGCGGCGCATGGCACGTATATCATACAGTATGCGGCGAATGCGGATTCTACCGCGGACGCATCGCTATTGAAAAGGCTGAAGCTTGACAGACATGCTGCACGCGAAAATAACAGGCATCGCTTCGTACGTTCCTGATGGCATCCTCGACAACGAAATGCTGTCGAAGATTGTCGACACCAACGACGAATGGATCACCTCACGCGTAGGCATTAAGACGCGCCACATCCTCGAAGACCCCGAAAAGGGCTCATCCTTTATGGGCATCGAGGCTGTGAACCGCCTTCTGCAGAGCACCGGAGCAAAGCCCGAGGAGATAGATTTGGTGATTTGCGCCACATCCAACCCCGACTACCGCTTCCCCTCCACCGGCTCGATCATCGTGCATAACTGCGCGCTGAAGAATGCCTACTCTTACGACGTAGAGGCCGCCTGCGCGGGCTTCCTGGTTTGCCTTCAGGAGGCCAACGCATACGTGCGCTCAGGCCTCTACAAGAAAGTGATCGTTGTCGCCGCTGAGAAGATGTCGTCAATGACCAACTATAAGGATCGCTCCACATGCCCGCTCTTCGGCGACGGCGCCGCAGCCGTGCTGGTAGAGCCCACCGAGGAAGAAGGCGTGGGCATAATCGACGGCGTATTCCACGTCGACGGCTCAGGCCTCCCCTACCTGCTGATGAAGGCCGGCGGATCAGCCCGCCCCGCCTCCCACGAGACGGTGGACAATGACGAGCATTACGTGTACCAAGAGGGTCGCGCGGTCTATAAGAACGCTGTTACCGACATGCTCACGTCCTCGCTTGACGTGATGAAGCGCAACGGCCTGACCGTAAACGACATTGACTACCTAATCCCCCATCAGGCCAACCTGCGCATCATCGAAGCTGTGGCTCAGAAGGCAGGCGTGCCTATGGACAAGGTGCTCGTGAACATCGAGCACACCGGCAACACCTCCGCCGCCTCCATTCCCCTATGCCTTGACGAAAACAAGGGCAAGCTGAAGAAGGGCGACAAGCTTATCCTAACAGCCTTCGGCGCCGGATTCACATGGGGAGCCATGTATATTGTCTGGGACATTTGATTCGGAAATCCTTACTCCTGCTATAGAGAGGCGCAGCCTTGTGGCCGCGCCTCTTTTTCAACAAATACCGCTAAAATCCGTTAACATTTGGCCTTTAGCGCTTTGCCATTTGTTTGTATCAGTAGGAATATTTAAAATCAAGCATATATGGAAAATGGATTCAAATCCGGATTCGTCAATATCGTGGGCAACCCCAATGTAGGCAAATCCACGCTGATGAACGACCTCGTCGGCGAGAGAATTAGCATAATTACGTCAAAAGCACAGACCACGCGCCACCGCATAATGGGCATCGTAAACGCCCCGGGGTATCAAATAGTGTTTTCCGACACTCCCGGCGTGCTGAAGCCAAAATATAAGCTGCAGGAAAGCATGCTGAATTTCAGCGAAGGCGCCCTCACCGACGCCGATATCCTGATTTATGTGACCGACGTGGTGGAAGATCCCACGAAGAACGCCGACTTCCTGGAGCGGGTGGCTAAAGAAAAGGCGCCCGTGCTTTTGGTGATCAACAAGATTGACCTCGTAAAAGGGCAGGATGAGCTCGTGGCGATCATTGAGAAATGGAAAGGCATATTGCCAAACGCCGAAGTGTTCCCCACCTCGGCCAAAGAGCATTTCAATGTCGACAATCTGATGAAGCGCATCGTAGAGCTATTGCCCGAGGGCCAGCCCTATTTCGGCACCGACGCGCTCACCGACAAGCCGGCAAGGTTCTTCGTGACGGAAATCATCCGCGAGAAGATTCTCACAAATTACGAGAAGGAAGTGCCATACAGCGTGGAGGTCATCGTGGAGAAATTCGAGGAAAAGGAAAATTCAATCCACATCATGGCGGTGATATATGTGGAGCGCGATTCGCAGAAGGGCATCCTCATAGGCAAAGGAGGCTCTATGCTGAAAAAGGTGGGCACCGAGGCCCGCAAGGACATTGAGGCGTTCTTCGGCAAGAAGGTTTACCTTGAGCTCTTCGTCAAGGTAGAGGCCAACTGGCGAAACCGCGAAAACAAGCTTCGCCAATTCGGATATGTAGAATAAGCCTTTAGAAGTTAGTTGTTAGCCCTTGAATACCAGCTACAGACTAACACCCGCAAAAAAACTAAAGACTAATAACTAAAGACTAAAATATGAGCCAATTAGTTGCAATAGTAGGACGCCCCAACGTGGGAAAATCAACGCTTTTCAACCGCCTCACCCAGAGCCGCCAAGCCATCGTGGACGAGACCGCCGGCACTACGCGCGACCGCCAGTACGGCAAGGTGGATTGGAACGGCCGAGAGTTCTCCATAGTCGACACCGGCGGCTGGGTGGTAAACTCGGAGGACGTCTTTGAAAGCGAAATCAACAAGCAAGTGCATCTGGCCATCGAGCAGGCCGACCTCATACTGTTTGTCGTAGACGCCATGAACGGCGTCACCGACCTTGACGACCACGTGGCCGAAATCCTGCGCAAGAGCCGCAAGCCGGTGATTCTTGTGGCCAACAAGACCGATTCAAACGAGTGGCGCTACAACGTGGCTGAGTTCTACAGCCTCGGGCTTGGCGACCCAATCGACATTTCGGCCATAAGCGGTTCTGGCACAGGCGACCTCCTTGACGAAATCGTGAAGAAGCTTCCAGAAGACAACGAAGAGGAAGCCGCCCTTGACGATATCCCAAAGTTTGCGATCGTAGGCCGGCCAAACGCCGGCAAATCCTCGCTAATCAACGCCTTCATAGGCGAAGACCGCCATATCGTCACCGACATAGCCGGCACCACGCGCGATTCCATCTACACGAAATACGACAAATTCGGATTTGAATTTTATCTCGTAGACACGGCCGGCATCCGCAAAAAGACGAAGGTCACCGAAGACATTGAATATTACTCAGTGATTCGCTCCATACGCGCCATCGAGGCCAGCGATGTATGCATACTCATGATTGACGCCACGCGCGGCATAGAGGCGCAGGACGTGAACATCTTCTCTCTCATCCAGAAGAACCGCAAGGGCCTGGTGGTGGTGGTGAACAAGTGGGACATCGCCGAAGAGAAGTCGCGGGATGCCATCAAGCACTATGAAGCCGCCATACGCAACCGTTTCGCCCCATTCACCGACTTCCCGATCATCTTCGCCTCGGCTGTGACAAAACAGCGCATCTACAAGGTGATCGAGACTGCAGAGGAGGTCTACAAGAACCGCAAGCGCATCATACCCACATCGGAGGTGAACCGCCTGATGCTTGAGGACATCGCAGCGTACCCGCCGCCAGCAAACAAGGGCAAGTACGTGAAGATTAAGTACGTAACGATGCTAAAGGGCGCGCAGGTGCCTACATTCATCTTCTTCTGCAATCTGCCGCAATGGGTGAAGGAGCCCTACCGCCGCTATCTGGAGAACAAGATACGCGAGCACTGGGACTTCACCGGCACCCCCATCAACGTCTACATGCGAGAGAAATAAGCTCGGACAAATGCGTAAAAAAATAACGGATTCCTCTGAAGTTTCAGCAGAATCCGTTGTTTTATTCTATGCCTTAGGCCTGTGGCGGCGTTTCCGCCCCTGGCGTCTTTGGCTTGCGCTTCTTGTGCCAATAGCCCGACGATTTTTTCTTTTTGTCCGCACCCTCGGCATTGCCTTTATGCTCGCCGGCGGCCTTGGGCTGGCCGGCGTCTTTGCCATTGCGGCGCTGCGGGCGGCGGCCCTTTCCTTTGCCCTCGCCAAGCTCTGGAGCCTGGCCTATGCCCTCGGGGAGTGGCTGCTTTGGCACTTCCTTCTCCAGCAATTTCTCGATGCGACGCAGGCGGAATCCCTCGTCGGGCGATACGAAAGTTATGGCGCGCCCGTCGCGGTTGGCCCTGGCCGTGCGGCCAATGCGATGCACATAATCCTCTGCCTCACGCGGCACGTCATAATTCACCACCATTTCAATATCGTCCACGTCGATGCCGCGGGCCAAAATATCAGTGGCCACAATCACCTGCACCTTCCCCGCCTTGAAGTCGAGCATCGTCTCGTCGCGCTTCTCCTGTTCAAGGTCGGAGTGCATTTCAGCCACCTTCCAGGAATTTCCCCTTAGCTGCCGCGTGAGCTCCTTCACCTTCTGCTTGGATGACGAGAACACAATCACCCTCTCAGGCTTGTTCTCCTTGAAAATATGCTTCAGGATGGGCAATTTCTGCGCCTCATAGCATACGTAGGCCTGCTGCTGTATCTTTTCGGCCGGCTTTGATACGGCAATCTTCACTTCTGCCGGGTCATTCAGAAGCTTGGCGGCAAGCTGCTGGATCTTCGGCGGCATCGTAGCGGAGAACAGAAGGGTCTGCCTTTGCTTCGGAAGATGCGACACAATCTGCATGATGTCGTCGTGGAATCCCATGTCGAGCATGCGGTCGGCCTCGTCAAGGATGAAGAATGACACCTTCGAGAGGTCCACCCCTCCCATCTGCAGGTGGGCGATCAGGCGCCCCGGGGTGGCGATCACCACGTCGGCGCCCATCTTCAGGCTGCGGCGCTCGCGGGCGTAGGTCTCGCCGTCGGTGCCGCCGTAGATGGCCATTCCGCTCACCGGCATAAAATAGGCGAATCCCTGCAACTGGCGGTCGATTTGCTGGGCCAGCTCGCGGGTGGGGGCCATGACCAGGCAATTTACGGCATGGTCGGGATAGTTGCCGTCGGCCAGCATGTTGATTACGGGCAGAAGGTAGGCGGCCGTCTTGCCGGTGCCGGTCTGCGCGCACGCCATAAGGTCGCGCCCCTGCATAATCACGGGCATGGCCTGCTCCTGGATGGGCGTGCATTCGTCGAAATGCATGTCCCAAAGCCCGTCAAGCACGTCGTCATTTGTCAGTATGTCTTCAAATCTCATTTTCAATGCAATTATAGCGCAAAATTAGCGAATAAACTCCGCACCACCAAACCCCGCCACCGCCAAAAGCCCTCCAATCCATTTCCTCTAGCCATTATTGGCGATATTTCGGAAATAATCGCTAACTTTGCGCAGGTTTTTCATTAATACTAATTTTCAAAAGCATGAGCACTAACATAGCCATCGTCGGCACGGGATATGTGGGCCTCGTTTCCGGCACTTGCTTCGCCGAAATGGGCAACAACGTCACCTGCATTGATGTTAACCAAAGCAAGATTGAATCGCTGCAGGCCGGACGAATTCCCATATACGAGCCTGGGCTCGACGAGCTGGTGAAGCGCAATTCCGAGGCCGGGAGGCTGCGGTTCTCCACCAGCCTCGCATCCTGCATTGACGACGTGGACATCGTATTCTCCGCTGTGGGCACCCCGCCTGACGAGGACGGAAGCGCCGATTTGCAGTACGTGCTCGATGTGGCCAAGCAATTTGGCCGCCTAATCAAGAAATACACAATCCTCGTCACCAAGAGCACCGTGCCCGTGGGCACCGCCGAAAAGGTGAAGGCCGCCATCCGCGCCGAGCTGCAGGCAAGGGGCGAGGACGTGCCGTTCGACGTGGCCTCCAACCCCGAATTCCTAAAGGAAGGAAACGCCATAAAGGACTTTTTGAGCCCTGACCGCGTGGTAGTGGGCACCGACTCCGACCGCGCACGCCAGATGATGACAAAGCTCTACAAGCCCATATTGCTGCAGAATTTCCGCGTAATATTTATGGACATACCCTCGGCGGAAATGACCAAATACGCAGCCAACGCAATGCTGGCCACCCGCATATCGTTTATGAACGACATAGCCAACCTATGTGAACTTGTGGGGGCGAGCGTGGATTCGGTGCGTCAAGGCATAGGCTCCGACGCGCGCATCGGCCAGAAATTCCTCTATGCCGGATGCGGATATGGCGGAAGCTGCTTCCCCAAGGACGTAAAGGCCCTGGCCCACACCGCCATCGAGCATGGCATGCGCATGGAGGTGGTAGAGGCCGTAGAGCGCGTGAATGAAAGGCAGAAGAGCATAGTGTTCGACAAGATAAGCGCGCTGCTCGGAGGCAATCTGGGAGGCAAGACCGTGGCGATAGCCGGCCTGGCGTTCAAGCCCGAGACCGACGACATGCGCGAGGCCCCATCACTTGTGGTGATCGACTTCCTGCTCAAGGCCGGCGCCAGCGTGCGCGTGTTCGACCCGATTGCCATGGACGAATGCCGCCGCAGGCTGGGCGACAAGGTGACATATTGCCGCAGCATCTACGACGCCGCTGAAGGCGCCGACGCCCTGGCGCTCCTTACCGAATGGCGGCAATTCCGCATGCCGGCGTGGAGCCGCATCAAGGCCGCCATGAAGGGCAACGCCATCGTAGACGGCCGCAACATATGGAATCGCCAAGAGCTCGAGGATTTGGGCTTCCGCTACACCCGCATAGGCGAGAAATAAGCCCTTGGAAAAGGCCAAAAACGCCCTTTTTCACGCCTTCGGCGGATTTTTTCGGAAATTTAGGCGAAAAGATTTGGTAGATTCAGAAAAAAGCGGTAAATTTGCACCGCAATCTCAGAGGAGAGTACGCAATTCGCTTCAATAGCTCAGTCGGTTAGAGCATCTGACTGTTAATCAGAGGGTCGTT
>JAMPBQ010000011.1 GCA_023666615.1 Clostridium sp. | reverse complement strand
CTGGCGGTAGATTACGCCCGGGGCCTTGCGCTCCAAAGGCATGCGCACAAGCTCGCCCTGTATCGGCCCGCGGCCGTCGATGGGCTCGCCCAGCACGTTGATGACGCGTCCCAGCAATCCTTCTCCCACGGGGATGGAGGCGATTTCTCCGGTGCGGCGGACGGTCATGTTTTCAGTCACTTTATTGACATTGTTGAGCAAAATCACGCCGACGTTGCTCTCTTCAAGGTTGAGGGCTACGCCCTTGACTCCGTTCTCAAACTCCACAAGCTCGTTGGCGCGGACATTGTCCAGGCCGTAGACGTGGGCCACGCCGTCGCCTACTTCAAGCACAGTGCCTACCTCCTCGAAGGCCACCTTCGAGCTGACATTTTCGAGTTGCTGTTTCAGAACGGCGGAAATCTCGCTTGGATTTATCATGTTGATGCCTAATTATTTCTTAAAAGTTTAAGACGCAGTTGTTTCAATTCATTCTTGACTGAGGCGTCAAGCCGCTCGTTGTCGATGCTGACCGTGAACCCGCCGATCAATTCCGGATCTTCGCGGAACGTATACTCCATCGCGCCCCCATTCAGGTGCGACTTTATCATTTCCTTGAGCCTTTCCTCTTCAGCCTTCTCCATCGGGGCTGCGGCCGTGACCGTTACCCGATAGATTCGGTTTGCCTTGCGGTAGATGCCCTCGTATGCGGCCGCTATGTCGCGCATCATCCCTATGCGCCCGTTTTGCTTCAGAAGCGACAGTATCGGCATTAGCCGCTTGTCTCCTTCTTCCGCGCCGGCCGCAGTTAGGATTAATGCCTCCTTGTCTGCCTCCGGCACAAACGGATTATTCAGGGTGGCGTTGAGCTTCGGCTCGGCGGCGAACGACGCCGATATCCTCCGCATCGTCTCGTAGAGCCCTTTCTCATCGCCACGCTCCTGGGCCACTTCATAGATGGCCTTGGCGTAGCGCTTGGGTATAAGTCCTTGATCCATCAGTGTCAGTTTTTGCCCTCCATCTCATTCAGAAGGGACGATACTAATTTCGATTGCGCCTTCGGGTCTGCCATTTCTTGCTTCACAACCTTCGTGGCGATTTGCAGCGCAAAGTCGCTCACTGAGTCGCGGAAGGCCTGCTCGGCCTCTTTCTGCTGCTGCTGTATCGACACCTTGGCCTGGTCCATCACCTTCTGAGCCTCCCGCTGTGCTTGCGTGCGTGCCTCCTCGATGATTTGGTTCTTCATCTTATCGGCGTCGCGCAGCATGTCCGCTTGCTGCTTACGGGCTTCGGTGATGACGTTCTGTGCCTCCTGCCGGGCGTTGTCGAGCTGTGCCTTCGCGTTTTGAGCATACTCCACGCCCTTGTCGATGAGGTCGGCCCTCTGGTCCAACGATTTTAGGATGACCGGCCAGGCATACCTCCACAATATTAGGAAGAGGATGCCAAACGACACAAACATCCAAAAGACCAGGCCGAAATCTGGGGCGAATAATTCCATTCAGGTATGCTTAAAGGTTTATACGAACAGAGCCAGGATACAAACGATGACTGCGAACAGCGCAACGCCCTCGATCAGGGCCGCGATTACGATCATGTTGCTGCGGATGTCGCCTGCCACCTCGGGCTGGCGTGCGATGGCCTCCATGGCTGACGCCCCGATTTTACCGATGCCGATACCTGCGCCGATTGCTGCGATGCCTGCTCCGATTGCTGCGCCGATAGGTGCAAGAGCGATGTCTGCTAATAGTCCTAACATAATTGTAAGTGTTAATGTGTTATTTTATTGTTTTTTATTTTATTCTTTGTTTTTCCTTTTACACCAAGGCCTCCTTTATGGCCTCGCCGGCGCTCTCCTTCTTCTCATGGCCGTGCGCCTTTGCCTGCGCCAAGGAGATGAAGATGGTCGAAAGCATCGTAAACACGTAGGCCTGGATGAAGCTGACCAGCACGTCTATCAATAGCATGAACACCGAGAAGCCCACCGAAACTATTGTCGTAAATCCTCCGGCCACAGGGTTCATGTACGAGAATATGAATATCAGAAGCGTAAGCACTATCACTATCATATGCCCGCCCATCATGTTGGCGAACAAGCGCACAGTCAGCGCCGCCGGCTTCGTGAACATGCCGAAGATTTCTATCACCGGCATAATCGGTATCGGGAACTTGAGCCAAAGCGGCACGTCTGGCCAGAATATCTCTTTCCAGTATTCCTTCGTGCCGAATATGTTCGTCACCAGGAATGTCAGCACCGCCAGCACAAGCGTCACGGCTATGTTGCCCGTAAGGTTGGCGCCGCCGGGGAACACCACAATCAGACCCAAGAGGTTCATGCCAAGGATGAAGAAAAAGGCCGTCATAAGGTATGGCGCAAACCTCGGCGCGTCCTCCTTCAGCGTTGCCTTCACAACTCCGTTGTACACAAACTCAACGCAGGTTTCCACCGCGCCAAGCCCCTTCCGCGGGCTGCGGTATCCATGCCGCTTGTACCATCCCGCCAGCCAGAGCATAAGCCCTATCACAAGAATCATCGCCACGAACAGAGCGGCCACATTCTTCGTTATCGATATGTCTAGCGGCCGATACATCTCTCCGCCGGGAAGAAGCTGCACCACCTTGCCCTCATGCTCGGCGCCCTCCGGCGCGATCATGAATTCAGCCCCGCCGTCGGCATAAACTTCTCCATGCTGCACCCGCGCCGACGAAAACACGTGGAATCTTCCATCCTTCGCCCTTACGATGATTGGCAATGGTATCCGCGCATGGTGATTGAATGGCACTTCCCATCCATAGGCGTCACCAAGATGCTCAAAGATTATCTTTTTCGCGTCTATTTCCCCTTCGCCCTCAGTCTTGGCCTCATTGGCAAGGTTGGCTTGCGCCGCCACGTCTATCGCCTCGGCCTGCTCCTGGGCTATGGAGTCTGCCTCAGCGGCCGATGCCCACAATGGCGCTACGGCTATGGCTATCAAGAGGAATATCTTCAGGAAGCGATTCATACTCATCAATATATGCATACTGAAACGACATTGTTGTCTATATCCGCCACGCCTCCGGGCACCTCTATGGTGTTCTCCTCGCCCTTTTCATCCTTATAAACGATGTTTCCCTTCACAAGGGTGGATATCAAGGATGCGTGCCTGTCAAGCACGGTGAACGCGCCCATGGCGCCGGGCAAAGTCACCAGGCTCGCCTTCCCCTCAAAGAGGGTCTCGCTTGCCGATATAATCTTCAGTGTCATCTCGTTGTAGATTTTTGTTTACTTTATTGGCCTACTTCCGCCAGGAGCTTCTTGCCCTTCTCGATGGCCTCGTCTATTGTGCCCACGTTCAGGAACGCCTGCTCGGGGTATTCGTCCATCTCTCCGCTCAGGATCATCTTGAAACCGCGGATTGTCTCTGACAGCGGCACCATCACGCCCGGCAAGCCGGTGAATTGCTCGGCCACATGGAAGGGCTGCGACAAAAAGCGCTGAGCGCGGCGGGCGCGGGCCACAACCAGCTTGTCCTCGTCCGATAGCTCGTCAACGCCAAGGATGGCGATGATGTCCTGCAGCTCGTTGTATTTCTGCAGAAGCTGCTTCACGGCCTGCGCCGTATTGTAATGGTCCTCGCCTATGATGTTCGGGTCAAGTATTCGCGAGGTCGAATCCAACGGGTCAACTGCCGGATAGATGCCAAGCTCGGCGATCTTGCGCGAAAGCACGGTCGTTGCGTCCAAGAAGCTGAACGTCGTGGCAGGCGCCGGGTCGGTCAAGTCGTCAGCGGGCACGTAAATGGCCTGCACGGAGGTGATTGACCCGTTCTTGGTCGATGTGATTCGCTCCTGCAGCGCGCCCATCTCCGACGCCAAAGTCGGCTGGTAGCCCACGGCCGACGGCATGCGGCCCAGTAGAGCCGACACCTCCGAGCCTGCCTGCGTGAAGCGGAAGATGTTGTCAATGAACAAAAGCACGTCCTTGCCGCCCGCTCCCTGGTCGCGGAATTGCTCCGCAACGGTCAGCCCCGACAAGGCCACGCGAAGGCGGGCGCCCGGCGGTTCGTTCATCTGGCCGAACACAAGCGTCGCCTGGCTGTTGTTGAGCTCTTTCTCGTCAACGTCGCCAAGGTTCCACTCGCCCTTCTCCATGCCTTCCTTGAATTTATCGCCGTAGTGCATTACGCCGCTCTCTATCATCTCGCGCAGCAAGTCGTTGCCCTCGCGGGTGCGCTCGCCTACGCCGGTGAACACCGAGAATCCGTCGTGCCCCTTGGCGATGTTGTTGATAAGCTCCATAATGAGCACGGTCTTGCCCACGCCGGCGCCGCCGAACAGACCAATCTTGCCGCCCTTGCTGTAGGGCTCCAGAAGGTCTATCACCTTGATGCCCGTAGCCAAAATCTCCGTGCCGATGGTCAAGTCCTCAAATTCCGGAGCCGGCTGGTGGATGGGCCTCAGCTCGCTGCGGTCCAGCGCCGGCAGGTTGTCGATGGTCTCCCCGATCACGTTCAGGAGCCTGCCCTTTACCTGCTCGCCCGTCGGCACCGCGATCGGACGCTCAAGGCTCAGCGCTTGCATCCCGCGCTGCAAGCCGTCGGTGCTCTCCATGGCTACGCACCTTACGGTGTCCTCGCCTATGTGCTGCTCCACCTCCAATATCAAGGCCGAGCCGTCTTCACGGGTGATTTGCAGGGCGGTGTAAATCGGAGGGATGAGGTTGCCTTCGCCTTCAAAGACAACGTCCACTACCGGTCCGATCACCTGGGCTATTTTGCCGTATTTTTCGCTCATTGTATATAGCTTTATTTTTTAATTTCTATTCAAAAATGCAGTCCATAGACTATTACCAGCACCATCAGCACCAAGTTCACCAGGTTGATGGGCAAAAGGTATTTCCATTCCAGGGCCAGCATGTTGTCAATGCGGATGCGCGGGAATGTCCACTTGAACCAGATGATGATGTACGATATGAAGAAGCACTTGCCCAGGAACCATATGATCGACGGGATATAGTCCATTACGTGGTTGAATCCTTCCCACCCGGGTATGTGCAGCGGCATCCACCCGCCGAGGAACATCAGCGACGCAACGCCCGACACAATAAACAGGTTCAGGTACTCCGCCAGATAGTAGAATCCAAAGTGGATGCCCGAATATTCTGTGTGGTAGCCGGCCGTCAGCTCGCTCTCTGCCTCTGGTAGGTCAAACGGGCCGCGGTTGGTCTCTGCCGTAGCCGCGATAAGGTAGATTATGAACGCTATGATCGCCGGTATGTGTCCCTTGAATATGAACCACAGGTCGGCCTGCTCTGCGATGATGCCGCCCACCGACATTGTGCCCGCTAGGCAGACCATCGTCAATATCGACAGACCGATCGACAGCTCGTAGCTTACCATCTGAGCGCCGGAGCGCATCGCGCCGATTAGGGTGAACTTGTTCGCCGATGACCAGCCTGCCAGCAAGATGCCTAGCACGCCTATCGAGCTTACGGCTATTAGGAAGAATATGCCTATGTTGAAATCGATAATCTGCAGCCCATTGCCCCACGGCAGAACCGCAAACGCCAGCATCGACGCGATAATCACCAGGTACGGAGCCAAAGCGAACAGGAATTTGTCAATGTCCTTCAGCTGCACAAGCTCCTTGATGAGAATCTTGAACATGTCGGCAAACACCTGCAGCAAGCCCCACGGGCCTACGCGCACCGGACCGACGCGGCACTGTATGTATGCGCACAGCTTGCGCTCATAAATGATATAGAAGAGGGCCAGCAACGCATACGCTAACAGCAGGCATACGCCAATCAGCACGCACTCTATCGTGGTCGTAAGCCACTGCGGAAGCCCGCATGTGCCTAGCAGAAACTGGTTAATCCAAGTTGTTGCAACAGAAAAGTCAAACATAACCTTTTAGGTATTAGGAATTAGCTTTTTTATCGGTCCATGTCTGGGATGATGTAGTCCAATGAACCGCCTATGGTGATCAAGTCGGCGATCTTCATGCCCTGCGTGATGTGGTCTACAACTCCCGCCAGCGGCAAGCACGGCGGTACCAGCTTCACGCGGTACGGATTCGCCGTACCGTCGCTCTCCAGGTAGATGCCAAGAACGCCGCGGCAGCCCTCGGTCATCTCAAACCAGTGACCTGCGGGCAGCTTCAGCACCTTGGGCACCTTCACGCAATATTCGCCCTCGGGGATGTTGTCCACAAGCTGCTCAAGTATCTTCGCGCTCTGCTCTATTTCATGCAGGCGCACGTTGAAGCGCGCCATGCAGTCGCCTTCTGTGGCCAGCACCTCCTCAAAGTCAAGCTCGGGATAGATGCTGTAAGGATGTATCTTGCGCACGTCGCATGACCATCCCGACGCCCTGCCCGACGGGCCCGTCACGCCGTATGCTATCGCGTCCTCCTTGCTCAGGTGCCCTACGCCCACCATGCGCTCCTTCGCTATCACGTTGCCCGTGAAGAGCGTCTGGTATTCCTTGATGTTGGCGGGCAGCACTGCCAGCAATGCCTTCACGTCCTTCTGGAAGTCAGGATGCAAGTCTTGCATTACGCCGCCGATACACGGATAGTTGAACGTCATGCGCGCCCCGCAGGTCTTTTCCATTATGTCCAAAATCTGCTCGCGCACCCTCAGGGTGTAGAACAGCATCGTCGTGGCCCCAAGGTCCATGCAGAACGTGCCCATGAACAGGCAGTGCGACGCTATGCGCGACAGCTCGTCCATCATCACTCGGATCACCTCTGCCCTGCGGCTGATCTGGATGCCGGCGGCCCTCTCCACCAGCCTGCACATGCCGCTGTGGTAGTTCTGCGCCGAGAAATAGTCCATGCGGTCCAGGAACGGCAGGCACTGCGGTATAGTCAGCCCTTCCATCAGCTTCTCGATGCCACGGTGGATGTAGCCCATGTAAACGTCAATCTTCTTTATGGTCTCGCCGTCTACGCAGGTGCGGAAGCGGAGCACGCCGTGCGTCGACGGGTGCTGCGGCCCGATGTTCACCACGAAATCCTCGGGCTGGAATATCCTCACCTCTTTCTTCACGAGCTTGCCTTTCTCCATCTCCCATGTGTCGGTGAAGTCGCTCTGGCGCTCGCTCTCGGTGCTGATGGGGTTGAGCTTCGGGTCGGTGTCGTAATCCTTGCGCAGGGGGTAGCCCACCCAGTCGATGCTCAGGAACAGGCGGCGCATGTCAGGATTATTCACGAAGATGATGCCGAAGAAATCGTAAACCTCGCGCTCGTACAGCGTTGCTACGGCCCATACGTCATGCACCGAGGCCATGTAAGGCTGCTTGCGCGTGCCCGACGCCAGCACCTTCACGGCCAATGTCTCATTGCCGCGCGTGGTCGACATCATATAATATATGCATCCCATCGACTCTTGCCAGTCCATCCCGACAATGGTGATGAGATAATCGAAAGCCAAGTCGGCGTCATTCCTTAGGGCTAAGGCCATTTCATGCCATTTAGCCTCTGGGACAGTGACCTGGAGGACATCAGCCTGCTCAAACTGCGCCTCGGGGCACATGCCGGCTATTTTATCCTGAATGTTTGCCATATTTTAGCTTTTTTGGATTTAGCTTTTCTCGTTTCTTTTTTCTTTAGTCTTTCACGCCATCTACCGGATGCTCGCGCAGGAATTCCTCCTGCTTCTCCTGGCGGTTGACGCCCCCGAAGAAGCGCTCCACCTTAATCTTGCGCGATAGCTGCATAATGCCGTATATCATTGCCTCGGGGCGCGGCGGGCACCCCGGAAGGAATACGTCCACGGGCACGATGTCGGCGATGCCCTTGGCCACATGGTACGATTTAAGGAACGGCCCTCCGGAGATGGCGCAGCTGCCGCACGCTATAACGTACTTCGGCTCAGCCAGCTGGTCGTAGAGGCGCCTGAACACCGGCACCATCCTGTTCACGATCGTGCCCGCCACCATCATAAAGTCAGCCTGGCGGGGGCTTGAGCGCGCCACTTCCCAGCCAAAACGCGCCATGTCGAAGCGCGCCGCGCCTAGCGATACGAATTCGATGCCGCAGCAGCTCGTCGCAAACGTCAACGGCCAAAGCGAGTTGCTTCGGCCCCAGTTTATTAGCTTGTCGAGGCTGCCTACAATCACGTTTGTGCCGCTGTCCTGTAGCTCTTTCACGAGCTTCTCTATGTATTCATTGTCTTTCCATGCGTCGTAGGGCATGCTCTTTGTCGTCACTTCCATTCCAAAGCTCCTTTCCGCCAAGCGTATACCAAGCCCAGCACTAATACGCCAAAGAATACCGCTATGCTTAGAAGGCCGTCTGTCCCCAAGGCCCGCATCTTTACTGCCCACGGAAACAGGAACACTGTCTCCACGTCAAACATCAAGAACAGGATGGCAAACAGATAGTAACCGATGTGGAACTGCGACATGCTCTCGCCTCTCGTCGGAATGCCGCACTCGTAGGGCTCTCCCTTCTGCTTGTTGAACGACCGCGGAGATATCAGCCCCGCGATCCACATGGCTAGGGTAACCAATGCCACGCCCGTGAGCAAGCCCACTAGCGCCAGCAAAGCGTTGTTGATTGCTAAAGATATCATATCTCGTGATTATATGTTATCGATTTAAAGTACTTGTAATCATGCCTTAAAACGACTAAATCCAACAACCGCCTCTCTGGCGGCCATTGCATTCAGCCCCTTCTTTTGCACAATTTTCCTATGAGACTGGCCCATTGATTTTGCAAAGTTACAAATTTTTCTCAAAAAAACGCCAATCTTCGCTAAAATTTTATGGTGGCCGTGCCCTTTCGCACTGTCACGCCCTTATGCCTCTCAGGATCCACAGGCCTTCCTAGCAAGTCGTAGGCCGGCGATTCCTCTTCTTCCCGCAGAGCGTCCCCAGCTCCGCTCGTCGCGTCCTTGGTCCAGGAGAAGTATGCCTTGTTGCTGCCGGCATACCCCCTTTCGTCCCTGATGCGCGAGCAGTCTACGGTCAGCTGGTAGAATCCTTCTTCCCCGGTGATCGCGCCGGGCCTGATGATTATGCGGTCTTCCTCTATCTTCACCATTTCTTCCGTAAGCGCCAGCGACTCTCCGTTCATCGTCAGCGCCACGTTCTCATTGAGCCTTACCGATTCGGCCTTGAGGCTCGTGTTGAAGTTGACGATGATTTCGTCAACTGCCCCGCCTGTCACGCCGAAGTCGCTCACGGCCGCGGAGATGTACTCCACGTCCACCTCTTTTTCCGTCTTTTCGCTGAGCGTTATCAGGTATGTCTCTGTCCCGCCGGCCGGCAAGCAATCGGCAAAGTGCAGCCTGTGCTCATAAATCGGCTTTTTGTAGTCGTAAAGCGTGCGGTCGGTAATCCAGAAGTTGTAGGCATCTATCCGTTCGCCGTCGCTCTTTCGCTCTATCCCGGTGATTTTGCGGTTGGCCATGTCGGCATTCAGCGCGTTGCCGTAGATCCACCCGGCCTCTGCGGCCTTTACGGTCAGCTCGTACTTTTCTTCGTCTGTCTTCTCCAGCTTGGCGTCGGCCACAACCGCCACGCCATGCTTTTCCCCATTGGTGAGATAGGCCTGGTCGGGATAGCTTTCGTCGTCCGCTATGTCGTTGGCCAAGAATGCCCTTTGAGGCTCGCCGTTTTCGTCCGCGTATCGCAGCCCGCGTATCAGTTCATGCATGCTCGCATCGCGGATTATGGATAGCGCCGCGTTGCCGTGGCTGGTCAGGTGGTTCATCGTCAGGTCGTATTCGGTGAAGTGCCCGAGCAGCGAGCTCTCCATCCACCATTGCGCATAGGCAGTGCTGTGCGCCCCTATTTCGCCAAAGTCGGTGTACACGGTCTTCCCCAGGGCCAGGTTACGCTCTTTGCCGTTCAGCTGCGCCTCTATGATTGAATAGCTTATCTTCAGTCCTTTTTCGTTCTCTATGATCTCGGGCTGCGAGGTGGCGATTCTCAGGTTCTTTGCCTCGCCGTTCCCGGCGTTGCTGATCAGAAGCGAGAATTCCGCCGGCATGGAGGCCTCCACCTCGTCTGTCAGCGGGTCGTCGCCCAGCACATCCCTCTGCATAAAGTATGTGAAGTCCAGAATGGGGCTAGGCGTTACGGTGATTTTCGCCTCGCGCAGCGGCAGCGATTTGGCCGCGCCGGTCTCGGGGTCGTTGAATGCCAGGTACCCGCCTATTGAGTACTCCTGCGCCGATTCGGGAGCCGCCTGCGCGCTGGGCGTGAACAGGTAGTTGGCGGTGGCGTTTCCTCCCGCCGCTATGCTCCATAGCCCGTCCGCGCCTTCGCTGAAGCCTTCTTTCGATTCTTCGCTTATGTCTATGATGTGCGACGTCACCGGAGTCCCATGCGCGTCTGTCACGGTCAGCATGGCCTTGATGCCGGTCATCGCTTCTGGCATCCCGTTGTTGATGCTCAGCGAGCCCGCGAAGGCCTGCCTCGTCAGCGCTATGCTCTGCTTAAATTCCAGTACTATCGTGGCGCATGTGGCGTTGTCTTCCTCTTCTGGCGCCTTTTGCGCCGCATATCCCAGCGCCCGCATTGCTTGCATCAGGCTGCCGGCTCGGCTTCTTCCTTTTATCCTGCCGCATGGGCCATCGGTTATCTCTATTTGAGGCAGCATCTCATAGCTGCTGCCAAGCCCGCCAACAAATTCTTTGCCCCCGGCCGCGGGTATTGTTTTGCCCTTGCCTTTCGCCTTTTTGATTGTTGAATTGCCGTTGTCAAGCTTGGAAAGGCCAAGGAATCGCCCTATCTCTTCGTAATAGTTCTCTTCCTCTTTGCACATTTCATTTAGCTTGGCATAAATCTCCCGCTCTTCCGCATCCATCTCATGGCAACCTACGTATTTCATCGTTAGTCTGGTGCCCAGTATGTAGCAATAGTACCAGAATTTAAAATTCTCATATTCTTCCGAATCTTCGTCTAAAAGGAGCCTCCTAAACATATCCATTTTGTCTTTCAAATCCGGGCCGCTGATGGCCTTTGCGTATTTTGATTCTGCCCCCGTGTTGAGTTTGTCCATCACTTCATTGGGCACAAGCACGGCCTCCAGCTCCACTGTCTCGCCGGCCTCCAGCGCGTCAAAGCTTGTGTCGCTCAGCGGCAAAAGGGTAAGCCCGCCTTCCACCTCATACTCCGCATTCAAATCATAAGCCCGGATTAGGCCGTGGTTGGTAACGGTAATGCTGAACGGCTGCAGCACCGGCACGCCCTCCTTGGGGTATTCTATCGTCACAACCGGCTTGGGCACCATCGTCTGAAATTCAGCCACGGTGGTCATCTCGTAGCTGTCCTCCACCTCGGTCTCCGCCACGTTCCAGCTGTATTTGATGGCCTGGTACGTGCAGAATGCCTCTATCTCGTTGTCGATGCCGGGCTCTATGTAGACCACGGCCTCTGCCTGTGTGTGGTTCTCTGCCTTTGCCTTGAGCCTATAGTAGCCTTCGGTTAGCTCGGCGCTTATTTCGCCTTTCTCGTCTGCCGTGGCGGTCAGCGCAGTCTCGTTTGTCAACGCGTCTATCAGCTCTATTTCGGCGCCGGCCAGTCCTTGCCGCTCAAACACGTCCTCGGTCTCTATCCTTTGCCCGCTGCCGTCGTAGTATGAGTATTCGTCCGTGGCCTTAACCCTCAGCCTGCCGGTCTTTGTCGACACAAACGCCACGCGGAAAGGCAGTTTCATGCCTATGCCCCGCTCGCAGTTGAGGGCTATCGTGCCTTCTCTCAGCATTGCGGCCGTCCCTTCTTCCTTGCCGCTGAAGCGCAGGCTCACTGCCGCTTCTTCGCCGGGCGCCAGGGCCACAAGCCTCTTGGGCGTCACCGACTCTACCCCCTTGGGCAGCGACAGCTCTATCGCCCCGGTGGAGCCGGCCCCCGTGTTGGTGATGCTGAAGGTGTATTCGCGCGTCTCTCCGTCCACGACGGCTATGTCTATATTGTCTATGTCTGCCGTTAGGCGCCCCATCTGCGGCTGCGTGTTGTAGCTTATCTTGATTTTCTGGCTCAAGCCCTTGTCGGCCGTTGCGGTCACTTCGATATTGTTCCATGCGTCGCCTTCGGTCAGCGCCGAGCTCTTTATCTTGAATGGCACTCTTGCCGCTGTTCTCGCCGGAATGCTTGCCGTCTCGTCTATCTTTAAGCTTAGCTTGCCTTCCTGCCCTTTTAAGTCATAGGCGAATTTTAGCCCCGTCAGCTCCATCGACATGGGATTCGTTATGGAAATCTCGCCCTCGTATTCTTCATTCTGCTTCAGTCCGCATTTGACGTTTGGAGTATCCACCTTGAAGCCCAGCACGTTGTATTCAGCCTGCTCGCCCCCGTTGATGTCGCCGCGGTAGCCGGCCACAGCCTGGTAGTATCCCGCATGCTTGGCCGTCGTCTCGTGAATGATCTCGCCTTGCGCGTTGGTCTTAGCCTTGGTCTGGCTGACGTTGCCGGTGCTCGATACGAAATATATGTCTACCTCGGCGTTTGCCGTATTCTCGCCCTCGGCCTTGCCCGTCAGCTTGATTGTCTCACCGGGATAGTACATTTCTTTGTCGGCCCGCAGGCTTATGGTGAAGGGCGCCGCTGTTGCGCATATGATGCTGGAGCTGTTGTTGGCGTAGCTCACTTCTTTTGCTTCTTTGCCTCGGTTCACGGCGCCTACGATGTTGAAGCTCGCCTTGGCCTCTATCAATTCCGCCTCTATCTTATTTTCAATGCTCCCTCCCGCGGCCAAGTCCGCCTCCAGGTCAAAGCTGTAGGGCGCTTTGAATCCCTCCGATTCTATGCTTATGCCTACGCCCTTGGGCAGCGGTGCGTTGCCTTTGTTGGTTATCGTCGCCTTTAAGGCCATCTTTCCGCCGCCCACTATCTTCTGCCCTTCTTCAGTTGCAAGGCTTATCGTGGCGTCGGGAAGCCTCTCGGTGGTGTACATGGCTATGCACCCGCCCTGGTAGTATCCGCTGGCCTGCGCCTTTATCATCGCCATGCCGGTCTTCTCTTCTTCTGTGCCCAGAAGCTGCGCCTCAAAGTATGCTGTCTCTGCGCCGGCGGGGATGGAGACGCTTGATGCCACTGTCAGAGGCGCCGTTGCGCTTAAGTTGACGGTCAGCGCCTTGGTCAAGTCGCCGTTGCGCTTCACCATTATTTGCTTCTTGGGCGCCTCAAGCGTGAAGAGCTCGTCGCAGTAGAGGGTCAATCGGTTTTGGCTGGGGTCTATTATCGTCAGCTCGCGGCTTGTGTGCCCTGATGTCTCTGCGCTGGCTGAGCAGTTGCAGTTTTTGATGACAACAGCTGCGGTGAGCGTGCAGCGCTTCGACGATGCCCCTATCTTTTTGTCCGATACGCTCAGCGGCACGATCGCCTCTGTCTCTCCAGCGGGTATCACCGCCGTCGCGCTCCCTATCTCCAGGAGTCCGTTTGAATTGTCGGACAGCTCTATCCTTATTTCGCTTTTTGCCTCGCGGTCAAGTTTTATGTTCGCATAGTAGCTCTCTTCTCCCTTGTGCAGCACGTCGCTCGAAAGCGTCATCTCCAGCTTGGGCATGTCTTTGTCCACGATGGTGATCGCGTCGGTGCTCTCGCCATAGAGCTCGGTCGTGGCTATGATCGACGCCGTCACGTTCCCGTCTATTTCGTCGCTGTCGCTTGTCGGGATGGGCAAGGTCACGGATGTTGTCCCCGCAGGTATCTCTACGCTCT
Organism: Clostridium sp.; assembly: GCA_023666615.1. Lineage (GTDB taxonomy): Bacteria > Bacteroidota > Bacteroidia > Bacteroidales > Muribaculaceae > CAG-873. The sequence continues at coordinate 32,120 of JAMPBQ010000011.1, read as the reverse complement.
TCGGCAGCTCCACTCTGTTGGGGTGGCTGGTGGCGAAGCTCACCGTTGTAGCCGTCGGCAGCTCGCACCCCAGGTCTATCTTTAGCGGGAAGTTCTTGCCTTCGGTCACGTTGTCGAGCACTACGCTTATCTCAAAGTCGGGCTTTTCGTCGTCTATTATCGTAAAAGTCGTTCCAACAGCCTCGTATCCGTTTCCTTCTATCGTAATTTCGCCCTCGATGTTGCCGTCAAGAAGGTTGTTGTTTGTCGCCGTCACGTTGAACGTCTTGGCCGACGACCCGCGTGGTATGGTCACTGTGGCCGGATATGTGTATCTGCCGCTCTCTGTGCCCTTGATTGTGAAGGTCTGCGCCTCTGCCCACGACCCGCTTCTCGTCAGCGTGCATTCTGCTGTAACGCCCTCTCTTATCTCTTTCTTGGATATTTTCAGCGTCATGTATTTGTCCAGGAAGAATGTCTCCGCTGAGCTCGCGGTGTTGTTGACCGTCGCGCTTTGCGATTCGCCTGATTCGTCGCCGGGCGTCACCTCGGCCTCCAGGGTTATGTCGCCGTCTATTCCCGGCAGCGCGGGGATTTTTCCTGTTGCCTCTCTTTCGATGGTCGCCTTGCCGCCCAGACCTTCCACGTCGGAGTATCCTTCATAGATGGTGGCGGTGCGCCCGTCGGCTCCCTTTGCCCTTATGGTCTCTTTCCATCCGCCCTTCAGCGCCACTGTCCCTATGTTGCTCACAGTCCATCTCAAGTCTATCTCGTCGCCGGGGCTGGCCTTGGTGGCGCTCGTGCCAACGCCGCTCACCTCTATGTCGGGCATTGTCGCGATGGTCAATTTCCCGTCCGCGGCCTCGGTCAGCGTGTTCTCCATCTGGCTGTTGCCCAGAATGGCCTCGGTTATGCTTATCGTCTGCTCGGTCCCTTCCGCTGCGTTGGCGGGGATGGTGAGCGAGATATGCCCCAATGCCCCGGCGTTGCCCCTTATGGCCGAGTTGTCAGCCGCGTAGCCTATCACCCTCACATTGTTGGCGGAGATGAGCCTGATCGCCACGGCATGGCTCTCGCCTAATCTTTCTGATTTCACAAACTCCGACCCAAAGCTGTAGCCGCTAGGCGCGGTCAAGTCAAACTGAAATGCCGTGATTTCGTCCGTATTGTCTAAGTTTACGAATACGTCTATCGTTTTTGTCGCTGTGCCGGCGCAGTCCGCTATCCACAGTTTGTTCATGCGCTGCCCCATCGCCCCCGCATAGGCGGCAAGCATCAGCGTCAATATGATTGTCTTGCTTATTATCGTCCTTAGGTTCATGGCTGTTTTATTGTCATTCTTTAGTCTTGGCTTATTTTATTATCGTCCTTAAGTCTTGGCTATCCTATTATCGTCTTTCAGTCTTGGCTGTTTCAGATTTAAAAGTTTATCTTCTCGGTTAGGCTCTCTTCTCCCGCCTTCGATATCACCAGGATGCAAGGCCCGGGCGCGTTTATTTTTTCGCTGATTCCTTCGGCAACAGCCCCCTGGGCCACTGTCCTGCCGCCCATGTCATATGCCGTCCATGCTCCGCCGATGTATCTCGCCGGCACTCTTATGCTGCGCCCGCCCACGGCTATTTGTCCCGCCTCTGTCTCGGCGTCAGCTATCCCTGATGTCTCATAGCCTGCGCTAACGGCTATTTTTTCTCCTTCGGGCGTGCAGGCCTCGCATTTGGCTATCTCTGCGCCCTCTGCCGTTCCAAGCTCCACCGTCCCTTCCGGCAGCCTTGCCCCGCCGGCCGAGTAGATGATTATCCTCTCCATCCCGCCTTGGCACTTGGTGGCGCAGGTGAATCCCGCTTCCCTCAGCGCGGCTGACAGCGCAAATTCTTTGCCGCCACTTATCGTTATGTCCAGCGCGGATACGGCCTCCCCGGCCTCAAGCTCAAGTTTTCCGCCCCTGGCGCATATCTTCGCTCCCGCTTCTGCCATTTCAGCCATCGGCGCCTTGGCCAAGTTCCTGCCCAGGTCTTGCTCCAAAAGGTGGTTCACTAGCCCCACCGCATCCAGCACGTTTAGCTTTTCATTCTTGTCAAAGTCCACTACCTGCTCGTTAAACACCTTATTGTTCTGCCCGTAGCCCAAAATATAGTTCACCAGATTCTGCACGTCTGCTATGTCCGCCACGGCGTCGCAATTGCAGTCGCCCTCCACAAAATCCAGTATCACCGCCACGTTCCCCGATGAATGGTTGATAATCGTAAGATATAAATCATATTTTTCGTTGATTTTGAATATATAATTATATCTCCAGTTCGGTGACCTATAATTATAGACGCCTTCTGTGAGCGTAGATTCCAATAACAAGGTTTGTGTTCCGCTTGCGCTGTTGGCGTCGCTCTTTATGTTGAATGTCGGGCTCGTCTTGTACGATTTGTTGTTGTGCTCATAAAGCAATATGTTCGGCATCATCGCCACCATCTCGTCCTTGTCCATCGGTCCGAAAGTCCACCGCATGGGCTCCTCTATCTCCTGGTCGTTGATGTTGACAGTCTTTGCGTTCAACGCCGGCTCTACCCGGCTGAAGTGGTTCTTGTTCGCCGTCAACGTGGCCAAATTCGGGAATCGCTCGTTCACCCAGGCTATGTTCCCTCTGAATTTGTTGTTCGATATGTCAAGGCTCGTCAAGTTTTCATTCACCGTCGCTTCCGAAATCAATTCCGCGATATCTCCCTCTATGGCGTTGTTCGATACGTTCAGGCTCCGCAGCTTCGGAAATTCCATCATGGCCGCCAGCGCCGCGCCGTTCACCTTGCAGTTAGACAAGCTAATGCCCACTACATGGTCGTCCTCTATCGTCAGCCCCGACAGCTGCCTTGCCACATTGGGCCCTACCTCAGTGCGCCATGCGTTGCTCCATCCGTTGGCCTTCAATTCTTCCCCAATCTTCTTCACGGTCTCCCACTCCGAAAGGTCAAAGGTGGTGGTGTATCCAAAATCAACGCCCTTGATGTTCGCAAATTTTCCCCAAACCGCGTGCTCCCTGTACAAATGCACGCAGCTCGCGTCCACCTCAAGCTCAGCCTCCGCGTAAACCTGGCTGTCAAGCTGTGTATTGCTGTATGTCGGCGGCAACAAATTCCTGCAAACAATCTTCCTCAACGCCTTGCAATTATAAAAAGTCCAACCTCCTATCGACGATATGCCCCTTCCAATCGTTATCGTATGCAATGCTGAACACCCATAAAAAGCGCTGTTCCCCAATTCCTTCATCTCATCCGGAATCACCGCCTCCTCCAACGACGTGCAGCCTCTAAAGCATTGTTCTCCGATTTTGCTCAAATGCGACGGCAAAACTATCTTCTTCAGTCCTGCGTAGTAAAACGCATAACCCTCTATTGAGGTAACGGATTCTGGAAGACCTATCTCACCCAGTCCCGCGCAGCCTCCAAAGGCGTGGCTTCTTATCGCCGTCAGCCCTTCAGGCAATTGTATGTTCTCCAGCTGCGCGCAATTCCTGAAGCAATATGATTCTACAGTCTTAATTTTGGAAGGCAAGACCAAACCATTGAGCAAAGAACATCCCTCAAATGCGCTGCTTCCTATTTCCTCTACGCTCCCCGGCAATTCAACTGACACCAATGATACACAACCATTGAAGCAGCTTGACCCTATCTTTTTCAAATTCGATGGAAGCTCTATCGTTTCAAGAGCCTTACAGTTTTCAAAGCAAAAAGCCCCAATCTCTTCCACGCTCTCAGGCAGCCTGATGCTCCTCAGCGATGTGCAATTCGTGAATGCCCCGCCTATCGATGTAATGCCCTCAGCAATCTCAACGCTCGTAAGCGATGTGCAGGTGTTGAAGGTGTATCCGCTCATTTTTCCCGCCTTGCAGCGTATCGTCGCCTTGGTCAGTGAGGTGCAGTTCAAAAACACATACCCGTCAATATAATTCACATTCTCAGGTATGTCTATCTCCTGCAGCGAGGTGCAATTGCGAAAGCTCCTGTCGTTTATCTTCTCCAGCGTCGACGGCAATTGCACCCGCTCCAACGCCACGCAATTGTTGAAAGTATAGCCGCTGAGCGTTGTCACTCCCTCAGGTATGGCGATCTCCTTCAGCGACCCGCATCCCGAAAAGCAGGATCCTCCTATCGTATTCACAGTTGACGCTATTGTCAGATTCTTCAGGCTTGAGCAGCCGTAAAAGCATTCGCCTCCCAATGTCACAACCCCTTCGCCTATAACCACCCTCTCCAGCGCGGCGCAACCCCTAAAGGTCTTGTCGGCTAATGTTACGAGCGTTCCCGGAATTTCTATGGCCTTCAGCTTTATCGAATTCAAAAATGGATTATAGCCCGTTCTCGTCAATGTCGACGGAAGCTCTATCTCCTCCATCTCGCAGCGCTCAAACGCATAATTCCCAATATAAGTCACACCCTCCGGCACCTTCACCTCCGGCACCTTTGCTCCATATAGTCCGCTATGCCCTATCGAAACAAGCGTATTGGGCAAAACCAAGCTGTTGGCCTCAATCCCGCTAAGCCCGTCATTCCCGATTTGCGTCACAGTGTACTCAATCCCGTTCCCCTCCACCGTCGCGGGAATCACAATATCAGCCGGAGCATCATCAGTATGCCCCGAAACATAGCAATTATACCCGCTCGATGTAGTATACTTAATCCCATCAACAACAAAAGTCTCAGCCCAGCCAAACAAAAAGCCAAGCAGACCAAAAAAAACCAAAAAACTCCTCATAAAAAAGATTCAAAAAGCAAAAAGAAAATTCAAAAACAAAAAAATTCAAACATTCAACCGCAAATATACAACAAAAAAACTCCTCCGCCCCATTATCCTGAAAAAAAATCCAAAAATTCCGTGTAATCCGTTGTAAAATCCCCGCCCCATCATCCTGAAAAAAAATCAAAAAAATCCGTGCAATCCGTGAAATCCGTGGTAAAATCCCCTCCCCATCATCCCTAAAATGCCGACCCTGTTTCGTTGTGTTTGCGAGCTCTGCTCGCCCCTCCCCATCCCCCAAAAAACCGAAAAAAAATCCCCCTCCAGGCCAAACGGTCCCGAGGGGGATTCCCATATCTTAAGAAATCAAGCGATTATGCCTTGCCGTCGCTGCCAAGCACATTCTCAATCTTGTGCTTGTACAGCTTCTCCATCTCGTCACGGGCCGGTCCAAGATACTTGCGCGGGTCAAACTCGCCCGGCTTCGTAGCCAGCACCTTGCGCACTGCTGCGGTCATAGCCAGGCGGCTGTCGCTGTCGATATTGATCTTGCATACGGCGCTCTTCGCAGCCTTGCGCAGCTGCTCCTCAGGAATGCCGATGGCGTCAGGCAGCTTGCCGCCGTACTCGTTGATCATGTCCACATACTCCTGGGGCACCGAAGAAGACCCGTGCAGAACGATGGGGAACCCGGGCAGCTTCTCCATTACGGCGTCGAGCACGTCGAATGCCAATGGAGGGGGCACGAGCTTGCCGTTCTCATCGCGGGTGCATTGCTCCGGCGTAAACTTGTATGCGCCGTGCGACGTGCCGATAGAGATGGCCAAGCTGTCGCAGCCGGTGCGGGTAGCGAAGTCGATAACCTCCTCAGGGTTGGTATAGGTGTGGTGGTCAGAGGATACCTCATCCTCAACGCCGGCCAATACGCCAAGCTCGCCCTCTACCGTTACGTCGAACTGGTGAGCGTAGTCAACCACCTTCTTCGTCAGAGCCACATTCTCCTCATAAGGCAGGTGCGAACCGTCGATCATCACTGATGAGAAGCCATTGTCGATGCAGTCCTTGCAAAGCTCAAAGCTGTCGCCGTGGTCCAGGTGAAGCACAATCTGGGGATTCTCCCAGCCAAGCTCCTTGGCGTAGGCCACTGCGCCCTGCGCCATGTAGCGAAGAAGGGTGGCGTTCGCATAGTTGCGAGCGCCCTTCGATACCTGCAGAATAACAGGCGACTTCTCCTCAGCCGCTGCCTTGATGATGGCCTGCAGCTGCTCCATATTGTTGAAGTTGAAGGCGGGGATTGCGTATCCGCCCTTGATGGCCTTGGCAAACATCTCGCGAGTGTTAACCAGGCCCAATTCCTTGTAACTTACCATATTACAATAAAATTATACATTATTTGGTTTTCTATTCGCAAAGATAGCGATTATTTTTATCTTTCCGCGCAAATTTAGCCTAAAAATTGCTCCCTCCCACAATCATTTTTTCAAACAAAATTTGTACCTTTGTATCTTCACTGACACGAAATGAATAAATCCGCCACAACCATTGACAAACAATTACAGATCCTTAAGACGAGGGGCCTTACAATCCGTGACCAAGACAAAGCGAAAGAAATCCTTCTTGACATAGGATATTATCGCCTTGGCTTCTACCTATTCCCTTTTGAAAAATCTTATCCCCAACTTTCTCTAAGGACACATCAATACGCAGAAGGAAGCACATTTGAAGATGCGGTCCGTTTGTATTATTTTGATTTCGACTTGCGGCTTCTATTAATGCGTTATCTAAACCGCATTGAAATCGCTTTCCGCACCTCAATGATATACACGCTCTCAAATAAGTACAGTGACGACAATTTGTGGTTTGTAAACCCTTCAGTCGTCAACAGAACCTATGCTGATAATTTCCAAAACAAAGTTTACAACTCGGATTTTAAACTTAATCCCGTAATTGCGCGACACCATCATAAATATCCGTCTGACGAATATGCTCCCGCTTGGAAAACCTTGGAATTTATGACATTCGGCGCGGTGCTAAAACTGTATGAACAGTTGAAAGACGCCTCCGACAAGATAAAAATCGCCAATTTATTTGGCTTGCGCCAGGTTGTTACTTTTGAAAGCTATATGCACACTATCCGCAATGTGCGAAACGCTTGCGCCCACGGCTCTCTCCTTTATGACTTAAAATTGCCGATGCGTATCCGCAGAGGCCCCGCATCTTCTTTGTCAACCGATTCCGGAAACATTATTGGCGCGCTGCGTGTTGTAAAATACATAATGAAACAAGTGTCAGCCAATAGGGCTAATGAAATGGATTCCAAAATCACTGCCTTATACAGTGAACTGTGTTTGAACTCCCCCGCTTTAAAGCCCTTAATTCCCGATTTTACGCTCATTTAAAATTAAAAACTCATTTTAATGCTCAAAATTTGTAGAATTTAAATAAAAGCACTACCTTTGCATTACAAAAGTGCCGATACATACTTTGTCGATGTATCCTTGCACTATAAAAAAAGGTAAAGTCGATGCCACCACTTTGTCGGGTGGCATCGCGTTTTTTATAAACTGCATTACTTCTTTGCCAAGCCTCACCTCTTAATCCTATTTTTCGCGCGTCTCGTCCATTCCGTCTCTCTCTCGGCCGCTATCCCTCTCTCCATAACTTAAATTTTCGGCCAAGCATCTGAGGCATATACTTATTTACGAACATAGCTGGGGGAATGAGGATTAAAGCGTCTAAAAGCACCACTGATAAGGCCACTATACACTTAATAAATAATTCGTCCGAAGAAAATTGCTCAGGCGCGACTTTATTGCCTATTGATATAATCACAGCATAAACCTTCCCATGGAAAGCAAAGTAGAAAAGCGAGTTGGCGCCAACGAATAAAAGCAGCTTGCTGCCTCCGAGATATTTTTTCGATATTGTTATTATCAACACCAATCCCATCAACGTTAAAATCATTGCGTCTATGATTGTCTCAGACCCACCACAACTTATGTATTTCTGCGAATAAGCTATGTATGCCACATAACACAATAGACATATAACTACCATCCACCACTTGATATTCTTGTCTATTTGATCCTCATACTGTCGATAAAGACGACCTAAGCCCATATAGAATATTCCAAATCCAAGTGAATGCAGATGCCAATAAAAACGAATGTGTAATACATAATTCGTCACACAATTTACTATGAAGAGAACTGCAATAACCATTACAAACTGCAATGTTGTTTTGCACCATCTATCTACAAAATAAAAGAATACAGAATAGACAAACAGAGCCGCCACAAACCATAAGATAGGTGAATGTTCAAAGCCTGACTGAATGAACAGATCCTTCAGACTATCTAAAATGTCAACTCTTTCTTTGTAAGAAATAATTTTTGACATGCCTATCATTAAGATACCCAATAGAAACAATGGTATCAATAGGGTACGAATGCGTTGTTCTAAAACATAGGAAAATCTTTGTCCACTTTTGTAGAGATAGCCCGATACAAAAAAGAAAGCTGTGAGAAAAACTGGCGCAAAATATATCATCAACTTATCGTCACATTGGGGTATGTGACTATAAATCACCAACAAAAAAGCCAGTCCTCTAGATACGTCAATCCACGCGATTCTCTTATCTATATTTGATGATTGCGGGTTGTGGGGGTAATGGGGGGGGGGTATTTATCTGATTCATAATATATTATATATAAAGTAGCATTTTACCGGCCGTTCCAAAGGTTTGCGGCGGCGGCCACGCGGCTAATCTGGGAGGGGTTCAAGGCCGTGTTAAGGGGGAGGCTCACCACTTGCTCCGCCAACTCGTCGGCCGCCGGCGTGGCCGCCATGCCATACTCCGCGGCGTAGCAAGGCTGATGCGCCGGATTCACGGGATAATTCACATCCGTGGCAATGCCCCTTTCCCCCAAGAAAGCCCGGAATGCGTCGCGATTCTCCACCCGCGCCACATACTGGTGCCAAACGTGCTCCTCGCCAGCCTTCGGCATCTCCGGCTTCTTCACCAGCGGATTGCAAATCTCAGCGTCATATATGCCTGCCAGCTCTCGTCTGCGCGCATTGATCTCCGCCAAATGCGGCAGCTTCACCCTCAGCACAGCCGCCTGCACCGGGTCAAGCCTGCAATTAAAACCCTCATAGACATTATGGTACCGCCTGTCGCTTCCGTAATTCGCCAACGCCCTTACCGTCTCCGCCAATTTCTTGTCATGGGTGGCCACAGCTCCGGCGTCGCCCATCGCACCAATATTTTTTGTCGGGTAAAAGCTGAACCCGCCGGCATGCCCAAGCCCTCCGGCCGCATGCGTGCCAAAAAGCCCTTCAGCTGAAGCTGACGCCCCGATAGCCTGCGCATTGTCCTCTACCACAATCAAATCATGCCGCCTGGCGAAATCCACCAAGGCCTCATCCCAGCATACTCGCCCATAAAGATGCACCGGCATAATCGCCCTGGTGCGAGGCGTCATTGCCTCTTCAAGCTTTTCCGCGTCAAGATTGAAGGTAACCGGCGAAACATCAGCGAACACTGGCCTTAGCCCATTGTCGGTAACAGCCAGGGCAGTAGCGATATACGTATTGGCCGGCACTATCACCTCGTCTCCCGGCCTAAGCCGCCCAAGCTCCATATAGGCCCTGAGTATCAGCCGCAAAGCGTCAAGCCCGTTGCTTACGCCCACCACGTATGGCGTCTCCGCAATCGCGCTCAGCTCCGCTTCAAAGGCCTCTACCTCCGGGCCGCCTACATATCGCCCCGAATCAACCACCCTCTCCATGGCCCGCTTTATGTCTTCCATAAAAGGGGCGTTCACGGCCGCCAAATCAAGAAAAGATTCAAGCATCACATTCTCATTTTATTATGGGGCCATGCGCCCTAGCCAATTCCATATACTCGTCAAAATCCCTTACGTAATCCTCCTCGCTGAAGAAATCATCAACAAGCGAAAGGCACACGCCTCCTGACGAAAAATTTGTGATGTCGCTCCAAATTCCCGGCGGCAAGTACAGCCCCTTGAAAGGCCGGTTAAGGGTGTACGTGCGCCGAGTAAACCCGTCGGTCACGTTCACGTCAAAGCTCCCGCCAACCGACACAAGCAGCTGGTGCAGCTTATGGTGCGAATGGCCGCCCCGCTCTTCGCCGGCCGGAACATCGTATATCCAAAAGGCTCTGGCTATGCTGAACGGCATGTGCCTGCCCCCTTCTACGAAGGTCAGATTCCCGCGCGGATCGCAAATTTTGGGCAAGTCGATAATATGCGGCTGAAGATTTTCCATATTTCTATCACGCAAATTTACAACATTTTTACATTCCGCCACCCCCTCCCCCAATTTTTTTTAAATAATTCCACCACATTCGCCTAAAAACATCATCCTTTCGCACAAAATAGCGCCCCGTGATTTGTACAATACAAATCTTATGCCTAATTTTGCCTCATGCAGGCCAAGTAAGACTTACTTCATAATGAATTAATAGGATCTTCAGTTTTACAATTGCCTGCATTTTTTATGCACAGAAAGACACCCAAATGATGACACAGGCATTGCTTCAGAAAATAGCGCTGCGCCACCGCGCGCTCTACCTCCCCGACTTGCCCTCAGCCCCATCGCCCGTCACGGCCTCCACCGCCCACTGCCTGCAGCAGCTGCGCCGTTGCGGATTCACGCTTGCAGAGGATGCCCTGCGCGCCTTCAACGCCCTGCCTCCATCATCACAAGGGCTTATCCTTGAGACCATAAACGACGCCCTTGGCGTCAACCTAAATTGGAATCCCCTCGTAAAAGGCTGGCTTGAGCCTACCGGCGAAGGACTAATCGACCATCTCGCCACCGCCTATGCCAATTTCTTGCGCGAGCGCGGCATTTGGACTGACGGCGTCACTCTCCCTTGCGGCCACCTCATTCCAAACGGCACATTCAACCTTGAGCGGTACAACGGCTGCCCCTTCTGCGGCCGGCCTTTCCGCATCGGCGATGAAATCTTCTATGGCCAGGCCTCTAAACTGAAGGAGCTTAAGCGTTGGGCCGACGCTGACCTGCAGCGCACGCTCACGCAGCTGGCCGAGTCCACTATTCCCCTCGACGCCACTGCCCGAGAAGACCTTAAAGGCCTGCTTCAGGCCGGCATAAAGCTGCCCGAGCAAACCAAAATCCCGGTAAAGGAAAACGCCATCATCATAGCGTCTGACCTGATTGACAACGGCCAGGCCGACCGCGTCGGCGCGTTGATGCAATCCCCGGCCGACGTCCTCCGCCTGCTCTGGTACCGCCACACAGGCCACATCCAAGTCATTGAGCCCGGTACGATTGTGAAGAATACGCTTCTGGCCAACTCCAACCGGTTCACTCCTTACTCAAGCGCCGGGCATATACTCGCCGCCCAGGCCAAGCGCGACCTCCGCCTGCATTATGGCCGAAGCGAATGCCGCATGGCCGCCCAGTGGCTCAACAGCCTCGAAATGTCGCCAAAGGCCGCTTGCGCCATAATGCACCCAAAGCGGGGAATGTGGACGCGATTCATCCGCGCCCTGCGACTGGCCGAATACGCAAAGAAGCCCGGCTTCGAACGCCTGGCCGCCATGCTGCGCGTATGGTGGGATGAAAGCTATGCCGTAACGCAAGGCAAAATCGACATGGCCATCCGGCAAGGCGACCGCGCCGCCGCCCTGGCAATATTAAAACATCACCCCGGCCTCTTCGCCCGCCAGCTCTTCAGCAGCATCCTCGCCGACCCTGACGCCGCTCTCGAAGCCTTCCGCGCAGTCCTCCCCGACGTTCCGCTCCGGCTTGTGATTGAACTTGGCCGCCATGCCGAGCGCTATTTCTCACCCTCCGACCGAGTGGTAAAGACCCTTACCGGCAAAAGCAAAGTCATTCCCGCAAATCCCGCCATTGCCCGCTACACCGAAAAGCAGCTGCAATCAATAGCGCATGCCATCCAAAATCTCTCTTTGGATTTTCTGCGCCGGCACTATGCAAACAATCCCGAACGGGGGGTGAAAATCTATATCGACCCTGAGCTTGATTCTATGGTGCTCCCGTTGGGCGACCGCAGCGCCGCCGTGCAGGCCTTTTCTTCCGTGCCGCAGGGCACTAAATTCCCGGTCGAAGGCGACTCTTTGCGCCTATTCCTCAACTGGGGCGAAGGCCTTGCCGCGGCGCCGATTGACTTGGACCTCAGCGCGAAAATCATATATCCCGGGGGCGTGGAGGATTGCTCTTACTACAACCTATCCCCCTACGGAGCACGGCATTCGGGCGACATTCGCCAAATCCCCGACAAGGTGGGCACCGCCGAGTACATTGAGCTTGACTTAAACGCCCTGCGCGAGCGGGGCGCCGAATACGTGGTGTTCGTAGCCAGCCATTATAGCGGAGGCACGCTCGACGTAAACACCCGCGTCGGATGGATGGATTCAAAATATCCCATGAAAGTCTCCAACTCCACAGGCGTTGCTTTCGACCCCTCCACAGTGCAGCACATGGTGAAAGTCGCCCCCACCTCCCTAACCCGCTCGCTAACTTTCGGAATGCTTGACGTCAAGGAAAATGAAGTAACCTGGCTGGAGCTCGGCAGCGACGACCAAGCGGCGTTCACCGTCTCGCTCAATGGCATCCAAGCGATGCTACAGCGCCTCAAAAGCAAGCCTACAATAGGCAAAACCCTCGCCATTATGGCCAACGCCCGCGGCATGGAGATAGTCGACGACCCCGCCCGGGCCGATCGTGTCTACACCCGCGACTGGGCTCTCGACATCCCCCAAGTAATCGCCGACCTCCTCTCTTAACCCCGGCCCTTCCCCCCACTAATCCCCTTAAAGACCGTAACTATTCAGCTATATTTAAATGTATAAGCGATTGATTATAAAAGTAGGGATGCACCCTGGTGCATCCGTTTCCCATCGATTTTTTGGCTTTTGCATCGGTCGCACCAGTGTGTAGCCCTACAAATCAAAAACTTATGATAGTTGAATAGTTGCTAAAACCCTTAATCCCCTTAAAGACATTAAATGCCTATTATTGCCTTATTGGCCTTCGCACAATCTTCTTCACAGCGCTGCCCGCAGCCGTGTCAGCTTTTCCAGAAGCGGCTCTAATAGGTCGAGCCGCAGCATGTTGGCCCCGTCGCTCTTGGCGGTCTGTGGCGTAGGATGCGTCTCAAGGAAGAGCCCGTCAACCCCCACCGCTATGCCGGCCTTCGCTATGGTCTCAATCATGTCGGGCCGGCCGCCGGTGACGCCCCCGCCCTGGTTGGGCTGCTGCAGCGAATGGGTGATATCCAAAATCAGCGGGCACTTGCATTGCTTCTGCATCGTCGGTATGCCGCGATAGTCCACGATAAGGTCGCCGTAGCCAAAAGTGGTGCCCCTGTCAGTGACCGCCACCTGCTCGCCTCCAGCGTCGCGCACCTTCTCAACGGCAAAATGCATTGACTCGGGAGCCAAGAATTGACCCTTCTTCACATTCACCATCTTGCCGGTCTTGGCTGCGGCCACAAGGAGGTCGGTCTGCCTGCAAAGGAATGCCGGAATCTGCAGAATGTCAACATACTCCGCCGCCATGGCCGCCTCGGTAGTCTCATGGATGTCGGTCACAACCGGAACATCAAACTCCGAGCGCACCTTGGCCAGTATCTTCAAGGCCTTCTCGTCGCCAATGCCCGTAAAAGAATCGAGCCTCGAGCGGTTGGCCTTCCTGTACGATCCCTTGAATACGTAAGGAATCCCGTACTTTTCGCAAAGGGGCTTGATGTAGCCGGCGATGTCAAGGGCCATCTTCTCACCCTCAATCACGCAAGGCCCGGCCAGCAAAAAGAAATTATTTGAAGATAAAAGATACTCTAAAGTCGTCATAATCATTATTTTTCAAATTAAATCAAGATTCCTCAAGATTTCCCTTGATTCATCAAGATTCATAAATTCAAATCCCGCCCAATCTCGTCAATCACATGGAAAGCCGAGACGGCATAGAGCGCGGCCGTCTCCGTGCGCAGCCGGTTGTCTCCAAGGCTCACCGGCTTAAAGCCCGCGTCAATCGCCATCTTTATCTCCGTGGCGGAAAAATCGCCCTCGGGGCCTATCAAAATGGCGACATCCGCACCAGGCCGATACAGCTCCGTGAGCAATCGCCTCGGTATCGTCGGGTCGCAGTAGGCCACAAATTTCTGCTCCGCCCGGCATCCCTTTATGAATTCGGCAATCGGGGTCATGGGCATAATCTCAGGCAGCGTGGCCTTGAGGCTCTGCTTCATGGCCGATACCGCAATCTTGCGCAGGCGCTCTTCCTTGATCTCCTTTCTCTCGGAATAGCGGCAAAGCAATGGCACAAAGCGATTAACGCCCACTTCCGTAAGCTTCTCCACCAGCCATTCCATGCGGTCCATCATCTTCGTGGGCGCCACGGCCACAGTGATTCGCTGCTTCCACGGCAGCGGCTGCTCCCTACGCGCCAGCACTTGCAGCATGGCATGCTTGGGATGCGGGTCTATCAACGTGCAATCATATACAAAGCCTTTGCCGTCAATCACCTGCACAGCGTCGCCCTGCTTCATTCGCAGCACTCTCACGCAATGCTGCGAATCAGCCTCCGGCAGCGCCGGATCCTCCTCTATTTCGGGCGCATAGAATTGAATCATAGCTCCACGCCGCCCTCCGGGTCTGATTCAATGCGCGCTTCTGCCTCTTTAATTTCCGTCTCGGAATCCTCCTTCGCCGAATCATCCTTGAAAAGGAAGAAGAAGAGCACCGCCACCACAAGGGCGTAGCCGGCAAATATCAGCCATGAGTGGCTCCAGCCCTCGATTTGGCTTATGCCTTCGGGCTGCGAGTATACGAGTTTGTTGATCACGGCCTGCGCCCCCAGCGTGCCTATCGTCGCGCCTATGCCGTTGGTCATTAGCATGAATAGGCCCTGAGCCGAACTGCGTATCGCTGGCGACGTCTGCTTGTCGACATAAAGCGAGCCTGAGACATTGAAGAAGTCAAAGGCTATGCCATAGACAATCATAGAAAGGACAAACATCCATACGCCCGAGCCCGGGTCGCCAATGCCGAAAAGGCCGAAGCGGAACACCCACGCCAGCATCGACATAAGCATCACCACCTTGATGCCAAACCTCTTTAGGAAGAATGGGATGAGAAGGATGCAAAGCGTCTCGCTGCACTGCGAAATAGAGATGAGCGCGTTGGCGTTCTCAACGCCCCAGTTGCCCGCAAACTCAGGAATTGAGCCGAAGCTTTGGATAAACGGGTTGGCAAAACCGTTGGTGATCTGCAGCGATACGCCAAGGAGCATGCTGAAGATAAAGAATATCGCCATGCGGTGGCTCTTGAATAGCTTAAACGCGTTTAGCCCAAGAGCCTCAACAATGCTGGAGGACGCAGCCGCCTTGCATGTGGGGCAGGCGGGCATGGTCAGCGAGTAAAGGCATAGCACAAGGCTGAGTATGCCCGACGTAAAGAGCTGTCCATAAGTATTCTGATACCCGGTAAAGTTTACGAAGAGCATGGCGCATATAAAGCCTATCGTGCCGAATATGCGGATGGGCGGGAAATGCTTTACGGTGTCAAGGCCATTGCTCGTAAGCACGCTGTAGCCCACCGAGTTGGATAGGCCTATCGTAGGCATGAAGAAGAGCACCGACCCTGTGTACAGCCAGAACAGCGGGGCAAATTCTATGGCCTTGCCGTTGGATTGCGCATACCAGGCGTACGCCCCGGCGCCGAGCATAAACACGCCGGCCAGAAGCTGGCAAAGCGAGAGAGTGCGCTGCGCCTGGATCCAGCGGTCGGCCACAATGCCTACAAGGGCGGGCATAAAGATGGACACCACGCCCTGCACGGCGTAGAACCAGCCGATATTCTCCGCCAAGCCGTTGATGGCCAAAAAGCTGCCAAGCGAAGTGAGGTACGCTCCCCAAATGGCGAATTCAAGGAAATAAAGGATTATGAGCCTGAATTTGATTTGTCCCATGATATTAGTAGTTTTTTTAATTTCAACTTATTGACGTTCTTTGAGGATGCGGCTTACCTTGGCCGCCTCTTCATAGTTCTCCTCTTCGATGTATTTGTTCAGCTTTTCCTGCAGCTCATCTGCGGAAAGCTCGTCAAGATTGCGCTGCCGGCTTTCACCGTCCCCGTCCAATGCAGCGTCATCCTCATCGGCATCGGCCAGGGTGCCGGCTGTTTCCAATATTTCCCTTGTGGTGTATATCGGCGCGCCGCACCTTATGGCTATGGCCACAGCGTCGCTCGTTCGCGAGTCAATGGTCACTTCGCGCTCGCCATCAGTGAATTTAAGCTCGGCAGAGAATATGCCGTCCTCAAACTTGTAGATGTACACCTCAATCAGGCTTACGCCAAAGGCCTGAGCGAAGCTGCAGAAAAGATCATGCGTCATGGGGCGTGGCGTTACCACCCCCTCCAGGTTTATCGCGATGGATTGCGCCTCGGCCGAACCAATCACGATGGGAATGCGGTGGCGGCCGCCTTCTTCAGCCAAGAGCATGCCAAAAGCCCCGGACTGCAGCGGGTTGTAGGAGATGCCCAGCACCGTCAATTTCACTCTCTCTTTATTGTCGCTCATATTCTGTGGAATAATAGTCAATCTGTTTGATTTTAGGCTTTTATTGTCCCTTTCCCTGCACTATCACGCCCGAGCCGTAGCAAATGCTGCCGCTGGGGTCGTAGGCCACGCAGAATTGGCCGGGCGCTATGCCCTGCACGTCCTGCTCTGAATCTATCCTATATTCGCCGGAAGCCAACCTCGTGATTTTCGCGGGGATGAATTGCGGCATGTGCCTGTTCTTGAATGATATGGCCGCATCCTTGCAATCCTCTCCCCAAGGGTCGGCGGTGATAAAGTGCATATCGTCCACGAAGATTGTACGGCCGTACTGCTTTTCGGTGCCGTAGCCGTTGCTCACATAAATGATGTTTTCATGGGCGTTTTTCTTCACCACGTACCACGGGCCTCCGCTCAGCCCAAGGCCCTTGCGCTGGCCTATGGTATGAAACCAGAATCCCTTGTGCTCGCCAAGCTTCCTCCCGGTCTCAATCTCGATTATCGGGCCGGCCTTTTCGCCCAAATGGCGGCGTATGAAGTCGTTATAGTTGATTTTTCCCAAAAAGCAAATGCCTTGCGAATCCTTGCGCCCGGCATTTGGCAGATGGCATTCCGCCGCGATGCGGCGCACCTCCGCCTTGGGGAGGTCACCTATCGGAAACGTTATGTGGCATAGCTGGTCGTAGCTGATCTGCGCCAAAAAATCGGTCTGGTCCTTCACCGGGTCTGGTGCGGTGCCAAGCCATTTCTTGCCGCCGCTCTCCACCACCCTTGCGTAATGGCCGGTGGCGGTGAGGTCAAAATCCTTGCCCCAGCGCTGTTCGAAGAATCCAAACTTTATCATCTTGTTGCACATAATGTCTGGATTTGGCGTAAAGCCCTCCCTCACTGTGCGCAAGGCGTATTCCATCACGTTGTCCCAATATTCCTGGTGCAGGGGCACAACATCGAATGGCAACGCGTACTGCCTGGCGATGTATGAGCACATCTCAATATCCTCCTCGGTCGAACAGTCGCCCGAGTCGTCATCCATGCCTATGCGGATGTAGAAGAGGTGCGGGTCGTGCCCCTGGTCCAGCAGGCGGCGCACGGCCACTGCGCTGTCAACTCCTCCGGATATCAATGCCGCTATATTCATCAGTTCATGCTTACGTTGATGCGGTGCAGGGCGTTGAGCATATTGTCAATCGGCATGTGCTTGCCAAGAATCGTGTGCTTGCCGTCAAGATAGTACATATCAGGCATTTCCGGAATGTCGAATATCTGGTCTATGTCCTCGCTGGCGCCCACAATCCAGTTTTTCGGATAAGATGCCGCGGCATCCTTCCATTCCTGTGTAGGTTTGCCGGGATAGATGCATACCACCTTCACCAGACCCTTGTCAATCAATTGGTTGGTGTTATAGTCGGCAGAAAGGCGCGTACGGTTCATCATGCAGTCGAAGCAGTCCGGATCGTTGAACAGCAAGATGATGCGCGATGCTATTATGTCGCCAAACGACATCGGAGTGCCGTCAGGAGCTACAAAGCTGAATGCCGGAGCCTTCACGCCCAGCGAGCTGTTTTCCAATATCTTTGCCTGAGCCTGAAAGCGAGCCTTGTCGGCCTTTCCCACCTTCTTGTGCTCAGCCACAGCCTTGCAGAATGGCAGGTAGAGCTCCTCCGAAAATATTTCCGCTGAGTCGGTGTAGAGGTACTTTTCCGCTGTCTTGCCAATGAGCAGGGTATTTTCGCCTCCGGTCTTCTCCACCTTGCCCAAAAACGCGTCAATCGCCATATGCACAGTGTCGGATGTGGCGTAGGGCATGAACGAAAGCCAATCGTTCATGGCCTGATCAACGTCCTTCTTGCGGGTGAATATTTCATCAAGGTTGCATCTTTCCCAAAAATGGTACACCAAATGGTTGCACCTCTCGGAAAGGGTGGTCTTTGAGTCGGGAATTACGGGATAAGCAAAGGGCTTGCCGTCATTTTCCCCGGTCTGGGCGGCGGCCGGCGCCGCGGCCAAAGCGCATACTATGCAGCAAAGAGCAATAACTATCTTTTTCATGTGGTCTGTTTTAAAATTGCAATGAAATCCGCGATAAAAACAATGTAATCCCGCCATAAAATAGGGCAAAACAGCCCCTTTCGCGAAATTATTCACAAAGATAGCTATTAGCGTTGATTCTCACAACCTTTTTGCAATTTATAATATTTGGAGGAAAGTTAACAAAATTTTTTGGAATCGCTTTCCTATGCCTAAGGTTATCTTGATTGTCTTGAATCCACATGCCAAGGCGGCTAGTCGCCGCTATCGGAGCGCTTGTAGAAGTCGGCTGAAATTACAAAAATTCATTCCCATCCGCGCCCTCTATGCGATTCACCTTCCAATACCCCGTCTTATTGCTCCCTATGCGCTCAATGATGCCTAATTTGCGAAGTGTGGCCGTATGATTGCGCACCATTCGTCCACTTATGCCCAAAGCTTCACCTATTTGGTCTGCGCTTGCTCCTGGGGTATTGTTATACAAAGAAGCGATATGCCATGCCGCTTCTGACACTGACGGATAACGTGACTGCACGTTATTAGGAAAAATATTAGGAATATTATTAGGAAATTTACCCTGGACTTTAATAGGAACATATTCCACTTTGTAGTTCACGGAGTCCGACTCTCCCCGAGTTAGAGTGGCTAAAATCTCCGATAGCATGAACTCTATGAACGGCGTGGATTCCCCCTCGGCCGTCGACGCGGAGATAGCATCGTAATACGCTTGTTGATTGGCGTAAACCATATTCTCCACAGGCAAATGGGCAAAAAGCGGATGGAGCCGCGACAATATGAGCGATTGCCAAAGACGCCCTGTGCGCCCGTTCCCGTCAAGGAATGGGTGGATAAATTCAAATTCATAGTGGAAAACGCATGACCGAATCAGCAAATGGTCATCCGCGTTTTTAAGCCATTCAAACAGGTCACCCATCAACTGCGGCACACGCTCGGCCGGAGGCGCCATATGCACACAGCCTTTTTCGCCAAATACCCCTACCCCGCTTGCTCGCCAACGTCCGGGATTGTCCACCAAAGCCTGCATCATAGTCTGATGCGCGCGAAGCAAATCCTTCTCATCAAAAGGATTGAGGGAGGGAAAAAGGTCATAAGTGGCTATAGCGTTCTTCACCTCTTGAATCTCACGCAGCGGAGCCACAACATTTTTTCCGTTGACAATGTCCCGCACTTGCCCTTCAGTCAGCCCATTGCCTTCAATGGCAAGCGAGCTGTGGATTGTCTTGATGCGGTTGGCTTTACGCAGGCGCAATGAGGCGTCCTGCTCAAGCGCTATGGCGTATCGCTCAATCTTTGCCGATATTTCGGCGACAAGATTAAGCATGCGGGATGTTATTCTAAATGGCGGTTGATACATAGCCTAAATGGTTGGGATAGCGCTGAATGCCAATGTGGATTTGTTTATTGCAGGGCCATAGTGAGGGTGGAGCCCTCGGGGGTGACGGTGAGCGAGGCCTTTGCGCCGAGCACGAGGGGATAGTTCACCTCGCCGTGGCCTGATGGCATGCCGAAGAGCACGGGAAGATTGCCGTAGCCCCACTTGCGCAGCCAATAGCTAATCATATCTTCCATAGAATCAAAGTCATCACTGGGCTTGTAGTTGGTGAACTCGCCTATGATAAGGCCTTTGGCCTTTTTCAGCGCGCCGCTTTGGTGCAAGCGCATCATAACTCGCTCTATAGCATAGATTTTCTCGCCCACATCCTCGATAAATATTATGTCGCCTTCATCGCCTTCGGGGTTGAGAAGGTCATATTCGGTCTGCGCCAACCCATTGGCCACCATAAGGTTGCCGCCGACCAGGCGCCCTTCGGCATGTCCATGGATATCATGCTTATTTGGCGGAAGGCTATACGTTATCGGCAGGGAATCCTCGAGAATGCGGAAGGTATAAACCAAGGAAGAGTCGGATGGCTCTTTCTTTGCAAGATGGCTGCACATGGGCCCATGCACCGAAGCAATACCCAATTTAGTCATCATGGCGTGCAAGGCCGTAATGTCGCTGAATCCAATCAACCACTTCGGATTAGCCTTGATCACGGCAGTGTCGAGCGATTCCAGCAGCCTTACAGTGCCATAACCGCCGCGGGCGCAAAGTATGGCGTCGATTTCAGGGTCCTTGAACACCCACATAAGATCGGCAGCGCGCATGGCGTCGGATGCGGCGAACGACCCGAACTCCTTGCCGCGGGCATGCGGCAGGACTATTGGCCTGTATCCCCGCGCCTCAAGGGCCTTCACCGCGCCGTCCAAATATTTGTCATAGACATACGAGGCCGGCGTGACAATGGCTATCTTGCTTCCCGCCCTAATCGGCCGGGGAATAGTGATCGTGCCCTGAGCTGCGGCTGCCATATATGCCATCATAACGAGAAATATAATGATAACTTTTCGCATTTCAATCAATTTTGCCGGCAGAGGCCTCATGGCGGAGATTGTAATGGTTTCTCATCTCCTCAAAGCCTTCGGGATTAGCCTTCAGCATCTTGGTGTCCGCCAATGGGTCATAGGAAAGCAGAATGGATTTTGCGTTTACCGATTTCGCCGCGCCGGCCGGCGCCTTTTGCTCCATCTCGATATGTGGCAGGCCAAGGGCGCGGCAAAGCGCGTCAAGCGCCATGCGTGTAGCGCGCACCTTCCCTTCCCAGCTGTACCCGGCTATGTGGGGCGTGGCAATGTCGGCAAGCTCAAGCAGGCGCGGATTGAGCGATGAAGGCTCCCCCTCCCAGCAGTCAATCGCCGCATGGCTCACTTTTCCACAGTCCAACGCCTCCACAAGGGCGGCATTGTCCACTATCGGGCCGCGTGCCGCGTTGATTATGATTGGGGCGCGGCGCAGCGAGTTGAAGAAGGCCTCGTCGGCCAGATGCCTGGTGGAATTGTCAAGAGGCGTGTGGAACGTGATGATGTCGGCCTTTTCCGCAATTTCTTCCAGCGAGCTCCACTGGACGCCGCCTTCAGCGGCTTGGCGCGGAGGGTCATTGACCAAGACCTTCATGTCAAGCTGGCGAGCCCAGCTTTCCACTATCCTTCCCACGTTCCCAACGCCCACGATGCCAATCGTGTACTGCGAAAGCGGGCGATTGTGCAGCCGCATTATTGACGCAAACACGTACTGGGCCACAGCCGGGGCATTGCATCCCGGCGCATTTGCGGCGATGATGCCGCGCGAAGCCAGCCAGGGGAGGTCAAGATGGTCGGTGCCAATGGTGCATGTGCCAACAAACCTGCATTTTGAGGCGCCCAGCAGAGCCTCATCGCACTTGGTGCGGGTGCGCACCAGCAAGGCGTCGGCATCGCGCACCGATTCGGGCGTCATTTCAGGTTCCGACAGGTAATCCACTCTTCCATAGGGCTCAAGCAGCCCGTGGATGAATGGAATGTTTTTGTCAATCACAAAATGTAGGCTATCATTTGCCATGCCAAAACGAAAGGATATGAGAAGAATAAGTAAATTAGCAGGATTATGAGGATCGGAATCCAGGATTTCCTCGTAAAGTGGATTGCGCCAAAGAGATGCGCCACCTGAAGAGCCACGCACACATTGAGCACGGGCAGCATGGCCATGCTGTCGGCCACGTCCAAGGCCATGCCCAGGACGCAGAGCAGCATCGTGACGGTGACAAACCCTTGATATGCCCGATATTTGGCGGTGTACGTGAGGTATTTCATAAAATTCTGCACCCAGCAAACAGCGCCAAGGAACACTGTGAACGCCAATAATGCCAGAAACAAACTGTCAACGCTTGAAAAGGCATCGCCAAATTTCAGCAGGGACGGGGGCTGCATCCCCTCGGGGCCAATCAAGCCAAAACCGAAGAAGATAATCCACGGGCAGGCCAGGCCCATAAGCGACGCCAGCACCGAGCGGAGGTTGAGAATGCGCATCTGCCCGCATGCCAGCCAAAGCCCCGGAATCAATATCAAGGCCTCATCGACGCACGCCGACATGCCCGACATTATGGCGAAGGCCAAAAACACTTCTTTTTGAGGCATTGAAGCCGAAAAGTTGGGGAAAAGCAGCAGCATGCAGACAAGCCACGCCAAGCACAGCGCCAATCCGGGGTTGACCTCGACAAGGAGCCGGGACGAGGCCATCTGCATGAACAGGAAGACCGTGCCCTGCAGCATTGTCAGGCATCGCAGCAGATTGAAGGCCTTGTTGACATACACCAGCATGGCCGCAATGCCTATGTTGAGCCCAATCGCTAACCACATAGACGCGGGCTGAGGCACAGCCCACTCTCCGCTCCAGTCCTTGACAAGGCCAAAGGACTGAAAGGCGGGCGGATAGCCGGCCAGGCCAGCGCAAGCGAGGGCGCAGCCCATGGCCAGCAGCGAGGCCAGCACCAGCATGGCGCGCGAATGCAGGAATTTCGTCATTTCAGCACGTCGCGGCCAATGTCACGGCGGAAATATTTGCCGTCGAATTTTATTTCATCTATTGCCTTATAGCTCTTCTCCAAAGCTTGCGGCAGCGTTTCGGCCAGGGAAGTGGCGGCTATCACGCGGCCGCCATTGGTCAGAAGCTTGCCATCCTGCATCTTTGTGCCTGCATGGAAGAGAACTGTTTCCTCGGGGTCAAGGTTGCCGGTGATTTCCAATCCCTTGGGATATGAGCCCGGGTAACCGCCAGATACGGCCATAACCGTGGCGGCGGCGCGTTCGTCATGCTCAGCCGGGATGTCGGCAAGATTGCCCTTGGCTGCGCCCAGCAGCAGCTCCACGAGGTCGCTGGCGAGGCGGGGCATAACTACCTCGGTCTCAGGGTCGCCCATGCGCACGTTGTACTCAATCACCATCGGCTCGCCCTTTACGTTGATGAGGCCGAAGAACACGAATCCGCGGTAGTCTATGCCGTCGGCGATAAGGCCATTTACGGTGGGCTCCACTATCCGGCTGACCACCTTGCTCATAAACGCCTTGTCGGCGAAAGGCACTGGGCTAATGGCGCCCATTCCGCCTGTGTTGAGGCCGGTGTCGCCCTCGCCAACGCGCTTGTAGTCCTTGGCCTCGGGCAACAAGCGGAAGCCACCTTTGCCGTCGAGCAAAGCGAACACCGAGCACTCGATGCCATCGAGAAACTCCTCAATGACCACTGTGGCCGAGGACTTGCCGAACATTCCTCCCAACATCTCGCGAAGGGTGGATTTCGCCTCATCCAAATTATTTAGGATAATTACGCCCTTTCCGGCGGCCAGCCCGTCGGCCTTTAGCACGTAGGGGGGCTGCAGCTGGTCCAGGAACGCGTCGGCCTGATCCAAGGATGATGCGTCGAATGTATGATAGCGAGCGGTGGGAATGCCATGGCGGGCCATGAATCTCTTGGCGAAGTCCTTGCTGCCTTCAAGCTGGGCGCCATCGGCAGCCGGCCCCACAAGCAGGACATTTGGAGCCTCCTTCGCGAAGAAATCGCGGATGCCGGCCACAAGGGGGTCTTCGTTGCCCACAACCACGAGCTCAACGCCATGCTCTTCAACGAAGTTCACAAGCGTGGGGAAGTCAAGGGGCGAAATGTTGACATTTTCGCCATATTTTGAGGTGCCGCCATTGCCGGGAGCTATAAAAAGCTTGTCGGCGAGGGGGCTTTCGCTTATTTTTTTTGCGAGGGCGGCTTCGCGTCCGCCGCTGCCAAGGAGAAGAATGTTCATTAAGTGGGTGATTTGGTGGGATTTGTGAAATTGAATGTATTTATACCTCGCCACGGCTCAACGCATAGGCAAAATTGGGCTATTCTTCGCCTTCGTCCTTCTTGCGCCATCCGCGCTTGCGCATTGTAGGCGGCAACGAAGGCTGGCGGTTTTGCAGCATCTTCAGCGCATCAGGATTGCGCCGCAATGCCAATGGATTTTCCGACTTTTCCTCCCTGCGCTCGGGCTTCTGGTCTCGATCGAAAGGCTTGCGCTCGCGGTCAAACGGCTTGCGCTCGCGGTCAAAGGGCTTCCGATCCCTGTCAAAGGGCTTGCGGTCGCGGTCAAAGGGCTTCCTATCTCTGTCGAAGGGCTTGCGCTCGCGGTCGAAAGGCTTCCGGTCACGGTCATAGGACTTGCTATCGCGGTCAAAGGGCTTCCGATCTCTGTCGAAAGGCTTGCGCTCGCGGTCAAAGGGCTTCCTATCCCTGTCAAAGGGCTTGCGCTCGCGGTCAAAGGGCTTGCGGTCACGGTCATAGGGCTTCTGATCCTTGTCGAAGGACTTCCGATCCCTGTCAAAGGGCTTGCGCTCGCGGTCAAAGGGCTTGCGATCTCGGGGCGCCTCGTCCTGCGGCTTATCCTTAAGGCGGCCGCCGTTGGCCAGGAAGGTCTTTTTGTCGCCTTCGAATATCACGTATTCGCGGAGCTCGCATTCAAGCGAACCGTTGAGCAACTCCACTTTCTGCGAAGGAGCCAGGCCTATCTTCTGGAAATATTCATCGCGATAGCCGATAATCCAGGCGTGATACCCCTTGAAGGCGTTCTTCAGGCGATTGCCGATGGTGGTGTAAAGTCCTTCCATATCGGGCACGCTGATGCGCTCGCCGTAGGGAGGATTCGTAACAAGGACGCCGGCCGGAGCGGGCGCCTCTTCCCAGTGGGCAATGGGCATAGTCTTTAGCTCGATGTATTTTCCCATGCCCGCGCTCTTGACGTTGCGGGTGGCGATATCTATGGCAGCCGGCGAAATGTCGGCGCCTATGATTGGGAACGCCGGGGTGCGCTCCTCTGTATCGTCATTGTATATCGCATCGTACAGGTCTTGGTCAAAATCGGGCCACTGCATGAAGGCGAACGACTTGCGGTAAAGGCCGGGCTTGATGTTGGCGGCGATCAATGCCGCCTCGATCAAGAACGTGCCGGAGCCGCACATTGGGTCGACAAAAGGCTCTCCGCCCCTCCATCCGCTCATCAGGATTATGCCGGCGGCAAGCACCTCGCTGATGGGGGCGTCGGTCTGCGCCACACGGTAGCCTCGGCGGTGGAGCGACTCTCCCGATGAATCGAGCGAGAAGGTGACGTTTCCGCCTGAGATATGCACATTGATCATCACATCGGCCTCCTTCAGCCTGACGCCCGGGCGCTGGTCGGGGCCGTACTTGTCGCGGAACCAATCCACAATGGCGTCCTTCACCCTGTAAGTCACGAAATGCGAGTGGGTAAAGTCCTCGCTGAATGCCACGGTGTCGATGCAGAATGTCTTGTCGACCGAAAGGAGCGTGTCCCAGTCATAATCCCTGGCTTTCTCATAAAGCTCGTCGGGGGTGTGGGCTGTGAAGGAGTAGAATGGCTTTAGGATGCGCAGCGCGGTGCGGCAGCACATGTTGGCTTTGTAGAGCGTCTCTAAATTTCCCTCGAAGGAAACCATGCGCTTGCCGGGCTCAACGTTTTCGGCGCCGAGGTCCCTGAGCTCTTCGGCCAGCACCTCTTCAAGGCCTTTGAGGGTTTTGGCCACCATTTGGAAATTTTGCATATCGCGGATTCTTTTTTAGTCACATTTATTTTACGGCGCAAAGTTACGAAAAATCATTTTAATAAACGGGAAGATATGCCTAAAACTTGGAAAATTTCACGTCCACGAACGGGCGGCATCCAAATTCTACCGTGGCGCAGCGGATTCTATGCCCGAAGATGTGGCCGGCCTTGGCCACCGCCTCCAGCGTTTCGCGCGCCTCCTTGCCATATATGGCCACTGATCCCAGGCGCGAAGGCATCAGGGGGTCGGGGTAGAAGACGTAGCGTTTCTCCGCCCTCGGCTTTGCGTCGCCTTGCCGCTCCGCCATGAACTCTTCCTTTTTTGCGGCGTCGACTTTGAATATGCTTATCGTGGCGCATGCGGCCGTGTCGCCCTTGCCCCTTTCGAAAGCGGCGGCGCGGCCATCAAGCTTCCACCCCTGCACCGCGCGTTCGAGATTACGCAGGCTGCGCTCAATCGGGGTTAGCTCTTTTGCCCGCTTTTTCTTGTCTTTTGTTTTTGGATCCTCCTTCTTGCCGGCGGCTTTGGCCAGGGCAATCGCGCGGGCTTTGAGCGCCTTGGCCTCCAGGGCCTGAAGAGGGGTTGATGACTTTAGGCTGAGGTTGAAATTGTTGGTTGTCTGATTTGTTTTCATACACATTTGTTTTTTGAGGTAAAAAAATTGCCGCATGCTATGCCACCAGTGGACTGCGCGGTGGAAGCAAACGGCTTGCTTATAGTTGTTGCCGGAGGCCCTCCCCCGGCTGTCCACCCAGAATGTCAATGTCCGCAATGCATAGGCCTGGCGCATGGGCACACCATAAGCTACCGGCATTCTATGCATTCATTGAAATTCGGTGGAGGCAACTATTTTTTTACCTCAATGAGATGTGTATGTCAGTAGAAATGTTTCATGCCACAAATTTAGGCAATTGTGATGAAATGACCAAACGACACCCCCAAGATTTGGCGGGAAGCGGCGATTTCCGTGCGAAACACAATTGATTTTTGACGAAAATCCCCCGATGGCCAGGAGGTCATCGGGGGATAATATAGCTAATGTAAATGTATTAGATTAGGCCTTAGTCACGCACCAGGCGGATGCAGTGGCCAAAGGCATAATCATGAGGAGACAAACCCTTTGTGGGGAAAACTACACTTGCGCTCGATGCTCTTACCCACAAGAAGTCCAAGGCTTTTTTTCTTGTAAGGAAATCTATGGAACTGTCCTTTGTCCAAATTTGCGTTTCAGAGAATTGGGCGTTAACATTTAAATCACCAGCATTTACGTAATATCCTGTGGCAACGATTGAAAATCCCGTCTCATTTGTGCATGCTGTGCCGTCAGACCAAGCCATAGGCGTATCGTCGCGATAAAGGGATGCTGTAGCTTTTCCCACGGAAGTCTTGATTTTACCATAGTCGTCGCAGGTAGGCACATGCCAACCTTCTGGAGCGATTTTGTCGCTAACCGCGCAATAGCCGTTATAAAGGAGGCCCGCGATGGCCACCCAATCAGACTCTGTATCAACGAGGTAGCATCCAGTGGTATTAGCGCTCCAGTCATCACCCTGAGTTACTGCAAAACCGTCGATTGCGGTGCCGTCATTCCACTTTGTGGCGCGGAGGTTGTCGGCCATCCAGTATTGCTCGCCGATTTTCACGATGCGGTAGGTCTGGGTCTCGGTGCCGCGGCGGTCAACGAGTACGTCGGCCACGGCGGTGGCTGTCTGGGTCTCGCCATCGTATGATGAAGCCAGCTCGCCGTCCACTACATAGAATTTGGCTATGTCACCGGCGGCCTCGCCCACTGTGGGCTTGTTGCTGGCCCATGATACGGTGGCGCCTGTAGTGGTCATGCCTTTTGTGAGGATGGCCTTACCGTTTTCGTCGCAGGGATAAACCACTACCACCTGGCCCAGGTCTTTAACGTATTCCTTAGCCACTTCGGCCACCTGCTTTCCGCCGGCCATGATCTTCTGCACGTAGCTTGCTGAGAAATCGGTGGGCACGGCGAACTCGGCGGGCAGCGGAGCCGCAGTCACTTCTTCGAATGTAATGGTTTCAATCTCAGAGAGAGTGTAGTCGATTGTAGCGCCTCCCTTGAGGTTGATGTGCATTACGGGAGTCGCTTCCTGGGCCATAGCCGACGCGGCCACGGCCATTGATATGGTAAGGGCTGTTAGTTTTTTCATTTTAGCGGGTGAATTTTATGGTTTTATTGTTTGCTTTGATGATGTATACGCCTGTGGAGAGCGAGTTTAGGTCAACCGTGACGCTTCCGGTGGCGGCGGCAGAGGCCGCCTTAACGCCACTGATGGCGTAGACGTCGACTTGGGCCATTCCGTCGCCGGCCACGGTGACGGTGAGGACTCCGGCGCTGAGCTCGATATTGGCTCCATCTTCAAAGTCTTTGCTGATGCTCTCGGCCGAGGACGTGGCCATATCGAACTTGATGTTCGAGAGTGAGAGCACATCGGCCTGGTGATTGCCCTGAGAGGTGGCAATCGTCATCTGTGTGCCATCGAAAGTGATTTGCTTGATGTCGCTGACGTTGATGTGCTTATCGCCATCGGGATGGCCGAGCACCAACTTGTGGCTATCGGCATGCGCAGCAAACGTACAGGCAAACACAGCCGAGGCCATAATTGTGTAGAAATGCTTCATTCTTGATTGGTTATTATTAAATTATTGTACTTGTATACTATTGGAAATCATAGGCAAAATAGGATTGTTTCCTTTTGTTTATGCCAAATTGCTCTAGCGAAGAGATACCTCTTCTTGCCACAAAATTACGTAATTTCCTATAAATGACCAAATTTTGGGCGCTGAAAAAACAAAAAAATCTCCATTTTCTTAAACATTCGCCATAGATTGTTTAAAAAAGCAGAAATCACACACTTCGCATATAATTGTTTTATAATCTATTACAAGACATCCAAATCTCTTCGCTAGAGATTTTAATGTGATGAGGCCCGGCTTTGCCGTGCGGTTGACTCATTGCATGTCATGGACTGTTGAAAAACCGCCAAAAGGCCGGACAAATGCCACTGCCACAACGACACCTCTACGAGGCTTACATTATTGATTATCATAGACCCCAGGCTGCGCCTGGGGTTATTCACAATATAGCCTCTACGAGGCTTTGATTGAGTTATTTCCCACACTATCTCAACAAAAGAACTACGGCTGCGGCTTCGCCACGACAGCATAGCTATACACTGCCCACTAACTATGCTCGGTTGAGCTGGATGATAATGGGTTTGGAGGGGGATGAGAGGGGATGGAGGGGGAATAAAAAAAGGCATCAAGCTTTGAGCTTGATGCCTTTTGTAGCGAATCAGGGACTCGAACCCTGGTTTCCGCCGTGAGAGGGCGGCGTGCTAGACCACTACACTAAATCGCCATACTCTGTCGTTGTTTGACGATGCAAAGTTAGGAGCTTTTTTTGAGACTACCAAATGTGTTTGCGATTATTAGCATATTTATGCGCAATCTGACATTTTGTCAGTGGCGCGATAATTGTATGTATGTTTTATGCCGAGCATCTTTCGCGGCTTTTCGCCGATGAAGCACAAGGCATGCCAATTTCATGGAGACCGACCCAAAACCTTTATTCGCAAATGAGTGTTATTCTACTAAAGACTAATCGCAACAACTATATATTATGAATTTCAATAATTTTACCATCAAATCGCAAGAGGCGATACAGAAAGCCGTGGACATCACCCGCTCCGCCGGCCAGCAAGCCATTGAGCCTGTGCATCTCCTGAAAGGCGTGATGGAGGAGGGAGAATCCGTGGTGAAGTTTATCTTCCAGAAAATCGGAGCTCCCATGCAGCAGCTTTCAGGGATGATCGACAAGGAAATCGCCGCGTTGCCGAAGGTGTCAGGCTCGGAGCCCTACCTGAGCCGACAGAGCAACGATGTGATGCAGAAGGCCCTGGACGTGGCCAAGAAGAACGGCGACGAATACGTCACCCTCGAAGCCATGCTTCTGGCCATCCTCGACATAAACTCCCCCGCGTCAACCATATTGAAGAACGCCGGCCTAACGAAAAAAGACCTTGAAGCCGCCGTGCAGGAGCTGCGCAAGGGCAAGAAGGCCACCGACCAAGGAGCCGAAGAGCAATACAACGCCCTTTCAAAATACGCCATTAACCTTAACGAGCGGGCGCGCAGCGGCAAGCTCGACCCCGTGATAGGCCGCGACGAAGAGATACGCCGCGTACTGCAAATCCTCAGCCGCCGCACAAAGAACAACCCCATGCTAATCGGCGAGCCCGGCACCGGCAAGACCGCCATAGCCGAAGGCCTGGCCCATAGAATAGTGCGCGGCGACGTGCCCGAGAACCTGCGCACCAAGCAAATCTTCTCCCTCGACATGGGCGCCCTGGTGGCCGGAGCAAAGTACAAGGGCGAATTTGAGGAGAGGCTGAAGGCCATCGTGAACGAAGTGACGCAGAGCGACGGCGAGATAATCCTCTTCATAGACGAAATCCACACCCTGGTGGGCGCGGGCAAGGGAGAAGGAGCCATGGACGCCGCCAACATCCTAAAGCCTGCCCTGGCGCGAGGCGAGCTGCGCAGCATCGGCGCCACCACCCTGGATGAGTACCAGAAATATTTCGAAAAGGACAAGGCGCTGGAGCGCCGATTCCAGAAGGTGATGGTGAACGAGCCGGACGAGCTCAGCGCCATAGCCATCCTGCGCGGCCTGAAGGAAAGATATGAGAACCACCACAAGGTGCGCATCCGCGACGAGGCGATCATCGCCGCCGTGCAGCTTTCCGAAAGGTACATCACCGACCGCTTCCTGCCCGACAAGGCCATCGACCTTATCGACGAAGCCGCCTCCAAGCTGAAGCTTGAGATTGACTCCGTGCCGCAGGCGCTGGACGACATCACCCGCCGCATCGCGCAGAAGGAAATCGAGCGCGAGGCCATCAAGCGCGAGGGCATGAAGGAGAAGGTGAAGGAGATTGAGAAGGAAATTGCCTCAATGCGCGAGGAGGAGAAGGAATACAGCGCCAAGTGGAAGGCTGAGAAAGACCTGATCAACCGCATCCAGCAGAATAAGATAGACATAGAGCAGCTCAACTTTGAGGCCGACCGCGCCGAGCGCGAGGGCGACTACGGCAAGGTGGCGGAAATCCGCTACAGCCGCGTAAAGCAGAAGGAGGACGAAAACAAGAGCATCCAAGAGCAGCTGAAGATGATGCAGGGCGACAAGGCCCTAATCAAGGAGGAGGTCGACGCCGAGGATATCGCCGATGTGGTATCCCGCTGGACGGGCATCCCCGTGAGCAAGATGGTGCAGAGCGAGAAGGAAAAGCTTCTGCATCTCGAGGCCGAGCTCCACGACAGGGTTGTGGGCCAGGACGAGGCCATACAGGCCATAGCTGACGCCGTGCGCCGGTCGCGCGCCGGGCTCAATGACCCGAAGAGGCCTATCGGCTCGTTCATCTTCCTTGGCACCACGGGCGTGGGCAAGACTGAGCTTGCCAAGGCTCTTGCTGAGTACCTGTTCGACGACGAGAATATGATGACCCGCATCGACATGAGCGAATACCAGGAGAAGCACAGCGTGAGCCGCCTCGTGGGCGCGCCTCCGGGATACGTAGGCTATGACGAGGGCGGACAGCTCACCGAGGCCGTAAGGCGCAAGCCGTATTCGGTGGTGCTGTTCGACGAGATAGAAAAGGCGCACCCCGATGTGTTCAACATCCTCCTGCAGGTGCTCGACGACGGCCACCTCACCGACAACAAGGGCCGAAACGTGAACTTCAAGAACACCATCATCATCATGACCTCGAACATGGGTTCGCAGGTGATCCGCGACAACTTCGCGAAGATGACTGAGGACAACCGCTTTGAGACCATTGAGGAGACCAAGCAGCAAGTGCTGGAGATGCTGAAGCAAACGATACGTCCGGAATTCCTCAACCGAATAGATGAAATCATAATGTTCACCCCGCTCAACCAGCAGGAGATAGAGGAAATCGTAGGCCTGCAAGTGCGCGGCGTGAAGAAGATGCTGGAGCGCAATGGCGTCACCCTCGAGGCCACGCCGGCGGCCATCCATTACCTGGCCGAGGAGGGCTACGACCCCGAATTCGGCGCGCGCCCGGTGAAGAGGGTGATCCACCGCATGGTGCTCAACCGCCTGTCGAAGGACATCCTTGCAGGCAAGGTGGACAAAGACCGCCCGATCATCATCGACGTGAAGGACGACGAGCTGACATTCGTCAACTAATCGGCAGAACAAAAATAAACGCCCCCGAAGAGAAAATGTTCGGGGGCGTTTGTTGTGTAGGCTTTAAGTGATTCGCACAGGATTCAAACCTGTAACCTTCTGATCCGTAGTCAGATGC
>JAMPBQ010000010.1 GCA_023666615.1 Clostridium sp. | reverse complement strand
CCGCGGGCCACCGGACGGCTCTGCAGCGCCATCTTAGCCAAGCTCTTCAGCGAGCTCCCGCACGCCTCAAGGGCCTCAGAGGCTTTTTTCATCGTAGACATGGGTGCGAAGGTATTGTGTCACCGGCGTTGGTGCAAAGTCGGGATATGCCTGCCTGAACGTATCGGAGACAATATGGTCGGTAGTCAGCTGGGCATAGTATTCTTTGCCATATATAAGGCGGGCCACCCATGGCTTGACGGTGTATATGCGCTTGTCGCCCATGCGGTAGGACATGGCTTCGGCTAAGTCCTCTACCGTCGGGTCCGCCCCGTCCGTGACGGTAAAGGATGCGTCGGTGCCCACCGCCAGCGCCGCGGCCTTTGCCAAATCGCTGGCGTGAATCAGGCTCAGCCTGGCCATGTTGCCCTTAACATTGAAAAAGAGGCCGCGGTATAGGCTTGCCGCCATTTCCCTTGGCAGCCCGGTCATCCCTGTGCCAACAATCATGGGGGCGTACAGCGAAAGGATAGGCAGCTCTTTCTCGGCGCAAATCCGATTGAATTCAACGTCCTGGCTGTTGCCGCTGTCTGAGGTTATCCGCAGGGCTGCCATCGGCTCCGGCATAGGCTTTTGCTCCGCGCCATCTTCTTCGGCCGCCTTGGGCTTCTCCAGCTCCCTTCGCAGGTACGGCTCCATAAAGCCATTGCCGCATAGGTCTATAATTATGTCTTCAATCTGTATCATAAACCATTCTATAATTGCTATGGCAAAGATAAGGATTTTCCCCGCATCATACAAAAATTGATGCCCAATACCCTTTTTATGCTTTTTTTGAGCCAATTTTTAACCAAGAAAATGCAAAAACAAGAAAAATTCACTAATTTTGCACTTTGCATAGACTTTCGATATGGAGACTTCAGGCCCGATACAAATCAACATTGGCAATGCTCTCAGGAGCAAGCTTGGCGATAAAGCCCGGTTTGTGCCCCGATTTGCCGTGCGCTGGTTGGAGAGGGCCGTCCATGCCGACGAGCTTAACGACATGCTCCGTCGATTCTACCCTTTGACCGGCGCCGACTTCTGCAAAGCCGTGATGGAGGATATGGACATTAAGCTTGATGTGGCAAATCCACAAGCCTTGCCGCCGCGGGATGATTCAAGAGTCATATTCGTATGCAACCACCCTCTGGGAGGCCTCGATGGAATCACGCTAATATCTCTGCTCTCCGACATTTATGGCGGTGGAGTGAAGTTCGTGGTCAACGATTTGCTGATGGCTGTGCAGCCCCTCCAGGAAGTGTTCTTGCCAATCAACAAGCACGGAAAGCAATCGCGAAAGAGCGCCCAAGACCTCGCCGCGGCCATGAACGGCGACTCTCCTGTGCTGGTTTTTCCCGCCGGCCTGGTGTCAAGGCTGGGCGCCGACGGCGAAATACGCGATTTGAAATGGCACAAAATGTTCGTCATGAAGGCTATGCAGTTCCATCGCGATGTTGTGCCGCTTTTCTTCAGCGGGGAAAATTCCGGCGGTTTCTACTCCATGGCTAGATGGCGCACAAGGCTGAAGATACCGTTCAACATCGAAATGGTGCGCCTCCCCGCTGAAATGCTAAAAGCTAGGGGCGGAAAGTTCTCCCTCGCCGTTGGCGAACGCATTCCTTGGCAATCGCTTGCCCAGGAGCCCCCGTCAAAGATGGCATCGATTATTAAAGATAAGACCTACCTCCTTAAAGAGAAATTTTAGGATATATGAACCAACCAATCATTCCTCCGGTTGACAAAAGCCTGATTGAGGCTGAGCTTACTGACGATTGCTTCCTGCGAGATTCTAACAAAGGCGGCAATAAGATTTATGTCGTTGACGGGCGCAAGTGCCCTAACGTTATGCGTGAAATCGGCCGCCTGCGCGAAATTTCTTTCCGCCAAGCCGGCGGTGGCACGGGCAAGGACTGTGACATTGATGAGTTTGATTTGATGGACCCGCCATGTCGCCAGCTTTTGGTGTGGAATCCGGAGGAAAGGGAAATATTGGGCGGATACCGCTTCATTCTTGGCCCTGACATTGCCGTAAGCCCTCAAGGCGTTCCGCGCATTGCCACTAGCCATATGTTCCGCTTCTCCGAAAAGTTTCTGAAAGAGTATTTGCCTCTGACTATGGAGCTGGGCCGCTCTTTCGTGCGCCCGGAATATCAATCGTCAAAGGCCGGCGCAAAGGCGCTCTTCGTCCTTGACAACCTTTGGGACGGCCTTGGAGCGCTCACCGTGGAGTATCCGTTCATTAAATACCTCTTTGGCAAGGTCACGATGTACCCAAGCTACGTCACCGAATGCCGAAACATGATTCTTTATTTCCTGCATAAGTATTTCCCCGACCATGACAACCTCGTAAGGCCAATATCAAGCCTGCAGACCGGCACAGACACGCAAGCGATGGATAGCCTTTTCGTCGGCGGATCTTTCAAGGAGGACTACAAGATTCTAAACGCTGAAGTGCGCAAACGCGGCATAAACATCCCGCCTCTGGTTAACGCGTATATGAGCCTTTCGCCTACAATGCGAATGTTCGGCACGGCTATCAACGATGAGTTTGGCGACGTCGAGGAGACCGGCATCTTCCTGGCAATAGGCGAGATATACGACCAAAAGAAAAACCGCCACATCAATAGCTACCACAAATAGCCCACATCTAGCCCTCCCTTAAATCCCCATTTAGATATTTCGATATATCCGATATTTCGATATTACGATAAATCGATATTTCGTTATTTCGATATTTCGTTATATCGTTAAATCCCCATGAGCCCATCATCTGCCATGCCAAATCTCCCTAAAACAGCTTGATGCTGATATACCTCTTCGGATTCTTCTTGATGTCTACAAATATCGAATCAAGGCTCTGCACTGCCGAGTTGATATTGTTGTACAAAGCCGGGTCATTCATAAGCATTCCAAGGCTGGAGTTCGGGTCATTGATTTGCGCTGACAGCGCCCGCAAGTTCTCCGCAGTGGCCTGAAGGTCCGCGAAAAGGGTATCCACCGGCAGCTCCCTCACCTGCGAGGTCAACTCTGACAAATCTTCGGTCATGTCATGCACATTGGCCGTGATGCCATTCACGTTCGTGGCGATGGGGCCGAGATGCGCCGTAGCTGTGGCCAAATTGCGGGTGGTTACGCTAAGGTCGGCTGTGATGCGGTCCAGCCGCTGCACTGCATTCCGCAACGCCGTATCCCCAACCAGCGCGTTAAGGTTCATCATCAGAGAATCTATGCGCGGCAAAATCTGCTCCACAGCCGGCATCACGCTATTGCCTATCGCGTCCATCATCCCAGCCTGATTGACGCCGATGAGCTTATCGCCAACATCATGCATATCATCCGCCTTCGCTAGATGCAGCTTAATCGAAGCCGTGCCGAGAAGGTCGCTGCCCAATATCGCCTCTGACCCGCGAGGCACCCTCACCTGCTTGTCAAGGCTCATCTCCACAAGCACATGCCCGGGATTGTCATATTCATATTCTATTGAGCGCACCTGCCCCACCTTAAAGCCATTGAGGGTGACGGGAGCCGATACGGCCAAGCCCTCAACATTGGTGTAGGACGCGTAATAATAATTCGATGCCTTGAAGAGGTTGACGCCCTTCAAAAAATTGATGCCAAAGAATAGGATGGCCAACGCTGCCAGCACGCAAATGCCTATTATAACTTCTTTTCTGAATATCTTTTTCATAAGTTGCTTATTTCTAACAATTTAAATATGAATATGCGGTGATTATTTGCCGTAATAGTCGCGGAATGCCTCAAATAGGGCCTGCGCGCATTTGTCTTGTCCGGTCGCCGACGCCAAGAATTTCTCCTGTGTAGGATTGCATATAAAGTCTAGCTCTACGAGCACTGCAGGCATCGACGTGGCCCAAAGCACCCAGAATCCCGCCTGGCGCACCTCCTTGTCTGTGCGGCCCGCCGTGCGCACCAGCCTGTCCTGCGCCATTGAGGCGAATTTAAGGCTCTGCTTTATGTGCAAGTCCTGCGACATTTCAAATATTATGTAGGACTCATCGCTTTGCGGGTCAAATTCCTGGTACACTTGCTCGTAGTTGGGCTCAAGCTCTATCACGGAGTTCTCCATCATTGCCACTTCAAGATTGCTCTGCGTCTTGTGCAATCCGCAAGTGTAAACCGATGTGCCGCTCAGCGAGGCGCGCCTCTTATTCTTCTTGTCCACTGAATTCACGTGGATTGATATGAATAGGTCGCCTTGT
The DNA here is from genome assembly GCA_023666615.1 of Clostridium sp. Taxonomy (GTDB): domain Bacteria; phylum Bacteroidota; class Bacteroidia; order Bacteroidales; family Muribaculaceae; genus CAG-873. Next base: position 42,198 of record JAMPBQ010000010.1, on the reverse strand, counting down.
TCGCCATTGGCCACGTCTGCCCTCTCCTGCAAGGTCAGGTAGCGGTCTGTTTTCCTGGTGTACACCACGCGCACCTTGTCCCCATATTTCTTGGTGATTTTTTCGCCAAGACGCTTGGCCACCGCCAATGTGATGTCCTTCTCCTTCGCCTTTTTCCCTATGCATCCGGTGTCCTTGCCTCCATGGCCGGGGTCTATCACTACGGTGAATGTCTCTTCCTGCGCATCTTTGGCCATGCACACAATAGGAAGCACCAATGCCAACAGCATCGCCGCAACAGCCCTAAATATGTGCTTCAACCTCTGCATAAAAGAAAATTTACATGCAAAAGTAACAAAAATCCTCCGCTATTCACCGTTATCTTGAAAAAAATATCCCCTTTGGCCAACATTTTGGCTTTTTAGGATAACTGAATCGCTCATTGCCCCTCTCCGCTTCATTTATCCGCGGAGTACACTCGCACATAGTCAACGATATATCGCATCGGCATGGCCTCGTCATCTATCTTGTCACCGTGGTCGCCGCCAAGAGCCAGGTTGAGCAAGAGGTATTGCGGCTTGGTGAACGGATTTGTCCCTCCGCCAATCGAGCCGTTTGTCGTCTGCGAAAGCGGAATGCGGTTGATCAGCTCATCGTCAAGATAAAGGTTTATCGCCTCAGGGGTCCAGTCCATTGCCCATATGTGGAATTTTTCCGCCCATTGCGGGTCTTCGTCAGTAAAGTGCGCAAACGGCACGGTCTTGCTGTTCCAAACAGCCTGATATGGCCGATCGTTGCCCCAGCATGCGTTTGCCAGAATGTGCGGCTCGCCGTTTATCCTGTAATATTCCATCATGTCTATCTCACCGCATGACGGCCACTCCATTTCATCGCCCAAAAGCCAAATAGCCGGCCACGCCCCCGACGCCGTCGGAATCTTTGCGCGCACCTCTACTCTCCCATAAGCAAACGAAAACCTTCCTTTGGTGTTAATCGAAGCCGACGTGTACTCTATCTCCGGCCTCTTGCTTCTCCAGTCTTTGCCATCGGCCCTGTACAGCGGATTGGCGCGGCCCGCCGGCTCGCGTCGCGCCTCAATCACAAGCGCGCCATCTTCTTGCCATGCATTCTCGGCCTGGTACCACTGGTCCTCATGATTGCGCGCGAATCCCTCCTCAAAGCTCCAATAGCGCGCATCGGGCGCTCCGTCCCCGTCAAATTCGTCATGCCACGCCAGCCTCAATGTCTCTCCTTCGCACACAGCCGTCTCCGGACATCCGCTCCACGCCGCAATCCCCGTCAAAGCCGCAGCGCATAAAGCCAAAATCCTCTCCATCTCTCTAATCATTTTGCTCATAATAAATAATATATGTCGTATAATCTTATGGATATTTTGTCGCTCATTATTTGCAAAGATAGCGAAAATTCGTCTTAAATTTTGCCCCTAAGCAAACTTTTTAGCGCCATTTCCCCTTTATATTAGTAAGTAATTTTAAATATTGATTTTATGAGATTGAGAAATTCATTGGCAAAGACGGCCGCTGTGGCCGCCCTAACTTTCGGAGCTTCTATGCTTGTCGCCTCTTGCGGCGGCAACGCGTCATCTTCCGATAAGCAGGATAAGCAAGAAGAAAAGACTGATAACAAAGCCGCCGGCGGAATCCAGCTTGGCAGCGCGCCAAAAGGCGGCCCCGCCATTGACAAATCGGGCGACGCAGCCCTCCAGGCTATGATTAAGGACGTAGCCCCACAGTACAAGCAATTTGAATATAAGGACGCAACTTCGGGCAAAACAATTAAATACGCCCTTTACACACCAAAGGATATGGATGCGTCAAAGAAATATCCTATGGTTATGTTCATCGCCGACGCCAGCACAGTCGGCTCCGATGTCACCGTCCCTCTAAATCAAGGATATGGAGCCCTGGTTTGGGCCACAGCTGAATCGCAGGCCAAGAATCCTTGCTACGTGCTTGTGCCGCAATTCTCCGGTGTCGCTGTCGATGATGATTACAAGCACACCGATGAAGTTGATGCCGCGGCGCGCCTGGTGATGAGCCTTGCGGCGGAAAAGAACATCGACTCCAACCGCCTTTACGCCACTGGCCAGTCAATGGGCGGCATGATTTCAATGTACTACAACGTGAAGTACCCCGAGCTGTTCGCGGCCTCCCTATTTGTGGATTGCCATTGGGACAAGGCTACTTTCGACCAGCTTGTAAAGCATAAGTTCATTTATTTCATCGCCGGCGATGAAGGCAAGGCTCACAAATGCCTTGAGCCGCTTGAGGATGCCGCGCGAAAGGAAGGCGTACAATACACATTCGCTGAATGGAGCGCCAAGCTCCCCGAAGCTCGCCAAAGCGAGCTTGCAGCCACTATGCTTGAAAAGGGCGCCCCGGTCAACATTTTTGAATTTGAGCCTAAGTCAGTCCTCCCGGCCGACGGCAAAGGCAGCGAGCACATGTACTCATTCGATTATGCCTACCGCATAGCCTCCGTCCGCGATTGGCTATTCCGCCAAACGAAATAGCGGCTCGCTCCATTACTAACGAATTAAGCCTCGCCGGCCCGATAGCCGGCGAAGTTTTTCGCGCAATTCAGCCAAGGCGGAAGCAGGGGCTTGCACCAGCCGCAGACCTTTGTCTGTCTCCTTTAGCGATAGCTCGCGGGGCAGCGACCACACCCCTTTCCCATATTCTGTGGGCACATGCTGGGCATAGCCCCATGTTGACACCCAGCCCACCGAATACACCGAATACCCCCCTTCCTCCCCCATCAAGGAGGGGGAGGAAAAACTCGAGCGCAAGAACACGGATCTTCACAGATTAGACGAATTCCACGGATTAAACTGTTATTAATCACAACAGTTCGTGTTAACCGAAACTAAATTGTGAAATCCGTGTTCTTCCCTTTTTTAGTTTTTCAATTCCCGCTATTCATAATATTCCTCGCCGGCACAACCGATGCCACGGGACGAACCTGGTCCTTGCTTGTCTTTTCTTTTGCATAATAAACATCATCATAAGCGCCACCCACCCAAACTAATGAAGCATCATTCTCCGTTGAAGACCAGACAGTGGCGATGGCACTTCCATTAATCTTTGACAAGGCTTTATTGATCGCCTCCTTATTTTCACAAATTAACCACAGCTGACCGGCGGAAGGCAGATACCAACCGGTTTTCAATCCTTCCGTTTGGTACTTATGCGCAGCTTCCGCTGCGGGATAAGCGACAACATTGCTTTTGCCAAATGCCAATATCGCATCTGTATTAGCCTCTCCATCATAATCTTTTTTAGATGCGTAAACATTATCGTATGGAAAATTCTTTAGGTTTGGAATGTCCAAACAATCATCACTAAAGACTCTTTCCTCCCATACGTACTCCTTGCCTTCACCCGCGGCATCTAGCGCGATTATGAACTGCTGACCGCAGGCCGTCAGCTGTACGCCCACGGGGGTGAGCATCCCTTTCTGTTCAGATGTGAGACCCTCCCAATCCTGGATTGTATATGCTCGATAATCATCCTTTCCCGCATATGCGTAAATCATTGCAGTCTCGGCATTAACTGATGCGTTCGGAATGACAATCTTTTCCTCAGCTAGAGCCTTGTCATTTTCAACGGAGACCTCAGTATCCTTTACCGAGCCGCCCCCAAAAGGATGCCACTTCCAGCCTAGGACAAAGAAAAACACAAAAACGGTTATGCCCAAAACATGCTTTAGAATCCTTAATGTCCCGCGACTAAAATGATTTTGTTTGCCATGCGGCGTCTTGGCGTCAACAATTTTTGTGCCATTTGATAGATTCCTATCTTGCATAGGTTGCAAGCCACTCGCTATCGTCACGGAATTGACTGCTTTTTTCCCATCCGAATGGACTTGCCCGCCAGGCAACATTGCGAGAAATTCAGCCACTGACGCAGGACGGCTTTTCACCTTCGGCTCCATGGCCTTCTTTATAGCCTCGCGCGTAGCCACAGACACTGAAGAAGGAAAATCCAAGATTGCATCATCATTAAGCAAATCGCTGGCGTCAGGCGGATTCTTGCCTGTCAAAAGAGCATAGAGAGTGGCGCCTAAGGCGTAAACATCTGTAGCCGGCGAAAAAGCGCTTACATTGCCCTTAATCTGCTCCAGCGGAGCATAGGCCGGAGTGCAGCCCATAAGCGTAGATGTATTACACCCATCATCCATGCTGTACTGCTTTGACACGCCAAAGTCTATGATAATCGGATGGCCATCCATCCCAAGCATAATGTTATCTGGCTTGATGTCAAGATGCAAGCATCCATGGTTATGCACACGCTGCAGAGCTTGGCCCGCCTCACAAACAATCCTCAAAGCCTCAGCCTCCGCCAATGGACCATTCGCCTCCATAACCTTTTGCAGGCTTTGGCCCTCGATATAATCCATCACAAAATACGAGGTGCCATTCTCTTCAAATACATCAGTAACCTTCACTATCCCCTCTATGCCACTGTAGCGGAAAAGCGTGCGCGCTTCGTCCACAAACTTTTTTCTCATCTTGCCCACAAGCTCTGTTTGTTTGGCAGTGTCAACTGACATTCTGCCTGTGGCGTCACGATTGCATAAATCATGCGGAAAAAATTCTTTTATGGCCACTCTTTCTCCAAGCAGCTCAAATATAGCCTCATATGTGCATCCAAAACCACCCGCGCCGATAAACCTCACAATGCGATATTTTCCGCCCTGAAGCAGAACACCGGGCATCAATGATGAAACTTTTTCCATAAAAACATCTTTTACCCCTCAAAATTACAAAAAATCCAGCAATTCCACAAAATTATTGAATTCTTGCGCATAAGCTTCATATCAATGCAATTTCACCGATTCACACATATTCCAGTGAAATAACCTTCCGTAAAATCAAGGTTGAAATTTCCCTGCAATCCGTGCAATCGGTGAAATCTGTCGTAAAATCCCCAAATAATTCAATCCGTGTAATCCGTGAAATCCGTGGTAAAATCCCCACGCATTCCGTAAAATCCGTGAAATCCGTGGTAAAATCCCCACGCATTCCGTGGTAAAATCCCCGTGAGGGTTAGATTGGGTCGAAGCGCACGGCCACGCCGCCGCGGGGCTCAAGGTCGAATTTGAGGGTGTCTTTTGAGGTGACCTTCTTTTCGCTTACGCGCACGTGGGTCTTGCTGTCCACCTTTGGGTCGTCAGCGTAAATTGTGGCCATGTACTTCTGCCCGGGCGTAAGGAATGAGCAATCGATTTGCTGCGCGGAGGACTCATTGTTGGTCATTGCGGCGGCATACCAAACATCGCCGCTGCGGCGCGCCATCACAATCGATTCGCCGGGATATCCGCTCAGCACCTTTGAATCATCCCATACGCTCTGCAGATTCTCAAACCACGATATCTCCTTTTCGCCGCCGTAGAGGGCGGGGGTATCGTACCAGAAGAGCGTAAGAAGCGGGCTGTAATACACAAGCGACGCTGCCAGCTGATGCGCATGCGTAGTGTTCTTCAGTCGCTTATCGTAATAGCATATGGTATAGTCGGCCGCGCCGTTGATCATGCGGGTGAAGGGCAGCGTTACGTTGTGCGTGGCGTCGGGCCATTCCTCATTCCCGCAAATTCCCTCCTGCGTCAAGAGGTTGGGATATGTGCGCGAGAATCCCGAGGGGCGGAATTCATCGTGGATGTTCATCATCAGCTTGTTGTCAGCTGCCTTGCGCACCATGTCGTGCAGCCATGTGGCCCAGCGGTGGGAAGCGTACTGCACAAATCCCGACTTCACGCCCGCCACTCCCCATTCATGCAGGAGCGGGAACAGCTCATCCATCTGCTTTTGCAGCGCATGCTGATTTACGTAGAGCCATACGCCCACGCCCTTTTCCTTGCCATAACGCACCACCTCGGCCATGTCTATGGCGTTAATCACCTTCGTGGCGTCGCCGTCATGGCTTGTGCAAGGTTCGTACCACTTCCAGTCATAGAGCATGTACTGCATGCCGTGGTCAGCGCAAAAGTCAATCACTTCCTTGGCGGCGTCGGTGGTGAGCTTGGTGCAGCGCATGATCTTGCCAGGCTTGATCCAGGCCGTATCTTCAATCTCACACGGCGGATTGAGGTTCAGCACAATGTCATTGTTTTCTATCAGCTGGCCGGGAGTGTCGGCGGTCATCACTATCTTCCACGGGGTGGCATAGTACGTGACAATGTCAACCGGCGAATACATCACCGAACGCAGCGTGCCGGGCACGGTCGGATCTGCCACATACTTCGTAAGGCACCAATCGTCAACGTCGGCGTCCATCAACGCCACCCATCCCTTTTTGTCGGGAAGCTCAAGGGTGAGAGCGCGCTCCACGGGGCGCGTGATTGAATCCACAGGGGTGACGTCAAAAGTGGACTGAGCCCACTTTTCGCTCCACGCCTTAGTGCCTTCAGGGAAATTATAGGACGTAAGGTCCTCCACCACTTTGTGGAAAATCGCGTCGGGATGCTCGGGGAAGAAATAGCGGAAGGCAATGCCCTCATCGTAGGCCCGCACCTGCACGTCAAGGCGGTATTTGCTCTTGTCGTGGCGGCTCATATGCAAGGTGGCGGCATTGTAGCGGTCGCGCACAGTGCTTCTCTCTCCATAGAGCGGATGCCAAGTGGTGTCCACCGGCTCTTGATAAGTAACGGAATCCACCTCCAGCAAATCCATCCAGCATGCGGGCTGCTGGAGGTCGCGCTTGCCAAGCGCCATTTCCCAGACCCAATTGTCAATGTCCAGGCCGGCGCGGGCGTCGGTTATCACCGGATTGCCCTTGTAGGCCACCGAATAGGTCAATTCCTTTCCGGGCTTCCGCATGGTCACCTCGTTGATGCCCGATGGCGACTTCAGCGTCAGCGCGTCAGCCCATAATCCAATTGTGGGCAGTGCCAATATGGCCAGGGATATTAACTTTTTCATGCTATCATTTGTCTTTTAGGCTCCAGTACACTGCATAGCGCTTGCGGTGCGTGTCATAGAGCGGGTTCAGGATTTTGCCGTCGGGAGCATGGAATCTCAAGCCCTTGCCTTCTCTTACAATATCCTTCCCGGGATTCTTGACGTCAATGGCAAGCGAATCGTCTATGTAGCTGGGTATATGGTAATCATATGTGTAATAATCATTTCTCACATTGGGGTCCGAGAATGGCACGACGCCTTCCTGACCCATGTCTCCGGCCAGCACCACCGGTCCATAAAGCACTGCAGCCCTGTTAGGGTCGTCAGGAGTGGCCTCAAGCCTTATTGACATCGGGTATCTCACCTCCACCTTGTCGCCGGCCTTCCATTTGCGGTCAAGCGATATGTAGCTGCCGGCTTGCTGCTTCACGGCTACGCTCTTTCCATTCACCTTCACCTCCGGCTTGCCGCTCCACGATGGATACCTCAGCATCAGGTTCACCTTGTCCGACGGCGCCTTGTCAATGCTGATATTCACCATGTCAGACGACGGAAATGACGTATGCTGGCTCAGTTCCAGCCCTTTTTCCTTCCAATTCAGCTTCGAAGGAATGAACAAATTCACATAAAGGTCGTTATCAGAATGGTAATAAATGGATTCAGCATATTTGGCATGGCTTTCAAACGCGCTGCCCACGCAGCACCAGAATGAATTCTCCGGCGTGCAGTATACCTTGTATGCGCCGCTCTTCAGAGGCAAAAAATAGCACACCATGCCCGATTCGGGGTCTTGCTGCGCCAGGATGTGGTTATACAGCGCGCGCTCATAGTAGTCAGCGATTTCAGCCGAAGGCTCAAGGCAGAACATGTGGCGCGACAGCTTCAGGATGTTGTAGGTGCAGCATGATTCACCGGTATACCCATTTATAAATTCCGAGAATTTGCTGGTATCGAAGAAATGCTCCTTTTGGCTAAGAGACCCAGTGGCGAACGCGTGATGGTGCGCCATTTCATGCCAGAAAAGATTGATTATGTCCTGGCTGCGGCCCTCTCCAGTCAATTCGTAGTTGCGCGCCTCGCCTATCACCTTGGGTATGAACGTATTCGTGTGCTTTGTGCCAAAATCTGTGTCTCCATTGGCCAGCGGGTCAATCACGTCATTGTGGTAGAAGTATTGCGCCAGCTGCTTATAGCGCTCATCGCCTGTCACCGCATAGAGGTTGTAGAATGCTTCATTCACTCCGCCAAACTCGTTGCGCAGCATCAGTCTTCTTGTCTCTTCTGTCTGGCCAATAAGCTTGCCGTAAGCCCAGTCGCCCATCTTCTTCGCCACCTCCAGCGCCTGCTCATTGTCGGCGTAGAGATATTGGTCGATCAAGCCGGAGAATATCTTGTGCAGCGTATACCAAGGCGCCCACACGCGCTGTCCCTGCAGATTTCGGTTGATCAGCTCTTCAGGAAAAGCGCTCAGATATCCGCTCTCGCCCAGCGCGGCCTGCGCCTCTGCCAGTCCAGCCACCAGGCTGTCGCCTTTTAGCTTGAAAAGCTCGTCGCCCGTGGCGGCGTACATCAATCCATAAGCCGAAAGCAGGTGCCCCGTGGTGTGGCCGCGAAGCTCGCAGTCCATCGATTCCCAGCCTCCCAGCTTCTTCACGCTATCGTAGCCCCCCTCCAGTCCGGCATAGACGCCGGCGTTGTTGCGGAAGCTGTGCAGAAGGCGATTCACCTCTATCGACGCCATCCACGCCGAATCACGCTTCAGATTGTCATGCACCCTTCCGGGCAAAAGCCGCACCTCCTTTAGGTCGAAGCTCTCCGCCTTGACAGGAGCGCTCACTTCTACCGCCAGCTTGCCCTTATGCTGCCCGGGATAAACCGACTGTCCGTAACCGTTGGCACAAACTAATGCCAATGCCGCGATTGCCGCTATTTTCTTCATATCCTCTATAGTTTTTTCTATTAATTATTCTATTGGATTTTTGCCAAGATAAGCCAATATGCCGCCATCCACATAAAGGATGTGCCCATTTACGAAGTTGGACGCATCCGAAGCCAAGAAAACAGCCGGGCCCATCAAATCCTCGGGCGTGCCCCATCTTCCGGCCGGCGTCTTGGAGATGATGAAGCGGTCGAAGGGACTGCGGCTCCCGTCGGCCAAAGGCTCGCGCAGCGGCGCCGTCTGTTCTGTGGCGATGTAACCCGGGCCGATGCCGTTGCATTGTATGTTTGCCGCGCCGTACTCTGAGCATATGTTGCGCGTCAGCATCTTCAGGCCGCCCTTTGCGGCCGCGTATGCGCTTACGGTCTCGCGCCCCAGCTCGCTCATCATCGAGCATATGTTTATGATTTTTCCGTGCCCTTTCTTAATCATGCCGGGAATAACGGCCTTTGCGCAGATAAACGGCGCCACAAGGTCCACGTCAACCACTTTGCGGAAATCGTCCACATCCATTTCCTCCATGGGCACACGCTTGATGATGCCAGCGTTGTTGACCAGGATGTCCACCGCGCCCACGGTTGCCTCAATGTCGGCGAGCATCGCCTTCACCGCAGCCTCGTCGGTCACGTCGCACACGTATCCCTTGGCCTCGATGCCAAGCTCCTTGTAGGCCGCCAGGCCCCGGTCCACTGTGGATTGCCTTGAGCAATTAAACACAATCTTGGCGCCTGCCTTCGCAAGCCCGCGGGCTATTGCCAGCCCTATGCCATATGCGGCGCCGGTGACCCATGCCACCTTGCCGTCCAAAGAAAATTCTTCCATAATATCATCAGTAGGGACGTGCCTTTGGCACGTTAGATTTTTATTTTTTCAGCCTCAGCATCGCCTCATAGAAATAATAATCGGCATAAACAATGCTGTAGTCAATCTCGCTGCCCGCCGGGCGGTGGCCTGTGGAATGGAGAAGGAATGAATCGTTGTCGGCCGACCAGTAGCCGTCAGAGGTCAGGCTCATAAGCATCGATTCAGCCTCGTCCTTATAGCGCGCGGCGTCATCCTCACCCACATAGTCCTTAAGCTCAAGCAATGCCGAGGCCACCACGCACGCGGCCGACGCGTCCTTGCTGCACTGCGGTATTGTCGGGTCGTTGAAATCCCAGTAAGGCACCTTGTCGTCGGGCAGCATGGATAGGTACGCGTCAGTCACCTTCTGCGCGAAGGCGAGATATTTCGGGTCCTTTGTCTCGCGGTATACCATTGTGTATCCATATATGGCCCAGGCCTGGCCGCGGGCCCATGTCGACGAATCCGCGTACCCCTGATGCGTGCATCCGCGCTTGAAGTCGCCCGATTCAGGGTCATAAACAGCCACGTGGTAGCAAGTGCCGTCCGGCCGGAAGTGATATGCCATCGTCGTATCGGCATGGCTCACGGCAATGTCATAGAGCTTGTGGTCGCCCCCGTTTCTAGCGGCCCAAAATAGGAGCTCAAGGTTGATCATGTTGTCCATGATGGTGTTGTGCCCGCCAAACATCTCCACATTCCTCGGCCACGACAGGAGCGTGCCCACCTTCGGGTTGTAGAGCTTGGCCAGCGAATCAGCCGCTGAAAGCATCACTCGCCTGTATTCGGGGTCCTTCGTGCATTCATATCCCTTTCCGTAGCTGTTAAGCACCAAAAAGCCAAGGTCGTGGTCAAAAAGGGGCTTGTCCACGATTGTCTTGATTGAGGCTGTGAATGCCCTTGCCTGCTTTTCGATCTCCTCGTCGCCGGTGGCCTCATAGTCCATCCAAAGGACGCCGGGCCAGAAGCCTGAGCACCATTCCTCGGCGCACACCGGGCGCTCAGCCCATTTTGTGTCGCCGGGGGCGATGTTGCGCGGAGCCTGCATGTAGTCTATATTCCCGTCCGCGTCCTTGAGCGATTTTATCGACCGCTCCACTTTCTTGTGGCAATCCGAGATAACATGGTCAATGTCAATCGCCGGCGCCGGCTCGGCCTGAGCCTTTGTGCAGGCGGTCACCGCGGCTGCGGCGGATATTGCCGCCAGCGATAAGGTAATAACAGTTTTATTCATGGGGTTCAGTTTTATTCTACTATAAATTCGTCAATGTCAATCCAGCCTCGGTCGGAGCTGCCAAAGTCTACGCTGTACGCGCCCACCTTGGCCCCAATCCATTTGCCCGGGCGGGCCTTGAACGGCTTGCCTATGTTGACGTACTTCTTATTGTCTTCGCTGTATGAGAATCGGCATACGCCGTCCTTGTCTACTTTCACTCGCAGCCAAAGCTCGCATTCATGCACCGGCAGCAGCCCGGCGCCATATTCCCTCGCCTTTATGGGCTGTGACTCTCCCGTCACGTTCTCGGCGCTTCCGGCCTCGGCCTCGTTGCATTCCAAAAGCGAAACGACGAATCCATCCCCATTCTTGCTTGCCGCCAGTCGAGCGTAGTCACGGCCCATCACGATAAGCCCCGACTGCGCTTTTTCGTCGCGGGCGGATACCTTCACCTTAGCCGTAGCCGTAAATTCCGGCTTGGCGAATTTCTGCAGCAGCTGGTTGGGCGCCATCCACATGTTTTCGCCCTCCTTCAGCCCATAGCTGTAGATGCGCATGGCCCCTGTGGATAGAGGCATGCCGAAGGTTGGGTCGTAATTGCCGTGCCATTGCCATTGCAGGCCGGGCACGCCGCCCTCGAATGTGTCGGAGGTTTGATGCTCGCGGCCGGAGGCCACGCTCCCCTTCGGCATCTCGTGTTTGCGCACGGGCTGGCCGTTTACGCCCATCATGGGCCAACCATCTTCCCAATGCACGGGATTAAGATGCACTATCCTCCCCCACGGCTGCAGCTCCTGGAAATGCAGGAACCAGCTCTCGCCCTGCGGCGTCTCCACCAAAGCACCCTGGTGGGGGCCATTGATGTCGGTGTCGCCCTGTGCCAGCACAATCTTAGCCTCATATGGCCCATATATATCCTTTGACCTCATGGCCAACTGCCAACCGGCGTCAACGCCTCCGGCCGGGCAAAGTATGTAATAATATTCGTCGCGCTTGTACATCTTCGGTCCTTCGCACGTATGGTTACCTTCCTGGTTGCCGTCAAACACTATGCGGGGCTTGCCGATGAGCTTGCTGCCGTCGGGCTCCATTTCCCAAATGCAAAGTACGCTGTTGAAGTGGCTGCGGCTAGCCGCCCAGGCAAAGGTCAAATATGCCTTTCCGTCTTCATCCCAGAATGGCACAGGGTCGATCATCCCCTTTGCGGGGTGTACCAGCAGCGGCTTGCTCCACTCCCCTCTCGGGTCAGCGGTCTTCACCATGTATATGCCAAAGTCGGGGTCGCCCCAATAGATGTAGTATTCGCCATTGTGATAGCGGATGGATGGCGCCCACACGCCCTTGCCGTGCATGGGCTTTTGGTCGTAAAATTCCGCAGGCGGAACAGCGTCGATGGCGTAGTTCACTATCTCCCAGTTCACAAGGTCGTCGCTGAAGAGAATGGGAACGCCCGGCGTGCATTGGAAGCTCGACGCAGTCATGTAATACCCGTTTCCGTCTGCCGCGGGTATGGCGTCCGGATCGCTGTAGTCGGCGTAAATCACCGGATTCGTGTATGTCTTGCCCTGCGCGCCTGCGGCTATGGCCAATATCATCAATATGCTTTGGGCTATCCTTTTCATTCTTAATCTATTTTTATGTTTTTAAGCGCCAAATTCTTTATTCCTGTGAAGCGGGCCTCCGGCGCCTTCATCGGCTTGGCGTAATATAGGTTCTCCATCACCATGTCGCCTATCAATTCTTCGCCGTCTATCATGGTCTCGACCCGCGCCCACTTGCTTGAGGGCTTCCAGAATGAGGAATTCCTTATCTCTATGCTCTTGTAGAATGGCAGCAGCTTGGATGCCTCGAACCCTATTATGCGTATGTCGCCGTCGGCCTTTCTTCCCACCACCGAATTGAAGTTGTAGAAAAAGAATCCATCCAGCTCGCGGCCGCGCGTGTCCGAAGGCTTGTCCTGGCTTCGGCTGTTGAGCCCGATGCGTATGCAATGCGCCGTGCGCGTCCACCCCAGGGTGTTGCTGATGCGTATGTTTTCCGTGTCGTTGGGGCTCCACTGCATGCGGTCCTTATTGTAGACGCCGGCCGCGGCGAATGTATTGCGCAATTCCTCCGGGTTGGCGTCGGTGTTCTCCATGTCCATGCCCTTGTTCTCGCGGTAGGTGCGCGCCGGAAATTCATCCGAGGGATTGTAGTGGCCTGACGCGAATGTATCGTCATTTCCAAGGGTTATCGCGCCGTCGACGGTGATGTTTTTTCCGCTTGAAATGTTCAGCCCGTCAATCCACGCGTGGAAGTATGGCGATAGGCCCTTGATGTTGCGGAAGGTTACGTTCTCCGAATTGTGCGTTTCGTAATTCCATTGCTGGGCGTTGCGGGAATAGGTGTCGACGAATGTTATGTTGCGTGAGTTTCTCACCACCACCCCGCCTTGGTGCGGAGTGTTGCGGGCGTCTTTGCGGTCCATTGAGTATGTCTCGCATCCTTGTCCGTCATGCATGCCCCTCCCGCTTATGGTGACATTGCTTGAGTTGTAGATGAATATGGCCGGCTCGTTTGCCTCGCGGCACTCCTTCAGCCTATTCACCATCAGCGCGCCCTCGTCGCTGTAAACAAATAGGGGCTTGCCGCCTGCGGCCTCATCGCCATTCCAGTTTTCTATGCGCAGTCCCGACCATATGTATACTCCTGCGGGGATGTACAGAGTGTTTAGCTCCGGATTGCCTTTTATCTCCTCCAGCGCGCTCTGCAGCGCCTCGCTCACATCGTTTTTGTTGCGGGCGCGCTTGTCTGGAAAAGCCACAATTTTGCTGTCATAATCCACAAACTTGCCTTGGCCATAGCTCCAGGCGTATTCCCTGCCGTCGTTAAGGCTCGCGTCTGTCACCTTTCCGCCCTTGCGGCATGTCGCCCCAGCCTTGTCCTTTATCGGATGCTTTTTGAGATAGGCCTTTGCGTACTCTCCGAAGTTGAGCACATTGGGCTTTGCCAATGCCTCTATGGCGTCAACGCTCTCCAGCGGGTCGTTTATAAGCGCAAGCTGCGGATTCTCGTCGCTAGAATCTTCAGGGTCAGCCCCGTTGATCGCCACAATGGCGTAAGGCAACGCGGCGTTCATAGCGAATCGCACGCTCTTCTTGTCTTGGGCCACCTCAATGGCCGACTGGGGATAATAGCGCGTCGGATGCACGGCGACGCTGTCAATCAAGCCGCCGTCTATCAGCGCGATTTCAACCACAGGCACTTTGCTGTTGGTGGCGAATCGCGATACGTCCATATTGTGCCAGCGCTTGTCCAGCTCGGTCTTGTCATATTTCACTGCGGCGACTTCTGTGCCGGAAATTTTCACGCTATACCTGTTGGACAAGACATCGCCGGCCACATGCGCGGGCAATGGCTTGCCCGCTGTTCCGTTCTCAGCCACAACAAGCGCGGGATAGGGATGCACTGTGATGCCGTCCGATTCCGCAAATGCGCTGAAGGCCGCGACGCACGCGGCTATCAATGTTTCAATTCTCCGCCTCATCCTATTTTCCGTTGAGGGTGTTCAGCTTTATCTTGTACGCGCCGTCCTTGGCCACGAGGTTGGCGGCCCTGCCGTTAACCTTTATGCTCTTTGGCTTGAAGCTTGGCGAGAACGAAGCGTTGATGCGCGGCTGCCCCGATATCTGCACATTGAGATTGTCGCCCTGGCGCTCCTGCAGGAAATTGAGCTTGGAGAGCGAGGAGAACAGCGGCTTTCCGTCCTTGCGGAGCGCGCTGCCGTAGCATACGAAAGCGTCATCTCCCTTCTCCACCAGCATGTACGCGTCGGTATCGTAGCCGCCGCAGCTGATCCAGGAGTTGAGGTGCATCAATCGCCCGTCGGCCAGCTCGTTGATGTACACGTTTGTCACCTCGCCATCAAGATTGGTGATTTTCAGCCCTATCCATCCATCGCCTTGCATGCGCTCTATGGCGGGGAGCTCTTTTTGGTCGGGGCTGTCCTTCAGGATTATGGCCGTAACGCCCTTCACCCTGTCGAATTGGCCGGGCAGCTTGAACGAATAGTAATCTTCCGTGCCCTTCAGGTCTTCGCGAGGGCCTTGCAGCACCTCCCAGTACATCATCTCGGGATAGTCATGCACATAATTGCTTGGCGCAAGCGTCTGCGGATAGAGCGGGCGAATCACCACTGATGAATTTTCATTTGTGATTTGCAGATCGCCGTTCACCTTCTTGGCGTCGCCCCCCGGATGCCACAGCCATTCATATTCGCCCGCCTCGTGGCTCTTGAGGTCGTCAATAACAAGGATTACGTCATCAATCCAAAGGAAATGGCGATAGTTGCGGGCGAAATTGTCGCTCGTTGGGCCGGTGGCCTCGGCAAGCACATACTTCACTTTCTCGCCAGGCACTAGCGACGTCACTGTGCCCGGCAGCATGGTGCCATGGTACTGCTGATATGTCGATTGCCCTTTCCCGTTGAACTTAACTACATTGTGGGCATCGCTCTGGAAGAAGTATTTGCGGTATTCGGGGGTGCCGTAGCTTGAATTGCCGGCATCCTTGATTATGTCATGCCCCTTGTGGTAAAGAATCATCGACCCGGCATCGGCGTGGGCATGATTCCACGTCATGCCGCTCTTCACCGCCAGCATCGTGGCGTCGGGCTCCCAGCTGTCGCGCATTGTGGCCCAGCCAAAGTCGCTCCATACCCTGTCTTTGCTGGCCTTGGGCTCGGCCGGGGCGTTCTTGGTGTCGGGGATGTAAAGGAATCCCATGGGCATAGACGGGGCGAAACCCTCGCGGTGCTGCCCCGGGCGCACCTGGTTGATGTACCACAGCGCGTCGGGGTCCTTCTCTCCCATGGCATAGGCAAGAATCACGCCTGACTCTCCGCTGACGTTCTTGTGCGAATCTCCAAAATTTAGGCTGTAGAGGATATCGCCGGTGCGCGGATAGCAGGCCTGGCTGAAGAATGCGGCCAGAGGCTGCATTTGCGGAATGTCCTCCAGCTTGGCGCCGGGGTGGGAGTTGAGCCATGCCAAACGCAGCAATAGAGCCTCGGTGATGCCGAAGCTGGCATAATTGATGGATTCGTACATGCCTCCGTCGCGGTCGAATGTCTTGGGCTTGTGCTGAAGCTCGTCGCCGGCGAAGTCGAACCATTCCGGCAGCGATTCCACGGCGTCCTTGGCCATCTTCTCGGCCTGCGGCACTTCGTTGGAAATGGCAAGCGCCAAAAGTCCGCCCATGCCCACGCAGCTGCTCCACCAGTTGTGGCCCATGGAGTTGAGGCTGTGAATACGCGTGGGCTCCTCTACCCAGTCGCCAAGGAGGGGCTCCACCGCCAAGCGATAAAGGCCTTCCGCTATTTCTTTGCGCTCTGACTTAGACATGTCATTGTAGACCGCGTCGTAGGCCACGGCCAGCTGGAACGATTTGTGGGCCATCTGCAGCTCGCTGCGCCATGCGGGTTTGCGCATGGCCATCTCCTTGTCGATCCACGTGGGCGTCTTTGCCACCTCCTTGAGCATGGATATGATCTTGTCGGCGTATTTTTTGTCGCCGGTCAGCTGGTAGGCCAAGGCCAGGTATTCCATCTGCCTTACGTCGTTTTTCTGCAGAAGGGCATCGGCCTTATCTATGATTTGCTTTTGGGCATTGCCGTAGACCGTATCAGTCTTGGCGCGCTGTTTTGCAGCCTCAACCCTCTGCTGGGTAAAGAGCAATGAGGGATGTTGTATCTTGTCCGCTTGCGCAGCTATGGCGCATGCGGCGGCCATGGCCAAAAGGCAGATTTTTTTCATTTCTGTATATTAATGGTGATTGATTTATTCTTTGGTGAATGTTACATCCTCTACGTGTTCGCCTATATACATATTTGCGAAGTCGGATGTGCGGTACCATTTTGGCTTTTCGGGCATATCGTCATGAATAATCTGCCCGTTGATGCTGAGGTTTATGAATTTTACCCCTCTCACCTTACGCTGCTCATTGTATCCTCCAATGATTGAAAGCGTGGCGTTGTCGCCATTATATGATACGTTGCGGAATGTTATGTCCTCAATGCCGCGGCCGGGGGCCTGGCAGTATTTCTTATTGAAAAATATTCGCATATTGACGAGCTGCCCTTTACGGAAGTTGTCAACGCGTATGTCTTCGAAAGTGATGTCCTTCACCAAGTTGTTGTCGCCGCAGCTTATGCCGAGGCATCCCTGGTAGTCTATCTGTTTCTCGCTGTGGTCGAGAATGTCTATGTTCTTGTATCGAGCGTCCACCACCGAATCGGGAGTGGCGGGGTTGAAGCTGCCATGCAGCCCGATCATTATCGGGTGGGCCACGTCGGCCCATAGGATGGCGTCTTCCATTGAAATGTGGCGAGCGCTGCCCTCAAAGCCCTTGCGGGTGCAATATATGGTGTGGCAGTCGTCGCTTGTGCGCGCGAAAATGTTCTTGTAGCGCACATTGTCAGAGGCGAAAATGTTGAAGCCGTCGCCCCAGCCGTACCAGCTCATCACCTTCACATTGCTGATGTCGACTCCATCGCTGCCGCCTACGGCGCATTGCGTGGTGAAGAGGCCGGAAACCTCAACGTTCTTGCTGTTTTTCACGTATACGCCTATGGCATTGTCGGGATAGACCATGCCGCGGCCAATGATTCGCGCATTCTCGGCGCCTACCGCCTCGATGCAGCCGTCAACTACGGCTCCTCCGGCCACATAGACGGTCTGTCCGCTGCCTATGCGCAGGGCGCTGTCAAGCTTATGCACTCCAGGCGCGAAATAGATGAAATTTTTGTCTTTCTTCAGCTTCTTTAGTTCCTTGGCCGTAAGCGCGTTGGCGTCTATTGGATTCACGAAAAGATGCAGATTGCTGAAAATATCGCCATTCACCTCCACGCTCATGTGCTGCAGGGGCTTGGCGCTGAAATAAAGGGTATCGGCCTCAACCTTGGGAACAATCCCGTAGCTGTTAGGCCTCACCTTTGCCGCATTCACCTTTTGCTTGTTTGAAATCACCATCACCTGCGCCTCGCCGTCGCAGTCGAAATACGCCATGGACACCGGCCTTGCGTTGTGCTTGGCGTTGACCACCTCGTCAACTTTCACCTTGTACACGGCTACATTCTGCCATTCCTCCCCTGCCTGGCGCGCCTTCACGGTGAATGCGTCGTTGAGCTCGGCGCCGTTCGGAGCTGGATAGTTTACGATGGCGGCCTGCGCGGCCATTGCGGTTGCCAAAAAAGCGGCGATGATGATTGTTTTCATTTTGGTTTGATTGGTTTTAAATCATGATGCACCATGTTTTGCCATGATGCATCATGATTTAGAGGTGAATGATTATTCTCCCTGGTACATCATCAGGGTGTTCCAACCCACTTGGTCGAACGCGCCGGAGTTGAAGCCGTAGCGGGCATCGCCTGAGCCGCACTCAGGACGCATCTTGTCGGCGGCCATCTTGGCGTACTTGTAGCCGGTGGCAAGATGCTTCTCGTTCTTATAGTGGTTGTAGTAGATTTCCCAGTTGGGACGCAGGTTTCCGCGGGCATTGTCGTTGGCGGCTACGGTGTGGGTTGCGCCGTGGGTGTGAGCTCCCTTGCAGCTGCACAGGGGGCCTTCCTGGCTTGCGCCTCCGCAATAGTAGTACTTCTGGAAGGGATAGCTTGCGGCTTCCTTGATCATCCATCCGCCTGCGGCGTTAGCCTGGTCGCTGCCGTCGCGCAGGTTGAAGAGGGCAACGTATTCGGCCATCTTCATCAGCGCGTTGTCGTTGGCTGCGAAGAAGTCAAGCTCTGGCTTTTCTGGATTGGTCTTATAGAGCGAATAAGCGATCTGAGCCAGCTGGGCGGCTACGGCAGTCGACATCTGCGCGTGGCCTTGGTCACGGCCGCTCTCCTGGTTCTGGCCAATGATTTCGCCCGAGCCGAGGGGATCGTTGTGGAAGGCGTTGCAAAGGCGGAAGATATTGCCGTTGCTCATGCCCTCGCCATTGCCGCGGTAGAAGAAGTTTACGATATAGTTGATCATATCGTCGTTGTGGTCAAGGATGCCGATGGTCAGGTAAGAGCACATGCACACCAGGTCCCAGTTGCTCCAGTAATGCTCCAGGCAAGAGTCGTGGTGGCGGTCCATAAAGTCCTTGTTGGCGGTGGCCCACTTTTCAAGGAGCCATTTCTTCACTGTGGCCTTCTCAGAATCTGACCAGCCTTCATATTCTTGCATCATAAGGGCTGCGCAAGCGAAGGTATAGCTCTGGCCGGCAAGAAGGGTGGCATTAGAGTCGGTAGAAAAACCGCCTTTGTTCTTCTGCGCCCATTGGTTCATGATGTTGACTGATGTGGCGGCATAGTCTGCGTCGCCGGTGAGCAGCCACAGCATTGCAGTCTGGTAGGCGGCAGCTGCGTCGTTCATAAACGACGCATAATTTTCTTTTCCCTCGGCGTTTCCGTGATTGCCGTCGTCCTTGCCGCGCACTGCCCATTCAAGCACGTTGGGGGCATAGCCCTTTACAGCATAGCGGCTCTGCTTCAGGAGCTCGAATTCTTCCTTTACGGCAGCCGGGGCTGTGCCGTCCTCGAGCGATGCCTTTACGCGGGCGAAATCGCTCTTGTTGTATACGCCCATATTCTCAGCGGTGATGTCGTATTGGTATTCTACGGCTTTGATCACCACGGGCCATGAATCGATGTCGGTGAAGCCATCCTCAATCTCGGAGCATGATGAGGCTCCGAGATTGATGGCTGCGCCCAACAATATATAGCTTAGATATTTCATTGCTGGTTGTAGATTGGTGTTTCTTTATTAGTTTTTCGGATTTGCTTCTGTGTCTGTGTCAGCGAATGCCTTGGCCTCGTCGGCAGAGGTGAACGTGCGAATCCAGTAGATGTCATAATATGCCGCGTTCTTGTCAACGTTTGCGTTGGGGATGTCGGCCACCTTCAGCTGGAAGAGGTTGAAGCCGTGTACGGCGTCCCAGCCGGTGAACTTGCTTGTGAGGTCGATCATGATCAGGCGGGTGCCGTCGGCCAAGTCGTATCCGTTGTTGTCCCTCGGGTTGCCGGAATCGCGCACGTCCCAGGTGTTGTTGCCGCCCTTTTGGATTGTGCATCGCATAGCCAGCACGGGGCGATCCTTGTGCATCTGGAAGAGGTTGTTGTTATCGCAATTCAGCTTGATGTCGCGACGCCACTTGCCTGTGCCTGCGTCGGGGAAGATTACATGCCATGCGCCATTCTCAATAAGCGGTGTCTCGTTGTTGGAAATCCAAGATGTCTGCTTGTTGAAGCCGGTGAACGCGTTGGATGCATCCCATACGTACCAGCCTTCGAGCACGTGGATTGTCACCTGGGCCGTTTCGCCTGTCTCAACGCAAGTGCCCATGATGGTCACGTTGCCGAAGCCTGTGGGAGTTACAACGCCGCGGTGTACGGTGGCGATTGTCTCGTCTGACGATGACCATTCAACAGAGCCGAGGGTTGCGCCTGCGGGGAAATAAGTCACATTGAGTGCAACGTCGCCGCCAAGGATGCCGATAGGCTCTGCCAAAGGCTCGATGCTCAGCGATTCTGCCGCGATGTATGCCTCGATGTGGAGGTCGATTGAGCCCTTTACGCCGCTGCGGTCGGTGGTGACTGCGGTGATAGTGACGTCGCCGACGGCGAGGCACTTCACAAGGCCATTCTCATCCACTGTGGCTATATTCTCATTCGATGAAGACCAAATCACTCTGTCATAGGTGTGGTTCAGAGGCATGATGTCGGCCTTGAGCTGCAGCTCGTCGGTAACGAAAATTGTGCCTTCTTCGCCGAGGTCAGTAGTGTTAACCACTGTCAGAGATTCAGCCCTTACAACCTCTTGGATTACCTGCACTGTGACGGTGGAGTTGGGACCAAAGCCAATAGGCAGGGTGGCGGTGATGGTTGCCTCGCCCACTGATACGCCATGCACGGTGCCGTTTGCGTCCACAGTGGCCACATTCTCGTTCGATGTCAGGAAGCGCACTTCGCGATCGGGGAAATCGAGGGGCAAAAGAGTATAGGAGAGGGTGGAATCCATGCCCACGCCCAGAGGCAGTATCTCGCTCACGTGTAGCTGCACCTCCGTGGGTATGCGCACCTCTTCAAAGTCGGTGGTCAGCAGCTTCTCGTCGTCGCATGATGTCAGCATCAATGCCGACGCGCCGAGAAGGGCCACACCTTTGAATATATTTTGAAGTTTCATCTTAATTTTATTGTTCAAAATTTAACTAAAGCCTAAAGACTAAAAACTAAAGACTAAATCAATTCGTCCATCCGGGATTTTGGCCGAGGTTGGGATTGAGCTGGCGCTGGTCCACGGGGAGGGGCAGCAGATAGTTGCGCTCCAGCCACTGGCGGTCGCTTGCGTCCTCAAAGATGAGGAATCCGTCGGCGTCCTGAGTGCCGCTTACGAATTTGCTGCCGCGGAATGCCTGAGGCATTTCGGTCTCAGCTGTCTTCCAGCGCTTGAGGTCGTCAATGCGGAAGCCCTCGTTGAAGAGCTCGATGGTGCGCTCGCGGCGGATTTCGGTGCGCATGTCAAGGCCGTTGGTGGTGACGAAAGCGTTGGTAAGGTCGGGCATCTTCTCGTTGATGCGCTTGCGGGTAAGGTTGATGGAGATGGCCAGATCGTTGTCACTGATGCTTCCGTCGCGCTCGTACACTGCCTCAGCATAGTTCAGAAGCACTTCAGCGTAGCGGATGATGGGGAAGTCGAAGCTCTCCTTGCCGGTAGTGGCCTGACGCTCGCCAATCCATTTCCAGCTGTTGTAGCCGGTGTTGTAGTTGGGATTGAAGTTGCTGATCTGGGGCTCGTCGGTATCGTTCCAGTTCACGTGGGCCTTGTAGCCGGTGACGAAGATGTTGGCTCCGGGAGGGCAGAGGATGGTGCTCATGCGCACGTCGCGGTTCTGCCATTCGCTGCGGATGTTGGTGTAGCCCTGGAATTTGGGCGAAACCTCGATGGGCAGGCCGTCATCGCAAAGGAAGAGGTCGGCGAATTTCTTTGATGCCAGGCCGTCGCCGCCGCTGGGGCTTGTGCCGTAGCTGATGTTGTAGCCGATGCTCTTCAGCTCTTCATCGTGGCAGCGAACGAAGATGTACTCCTTGTTGGCGCTCTTTGTCAGGCCGGCGGGGTTGTTCTTCACGTCCTCAAGGACGAACATGTAGCGGTAGGAGTCGGTGCCGAGTGCTGCGTTGTAGAAGAGCTCGAATGTCTTGGAGTCGATCACCTTCTTGGCGGCGTCGGCTGCAATGCCCAGGAATTCCTTGGCCACAGTCTCGTTGTTGCGGAATTTCTGCCATGTGCCTTCGTAGAGGGCCACGCGGCTCAGATAGGCGTAGGCGCCTTCCTGGCTGATGCGGCCGTAGGGCACTTCCGAGAATTTCTTCAGCTTGGCGGCAGCGTTGTTGAGGTCGTCGATAATGAAACGGGCCACTTCAACGCGGTCACTGCGCTCTGCCTTCATGAGCTCATCGGTTACGTCGAGCGAATGGTCAACAATGATCAAGTCGCCATAGGCCTGCATTAAGTTGAAGTATTCATATGCGCGGAAGAAGTAGGCCTCACCCACATACTGGGCGATGTCTTCTTGCTGGGCGAATCCGGGAGCGTTCTCCAAAAGGAGGTTGCAGCGGCGGATATTGGCGTAGTTGCCGGTGTAGAGGCCGTCGCTTTGGGGAATTGTGTTCGTGCCGTTTGAGTACACGTTCTTGCTGCCCTTCAGCGCCATGATGTCGGAGCGAATGTCGCTGTGCTGGCCGTCGCGAATCACAACGGAGCCGAAATCAATGGTCCAGCCATAGAAATTGTTGGCGAAGTTTTGGAAGTCGGCGGCGCGGTCCCACAGGTTGCCATCCGAGAGCTGATCCTTGGGATCAAGGTCAAGGCAAGATGTCGACAGCAGGGCCAGGGCGGCGACTGTCATTGATTTTATGATTGATTTCATTTGTTGTTGCTTTGTTTTTGTTTAATCAGAAAATCTAAATTAGAATCCGATGTTGAGGCCTACGGTGAAGTTGCGCAGGAAGGGATAGCGGGATACGCCGCTCACGTTGCGCGATGCTTCGGGGTCCCAGCCGTCGTTAATCTTGCTGTGCTCCCATAGGTCGGTGCCGGTGAAATAGACGCGCAGACTGCTGATGCCCTTGAGCTTGCTAAGCGTTGAGGGCTGCAGGCTGTAGCCTACGGTCACGTTCTTCAGGCGGAGGTAGCTGCCGTCCTGCACTGACCAAGATGAGCACTGGTAATTGTAGGTGTTGATGTCGCCCTCATTGGTGTATGAAGGATAAAATCCATTGGGATTGTCAAGCGACCATACGCGGCCCACTGAGTAAGAAGGGCTGTTGAGGTACACCGAGCGCATTGGAATGCGGTTGGCGTCGTCGCGCCATACGGTGCGCTTTGCGGCGCCCTGGAACACGAGTTCAATGTCAAATCCCTTCCAGTCAAATCCTACGTTGAATGAGAACTGAATCTTGGGGTCGTCGGTGCCGAGGTATACGTAGTCGTCAGCCGTAAGCTTGCCATCACCATTCACGTCCTCAAACATATTGTCGCCAAGACGAATCTTGCTGATATTGCCGATTTGCGATGTGCCGGCGTAGCGGTCGATGTATTTCTCGAGCTGCTCTTCTGTCTGTATCTTGCCGCAGTAGCGCAAGCCGAACACAGAGTTCAGGGGATAGCCCTCGCGGTTGCTGCGCACGCCGTTGGCGATGGAGCCATCGCCGCCGTTGTCAAGAAGCTTGTTGTCGGCGTAGGTAAAGGTTCCGCCCACGTGGTAGCCAAAGCTGCCGATGCGGTCGCGCCATGTAGCCTGGCCTTCCCAGCCCCAAGCCTTGAATTTGCCGAGGTTGGCAGTAGGGGCGCTGTCGCCGAGGATGCCGGGATAGTTCACGTCGATGAGCATATTGTTGATTTTCTTGCGGAACACTTCGACAGTACCGCTCAAGCGGCTGTTGAAGAATCCGAAGTCAACGCCAAGGTTATAGTTGTGTACACGCTCCCATGTGCGGTCGGTCGATACGAGCTTGCCGTTGGTGTTGAGAGTGGAAACGAGGTTGCCGTTGATAAGGATGCCGCTCGAAGAAGCAAAGTTGTAGAGGAGCGAGCCGTCGTAGCGGTCGATGCCGCCCTGGTTGCCGACGTTGCCGTATGATGCGCGAATCTTCAGTTCGTTGATGAATCCGCGGATGGGCTCCCAGAATTTCTCCTGCGAGATGCGCCAGCCTGCAGATACGCCCCAGAATGCTGCCCAGCGGTTTTCAGGCTGGAACTTGGAGCTGCCGTCGTAGCGGACCTGGCCTTCGAGGAGGTATTTGTCGAGGTAAGCGTAGTTGGCGCGTCCGTAGTACGACATGATTGCCTCTTCCCAAGCGCTCGGGCTGATTGAGATTTCGCCGGAGCCGTTGATTACGTCGAGCGAAGGATTGATTTCCTTGGCCGTGGTGCTGTTGTAATCGTATTGCTTGAGGTTGTATTGCACACCGCCCATGAGCTTGACGTCATGCTTCTCGGCGAAGAGCTTGTTCCATTCGAGGTAGCCCTGCACTGAATAGAAGTCGGTGCGCGAGCTTGACTTTGCATAATAGGTGTCGGCCTCGACGGGGCTGGTGTTGATCAGCTTTGTGCCGGCGTAGTTGTAGAAATCAATGGATACTGACTTGGTGTCGCGTGTGGCTGTTGAGGTGTTGTAGCCAACGGTGCCCACGGCGCGAAGTCCCTT
Organism: Clostridium sp.; assembly: GCA_023666615.1. Classification (GTDB taxonomy): domain Bacteria; phylum Bacteroidota; class Bacteroidia; order Bacteroidales; family Muribaculaceae; genus CAG-873. The sequence continues at coordinate 17,574 of JAMPBQ010000010.1, read as the reverse complement.
CAAGATTTCCCAGTTGATGGTCTCCGAAATGTTGATGGCGGATACCTTCAGCTTGTTGTCGCCGCCGAGCTCAGCCTTCCAGTTGGGAGTGCCCCATGTGCCCCAGCCGTAAGGCTTACCGTCTACAGTGCTGGAGGGGAAGCCGGGCTGAGTGGTCTGGCTGTTGAGGGCCGATCCAATCTGGGTGGGCGAAACTTGGTCCTGGCGGTTGTAGCTGACGATTGAGTTCAGCTTGAGGTTCTTGGCCAGGTCGAATGTGTTGGTCAAGCGGAAGTTGAATCGGTTGTTGTTGTTGTTGCCCCACTTCAGGTTTGAATCGTCGTACATGTAGCCGAGCGACAGGCGGAACAGCGCGCCTTCCTTACCGCCGGAAACTGCCACTTCGTGGCTCGTGGACCATGAGTCGCCCCACATGATGTCCTGCCAGTTTGTGTCGAAGAATGTGAAGTCGTCGACGTCGGTGAATGCGGTGCCGCCGTAGGGGTGGCCGCTGTTGGCCAGGTCGATGTACTTATTCTTATATTGCTGGGCCAACTTGGCGTAGCGGACCCAAACGTCGGTGTCGTCATAGCCGTCGTTGGCGCGGGCCTGAAGCACAGCGTCTGACCACTGGTCGAGCGACATCATTTCAGATGAAAGACCAATCTTCTTATATGTGAACGAACCGCTATACTCTACGCGAGTCTTGGCCTCGGAGGCTTTCTTGGTTGTGATGATAACAACGCCGCCCGCAGCCTTCGAACCGTAGATTGACGCCGCGGCGTCCTTCAGGAAGTTCATCGATTCGATATCGTTCGGGTTAAGGAGGCGGAGCTCGTTTACGCTCTCATACTCGATGCCGTCGATGATAATCAGGGGGTCGGAATTGTTTTTCGAAACGGCGCCGCGCAGCTTCATGCCCCAGCTTTCGTCGCCAGGCGCCGAGGAGCTGCGGGTAATGATTACGCCGGGCACCTGACCCTGCAGAGCCTGCACGGGGCTCGAGAGGCTTCCCTTTTTCTCAAATGACGCCGAGCCGATGGCGGTGACGGCGCCGGTCATGGTGGCTTTCTTCTGTGTGCCGTAGCCAACGACTACCACTTCGTCAAGCACATTTGAGTCTTCTTTCATCACGATTTCATAATCGTGCTGTCCGTCCACCTTTACTTCGATGGGCTTGAAGCCGACGTATGAAACGGTTATCACCGCGCCGGTGCTTACGCCGGGCAGCGTGAAGTTGCCGTCAATGTCGGTTGAAACTCCGGCGCTTTGGCCGGCCACAATCACTGACGCGCCTATCAAAGGCTCGCCTTCAGAGTCGACCACCGTACCCTTGATTGTGTAGGTGGTCTGGTCGGCAGCGTGCATGGTCATCGGCGCGCCCCAAGGCATCAGGGGTGACCCCATCAGCATTGCTGAGGCTACAACCGCGGCCCTAAGGCACGTGTCGATTCGTTTGCTCTTTCCTTTCATGAATTGGTTTTGGTATTATTTGGTAAAATTAAAATGTTTTTTCAATTTTCATTCATGGCGCTTTCCCATTCAGTTTTTTCATGGCCCATATCCATTTTTCATGGCTCTATTCCACTCGGATTCTTAATGGCGCTTTTCCATTCGGTTGCAAATTTACTGCCTCGCCTCCCCTACCCGCGTATCAATACACCTCTATATGTTGTGAAAAATTATAATGAATGTTAAATCGGTTAACTCTCCTGATTTTCAAAAATATAATTAATGCATACTATCTCAAAAAATAATAAATTGAGACGCCTTTTCCGTTTCAAGTTATTATTTTAGCCTGATTTTGGGCCTTGCGAGCTTATTCCAAACCGGCAGCCGGTCAATGCGCCCGATCCTAGCGCACAAACCTTATTTTTCACACAACTAATCATTTACACGCCCCAAAGGCGAAATATTTCCCATATATGACAAATTTTTAGGTATCAAATTATTGTAATTTCAGTTATTTTGTTTAAATTTGCGTCTGTTATTCCTTGTTACACTTATATCCACCATGACTAACAGCTATCTTTTCCGCATCCTTGCAATATTTTTGTCGAGCTCAGCCTTAGGCCTTTGCTCATGCGCCGGCGATTCCGCCTCACGCATAATTGCCACAAATGATTCTCCCATCGACCGCATAGAGGAGATTGTGGAGGTCGTCCCCGCCCCCGCGGCATTCGCCGACGAATCCGGTTCCTATGCTTTGGTCAACGAAGAAGGCCGTCCTGTCACATATCAAATCACAAGCGACGGCGCGCTTATTTTCCCCGCCTCTGTCTCAGCCAACAGCTCCGCCACATATTATATAAAGAAAAGCGTTGACCTTGATGAAAAATACATAAAGAGCTCGGAGGCGCCTTCCTCAACGCTTGCGTATACGGTTCGTCCTGACTGCCAGGACGACTTCGCTTGGGAAAATGAGCATTCCGGCTATCGCCTTTATGGGCCTTCGTTCAAGCGTGGCGGCGGAAAGGTGCATGGCTACGACATTTGGTGCAAGCGCAATCCGGCTCCTATCGTTGATAGGTTCTACAATCTTGACCATGGACCGGAAAAGATATCCTATCACAAAGACCACGGCGAAGGATTCGACGGGTACACGGTCGGCCCGACGCTTGGCGCAGGCGCCAACGCCCTTGTCTTGGATTCCGCAATCTGCTATCCTACGGCATATGACAGCTACGAGGTGGTTGACAACGGCCCGCTTCGCCTGACGGTGAAATTCACCATTGATTCCATCCCCTTTGGCCTTGACGAAAATGGACAGCAAAAATACATAGTTGAATCGCGCATGGTATCCCTTGACAAGCTCTCGCATTTCAATAAGGTAAGCTCCACGTATCAAGCCGTGGAATCCCCCACCCCCATCGTTGCCGGCATCGTAGTGCATGCCGACAACCCCGAAGGCTTCTCCCTGCTCGAAGGCTCCGGCGCCATCTCTGTCGTCGACCTCTCTGACGACTTGTCTGCCGACAATGGCCAAATCTTCGTTGGCTTGATCATGCCCGGCGCTGATTCTCTTCAATTCGTCGCCTTTGACCAAGTTAAGGCAAACGCTGTCGGCCAGGCCCTCGCATTCGGCAATTATGTCCCCGGCGAGCCTTTCACGTATTATTGGGGCTCTGCCTGGAGCAAAGGCTCTGTGAAGGACGCCGAAGCATGGAATGAGATAATCACTGCCCAAAGCGAACGCCTGCGCACCCCCCTTAAAGCCGTCTTAAAATAAACATCATCACATCTCCTGCCGAATTTTCGACAAATGAACGCGACTAAACTCTTTATCTGCATACTAACGCTGATTTTTGCCCCGCCAATGTTTGCGCAGTCAAAAACATTGGTGTTCACTGACATACCCTCCAGTGGAGCTCTGCGCACATCCACCGTGCATACATTCCACAAGGATTCCAACCAAATGCTGTGGATAGGCACTGACAAGGAAATCATAGCCTTTGACGGGAACAACAGCATGCACACTTCCATCCTTGACGCAAACGGTCTCCCCTCAACCGCTTACGCATTCGTGGAGACTGCCAATTCCGATATTGTGGCGGCCACAGGCAATGGCGTATATCTTATTGACTTCACCTCAGCCGACAGTCAATATTCCCGCGTGCTCGAAAAGGAGATCGGCTCCGCCACATGTCTGGCCGTGACTTCAAGCGATTCAATTCTAATCGGCACCAACTCAGGATTCTATGTGGCTTCCCCCGATTTGAGCCATTGCTATGGGCCGTTGCTTAGGACATTCAAAATCAAGTCAATAATACCCGATGGCCAGCGCGCCTTCATAGCCACGGACCAGGGAGTGTATTCTATAGACTTGCAGACTAAGAAGCCGACCCTCCTTTACGGGCCGATCAACGCCACCGACCTCCTACGCGACGGCGACAGGCTATACGCCAGCTCCTCCACGGGCGTCATTGCCGTTATCGACATAAACAAGGGCTCCTCTCACGCCATAAACTGCGGTGAAGGCATCATAATCACCGAGATTGACAATGATTCTCGCGGAAATATATTTATCTCGACCGATGGCGACGGCGTTTTCAGGCTTGACAAGGCCACAGAGACTGTTACTCCTTTCAACATCACCCGCCTAAAGTCAAACGACGACCACAACCGCCAGGTATATGCCATTATGATTGACCGATTTGACCGCATGCACCTCGGTTATTACATGATGGGGGCCGAGCATTCTCTTTTGAAAAATGACATTTTCTCCATCTTCGATATTCCGGCCGCGGGCGATGACCTTTCGGTTCGGGCCGTTTACACTGACGGAGACGAACTTATGGTGGGCACGCGAAATGGCGCCTTCTTCTTAAATAAGGCCACCGGAAAGACTTGCCATATTTCCAAAGAGCAGCTGGGAACAGGCCTCGTCCTTACAATCGAAAAGTACAAAGGCAAGTACGCCATTGGCACCTACGGCGGAGGCCTAGCCATCTTTGATCCCGCGACGGGCGAAATAAAGCGTCATCACGACAAAGCCGTCCATGGCTCTGTATTCTCCCTTTCCGTCGACAAAAGCGGAAATTTATGGATGGGCACCTCTTCCGGCGTGATAAAAACAAACGGGTCAGATATGCTTACGCGCATCGAAGTGGCCGAAGAAAAGGATTCGCTCGCCAACATTTATTCCGTTTTCTTTGATTCCCATGGTAGGGGATGGGCCGCATCGGCAATGGGCACATACAGCATCGACACTGACAAGTCAACACTCTCCCTTTCAGATAAAATCACCGAAAAGGATGTGCGCCAAATCTATGAAACGCGCAACCATTCTCTATGGGTAGTCACAAACTCCGGCCAAATTTCCGTTTACGATTCCGATCTGAAACGTTCTGAAATCAACAGGCTTGTATCATCTATATCCGAGGCGAGAGGCGTAGTGGAAGATGACTATGGCCACATTTGGATTACTACGGCCAACGGGCTTTACAGGTGCTCTCCTTTCGACGACTCCCTTTCCCTTTATGGCTTCGCCGACGGAATACCCACGCCAATGTTCAACTCCGGCGCGCCAAAAATTTCCGCGGATGGCATCCTGTATCTTTGCCATACAGCCGGCCTGCTTCATTCCAACCTTAAATCAGCCACCGATGGCATCCTTTCCCGCAGAAAGGCTCACCCTTCCTTCATTGCCGAAGCCGACGGAAAGCGAATGCTTAAATATCCGAAATCGAATGACGCATACATCGTCGAGCTGTCTTCTCCGCAGAAAAACGTCAAGCTTTCGCTCACTGATGCAGCCTTTAGCGGAAACGAAATGCCGAGGTATGAATATTCCACCGACAAGGGCGGCTCTTGGACGCACGTAGGCTCCGACATGAACATTCCCCTGCACACCGCCGGAGAAACATCCGTCTCCCTTTTGGTGCGTCAAATAGGCAATCCCCTCACCGAGACAAACATTGCCGTGCATAACCCAAAAGGATACGCCAACATTTTCTGGTTTGGCCTCGCCATATCTATAATTGTCATTGTCTCCGCAGGCTGGGCCTACACGCTCTACATCTACAAGAAAAGGCATCGCAGGCCAGACAGCGGCCAGTCCGCTATGGACAATGGCGAATCCCCATCCCACACCAGCCAAGCTTCGCCACAGCCTGCGGATGAGGCTCAGACCCAAGAGGCGGAAGGCAAGAAATACGCCACAAACTACCTTTCGGAAAAGGAGTGCGCAAAGATAGCCAAGCAAGTCAGGACCCTTCTTTTGGACACAAAGATTTACACCGACCCCGATTTGAAGATAGCCACAATCGCCGACAAAGTGGGCGTTTCCAGCCATAAGCTGAGCTACGTGTTCAGCCAGCACCTCCACACTTCGTATTACGATTATATCTACGAATTTCGCGTAGAGGAATTCAAGCGGCTGGCCCAAGCCGACAAGAAACAGGCTTTCACCCTCGTCGCCCTTTCTGAAAAGGCCGGATTCAATTCCAGGGCCACATTCTTCCGCGCCTTCAAAAAACTCGAAGGAATCACCCCGGGCGACTACCTCCGCCAACTCCGCGAAAAATAGCCTCCCATTGCCTTAAAGTCCTTAAAAGCCCCCCATTTAATACTCATACAATCGCACCCTCAGCATCTCCCATCGGCCAACAGGTATGCGCACATGCCTTCCCTGGTGCGTCTCGTCGCCGTTGTATCTGCGTTGAGCTATGAGCGTCCCATCCTCCCCCACTTTCACTTGGGCGACGTCAAGGATGCCAATCTGCCGGTCTGCCGCCTGCGTGGCGTCAGCCGACGATCCATCCACGGCAAAGCCGTCCTCGCCCCTCTGCGCTTGGTCTCTGCCCGCCTTAGCGTCTTCAAATTTCACCACAAGCCCGCTTCCGGCTATGATATACTCCATCGGCGCAAGCTTCACTATCATCCCCCCGGTCGTGCCCCAGTTGGCCTTGTCGGCCGCGGCGGAGTCCCACGGCAATGTATAGTAGTGCGATATTGTCATGCGCAAATCCCCGTCGATCTTCTCTATTGATTCCTTATCAGCGTCCAAAAGGATGCCATCAGTCTCATGGCTTGCAGTGAACGGATAAATCTGCTCTATTATGTCATACGCTTTGGCCAAATTGTCTTCCGCCGAAATCGGCCCGTTTTCAATGGAAAATGGGCTAAACCCGATGGCCTTATGCTTGCCAAGGATATAGAGCGCCTGCACCCCGTTGGCGTCGCAGCGCTTCGCTTCAGGCACAAACAGCGTGTTGTCAGCCATCGCGTACTGCGATGTCCAGTCCTCAAATCCTGTATCGTAGATGTCAGGCGAAAGCATGTCAACATCAGGCGCCGCAGCCTTCCACACGTCCTTCAGGTGCGCCAGCGGTCCCGCCGAGGGGTATTGCCCCGGCTTGCGGCCGCGGCTGTTCAAGGCCGCATTCACGTACACCGGCATTGCGCTTACGCTCTTTGACAATGCGGCGAGATTCTGCACATAACGGGCGTAAACCCATGCCTGGAATATTTCATCTGTCTCCAACCCTGCGCCAAACACTTCTTCCCATGCCCCGGCCTTCTTGCTTCCGTTTTCTTTCCATTTCGCCAGCATCTTGGGATGCAGCTCTTTCTTATGGGCGCTGAGCCATGCCGTCAATTCCTTCGGCACGCCCTCGCCATAGGCCTTTTCCGCGTTCTCGCTGTAGTCGCGGGCGTCCTCAAGCATTCCAATCTCATTCTCAATCTGCAGCATTATGACGCGCGATGACATATCCCTCTTTGCAATGTATCGGCAAAGCTCGCCGAATGCCTTCATGTCAGCCTTGAGCAGCTCGGGATAAAAGGGCGACGCTATCTCCAGCGCCTTCCCGGCCGACGTGCGGGCGCGGGGAAATCGCCTTGTGTCCATCTTGACATACGCAGGCGCGTAGCAGCTCATGGAATTTTTCCATGCGCCAAACCACAGCGGCACCACTCGCATGTCCTCGCGCTCGGCTGCCTCTATCAGCATGTCTATCTGCGAAAAGTCAAATTTCCCCTCTTCCGGCTCTAGCATATCCCAGTAAACGGGGGCCAGCACCGCATTCAGGTTCATTTCCTTTAGCCTGCGAAACGAATCGTCTATATCCTCCTTGTAGGTGGCTCCGCTGTTGCCCAGCTCGCCCCCGCATATAAAGAACTCTTTGCCGTCAACCGTCAGCCTCCCATTTGCGAATTGGCTCTCGGCCTTCGCCATTGACAGGGCAATGGCGAAGGCAAGAACCATAAATATTCTTTTCATCGATCTTATAATTTCACCGTGGCTTTCTTCCCTGAATATTCCACTGTGCGCGATGTTCCATCAGGAAGTTCTACGCTGAATTTGCGATTCTCTATCATGCCCGGATATTCACCATTGCGCTGTCCGATTGTGAGCGTGCGAGCCTTGTCGTTCCATTTCATGGGAATCTCCGTGTAGGCTCCATTCTCATAATTGTAATTGTCGCCCTCATCCTCATATAGCGTAAACTCTCCGTCGGCGCCGGGGAATACCTTTATTGTAAGATTGTCCCATGGCTTCTCCTCCGCGTATTGCACATCAGGCCCGATTGGCACGATAGCGCCTTCGCGTGCGAATACAGGTATTGTAGCCAGCGTAGCCTCAATGGTGGCAGTCTCTCCGCCTTTATATTTTTTTCCGTCAAAATATCCCCACCAATCAGCGCCTGCGGGAAGTGCTATTTCCACAGTCTTGGCTTGGGTGAAGTCAACTTCGCCGCCTGTTGATTGAATCGGCTGTCCAGTCTGGTCCTTGTTCCATCCATCTTCATCCGTCTTCGTGCGCTTTATGACTTCAGGCGTGTAAATTGCTCTAATGATAGGAGCGACAAACAGCTGGCGGCCAAACATGTAGGCGTCGCTGCGATTCCATGTGGATTCGTCATGCGCAAAATCCATGGGCAGGGCGCGCATAAAGGTGCCGTGGTTCTTGCTTACGTCCCACGATGTGCTGTAGATATAGGGCAAGAGGCTGTAACGCAGCTTTATTGCGCCAAGAAGGGCATCGTAGGCCGGTTCGCCGGGCTTGCCGTAGAAATATAGTTCGCGTGGAGTGTCAGTGCCATGGCTGCGCATCATGGGCGTGAAGGCGCCCATCTGCATCCAGCGGGCATAGAGCTCCTGGTATGCTGGATTCTCATAGGCGGGCTTTCCCTTGTAAACTCGATTGTAGCCGTTGGCAAAGAAACCGCCTAGGTCGCTGTTGGTCATTGGATTGCCGGTCATGGAGAAGTTAAGCATCGCGCCCAGCTGCGCGCGGAGGTTTTCCCAAGTGGAGGTCACATCGCCCGTCCAGACATTGCTGCCATAGCGCTGCTGGCCCATCCATCCGCTGCGGGTGAGGATGAATACGCGCCTGTCCTTGTTTATGGCCTTTTGGTGGTCATGCACTCCCCCAACGGTGGCGATGGGGAAAGCTCCTCTCCAGCGGCGGAAGGAGCCCATCCCAGTGGGCGTGTCAAGGTCTTCCTTTGTGGGGCTGAAGAAATCGGGCTCTGTGCTGTCCATCCACCATCCGTCAATGCCATAATTGTAGAGGCGGAGAAGATTATTCCAGTAAATGTCGCGGGCTTCCTCGCGATAAGGATTGTATACGCGTACGCCGGAAGGATAGTCATAGCGCGGAGGCCATATATTGTCGATGCCGCTCTCGGGCCATGTCTTGATGTTGAAAAGCGCGCCTATGGAGTCCATCTGCTGATATCCCTTGGTGTGAGGGCCGAATGAGGACCAGATAGAGATAATCAGGTGGGTGTTCATATTATGCAGGCTGTCCACCATCATTTGCGGCCTTGTGTATCTTTCTCCAAGGAATTCCATTGCATTCCACAGATAATTGTTGCCCCAATATTGCCAATCCTGAATCATGCCGTCCACGGGCACGCCGGTCTCGCGGTATTTGCGCGCCACTTCCATGATTTCCTCCTGGGTCTTGTAGCGCTCGCGGCATTGCCAATATCCATAAGTCCAAAGCGGCAGCATGGGCACGCGGCCTGTGAGCTCGCGGGCGCAGGCGATCACGCCGTCTGAATCTCCGCCTTGCATATAATAATAGTCAACGGCCTGGCCTACTGGGGAGTCGAATTTCACGGCAGCGCCTGAATCGGAAATGTCCGTGGGAGAATAGTTGTCCCAATATATGCCATAGCCCTTCACCGACTGGAAGAACGTGATGCCATCCTCCACGTTGCCGGGCTCAAGGGTGCGGTTCACTCCCCTTTGCGATATCCGGCCGTTTTCAAGGTTGCCAAGTCCGTATATGGGCTCGTTGCCGTCCATCTTCCATGCCTGGGCCACATTGTACAGCCCCTTGTCTACGCCGTCGGTTATCTCCTTGAAGCTGGCCGGGCCGTCCTCGGCCACCATCAGCTTCCCCTTTGCGTCATAGAATCTTATCGATCCGTCGATCTTTTCAACGCTTATCTTCATAGCCGGCGTGCTGAGCGACGCGCTCTCTTTGCCTTCAGCATATTTAGCCTTGACATTTTCGGGAGTCATTGTCACAGCAAAGCCTTTGTCGATTTCCGCAGGCGTCCCCGTGGGATATTTCACAATGCGGGCTATATCGTCGGAATAAAGCGTTATCTCTACGAGGCGCCCATCCGCGGTGGTCACGCTCATGCCCCTGTCTGTGCGGGCTGCGCTTTGCGCGCTGGCCAAGCTGGCGCCGAATAGCGCCGCCAGCGATAAAACCAAAATCTTTCTCATGACATCAGATTTATAAATAAATAAATAATTATATAACATAGGATTATTTGCATACTCAGCTCGGCGTCAGGGTGGTGTTCTCCCTAATTTGCATTATGGCGTCAATCTCGCTCTTTTCCAGACGCTTTTCATGCAAGGCAAATTCCAGCTGCCTGAGGCGGTGGGTATCCGTGCCCACAGCGGAGTACATGCCTTTCTTAAGCATTTTTTTCGCCTTCTGCTCCGCCTCCGGCCCATACATGCCAAAGAGCGAATAAAGATTGAGCTGCAAGCGTATTTCCTGCGAATGCAGCCTATCATAGTCGGCCATCTCCATATACATGTAGCGCTCGGGGTGGGCCAGAAGCGGGAAAAATCCCGCCTCTTTCACCCTCATAAGCTTGTCGTCCAAATCCGCGGGCGGAGTAAAGAAGGAGGTCTCAACGAGCAAATGGTCGTTGAGCTCGCCAAGTGGCAGAAAGTCGCGGTTCTGCAATCGCTCCTCAAACAGGTTGTCAAGCATGTTTTCCGACGCAAGCCTGAGCTTTATATGGCCTTTATACGCGGCCTTAAGCTCATCAAACTTCTTCCGCAGATCCTCGGTATTGTTTGGCATGTCCTCCATTATGTGAGGCGTTATCCAAGCGCTTTCTATCCCGGCCTCTTCGTAGGCCGATAGTATCGACAAGGCTTCATTGAGTGTCCTGACGCCATCGTCAACTCCGGGCACAAGATGGCAATGGCACTCGGTGAACCCTTGCAAAAGCCCGCTCTCCTCAAGATTCTTTTTTGATGCAAACGGCCACATATAAATCTCAAATAGTTTTAGCTCAAAAACTAATATCCAAAGACTAAAATCTAAAAACTAAAGACTAAAAACTAAAGACTAGAAAACTCACTTCCCAATCTCCTTCAACAGCTCCTCCACTGCGGCGCGCAGCTGGGCGTCCTCGCCTTTCACCACGTCCGCCGGATTGTTATCAACCTTGATGTCGGGCTCCAGCTGGTGATTCTCAAGATAATAGCCTTCGTTGGTGCGGTGCCCGGTCACGGGTATGCCGAAATAGAGTGTCGGATCTTGCAGTGTCACCCAGTTTACGCTCGTCATTGTGCCGGCTATGGGCATGCCCACAGTCTTGCCCAGACCCTTCAGGCTGTACACCCACGGCGTCCCGTGCGCGTTGGAGTAGCATGGCTCAGCCACAACCATAATCGACGGCTTGTTCCAACGGCGTGATGGCATCGAACCCACCTCCTGGCCCCTTACCACCTGTGTAAGGTATTTCTCGCCGGAGAAGAGCACCTCGATATCCTCATGCAGGCGTCCGCCACCGTTGCCGCGAATGTCTATCACCACGCCCTCGCGGTCATTGTATTTTCCAAGGAGGTCGGCATAGACGCGGCGGAATGATGCGTCATCCATAGATTCAATGTGTACATAGCCAAGGCGGCCGTTGCTCCAGCGGTCTACGTCCGCGGCGCGATTCTTCACCCAGCGCTCGTAGAGCAAATCGCTCATTGTGCCCGAGCTTACTGGGCGCACCACCTCGTCCGTCCTTTCCCCTGTCGCGGGGTCATAAAGCGACACCAGCGTTTTCTGCCCGGCAAGGTCGGTGAGCAGGATTGTAATGTCATTGTCGGGTGTAATCTCCTCTCCGTTTATCTTTTCTACGATCACGCCCGGCTTGGCCTTTGTGGCCGCGCGGTCAAATGGGCCTCCGGCCACAATCTCCTCTATGCGCATGCCATTGCCGGCATAGGCCATGTCGTAGAGCAGTCCCAAGTTGCCTGTGCGCTCAGCCGTGCGAGCCGAAGCTCCCCCACGGTAGCCTGATCCGGTGTGGCTTACGTTGAGCTCGCCAAGTATCTCGCTCTCCATCTCAGAGAAATCATAATTGTTGTTGATGTGGGGCAAGAATTTGCGGTAATGGTCCGTAAGCTCTTTCCAATTTACTCCGTGCATGCCTGGCTCGTAGAATCTCGCCCCTTCTTCGCGCACGATGTAGTCGTACATGTATTCCCTCTCAGCGGCAGGGTCAATCTTGAATGTCGCGCTGTAGGTGATGGGGGTAAGCTTGCCGCTAGCCGGATTCAGCTTTTGGATTGAAGAGCCCGCTAGGAGTATGGTCTTCAGGTCGTTAGTCGCGTCAAATCCTCGTAATCCCTTCGATATGCTCTTCGATGAGGATATCTCTCCCTCGCGCATGTCAAATTCCCAAAGAGTGTTGTTGTCTGTGCCGGAGGTTATGAAGAACAGCTTCTCGCCGTCCGCCGTGACAATGGCGTCGTTAAGGTCGGAGGAGAAGGGCGAAAGGCGCACCACGCGGTCGCGCACATTCTCGGGCTCAAACACTATTGCCTTGGCGTCGTCTTTCTTATCGTCATTTTTATCCTCCTTCTTCTTGTCGTCCTTTTTATCCTTGCTGTCTTTCTCAGCCTCTTTTTCTTTCTTCTTTTTCTCTTTTTCGGCAGCCTCAGCCAGCTCTGCGTCCTCCTTGCTTAGCTTGAACTTGTCATATGCCTCGCGATTGAGGAATACCATCATCACGTCGTTCATCGACCCCCACGACGCATGGTTGCGCATGCCGTACCGGTCCGACGCGAACACTATGGCGTTGCCGTCCATTGCCCAGCGGGGCGACATGTCGAAATATCCTGTCTCTGTGAGGTTGTACATTTTCCCGTCCTCAACATTCACGATGGCTATGTCATAGTACGGGTCATGCTTGCGGTCGATGATTTCCAGGGCTATCCATTTTGAATCCGGGCTCCACTTGTAGTCAAATGCGCCGTTGCGCGAGGTTGTGGTCTTGCCATCAGTCACTTCCGTCACCTTGCCGCTCTTCATATCCTTCACCGCCAGCTTGGTGCGGTCCAAGATAAACGCCAGCTTTTTGCCGTCGGGAGACATCACCGGCACTGTGCGCTCATGCCCATCGGCCTTGAACACCGGCATTTCTTCCACCAGCGTGGCGTTGGCGAAATTCTGATCGTCCTCGCGCACCAGCTTTGCCTCATATATATTGTATTTGCCGTCCCTCTCGCTTGTGTAATAGAGCGTTTTGGAGTCATGCCCCCAGGTCACATGCCTTTCAGCCGCTGCGGTATGGGTTATCTGCTTTGTTGTCTTGTAGTCGGCCGAGGTGACAAACACCTCGCCGCGGCTTATGAGTGCCACTAGCTTGCCGTCGGGAGATACTGCGATTTCTGAAGGCGTGCTCAAAGATGTCTTGTATTCTTCCTCAGGAGTGTCCACCGTAAGGTCAATGGCCACCTTTTTTGGCTTTCCGTCAGCCGCTTGTGTGTAAATCTCGCCATCATACGTATAGCACAGGGTCTTGCCGTCGCTTGAAGCCGAAAGGAAGCGCACAGGGTGCGATTTAAACGATGTCACAGCCTTAGGCTGGCTGGCATCGGCCAGCGACGCCTTGTACACGTTCATGCTGCCTCCGTTGCGCTCGCTAAGGAAGTACACAGCGCCGTCTGCCAAAGCCACGGGATTGCGGTCTTCGCCCGCAAAGCTGGTAAGGTTGGTGTGCGTGCCCGCTGCGGGGTCATAAACCCATATGTCGCGCGCGGCGCTGGATGTATGGTGCTTGCGCCATTCATTCTCCATGCTTCGCTTGTCCTCATATAGCATTTTCCCGTTCCCTGAAGGCACGAGGTTGATCATGGCCGCGGGCGTCCCAAGCGTCTGCTGGGCCTGGCCGCCCTCCACCGGCACGCTGTACACCTCGGTGAATCGCGAGGACGGGAACAGCGCGCTCTTGGCCGGGTCCTGTATGGCCGCTGAAAATATCACGGCCTTGCCGTCAAGCGAAAAGGTCTCCGGGGTCTCTGCCGCGGAATTGTATGTCAGCCTCTTGGGCGTCCCGCCAATAGCGTCGACAATGAATATGTCGGCGTTGCCGTGCCGGTCGCTCGCAAAGGCTATCTTTTTCCCGTCAGGGCTCCAAATGGGATTGCTCTCGTAGGACGGAAGCGATGTCACGCGAGTGGCCTTTCCGCCCTGCGCCGCCACCGTCCATACGTCGCCTTTGTACGTAAACGCTATTTGCTTGCCGTCTGGCGATATGCGCGCATCCCTCAGCCATAGCGGCGTGATGGCCGTGGCGGCCAAAGGCGCAGCCGCAAGAAGCGCGATGATTAGTTTTTTCATGTCTTAATATCTTTAGTTTTAATATTTTGCAATATCTATAAGAAACGAAGGCTTCGCAATCGGTCAGCTAAAAATTATGCCCCGATGGCTCTGCCTCCATTAACCTCGAAAGGCGCGGCCTTGGTGGGCCGCGCCTGACGAGTGTGTTTTGGCTAATATTTTAGAGTTCGATGCTGTCGATGTCAATCTCATTGTTTGCCATGAAATCATCGTTGCCGATGTATTCATCAAGAGTAGGCTCGCTGTAGCCGCCGAGGCCCTGCACCGTGATGTTCTCATCGGATATGTCATACACTTCATTCTCAGCTACAAGGCCGTCGTTGTTCTCGTCAATGAACATCACGTCAAACACTCCGTCATTGTCAATGTCGGCCATGATCACCTCTGTGTCATCCACCGTAACGTAGGCAGTGCTCACCTCGTTTTCCGGGTCGTAGTCGATGCGGTCAATCTTCACCTCAGCAACTTCCTCTGTGCCCGTTTCGGCCTCTTCTTCGGGTGTGAGGGGCGACATTCCGCCTATTTCTTCTTCTGTCACCGTGGCCACCTCAACTTCGCTCGGCGCCTCTGCCCTATGCTCTGACGCCACCTCGGATGTGCCGGCGGTGAAGGCGCTCTGCTGGTCAGGGCTCAGCGAGTCCCACTCGTCGCCATAGTATGTGCCGTACACCTGGCCGTGCCATTCAAACATGCCTCCCGCATGCACCTCTGCGCGGGCTGCGGCAAATGCCTCTGAAAAGCTCATGTCGTCGTTGACAGACGTGGCCATTTGCATTGTGGGGTTGAAATCCGCTGCCGGAACGGATGCCGACGCGCTTGCGCCGCTCTCTGCCACGCCTGTGTCGGTTCCGTCGTTTGCCTCAAATTCCTCGGCCGCTTCGCTTCCGCTCATCATCGATGTCGCCGCATAGGCGGCTCCCCCAAATACGATAGCGCTTACGCCGCCGATGGCCACCTTCTTCCAGGTGTCGTTATCGATTGATGATTTCTTGCTTCCCTTGCTTGCGGGCATTGCGGTGGTGTTGGTGCCTCTGCCGAAGTTGATTGTTGTTGCCATTGTATAGTGTTTTTATTGTTTATGCTTTTGTCGGATGTCGCTTTGTCTTGTCGACATTGCAAAGTTAAAGTGATTTTTCCCAAACTCAAAGCATAATTAAGCTTCTTGTGCCAACTCGCGGGATTTTTCAGCCAAACGCTATTTTTGCGCCCGGCAATAGCCTGATTTTATAGCCCAAGCGAGCGGAAAAATTCTTCGCGAAGCTCCGCCGATTCTTCAAATACGCCGGTGTACTCCACCGTCGCCGTCGAGGATTCCTGCTTCTCTACCCCTCGCATTTTCATGCACATATGCTGCGCGTCGCAAACCACTATCACCCCCTTGGGCTTTAGCGTCCGCTGCAGCTCTTGGGCTATCTCGGCCGTCAGCCTCTCCTGCACCTGCAGCCTGCGCGCGTACACATTCACGATGCGCGCCAATTTGCTGAGCCCCACTATCTTCCCGTCAGGGATATAGCCTATCGCCACCTTGCCGAAGAATGGCAGGATGTGGTGCTCGCACATGGAGTAGAACTCTATGTCCTTCACAGTCACGAGCCGCGACCCTTCATGCCCAAACACTGCCTGCCCTATCATCTGGCTGGCGTCCTGAGCATAGCCGGAGGTTAGGTAGGCCAAGGCCTTCGCGCTGCGCAAGGGCGTCTTCAAAAGCCCTTCTCGCGAAGGGTCTTCGCCCATCAGCTCTATGATTGCCTTTATGTGGCTCGCGATCTTCTCTATTTTTTCTTCTTGCGTCATGCGCCGATAATAATGCTGTTAGTTGGCGTTCCCGCGCTGGGACGCCGTATTGATGCGCTCCTTCACGATCTTCGCGTCCGACGCGAATTGGGGATATAGCTGCAACAGCTGCTGCATTGCCTCATCCGCCTCCCCGTAGGTGCGGTAATCGCCAAATTTCACTCGCCAATAGGGCGCGTCAAAGATGATGTAAGCCCTGGTGTCGGGAAGCGCTGTCTCCACGGCCCGCTTGCGGTTCTCAGCGCCCGCCTTGGCCGTGCGGATATTGTTGTCGCTGAACACCTGGATGCGGTAGCCGAAAAGCCGTCCCTGCGGATGCTGGGCCTCGCTTGCGGCCGCCGATGCATTGTTGGTGATATTGTCAAGCTCAGGCGGCTGGGATATGTACACCGACCCTCCCATCGAATTGATATCGTCTACGATAGACTGGCCCTGGCTTGATGATACGGCATCATCGGCCAGGCCGCTCACCGAGCAGCCGGCCGACAACGCCAATATCCATATCTTTAGCTTCATATTAATAATCCTAAAGACTAAAAAGCCCTCGGAATTTCAAGCTAGGTTCAAAATGCCTTCACAATGCCCATGAAGTCCTCCGCCTTCAGGGCTGCGCCGCCGATGAGGCCGCCGTCTACGTCGGGCTTCGCGAAGAGCTCTGCTGCGTTGCTGGGCTTACAGCTGCCGCCGTAAAGGATTGAGGTATTCTCTGCCACCTCTTTGCCGTACTTCTCTGCGATCACCGCGCGGATGTGGGCGTGCATGTCCTCGGCCTGGTCTGCCGTAGCGGTCTTGCCGGTGCCGATGGCCCATACGGGCTCGTAAGCCAAAATCAGCTTGCCGAAGTCCTCTGCGCTCAGGCTGAAGAGAGCCTCTTCAATCTGCTTCTTCACAACCTCGTTGTATGTGCCGTTCTCGCGCTCCTCAAGCACCTCGCCAATGCAGAAGATGGGGGTAAGGCCCTCTGCCAAGGCAAGCTCCACCTTTGTGCGCAGGGTCTCTGAGGTCTCGCCGTAATATTGGCGGCGCTCGCTGTGGCCGAGTATCACGTATGTGGCGCCGGTAGAGGCCACCATCGGTGCGGATACCTCGCCGGTGTACGCTCCCTTCAGGTGGTCAGCGCAATTCTCAGCTCCAAGGCCGAGCTTCTCCTTGTTGATTACGCCGCACACGGGCACAAGGTGCGTGAAAGGCACGCAGATAACCACATCGCAGTTTGCCTTGAAGCCTTCCAGGCAATCATTCACTTCCTTGGCCAAGGCCACGCCTTCGGGCACGGTGGTGTTCATCTTCCAGTTGCCCGCAACGATATTTTTTCTCATTTTAGTTGAAATTTTTATTTGTCGTATTCTAATCCGCAAAATTACGAAATAAAAATGAATAAGCCAAATTTTATTCCGCTTAACAAAAAAAATCCTCCCCGGAAAGTTTCCAATAAGAAGTGCAATGACTTTTTCCCCACTCTTCCTCGGGGGAAG